>JASGHH010000001.1:0-3052500 GCA_047602415.1 Myxococcaceae bacterium | reverse complement strand
AGCCGTTAGGTGGAGCCGGAGCGAAAGCGAGTCCGAAACGGGCGATTGAGTTGCGTGTATTATAACCCGAAGCGGGGTGATCTATGCATGGCCAGGTTGAAGTGCGGGTAACACCGCATGGAGGACCGAATGGGTGAGAGTTGAAAATCTCTCCAATGAGCTGTGCATAGGGGTGAAAGGCCAATCAAACTCCGTGATAGCTGGTTCTCCCCGAAAGATATTTAGGTATCGGCTCGGGTAATTCACTGTTGGAGGTAGAGCACTGGAACGGCTAGGGGTCTCACCAGATTACCAAACCGTACCAAACTCCGAATGCCAACAAGTGTTATCCCGGGACGCAGACGGTGGGTGATAACGTTCATCGTCAAGAGGGGAATAACCCAGATCGACAGCTAAGGTCCCCAAATCCAGACTAAGTGAACACTAGAAAGGATGTGGCGGGTCATTGACAACCAGGAGGTTGGCTTAGAAGCAGCCATCCTTTAAAGAAAGCGTAATAGCTCACTGGTCAAGACAAGCCGCGCCGAAAATGTAACGGGGCTAAGTCTGGTACCGAAGCTTCGAGTCAAACAGCTCATGAGCTGTTTGGCGGTAGGGGAGCGTTGCAACAGCGGTGAAGCATGATCGAAAGAGCATGTGGAGCGGTTGCGAGTGCTGATGCCGAAATGAGTAGCGATAAAGAACGTGAGAAACGTTCTCGCCGTAAACCTAAGGTTTCCTGGGTCAAGTTAATCTTCCCAGGGTTAGCCGGAGCCTAAGCTGAGGCCGAAAGGCGTAGGTGATGGGAATCAGGTTAATATTCCTGAGCCGGCTTGTAGACGTCGAACTGAGGGGCGACGGAGAAGGTTAAATCAGCCATCGTGCGGTTGTGATGGTCTAAGGCTGTAGGGGTGTCGGGTGCGAACAAAGGCCTGACAGTTATCTCCGAGAGCCGAATGCGAGCGCGTCAGCGCGAAGTGATCGATACCACGCTTCCAAGAAAAACCTCGCAGGGAGTCTACAGGTCGTCCGTACCGTAAACCGACACAGGTGGGTGAGGAGAAAATCCTAAGGCGCCCGAGAGAACTCTCCTCCAAGGAACTAGGCAAATTGACACCGTAACTTCGGAAGAAGGTGTGCCCTTTGTAGGTGTAGGCGTACAGCCGAAGCCGAAAAGGGTTGCAAAGAATAGGCGGTAGCGACTGTTTACCAAAAACACAGGACTCTGCGAAGGCACTAAGCCGACGTATAGGGTCTGACTCCTGCCCGGTGCTGGAAGGTTAAGGGGATTCGTCAGCGTAAGCGAAGCGATGATCCGAAGCCCCAGTAAACGGCGGCCGTAACTATAACGGTCCTAAGGTAGCGAAATTCCTTGTCGGGTAAGTTCCGACCTGCACGAATGGAGTAACGACTTCCGCACTGTCTCGGAGAGGGACTCGGCGAAATTGAAATAGCTGTGCCGATGCAGTTTACCCGCGGAAAGACGGAAAGACCCCGTGAACCTTTACTACAACTTGACAGTGACACTAGGGTTTGACTGTGTAGGATAGGTGGGAGCCTTTGAAGCTGGGCCGCTAGGTTCAGTGGAGGCAATGGTGAAATACCACCCTGTTGAATTCTGGTGTCTAACCGCGTCCCCTGACCGGGGATCGGGACACTGTCTGGTGGGTAGTTTGACTGGGGCGGTCGCCTCCCAAAGAGTAACGGAGGCGCGCGATGGTTCCCTCAGCCTGATTGGAAACCAGGCGTCGAGTGCAATGGCATAAGGGAGCTTGACTGCAAGAGAGACATCTCGAGCAGGTGCGAAAGCAGGTCATAGTGATCCGGTGGTTCTGTATGGAAGGGCCATCGCTCAACGGATAAAAGGTACTCCGGGGATAACAGGCTTATCTCCTCCAAGAGTTCACATCGACGAGGAGGTTTGGCACCTCGATGTCGGCTCATCGCATCCTGGGGCTGGAGCAGGTCCCAAGGGTTTGGCTGTTCGCCAATTAAAGCGGTACGCGAGCTGGGTTCAAAACGTCGTGAGACAGTTTGGTCCCTATCTTCCGTGGGCGTAGGAGGCTTGAGAGGATCTGACCTTAGTACGAGAGGACCGGGTTGGACACACCTCTGGTGTACCAGTTGTCACGCCAGTGGCATCGCTGGGTAGCCATGTGTGGATTGGATAACCGCTGAAAGCATCTAAGCGGGAAACCGACCTCTAGAATTGGCCTCCCGGGGAGCAATCCCCCTGAAGACCCGTTGCAGACGACAACGTTGATAGGCCGGGTGTGTAAGCGCAGCAATGCGTTCAGCTAACCGGTACTAATCGGTCGTGCGGCTTATTTTGCTTCTTTCTCTCGGTGCTGTTCGTCGCAAGACGAGCACCAGGGAGTCTGGAGTGTGAGGCCGAGGCCCGTCGCTCTCATCGCTGAACAAGCGGTGGACGAGTGGCGACCCGAATCGAGTGAGCTCATCAACGAGCGCTCGACGAAATAATCGAATCTTTCGCTTACCCTTCGTATGCATGCAGTTGTCTGGTCGCAAGACCACACGAACTGCCGACAGATTTCCGGTGGCAATGTCGGAGGGGTCACACCCGTTCCCATCCCGAACACGGAAGTTAAGCCCTCCAGAGCCGATGGTACTCCGCGGGAAACCGCGTGGGAGAGTAGGTCGCTGCCGGATCCTTTTTAGAAGCCCCGATCACCCTTGAGGTGATCGGGGCTTCGCTTTTTTCTGCAGCTGATGTTTCGTCGCCCCGATGCGGCGCGCCTCACCGATGACGGCGCACGGCGCGCTCGGCGGGCAGACGCTCCAGCCGAAGTCGGTGCTCACCTTTCAGCTCGACGTCGACGGGCGCACCGACTTGATGCTCGCTCTCTACGAAGTGGGCGGAGGTTGTGAGCTGCTCGAACAGCTCCGCCCGGCTTCCGCACCCGCTCAGCTGTGGATCGACGTCAGCTCCATCGTCACCGCGAGCTCGCCCCCTCCGGTTCCCGTGGTTCCTGCGTCTTCTGCTCCGCCCTGGCTTCCGCTCGCGCCACATACGGCGTTCTTCTGGCCAAAAGCAGATGACCTGTGTGCGCCCCACCTGTCGAACGACGCGACGGTGAACCTCGATCAGCCGCGCGGCGAGCTGAAGGGCACCTTCGAGCTCGTCTTCGCCGATGGAACGCTGAAGGGCACCATCGACGCCACGCCCTGTGGGGCGCCGCAGCTTTTTCCCGACCCCTGCCGCTGAAGCTCAGTCGGGGCGGAACTTCGCCGCCGGCAGACGCCCGGGCTTGTGCGCCGGCGCCGCGGCAGCAGCCGCTTTCTTCGCCGCCGCGCGCTCGAGCGCCTCTTCGGCGGTGACCAGCTTGGCCTTCAGCTTCTGAACTTCGCTCAACAGCCGCTCGTTCTCCTGGTGCGCGGCGACTTCGGCGGCCTGAGCCTCGGCGATCAACTTCTCGGCGGCGAGGCGCCCGTTGCGCTCCTTGGTGAGCGACGCCTGCGACTCCATCGCCTTGCGGTTGGCGGTGAGCAGCTCTTCGCGGGCGCGCCGTGCGCTCGACGCCTCGAGCGCGCTGGCGGTCGCTTCCCGCCGCGCCAGCTCGGCCTCGTCTTTGGCGTGCGAGACGTCGAGCTCGCGCCGGCGCATCTGCGCCTCGAGCGACGACACCATCGCGATCGCCTCCAGCGTGCGGCGCTGCTCGTTCTCGAGCTGCTCCGCGGCGGTGGCGCGCTCGGCGAGCTGGGCCTCGAGCTGCTTTTCTTGCGCCTTGCGTGACGTGGCGAGCGCGACCTCGTTCATCGCTCCCTGCCGTTGGGCTGCCTCGACCTGGCTCTTCAGCCGGGTGGCGAGCGTGCGCAGCTGGTCTGCCTCCGCGAGCAGGCCCTGGTACGCGGCGCGGCCCTTCTTGATCGTCTCGTCGCGGTTCTTCACCAGCGCCCGCAGGTACTGCTCGCGATCGTCGGGTGAAGCGGTGCGCGGTGGCCTCGGGTCGTGCGGCTCGAAGAACGCGTCGTCGGTGCGCGGCGACTGGGCGGGCAGCTCGTCGAGGTTGCGCACGCTCTTCGCCGGCAGCGGCGGAGGCATCAGGTTCTGTGCGTCGACGGCGGTGATGAAGGTGGCCATCGCCGCCGAGTCGTCGTGCGAGAGCGGGTCGAACGCGATCCCGATGCCTTCGGGCCGGGCGTGGGCGACGTGACCGCGCACCAGAATCGCCCGCTCCCCTTTGAGCTTGAGCTCGATGTCGAGGGTGAGGTCGCGCGCCGGCGGAATACCGCCCAGCACCAGCGCTCCGCCGAGCGAGAGGTTGGCGACCACGTAGCTGGTGGACTCGCCGGCGGCGCTCACCACCGCGGTCACCCCGCGGGTGGCGACGCGCCGGTGCTTTCGCTTGGGCCGGTTGCCCTGTTCGTCGTTGTCGCTCACGCTGGCCCCGAGGGACGGGAGCGTAGCGTCACCGCGACACTGCGTGAAGCGAGTCGGTTGCGTGCCCCCACCGCTCCCGGTGTTCAATGCCCACATGGAGGCGTACCTCCCCGGGGTGGTCGTCGCCACGGCGCTGGCCGCTGGGGTGGTGCTGCTTCGGGTGGCCCGGGCGGCGAAGCTGCTGCCGACCAAGGTCGGCCGCTGCGAGGTCTGCCGAGATCGGCGGCCGGTGCTCCGGGTCGCCTACTCCCAGAACACCGGCCTGCTGGTGATGCGGCGCACCGAGGCGGTGAAGGGCCAGGTGTGCCGCTCGTGCAGCCTGCGCACCTTCGTTCGCTTCGAGCTCCACACCCTGTTCCTCGGCTGGTGGGGTCTGATCTCCGCCCTGGTGACGCCGATCGACCTGGTCACCCACTTCGCCTGCCTTCTTGGGACCCTCGGCTTTCCCAGCTTCGCAGCGCATGGCCGCACCGCGCTCGACGAGCACCGCGACTACGCCCGCAACCTGCTGGCGACCAAGGACGAGGCGACGGTGATCGACGTGCTCGCCCGGACCACCGGTGCGACCCGGGACGACGTGGCCCAGTTCCTCCGTACGGTCGAGCGGCCCTGACTCCGCCCGGCCGCGGCTTCACAGCGGGCCGCGTCTTGGTACGATGGCGCTGAATTTGTGCGGCGAGGGTCGCGTCGCTGCGCAGCACTCAAACATCGCTCCTGCCGGGAGGGTCAGGTTCATGCGCGCATTCGCTTTCGTCGTTCTTCTGTCCGTCGTCGCCTGCGGAGGAAGTAACCCCAGCGGAGGCGGAGGCGGTGGCACTTCGATCGGTGGTGGCTTCGCGTCGGGCGGCGGCGTCGCCACCGGCGGCGGCTCCGCGATCGGCGGTGGCTCGGCGGCGGGCGGTGGCTCGGCAGCGGGCGGCGGTGCGGCGACCGGCGGCGGTGCGGCGACCGGCGGCGGCTCGGCGACGGGCGGCGGCGCAGCGACGGGCGGTGGCGCAGCGACGGGCGGCGGCTCGGCGACCGGCGGAGGCTCCGCGACCGGCGGCGGCGGCGCGGCGATGATCACCATCACGGTCACGCTGGCGGGCGCCGGCAGCGGCACGGTCACCTCGCTCCCCGCTGGCATCAACTGCGGCACCGCGTGCACGATGATGGTCGCGGCCGGCCAGATGGTGACCCTGACCGCGAACCCTGGTTCAGGCAGCACCTTCGTCGGGTGGACCGGCGGAGGCTGCACCGGCACCGGCGTCTGCGTCGCCGACGGCAGCAGCAACATTCAGGTGCAGGCCACCTTCACGCCGAACGACACCCTGCTGGTGATGAAGGGGGGCACCGGCACCGGGACGGTCACCTCGTCACCGGCGGGCATCAACTGCGGCGCCTCCTGCAGCGCCTCGTATTCGCCCGGCACCGTGGTGACGCTCACCGCCGTACCCGATGCGACCTCGTTCTTCACCGGCTGGTCGGGCGGCGGCTGCAGCGGCACCAGCACCTGCGTGGTGACGCTGAGCTCGTCGATCGCGGTCACCGCCAACTTCACCGTTCAGCAGTTCGCGCTCAACGTCGCGCACACCGGCACCGGCGGCGGAGCGATCACCGCCAACGTCGGGGCGATCAACTGCGGCACCACCTGCAACGCCAGCTACAACGCCGGCACCCAGGTCACCCTCACCGCCACCCCGGCGATGGGCTCGACCTTCACCGGCTGGAGCGGAGGCGGCTGCAGCGGCACCAGCACCTGCGTGGTGACGATGAACGCCGACCTGAACGTGTCGGCCAACTTCAGCCTCGAGCAGGAGACGCTCACGGTGGTGAACAGCGCGCCCACGTTCGGCGTGGTCACCTCCTCCACGGGTGGCATCAACTGCGGCGCGACCTGCTCCGAGCAGGTGGCCTACGGCACCGTGGTCACCCTCACCGCGGCGCCCACCTCGGGCGCGGTCTTCGCCGGCTGGTCGGGGCCCTGCAGCGGCACCGGCTCCTGCGTGGTGTCGATGACCGCCGCAACCCAGGTGACCGCGACCTTCCAACCCGGGCCGGTGGCGCTCACCGTTCAGCGGCTGGGCTCGGGCACGGGCACGATCACCTCCGACGTGGGCTCGATCAACTGCGGTGCGATCTGCTCCGACAACTACACCCAGGGCACCACGGTGACGCTGACCGCGTCGCCGGCGCTCGGCTCGACCTTCGCGGGCTGGGCGGGCGGCGGCTGCACCGGCGTCGGCACCTGCGTGGTGACTCTGGGGGCCGCGACCACCGTCAGCGCGACCTTCAGCGCCACGCCCTACAACTTGAGCGTCTCGCTCGCCGGCAACGGCACCGGCGTGGTCACCTCGAGCCCGGCAGGCATCAACTGCGGCGCCACCTGCATCGCCGGCTACAACTTCGGCACCCAGGTGACGTTGACGGCCTCGCCGTCGATCGGCGTCTTCTCGGGCTGGTCGGGCGGCGGCTGCACCGGCACCGGCCCCTGTGTGGTCTCGATGACGGCGGCGATCAGCGTCACCGCCACCTTCGACCTCGGCGCGCCGGCGATCGCGGTGAACAAGACCGGAACCGGAGCGGTGAGCGGGCTGGTGACCTCGAGCCCCGCGGGCATCAACTGCGGCTCGACCTGCAGCAGCGGCTTCGCGGCCGGCACGGTGGTGACGCTGACCGCGGTCGCGGGCTCGGGCACCAGCTTCCTCGGCTGGTCGGGCGGAGGCTGCTTCGGCACCGGCACCTGCGTGGTGACCGTCAACTCGGCGGTGAACGTGACCGCCGCGTTCGCCGGCACCAGCAGCAACTTCGCCGCGACGAGCACGGGCCAGACCGGCACGCCGCAGACCTTCACCGTGCCCTCCGGCGTGACCAGCGTGACGGTCGAGGGCGCCGGAGCGATGGGCTGCGACGCCACCGCTCCCGGCGCGAAGATCATCGGCACGTTCGCGGTGAACCCGGGCGATGTGATCACGATGCGGGTGGCTCAGCGGGCGGTCAGCTACGCGGGCGGTGGCGGCACCTTCGTCACCTCCTCGGGCACGCTGCTGCTCGCGGCAGGCGGCGGCGGCTGCGCGTTCAGCTCCGGTCTCACCGCGTCTGAGCTCCAAGGCCGCGCGGGCACCTCGGGCGGTACGGCGGGCGGCACCGCGCGCAGCGACAACGGCGCGGGCGGCTCGATCGTTGCCGGCTCTCACTCGGGCGCGGGTGGTGGCTGGCTGTCGAGCGGGCAGGGCACTCCGCCCACGCCGGGCCTCGGTTACCCGCAGGGGAGCACCGGCGGCGGCGGCTCGTCGTGCGCGAGCGACCCCACCGTGTTCGGCGGCTACGGCGGCGGTGGTTCGCGCTGCGGTCTGTGGGGGCAGGGGGCCGGCGGCGGCTACTCCGGCGGGAGCTGCGGCGACACCTTCAGCGGCGGCAGCGGCACCTGGGCGGGTTGCGGCGGCGGAGGCTCGTTCAACGGCGGCATCAACCAGACCAACACCGCGGGCGCGAACGCGACCGACGGCTACGTGAAGCTCACGTACTGATCGTGCGCACGTCTGCGGAGGCGTGACGCCCCTCCCGCCCTTCGGGCACCCTCCCCCTTGGTGGGGGAGGGGTTTCCGGCGCGTGGTAGTTTGGCGTCGATGCGTTCGCGACTTCTGCTGGTTGCCGCGGTGACGCTGTGCGCTTGTCCGCCGGGTACCACCTCGGGTGGAGGAGGTGGTGGTTCCGCGACCGGCGGTGGTTCCGCGACAGGCGGCGGATCGGCTGCCGGTGGTGGTGCGGCAGCCGGCGGTGGTTCCGCGACAGGCGGTGGCGGTGCGGCAGCCGGCGGTGGTTCCGCGACAGGCGGTGGCGGTGCGGCAGCCGGCGGTGGTTCCGCGACAGGCGGTGGTTCCGCGACAGGCGGTGGTTCCGCGACGGGCGGCGGAGCAGCAACTGGCGGCGGCGCGGCGACGGGCGGTGGATCAGCCACCGGAGGCGGCACCACCGACGGTGGATCCGCGAACGGCACCTGGACCGACGTGACGCCCTCGGGCCTCGACCTGAACGGCGCATCGTTCAACAACGACAACTTCGGCGTGCAAGACGTGCTCGTCGACCCCGCGCGGCCGAGCGACCTCTACGCGTTCGTCTGCCACCAGGGCGTCTACAAATCGACCGACTACGGAGTCACCTTCACCGGCCCGATCAACACCGGCACCGGCGGCTCACT
The DNA here is from genome assembly GCA_047602415.1 of Myxococcaceae bacterium. Taxonomy (GTDB): domain Bacteria; phylum Myxococcota; class Myxococcia; order Myxococcales; family Myxococcaceae; genus JASGHH01. The sequence goes on along the minus strand of JASGHH010000001.1, from coordinate 3,043,939 downwards.
CGTCACCTCGGGCAAGCCGTGGACGGCGGCGATCGATCCCAACCCGAACCGCGATCCCAACACTCCGCCCACGATCTGGACGGTGGCGGGCAACAACGCGATGGGCGTGCTGAAGAGCACCGACGGCGCAGTGAGCTGGACCGCGTACGCCACCGGCAACACCACCGCGGCCACCGCGTGCTCCAACAACTACTTCGGCGAAGACGCGTACGCGCTCGACGTCGACCCCAACGACTCGCAGCACCTGATCTCCGGCTTTCACGGCTGCCCGGGAATCTCCGAGTCGACCAACGGCGGTCAGACCTGGTCGACGATCACCGTACCCAACAACATCGGCGGCTCGCTCTACCCGTTCTTCATCGACACCGGCACCGCCAGCACCACCCGCGGCAACTGGTTCACCGTCGCGCAGGAAAACGGGAGCTCCAACGGCGCCTGGTACACCGCCAACGCCGGCCAGCAGTGGACCCAGGTGGGCACCTTCGAGCACTTCCACGGCAACAGCCAGGTCGCCAACCTCGGCAACGGCGTCGCGTTCGTCGGCGCGTCGGGCGGCGTCTACCAGACCACCAACGCCGGCATGAGCTGGTCGAAGGTGAGCACCGTCGACGCCAACGGAGTCGTCGCCACGCCCTCGCGGCTCTACGCCACCTTCGGCTGGGCCACCTCGGGAAGCTGGGACCCGCACTTCCAATTGGCGTCCACCTCCGCTTCGGGCACCTGGTCGTCGACCGCGACGCCGGTCGCGATGACCAACGGCTGGAAGCGCGCCGCGGTCACCGTCGACGCTCAAGGCCACCACGTGCTCGTCGCCGGCTGCTGGAACGCCGGCATCTGGCGCTACGTCGAGCCCTGATCCGCCGATCCACCTGGATTCACTGAGGTGTCCCCGGCGTAAAGGAACTCACGCGCCGCCTTTGTCGTTTGACCGGTTCGGGGCACGGGCACTAGACTGCGCAACGGCGCGAAAGTGTTGATTTTTTGCGCTCACGATTTGGCTTTGAGGCGATGAAGAAACCCACGGTTTTCGGCAAGTACCTGCTGCTCGAGCGCGTCAACGTCGGCGGCATGGCTGAAGTGTTCGTCGCCAAGGCGTTCGGCGTCGAAGGCTTCGAGCGCATCCTCGCGATCAAGAAGATCCTCCCCACGATGGCGGAGGACGAAGAGTTCATCACGATGTTCATCGACGAGGCGCGGATCAGCGTTCAGCTGAACCACGCCAACATCGTGCACATTCACGAGCTCGGTAAGCACGACGGCAGCTACTTCATCGCGATGGAGTACGTCTCTGGCCGGGACCTCCGCACCATTCTCGAGCGGTACCGGCGGCGTAAGGAGATCATGCCCACCGCGCAGGCGGTGTTCGTGGCCTCCAAGATCTGCGAAGGCCTCGACTACGCCCACCGCAAGAAGGACGCGCGCGGCCAGGACCTCCACATCATTCACCGCGACGTCAGCCCGCAGAACATTCTCTGCAGCTACGAGGGCGAGGTGAAGATCATCGACTTCGGCATCGCCAAGGCGGCGAACCGGAGCCAGAAGACCCAGGCCGGCATTCTCAAGGGCAAGTTCGGCTACATGTCGCCCGAGCAGGTGCGCGGCATGCCGATCGATCGCCGCTCAGACGTGTTCGCGGTCGGCGTGATCCTCTACGAGATGCTCACCGGCGAGAAGCTGTTCGTCGGCGAGAGCGACTTCTCGACCCTGGAAAAAGTTCGCAACGCCGAGGTCCCCACTCCCAAGCAGTTCAACCCCAACGTCCCCACCGGCCTCGAGAAGGTCGTGCTGAAGGCGTTGGCCCGCGAGCCCGAAGATCGCTACCAGTGGGCATCTGACCTCCAGGAAGACCTGATGCGCTTCCTGCTCGCCGGCGACGCGATCTACTCGGCGAAGCACCTCTCGCAGTTCTGCAAAGACGCCTTCGCCGAAGACCTGCTGCGCGAAGAAGAGAAGATGCAGCGCTTCGCCGGCATCGAGCGCCCCGATCAGATCGAGAGCTCCGGCGTCACCGTGCAGCCGCCGCCGCCACAGCCGAAGCCGGCGCGCCGCCCCACCGTCGCCCAGACTCCGATGGCGATGGCGCCCGCGAACGGCGGCGTGGCGACCACCAACTCGCTCCCGCCCAAGAGCCGCACCTCGCAGTCGGTGCCGGTGCCGAAGACCTCCGCGCCGCTGGGCCCGGGCAAGAACTCCAGCCCCAGCCCGCAGCTGAACGGGCTCTCGGGCTCGTCGACGCTCTCGATGTCGAGCCAGGCGCCGTCGGTGACGGTGAACATTCCTCCGCCCTCGGCCGAAGAGCTCGCCGAGATGGACGGCGCCGGCGACCGCACCCAGATCGTCTCCCAGACCGACATGGCCCAGCAGGCCGCCGACCTGGCGACCGGCGCGGTGGCAGTGTTGCCGTCGATGGCGAAGCTGCCCCAGGCGGGCGGCTCGCCGGGCACGATCAACCTCAACTCCTCGGGCGACGACGTCGACCCCGAAGACCGCGACCTCAAGACGGCGATCGGCATCGCCCCGCACATTCCGCAAGACGACGACGGCCCGGTGCCGTCGCAGGACATGCAGGAAAACGTGCCCACCACCGGCGACTCGACGATCGCGCCGACCAATGGCCGCAGCGGCAACGGCATGTTCGCCGACACCGGCCACGATCTGCGGCCGCTCGATCAGACCGGGTTTCGCCCCGCGCACTCCGAAGAGAACCCGATGGGCGACGACGGCGACGGCCCGCCGCCCGACGAGACGCTGCTGCCGAAGAACAAGCCGAGCAAGCAGATCGTGATCGGCGACGCCCCGGCCTACTCCGGCGCCACCCGCATCGGCCCTTCGCCCTACGGCGTGCCGGCCGAAGATTCGGAGAACGCCGACGCCGACAGCACCGGCGAGCGCGCCAAGGCGATTCCCCAGACCCGGCTGTTCGAGCAGACCGGCGAGCAGAGCAACTCCGGGCAGTTCGAGAGCTCCGGCCAGTACGAGAGCTCGGGCCAGTACGATCAGGGCACCGACGGCCAGGGCCGCGAGGCCTACGAAGACGAGCCGGCCGATCAGTCCGACCCGGGGAGCGAGCCGTACGAAGACTCCCGCGAGGTGCAGGTCAAGCCGGCCGCGCGGCAGAACACCAAGCCGCCTCCGCCGCGGCTGCAGCCGAAGGGCAGCACCGCCGCGAAGAAGCCGCCCGCGGGTGGCGGTGGGCTGAACAAGCGGGTGCTGTTGGTGGCGGGCATCGGCGGCCTGGCGCTGATCGCGCTGGTGGTCACCTCGGTGCTGCTGCTGCGCAGCAACCCCGCGCGCCTGGTGGTTCGCGTGGAGCCCGAGACGCCGTTCACGGTGAAGGTCACCAAGCTCAACCGCGACCAGGCGGTGGGCAACCCCGAGACCTACGACGGCCAGGGCGCGATCGTGGTCGACCCCGGCGACTACATGCTCGACGTGTTGCCGTCGGACAAGAACCTCCAGCCCAAGCGCCTCAAGGTGCACCTGACGCCGGGCCAGATTCTGCCGCTGCCGGTGCAGAAGCTGCAGTCGCTGGGGCCGCCTCCCTCCGAGAAGAAGGAGGAGAAGCCGCCCGACGAAGAGAAGAAGCCCGACGACACCAAGGTGGCGCCGAAGAGCTACGTGGCGATGTTCACCTCCGACGAAGAGCACGTCGAGGTGCTGCTCGACGGCAAGAAGCTCGGCTTCACCCCCGACCTCAAGGCCGAGGGCCTGAACTTCGGCGACAAGCACAAGGTGGTGGCGAAGAAAGAAGGCTTCAAGACCTTCAACACCGAGTTCACCAACGACAAGAAAGACCCGCTCTACGTGGTCAACCTGACGTTGGAGCGCACCGCCCCGCCGCCGGAGAAGAAAGAGGCGCCGCCGCCCGAGAAGAAAGAAGAGACGGTCGCCAAGAAAGAGCAGCCGCCTCCGGAGAAGAAAGAAGCGCCTCCGCCCGAGAAGAAAGAGGCCCCGCCGCCCGAGAAGAAGGAGCAGGTGGTGGCGAAGAAGGAGGCCCCGCCTCCCGAGAAGAAAGAAGCGCCTCCGCCCGAGAAAAAAGAGGCGCCTCCTCCCCCAGAGAAGAAAGAGGCCGCCGCGCCCAAGGGAGCCAAGGGCAAGCTGGCGTGCGCCTCCAAGCCGGCCGGCGCCGAGGTGTGGGTCGACGGCAAGAACACCGGCAAGCGCACCCCGGTGGCGATCTCGTCGGCGCTCGAGCTGCCGGTGGGCAAGCACAAGGTGGTCTTCAAGCTGAACGGCAAGTCGTCGGCGCAGCAGGAAGTCACGATCACCGACGGCGAGACCTCGAAGCTGGTGGGCGTCGAGATCCCCGGGGCCTGAGCGGGCTCTCGTGGTTATAGTGGTGGTCTGATGCAGACCCCCTCCACGACCACAACCTCGACCGCTGCGGCCGCGCCTGGCGCGAAGACCGAGCAGCCTTTTCGTTACCCGGTACAGCGCCAGTTCGTCGAGCCCGACTGGACTCGAATTCCCGGCTACAAAGGCGTCAGCAAGGCCGACTGGGAGAGCGCGGTCTGGCAGCGCAAGCACACCGTCAAGAACCTGAAGGAGCTGAAGGCGACGCTGGGCGCGCTGCTGCCGGAGTCGCTGGCGGCGAGCATGGAGAAGGACCTCCAGTCGACGGCGACGATGTCGATGTTGATGCCGCCGCAGATGCTCAACACGATGAACTACGACGACCTGTGGAACGACCCGGTGCGGCGCTACATGCTGCCGGCGTTCGACGATCGCCGTAAGGACTGGTCGTCGCACCCGAAGGCGTCGCGCGACTCGCTCCACGAAGCCGAGATGTGGGTGACCGAGGGGCTGACCCACCGCTACCCGACCAAGGTGCTGGCGGAGATGGTGCCGACCTGCCCGCAGTACTGCGGCCACTGCACCCGCATGGACCTGGTGGGCAACGACGTGCCCCAGGTGCACAAGCTGAAGTTCGAGCTGCCGCAGGGCGAGCGGTGGGAAAAGATTCTCGAGTACCTCCGCAAGTCACCGCAGGTGCGCGACGTGGTGGTCTCGGGCGGCGACATCGCCAACGTGCCGATTCAGGCGCTGGAGCCGTTCGTCTCGTCGCTGATGGACATCGAGAACATTCGCGACATTCGCCTCGCCTCGAAGGGGCTGATGGGCATTCCCCAGCACTTCCTCCAGGACAGCGTGGTGAAGGCGATGGAGCGGCTGGCGAAGAAGGGCATGGAGCGGGGCGTCGATCTCGCGGTGCACACCCACGTGAACAACGCGGAGCAGGTGACGCCGCTGGTGGGGAAGGCGGCGCGCAAGCTGCTCGAGGTGGGCATTCGTGACGTGCGCAACCAGGGCGTGCTGCTGCGGGGCGTGAACGCGACCTCGAGAGATCTGCTCGAGCTGTGCTTCATGCTGCTCGATCACGCCAAGATCCTCCCGTACTACTTCTACATGTGCGACATGATCCCCAACGCGGAGCACTGGCGGCTGGGCGTGTTCGAGGCGCAGAAGCTCCAGCACGACATCATGGGTTACCTGCCCGGGTTCGCCACGCCGCGCATCGTCTGCGACGTGCCGTACGTGGGTAAGCGCTGGGTGCACCAGCTCGCCGACTACGATCGCGAGAAGGGCATCAGCTACTGGACCAAGAACTACCGCACCGGCATCGAGCTGTCTGATCCGTTGGCGCTCGATCGCAAGTACGAGTACTACGACCCGATCTACCTGCTGCCCGAGGCCGGCCAGAACTGGTGGCGGCAGCAGATGGCGAGTGGTGGAGCGAAGGCGTGAGCCACGGCCCGATTCACCGCATTCCGGTGCTGACCACGCTCGAGCCGCCTCCGGGCACCGAGGTCGCGCGGGTGATGGGCCCGGTGTGGGGCATCACCGTGCGGTCGCGCTCGGTGGTGGGCACCACCTGCGCCGGGTGCCAGGCGTTCTTCGGCGGAGAAATCACCGCGTTCACCGAGCTGGCCAACGACGCGCGCACCCAGGCGATGTCGCGGCTGGAAGAGAACGCGATTCGCATGGGCGCCGACTGCATTCTCGCGTTCCGGTTCGACTCCGGTGAGTTGATGCAGAACGCGAACGAGATCGTCGCCTACGGCACTGCCGTGAAGCTGAAGCCGTCGGGCGCGCAGTGAGCGCGGTGGTGGTGCCCGAGCCGGTTCGGCCGCGGCTGCCGCCCGAGGTCGCGCGCGCGATGTCGAAGCTGGCGGGCCGGGCGCACCGGTTTCACCGTTGGGCGCACCACCCGCTGTGCGGCGCCTATCGCGGCGAGGTGATCGCGCTCGGGCATCGCGTGCGGGTGTGCCGCGGGTGTTCGTTCGTCGCCGGCGGTTTGGTTCTCGGTGCCGCGGTGGGATTCGCGGTGCCGTACGCCGCGGTGCTTCCGTTGGTTGGGCTGGCGATGCTCGCTGTGTCGAGCCGGTTTCGGCTGCCGAAGTGGCTCGGGCGGTTCGCGCCGGCGGTGTTGATCGGCGCGTCGCTTTCTTCGGGGCTGTTGGGGGCTGCCGTCGGGGCGGTGTCGGCCGCGGTCGCGTTGTTGGCGTATCGCGGGCGAGCGCCGAACCGCGCGCCGTGCGTTGGTTGTCCGCAGCGCGAGCTCAAGGTCTGTGACGGGGTTCGGCCGATCGTGCGGCGCGAGCGGGCGGTGATGCGGTTCGGGTCGCGGCTGGTTCGACGGGCGACGTCGGAGGTGTGAGCCCCCTCCGTCGCTTCGCGACACCTCCCCTGAAGGGGGAGGGGGTTCGCGCTCGGCTCCACGGTAGAGGCGACTCGTGAAACCCCTCCGCTGACGGGGGAGGGTGCCCGAAGGGCGGGAGGGGGCTCACGCTACCGAAGTGCTTCTTGAGCGCCACTTCGGCAGCGACCAGGTCCACCCGGCGACGATCATCACCGCGCCGAGCGCCACCACCCAACCCAACTGCCACCAGGCGGCGATCCACATCACCACCTGACCGAGGGCACGCACGGTGGTCGCGACGGCGCCCATGTGAAACGCGACGTAGCGCCCGAACGTCGACGCCTTCAGCCGCTCGAGATCGGCGAACCGAATCAGCAGGGCGGTGGCCACCACCGACGGAGCGAGTGCGATCGCCGCCGCCGGAATCCAGAGGTGAAACCAGAGCAGCGTGGTGGAGCTGAGGCCGGTGGCGATGTCGACCGCAAGCTTGAGCGGATGAATCTGGTGGTACAGCACCTGCTCGTTGCGCGTCACGGGCACTCCTTCCCGACGACAACCGACGCCTGCTCTAACTGCGCCGACGTTTTCTTGCTCAGCTTCTTCTTCAGCGCCTCCAGCTCTGCCTGCGACAGCGTGAGCTGCGCCTCGGTGCACTGCCCCGCGTGCGCCTGAGCCGATGCGAGCTCACTCATCACCCACACGTTCGTCGGAGCCAGCGCGAGCGCCGCCCGCTCGAAGGTCACCGCGTCTCCCGGCTGCTCCGCGGTCGAGCCGAGCCACGCCGGAGGCCACGGTGACCGGTCGCCCAGCCCGATCGCCAGCTGCGCGTCGAGGTTCGACTGAGGAGGCGCGACGCGAAACGTCGCTCCCAGCACCATCAGCGTGATCGGCACCACCACCACCGCCATTCTCGCCACCGGACCCGCGCGGGCGGGCGGTTGCGGCCGCGGCCACGACGGAGGGCTGCCGGCGGCGGTCAGCCGATCGTAGAGGTGCCCGTGCGCGCCGCCCTTGCGGAGCACCGCGGGCACCAGGTTCTGCTTGTAGATGGTCTCCAGCGCTCCGGCGTAGACGCCGGCGCCGTCTTTCGCGGTGGCGTCGGCGTGCTGCTCTCCTCCACGCGCGAGGCGCGAGACCAGGATCAACAGCCCCCCCACCACCGCCAGCGCGCCCAGCAGGTGCGGCAGGTCGATCGCGAAGCTGCGCGGGCCCCAGAGCACCACTGCCGCCAGCGCCACCACCACCAACGGGCGCAGCAGCCGGCTGGCGAGCGGCTCCGACAGGTGGCCGAGCTCGTGCGCCGCCACCGACTCGAGCTGGGCGTCGTCGAGCACCGCCATCGCCGCCTCGGTGAACGCCACCCGCCGCAGGAGCGGAAAGGCGAGGGCGTTGGCGAGCGCCCAGTCGACCTCGTAGACGCCGTTCACTTTGATGCCGGTGCGCACTGAGGCCTGCTCGACCGCTTTGCGCAGCCGCTCCGGTGCGGCCCGCGCGAGGCCGAGCACCACCGCCAGCTCCAGGCCGTAGCCGAGGCTGAGCACCGCCACCAACGCGTGGGTGACGGCCGCGCCCACTACGCCCGGCAGGCCTGCGATCGAAGCGAACGGCAGCCCCAGCATCATCACCGCCAGCGCGGGCATCAGCGCGATCTGCGACGCGAGCCAGGAGCGGAACAGCCTCCTCAGCGGCACGCCGCGCAGCCGGTGCTCGAGCTGGAAGCTGGCGAACAGCGGCCCCAGCCAGCTGAAGATCACCATCAGCTCCGACGCGAGCCAGGGTGCCGGAGTGGCCCACGCGTTGGCCCACGCCACCGAGCCGATCAGCGCCGCGGTGAGGTGAATGACCCGGCTCATCTGCGCCGCCTGCCTCGGGCCGAACGCCACCCGCGCCCGCTCGGTCCAGTGCTCGCCGTCGGGGAGCGCCTTCAGGCTGACCCGAATCGCGATCTGGGTGGTGACGTAGGCCGACGTGCAGAGCAGGGCAGCGGCGATCCACGGCAGCCACCGCACCCACGCAGGCAACAGCTCCCGCGCGGTCTCGAGCGCAGTCACCGCGAGATCCCGCGCAGGGTGAGCTCGACCTCGTCGCCCGTCGCCGGCTCGTCGATGATCAGCTGGCCGGGCGCCGCGTGGTGCTTGCAGCCGTCGCAGCCGACGTCGAAGCCACCCGGCCAGGTGCGCTCGGGCACCGCGATGATCGTCGGCGCGCTCAGCGAGCGGTCGGGGCGGTACCGCAGCGAGAAGGTGCCCCCGTCGGATTCGAAGCCGAAGCTCACCGGAGTGCCGGCGATGCGATCGGGCGCCGGCACTGCCACCTCGTCGAGCAGCACCGGCCGTTCTCCGCCGTCGTCGTCGAGCAGCGCGTAGCCGCCCCCCAGCGAGTCGTCCCAGTAGGTGGCGCCCGCGAGCTGCTGATCCATCGCGTGACGCTCGGTGGCCATGTAGTCGCGAATGCCGTCGAGCTGAATCTGGCCGCCGTACTCGCCGATCACCAGCGCTGCGCCCAGCGTGTCGGCCTCGGCCTTCAACGCAGCGAGGTTGTCGTAGACCGCCTGCTCGTGCGCCGGCGTGAACGGCTTACCCTGCTCGGCGTCTCCGTCGTACGAGTGGGGCGCGTAGACCACCCCATCGACACCCAGCGGCGGCAGGTGCGACGCGAAGCCCAGGTTGCGGCTCGACGCCGGCTCGGCGAACACCAGCCACTGGGGGCACTGCGCGCGCACCTCGCCGATCACCTTGGCGTAGAACGGCGCCAACTTGCGCGGCTCGAACAGGTCGAGCTGCGCCGAGCCCCAGTACGGCTCGTTGAGCGGGTCGAAGCCGATCACGCCCTGGTCGTCTTTCAGCCGGAGCGCCACCGCGGCCCAGGCGTCGGCGAAGTGCTGCTGCAGCTCGCGGCTCCCCCAGAAGCCGTCGACGCAGCCGGCGACCTGCGGGGTGAGGTACCCGAGGAACCAGGGATCCTGCGGGGTGTAGGCGGCGTAGTTGCCGGCGTCGCAGGTCCAGTCGGGAGCGCCATCGCCTCCGGGAAAGCCGAGGCCGTAGAGGTCCTGGTGCATGTCGACGAACACCAGCAGCCCGGCGTCGGTCGCCTCGCCCACCCGTGACGCGAGCTGATCGAGGTACGCGTGATCGATCTGCCCGCTCTGCGGCTCCACTGCCGCCCAGGTGGTGAGGTACCGCACCGCGTTCATGCCCCACTGCACCCGCATGTGCTCAAAGTCAGCGGCGTGGTGGAAGTCGAAGAACGGGGGAAACTTGTGATGGCCCGACACGTTCGCGCCGCGCATCACCACCACCCGGCCCTGCGGGTCGCGAATCACGCCGCCGTCGACCGCCCACGGAGTGTCGGTGCGCGAGCCGCAGGCGCAGCACAACAGGCAGAGGGTGGCGAGCGCGGGCCGCACGCAGCGCACCCTACCCAAAATCAGAACGGCTCGAAGCAGTCGTAGTTGCGTTGCGAGACGATCTTCCCGTCTTTGAAGGTGAAGAACATCGCCAGCCAGGCCTTCATCGTGTCGCCGGGCTTCAGCGTTCCGGCGGGAATCGCCAGCGTCGCGGTCCACAAGGCCTCGAGCGCCACCGTGTCGCCGTGCTCCTGGGCGTGGAGCACCTGGTAGCGCTGCTCCGAGACCGACTTCTTGCCGGCGTTGGAAGACGCCTTCAGCCCGTCGACCGAGCGGGTGACGCCCTTGGGGTTGAGCCGGTTCGGGAGCTCCTTCTGCTCCGCGCCCGCCGCGTAGAACGAGGCCATCGCCTCGGTGTCGGATGCCTCGACTGCCTTCAGGTACTGCAACGCCGTCTCCAGCTGGGTCATTGGGTGCTCCTCGTTCGGGTCCACAACGACAGTTGCACAACCAAGGTTGTGTAATCAAGGATCGGCGGCGATGCGGCTCGATCAGCTCGACCTCGGGTACCTGGCGTTGTTCGCCGGGCAGGCGGTGAACGCGAAGGTGGCGGCCCAGCTGAGGCGGGGAGGGCAGCCCAAGGTGCGCGAGTCGCACGGCTACCTGGTGCAGCACCTGGTCGAGGCGCCGCGGTCGATCGGCGAGCTGGCGAAGCGCATGGCGGTGACCCAGCAGGCGGTCTCGAAGTCGGTCGCCGAGCTGAAGCGGCTGGGGGTGGTCGAGGTGGGCCGCGGCTCCGACGCCCGGGTGCGCGAGGTGGCGTTGAGCGCGCGGGGCCGGGCGATGCTCGAGCACACCCGCGAGCTGCGCGGCCGGCTGCACCGCGACCTGGAGAAGAAGCTGGGGGTGAAGCGGGTGGCTGAAGCGCGGGCGCTCCTGGCCCATCTGCTGGACCTGCTCGACGCCGCCGAAACTGTGCTTCAGCGCCGGGTGCGCCAGCCGTTATGAAGCGGGCATGGCCCCACCGCTGAGCGTCGGCTTCTTGGTCTTCAACGGTCTCACTCAGCTCGACCTCGCCGGGCCGTTCGAAGTCTTCGGCCGGGTGCCGGGCGCGAAGGTGGAGCTGCTCGGCGAGTCGCGGGCGCCGGTGCGCTCCGACACCGGGTTGAACCTGCACCCCGATCGCGCGGTCGAAGGCGCGACCGGCTTCGACGTGCTCTGCGTGCCCGGCGGCCCGGGCGTGACGGAGGCGATTCGCAACGAGCGGCTGATCCGTTTTCTCGCCACCGAGGGGCCCAAAGCGAAGTACCTGACCTCGGTGTGCACCGGCGCGTTGCTGCTCGGCGCGGCAGGGCTGCTCCAGGGCAAGCGCGCGACCACCCATTGGCTCAGCCTCGAGCTGCTCTCGTTGGTGGGCGCGACGCCGGTGCGCGAGCGGGTGGTGCGCGACGGCAACCTGTTCACCGGAGGCGGCGTCACCGCTGGCATCGATCTCGGCCTCACCGTCGCCGCCGAGCTCTGCGGCGCGGAGGAGGCGAAGGCGATCGCGCTGCTGATCGAATACAACCCGGCGTCGCCGTTCCCCGAGGCGGGCTCGCCGGTGACGGCGCCGGCGGCGATCACCAAGCGGCTCACCGAGGAACGCGAAGGTGCGCAGACCAAGCGGGCATCGGCGCTGAAAGAAGTGTTTCCGCTCTGGCAGACGCAACGCTGACCTGCGCTAGACTTCTGGCGTGAGGCCCGGGGTCCGGCTGAGCGCGCTGCTGGCTGCGTTCACCTTCGCGTCGTGTCAGTGCGGTACCGATGCCGAGCATCAGAGCTACGCCTGCAGCTCGGATTCCGACTGCGCCGACGGCTTCAAGTGCTTCGACCACCTGTGCGCCACTTCGGCTCCGCCCGACGGTGGAGCGACCGGCGGTGGATCTGCCGGTGGCGGCAGTGCGGCGGGCGGCGGCAGCGCCGTGGGCGGCGGCGGGAGCGCGGTGGGTGGCGGCAGCGCGGTGGGCGGAGGCAGCGCGGTCGGTGGCGGCAGCGCGACCGGCGGTGGCAGCGCCAACGATGGCGGAACCGACGGCGGCACCGGCGGCGGCAGTGCGACTGGCGGCGGCAGCGCCAATGATGGCGGAGTCGACGGCGGCACCGGCGGCGGCAGCGCGACGGGCGGCGGCAGTGCGAGCGGCGGCGGAAGTGCCACCGGCGGCGGCACGGCGGTTCCAATCGCGTTCGTGCAGCTGAAAGAAGTCGAGAGCCCGTCGGGGACGACCACCCTGACCGCGATCTTCGACAACTCGGTCAAGGCAGGAAACGCGCTGATCATCGGGGTCGGCACCTTCTCTCCGCGCACCGACGGCACGGCAGTGGTGACCGACTCGTTGGGCAACAGCTTCGCGCAGGTGGTCGGCCCTGTCGCCGCTTCTGACGCCGACAGCGACGAGGCGATCTTCGCCGCCTTCGGCATCGACGGTGGGCCCGACACGGTGACGGTGACGCTCAGCGGCGCGACGCTGCAGTCGAGCATCGAGATCTACGCGCACGAGTATGCGGGGCTGGTCGGCTTCGACGTCGGCACCTTCAACCGCGGCACCGACAACAGCATCGACGGCATTCAGAGCGGCTTCGTCACCACCTCGCAGCCGAACGAGCTGATCTTCGCCTACGTCGACACCGGGGTGGCCGACCCGGGCACCGGCTTCACTGCGCGCTGCACCCTCGACACCGACCTGAGCGAGGAGCGAATCGTGCCCGACGCGGGCAGCTACCAGGCGGTCGCGACGATGAGCAACGGCACGATCTGGCTGATCGAGATGGCGGCCTTCAAGGGCTACTGACCTGTGCTAGAGCCCGCGCGATGCGGTATTTCCCCGAGGTCTCCGAAGCCGACTGGGCCGACTGGCGTTGGCAGATGCGCAACGCGGTGCGCTCGGTCTCGGCGTTGGAGAAGCACGTTCAGCTCACGCCTGACGAGCGGCGCGGCCTCGAGCAGACCGCGGGCGTCTTCCGCTTCGGGATCACGCCGTATTACCTGTCGCTGATCGACCAGCACCCGTTCTGCCCGGTGCGCATGCAGGCGATCCCGGTCGAGGCCGAGGCGCGCGTGCGCGAGGGCGAGCTGCTCGACCCGCTCGGCGAAGACCCGGTGCGGCCGGTGGAGGCGCTGGTTCACAAGTACCCCGACCGGGTGCTGCTGATGGCGACCGACAGCTGCTCGGTCTACTGCCGCCACTGCACCCGCCGGCGCATCACCAAGGGCGGAGAGGCGGAGCTGACCCGCAGCGAGCTGGCGAAGGCGATCGCGTACGTGCGCGAGCACACCGAGGTGCGCGACGTGCTGATCTCCGGCGGCGACCCGCTGCTGCTTGCCGACGAGCGGCTGGAAGAGCTGCTGAAGCCGCTCCGCGAGATTCCCCACGTCGAAATGATTCGCATCGGCACCCGGCTGCCGGTCTGCCTGCCCCAGCGCATCACGCCCGCGCTCGCCCAGCTGCTGCGCCGCTACGCGCCGCTCTACGTGGTGACCCACTTCAATCACCCGAAGGAAGTGACGGCCGAGGCGCGCGCGGCCTGCGAGCTGCTGGTCGACCACGGCGTGCCGGTGGAGAACCAGGCGGTGCTGATGCGCCGGCTGAACTCCTCGCCGCGCATCATCAAGGAGCTGATGCACGCCTGTCTGAAGATGCGGGTGCGGCCGTACTACCTGCACCAGATGGACGTCGCGCAGGGCCTGGAGCACCTCCGCACGCCGATCGCCAAGGGCGTGGAGATTCTCGAGCAGCTCCGCGGTCACACCACCGGCATGGCGGTGCCGCACTTCGCGGTCGATCTGCCCGCGGGCGGCGGCAAGGTGACGTTGCAGCCGGAGTACGTGCTGGAGCGCGGGCCGGGCTCGACCCTGCTGCGCAACTTCAAGAATCAGCCGTATCGCTACCCCGAACCCGAAGAGACGGACTGCAGCTGCCCCTACGACGAGGTCTGGCAGCGCTCTACTTGTGCTTCTTCCCCGACGGCTTCTCAGAGTGCTCCGGGCGCTTCTCTGACGAAGAGTCGGTGAGGCCGGTACCGGCGTTCGCCGCGGCCTGATCAGACTCGGCCTCGGGCGGCAGGCCGTGCTCGACCGTCACTCCGGCGCCCTTCTTCTCTTCGAGGGTGACCGGGTTCTGATCGTTGAAGCCGCGCTGAACCGGAATGTCCTTCGCGTCTTTCGGCGCCGAGTCTTGTTGCTGCTCCTTGGCGACCTTCTCTTCGGCGTCTTTCTTGTCGAGCTGCTTCGCCGCGTCCTTCATCGCCGCGCGGTCGTCCAAGCCCATCTTGGTGATGTACTTGGTGTACTCCTTGGCATCGACGCCGTGCTTCTCGAACACCTCCTGCTCGGCGCTGGAGCGCTGCTTGATGATCTCGCGGCGCTCGTCGGAGCTCAGCTCGGAGGGCAGCTTGTTGCCGTGCTGCTTGTCGATCTGGTCGAACTTCTTCTGCTGATCGTGCTCGATCTGCGCCGCCTTCGCGGGGTTGAGATCCTGCGCGCCTGCCACGGCTGAGACCAACAGCGCGGCAGTGAGGAGGGCTCGACGCATGATCACGATCTTAACTCACTTGCCGCTGCTGCACCCTTCGTTGAAGTGAGCGCAGTCTTCCTGGGACTGAACGCAGCGCTTCTGGAAGTCGTCACGGTCACCGTGCTTGGAGGCGATGTCGCAGGCAGACTTCGAGATGTCGCAGACCTTGCCCTTGAGCGAGCAGTAGTCGTTCGACTGCAGGCCCTGGCGGGTGCGCAGCTCCTCCAGCTGAGCGGCGAACTGATCCATCTGTTCGTCGTCGGTGCCAGCGACGTTGGTGCCGCCGGTGGACTTCGGGCAAGCGGTCAGTGCGAGGAGAAGTGCAGCGATGGGAAAAAAGCGCATTCGTTCACTCTTAGTCGAGCCGGCCCTGTGGACAAGTAAGAAGCATGAGTCAGTGCTGCAAGTTCCCCTGGCGATCTTCGAGGTGAGGCTTTTTGGCCTCCTGCTCGCGCCAGTAGAAGTACGCGGAGAGCACCACCACCACCACGATCGCCACCCTCCGCAGCCAGGTCTCGCGCGCGGCGGCGGGTGAGCGCTGCCACTCGGCTTCGGCGGCGTCGAGCAGCGCCCGCACCTCGTCTTTGTGGGCGGCGAGCTCCTGGAGGACCGGCGCGAACGGGTGGGTGCCGCCGCCCTCGAGCGCCTGACGGAGCTGGGTGGCGAACGCCTGCTCGTGGGCGAAGTCGTCGGGGAGCTTCGGGTCGACCCCGAACCGGGCGACCAGCGGCGCCGCGGAGCGCAGCAGCAGCAGGTCGAACGCCTCGACGGTGATGCCGTAGCGGGTGGCCGACTCGGCCGCGGGGTGGCCTCCGAGAAAGCGCCAGGCGAGCACCTGCGATGGGCGGGGTGCGATCGTCCTCAGCGCTTGGGACAGCTCGGCGGCGGTGGCCACGGGGGGTTTTCTGCCAGTTTCTTGTCGAGCGATCCACGTTCCGTAAGCTCGCATTCGTGAAGGGGCTCTTCGCGTCGGTGGTGTTGCTCGCGGCGTCGGCTCAGGCGGCCGAGACGATGCGCGTTTCGATGGGTGAGCCGGTCACGCTCGCGAAGGTCGAGGCGGCCGGGCTGGAGACGGGAGAAGACGCCGACGACGCGGACTTCACGGCGATTCAGGGCAAGGTGGCGACCCTGAAGCTGTCGGCCGGGCACGTCTGGCTCGACGGCGCCGACCGGGGCACTTCGGTGCGGCTGCGCGCTCCGGGCGGTGGAGCGCTGGCGGTGAACGGCACCCGGGTGCGCGGCGAGGTCGCGGCGGTGGCGGCGCCTCAGGGCCTGGTGCTGGTGAACGTGATCGCGCTCGAGGACTATTTGAACGGCGTGCTCGGCAGCGAGATGCCGCCCCAGTTTCCGCTCGAGGCGCTGAAGGCGCAGGCGGTCGCCGCGCGCACCTACGCGTTGGAGCGCAAGCTCGAGACCCTGGGCATGCCGTTCAACCTCCAGAGCAGCGTGCTGTCGCAGGTGTATGGCGGGCTCGCGGCGGAGGACCCGCGTACGTTGCAGGCGGTCGAGGCGACGCGCGGCCAGGTGCTGACGTACCAATTGCAGCCGATCGAGGCGTACTTTCACGCGTCGTGTGGCGGGAAGACCGAGTCGGGGCTGCAGGCGCTCGGGCGCGACCTGCCGTACCTCAAGCCGGTGACCTGCCCCTGCGCGAAGCTGCCGAACACCAGGTGGACGCTGGAGCTCTCGGAGTCGGACGCGAAGAGCTTTCTCGGGAAGACCACCGAGCTGCAGGTCGAGGGGCGCACGCCGACCGGGCGCGCGCGCCGCATCGAGCTCGGTGCCGGCCGGTCGATCGATGCGGTCAGCTTTCGCGAGCGGGTGGGGTACTCGAAGGTGAAGAGCCTCCAGTTCGACGTCGAGCACGAGAAGCACGGCTGGAAGCTCGAGGGTAAGGGCTTCGGGCACGGCGCCGGGTTGTGCCAGTGGGGCGCCAAGGTGCTCGCCGAGCAGGGCCAGGGGTACCGGCAGATTCTCGACCACTACTACGGCGGGACTGAGCTGCAGACGCTGTACTGAGCGGTTCGAGCCCTGCCGTGCTCGAGATCGTGTATTCACGTCGCCGCCGTGCGTCTCGAAGACTTCGACTTCCACCTCCCGCCCGAGCAGATCGCGCAGCGGCCGCTCGACCGTCGCGATCAATCGCGGCTGATGCGCCTGCACGGCGGCGAAGTCACCCATCACCACTTCACCGATCTGCCCTCGCTGCTGCAGCCGGGCGATCTGCTGGTGCTCAACGACGCGCGGGTGATGCCGGCGCGCCTGCTGGGCAAGAAGACCGGCACCGGAGGCAAAGCGGAGCTGCTCCTCGCCCGCCCCGCGAGCGGCACCGCGGAGCACGCGCTCACCGAAAACGCCGCCGCGGTCGAGTGGTTCTGTCTCGGCCAGGCGAGCAAAGGCCTCAAGCCGGGCGCGAAGCTGGAGTTCGACGCGGGGCTCACCGCCGAGGTGCTCGAGTCGCTCGGAGCAGGCGAGTACCGGGTGCGCTTCTCGGCCGCGACCACGCTCGAAGCGGCGCTCGAGGCCTCGGGCCGCCTCCCGCTGCCGCCGTACATCGAGCGTTCGCCCGAGGCCGCCGACAAAGAGCGGTACCAGACCGTGTTCTCGAAGCACCTCGGCTCGGTCGCCGCGCCGACCGCCGGCCTGCACTTCACCCCCGAGGTGTTCGAGGGGCTGCGCAAGCGCGGCGTCACCTGGGCCGACCTCACCCTCGACGTCGGGCCGGGGACCTTCATGCCGATTCGCGAAGAGACGCTCCACGGCGACGCGCTGCACCCCGAGCGCTGCGTGCTGCCGGAGGCGACCGCGAACACGATTCTCACCGCGCAGCGCGAAGGCCGGCGCATCGTCGCGGTGGGCACCACGGTGGTGCGCACGCTGGAGAGCCTGGCGGCAACCGGTGGTATTCGCCCGGCTGAGACCACCACCCGGCTGTTCATCAAGCCCGGCTTCGAGTTCAAAGTGGTGCAAGCGATGATCACCAACTTCCACCTGCCGAAGTCGAGCCTGCTGATGCTGGTCTCGGCGTTCGCCGGCCAGGCGCGAATGCTCGCCGCCTACAAACAGGCGGTCGACGCCGGCTACCGCTTCTTCAGCTACGGAGACGCGATGCTGCTGGAGGACCGCGCGTGAGCCTTCCTCCCGAACAGCGTGGCGATCAGCGGGTGCAGCCGTCGCTGGTGCGCTTCGAGCTGCTCCACAACGACGCGGGAACGAACGCGCGCCGCGGCCGGCTCCACACGCCGCACGGCACGATCGAGACGCCGATCTTCATGCCGGTGGGCACCGCGGGCTCGGTGAAGGCGATCGCGCCCGACGACCTGCGCACGCTCGAAGCGCAGATCATTCTCGGCAACACCTACCACCTGATGCTGAGGCCCGGCGAAGAGCTGGTCTCGGCGATGGGCGGGCTCCACCAATTCATGGGGTGGAACGGGCCGATCCTCACCGACTCCGGCGGCTTTCAGGTCTTCTCGCTCGGCCCGATGCGAAAGATCAGCGAGCAGGGCGTCGACTTCAAGTCGCACCTCGACGGCGCCAAGCACCACCTCTCGCCCGAGCGCTCGATGGAGATTCAGGAGCTGCTCGGCTCCGACATCATGATGGCGTTCGACGAGTGCCCGCCCGCCCAATCCGAACGGCCGTACTTCGAAGACTCGCTCGCGCGCACCACCCGCTGGCTCCACCGCTGCGTGAAGGCCTGGAGCCGCCAGCGCACCTCGCTGTTCGGGATCGTGCAGGGCGGGCTCCACGAAGACCTCCGCAAGCGGCACGCCGAAGAGATCTGCGCGGTCGATCTGCCCGGCTTCGCCCTCGGCGGTTACTCGGTGGGTGAAGAGCCGGAGGCGATGCACGCCGGGGTCGCCTACAGCGCGCCGCTGCTCCCGAAAGACAAGCCCCGCTACCTGATGGGCGTGGGCACGCCGCTCGACCTGGTGATGTGCGTGGCCGCCGGCATCGACATGTTCGACTGCGTGCTCCCCACCCGCACCGCGCGCAACGGCCTGCTCTACACGTCGCAGGGCAGGGTGGTGATCAAGAACGCGAAGTACCAGCGCGACGCAGGCCCGCTCGACCCCGAGTGCGACTGCTACACCTGCAAGACCTTCAGCCGCGCCTACCTGCGCCACCTGTTCATGGCGAAGGAGCTGTTGGCGATGCGGCTCAACACGCTCCACAACCTGCGCTTCTTCTTGAACCTGATGAAGCGCACCCGCGCGGCGATCGAGGCCGACCGCTTCGGCGAAGTGCTGGCGTGGGTGAAGGCGCTACCGGCCGACTAGACGCCGCCGGGCTTGCAGGCCTTGGTGGTGGTGTTGACCACCGAGCCGCAGGCGTACTGCTCGCGGCAGTCGCCCGCCGAGGTGCAGGTAGGCGAGCACACCAGATTGGTGCCGCCGACGTAGGTGCAGATGGTGCCGTTGGGGCAATCGGTGGTCTCGCCCTCCTGCGCGCAGCCCTTGGAGCAGAAGCCGCCGGGCGAGTCGGTGAAGCACGACTCACCGGGATCGCAGTCGGTTCTCACCGTGCACGGCTTGCCCGCAGACGAGCCCGAACCACAGCCCGTGACCACGACCAAAACGCCCGCAATCGCTAGCAGTCTCGCCATGGGACGCGGGCTGTAGCACAGGGGCAGTTCGCTTGCAGCCAAACCCCTCGCCTGCTAAGCGCGCGACCGTGAAATTCGATAGCACCACCATCCTCTACTTCGTCGCGCTGATCGGCATCATGTACTTCGTGATGATCCGCCCGCAGCAGAAGCAGCAGAAAGAACAGCAGGCGATGCTGTCTGCGCTCAAGAAGGGCGATCAGGTGGTGACCACCGGCGGCCTGCTCGGCAAGGTCCACGAAGTTCAGGACAAAATCGTGGTGGTCGAGATCGCGCAGGGCACAAAGGTTCGGGTGTTGAAGACCTCGGTGACCGTGCTGCCCGAGAAGAAGGCCGACGACGAGAAGAAGGCCGACGAGAAGTCCGACGCCAAAGGAGAGACGTGATGGAGCGCGGTTGGTGGACGCGGTTTTTGCTGATCGTCGGGGTGACCCTTGGCGTCGCCTGGTTGCTGGTGCCCAGCTACTACTCGTTCTTCGTGGTGGAGCCCAAGTTCCGCAATGACGTGAAGGTGCTCAACGAGCGGCTGCCCAAGTGGGCGCCTCCCGCGCGCTATCGCATCAGCCTCGGCCTCGACCTCCAGGGCGGCATTCACATGGTGATGAAGGTCGACACCAAGACCGCCCTGATGAAGCGCACCGAGCGCCGCGGTCAGGCGATCGTGAACTGGGTGAAGGAAAAGAAGTTGGGCGAGGTGACGATGACGCCCGACGCCGAAGATCTCGAGCTCACCCTGACCGCCAAAGACCCCGGCACGATGGACGCGATCGAGCGCGACGTGCTGGCGACCTTCGACGACTTCTCGCGCGTCTCGCGCAACGCCGCCGACCTGAAGCTGCGCCTCAAAGAGAGCTACGTGCAGTTCTTCGAGGAAGACTCGGTCAACCAGGCGATGCTGGTGATTCGCAAGCGCATCGACAAGTGGGGCGTGGCCGAAGTCGACGTGCGCAAGATCGGCACCGACTCGATTCAGGTCTCGCTCCCCGGCCGTTCGAACCCGGAAGAGGCGAAAGACCTGATCGGCACCACCGCGCAGCTGGAGTTCCGCCTGGTGGCGATCGACGACACCTTCAAGCAGATCTTCGAGAAGGAAGCGCCGGCCGCCGACTCTGGCATCGGGCTCCACACCCCGGGCCAGAAGATCGACGCGTTCCCCGACGACAGCTTCGACAGCTTTCCCCAGCTGTACTCGACCGATCAGGAGAAGCTGGCCGCGTACATCAAGGGCAAGGCGCCCGAAGGCAAAGAGATCCTCGTCCACTGCGTGGAGTCGGAGTCGAAGAAGCACGCCTGCGACCTCTACACGACGTTCCTGGTCGACCGTGACGTGCCGCTCACCGGTGACACCCTCACCTCGGCGGAGGCCCGCCAGTCGAGCCAGGACAACTCGGCCGAAGTGAACTTCACCTTCGACGCCCAGGGCGCGAAGGACCTCGAGAACCTGACCGGCAAGAACGTCGGCCACCGCATGGCGATCGTGCTCGACGGCAACGTCAGCTCGGCGCCGACGATTCAAGACCGCATCTCGGGTGGCTCGGGCCGCATCACCATGGGCCGCCGCGGCTCACTCGAAGACCGCCTGAAGGAGGCGCAGACGTTGGCCCTGGTGCTCAAGGCCGGCGCGCTGCCCGCTCCGGTGACCGTGGGCGAGGTTCGCCAGGTCGAGGCGACGCTGGGTGAGGCGCTGATCAAGAAGGGCGCCTACGCGGTGTTGATGGGCCTGTTGCTGGTGATCTTGTTCATGGCCATCTACTACCGGGTCTCGGGCCTGGTGGCCGACGTGGCGCTGGCGCTCAACGCGCTGCTGATTCTCGCCGGCCTGGCGCTGTTCGGAGCGACGCTGACGCTGCCGGGCATCGCCGGCTTCGTGCTCACGCTCGGCATCGCGGTCGACGCCAACGTGCTGATCAACGAGCGCGTGCGTGAAGAAATCGACAACGGCAAGACCGCGCGCGCAGCGGTCGACCAGGGCTACGACCGCGCGTTCTGGACCATCTTCGACGCCCACGTCACCACTTTGATCGCCGGCGTCATTCTCGCCTTCACCGGCACCGGCCCGGTTCAGGGTTTCGCGACCACGCTGATGATCGGCATCGTGGCCTCGCTGTTCACCTCGATCGTGGTCACCCGCGTGATCACGACCTACCTGGTGCATGGCCGTAACGCCGACAAGGTCTCGGTCTGAGGACACGATGAAAATCATCAAGCACAAGACGAACATCGACTTCATCGGCAAGCGCCGCCCGGCGCTGTTCCTCTCGTCGGTGTTGAACCTGGCGATCATCGTCGGAGTCGTGGTGGTCGGCTTCAACTACGGCGTCGACTTCGCCGGCGGCACCCTGATGGAGCTGAAGTTCGACAACGCGATCACCGCCGAGCAGCTTCGCGAAGCGGCGCTCAAGGGCGGCCTCAGCGACCCGTCGGTGCAGGGCATCGGCGCGGCCGAGGAGCACGACTTTCTGCTCCGGCTGGGCGGCATGACCCAGCTGACCAAGGAAGTGGCCGCCAGCGCCGAGGGTGCGCTGAAGGCGCTCCCCGAGGTGACCGACGTTCGCAAGCCCGACATCGACAACGGCCTGATCACCTTCCGCACCAAGGCCGAGATGAACCTCGCCGACGTGAAGTCGAAGATCGAGGCGAGCGGCGCGCAGGTCTACAACATCGCCAAGCTGGGCGAAGAGAACGGCACCTGGGACTACCAGGTGAAGTTCGCCGGCATGAGCGAGAAGGCGACCGCGTCGCTGCAGAAGACGATCACCGGCAACAACTTCAAGGTGCTCCGCACCGACTACGTCGGCCCCGCGGTCGGCCGCCAGCTGCGCAACAAGGGCATCATGGCGCTGGTCTGGGCCTCGCTCGCGATTCTGATCTACGTCGCGTTCCGGTTCGACCTGAAGTTCGGCCCCGGCGCGCTGGTCGCGATGGTGCACGACGTGGTGATGGTGGCCGGCTACTACCTGGTGAGCCGGCGAGAGTTCAACCTCACCTCGATCGCGGTGCTGCTGACGGTCTTGGGTTACTCGATCAACGACACCATCGTCGTCTACGACCGTATTCGCGAAGAGATGGCGCGCTTCAAGGGCAAGCCGCTCCCCGAGATCATCAACATCGCGGTGAACGAGACCCTCTCGCGCACCATTCTGACCTCCGGTGTGACCGCGCTGTCGCTGGTCGGTCTGCTGGTGTTCGGCGTGGGCGAGATCTTCGACTTCGCCGCCGCGATGCTCACCGGCATCGTCGTCGGTACCTACTCGTCGGTGTACATCGCCAGCCCGCTGACCATCTGGCTCGACGAGCGCGCCCACCAGAAAGACGGGCAGGGCAACTCCAGCGCGCTGAAGTCGAAGCCCGCGTAATCAACGCCTCCCCTGAGAGGAGAGGGCCGACGGACGCGAAAGCGTCCGCGGGGTGAGGTTAGAGGCCCTTCACCCTCTGGCGCTTGCGAGCCACGCGCGCAACCGGTCTGGGTTCTGCCCGCGCAGGTTCGTCACCAAGTAGCTCGTCGCAAACGGAAAGGTCACCCCGAGCTTTGCTTCGGTCGCCGCGATCCATTTCGGAAGGTCGCGAGGCGTCTCGCTTCCGAGTCCAAGGGTGTCGGTCGCCGGCCCATCGCTCGACCACATCGTCGAACCCCTCAGCGCTGGGCAATAGAGCGTGACTCGCAGCCATGGCTTGGCTGCGCTGTCGGCAGTGACTCCGAGATAGTAGTCGAGTCGCCGTGTGGCGTGGCCGGCCGAGGCGGCCAGACGGAACCGCACCGAGCGGGGGCGTGGAACTCCGATGGTCTCGACCAGGTCGAGCAACGGCGAGCGCGCGTGTCGCTGCGCGATTTCCTTTTCCACGTGGTCGAGCATCGCGAGCACTTTGGGTGACTCGTTCGCGTGGACCCGGAGCGCGCTCAATCGCCCGAGTGGCCTGCCCGATTTCTCACTGGCGGCACGCTCCACGTGGGGCAACAAGGCGTCGAGCGACTCGTCAGCGCCGTCTCGGGCAAGCACCGCCAGCCACTTGGGGTCGGCTTCTGGGTCTGCCGCAGCTACTCTCACGGCCTCCAAGAGCTCGCGATCTTTCGCGATTGCTTTGACGCGGTTGACGATCGAGCGGTCACCCCAACGACGATTGTTGCAGAGCTCAAACACAGTGCGCACTGCGATCGCCCACCTCGCCACCACTGATGCGTCATCAGAGCTCGTGTCGATGAACGCCTCGGTGAAGAGGGCGTGTGCGTGCCGAGTTCCAACGCTTTTTTCGAGAAGGACGCGGATTACGGACGCGGGCACCCGACGGGTATGTCGGAAGACGAGATAAGGCCGCGGCTCTCGCCAAATGCCCGCCAGCGTCTCTCCAAACAGTTTCGCGTCGAGCTTCGGCGGAGGATCGCGAAGCAGTGGCTCGAGGCGACGCGTCTGCTTGAGGTCTTCGCGCACCTCTCGGAGCAATTTTTCAGCCGCCTTCAGTGTGAGAGCCATCGCGCCTCACTCCCCTCGAATCCACGCGGCGAGGAGCGAGCGCTTCTTGCCGCGCAACAGGGTCCTCGGGCCGCGCCCGAAGTCCCACTCGACCTTCAGCTTCTTCGCCGCCTGCTCCAGCCACTGGGGCAGCTCTTCGGGCTTCGGTGCGCCCAGCGAAAGCTCGTCACTCCGGGTCTGCTCGGAGGTGAAGTACGAGCCGCGGTAGCCGGCGCTGAACCCGCTCATCGGCAGCTCGCTCAGCGACACCGAGAACCAGCCCTGCTCGGTGCTCTGCACCCGAATCGTGCCCTGGTAGTGCGGCACCCGGTTCTGGGTTCGCTCGGTCGAGCTGAACCACTGGTCGAACCAGAAGTCCTTCAGCTCGCCCAACCCGATGTGTTTTGCGAGCGCGATCGCCGGTGAGGCGGCCTTCTTCACCGCGAGGGTGCTGTCGAGGCGAGCGAACATCGCCTCCAGCGTCGGCGTGTGCTTCGCGTGAACCTTGAGGCGCGTGAGCACCTCGAGGTAGCCGCCGGGGCTGTTCGAGGCGCGCTCGACGTGCGGCAGCAGCGCGTCCATCGAGGCCTCGGAGCCCTCCGCCGCCAGCACCGCCAGCGCGTCCAAGCCGACCGCCTTGGCGCCCACCGCGGCGGCCTGCAGCGCGGCCACCACCTTCGGTTGCTGCGCCAGCGCGGCGATCTTCGCCTTTCGCTGCTTGCTGCCCCACGCATAGGTGGTCTGCATGTCGAGCAGCGCGACCAGGCCGGCCGCCCACGCCCGCTGCAGGGCCGAGTCGTCCAGCGCGGTGTCGACCGAGGCGCGCAGAAAGATCGACTGCATGCTCTGGCCCTGCTCGAAGCGCAGCAGCACCGCCCGAATCAGCTCGGGCCGCAGCTTCTGGTGATTGCGCGAGAGGCGCCAGGTCGACTTCAGAAACAGCGGCACGAACGCTTCGGCGAAGATCCCCGGGTCTGTCCCCTCGGGAGCCGCCTTCAACATCACCAGCGCGTCGGAGACCTTCTGCCGCTCACCCGACGCCGCGGCCTTCAAAACCGCTTCAGCCTGCTCGCGTGTCGGCTTCGGCACGCGAGCAAGCTAGCACCGCAGGGCTCCAGGCTCGCCAACCTCACCCCGGAGCCCTTTGGGCTCGGCCCTCTCCTGTCAGGAGAGGGTTCGCGGTTACTTCTTCGCCGCGGCCGGCTCGGCCTTCACGAACTCGGTCTCGATGCGCAGGTCGATGTCCTTCGACACCAGCACGCCGCCGTTGGCGAGCGGCATGTTCCAGGTCAGGCCCCAGTCCTCACGGTTGATCTTGCCGGTGGCGACGAAGCCACGGGTCGCCTGCTTCGAGAACGGGTTCATCACCTCGGGGAGCACCTCGACGTCGAGGGTGACCGGCTTGGTCTTGTCCTTGATCGTCAGGTCGCCGGTGACCTTCAGCTTCTCGCCCGCCTTCTCGACCTTGGTCGACTTGAAGGTCATCTTCGGGAACTTCGCCACGTCGAAGAAGTCGGGGCTCTTCAGGTGCTGGTCGCGCTTCTCGACGCCGCTCTTCAGGTCGTTCAGGTCGACGGTCGCGTCGACCTTCGACTTGGTCACGTCTTTGTCGTCGAGGTTCAGGGTGGCGGCCACCGTGCCGGCCTCACCGGTCACCGTCGACAGCATCATGTGCTTCGCCGAAAAGTACGCCTTCGCGTGGCCGGTCTCCGCCGTCCAGTTGCTCGCAAACGCGGGGACCGCAAAGACCACCGCCGCCAGAAAAGCCTTCTTCATTGTGGGTTCTCCAAGTTGGGGACTGCTGTTGGTGCGTCCGCCCACCCAGATGTTTCACAATTAAAAGAGTTTCAACGTTTCTTTCGTTTCTTCTTTTCTCTCGGGGTGTTGGCGGCCACCAGCACGGGCTCTCCGAACAGCACCGGAGGCGCTTCGGGGGGCAACAGCGCGGTGGCGCCCCACCTGGTGAAGCCGAACCAGATCGCGATGCAGGCCATCATCGAGGCCACGCTCATCGCCGCATACTGCTCGTCGAGCCAGCCGACGTTGGCTCCGCCGACCCAGAGGGTGAACAGCGCCAGCACCGGGAAGACGATGCCCACCTCGCGCCGCAACGTCACCAGCGGGGCCATCGTGATCAGGAAGCAGTAGTAGTAGCAGGTGAGCTCGGCGCCCGCGACGATGTACCCGCCGCCCAGGGCCGCTGCGATCCACAGGTCGGTGCCGGTGTTTCGAATCGCCAGGTAGATCAGCCCGGCGCAGGCCAGGAGCAGCAGCACGAACAGCGGCTTGGCCTCGTTGAACTTCACCAGCCGCATCTGCTTCCACTTGGCCCAGGCGTCGATCTGCGAGCCGTCGCGCATCTGCTGACCGATGGTCGACGGGCGGAACGACAGCACCGTGCGCAGCCCCATGTGGTTGGTGAGCGGGGTGGAGGCGTGCTTCTGGGTGTTGGCGGCGAACTTCTGCCAGGTCTCCACGCCTCCGAAGGCGGCGAACGAGGCGGGCAGCAGCAGCGCGCAGCCGAGCGCGCCACCGGCGACGAACTTCATGAAGTTGGGGTCGAGCTTGCGGTGCACCCGCAGGTACTCGACGCCGGCCAACAGCGGCCCCACCGCGAGCAACCCGGGGAACAGCCGCAACAGCGTCGAGTAGGCGAGCGCCAGGCCGGCGAGCCACGGCCGGTCTTTCTTCAGCAGGCAGACCACCGCCACCAGGTAGAACACCCAGTCGTGGCGAAGGTAGGCGCCGCCGGTCCAGTAGTACCGATTGGGGAAGTTGGTGCCGAGAATGATCATGCCCAGCGCGAAGGCGCGCGGGCCGAACGCCCACCACACCATCAACGCCATCAGCGCGAGAAAGATCGGGTCCAACAGCAGCAGCGCGGTGATCTGGCCGATCGAGGCCGGCGCCATGTTGCTGAGCGCGTAGCCCAGCAGCGTCCACACCGGGGTGGCGTTGTAGCCATGGTCCTGGTGAATCTCCATCCACCGGGTGGCGTTCACGCGGCCGCGAAAGAACGCGACGTCGTGCTTGTAGGCGGCCCAGCGCGCGGGCGTGAAGTGCGACTTGCAGACGTCGGGGTTGGCGAGCACCTCCGAGGCCTGGTGCATCACGTTGGTGCGCAGGTCGGTCATCACCCGCGCTTCGGTCTGCGCCCGCAGCCCGTCTTCGGCGTCGGCGATCGCGGTGCAGTCGTACAGCAGGTCGTACTTCACCTCGGGGAAGTACTTCGACCCCATGTAGTAGTGGTACGTGTCCCAGACGTGGATGTAGTTGCCGAAGTGCAGGTTGCCGAAGTTGCAGTAGCCGAGCGCGCCCGCGAGCCCGAACGCCAGCAGCAGACGGTCTCTCAACCGCTGCAGGTGCTTCGGCCGGCCCTTCTCGTGGAGGTACCAGCCCCACGCCACCACTCCGCCGAACCCCAACGCGACGAACGACTGCACCCACTCCGCGGTCGGGTCGTCTTTGACGTAGTTGATCGCCGCCAGCAGCACGAGGCCGAGCACACCCAGAGGCAACAGCCAGTTGCTGTCGTCGGAATCGGCGGTCTTGGTTTGCGACGCCATGAGACGGGGGCCTTCATACACCGCCCCCCGTCAGGCGCAACGGCTCAGGCCAAGACGGTGACCCGGCCGATGCGCCCCGCCTCGACCTTCACCCACTCCACCGCCGGGTGGGCGGAGGTGGCGACGTTGTAGATCACGCAGCTCTCGGAGCCGTCGGTGAACACCTTTCGCACCTGGGCGCCGCGGTAGTGGGCGAGCTGCTTCAAGAGCCACTTCACCATCGCCTGGGCTCCGACGATGCGGCCCCACGGGGTCTGGAAGACGACGTCGCGGGCGAGCAGGGGAGCGACGGCCTCGACGTCTCCGCGTGCGCAGGCCTCGACGTAGCGGAGCGCGACGGTGCTGGGATCTGAACGGTTCATGACAGCTGCCCTGGTTGCGCCACCGGGTCCATCTCGGTGGGAATTTCGAAGCCGTGGAAGTAGCGGCGGCCGACGAAGGTGATCACCTCCGCCACCCGGGCCGACTCGAAGCGGAGCACCATGATCGCCTGCGCGGCGGGAACGCCGTCGGGGCCGGGCCGGTAGAAGGCGAGCGCGGGGCCGCCGTTGGCGTCGGTCGGCTTCACCCGAATGCGGCGCGCCCAGAAGGCCTCGAAGCGGGCGCTGCCGAAGAAGCCGCGGAGGGCGCCCGAGCCGTGCAGCCAGCCCTCGAACGGCGGCATCGAGAGAATCGCGTCGGGGTGGAGCAGCCGCGAGACGCCGTCGAGGTCGTGGCTCTCCCAGGCGCGCACCAGCTGGGCGATCGCCTCCACCGCCGGCCGCTCGGAGGCGTGTGGCGCCTGGGCCATCACGCCCTCCGCGCGCCGCACCGCGCTCGCCACTCCGCCCTCGGTGAGCTCGAGCAGCTGGGAGATCTCGGCGAACGAGAAGCCCAGCCGGTCGTGGGCGAGAAAGGCGGCCCGCTGCAGCGGCGAGAGCGTCTGCAGCAGCGCGAGGTAGTCCAAGGTCAAGCTCTCGCGCTCGCCGTCTTTCTCGGCGGCGCTGGCGAACAGCTCCGCGTCGGCCGCGGGGGTGACCCAGCGCGCGGGGTCGGCGGGCCCGAAGCGAATCTGGGTGCCCGGCTCGGTGCCGAAGTGGGGGAGCTTGAGCGGCCGCTTTCGCACCTGGTCTTCGAGGCAGGCGTGGGTGGCGAGCGCGAACAGGGTCGGCACCCGGAGGTCGTCGCCGCCGTAGCGGGTGAGGCCGTAGATCGTCTCTTCGGCGTCGAAGATCGAGCCCAACATGCGGTAGCAGTGGCGCAGCAGCGCCGGCCGGTTCTCTTCGATCGCTCGCTGAAGCTCGCTGCTCACGGGCGGTATGTAGCGGGTGCCTTTTTCGGCCGCCGCTGCTGGAGCCCCGGTGTTTCGCTGGGGTACCAACCCTCGTGGGAACTACCCGAAACCTGGGGTAGATCTTCCGCGGGGGCTGCACGTTCAAGGTGTTACGCCCATCGGAGGGGCACCCATGCGCACGTCGCTGCGAAAGAACATCTCTGCATCTGAACGGTTGAGGCTGATTCGCCTGCTCGGGCTGCTCGCCGCGCTCGCCGCCGGCGGCGCCAGGGCGCAGGGCATGCTGATTCCCACCGACACCTCGCTGACGCCGCTGGGCATCAAGTACCAGCGCGTCTCGGCCGACATCGTCGACGGCGCGGCGGTGACCAAGGTCGAGCAGGTGTTCGTCAACAACGGGCCGCGGCAGCTCGAGGCGCACTACGTGTTCCCGCTCCCGAAGGGCGCCGCCCTGCAGGACTTCTACCTCTGGATCAACGGCAAGAAGACCAAGGGCGAGGTGATGGAGAAGGACAAGGCGGCCAACATCTACGAAGGCATCGTGCGCCGCCTGCAGGACCCCGGGTTGCTCGAGTACATCGACTCCGACGTGTTTCGGGCGCGGGTGTTCCCGGTGCCGGCGAACGGGGAGCAGCGCATCGAGCTCACCTTCAGCCAGGTGCTCGACTACCAGAACGGCGTCTACCACTACCATTACCCGCTCGGCGCCTCGTCGAAGGGCGCGCCGCCGCTCAACGTGAAGCAGGACTTCACCTTCAGCGCTCAGCTGCACTCGAAGACGCCGATTCGCAGCATCTACTCGCCCACCCACTCGCTGGGCATCAACCGCAAGAGCGAGACCGAAGCCGTCGCCGGCCAGGAGTTCGGCCCCGGCACCGACATCTCGCGCGACCTCGACCTCTACTATTCGACCTCCGACAAGGCGATCGGGCTCAACCTGCTCACCTACCGCCCGAACAGCGAAGAAGACGGCTACTTCGTGGCGCTGATCTCGCCCCGCGCGGAGATCCCCAAAGACGAGGTGATCGCCAAGCGCATCACCTTCGTGATGGACACCTCGGGCTCGATGATGGGCGACCGGATCAAGCTGGCGCGTGACTCGCTGAAATACTGCGTCACCCGGCTGAACCCGAAAGACGAGTTCAACGTGATCCGCTTCTCCACCGACGTGGAGTCGCTGTTCGACAAGCCGCAGCCGGCCTCGCCCGAGAACGTGAAGAAGGCGACCGATTTCGTCGCCAACCTGGAGGCGATGGGCGGCACCGCGATCGACGAGGCGATGCAGCGGGCGCTGAAAGACGCGAACGGCAAGGGCGACAAGCCGCACCTGGTGATGTTCATCACCGACGGCCACCCGACCATCGGCGAGACCGAAGAGCCGAACATCGCCAAGCACACCAAAGACGCGAACAAGGCGAACAGCCGCATCTTCACCTTCGGCATCGGCGACGACCTCAACGCCCGCCTGCTCGACCGGATCGCCGACGAGAACGCCGGCACCTCCGACTTCGTGCGCGACGGCAAAGACTTCGAGATCAAGATCTCCGGCTTCTACGACAAGGTCTCGAGCCCGGTGCTGGCCGACCTCTCGTTGGATCTCTCCGCGTTCCGCGCCTACGACGTCTACCCGAAGCGGCTGCCCGACCTGTTCAAGGGCACCCAGCTGGTGGTGATGGGCCGCTACCGCGAGCCGAAGGAGGGCACCGTCACCCTCTCGGGCACGGTGAACGGCCAGAAGAAGGTGTTCGAGTACCGGGCCACCGCGCCGAAGGAGTCGAAGGAGAGCGCGTTCGTGCCGCGGCTGTGGGCGATTCGCAAGGTCGGCTACCTGCTCGACGAGATTCGTCTGCACGGCGAGACCCAAGAGCTGAAGGACTCGGTGGTTCAGCTGGGCAAGAAGTTCGGCATCGTCACCCCGTACACCTCGTACCTGGTGGTGGAAGACGTGCCGATGCCGGTGGCGAACAACCGGCCGCCGCCTCCGCCGCGCCCGTGGCGGGTGGAAGAAGACGAGCGCCGCGATCGCTTCGCGCCCAAGGCCGAGGCCCCGGCGCCCACCAGCGCGGCCGACAAGAACAAGGGCGACGACGAGGGCGGCAGCTTCTTGAGCGGCCTGTTCGGTGGCCGAGGCGCGGGCTCTGCGAGCAAGGCGCCCGCGGGAGCCGTCTCTGCGCCCGAGAAGAAGGCGATGGAGAAGCCCGAGGAGGCGATGAAGCTCTCCGACGGCAAGGAAGGCATCGTGGTCGCTCGCAAGGTGCGCGAGATGAAAGACGTGGCGCAGGGCCCGAGCGCATCGGAGCCGGTGCGTGACGTCTCTGGCCGCACTTTCATCTACCGGGGCGGCGGGTGGATGGACACCGACTCGCTCAACGGCGCGGCGCAGACGCTGAAGGTGAAGTACCTGTCTGACGCCTACTTCGCCCTGGTGAACGCGCGGCCCGACCTCAAGGCGGCGCTGGCGCTCGGCAACCGGGTGGTGGTGATCGTCGCCAAGGGCAAGAGCGTGGTGATCGACCCCAACGAGGGCGAGACCAAGGCCGACGCGGTGACCAAGTTCCTCAAGTAGGGCGTCACCGTGACACCTCGAGGCCGAGCTCACCGAGGCGCTTCTCTCCGCCCACGGTGAGCCGGAGCGACCGCGAGCCGCGGGTTCGGGCCAGCCAGCGCAGCTCGAGCATGCGGCTCAGCACCGCGGCGCCGAGCGCCCCCGCCAGGTGCGGCCGGCGCTCGGTCCAATCGAGGCAGCGGAGCGCGAACGGCCGCCGCCCCGTCTCCACCGCTTCGGGCTCGAGCCCCAGCCGCTGGGAGAGCCAGCGCGCGCCCGACGGGCTGAGCGCGTAGGCGGCCTCGCCCACCGGCACCAGCATCTGGCGGCGCTCCAGCGTCTGCGCGAAGGAGACCCCGAGCGCGCCGGCGAGGTGGTCGTAGCAGCTGCGCGCGGTGCGGAGCGGGTCGGGCGGGCGCCTCGGCGGAGGCGCCGCGGTCGAGAGCACCCCGAGCGCCTCGAGCGCGGTGGCCACCCGCGGCCCGGCCAGGCGGTAGAGCCGTTGGCGCCCCTCCGGCTGCACCGTCAGCAGCCCGCCCTGGGTGAGCTTTGCCAGGTGGAGGCTGGTGGCCGGGGCCGAGAGCCGGGCCTCGCGTGCGAGCGCGGTGGCCGGCAGCGATCGGCCGTCGAGGAGCGCGAGCAGCATCGCCGCCCGGGTGGGCTCGCCGATCAGCGAGGCGACGTCGGCGAGGGCATGGTGGGAGCTCATGGTGAGGAGTCTGCCAGACGAACCGGCGGCGACGCTTTTGCCGCGCCAAAAACGTCAGCGGGAGGGCCGCGGTTACCTTCGGCGCATGATCACCTGCTTCATTCGCTACGAGCTCGACCCGTTTCAGCTGGGGGCCTTCGCCGACTACGCGCGCGCCTGGGGGCGCATCATTCCCCGGTGCGGAGGCCGGCTGCTGGGGTACTTCGTGCCTCACGAGGGCACCAACTTCGTCGGTTGGGGGTTGATCGGCTTCGACAGCCTCGCCGCCTACGAGGCGTACCGCGCCCGGCTGAAGGCCGACCCCGAAGGCCGGGAGAACTTCGAGCTCGCCCGCTCCCGCCGCTTCATTCTGCGCGAGGAGCGCACCTTTCTGCTCGGCGTCGAAGGCACCCTCGGCGCACCCAAGGTGGCGCCGTGATCGCGGTGATCTTCGAGGTGACGCCTGCAGAAGGTGAACGTGAGACCTACTTCACGCTCGCGGCCGGGTTGGCCGAGCGGTTGCGCCAAATCGACGGCTTCGTCTCGGTGGAGCGCTACCAGAGCCTGGCCGAGCCGGGGAAGGTGCTCTCGCTGTCGTTCTGGCGCGACGAAGAAGCGGTGCGGCGCTGGCGCACGCTCGAGGCCCATCGCGAGGCGCAGGCGAAGGGCCGGGCAGGGGTGTTCGCCGCCTACCGGCTACGGGTGGCCTCGGTGCTGCGCGACTACGGGTTGACCGACCGCGACCAGGCTCCGGCCGACAGCCGCGCGGCTCACAGCCCGCCGAGGTCGAACGCCTTCTGAACCAGCCAGGCGATCATTCCCGAGATCGGCAGCGTCAGCACCCAGGCGGTGACGATGTTGCCGGCGACGCCCCAGCGCACCGCCGAGATGCGGTGGCTCGCTCCGACGCCCATGATGCAGGCGTTGATGCAGTGGGTGGTGCTGACCGGCACGCCGAAGTGGCTGGCGCCGAGAATCACCGCCGCGCCCGACAGCTCGGCCGCGAAGCCCTGGAGCGGGGTGATGTGAATGATCTTGGTGCCCATCGTCTTGATGATGCGCACCCCGCCCGCCGCGGTGCCGGCCGCGATCGCGGTGGCACAGCAGGCGATCACCCAGAACGGCACCTCGCCCTTGGCGCCGGGAGCCATGCCCTCGGGAAGCGCGTGGCCCGCCGCGGTCCAGCCGATCAGCGCCAGGGTGATCACGCCCATCGACTTCTGGGCGTCGTTGCTGCCGTGCGAGAACGCCATCGTCATCGCCGAGATCAGCTGCAGCCGGCGCGAGACGGTGGTGACGGTGCGCGGCCGGACCTTGGCGAAGATCCAGAGCAGCAGAATCATCAGCATGAACGCGAACACGAACCCGAGCGCGGGCGAGGCCACCAGCGGCACCAGCACCTTGTCGTAGAGGTTCTTCCACTTGAAGGCGTCGGTGCCGGCGTGGGCGACCACTGCGCCCGCGAGCCCGCCGATCAGCGCGTGCGAGCTGGAGCTGGGAATGCCGTACCACCAGGTGATCAGGTTCCACGCCGAGGCGCCGATCAGCGCCGCCAGCACCACCGCCTGGGTCGCCACCTGCGGGTCGGCGAGCCCCGACGAGATCGTCTTCGCCACCGCGGTGCCGCCGAGCGCGCCGGCGAAGTTGAGCACCGCCGCGATCAACACCGCGGTGCGCATCGGCAGCACTCCGGTGGAGACGGAGGTGGCGATCGCGTTGGCCGCGTCGTGAAAGCCGTTGATGTAGTCGAAGACGATCGCGGTGAGCACCACCGCGATCAGCAGCCCGAGCATTGGGTCTTATCCGTGCTTGACGGCGAGGTGGGCCAGCGTGTCGGCGACGTCGTCGCAGTGATCGATCGCGTTCTCGAGGTCTTCGAGAACTTCCTTCTCGCGGAGCAGCACCTTGGCGTCGACCGAAGGGTCTTTGAACAGCTGGCTGATCGCGCCGCGAAACACGGTGTCGCCGTCTTTTTCGAGCGCGCGAATCTTGCGCACGTTCTCGAGCACCGCCTTGTAGTCGTGGGTGCGCAGCAGCGGGATCACCGCTTTGATCTCGCTCGCGGTGGTGACCAGCAGCTCGATCAGCTTCACCATCGGCTCGGTCGGCTTGGTGACGCCGTAGAGCACCGCGGCGCGGGCGGCGAGGTTGGTCATGTCGACGATGTCGTCGAGCTCGGAGCTGAGCCGGTAGAGATCTTCGCGATCCATCGGGGTGACGAAGGTGCGGGCGAGCTCGTCTTCCATCGTCTGCGCCTTGGCGTCGCCCTTGTGCTCGATCTCCTGAACCGCGTCGCGCACCGCTTCGCCGTTCGGGTTCGGGTCTTTGAAGCGCGCCAGCGCCTGCGCCGCTTCGAGGGTGATCGCCGCCTGCTCTTCCAGCAGCGTGTAGAACCGATCTTCTTTGGGGATCAGCCACCTGACGACGCTCTGCAGGGCCATGAGCGCGACCTAATGGCGGCCGTGGCGGGCGTCAATCGATACCTGACTGTGGCGTATTGTCGGCATATGGTGCGACCCGATGCCTGCCCCCTCAGCAGCGTCGACCATCGTGCGGTTGCCCAACGAGGACGTCGACGCGCGCGACAACCGCACGGTCTACCACCGCGGCGACGGGCTGCGAATGACGAGCACGGTCGACAAGAAGGGCCGCCTGCTGAAGGCGATGTGCATCTACAACACCGACGTCGTCAGCTGGATGCACGGGGCCACCATTCGAACCGGCGTGATCCCCAAGCACGACGCCGACTTCAACCAGGTGACCCACGACAAGCTGCCCTCGGGCATGCGGCTGGAGCGGGTGCGCTCGGTGGTCGGCGCGTACTCCGGCAACGACAAGTACGTGAAGGGCTTCGCGCGGCTGCTGCTCACCGCCGGCACCTTCGCCTCCGCCGACGTGGTCACCGGCATGGGGTACGTCGGCGACGTGAAGAAGAAGCGCCAGCAAGACGAGTACAACCGCAAGACCCGGCAGATGGCGCTGTTGGCGGGTCTGGGCGTGCTGCTGGTGTTCGCGCTGGTCTACGCGCTCAGGCACTGATCAGTTCGCCGGCACCGGGCAGAGGTAGACGTTGGCGGTGCCGTTCGAGAGCGAAGCGACCGCGAGCATGCCGGCGTTCGCCGCCGTGTCGACCACCTGGGAGTCGACCGCGCACGAGAGGTCATACGAGCCACCCGGCGACGCCTGCCCGGCCGAGACGTTCACCATCTGCACCGTGAGCCGCTGACCCGCGGTGTAGCCGAGCGCGAAGCGGCCGTTGCTCGCGCCGCCGACGCTCCATTGGGCGACGCCGTGCAGCCAGTCGGCAGGCGCGTTCCAGTTGGCGGAGGCGTCGGCGAGAATCCACCCCAGCTGAACGTCGTTGCTGCCGCTGGTGAACGCTGTGAGCAGCCAGCTGCCCGAGATCGCGCTGTGCGAGCTGGAGGCCGGAGCGGAGAACTGCGGCGAGAATTGAACGGTGCCGTTGTTCGGGCGATCGAGCCACAGGTAGCCCTCGTTGCTGAGGCCCTGGCCGGTGGCGGCGACCAACGCCCCGACCGGGCTCTGGAGCGCGGTGACACCCAGGGCGATGAAGGGGCTGACCGACTGCTCCGCGAGGGTGCTGGGGCAGCCGCCGCCGTTGAGCGCGATCGACGGCTCGGTGTTCTGGCCCGGAGCGTTGCCGGTGGTGGCGGCGACCACCTGGCCCGAGCTGTCGACGGCGACCGAGATCGACGGGCCGTGGGGGTCGAAGTGCGCCGGCACGTCGACCGGGGTCACGCTGCCCTGGTCGAGCCTGCAGCTGAAACTACTGGCGACGCTGGAGCTCTCGATCGTCCAGGCGACGACGTAGTGGTTGCCCGCGGCGCCGAGCGCGGTGGTGGTCGGTGAGCCGCCGGCCGAGAACTCGTCTACCGTGGTCGACCCTCCGTCGAAGTCGATGCGAAACACCGCCAGCTTCTGGGTCGCGGCTTCGTTCGCCAGCGCGATGAACCCCTGGTCGTTGACCGCCAACCTCAAGCCGCTGGGAGTAGCGGTGGTCGCCAATGGCACCACCTTGCAGTCGAGGCCAATGCGGGCGCCGCCGTCGCAGTTGGTGAAGGTCGCGCCGCCCCCGCCACCGGCCGAGCCGCCGCCGGTCCCGCCGCCGCCTCCAACGCTGCCGCCTCCGCTGCCTCCTCCGCCACCGGTCGCGCCGGCGTCGATGCTGGGCGCGACGATCAGGGAGCAGCCGCTGAGCAGCACCGCCGCGAACGCGAGCGCTCTCATCGGTCACCTCCGAACAGCAGCATCGCCGCGCCGATCAACCCGGCGATGATCGCCACGCCGTAGCAGCCGTCGGCGAGGTAGCCGAACGTCTGCGCGTTGGAGTGGAGACCGGTGTTGGTGGGGGTCAGCTTGTATTGGTCGTACTGGCCGAGCGCGACCACTCCGAAGATCGCGCCGGCGATCGCCACCACCGCTCCGCCGCCGAGCACGAACCAGCCCTTGCGCACTCCGCCCGACGCCCGCGGGCCGCTCTCGATGCCGGTGAAGCGCGAGGCGATGGTGTGAATGCCGTCCGCGAGCGCGCCTTCGTCGTTCACCTCCAGGGTCTCACGGCGCTGCACCGCGCCCTTCTTGGAGTCGAACAACACCACGGTGATCACCCGCAGGTTGCCGACCGCTCCGACGTTGCCGCTCACCATCAGGTCGGCGCCGAGCGCCTGGGCCATCTCGACCTGGCACTGCTGGTCGCTGCAGCCCATCAGCTCTTTCTGGCGCTCCACGCCGAGGAGCACCTGCAGCTCGTGGCTGGAGGTGACTTTCCACTTACCGGCGGCGGCGAGATCGGCGGTGAGCAGATCGCCCAACAGCTCGGCGGTTTTCTGATCGACGCCGCCCTGGGCGGTGAGCCCAGAGACCGCGAGCCGTGGAAGCCCTTGCGCGGTGGCGAGCGACGAGACGAGGAGCAGGCCCCAGGTGAGTCGTTGCACGCCAAAGACTTTAGTGCAGCCCGCTCACTGCCGGGCGACGTTGTTTTCAGGCGCGTCGCGAACCTCGAAGCGCATCTCGTCGGCGGTGGCCTGAATCTCCGGCGCGTACATCGCCTCGAAGCGGGCGGGCAAGGCGTTGAACTTGCCCGGCACCTCGGCGCGCAGCTCGTAGGAGAGGTGGGTGACGCCGACCGGCAGCTCGGTGAGGAACATTGCCACGCGGTCGGTGCGCAGCTCGGCGTGGGTGCACTTGTAGCCGCACACCTCGGGGCCGGAGTTGAGCACCACCGCCTCGAAGCCGGCCGGCTTCAGGTCTTCCACCATCACGTACTCGACCGCCTTGTTCGCCTTCACCTCGAGGTCGACCCGAACCCGCACGCCCGACTCGACCGGCATGCCGTACTCGGTCTCGGCGTTGCCGGGCTGGTGCGACGGCTTGCCGAGCAGGGTGTAGGTGCGCTTCAGCGTCACGTCGCCGCCGACGCCCTTGATGAAGTCGTTCTGGTTGTAGCTGTCGAAGGTGGCCGCCCAGTAGCCGGTGCCGGCGGAGTCGCGAATGATCTCCACGTGGTTCTTGCCGGGCTTGAGCGCGGCGTCGGCGAGGATGATCGGCGCCAGGCCGGTGCCACCCTTGGCGAACTGCACCCGCTTCACTTCGACGCCATTCACCTTCACCACGAAGGCGCCGGCGCGGGCCGACTGGCCTTCTTGCCGGGCGAGCTCCGCCAGCGCGTAGACGGCGAACGCGGTGTCGCGGGTGTCGCGCCACTTGCCGCCGTTGCGGCGCAACATCAGGAAGTCGGTGAGCGGCGCGAGCGCGGGCGACTTGAGGTCGTGGTGCGCCATCGCCATCAGCACGTAGGAGGTCTGCTCGATCGCCGCCGAGGTGCTCCAGCTGTCGTTCGCTTCACCCACCGAGGCGTCGGCGCGGCTCGCCGCGGCCTTCACCACGTCGTCGAGGTTCTCCACCGCGATGCGCGAACGCGGGTCCTTCGCCGCCTGCAACGCGAGCGCGAGCAGCGCCTTGCCCTTGGGCGACAGCGAGGTGCGGTTGGCGAAGTCGGCGTCGAGGCCGGCCTTGAACGCGGCGCCGCTCTTCGCGAGCGCAAAGTCCATCCACACGTGGGTCTCGGGGTCGTGCAGCGCCGCGCCGAGGTTGCTCTTCAGGCTCGCGCGGCCGCGCTCCAGCACGCCAGGGTCGACCGCGACGCCGGCTTCTTTCGCCATCGACAGCCCGTAGATGACGTAGGCGGTCATCCAGCGGTTGGTGGTGTCGTCGTGCCACCAGCCCCAGCCGCCGTCGGAGTGCTGGAAGTCGTAGAGGCGCTTCAGCCCGGCCTGCACCTTCTCGTCGAGATCGGGCGGAACCCGGCTGGGGTCGAGGTGAAAGTCCTTCACCGTGCGGGCGGCGATGGTGGCGGGCACGAAGCGCGAGAGCGTCTGCTCGACGCAGCCGTACGGGTACTCGGCGAGGTAGGGGAGGCTGTCGAAGATCGCCGACAGCACCGACGGCGACAGCTGCAGCTCGAGCTTGGTCAGCTGCGGCTTTCGCTTGTCGGGGAGCACGAAGTCGAACTCCTGGTGGTCCTTCAGGCGGCCGGTGAAGAACTGCCGCTGCGCGCTGCCGTGCACCACCACCGGGAGCGACCACTCCATCGCGTCGGCCTTGCCCGCGCCGCGCACCGTCGCGCGCAGCTTCACCGCACCCGGCTCCACCACCTTGAAGCGGGCGTCGAAGCGCGCGTCTTCGCCCGGCCCCAGGTGCAGCTTGCCGTTCGGCGCGCCCACCGGCTTCAGCTGGGAGCCGAAGTCGAAGGTGACCTCCACGTCGGCCGCGGTCGCCAGCCGGCTGGAGGCGATCGCCGACAGCGTCACCTCGTCTTTCTCGGTGAAGAAGCGCGGGGCCTCGAGGCGAACCATCAGCGGCTTGGCGGCGCGCACGGAGCCGTGACCGACGCCGAGCTTGTCGCCCGAGACCACGTAGGCGGTCGCGCGCCAGCTGGTGAGCGAGTCGGTGAGCGCCGCGGTCACCTTGCCGGCGTTGCTGCCCGCGCCGGCGAGGTTGGCGAACCAACCGGCGCTGGTGCCGAAGTCCTGCCGCACCTTCACCGGCGGCTCGGCGGCGTTCTGCTGCTCGCGCGAGCCGCTGGGGCCACGGCTGATCGCCTTCTCCTTGGCGGGCTCCTCGGGGGCCTTGCGATCGGCGGGCGCGTCATCGCCCATCGCCCGCGCCGACTTGGGAGCCGCGGCGACCGGGGAGGGCGCTCCGTTCGCGCTCGCCAGCGAGTCGGCCTTGGCGCCGGCCTTGTCGCGGTCGAGCTCCAGCTCTTCGTCTTTGTTGCGGGCGGCCTGGCTGGTGGGCGCCTGCCGCTTCTCGGGCGGGCCGCGGTAGCTGCGCTCGTTCAAGCTGCAGCGCGTTTGCACGTAGAGCTGCCGCTGCCGGCGGCCGAACCAGTTGACGAAGCCGGTGGGCTCCGGCGCGAGCGCGTAGAGCGCCTCGTCGACGAAGGTGATCGCGGTCTCGGTCTTGTCGGAGCCGGTCAGCCCCTCGACGTTGACGGTGGCGCCGATCTTCTGGCCGGGCTCGACCGCAGGAGCGTCGAAGGCGACCTTCACCTCGAGCTCGTTGCTGCCGCCGTGCACCTGAATCGGCTTCTGCTGCTGAAACACGTTCAGCTTCTCGATTCGGTACACGGTGAGCCAGGCGTTGGGCACCATCTCGGGGGTGAGCTTCAGCTCGACGAAGCGGGCGCGGCCCTTCATCTCCACCGACTGGAGCGAGTTGATTCGATCGGTCTCGATCGAGATCAGCGCGTGCCCGCCGGGGCTGTTGGTGACGATCAGCGCCCGAATGGACTGGCCGGCCTTGAGCGGCCCGCGGTCGGTGAGCAGCTGAAAGTACGGCGTGCGAGGGATGATCGGCTTGTTCTCGTTGGTGAGCCAGAGGTCGGTGGTGGCCACCGGGTGCTCCAGCTTGGCGTCGTCGGCGTCGAACAGCTCGATGCGCGCCGCGCCGAGGCCATCGGGGTCGAGCGTCACCGTGCCGCGGCCGTTGGTGAGCTTCGCCTTCGACTGCGAGAGCGTGCCCTCGACCTTGTCGTTCTCTCCCAGCCGCACCAGGCGCACCTGCAACTGCGGGGACGCCGGGTTTCCGTCGGCGTCTTCGGCGCGCAGGTCGACCTTCAGCTTCTCGCCCGGCTTGTAGAGAAAGCGGTCGGTGCGCGCGTCGGCGAACCAGGGCGCCTTGGAGACGTGGAGGGTGGCGGTGCCTTGCACCTCGCGGCGCGACGCATCGGTCACCAGCGCGGTCACCTGGTACTGCAGGCCCTGAAGACCTTCGGGCACCTGCTGCGCGGGGATCTCGACCTCGGCGGTGCCGTCGGCGCCGGTTTTGAAGGGCAGGGTGTGCTGCGCGTAGAAGTAATTGCCGCCGTAGTAGCCGCGCCCGTAGCGATAGCCGTACTCGTCGTCGTAGCCGTAGCCATACGGGTTCGGCTCTTCGCTCTCGTCGGGCCAACGCGCCCACTGGTGCTGCCAGCCGCTGATGTTCACCAGCGCCCGGCCCTGCGCGTTCGCCACCGGGCCGCCGAAGAAGAAGCTGGCGGCGACCTTCACCTTGAACGCCGCGCCGACCTTCGGCTTGGTCACCGGGGTGACGCTCACGGTGTACTCGGGCGGCTTGTACTCCTCGACCCGGAAGGCGGTGCCCTGGTGATTGAAGCCGCGGTTGGCTCCCTCGAGGTTGATCGACCAGGCGCCGAGCGACGCGTTCTTCGGCACGGTGAGCTCGAAGGTCGCGGTGCCGAACGCGTTGCTGGTGAGGGTGGGCTTGGCGATCTCTTTGCCGAGCGGGTCGCGAATCGACAGCCGCACCGGCTCGTTCGCCACCGGCACCGACGGGCCATCGCGCCGGCTGCGGAGAAACGCCTTGATGCCCACCTTCTCGCCGGGCTTGTAGAGCGGGCGATCGGTGAGCACCCAGGCCAGCAGTTCCTCGTAATCCTGAGCGCTGCTGTTGGTGTAGCCGCCGGAGTAGCTGAACGAGCCGTTGGCCTTCGAGAACACCACCAGGCTGGAAGAGCCGTTGTCTTTGCGCTGGAGGTCGAAGCGCGCGACGCCGGTGCCGTCGGTGGTGCCGTCGAACTGGCGGTAGGTCGAGCTGGAGTCGTAGGTGAACACCCGCACCGCCGCGTTGGGCACCGCCTCGCCGGTCATCGCGTCGACCACCCAGACCACCGCCTGGTTGCCGCCCGCCTTCACCACGGTGACGTGGGTGGTGATCAGCGCGAACGCGCGCGCGGTGTGGCCGGCGGCGTCGCGCCCCTCGAGCACGTAGGCGCCCGGCTCGGTGACCGAGAGCTCGAAGTTGCCGTTCACCTGCGCGTGGTGGCTCGACGGCTTCACCGGGGTCGACCACTCGCTCACCTTCGAGCCGTGGAGCGCGATCACGCCGTGCTCGGTGCTGAACGCGGTCTCCGGCTTCTGCGCGAAGGGGTCCACCTTCTCGACCTTCCACTGGAAGGTGTCTTTGTCGAGGTTGCGGGCCGACCAGCTCACCTGCGGCTTCACGCCGGGCAGCTCGACGGTGCCGATCGAGAGCTGAATCCACGGGCGGCGAATCTCGGCGGCCTCCGCCTTCGCCTGCGACATCATGTCGGAGGTGCTGGGCGAGAAGCGGCTGACGATCTGGTCGTAGAGCTCGAGCGCGCCGTCGAAGTTGCCCTTCTGCTCCCGCAGCTGCCCCGCGAAGTAGAGCGCGTTGTCGGCGAACGAGGTGTTGCCCTTGCCGAGGTCCAGGTACTCGCGCTCGGCGTCGGCCTGCCGGTTCGCCTGGGTCGCATACGACTGGGCGCGGAGCAGTCTCAGCTGCGCGGCCTGCTCGGCGTTGGCGAGCTCGAGCGCGGCGCCGCAGAGCTGCTCGCAGCGCTTCACGTTGTAGAGGTCGTTCTGCATCTGGCGAACGGTGCCGGCGAGGAACAGCTGCTTCGCCTGGGTGGCCTGACGCCCTTCGCCGGTGGAGGCCTGCTTGAGCAGCTGGAGCGCGTCGTCGTAGCTGCGCTCGCCGCGTTGCCCGAGCTCCCAGGCGGCGTAGGCGCGGGCGAAGTCTTTCTCGCCGGTGGTGGCCAGCGTGACCAGGTCGGCGTGGTAGTTGCCCTTGCCGACCCGGGTGCAGGCGACATCGCGCTTGGCCTCGGCCTCGCGGGCGAGCGGCGAGTTGGGCTGCGTTTTGAGGAAGGCGGTAAAGCCGTCGCAGGCGCGGGCGTTGCTCTGCTCCGAGAGGTACTTGTCTGCGGCGGTGAAGTCAGCGTCCTCGGCGAGGGCGGTTCCAGCGACGAGACAAAGCAGTAACACGTGGCGCATCAGGCCTCCTCGGCCTTGGAACGATTGAGAACGCAAAAGGATCCTCCCCGGTGTGGGTGAGGGTGGCACGAAGCGTTGGCTCGCACACGAGGCGATTGCAGCTAGAATTCGCGCCGTGCACCGCTCACTGCTCGTGGTGGTGGTCCTGACGTCATTTGCGATCGCGACCGGCTGTAACTGCGGCAAAAAACCGGTCCTCAACATGGACAACCCGGCCCTCGGGTTGCCGATGCAGACGCTCGACTTCGGGGCCGTTCCGGAAGGTCAGATGAAGGACCTCACCGCGACGATTCAGAACAACGGCCGCGCGCCGATGAACCTGAACGCGATGATCGCCGCCGACGGGAGCACCGACTTCACGCTCGGGCCGATTCCCGCCAACGTGCCCGCGAACGGGCAGGTCTCGGTGGTGGTGCACTTCATTCCCACCGGCTCCGGCAGCGACACCGCCGAGATGGTGGTGACCACCAACGACCCCGACCGGCCGACCGCCACCATCACCCTGCTCGGCGGCCCGATTCAGCCGGAGCTGAAGTTCGAGCCCGACCCGGTGACGTTCAACGGCGCGGTGGTCGGCATGAACAACATCAGGAGCGTCACCCTCCACAGCGTCGGGCAAGCCAACCTTCACGTGATGGCGATCGGCGTGGCCCAGAACGGGAACCCCGACTTCTCGTTCGACCCGAGCTCGCTCAGCCTGCCGGTGACGCTGCCGCCCGACGCGTCGGTCGACTTGATGGTGGTCTACGCGCCGTTTCAGCTCGCCGACGCCGGGCCGGGCTGGCTGCAGGCCGACAGCGACGACCCGATGCACTTGAAGCAGGTGGAGCTGATTCCCAGCCAGTTCGCGCAGTGCGCCGACGGCATCGACAACGACAACGACGGGTTGATCGACTACCCCGATGACCCCGGCTGCGCCGACACCAGCGACGACGACGAGTACAACCCGCCTTCGTGCGTGAACGGCGCGATGCAGTACTGCGGCAGCAACGTCGGCGCGTGCTCGCAAGGTGTTCGGCAGTGTGTCGGAGGCAACTGGAGCCCGTGCGACGGTGGCGTGCGCCAATCGCCCGAGACCTGCGACGGCATCGACAACGACTGCAACGGCGTGAGCGACGACGGCATCACGATGGCGTGCGGA
Source organism: Myxococcaceae bacterium (assembly GCA_047602415.1). GTDB lineage: Bacteria > Myxococcota > Myxococcia > Myxococcales > Myxococcaceae > JASGHH01. The sequence goes on along the minus strand of JASGHH010000001.1, from coordinate 3,000,817 downwards.
ATGAACGCGTGCGCCGGTGTCGAGGCCTGCATCCCCGACTCCGGAGTCGCGGGCGGCAAGTGGGGCCAGTGCGCGCCGTTGACGAACCCGCCGCCCGAGGTGTGCGACGGCATGGACAACAACTGCGACGGCACCATCGACAACGGCATCAGCCAGGCCTGCGTGGCGACCAACGGCTGCGCGGGCGTGCAGAACTGCGTGCCGGGCGGCACCGGTCAGTGGACCACCTGCGCTCAGAACGACCCGATGTGCGGCATGGATGCGGGCACCATCGACGGCGGCTGCAACCCCAACGGGCTGTTCACGCTCGACGCCGGCTCGATCAGCTACAGCTGCACCTTCGGCATCGTCAGCTTCGACATCAACCAATTCCAGATTCAGTCCAACGGTCAGCTGATCACCGTCGGCCCGCAATCGCCGGGAGACGCCACCCACTACAAGTTCACCGGGAGCAGCAACGCGTTCTGCCCGGGCGGCTCGTTCACCGCGACGCTCGTCTACCCCGGCACCTGCACCGAGACGTACACGGTCACCGGCACGTTCGTGAACGACTACGCGTGGACCGGCACCTTCACCTCCGCGTACCAGGGTACCGACTGCACCGGGCTGGGAGACGACTGCATCGGTTCGACGTGGAACATCAGCGCGGGGCGCTGAGCGGCGGCGACTTCGGCGGCAGCGTGTCGTCGGTCAGCGTGATCGTCTTTGCGAGCGCGATCGTCAGCAGCCGGCAGATGTTGCAACCGTCGACGTGGGACTCCAGCGACGCGCGCTTCTTCGGGTTGAGTTTTCCCGAAAGGAAAGCGAGCAGCTCTTCGTCTCCTGGGCACCGCATACCGTAAAGACCCAGGGTGCCGAAAACCGTCGCACCGATAACGTTGTTGCTGATCGGTTCGGCCGATTGCCCAGCAAGATCAGTTGCTTGAGAGCACGCGGTGAAATGAGATTTCGAGGTTCGAGCGTAGAACCTTCATCAGACTTTGCACTTCGGGTCTGTTGAGCCGCAGTCGCTCCGAGAGCAGCCGGGTCGTCTCTTCGAGCACCTGATCGCGCGCCGCCGCCAGCCGCCGCGCCGCGGTCGCCCGGTGCACCTGGTAGGTGGTGGCGAGCGCCTCGAGCGACATCCCGCCCAGGTAGTGGAGCCGGAGCATGGTGCGGTCGGCCGCTTCGAGCTGTGAGAGCGCGTCGGTGAACGCCTGCGAGAGCTGGGCGCGGTGGGCCGCCTTGATCATTCGCAGCTCGGGCGCCTCCGAGAGCGCGCCGCGGTCGAGCATCGAGAGATCGTCGCTCGCGTCTTCTTTGCGGCCGGGGCGGTTGAGGTTGAGCGCCAGCCGCACCGCCGCCGCCTTCAGCCACGACTTCAGCGGCCCGCTCCCGGAGTAGCCGGCGATCTGCGGCTCGGCGCGGCCTTCCGAGACGAGCAGCTTCTTCAGCAGCGCCTGCTTCACGTCGTCGACGTCGATGCGCGGCGTCTCGAGCTTCTTCAACGCCATCGCCAGGTCGCCCAGAAACTCGGTCGCCAGCGTCTGCAGCGCGGCGCGATCGCCCTTCGCACAGCCGAGCGCGATGAACAGCTCGGTGGGCCGGGTGGAGGCGCCCTTGGTCCAAAAGCGGCCGAGGTGGTGCGCGAACGCCTCCGCCGCCACCTGCACCTTGGGGTACCGCTTGCGCGCGTCGGCGTACGCCCTCGTCAGCAGCTCTTCCTGCGAGGCGAGATCTTTCTGCGCTGGGCCGCCGCCCTCGAGAAAGGCCGCGGTGAGGGGGAACCTTTCGCTCAATCTGTTCCCGAGTTTTTCAACCTCGACGGCCTCAGGGCAAGAACGAAGCGCGCGCCGTGGTCACTTCGGCCAGCAGCCGGTTTCTGAACGCGCCAGGTAACAGTTGGGTGAAGGCCTGCTCCGCGGCGTCGAGCTGGGCCTTGGCCTTCGCCCGGCCCGCCTTCGGCCCCTTCGCCAGCGCCCGCCCATAGGCCAGCTGGGCCCGGCCACCGAACAGCAGCTCCTGGGGAGACTGCTGGGCCAGCTCGGCGGCGCGCTCCAGCGCGGTGAGCCCCTTGGCGGTCTGCCCGAGCGCGACCCAGAATCTGCCCCAGCTCGGTGAGGTCGGCGATCAACGTCGACGACCCGTGGTTCTGCTGGTCGCGCCACTGCCAGGCCGGCTCGGCGAGCGCGAGCGCCTCGGCCAGCTTGCCCTCGCGGCGGAGCACCTCGGCGTAGAGCACGTCTGACGCGGTCTTCTTGCTCTCCAGGCCTTCTGCCTTGGCGAGCGAGCGGGCTTCTTCTCCCGCCGCGCGCGCGGTGGCGACGTCGCCGTGGTCGAGCATCGGGTAGACCGCGACGTAGTCGGCCTCGAACCGGCCCGGGTGCCCTTTGGGGAACGCGCGCTGAATGCCCTCGCGGCCGGCCTCGAGCAGCGTCACCGCTTGATCGAGATCGCCGAGGTTGTACTCGAGCAGCGCGAGCCGAACCTTCGCCAGCGCCACCGTCGGGTGCTCCTTGCCGAGGCGCGAGCTGAGCTGCTCCAGGCCCTGCTTGCAGCGCTCCTGCGCCTTGGCGAAGTCGCCCGCCTGCAGCCAGGCCTGCCCTTCGCGCACCAGGCAGTTTCCCAGCTCGACCGAGGGGCCGAGGGTGCGGCGGTAGAGCTCACAGGCGTCGTGGTAGCCGGTCGCCGCCTTGGCGTGGTCGTGACGCTCGTAGGCGCCGCCGGCCTCGACGAAGGTGTACTCGCCCAGCAAAAGCGGGTCGTCGTGGAGCCGCGCCACCGACGAGCGCGCCACTTCGCGCCAGACCTCGCTCTTCGCCTGCTCGCGCTCCAGCCGGCCGGTCTCGCGGTAGGCGTGAATCGCGGCGCGGGCGGCGGTGCGATCGTCGCGCGCGGCGTTGGCGGCCTTGAACGCCTCGGCGTCGGCGCGGGCGGCGTCTTCGTGCTTGCCGTCGGCCTCCAGCGCGAGCGCCACCTGCAGGCGCGCCTCGGCGATCAGCGGCGCGTAGCCGGCGTCGGTGGCGGCGCTGAGCGCGAGCGTCGCCTCGGGCAGCGCCTGGGTGGGCTCGGCGGAGTCGAGCACCGCCTTCGCGCGGGAGAGCCGCTCGATCGCGTCGCGCACCTGGCTGCGCGCGCCCGCGTTCTCGGGCGGAGCCGGCGAGTCGAGGAGCGCGTTCTTGTCGCTGCACACCGTGACCGGCGTGATCGCCTCCACCGCCGCCACCGCGCGGTCCTCGACCTCCGCGGTGGGCGCGTACTGGAGCACGTCGAGCAGCGCCCGCACCTCGGCGACGCGGCGATCGAGGCAGGCCACCCGGCGATCGAGCAGCTGCTCGCTCTGCTCTTTGCGAACCCGGGTCGCCTCGCAGGCGGCGGTGCGCTCCGCCACCCACGCCTTCGCCCAGCGGTCGAGCGCGGTGGTCACCTGCTGGAGCGTGCCGTCGGAGACCGGCGGGGTGCCCTGCTGGAGCGCGGCGGTGAGCGCGCTGGCCCGCGCGGGGTCCCAGGTGCCCATCAGCAACCGCTCCGCGCCCGCGCACGGAGGTGGAGGAGGCGGCGGCTTGGCGACGTTGAGGGTGGCCCAGACCACGGTGAGCGCGGCGGCGATCGCAAGGAGCCCGAGGCGAACCCGGCGCGGCCAGGCGTTGGGGTCCTCCAGCGGCCCGAGCACCTCGTTCATCGACGGGTTGCGATCGGCCGGGTTCTCGGAGAGCCCGCGCAGCATCATCTGCCGGATCGAGAGCGCGACGCCGACCTTGAGCGGAATCTGCGGGCGCTTCTGCATCGACTCCCGCAGCTCGACGATGTTCTCGCCGCCGAACGGGCGGCGGCCGAACAGCGCCTCGTGGAGCGCGACGCAGAAGCTGAACTGATCGCTGCGCGCGTCGGCCGGCTTGTTCTCGAGCTGCTCCGGGCTCATGTACGCGGGCGTGCCGGCCATCACCAACGACGGCTCGCGCGTGTTGCCCGGCGTCTCCACCACCCGCGCCAGCCCGAAGTCGGAGACCCGGCCGTGACCGTCGTCTCCCACCAGCAGGTTGTCGGGCTTGAAGTCGCGGTGCACCAGCCCGGCCTGGTGAGCGGCGAGCAGGCCCGCGCCGAGCTCGTGAAACAGCTTCAGCACCTCGCGCGGCTTGCGCGGCGTCTTCAGCCACTCGGTGAGGGTGGTGCCCTTCACCAGCTCCATCGCGATGAAGACGTGACCCTGGTGCTCGCCGACGTCGTACACCGGCACCACGTTGGCGTGAGACAGCCGGGCCAGCGCCTGCGCCTCGCCCATCAGCTCCCGGGCGGCGGAGCCCTTGGTGTCGGCCGAGAGCACCTTGAGCGCGACCTTGCGCTCCAGCTCGGGGTCGAACGCGGCGTAGACGGTGCCGAAGCTGCCCGAGCCGAGCCGCGCCAGAATCACGTAGCGGCCCACCAGATCGCCCTGGCCGGCGTCGTGGGGCCGCAGCGAAACCCGGCTGCCCATCGTGCTGGCGAAGGCCTTGGCGGCGTTGAGCACCTTGTCGCGGCAGCGGTCGCAGCGATCGAGGTGCTCGGCGATCAGCGGCAGCTCCGCCGGCGGCGATCGGCCGGCGAGAAAAGCGTTCATCGCTTCGTCTGAGGGGTGTGCTGACTCCGCCACGCGTCGAGGCGAATTTTGCCGCTACCAGAGCTTGAGCGCCATCACCGTGAGCGAGACGCCGGTGCTTTGCCCCTGGCCGAGGCCGACCACCGGCACGTCGGCGCCCAGGGTGGCCTGGAGACGGAACCGCTCGGGCAGTGGAATCGCGGCGAACACCCCGAAGGTGGTGGTGCGGCGCGCGCTGCCCTGAATGGTGTGGCCGTCGATGGTGGCGTCGGGCTCGGCGGAGTAGGCGAGGGTGAGCGCCACCACCTGCAGCTCGTCGAACACGTAGGCGGCGGCGAAGGCGGCGGTGAACAGCGGAGCGAGCTGCTCCTGCACGTCGCCGACTTTTCGCGCCAGGCGGCCGGTGACCGCGCCGGTGAGCTCGAGCACGATGCGCTCGCCGATGATGTAGTCGCTCGCCACGCCGAGCGAGCCCTGCCAGGCGCCCTGGCCGGTGGCGTCGGTGGCGAGCAGGTGGTGGGCCTGATCGACCGCGGTGCCGGTGGGCGCGGTGACGCCGGCGAGCACCGCCAGCCCGGGCAAGCCGGTGGCGTTCTGCACGTCGATGAAGTCGTAGCGGGCGCCGGCCATCAGGTCGCCGATGCCGCCGCCGCCCTCGGAGATGCCGGGCGACGCGCGGTAGCTCTCGACGAAGGGCAGCCCGAGCGAGAACTGGAGCTCGCGCCAGGGCCGCACCGCCGCGAGCAGGCGCTGCTCGAACGAGACGTCGCGGGTGCCGTTGGGCGCGCCGGCCCAGCTGCTGCGGGAGTCGTAGCCGCCGGTCTCGCCCCGGCCGTTGACCGAGAGCCCGAGCGCCGCGGTGTCGCCACGCTGAACGCGAACCGGGAACAGCACGCTGGTGTTGGTGCAGCAGGCCTGGGCGTGCGCCACCTCCGGCGCCAGCGCGAGCCCGGTGAGGACGAGCGCGCTAACGAACTTCGATGGTGACGTCGATCTCATCGTCTTTCGAATCATCGACCACGGTGCGCAGCTGCCAGGTGCCCTGCATCGGCAGGTAGAGATCGTTCACCCAGTACTCGCCGGTCTCCATCGCAGAGACGGTCGGCGTGACCGAGGAGCCGTGGGCGTGCTCGGGCATCCACGGGGTGAGCTTGGGGGCGAGGCCGAGCGCCATCTGACCGTTCTCGGTGAGCACCAGCCGGGCGGAGATCTGCCCGCGCACCGGCGGCTGGGGATCGGTGTAGACGTCGAGCGCGTACTTGCCGGAGGCGCTGGTGCCGTGGGCGAGCGGGCCGGTGGGAGCGGAGTCTTCTGGCCCGCAGGCGGCGACCAGGAACAACGCGGCGAGAGCGATCCTCACGGTTCAATGAATACCTCCGCCGGCGAGGCGAAGCGTGCGGCACGTTGTCGCAGAGCCCCGCGCAGATTATGCGTGCGCCGTGGCAACGCTCCTTCGCGCTTTCGACGTGACCCTGACCTTTGGCCCCCGGACCATCTTCGACCGCGTCGAGTTGGTGATTGAGGAGGGTGAGCGGGTCGGCCTGGTCGGCGTGAACGGCTGCGGCAAGTCGACCCTGATGCGAATTCTCGCCAAAGAGGTCACCCCCGACACCGGCACGCTGCAGTTGAAGCGGGGCGCACGGGTGACCTTCCTTCCGCAGGAGCCCGCATTTCCTGCGGGGGCGACGCCGTCGTCGGAGCTCACCGTGGCGCAGGCGCCGCTGCGCGAGGCGTTGGACGCGCACGCGCGGCTGTCGAAGGAGCTCGAGACCTCGCACGACGACAAGCGCCTGGAGGAGGTCGCCCACCTGGCGGAGCGGATCGAACGCCTCGGCGGCTGGGACACCGGGTTTCACGCCAAGAAGCTGCTCCAGCGGTTGGGCGTCGACGAAGACCAGTGGGAGCGGCAGATCGATCAGCTCTCAGGCGGCTTGAAGAAGCGAATCGCGATCGCGCGGGCGCTGCTCACCGACCCCGACCTGCTGATGCTCGACGAGCCCACCAACCACCTCGACGCCGAGACGACCGAGTGGCTCGAAGAGGAGCTCGATCGCCGCGAGGGCTCGCTGCTGCTGGTGACCCACGACCGGTATTTTCTCGACGGCCTGGTCGACCGGATCGTCGAGGTCGAGCCGTACGTGTCGGAGAGCCAGCGGGGGGGCCTGGTCAGCTACGGCGGCAACTACGAGTCGTACCTGGAGCAGAAGTACGTCGCGATGGAGCAGGCGCAGACCGCGCAGCACAAGCACGAGCGGTGGGTGGCGCAGGAGGTGGCCTGGCTGCGCAAGGGCGTGGAGGCGCGGCGCACCAAGTCGAAGGCCCGCATCGATCGCGCGCGCAAGCTGCTGGCCGAGAAGGGTTTCCAGCGGCCGAAGGTGCCCGAGCTGCAGGTGGCGCCGGCGCCGCGGCTGTCGCAGACGGTGATCGAGGCGCGCAAGGCTTCGAAGTCGTACGGCGCGCAGAAGGTGATCGAGGGCATCGACCTGATCGTTCAGCCCGGCGAGCGCATCGGTCTGCTCGGGCGCAACGGCGCGGGGAAGACGACGCTGGTGCGGCTGCTCACCAAGGATCTCGAGCCCGACTCGGGCCAGGTGATCCACGGGCCGAAGACGCGCATCGCGTACTACGACCAGCTCCGCGGGCAGCTGGACCCCGAGCAGACGGTGGCCGAGGCGCTCACCGAGGGCGAGTACGTCGAGTTCGGCGGCAAGCGGGTGCGCAAGAGCGACTACCTCGACGACCTGCTGTTCCCGATTCCGGTGCAGCGCATGAGGGTGAAGGCGCTGTCGGGCGGCGAGCGCAACCGGCTGCTGTTGGGGCGGCTGTTGCTCGAGAGCGCGAACGTGCTGGTGCTCGACGAGCCCACCAACGATCTCGACCTGGTCACGTTGAACGTGCTCGAGCGGTTGTTGATCGAGTTTCAGGGCGTGGTGCTGTTGGTGACCCACGACCGGTACTTCCTCGACAAGGTGGCGACCTCGTTGCTCGTCTTCGAAGGCGGCACCAAGGTGACCCGCTACGAGGGCAACTACTCGATGTACCGGCGCCTGGCGTCTCAGGGCGGGCCGAAGCCGGCAGAGAAGCCGAAGCCGGTGGAGAAGCCGAAGCCCGCTGTGGCGGCCGCTCCAGCGCCCGCGCCGAAGAAGACCAACAAGCTCAGCTACAAGGACCAGCGCGAGCTCGATGGCATCGAAGCGGCGATCGAGGCCGCCGAGAAGAAGAAGGCGGCGGCGGAGGCGGAGTTGGCGAAGCCAGAGATCTTCAGCAACGCGAGTGAATCGGCCCGGCTCTTCGCCGAGCTCGAAGCGGCGACCCGTGAAGTCGACTGGCTGTATGCACGGTGGCAGGTGTTGACGGCGTAGAGGCTATGCTCTCGGAATGCTCGCTCTGCTACTTGCGACGACCCTGACTCAGGCGCACGTCGATTTGATCCCCAAGCGGCGCACCGAGCTGATGCTCGAGCTGGAGGCGTTCGACGACGCGCGGCCATCCTTCACGCCAGGAGTAGTGGCGATGGGCTTCGGTGTGGCGGCGTCGCTGATCGCCGCGATGATCGAGTCGGCACGACACGACAGCGTCATCCTCCCGAAGGAAGGTACCGACGCGGGGATCTGCGTCTGCTTCGGACGTGTCCCGCCAGGGCGGCCCACCACGATCGAGCTTGGATTCGCGATCTCCGCGTTGGTTCTCACCGCGTTCGGCTCATGGTGGGAGCTCTACGTCGGCCTCGACCGCATTCGCACCACCGCCGAGCGCGACGCGCTCCTCAGCGCGATCAGCTCTGCACTGCCTTGATTGGGGCGCTGGGGTTGGTTCGCGGCACTGCTCGCGCGACCTCCGCCCGCGATTGAGCACCAGCCGTGCGACGCGGGCGTGCGTGGCGACGGCATTGCCCGGCGGCGGCGGAGACCCCTGAAGGTCACTCGACAAAACGCACGCAGTTGGTGGTGCTGGTTGCAGACGTTTTGTCGAGCGCTCGTCAAAGGGCTCCGCCGGCGCCCCATACCCAACTTCGTGGGGCACACTCCGCAGCGCACGGCTGGCCACGAAATCGCGGGCGGAGTCCGACAAGCCACCTGCCGCGAACCACGAACAGCACCCCTACCCAAGGCTGTTTTCATCCACCTCCCGAGTGATGCTAAGCGCGCCGAATCGTGCACCGGTACATCCCCCTGCTGACCCTCGCGCTCCTCGGCTGCAACAGCACCGATCCGGGCCTGACCTTCTACACGACCTCCGACACCGACCCGCTGGTCGCCCAGAGCCTGGAGTTCGTGCCCGACACCCAGCCGCTGAACCACAAGATCGTCAGCAAGCCCGCCGACGAGATCAAAGGCCATGGCGGCTACGTGATCGCGGTGGTCCCGCGCACCGACTGCACCGACTGCTATCGCCTCGACGGAGACGGCCAGCGCTTCACGGTGACCGGCGGCATGCCGTTGGGCGTTCAGTACGGCGTCGCCCACGTGATGGAGATCCTCGGCTACCGCTTCCTCCACCCGTGGAAGACGATCGTGCCCGCGACGCTGACCAAGGGCGCCACCACCGACCTGGGCAAAGAGTACGCCCCCGAGATCAAGGGCAAGCGCGGCCTCCACCTCCACACCCTGCACACCATCGAAGCGCTGTGGGACTTCTGGGTGCCGAGCGACAAGGGCGTGACCGGCGCGAAGCGCACGATCGACTTCCTGATCAAGAACCGCGGCAACTACATCCAGTGGGCGGGGTTGAACGACATCATCCACGACTCCGCGAAGGCGGCCGCCTGGCAGGCGCACACCAAGCAGATCGTCGGCTACGCGCACGGGCGCGGAGTGAAGACCGGCATCGGCATCGAGCTGTTCGGCTCGGGCGACCTCCAGAACGCCTACGAGCTGGTCGACGGCATGACCACCGACCGCGCCGAGATCGAGCGCCGCTTTCACCTCGTCAACGACGGCATCAACTTCGACTGCGTGAACCTGTCGTTCGGTGAGTTCTTCAACGAGCCGCCGCAGACCTTCATCGACGCGGTGAACCTCTCGTACGACGCGCTGCAGACCGCGGCGCCCGGCTGCGAGATGAGCGCCACCATTCACATGGGGAACTACCCCAACCTCCAGGTCAGCTACATGGGGCAGACGCTCCAGTATTACTTCCTGGTGCAGTTCGCGAACCCGGCGATCGTGCCCTGGGTGCACTCGGTGATGTACTTCGACCTCTACGAAGACGCCGGCGGCGCCTACAGCTACGACGACTTCACCGACCACCGCACCTTCCTCGAGGCGCGGCTGAAGTCGGGCAAGACCTCCGGCTACCTGCCCGAGAGCGCCTACTGGGTGGCGTTCGACAACTCGGTGCCCACCTACCTGCCGCTCTACCTGCGCTCGCGGTGGACCGACCTCCACAACCTCAAGGCCTCGGGCACGCTCGACGAGTACGTCGAGTTCAGCACCGGCTTCGAGTGGGGCTACTGGCAGCAGGATCGCGCCACCCTCCGCTGGGCGTACCACCTCGACGACACCTGGGACGCGCCGATCGCCGACGCCTACGCGCCCTTCGGCGACAAGGGCAAGAAGCTCGCCGACCTGATTCGCCGCTACGGAGAGACCGAGCACCACGGGCTGATCGAGCAGCGCCTCGCCGCGTACATCGCCGGCCGCGATCAGCTGATCGACTACGGCCGCGGCTCCGGCATCTTCTCGCAGCCCGATCGCGTCGATGTGCCCGACCTGCCCAAGCTCGACGGCGGCACGCTCGGCGGCTTCGACTCGACGCGCCTCCAGCCGCTGGAGCAGCTCGCCACCGATCTCGAGGCCTACGCCACCGAGGTCGATGGGCTCGGGCTCGACACCTCCGAGGGCTTCGAGGCCGAGGTGATCGACGGCGTCGAGGTCACTGCCCACCGGGCCCGCTTCGTCGCCTCCGTCTACCGCGGGGTGATGAATTACCTCGCCGGCAACGACCCGCACCCGATGCTCGACAAGGCCCAGCAGGAGCTCGACGCCGCCCAGGCGGTGGTCGAGCGCCGCCACCGTGCTCTGTTCGACCCCGACCCGCTGCTGCTGATTCACCAGCCCGCCAACCCCACGCTCTACCAGTACGGCTATCTCTATGAGGCCGACACGCTCTGCTATTGGAACCGCGAGCTGATTCAGGCGAAGAACATCGCGCTCGGCTCCGGCATCCCCGTGCCCGGCTGCGTGCTCTAGACTTCGGTCTTCAGCAGCGCCTTCAGAATGCCCACCAGCTGCTCGATCAGCTTGAACATCAGCTGGCTCTGCAGATCGTAGCGCTGCATGCGCGCCTGCAGGCTGAGCAGCTCGGCCGGCTTCAGCTCCTTGCCGACCTTCGCCGCCTCCAGCACCTTGTTGAGCGCCTGCTCGCCGAGGGTGAACTCGGTCTCCACCTGGCGCAGCATCGAGCGCACCAGCGCCATCGGGTCGATCAGGCTGACGTCGTTGGCCGGCTCGATCGGCGCGGCGCACTGCACTTTGGTGGCCTCCGCTGCCTTCTGAAGGCGCTCCTCGAACGCGACCTGCGCAGGTGGCTTCGGAGCGGCGAGCTGCTGGAGCAACGGGCGGGTGACTTCGTTCAGTCGGTCCAATGTGTTCTCCCAGGCGCCCTCGAAACAGGTGGGGCCAGGAGAACCGTGGACTCGACCGCGACGAACGACACCTTCTCACGCTCGGGCACCACCCGGGCCGGCACGGCGGCGACGGCGGTGAGGGGAGCGGCGAAGAAGGTCACATCTTGTTTGTCGCGCCGGGCTGCGTTTTGTTGCGCGCCGTGGACACCATCGAACAGGAAGTGCGCGAGGCAGAAGAGAAGCTCCGGCTGGCGATGCTCGCCAACGACGTCGAGGCGCTGCGCGCGCTGCTCCACGACGAGCTCACCTTCACCGGGCCCGACGGCGACATCGTCTACAAAGACGACGACCTCGACGCCCACAGCAAGAAGCGGCTGAAGCTCACCGGCCTGACGCTCGACGGCCTCGAGGTGAAGGTCGCCGGCCCGGTGGCCCACACCTCGGTGAAGGCGATGCTCGCCGGCACCTACGACGGCGAGAAGATCGACGGCCCCCACAAGTACACCCGCAGCTGGAAGAAGCAGGACGGCCGCTGGCAGGTGTTCACCGGCCGGGTCACTCCGGTGCGGTAACCGGGGCATTCGTCACCGGGCGGAAACCACCGCGCGATCGCGCGTGTCACCTCCACTCCCACGCGTTACTCATCGCGGCAGAAAGCGAGCGACCATGAAACGAACTTCCCTGTTCTGCGCGCTGCTGACCCTGGCAGGCGCTGCCCGCGCCGAAGCGCCCGAGCCGCCCGACGACGCCACCCTGGCGCTGTTCGAGCACGATCGTCACCACCAGCACGGTGGGATCACCCAGTTCGTCGAGCTCGCCCTCGACACCCTCGGTGAGGAGCCCGCCAAGCAGGCCAAGGTCGATCAGCTTCAAGACCAGATTCACGACTGCCTCGAGCCGGTCGAGCAGCAGGAGCAGGCGCTGCTGCTGCAGATCGCCGACGGCGTCGCGGCCGGTAAGGTCGACGCCAAGGCCGGTGACGACAAGGTCGCCCAGCTCGCCGGCTCCGCCTCGGGCATTCACGGCTGCGTCGGCGGCCCGCTCAACGCGCTCCACGCCACCCTCTCGGCCCCGGAGCGGATCGAGCTCGGCAACAAGGTGCGCGCCCACTGGGCCGTGTGGAAGCACCTCAACATCGACCAGCCGCTCGACAGCCGCGACGCCGACTCGTCGATCGCGCTGATGACCAAGGAGCTCTCGCTCCAGCCCGCGCAGGCCGAGAAGATCGCCGCCGCGCTCAAGGGCTCGCGGGTCACCAAGATCGACAAGGCGGTGGTCGACGGGCAGATCGACGCCTTCGCCAAGGCCTTCGCCGGCACCACCTTCGACGCCACTGCCGTCACCACCCAGTCGACCGCCTCGCTCTCGGCCCAGGGCGCGGCCCGTCAGTTCGCGTTCTACGAGGCGGTGGTGCCGTTGCTCACCCCCGAGCAGCGCACCACGCTCGCCGGTCACATTCGCGAGCACGCCGGCCACCACGAGAAAGTGACGGTGAATCAATGAAACGCGCGATCGCTGGGCTGTTGCTGCTGTGCGGCTGCTGGGGAGGCGTGGGCGTCGACTACACCTACGCCGACAACGGCTACCCGCCCGACACGTACATCGCGACCTCGACGCCGATCTACTACCAGGGCTACCCGACGTATTACTGGGGCGGGCACTGGTATTGGCGCGACGCGGGCCGCTGGCGCTACTACCGGAGCGAGCCGACGTATCTCTACAACTACCGCAGCCGCACGGTGGTCGCGCCTCCGCGCGCGTACTACGGCCGCGGCCAGTACTACGCGCACCCGCGCGGCGGGTACCGCCACTACCGCTGACGAATGGCGAAGAGCGAGCACGAGACGCTGCGCATCGGCAGCGAGGAGGTGCGCGTCTCCAACCCGTCGAAGCTGTACTTCGAGCAGGCCGGCATCACCAAGCTGCAGCTGGTGCAGTACTACCTCGAGGTCGCCGACGGCGCGCTCCGGGGCGCGGCGAACCGGCCGATGGTGCTCAAGCGCTACGTCGACGGCGCCGCGGGCGAGCCGTTCTTTCAGAAGCGGGCGCCGAAAGAGGTGCCGCCGTTCATCTCGCTGGCGACCTTCAAGTACCCGTCGGGCGGAGTGGCGAGCGAGGTGGTGCTGAAAGACGCGGCCGGGCTGGCGTGGGTGGCGAACCTGGGCTGCATCGAGCTTCACCCTCACGCGGTGCGGGCCAGCGATCTCCGATCGGCCCGACGAGCTGCGCATCGATCTCGATCCCGTGCCCGGGGTGGAGTGGCCGCAGATCGTCGAAGTCGCCGCGGTCGCGCGCGAGGTGTTGGGCGAGCTCGGACTCACCGGCTGGCCGAAGACCTCCGGCTCGCGCGGCGCGCACGTCTGGGTGCGGATCGAGCCGAAGTGGCCGTTCGCGGAGGTGCGCCGCGCGGCCCAGGCGTTCGCGAAAGAGGTGGCGCGACGGGCGCCCGCGATCGCCACCGCCGAGTGGACCAAGGAGCGCCGCCACGGCGTGTTCCTCGACTACAACCAGAACGCGCGCGACCGCACCACCTGCAGCGCGTACTCGGTGCGCGCCCGCGAAGACGCCCGCGTCTCGATGCCGCTGGCGTGGGGCGACTTTCTCGGCTGCGACCCGCGCGACTTCACGCTGAAGACCGTGCCGGCGCTGCTGAAGGCCCACGGCGACGCCCACGCGGCGATCGACGAGAAGCCGGGCACGCTCGACGCGCTGCTGGCACTCGCTGCCCGGCAAGACTCCGAGCCCGAGGCGCCCGCGCCCGAGCCGCTGCCGGTGATCACCATCGCCCAAGCGAAGCTGAAGCCCGACGCGCTCGCCGGGCTCCAGCGCTGGAAGGAACGGCACCCCGAAGCGGCGTCGAAGCTCTCGGCCGAAGACGTGATCGTCGACACCAACCGCGGCCGCGCCACCGCCTGGTACCGGGTGCGCATCAACCTGAAGAACGTACCGCTCGAGTTGCGCCCACCGGTCGAGCCACCCGATCCAAACTACGACGTGCGCTCCGAGTGGTCCCTCTCCATTGGGAGAGGCCGACGAGAGCCATAGGCTCTCGCGGGTGAGGGACAGCCCTGTCTACGCGCGGCACAAGAAGCCGCCACGTCGAAGCCGCCACGTCGAAGGGCCGCGCCTTCAGATCACTTTCCGCAGCGTCTCCACCAGATGCCCAACGACCGCCTTCACCGCGGGCGCCCGGCTTCTCTCCGGTGACGTCAGCGCGTGAATCGGCGGTCCATTCGCTGCCCACTCCGGCAGCACCTCGACCAACCGGCCCTGGGCGAGCTGCTCGCCGACCATGAAGTCGAGCACCTGGCAGATGCCGAACCCAGCCGCGGCGGCATCCAACAGATGTTCACCCTGATCGATCAACAGCCGGCCCTTCACCCGGGTGGTGAGCACGTGGCGCGCGTGACGATCGAGGAAGGTCCAATCGCGAGGCCGGCCATCGGGGCTGACGAACTGCAGGCACTCGTGCTTCTCCAGCTCTCCGGGCTGAGCCGGCGCGCCGCGCTGAGCCACGTACGACGGCGCCGCCACCGTGACCCAACGCGAGCCGCGCAGATGCCGGGCGATCATCGTCGAGTCCTCCAGCGGCCCGATGCGCAGCGCGACGTCGACCTTCTCTTCGGGCAGCCGCACCAGCCGGTCGGTGGTCGAGACGCGAAACGTCAGCCGGGGGTAGCGCGCGCCGAGCAGGTGGAGATCGCGGGTGACGATGCGCCCGAGAATGAACGGCACCGTGATCGCGACCTCACCGGTGGGCTGCCGTTGCGCCTCCAGAATCAGCTCGCGCCCGGCCTGAACGCTGGAGATCGCCTCCCGGCAACGCGCCGCGAAGGTCGCTCCTTCGGGGGTGAGCGCCACCGTCCTCGAGGTGCGCACCAACAGCTTCACCCCCAGGCTCTCTTCGAGCTTGAGCACCGCCTTGCTGACCGCCGCCGAGGTCACTCCCAACCGCTGCGCCGCCTTCCGAAAGCTCCGCTCCTCCGCCACCTGGAAGAAGGGCATCACCCCGCTGAACAGCTCGTCGGTGCCTCGAATCGTCAACTCGAGGTTGATGATAGCTCAAATGAGACGTGATTGATGACCCAGCGTCTTCTCCGTAGCCTGTTTTCACCCTCAAGGAGACGCCATGGAATCGATGAACGGGAAGATCGCATTGGTGACCGGAGCCAACCGGGGCATCGGGTTCGAGACCGCCAAGGGCCTCGCGGCACGCGGCGCGACGGTGGTGCTGCTCTGCCGCGACGGCAAGAAGGGCGAGGAAGCGCGCAAGCAGATCGTCGCCGAGACCGGCAACGCCAACGTCGAGCTCTTGCTGTGTGACCTCTCGCTCCAGGCCGACGTGCGCCGCGCGGCCTCCGAGTTCAAGTCGCGCCACGCGAAGCTCCACGTGCTGGTGAACTGCGCCGGCATCTTCCTCAAGCAGCGCGACTTCACCGCCGAAGGCTTCGAGCGCGTCTGGGCCACCAACTACCTCTCGCACTTCCTGCTCACCCACCTCCTGCTCGACACGATGAAGGCGAGCGCCCCGGCGCGAATCGTCAACGTCGCCACCCGCACCATGGGCCTCAAGCTCGACCTCGACGATCTCAAGCTCGAGAAGGGCTACTCGTTCACCAGCGCGATGGGCCGCACCAAGCTGGCGCTGATTCTCTTCACCCTCGAGCTCGCCCAGCGGCTGAAGGGCAGCGGGGTGACGGTGAACGCGATGCACCCCGGCGTGGTGAAGACCGAGCTGCTCAACGATCTGCCGAAGGCGATGTCGGTGCTGTTCGGCCTCTTCGCGCGCCCGGTCGAAAAAGGCGCCAGCACCGCGGTCTACCTGGCGAGCTCGCCGGCGGTGCAGAGCGACACCGGCCACCTCTACGCCGACGAGAAGCAGATCGGCATCGGCGGGCAGGCGAAGAACGAGCAGCTGCGCTCGCGGCTCTGGGAGAACAGCCTGAAGTCGACCGGGGTGGCGACCGCTTGAGCTACTCGAGGTGCAGCGTGACCGCGGAGGTCACCGTGCCGTTCAGCGTCAGCCACAGCTCGTGGCTCGCGGCGTCGACGGTGGCGAAGTAGCCCTGATCGGCGGTCAGCGGTGCGCCGTTGAGGGTCACGCTCGCCAGCTGCGCGGCGGTGAACCCGGTGATGCGGAAGATCGGCGAGGCGATCGGACCGGCCGCGGGGGTGAGCGTGGCGGTGACCTGGTTCGATGCCGCGGCGAGCTGGTAGGTCGCGTACACCGGGTCATAGCCGGCGTTGGCGAGCGTGGCGGGGTCGGTGCGGCCCACGCCCGCGTTGCTCTGAGTGGCCACGGTGCCGGTCGACGCGGTGAGGGTGGCGCCGGTGAGGTGCTCGATCTCGGTCGCCTCCGCCAGCGTGGGCGACAGCGAGTGCGCCGCCACCACCATCGCCACCGTGTAGCTGAAGTACGGGTAGCCCGAGTAGCTCACCCCGAAGGCGTTGTTGTCGGTCTGGCCGACCGCGCCGTAGTTTTCGCCCCACGCCAGCCGGTGCGAGGTGGTCACGTACGGCAGCTCGTACTGGTTGAGCTGAAACGGCCACATCCAGTCGGTGGGCATCGTCCACCCCATCGCGTGGCAACCCGAGCCCTGGTTCGCGCTCGTCTTTCCCCAGCACTGCTGGCCGAGCAGGCCGCCGCCGTAGTCGCCGCCCGCCACCTGCTGACTGAACGGGAGCGTCTGCACCGCGCCCATCTCGGCATCGACGCTGCTGGCCCACATCTGCACGTAGGGCACCGCGTTCGACTGCGAGTAGTCCCACCCGGTGTTCTGGGTGACCGGGCCGCTGCCGGTGGTGACGAAGCGGTACTTGTCGCCCCAGCCCACGCCGGCGATGTCTCCGTTGGTGCCGTCGAACGCGAGGTCGCCGTAGGGCGCGCGGCTGTCGGCGGTGACCGCGTTCATTCCCGCGGGCGAGGAGTCGAAGGTGATCGCGTAGAGCGGGTGGCTCTTGCCGGTGGCGAACATCCAGTGAATGGTGACGTCGACCGGGCCGCCGGGCTGCTGCCGAACCTTGAACTCGTGAATCGCGTGGTGACGGCCCGCGAGCACGGTGCGCCAGGTGCCCTGGTGGCTGGTCGACTCGTCGGAGGTGCTCGCGTAGTGGTTCACCACGTAGCCCCAGCCGTTCCACCCGTTGGCGCCGGTGCCGTTGCTGGTCATCTGCTGGTTGTTCGCGCCGGTCCAGGTGAGCTGGCGGAGGAAGCCGCCGTTCGAGCCGCCGGGATCAGACGCGTCGTTGCGCACCAGCGAGGCGGTGCGGGCCTGGCAGTTGCCGTCGCTCCAGTTGAAGCGGTCGGAGTTGTAGCCGCCGACGTTCATGCCCGCGTTCACGGTGAGCGCGGTGCAGCCGGAGGGACCCGGGGTGAAGCCGTTGAGCGAGCCGCCTCCGCCGCCGGTCGCGCTGCCGCCGCCGGTCGCCGAACCGCCGCCGCCCGTCGCCGTTCCTCCGCCGGCTGCTGAGCCACCGCCGGCCGCCGAGCCTCCGCCCGCCGCGCTGCCGCCGCCGGTCGCCGCGCCACCGCCGCTGCCGCCGTCGGTGTTGCCGGTCGTCACGCAGGCGGTGAACACCGAAGCGAACAGCATCCCCCCGAGGAGTCTGGTCATCGCGCACGTATACCGAACGCCCGGCGGATCGCCGAGCCCAACGGCGCAAATCGCAGCAGGCTCTCGTAAGGCCCGCGGTTGCCGTTGGTCACGATGCCCACCGCGAGTTGGTGATCGGGATCGGCGTAGGCGAGCGCGCTGAACGCTCCGGCGTGACCGAAGACCCGCTGCGTTCCCCACCAGCCGTAGATCGACGGGGTGAGGTTGCCGAACAGCACGCCACGCCCCACCCGGAGCGGCAGCCGGTTGCTGCGATCGAACGCCGTGCGCGGAGGCGTGTTCCACCGCTCGAGCGTCTCGGGCCGAATCAACTTGCCGCTCAGCAGCGCGTCGTAGAACGCGGCGAGATCGTTCGCGGTGCACACCAGGCCCGCGCCGGGCACGAACGCGGTGAGCACCGCGGGCAGGTTGTTGTCGTGCTCGAAGGTCTGCGAGAGCTCGTGACCCGCGACGTACACCTTCTGGGTGCCGAGCCAGTAGGTGAGGGCGAGCCCGTCGAGCTCTTCGGCGGTGGCGCCGTAGCGCAGACCGGGAATGCCCGCGGGCGTCGCGATCTCGTCGCGCACGAAGTCGCGCAGCGAGCGGCCGGTCACTCCGCGCACCACCTCGGCGAGAATCCACCCGAACTCGTACGGCATGTACGCCAGCGTGCCTCGCGGGTAGCGCGGCACCGCTTCGATCAGCGCCTGGCGCACCGCCGCGTCGTCGCCCCAGCGCTCCGGGTGCGCGAGCAGGTCAGGCGTGAAGACGCAGGCGCGGTGGGTGAGCACGTCGAGCACCGTCAGCTCGCCTTTGCCGTTGGCGGCGAACTCCGGGAACCAGCGCGCGACCGGGTCGTCGAGCTTCAGCGCGCCGCGCTCCTCGAGCATCGCCATTGCGATCGCTGCGACCGGCTTGCTGGCGGAGAACACCGCGAAGCGCGTGGCGCGGGTGACCGGAACGCCGCCTTCGCGCCGCGCGATCCCGACCGCGAAATCGCAGAGCACTTCGCCGCGGCGCCGAACGACCAGCTGGCCTCCCGGAAAGACGCCGCGCGCCACCTGCCGCTCGAACAGCTGCCTCAGCCCGGCTTCAGTGCCCATCATGATCCGTTCGTGCCGCGGAGCTTGGGTGTCGATTGTGAACCATTTTTCGGGTGAAGACCCAACCACGGCTCGTGGCACGCACGCTGCAGTTTTGGCGTGCGCCATGACTGCCACATTGACCATCAAGCTGGGCGCCGCGGGAGCACTGCGGCAAATGCTCGACACCACGATGCACCGCCTGAAGGAGCTGGCGTCGGTACGGCGTCTTCGCGAAGAACGTTACGAACGGGTGTTCGCCACCCCTGCTGCGTATGGCCACTGCCGAGGCGTCTTCGCGAGCTTCTCCGAGGCACTTCGCTCCGCTCCGCCGAGCTCGAGGCTCGGTTTCGACCACGCGGAGTTCGCAGGGGACCTGGGCGAGCGCTTCGCCACCTTGCTGCCCCACGACTACCCGGTGCTCTTCTGGCTGCAGCGGCTGATCGGCGACGGCACCCGGCTGTTCGATCTCGGCGGCTACACCGGCGGCCAGTATCACGTGTACCGCCCGTACCTCCGCTACCCCGCCGGCTTCGAGTGGACGGTGTGCGAAGTGCCCGCGGTGGTCGAGAAGGGCAGGGCGTTGGCGAAGGAGCGCGGCTACAGCCAGCTTCGCTTCACCGTTCGACCGGCAGACGCCGACGGCAGCGACGTGCTGATGAGCGCCGGAGCGCTGCAGTACATCGAGTCGCCCACCCTGGCGCAGATGCTCGCGGCGATGAAGTCGCCCCCCAAGCACCTGGTGCTCAACAAGCTGCCGCTGCAAGACGGCGCGCCGTGGGTGACCCTGCAGAACAGCGGGCCGGTCTACGTCGCTCATCACGTCTTCAACCGCGCGCAGCTGCTTTCGCAACTCGAGGCCATCGGCTATCGGCTGGTCGACAGCTGGCAGGTGCCGGGCTTCTCGACCGAGATCCCATTTCGCCCCGACCGCTCGGTGCCGCGCTTCACCGGCCTCTACCTGCGCGCGCCTTGAGACGTCGCGCGGTCTAAGCTCGCCGGCCGGAGTGGAACCCTCGGCCGTCGACGTCAAGCCGCTCACCTGTCCCAGCTGTGAGGGGCCGGTGCCGCTCGCCGACGCCGACCAGGTGAAGTGCCCCTACTGCGGCGCCGGCGTTCCGATCTCCGAGCGGCTGCGCTCGTTGAAGCGCGAGCTGGGCCGGCTCGACGAAGAGAAGAAGGCCGCTGACCGGCTCTACCGTCGCCTCGGCAAGCCACCGCCGCGCTTTCTCCGGGTGTTCAGCTTCTTCGACTCCGCCTGGTTCTGGATGCTGGGCCTGGGCTTCTGGATCACCGCCGGCCTGGTGGTGTTCATCGCCAGCGTGCCGTGGCTGGGCCAGCACCTGCTGCACGTGAACACCTGGGACGTGCTCACCGAGCGGCAGCAGTCGATGATCTCGATCGGCGGCACGATGAGCACGGTGGCGATCGGCCTGTTGCTCTCGGGCTGGAGCCGCAAGCGCACCGTCTCCCGTGGCTCGCTGCAGGCCGCGCTCGCCGCCGCTCCACCGAAGTCGGCGGGAGGCCCGGCGCAGTGCCGGCTCTGCGGCGCGGCGCTGGCGGTCGCGCCCGGGGCGCTCGGGGCGCGCTGCGATTACTGCGGAGCCGACAACCTGGTGCAGATTCCCGCCGACTGGGTGGCGAAGGTGCGGAGCATCACCCGCACGGTGACCCACGAGCAGCGCACCCTGTTCGTCGAAGAAGCGAAGGCGCGCAGCAGCCTGCGTTGGAGCCTGTTCTGGCGGCTGGTGATCGGCACCTTCTTGGTGGCGCCGTTTCTGATCGCGATCGGCGCCGTCGACGATTCGAGCTCGATCGACCCCTCGGAGGTGAAGCTCTTCGGAGAAGCGAGCTTCCTGCCGAAGTGGACCCGCGATCAGATCCCGACCTGGACCTGCACCGACGACGGCCCCTGGTACCAGGCGTCGATGATTCACTGCCGCGAAAGCGTGTGCCAGAGCGCCGAGCTGGTGGCGCTGCGGGCCGGCAAGCCGTTCGAGGTGCGGGTGCAGCTCGAGAACCTCGAAGTGGCGATCGACTCGCGCCATATGGGCATCTACGCGGCCGATTGGGTGGAGGTCGCGCGCGCACCGCTCACCGGCGGTCGCGCGACGCTGACGCCTCCCAACACCGGCTGGTACCGGGTGCGGCTGATCGGCCCGCGGCCGACGGGCCGGGTGAACTTCTGCCGCTCGCAGCCTGGCGCTTGAACCGGGCGCGACCCGTGCGACCATGGCGGCATGCGTTCGAACAACTCGTGGTCGTTCGCGCTCGGCAAGGTGTTCGGCGTTCAGCTCGAGGTGCACGTCACCTTCGGAGTGCTCCTCGGCTGGGTGGCGATTCGCACCGTGCAAGCGGGAAACGGCTGGGAAGCGGCGATCTCCGCGGTGCTGCTCACCCTCGCCGCGTTCTTCACCCTCTTTCTGCACGAGCTCGGGCACGTGCTGGTCGCGCGGCGGTTCGGCATTCAGACGCTCGACGTTCAGCTCACTCCGATGGGCGGCATGTCGCACCTCGAGCGGGTGCCCGAGAACCCGCGCCACGAGCTCTTGATCTCGCTCGCCGGGCCGCTGGTGAGCCTGTCGATCGCGGGCGTGCTGTTCGCCGGCTTGAAGGTCGGCGATCACCTGTTCGACATCGACGAGGTGTGGGACCCGCGGCGGCAGCCGGTCGCGGCGCTGATGTGGCTCAACCTCGTGCTCGCGCTCTACAACCTGCTGCCGATCTTCCCGATGGATGGAGGCCGCGCGCTGCGGGCGCTCCTCGGCCGCTGGCGCTCGTACCCCGACGCGACCCGGGTGGCGACGCGGGTCGCCCAGTTCGGCTCGGTGGCGCTCGCGCTCTGGCCGCACAAGTTCAACCTGGTGTTCGTGCTCACCGCGGTGTGGATCTGGATGAGCGCCCGCACCGAGCTGCGTGAGGTTCGCGAGCGGTTCACCTTGCGGCCGTTCTCGGTGCGCGACGTGATGGTGAAAGACCCGATCACCTTGTCGACCAGCGACACCTTGAAGCACGCCGCCGGAGTCTTCGTGAGCACGTTTCAATCGGAGTTCCCGGTGCTGCAGGGCGACTCGGTCGCGGGCGTGCTCGGCTTCGAAGAGCTCCTCGCCGGCCTGGAGAAGCACGGAGAGACGGCGACGGTGCGTCAGGCGATGCGGATCGACCCCGAGGGCGTGGAGCTCGACTCGAAGATCGAAGACGCGCTCGCGAAGCTGAACGAGAACAGCGACGACACCGACACCGTGCTGATGGTGCTCGAGCGCGACAAGCTGGTCGGCCTGGTGCCGATGTCGAACCTGAAGGAGCTCTTGAAGGTCGAGAAGGCGCTCAAGCGCGCGGCCTGAGGGCCTACGCCTTCAGCGACGCGAGCACGCCGAGCGCCTCTTTGACGTGCTTGGTCGGGTTGATCTGCGAGTTGAAGACGTGGCGCACCACGCCCTGGCGATCGATCACGAACGTCTCCCGGCCATCGAGCATGCCGAGGAACGACGGCTTCACTCCGAACTGTTCGCGAACCTTGCCGCCCGCGTCGGCGACCAGGGTGAACGGGAGCCGGTGCTTGTCGGCGAACGCCTTCTTCGAGTCGGCGCCCTGCGAGCTGATCCCCACCACCGACGCGCCGGCCTTCACGAAGTCTTCGTACGCGTCGCGAAACGCGCAGACCTCGGCGGTGCAGCCGACGGTGAAGTCCTTCGGGTAGAAGAAGAGAACGACCGGCCCCTTCTGCCACAGCGCGCTCAGGGTCACCTGGGCGTGGTTCTGGTCTTCGAGGGTGAAGTCGGGGGCGGCGCTGCCCGTTTGAACGCTCATGGCTGACGAGATGCGTCAGGAGCGATTCGGTTTCACTGCGATTGACGCACCGCGAGCGTCGAGGGGTCGACCCACGAAGGGAGCGTGCCTTCCCGCTGCGACTCGGCGGCCAACTGCCGGTAGAGCTCGGGCGCGTTGCGCTGCAGCCGTTCGGCGTGCGCCGCGTCGGAGTGAAACGAGCTGAAGCCCTCGGCGTAGAATTCTTCGACCGACCGGCGGGAGTAACCACCCTCGGTGCCCGGGGTGTCGAACGCCTCCGCCTGGTACTCGGCCTGATTCCAGCTGCGGCCGTGGGCGTAGTCTTCGTACGAGTCGCGCAGCCGCGCGTCGGTCGACGAGCTCATCGCGTGGTGGGCGTCGACCTCGCTCGACAACCGCTGCACTGCGCGGGTGCGCTGCGCCAACGGCAGCTCGTCGAGCCGTTGCGGGTGGCGATCGGCGCGAACGTCGTCCCACGCGTGCGCCAGCTCGTGTCGAAAGCGCCCCGGCGTCATCTGGGGCCCGTACACCAGCGTTCGGGTGCGGGCGTCGTATCGAGCGTGCGAGTCGATCGGCGGCAGCTGCGCGCCGGCCTCGGTCAGGTCGTGAGGCAACCCCTGCGACTGCGGGCAGAAGCGAACGCCCGAATCGCGCATCCGTTGCAGCTGCGCGTCCGAGAAGGGCTCCATCGCCTCTTCCATGTGGCGGCGCTGGGCGGCGGAAGGCGGCGGAGTGACGCCGCGCAGAAAGTCGTCGCACGCTGCGTGACGTGCCTCCGGCGTCGAGGCGAGCCGAACGCCGCTCGGGTCGAAGCCGTCGCCGACCGCGTGGCGCGGGCCTGGAGTCGAGCTGCTGGTGGGCGGAGCGCCGTGCTGGGTGGTGAGACGCGACGGGCTCGAAGAAGGAGGAGGAGGGCGCGGCGCGGCGCGGCTGATGGTCGGGGGAGCCATGAACACTTGTCGGCCCACGCCGCCGAATTGTTGTGTCGAATCAAAATGTTGCCTGCCGGGCTACAGCCTCTCAGCGCTAAGCTCAGCCGATGCGGCGCGCGGTGCTCACGGTTTGCGTTTGGTCGCTCTCTGCGTGCACCGGCACCATCGGCACGCTGAGCGCGGCGAACGACTCGGGTTCGGGCGACTCCGGCCTCGACGCCTCGGTGCCGGCCGACTCAGGTGTGATGGATGCCGGCCACGATGCCGGTGTGGTTGACGCGGGGCACGACGCAGGCGTTGCCGACGCCGGGGTCGACTCAGGAACGCCCGACGCCGGGCCAGCAGATTCGGGCTTCCACTGCGGCACCGCGTTGTTGTGCGAGACGTTCGATGAATACGACGCGGGTGCTCTGCTCGACGGCGTGACCTTCGGCCCGTGGCGGGTCAACGTGCAGGACTCGAGCGCGAGCGCGAACATCGACACCACCCGCTCGACGTCGGGCACGAACGCATTTCACGTGCACATCGATCAGAACGCGTCGTCGGGCGCTCAGCTGAAGACGCGCTCGAACGTGCCGCTGTTCGCCAGCACCCGAACCCAGCTCTACGGCCGCTTCATGATGTACCTCGGCCCCGACGGCACCAGCATTCACTGGACGATGTGGGGCGCGAGCGGCACCGTGCCGCAGGGCACCACCAGCGCCGGCGCCTACGCGACCTACCTGTTCAGCGCGTTCAACTTGAACAACGCGAACGAGTTCGGCGAGGTCTACGGCAACGACGGCACCGGGCAAGACTGCTACCACGAGAGCCACGTGCCGATGCCGATCGACGACTGGGCGTGCATCTCGTTCAGCGTCGACAGCGCGGCGATTCAGTACCGCATGAGCGTCGACGGCGGCGTGATTCCCTCGATGTCGCTCGACACCATGGGCGACGGCTGCGTCACTCCGCCGAACCAGACGTGGTGGGGGCCGCTGTTCGATCAGTTCTACATCGGAGCGTTGAGCTTTCACCCGATGACCGGCCCGCTCGATCTGTGGATCGACGACCTGATCGTCGACACTCAGCCGGTCGGTTGCCCTTGAACGGGGTTTGCCTGATGAAGCGGCTCGTGCCGTTGTGCGCATTTGCGTTGCTCGGAGCCTGCGCCGCGGACAGCGGGCGTCAGCACGACTCCGGCACGGAAGCGACCGGCGGCGGTGCGGCAACGGGCGGCGGTGCGGCAGCGGGCGGCGGCGCGGCAACGGGCGGGGGCGTGGGAATGGGCGGCGGCGCGGCAACGGGCGGCGGCGCAGCAACGGGCGGCGGCGCGGCAACGGGCGGCGGCGCGGCGACGGGCGGCGGCGCGGCAACGGGCGGCGGCGCAGGCAATGACGGCGGCAGCGTGCACGTGTTCGCTCCGGCGACTCATGCAACGGCAACCGAGGTGTTCTGGCTCGACGTGAACGGCCAGGGGACGACGCAGTTCGGGCCGGTCTCTGTGACGGGAGATCTCGCGACCCAGCAGCTCTACGGCGTCGACTACGCCGGCTTTGCGTATGAGACGCAGAAGTTCTCGGGCTACCCCTACACGCTGTACGACCTGATCAGCGTCGAAGACGGCGGCGGCGACCTGTCGGTCTCGTTTCTCTACTGCGCGCAAACACCCGAGCTGAGCTTCATCTTCAGCGAGAGCCCGTTTCACTCGCTGAAAGAAGAACCGGCGAGCGGCTATTGCGACGGCGGTTTGGGCACCACTTCGGTCGCGGTCGACCTCCCAGAAGTGAACTTCAGCTTCGTGCCCTTCGACACCGGTCTCACCATCGACGCCGGAGTTGGCCTCAGCGTCGGCCCCACCGGCGGGACGGTCACGTTGGCAAACGGCGTACACGAGTTCTGGCCCTTCGAGACCGTCGACTGCAGCGCTTGCCCAGGGGGTCCCTGGCTCGAAGTCCACGCGATGATGACCAACGCGACCGAAGCGTGCTTTGGCATCCTCTACGTCTTTCCCAACGACCCGACCAGGATTGAGCTCGGCTACACCGTCTGTCTGCCCTCGGTCGTCGAGACGATGAGCCAAGACTTCGTCGGCGGCTGGTCGGGCTCGCTCAACACCCATCCTCCAGGTCCACCCGGCCCTGTCGTGCCGACGCTGCCGCGGCCGCTGCCACCGGGGCTGCGCTGACGACTGCGAGAACGGAACGGGACCGAGCGGTTGCTGCGAGTGGGCCCTCCTGGATTCGAACCAGGGACCAATCGGTTATGAGCCGACAGCTCTGACCGCTGAGCTAAGGGCCCGGCTACCCCAAGGTAACATGACCTCGCCGGACGGCGGAGACTGACATGGCCCCGGCGCGCGCTGCTTGTCATGCTTGAGCGGTGGTCGAGCGCGAGATTGCCCACTGCCCGCAGTGTGGCCACCTGATCTACGAATCGCACCGGAGGCCGGGCGCGCAGCTCACCCCATGCCCCGGTTGCGGCACCGAGATCGACCTCGGCCAACCCGCGCCGCGGCTCGCCGTCGTTCCCGCTGCGCCGAAGAGCGTCGCCCCGGAGGAAGTGGCTCCGACCGGGTTTCGCCTGGTGAAGAAAGACGGCGCGGTGGAGATCTCGTTCGGTGAGCCCCGCTCGATGCGCCCGCTCGGAGTCACCGCCTGGGTTCTCGTCGCCGCCGCCACCATCGTGCTCAGCGTCGCGCGCCACAACGGGATGAGCGCGTGGTGGCCTCCGCTGATCGCCGCGATCACGCTGGTGGTGTTGATCGCACGCAGCCCGCTGGTCGCGATTCGCACCTCGAACGGTCTGCTGAGCGTCACCCGCCAGCGGCGCACCCAGCAGTTTCCCGCGGTGAAGCGGCTGGTCGCCGAAGGCGCGGGCGGCGGCGCTCAGTTGCTCGCGGAGGCCGGCGATGGCGCCCGTACCGTGGTGCTCGACGAGCTGCCGAAGCTGCAAGACGCCCAGTGGCTCGCCGAGCGGCTCAACCGCGAACTCTAGAGCCGCGCCGACTTCGGTACCCGGCGCCCGTTGAGCTTCACGCCGTCGCGCTTCAGCTTCGGCGCCTGCTTGCCCATCATCTGCGGCGCCACCGTGCCGTCGCTGCGCAGAACCCGCCACCAGGGAATGTCGTCGAGGCTGTGAAGCGCGCGCACCACCGCCCGCGCAGCGCCCGGCTTGTTCGCCCGCAGCGCCACCTGCGCGTACGAGAGCACCTTGCCCTTGGGAATCGCCCGAACCACCTTTGCCACCTGCGCTGCCCAGTCGTTGGTCTTCGCCATGATGAAACCGTGAAGGTCGGGTGAAGCGGCAGTGAAACGCCCGGGCCGTCTCCGAGCGCATGCTTCGTACAACTTCTTCGAAGGAGAAAGCATGAAAGCGCTCGCCCCCGTCGTTCTGTTCCTCGCTGTCGGCTGTGCCCACGCTCCGCTCGCTTCACCCGAGCTGGCGCCGATGCGGTTCGAGGCCGTCGCGCCTCCCCCGGCCAAGGTGCTGGAGGACAACCACTTCGTTCGCGATCAGAGCACCGCGATCTCGGAGGAGGCGCTGAAAGAGATTCTCGCTGCCCCGGTGTTCCTCGAGTCCGACGCGCGGCTCGGCGTGGTGCCGGTCGCCGGCGGCTATGCGCTCGATGGTGAGCTGCCCTCCGCGCCGGCTCCGGGCGCGCTCGCCGATGCGCTCGAGGGCGCGAACGTGTTTCAGCTCACCTCCGAGATCTCCACCGACTGGCCGGTCGATCGCGGCCTGCCCGGCCTGCGCGAGCTCGGCGCCCGCTATCGAGCCGAGTACCTGCTGCTCTACCGGGTGCGCTTCGCCGACCAGTCGTACCCGAACGGCTGGGCCTGGCTGTACCCGACCATCATCGGCGCGTTCGTCGCTCCCGGCACCACCGTCGAGCGGGCCGGCGTGCTCGAAGCCACCCTCTACGACGTGAAGACCGGCACCATCTTGTTCACCGTGCACGAGCGGGTGAGGGGAGAAGAGAAGTCGAGCCCGCCGATGGCGACCCGGCACTCCGAGGAGCTCGAGCGCAAGCTGATCGCCGAGGCGGTGCCGCGGTTGGCCGACCAGGTGGTGGCGAAGTGCCGGCGCCTCGCGCTCGCCCGGCCCGGCGCGTCTGAAGGGCACGCCGAGGTCGAGCCCGCGCCCTGACGCGACTGTCACGTCGCCGCCTGCGCGCCTGAGCACCACCTTCGAAACGGCGAGGGCTTGTCCAAGGCCTGCTTTTCGCAGCTGGGCCGGCCAAGGTGCGCACCCGCCTGGCCGTCCTCAGCCTGCTGTTGGTTGCCTCCTCTGCGAGGGCTGAAGAGAGCAGCTTGCGAGGGCGCTGGGGGTTCGGCCTCGCCGGCGGCATCGACCTGGGGCAGCAGACCGACGCGCGCGCGAGTGCGCCGGTCGGCCTCGGCGGCGGCATGTACACCCGCGCCGGAGTGCAGTGGAACGAGGCCTTCGATCTCGAGCTCGAGGGTTCGGTCGGCACCATCGTGCTCTCGAACTACGTGCGCGGCGGGCTGTTGTTCGGCGTCACCTTCGACTGGCTGACCGTTTCGGCCGGCCCGGGGCTGGGCTTCAACGCCTCCTGGGGCACCGGCAAATCGACCTACGCCGCCGTCGCCGGGCGGGTCGACTTTCACTTCTGGCGTCACCTCACCGACACCGGCGTGCGCTGGGCGTTGACCGGCTCGCTGAGCGGAGAGTTCGGCTACGCGCTCGAGCAGTTCGCTTCGAACAACCGCCGGGTGCCCAACGGCTACGTCTGGGGCGCCTACGTGACCATCGGCCCCACCTGGTACTGACTCTGCTACACCCCGTGCGGTGAGCCGCCGCCGCCGCTTCCTGCTCGCCCTCTCCGGCTTCGTGCTCGCGCTCGCGCTGGGAGCGCTCACCTGGCCGACGTTACGGCTGGATGCCGCGTCGTGGGCGGTGAACGCGCGCAGCGCTGCCGCCGAGAAGCCGCTCGGCTTCACCGTCAAAGCCGAGCTGCCCTCCGGTTGGGTGCCGCTGATGCGCACCGACATGCACGAAGCGTGGAAGCCGCTCGGCCTCGACGGCTTCAACTACTTCACCTTCGGCGCGCCCGACTCACTGTTCGCCCGCTACGCCAGCCGCGAAGATCCCCAGGCGCTCCGCTACCAGGCCTGGTTCGGCATCTACGTGGTGCCTCATCCGCCGGTGGCGCAGCGCACGTCGCTCACCTTCGCCGACCACCTGCTCTCCAACGATCAGCGGCAGTGGCTCACCACCATGGGCGACCCGGCGCCGTTCACCGAGACCAACCGCGGCATGCCGGCCGAAAAGGTGCACGTCGATGGCCGCGACGTCGACGTCTACTTCGGCGCGGTGAAGACCCACAGCGACTGGTCGCTCAAGACCGACGTGAAGCCGGCCCGCTGGCTCGGCCACCGCGAAGACTTCGACTGGAACGGCGCGGTCGACGCCTTTCACCCCCTCGACCTCGAGGGCTTCGTCGCCTGGTGGTACGACGACAAGCGCGACTGCTTCTTCGCCATCTACGGCAACGGCGCGAGCTTCAAGACCGCCCGCGGCGCCGAGGTGAACACCTTCAAGCAGCTGAAGCCGGAGCTGATGAAGATGGCGGGCTCAGTGCAGATCGTCGCTCAGTAGAACGTGCCGAGGAACGAATCGGGCGAGTCGTTGCCGCCCGACATGCCCGAGACGAAGTAGATGTGTCCGTTCCAGATCGGCGCGTGGTGCACGTGGCTGCGCTCGCCCGGCATCACCGATTCGGTGCGCTCGCTCCAGTCGCCGGGCACGCCGGGGCTCCCGACGAGCGACTGGTAGATCGACGCGCTCGGCAGCTCGCTGGTCGCCGCCGCGCCGCCGGTGATTCCTCCGAGCACGTGGAGCTGCCCGTTGTAGAGCGCACCCGCCGAGGTCACCGCCGCCACTGGGAGCGACGTCACCGGCTGCGCCTCGCTCAACCCGCCGTCGCCGTCGAAGGTGAGCGCCAGCACGTCGTTGTGCCCCAGCCCGCTGTTGTTGTTCGGGTTGCCGGTCTGACCGCCGATCACGTACAGCGTGTCGCCGTCGACGATCGCGACGTGGTGGCTCAACGAGTACGGCAGGTGCTGAATCACCGCGAACGGCCCGAGCCCACCGTCCTCCTGGAGCTCCGCGCGCTGAATCTCGTCGGTGGTGACGCTGATGTTCAGCCCACCGACGACGTAGAGGTAGCCGCCGTGCACCGAGGCGGTGGTGTGAAAGCAGTAGGCGTCGAGCAGCGGGCCGGGCTTGAAGTAGTCGAGTGAGCCGTCGGCGTTGATGTGCGCGGTATAGGTCTTCGCGGAGTTGAAGCCGCCGGCGAAGATCACCTCGTCGTCGGTCTGCGCCACGCCCATGCCCGCGATGCCTGCGGGGAGCTGCACGCCCGCGTCTTCCCAATCGCCCAGCCCGCCGTCGTCGAGAATCGGCGCCCGCACCAGGCTCTTCAGCAACTGCGCGCTCGCCTGCGAGAAGCCGCCCGCGACGTAGAGGAAGCGCGAGGAGGGATCGCCGCGATCGATGATGAAGGTGGCGTGGTGATCGCGCGGGAGCGCCAGCGGCGGCCCGAGCTCCCAGCTGATCGACGAGCGGCACCCGGCGTCTTCGAGGTGCGTGCCGGCGGGGCAGGTTGGGCCTGCGTCTTGACCTGCATCGACGCCCGCATCGAAGCCCGCGTCGCCGCCCGCATCGGCGGGCAGCCCGGAGTCGACGCCAGAATCCTCGGGCGTCATGCCGGAGTCCTGCACCGACGGCGCGGAGCAGCCGGCCACTGCCAGTAAAAGGGACACCCCCAGCCTGCGAATCGCGTTCACGCCGCCGCGTTCAGCAAGGTCTGCGCCAGCGTCGAGCACGAGCGGTCACGCACGCTTGCGCGGCGTCGCGGCAGAGCGACACGGCTTCGGCAGCAAAGTGGCGCTCGGTCGTCGGGGTTCGCCAAGATGCCGCCGCCCGTGAAGCGTCTGTTGCCCGTGCTGTTGCTCGCCGCCTGTCACCGGTCTTCGCCGCCGGCCGACGACGCGCCGTGGGCACCGGCGGCGGAGTCGTGCACCGCTCCGTCGCTCGACGCGCCCGCGACCTTCGCTCCGTGCACCACCGGCTCGGGCCATTTCGGAGAGTGGTTCGTCGACTCCGACGGCTTGCCCGCCTTTCGCTACCGCGCCGATCAATACGAGGTGAGCGCGGCGAGCTGGTTCAACACCGAAGGCCGTGAGCGCCGCGACCACTGGTTCGCCCTCGGCAACGACCGCCTCAACGTCCTCTTCTTCAACGACGGCAACTTCGAGGTCACCACCCAGGACCGCGGCGAGAGCTACCTGAACAAGATCGACGAGCCGCACCGCAACTTCGGTGGCGGGTTCTCGTTCGTCGACGACGGCAAGGAGCTCTGGTGCTCGGCCTACAAGTGGCGGCCGAAGCCTTCGGCGACCCTGCGCGAACAGCACCAGGGCTGGTCGCTCGCACAGACCGAGCACGCGGGCGCGCGGGTGACTCACCGGGTGTTCTCGCCGCCCGGCCTCGACGCGGTGGTGCTCGACGACGTCACCGTCACCAACACCTCCGGCGACGACCGGGCCCTGAAGCTCTACGAGTATTGGGACGTCGCGCGCCGCGACATCGTGATCGACTGGCTGGTCTCGGGCATTCCCTTCAGCACCCTGCCGACAGACGCGGTGACGATGCGCGACGCGCACAACGCCGACTTCGACGAGCAGATCGTCTACCACCGCGATCAGCAGGCGCTGGTGCTGACCCGGCGACCGGCGGCGACGCTGCTGCGACCCGACCCCGCGGTGCCTGACCCGGTCGACTTCTATCCAGGCGACCCGTTCCTCGCGCAGCTCACCGGCACGCCGTCGGAGCTCTTCTGGGATCAGACGCCGTTCTTCGGCGAAGCGGGACCGAAAGCGCCCGCACAGCTGGCCGCTCACGCGCAGGGCGGCGACCTCACCGACGGCACGCGCGACGCGTTTCGCTCCGGCCAGGGGCAGACGCGCATGTTCGTGATGCGAACCGACCTGAAGCTGAAGCCGGGAGAGTCGAAGACGGTTCGCTACGCCTACGGCTACGGGCCGCTCGCGCTGAAAGACGAGTGGAAGACGGTGCAGCCCAGCGACGCCGCGCACGCGCTCCAACCGGCGGTGCCTCGGTTCGTCTCCACCGGCGCGCCGTACCTGCAGCGCGAGCTCGCCTGGCACGCGACCCAGCTCGAGCTGTCGAAGGGTCACCGGGAGTACCAGGACGTCACCTTCGTGCCGCAGGGCAGCGCCTACCTCTATCTGCACGGCGCCGACGGCGTGCCGCGCGACCTCGGGTTGTTCTCGCTGCCGCTGGCCTTCACCGACCCTGCGCTCGCGCGAAACGAGCTGAAGCTCTACATGCAGCTGCAGTTCGCCGCCGATCGCCGGTTCAGCTACGCGTTTCAGGGCCACGGCGAGCTCGACGACGCCCTCGGTCTGCACCACGCCCCGTCGGATCTCGACCTCGCGTTCCTCTGGGCGGTGGCGAACTACGTCGGTGCCACGGGAGACACCTCGCTGCTCGACGAGAAGGTGCCGTACTGGCCGAAGGAGGCGCTGCCCGATGCGACCGGCTACGACCACCTCCACGACGCGGCTCGCCACCTGCTCGACGGCGTCGGCTTCGGCCCGCACGGGCTGATTCGGGTCGGCACCGGCGATTGGAGCGACGGGATCGTGAGCGAGGCGCCGAACCGCGACCTCGCGATCGCGATGGGCGAGAGCGTGCCCAACTCGCAAGAGGCGCTCTATGTGCTGCCGCTCGCGGCCCAGCTGTTCGACGCGCGCGACCCGGCGCTGGCGGCCGAGCTGCGCTCGCACGTGGCGCCGCTGTGCGAGGCGGTGAAGAAGACGTGGACCGGCCAGCAGTTCGGCCGGGCGTACTTCGGCGACGGAGTGCTGCTTCGCGGCAACGAGCCCGATCTCGAGGCGATCGTCTGGGCGCTGATCGGCGACTGCTTCGTGAGCCCGGCCGATCGCGCCACCCTGGTCGAGGTGGCGCGCTCGAAGCTCGACGTGCCGTCGCCCGCCGGAGCGATGCTGCGTGAGCACGGCCAGGTGTGGCCGGCGATCTCCGCGCTGCTGACCTGGGGCTACCTGCGCTCGGGCCGCGACGACCTCGCGCAGGCACACTTCGAGCGAAACACGATGGCCGCGCATGCGATCGCCTACCCCGAGGTGTGGGCCGGCACCTGGAGCGGCCCCGATGGTCTGCAAGGTCCCGACCCCGGCGACCCCGGGCCCGGCATGTCCTGGTACAGCGCGGCGACGCCGATGACCGACTTTCCGGTGCAGAACAACAACCAGCACGCGATGCCGCTGTGGGCGATGTTGAAGGTCGCCGGCGTCGAGACGCTCGCCGACGGGCTGCAGCTCCAACCGCACGGCGAGGTTGCGCTCCGCACCCAGCTGCTCGACCTCGACTACCGCGGCCACACGCTGAAGGGCACCTGGCGGCCGCCCGGCGCCGCCTCGAAGCGCCTCACGTTCGTGGGCTCGCTGACGTCGCTGACGGTGAACGGCCAGACGATCGCGGCAGGCCAGAACGAGGTGACGGTCGCGGGCTTCCCGGTCGCGTTCGAAGCGACCTTCGCGCCTTAGTCGCGGCGCCGCTGCACCATGCGCATCAGCTGCCCGAGCGCACCCGGCGCCTGCGCCGCCGCACTCACCCGCTGCTTCATGGTGCGGGTGAACTTGTGCAGCGCCGGCCCACGCCACGAAGGCGACACCCACTGGGCTTCGATCAGCGGCACTTCGATCGGCCGCCAGCGGGTCTTCGACTGATCTCGGCCGGGCGACATGTTGATCGTCTTCAGGCCCTTGGTGATCGCCCACTTGATCGCTTCGACCGTGCAGGTGGTCATCACCGAGTACTCGCTCATTCGCGGCAAGTACCCGGTGAAGTAGAGGTACAGGTTGTCGTCGAGCACGAAGCCGATGCGTGAGGCCACCGCCTCGCCTTCCACCATCAGGGTGAACACCTTCGCCTCGCCGGCTTCGGTGGCGCGCGAGATCAGCTCCTTCAAGAACGCCCGCGACGGCGCCGGAGCGAACACGTCGGCATGGCGCGGTGTGATCGGCGCCTGCGCCCGCGCCGAGTGCAGCCGCAAGAACGTCTCCAGCGCCTCGGCGACGTCGGCCGGCCGCTCGGCGGTCTGCAGCTCGTACGAGAGGTTGTCGCGCTTCAGCGACGCGTAGCACTTGCGCAGCGACTCCTTCACGTTGCGCGGCAGCTGGGTCTTGTACGCCTCCCAGTCGGGCCCCGGCTGAATCAGAAAGTCGGGCACCTGCCGGCCCCAGTGCACTCCGGTGCGCTTCGAGAGCGCCTGGTGCGCCGGGCCGTTCTCGACGAAGCCGCCCAGGCCCGCCCAGTCCCACTGCGCGGGCCGCGACTCGAGGTGCGACAGCAGCGCCTCCATCACCCGGCCTTCGTCGTCACGCCGGCAGCAGGGGCCGCGAATCTCGGTCACGTTCGGGTCGGCCCCGAAGAACTGCAGATGGCGGGTGCGCAGCGGCCCCACCGCCGGCCGCTCGGTGAGCATCATCGGCGCCACCGCCAGCAGCTTCTCGCCCTCGAACAACACGAACGAGTGAATCTGGTCGGCCACCGTCGTGCGCGTCTCGGCGAAGTGCTTCCACCAGAGCAGGTTCCACCGCGGGCCCGAGAACGGCAGCCGGGGGTAGGTCTGCGCGTCGAGCTCCTCCCACGCCTTGCCGATCGCCTCCAGCGCCTCCAGGCTCTCGACCACCTCCAGGTGCAGGCTCACGCGAATCGCCCCATCGTGCGCGCCAACACCTTCAGCGCCCGCAGCTCGTTGGTGCCGTAGTCGCGGCGGTAGCTCTGGTGCATCAGCTGGTAGGTCTGGCTCACCGCGTCGCCCGAAGGCTTACCGCGCATCAGCGAGGTGGGGCCGATTCGGTAGTCGAGCACCTTGCGATCGAGAAACACCGCGCCCGACCGGCGGATCGCGCGAGCGTAGAATTCGACGTCTTCGACCAGCCGCGCGTTGGGGTCGAACCCGGAGATCGACTTCACCACCTCGGTGCGCACCATCGCCGCGCCGCACACCAGCAGGGTGGGGTGAAAGAACATCTGCATCGAGAAGCCCAGCTTGGGGCCCATGCGCGAGGCCCAGCGTGCCCGCCGCGCGCTCGAGGCGAAGAACGACAGCTCGTGCTCGATCTCGTGCCCGTCGGTGGTGAACGGCGCCACCACTCCGAACAGCACCCCCACGTCGGGGTTCTTTGCGAAGGTGTCGATCGCCTTCAGGTAATGCCCGACCGGCACCCGATCATCGTCATCGAGAAAGTGGGTGATCGGCGCCTTTGCGCGTGGCCAACCGAGGTTGCGCACCCGGCTCGGCCAACCGCCCGTCGGCTGGGGGTTGGGGAGGTACTCGACGGCGTCACCGAACGAGGTCGCCACCGCCTCGGCTGACTTCTCGGGCGAGTCGTCGACCACCACGATCTGCACCGGCACGTGCTGCGCCAGCACCGATTCGATCGCTTCCTTCAGCAGGGCCGGCCGCCGGAATGTCGGTATGACGACAGAAATCTCGGCGGCCATGACCAGCTCCGTTTAGGAAACGGAGCCCTCTCCCGTGCGGCGGGGGAAGTAACGTGCGGCGCGTCAGATGTAAAGGCGGCTCAGCTCTCGACGAAGCTGCGCAGCCGCTTCGAGCGCGACGGGTGACGCAGCTTGCGCAGCGCCTTCGCCTCGATCTGCCGAATGCGCTCGCGGGTGACCTCGAAGTCCTGACCCACCTCTTCGAGCGTGTGGTCCGACTTCTCGCCGATGCCGAACCGCATGCGGAGCACCTTCTCTTCGCGCGGGGTCAGGGTGGCGAGCACCTTGCGGGTCTGCTCCGCCAGGTTCATGTTGATCACCGCGTCAGACGGGCTGACCAGCGTCTTGTCCTCGATGAAGTCGCCCAGGTGGGAGTCTTCTTCCTCACCGATCGGGGTCTCGAGCGAGATCGGCTCCTTCGCGATCTTGAGGACCTTCCGCACCTTGTCGAGCGGGAGCTCCATCTTCTCGGCGATCTCTTCAGGCGTCGGCTCGCGGCCGATCTCCTGAACCAGGTAGCGGCTGGTGCGGATCAGCTTGTTGATCGTCTCGATCATGTGCACCGGAATACGAATGGTGCGTGCCTGGTCGGCGATCGCGCGGGTGATCGCCTGGCGAATCCACCACGTCGCGTAGGTGCTGAACTTGTAGCCGCGCTTGTACTCGAACTTGTCGACCGCCTTCATCAGGCCGATGTTGCCTTCCTGAATCAGGTCGAGGAACTGGAGGCCGCGGTTGGTGTACTTCTTCGCGATCGACACCACCAGGCGGAGGTTCGCCTCGACCAGCTCGGCCTTGGCGCGCTCGGCCTTGCGCTCGCCCATGCGAATCGACTCGTACTGATTCTGGAGCGTCTCGGGGTCGACCAGGGTCAGGTCGCGCACCTCGCGAATGCGGCGCTCGGCGGAGCGGATGTCGCGATCGAGGTCTTCCATCTCCTCGCGGGTGATGTTCAGCCGGCGCTGCAGCTTCTTCGCCGACACCTCGTTCGCCATGCCCTCTTTGACCTGCGAGCGCAGCTCGGCCAGCTCGACGCCGTAGCGCCGCTCCATGTCGGCCAGCTCGCCCTTCGCCTTCTCGATCGTCTCGATCAGCGCCCGAATGTGACCGACCACCCGGTCGATCTGCTTCTTGTTGAGGCGCATCTCCTCGAGGATCTCCATCATCTTGGTGCGGAGGTCCTTCGAGTCGTTCTTCAGCTCCTTGCGCTTCGCCTCGGAGAGCTTCTTCTTCTCGAGCTCGTCGTCGAGCTCCTCGACTTCCTTGGCGTGCTTCTTCAGCTTGTCGAGGCTCTTGCAGATCTGCTCGATGCGGTTGAGCTCGCTCTGGTTCAGCTGCACCTGGCCGTTCTCGTCGACGCCCTCGGCGCCTTCGACCTCGACCTCTGCTTCTTCGGCCTCCGCCGGCTCTTCCGGAGCGTCCTTCACCACTTCGCGAATGCGGAGCTTGCCCGCCTTCAGCCGGGTGCCGATCTCGATGATCTCGGTCACCGCCACGCGGCAGTCGAGGATCGCGCGGAGCACTTCGCGCTCGCCGTCTTCGATGCGCTTGGCGATCTCGACCTCGCCCTCGCGGGTGAGCAGCGAGACCGAGCCCATCTTGCGCAGGTAGAGGCGAACCGGGTCGTTCGACTTGCCACCCGGCTCGTCGTCTTCCTCTTCTTCCTCTTCTTCTTCTTTTTCCTTTTCCTGCTCGGTCTCTTCGGTGGCCGCGACCTGGGGCTTCACCTCGGTCGACTGGGCCTGCTTCTGCGCGTCGACGATCTCGATGTCGTTGTCGCCGAACATCGACATCACGTCTTCGATCTGATCCGAACTCACCACGTCGGCGGGGAGCGCGTCGTTCACCTCGTCGAAGGTGAGAAAGCCCTTCTGCCGGCCGGCCTCGAGCAGGTCTTTGACCTCTTTGCGCTCGGCCAACGGCTCTTCTTCGGTCTCTTCTTTCACCGCGTCGGGGTCGACTTCGGCGTCGAGCATCGCCTCTTCGGCCTGCTCTTCGATCTCGTCGGAGTCGACCTCGCCCACGCCCTTGCCGCGCTTCTTCAGCTTCTCGCGCGCGAGCGCGGTCACGTCGATCGCCGGCTCGGCGGGAGCCGCGGCCTTGCCGTTCTTCGGAGCCTTCGCGTCTTTGGCCAAGATGGCGGGCTTCTCAGCCCCCTTCTTCTTCTTGTCCTTCTCGTCCTTCTTCTCCTTTTTGGGAGGAGGAGGAGCGGAGGTTTTCGCCGATTTCGCGATCTGTTTGGCCATGGTCTTCCTTGAAAAACGAGCCCTATTAGTAACGTCAGGGCAGAACGGACGCTGTTACCCCAACTGCCGGGAAAAGTTCAATTGTTGAGCGGAGATTCGTTTGAGGGCCCCACCCCGCTCACTTCCGGAGCTCCCGCTCCTCTTTTTGGAGCTCCCGCTTGAGCTCGAGCAGGCGGGTTTGCTCGCCCAGAAGCTCCTTCGATTCGTCGGTGAGGTCGGCCTTGGTGCCGATGCGCGACAGCTCGCGGGCGATGCGTGACACGTGCTCCTCCACCGATCGCGATTTGAGCTTCAGACACACCCACTTGAAGGCCCGTTCCAGGCCGGCTTCGTCGAGCGGAAGAGCCGGTCGTTCTTTGTCGAGCGCCTTTTTCACCGCTTCTGACGCGTCGTAAACAGCGTCTTCGGGGCTCGAGCCGCTCAACAACGCGGCGACGAGCGTGCGCAGTCCCGAGTGTTTGAGCTCGTCGCTCGCCCGGCGCGTGTCGGCCTGAATCAAGCGCTTGTCCCGCAGCAAAGCTGCCACATAGAGGGCCTCCATCGGTTCGGGGGGCTTCTCGAAAACAACCCCCTCACTATTAGGGGGGGCCGCCCCGGGACCGGGTTTGGGCACCGCTTTGACCGGCTGCTGTTTGCCCCGTAGGGCCGACTCCAACTCACTGGCGGGCAGGCCCATGTGCCGGGAAAGACCGGCGAAGAAGGCCGATCTGACCAGCCCGACCGGTATCTGCACCGCGATCGGCTTCAGCCGCTCCAGGGCCGACATCTTGTCTTCGAAGCTGGCCGAGTCGCCCTTGGGGAGCACCGTCTTGAACAGGTACTCCGACAGCCCCTGGGCTTTGTCGATCAGGTCCCGCACCGTCTGCTCCCCCACCTTACGGGCCCAGGTGTCGGGGTCTTCGCCGTCGGGGAGCAGGGCGACCTTGGCGGTGGCGCCTGCGGCCAGCAAACCTCCGGCCAACCGCTCGACCGCCTTGCGGCCGGCGTCGTCGCCGTCGAGCAGCAGCACCAGCTCTTTGGCCTCGGCCCGGTTGAGCAATTGCAGGTGCCCGGGGGTGATGGTGGTGGAGCACAGCGCCACCGCGCTCTTCACCCCCGCCTGGTGCAGGCCGATCGCGTCGAAGTAGCCCTCCACCAGAATCGCGCGGCGGCGTTTTCGAATCTCTTCGCGGGCCTGGTCGAGGCCGTAGAGCACCTCTGACTTGTTGTAGAGGCGCGACTCCTTGGAGTTCAGGTACTTGGGCCCTTCTTCACCCTTGGGCGCGTCGCTCTCGAGCAGGCGGCCGCCGAAGGCGATCGTGCGGCCCTCGGGCGAGCGAATCGGGATCATCAGCCGCCCGCGAAACTGGTCGTAGTAGCCGTCGGAGCGCGCCCGGGGCGACACCAGCCCGCCTTTTTCGCCGAAGGTGAGCAGCCCGTTCTCGCGCAGCTTGTCGGCCAGCTCGCTCCACGCCAGCGGCGCCCAGCCGAGCCCGAACGCCTTCGCGTTTTCTTCCGACACGCCACGCGACAGCAGGTACTCGCGCGGCTTCTTGCCGATCACGGGATCCCAGAGGTTCTTCTTGAAGTGCTCGGCGGCGTAGTCGGTCGCCTCTTTGATCTGCGCCTTCTCTTTGAGCGCCGGGTCGACCGACTGCTCGAGGTCGACGCCTGCCTCTTTGGCGAGGTCGCGCACGGTGTCGATGAAGGTCTTGCCCAACAGCCGCTGCACGAAGCTGAACGCGTCTCCGCCGGCCTGGCAGCCGAAGCACTTGAAGCGGCGCTCCTCGGCCCAGACGTAGAAGCTCGGGGTCTTCTCGTTGTGAAACGGGCAGCGGCCCTTGAACGACCGGCCCGACTTCTTCAGCTCGACGCCGTGGCGGTTGACGAGCGCGACGAGATCGATCCGCTCGCGGATCTCGTCGATCTTCGCTTCTGGAATCACTACCCGCCCAGCTTCGCCAGTTGTGCCTTCACTTCATCGCTGATCGCCTTGCCCTCGGCCTTGCCTTTGAGCTTGGGAGTCAGCACCTTCATCACCGCGCCCATGTCTTTGGCGCTCTTGGCGTTGGCTTCTTTGATGCCCTCGGCGACCGCGGCAGTGAGCTCGGCGGCCGACAGCTGCGCGGGCAGGTACCCCTGGAGCACCGCGATCTCTTTTTCTTCTTTCTCGGCGAGGTCAGGGCGGTTGCCCGACTTGTACTGCTCGACCGAGTCACGGCGCTGTTTGATCAGGGTGGCGATCACGCCCATGATCCCCGCGTCGTCGAGCGCCTTCGCGCCCGGCTCGACCTCTTTGTACTTCACCGCGCTCTTCAGCATGCGCACCACGTTGGACCTGAGCTCGTCCTTGGCGCGCATCGCCTCTTTGATGTCGGTGTCGATCCGCTCTTTGAGGGTGGGCACGGGTTCTCCTTCTCTTGAAATAGCGAGGGACCGATGGATTTACCACCGGCCCCCTGACATCTGCGGCGCTGATCAGAAGTTTTTACGGAGCTTCTTCACCGCGCGCTTCTTGGCCGCGAGCATCTTCTTCTTACGCTTCACGGAGGGCTTCTCGTAGTGCTCCCGCTTGCGAATCTCGGAAAGAATGCCGGCCTTTTCGGTCGCCTTCTTGAAGCGCTTGAGTGCGCCTTCAATCGACTCGCCGTCCTTCACACGAATGGTCGTCATTGAGCTGTCACACCTCCTTCATCGCTCGATCAATGGGTTGTTGAACCGGGCGTGGCGTATGACACGCGTCAGGCGAATCGACAAGCGCCCGTCTTCTCTATGGCCATGAGAGTCACTGCCCGCCCCGCCGAACCCGCTGATCACCCGTTTTACGCGAGGTTGGTGCCGCTGCTGGCGTCGGGCGACGACCCCCAGGGCTTCGAGGTCTGGAACAAGTCGGTGCGCCCCGAGAGCTTCGTCTACGAGGCGGGCGGCGAGCCGGTGGCCTACGCGTGGGCGCAGCCGCTCTCGCCGGTGGGCTACGTGAAGAACGTGATGGTGAGCGCCCAGCTGCAGGGGCAGGGCGTGGGCCGCCAGGTGATGGATCATCTGCGTCAGGTGCTGCGGGCGGCGGGCGCGAGCGAGTGGGTGCTGAACGTGAAGCCCGACAACGAGCCGGCGGTGAAGCTGTACCGCGCGGTGGGCATGAGCGTGGAGTACGCCAGCACCGCCCTGCGGCTGCAGTGGTCGCGTCTCGACCGGCTGCCGAGGGCCGAGGCGAAAGCGACCGAGTTCAGCCCGGCCGATGATCAGGCGGTGGAGCGGGCGTTCGGGCTCACGCCGGGAACGCTGACCGCCGCGCGCGCCGATGGCCGGTACAAGGTGCTGCGGCTGGAAGGCGAGGGCGGAGCGGTGCTCGGCGTGGCGCGGTTCGATCCGTCATTCCCCGGCGCGTTCCCGTTTCGGGTGCGGAGGCCTGAGCTGGCGCACGCGCTGCTCGAGGGCATGAAGGCGCACGCTCGACCTGAGTTGCCGTACACCGGTGTGGTGGTGGAAGACGACGCGCCGCTGACCACGCTGCTGCGATCGGCCGGTGCAGAGACGCGGCTCGAGATGCTGCACATGCGCGGAAAGCTGTAGCCCAGCGTAGAGCCCCTCCCCCAACCAGGGGGAGGGTGCCCGAAGGGCGGGAGGGCGTCACACGTCGAGCACCCGTGCTCGACGTCTTCTCATCCTCCAAGAACCTGCACCGTCACCTCGGCGCTTCGCACGCAGTGCATCAAATCCGCGGTCCGATCGGCCCGTGGTACCGATCAGGTATGGCCGGGCAGGAACACGATCTCGACTTCACCTTTCGCCTGGTGCCGCTCGTTCTGCGCTGGCTGGAGACGAAAGGCGTACCCGAAGCCGAGCGCATCAAGCTGCTCGAATACCTCCCCGCCGGCGCGGCGACGCTGCCGGAGATCACCGCGCCGCTGACCACGATCCAATTCTTCCTCGACTCGGCGGCAGCGCTGGCCCCGTGCCCCTCGATGGGCGTCGAGATGGCCGCGCTGATTCCCCGCGGCACCTATGCCTGGCTGGAGTTCATCGCCCGGGTCTCGATCTCGCTCGAAGCGGGAATGGTGTCGGTCTGCCGCTACTACCGCCTGCTCAACAAGGGCGCCGACATGGTGCCGGTGCGCCGCGCCGACTCCACCGGGATCGAAGCGCGCGTGGCGGGCCGCGCCGACGGCTGGGGCCGTCACCTCAACGAGTACACCGTGGCGCTCTTTCACCGCATCTGCCGCGAGCTCGACAAAGACTGGCGCACCACCCGGGTCTGGTTCGCTCACCCGGAGCCCGAGCCGGCGGCGGTGCGCGCGCTCGCGACCTGGTTCGGCCTCGAGCCGCAGTTCGGCCAACCCGCGAGCGGCTTCGAAGGCCCGCGGAGCATCGCCCAGCGCCCGCTCCAATCGGCCGACCCGGAGCTGCAGCGTTTGCTCGAGTCGCAGGCCGACGACGAGCTCGCCCGCCAGCACCCGCTCGCGGGCCTCGCCTCACGGGTGCGCGACGAGATCAGCCGCCGGCTCGCCAACGGCACCGCCGACGTCGAAGCGGTCGCTCGCGCGCTCGGGCTCTCTGCTCGCACGCTGCAGCGAAAGCTGCGCGAAGAAGGCAGCTCGTTTCGCGACGTGCTCGAGACCGCGCGAGGGCAACACGCCCAGCGTTACCTGCGCCAGCCCGCGTTGAGGCTGAGCCAGATCGCGACGCTGCTCGGCTATTCGGATCTTCGCGCCTTCGACCGCGCGTTCCGCCGTTGGGCGGGCGTGTCGCCGAGCGAGTGGCGCGAATCGTCCGCGGCGTGAACACCCCACGGGTGCTCCACTGTCTTCTTTCGTGCACGCGTCGATGAAAATGTTCCTGACGAATCGATCGAAAAACGAAACCCGCGCGATCGCGAGCTGACGCCTCCGGTGCAGCGTTTGGCGTGAACGGTCCAATCGGCGAGTGGGGCGAGCGCCTTGCAGTGAAGAGCGCTCATGAACCGAATCCTCTGCGTGGGTGCAGTCGTCCTGGCCGGCTGCGGTGTGGGAGTCGCAAAACTCGAGAATTCAGACGGGCCTCAGAAAGATCCCGAAGGCGCGACGCATCAGAGGGTGACCTGCGGGCCGCAGATGAGCCACTTCCCGGTCCAGGCGCCGCACAACATCGGCTACGACGCCGCGAGCTGCAGCAGCGGTTGCGCGACCAGCTGCCCTGATCAGAACGCCAACTCCGACTATGGCGGCGTGCACCACGGCGTCGACGTGTTTGCCTACTACCGCGCGCCGGAGGTCTCGGTGGTCTCGGGCACGGTGATGCGGGTCGGAGTGCCGAGCGACACCTCGGGGCTCCGGGTCACCATCAGCGATGGTTGCGGCTGGTGGTACTACTACGGCCACATGGATGAAGCGGTGGTCAGCGAGGGCCAGCACGTCGAGCCCGGGCAGCTCATCGGCTACATGGGCAGCTCGGGAGCGCCGTCGGTTCACCTGCACTTCAACGTCTCGGCCGACGGCGACTACTACAACGACATCGATCCGTTCCCGCTGCTCCATTCGACCAGCGCCACCGCGTGCGGAGGTCTCGCGGCCGGCCTCGGCTCCGACGGGTGCACCACCGATCAGCGAAATGCGTGTGGCACCTATGGCTCGGCGTGCGTCGACAACCAGTGCAACGGAGGCACCTCACCCGGGCCCGGCTGCACCTCCGGTGAGCTTCAGGCGTGCGGCACCTACGGCTCGAATTGCGTCGATCACCAGTGCAACGGCGGAACGTCACCGGGCACCGGCTGCACCTGGCGCGAGTCGCACGACTGTGGCGCGTACGGCTCGAACTGCGTCGATCACCAGTGCAACGGAGGAACGTCGCCGGGAACCGGCTGCACCTGGCGCGAGTCACACGACTGCGGCGCGTACGGCTCGAACTGCGTTGATCACGCCTGCAACGGAGGCACCTCGCCGGGCACCGGCTGCACCTGGCGCGAGACCCACGACTGCGCGCAGTACGCCGCGAACTGCGTCGACCACCAGTGCAATGGCGGAACGGCGCCCGGCACCGGCTGCACCTGGCGTGAGACGCACGACTGCGGCGCGTATGGAGCGGGCTGCGTCGATCACGCGTGCAACGGTGGCACGGCGCCCGGTTCGGGCTGCACGCTGCGCGAAGCGAACGACTGTGCGCAGTACGGCGCCGACTGCGCCGATCACCAGTGCAACGGAGGCACCGCGCCGGGATCGGGCTGCACCTGGCGCGAGACCCACGATTGCCAGGCGTCAGGCGCGGGCTGCGCCGATCACAAGTGCAGCGGGGGGACCGCACCTGGCACCGGCTGCACGTTCCGGCAGACGCTCGACTGCCAGAACCAGGGCAAGGCCTGCTCGCTCGGCGCCTGCCAGTAGTGATTCCTCTCCCACGGGAGAGGGTGCTCCGAAGGGCGGGTGAGTGGCGCCGAACGGTGCCCGTTACCGAACCTGGCCGGGGGCCTGGTGCGAAGTGGCGACCGAGACCGCCACTCCGACGGCGACCGCGGTGAGAATCGTGCCGACCACCGAGGTGGTGACGATCAGGCCGGCGCCGCCCTTGTGGCCGTTGGCTCCGCCGCAGCAGCCGTGCGAGCCGCACCAGCGGGCGTGGTCGTTCGGCACCAGCTCAGGCTTGGCCTGAGCATCGTTCGGAGTGAGCGCGGGGTTGGCAGCAGGCGCGTCAGCGGCGGGAGCGGGAGCCGGAGCGACCGGGTCCTGCGCGAAGACTGCGACCGGCAACAGCAGACACAGCGTCAGGGCGAGGTTCTTCATTGAACGCTCCTTCTAATCGCACTGTGCCTGCGCCGGCCCGCGCGCGACAAGAGGCTCAACAATTCTTCACACGGGCTATACGTCTCGGCCATGCGCGCGGTTCGAATTCATCAGCTCACGGGTCCCAAGGCGGTTCGCATCGACGACATCGAGGCGCCTCCGGCGCCCGACGCGAACCAGGTGAAGTTCGACGTGAAGGCGGCGGGGATCAACTTCCCCGAGGTGCTGCTCACCTACGGCAAGTACCAGTTCAAGCCTGACCCACCGTTCGTGCCCGGCGGCGAGGCGGCCGGTGTGGTGACCGCGGTCGGCAGCGAGGTGACGTCGATCAAAGTCGGCGACCGGGTGGCGGCGACGATGCTCAATGGCGCGTTCGCGGAGCAGGTGGTGGTGCCCGAGCTCGCGTGCGTGAAGGTGCCCGAGAAGGTCAGCTTCGAGACCGCGGGCGTGACGCTGCTCGCCTACGGCACCACGATGCACGCCCTCAAAGATCGCGCCCAGCTGAAGGCGGGCGAGACGCTGCTGGTGCT
The DNA here is from genome assembly GCA_047602415.1 of Myxococcaceae bacterium. GTDB lineage: Bacteria > Myxococcota > Myxococcia > Myxococcales > Myxococcaceae > JASGHH01. The sequence continues at coordinate 2,956,229 of JASGHH010000001.1, read as the reverse complement.
CGGCGCGGGCGGCGGCGTGGGCATGTCGGCGATTCAGCTCGGCAAGGCGATGGGCGCGAAGGTGATCGCGGCGGCGGCGGGCGAACAGAAGCTGAAGTTCTGCGCAGAGCTCGGTGCAGACATGGTGGTCGACTACGACAAGGAAGATCTGAAGGAGCGGGTGAAGGCGCTCACCAACGGCGACGGCGCGAACGTGATCGTCGACGCGGTCGGCGGGCGGTATTCGGAACCGGCGCTTCGCGCGATCGCGTGGGAAGGGCGGCACCTGGTGATCGGCTTCGCCGCTGGTGAGATTCCGAAGATCCCGCTCAACCTCGCGCTGCTGAAGGGCTGTCAGATCGTGGGCGTCTACTGGGGCTTCTTCGCGCTGAAGAACCCCGAGCGGAACCGGGCGAACTGTGCCGAGGTGCTGCAGTGGGTCGCTGAGGGCCGCATCAGACCGCACGTGCACGCGGTGATGCCGTTCGCGAAGGCGGTCGAAGCGCTCGAGTTGATGGAGCAGCGCAAAGTGTTCGGCAAGCTCGCGCTGGTGCCTTAGTCGCCGCGGGTCATGTAGAGGGCCATGTCCTCCGGCACTTCGAAGCCGTTCGCCCGGTAGAACTCGGCGGCGCCGTCGTTGTCGGCCAGCACCCAGATCTGGTCGATGCCGTTGCTCTTCATCCAGTCGAACGCGGCGTTCATCAGCGCGCGACCGACGCCTTTGCGGCGCCAGTCTTTGCGCGTGCCCGTTTCGTAGAGCAGCAGCTCGCGTGCGGGGCGGTGGCGCATGCTCAGCACGTGGCAGAAGAGGAAGCCGGTGATCACGCCATCGGCTTCGGCGACCCAGAACAGCACCGCTGGATCTTCGAGAAAGCGGCTCGCTTCGGCGGCGCTCAGCGGTTCGTCGTCGCCGCCGCGGCCATCGATGTCGAAGTCGGCGTCTTCCCGCACCAGAAGCTCGAGTGCCGCCTCGTCGCTGCGCATCAATCGTCGAACCGAGATCGCCATGGTGCGCGTTCTACGCGTGAGCTCGGATCACGTCACATCGAGGCGCTACGAGAGGCAGCTGGCTTTAATGGGGGTGGCGTCGTTGAGTTGAGGCCGTGCCTCGAACCCGGTCCGCCCGCGATTGAGGAGCTCGCCGCGATTGAGCCGCCGGTCTTCGTGAGACGGTCTCTCGACCGATCTGCGCACGGGCGGTTTCAAACGGTCATCGCACCGGGCGAAGAGGCCCGGACGTGCAGCTCAAGGGGAGCTGAGTGCCGGCGCGAATCGAAGACGAGAAGCGACATTTGATTAAGCGGCTCTATTGGTCAGGAGTCGCCCGAGTGCAGATAGAGCGGCAGGTTGGCGTCTCGTACCGATTCATCAGCAAGCTGCTGGGCTTGAGCCCGTGGAAGCCTCGAAAGAGAAACGGTCTTCGGCTGACGCGCGCCGAGCGCGAAGAGATTGCGCTCGGGCTTGCAGCCAGCGAGGCGCTCCGAAGCATCGCTCGACGGCTGAAGCGAGCGCCTTCGACAGTGTCTCGAGAGATCAGACGACAGCAGGACAGCGGGAGCTACCGCGGCTGGCGCGCTGACGACCAGGCGGAGCGGCTGATGGCGCGACCGAAGAGTCGCAAGCTCGATTCTTCACCGAAGCTGGTCAGAGAGGTGGAGCGACTGCTCGCAAAGAAATGGTCACCGAGGGAAATAGAGCAGCACCTAAGGCTCGTCTACTCGGACCCAGCGATGCACGTGTCTCACGAAACCATTTACAAGACGCTCTATCTGCAAGGCCGAGGCGCTCTGAAAAAGGAGCTGACCAAGCACCTGAGGCAAGGGCGTGACGTGCGCAAACCACGCCCGCGCGAAGAGCTCCGCGGAAAAATTCGCGACATGGTGAACATTTCGCAACGGCCCCCGGAAGTTGCAGACCGGGCGGTACCTGGGCACTGGGAGGGCGACCTAATTACTGGCGCCAAGCACGGCTCATATATCGCCACGCTGGTCGAGCGCAGCACCCGCTACGTGATGCTCCTTCACTTGCCAAACGGTCGGTCTGCGCAGCACGTGCGCGAGGCGCTCGCACGCAAGATTCTGCAGCTACCGAAGGAGCTGCGGAAATCGCTCACGTGGGACCAGGGCAAGGAACTGTCCGAGCACGCGCAATTCACCATCGACACCGGGGTGCAGGTGTACTTCTGCGACCCTCACAGCCCGTGGCAGCGCGGCAGCAACGAAAACACCAACGGTCTCTTGCGGCAGTATTTCCCGAAAGGGACCGACCTGAGTGTCCACAGCGAGGCCGAGCTCGACCGCGTCGCACGAGAGTTGAATGAACGACCGCGGCAGACGCTTGGCTGGCGGTCGCCAGCCCAACGACTCAACGAATTGTTGCAGCGAGCCGCCTAGCTCGCTCGACGTCGACTGCAGGCGATCAATCGCATCACGCCGAATTGCGAAGAGCCACAGCGGCCGCGCCTACGCGCCGTAATGCTGGCGCTTCGGCGCGGGATAACGACAACACTGATCGTCAGCTGCTAAGCAGTGGCCGAGCTGTTGCGATGACCGCGTGGCGCCGCCACGGCAAAGTAGGCACAACGCCCCCCTGACTCGCGAAATCGACGTCGCAACTCGCGAGAATCACGTCGCAGCGATCGAGCAGAGGAGGGCGTTGTGCCTACTTTGCCGCAACCGTCGGTCACGCAACGACCGCAGCACCGCACGAAACGTCTGGAGCCACGCGATCGCGGGCGGAGTTCGTCGCCTGCACGGCGACCGTCAACCAGCCCCACCACCCCCATTGAAGCCTCCGCCCCGCACCAACGCTTTAGCGATCGCTTTGAACGCCGCCATCCACAGCCCCGCCTCTTTCTTCGTGGGATGCGCACGCAGCAGCGAACCCAACAGCGCATCGAATCCACCGCGCCCATCGCGCAGAAACCCGGCAGCAGTCAGCGCCTCTTCCGCCGCTCCGCGAATGTTCCTCAGCGCAGAATCATCAGCGAGCGCCGCGGTCGGCGCCGGAGCCGCGCCCGCATGCCGCGCCTGGTACAGCTCGTACGTGTAGACCAGCACCGCCTGCGAGAGGTTGAGCGACGGCTGCTCCTCCTCGGCGGGAATCACCGAGAGCGCATGGCACTGCACCAGGTCTTCATTGGTCAGCCCAGAGCGCTCATCGCCGAACACCAGCGCGAACCGCTCACCGCGCGTTACCGCCTCCCGCGCGATCTCAGCAGGAGCAGCGCGGCGGCGCCCTTCGATCACCCGCGACGTCGTGCCCACCACCCAACTGCAGTCGGCGACGGCCTCGGCGAAGGTGTCCACCCGGCGAACGGTCTCGAGCAGCTCGCCCGCCTTCACCGCCAGCCGGTTCATGCCCGGCACTTCGAGCAGCTTCGGGTTGGGCGACACCACCACCCAATCCGAGAGACCGAAGTTCTTCATCGCCCGGGCGATCGACCCGAGGTTGTCGGCGTTGCGGGGCCGCAACAACACGATCCGGCAGGGGAGGGGGGTCGATTCCATCAGCGGCCCTGGTATAGATGACGGCGACCCGATGAGCACCGCCGTCGCGACCTCCCCCGAAGCGGTTCCCACTTCAGCCCCTGCGCGGTCGTCGATGTTCATCTCGACGCCCGGCAAGGACTTCTTCTTCTACTTCCTCAGCGTCAGCGTGGTGTTCATCGCCTGGTTCGCCGCTGCGGTGGTGAAGGTGCCCGGCTTCTACATTCTCGCCGCCGTCGCGGTGACCTGTAACGGCCCGCACCTGATCTCCACCTGGACCCGCACCTACTTCGACAAGCGCGAGTGGCGCGCCCGCCCGTTCCCGCTGATCGGCGGCCCGATCTTGATCTTCGCCGGCGTGTTCAGCGCCACCTACTTCCTCGGCTACACCGGCTCGCGGCTGCTCAACTCCGCGATCCTCTACTGGGCCACCTGGCACTTCGTGGCGCAGAACTGGGGCATCCTCCGCATCTACCAGCGCAAGTCGGGCGAGTCGGCCCAGTCGCTGGCGATGAAGCTCGAGCGCCCGATGCTGCTGCTCTGGGTGCTCTGGTGCCTGCTCCACCGCATTCTCACCGGGCCGCGGGTGCTGTTCGGTACCGAGGTCTTCTACTTCGATCTCCCGCGGCCGATCGTCGATGGCCTGCTCGGGCCGATCGCGTTCCTCTTCATCGTCTACCTCCGCCAGCGCATCAAAGAGCGCAACGAGCCGTGGGCGAAGGCCGCCTGGCTGCGCGCCGCGTTCCTCGGCTGCGCGGTGCTCGGCTTCTTCATTCCGTTTCAATTCATCAAGACCGACGACACCTCGGCGTTCGCCGCGGCCGCCGCCTGGCACGCGATTCAGTACCTCGGCATCGTTCGCTTCTACCACCGCAACACCTGGAAGAACGGCGTCGACCCCAACGCGAAAATCGTCTCCTGGCTCGGCCAGCCCGGCTGGAGCCGCGCCGGTCTCTACTTCGCGATGCTGCTGGCGATGGCCGGCCTCGTCTACGTCGTCATCTACTCGATCGCGTTCATCGAGCCGGTCAAAGGCTGGAACGTCTTCACCTGGACCGGCGTGGTCTGGATCTCGCTCACCCTCAGCCACTACTGGCTCGACGGCGTGATCTGGAAGTTGCGTAAGCCCGAGCTCGCCCAGCGCGTGGGCATCGACGTGCAGGCGTGAAGCTCACGCCTCAAGGCAACTACCCGCTCCGCTACGAAGACGTCGCTCAAGACGGGCGCGTGCTGCTGCTGCCGCTCACCGCCAGCCTGGGTGCGATGTGGAACCGCACCCTCACCCAACACCCGCTGGTGCCGTGGTGCCGCGAGCAGATGGTGCTCCCGATTCTCACCCGCTTGAGGGTGAGCGCGTTCGGTGAGCCGTTCGCGGTCGAGAACGGCCTCGAGGTCGACGGCGCCTTCGAGCTGGTGAAGACCCTCGACGCGAACGGCAACACCCACCGGCTGCTCCTCAACCTCACCACCGAGCTCCACGCGCCGAAGGGCCGCACCAACCTGCCGCCGCCCGATGACGTGGGTGAGCGCGCCGGAGCGGGGAGGGTGCTCGCCGAGCACGTCTTCACCCGCCCGTTCGGCCCGAAAGAAGAGCGACGCGTCTCGTCGCTCCCCGACTTCGGCGGCCCTCCGTTCGCCGTCTACACCTGGAACGAACCCAAGGCTCTGCTGCAACTTCCACCCGGAGCGAAGGCCGTCGACGCGCTCAGCCTCGACGAGACCACGATCACCTTCGGCATGGTGCACACCGACTCGAACCAGCACGTGAACTCGCTCGTCTACCCGCGCCTGTTCGAAGACGCGGCGCTGCGGCGGTTCGCCACGCTGGGCCGGGACACGCAGGTGCTCTCGCGGGAGATGGACGTTCGGTTTCGCAAGCCGTCGTTCGCGGGAGATCAGCTTCAGCTGCACCTGCAGGTCTATGAGCTCGACGGCAAGACCTGGGCGCTCGGCGCGTTCTGCGAGCCCGGCACTGCGCCCGAGCAGGCGCGGGCGATCATTCAGCTGGGGTTTGCGTAGAGCCGTTCAGCCGCGCCACGCCCGCGAGCGCTTCGGCGTTCTTCGGCGAGCGGGCAAGCGCCTCCTGGTAGATCTCCAGCGCGTGCTCGCGCCGCTGCGCCGCGAGCGCCACCTTGCCCTGCATCGCTTCGATGGTGGCGCGCTCTTCGAGGATTCGGCCGAACGCCGCCACCCGCGCACCGTCACCGAGCACTCCCGCCGCGCTCTTCGAGTCGACCAACGCCAGCGCCGACCAGGGAATGCCGAGCACCTCGAGACACCCGCTCTCGAGCAGCTCGATCGCTTCCTTGTCTTTGCCTTCCTTCGCCAGCTTCAGCGCGCGCGCGATGAAGTCGACGATCTGCTTCACCATTCGCATCACCCAGTCGCGCTCGATCAGGCTCACGCGCCGAACCTAACCACCGTGAGCGCGGCTGCAACGGCGACACGGAAGAAAGCGCCCCGTCATCGGTGTTGCCCCAGAAGAGGAGTCACCAATGCACAAGGGCAAGACCGGTAAGAACGAAGGCGAAGGCAGCCGTATCCATGACCAGAACTATCGCGCGGGCGTTCAGGCGCATCTGAAGAAGGGCCACGTCGAGCAGGAGGCGAAGGCGGCGGAGAAGGCGCTCGAGGGGCCGGAAGGCGGCGAGCTCCGAAGGGCGGAGGCCGCAGGCCGGCACGGCAAGGCTGTTCGGCACTGAGGGTTGCGCGGTCTCTTTGAAGAGACGGCTCCGCATGCGACGCATGGGTTGAAGCCTGTCCCTCACCCGCGAGGCCCTATGGGCCTCGTCGGCCTCTCCCAACGGAGAGGGCCTGTTGGGATCAGAAGACCACGGAGGCGCCGACGTAGGGGCCGTTGTACACGTCGGTGTGGCTGACGCCGTCGACGCGGCCCTGATCGTTCAGCATCTGGAACCGCCAGCCCGCGCGCAGACCGACCGCGCCGAGACCCACGCCCAGGCCCGCCTTCGCGTCGACCTGGGTGAACGGCCACGGGGTGTACATGATCGAGCCTTCGAGCGCGATCGGGCCGCCGACCCACCACACGCCCGAGACGCCGACGGTGGGGCCGAGCACGATCAGGTCGGGCGCGAACACCGAGTCGATGCCGCCCTCGAGCCGAATGCGGCCGTACTGACCGACCAGAGGCGCGAAGGTGAGGTGCGCGTTGACCTGCTGCAGGTTGTCGAAGCCCGGCGTGCCGTCGTCTTTGCGGATCGCCATGTTCTGCGCGTTGACGTTGAAGCCCCACCGCACGCCTTCGACCGCCGCGTTCACGCCGAGCGTGAAGCCCGAGAGGTAGCCCTGCGCCTCCGCGCCGGCGACCACCCGCAGCGGAGGATCTTCGGCCTGAGCCGGCGCCGAGCCGACCACTTCGCCGTAGCCGTACGAGCGGTACGCCGGGTAGCCCCAGCCGTAGCCGTAATAGGGAACGAACGAGCCGTAATAGAAGCCCGAGTACCAGTGCGGCTGGTAGTAGCCGTAGCCGCCGCCGTACCCGTACCCGCCGCTGTAGTGAACCCCGTTGCCGTTGCTGCCGCCGATCGGCGACGCCGAGTGCGAAGACGACGAGTGGCTCGAGCTGCCGCCGGAGCTGTGGCCGCCTGAGCTGTGACCGCCGCCGCCGCTCTTGCCGAACCGCGCCTCCGCGGGAAACGCCACCAGCGCTGCGAACATCGTGAGGGTGAACAACGCTCTACGGATCATCGGACTTCTCCCTTCGGCCTTCTGACCTGAACATACGCACGTTCGGAAGATTTATTCACCCCAAGCCCGTGTAATGATTGGGGCCAGTTGCCCCGATGTCCCAGTGAAATCGCATGCCTGAGCTGCCCGATCTGACGGTCTACCTGCGCGCGCTCGAGCCGCGCATTCTCAACCGTCCGCTCAAGGCGGTTCGGCTCGCCAGCCCGTTCGTGCTCCGCTCGGTCGACCCGCCGGTCACCTCGGTCGCCGGCAAGAAGGTGCTCACCCTGGAGCGGATCGGCAAACGCCTCGTCTTCGGCCTCGAAGAAGAGCTCTTCATCGTCATTCACCTGATGATCGCCGGCCGGCTGAAGTGGCTCGGCGCCAACGCGAAGATCCCCGGCAAGGCCGGCCTCGCCGCCTTCGACTTCGAGACCGGCACCCTGCTGCTCACCGAGGTCTCCACCAAGAAGCGGGCCTCGATTCACGTGGTGCTCGGCCGCGAGAACCTCGACGCCTTCGACCGCGGCGGCCTGGAGGTGATGACCGCCCACCTCGACACCTTCGCCGAGCGGCTGCGCAGCGAGAGCCACACCCTCAAGCGCGCGCTCACCGATCCCACGCTCTTCGCCGGCATCGGCAACGCCTACTCCGACGAGATCCTCCACCACGCCAGGCTCTCGCCGGTGAAGCTCACCCGCACCCTGACCGGAGAGGAGATCGCCCGCCTGTTCCAGTCGATTCACCACGTGATGACCCTGTGGATCGACCGGCTCGCCAAAGAGGTGGGCGACGGCTGGCCCGAGAAGGTCACCGCCTTTCGCCCCGAGATGGCGGTGCACGGCAAGTACAAGCAGCCCTGCCCGGTGTGCGGCTCGCCGGTGCAGCACATCGTGCACGCCGAGAATGAGACCAACTACTGCCCCAGGTGCCAGACCGGGGGCAAGCTGCTCGCCGACCGCTCGCTGTCCCGCCTGCTGAAAGACGACTGGCCCCGCTCCCTCGATGAGCTGGAAGATCACCTCGCCGCCCGTCGAGAACCGCGCTAAACGACCGGACCTAAGATCCATGAAAAGTACTCTGTGCCTGAGCCTCGCGCTGCTTCTGTTGCCCACCTCCGCGCTGGCCGAGAAAACGCTCTGGCTGGTGCGGCCCCTCTACCCGGGCCAGGAGGCGTTGGTCGAACGCACCGAAAAGGCGCTCGCCCGCCTGGTGCCGCCCGAGGCGCGCGCCAACGAAGTGATCGGCATGAAGGAGCTCGCCTCGGCGCTCAAGGGCCGCAGCGCCACCGACCTGCCGTGCTTCACCGGTGAAGAGCGCTGCACCGACCCCACCGACGCCTTCGTCGCCAAGCTCGGCTTCGATCAGATCATCCTCATTCAGGGCGGCCAGGACGAGGCGGGCTTCAAGTACAAGGTGGTCAACTACCAGCCCGCGCAGAAGAAGACCTCGCAGGGCGCCTCGGCCAACGTGGTTCTCGAGAGCGCGCTCTGGGGCGCGGTGGCCAAGGTCGCCGCGGTCGCCTCCACCCTCGAGGTGAAGAGCACCCCCAACGGCGCCACCGTGTTCGTCGACGATCAGAAGGTCGGCGTCACCCCGCTCTCCGCGCAGATTCTGCCCGGCGAGCACGTGGTGCGGGTCGACATGAAGCTCCACCAGCCGGTCGAAGAGGCGCTGCTGGTGCCGATTCGCGGCTCGGCCAAGCTCGAGAAGACGCTCGAGAAGGTGGCCGCCCGCATCAGCGTCACCGCCGGCCCGGCCAACGTGTCGATCTTCGTCGACGGCCAGCTGCTCGGCAAAGACCGCATCGACCGCGGCATTCAGCCCGGCGCCCACACCCTGCGGCTCACCTCCGAGGGCTACAAGGCGTACGAGCAGTCGATCAACGTCAAGGCCGACGAGCAGTTCACGATGGACAAGCAGCTCGAGGCGCTGCCCGGCACGGTGGTGCCGCAGAACAACGGGCAGAACCCCAACGCCGGCAAGCTGGTGCTCGAGCTCCACAACAACCAGGCGGTGGTGGTGCCGCCGCCTCCTCCTCCCACTCCGACGGAGGAGAACTACAACCGCAAGACCTACTTCCACCTCGGCTTCGACTTCATGAAGCTCGACGGCAACCGGCTGGTCGGCCGCCGCTTCGGCGACGCCGGCGTGGGCCGCACCCAGTTCATCACCAACGCCACCCGCTACCTCTACGGCCTCACCGGTGAGTACGGCGTGTTCGGCAAGTACTTCGGCGTCTCGGTGATCGGGCTCTCGTACCTGACCAACGGCGACCCGGTGGAGATGAACGTCGGCTACACCGGCGATCACCCCGAGACCAAGCAGGGCGTGCCGATCGGCGACTCGTTGAGCAAGGTGCGCATCAACATGGTCGACATCGCGGTGATTCACCCCGCGATTCGGGTCGCCTTCTGGCACGCGATGGTGATGTTCGACATCGGCCTCAACGTGCGCACCGGGCAGATCACCGGCACCGTGCCCAACAGCGCCGGCCCTCAGTACAACGACGGCTTCGTGATCATCGACCTGCTCGCCCAGGCGCGGCTCGGCTTCCGCTTCTACGTCTACGAGGGCATGTACCTCTACTTGAACGGCGGCTACGAGCTGATGCTCACCGGGCAAGACGCGATCAACTCCGGCTCCGACACCAAGGTGCACTCCTCCAGCGCCTGGGGCATGACGGGAGGCATCGGTTATGGCTTCTGAGCTCTTCCTCGCCGCGCTGGTCGCTTCGTCGCTCTCCGCCGGCCCCACCGTGCTGGTCGGCTCGGGCGTGGGCAACGCCGACACCTTCATGTCGGAGGGCACCAAGCTCTACAACCAGAAGAAGTTCGGCCCCGCCTCGGAGTCGTTCCTCTCTGCCACCCGCGCCAACCCGGCGCAGCTGAACGGCTACCTCCAGCTGGCCCGCAGCCTGGTCGCCAACAAAGAGCCGATGCGCGCCTGCTACGCGTACCGGGTCTACCTCAAGGCCACTCAAGAGACGCCCGACCGCAAGAAGGCCCAGGCCGAGTCGGAGCAGTGCGAGCGGCAGCTGAAGAGCGCCAAGAACCAGCCGCCCGACCCGACCCAGCGCTTCGTCGAGCTCCGCGCCGCGTTCTACAGCGCCCTCGACAAGAAGGAGCTGCTCGGCAAAGACGGCGCCGAGACCCAGCTGCAGGCCCTGGTCAAAGACGGCTTCCTCGGCCCCGAGCTGGGTGAGATGGCCGCCAAGCTGGGCGCCGCCGCCCTCGGTCAGGCCGAAGAGATTCACAAGGCCGCGGTGGCCAACGAGCACGTGCCCACCGAGCGCCTGCGCGCCGCCCGCCCGCTCTACCAGGTGGCCGCCGAGGTCTCGGTGAGCGTGCCCGACCCGTCGATGGTGTTCATCGACGGCCTCGCCGCCCTGCAAGACAAAGACTACGTCACCGCCGAGAAGCTCTTCTCGGAGGCCGCCCACGACGACGCCACCAACAAGGACTACGTCTTCTACCGGGCGGTCGCCCTGGTGCAGGGCGGCCAGCGTCACAAGGCGCTCGAGGTGATGGAGGCCAACCTGAAAGACGACCCCCGCACCCAGGTGCTCCGGGTCGCCCTGGCGCTCGGTCAAGGGAACGATTCGGGTGCGGCGGAGCTCGAACGGTTGCTGTTCACCACCCGGTACCCAACCGACAAATGACGTCGTTGGAGTAGGCTGTCACCCCGCAATGCCCGTTTTCATCTGTCAGGGGTGCGGCACCGAGCTGACCGAGTGGTCTGGCCAGTGCCCGAAGTGCGGCGTCTCCGAGACGATTCGCATCAACCAGTCTGCCGACCGGATGATCGACAAGGTCATCAAGGGCCGGTACAAAATCGTGCGCAAGCTGGGGCAGGGCGGCATGGGCGCCGTCTACCTCGCCGAGCAACAGGGCATCGGCCACCGGGTCGCGCTCAAGTTCCTCAAGGCCGAGTTCTCAGACGACGCCGACCTGACCAAGCGCTTCCTCAATGAGGCGAAGACCTACGCCCGCGTCGCCCACCCGAATGCGGTCACCTTTCACGACTTCGGCCAGGACGACGACGGCAACCTCTTCATCGCGATGGAGTACTGCGAGGGCGTCGACCTCAAGAAGCTGCTCTTCGAGAAGAAGCGGCTCCCGCTCCCCGAGGCGATCGACATCACGCTCCAGGTGGCCGACGTGCTCGGCAACGCCCACTCCAAGGGCATCGTGCACCGCGACCTGAAGCCCGAGAACATCATGCTGCGCATCGGCCTGCGCGGCATTCACGTCAAGGTGCTCGACTTCGGCATCGCGCGCCTGATGAACGAGAAGACCAAGCTCACCATGCAGGGCGCGATCGCCGGCACTCCCCGGTACATGTCGCCCGAGCAGGTGGAGGGCAAGGTCGAGGTCGACCACCGCGCCGACATCTACGCGATCGGCATTCTGCTCTACGAGATGCTGACCGGCGTGCAGCCGATCGACGGCATGACGATCGCCGAGATTCTGCGCAAGCAGGTCGCCGAGCCGATGCCGCACCTGTCGAAGGTGTCGCCCGACCTGGAGTACCCCGAGGTCGACGCAGTGATTCAGAAGGCGACCGCGAAGGACCGCGAAGAGCGCTACCCCGACATGATGTCGCTCGCCAGCGTGCTCGCCCAGGCGATGCCGACCCAGGCGGGCAAGCTCGGCTCGGGGCTCTACCCGGGTGGCTACATGGCGTCGGGCACGCCTCCGCCGTACGGAGGGGTGACTCCGCCTCCGACCCAGAACGTGCTCACGCCGCCCACCCAGCCGGCGAACGCGGCCGAGACCGCCGCGACGTTCATGCGGCCGCCCACCCAGGTCGAGAAGAAGGAGCTGGCGACCGGCAACTTCTCGATCGGCGGTATCAACCCGGCGAGCACCGGAGCGCAGACCCAGCACGGCACTCCAGAAGACGCCTCGCAGCTCGCCGTGCCGCAGAAGTCGAAGGCGCCGCTCTTCGTCGGGCTCGCGCTGGTGTTGATCGCGGGTGGCGTCGGCGGTTGGTACGCGTTCAAGCCGGCGCCGCCGTCGATCGTGGTGACGCCGCCGCCCGACCCGCTGGCGAACAACGTCAAGCCGCCCGACCCGAAGCCGCCCGACGAGGTGAAGCCTCCCGACAGCAAGCTGCCGGGCATCAACGCGCCGGCCGACCCGAACCTCGACGAGGTCACCGTCAGCCGTGGCCGCGACTTCTGGGCCCGTGCGCAGACGCTGTTCGCGGTGGGCAACCTCGACGAAGCCGAGACGTTCCTCGAGGGCGTGCCGGCGAACACCCCGCAGAAGGCCGACGCCGAGGCGATGATCGCGAAGATCGCCGAGATTCATAAGCGGGTGCGGGCGGGCGATGCGGCCCGGCTGGGCGGCAACTGCGCCGCGGCGGTGCCCAACTACCAGGCCGCGTTGAAGCTCAACGGCAAGGTGGGCGACGCGAGCCGCGGCATCTCGCAGTGCAACGCCGCCGCCATTCCCGGAACCATCGAATGACCTCGGCAGGCCGCCCTCTCCCCGACGGGGGAGAGGGTGCCCGAAGGGCGGGAGAGGTCTCGCCGCAAACCCAGCCGGCTCTTCCCGGCCGGCCCGCGATCACGCCGGGCGGAGCGCTCACCACCTTCTTCACCCGTGGCCTGATTCACTGGCTGCGAAGGCGCAGCCCGGCCACCCGCGATCGCCTGGCGCGCTTCGTCGCCTCGCTGGCGTGGACGTTGGGCATTCGCAAGCGGGTGAGCCTCGACAACCTCCGCCACGCGTTCCCTGAGAAAACCGACGTCGAGCGTGCGGCGATCGCCCGCGGCGCCTACTTGAACATGGCGCGTGCGGCGCTCGAAGCGGTGACGGCGATCACCCTCACAGACGAGCAGCTCGCGCAGCAGGTGCAGGTGCACGACTGGCTCGATCTCGAAGACCGGCTTCGCGCGTCGAAGGGCACGTTGGTGGCGTCGGCGCATCTGGGCAGCTGGGAGCTGTTCGCGGAGGTGATGTCGCGCCGCGGCTTCAAGATGAGCGCGGTGGTGCGCCCGCTTGCGGGGGCGTTCAACGCGGTGGTGGTGGAAGAGCGGCTGAAGGCGGGGGTGAACCTGGTGCTCCAGCGGGGAGCGATGAAGGGCATCTTCGCGGCGCTGAAGCGAGGCGAGGCGGTGGTGCAGTTGGTCGACCAGGTGTTGCCGGCGAAGCACGGGGTGTTCGTGCCGTTCTTCAACCGGCAGGCCTCCACCACACCCTCCCTCTCGCTGGCGGCGCGGCGCACCGGCGCTCCGGCCTACGTGGTGTTGGCGGTGCGCGAAGGCGCGGGGCTGAAGATGTTCGTCGAAGGTCCAGTGCCGATGCAGACCACCGACGACGTGCACGCCGACGTGACCGCGCACACCGCGGCGATCACCGCGATCATCGAAAAGTACATTCGCCGTTACCCCGACCAGTGGCTCTGGCTGCACCGGCGCTGGAAGGTCCAACCCCCCGAACCCCTCTCCTGAGGGGAGAGGGTGGTTGGAGACCCGTCTTCAGACGACATTACCGGCGAGCTGACTGCGGCGTTTCAATCCCAGCTTCGCGAGCACGGCTTTCACGTGATCTTTGGCGGTGTGAAGGGTGATCTCGAGCCGTCTGGCGATCGCCTCGTTGTCCGCACCCGACGCGATCAGCTGGGCGACCTCCCGCTGCCGGCCGGTGAGCCCTGCTGCAGCGAACGAATGCGCGAGCGCCTCGCGCGCACCGGCGGGGCTGATCACCACCGCCACACCGCGCCGCCTTTTCCTGGCATGGAACGTCATCCAGCTGCCATCGAGCGCCCGGCCTGTGCTGCTCGATCTCCCCTCGACGCGCGCGCGGCTGGCGACGACCTGAGCCGCATGCGGCGCGGTGCTCGGGCTCGCGAGGTCATCCATCGGCGCGGGCTCACCCACCAGCTCAGCGCCCTTGCTGTCGAACAGCACCACTGCGGGTGACCGCGCGTGGCTGGCGGCGGCCGGCAACCCCATCGCCGTGCAGAGCGCCTGCCCGATCGCCGGCAGCACCCGCCGCACCCGCTGGGCATCGGCGGAGCTGAAGTCGCGCGTCTTACGCAACAAGTGCAGATACCCCCAGCACGCCCCGTGGTGCTTGAGCGCCGCGCGGAGCTCGTCACGAAAGCCGAGCGGGCCGAGCACCTCCCGCATGCGCACGCTCTTCGACACGTCACCGCGGGTCGCGCCCGAGAGCGTCACCACCGCCTCGTGCGACCCGAACAGCGCTGCCAGCGAGTTGAAGTCATCGGCCTTGGCCTCGAGCTCGAACAGTCTGCGTGCGTGCTTCTCTGGCAGCCCATCGCCGACCGAGGAAGTGATCGCTCCGCTCGCGGGATCGCAGGTGTTCACGCAATAGCCCTCGAACCCGACCAGCGCGCTCAGCGGCTCGCGCAGCTTCACTCGCAACGCCCCGGCGTCGAGGCCGGCCTCGCAGAGCGCGAGGACCGTCTGCTCCGCCGCCGTCCCTCGAAGGAGGGATGTTTTCAAGCGCCGCACTCGAAGGACGCTAGCAGGATGAACCGAACCGAGTTGGAGTCGCTGGTGCAGCGCTGGGCGGCCGCCGTTGCTTCAGGAAAACCCGAGGGCCTCGCTCCGCTGATCGCCGAAGACGCGCGTGACGTGAGCGGCCCCACACCGGCGCAGGGGAGGGCGACTTTTCTCGCCCGCGCAGCCGCCGTTCAGTCGGCGTTCGCGGGAATCGAGGTTCGCGTCGACGCGGTGGTGATCGACGGCGCGTCGGTGGCCTGGCGGTGGACCCTCACCGGCACCGAGAAGGGCCGCCCGGTGACGCTCCGGGGCGTGAACTTTCAGCGGCTGGAGGCTGGCATGGTGGTCGAGCACTGGACCCAGGTCAGCCGCCTTTGAGTGGCTGCACCGCGATCACCGCGTCGAGGTTCAACGGCCCGTAGAGATGCGGGAACACGTCGCCGTCGTTCGGCTCGAGCTTCAACGGCGCGTGCAGCTTCGCCTCGTCGAGCTCGAGCAGCACCAGGCCGGTCTTGCCCTTGAAGAAGCGCTCCAGGGTGCGCGGCCACTGCTGCTCATTCGAGAGGTGAATGAAGCCCTCGGTGTCGAGCGACGGAGCGCGGTACTCGCCGGCGGCCTTCGCGCTCTCCCAGGCCTGGGCGGTGGTGATGTGAAACAGGCGCATGTCAGAACCGGAGCACAGCACACGTCTACTTCAGTGGCGCGCCCGGCCGGTGAGGCCCCACACGCAAACTGGATGTCGCGGGTTCGAGTCCCGCCAGGGCCATCTGTGGCCCTGTAGCTCAGCTGGTAGAGCACCGCCCTGTTACGGCGGGCCGAAAGGCCTTCGCGGCTTCTCCACTCGGGCGCGCCATTTCACTTCCACGGCGGCGCTGTGTTAGCAGCCGCCCCATGAAAATGTCCCAGGGGGTCGTGGCGCTCGCGTTCGCGGCGGTGCTCACCGGGTGTCCTTCGAAGCAGCCGGCCACCTGTGGCCCGACCAACTGCACCGGGTGCTGCACCAGCACTGGCAGTTGTGAGCTCGGAGTGAGCTCGGTCGCGTGCGGCAGCTCCGGCGCGGCGTGCCGCGTGTGCCCCGGCGGAGACCTCTGCCAGCTCGGAACCTGCGTGATGATGAGCGGCTCCGGCGGCGGATCCGCGACGGGCGGCGGCGCTGCGACCGGCGGCGGCTCCGCGACCGGCGGTGGTTCTGCGACCGGCAGCGGCGCTGCGACCGGCGGCGGCTCCGCGACCGGCGGTGGTTCTGCGACGGGCGGCGGCTCTGCAACGGGCGGCGGCAGCGCGACGGGCGGCGGCTCTGCGACGGGTGGCGGCTCGGCGACCGGTGGCGGCTCGGCAACGGGTGGCGGCTCTGCGACGGGTGGCGGCTCTGCGACGGGCGGCGGCTCTGCGACAGGCGGCGGCAGCGCGACGGGTGGCGGCTCTGCGACGGGCGGCGGCAGCGCGACGGGCGGCGGCAGCGCGACGGGCGGCGGCACCGGTACACTTACGTGCGCGACCGCAATGACGGCGGGCGGCAGCGAGGGTTGCGAGTTCTGGGGTGTGGTGATGGACAACGCGATCACCGCGCGCTTCCGCGACCCGCTGAACGACTCCGACTTCGGCTTCCTGGTCGGCACCGCGACCGGCGCGCCGGCGAACGTCGACCTCTACCGGATCAGCAACGGTGTCGAGACCAAGATCCACACCGTGCAGACCGGCTCCAGCGGCTACGTGCAGGTCTTCGCCCCGTGGACTTCGCTCGACACCACCGCCGGCGGCTTCCTGGGCGCCTCGGGCGTGCAGCCGAGCGCCTACCGCCTGGTGTCCGACGTGCCGGTGGTCGCCTTCCAGTTCAACACCCTCAACCTCGACCACAGCACCGGCGTCGCGTGCACCACCGCGAACGACTGCGACACCGCCAACGCCGAGACCTGCGGGCCGGTGGCGGGCATGACCGGCACCTTCTGTCACGAGCTCGCCTTCACTCAAGACTCCTCGCAGCTGATCCCCACCCACGCGCTCGGCGAGAGCTACGTGATCACCACCACCGAGAACCTCGACATCGTCGGCGACGCGGGCGTGCCTCCGTCGACCACCTCGGCCGCCGGCTCCGGCGAGTTCACCATCGTCGCCACCACCGCCGGCACCAACGTCACCGTGCGCTCGAGCGCGTCGACCCTCTCCGGCACCGGCGTGAATGCGATGACGCCCGGCACCACCCAGACCTTCGTGCTCAACCGCTACGACGTGCTCCAGCTGGCGGCGGCGCACACCGGCTCGTACTCCGAGTGCGGCGTGAACCCGTTCGACACCAACCTCTTCCCCACCACCGTGATCTGCCGCGAGGTCACCGATCTCTCCGGCACCGTGGTCACCTCCGACCGGCCCATCGCCGTCTTCGCCGGCTCGCCCTGCGCGTTGGAGCCGATGACCGCCGCCGCCTGCGATCACGTCGAGGAACAGCTCTCGCCCACCTTCACCTGGGGCAGCACCTACCTGTTGCCGCGCACCGCGCCGCTCCGGCTCACCTCCGGCGCGCTGGCGGCGCAGACCGACGCCGCCCCCGACTACTTCAAGGTGACCGCGATGTGCCCGAGCGGCACCTGCTCCACCGGCACCGGGCTGACCTTCTCGCTCCCGCCCGCCGCGGCCGACGTGCTCCCCGGTGGCGGCTGCACCGCGGCGTCGCTCAGCGCCAACACCTGCCGGCTCGCAGCCGGCGCCTCGGTGACCTTCCGCTCCAAGCAGTCGTTGCTGATGGCCGCCGACCACCCGGTGCAGGTGGCGCAGTTCCTCGCCGGCGAAGGCGCCACCACCGGCACCGTCGCGCCGGAGCAGGGCGACCCCTCGATGATGATGGTGCCCTCGGTCGAGCAGTGGCCGGCCGCGGTCGAGGTGGTGGTGCCGTCGTTCCAAGACAACTACCTCGGCGTGGTGCTCGACACCTCGAACACCTCCGGCTTCACCCTCGACGGCAACACGGTGCCGATCACCAACTTCGCCATCGTGTCGGGCACCTACCGCGCCGGCTACGTCACCGTGCTGCCGGGCCTCCACCGCTTGGCCGCCGTTCCCTCCGGCGCCGCGGCAGCGAAGCTGGGTGTGATCTCCTACGGCTTCTCCAGCTACGTCTCCTACGGCTCGGTGGTGACGCCGAAGTTCAACGTCACCAACGCGATCGTCCCCTAGGCGGTCGAGGCTACAGGCTGAGCCGCAGACCGACGCCGGCCTGGGCGACCGGGTAGGGCACGCTGAACGGGCCCAACGTCTGGGTCGCGCTCACCGGCACCGCGGGGAAGTCGCCGCCGAAGCGGAACTCGCCGCCCTTCACGCCGTAGTTCGCGGAGACGAACGCCTCGAACTGCAAGAAGGTCAGCACCCGGAAGAAGGCGTCGAAGCGCACGATGCCCGACGGGTCAGACACGTTCACCAGGTTGGTGAGGTTGAGCGTGATCCAGGTGAAGCCGGGAATGCCGGGCGAGGTGGCGAAGATGCCGACGTAGTGCCGCGCGTTGTAGAAGAACGTGAAGTTGCCGGTGTAGATGCCCGGCAGGTACTGCTCCGGGTTGGTCGCGCCGGGCCGGTTGTAGAAGTACTCGGCGCCGATGGTGAGCGTGTTCTTGTCGGTGTAGTTGAACGCGTACGCCACCCCCATCGTCGCCTGCACCACCGTGCCGTGCAGCCGCTTGGGAGTGAAGGCGCCGAGCGGGTTGGTGCGCGGGTCGACCCCTTCGTTCACGTTGTAGATCAAGAAGTCCTGCCCGGAGCGGAACGCCACGTCTGCGTAGACGTCGATCGGGCCGAGCGCCGCCGACAGATCGACGCCGTAGCGGGGGGTGCGCCCCTCGACCCAGGCGCCGTCGAGCCCGAGCTCCGCCGGGCCGATCACGAACTCACCGCGAATGCCGCCGCCCAGCTTGCCGATCGTGTTCGCCGCGCCGTTGTTGTCGAGCAGGCCGTAGCCATAGAAGTTCCACCCCAGCTTCTCGACCGGCACGTGCACCTTCACCGCGTTCACGCCGAGGCGGAGGTCGAACGGCTGCAGCGGGTCGCGCTTCACCGTGTTGAGGAAGTCGGTCGGCTGCCACAGCCGCCCGGTGCCCCACTTCACCTTCTGCCGGCCGACGGTGAGGAAGACCTGGTGCTCGATGTCGAACCGCATCCACAGCTGGTCGAGCGCCACGTTCGGGTTCGACGGGTTCGGCTGGCCGAACGAGTTGGTCGGCGGCTGGGTCGGGTCGTAGGTCACCCGCCCCAACGCGAACCCGCGAATGCGATCGTTCGGGCGCGCGTCGAGGTAGAGGTCCATCAGGTCGGGGTTGGTGACGGTCCAGTCCTTCGGGTCCTGGTTCAGGCCCCACGAGGCGGTGCCGCGCAGGTAGAGCAGCCCGCCGATCTTCAGCCAGTCGACCTTCTCGTCGCCGGTGTCGAACAGGCTCTTCAGCCCCGGCCCGCTCAGCTGCTCCTGGTCGCGGTCGTGCGTCGCCGGCTCCTTGCCGCGGCCCACGTCTTCACCGCCGTCGGGCGAGGTGAGATCGCCGCCGCCGAACATCGCGTCTTCGTTCGGGCGGGGCACCCCGCCGTCGGCGTCTGCCACGCCGGCGTCGCTCGCGGAGTCGTCGCTGCCGAACATCGAGGATTCGTCTGGGCGCTGCTGTGCATAGGCGCACAGCGACAGCCCCAGCGCGGCTGACAAGACCAGCTTCATGACCCCTCCGGTGCGAAGGCCGCTTCAGCGGCTCTTCGACTCCATCCACGCCTTGGTGAACATGTTGGTCTCGAGCTTGTTCAGGTCGACCGATTTCAAGAGCACCACGGTGGAGTTCGCCTTCTCGACCTCGTCGTAGAAGCGCATCTCACCGGGGAACCAGACGTCGGAGCCCTTCGATTCGGAGAACAGCTTGTTCCACTTCGGGTAGTACGCGGTGCGCATCAGGCGGCCCGAGAGCGCGAACTCCTGGCGCTTGAGCATGTTGTGGTTCGCCTTGTCGAGCCACAGCTCGATCACCGGGTAGGCGGTGTCGACGCCGTCTTTCACCGACAGCTTCAGCTTCACCGTCTCGAACTTGCCCAGCTTCTCTTCGCCCTCGAACTTGGGGGTGAACTCGATCGCCAGCCGCGACTCGTCGAAGTCAGACCGGCGGGAGTTGGTGCCGCCGATGCGCTCGCGCTCGGTGGTGCGCTCCCAGCGGCCGGTGTTCGGGTCGTACGACCAGAGGTTCTTGTCGATGCGCAGGTAGCCCTTGCCCTCTTCAGACTTGGGCTTGGTGAACAGCAGCATCAGCTTGTCGTCGGCGTCGCGGCGGTACACCAGCATCTCGCGCACGATGTCGGCTTTGTCTTTTTCCTTCTGCTCGATGTACGCGAGCGCCTTGTAGTCGCCGGTGGCCCGCTGGCGGTCGTCCTGCTCCTTCAGCAAGGTCACCATCTCGGCGTCGGTGAGGTCGGCGGCGAACGCGTTCGCGGCCGGCAGCACCAGCAACACCGTCATCAGAGTCGAGGTCAGCTTGAGGTTCATGGTCGTCACCTAGATGTGCTGCATCGCCGTGATCGGCTTCAGCCGCGCGGCCAACATGGAAGGAATGATCGAGACCAGGGTGATCACCCCGCCGATCGCCACGATCGCGGCCACCGCCCAGGTCTGGGTCGGCATCACGACCAGGTTCTCCGACAGCAGCACCAGCTGCGCGCCCGGAGGCAGCGCGATGTGCGCCGCGTTGAGCACCGCCGCCAGCCCCACCCCCAGCCCGGTGCCGAGCACGGTGCCCGCCAGCCCGAGCAAGAAGCCTTCGATCACGAACATCGCCAGCACCGACGGCCGCTGCATGCCGATCGCGCGCAGGGTGCCGATCTCGCGGGTGCGCTCTTTGATCGAGATCCACATCACGTTCATGATCCCCACTCCGATGATCACCAGCAGAATCGCGATCACGATCAGCGAGGCGAACGAGAACAGGTACATGAACCACTTCACGAAGGCGGTCTCGTCTTCCCAGGTGGTGATGTCGAGCTTCTGACCGGTCCAGCTCTCGCGGTTCGCGGTGTCGAACTTCATCCAGAAGGGCACCGGGTTGTTGTCCATCACCGCCCAGCCCTCGCGCGCGAAGGCCTCCCGCAGCTTCTTCTGCGCCTCGGGCACCTTGTCGATGTTCTTCAGGTACACCTGCACCGCGCCGGTGGTCTGGTCGTTGATCGAGTAGAGCTGCCGGAGCGCCTTGTCGGAGACGTAGGTGTTCCAGCTCGAGAGCATGCCGACGTTCTGGGCGATCGCCGCCACCGTCACGTCCATCGTGTTGTTCGAGCCGCGCGGCGTCTGCGCGATGTAGGTCAGCTTGTCGCCCACCTTCACCTCGAGCTTCTTCGCCTGCTCCTCGAACAGCAGCACGGTGTCGGGCCGCTTCAGGTCGTCCAGGTTGCCCGACTTGACGATGATCACCTTCTTGAAGCCGGGCTCGTTCTCGATGTCGATGCCGCCGATGCCGACCTGCATCGAGCCCGAGTCAGACGTCAGCTTCGCCCAGCCGCGGCCGCGCTGGGTCTGGTAGTCGAGCTCGTCGCCCAGCTCCTTGCGCACCACGTCCATCGCCTTCTTGTACTCGGTCACCACCGGCGCCGACTGGCCCGCGGTCACCTTGTAGAAGCCGCCCACGTTGACGTGGCCGCTCATCAGGGTGGTGGCCGAGACCAGCAGGTGCTCGCGCATGCCGGTGTAGATGCCGGTCAGGGTGATGAACAGCAGGGTGACGACGCTCACCGCCGCCAGCAGCACGCCGGAGCGAACCCGGTGCTGCAACAGACTGCGAAACGCGATCATGAAGAGCTGGCCCATGAGTCATTCCTCCGTCTGCATCGCGCGCAGCGGCGAGACGCGGGTGGCCCGAATCGCCGGCAGCAGCGCCGAGATTCCGGTGGCGATCAGCACCAACACCAACGCCACGGTGAGGTTGGCGATCGTGAGGTCCGGCTTCAGCACCGGCCCCGAGAAGAAGAAGTAGGCGTAGTCGTTGAAGGCGGGAATGCCCTTGTTGTGAATGCCGCTCACCACCAGCGAGCCGAACACCATGCCCAGGGTGCCGAACAGCACCCCCAGCACCACCGACTCGACCAGCACCATCAAGAGCACGAACGGCCGCTGAGCGCCGATCGCCCTCAAGGTGCCGAAGGTCTGGGTGCGCTGCAGGGTCGCCATCATCATCGCGTTGAAGATCACGATCATCGCCACGAAGAAGATGAAGGCCACGAAGCCCAGCAGCATCATCTTCAAGAAGAGAATGATCTGCCCCAGCAGCCCGGCCGCCTGCTGCCACGACACCGCCTTCAAGCCGAGGTTCTGATCCTTCGACAGCTTGTCGATGTCGGCGATCGCCTCGTCGACCTTGGTGCCGTCTTTGAGCAGCACCGCGGCGTTGAGCACCACGCCCTGGTCGATCTCCTGCTGGGTGTAGACCCGGCGCAGCAGGTCTTCCTGGCGGAGCGTCTTGGTCACCCCCGAGAACTGCTTGTCGTCCTCGATCACGCCCGGGGTCGCCTGGGCCACCACCTCTTTGTTGTCGTCGCCGAACAGCGCGGCCTCGGCGTCTTCGCGCTTGATGTCTTTGGTGCCGGCCGCCTTCTTCAGGTCCTGCAGCTCGGCGAGGTTGTCGGCGGTGAGGTACCCGTAGAGGTCGCGAAAGCTCATCAGGTCCATCAGGTTGATCGCGCCCGCCAGCGGGCTCTTCTCGATTCCGTCGAAGGCGAAGGTGCCGTACACCTTCATGTTCACGCTCTTCACGTAGCCCGAGCGGGTGAAGGTCTTGATCGTCAGGGTGTCGCCCACCCGAACCCGGTAGAGCTCGAACTGCGGCGCCAGCTGCTCGTAGAAGAAGGCGTAGCGCTGGTCGAAGTTCTCGTCGGTGGTGGTGAAGAAGCGGGTGAGCAGGGTCGACAGGTCGGTCTCTTTGTCCGAGAGCTCTTTCTGGAGCTTCTCGACCACCGCCCTGGTCTTGATCGCGTCGAGCTGGAGCACCAGCTCCCGGGTCTGCGACTCGTTCTCTTTGACCCAGCGCTCGAGGTCGGGGTCCTTGGCGATCAGCCGGCCCTGGGCGCGCGCGTCTTTGATCTTGTCGAGCCGCCGCGCGTTCTTCTGCTTCACGTTCTCTTCGTAGAAGAACTTCGACATCAGAAAGCCCCGCTGCCCCTTGGGGACGGGCACTCCGTCGACGATCTTCATTCGGTCGAAGCTCGACTGAAACGCGTCGAGGTCGGTGCCGACGTAGCGGAGGAACAGCATGTTCGCGTCACTGACCTGGGGTGCGATCCTGTTCTCCAGGAACTCCAGCGAGCCGTACGGGTCGGAGTCGAAGTCGGCCCAGTACTGATCGGTGCCCACCTTGGCGAGCGCGGCCCGCTCCTCGGGGTCGACCTTGTCCTGGTTGATCATCAGCTTCGCCTTGTCGAGGTCGGCCTGGAGCACCTTGATGATCTGCCGCACGTGATCTTTGGAGGCGGCGATCTGCTCGGTCAGCTGCTCCTTCGACAGGCCCTTGAGCTTCTCGTCGTGGGTCTCGCCGTTCTTCGCCTTGTAGAGATCGCGCAGCTCGGCCAGGGTCACGTCGACGGTGTTGCCCGAGGTGATCAGCGCGCCCGAGATGCCCATCGGCACCACCGTCTTCACGTTCGGCAAAGACTCCAGCGCGGTCTTGATCTTGGGGAAGTCGGTGATCGCCCCCAGGTCGGGGTCGTTGCCGCCGCCGCCGCCGTAGATCGCGAGGTCGTCTTTCGACTTCGACGAGTACACCTGCACGTGGCCGGCGACCGAGCCGATCACCGACTTGCTCATCGAGTTGCCGAGGGTGTCGAGCAGCGCACCCAGCACCACGAAGAAGAACGTGCCGAAGAGGATCAGACCGCCCACCAGGAGGTTGAGCGGGCTGGCGCGCAGGTTTCTCAGCGCGATGGTGACCAGCACTCCGAGGCGGGCAATCACGCGGTCGCTCCGAGCTTCTGCTGGGTGGAGGCGAGCGCCGAGCGCACCGCGGCCTCGCCGGTCTCCTGGCCCGAGATCAGCCCGTCGGCCAGCTTGATCACCGCGTTGGCGTGGGCCATCACCTTGTGGTCGTGGGTCGAGAAGATGAAGGTGGTGCCCTTCTGCTGGTTGAGCGACTTCATCAGGTCGATGATCGCCTCGCCGGTGGCGGAGTCGAGGTTGGCGGTGGGCTCGTCGGCGAGCACGATCTGCGGGTCGGTCACCAGCGCCCGGGCGACCGCGACGCGCTGCCGCTGACCGCCCGAGAGCTCGTTGGGCCGGTGCTTGCCGTAGCTCGAGAGCCCGACCTGATCGAGCAGCTGCTGCACCCGCGCCCGCCGGTCGGTCTTCGAGAGCCGGTTCTGGAGCAACAGCGGCAGCTCCACGTTCTGGAACACGGTGAGCACCGAGACCAGGTTGAAGCTCTGAAAGATGAAGCCGATGGTGTCGAGCCGCAGCGAGGTCAGCTTGCTCTCCGACAGCTGGGCGGTGTTGTGCCCGGCGACCTCGACGATGCCGCGGGTCGCGGTGTCGACGCAGCCGATCAGGTTGAGCAGGGTGGTCTTGCCCGAGCCCGAGGGGCCGGCGATCGAGATGAACGCGCCCTTCTCGACCTCCATCGACACCCCGCGGAGCGCCGGCACCTTCACCTTGCCGAGGTCGTACTCCTTCACCACGTCGCGAATCGAAACGATGCTCGTACCCATGTTCTCCCCGTTCGCCGGTGCCTGTGCTTTTCCGGCGCGCGATAGTTAATGCGTCGACCTGCGCTGATACAGCTTTTCGACCTCTTGGGCGGTGCGGTTCAACAGCTGTGCGACTTCGCGTACGGCCTTCGCTGACGGGCTGAACCACGTTCCCTGAAAAACGGCCTTCGCCAGCGCCTGAAAAGCGTCACGGAGCTCTCCCAAAGAGCCCGCCGAGACCTGGTGGGCGGCCTTGCCCACCCTCTGAAAAATCTCCTCCACCTCACGGCTGCGCTTGTGGAGCTCGTCTTGGCCGGCCTTGGTCAGCCTGAAGACGCGCCGGCCGCCTTCTTGTGTCGCCTCCACCTGTGACAGCTCTTCCAGCAGTGACAGCGTGGGGTAGACCGTGCCCGCCGAGGGCGAGTAGCTCCCGTCGAACAGCTCCTCCAGCGCCTTGATGATGTCGTAGCCGTGCCGGGGGCGCTCGTGAAGAAGCTTCAAGATCACCAGCCGCATCTGGCCGGCCTCGAACATCGTGCGGCGGCGCGGGCCTCCCCGCATCAGGGAAGAGATGAGCTCGGCCAGATCGAGAGGTGAGGAAGACGACATCGGCAGGTTCTCCGCTCGTCATATCGACGATAGAGCGGCGATATATCGTCGCGGCTTCGAAAGAGCAATTGAAAGCGCCTTCGAAGCGACCGAAACTGCCGCTCCATGCCCAAGAACCCGCCTCCGCCGCCTCCCGCCGAAGAGCCGCAGCCGCCCGACTTCCCGATCATTTCGGCGTACATCGAGAGCACCAGCCCCGAAGAGCTGACCGCGCTGTTCGACGACGTCAAAGGCGCCCTCGGCGGGCTCAAGGGCCCGAAGGCCGATCACGCGAAGAAGGCGAATAAAGCGGTGGGGCGCACCGAAGAGCTGCTCGGCACCCTGATGCAAGTGCGCGAAAAGCTTGAGGGAGAGAAGAAGCCGAAGGGCCGGCGCTGAGGCGAAGCGCCAGTTTCCTTACATTTCGCGGTTCGGGCCACGCAACTGCCGCCCTGCACCCGCGATAATCTGTATTGAAGGCCGCCCTGGACTGAGAGTCGAGGTGAGTGGGCCCTTGAAGTGAACTCGAAACGGGAAGCAGAAGCTTCTCAAGGAAAACTGCAATGGCGACCATCAATCGGTTGGACAATGTCACCCCCGCTCGCATCAGCACCAACGTGTCGATCGAGCGTCAGACCCCGAACCGCGACTTCGGTAACCGCCTCAAGGCCGGCCTCGAAGCGACCGGCAGCGCGGTGGGCAGCGCGGCGAACGTGGTCGGCGGGCTGATCCCCGGCGGCGCGATCGTCTCGGCGGCGGTCTCGTCGGTCGGCTCGCTGGCGCGCGGCACCGGCGCGGCGGGCGGCGGCGGCGGCGCGGTCACCTCGGCCTACGCGGCGACCGGCGTGGTGAACCTGGGCGGCGGCGGCTCGACCGGCTCCACCGGCATCAACACCACCGTCGGCGGCGGCACCACCCCCGGCGTCGGCTCGGTCGGCGGCACCCTCGGCACCAGCACCGGCGGCTTCCCCAACTCGATCGGCACCACCAACAGCGGCAACATGATGGGCGACATGAACCAGCAGCTGCAGCAGTCGCAGGCCGACAACGCCAAGCTGCTCGGCGTGCAGATCCAGATGCAGCACGAGAACCAGGTGTTCACCTCGGTCTCGAACGTGCTCAAGACCCGTCACGACACCGTGAAGAACTCGATCGGCAACATCCACTGATTTCTGGGTGGGCTTTTCTCGAATTTTCGGAGGGCGGCCGAAGTGTTGGCCGCCCTTCGTATTTGTCGCTCTGATATGAAGGGCTGATGGCAGAGACCAAGTCCGAGATCCAAGGCAGTCTGGTGCCGCTCACCAAGCAGCAGGCGCAGCTGATGCTCGAGGCCGGCTACTTGTGGATGGAGATGGGCAAGTTCGACTTCGCGCGCGAGGTGTTCGGCGGCGCGGCGGTGCTGATGCCGAAGAGCGAAGTTCCCCAGCTGGCGATCGGCACCCTGGAGTTCGTGCAGGGCCACAAAGACAAGGCGCTCCAGGCGTACCGGGCCGCCCAGCGCATCGCCCCCAAGTCGTCGCTGGCGCGCGCCCACTGCGGCGAGATGCTGCTGCTGTCGGGAAAAGTGAACGAGGCGATGAAGGAGCTCAACGCCGCGGTGGAGCTCGAGCCCGACTCCGATGGCGCCCGCTTCGCCAAGTCCTTAATCGAAGCGAAGGAGATCGGCGCGTTGCCGCCTCCGAAAGAAGAGAAGAAGAAGAAGTGAGAAGTAAGGAGCCTTCATGAAGGTCGGCGGCAAAAAAGGCGCAACGGGCGCGGGCGGAGCGGGCAAGGCCGGAGGCGCCGGCAAGGTCGGCGGCGCGGGCTTCGCCAAGAAGGTCGAGGCCTCGGGCGGCGTCGACAAAGCGGGCGAGCTGCAGGGCCCGTCGATGGCGTCGGGCGTCAAAGAGGTCGACCCGGTCGAGGCGACCGCGCTCGACATCGCCCGCCAGCTGAAGAACGGCCAACTGAAGGACAAGGGCGAGGCGACCAAGAAGCTGGTGGCCGACATTCTGCGCGAGAAGATCCACATGCAGTCGAAGGCGCTCACCAACCGAATCGCCAACGAGCTGCAGGAAGACCCGCGCCTGGCCAAGGCGCTCGAGCGTCTCTGGGCGAAGGCGGAGTAACGACCGTGCCGCTCGGGGAAGACCAAAAGACGCTCCTCGAGAAATACGGGCCCTACGTGAGGAGCCTGGCGAGCCAGGTGCGCAAACAGTTCTCGGGCTCGATCGAGCTCGAAGAGCTGATGGCCTATGGCCAAGTGGGCCTGTTGGAGGCCGCCCAGCGCTTCGATCCCAAGGTGGGGGCGAACTTTCTGACCTTTGCGCACTACCGCATCAAGGGCGCGATTTTCGATGGGTTACGCAAGATGGGGGTGCTCAAAGGCCCAGAATCACGGGCAATGGCCTCCTCCGAGCGTGCCAACTCCTACGCCGGCTCCCTCCATGATCAGGACATGGGAAGCAACATGGGGGCGTCCAGCCGCGATGATGTAAGGGACATCTCCAATGCAGTGACGGGGTTGGCCCTGGTCTTCGCCACCTCCCTCGAAGGTACGGAGGGTCTGCAGGTCGCCGACGAGCAGCTGTCGGCGGAAGACCGGTTGGAGTTGGAGGAGACGAAGCGGCGGGTGAGGGCGGCGATTGAGAAGCTCCCCGAGAAGGAGCGTAAACTTCTCGAGGGCTACTACTTCCAGCAGAAGACGCTGGAAGAGGCAGGAGCAGCGATCGGTCAGTCGAAGTCGTGGGCCTCGAGGCTTCACGCACGGGCGGTCGAGCAGTTGAGAGAATTGTTGGAGAAGGACGAACCAAGGAGACAAGGTCATGGCGGGTCCGTTGGCAGGAATCTCGGCGGCGCAAATCGCCCAGCAGAAGCTTCAAGAGCAGGGCGCGGGCCAGGCCGGTAAGGGCGGCCCCTCGCAGTTCGACAAGGCGATGAACGCCCAGCAGCCGAACAAGGCGCAGGGCGTGGCCCAGGCTCAGCAGGCCGGCCAGGCGAACGGCGCGGCGGCGGTGAACCACGTTCAGATGACCAAGCAGATCGAGAGCGTCAACAAGCTCGATCAGATGCGGCTGAACAAGATCGGCGCCAACGGCTCGTCTGGCGCGAGCACCGCGCAGTCGCCCAAGGCGATCGACCCGGTCACCCAGAAGGGCGAGGCCTCGAAGGCGACCAACGGCCTGATGGGCATGTTCGGCGACATGGAAAAAGGCCAGGCGTCGCTCGACAAGCTGATCAACGGCTCGATGAACGGCAAGAACTTCAACAACTCGGAGCTGCTCGCGCTCCAGGCCGGCATGTACAAGTACACCCAGGAGCTCGACCTGACCTCGAAGGTCGTCGAGAAGGCCACCAGCGGCCTGAAGGACACCCTGAAGACCCAGGTCTGATTCGGCGGCCGTGGTCTGCGAAGCAACGAGGCTCGGCCCATCGGCCGGGCCTCATGCTTTTGCGGGTGGGCTTTGGTAGCCTCCCACCCCTCATGAAGCTCCTTCGCCTTTTGCCCCTCACGCTGCTGCTGGCCGGCTGCTCCGTGGAACTGCAGCACGATCTGTCGGAGGACGACGCGAACGACATTTACGTTCTGCTCCAGAAGAACCAGTGCTCGCCCACCAAGGTCAAAGAAGAGGGCGCTGAAGGCAAGTACGTGATCGCGGTGCCCAAGGCGCTGGTGGCGCGCTCCGCCGAGCTGCTGCGGGCCAACTCGCTGCCCCGCCCCCAGGCCGACGGCCTGCACATCTTCGCCAAGAACAAGGGCATGATCCCCACCGCGACCGAGGAGCGCGCGATGTTCGTCGAGGCGCTCGGCGGCGAGGTGTCGAACGCGCTCAACCGGGTGCCGGGGGTGCTCGAGGCCCGCACCATCGTGATGATCCCCGAGACCAACGATCTCACCCAGCCCGACAAGAAGCCGATGCCGAGCGCGTCGGTGCTGCTCAAGTTCAAGCCCGACATGGACAAGCCGCCGCTCACCGAAGACGAGGTGAAGAACTTCGTCGCCACCGCGGTGCCCGAGATGCGCAAAGAAGGCGTCACCGTGCTCGCCAAGCGCGCCGAGAACCCGGTCGCCTCCGAGGGCACCGAGTCTGCGCTGGTGACGGTGGTCGGCAT
Source organism: Myxococcaceae bacterium (assembly GCA_047602415.1). GTDB lineage: Bacteria > Myxococcota > Myxococcia > Myxococcales > Myxococcaceae > JASGHH01. The sequence goes on along the minus strand of JASGHH010000001.1, from coordinate 2,927,246 downwards.
CTCGGTGGCGTCGGCTTCGGCCGACACCCTCAAGGGCCTGATCGCGGTCGGCTCGATGGCGCTGTTGGCGATGGCGGGCCTCACCGTGTTCGCGTTCATTCGCAAGCCGGCGGCGCCCAAGCGCACCCGCACCAACGCTGGAGTGCCGGCAGGAGAGTAGGCGCTAAGCCTCGATGGAACAGTATTTCGCCTCGCTCTCGAAGCGGCAGTCGATGCTGCTGCTCACCACGCTGACGTTCGGCGGAGGCGAGTCGGTCGAGGTGTTCGATCATCTGCCCGACGACGACTCGGCGCTGATGAAGCACCGGGCCTCGCTGCTCCAGCAGATTCCCCGCGACAAGCGGGTGCCGTTTCTCGTTCAAGAGATCAAACGGCTGGTCACCGCGCGCCGAAAGCAGCTCGCCGCGGCCGACCCGCAGCGGCTGGCGCAGGTGCTCGCCAAGGAGCGCGGCGCGACGATCGAGGTGGTGCTCCGCGCGCTGCCCTCGCAGCTGGCCGAGCAGACCCGGCAGCTGCTCGCCGACGCGCCGCAGGTGAAGCTGCGCACCGAGGTTCGCCCCGACATTCTCTCGATCGTCCGCTGGAAGCTGGAAGAGAAGCTGAAGGAGTCGACCCCCAAGGTCGGCAGCTTCAAGTTCTCCGACCTGCTGATCCTCCAGTCGCGCGAGCTGCTCACCATCTGCGATCGCATGGGCGCCCGCGCGCTGGCGACCGCGATCGCCGGCATGGCCGACGGCGACCGCGAGAACTTCTTCACCGCGCTGCCGCCCGATCAGCGCTCGCTCGCCCAGCGCGCGTCTGAAGCGGGCAAGACCCGCAAGCTCTCGCCCGAAGACAGCAAGACGGTGCTCGAGATTCACGGGGCGCTGAAAGACCCGTCGCAGGGCATGCGCTCCGCCGGCGCCCAGCGCATCGCGCGCGCTTGCGTGGCCCAGGGCCCGGAGTTCGCCGCCCGGGTGATCGAGCGCCACAACAACGAGCTCGGCCGCATGCTCCAGAAGTGGGTGCGCGAGGAGCGGCACAAGCAGGTGAAGAGCGACGGCGGCCGAATGGACATCGTCGAGCAGATGGAGCGGCTCGCCCAGCGCGGGGTGATCGACCGGCCGATGCGGTTGGCGCCTCCGATCAAGCAGCTGCTCCAGCCGCAGTCGGGCGCGGTGTCGACCCGGCTGCCGCAGCTGCCGCCCGGCGCGCAGAGCCAGCAGTTTCAGGGCCTGAGCCCGCCGCGCGCCTCGCAGATCATGCCGCGGCCCGACCGGCCAGAGCGGCAAGACCGGCCCGATCGGGATCGCCAAGAACGCCCGGAGCGCCAGGACCGCCCCGAGCGGCTCGAACGGCGCGAGAGCGGCGTGCTCCAGCCTTTGCCGGCGCGGCGCGACTCGTCGCAGCTGGCGCCCTTGCCCCGCAGCAGCGTGCAGAACGAGATCGCCCGGCCCGAGGCGCCCCGCCGCGACATGATGGCCGAGCGCGAGGCGCGCAGGGCGGGCGCGATGAGCTCCAGCCGATCGCCCGCGATGGGCGCCGGCCGCCCGCAGGAGCCGCTGCGCCCCGAGCCGGTGCGCTCCGCCGACCCCCGCCGCCCGGTGGGCCGCCAGGTGAAGGTGCAGACCGACTCCCACGCCAAGGCGGTGCGCATCGTGCGCGAGGGCAAGCCGTTGGAAGGCCAGCCGAAGAAGGCCGTCACCTCCCCGGCGCTCCAGGAGATTCCCAAGCGGCGCAACGCCCCACGCGAGGGCACCAGCGTCGGGCGCTCCCCGGTGCTGAAAGACAAGAGCCGCGGCAGGTAGCCTCTTCTTTTGGCGAGGCGCGACGGGCGCGCAGCGCTCGCGGGCGAGGGACAGCGATCCTGCTTAGAACAGGCTACACTCTTCGGTGACATGGCCGAAGGCGACGACGACAACGGCGGCAGGCCCGTGCGTGGGCCCTCCCTGGTTCGGGCGAAGGTGATTCGCGGTGACGCGGCGGAGGTGCCGCTCGACCGCCCCGCGCTCGGCCCTCCGCGTGGCGGCGGCGTGCTCCGCGGCGACGAGGCCGAGGCCCGCACCACCGCGCAGGGGATCGTGCAGAAGGCCCAGCAGGAGGCGCAGGCGATCATCGCCGCGGCCGCCCGCAAAAAAGACGAGATCTTCAGGAAGGCGACCGAAGACGCCAAGGCCGAGGTGGTGGCGAGGGCCTCCGAAGAGATCGCCAAGGCCAAGCTCCAGGCGGGCCAGGTGCTCGCCGCCTCCGAGAAAGACATTCTCGAGCTGGCGCTGCGGGTGTCGCAGAAGATCATCGGCCGCGATCTCGAACGCGACCCCAAGGTGGTGGTGGAGATCTGCGCCAACGCGATCGAGAACGCCCGCTCGGCCAAGGCGCTCACCCTGCTGGTGAACCCGAAAGACGGTCAGACGCTGCGCGACTCCCGCCCCAAGCTGATGGAGGCGATCGGCCGCGCGGTCGACATCGCGATCAAAGACGACCCCGACATTCAGCCCGGCGGCTGCATCATCAAGACCGAGTTCGGCACCATCGATGCGCAGCTGTCGACCCAGTACGACATGCTGAAGAACCTGCTCTTCCCCGAAGCGGGGAAGAAGGAAGTGAAGTGACCTCTTGAACGCGCCCAACACCGCCTTCGATCTCAAGCGCTACACCCAGCTGGTGAAAGAAGCCCAGACGGTGCGGGTGCGCGGCCGGGTCACCGAGCTGGCCGGCCTGGTGATCAAGGCCGCGGTGCCGAACGTGCGGGTGGGCGAGGTCTGCGACATTCGCCGCGGCCGCGAGGTCGTTCGCGCCGAGGTGGTCGGCTTTCAGGGCGAAGAGGTGATGCTGATGCCGCTCGGTGAGCTGCGCGGCATCGGCCCCGACTCCGAGGTGATTCCCACCGGCAAGCCGCTCACGATTCGCTGCGGCGACGGTCTGCTCGGCCGGGTGCTCAACGGGCTGGGCGAGCCGATCGACGGCAAGCCGCTGCCCGACGAATTGGTCGAGTGGTCGGTCGACCGCGACTGCCCCGACCCGTTCACCCGCATGCGCGTCGCCCGGCCGCTCACCCTCGGGGTGCGCTGCATCGACGGGCTGCTCACCGTGGGCGAAGGCCAGCGCATCGGCCTGTTCGCAGGCTCCGGCGTCGGTAAGTCGACCTTGATGGGCCAGATCGCACGCAACACCAGCGCCGAGCTGGTGGTGATCGCGCTGATCGGCGAGCGTGGCCGCGAAGTGCTGGAGTTCATCGAAGACGCGCTCGGCCACGAAGGCCTGAAGCGGTCGGTGGTGGTCTGCGCGACGTCTGACCAGCCGTCGCTGGTGCGTCTCAAGGCCGGCTTCGTCTCCACCGCGATCTGCGAGTACTTCAGAGAGCGCGGCGGCAACGTGCTGTTCATGCTCGACACCGTCACCCGTCTCGCCCGCGCCCAGCGCGACGTGGGCCTGGCGATCGGTGAGCCGCCCGCCCGGCAAGGCTACCCGCCGTCGGTGTTCTCGATGCTGCCCCGAATTCTGGAGCGCACCGGCAACTCGGCGCTCGGCAAGTGCACCGCGATCTACACCTGCCTGGTGGCAGGCGGTGACATGGAGGAGCCGATCGCCGACGAAGTGCGCGGTATTTTGGACGGCCACTTCATTCTCAACCGCGAGCTCGGCGCCCGTAACCAGTGGCCCGCGATGGACGTGCTCCAGTCGCTCAGCCGCGTGATGAGCCAGATCGTCACCCCGGAGCACAAGAAGGCCGCCGGCAAGCTGCGCGAGACGCTGTCGACCTACGAGAAGCAGCGCGACCTGATCCTCCTCGGCGCGTACCAGTACGGCACCGACCCCCGCACCGACTACGCGATCGACAAGTACGACGAGATCATCAACTTCTTGAAGCAGCCCACCGACTCGAACGTGAGCTTCGAAGAGACGGTGCAGCAGCTGATCGCGATGTTCGAAGACCCGAACGCGAGCTGAACCCCAGTCGTTTCCAGCCTGATCACCACCTCAGGTCCAAAACGGGTAGACTGGGTACGTGCCCCAGTACCGCCTTCAGACCGTCCTGGAAATGCGCGAAAAAGCTGAGGAAGACGCCAAACAGGCGTTTGCCGACGCGATGCGCGTGTTCGAAGGTGAGCAGAAGAAGCTGAAGGGCATGCAGGCCGACCTCGAGAAGCGCAAGGTCGATCGCAAGGCCAAGGTGAACGCCTACATGACCGAGGTGATGGCCAAGGGCGTCGGCGTCGGTGGCCTGGCGCAGATGAACCGCTTCGAAGATCGGCTGAAGGCCGACGAGGCCCAGCTGCAGCTCGACATCGATCGTCAAAAAGAGTCGGTCAACCAGGCCGAAAAAGAGGTCGAGACCAAGCGCTTCGAGATGGCCGAGGCCGCCAAGGAAAAGAAGGCGATCGAGAAGCACAAAGACAACTGGAAGAAAGAGATCCGCAAGGAGCGGATGGCGAAGGAAGAGCTCAACCAGGAGGAGATTGGAAACAACCTCCACCTCCAGCGGGTTCGGGCTCAGGAGAAGTCTGAGAAGTCATGAGCCGGGTCGAAGACGAACGCGAAGCAGCGCGAGCTGCCGAGCGGCTGATGCAGCAGAAGCGCGCCGAAGAGGCGAAGAAGCAGTCGCGCGCCCAAGAGGGCAACGCGTTCTCGAAGCTGGTGCAGAGCGCGCAGGCCGACGCCAAGAGCCAGGTGAACCAGAACCAGGGCAAGTTCGCCAAGCTCGCCCAGGCCCAGCAGCAGACCTCGGCCAAGGGCGCGATCGCCAAGCTGCTCGAGCAGGCCCACACCTCCGATGAGACCGCGCACGCGGCGCAGGGCGCGGCCGATGCCACCCGCGGCGAGCAGTCGCAGGCGTCGCTGAAGCAGGGCGCCGCCTCGATGCAGAGCCGGGTGAAGGAGTACGCCTCGGGGGCGGAGCGCCAGACCGACAGCGTGCACGAAGCCGATCACCACGCCGACGAGCAGCTCAACCTCGAGAAGGCCGCCGACAGCGGCTCGGCCTCGGCGATGTCGGCCAGCCGCGGGAGCGACGCCAAGGCGTACAACTCGAAGCTCGATCAGCGCAAAGCCGACTCCGACGCGGCGAAGAAGGGCATCGCGGGGGCGGGCAACGCGCGCGCCGAGAAGGGCGACCTCAAGACCGACACCGACAAGGGCGGCGGGGGCGGCTCGAAAGACAACAAGGGCGGCGACCCGGCGGCGGCGAGCTTCCGCTTCAACCCGGCGTTGATGGCGCCGGTGGCGGTGGCGAAGGCGAACCCCAACCAGGGCTCCGACCGGTTGCGCCGCATCGCCACCGAGATCGCGCAGAAGATCGTCGAGAAGGTGCGGGTGGGCACCAACGCCGCCGGCAAGATGGAGTTCCAGATCGACTTCCGCCAGGACGTGCTCTCGGGCCTCTCGGTGAAGGTGTCGGCGAAGAACGGCAAGATCAGCGCCGTGTTCTCGGGCAGCGACAAAGAAGTGCTCAAGATGCTCGAAGAGCAGGCCGAAGGCTTGAAAGGCGCGCTCACCGCCCGTGGCTTGTCGCTCGAGGCGTTCAAGGTCGAGGCCAAGGGTTGAGCCTGAAACCCAAGGACCCCCGCGCCGCCGCGTCGCGAAACTCGGGCGAGCGCACGATGATGATCGAGGCGCCGACCGCGCGCCCGGTCAAGCAGGCGCCGCCGGTGAACACCGAGCGGGTGAGGGTGGGGCCGCCTCCCGCGCGCACCGGAGAGAAAGGCCCGCAGCCGCGGCCTGACAAGCCGCCGCTTGCGCCCGAGCGCTCGCAGTCGACCGACCGGGTGGCCGCCGCCGAGCGCGCCCAGGCCGAAGCGCGCGCCGAGAAAGACCGCCTCGTTCAGGAGCAGCGCGAGCGGGCCGAGCGCGAGCGGGTCGACCGCACCCCGCAGGAGCGCACCGCCCCGCGCAGCTGGAAGAAGGTCGACCTCGGCCACGGCCTCGAGAAGGTCAGCCGCATGCAGCAGCAGCTGGTGAAGCGGCTGGAGTGGATGCTGCCGACGGTGACCAGCACCGGCGAGGTCTCCGAGAGCGTGGGGGCGCGGCTGAAGGAGCTGCTCGAGGGCGACGTCAGCCTCCAGGCCGAGCAGGTGCAGCTGGTCAACCCGAAGAACCTCAAGCGCTACATCGCCGACCCCACCTTTCTGGGCGTGCTCGCGCCCCACCCGAACAAGACCCGCGGCCTGCTCGAGGTCGAGCTCTCGCTGGCGCACGCGGTGCTCGACACCCTGCTGGGCGGCGCGGGTGAAGCGGTGGCGCTGCGCCCGCTGACCGACATCGAAGAGGGCGTGCTGACCTACGTGGTGCTGGAGACGCTCAAGGCGCTCGCCCCCAGCCTCGACCCGGCGATGCCGAAGCTGCGGCTCGAAGGGGTGAGCTCGAGCGTCGACGAAGCGGCCAACCTGTTGGGCGACGAGCCGAACATGGCGATGCTGCCGTTGAGGGCGCAGTTCGGCACCCACTCCGGCTACGTGCGGCTGTTCATTCCCCAGTCGGTGCTGGCGACGGTGAACCCGCCGGCCGACTCGGCGATTCGGCAGGCCCGGCGCGCGACCGATGCAGGGGCGCACGCGAAGCGGCTGTCGGGGGTGAAGACGACGATGCGGGCGGAGATCGGCCAGGTGCTGATCTCGAGCTCCGACCTGGCGCAGCTGCGCGAGCGCGACGTGGTGCTGGTCGACCAACTCTCGGCCCGGCCCGACAAGGGCGAGGGCGGCACCGCGCAGCTGAAGATCGGCAACGGGCTCACCGGCTACTTCGAGGCGGCGGTCGCGCTCGAAGGCGGCCGGTTCAAGGCGACCATCGGCGCGCTCAAGCTGGGCGACGAGCCGATCGTGGCCCAGGCCGAGGGCGACCCGGGCGCCGAAGGTGCGGCGCCCGCCGCCGATGCCCCGCCGGCGATCGGCGAAGGCCTGGAAGAATCGACCAACCCTGCAGCCTCCGGAGGCAAAGCGAGCGTGGCGGAAAACAACCCCGAAGGTGCGGAGCTGTTGAACGACATTCCGTTGAACATGACCGTCGAGCTCGGCCGGGTGCCGATCACCGCCGAAGAGGTGGTGTCGCTGAAGGCGGGCCAGGTGATCGATCTCGGCCGGGTAGTGGGTGAGCCGCTCGATCTCTCGGTCGGTGGCAAGATCGTCGCCCGCGGCGAGCTGGTCGAGATCGAGGGCAACCTCGGCGTGAGGGTGATCGAGCTGCGCGGGTGAACGGCGTTCTGCTGCGGCTCGAGGTCGCCACCGTCGCGCTCGACGCCGGCGACCTTGCCCAGCTGCGCGAGAAAGACGTTCTCGTCCTCGACGGGATCGAGCCGGCCGACGGGGAGTTTCCGGTCGCCGGCGCAGCCGTCGTCAGGATCGACGGGTTTCCCGGGTTCTTCAGCGCCCGTTGGTCGGTGCGAGAGCGCAGGGTCTGGGCGGCGCTCGAGTCGTGGACCGACAACGACGAGTCGCGCGAGAGCCCCGCGTTCGCCGCGGTGTGGATCGCGACCGTGGTCTGGCCGTTCGCCTGGCCACAACCGGGTCAAACGCTCGACTTCGGCCTCTGTCGCTTGCCCGCGGTGCTGCTGGTGGGCCCGGCCGGCCCTTTCGCCGAAGCCAGCACCGTCGTGATCGAAGACATGGCCGGTGCGCGGGTCGAGAAACTGCTCGCCGTGCCTGCCTGGCGCCGCGAGTAGCTTCACGCGGTGCGGCATGGCGGTATCGCCGCCTATCGACTAGCCTCTCGACCGAAAATGCGTCTTTTTCTGCTGCTGGGCCTCGTGGCCACCGCCGCGGTCGCAGAGGCTCCGCCTTCGCAACCGCCTCCGACAACTGCGCCTGCGGCCGCGCCGAAGACCGAGCCCAAAGCAGACGAGGCCGAGATCGTCGTGCCTGCACCGGCACCCGAGGCCGCGCAACTGCCGCAGGCCCCCGACGCTCCCAAGATCGACCCGTCGCTGCCGGGCGGCACCACCGCCAAGAGCGAGGAGCCGCAAGAAGACCTCGACTTCGGGTGGATGCTGCTGCGCACGGTGGCCGTGCTGGGCGTGGTGATCATGCTCGCCTGGTTCTCGCTCAACTACGGGCTCCGCAAGCTGATGGGCCTGAAGCCGGTGGTGGGCGGCGCGAGCGTGGTGCAGGTGCTCGAGCGGGTGCCGCTCGACAACAAGCACTCGATGTTCGTGATTCAGGCCGCCGGTGAGTACCTGTTGATCGGCGGCGGTGAGGGCAACCTCCAGCTGATCTCGAAGCTTTCGAAAGAAGACGTAGAGAAGCTGCGAAGCGAGTCGAAGTCTTCGCCCACTTTGATGCAGAGCCCGCTGCTGCAGCGGCTGCTCACCCGGCGCGAGCCGACTCCGCCCGCCAAGACTGGGAGCAACGGATGAGAAAATTCTTCTTCACCGCGGTGCTGTTCGCGCCGGCGCTGGCGATGGCCGCGCACGGGGGCAGCGGAGGCGGCGAAAAGATCAACGTCAGCCCCGACACCCTCAACTCCTCGGGCTACGGCGGCCACCCGCTCCAGCTGATGCTGATGCTGGCGGCGCTCGGCCTGGTGCCGTTCGCGCTGCTGATGGTGACCAGCTTCGTGAAGATCTCGGTGGTGCTGTCGATCGTGCGCACCGCGATGGGCACCCAGCAGATTCCTCCCACCCAGGTGATCACCGGCCTGTCGATCATTCTCACCGTCTACATCATGGCCCCGGTGGGCCAGGAGATGTACCGCGCCGCCAAGCCCGAGATGGAGGCGGGCGGCGAGCTGATGCAGGCGCAATCGGTCGACAAGCTGGTCACCGCGGCCGACAAGGCCCGCGCGCCGCTGAGGGAGTTTCTGCTCAAGAAGGCCGGCCACAAAGACCGCGAGCTCTTCTACGCGCTGGCGCTGAAGATGCGCAAAGAGGAAGACAAGAAGACGGTCGGCAAAGACGACTTCCTGATTCTGGTGCCCGCGTTCGTGGTGTCGGAGCTGAAAGAAGCCTTTCAGATCGGCTTTCTGCTGTTCGTGCCGTTCATCGTGATCGACATGGTGGTGGCGAACATCTTGCTCGCGCTCGGCATGCAGATGCTGCAGCCGACGACCATCTCATTACCGTTCAAGTTATTGCTCTTCGTGATGATCGACGGTTGGTACCTGATCGCGAAGGGCCTCGTGGTGGGGTACCTCTGACATGCACCAGATCACGTACATCACCCAGGAGGCGCTGTTCCTGGTGTTGGTCTGCTCGGCGCCGCCGGTGGTGATGAGCCTGTTGGTCGGCTTTCTGATCTCGGTCTTCCAGGCGACCACCCAGATTCAGGAGCAGACGCTGTCGTTCGCTCCCAAGCTGGTGATCGTGTTCGGCACCCTGGCTCTGCTCGGCAGCTGGATCGGGTACCAGCTGATGCGCTTCACCACCAACATCTACGACCGCTTCCCGGCGATGATCGGGCACTGACCCCACCGTGGACGTCACCAACGTTCAACAGGTGTTGGCTGATGCCGGCAGCAAGCTCGGCATTCACACCAACTTCAGCCTGATGCTGGTGACGATGGCGCTGTTGCTGTGCCGGGTGCTGCCGGTGATCATTCTCACCCCGATCATCGGCGGTGAGACCACCCCCACCGAGGTGAAGTTCGGCCTCGGCGTGATCATCGCGCTGGTGCTGTTTCCCCAGGTGGCGGTCGAGCGGGTGCCCCAGTCGCCGGTCTACGTGGTCGGGGTGCTGATGAAGGAGCTGTTCGTCGGCTACAGCCTGGCGTTCATCGTCGGGCGGGTGTTCGACGCCGCCCAGGTCGGCGGCCAGCTGATGGACAACCTCTCGGGCACCAACATGGCCCAGGTGCTGGTGCCCTCGATTCAGCAGACGGTGTCGCTCTACGCGTCGCTGAAGGTGCAGCTGTTCGTCACCCTGTTTCTGACCCTCAACGGCCACCACCTGGTGATCAACGCCCTGGCCGACAGCCTCTACACGGTGCCGATAGACGGCTTTCCCCGCTTCTCACACGGCATGTGGCCGTTCTTTCAGCTGGTGCTGCGGGTGTTCGGCGACCTGTTCGCGGTGGCGATCGGGATCAGCGCGCCGGTGCTGCTGGCGGCGTTTCTCACCGACGTGGCGCTGGGCATGATCAACCGGGTGGCGCCCCAGGTGCAGGTGTTCTTCATCTCGATGCAGATCAAGCCGGCGGTCTCGATTCTGATCGTGTTCACCTCGGTGCACCTGATCATCAACCGCGCCACCGGCGAGTTCGGGGTGATGTTCAAGATCCTTCGGGAGGCGATCCGTCTGCTCGGGTGAGCGGCCGGCGACTCAGCGATGTCAGACGAAGGTGGAGAAAAAACAGAGGAAGCCTCCGACAAGAAGATTCAGGACTCGCGCAAGCAGGGCAACGTCTGGAAGAGCAGAGACCTGACCGGCGTCGCGGTGTTCTTGGTCGGCCTCGGCATCGTCAAAGGCACCTGGAGCAACGTCGAGACCAAGGTGAACGAGCTGTTTCAGTTCACCTTCGATCACATCGCTCACCCCGAGAACGTGCTCGCCGCGACCTCGCAGGCGATCACGATGGCCACCCTCGACGTGATCATCCTCGCTGCTCCGGTGGCGATGGGCTGCGCGCTGATCGGCGGCCTGGTCGAGTTTCTTCAGGTCGGCGCGCTGTTCACGATGGACCCCTTGATCCCCAAGCTCGAGAAGCTGAACCCTCTCGACGGGCTCAAGAACATGGTCAACAAGCAGAAGATTCTCGAGCTGATCAAGAACCTGCTGAAGCTCTCGATCACCGGCAAGGTGGTCTACGGCACCGTGCAAGACGCGCTCGGCATGGTGGTGGCCACCATTCACAGCGACACCCACGGCCTGATGATGGTGCTGGGCGAGCTGATTCAGCGGGTGACGATCAAGGTCGGCCTGTTGCTGTTCGGCTTCGCGGTGGTCGACGTGTTCATGCAGCGGCGCGCCTACTTCAAGAAGTTGATGATGACGAAGGAAGACCAGAAGAAGGAATACAAGGAGTCCGAAGGCGACCCGCACCACAAGGCGCACCGCAAGCAGATGCACATGGAGATCATGGAAGGCGCCCAGATGGAGCACGCCAAGAGCGCCGACGCGATCGTCACCAACCCCGACCACCTGGCGTTGGCGATCAAGTACGACAAAGAGAAAGACAACGCGCCCCGCCTGATCGCCAAGGGCATGGGGGTGAAGGCCGAGAAGCTCCGCGAGCTGGCCCGCGCCTACGACGTGCCGATGATTCGCAACGTGCCGCTCGCCCATTCGCTCTGGCGGGTGGAGATCGGCGAAGAGATCCCCGAGGAGCTCTACGACGCGGTCGCCGAGGTGCTGAACTTCGTCTACTCGATCAAGAACCCGCCCCCGGCGCCCGCTCCGGCCGCTCAGCCGAAGCCCGTGGTAGCCTCAGAGGGCCGTGGCTGACGAACCCGACATCGCGATCGCGATCAAGTACGACAAAGAGAAAGACAACGCGCCTAGGGTGATCGCCAAGGGCATTCGGCTGAAGGCCGAAAAGCTGAAGCAGATCGCGAAGGAGTACAACATTCCCCTGATGCGCAACGTGGCCCTGGCCAACGCGCTCTACCGGGTCGAAGTGGGCGAAGAGGTGCCCGAGGAGCTGTACGACGCGGTCGCCGAAGTGCTCAATTTCGTTTACGCGCTGAAGGAAGAACAGAACAAGAAGAAGTAGCGACAATCAGGGCTCACCCAGAGGTCATCGATGGCGAAGATCAACCAACCCCCGATGCAGCGCGCGCCGATGTGGCCGTGGGGCGGCCCGCGCGCGGTGCGCGAGAAGCTGGTCGACAAGAACCAGTTCAAGAACGTTCGCAAGAAGGGCGACCCGAAGAACCCCGCGCTGGCCTCCGCCGAGCTGCTCGACTTCATCGGCCCCGCCCACTCCGCCGAGGAGCTGCGGCTGCCGATGCCGCCCGCGCCCGCCGGCCACGACGCCGACGTGGAGTCGTACACCGACCGGCCCCACCTCTCGACCGTGGCCGAGCGCGCCCGCGAAGAGATCAGCGCCCGCCTCGAGCAGGGCCTGCAGTCGATTCGCGCCACGCCCGAGCGCATCGATCGAATCAAGTCGCTGCTCGCCCGCGAGTCGCAGATGCTCAACCTGGTGGGCGAGATCTCCAACCAGATGGACGAGGTGCTGCGTCGCATGCGCGAAGAGCAGCGCGAAGAGGGGTTCTGAGAATTGCCTGAGCTCGACGACAAGCAGCTGGCCCAGCGCCTTCAGCGGTGGGTCGACGGCAAGGGCACCCTCAAAGACGTGCGGGGCTACACCGACGAGGAGCTCTACTCGATCGCCCGCACGGGTTACTTTTTCTTCTACCAGGGGCGCATCGACGAGGCCCGAACCCTGTTTCAGGGCCTTTACGCGGTGAACCCGGTTGATCCGTACTTTGCGAAGGCGTTGGGGGTGGTCGAAATGGCCGCCGGAAATGCCCAAGGCGCCCTGGCGGCCTACGACGTGGCGATCAAAATCGCCCCCGATGATCCTCACGCTTACGTGGGCCGGGCGGAGGTCAAGATCGCGATGGGACAGAAGTCTGGGGCGGTGGACGACCTGCGCCGCGCTGCGCAATTTCCCAGGATTGAAGAAGAGCTAAAGGCCAAGATTTCCGCGATGTTACAGGGGTTGTCCAGAAAGTGAGAAACGGACGCAACTCGCAGTAGGCACAACCGATAACTGGTACAGTAGCGCAACGCTGGAATCCTCCAGCCCTCAACACAAACCAAACGAAAGAGAGTCAATCATGGGCGGCGCAATCAGCAGCATCGGCAACGCGATCGGTGGCGTGGTCAAGTCGGTTGAGTCGGGCATCGGCAGCGCGGTGATGAGCGTCGCCAAGACGGTCGAGTCCGGCGCGGTCAACCTTCTTCAGGACGTCGTCGACAGCGGCATCAAGGGCGCTGGCTCGGCTCTCGCGGGCGCGGTTGGCAACATCCCGCTCGTTGGCGGCCTGCTTTCCAGCCTGATCAACAAGGGCACCGAGGGTCTGACCGGCCTCGCGAACAACGGCATCTCGTCGCTCGGCAACAGCCTGCTGAACGGCCTCGGCAACGTGCTGAACATCGGCGGCAACAGCGTCACCACCCCGAACATCGCGCAGCGCGCCGCGACTGCCCCGCAGTCGACCGCGACCCTGCAGTCGGTCTTCCAGCAGCTGGCCTCGCAGTTCCCCGGCCTGTCGCAGCTGATGCCGGGCCTCGCCAACGCGGCGCAGGCGGCCACTGGCGCGGCGGCTCCTGCGGCCACCACCGCGGCCTCCGCGGCGACGGGTGCGGGCTCCACCGCGGGCGCCTCGGGCGTCTCCTCGGGTGACCCGACCGCTCAGCTGCTCGCGGCGATGCCGAAGGGCGCTCCGCAGATCCCCTCGAACATCAACACCCCCGAGGGCATGATGGCGTACCAGCAGCAGATGAACCAGTACACCGAGATGATGCAGCTCATCTCGCAGGTGATGAAGGACCTGCACGAGGTTCGCCAGGCGATCGGCCGCAACGTCTAATCGAGGTACTTTTTCCTCGACCTCACAGAATCGATTCCCTACAGTCCGCGGGCGCCTTCTCTTGGAGGCGCCCGCTTTTTTTTGACCACAATTCACTCGAGCCGTTCTGGGGATTCGTCACATGGCAAAAGGGTCTGAGACTCCGTCGAAGGAAACGCAGGGCGCGGCCGCTCCGCACGATGGACCGGTGGTCGACGCACACGACAGGATCAAGCAGTCGAAAGATGTGACCCCGAACTGGGAGAAGATTCTCTACGCCCCCGATCGCGTCGAGAAGTGGATGAAGGGCGAGATGAGCCTGCAGGAGCTCCAGGGCATCACCGGCCCCGAGATGCTCGGCATGGCGATGGTCGGCTTTCAGATGTACGAGCAGGGCAAGCTCGACGAGGCGATGACGATCTTCTCGGGCCTCAACTCGCTCGACCCGAACGAGTCGTACTACGTGACCGCGCTCGGCGCGGTGCACCTGGCCAAGGAGGACCTCGAGATGGCCCTCACTTGCTTCAACCGTGCGATCAGCCTCAACAACAAAGAGGTCGCCTCGTACGTGAACCGCGGTGAGGTCTACCTGCGGCAGGGCAAGGTGCAGGAGGCGGCGCTCGACTTCAAGAAGGCGGTCGATCTCGACCCGCAGGGCAAAGACCCGCTGACCGCGCGCGCTCGCGTGCTCGCCGGCGCCGCCCTGGAAATGATTCGCGACGTGCAGAGCGGCAAGAAGGGCCCGGGCAGCAAGGCCGCGGCTCCTGCCGAGAAGGCCGCGCCCGCGAAGGCCGCGGGGAAGGCCGCGCCCGCTGCGAAGAAGGAAGACAAGAAAGACGCCGGCAAGAAGCCCGCTGCCGCCGGTAAGAAGAAGTAACCGTTCGCCTTGAGCAAGGCGCGGTCACACACGCCGTCACGGAGCCGCTCCGTGACGGTGTTTTATTTTCCCAAGGGCGGGCCGGCGAAGCCGGTGCGCAAGGGCCCCCGTACGGTGACCGAGCAGGTGGCGGTCACCCTGGCCGCCGACGGCGAGTCGTTGCCGCGGCCGACCCCTCAGGTGTCGCTCGACAAGGCGCGCGAGGGCGAGCGCACCGAAGAGGTGGTGCTGCCGGAGGCGATCCTCCAGCAGATGGTGAAGAAGAAGAAGACCAACGAGCAGGCGCTCGACATGGCGATGATGGGCCACCAGCTGTTCGAGGCGGGCCGCATCGACGAGGCGCGGGTGATCTTCGAGGGGCTGGTCGCCACCCACGCCAAAGACGCGTTCCCCTACACCATGCTGGGCACCATCTACCTGGCGCAGGGCGAGCTCGATCGGGCCTCGAAGCTGTTCTCGGCGGCGCTGGTGCTCGACCCGGCCGACAGCGCGGCGGCGGTCTACAAGGCCGAGATCAGGCTCCACCGGGGCAACTCGCGCTCGGCGGTGGCGACCCTGGTGCGGGTGGCCAAGGGCGACAAGGCCGACCCCTTCGTGCGGCGGGCGCGCAAGCTGCTGAAGCTGCTCGAGCCGAAGGCGAAGTAGGGGCGGGCTCCCTTCGCGGCAGCCGGTGCGTCTGCTAGGCTCGGCCCCCGGTGAAGCTCTCAGAATTCATCAACAAATACTCCGACATCGCGCTCGCGGTGGTGGTGATCGCGATCATCGGCATGATGCTCGTGCCGCTGCCGACGCCGATTCTCGACATTCTTCTCACCATCAACATCAGCCTCTCGGTCGTGATTCTGCTGATCTCGCTCTACATTCCGAGCGCGCTCAAGATCTCGGTCTTCCCGACGCTGCTGCTGATCACCACCATGTACCGGCTGGCGCTCACCGTCTCGACCACCCGCCTCATTCTCTCGACCGGCGACCCGGGCGAGGTGGTGACCGCGTTCGGCCAGTTCGTGGCCCGCGGCAACTTCGTGGTCGGCGCGATCATCTTCGTGATTCTGGTGGTGGTGAACTTCATCGTGATCGCGAAGGGCGCCGAGCGCGTCGCCGAAGTGTCGGCCCGCTTCACCCTCGACGCGATGCCCGGCAAGCAGATGTCGATCGACGCCGACATGCGCTCGGGCGCGATCGACATGGAAGAGGGCAAGCGCAAGCGCCGCGACCTGGAGCGCGAGTCGGCGCTGATGGGCTCGATGGACGGCGCGATGAAGTTCGTCAAAGGCGACGCGATCGCCGGCATCATCGTCACCGTGATCAACATCGTCGGCGGCCTGGCGATCGGCGTGTTGCAGAAGAACATGGCGGTCGGCGACGCGGCGAAGAAGTACTCCCTGCTGACCATCGGCGACGGCCTGGTCGGCATGATCCCCGCGATTCTGATCTCCACCGCCGCCGGCATCATCGTCACCCGCGTCGGCGGCGAAGAAGAGGGCTCGCACCTCGGCAAAGACGTCGCCACCCAGCTGACCGGCTTCCCCAAGGCGATCGCGATCGCCGGCGGCATGCTGTTCGGCCTGGCGCTGGTGCCCGGTCTGCCCAAGGTGCCGTTCTTCGTGCTCTCGCTCGCGGCGGGCGGCGGCTCGTACATGATGCTGCGGAAGAAGAAGCCCGCGGCAGAAGGCATCGAAGGCGACGTGGCCGACGCCGAGAACGGCGAGAACGGCGAGACCGACAAGCCGAAGGCGATCGCTCCCCAGCCGAAGGAGCCGGTCAACCCCGACAGCGAGCTGTTCATCCCCGTCGTCACCCCGATCGTGCTCGAGGTGTCAGACGCGCTGGTGCCGTTCATCGACTCGCGGCAAGACGGCGGCAAGTTCCTCTACGAGCTGATCCCCTTCATGCGCGACGGTCTGTTCGTCGAGCTCGGGGTGCGCTACCCCGGCGTGCGCGCGCGCGGTAACCCCAACCTGCCGCCCGGCGCCTACCAGATTCAGATCAACGAAGTGCCGGTGGTCACCGGGCAGGCGACCCTGGGGCACATTCTGGTCAACGACACCGTCGAGCGGTTGAAGCTGATGAACGTGCAGGGCTTCGACGCGATCAACCCCGCCACCCGGCAGCCGGCGGCGTGGGTGCCCGAGGCGAACAAAGAGATGCTGGAGTCGGCCGGCCTCACCACCTGGGACGTGGCCGGTTACATCATTCTGCACCTGGCGGCGGTGCTGCGCCGGTACGCCCGCGAGTTCGTCGGCGTGCAGGAAGTGCAGACGATGCTCGACCAGCTCGAGAAGGCGTTCCCCACCACGGTCAAAGAGGTGGTGCCCAAGGTGGTGTCGGTGCTGAAGCTGACCGACATCTTGGGCCGCCTGGTCGAAGAAGAGATCTCGGTGCGCGACCTGCGTGGAATTCTGCAGTCGATCGCGGAGCAGGGGCAGATCGAGAGCGACTCGGTGATGCTGACCGAGCACGTGCGCTCGGCGCTCAAGCGATACGTGTCGCACAAGTACGCGCGCGGCACCAACACCCTGATCGTCTACCTGCTCGACCCTCAGATCGAAGAGGCGGTGCGCGGCGCGATCAAGCGCACCTCGGCCGGCACCCACCTGGCGCTCGAGCCCGACATCGCCCAGGAGATCGTGCAGTCGGTGAAGAACGAGTGCGGCCACCTGCCGCCGTCGGCGCAGCGCCCGGTGATTCTCACCGCGATGGACATTCGGCGTTACGTGCGAAAACTGCTCGAGTACGAGTTCAACCCGCCGTTCTCGGTGGTCAGCTTTCAGGAGCTGTCGCCCGAGCTGAACATTCAGCCGGTCGCGCGCATCTCGATTCGCTAGGCAGCCCAGGCTCTACAGCTTCAGCGCCCCGCCGGCGTCGACCTCTTTGATCACCGCCTGGGTGATGTCTTCGACCCCGGCGTCGGCCCACACCGCGGTGCCCTTCTCGAGCACCACCTTGGCCGACTTCTTCTTCGCCTGGGCGGCGATGATCGGCTTGGCGCGCTGGAGCAGCGCGTTGCGGAGCTGATCGCGCTTCGCCTGGAGCTGGGTGAGCAGCTCCTTGCGCTTGGCCTCGGGCTCCTTCTTCGCGTCGTTCCACGTCTTCTCGAGGGTCTTGGCCGCGTCCTGGCCCACCTTCGAGGTGTCGAGCAGCGCCGCGAGATCGATCAGCAAAATGTCGGGCATCGAGCAAGGCATAGCTCACTTGGGGTACGCTGTCCCGATGCCCAACGTGAATGGCCCGACCGGCCCGCGCGGTCCTGCACCCACCACTGGCCCCGCGACCACCTCGACCACCCCGCAGACCAACACGCTCCCCGAAGCGCCCACGCCGCAGCCCAACCGGGGGTGGGGCACCCAGGCCGCGGGGGCGACCGCTCCCAAGGCGGGCAGTGACTTCGGCTCCGCGCCCGCGCGCCGCTCCGGCCCGTCGCTCGACGGCGGCGCCCAGCCGCTCGATCTCACCTACCGCCCGCAGGTGGCGCCCGCGGTCTCTCCGGGCGTCGACCCCAGCCAGTACCAGGCGCAGGTGGCGACCGCGCTCGACAAGTTCAGCAGCTCGCTCAACGACACCCTCCACCTCGATCCCTCGGCCTCCGACCTGTCGAAGGGTGTGAAGCCGTTTCAGAACGGCGACTCGATCAGCGCCGACCAGCAGAACAAGATGCAGAACGCAGCGGTCGACCTGCTGAAGTCGGTGCCGATCGGCGCGCTCGCGCCGGGCGTGGCGCAGCAGGTCGAGAGCTCGCTGAAAGACGCCGGGCTCCCGGTCGACGGGCTGGCGGGCAAGTCGCTCGACCAGATGGGCGACATCGGCGGGAAGATCGCCAAGCAGCTCGCCGGCCAGCTGAAAGACAAGTCGCCCGCCGCCTACTACGGGCTGGCCGCCGGGGCGGCCGCAGCCGCGGGCTACGAGGCCTGGGCCGGCGGGAGCGACGGGCTGAAGAAGCTCGGCATCAAGCCGGAGTTCAGCAAGGGCTTCTTCGACGACCAGCTGAAGGTGAAGGTCGGCGCCGCGTGGGACCCGCACTTTCAGAACATTCGCGGCACCGCGACCCTCGACACCAACATCAACCTCAACGACAACTGGAAGCTGTCGGGCTCGGCGACCTACGACTCCCGCTCCGGCTTCGCGGGCGCGAACGCGGGCGTGACCTACACCTCTGATCACCTCACCGCCTCGGGCAACGTCTCGGTGAACAGCTCCGGGCTGCAGTCGGTGGGCGCCAACATGACCTACACCCCGAACGATCAGTTCAAGCTGTCGGCGGGCATCAGCCACGACTTCACCACCGATCGCACCACCGCCAACGCGGAGGCCGACTGGCAGGTGCGCAAGAACGTCGACTTCGCGCTCTCGGGCTCGGTCGACTCGCGCGGCGAGAGCCAGGTCGGCGTGGGAATGAAGATTCGGTTCTAGCTCTGGCGGGGCTACGCCCCCGCGAGGACCATGATCAGGAAGATGATCGCGCCCAGGCCCACCACGCCGGCGACGATGAACAGCACCAGGGTCTGCTTGTTGGAGATGATCGACTCGATCAGCCCCTGAGGCTCGCCTTCTTCTTCGGGCAGATCGCCGGTCGGCCCCTCGAGGCCCTGCTCGCCGTCGGGAGACGGGGCGTCGGGGTTGTCGGCGGGCGCGTCGGCCTTCGGCTCTTCTTCTTTGGGAGGCTCTTCTTCCTTCGGAGGAGGCTCTTCTTTGGGCGGCTCGTCTTCGGTGACCTTGGTCTTCATGCCCGCCGGCTTCGGCTCTTCGTCGGCCGGGGGAGCGATGGTGTTCTCGCCGTCGTCGTCGTCGGGCAACACCACCGGCGCTTCGCGCACCTCGGTGGGGTCGATGTAGAGCATGCGGGTGCCGCCGACCTCGAGCTCGTCGCGGTCTTTCAAGGTCTTCTTCTTCACCTTCTTCTTGTTGACCTTGATGCCGTTGCGGGACCCGAGGTCTTCGACGTGGGTGCCCGACCAGTCGCGGCGCACCTTGGCGTGCTTGCGGGAGACGAGGTCGTCGACGAGCAGAATCTCGACCCCTTCTTCGCGGCCGATCACGTACTCCTGCGCGTCGGCGATCTCGATGCGCTTGCCCTCTTTCGGCCCGTTCATGAAGCGGAAGTAGGGCTGCTCGCCGCCGGCGCCGAGGCCGCGCATCACGTCTTTGACGACTTTTCGGGCGACGAACTGGGTGTTGCCGGCGCCGTTCTCGCCCTCGCCGGAGGCGACCCGATCGAAGGTGACGTCGAACTGGGCGATCACGATCACGTCGCCGTTGCGCAACAGGTGCTTCTCGCCCTTGGGCAGCTTCTTGCCGTTGATCTGGGTGCCGTAGGAAGAGCCCAGGTCTTCGACGAAGAACAGGGTGCCGTCGCGGCTGATGCGGGCGTGGGAGCGGCTGACCGCCGACTGGGCGAGCACCACCTGGCAGCTCTGCTCACGGCCGAGCGTGATCACGTCGTCTTCGAGCATGACGACCTGAGGCTTCTCCGCGCCTCCTTCTTCGCTCCGCTGCTTGACGGTGAGCCTGACGGTCATGGGCGACGGGTGGGGTGCGCTTCTCTACCGCGTCAGTAGGTCTGCGAGCTGACGTAGCTCTCGCACTGCTGAACCTTGTCCTTGTAGTCGCTGGCGTCGGCGAACTTGAGGAAGTTCTTGCAGGCGATCAGCGCGTCTTTCTGGCGCTGTGCTTCCTTGAAGATCTCGTAGAGGCCGTAGTGGCAGAGCGCGAACTTCTGATCGAGCTTCAGGCACTTGCGGTAGTACTGCTCCTCTTCTTTGAGCATGCCCTTCTCGCCGTAGGTGCGGGCGGCGTTGTAGTAGCTCTCGGGCGTGTTCTTGCCGCTCGCTTCTTCCTTCACGTCTTTGAGCGCGGTGTCTTGCAGGTTGGCCTTGCGCTGGGCGATCGGCGCGTTGTTCTTGCACTCGATGTTGTCGGGGTCGACCTCGATGCAGTTGGCGTAGGCGTCTTTGGCGTCGCCGGGCTTGCCGGCGTCCATCAAGATGTTGCCGAGCTCGAGCCAGGCGGAGGCGAACTTGGGGTCGAGCGTCACCGCCGCCCGCATCTCGCCTTCGGCCTCTTCGAGCGCCCCGTCTTCGTGAAGAATGCCGCCCAGGGTGGCGTGGGGGTCGGCGAGGTTGGGGTTGATCGCGATGATGGTGCGGAGCTCTTTCTTCGACTTCGCCGACTCCTTCATCTCGTTGTAGCAAATGGCCAGGTTGTACCGGGCCTCGGTGTAGTCGGGGTTCACCTTCAGCGCGCGCTGGAAGTTGTCGTGCGCCTTACCGAACGCGCGGTCCTTCATGTAGATGACGCCGAGGTTGTTGTACGCCTGCGCCGACTCCTGGTTGAGCCGCAGCGCCTTGATGTACATCTCCTTCGCGTTCTCCATGTTGCCGCGGCTGTAGGCGATCAGCCCTTTGTTCACCCAGAGGTCGGCGTACTGGGGCGAGAACTGGAGGCCCAGATCGCACTGCACCTCGGCCTGACCGAGGTTGCCCTGGCTGATGTACTGGGAGCACAGCTCGTTCGCCTCGAGGGCACGGGGGTGAACGGGAGGGGTACCCAGACAGGCCGAAAGCGAGGCCAGCCCGAGCATCAGCAGGGGGCGTAAGAGGGAGCGCATCAGGTCACCGCCAAACCTGGGACTTTAGTCGACAACTTCGCGAAACGCCCCGCGAGAATAGAAGGGTGAGCATCATCGCCCTCCCCACCCACTTGACGTTCTCGCTGACCCGCGACGAACCGGTGACGTCGGAGTGCGGTGCGGCGATCACCTGCGAGCGGCGATTGGTTCCCCTGGCGCGACCCTCCTTCGAGGCGGCCGGGAGACCCAAATGTCTGCAGTGACGACCACACAAAGAAGACCGCTGATTTCGTACGGTTACGCGTTACTATGCGCGGCCATGAAACGGACGTGCTGGCTCTCGAGTCTGGCGCTGATGTTGTTGTTGTGGGCGCCTGAAGCGCACGCGCAGTACGCCAATCGATCGCTGGGCGCGGGCGTGGGCTTCATCGGCCTGTCGGGCGGCGACACCGCCACCGGGCTGGGCGCGACGATCCCGATCTGGCTCGAGGGCAACCTCTACATCGAGAACGGCTTCGACCTGTTCCTGCGGGTGCCGTTCATGATCGTGAGCAGCCAGGGCAACGCGATGACCAACACCGGCAACGGGTTCGTCTTCGGCACCGGCGGCGATCTCGGGGTGCGGTACCTGTTTCTGGAAGAGAACATCAGGCCCTGGCTGGGGGTATACCTCACCGGCCTGGTGGTGCTGGGCGCGACCACGGTGGTGCTGGTGGGCCCGGGCGCGGCGGGCGGGCTCGATTTCTTCGTCACCGACTCGGCGTCGATCGGCATTCGTGCCTTCTTCAACCTCTACCTCGAGCTGAACGCGGCTCCGACCTTCGGGCCCGGGGCGGCGGCGAACGTGGCGTTCTACTTCTAGGCTCAGGCGAGAAAACGGCGCTGGCCCGGCTTCGGCGGCGCCTTCTTCAGCTTCGAGGGCGCGGCGCGGTTGGCGAGCACCGCGGCGGCGAGCAGCACCAGCTTCTCGTCGGACAGGTGCGGAGGCTTGTAGAGGCCGACGTGGTCTTGCAGGTGGGTGGAGAGCGAGGCGAACAGCTGCAGCCGCGCCTCCATCGACAGCTCTTCGCGGCGAATCGCGGCCGAGAAGATCAGCGTCTCTTCTTCTGACGAGAGCTTCGACACCCGCTGGCGAAACTGGGCGTCCTCCATCAGCGCGGTCTCGCCTTCGGGGCGCGAGAGCGAGGCTGGCAGCTTGATGCGGCGCTCGCGCACCACGATGGTGCCGGCGAGCAGATCGCCCGGGCGCTGGTTGCCTTCGTTGAACAGCGCCACCACCGCGCCGACCAGGTACAGCCCGGGGAGGTGGTCGAGCGGGCGGGTGAGGTTGCGCAGGGCGGCGTGGGCGGGGCTGATGCGCACGCCCGACTCCTGAATCACCCGCAGGCCGAGCGCGCGCTTGCCCACCGTCTGGCCCGACCAGGCGGCCTCCATCACGATGAAGTAGCCCCACTCGATCAAGAACCAGACGATCGAGATCAGCGCGAGCGCGAAGCCGCCGGCGATCACCGCGAAGAACGAGAGCGCCACCGTCACTGCGCCCGAGATGAAGACGCAGATGATGCAGTCGAGCAGCCAGGCGAGAAAGCGCGAGAACAGGCCGGCGACCACGAAGTCGAACTCGACGTACTCGGGGGTGAGCACCCGGTGGTTGCCATCGAGCAGGGAGTGCTCGGCCATGGTGGGAAGCGTAGTTCAGCGGCCCGTTCCTTGGCTAAGCTTCAGAACCGGAGCGGGCGTCGCCCGCGAAGGCGGGAGCGACCCGATAAAATGGAGCTGGCCGAGTTCGTCGACAACAAGAGGCCGAAGTGGGAGGCGCTGGAGAACCTCCTCCACCAGGCCGAGACCAAGGGTCTCAAGTCGTTCGACCTCGACGAGGCGCGCTCGCTGTCGCGGCTGTACCGCGGCGCTTCGTCAGACCTGCTCTGGGTGCGCTCGCGCGGCGGCTCGGCCGACGTCAGCGGGTATCTGAACGACCTGGTGGCCCGCGCCTACGCGATCACCTACCCGGGCAAGCCGGTGCGCGGCAAAGAGGTGCTCCGCTTTCTCACCCACGGCTTCCCCGACGTGATGCGCAAGGAGTGGCGCGCCTACGTCGCCTCGGTGCTGCTGTTCGTCGGCGGCGGTGCGTTCGGCTGGCTGGGCATGGTGTTCGACCCCGACGCCGCGCCGTACCTGGTGCCGGAGCAGCATCTCCACCTCGACCCCAACAAGCGGGCGGAGGACGCGGCGAAGCACAACACCGCCTCGGTTCAGGAGCAGGCGGCGTTCTCGAGCTTTCTGTTCACCCACAACATCTCGGTGGCGTTCCTCGCGTTTGCGCTCGGGCTCACCGCCGGGATCGGCACCGCGATCGCGCTGTTCGCCAACGGGCTGATGCTGGGGAGCCTGGCCTGGGTCTACTCGTCGAAGGGAATGACCGGGTGGTTCTGGGCGTGGATTCTTCCCCACGGCATTCCGGAGATCTCGGCGATCTGCATCGCCGGCGCGGCGGGCTTCGTGATGGCCCGGGCGCTGGTGGCTCCGCGCGGGCTGTCGCGGCGAAAGGCGCTCCGCAAAGAGGCTGCTACCGCGCTCAAGATGCTGCTCGGGACCTTGGCGCTGTTCGTTCTCGCCGGGTGTATCGAGGGCACCATCTCGCAGATTCACCCGCCCAAGCTCTCGGTGTTGTTCAAGATCTCGTTCGCGCTCGTCGTCGGTGGCGGCGTGTATGCGTACATCTTGTCGGCGTTCTTCAGGCCGGGCGATCGCTCCGACGCCAAGGCGTAGCGTTCGACGCGTAGACAGGGCGGCCTCTTCGACGGGCAGGCACCGTGTTCGACGCGTAGACAGGGCTGTCCCTTCGACGGGCAGGCACCGCGTTCGACGCGTAGGCAGGGCTGTCCCTTCGACGGGCAGGCACCGCGTTCGACGCGTAGACAGGGCTGTCCCTCACCCGCGAGCGCCTATGGCGCTCGTCGGCCTCTCCCAAAGGAGAGGGCCGGCTAGGGGCCGCGTGCTGGCCTCGGGAAAGATCTGCGGGGGTCGTTCGTGGAATAACAGGACGTGCCATGGGTGCCGTGAGCGAGTCGTTCACCATGCCGCGCGACGAGACCGTCGCGCTCGAGTTCGAGGCCGCGTGGACGGTGCACCGGGACCGCGTCTATCGCTGGGCCTTGCGCTTCATGGCGGGCGACGCGGCGGGGGCCGAAGACCTGGTTCAGGAAGCGTTCATGCGCCTGCTGCGCGAGCTCCCCAAGCTGATCGAGACCGATGACCTCGGCGGCTGGCTCTACCTGGTGACCGCCAACCTCGCCTTCGATCGCCTGCGCAAGGCCGAGTCGTGGGCGGGCAAGTTGATGCACCTGTTCGCGGCGCCGCCTCCGGTGCCGACGCCGGAGGAGCTGCATGCCGGCCGCCACGAAGCGAACGCGGCGCTGCGCGCGCTCAAGGCGCTCGGCGGGCGCGAGGCGGTGGTGCTCTCGATGAAGGTGCTCGACGGCCACAGCCAGGTCGAGATCGCGCGAATGCTGCGGCTGTCGGAGGGCCAGGTCTCGAAGCTGCTCGCCCGGGCCTGGGCGCGGCTCGAGGCGGCCGGTTGGGAGGTGGACGATGGGTGAGATGAGTGAAGCGCGCCCGTCGTTCGCCGGCCAGCTGCGCGAGGCCGAGGTCTCGCTCTCTGACGAGACGCTGCGAGACGAGCGCTCGCGGCAGATCTGGCGGCAGCTCCAGCTGAAGCGCGCCGGCGCGGCGTCGAAGCGGCCGGTGAAGCTGCTCGCGCTCGGCCTCGCCACCGCGCTGCTGGTGTTCGGGGTGATCGCCTGGCGGGTGTTCTGGCCGGGGGCGTCGGAGGTCGCGGGCATGACGGTGGCCAACCGCTCGGTGGGCTTCGAGCCGGTGCTGGCCGACGGGGTGATGTCGGTGACCTCGGGTGAGGCGACGCTGCTCGAGAAGTCGCTCCGGCTGCAGGTGCACGTGGGGAAGGGCGCGCGGCTGAAGCGCGAGGCGGGCGGGCTGCGGGTGGTGAGCGGCGAGGCAAGCTTCGTCGCCGACAAGCGGCTGCCGACCGAGACTCCGGCCCGGGTGCTGGTGTCGGGCGGCGCGATCGAGGTGATCGGCACCCGCTTCACCGTGAAGCAGGAGGGCGACTCGGGCGAGCTGGTGCTCTACGAGGGCGTGGTGCGCTTCGTGGTCTCCGATGGGCGCATCGTCACCGTGCTGCCCGGCGAGGCGTTTCGCTGGCCGGTGCCGCCCGAGCCTCCGCTCAACGTTCCGCGGCCGCCGGAGCCTCCGATGGTCGAGCCGCAGGCCGACCTCGAGACCGACGCGGGCGTCTCGCCTTCGCCGCTGCCGCCGAGTGACTCGCAGACGGTGGTGCCGAAGTCGGCCGACGACTGGAGCGTTCACGACCGGCTGCTCCGCGCGCGGGTGGTGCTGGAAGAGGTGCCGCGGCTGCGCGAGGCGGGGAAGAGCCGGCAGGCGCTGTTCAGAATTCGCAACGCGCTCGCGCATGATCTGCCGTCGACCACCCGGGAGCAGCTGGTGACCTGGGAGGCCGAGATTCTGGAAGACGATCTCGATCAGCCCACCGAGGCGTGCCGCACCTGGCGCGAGTACATGTGGCTGTTCCCCGGCGGGCGGTTCGAAGAGCGGGCGAAGAGCGAGCTGAAGTCGGGCTGCAGGTAGCGAAGCCAAACCAGACCGCTAGAGCACGCCGCGGGCTTTGATCTCGAGGTACTTGTTCACCGCCGCGAGCGACAGCTCGTCGGGCTGCACGTCGATCATCTGCACGCCCGAGGTGCCGATGCGCCGCTTCATCGCCTCGCGATCCGAGAGCAGCTCGGCGGCGACCGCGTGCTGGTAGGCGGCCTCGACGTCGGGCGGAGCGGTGGCGAGCAGCCGGTTGAGCCCGGTGTCTTTCACCGACAGACAGACCGGCACGTGGCGGTGCGCCAGCCGGTGAAACGGCTCGACCATGGTGGCCGCCTGGTCTTCGTCGATGAAGTCGGTGAACACGCAGAGCAGGCTTCGCCGCAGCAGGCGCACCGAGAGCTCTTTGAACAGCGCCAGGTAATCGACGTAGGTGAGGTGCGGGCTCGCCGAGTAGAGCGTGTCGACGATCTTGCGGTACTGGTTGCGGCCGGCGGCGGGCGGCAAGAACGCCTTCACTCCGTCGGCGAACACCACCAGGCCCACCCGGTCGCCGTTGCGAATGGCGACGAAGGCGAGAAACAGCGCCGCGTTCACCGAGTGGTCGAGCTTGGTCAGGCCGTCGACCTGGGCGGCCATCGAGCGGCCGGCGTCGACGCCGATCAGCACCGTCTGCGAGCGCTCCGACTCCATCACCCGGGTGACCGGGCGGGTGCGGCGGGCGGTCGCCTTCCAGTCGACGTCGCGCACCGAGTCGCCCTGGGCGTAGTCGCGCAGGCGGGCGAACTCCGAGCCCCGGCCGTCGCGGCGCATCTGGCGCAGGCCGAGGTTCACCATGTCGAGCACCGCGTCGGAGAGCAGCAGCCGGCTGGCGCCGCGCATGTCGGGGAAGACCGAGATCTGGGTCTGCTGCGGCACCCACCGCTGGTGCCACGCCAGGCCGAGCGGCCCCAACACCTTGATGTGGAGGTCGCCGAAGTTGAACCGGCCGCGCTTCGACGGGCGCGCGTCGTAGTGCACCCGCGCCCGGCTCGCCTTCGAGATGCGGAGCGGAATCACCTCGGGCTCGATCGCGAACTCGTCGGGAAAGTCGTCGCGCACCTGCACCGAGAGCGCGCGGCCCGGGTTCACCAGCTCGATCTCGATGCGATTGGCGACGCCGACCTGGAGCCGGTTCGGCAGCACCCGCCAGGCCTGAAGCTTGGCGCGGCGCGCGGCGAGGTAGTCGGTGAACGCCAGCGCGAGGAGCAGCAGGTCTGACAGCAGCACCACCGGCGCCAGCTCGGGAATGAACCCGGCGAGGATCGTCGGAGCCACCAGCGCGCAGGCGAGCACCCACAGGCGAGCGGTGGGCACCGCGCCCAGCCCCTGCGGCGCCGCGCGCGCCACTACCGCGGCACCTCGACTCCGGCGACCACCTCGCGCAGCACGTCACCGGGCGTCGCGCCGTCGAGCTCGGCGTCGGGCGAGAGCAGCAGGCGGTGCTTCAGAACCGGGCCGACCAGGTAGCGCACGTCGTCGGGGGTGACGAAGCCGCGGCCGCGCAGAGCGGCGAGCGCCTTGGAGGCGAGCAGCAGGTGCACGCCCGCGCGCGGCCCGGCGCCGAGGCGAATGCGGGCGGTGGTGCGGGTCGCCGCCACCAGCTTGCGCATGTAGTTGAGCACCGGCGGCTCGACGGTCACTTCGGCGAGCGAGTTGCGCGCGGCGAGCACCTGCTCGCGGGTCACCGCCGGGCTCACCCCGGAGCGCGCCAGGTCGCCGGAGTCGAAGCCCTTGTGCACCGCGGAGAGGATCGCCTCCTCTTCCTGGTCGGTGGGGTAGCCGACGTCGATCTTGAACAAGAAGCGATCGAGCTGCGCCTCGGGCAGCGGGTAGGTGCCTTCTGACTCGACCGGGTTCTGGGTGGCGAACACGGTGAACAGCGGCGACAGGGTCGAGAGCTTGCCTTCGAGGGAGACCGAGCGCTCCTGCATCGCCTCCAGCAGCGCCGACTGGGTCTTGGCGGGCGCCCGGTTGATCTCGTCGGCCAGCAGCAGGTCGGTGAAGATCGGCCCCTTCACCAGCACGAACGACTGGCTCTTGAGGTCGAAGATGCTGGTGCCGAGAATGTCGGCCGGCATCAGGTCGGGGGTGAACTGAATGCGCTTGAACTCGGCGCTCACGCTGCGGGCGAGCGCGCGGGCCATCAGCGTCTTCGCCACCCCGGGCACGCCCTCGAGCAGAATGTGGCCGCCGGCGATCAGACCGCAGAGCATCAGCTCGAGCGCTTCGTCCTGCCCCACCACGGCTTTGCGCACCTGGGCGAGCGACGCCTCGCGCAGCGCGTTGGTGAGCGACACCGCGTTCGAGGGCGGAGGCGCGACGGGAGGCGGGACGACGGGAGGGTTGGGGGTCATCAAATCCTCGGTTGGGACGACGATCGCTGCCGGTTACCACGAATGGAAAGCAGGGCGCGGGCTTTCGCGGCGGTCGACGCGAGCGCCAACAGCTGCGCCTCGCTGCTCACCGAGCCGGCCACCAGGGCGACCTGCTCGAGCGCGGCGGCGAGCTCGGGGCGGCCCTTCAGCCGCAGCGCGGTGCAGACGTCGGTGGGCTCGGCCTTCGACGACGTTCCCGCGATCGGCGCGAAGCGGCCGGCGAGCTCTTTCGAGATCAGCGACGCGGCGTGGGCGTGGTGGCGGCCCTCGCGGTAGAGGCGGCTGGTGGCGAACAGCGCGTCGGTGCTGCCGAAGCGCTGGTCTTCTTTCGGCGACCGCGGGCGGCCGAAGCGGCGCAGCGATGCCGCCCAGAGCGCGACCCCGAACACCAGCTGGAGCACCGCGAACTGCAGGCCGTAGCGGGCGGCGAACTCCGCCACCGAGCGCTCTCCGGTGAAGCCGTGGTGGAACTCGTCGACCATCACCTGGCCTTCGCCTCGCAGCGCGGCGAAAAGCGAGAGCCAGAAGCGCGCGTTGTCGCCCTTGGCGAGGGTGCGGTTCATCGCCAGCTCGGGAGCGCCGATCACGATCACCGCGCCCTGGCCGTACGGCACCCGGGCCGCCACCGGCGCGTCGAAGTGCTCGTCGACCAGCAGCGGCGTCGCGCCCGAGGGGAGCCGGAGGTACGACTGCACCCGGGTCTCGACCCGCTCGACGCCCGCGGTCCACGGGGTGGGCTGGGGCGGCACCAGGGTGCGAACGTCGAGCTGCTTTTCGGCCTTCCAGAGGGTGACGTCGATCGCCTTCAGCAGCGGGTTCTGGGTGGCGCCCCACGGCACGTAGACCAGGGTGTGGCCGGCCTTCACGTGCTCGAGCAGCTTCTCGCGCTCGTCTTTCTGCACCGCGGTGGCGAGCACGTTGTTCATGCCGTGGTGAAGCTTGGCGTCTTCGTCGTCTTCTTCGTCGTCGTCGGGCTGGGGGCTGAAGTTGAAGCCGCCGTCGAGCGCCGCCGCGAACGGGGACCCCGACAGCTCACGGGTGTCTTCGTCGAACTCGACCGCGAGCAGCACCGGCTCGCCCAGGTCGCTCACCACCTCGAAGCTGTGCTGCCAGCGGGTAACTCCCAGCTTCGACTGCTCGGCCAACAGCCAGAGCGCGCGCGACCCGTCGGGCTCGGAGCGGTAGGTCGACAGCTTGTCGGCGAAGCTCCCGCGGGCGGCGCCCTTCATCAGGAAGAGCGCGAACACGCCCAGCAGGGCGATGAAGCCGACCATCAACATCGGGAAGCGGTCACGCAACGGCCGCCTCCTTGGGAGGCGCGAGCATCGGCTCGCAGGTGGCGCGGAACTTCTTCCAGCTCTCCTGGCTCACCTCGACGTTGCCGTACCAGGCGAAGTCGAAGCGGCGGGTGAGCTCGCGGAACGGCGCGAGCAGGTTTCGGTCGCCCTTGAAGTCGCGGAAGTAGTCCCAGTTGCTCTTCGCCGGGTCGTAGTCGATTGCGCCGTCGCGGTGGAGGCGGGAGAGCAACGCCAGGTAGAGGTGCCGAATCGCCTCGCGGAACTTGCCCTCGGCGGCGAGGGTGTCGGCCAGCCCTGCCCAGCTCTCGGGCGGGCGGGCGAGCGCGCTCATCGGGTCGACCGCGAGGCCTTCTTCCTTGATCCCGCTCTGCTCCGATTCCTGCTCGGCTTCTTCGTCGCGCTTGAACCAACGCACCAGCACGTAGGCGATCACCGCCAGCAGGGCGCCGATCACCACCACCACCACGATGTTGCCGAGGCCGAGGTCGCCCATGCCGAAGTTGAAGTCGCTCTTCGTCTCCGGCTCGCTCGGGTGGCGGCCCAGCCAGTCGCGCAGCCACTTGAAGAACGAGTCCCACAGCCGGTTCCACCAGACCGAGAACGCGCTCGGGCCTTGTTCGGGGTCGGGTTTGGCTTTCGCTTCGGGCGGAGGAGGAGGCGTGAACTCGGGCCGCGCGAGGATCTTCTTCAGATCTTCTTTCGGGTCGCCGTTGCCTTCGGCGAGGCGCGTCTGGCCGATCAGCTTGAGCGAGCTGCGCAGCTCGGTCGCCGCGGAGTCGCAGTCGTCTTCGTCGTAGGCGAGGCGCTCGACCCGTTCGACCAGCCGCGAGAGCGCGCCTTGATCGCGGGTCGAGAGGCGACCGGCCGCGTCGAGATCAGACTGGGCGAACTCACCTTCGAGGCCGCACTCCGAGATCACCGACTCGAGACGCGACTTCATCGCTTCGGAGGTGGTGGCGGTCTGGCCGGCGCCGGGCGTGTAGACGCCTGACCAGTCGTCGGTCGTTTCGGCGGGCTGGGTGTGCGGCGAGACCTCTCCCGGCGCGTTCGCGCCACCCTCTCCCCCTTCGGGGAGAGGGCCCTCTGCGGTGGCGCGGATGGGGAGGAGGCTGAGGAGCAAAGCTGCGGCGATGCCGCCCAAGGGTGGACCGCCGGTCTTCTTGCGCTTGGGCAGCTGGTCGAGCGTGGTGAGCAGGTCGAGGCCCTCCATTCGCACCCGGCCGTCGATCAGCAGCAGGGTGGCGGTGGCGGCGCGCACCGGCTCGAACAGACAGAAGGTGATCGCCACCATCGCGGCGAGCCAGACGGTGTTGTCGAGAGAAGCGAAGCGCTGGAGGTAGGTGAGGTCGAGCCCGAGCAGGTTGTTGCAGACGAAGAAGAAGACCATCGTCGACGCCTGGAGGTTGGCGAACAGGATCAACATCGAGAAGCCACAGAGCCGAACGAACGCCGCGGTGTGGCGCGCGGGGCCGAGCAGCTTCGCCGCGGTGCCGAACAGCGCGAGCGGGTGGCCTTGCCCGCGCATCGTCACCGCGTAGCCGACCGAGAGCGCGCCGAGGAACAACAGGCCGATGCCCGCGGTGATGCCGAGGGCGAGCGCGTGCACCACCGCCGACAGCCCCATCGTGATCCACAAGCTGGGGGCGCGCTTGAGCGCCGCGGCCCAACACGCCCAGAGGCTGCGCTCCTGGGGCTCGAGCACCAGCGCCTCGAGGTAGTGGCAGGCCGCGCCCTGGGAGATCGCGCGAAACGCCCAGGCGGCGGTCATGCCGGCGATCGGCAGCATCAACGGCTGGCGGTGGCTGGCGGCCTCGAAGAGGTTGAACACCGCGGCCACCAGCGCCGCGCCGGCGGGCAGGGTGAGCGCCCACACCGCGCTGTTGCGCGCGCAGAGCCGGATCGCCGCGTCGAACAGGGCGACGGTGGTGCGCGGGCGCAGCTCTAACGCGGGGGCGGCCATGGTCGGTTAGGTGAACGCCCGGGTGAGCAACCAGACGATGCCGAACACCGCGCCCAGCGAGAACAACGAGAGCAGCACGTTGCCGGCCGACCAGTCTTTGCGCGCGACCAGCTTCTTCGCCTTCGCCAGCCGGGCGGCGAGACACTTGGCGCACCGGTTGATGCCCTCGAACTGGGTGGTGCACTCGACGCAGATCACGTTGCGGCACTCGACGCAGATGCCGAGGCCCGCGCGATCAGGGTGGTAGAAGCAGCGGCCTGAACCCGAGAGCATGAGCTGTCCCCATGTGAGCACATTGACAGGGGGTGTGCACTCGGCTCTCGTCGGTTCCCATGTTCGAGGCGAAGCCCGACGCGGAGCTGGTGGCAAGGGTCACTCAACGCTTCCCGATGCTGGCGTTACGGAACGCAGAGCTCGGCAAACAGCTGACCGAGAAGAGCCTGGTCGCCGAGGTGCGCGACGACGGCTCGGCGGTGATCTGCACCCCCGGTCGCTGGCGAATGCTGGTCGGCACCGCCGGCACCGAAGAGGCGCTCGGCAAGCTGATCCTCGATCTGCGCGCGGTGTCGGAGGCGATGGTGGGCGACGACGCGGTGTTCAAGCTGCCCGACGAGGCGGTGGCGAGGCTCGGGTTCAGGCGGGTGGTGCGCGAGCGCTTCGTGCAGGACCTGACCAAGGTGCCCGCGACCGAGCCGGAGCACGACGGCATCGAGTACGTGCAGTGCGAGGGCAAGTGGGTGAAGCCGTCGCTGGAGCTGCTCGGGCGCACCCACGCGTTCAACGTCGAAGGCGTCTACACCACGCTCCCGAAGGAGCCGACGCCGGCCGAGTGCGAGCGGGTGTTCGCCTCGTCGCTGAAGAGCGATCGCCTGGTGCCCGAGGCGGCGGTGGCCGCGGTCGAGAACGGCCAGGTGCTGGGGGTCGTCTACTGCTCGATCGAAGAAGAGGTGCCGACGTTGATGGGCCTCGCGGTCGACCCGGTGACGCGCGGCCGCGGCTTGTCGCGCGGGCTGGTGCGGCGCACCCAGGCGGGCCTGAAGCGCGCCGGGCACGAGCGAATGGCGTTCTTCACCACCGACCGCAACCTGCCGGTGCACAAGCTCTTCACGCCCGAGGAGATTCTCGAGACGGAGGAGTTCGTGGCGTGGTTCTCGATCAAGAACCGCGAAACGGGGCAGTGGCCGACGTAGCCGGATGCGTTCGGTTACCCCTCACCCGGCGCTTCGCGCCACCCTCTCCCGTGGGAGAGGGATTCCTCAGAGTTCTTCGAGGAACTCGTCGTTGTAGGTGTAGCGCCCGAGCCGTTTGACGAGCGCTTCCATCGCCTCGACCGGCTTCACCTGGAAGAGCATCTGGCGCAGCTTCTTCACCTTCTCGTACTCCTTCATCGAGAAGAGCTTCTCTTCCTTACGCGTTCCCGACTGGGCGATGTTGATCGCGGGCCAGACGCGCTTCTCGGCGAGCAGGCGGTCGAGCACGATTTCGGAGTTACCGGTGCCCTTGAACTCCTCGAAGATGACCTCGTCCATCCGGCTACCGGTGTCGATCAGCGCGGTGCCGATCACGGTCAGCGAGCCGGCCTCTTCGGTGGCGCGCGCGGCGCCGAACAAACGCTTCGGGCGCTCCAGGGCGCGGGAGTCGACGCCGCCTGACATCGTGCGGCCCGACGACTCGACCTCTTTGTTGTAGCTGCGCGCGACGCGGGTGATCGAGTCGAGCAGGATCAACACGTCTTTCCCGCACTCGACCAGGCGGCGGGCGCGCTCGAAGGCGAGCTCGACCACCTTGATGTGGTCGGTGGTCGGCCGGTCGGAGCTCGAGGCGAGCACCTCGGCCTTGATCCCGCGGCGCATGTCGGTGACCTCTTCGGGCCGCTCGTCGACCAGCACCACCATCAGGTGAACCTCGGGGTGGTTGGCGAGCACCGCCTGCGCGATGCGCTGGAGCATGATCGTCTTACCGGTCTTCGGCGGCGCAGTGATCAGCGCACGCTGGCCCTTGCCGAGCGGAGAGATCAGATCGAGCACCCGGGTGACGTACTCCTTCACCTGGTGCTCGAGCTTGATCCGCTCGATCGGGTCGATCGAGGTCAGGTCTTGAAAGTGCGGCAGC
Organism: Myxococcaceae bacterium; assembly: GCA_047602415.1. GTDB lineage: Bacteria > Myxococcota > Myxococcia > Myxococcales > Myxococcaceae > JASGHH01. Next base: position 2,893,971 of record JASGHH010000001.1, on the reverse strand, counting down.
CGGGTGGCGCCGTCGAGCGGCATGCCTTCGACGGTGTCGACCCGCTGCACCTGGCCGCGCTGCCCGCGCATCTGCGCCTGGCACGAGAGGAACTGGCCGGGGCGCAGCCGCAGCTTCTGCACCAGGTTCTTGGGAATCTCCGCGTCGTACGGGCTGGGGAGCAGGTTGTTCTTCAGCTGGCGCAGGTAGCCGTTGGGGCCCTTCACGTCGGTGTCGAGCACGCCTTCGACCACGTTGACCGGGCCGGGCGGCGGAGGCTGACCGGGAGTGCCGCTCTGCTGCTGGTTGCGCTGGTGCTGCTGCATCTGCTGCTGCGCGATGCGCTGCTTGTACTGCTCGACCTCGGCCGGGGTGAGGAACACCTGGCTCTGCTGGCCGTCGGGCTGGGTGACCATGCGGTACGCCTGACCGTCGGGCGTGAACAGCACCGGGTTGCCCTTGCGACGGCGGCGGCGGCGGCGGCGGCGGCCTCCACCCTGACCGGGCTGGCCGGGCGCGCCGGGCTGACCCTGGGGAGCGCCTCCACCGGGTGCGGCGCCCGCTTCGGGAGCGCCATCGTCGCCGCCATCGTCTCCGTCATCACCATCGTCGCCGCCATCGTCGGCTTCGGGCGGAGCGGGCTTGTTGGGGTCGTTGGGATCGTCGGGGAGCATGGGACCTCTCGCGGGCGGGCCTGTTTTGTGGGCCGCCACGTTCAACTTCTCGATGTGGTGCAGGGAGACGGTGCGGGGTGGGCTTTGACGCCGACCAAGCCGCTGTTTCCCTGTGCTTTCCCGGGGCTTGCGCCGACCGGAAACGCAAAATCAACCTAACAGACGACCCACCCCAATGCGAGCGGTTACAGGCACTCCCAGGTGGAGCCCGGGCATTCGAGGGTGTCGACCGCTCCGGTGAGGCTGAACCCGGCGTCGGTGCCGTCGATGGTGAGGGCGGTGCGCCACGAATCGTAAGGGAGCGTGTGGCCCTGGGTGAGCCCGTCGGCCCGGGTGAAGTGGCCGGTGGCGCCGAACAACAACATCGTGTCGCCGAGGTACAGGGTGCCCTGGCCCGGCAGGTCGAAGGGCAGGGCGGGAATCATCTCGCTGAAGGTGTCGAAGTCGATGCTCACCACCGCCACGTTCTGCGAGCCCGGCGGGTACTGCGAGGCGTGCACGGTGATGTGCGGGCAGGAGTGGGTGGTGGGCGCTTCGGTGCCGACCCAGAGGTAGCCGGCCGAGAATGGGCCGAGCGGGGTGGTACCGGTGAAAAAGCCTGCGTCGGCCGATTGAGGGCAGAGCCCGGCGTCGCTGATGATCGGGCCGGCGTCGGGCGTGGGTTGGCCGGCGTCGGGCACGCCCGCATCGATGACCGGCTGCGGGTATTGGGCCGGTGCTGGCGCTGATCGCAGCGGGTCGGTTCGGCCGCACGCCGCGGCGGCGAGGATGAACAGCGGTGTCGCCAGCCTCAGCGGGCCCACGGCTGAACGATGACCATGATCACGATGCCGATCATCAGCACCGTCGGCACCTCGTTGAGGAACCGGAACGTCTGGTGCGGAGTCTTCGCCGGATCTTTGGCGAGCTGCTTGCGGTACTTCGCCGCCAGCCCGTGCATCGCGAACATGCCCAGCACCAGGGTGAGCTTCACGTGCATCCACGGCTGCTTCAGCAGGTCGGGCTGCAGGTAGAGCATCGCGACGCCGCTCACCAACGCGGCGATCGCCGCCGGCGTGGCGATCGCGCGCAACAGCCGCGACTCCATCAGCTGAAACCGCTCGCGCACCACGGCCTCGGTCTCCATCGCGTGGTAGACGAACAGCCGGTACAGGTAGAGCTGACCGGCCATCCAGCTGATCACCGCGACGACGTGAAACGCTTTCCACCAGAGCATGGTCACTCCACCTTGATGTCGTATTCGAGCCGGGCCTGAACGCCGCCCGCTTCGATGCCCAACCGCGAGAGCCGCGCCGCCAGATCGGCCACCGGAGGCGGCAGGTACACGCCGGTGTTCACCGGCACTTCGCGCAGCTTCTCTGCCGCGCCCGACGACTCGAGCAGCCCACCCAGACCGCCGCCACCGCCGGTGACGATCGAGATCTCCAGCTCGTCGTCGGGTGAAGCGCCGGCCCTCTTCTTCGCGGCCTCCACCGCTTCCTTGAGGCCACCCAGGTTGTCGACCAGGCCCTTGGCGAGCGCGTCTTCACCGGCCCACACCCGGCCACGCGCGACCGCGTCGATCTCGGGCTTGGTCTTCTTGCGCGACTTGGCCGCCTCGGTGATGAAGCCGTCGTAGAAATCGTCGATCCACTTCTGCATCGCGGCGCGGCGCGCGTCGTCCCACGGCTCGTAGAAGTCGAGCTCGCCCGAGAGCTTGCCGCGCGCGACCGACACCTGGTTGGCGCCCAGCTGCTCGGCGAGGCCCTTCACCGATGGCTTGATGTAATAGACGCCGATGCTGCCGGTGATGGTGGTGGGCAGCGCCCAGATCTCGTCGGCGCCCATCGCCACGTAGTAGCCGCCCGACGCCGCCACGTCGCCCATCGAAGCGATCACCGGCTTGCGCTTCTTCGCCTCCAGCACCGCGCGGTACATCAGGTCAGACGCCAACCCGTCGCCGCCGGGAGAGTCGACCCGCAGCACGATCGCGGCCACGTCGGCGTCGCGCACCGCGGAGTCGAGCGCCTTGATGAACGACTCCGCGCCGGCGACCCGCGCCTGCCCGAGCGGGTCTCCGCGATCTTTGCCTCCGAGAATCGCGCCCAGCACCGGCACCACCGCGATCTTGCGCTTGCTGCCCCAGCGGCCGGTGAGCTCGTCGTTGGGCTTGTAGCCGCGCGAGAGCCGCGCGCCCGGGAGCAGCTTGCGCAGCTTCAACTCCAGCTCTTCGGGGGTGACGATCTCGTCGATCAACTTCTGCTCCAGCGCCACCCGCGGCGACTTGAGCCCGGAGTCGATCGACGCCTGCCACTGCTCGGAGCTGAGCTTGCGCGACTGGGTGACCCGCTTGTCGACGTTGCGCACGAAGGCGTCGAGGTAGGCGTCGATCGCCTCCTTCTGCTCGGCGCTCATGTCCTTGCGGGTGTACTGGTCGGGCGAGTTCTTGTACGCGCCGACCCGCGCGACATCGACCTCGACGTGCAGCTTCTCGGCCGCGCCGCCCAGGTAGAGCACGCTCGACTGCAGGCCATCGACCGCCAGCATCGCCTCGGGCACCGCCCACACCCCGTCGGCCGCGGAGGCGATCAGGTAGTCGACGTCGCCGGCGTTGAGCACCAGCGCGTCGACCCGCTTGCCCTTCGCCTTCAGCGCCAGAATCGCCTCGCGCAGCTCGAGCGCGCGGCCCATCGAGATGCCGGAGGGCTCGATCTTCAGCACCACGCCCTTGAGCCGCGGGTCTTCGGCGGCGAGGTAGAGCGTCTTCAACAGCCGGAGGTACTTGTCCTGCTCGCTGAGGCCGATCAGCCCGGCGAGGCTGCTGCTGGTGGAGGTCTCTCCGATGCCGTCGAGATCGATCACCGCGATCGGGTCGGTGGCCAGCGGGAGTGGGCGCTGATTGTCGGCGGTGATGCGGGCGAAGATCAGGTGGTCGAGGCCGTTGGGGGTGTAGCCGAACGCGTAGCCGCCCGAGAGGCTGGAGGTGTCGAGCTCGATGCCCGCCTGCACGAAGACGCCGCTGCCGGGGCCGCTCGATTGAAAGCCGTGCGACACCGCGGCGAACAGCTGCAGCCCTTTGATCACCTCGCCGCGCGCCGCCCAGCCCAGCCGCGAGCCTGAGGCGCCGCCGGCGTCGTCGACCTGCCAGTCGAGGCTCAAGGTGAGCCGCTCGCCGAACGGCCGCACCCCGAGGCCGACGTCGAGCACCCGGGGGAACACCGTCGAGCCCTTGGCGGGCGCATCGACGTTGCGCAGCGAGGCGCCGAGCGAGACCGCGCGAAACGGCCGGGTCTGCACGCCGAGGTCGAGCGACTCCAGGGAGGCGATCGAGTTGCCGCGAAACCAGTTGTAGGCGGCGCCGACCGAGATCGCCTCGCCGCCGAAGCCGAACCCGAGCGACGTCTTGCCCCAGGAGTGGTTGCCCGGCAGCCGCAGCCACTCGTGCGAGAGCGCGACCCCGAACAGGTCGAGCGGGGCCACCGCGGCGTAGAGGCCGTCTCCCAGCTGGTCGCGGGCGACGCTGCGCTCGTGGGCGTAGAAGAGCTCGGGGCCGCTGACGTGGGCGAGGCCGGCCGGGTTGTAGCTCATCGCTCCGGCGCGATCGGCGTAGGCGGCGCTCTCGGGCAGCAGGGTGAGCCCGCGCGACTGATCGGTCTGGTAGAGGCTGTTGACCTGCGCGAAGGCGGGTAAAGCGATCAGAGCGACCAGCAGGGCAGGTCTCATCCGCGCCGGACACTAACGGGCGGCGGACCTCATGCCACTACCAATCTTCCATTCCGTCGTGGTGGTCGAGCGGGTCGCCCTTCTTCTTGTTCTTGTCCTTCGCGGTGCGGTTGCCGCCCTTGTCCTCGGCATTCCAGTCTTCCATGCCGTGGCGGGAGTCGAGCGGGTCGCCGCCCTTGGTGACCTTCTCGGCGCCGTCGGGGTTGGTGAGCAGGTAGTTCACGACGCGGCCGAGCTCGGAGTCGATCTGGCCGTACTCGTTACCCTGGAAGGTGATCTTCTTGTAGGCGAGCCGCTTGCCGGAGTGCATGTCGAAGTAGCCGACGTGCAGCTCGGAGCCGCCGCTCTCGTTGATCTCTTTCAGCACCCCGACCAGCGCGCGGTCTACGCCGAGCGTCTTCGAGATCGCCGACATCGTGGTGCCGCCTTTGTCTTTCAGCGCCTCGGTGGCGAGCCGGTCGAGCTGGGTGTCGTAGGCCTTGTAGGCCGCGGTCGCCTGGAGCTCGGGCTTGAGCTCGAGGTCTTCGGGGCTGACGTCGACGATGCTGCCCCACTTCTTGAAGCCGGGCCGCTCGACGCGGAGCACGTGCTTGCCGACCACCAGCGTCTCGAGCTTCTTCGGCGCGTAGCCCTGGAACTCGCCGTCGAGGTAGATGCGCGCGCCCTGGGGTTTGGTGACGACGTTGACGTTGCCGCGCAGCTGGGCGGAGCGGCCGGTGGCGACCTGTACCCGCAGCGAGATGAACTCCTGGGGGTACTTCTTGCGATCGATCTCGAAGGCCGGGGCGAGCGAGAGCAGGTCGAGCAGCTGAATCTTCGCCTCTTCGACGTCGCCGCGCGCCTGCAGTGAGGCGGCGTACATCGCGACCGCGTCGCAGAGGTGACCGCAGCCCTTCATCGAGGCGGCGGCCTTGCCGAACTCCTTGATGGTGGCGCGGGCCTTCTTCTCGGCGTCGTCGTAGTTGCGGGCTTCGAACGCGTCTTTGGTCTCTTTGAAGCCCTGCTCGGCGCGCTTCATCGACGCCTCGGCGTCGTCGTCGTTGGGCACCCCGAACAGCTCGTCGGTGGTCTTGAGCTGAATGCCCTGGAACTCACCGAGCGACTTGTTCATCGAGGTTTCGAAGTCGAGCGCCTTGGCCTCCGCGCCGGTGTCCATCGGCACCAGGAGGATCGACATGCGTTTCGCGCTCGGGGGAGGGCTGGCCGCCCAGGTCGACGAGGCCACCAGCCCCGCCACGAAGAGAAGCTTCATGGGTCTCACGATAGCGCCATTCCCCGACTCAGCAGAAACGATCCGGGTACGTCATTTGACCGATGTTACCCGGCTGGCATTCACGGCCGGGCCAGCAACACGTTGAAACCCTGATCGTGCGGCTGGGAGGCGAGCACACCTGCGGTTACACCTCCCGCGATCGCCACCACCGCACCCGCGCCCGCCCAGAACCACCATTGCTTGTACACCGGGCCCCCGGCAGAGGGTTTCTCCTCCGCGACGACCGTCGGTGGGGGCAGTGCGGAGACCATGTTCATCCACTCCCGAATCTTGTCGGCGGCCTTGAGCGCGCCCTCGCCGTCGGCATCGAGCGCGAAGGTGACGTCGTTGAGGCGGTTGCCGGTGTTCACGTCCCACACGTAGGCGGTGCAGGCGGGGCCGGCGGCGCCCGCGGCGACCGAGACCAGCACCAGGTAGCGGGCCTTGATCGCCTTGGCGACGTCTTCGGCGCCGGGCGGAGGCTTGCCGGTGGCGCCGAGGTTGACCGGGGTGATCAGCGCGGCCGCCTGGTCGCGCAGCGATTGGTACGCCGGCGAGGTGACCAGCTTCTGCTTCACGTCGGCTTCTTTGTTTTCTTTGACCTCGGGGAAGGCGGCGGTGCGCTGGAAGCCGGGGCGGGTGAAGGTGACCACGTAGCGGCCCGACGGCAGCTCGAGCGGGGCGATCGGGGTGATGCCGCGCGACTCGCCGCCGATCTCGACCTCCGCGCCGGAGGGATCGGAGCTGACTTTGATGGTGCCCTTGGCGCGCGACTGCAGCTCCTTCTTGGCGGCCTCGAACAGCTTCTGCACCGAGGCGTCGAAGAACTTCGGGTCGGGCTGCGCGGCGGGGTTCATCTCGATCGCGCGCACCAGGTCTTTCTGGGCGTCTTTCTTGTTGCCGTTCTGCAGCTCGGCGGCGGCGAGGAAGATGAAGATGTCAGACAGCTTCTCGGGGGTGGCGGCCTCGGGGTGCTTGATGAACCAGACGGCCGCTTCGGCGAGCGACTTGGCCGAGGCCTCGGTGTCGAGGTTGTCGTAGGCCTGCTTGCCGTTGGCGAACAGCTGCATGCCGTCGGCGTCGCTGGCGGGCGGCGGAGGCGGGAACACCGCGTCGACGTCGGCCAGGCTCACCGTCTTGCGCCGAAGCGCGCGCACCATCTCGAGCTCGGCGCGGCCGGTCTCGTCGGCGGCAGCGGCGTCTTGGGAGGCGGCGAACACCGCGGCCGCGGCCGGCAGGTCGAGGCGGGGAGGAGGCTTGGGGTCGGCTGCCGCTACGACGAGGAAGAGCGGTGCGAGCACGGGAACGAAGAGTAGTCGCTTCACTCAGTGGTGTCGTGGACTTCGACTCGTTCGGGGTGCACCCTCGGCTTCCCATTTCTTGCGTTGGGGATCGTGAGTGGTACGGTCACCCCGTGCAACTGGCCTGTAGCAGCCGCCTGTGTGCGTGCAAGGTCCGGGAACGGCAATGGAAAACTTCGAGATGACTGAACAGATGACCATGTTCGCGGAAGGCGAAGTTCCGAAGAAAAAGAAGGGCAAACGCGGCGGCGGCAAGGGCGGCGGCGGCGGCGGTGGAGACGCAGCCGGCGGCGGTGGAGGCGGCGGTGAGAAGCCGACCTCGCTGGCCGAAGAGGCCCGTCGCCGGTACCTCAACTACGCGCTGAGCGTGATCACCTCGCGCGCGTTGCCCGACGTGCGCGACGGCCTGAAGCCGGTGCAGCGGCGAATTCTGTGGGGCATGTGGCACGACCACGGGCTGCGCTCCGACGCGAAGTTTCAGAAGTCGGCCAAGGTGGTCGGCACGATCATGGGCCAGTACCACCCGCACGGCGACGTCGCGATCTACGACGCGCTGGCCCGCATGGCGCAGGACTTCTCGCTGCGCTACCCGCTGGTCGACGGGCACGGCAACTTCGGCTCGCTCGACGGCGATGCCCCGGCAGCGATGCGTTACACCGAGTGCCGGCTGCAGCTGCGCGCGGCGCAGATGCTGGTCGAGGTGGCGCAGAAGACGGTCGCGTTTCGCCCGACCTACGACGGCACCTTGTCGGAGCCGATCGTGCTGCCGGCGCGCCTGCCGCAGCTGTTGATGAACGGCACCACCGGCATCGCGGTGGGCATGGCGACCAACATTCCTCCGCACAACGGGGGAGAGCTGATCGACGCCCTGCTCGACCTGTCGGCGCACCCGAAGCTGACCACGGTCGACTTGATGAAGCACATCAAGGGCCCCGACTTCCCCACCGGCGGGCAGATTCTCAACGCCAAGCGCGAGATTCGGGAGATCTACGAGACCGGCGGCGGCTCGATTCGCCTGCGCGGCGAGTGGAAGATGGAGACCAAGGCGCGCGGCGGTCAGCAGATCGTCGTCACCTCGATTCCCTACACGGTCAACAAGTCGACCCTGGTGGAGAAGATCGGCGCGCTGGTGTCGGAGCGCAAGCTGGCGCCGCTCACCGACGTGCGCGACGAGTCGACCGCCGACGTTCGCATCGTGCTCGAGATCAAGAAGGAGGCCGACCCCGAGCTGGTGATGGCCTACCTGTTCAAGCACACGCCGCTGGCGATCAACTTCGGCGTCAACCTGACCGCGCTGGTGCCCACCGACAATCCCGAGGTCGGCACTCCGCGCAAGCTCGACCTGAAGTCGATGCTCCAGCACTTCCTCGAGTTCCGGCTCGAGGTGGTGACCAAGCGCTTCACCTACGAGCTCGAGCAGCTGAAGGCCCGGCTCCACATTCTCGAGGGCTTCGAGAAGGTCTACGACGCGCTGGATGAGATGATCAAAATCATCCGCAAGTCGGAGGGCAAAGAAGACGCGGCGAAGAAGCTGATCGCGCGCTTCAAGCTCGACGAAGACCAGGCCGACGCGATTCTGGAGATGAAGCTCTACAAGCTGGCCCGCCTCGAGATCCTGGTGATCGAGAAGGAGCTCAAGGAGAAGCGCGCCGAGGCCAAGCGCATCGCCGCGATCCTGAAGAGCGAAAAAGAGCTGAAGAACGTGGTGCGCGACGAGCTGAAGGGGCTCCGCGAGACGGTGGGCGACGCGCGCCGCACCAAGATCGGCGGCGCCGGCTCGGAGGAGATCGAGTTCAACGAAGAGGCGTTCATCTCCGACGAAGACTGCACCGTGCTGCTCACCCGCGACGGCTGGGTGAAGCGCATGCGCGAGCTGAAGGACCCGTCGTCGACCCGCATGCGCGAAGGCGACGAGCCGATGGCGGTGTTGGAGGGCTCGCTCAAGTCGTTGCTGGTCTTCTTCAGCAACCAGGGCACCGCGTACGTGACCCGGTTCAACGACATTCCGGCGTCGACCGGCTACGGCGACCCGGTTCAGAAGCTGTTCAAGTTCGACGACGGCGAGCGGGTGGTCGGGGCGATGTCGCTCGACGCGCGCCTGCCGCGGCCCGAGAAGATGATCGGCGTGTCGCGCCGCGGCTTCGGCCTGCGGTTCCAGCTGGCGCCGCACACCGAGCAGTCGACCCGCGCGGGCCGCCGCTACGCGCGCCCGGCGAAGGGCGACGAGCTGATCGGCGTGCAGCCGTGCGGCGATCGCGACCTGCTCGCGGTGGTGACCGAGAAGACGTTCGCGCTGGTGTGCAAGGCGAACGAGGTCAACGAGCTGGCCGGCCCGGGCAAGGGCGTGACGGTGATCAAGACCGCGCCCGACGACGGGGTGGTGGCGTTCATCTCCAGCGCGAAGAAGGACGCCAAGATCGAGCTCGAGACCGCCAAGGGCCGAAAGCTCGAGCTGTCGCCCGGCCGCTACGAGGTGACCGGCCGCGCGGGCAAGGGCCGCGAGATGTCGAAGAAGGACAAGGTGAAGGCGGTGCGGCGCGAGCTGGTGCGGGTGGCGTTGCCCGAGGCGCCCAAGACCGATGAGAAGCCGGAGAAGAACGCCAAGGAGAAGAAGTAATGGCCAAGAAATACGATGCGTCGAACATTCAGGTGCTCGAGGGCCTCGAGCCGGTGCGCAAGCGGCCCGCGATGTACATCGGCGGCACCGACGCCACCGGCTACCACCACCTCCTCTGGGAGATCGTCGACAACTCGGTCGACGAGGTGATGAACGGCCACGCCACCACGATCAAGGTGACGATTCACAAGGGCGGCACCAAGGCCACCGTCGACGACGACGGCCGCGGCATCCCGGTCGACATGATGCCGAAGTTCAAGAAGCCGGCGCTGGAGGTGATCCTCTCCACGCTGCACTCGGGCGGTAAGTTCGAGGGCGAGAACTACCTCCACTCGGGCGGTCTGCACGGCGTCGGCTCGTCGGTGGTGAACGCGCTCTCGAGCTCGCTGGTGGCGCAGGTGAAGCGCGACCAGAAGCGCTACGAGCAGAGCTTCAGCCGCGGCCAGACGAAGTCGAAGCTGAAGACGCTGGGGCCGGCGCGCGGCACCGGCACGATCATCACCTTCGAGCCCGACGCGGAGATCTTCGGCGCCAAGCAGCGCTTCGACGTGGAGATGATTCGGGAGCGGCTGGAGGCGCGCTCGTACCTCCACAAGGGCATGACGATCGTCTTCACCGACGAGACCCAGTCACCGGCGAAGGAAGAGACCTTCAAGCACGACGGCGGCATCGCCGAGTACATCACCCGGGTGATCACCGAGCGCGGCAAGGTGATGGTGCCGGCCGGCTCGACGCCCTTCTACAAGGCGCACGAGAACGGCATTCGCATGGAGCTGGCGCTCGCCTGGACCGAGGCGACCGACGAGCACGTGAAGAGCTACGTGAACGGCATTCCCACCAAGGTCGGCGGCACCCACGAGAACGGGCTGCGCGCGGGCGTGGTGAAGGCGATGCGCAACTACATCGAGACCCACGACCTGACGCCGAAGGGCGTGACCCTCACCGCCGAAGACATTCGCGAGGGCATCGTCTGCATTCTCTCGACCTACGTGGTGGAGCCGCAGTTTCAGGGCCAGACCAAGGACCGGTTGAACAACCCGGAGGTCGCCACCCAGGTCGACAACGTGGTGCGGCCGGCGGTGGAGAAGTGGCTCAACGACAACAAGTCGGTCGCCGACGCGGTGGTGCTGCGAATCATTCTCGCGGCCCGGGCCCGTGAGGCGTCGCGCGCGGCGTCGCAGGTGGCGCGCAAGGGCGCGGTCAGCCACAAGCTGAACCTCCCCGGCAAGCTCACCGACTGCGCCTCGACCGACCCCGAAGAGAGCGAGCTGTTCATCGTCGAGGGCGACTCCGCAGGCGGCTCGGCGAAGGTCGGCCGCGATCGTCGCACCCAGGCGATCCTCCCGCTCCGCGGCAAGGTGATGAACGCCGAGCAGGCCTCGGTCGACAAGGTGACCAACAACAAAGAGCTCACCGACATCATCAGCGCGCTCGGCTGCGGCATGGGGCAGGACATCGACCTGTCGAAGCTGCGCTACGGCAAGGTGTTCCTGCTGATGGACGCCGACTTCGACGGCCACCACATCGCCACGCTCTTGCTGACGTTCTTCTACCGGCACCTCCGGCCGCTGATCGAGCAGGGGCACCTGTACCTGGCGCAGCCGCCGCTGTTCCGCATCGACATCGGCAAAGAGACCCACTGGGCGCTCGACGAAGGCCACCGCGACGAGATCATCAAGAGCGCGAAGAGCAACGCCAAGCCCACCATCATGCGGTTCAAGGGTCTGGGCGAGATGGACGCCCACGAGCTGAAGGAGACCACGCTCGACCCGAAGCACCGGATGGCGCTCAAGGTGCAGATCGATCAGCCGCTGGAGACCGAGAAGGTGATCAACGACCTGCTCGGTAAAGACGTCTCTGCCCGCTTCAAGTTCATCATGGAGCGCGCGGGCGAGGTCAAAGAGCTCGACGTGTGAGCCCCGCGGAGCGCCTGTTGTTGTCGGTCACCTCCGCGCAATGGGTGGAGATGACCGGCGAACAACGGGCGGTGGTCTTCGACGCGATCCACGAGGTGGTGCCCGGGCGGTTGCTGCTCGCGTCGGTGGTCGGCCACGAGCCGCAGCCGTTTCCCTTCTTCATCGACCAGGAGACGCAGTTCGGCTGCTACCTGGTGTTCGGCCAGCGCTTCGTGATGGGCGCCACCGAGGCGGCGATTCAGCTCGAGGTGCAGGTTCGGGAGCGCGCTTCGTACGACGACGAGTGGGCCGACCATGGCGCCGCCGACGGCTGGTACGTCGCGCCCGAGCACGAGGTCGACGTGGCGCCGTTCTTCGCTGGCGAGTCGGAGCTGAGCGACCCGCTCTGGGTGAAGTTGGGCGTGACGCGCAAGCCGGGCCTGCCGCTCCCTGCCAACGCGCTCGCTGCGTTGGCGCCCCGGGGCCTTCGGCTGCCCGCGGAGGCGGAGCTCGAGCTGCTGCGCATTCTCGCCGGCCACAGCGGCCTGGTTCGACTCGACTCCGGGCTGTGCGCCGACGATTGGCACCGCGACTACAACGGTGCACCGCCGCGCGGGCTCCCCTGGGGAAGCTCGAACGGGCTGCGCCGGGTGCACGACGTCTGGCGTGGGCCGGGCACGATGGTGGTGCGGGAGCCGGCGAAAGATCTGAAACACGTGCGCCCCTTCAGCTCGCTCTTCCCCGAGGCGGTCGGCTACTGCGACGAAGCGGTGGCCGCGCGCGCCGCCGAGCCGGCGCTCCGGTCGAAGCGATGACGCCCCGCGCCTTGGCTGCGCTGTTGGCGGCGGTGAAGCTGACGCTCCAGCTGGCGTGGATGCGGCCGTACGGGGTGGTGCGCGACGAGCTGTACTACCTGGCCTGCGCGCGGCACCTCGACTTCGGCTACGTCGACCACCCTCCGCTGTCGATCGCGGTGCTCCGCGGGTGGATGGTGCTGTTCGGCGAGAACCTGTCGATGCGAGTGGTGCCGGCGGTGTGCGGCGCGCTCACCGTGCTCGTCTCTTGTCTGCTGGCGATCGAGCTCGGCGGCGGCGCGATCGCGGTGGTGCTGACCGCGCTGTGTCTGATCTCCGGCCCGGTCTACCTGGGCATGAACCATTACTTCTCGATGAACAGCATCGACATTCTGCTCTGGCCGGCAGCGATGCTGATGGTGCTGCGGGCGGTGAAGGGCGGGGCGCTGCGCGACTGGGTTCTGGCCGGCGTGCTGCTCGGGCTCGGGCTGGAGAACAAGATCTCGGTGCTCTGGCTGGGCGCCGGTCTCGGCCTGGCGCTGCTGGCGAGCCCCGATCGCGCGGTGCTGAAGACGAAGGGCCCGTGGGTCTGCTTCGCGATCGCGGTCGCGCTCTTCGTGCCACACCTCGCCTGGCAGGTGACCCACGGCTTCCCCACAGCGGAGTTCGCCCGCAACGCGCTGGAGCACAAGTACGTGCGTCAGCCTCCGTGGGCGTTCGTCGCCGAAGCCGCGGGCCAGGTGAACCCGGCGACCTCGCTGGTCTGGCTCCCCGGGTTCGCGCTGGCGCTGAAGAAGGGTGGGCGGCTGCGTCTGGTGGCGGTCACTTTTCTCGCGGTGGCGGCGCTGTTGATCGCCACCCGGGCGAAGCCGGAGTACCTGGCCGCCGGTTTTCCGCTCGCGATCGCGCTCGGCGGGGTGGTGGTGGGCCGCTGGTGCGCGCAGCGACGCTGGCTGACCGCGGTGTTTCTGCTGCCGGTGCTGGTGATGGGCGCGATCGCCGCTCCGTTCGCGTTGCCGGTGCTGAGCCAGGATCGCTTCATCGACTACATGGCGCAGTTGGGGGTGAAGGCGAAGTCGGCCGAGCGCAGCGGCATCGGCGTGCTGCCGCAGAACTACGCCGACACCAACGGGTGGGAAGAGCTCACCGCGCTGGTGGAGCGCGCCGCCGAACGGCTCACCCCGGAGGAGCGGCCGGGCGCGGTGGTGATGGTGGAGACCAACTACGGCGACGCGGGCGCGCTGCAGTACTTCGGCCGCAGCCTTCCGCCGGTGGTGTGCGGCCACAACAACTACTGGCTCTGGGGCCCCGGCAACGGCGACGGCAAAGCGCTGATCGTCGTCGGCGGTAAACGCGACGAGCTGGCGCCGTACTTCGCGTCGCTCGAGCAGACCGGCGAGACCGACTGCCCGCGCTGCATGCCTTACGAGAACCACCTGCCGATCTGGCTGGGCCGCGGGTTGAAGCAGCCGCTGGCGTCGCTCTGGGCGGAGCAGAAGTACTACCAGTGACTCACGCGCTCGCCCGGCGCACGCGAGCCAGGTGCGCGTCGGTCTGCTCTCGGTAGCGTGCGTCGCGGGTGCCGGCGAAGGCGAGGCTGGGCAGCCCCGCCTCGAGCACCCGCTCGAGCGCCTCGCCCTCGGGTCTCCGAAGGTGAGCGCGAATTCCCCAGAGCGGGCGAGGCACCGGGGTGGCGAGCTCCTCGAGGAAGGCGCCGTCGCGAAACCCGAGCGAGCGAATCCAGTCGACCCGCGAGGGCGGCACTGGAGCACCCCAGGCGCGATCGATCCACGCACATTGGAAGGCGGCATGCGCAGACGGCCGCAGCTGCAGCACCTCGGCGTACGAGTAGAAGGCCGAGCCGGTCCAATCGTCGATCTTGCCGTCGCCGAAGTACCGGTCGGCCGAATCGAGGGTGGCGGGAAAGGGCTTCTTCAGCGCGTCGAGCAGCCAGCGCACCTGCTCCGCGCCAGGGACATTCGCCGGCAGGGCGCTGAGCGCATCGATCGCCGGCTGGCCGTAGACCCCCATCGCCGCTTTGAGGGCGTCATAGGGCGCGGTGCGGTGGGCGAGCGCGGAGACGCACACCGGCAGCAGCTCCGGGTCGGCGAGCTCGCGAACGCAGACGCCGAGGTCGCGGGAGCTCCCCTGGTGGAAGGCGCGCTCCCGCTGCTCCAGCAGCCGCTCGCGGAGCGTCGCGCGGCAGAGGCTGGGGTCGGTGCGCAGGCCGGCACAGCGGCGCCGCATCAGCAGCTCCGACAGTGGGCCGAGCTCGCCCTTCGCGGCGAGCACCTTCACCAGCATCTCGCTGGTGGGATCGGCGGCCACCCGCTCCGGCAACACCACCGGGCCCAGCGCCATCGCTTCGATCAGCGCATCGAGCGGCTCGTGTTGCGGCGCCCAGGAGAGAAACACGATCGCATGCCGGCGAATCTCGCTCGAGGGCGACCGCAGCGCCGCGCGCAGCACCGCGGTGAGCGGCTCGTCGAGCTGGTGGTTGCGCAGCGTGTAACCCAGTTGCTGGAGCGCCTCGACGCCGGCCTTCTCGTCGCCCTCCCGCAGCGCCAGCTCCAACCAGCGGGCGCGGCGAGGACCGGTGAGCTGCACCCGGGCGGTCGCGTCGACGCCGGCCTGGTCTCTGTGAAAGCCCAACGCATCGGCCCGCTCGGGGTCGAGGACTGCGATCGCCTGCTTCGCCCGGCTGTTCACGTACGAGTCGGCGTGGCGGGTGAGGGCCTCGAGCTGGGCGAGCAGCTCCGGGGTGCACCGGTCTTTCAGCGTCTCGGCGCCATGACAGGCGTAGCCCAACTCGTCACGGTCGCTGCCGCGGAGCAGCTGAAGCACGGTGGCCGGCCCGTCGCGGTGCGCGGCCACCGGCTCGATCGCCGACCAGGGCGAGTAGGGGTTGGGTGTGAACTCGCTGTCGAAGCGGTCGTAGGCCGCGCGCTCGTCGCGGTACTTCTGGAGCAGCGTTTCGAGCGACTCGTCCATCCGCCGGGCGAGCCTACCCGCTCAGTGGTTGGCGTAGAGACCGATCAGGGCTGCCTCGGCCAGCACGTGGCCCTTCATCGCTTTCTCGAGATCTTTCCTGGTCGCGCCGTCGCCGAGGTCATCGAGCACGGTGTCGAGCGCGAACAAGCGGTGAACGTACCGGTGCTTGCCGATCGGCGGGTTGGGGCCGCTGTAGCCGGCCTGCTTCAAATCGTTCAGGCCAACCTGCGCGTCGCCGGGCAGCCGATCGATGCCCTCGCGAAGGCCGCGCGACGTCGGCGGCAGGTTGTAGAGCACCCAGTGCACGAAGATCTTCTTCGGGGCCTGGGGGTCCGGCGCGTCGGGGTCCTCCAGAATCAGCGCCAGGCTCTTCGTCTCGGGCGGCACCTCTTTCCACTCGAGCGGCGGCGAGACGTTCGCGCCGGCGACCGTGTGCCGCTCGGGGATGTCACCTCGAGACTGAAAGCTGGGGGAAGAAAGTGAAAAGCCCATCGCTCACCTCGCTGTGGAAACCAGTAACCGGGCGGCGCAGCGCCTGCGCGGCTCTCGTGCTGGGGCCGAAAGCGTTGCGGCGAAAACGCGCCAAACGCAGGGTGCACGAATGGCACGATGAGGCGCCCATGCAACCGCGCCGCTACGGCGGGGTGTTGGGCTGGCGCCCGGCGTTCGGGTAGCCGGGCTCGCGGGTGCTCGAGCTGGCGGTGGTCTCGCGCATGATCAGCTTGTTGGTGCCGGCGCAGAAGTCGAACGTCTTGTTGGCGTCGGTCAGCGCCACCGTGTGACCCGAGAGCGTGTACGCGCTGGAGTCGTCGACCTCGATGCCACCGTGCAGGTCACAGACGCAGACGTTGTTGGTGACGGTGCAGGTGCCCTGAATGCCGATGCTGGCGAGGTTGCCGGAGATCATCGTGCACGCGAACGGGTTGTTGCAGATGTTGCCGCTGATGTTGGCGGTGAACGCCATCGCGCCGTGCACCAGGTGGCGCGCGTTCACGCCGTCGAAGCCGACGAAGCCCTGGGCCCAGCCGCTCTTGCCGGTGATCGTGGTCGAGCCCTGGCCGCAGTACATGTCCGACTTCATGATCATGCCCTGAAAGTCGGAGTCGGGAATGCAGCACGACGAGTAGACCCAGATGCCGAGCGGGTTGCCGCCGCAGGGGTTGAAGCTGCCGCAGTTGCCGAAGCTCAACGCGAAGGTGCCCGCGTCGGGCTCGTAGAGCACCACGCCGCTGTCGACCACGCCGCCGCCACCGCCGGTGCCGGTGCCGCCACCGGTGCCGCCGCCCGAGGCGCCGCCACCGCCCTGGCCGCCGCCGAACACGCCGCCTCCGGTGGCGTCACCTCCGCCGCCGCCTGCGCCCGCGTCGACGGTGCCGCCATCGCCCATCTCGCAGACGTGCTCCACGCAGGCGCCGTTGGTGGAGCAGTGGCTGCACTGGTGGCCATCGGTGCCGCAGGCCGCCACGGTGGTGCCCGGCTGGCACTTGTTGTCGCGGTCGCAGCAACCGTTGCAGCTGCTCTGACACGGCGGCGGCTCACTGCTGCAGCCGACCGAGGCCACCAGCCCGAGAATGCCGCCGACGATCAGCGCCCGCAGCGAGCTCATGCCGCCCATTCTCGCATCACTTCGTCAGGCTGGGGTACCCGGGATCTTTGGCGTTCGAGCCCGCGGTGGTCTCCCGGGTGGTCAGCACCTGGGAGGCGATGCAGTAGTCGTAGGTGCGACCCGAGTTGGTGAGGGTCAGGGTGTTGCCGCTCAGCGTGTAGGGGCCGACGTCGTCGATGTGTACCGGGGTGGAGATGTTGCACACGCAGCTGCTCCCGCTCACCGCGCAGCTGCCGGTGAAGCCGTAGTTCGACAGCCCGGAGGAGATCGCGCCGCAGCCCAGCGCGTTGGAGCAGGTGTTGCCGGTGATGGTGGCGACCAGGCTGATCTGCCCGCTCGCGCGCCGGGTGGCGACGCTGCAGCCGAAGGCGACGCCGCCCCTGAAGGTGCCGGTCTTGTTGCTGAGGGTGACGGTGCCGGCGCCGCAGTACTGCTCCAGGCCTCCCACCACCGCGTCGAAGTCGGAGTCGGGGATGCACGCCGACGAGTAGAGCCAGGTGCCGTCGAGCGGCCCGCCGCAGGGCGTGAAGTTGGGGCAGCTGGCGCCGAAGGTGATGTTCACCGTGCCGCCGTCGATGGTGATGCCGCCGTCGGTGATGCAACCGCCTCCGCCGCCACCGGTCGCGCTGCCACCGCCGGTCGCCGCGCCGCCACCGGTCGCCGCGCCGCCACCGGTCGCCGCACCACCGCCGGTCGCCGCGCCACCGCCCGCCGCCGCGCCACCGCCCGCCGCCGCGCCACCGCCGGTCGCCGCGCCTCCACCCGCTCCGCCGCCCGCGGGAGAGCTGCATGCGCCCGCCATGCACGCCTGCCCCGAAGTGCACGCCACGCAAGCGGCGCCGCTCTGGCCGCAGGCCTGGGTGGTGGTGCCATTCAAGCAAGCCCCGCTGACATCGCAGCAGCCGGTGCAGTTGCCGCACGAGCTGCTGGAGCTGCAGGAGACGAAGGCGAGAGCGAAACCCACCGCCAGGCCGAGCACCGCGACGCGAAGGAGCCGAGTCATCAGGCCGCGCACGATGGAACAGACGCAAGCCGCTCGTCCAGCTGTGCTTTCATCGGGGCGTGGCCATCGACCCCGAGGGCCACGACGCTAGACGTTGAACCAGTAGCTGAATTTCAACAGCAGGGTGTCGGTGGTCGGGCCTGGACCCAGCCGGGTGGGGAACAGCCGGGTGGTCGGGTTCTGATCGCCGTTGAAGCCGAGCTCGTTCTGCGAGCGCGAGTAGACCAGGAACAGCGTCGAGCCGAGCCGGTACTCCCAGCGGAGCACCACGTTCAAGTTGAGCGCCGCGGAGTGGAAGTCGTAGTTGCTGGGCGCCGCCACCCTCGAGAGAATCGTCGATGTGAACGTGGCCGCCGGCCGGCGCGCCCGCCTCGTAGTACCGGGGGTAGTGCGCGTAGGCCGAGAAGAACTGCGCGTACGCCTGCAGGGTGAGCGTGGGGGTGAACACCACCGTCTGGCGCAAGGTGACCGAGAAGTTCTCGGAGTCCTGCTGGCCGAAGAGAAAGTGCTGGCGGGTCGGGTCGAGCGCGTCGAGGTCGCCCAGGGTGTCGACGTAGCGGGCGCCGTTGGGGTCAAACGACCAGTGGAGCACCACCTGGGTGTCGAAGCGGGGAAACGGGTGGGCGAGCAGGGTGGCGTCGCCGCCGTAGCCGTTTTCGGGCGGCACCAGACCTCTTGGCTCGGTCCGGTAGAACTGCACCGAGCCTCGCGCGGTGATCGCACGGTTGGGGTCGGTGTTGCCGTACGCGTAGACGCCGAAGTCGTTGTGCTTCTCGAGCGGGATTCCGGTGCCGGTGATCTCCCGCACGTCGTAGCGGTTGTCGTCGAGAAACCAGCCGACCCCGAGGTTGTAATAGTTGGGGAAGGTCGCGTTGGCTTCGCCGCTGACGTAGTTGCCGCGCGGCTGCCAGCGGCCGTCGGTGGTCCAGTAGGTCTGGGCGTAGAGGCCGGCGTACAGATCGCGGAAGTAGCTCAGCTCTTTGGTGCGCACGTACCGGAGCGCCGCGCTGAACTTCGACTGGTTGTTGCTCGGCATGAAGCCGGTCTGGTTGAGGTCGAGCGTGGGCGAGGTGTAGGCGCTCGAGATGTCGGCGCGCAGGCCTTCACCACCGAACTTGCCGGCGCGGAAATAACCGCCGTAGCCGAGGTCGTTGGGGTGAATCACGGTGCCGTCGCGCTGCACGTCTTGCAATGGCCCGCCTTCGCGCCGGCTGCCGTCGATGATGCCGAGGAACACCCAGTCGCGGTTGGCGGAGCGCAGGTTCCAGTCGAGCCCGAGCGCCTGGCCGCCTTCGCCCAGACAGTCGGCGGCCAGGTAATCGGTCATCGACCGAAAGTCGTTCGGGCGGCAGCGCGCGGCGAGCGGGCTGGCGGAGGTGAAGGTCGCTCCGAGCGCGAACTGGTCGGAGAAGTCGTGGCGCGCGGCGGCGGCGAGAAAGTTCTTCGGGGTGGGGCGGTCGGCGGGCAGCTCGTCGTTCTTGCCGAAGTGGAGCGGCCGCTCGAGGTGAAAGCCGGCGCTGCGATCGGCGGTGCGCTCGGCGTCGGCGATCTGACTGCTGCTCGGGTCGTCGTTGAACGCGAGCGACGCCTTGCCGGGGTCGGCGGGGCCGAGCACCAGCGCGTCGAGCACGCCCAGGTAGGTGCCGGGGGCGACCGCGCCGGTGACCTTGGCGGCGGTGAAGATCGGGGTGTCGAGGCCGATGCGCCGTGAATAGAACAGCTGATGCGGGGTGCCGTACTCGGCGCCCACCGGCTGAAAGATGTCGAGGCCCTGGTTGAAGAACGGCCGCTTCTCCGGGAAGAACACCTCCTGGGTGGAGAGGTTCAAGATGATTCGATCGGCCTCCACCTGACCGAAGTCGGGGTTCACGGTGGCGTTGAGGATCAGATCGGAGAACAGCGAAGCGCGCACGTCGGCGCCGAGGTCGGCCGAAGGGTCGAGCAGGCGCGGCCGGGGCGTGGTGCTGTCGGAAAATTGCGGGCGCCAGGTGGTGCGGGCGGCGAGGTAGGGCACGATCTCGACGTCGGGCCGGGGCTTCAGGTCGATCACGCCCTTCACCTGGCCGAACAGCGAGACCAGCGCGTTGGCGCTGCGGGGCAACAGCGTGCTGTCGATCGTCTCGTGGGTGCGAATGATGTCGCGGCGCACGTGGTAGCCCCACTTCTGCTCCTTCGCCGCGGGGAAGCGCAGAATCGCCAGCGGTATCGCCACCTCCGCCGACCAGCCGTCGGGCCGCGTGGCCGCCGCGCCCTGCCAGACCGCATCCCAGCTGTCCGACATGTTGACGTCGCCGTAGATCAGCGCGTCGCGCAGCACGCCCGAGGCGTTGATCGAGAAGTAGTAGGCGCTGCGGCGATCGAAGGCGGAGTCGATCGCGATCTCCAGCAGGTCGGCGATCGGAGTCGAGTCGCGGCGGCCGAGCGCGTAGGCGATCTCCTTCGGCTCGGTGTCGTAACAGATGATCCCGAAGTAGAGGTTGTGGTCGTCGTACATCACCCGCACTTCGGTCTTCTGCGAAGGCTTGGCGCCCTCGTTGGGCCAGGAGGCGACGAAGTCGGAGTAGGGCGGGGCGGCGCTCCACTCGACGTCTTCCACCTGGCCGTCGATCTTCGGGGCCGCAGGCGCGCGCGCGGCGGTGAGGTCTCCCGCGAACGCGGCGAAGGCGGTCAACCACGCGAGAAGGGCCAGGCCACGCATCGTCGAGCGCCTGACAACAGCACGACGGGGGAAGTTTTCGACTTCATTCGCGATCGAACTTTTCGATGCCCCAGGTGCTGCGGTCAGCTGCCCGATTTTCGCAGCAGGCTGGCGAAGCGGGCGAAGAAGTCCTGGTCGGTGAACGCCGGCCGGTTCATCGCCCGGGCGAACGTCTCTTTGCCGAGCGCGAAGCCGTAGGCCGCCGCCACCGCCAGCGCGACGTAGAACTCGGCGTCTTCGCGGGTGCCCGCCCTGGCGCCGAACGCCTGCTTGCGCCGCTCCACCACCGCGTCGACCACCAGCGACAGCTCGCCCTGGTTCATCGGCACCAGCGAGGCGTTTCGAGAAGACAGAAACGCCCAGGTCATCAACCGAACGTGGGTCTCGTCGCCCACCATCGCCCGCAGCACGTCGAGCAGCGCCTCGGGGCCGGGGGTGGCGAGCCGGGTCTGCTCCAGCGCCAGCGCCCGGGCCTGGTCCACCCGCTCCAGTAATACGGTGTGCACCAGGTTCTCGTAGGTGCCGAAGTAGTGGGTCACCAACGCGTGCGACACCCCGGCCCGCACCGCCACCTGCTTCAGCCCCACCGCGTCGGGGCCCTTCTCGGCGATCAGCTCTGAAGCCGCCCGCTTGATCAGCTCCGTCGCCTCTTCGGGACTGCGCCGCACCCGCTTGGAAGCCCGCTTTTTCACAGGCCCTTCTTGGCACACTTGCCAACAGTGGTCGACCTGGTTATTGTCACATCTGACAACAACGCAGCAGCCAAGGAGACGTTCGATGGAAGCGATCGCGTTCAACGGCAAGCAGCACGAAGAGGTCCTCAAGCTGTCCACGCTCGAGCGGTGGCGCCGGGGGTTCAAGGCGCTCTGGGTGGTGGCGCAAGATCCCAACCGAACCGACAAGGTGCTCGAGGCGTACGAGCACATGAACGCGGGCGGAGAAGGGAAGCGGGCGCGGCGCTTCTACGCCGACCCCAAAGCCGGGCAGTACCGCGCGGAGGACCGCACCATCGACTCCGCCCACCTCGACCTCGCCGCGCTGGAGCAGCTGCCGGCGGGCACCTTCGGCAACCGCTACGCGTCGTTCATGAAGAAGCGCCACCTCACCCCCGAGCTGTTCAAGGTCGAAGGCCCGCTCACCGAGGTCGAATACATGGTGAAGCGCATGCGCCAGACGCACGACCTCTGGCACGTCGCCACCGGCTACGAGACCGACGTCATCGGCGAGCTGGAGCTGCAGGCGTTCACCCTCGCGCAGGTGGGCATTCCCAGCGCGCTGGTGGTGCTGATGTTGGGCATGGTGCGCTGGCTGCTCACCGGCCCGGAGCTGGTGTTCAAGATCACCCGCGCCTTCTTCCGCGGCCGCTCGGCGAAGAAGATGGCCACCTACGACTGGGAGGCGCACTGGACCGCGCCGCTCAGTGAGGTCCGCGCCGAGCTTTTGGTCAGCGACGGCGTGCCGCGGGCCGACTCGGCGAAGTAACCGCTACAGGCACATGCCTGCGCCGTTGCAGTTGGTGCCGACCGGGCAGGAGGAGCACGAGCTCATCGGCGGACCACAAGCGGCGTTGTCGGGCTGCTTGTCGTGGCAGACGTTGTCGGAGCCGCAGCAGCCGGTGCAGGTCGAGGCGTTGCAGCCGGCCGAGCACATGCCGTTGGTGCAGTGGTTGTTGATCCCGTTGCCGTTGGGCTGGCCCGGAGGCGACGGGGTGCTGGTGCAGACCAGCGTGTTGTCGGTGCAGTAGCCGCACTTGGCTCCGTAGAGGCCGCAGGAGCAGTCGGTTTGACCGAAGTTCATCGGCACGCAGGCGCCGTTGCTGTCGCAGCAGCCCTGCGAGCAGGTGGCGGGGCCACAGGTGGTGGTGGTGCCTCCGCCGGTGCCGCTGCCGCCGCCGATGGGAGGGATGCCACCGCCGGCGCCGCCCGTGCCTCCGCCTGCCGCCGCGCCGCCGCCTGCCGCGACTCCTCCGCCGGTGGCGATTCCTCCGCCCGCGCCCGAGCCTCCGCCCGCGCCACTCGCGATGCACTGGCCGTTGTTGCACACCTGACCGGTAGGGCAGGCCGGGTTGGTGCCGCAGTCGCAGACACCGTTCGCGCAGACGCTGCTGGTGGTCGCGCTGCAGGCGAAGCAGGTCTGGCCGTTGGTTCCGCAGAGGGTGAAGCTCTCGCTGCCGTAGAAGAGGCAGACGTCGCCGGCGCAGCAGCCGTTGGGGCACGAGCTGGAGTCACAGGTGCACTTGGTGCCGTTGCAGTACTGGCCGGCCGCGCAGCTGCTCGAGGCGCCGCACGCGCACGCGCCGTTGGTGCAGCTGAAGCCGAGCGGGCAGGCGACGCAGGCGTTGCCGTTGGTGCCGCAGAGGTCGGGCAGCGGGGGCGAGCGGCACACTCCACTCGAGTCGCAGCAGCCGCCGGCGCAGCTGGTGGAGGTGCACTGGCAGGCGCCGCCGTCACAGACGGTGCCCGCACCGCACGGGGCGCCGAGGTTGCCGCAGGAGCAGTGACCGCCGAGGCAGCGGTCGGCGGCGCCGGGCGGGTTGTTGCAGTCGAGGCAGACCGAGCCGCCCGAGCCGCACGCGGTGGTGCTCGCCGCGGTGCAGGTGCCGCTGCTGCAGCAGCCGGGGCAGCCGACGCAGCCCGCGCAGACGCCGGCGTCACAGCCGCCGGTGCTGCAGCTGTCGCACTTGGTCTGATGACCGCAGGCGCCGGGGCTGTCGCCGCTGACGCAGTTCTGGTTGTCGTCGCAGCACTCGCTCGCGCCGCACCGCGACGGCACGCAGGTGCAGCTGCCGGTGCCGCAGGTCTGGGTGGCGGAGCACGCCGGGGCTCCGGAGCAGCTGCAGCCTCCGTCGGCGCCGCACTGGTTGGCGCGATCACCGCAGTCGCTGCACTGGCCGCCCTTGGGGCCGCACTCCGCCGAGGAGGTCGAGGTGACGCAGTCGCCCGCGGCGTTGCAGCAGCCGTTGGTGCAGCTGCTCGCGGTGCACTGGCACTGCCCGCTCACGCACGCCTTGCCCTGGGGGCACGCCGCGCCGGTCTGACCGCAGACGCAGCCGCCGTTGGCGCAGTGGTCGGAGTTGCCGGTGCACGCGCCGCAGAGCATGCCGTTGGTGCCGCAGGAGGTGTCGGAGCCGCCGTCCTGACAGACGCCGTCTTGGCAGCAGCCGTTGGGGCAGAGCGAGGAGTTGCAGGTGTCGCAGGTGAACAGGTTGCAGTGGCCGTTGGCCGCGGCGCAGTTCTGACAGCGCAGGCCGTTGGTGCCGCAGGAGTTGTCGCTCACGCCCTGCTGGCAGATGCCGGTCGCGTCGTCGCAGCAGCCGCCGCAGTTGCGCGAGTTGCAGCCCGAGCCTCCGCCGGTGGCGCTGCCGCCGCCAGCGCCTCCTCCCGAGCCACCGCCGGCGCCACCGTCGGTGGGGCACTCTTCAGGCAGCGTGCAGTAGGAGTTCTGACAGCAGATGCGCCCCGGCTGCTCACAGCTGCCGCCTTCGTTGCACGCGGGGTACTTCGTCTTCGAGATGTCGACGCACTGGCAGGCGGCGAACGTCGCGAAGGCCGACCCCACCAGCAGCAGGACTTTGGCGGAGTGCTTCACGGGTTCACCTGAGGAAGAAGATCACCGCGACCACCGCCGCGACCGCGGTGGCGATGCCGAGGCCGAGCGCGATCGAAAATTCGGAGTTGGCGGTGTTGGCGGTGGAGTTGAGCTGCGACCAGGTGAGCGACGAGGCGTTCATGCTGCCGCTCAGGAACGAGCGAACCGAGTTGTCGTACGAGGTCTTGTTGGAGACCGCGAGGCCCAGGGTGACGCCGGTGCCGATCGCGCAGAGGCCGGCGGCGACGGTGGCGGCCCAGGCAGGGCCCCGGCTCGGCTCGGCGCGCTGCTCGACCATCGGGGGCGGAGGAGGAGGCGGCACCACGTTCGGTTGCGGCTCGGGGGTGGGCGCGGGCGTGGGGGCGACCGCGACCGGCTTCGGCTTGGCGGCTTCGAGCTCGGCGCTCCACGCGCCCAGCTTGTCTTTGAGCTTCTCGCCGAAGCCGCGGGCCCACTGCTTCGACTGCGCCTCGAAGCCCTTCACGTCGGAGCTGAAGTCGTCGGCGAGCAGCGAGTCGACCTTGCCGGCGCCGACCGCTTCGACGTGAGCGCTCTGAAACTTGCCGGCCCGCGCGACGTCGATGCCGATCACGGTGGCGTGCGGGCCGAGCAGCTCGGCGAGCTTGATCAGGCAGAGCCGCTGGCCGTCGCAGGCGGCCGGGTCGACGCCGCCGAGCTCGGTGATGCGGGCTTTGGCGGCGTCACCGGAGAGCACCTTGGCGTTGGGCGCGAGCACTTCGGACAGAGCGCGCGCGAGCTTCTGTGCGGCGGCGGGCTCGCGACGGCTGGCGACCACCACCGCGACGTCACCTGGAGCGGTGGGAGTCTGTGTGAGCAGCAACACCAGGAGCGCGCCCATCGGCACTCAAGCGTGGTCCCCGCAGGTGTAGGCGGTCAACCGCTTTTGGCGGGGTGGAGCGTTACTTTCCGGCGATTTGCTTGCCCAGCTCGTCGAGGCCGGCCGCCACTTCGGCGCGCTCGTCGGCCGACTTCGCGGAGGTCGCCTGGCCCTTGTAGAGGTTGAGCACGTTGTGGAGCGAGGCGATGCGCTGGCCCTTGGCGGCTTCCTTCTCTTCGAGCCGCGATTCGACCTGGGTGATCTTCGCCTGCAGCTGCTCGGCAGTGACCTCCCGCTTGCCCGGGGTGCGCTTGGTCACTTTGGGGACGGGGGCGGGCGCCGGAGCGGGAGCAGGCGTGGGAGCCGGGGCAGGCGCCGGCACCGGCGCGGGCGCGACGGCCACCTGAGGAGGCGGAGTGACCACCGGAGGCGGCGCCACGGTGGGCGGCGGCTCGATCACCACCGGCTTCTGGGGCTCGGGCGCGGGGCCGCGGGTGACCGCCCAGACGGTGAGGCCGGCGGCGATCGCGACCAGGGCGAGCGAGACGGGCACGATCCACCGGCGCTTCGGCGGAAGTGGCGTCAGCGTGCTGGTGCGAATCGGCTCCAGGTCGCCGGTGCGAACGAAGGTCTGCGCGAAGGCCGAGGGGCCGGCGCGATCGGGCACCGCCATCGGCCGCGGAGGAGCGGAGGGCGGCGGGGTGGCAGGGAGCGGCGCGGTGGCGCTGCCCAGCGCGCGAATGAGCAGCTGGCTCACCTCTTCGACCGAGCGCGGGCGGTCTTGCGGCTGCTTCGCCATCAGCCGGTAGACCAGCTCGTCGAGCGCGGGAGGCACGCCCGGTTCGCGATCGCGCGCGCGCGGCGTCGCCTCGGTGACGTGCTTGAACATCGTCTCCAGCGGGTTGGAGCCCTTGAACGGGAGCACCCCGGTGAGCATCTCGTAGGCCATGCAGCCGACGGCGTAGAGATCGGTCTGAGGGCCGATCGACAGCCCCTGGGCCTGCTCGGGCGCGATGTACTCCGGGGTGCCGATCACCACCGACTGGCGGGTCTGCGGGGTCTGGCCGTCTTGGGTGGCGTTGACCTTGGCGATGCCGAAGTCGAGCAGCTTCACGTAGGGCTTCACGCCCTGCTTCTCGACCAGAAAGACGTTCGACGGCTTGATGTCGCGGTGAATGACGCCCTTGGCGTGAGCGGCGCCGAGCGCGTCGAGCAGCTCTTCCAGGTAGCGCACCGCCTGGCCCGGCTGCATCGGCGACTGCTCGCGAATCACCCGGTCGAACGGGCGCCCCTCGAGGAACTCCATCACGAAGTACTGCATCTGATCGTGAACGCCGAAGCTGAAGATGTCGACGATGCCGCGGTGGCCGATCGCGTTGACCGCGCGCGCTTCGGAGAGGAAGCGTTCGACCAGAGAAGCGTCTTGCGAGAGCGTGGGGAGCAGAAACTTCACCGCCACCCGCTTGCCGATCAGCGGCTGCATGCCCTCGAACACCGCGCCCATGCCGCCCACGCCGACCCGGCGAATCAGCTGGTACTCACCGACCTTCTGGCCCGAGAGGTCGAGGGCGAGCGCCGCTGCGCGGGGGTCGGTGGTGGGGGAGGTGGCGGGCACTTCGAGGCTGAAACTACTACGGCTGTTTCGGGGCCGCCTTCTCTTCGCCGTCGACCGGGAGGTCCTTCAGCAGTGAAAGGGCCTCACGGGAGGCGAGCAGGCTCTGGTTGTAGCGAATGCACATCGGGCAGATGGTGAGGTGCAGGCCGGAGATCGCCTTCGCGACGGGCGAAAGCGGCTCGCCGTCGAGCCGATCGGAGAAGTGCGACCGGGCGGCCTCGCAGAACTTATTCGCCACGCTCGAGCGCCTTCCTCAGCCGGTTTCGGCCGCGATGCAACAACACACGTAGATGTGTCGCCGTGACCTGCATTGCGCGACAAACTTCTTCACGATCGACCGATTCGACGTCAACCATCAGAATTGCAAGGCGTTCTTGCTCGTTCAGGGTGGTGAGCGCCTTCTCGACCCGGCCTAATTCCTGTCGCGCAGAGGCCGATCGCTCGACGTCTTCGGCCGAGGGGGTCTCGAGCAGGCTGCGTTCGTCGCCGTCGAAGGCGTAGGGCTGATGCTGCTGGCGGCGAAAGTGGTCGGCGGCCTTGTGCGAGAAGATCGAGATCAGCCAGGTGCGCACCTGGGACCGCTGGTTGAAGGTGCCGGCGTTGGAGAGGCCGGCGAGCAGCGTTTCCTGCACCAGCTCCTTGGCGAGCTCGACGTCGCGAACCGCGCGCAGCGCGAAGCGGCGCAACACCGGCTCGGCGTCGCGAATCTGCTGCTCGATGGTGAGGGCGGGCGTCGCCGTCATCGTCAGAGGCGGTGCGTAGCACGAGTGTCTCAAGCTGGCGTCACTCTCAGCACTTGAGAGTGGTGTTCTCTCAAGGCGATCCCGCATGGTGCGACTCATGTCGTCACCGTCGCGCCGAGAGCTGCTCGTCTGGTTGCCCACCGCGTTCGCGCTGGTTCGCTGCGGGAAGCCTCCGCAGATGATGCCGCCCGCGAAGCTGCGGTTTCTCACCGACACCGAGGCGGCGACGATGAAGAGCGTCGCCGACTTCATCTTCCCGCCTGACGGCTCGAAGCTCGGCGCGGTGAGCTACGTCGACGCGCTGCTGTCGGCATTCGACGACATGCAGCCGAAGGTGCTGCTCGGGTCGCTCACCGAAGTGGTGCCGCTCGATCGCGTCAGTGAAGCGGCGTGGCGGCTGCGGCTGTTCGGCTCTGACGGCGTCACCGGTGGCGGCCCCAACGACGCCGTCATCGGCAAGCACGTCGGCCTCAGGCAACAGACGCGCGATGCGCTGGCGAAGGCGGCGACGACCAGCGTCGACAAGCTCGACCCCGACACCCGTGAGCTGCTGTGCGACCTGGTGACCCAGGCGTCGTTCTCGGCGCCGGTCTACGGCGGCAACGTCGACGGGGCAGGGTGGAAGCTGATCGGCTCGCAGGGCGCGGTGATGCCGAAGGGCTACACCCAGTGGGACGCGACTCAGATGAAGAACGTCGAGCTGGCGGCGATGCCCGACTCGACTCCGGAGCCCGGCACCGACCCGCACCCGCTCGATCAGTTCACCCGCGAGCTGATGGTCGACGTCGCCAACGCCACCGGCGGGAAGGTGGCGTGATGACCACCCGTCAAAGCGCGCAGCCGGTGGGAAATACGTCTCTGACCACCTTCGACGTGCTGATCATCGGCTCGGGCGCGGGAGGCTCGGCGGCCGCCGCGGTGCTCTGCAAGCAGGGCCTCAAGGTGCTGGTGCTGGAGTGCGGCCCGAACCGCTTCAAGAACCTCGACTCGGCGAGCGGCCCGGTGTCGCTGTTCGCCAACGACGAAATTCAGGCGAACTTCCGCCCGTTCGCGTTTCCCGACTCTTTGGTCGACCCGCGCACCTGGCGCACCGCGATCTCCGACGGCGATCGCACCTACGTGGGAGACGTGAACTCGCTGCCGAAGATCGTCGGAGGCGGCGCGGTGTTCGCCGACCTGAAGACGCCGCGCTTTCTGCCCGACGACTTCCACCTCGGCACCTTGATCGGCTCGCAGTACTCCGACGCGACGTTCGCCGACTGGCCGGTCGACTACGACATGCTCGAGCCGTTCTACCTCCACGTGGAGAAGAAGATCGGCGTGCAGGGCACCGGCGGCTCGAACCCGTTCGAGGGGCCGCGCTCCGGGCCGTACCCGATGCCGCCCGGCGTGCCGATGTACTCGGCGCTCAAGGTGGTCGACGCGGCGAAGGCTTCGGGTCTCAACCCCCACCCGTTTCCCGGCGCGGTGAACTCGATGCCGTACGACGGGCGCCCCGCGTGCAGCGACTGCGGCTTCTGCACCGGCTTCGGCTGCCCCTCGAACGCGAAGGGCACTCCGCCGGTGACGTTGCTGCGGCACGCGTTGCTCACCGGCAACTGCCTGCTGCTGCCCGAGCGCAAGGTGAAGAAGCTGGAGTCGAACGGCGCGGGCGACACCATCACCGGAGTGACGGTGGTCGGCCCCGATGGCGAGACCCAGACCTTCACCGCCGACCGCTACATTCTGGCGGCGAGCGCGATCGAAGACGCGCGGCTGATGCTGCTCTCGGGAGGCATCGGCAACTCATCTGACCAGATCGGCCGCAACCTCACGTTCCACCGGCAGACCAACGTGCTCGGCGTGTTCGAAGAGGTGACCCACGCCGATCGCGGCCGCACCATCACCCACGGGATCACCGACTTCCGCGGCAAGCCGAACGACCCCAATCACCCGCTCGGCGGCATCGTCGAGATCAGCGGAGGCCCGCAGCCGATTCAGGAGGCCGCGTACTACCGCACCGTGCTGGAGCTGTTTCGCGGCTTCACCGGCCAGGGCTACCTGCGGCTGATGCAGCAGAGCCCGGGCCGGCGGCACATGGTCGCGCTGGCGATGCAGGCGGAGGACGCCCCGCAGGCGACCAACCGGGTCGACCTCGATCCCGCGGTGAGGGACCTCGATGGTCTGGCGGCGCCGCGCATCACCTACAACCCGCATCAGTTCGAGCTCTCGGCGAGCGACTTCTACCGGCCGAAGCTGATCGATCTGTTGATTCAGGCGGGCGCGAAGTGGGTGATCAACGAGCCCGAGCCGGAGCGCCCTGAGTCGGCGCACATTCACGGCACGCTCCGCATGGGCCCCGACGCGGCCACCAGCGTGTGCCGCCCCGACGGCCGCTTCCACGACATCGGCAACCTCTACGCCGCCGACGGCTCGCTGTTCCCGACCTCGTCGGGCTTCAACCCGACGCTGACGATCATGGCGTTGTCGACCTGGGTGGCGGCGTCGATCGTCTCGCCGCAGTCGCCCAACAGCGTGCTGAGCTGAGCTCGCTGGCTCCGCCTCGGGCGCGGCTTCGCTAGTTGCAGGTGCCGTCGTGGAAGGCGGTGAGGCCGCCGCAACCCATCGAGCAGCACGCCGAGTCGCTCGAGCAGCCGTAGCTCGAGGGCAGGCAGTTCTTGCAGACGCCGCTCTGGCAGCCCTGACCGAAGCTGCACTGCACGCAGTCGCCGCCGCCGAGGCCGCAGTTGGTGTCGGTGGCGCTCACCACGCAGTGGCCGTTGACGTCGCAGCAGCCGGTGCAGGTGTCGGGACCGCACGGCGGGTCGCCGCAGATGTTGGCGGCGGTGCAGATCTGATCGGCGCGGCACGAGACGCAGACCGTTCCCTTGCCGCCGCAGGCCTGGCGTTCCGTTCCCGCGCGACAAATGTCCTTCAGGTCGCAGCAGCCTGAGCAGGTTTCGATGCAGGGCGGGTTGCCACAGGCGGCGAGCAACGCGAGGAGCGGGAACCAGCGCATCGCACCGAAGCTTAGTAGGGTCGGGCTCGCTTGCGGCACGCCTGGGTGGTCTTCGCTGTCGCGATCGTCGTCTTCCTGCCCACGTTCGGCGTTCCGTTCCTCGATTGGGACGACACGTATTACGTGACCCAGAGCCTGCGCACTCATCGCCCGGGGCTCGACGGCTTTCTGCAGCTGTGGAGCATGTCGGACGTGCTCGAAGGCCGGTTCTTCGAGTTCTTCCCGCTCCGCGACTCGGTGCTCTGGCTCGTCTGGCACACGTTCGGTCAGGTGGCGTGGGCGTTTCACGCGGTGAGCATGCTCGGCCATGCGATCAGCTCGGTGCTGGTGCTGAAGCTCGGCCGGCGGCTGCACCTCTCTGCCGCGGCGGCGCTCGGTGGAGCGCTGCTGTTCGCGCTTCACCCCAGTCACGTCGAGTCGGTGAGTTGGATCGCGAGCATCAAGGACCCGATGTTCGCCGCCTTCACCCTCGGCTCGGTGCTGCTGTTTCTGCGCTGGCGGGCGGAGGCGAAGACCTGGCTCTACCTCGCGTCGCTGGCGTGTCTGGTCGCCGCGCTGTTGTGCAAGAGCATCGCGATCTGCACGCCGGTGTTGATGTTGGTTCTCGACCGGCGCATCTGCCGCACCTCGTGGCGCAACGCGATGCTCGCGGTGGTGGCTCCGGCGGTGATCGCGGCGATCGGCGCGCTCCAGACGGTGATGATCGGCAAGCTGTCGAACGCGGTGGTGCCTCCGCACGGCGGGTCGTGGGGCGCGCACTACTTCTTGAGCGCGTGGGCGTTGGTGCGCTTCGTTCAACAGGCGCTGGTGCCGTGGGGGTTCTCGCTTCAGCACTGCTTTCGCCCGCCGCGCGGGTTCGACCTTCGCTACCTCGGGTTGGCGGCGCTCGCCGTCGGAGTGCTGGGCTGTGCGTGGCTCGCTCGCCGGCGCTACCCAAAGCTGATCTGGGTGCTCGGGTGGTTCTTCGGCGCGCTCCTTCCGGTGTCCAACGTGTTCCCGACCTACGCGGTGATGGCCGACCGGTATCTGTATCTGCCGTCGGTCGCTTCGTGCCTCGCGATCGGTTGGTGGGTGCGGGGGTTGGGTTCGAAGCGCGCGTGGTGGGTGCTCGGTGGGCTGGCTGCGATCTACGGAGCGATCACCGTTCAGCGGCAGCTGATCTGGTGGCACGAGTCTGCGTTGTGGGCCGAGGCGGTTGCCGACCCCGCGTGCGCCGAAGACGATCAGACGGTCACCGCGCTCGCGTTTCTCAAGGACGCGACCTTTCAGACCACTCCGCGTGCGCAGTACGACGCCTTCAAGAAGGGCGTCGACCATCCCGCGTTCGCGTCGTTGCTGGTGAACGACCGGTGCACCTGGCTCATTCAGGCCTCGATCGCCGCGCAATCGGCCCAGGTTCGCGGAGATGCGATCGGGCTCGCACGGCGGGCCACCACCGAGTGCCCCGAGCGCGCCTTGGGCTGGGCCCGGTTGGTGTCGACTGCCGCGGGGATCGACCGGCCTCTGGCCGCGCTCGCCGCGCAGCACGCGTATCGGTTGGCTCCGACGCCGGCGAACCTGTGGCAGCTCGGGCAGGCCCGGCTTGCCGCAGGCGACGAGGGTGGGGTGGAGCAGATCGACGAGGCGGTGGTCACCTCGCCTGAATCTTTGTGTGTTCCGTTCGGCCGTTGGGCAGCGGCGACCCATCACGTGGATGATGCGCGGCTGCAGCGGGCGGTGAATTCCTGCGCGATAACCTCACCCGGCGGCCGCTGAGTTTCAGGCGGCGGAGGCGCGCGCCAACAACCAGCGCAGGCCCGAGAGGTGCTGCAGGTCGTGGCTCGCCAGCAGGTGGAGCAGGCCGCGCGCAGTGAGCGTGCCGTACTCCGCGAAGGTGCAGGTGCGATCGAAGTCGGCTGCCGACCACTTGCGGATCCGCGCGATCGTCTCGGTGCGCGCAGCGCGGAACTCGGCGAGCGCGCGATCGATCTGATCGTTCTCGTAGTGGCGCTCTTTCGCCAGCGCGAAGCCGTCGACCGAGGCGAGGTCGGGCTTGTCCTCCGCGACCACCCGGTGCACCCGCACGTGGTAGCCGTCTTTCTCGATGTCGCGCAGGTGGCAGATGTTCCCCAGCGCAGAGAAGTGCTCCGCCGGTGCGGCCTCCCAGCTCGACGGCGTCCAGCCCACCATCGAGGGTTTGAAGTCGCGCACCGCGGCTTCGATCAGGTCGGGTCCCGCTGCGAGCTGTTCGATGATCGACATGCACACCGTCTAGCAAATCTCTCGCGGCCACCGCTGCTTTGAGCGTGACCGGTAACATCCACGCGAACGTTCTCGACCAGATGGAGATCTCGAAACGGCATCGCTAGCCATTCGGGATGGGCCCACCAGAAATCGACCGCAGCCAGCAGAGCCGGGAGCTGTCGGCGATGCTGCGCCAACACCGCGAGGAAATTCTCACCCAGTGGGCGACGTTGTGCAGAGAGAACGCCAAGGCGCGCACGCTCACCGACGAGCAGCTGCTCGACCACCTGCCGAAGCTGCTCGACAAGCTCGCCTCGGGGGTCGAGGCGGTGAGCGAAGGCCGCGACAGCGCGGTGCCGGTGAAGGAGTCACAGGCGCACGCGCTCCACCGTCTCGACGCCGGCTTCGATCTGCCCGACATCACCCAGGAGTACGCGCTGCTCCGGCGGGTGGTGTTCTCGATTCTCAGCCGGCACGCTCCACAGCTGGTGGTCGGCGGGTACGACGTGGTCGGCAACGCGATCGACGCCAGCGTCGCCGAGTCGGTCGAGTACTACGTGCGCGTTCGCCACCGCACCCTGGAGGCGCTCGACCAGGTCGCGCAGGTGGTCACCGGGCCGGGGGAGCTCGACGCGATTCTGCAGAAGCTGCTCATGGTGACGATGCAGACGATTCCCTCGGTCGACGCGGTCACCGTGCTGCTCAAGCAGGGCGAGACGCTGACGGTGAAGGCGGCGCTGGGGGTGATGGCGGAGCGTGATCGATCGTTCACCCTCATGGTCGGCGAAGGTTTCGCGGGCACGATCGCCGCCACCCGCCAGCCGATGTTCCTGCCCGCGGCGCACGTCGCGCCGATCGTGCGCAGCGGGTTCATCAAGGAGCGCAACATCAAGGCGATGTACGGCGTACCGATGATTCGCGGGGCCGAGGTGGTGGGCGTGGCGCACATGGCGTCGCTCACCGCGCGCGAGTTCGCCGACGAAGATCTGCTGTTGTTTCGCACCGTCGCCGAGCGGGCCACCGGCGTGGTGGTGCAGGCCGAGCTGATGGCGAAGGAGCGGGCCGCGCGCTCGTTCCTCGAGACGGTGATCGGCAGCATCGGCGAAGGCGTGGTGGTGACCGACCTGCAGGGCCAGGTGATCCTCGCCAGCGAGGGCGCCGCGCGCATCTTCAACACCACCCGCGAGGCCCTGAAGATGAGGGCCGAGGTGTTCGAGGAGCGGTTTCGCCCGCGCACGCCCGACGGCAGCCCGAAGCGGCCCGCGGTGCTCGACGCGCTGGGAGGCGAGGTGGTGGCTCCCGAGGAGCGGATCGTCACCGACGCGAAAGGTCAGGACCACTACGTGCTGGTGAGCAGCGCCCCGGTGAGGACCGACGGGGCGATCAGCGGCGCGGTGGTGCTGTTCGTCGACCTCTCCGAGCGGCGCCAGCTCGAGGATCAGCTGAGGCGCATGGTGGCGTTTCGCGAGCGGCTGATGGGCATCGTCGGCCACGACCTCCGCTCGCCGCTCTACGCGATCACCCTCGCCAACCAGCTGATGCTGGCGCACGAAGACGCGCCGGCCTGGGCGCGCACCTCGGCGCTGCGGGTGAAGCGCTCCGCCGACCGCATGAGCCGCATGGTGTCTGACCTGCTCGACTTCACCCGAATCCAGTCGAGCTCCACCTTGCCGCTGGAGCGAAAGCGGGTCGACCTGTGCGAGCTGGTGCGCGACACCGTCGACGAGCTGAGCATCGCCTACCCCGGCCGGCTCTCGCTCCGGCTCGACTGCGCCAAGAGCTACGGGCTGTGGGACGGTGACCGGCTGGTGCAGGTGGTGACCAACCTGGTCAACAACGCGATCGAGCACGGCGGCGCTTCGACCCCGGTCGAGGTGGCGGTGAGCGAAGAGCCCGATCGGGTGAAGCTCCAGGTGACCAACCAGGGCGAGACGATTTCCCCCGAGCTGATGCCGCTGTTGTTCGACCCGTTTCGCCGGGCGACCGCTGAAGCCCGGGGCGGCGGCCTCGGGCTGGGCCTCTACATCGTGTCGGAGGTCGCCCGGGCGCACCACGGCGCGGTGCAGGGCGAGTCGAAAGACGGGGTCACCACCTTCACGGTGACGCTCCCGAGGGCGGGTTAGAGCGCCGTGGAGGACCAGCGCGCTCGGAGGGAGTCGAACCCCCGACCCTCGGCTTCGAAGGCCGATGCTCTATCCAGCTGAGCTACGAGCGCAGCGAAAGGGCGACCTACCGGGTTTGAACCGGTAACCCCTGGAGCCACAGTCCAGTGCTCTACCAATTGAGCTAAGATCGCCGTACCGCGGCGCGTGAACTATTCCACGCGACGGCTCACGTCAATCGACGTTAACGAACGGCAGTCCTGACTTCTTGCCGAGCGGCTGCAAGTTTCCTTGCGCACCTTTGCGCCCATCGGTGTCTGGGCCGTATGCGCACGCTCCTGGCCATGGTGGCGATTTCGTCCGCCCTCGCGGGCTGCAAGATGGACTGGCAGCCCCTCTGCTCGCCCCGCAACTGCCCGGGGTGCTGCAACGGCACCATCTGCGAGCTCGGCATCACTCCCACCGCCTGCGGCCAGGGCGGCAACGACTGCAGCTCCTGCGGGGTGCACGGGCAGTGCGCGCTCAACCTCTGCCTGGCCTGCACGCCCCAGTGCAACGGCAAGATCTGCGGCGACGACGGCTGCGGCGGCTCGTGCGGCAGCTGCCCCCAGGGCACCGCCTGCGACGCGAGCCAGACCTGCGCCGTCTGCACCCCCGACTGCACCGGAAAAGTGTGTGGCACCGACGGCTGCGGAGGCACCTGCGGGGCCTGCTCGGGCGCCCAGACCTGCAACGGCAGGGGCCAGTGCGTGACCTCGAGCTGCACCCCCGACTGCACCGGAAAAGTGTGTGGCACCGACGGCTGCGGAGGCACCTGCGGCACCTGCTCGATGGGCAACGCCTGCGACGCCACCGGGCAGTGCACGGCGACCTGCACCCCGCAGTGCAGCGGAAAAGTGTGTGGCACCGACGGCTGTGGAGGCACGTGCGGCCAGTGCGGCTCGGGCACCACCTGCAACAACCTCGGCCAGTGCGCCTGCGTGCCCAGCTGCGCGGGCAAGGTGTGCGGCGACGACGGGTGCGGCGGCTCCTGCGGAGGCTGCTCGGGCGGCGACGTCTGCAACTCGTCGGGCCAGTGCGTGTCGACCTGCACCCCGTCGTGCGCCGGAAAAGTGTGTGGCACCGACGGGTGCGGCGGCAGCTGTGGAGCGTGCGGCAGTGGGCTCGCCTGCAACGCCTCGGGCGCCTGCGTGTGCACCCCGCAGTGCACCGGGCGGCAGTGCGGCTCCGACGGCTGCGGAGGCTCCTGCGGCAGCTGCGGCGCGGGCTACGCGTGCAACAACCTGGCGCAGTGCCAGTGCGTGCCGGCCTGCGCGGGCGCCCAGTGCGGCGCCGACGGGTGCGGCGGCTCCTGCGGCAGCTGCCCCAGCGGCTCGGCCTGCAACGCGAACGGCGCGTGCATCACCACCTCCACCGCGCTGACCTTCAAGACCACCTGGCAGACGCTGAGCGCGATCGGCGGCCACAACGTGCAGTTCCGCTGCGCGGGCACCGTCACCGCCACCGCCTCGGGAGGCACCCGCTGCGAGCTGTCGACCGGCGACCCGGTGCAGCTGTCGATCGACGGCTACGTCTACTCGCTCTACCCGGGCTGCGACGGGTACCGCACCACCAACTGCATGACCTCGTTGGACCCGACCAGCGCGGCGTACAAGGACGACGAGGTGAACGCGGGGGGCCGGCTGCTCTGCGACGCGATGGGGTGGCCGCTGCTCAACACCCTGGCCGACAAGAACCCCGGCACCAACTCGCGGCCGGTGGCGATCGTTCAGGCGACGCCGTCGATCACCGGCACCGACACCGCGGTGAAGAACTACGGCACCTACGTCGACTGCGAGCCCTGACGCCGAACAACGAGCGCGCCCGGCGGGACTCGAACCCACGACCCCCGGCTTAGAAGGCCGGTGCTCTATCCAGCTGAGCTACGGGCACACAACTATCGGGGCGAGAGGATTCGAACCTCCGACCTCCTGCGCCCAAGGCAGGCGCGCTACCAGGCTGCGCTACGCCCCGATGAACCGACCTCTAGCAGACGCGGGCCATCAAAAGCACTGACCTTGGCGTGCAGACAAAGGAAGAAGGTGTGTGGCGGGTTTGTTAGGAGGGCCTCCCAGTGATCCCGTACATCGAGATACCGGCGTTTCACTTCCCCTTCGGGCTCTACGAGCGCTTCGGCCTCAAGCTCGACATCTTCGGGGTCGTCTCGGCGATCGGCACCTTCCTCGGGGCCTACCTGGCCGCCCAACAGGCCAAGAAGTGGCGCCCGGGCAACGACCAGCCCCTCAAAGACGTGGTCACCTCGGCGGTGGTCGGCGGGCTGCTGGGAGGCCACTTTCTGCACGTGTTCGCCTACCACCCCGAGCTGCTCGACCAGCAGGGCTACGCGGTCATCTTCCGGGTCTGGGACGGGCTGTCGTCGATGGGCGGGGTGCTGGGCGCGCTGGCCGGCATCTTCTGGTTCTTCCGCAAGAACAAGATTCCCCTGATGCCCTACGTCGACGCGCTGGCCCTGGGCACCGCTCCGGGCTGGGCGGTGGCGCGCATCGGGT
Source organism: Myxococcaceae bacterium (assembly GCA_047602415.1). Taxonomy (GTDB): domain Bacteria; phylum Myxococcota; class Myxococcia; order Myxococcales; family Myxococcaceae; genus JASGHH01. The sequence goes on along the minus strand of JASGHH010000001.1, from coordinate 2,856,803 downwards.
GCTTTCTGGTGCACGACCACCCCGGGCTCCACACCAACTTCTTTCTCGCGGTGCAGTACCCAGGAGGCCCCCGGCACGACCTGGGCCTCTACGACTTCTTCGTGCTGACCGCGATTTCAGGCCTGTTGTGGACCTTGAAGCGCTCCAACCCGCCCACCGGCATGCTGATGGGCCTGTTGGCGACGATTTACCCGGTCTGCCGGTTCAGCCTCGATTTCCTGCGGGCGTCAGACACCGGGTTCGACGACCGTCGCTATTTTGGCCTCACCCCGGCGCAATACATCGTGCTGGGCTTGTTCGCGGTAGGAGTGAAGCTGTTGATGGGGGCGAAGAAGGAAGCAGGGGTCAAACAGGAAGCGTTGACACCCTCGAAGTGATCCTCTAAAGCCGCCGCCCTCGAAGCATGGGAGCGTAGCTCAATTGGCAGAGCAATGGACTCTTAATCCATAGGTTGTGGGTTCGATTCCCTCCGCTCTCACATCGAAGTAGCTGTATTTGTTCGAATATCTGGCCCGGTTTGCTTCGGCAAACCGGGCCTTCGTATTCTTGTCCCCCAATCTTCCCCCAGGCATTGGAGGGCGAATGCCAGTTTCGGAGCGGTCTTGGAGCGGCGGATACGTCCGGGTGGACTCGAAGGGCCGCGAGGTCTTCATCATTCGACGCTCGGTCAGCGGGAAACGCTACGACGTATCGACGCGGGCGAGCACCGAGACCGCCGCGGTGAAGCAGCTCGAGCGCTTCATGGCGGACCCGGAAAACTACGATCCCAAGGGCGTCACGCCCGACGAACCGCTCTACCTGACAGAGGAGCTCGCTCAGCAGTTTCTCGATTGGAGCAAAGAGAAGGGGAACAGCCAAGGTTGGCGCTGGGTGCAGAAGTGGTGTCTTGAGTGGTGGGGCGAACAGCTCGCTGGGAAGAACTTGAGGCGCCTCTCGCTCCGGGACGACATCAACCCCTGCCTGGCGGAGAAGAAGAACCGCCACCATCGGATCGCGGTATTGAAGGCCCTTTTCGGGTGGCTCCGGAAGGTTCGATACGAGATCTCGACCGCAGTCGATCCCACCTTCGGCCGGCTCTCGGTGCCTCAGTCCGCGCCTGCCCAATGGCACCGCTCGAAGGTGATTTCGGAGAAAGACCTGGCGAAGGCGCTGAAGCACCTGACCGATCCCCGCTGGAAAGACGTGGTTCTCGTATTGTCGACGACCGGCTGGCACGTGTCGGAGCTGCTTCGCTTCGCCCAGAGCGGCGAAGTGGAAAAGTACACCGGCAAGGTGAAGGGCGTCGCAGGTGTTCTGCTGAGCCCAAAGGCGAAGGCCGGAGACGCTCTGCGGACCGCCGTTGGCAAACAAACGCTCGCGGCGGCGAAGCGGGTTCGGCTCGCCGGCGGCTTCGATCGGAACCGGCTGCTGCGGGATCTGCGCGAAGCGAGCGAGTTGGCGAAGGTCGAGCCGATCAAGCCCGGTAGTTTCCGCCACACGGCCGCGACTCAGGCCGTTCAGTCTGGCGCCGACGTCGCCCAGGTGAGTGCGTTCCTGAACCACCGTGACCAGCGAACGACTCGTCGCTTCTACGCCACGATGGCCGCTGTACCCCCGCCGGCGGCGCTTCTGCGGTAGCGGGCGCTAGCTGTGAAATCTCAATAGGTCGTTCCCTATTCGGAGATGTCCATCCGAGGGGCTCTGTGGATTGCTGGCGTTGCGAGACGTCCAACCACCCACCGAGGACCCCCAGATGAACCTGCATAAGAAAGCGCGGACCTGCCCCGAGAGTCGAGCCTTGCTTGTCGATCGCGTCGTGCGACTCGGCTGGAAGGTGACGCGTGCTGCAGATGCCGCAGGCGTCAGCACGCGCACCGCGCACAAATGGCTCAACCGCTATGAGTTCGGCGGCGAGGCCGAGCTGAACGATCGCTCGTCCAGGCCGAAGAGCTCGCCGCTGCAGCTCGGGCCGGCGTGGGTGGAACTCATCCTCATGCTGCGGCGCAGCCGGATGTCGGGGCCGGCGATCGCCACCCGGCTACAGCTGCCAAAGTCGACGGTCGCGCGCATCCTGAAGCGCAACAAGGTTTCTCGGCTGCGCGCTCTCGAGCCGGTACAACCCATCGTCCGCTACGAGTGGCCCAAACCCGGCGACATGCTGCACCTCGACGTGAAGAAGCTGGGCCGCATCAAAGGCCTCGGGCATCGCATCACGGGACTCACAGGCCACAAGAGAAACCGAGGCATCGGCTGGGACTTCGTCCACGTCTGCGTCGATGACGCCTCGCGCGTCGCGTATGTCGAGGTCCTGCCCGACGAGACGGGCGTCACGACAGTGGGCTTCTTGAAGCGTGCCCTGGCGTGGTTTCGGTCGATGGGGGTCCGCGTGCGCAGAATCCTTACCGACAACGGAACGAACTACCGCTCGTTGGTCTTCGCGCACTGCTGCGCCAGGCTGCGCTTGCAGCACCGAAGAACGAAACCCTACACGCCACGCACAAACGGAAAGGCCGAGCGCTTCATCCAAACGCTGCTGCGTGAATGCGCGTACGCCATGCCCTTCATCAGCTCCGCGCAGCGCTCAACTGCGCTGCGCGGGTGGCTACGGCACTACAACGAAGACCGGTTACACGGCACCATCCGCATGACACCATTCGCCCGACTCAAGGCCGCAGCGTGAACAACGTCATGAGAATCCACAGCTAGCGGTGGTTGAGCCGGTCGACGTGACCTCGACCTACGTGCAGGAATGGCCCCGCGGTCACAAGTCTACTTGTCTACCGGCTTCACCGTCGGCGGGTTGTGGGTTGAGACGTGAGTACTACATGTCGAAGTACCCGCTTCGACATGCATGTCTCATCCTGCACGAGGCCTGCGAGATCCCCATCCCGGTCACGTTGACGGTGCACGTCGGAGGTTGTTTTCACCGCAGCCCGCGCCTTCGTGTTTCGGCCTCGTGCGTCAGCGGTGATTTAGCCGCCACTTGTTGACCGGCTTCATCGGTGGCGGTTGTGCTTTGCGAGGAGCGACCGCCGAAACGTCGAAGCCGCGTTCCGCGAGTTCTGCGATCGCCGTCGCGGGGATCGCAAGGCGACCGTTGCGCTTCACCGTGCGCAGTTGCCCCGATGCTACGAGCCGGTCCAAGCCCTTTTGCCCACGATCGATACCGAGGAGGCGCGCCGCTTGTCGCTTGCTCAGTAGCGATGCGTTCGCCTGCCGGGCTGAGCGGCCCTGGTCGCCGAGGAGCCCGACGAGTTCCGTGAGGGCGGCTGCGATGCGTTCGATTGGCTCGAGCAAACGGCCGCATTCCGAGCAACGGGCCTTGGCACCGGGAGGATACTCGGGCAGGCCGTCGACGCAGGACGGGCAGAGCCAGGAACCCGGCGCTCGTGCGGCCGATGTTTTGTGCAGCTTCGAGCCCACGTCCCGTAACGGAGTGGGCCCTCGATGTTCGTCGTCGTCGCCGCTCGCCGCAGGAGTCGACGTTTGGTCGGACGTGCGGTGGCGGTGCGCAGCACGAGCGCGCGGCTGGCGCGGTACGGTGCTGTTCGTGCGGCTCCTGGCCCGAGCGGTTTGTGCTTCCTCTGCTTCCCACCGGCGAACGTCTTCTACGAGCTCTTCGAACTCTTCGTGTGTCCCGTCGGCCCTTTTGTCGTAGGCGCCGCCGAAGACGACATCGACCCTACGACGGGAATGTGGATAGCGAACCGACGCGGTCATCGCTCATCCAGATAGCACGACGGGCTGCACGCCGCGCTTGGCCGCTAGCATAGGCGTCTAACCACGCAAGATGTCTGACGCTGTTGCACGCTCAAGTCGCCGGGCGTCGAGCGCGACGCCCGAGGCTGCGGATGACATCTGGAAGACGATGCGATGCCCGCACAATTCGACGCACGATTGCGCCATCGGGCGACAGTAGCATCGCCGTACTGGCACCAGTTGTCGGCTTGATGACGTAGCAAAGCGTCCCAAATGAACGATGACGTACTTCAGGGGCCCAACCGTGCCTCCAGACGTGCCACGTGACCTCGTGATGCTTCGCCTCCTTCATCGTGATCCACCCACTCGGTCCCGTGCCCTTCGTCGCCGTCTCCAGCGAACCTGGTGAGTCATGCGTATTCGGAAAGACGAGCGCGTCGGTAGGTGGAATCACGTCGCCGCGCAGCACCTCTAGAAGCTCTGTAGGGCGACAGCAAAACTGACCCCCTGACGCCACTAAAAGTGACCCCCTCGGGGCCTCAACAGGAGGCAACGATGGGACGTGAAGTTGTGGCACCCCGCGAAGCGGAGGTGCCAATGGTGGAGCAGGAAGTCGTGCAGCGGATGCGAGTGCTGCACGAGGTCGGCTGGGGCACGAAGCAGATCGCGCGAGAGCTGGGGATCGCGCGGAACACTGTGCGTCGTTATCTGCGGCACGGCGAAGCGGCCGAAGTGCAGGTGAGGCCGACGGCTCGAAAGCTCGACGCTAAGGGGGTCGATCGGGCGGTGGCGCTCTGGGACGGCGTCGCCGAGGGCAACGGCGTCGTCGTGCAGCAGATGCTCGCCGCTGAGGGCATCAAAGCAAGCCTGAGGACGGTGCAGCGAGCGGTCGAAGGCCGGCGGCGGCAGACGCACGCCGCAGAAGTGGCCACGGTGCGCTTCGAGACGGCGCCTGGGCGTCAGATGCAGGTCGACTTCGGCGAGAAGAAGCTTCGGATCGCCGGCAAGCTGGTGAAGGTCTTCCTGCTGGTGGCGGTACTGAGCCACTCGCGGCGCATCTTCGTGAAGGCCTTCCTCAACCAGCGCGGAGACGACTGGCGCGAAGGCATCGGCGCAGCCTTCATGCACTTCGGCGGTGTGGTGCTCGAAGTGCTGGGCGACAACGCCAGGCCGTTGGTGGTCGAGCACAACCGCTCTTCTGGCACGGTGCGTTTCCACCCGGCGTACCTCGACTTCTGTCGCGACTGGGACGTCCAGCCGAAGGCATGCGGGCCCTACCGCGCTCGCACCAAGGGCAAGACGGAGTCGGGCGTGAAGTTTGTGAAGCGCAACGGGCTCGCTGGCCGGGACTTCGACAGCTTCGGCGAGCTCGAGGCCCACCTGGCGCAGTGGATGAACACCGCGGACGATCGGATCCACGGCACGACGCACGAGAAGCCGAGCGAGCGCTTTTCTCGCGACGAGAAGACGGCCCTGAGACCGCTGCCTGCGCAGCCGCTACCGCGGCGAAGGCAGATGCTGCAGCGGCGCGTCGCTCATGACGCGCTCGTCGACGTGGACACGGTCCGCTACAGCGTCCCGCACGGACTGGTCCGTGAGCACGTCGAGGTGCAGCTCGGTGACGAGCAGGTCCGCATCTTTCACGGCGGCAAGGTGGTCGCGACCCATCGGCGCAGCACCGAGCCATACAGCCGTGTCGTGGACCCGGCGCACTGGGAAGGTCTCTGGCGGGCCTCGCCACCGCCTCAAGCCAGCGAGTCGCCGCTGAAGGCGCTCGGTCGGACGCTGGATGACTACGCCAGCGTCGTCGAGCGGGGTGCAGCATGAGCGAGATCATCCACGCGAGGGTGCAAGACCACCTGAGGCAGCTGTACCTGCGCAACGCAGCTGAACGGCTCGATGCTCTGCTCAACGACGCCGCACGCAGCGAACCGACCTACCTCGACTTCCTGGACAGCCTGCTCAAGACCGAGCTCGAAGCGAAGCAGCGAAAGCGCATCGCAATGGGCATCCAGATCGCCCACTTCCCCGCGGTGAAGGTGCTCGAGGACTTCGATTTCAAGGCGCAGCCGTCAGTCGACGCGCGGCTGGTGCGAGAGCTCGCCACCGGTCGGTACATCGCCGAGGCCGAGAACATCCTCATCTTCGGGCCGCCGGGGGTCGGCAAGACGCACTTGGCGATCGCGCTCGGACGCTGCGCGGTCGAGACCAACCACTCGGTGCTCTTCGTCAGCGCTACGACGCTGCTCGCAGCGCTCGCCAAAGCCGAGAGCGAGGGGCAGCTGAAGGACAAGCTGAACTTTTTCGCCAAGCCGAAACTACTGGTCATCGACGAGCTCGGGTACCTGCCCTTCGAGAAGCGCAGCGCTCACCTGTTTTTCCAGCTGGTGGCACGGCGCTACGAGAAGGGCAGCATGCTGATCACCACGAACCAGCTGGTCGCACAGTGGGGCGGCGTCTTCGGCGACGACGTGCTGGCCGCGGCGATCCTCGACCGCTTGCTGCACCACAGCCACACGCTGGTCATCCAGGGCGAGAGCTACCGCATCAGGCAGAAGAAGAAGTCCGGGCTGCTGACGAGAGGACCAGTGGAACGAGAAGGATGATCTCGACGCAACAGAGTGCGCCTGCGCTCGCTTCGCTCGCTCCGGCGGTCGACACGCACGACGGCGACAATTAGCTTCAAACTCAACCGCCCTGAGGGGTCACTTTTAGTGACGCCAGGGGGTCAGAAATTGCTGACGCCTGACAAGCTCACGTGCGCGTGGTGAGGGTGGCACGACGCGACTCCTTCGATTCTTGGCTTCAAGGGCTCGCCACCAAACAGACGTCCGCCACGTTGCTGCCCTGCGCGGATCCCTTCTCTCGGTTGGGTCCCCTTTGCCACTCGACGTTGCCCCACGTGAGTTGAACCGTTCGCCTTCTCGGAGCCCGGTCTCAAGCGCGAACTCAATTGCTCCGCGAGCCAGCGCGCCGTCCCCGATATTCCTCCGCCTTCGTCACCAAGGCGTGGAAGTCGGGCCCAGGAGGAACGACGGGTTCTTCATCATCCTCGGGTGACCGCTCGACGTTAGTGAGGGCGGTACGGAGCAAGAGGGGCGCGATCGTTATGGGACCTCCCTTGATCGGCACGCGGTGGCGACCGGCCGCTATCGCGCCGACCGCGCCCGCTTGTCGCGGGCAGTGTTCCCGCGACCAGCGTTGAGAATTAGTTCGAACCCTTCCAGCGCTCGGTGACGCTCGGCTTCTGGCAATCCGCGTAGAAGACGCCGTGCTCTGCCAAGCTCCGAGGGCTCAGATTCTCCAGTCGTGCCCGAGAAGTCGAAGAACCCTGCAAGCGATACCCCCATTGCGTCACAGAGTCGCGCCAAGCTGGCGATGCTGATGGCGGTCACGCCGCGCTCGGAGCGTGACACGACCTCCGGTGCGAGCCTTGAGCGTTTCGCTAGTTGCCGAACCGACAATTTCCTAGCGCCGCGCAGTTCGCGGATTCGCTTTGCAACGGCCTCCTCCACATCGTCGACTGGCATCGAGCGTGGAAGGTAGGTGGCCGACATCGGCGACGGCAGAAGCACATAAGCCGTTGCTCATGAGCCGACATCGCCGGTACGCTGCGGGTTGTGGGGTCGTTTGGAGGCATTGTGACTACTAGGCGAGCGCAGCTTGCGGTTGCGAGGCACTTGCTCCACGTTGTCGTTCTGATGAGCGGCTGTGGCCCCCAGTCGTCGAGCAACACGGACGTTGGCACGTGCCCCGCAGTTTCAGTTAGCTACCGCCTTCAGATGGAGCACGTCGTTGGCAATGACGGGTGCATGCCGCAAGCGGTTGTTGATTCGCTTGCGCTCCGAGCCGACGGTAGCGCTTCGCTGGGGACCCTGCCGAATGTCACTGCCCTGACTTGGGCGCAGTCTGGCTGCCTACTGGAGTTGCACGGCACTGGACAGGATCTCCACCTGAGCGCCGCAGTGAGCCCTGATGGATCACTGGTAGGGACCGCCTTCGATCACCTTCCAGGTAACCAGGGTTGCTCGCTGGTCGCGTGGCAATGGCGCAGCGTGCCGTGAATGCGGGCGAACCTGTTGCGCACCATTACACGGTCAGCACTGTAGAGCGGGCGTGTGAGCCGATGCTCCAGCGACGAAGGCAAGCGCCCCATCCACACCGTCGCAAGGCAACGTTCGGCTCGAAGCACGTCTTCCAGAACCAACCTTCGACTCGGGAGGTGTTTCGCGCCACCAGTAATCTAGAGACCGGCTGCGCCGGTCTCTAGATTCGCCTCGACGCCCGGGGCTCGGGCTCGACGTCCGGCGCCGTCGGTCGCAGCTATCGCTTGAACGTGTGCGGACTCACGTACGTCTGCGCCGTGACTCTTGCCGGCGCCAGTGAGTGCAAGCGAGTTGAACCAGTACAGACCGGACTGAGCACCTCGACATCACCGATCGGTCCAGTGCCAGCTACGTCCCCGTAAACGATCTGCAACAAGCTTGCGAGAACGAACGTTCACGCTGGCCCCAGCCCCTGCTGATCGTGCTTCGGGGGACACATGAGGAGCCATCGAAAGGCAACAACGACGGCGGCTTCGCCGAACTGGTGTTCCGTCTCCGCGGCACCCGCGTACGTGCGGCGCACACTCGGTCGGCAGGAAGCAGACGCCTTGCTTTCATCGATGGAACTGAATGCTGGGTTATGGCGGTGGGCGGTGCAGGCGAACCGGAAGCGCGAGCTCCAACGGCTGCTGCTCGAGGCTCATACTGCCCTCGAACAGTCTCTCCAGCTCGCAAATGTGATCGATGAACTTTCGCCCGAATACCCGGCGCGAGCTGCAGCTGGTCTTGCTGCTCAGGGACTTGAGGCGGGATGGTCGTCAGAGTTCGTCGAGAAGCATCGTTCGCAGCTGCAGGCGGATTTCCAGAACGCAGTCGACGCACGACGCTCGCCGTTGGTCACGGCTGCGAAAGCGCTGGCAGAAGTCTCGACAGCCGTCGAAACCCTTGTTGCCCAACTTCAACTGCAGGATGGGCACGGTCCGACGTTCACCGGACATACGAAGAACACTGCTGGCCAGTACTTCTGTATTGCCGCAGCATCCGGCGCAGCACGATGGGGAGAACGAGCACCAGAGCTGCGGCGACGCGTGACAGGAACGTTGCTCGCGTACGCGGCCATCGCCCTGCAGCTCGAGCCGGTTCCCGTCGAAGAGGCCTCATGGAAGAAGCGCCGGCCTGCTTGGGACCATCGTCTCAGGCAGGCGCGTTCAGGCGGTACACGGAAGCACCCATTGCTAACTGTTCGAGGCAAGGTGCCGACTGAACAGCGACGCAGGGTCAGCATCCACCTGCAGCGCGCGATCTTTGTTCAAGCACAGGAGCTTCTTTCTTCTGGCAGTGACGCCCGCGCGTGGGATCTGCTGGCGCACTTCACGCCGCGGCAAATCGTCAGAAAGCCGGCACGCGAAAAGGTTCGTCGCTGGGAATGAAAGTCTTGCGCCGACGGCGAGTCGCAAACCGTTCAGGTTCGCGCCGTGAATCTGAAGCGCGCACTTGTGCAACAGCAACGACGACGGTACGTCGAGCACGTGCTGCACGTCGTGCTCGAAACAAATGCGCTCGTGTCCGACCCGGGGTTGAAGGGCGGCCCGTTTCAGCTTCTCGAGGAGGAGGGAGATCAGCTCGGCATTCAGCTCTACGTGCCGCTCGCTGTTCTTGAGGAATTCAAGGCTCACGCGCGGCGCGAGTTCGACGAACAGATCGTCAAGCCGTTCCGCAGACTCAATGACGCAAGAGATAGGTGGGCGCCTGCGCTCTCGTTGCCCTCGCTTGACGCTGCGGCCAACTCGAAAGCATTCGAGGCACGCCTCGTGGAACGAATGCTCGCGCTGCGTGTTCTGACCCTGCCGCTACCGTCCGTATCCCAGCAGCAGACCCTTGAACGCGCGGTCACCAAGCGCGCGCCGTTTTCACCAAACGGTGCTGGCTACGTCGACGCGCTCATATGGTTCACGGTCGTTGAGCTACTCGACCGAGAAGAGGGTGGCGTGCTCCTGATCGGTGCAGACAGCGACTTTCGGAAAGAAGGGGAGTTTTCGCCTGAGCTGCTCGCTGAATTGTCGCCTGGAGCGGCTGCCCGGTTCGAAAGTTATCGAACCTTGGGGGAGTTTGTGACGAAGCATGTGGAGGCGACGCCGGAGACTCTTAGCCAGGTTCAGCGAGTCTTCACGCTCCAACCGCTGCCGCCGTATGAACGCCCACTTGCTGCGGAACTGCGCGAGCAGCTGTTGTCTGAGCTGATCGGCCGCACTTTTGACGGCCGGGGAACGATTACCGTCGGACCCTCGCCCGTTACGATCGCAGCTGACGCAGCGCAGGTGACCGCGATGCGCCTCGACAAGGCGCTACGTCTGCCGCACAGCGACCGCGTTCTCGTTTTTGGCACAGCTGATCTCAAGGTGCGGTTGCCGCCGCCAGTCAGGTTGGATGCGAGCATGGCGCCGCCGGCGCCGTACCCGTTTTGGTTCGGCGGCCGCCTTGAGTACTTCGATGTTCGGTTCCAGGCGCTGCTGCAGCAGCCCATGACGACGGCTGAGCATCTCGGCTCCGCCGAAGTGGTGTCCGTTACCGCTCGTGACGGCGAGTAGCGAGGGACGATGAGACGGTGGCACTGAACAAAATGTCAGTGCGGTATGATACTGTCTCGAGTCGATCGATCGTCGCAAAAACTTGCTCCGTTCCCAACATTGGCCCCAAGATCCGCCACCTTGTCCGACGATGTGCAGACGGCTCTGCGAGAGTTCGGAGCAGCGCCATCTCAGCTTGTCGACCTGAACGAAGAGTCGCCGCGTTCCCTTCCCTACGTTGATCTTGCGCGACTCCCGCCAGAGGGTGGAGTCCCCACGGTGTTCGAAGCTGGAGGGCAGCCCCAAGCGTACGTATTCGATTCGCGTGGCACTCCTCCAAAGGAGCTGAAGCGCTGGGTCCGGCGGATCGCTTTTCGCGGTGACGCCAACTGGGTAGGGGTGTTGCGGCCAGGCCGTTTGGACGTCTACCGAGCAGCGCTCGGCAACGATGATGAACCACAGCAACTGATCGACCTGCCTGATGGGCCTCTCCGGCTACCGTGGCTGCTCCATCGGCAACCAGCGTCAGCTGCTCCGAGCATTCGCGCCGCAATTCTCGCTTTGATGCGCCGGTCGCTGGCGGAAGCCCGCGATCTAGGTGCTGATACGCACGATGCGTTGTCCCTCGTGGGCCGGGCGCTGTTCTGGAGATTTCTCGTCGACCGAGGCTTGCTTGAGGGTCTTGAGCCTGCCCAAATCAGCCCAGGCGCAACCAGCTTTGCGTCGTGTCTCGACGACAAGCAACGCGCACTCAGCACGTTCGAATGGCTAGAGGCCACGTTCGACGGTGGCCTGCTCCCACTCACGCGCCCGACCTCAAGGCTTCCTGCGGACATCTTTCGACGCGTGCTAGGCAACATCGCCCACAGCGCGGACACTGAAGGACAATTGACCCTTCGGCTCCCGGGCGATTGGACTGAAGTGAATTTCGCCCACATCCCTGTTGGTCTCTTGAGCGAAGTCTACGAGGCCCACGCACACGACGCTGACGCGAAGAAGGCGAAAGCGGAGAGTGTCTTCTACACGCCCCGGCATATCGCGGAGTTTGTGGTCGCGGAGGCTCTCGAGCCACTGGCGACCACAAAGACGCCGCGTGTGCTCGACCCGTCTGCAGGGGCTGGAGTCTTCCTCGTCGCAGCCTTCAGAGCTCTTGTGAAGCGCGAGTGGGAACAGAGTGGTGAGAAACCTTCGAGAAAGACGATTCGGAGGATTCTCGACGACCAACTCGTGGGGTTCGACATCAACGAAGCAGCACTACGCTTGGCACAACTGGCGCTCTATCTCACGGCGATTGAGCTCGATCCAGTCCAGCGGCCACGGCCCCTCGCACTGCTCAAGTTCAGGTCGCTCGAAGATCGAGCGCTCTTTTGTCTTCCGGGCGGCACGGAAGGCGGGAGCCTCGGCCCCGTGGAGCCCCGATTCCGTGAACAATTCGATCTTGTTGTTGGCAACCCTCCATGGACCGCCATGAAGGCTTCTCAAGCGGCACAGAGGCGTTGGGCCGAGGACTCGAAGGACATCGTCTCGGAACGTTTGGGCGCTGAGCGCGCTGCCATCTTCGCGTTCCCCAAGAGCATCCCGGACTTGCCTTTCGTCTATCGCGCGATGCGGTGGGTTCGCTCACGAGGTCAGGTGGCGCTCGTGACGCACGCCCGTTGGCTCTTCGGCCAAGCCAGAACGATGATCCAAGCCCGCAACGATCTCCTACAGTCCATTTCGATAACTGGGATTCTGAACGGAACTGCGCTTCGCGACACGAACGTTTGGCCCAATATTCGTCACCCTTTTTGCATCGTCTTCGCCACTAACGAAGCGCCGGCCCCGGGCTCCACATTTCAGTTCGTCAGTCCTTCGTTGGACACAGTGCCTGACTCCAACCAAGTTAGACTGAGGATTGATTGGAGTGACGCTGTCGACGTGGATGTGAACGCGGTCATAGAGCGACCGTGGGTACTCAAGGCGCGATTTCGAGGAGGCGCCTTCGACGTCGAGGTGATCGAGAAACTGCGTCGAAAGGGTGTACCGCTTGGCGAGTACTTAGCGGGGCTGAAGACCGGCCTTGAGAATGGATACAAACTCGGCGCACATCACGACGGGCAAACGGGCGCGAAACATATGCGTGGTTTCCCCGACCTACGAGGATGTGAACCCGACTTCTTCGTTGACGCCAAAACGTTACCCGAATTTTCACGAAGTACGCTGCATCGCCCGCGTGATTGGCGCATCTACCGGGGGCCCCTCCTACTGGTGCGTGGGTCTATTCGCGCGGACTCCACAGCACCACGTGCAACGATCTCCCTCGCCGAGACACTCGCTTTCGACGAGCGATTCGACGGCGCGTCTTTCGCTGATGTACCGAACGGAGAAGACATCGCGCGATACCTACAGCTTGTGCTCCAGTCATCCGTGTTCAAGCACGCGCTACTAATGCTCGATGGACAACTCGGCGTGGAGCGCGAAGTCATCCATCTCAAAACGATAGAGTCAGTTCCGGTCGTACCGTGGCACACGCTCAAGGAATCGGCGAAAGCGCAGTCTCGCGCGCTATCCAAAAGTCTGGAGAACGGTGACTCCACCGTCCTGTCCGCGGTTGACAAGTTCATCCAAGGGCTATTCGATCTCGATGATGTTTCCCGAGATGCGATCGAGGACACATTGGCGACCGCGTTACCGACCGCGGCGGGCAAGCAGTCAGCGGTTCGTACTCCGTCAGTTGCGGAGCACGCGCAATTCGCACGCATCTGCGAGAAGGAGCTTCGCTCCATCCTGCTATCTTCGAACAAGTCGGCTTTTGTCCGCGTTCATGATGCACTGAAGAAGGGCCCATGGTGCGTGCTTCAGATCGACAGAGTCAAGCTTGGCGAGAGCGCTCCACCGCTTGTGAGCATCGACATTGGCAAATGGCTCGAAGCGGCCGATGACGCGTCCGCGTCACTCGTAGATGTAGAGATCAATTCTCGAACAAGACTATTCGGCGCTCTGGATCGCTACCGGTATTGGACACCCACGCGTGCTCGTACTCTTGCGGTGTCGATCCTGACATGATGAATCGCCCTGGGTCGACTCCGCGCGGATTCGCGCGAGCGCGAACTCCGTTACCAACCCAGCAAGACGTACCCATGGAGCTCCGAATGTGCGTGGTCGCGGCGTTACGCTGGGCATGGTCGACTCTCGTCAACGCGCAACCGATGATCGTGGATCTCAATACCGCGGCCGAGAAACAGAATCACCAACGCCCTGGAACTTCTCCTGAACGCGCAAGATGCCAACTCCGAGCGATGTGCGACTCAGCTACGGCTCTTCGAGACGGTGGCCCGCGATGCAGAGCACCAAGGCGCGGACGGTAGTCTCGGCAACGCGCCCGACCTGGTCTTCCGACCACATGACGCTCGCGGCGTGCGCCAACGCTCATGGTGGGGCCTCTTCGTGGAGTGCAAAATCATTAGTCCACAGCACTCACCACAAGCTTATTGTGACGATGGCGTTGCCCGGTTTGCGAACGGGAAGTACGCCCCGCGTATGCGGCACGGGATGATGGTCGCGTACGTGCGTGACGGTCGCAGACCGTTCCCGACGTTGTCCCCCCTGCTGAATTCCGCGTACGCGACAACGCGACACGACGCTGACGACGATCCAGCCATAAACACTTCACTCCACAAAAGAGATGCTCTGACACAGCCGTGTGCCGACGTTGAACTGCTTCACCTGTGGCTCGATGGTACCGTCCGCCGCGCAAAGTCTAGGTAGTGGTCGGTCGACTGTTCGCCTAAGTGTGCATGCGGAGTCCAACTTCGGCGGAGCCACGGTCACGAAGTAGCTCGGCACCAACTGTGATGCGGCAAGCTTTAGGCTCCCGACGAGTTTCGCGAATCCCGTCCGCCGACCAGGCCGCTGCGGGTTTCTGCGCTAACGCGGGAGAGAGATTTCTCACGGCGCTCGAGAGTCGACTCAGCCCATCGGGAGTCAGTATCCGTGTCTGAGAGTCGATGAAAGCGTCCGGTGCGATCGTGCGAGATGGGTGGATCATCACAGGCACGACGCTTTCCGCTGTACTCCTGCTTGAACCAGTTGATGCTGTTGGACAGCTGCTGCCCAGGCTTCGCCTTCGGAATGAAGTCACGATCGTCGTGCCGCCATCATGGGAGTCCCAGCGCAGGGACTCACCGTTCCAGTGGGACTGCCTTGGCGGAACGAATTGCTCGAGCTAGTAGACCGGCACGGGAGACTGCTTCCTCGCTCCCAACGGCAACATGTGCCCAAGGAGGTGGCGCGAAAACGTGCCGAGGCAACCAAAGCCTCATGGCCTGCTGATCAGCAATGACACCTCACCCCCACGCCGCGAACCACGACGGAGCAGGTCCCTCGATCTCTGGACTCGACCCTAGGCGAGGGTTGTGATCTTTCGGTCAATTAGCTCGACCAGCGCCGCCACATACTCTTCGTTCGCGATGATGAACTCATGCAGTGGCTTCCACGAGGGAGGCCCGCGCTTGGTTGAAACGATGCCATCGGCCGAGACCTCCACTAGATGCTTCGGCTTAACACTTCCCTGCGTAACCGAGCTTTCTCCAAAGCAATAAAGAAGGCCCTGCAGTCTCATGACTTCGGGTTCCATCGCCCACGCATCGTGCATCATGACCGCAAAGAAGTAGGCATCATCATAGTCAGTACCAAGCCCGTTTTGGGCACACGCCCGCAGAAGCGCCTCGGGATCGTGCGGATGAGTAACACCGTCCCAGGCGACTGAGGCTTCGACCAGATCGCCCGGTCCATTCGCACCGTTGTCGCGAAAGAGCTCCATTGAAGGCAAACCCCGCAGGTCGTTTGTAGGGCGACAGCAAAACTGACCCCCTGACGCCACTAAAAGTGACCCCCTCGGGGCCTCAACAGGAGGCAACGATGGGACGTGAAGTTGTGGCACCCCGCGAAGCGGAGGTGCCAATGGTGGAGCAGGAAGTCGTGCAGCGGATGCGAGTGCTGCACGAGGTCGGCTGGGGCACGAAGCAGATCGCGCGAGAGCTGGGGATCGCGCGGAACACTGTGCGTCGTTATCTGCGGCACGGCGAAGCGGCCGAAGTGCAGGTGAGGCCGACGGCTCGAAAGCTCGACGCTAAGGGGGTCGATCGGGCGGTGGCGCTCTGGGACGGCGTCGCCGAGGGCAACGGCGTCGTCGTGCAGCAGATGCTCGCCGCTGAGGGCATCAAAGCAAGCCTGAGGACGGTGCAGCGAGCGGTCGAAGGCCGGCGGCGGCAGACGCACGCCGCAGAAGTGGCCACGGTGCGCTTCGAGACGGCGCCTGGGCGTCAGATGCAGGTCGACTTCGGCGAGAAGAAGCTTCGGATCGCCGGCAAGCTGGTGAAGGTCTTCCTGCTGGTGGCGGTACTGAGCCACTCGCGGCGCATCTTCGTGAAGGCCTTCCTCAACCAGCGCGGAGACGACTGGCGCGAAGGCATCGGCGCAGCCTTCATGCACTTCGGCGGTGTGGTGCTCGAAGTGCTGGGCGACAACGCCAGGCCGTTGGTGGTCGAGCACAACCGCTCTTCTGGCACGGTGCGTTTCCACCCGGCGTACCTCGACTTCTGTCGCGACTGGGACGTCCAGCCGAAGGCATGCGGGCCCTACCGCGCTCGCACCAAGGGCAAGACGGAGTCGGGCGTGAAGTTTGTGAAGCGCAACGGGCTCGCTGGCCGGGACTTCGACAGCTTCGGCGAGCTCGAGGCCCACCTGGCGCAGTGGATGAACACCGCGGACGATCGGATCCACGGCACGACGCACGAGAAGCCGAGCGAGCGCTTTTCTCGCGACGAGAAGACGGCCCTGAGACCGCTGCCTGCGCAGCCGCTACCGCGGCGAAGGCAGATGCTGCAGCGGCGCGTCGCTCATGACGCGCTCGTCGACGTGGACACGGTCCGCTACAGCGTCCCGCACGGACTGGTCCGTGAGCACGTCGAGGTGCAGCTCGGTGACGAGCAGGTCCGCATCTTTCACGGCGGCAAGGTGGTCGCGACCCATCGGCGCAGCACCGAGCCATACAGCCGTGTCGTGGACCCGGCGCACTGGGAAGGTCTCTGGCGGGCCTCGCCACCGCCTCAAGCCAGCGAGTCGCCGCTGAAGGCGCTCGGTCGGACGCTGGATGACTACGCCAGCGTCGTCGAGCGGGGTGCAGCATGAGCGAGATCATCCACGCGAGGGTGCAAGACCACCTGAGGCAGCTGTACCTGCGCAACGCAGCTGAACGGCTCGATGCTCTGCTCAACGACGCCGCACGCAGCGAACCGACCTACCTCGACTTCCTGGACAGCCTGCTCAAGACCGAGCTCGAAGCGAAGCAGCGAAAGCGCATCGCAATGGGCATCCAGATCGCCCACTTCCCCGCGGTGAAGGTGCTCGAGGACTTCGATTTCAAGGCGCAGCCGTCAGTCGACGCGCGGCTGGTGCGAGAGCTCGCCACCGGTCGGTACATCGCCGAGGCCGAGAACATCCTCATCTTCGGGCCGCCGGGGGTCGGCAAGACGCACTTGGCGATCGCGCTCGGACGCTGCGCGGTCGAGACCAACCACTCGGTGCTCTTCGTCAGCGCTACGACGCTGCTCGCAGCGCTCGCCAAAGCCGAGAGCGAGGGGCAGCTGAAGGACAAGCTGAACTTTTTCGCCAAGCCGAAACTACTGGTCATCGACGAGCTCGGGTACCTGCCCTTCGAGAAGCGCAGCGCTCACCTGTTTTTCCAGCTGGTGGCACGGCGCTACGAGAAGGGCAGCATGCTGATCACCACGAACCAGCTGGTCGCACAGTGGGGCGGCGTCTTCGGCGACGACGTGCTGGCCGCGGCGATCCTCGACCGCTTGCTGCACCACAGCCACACGCTGGTCATCCAGGGCGAGAGCTACCGCATCAGGCAGAAGAAGAAGTCCGGGCTGCTGACGAGAGGACCAGTGGAACGAGAAGGATGATCTCGACGCAACAGAGTGCGCCTGCGCTCGCTTCGCTCGCTCCGGCGGTCGACACGCACGACGGCGACAATTAGCTTCAAACTCAACCGCCCTGAGGGGTCACTTTTAGTGACGCCAGGGGGTCAGAAATTGCTGACGCCTGACATCGTTTTTCGTGACCCATTGCCAGATGCCGAGCACGATGTTCTGGGGGTTGAATACGAACCCTGAAACGCTCGCGTCCGGTCTCGACTCGGTCTCGCGCATAAACCAACGGAAAACCGAGTCAAACTCCCGGTTGCCGTAGAGCCCGCGTGCGGCATTCGCTTTTGCCGTTTCCCACGAAGCCCGATACCTGGGGCTCGCTACGAAAGTGTAGAAAACGCTGTTCTCGCCGCGAAGGCCCTGCAGTGACGCGAGCAGCTCTCGATCGGGCAAGAGTGCGTCGGACCGAAACCGACCGCTTCGCTCAAGTCCATCGACCTTCCAGTTCTGGTCGTTCAGAATCTGCATGAGCTTCTCTGGGTACCCGATCTCGAACTGATCTCGCGGAACGTCGATAGTCGCTCGCTCGATAACGGCGTCCTCCCATCGCCATCGAGCGTCTTCGAAAGGGCTCTCGTCAGCATCGGCTTCGTCGTCGATGGTATCCAGACCCAATACCGGCCCAAGTCGGACCTTCTCGCTGTCGCTTAGGCGTCCGATTGCGACATAGACGGCGTGTGTCGCAGCCTGTCTCGCCGCGTTGGACTCCTTGCTGAGACGAACGAGCACAAAGTCGGCCACGCCGAGTCCGCGCAGTTTCTCCGCTATGAGCTGAGACGCGAGGACCTGACGTTCTGCGCCCGGGGCCTCGTAGAGCATGATGACGTGGTTGGTACTCAGCTCAATACCTTGTTGTTCGGGCAGCAACTGCACCGCACGCAACCCGACGGGAACGCCTTCGCGGTCGAGTTCTATCTGCCGGCCTTCGACCGGGTACTCGACCGTCCTTGCGTACTCAGAGAATGGCACGAGCAGCTCGTGCCAATGCGTTGAGCACACCATGCACCGCACCTGGTGCGGCTCGACCCCGTGGGCGCCCCTCAGCAAAGCGAGGTACTTGTGGAGCTCGTGAAGCGCCGCGCGTGCCGCCTCATCACTTCGCTTGAGTTCGATGACGACGAGGTGCCCCAGGCGGTCCCGAGCCAAGATATCGATGAACCCTTTCGCACCAGCGGGGTTTGGAAGCTTGAACTCGGCCTCAATAAGGGTGAGACCCGGCTCGATCAGGTCCAAGTTTCGGGCGAGATGATCACGGATTCTCGCCTCGGGCTGCACCTCACCATTCTACCCGGCTTCCAACATCGGTGCGTGGACCCTTGTACTCGGCTTGTCCGCCCGTTCGTCGCGACGCCCCTACAACCCGTGTGATTCCGCTCAGCGGAAGTCCCATGGCACTTGGCAAGGGGGCAGACTGCGCGAACATCTAGAGGCAGCACGACGCCGCGGACACCGCAGCCTCACAAGGTCTTTTGGAGCGCCGCAATAATCGTCCACATGTGTGTCCCGACATTCTTGCGTAGATTCTTCTCGGTACGCTTGTGGTCGTTCTTGTGCAC
Organism: Myxococcaceae bacterium; assembly: GCA_047602415.1. Lineage (GTDB taxonomy): Bacteria > Myxococcota > Myxococcia > Myxococcales > Myxococcaceae > JASGHH01. The sequence goes on along the minus strand of JASGHH010000001.1, from coordinate 2,837,982 downwards.
GACGCCAATGCGGTCCTTGTTGAGAGAACGAAGAGCCTTTTCGATGGTGGTGTCGGCCAGATTTGGCGCTTGGATTTTCCCATAAGCAGTCGCAAGCCCGCCCATCGTCATCTTGTCGATTTCGCCTGGCGTAAGTCGCGTCGCGACACCCGCCTTGAGCACCATGATCCGCCCAAGCTTGGACCAGCGCTTCAGGTAGCGACGAGCCGCACTCTCTAAGGCCTTTGCAGCTTCCTCGTAGGCTTCGCGCCAATTCGTTTGCTCAAAATGATCGTATGCGGGACCCAAGGCCTCACGAATCTCCCGCGGGTAGCCGTCCAACGCAGGAAGCGCGATGTTCACTCCGAGGTCTCGCGCGAGAATGTTAGCCATCACTCCGCTCCCGTCGAAGCGATAGAGACCAACACCTGCCTCCTGCAGCCTCAGTAGATCGGCATCGGCGATCGCGATATCCCGATCGATCGCGGTGCCGGCAACGCGCACCCGGGTGGGAACAGCGATCGCAATGCGAGTATCCGAGCCGCTAGATTTGCAAAACGCCGCCCACACCAAAAGGCGCTTGATATCGACGGCTGCCGCAACCTCGATCAGCACTGTCGTATGCCTGCGCTTGCACCGAAGCGTGGGCGTGTACGGATACGCGAGCTCCTGCGCCTCGACAACCACGGAGTAGCCGTGGCCAGCGAGGTGCTCGGCCAGCGCCGTCGCGCAAGGCAACAACTCCTCGGTGACGGTATCGAAGTTGCGTTTCGGCATCAGGAGAGAGCGCGATGCAGTTGGCGCTGAAGCTCCTCAAGGGTCTTGCGAAGCTTCGGCGAAAATCGGTACTTCCGTTTGGCGTGCTCCTCAAGCCACCCACTCACGCGAGTCGTTAGCTGCTCAAGGCCGTGCTGAAAATCGATCTGTTCAACGGTTTCATGAAACGCCATCTCGATCGTGAAATCCGCGTCATTAATCAATCGCCGCACAACCGACACGGCGGTTTTCATTTCGACTTCTTCTCGGTCGACCGCGCGAGCCAACCGAGCGAGTTTTCGCGGCTCCAACGTGCTCTGCGAAACGCCGGTGCGAACCTTGTGAATAAGCGCACGCCTCAGATGCTCGGCGCCCCTCTCGTCCACGACTGCGCGCTTCTCGAGTGCTGTCGCGGCTTTGGTGACCTCCAGTACATGGTCCACCGTCAGAACCTGCTCATTCCGCGGCTTCTCAAGTTCATCCAACAGCTCTTGCCGGTAGTTCTCGGGAAGCGATAACAACGTACGGAGACGACGTACCTCCCCGCGAGACATTGATGCCAACCCTGCCAGCTCAGCCTCGCTGGGGCTTCGGTCGTGCTTCTTCTGAAATTCCGTCTCTAGGTCTTGTAGCTTGAGCGCCGTCGGAAGAGGGTCCCAGTCCTTTCTCGCGTGGTGGATCGCGAACATCATCATTAGGTTCTGAAGCTTGTTCGGCTTCGGCTGAACGATGACTGGAACCCTGGGCAGGCCGAGTTTGATCGCGCAGCGCCATCGGCGCTCGCCATCGAGTAGGCGATAGATGTCGCCTTCTTGGAAGACCGTGAGTGGGACCAAGATGCCTTGGTCCGCGATGCTCTTTTCCAGCGCGTCTAAGTCTTCTTGTCGGAAGATAAGGCGAGGGTTGTCTTTGTTCTTGTGGAGATCCTTCGGATCCACAAGACGAACCGAGTCGGCCACGCGTTGCTCCCGTTCCGCTTTCGAGTTGCGTCGATCAAATCACGATGCCAGTACCTTAGTCTCGGGGAGTCGATCCTGACCGTCGACCGTCTGCTCAACCGGCGATGTCGTTCTCCATGAGTATATCCACTACCTCCAGTCCTTAGGCAGCGTGGCAGGGGGCAAGTGGCTCTCGGAGTTGCTGAACGTCTCTGTCTTCACCGCGCTGTTGCTCGATAACCACGTCAAAGCCGTCGAGGTAGGCAAGAAGGATCGCCACAGTGTGCCGCCCTTCATCAAGATTCTGCCAATCCAGCAGAAGCACCCGCTAGCGCGGGTCTGAACCTAGCCAGGAGCCGACGCCAACGGCGTTCATGAGCGCAGGTTCGAAGGGCGAGTACTTTCAGGCCCACATTCGTGACCGGTGTCGGTACCGCAGAATTCGTTGAAAGGCGGAAAGCACCACTGCTCTAGGCGTGAGTTTGCCGTCGTTGCGGCCGTGGCAGATGATGAACCCCTTGGTCTACGGCGAGGGCGTTCATGGGGCTCGACCTGTTTCAGGAGAAGGTGGCGATGGTGTGGCAGACTCTGCGAGCGTTCGCAGAGACCACGACCGACTATCGTGCGCTGGTGCGGCTGGTTGCCGAGCGAATCGCCGGGCTGCTGCAGAACACCTGCACGGTGCAGCTGCTCTCGGCTGACGGGCTGACTCTGAGCCCTGTCGCCGTGCACGCGACCGACCTCGAGGTGAAGGCCGAGATCGAACGACTGCTGGCCGCCAGACCCATCGTGGTCGCCGAACATCCCATCTACCGGAAACTGATCAGGACCGGCGAGGCCGTTCTCATTCCGCATCTGGCGCCAGAGGCGCATCGGGATCTTGCATCGTCGCCTCATGCCGATTTTGGCGAACGTCACCGGATGCACAGCGGCTTGATGGTCGCGCTTCGTTCCCGCGGCAAGGCGGTGGGCGCATTGAGTCTGGGGAGGTACGACCCGAAGCTTCCAAGTTTCGATCAGCGTGATTGCGAGCTCGCCCAGGTGCTTGCAGATCACGCAGCCCTCGCGATCTCCAATGCTGAGCTGGTGGATACCCTGCAGCATGAGCTCGCCGAGCGCGCGAAGGCAGAGCGCGCACTGTCCCAGGCCGAGGCGCAGCTTCGTCAGGCGCAGAAGCTGGAGGCGATCGGCCGCCTGGCCGCCGGCGTCGCCCACGACTTCAACAATTCGCTGTCAGTGGTGTTGAGTTACGCGACGCTGCTCCTGGAAGACATCGCGCCGGGCGATTCTCGGCGAGAGAGCGTCGAGGGAATCGTCAAGGCTGGCAACGGTGCCGCCAAGCTCACCCAACAGATGCTGGCCTTCAGTCGACAACAGGTACTCGAGCCGCAAGTGCTCGACGTGAATCAAGTGATGACTGAGCTCGCTCCGCTGTTGAAGCAACTGTGCGGTGCCGGGATCATCCTGAAGGTTGCGCCTCACTCCGTCCACCGCCGCATCAAGATCGATCGTGGGCAACTGGAGCAGGCGCTGATGAATCTTGCCGCGAATGCGCGGGACGCGATGGCGGGCAGTGGGCAGCTCACTCTCGAAACGTCGGACGCTGAGTTTGATGCCGCTTACGTCGAGTCTCATCCAGGTGCGAAGTTGGGTTCACAGGTGATCGTCTCCGTGTCCGACACTGGCACCGGAATGACCCAAGAGACCAAGGATCGAATCTTCGAGCCCTTCTTCACCACGAAAGAGCGCGGAAAGGGGACTGGGCTTGGATTGTCGTCGGTGCTCGGAATCGTGCAGCAGAGTGGGGGAGTCGTCTACGTGTACAGCGAACTCACCCGCGGTAGTACCTTCAAGCTGTACTTCCCGGTGAGCCATACCGGGGTTTCCGCAGCTCCGTTGCCGAAGGTGGTGAGCTCCCTGTCTGGCGAGGAGACAGTGCTCGTCGTGGACGACGACGATTCCATGCGCCGCGTCGTCCAACAGGTGCTGGCCCGCGCTGGATACAAAGTCGTGGTCGCCGCTTCCGCAGATGCTGCTCTCGACACATTCAGAACCTTGGACCGACCACTTCATCTGCTGCTCACCGATTTGGTGCTCGACGGAAGCAGTGGCGCGGAGCTTGCGCACAAGATCGTCGCACTCTCTTCGTCAACGAAGGTCGTCCTGATGTCGGGGTACTCACAGCACGCTTTGGCTCTCGACGACCTCCCCTCGGGCTTCTCCTTTCTTCCAAAGCCCATCGTGCCCGATGCCTTGCTGGGTAAGGTTCGAGCAGCGCTTGGCCCTGCCGTTGGGCGTTAACTCATTTGGGAAGCGTCAATGTGAACGTCGTCCTCCCGGCTTCGGAGTTGACCGTCACGTTTCCATGATGCGCTTTGGCAACCTCGTAGACGATGTGCAGTCCCAAACCGAGGCCGCCACCGCGCCTCTCCGAGCCCGAGTGTCGAAATGGGTCGAAGATCGAGTTCTGAGATTCGGTGGGAATGGTCTCTCCCTGGTTTTCGACCGTGATTCGAATCTGTGTCGGCTCGTCCCACAGTCCGACGACGATTGGAGTGTCGGCTGTGCCGTGCTCAACTGCGTTCTTGAGCAGATTCGCGACGGCCTGCGCCAAACGGTCTGAATCCCACATTCCGACTGCCGGTCCACCATGGGTGTGGAGTTCAATTCGATCGGCGTGCGAAACGTCAAACTCATCGATCGTTTCGCGAATCGTCTCTCGAGCATCCATTTCCTCTGGCGCGATCGGCAAACCGAGGTGTGCCTGGATGCGAGCGAAGTCCAAGAGGTCAGACACCATACGGCTCATGCGTTCAACCGACTTCTGCGACCGGCGCGCTGGTTTGATGATCCAAGCGGGCGCGTCCCGGTGCGAGAGCAACAGGTGCATCGCCAACGCGATGGCGCTCAGCGGCTGACGGAGATCGTGACTGACGATTCCCATCAGGCGTTCGCGGAAGGCAATCGATCGCCGGAGCTCAGCCTCCAGACGCCGATGCTCGGTGACGTCCGCGAACACCAATACCGCACCTGCGAGGTCGTACTCCGACAACGGGTTGGCACTCATGACGAGTGTGCGTTCACGACCTGAAGCGTCGACCGCAAGCTGTTCGTGCGGTTCGAACCTACGGCCGGTGAGCGCGTAAGACAACGCACCGAGGTTGGCGGCTCCGTCTGAGATGCCGAGGTGAAACCGTCGCTCGAGCAGTTTGGTCGGCATGCACAGCGCCTCCTTGTCGATCCCGAGAATGCGCGATGCTCCAGTGCTTGCCAGCACGATCTCGCCCGTTGGGTCGGCGACGAGAACGCCCTCCATGACGTTCGCAACGACGGCTTCGAGGAGACTCGACGCCTGGTCTTGGGCCGAACTCCTCTTTTCGTGTTCCCGCGATCCCATACGCAAGCAGTAGCGTCGACGGTTCGATGCCGCCCTCTTTGATGTCGCGGGTTCCGCCGGTGACCGCCACGGTTGGTCGCAGGTTCGCAACGCCAGCTGTGCAGTTCGTGGAATGCTCCGCGGCTTATTGCGGAGGCAAGAGCCTAGTCATTCGCGACTTGCAGAACAGCTCGCACGGCAGCCATGAGCGTGGCTGCCACGAATGGTTTTGCAACGAAGGGGAAGCTCGCTGAGGCCGCGGCAGAAGGACGGCCAGACACAATCAACCCCCTAGTGGTCGGGCGTCGGTGAATGATCTCGAGCAGCAGCCGTTCGCCCGTCATTGGTCCCAAGTCATAGTCCGAGATGACGACCGCAGGCTTGAAGCGATCAACTCGCGAGAGGGCATCCTCGGGAGAATAGGCGGTTTCCACCTCGAAGCCGGCTCCGAGCAACAGTCGACAGACGGCGTCGGCGACATCCTTCTGGTCGTCGACGATAAGGATGCGCGGCTTCTCTGAGGACATGACTCGCGATCGCCTGGGGGAGCTCGCTGCTGGCGAGAGCCTCGTGGTCCCTGCAGGACATCACGCGCGAACTGCGTTGATCAATTGACGCTGCAGGCTTTCGAGCGCCCGCGCGACGACTTCGCCACCGACCAGTTACCAACGCCCTCGCGGTCCCATCCTCACCGAAAGGCACCGCTCGGTAACGCCGACCTCGGAGTCGACACAGGGAGCTTGCGTCGCGAAACGGTTCTTACCGATTGTTCCGAAATCAAGTTCGAGGATCGCTCTAGATGACTTCTAAGCAAATCTTCACCCGGGAGCGCTCCCGCCTGAAGCGTCTCCTTCCTGTGAAGAGCCTCTCGGGTTTCGTGGCCGCCACGCTAGCAGTGCTTGGCATCTCCACCGTCTCGTACCGCGCATTCCAAGACCGGGTCGAAGGATCGCGTCGCGTCACTCAGACGATGGAGGCGACCCAACGGTTGGAGGCACTCAGCTCCCTGCTGAAAGACGCCGAGACAGGCCAACGGGGCTTTCTTCTCACCGGCGCGGAGCGTTACCTCGAGCCCTACAATCAAGCGCTCACCGCGCTCGGTCCCGCGGTCGAAGGAGCCAGGGCCGCGCTCTCGAACGAAGGCCATCAAGCAGAGCAATTCGCGGCGCTCACCAAGGCGATCGACGCGAAGATGAGCGAACTGAAGAAGACAGTAGAGCTAAGGCGAACGGACCCAGAGGCCGCGCTCGAACTTGTGCGGACCGACGCGGGCAAGCAGCAGATGGACCAAATTCGCGCCTTGGTGGCCGATCTCACCAGGACAGAGCGTCAGCTGCTCGAGCAGCGCACGACGGAGTCTGACAGGCTGGTGTCGTTGACGTCGACGCTCACTTTTGGTGGCGCGGCAGTGTTGCTCTTCTTGATCATCACCGCGGCGATGCTTTCGTCGCGGGACTTTCGCGCGCAGGAGACGCAGGCCTGGTTGAAGAGCGGGCAGAACGAGCTCGGCCGGGCTGTCCAGGGCGAACAATCGGTTCAGAAAACCGGCGAGAACGTTGCGTCGTTGGTGGGTCGCTACCTCGACGTGCCGCTGTGCGCCGTTTGGACCGCCGATGCCGGCGGCAGCCTCTCGCTCGCCGGGACATGGGGCGTCAGTGAGAGCGCTGCTCGACTGGCAACCGCGGGCTCGGTGTCGAGCAGGCTGGGAGGCCTCACCGAACAGGCACTCAAGAGCGGCCAACTCATTCGCATCGACGATGTGCCGGCGGGGTTCTTCGAGGTCAGCTCCGGCCTCGGCGCGAGACCTGCTCGGCACCTGGTGGTCGCGCCCGTGTATGTCGACAGTGTGCCCGCCGCTGTTGTCGAGGTGGGCTTCTTGCGTCGGGTCGCCACCCACGAGCTCGAACTGCTGTCTCAGCTCGCGCCACTGATCGGCGTAGCGTTCCGATCCGCAAAGTATCGTGAAAACCTCAAGAACCTGCTCGAAGAGACCCAGCGCCAGGCGGAAGAACTTCAGACCCAGCAGGAGGAACTCCGCGTCAACAACGAAGAACTGGAGCAGCAGACGCGCGCACAGCAGCAGTCGCAGGAGCGCCTGAGCAATCAGCAGGCCGAGCTCGAAGAGATCAACGCTCAGCTGGAAGAGCAGACGATCTCGCTCGAACGCCAGCGCGACGATTTGACGAACGCTCAGACCGCGCTCCGGCGCGCCAGCACTTACAAGAGTGAATTCCTCGCCAACATGTCGCACGAGCTCCGAACGCCACTGAACAGCTCACTGATCCTCGCGAAGGTGCTGATCGAGAATCGTGATGGCAATCTCAACGAGGAGCAGTTGCGCTTCGCGCAGACGATCTACTCGGCAGGTAACGACCTGTTGGTGTTGATTAACGACATTCTCGATCTTTCGAAGATTGAGGCCGGCAAGCTCGACGTGAGGACGGGCAGGGTGCCGGTGAGCCGGCTCATTGATGAGCTCAATGACGTGTTCCTCCCAGTTGCAAAGGACAAGGCACTCGGCTTCGAGATCACCGTCGCCGAGGGAACGCCGGCCAATCTGACGACCGACCCGACGCGCCTTTCGCAGATCCTGCGCAATCTGCTCTCGAACGCGTTGAAGTTCACCGAACAGGGTGGGGTGTCTCTGCAGCTGCGCCCTGCAGGTGGCAAGGTCGCATTCGACGTGCGCGACACGGGTATCGGGATCGCGCCAAGTCAGCATGACGTGATCTTCGAAGCGTTCCGGCAGGCGGACGGCACCACCAATCGCAAGTATGGAGGCACTGGGCTGGGTCTTTCGATTTCACGAGACTTGGCCCACCTGCTTGGGGGAGAGCTCACCGTCGACAGTGCTCCTGGTCGTGGGAGCACCTTCACCCTCGTCTTGCCAGTCGAATACGCCGGCTTGCCGGCGCAGGCCCCGACTGGGCGCACAGAGTTTCCTGCGGCCCCGACGGACGCGCGCGGGTCACCCCCTCGCGCACGCCTGCCCGCCCGGCAGACTGTGTCGACTGGGCCTCGCTCGATTCTGGTCATCGAAGACGATCGTGCGTTCGCTCAAGTGGTGAAGGATCTGGCGGAAGAGCTCGAGTTCGAGGTGCTGACGGCGCACGACGCAGCGCAGGGGCTGCGGCTGGCCAAGGAGCGCGCGCCGAGCGCGATCGTGCTCGACGTGGGTCTGCCCGATCGCTCCGGCCTCTCGGTTCTCGATGCCCTCAAACACAGCCCGGATACCCGGCACATTCCGGTCCACATCGTTTCCGTCGCGGACCACACCCAGGCTGCGCTCGAGATGGGGGCGCTCGGGTACGCGCTCAAGCCAATTCGACATGAAGAATTGGTCGATGCTCTTGGCAAGCTCGAGGCGAAGTTCACCCAGAAGCTACGGCGCGTGCTGGTGATCGAAGATGACCCCATCCACCGGGAGGCCACCTGCCAATTGCTTAAGTCGGGTGACGTCGAGACAGTACCGGTCAGCACAGCCGCGGAGGCGCTCACGCAGTTGTCGGAGCGTCCATTCGATTGCGTGGTGCTTGACCTCTCGCTCCCTGACCGTACCGGCTTCGAGTTGCTGGAGGAGATGACCGGCCGGGCTGAGCCGATGGCACCTGTGATCGTGTATACCGGTCGTTCGCTGTCGCGCGATGAAGAGCAGCAGCTTCGCCGATTCTCGAGTTCGATCATCATCAAGGGTGCGCGCTCGCCAGAGCGGTTGCTGGACGAAGTGACCTTGTTCCTCCACCAGGTCGAGTCAGAGCTGCCGCCAGATCAGCAGCGGATGCTCAAGACCGCCAGGCATCGCGACGCGGTCTTCGAAGGGCGCCGAGTGCTGATCGTCGAGGATGACGTGCGCAATATCTTCGCGCTCAGCAGTCTGCTCGAGCCGCGCGGCGCCAAAGTCGAGATCGCGCGCAACGGCAAGGAAGCACTCAACCACCTGAAGAACAAGCCGGGCGTAGACTTGGTGCTGATGGACGTGATGATGCCCGAGATGGACGGGCTGGAAGCGACGCGGGAAATCCGCAAGCAGCCGCACCTGCAGAAGCTGCCGGTGATTGCGCTTACCGCCAAAGCGATGGCCGACGACCGCGAGAGCTGCCTCGCCGCGGGTGCGAGCGACTACATCGCCAAGCCTCTCGATGTCGACAAGCTGCTCTCGCTGGCGCGCGTTTGGATGCCAAGGTGACCGTACCCGACGAAGCGCAGATCGAGCGCAAGTTGCTACTGGAGGCGATCTTCGAGCGCTACCACTACGATTTTCGCGACTATGCCGAAGCGTCCCTCAAGCGACGACTCGAGTCGGCGCTGCACCACTTTGGGTTTCATACCCTTTCCCGCCTTCAGGAACGCCTGCTCCACGACCCAATCGTCTTCACCGAGTTGCTTCGTTTCCTCACGGTGCAGGTGAGCGATTTGTTTCGTGACCCACCGTACTTCAAGGCGCTTCGCGAGAAGGTCGTGCCGATTCTTCGCACCTATCCCTCGCTCAAGGTCTGGGTCGCCGGCTGCGCGACCGGCGAGGAAGCCTACTCGCTGGCGATTCTCCTTCACGAAGAGGGACTGCTTGGTGTGACCCAGATCTACGCAACCGACATTCACCCGGATAGCCTGAGAGTTGCGCGCGAAGGTGTGTACGAGACCTCGCGTTTCCAGAGATTCAGTGAGAACTACCTCGCCGCTGGAGGGCGCGGCTCGCTGGCCGACTACTACACTGCCAATGCGGCCTCCGCGGTACTCGATCGAGCGCTGAAACGCTCGATTCTCTTCAGCGACCACAGCCTCGCCACCGACAGTGCGTTCGCCGAGATGCAGCTGGTGAGCTGCCGCAACGTACTGATCTACTTCGACCGACCGCTGCAGGACCGAGCGGTGTCGGTGCTCCGTGACGCGCTTTGCCGGCGGGGCTTCCTTGGGCTCGGTTTGAAGGAAACGCTGCGCTTCTCGGGGCACGCGGTTGCCTTCCGCGAGTTCTCACCGGATGTGCGCATCTATCAACGGAGTGGGCCATGAGCCGGGTGAACGCGATCGTGATCGGTGGTTCCGCTGGCGCACTCGACGTCCTCGAGCAAGTGCTGCCGCAGCTCCGACCCGGCTTTGCTGTTCCTGTCGTCATTGCGGTGCATCTGCTGCCGACTCGGCCCAGCGTGCTTGCCGCTCTGCTCGGTGCTTGGTGTCCGTTGCCTGTGAGCGAAGCCGATGACAAGGAGCCTCTCTCGCCAGGCCACGTGTACGTCGCAGCGCCGAACTACCATCTGCTGGTCGAGCGTGACCATAGCTTCTCGTTGTCGGTCGATGAGCCCGTCCACTTCAGTCGGCCGTCGATCGACGTGCTGTTTGAATCGGCGGCTGAGGCCTATCGAGACCGGCTGCTCGGGGTGCTTCTTTCTGGGGCGAACGAAGATGGCGTGTGCGGGATGAGGGCGATTGCCGCGGCCGGAGGGCGGACAGTCGTGCAATCGCCGGAATCCTCCCGGGAAGCCCTGATGCCGCGCGCGGCACTTGCCGCGATGCGGCCCGACGAGGTGTTGAACCCTTCGCGAATCGGAGAAGCGATGGCGCACCTCGCAGGCGGACTGCGGAACGTGGAGGCAACACGATGAGCGCGGGTGTGAAGTTTCTGCTGGTGGACGATATCGAAGACAATCTCGTTGCACTCGAGGCGGTACTACGGCGGCCCGGCCTGGAAGTCTTGATGGCCACATCTGGGGCCGCAGCCCTTGAATTGCTTTTGACGCACGAGGTCGCGCTGGCGATCCTTGACGTGCAGATGCCTGAGATGAACGGCTTCGAGCTGGCCGAGTTGATGCGCGGCGCGGAGCGCACAAAGCGTGTGCCGATCATCTTTCTCACCGCCGGCACTCGAGACCAGCAACGCATCTTCAAGGGCTACGAGACTGGCGCGGTCGATTTTCTCTTCAAGCCGCTCGATCCACGAGTGATCAAGAGCAAGGCGGACGTGTTTTATGAGCTGTACCGCCAACGCCAGGATCTCGCTGAAGCGCTCGCGCTCAATGAGCTGTTCATCGGCATACTCGGCCACGACCTGCGCAATCCCCTTTCAGCGATGGTGGCTGGGGCGCAATTGCTCGAGCGCGACGTGACGAGCCCAAAGGCACTTCGCAATGCAGGCCGGGTGGTCAGCTCCGGCATGCGCATGAGCCAGATGATCGACCAACTGCTCGACCTCACTCGGGCGCGACTTGGCGGCGGGCTTGGGTTGGCCAGGGCCCGCGAGACAGTGAACTTGGGCAACTTGTTACTACAAAGCGTTGAAGAGCTTCGCCCGGTACACCCGAACCGAACGGTGGTCGTCACTAACGAGGGCGAGCTCAGCTCCGCGGGCGACCCGGGACGTCTGCTCCAGCTGTTTTCCAACCTCGTGGCGAACGCGCTCACCCATGGCTCAGGTGACCGCGTCGAAATCTCGGCGCGGGGTGACGAGCGACAGATCGAGATAGCAGTTCGAAACGCAGGCACGGTGCCACCATCGCTGATGCCGACGCTGTTCGACCCGTTTCGGGCTCGCCCCGAGCGAGCGTTGGCCAGCCGCTCGATGGGGTTGGGACTGGGACTGTTCATTTGCCGGCAGATTGCCATTGCCCACGGTGGCACGGTCGATGTCGCGAGCGACGACGGCCACACCACGTTCACGGTCAAGTTGCCGAAACGTGTGACCCCTGCCCATTCGAAGCCGGGAGCGCCGGGAGCTGCTCCGGTGCTGGTCGTCGACGATGACGCGGCGATCCGTGAGGCGCTCAGCCAGACGCTTGAGGACGCCGGATTGCCCGTGACGGGGGTCTCTACGGCTGCCGACGCCCGAGCGGCGCTGGGCGGCGAGGCTCGACCCTCCGTGTTGGTGCTTCGATTGGGCTCGCCGCTCTACGAAGGCGAGCAGGTGATGCGCGCTCTGGAAGACGACCGGGCGCTCTCGACAGTTCCGGTGATCGCCGTGATGAACGACACCCGTCGGGCGCCGCAGGGGGTGACCGCACTCCCTCGCTCCTTCGAGACCCAGGAACTCCTCGACGCAGTCAACCGCGCTCGTGGGATCTGAATCGCCTGCGGTCACCTTGTAGTCCGTTACCGGACTGCGCCACTTCAGCCTGCAGAGCCGTGCCAGCGAGTCGCTCGAAGTGACGCGATACGAAGCCAGTCTTCTTCTCAGGTGACCATCGCGAGCTGTGTTCAGAGCTTGAGCGTGTAGGCGCGGCGCATGCAGAGGGCGCTCGCATGTCCAAGAAACGTTCTGCATCGAAAGCCAAGTCGTCGTCCAGCACTGCGCGCTCCACCATTGGAGGCCCCTCAGTTGGCGACTCAGCGCACTCGGCAGAGGCGCTCATCGAGAAAATGAATGCGACCCAGGAGCTCGCCGCCGCGTTTCCCTTCAATGAGAACAAGGCGTCAGAGTTTGGCGGACATGATCCAGACCCGGGCCAGTCCGCAGCTCCATCTGAGGTGGTCACGACGGGCAGCACCCTGACCGAGAGCACGTCTTCGAACAAAGTGGGCGCGGGTCAAGTGTCGCCCGGCGTGAACCCGTTGGTTCTTCCCCTCGACCGTGCGCGCGTCGATTCTGGGGGACAGCGGCTCACCACCAACTTTGGCGTGCCCATCGCCGACAACCAGAGCTCCCTCAAGGCGGACCTGCGTGGGCCGGCTCTTCTCGAAGACTTCATCTTGCGCGAGAAGATCACGCACTTCGATCACGAGCGAATTCCTGAGCGCATCGTGCACGCACGCGGCTCCGCGGCCCACGGCTTCTTCGAGTGCACCAAGGCAATGACCGGCGTCACGCGTGCGTCCGTATTCTCCCATGCCGGGAAGCGAACTCCGGTCTTCGTTCGATTCTCCACGGTCGCTGGGGAGCGTGGCTCCACCGACACCGCGCGAGACGTGCGTGGCTTCGCGGTGAAGTTCTACACCGACGAAGGCAACTGGGACCTCGTCGGCAACAACATTCCCGTCTTCTTCATTCAAGACGCGATGAAGTTTCCCGACCTCGTGCACGCGCTGAAGCCCGAGCCGCACCATGCGATGCCTCAGGCAGCCAGCGCCCACGACACCTTCTGGGACTTCGTGTCGTTGATGCCTGAGTCGATGCACATGTTGATGTGGGTGATGTCTGACCGGGCGATCCCGCGCAGCTACCGAATGATGCAGGGCTTCGGGGTGCACACCTACCGATTGGTCGATGCGAAGGGGAAATCGAAGTTCGTGAAGTTTCACTGGTCGCCGGTGCTCGGGACCCACTCACTCGATTGGGACGAAGCGGTGAAGATCTCGGGCGCCGACCCCGATTTTCACCGGCGCGATCTCTGGGAGGCGATCGAGGCAGGCGCTTTCCCCGAGTGGGAGTTGTCGTTTCAGATCTTCGACGAGCAACAGGCCGAGCGATTTACCTTCGACGTGCTCGACGCGACCAAGCTCGTGCCCGAGGAACTGGTGCCGCTGGTTCCTGTCGGCCGGCTCGTCCTCAACCGCAACCCGGACAACTTCTTCGCCGAGACGGAGCAAGTGGCCTTCTGCACTGCGAACGTCGTGCCGGGAATCGACTTCTCCAGCGACCCGTTGCTCGCCGGGCGCATTCATTCGTACCACGACACTCAGTTGTCGAGGCTCGGAGGTCCAAATTTTCATGAGATTCCGATCAACGCGCCCGTCGCGCAGGCCCACAACAATCAGCGTGACGGCCTTCACCGTCAGCAGATCAACCGTGGCCGGGTCTCCTACGAGCCGAATTCGCTCGCCGGTGGGTGCCCGTTCCAGGCGGGCAAGACAGCCGGTTTCACTTCGTTTCGCGAGCCGCTCGAAGGCGACAAGCTGCGTGGGAAGCCCGAAAAGTTTGCCGAGCACTTCAATCAGGCGACTCTCTTCTGGAACAGCCAATCGGCCGTTGAGAAAGCGCACATCGTTCGTGCTTTTCGTTTTGAGCTGACCAAAGTGCAGGTGCCCGCGATTCGTGAGCGAGTGGTGTCGATGTTGGTGAACGTCGACTCGGAGCTCGCGACGGCGGTTGGCGCTGGTCTCGGCTTGGAAATGCCGGCGGCGATGCCCCGTGCGATTGCGCGGCAACCGAAACCAGAGGTGAAAGTGTCTCCGTCGCTGTCGTTGATGGCGCGGCCTGGCGACGGGAGCATTCGTACTCGTCGCATCGCCATTCTGGTCGCTGATGGTGTCGACGGTGACGGAGCCGTTGCAGTGCACGAGGCGCTTGTCGCCCAGGGAGCCGTGCCTCGCTACGTGGGGCTGCGACTGGGTCACGTCAAGACCGAACGCGGCGAGACCATCGCCATCGAGGTGACTCTCGAGACGGCCCCGTCTGTACTTTGGGACGCGGTGGTCGTTCCCGACGGCGAGAAAGCGGTGAGCCTGCTCGGCGCGGCTGGCCACACACTGGAATTTCTCAAGGACCAATACCGCCACGCGAAGACTCTGCTGGCGCTCGGTGCGGGTATCGAACTGCTCGAGGCCGCCGGTGTCTCGACCTCACTTCGCGACGGCAGTCCGGATCCCGGTGTGCTTGGCAGGAAAGATGTGGCGGCGCAGGAAGTTCTGCAGCAATTGGTCAAGGCGATCGGGCGGCACCGCCATCACGAACGCGAGGAGGACCCACCACGGGTCTAGGCGCTGTGCAGGTCCCTCAGGGCCATGGTGTAACGCCGCGCGTGGCCACGCGAGAATCTCCTAGTGTCAGGCGTCAGCAATTTCTGACCCCCTGGCGTCACCAAAAGTGACCCCTCAGGGCGGTTGAGTTTTGAAGCCACTTGTCGCCGTCGTGCGTGTCGATCGCCGGAGCGAGCGAAGCGAGCGCAGGCCCACTCTGTTGCGTCGAGATCATTCTTCCCGCTCCCTGGCTGTGGCGCAGCAGGCGAGGCACGACCTACTGAGACTTCACAGCTAGGGCGACGTCGTGCCAACGCGCTGATCAAAAGCGAGCCAGTCGTAGTGATTGCGGCATTCCGGGTGCGTCGTACACCCGAAGAATGAGTGGCTCCCCATATTGATCAGCTTCGCAGGGCGCCCGCAATCGCATTGGGGTCTGAATCGGAGAGCAGCGGCCTTGGCATGGTCGAAGTTCACTGGCCTTCGCCGCACGCACGCCGGCGTGCCGCATTGCAGAAATGGCCCCTTCTCGCTCAGCCTCAAGCCCAACTTCTGGCCACAGGTGGCACACGTGAGCGCGTCGACCGGTAATTCCGATCGAATCGCTTCCAACAGCGACAACCTCGGTCGGCTTGGCTGCGTGAGCTCATTCGGCGACGGAACCATTGGCGGAGTAGGAGCTGGACCTCCGCGTGGTTCGATCGGAGCAGTGGGACGGGCATCGTTCGGGGGTGGATCTATTTGCGTCGTGTCGAGTGCGTCGATCGGCTCCGCTTGGACACTCCCTCGTTCTGCCCCCTCTCTACGGTGCTTGCTGCTCTTCAGGCCCATGTTGAGCGCGTGCTGTCGCTCTTCGATCTCGACCGCCGTCGCGCTGCGATCCGCAAGAGGAGCTCGACGAAGCGCCGCAATCGCGTCGACGATGCGCTGGGTCTGTGCCACCGAATTTCTGTACCAATCCGTCGCCCAAACGCGGTGCAGCTTCCAGCCCAATCCCGTCAGCACCGCATCGCGAAGGCGGTCGCGGTCGCGCGCGGACTTTGCGCGGTGGTACCGATCGCCATCGCATTCGACGCCCAGCGCAAACACGCCCGGTCGCTCGGGGTCGCGAATGCCGAGATCGATGAAATAGCCGGCGACGCCTACCTGCAGTTGTACGTCAAGGCCTCGCCCACGCAATGCGTCCGCCACCGCAAGCTCAAATGCCGAATCGGGACCCTTCGCTGTTTGAACGATGTCGACAGCGGGGCCAATTTTCGCGGCGTGCCGCAAGTATTCTGAAAGCACTCGCAGCCCGGCGGAAGAGCTGTCGGTCACTCGCAACTCACCCGGGTCGAATGAACAGAAGACCCGAAGTGCGCGCCGAGCACGTGTGAACAGCACGTTCAGGCGGCGATCGCCGTTCTCCTGGTTGATCGGGCCAAAGTTTTGGACGAGCCGCCCGGCACTGTCTGGCCCGAACGTCAGTGAGATGAAGACGTCGTCACGTTCGTCGCCTTGCACGTTCTCGAGATTCTTCACCGTGAAGGGTTCGTGTCGATCTTCACTAGGCTCGATGAAGCGAGCGAGAAGGGGGTCTTCCTTGGCCGCGTCCGCGATCAGTCGTTCGATCAACTCTCGTTGAGTTCCGTTCAGCGTCACCACGACGAGCGAGCGTTCCGGAGTTCGTCTCGCGTGTTCTGCGACGGCTTTTGCGACGAGCCTTGCCTCAACCTCGTTCACCCGGCTGCCTGCGACGTACGTGGCACCGGAGACACGCTCGAATACGACACCCTGTTGCTCAGTCGTCTCCTCGGGAGATGGGAAGACGACGAGTCGACCATCATAGAATCGATGGTTGCAGTACTCGATCAGACTGTGGTGGCGAGATCGGTAATGCCAGGTGAGCATGCACTTGTTGGGGAAGGCGCCGCTCGCTGCCTGAAGGATGCTCTCCGCATCCTCGAAGCCCGTCTTGCCCGTTGGCTTCGATTCTTGGTTCACACTGACTTCTTCCTCGTCATCTCCTTGTGCCTCGAAGAATGAAGTGGGCGGCAGTTGCTTAGGATCACCAACGACTATCGCCTGTCGCCCACGCGCGAGGGTTCCCAGCGCATCCTCAGGTCGCATTTGGGACGCTTCGTCCATGATCACGAGATCGAATGAGACACTGTCGGTTGGGAGGTACTGCGCGACTGACTGTGGCCCCATCATGAAACACGGCATCAGCTGTTGGAGCGCCTTGCCGGCCCGAGCGATCAATCTGCGGATCGGAACATGACCTCGTTGTTTCTGGAGCTCATGCTCGATGAGACCAAGCTCTGTGCGGTCTTTCACCAGGCCTGTCCGAACACCGCCCGTGATGGGTTGAGCGAGCAACTGTCGGGCGATGCGCGACTGCACCGTCTCCAGTGCCGACCGATCGGTCGCTGCGAACTCGGCACGAATCCGTTCGTGATTCGAGGTCTGAAATCGGTGCAGGGCGGGGCGCTCTGCGAGAGCGTGGTCAGCCAGGGTCTGGAACAGCGCTGCTTCCGCGATGTCTCCTGCGTTGTTCGTCGGAGACTGAAGGATTGGATCGACCAGTGACTTGCCGACGGGGTCATCGGCCAGAGCGCCGCGTGCCGCCAACAGGTGCAACCAATCGATCAGTCCAGGCTCGTTGGACAGTGCCAGGTCCAGCCGGTTTCCGACTTCCTGGAGATTGTCGGAACGCCACTGGGCGCCGCCGATTCCCCCCAGCGAGCAAGCTTGATCCGCGGCGACCTGTAGTCTCGTCGCTGCCGTACCAAGGCGGCGCCCGGCTTCCCTTAGCCACGGCAACCGGTTTTCAGAGTCAGTTGTGAGCAGCCACGCGCAGAGGGCGTCCGGCAGCGTCGACGCCCAAATCATTTCGGCTGTTTGCTGCGCCTCCAAGAGGGCGGAGATGTCGCTGTCCAGAATCCGCGCAGCGTTTGGGGCACCTTCGAACAAAGGGCCGCGGGCAAGTGTTTCGGCGACAGTCATCACGTTTCTTGTCGAAGCTGCTCGCGTCGCAAGGGCGTGGGAGGTCTCGGCCTCAAGTGAGCCGAGCTGAGCTTCGGCCTGTGCGATGTCCGCCAGCCTCCGCGCAAGCAGATCCAAGGAGTCGCGCACGGCCTGAATGCTCATGGCGCGATCGGGTATGAAGTACGGACGCTGCCTGGCCGTGGCACCAAGTCGCGCAATCGCGCCCATCTCAGCCGTTGCGGTCGACGGCAGCGTCGAAAGACGCTCGATGACTGACGCGTCGGCGCTGAGCAGCCGCTCCGTCATCTCCTGGCCGGTAGCGTGAGCTCCGGTGAGAAGGTCGCGTGTCTCAGTGGCCCAACGCTGGGCCTCCAGTGCGGCGCCACTTGGGGTCTTGAGTCCGTTTGCGTGCTCGGCCAGTAGTTCCTTGATCGTTGCGTCCTGCTCGAGGTCGCGCACCTCCGCACGAAATGAGATCAGCGCGGAAAACCCATTCAGCATCGCCTCTCGGCTCGCTGGAACCGTCGGCGCCATCGACGCAAATGCGCGACGAGCGGAGCGGTAGTCAGCAAACAGCCACGAGTACCAACTCGACGCCGCGACGACGCCATGATGCATTTTCAATAAGTCGTCCGTCGGCTGCAGATCCGGCAGGTATTTCTTGCTGAGCTCTTCCGAGCGAACCCGCAGAGTCTGAATTCGTTCGTGGAGCGCCAGGAGCCGCTCGCGGGCACCACGCCGCAAGAGATCTGGAGAGCGCAGCGACAAAGCATCTGCACTGAGCTTCTGTGCACCCTCGATGACGCCGGAGATCGCCAATAGAGAATCGACGGACGCAGACAGTCTGACGCCGACGATGTCCGCCACTCGCGCGAGCAGTCGACTCCCCGCCTCCGAATCAGCGGCAAAGCCACGAATATCGTCCTGAATTCGAGGGATCTCATCCACGCGAATCTCGCAGGGCAGGGCGCGCACAGAGGACTCGAGGCGACCTCCGATCTCCGCGAGTGTGGCCGACGAGAGAAACGCAGGTGGCTTCCTAGCAAGCGCTCTCCATGCGTTCTGAGTCGCAGCCAATGTCCCGGTCAGGGTTCGCAGTTCCTGCAGGCCGCGTCGAGTTGAGGCCAGGGCGAGGGCCGGCAGATGCCCCGTCGCGTCAGACAGTTTGACCGACGCTTTCGAGATGCTAGCCGCGAGAGAAGCCGAGGGCTGAAGAGGCATCGCCACTGCATTCGAACAAGTCTCCATTTCGGCACGTAGCGCCGAGACTGCCTCGCGCCATGTCTTCAACTGGCGAACGAGATGCGCGCGATCAAGGCTGGCCCGTGTGACTCCAGCCCAAGGGTGCCTCGCCAGAACGGAGTCCTCTCGAGTGACCGTGCGGAGGGCGTCGCCGAGCTTCCGCGCCAGCTCGACGAGGGTCTCAAGACTGGAGGCAGATAGTGACGTCGCGCCCGGAACGCGCAGCTCGGTGAGAGTTGCAGAGCCACCGATTCGCTGTCTCGCCCTCAACGCGGCTCCGAAGATCTCGAAAGGCGACCTCCCGAGTGGTTCGAGCGGTTGGTGAAGCTGGCTCTTGTACGTCTGCAGCTGGCGCTTGAGTTCTGCAGCCTTCTCAGGCGTGTCCGAGTCGCGCACACGAGATGGCTTCAACGCGATCCGCCGGCGCAGATCGTCCAAGAACTCAGCCTTCTGCGTGCGGTGGCTGTGGAGTTGAAGGCAGAAGGCATCCAGGTTGGCTTCTCGGAGCCTGCGCGCGACCACTTCGAGGGCCGCGAGTTTCTGAGTCACGAACAATACCGTCTTCCCGAGAGCAAGCGCACCGGCGATCAGGTTGGTGATCGTCTGAGACTTGCCGGTGCCCGGCGGCCCTTGGACGACCATGCTGCGGCCCTTCGCCGCATCGATGAGAACGCTGTGCTGCGAGCTGTCGGCATCGACGACGATGGGAGGCAGCTGCTTTTCGAGCGTTGGATCCTCGAGATTGTAGGCTTCCTCGGAGAGCGGCCCGGCTTCCTCCTGAGCCTCTTCCCCTCCGTTCAGTACGGACTGGATGAGAGGATGGTCCACCAATTGCGTCCCGTTCGACCAACGCTGAGTATCGAGATCCGTCCACATCAACAGCCGGCCGAACGAGAATGTGCCGAGAACCAGCTGACGTCTCACGTGCCAGCTGGACCCTCGTGACTTCAGGAACTCGGCTACCGCATCGAGCCACCGCTCCGGAGATGCTTCTTCGTTGCGTTCGGGCAAAACGAGGTTGAACTCCGGGCCTCGCAGCTTCTCTTCGAGAGAGACGTTCCGGGTGAGGTGCTCCTCGCGCATTCGAACGCGGAACACGTCGGTCTGCGTCTTCAAGTCGGTGTCGCTCTTCTCGATCTGTACCGGGAGAAGGAGGAGCGGTGCGAGCCGCCTCTCTTCCTTCTCTCGCTCCGCCCATTCGAGAAATCCGCACGCAAGATAGAGAACGTTCGATCCGGTTTCCTCGAGTGCGGTTCGTGCGGTCGCGCCGAGCTTTCGCAGCTGCGCCTCGAGGTCAACTGGGAACAGCAACGTCTGTAGTTTTTCGTCGGTGTGTCGCGCTTGTTTCGGACCTACGCCTGACGGTTGCAGATCGAACGAGGTGTCGAGACCGAGCCGCTTTGCCGCCTCTTTGGCTGCATCCTGCCTGCGCTTGAATGCGGATTTTCTTGCCTCGAAGTCAGCCGTCTCGGTCGCATCAAGATCTTCGTCAAACTCTGCGCGAATCGGTTCGAAGGTGAGGGTACGACCTTCAAGCAGACGGTCATGTACGAAGTCGATGCGTTCATCGATCAGTCGAACGCAGCCCCGTTGTGGGAAGCGATAGTTCAGAAGTTGATTGCGGAGACTGAGATCGAGCAGCCTGCTTCTCACCCGTTCGAAAGACGCAGAAAGGGCTCTGGGTTTGAAATCGGGGTCACCGACCATGCATTCTCCGCTCGGGGAATGTCCGACAGCGGTCCCCATCTTACACAAGCGGCGCGACTCCGAGCGTCCAGTACGCCGCACTTCGTTGGCCCAAACTGCCCACTTGTGTCGGGGAAGGTTTCTGGCTTGGCTTGTCGATCGTGACTGGGGGAATGACACATTCGATTCAACGGAGATGGTTTGCCGAGGACGTCATGCGCCGCCGCCGGTCCGACGAAGAAAGGCGTTTCGTCGCGCCACAGCGCTCAGGGCACATCGACGCCAATCCGCATCAGATTGAGGCCGTGATCTTCGCGCTGTCCCGGTTGGGCGATGGTGGCTGCATCCTGGCCGACGAAGTCGGGCTCGGGAAGACCATCGAAGCGGGTTTGGTGATCGCGCAACTTCGTGCCGAGGGTGCTCAGCGCATCCTTCTCATCACTCCCAAAGCGCTCCTTGGGCAGTGGCGCCAAGAGCTCTACACGCTGTTCGGCCTCGACGCGCGTGAGGCCGATGACACTGCTCTCTCATCCGGCGCTGGTATCTTCATTTTGGGCCGCGAGGGTGCAGGCAGCGAACGTGGACAACAGAGTCTGCGTGCTGCACCTCCGTTTGACCTCATCGTCATCGATGAAGCCCACGAGATCTTTGGTGGACTCTATCGTCGATACGATTCCGCTGGCCTTTACCGCGATTCGGCGAAGGTCGCGCGTACTGCGGCCCGCGTCTTCGAGTTCATTCAGGAGAGCCAGGCCCCGGTCCTTCTACTGACGGCAACTCCGATTCAGAACAGCCTTGCCGAGCTGTGGTCGCTCGTTCGGTTCGTGGACCGCTCCGGTACTCTGCTCGGTGATTTGCCCACCTTTCGCCAGACGTTTTGCGATTCCGATGATCGTCAGCTGCAACCCGGTCAGGCGCCCGAATTGAAGCGACGGATCAGTCAGGTGCTTCGCCGAACGTTGCGGCGGCAGGCACAGGAGTTCTTGTCGAAGCCCTTCGTTGCGCGAGAGGCGCAATTGTTCCGTTATCCGATGGGACCCGATGAACGGGCGCTCTACGAGGACGTAACCACGTACCTCTTGTCCCCCAGCCTGGCTGCTTTCAGGGGCAAGCAGCGGCGGCTCCTGCTCATCGGTTTTCACCGCAGAATGGCTTCGTCGACACGCGCCCTCGCGTCCAGTCTCGAGAAGGTGGCTGAACGACTTGCGCGAATGGCCGAAGGGAAGAACGTCGACGACGCGCTCGTGCGCGAGTTCGAGGCAGATCTCGAAGAGAGTGACCTCGCCGACCTGGCGGCGGAGACAGACCCTTTAGCGACCGGGGCGGGAGAAGTTCCTACGGCAGAGGAGATTCGTGGCGAGCTGACGCTGGTGCAGTCGTTTGTCAGCCGCGCTACCGGCATCAAGATCGATGGCAAATCGAAGGCGCTGCTCGACGCGACGAAGCTCATTCTCGGCCGCAAAGGCAGCAGCGGTCGGGTGGTCATTTTCACTGAGTCTCTCGTCACTCAAGAACATCTGGCCGAGCTGCTCGTATCAGAGGGGTTGGTTGAGCGGCACGAAGTGACCGTGTTCCGCGGCTTGAACGATTCGCCCGAGTCCAAAGTCGCGCTTGAACGTTGGAACACGGAAATCGGCGCAAAGCTCGAGCTGGCCCAGAGGCCGAGCCGGGAGATTGCGATGCGCCTCGCGCTCGTCCACGAGTTCAAGACCCGTTCGAAGGTGTTTATCTCGACCGAGGCCGGCGCCAAGGGGCTCAACCTGCAGTTCTGCGACACGGTCATCAACTATGACCTGCCTTGGAATCCGCAGCGAATCGAGCAACGCATCGGGCGATGTCACCGCTATGGGCAGGAGAACGCCGTGACGGTCATCAACTTCCTTGCCGAGGGCAACGAGACCGAGCAGCTCACGTTCGAAATTCTTTCCGAGAAGCTGGAACTCTTCGGCACCGTGCTGGACGCGTCGGACGTGGTGCTGCACCATGCTTCCAATGAGTCTCCTGCGACGCTGGCGACCGCACTCGGGTCGGATCTGGAGTCTCGGTTGTCCCGCATCTGGGAGCGTGCACGCACCCAAAAGGAAGTAGCAGCTGAAATACGAGACCTCCGCGATCAAGTTGGTGAGGCGCGCCGGCGCTTCGACGAGGAGCAAGAAAAGACCGCCGGACTGATCGACAGCTACTTCGACGACGAAGTGAAGAAGGTGTTCTCGAAACGCCGCGCTGAAGTGCCGATCGCGTTGTCGGCGTTTGATGACGACTTGGAGCGGCTTGTCGCAAACTACCTTCGGTTCACCGGTGCGTCATTTCAGCGCTCAGTCAGCGGCAGCGACCGTCTTCTGGTCGTTTCACCGGATGCACGCCTTCCTGCCGATCTTGGAAATGGCTTCACGGTCTCAGTTGGACCGTCGAACGAGCACGACGCGTTGCACCTGAGCCACCCGCTCGTGGTCGCTGCCATCGCTTCTGCCCGCGCCGAGCCAGTGCGCAAAACCCCTATCGCGATCCAGTTGCCCGCTGACGCCCCCATGGAGCTGCTCGATCGTCGCGGTTCGCTCGGTCGACTGGTCGGTCTCCTTGCTCGCTATGAAGGCCTCGAAAAGATCGATCGTCTGATCCCCGTTGTGCTCTGCGAAGGCGAAGAGGACAGACTGTCGACAACCCTGGCGGCGATGCTCGTTGGTTACCCAATGCGGGATCTCGCTGAGCCGATCCGGGCGAACGTTCAAGAGGCCGTGATTTCTGACGCGGTCGAAGAAGCTGGCTTTGACGAAGGACGAGAGCTCTCGTCTTCCGAGCAGTCGCGGTTCGAACGTAGTCTCGAACAGCTGGAGCACTACGTCGACGATCAGCTTCGGCTGGTGAGGCGGCAGCATGCTGACGTTGAGTCGCGTCTCGATGCGATGCGGACGAAGCGTGATGCAACCATGAGTGCGGATATCCGTGCCGAAGCGGAAACCCAGGTGCTGCGGCTCGAGGAGCAGGTAGCAGAACTCGACGAGATGGCCGAGCGTTTGGTGCGCCGCGAGAACGAGACTTATCAGCGATGCCGCGGGCAGCTTCATGCTCGCCGATTCAAGCCGACGCAGTTGGTTCGCCTCTTCGATGTGGAGTTCCTACTTGAGTAACGCGGGAGAAGATGAAGTGGCTCTGACGCTCATCCACACGGCGGATTGGCATCTTGGAAAGCGTTTCCCCGGCTTCACCGAGAGTCAGCAGACCACTCTCAGCCGCGCGCGCCTCGACGTGTTGGACAAAGTTTTCGGCGAAGCCGACAAGTG
The DNA here is from genome assembly GCA_047602415.1 of Myxococcaceae bacterium. Taxonomy (GTDB): domain Bacteria; phylum Myxococcota; class Myxococcia; order Myxococcales; family Myxococcaceae; genus JASGHH01. Next base: position 2,814,154 of record JASGHH010000001.1, on the reverse strand, counting down.
CGGTGCCGATGCCGTTCTTTGCGCAGGTGACCTCTTTGACGAGCCCAACCCTTCCTCTCAGTGGTGGGAAGGCTTGGCTTCTCGACTGGGAAGAACGAATCCGACTCGCCCAGTCTTCTTGCTTCCTGGCAACCACGACCCGCTCACTCCGACGTCGGTGTGGGCCGCGACGCATCCGATGCGTTCGAGGTTGCCCAAGCACTGCCACGTGGTGGACCGAAGGAATCAGGAATTCGTACTGGGTCCCAATGCTGTCCTGTACGCGTCGCCATGTCTATCCGCAGCCGGACAAGAGGACCTCGCTCTTGCGCTTCCTCGGCGTGAGCCCGGTGACGGCCGGATTCGGATCGGCCTCGTTCATGGCAGCACCTTCGACATGCCGAATCATCAGGCCAACTTTCCGATTGCGAGAGACGCGGCAACTCGTGGCGGCTTCGACTACCTCGCCATCGGCGATACACATGCGTTTCGGGTCATGCCGGACGACGGGTCTCCACCGATCGTGTACCCGAGTGCACCCGAGGCAACAAACTTCGGAGAGAAAGACACCGGTTTCGTGGCTTTGGTTCTGGTTCGCACCTCGCGCAAGGTGAGGGTCGAGAGGGCTCCAGTGGCCACTTGGACTTGGGAGACTTGTCGAGTGCAGTCCATCGACGAACTTCGCGCGCTAGCGAATCGGCGCGACTTGAGTCATCGCGTGATGCGCCTGGCCGTGGACATCAGACTGGGTCCAAAAGAATACGAAGAAGCAGAGAAGCTGTTGGAAAAGCTCTCAGGTACCGAGGCGAGCCAACCACTCGTTGGAATCCTGACGATCGATGGCAGACCATCGCTCGATACTCGGGACATCGAAGCCGTCTTCGCCGAGATGCCAGATGCAGTGAGAGCAGCGGCTGCTCTTCTGGTGAAGCAGCAGCTCACGTCTCCCGCGGCTGTGGAACGCGCGCTTTTCCACCTCTACGAACTAAGTCGAGGTTCCTGAAGCATGCGGCTCAAGCGTGTGCTCGTGGAGCGGTTCAGGGTCATTGAGCGGGCCGAGATCGAGCTCACCCCAGGGCTCAATCTGCTCCATGGTCCCAACGACATTGGCAAGTCGACATTTGTGAGCGCGGTGCGCGCTGCTCTTTTGCTCCAGTCGAACTCGTCAGAGTCAGCGGAGTTCAAACCCTGGGTGGGTGACCACACTCCGCACGTGGTCCTGGAGTTCCAGACGCCGACCGGAGGGCTCTTCAGGCTCGAAAAAGAGTTCGGCACGAGCGGGAAGCACTCAGCCAAGCTGGAGCTGTGGCGAGACGGAGTCGGGTTCGAGCCAGACGGCGCCGGGCGGAATGTCGACGGGAAGCTTCGCGAATTGCTCGAGTGGGGAATTCAGGGGCCGGGCGGAAAGAACAAAGTACGCGGTATGCCGGCGTCATTCCTGGTGAAGGCGCTGCTCGGCGATCAATCCGGGGTGGACACCCTATTTGCCGACAGTTTGGTCGACGACACGTCTGATTCTGGACGGCTTCGGCTCACCACTGCGCTCCAAGCGTTCGCACAAGATCCACGCTTCAAGTCGATCCTTGCGGCAACTCAGAAGAAAGTGGACGAGTTCTTCGCGAAGGAGGGAGCACAGCGCCGTGGCCGGCATTCGCCGTTCTATGCGTCGTCGGAAAGGATCAAGGAGCTCAAGGCGGCCATCGAGGAGCTTCGTTCTGCGGAAGCTGCGAGCATCGCCGCTCGAAGGAATTACCAAGAGCTTCTCGCGCAAGTCGATGTTCTTAGTCAGGCGTTCGAAGGTGCACGTACGCAAGTGGCAGCAGAAGCCGCGTTGGAACAAGCTCAACGAGAGCTCGCTGTCATCGATCAGCGCCGCTCCGACGTCGATTTGCAGGTTGCCAAAGTCGGCACTCTCGAAGCCTCGGTCAACGAGTTCGTGCTTCGCGCTGCCGCCGCCGTGGAACGTGTGACGGAGAGTGAGGCAGCTCTCGCCGGGGCGAGGGAGCACATGCGCCTGTCGTCGAGCGAAGCAGCCGAGCAAGAGCGTTCGACGAAGCTGGCGGAGCTCGCGACCGCCCAAGCGAATGACGACCTCCAACTAAGCCGATACGAAGCCCAGGTTGCCGCCGCCAACGCGGCTATTTCGGTTCAGTCCGAGGTGTCCGAGCTGGAGATTCGTCAGCGCGAGCTCGAAGGTGAAAGGTCGCGGGCCCAGCAGCGCGTCGAACGAAGCCGACAATCCGCCGAAGAGGCCCAAGCCCTCGGTCGGCAGTTGTCCGGTCTGCTCGCCTATGCACGTTGGTTCGATGCGAACGCACAGGCGCAAGAGGCCGGATTAGCCCGAGCGGAGGTCAATCGCCTTCGCCGGGAGATGGGCGACGCCAACCGCGAGGCAGAGGCGATTCGCGCGGAAGTCAACGCGCTCGGTTTGCCCGATGTGAGCGTCGCGAAGGCTTTGGTGGCGCTCGAACAAGACCTCGCGCTTGCGAGAGCAAAGCTGGGGGGAGGACTCTCGCTGACGGTTCGCGGCAAGGATGCCGCTGCGGTTCGTATCGTGATCGATGGCGCTGGGCGCTCTCTCGCCCAACCAACTGGCACGAGCTTCGAGGTTCAGGGGACGGCACAGGTCGGCCTTGGCGACCTCCTCGAGGTGGAGGTTTCCGCAGGGGACGCAGCCAGTCGCGGAGCGTTCGATGAACTGCAACGAAGTTGGCGAGATCAGTCAATGCTGCTCGCGAAGATCGGTGTCGGCGCTGCGCGTGAGCTGTTGGAGAAGTGTGAAGCTGCCGAATCGCGACGTCAGACGGCCATTGAGCGCACGAAAGAAGCGAAGCGGTTGGGAGATGAAGCGAGCCGCCAAGAGGTTGCTGCAGCGTCGTTTGAGAGCCGAACCGCATCGGCGGCGGCGTTCGCCAAGCAGCTCGAAGGCTTGGACGTGGCCAACATCGAGAAGGTGTACAAGAGCCTCGAGCAGGGTTGGGAGAGGTCGACAGCGGACGAGCAGGCCAGGATTGGGGAGAACCTCAGGGAGGCAAACGAGGCGCAGACAAAGTCCCAACTCGAGGTGGCCGCCAAGACCGGGGAACTCAATCGACTCAACGACGATCTCGCGGCCTGCCGCGTTCGCCGCGATGCTTCTGTGCTGCGTCTCGGAAGATCCGCGCAGGAATTGCTTCCAGAGTTGAGAGAAGCGACCAGTGCGCTCGAGATCAGGAAACGAGCCCGCGAGGCGGAAAGGGCCCGGGTCGAGCAATCGCTGACGAACGCGGCCAGCGATGCGAGGCGAGCGGTCTCATTGGCCGAAGCCGCGCTGCAAGAGGCGATCGACGTGCGGGCTCGGTGCCAAGGGGTGCTCGAGCGTGAGCGCTCAGAATTGGATCAGGCACGCGGCCAACTGGTCATTCTCCAGAAAGACGTCGGTGCGCTGGACCGTGGCGCAGCTGCAACCCGCGTAGAGCAGGTAAAGGCTGTTTTGGCCAATCTTCCAGTGCCGAAGCAGCCTGTGAGTCTGGCGCCGCTGGAAGAGCTCGAGAGGGAGCTGCACGCCAAGCAGACTGAGCGGCACAAGGCCGAGGGCGCATTCACCCACACGGGTGGTGCTGTGGTGGAGGAGCAGCTGAAGGAGTTCGAGGCCGCACATCGGCGCGCTGAGGATGAGCACCGCGAACTGGAGATTGACGCCGCTGCTTGGCGCCTCCTTAGAGACGCATTGGTCGCGAGTGAAGGGGCGGGCGCGCGTCATCTCGGCAAAGTACTCGGTGAGCAGGTCGGGGGACGACTCGAGGCGCTGACTCAACGGCCCTATCGGGAACTGGCAATCGATCCCAACCTCAGGACCACGTCGGTGCGCATCGACGGCGCAGATCGCGATCTCAGCGTGCTCTCAGTGGGCACTCGCGAACAACTCGCGACGCTGCTTCGGCTCGCGATTGCGGAAAGTCTTGGAACCGCGGTGGTTCTTGATGATCACCTCGTGCAAACCGATCCGAGGCGTCTCGAGTGGTTCCTGAACGCTCTTCAGGAGGCCGCAAAGAAGATCCAAGTCATCGTGATCACGTGCCGCCCGCGTGACTATGAGGGCGCGACCGGGCTGATGTCGATCGACCTGGAGCAACGCATCAAACGATGGCCTTCGGGCGTTCAACAACGCACGAACGTCGAGGTTCGTGCGAATTCTTCTGCCGTTAATGGAGGAACGGTGGCCGTGAGACCCGTAGTTGCCGGAACCGGAGTCCCAGTTCGCGTTACGACTCCAGCTGAAGTGCAGAAGCAGCCGCTGCAAGTTGCTCCGCAGCCCGCGCCGCCCGCATCGCCGCGCGTCGCAAGCGAGCCATGGGCAAGTCTCTTGTCGGGGGCATTGCAGGAGATGGCACTCACGCCCTCGCAGTTCGCTGCCCGGGTCGGTGTTGGAACGCGAGTGGTCGAACTTTGGCTGAAAGGCGCCGCGACACCTGCGGCGCAGTTCCGAGCAAGCGTCATTCGCGCGCTGAAGGAGGGGGCCGCATCTCCTGACTCCTCCAGGAGCCGCGCGGCGGCGATGCTTTAATGCGTCTCGAGCTCCGATGGGATCGTGAGCCAGAAGTCAAACTGAAGGGCGAAACGTTCGACAGGATGGTGACCTGCTATGCGACTCTCGATATCTGCAAAGCACTTCACGGTTCCGGAAATGTGCGTTTGCTGCGGAGAGACCGCCGACGTCCTGCGCGCGGCGGTAGCCACGAGAGTTACCGGAAAGCGCGTTCACCACATTCACCAGAAGTCTTTCAACTTCCCCTATTGCGCGCGCTGCGTGCACCATCTTGACCACTGGCCGACCGAGCCATTTTGGGGGCCGTGGTTGGCGATCTTCTGCACGCTCGGGTTCTGGATGCCGCGACACTTGAAGGCGGCGGCTGCGCGAGAACGAGCTGCTTTGGACCTACTGCTGCCCAGCTGCGTCTGCAACCGTCAACCGCCTGTGCGCTTGGTGGGCTGGAACGGAACCATCACTACTTTCGATCTCGACTCAAACAAGTTTGCCTACGCTTTCATGCGCGCAAACAGCAAGAAGCTCCTCGATATCGAGCCATGGCTTCATCGTGAGCTCGCTGGATCGGACACGCCTCCGCAGGATCCTCGTTGGCTGGCGCGCGTGCATCGATACGACAGGTCCCTCGCCGCACCGGTCATACTTGCCGCAGTCACTTGGCTGGTCGTCGCATGGTTCGTGCTTGCGCCACCAAGTACACCGGCGCCAGGGCGAACCACGACGAAGCCTCCGGTGGCGACCGCGACGGCGAACACCGGAGCTGCAGTGAAGCCGCGTACCACTGTGAAGGTGACGAGAGCCTGTGCGTTACGCGCTACGGGCGACACCGCCGGCGCGGTCGTTGGCGATGTCGCGACGACCGATGCTCCGACCCTGCTCGAGACACAGCAGAACTGGGTGAAGGTGAAAAAGGGGAAAGTCGAAGCCTGGGTCAGCCGCGGATGCGTCGATCTGAACGCTGCAAAATGAAGTCGGAGTGTCGGCTCGAAGAATTGGCGCCGCAGAGATTCTGACGCAGTGGCGTGCCGCGACCTCGGGCGATCCGCGTGGGCAGGGTCGCACCCAGCTACTTCACCCGCCCGTAGTATTTCGCCGGCGGCTGGTAGGACACCGGGGTCAAGTGGGTGCCGTACGAGCTGCCGTGCCGTTCGTAGCTGGGGGCCGACTCGTACATCATCGGCACACCGTGAATCTTCCCCGCGTAGATCGCGACGTGGCTGATGCTGCCCGGGCCGCCCTTGCTCCAGAAGATGAGGTCGCCGGGCTTCAGCTGAGACTTCGTGATGTGGTGGGTCTTCTGGAACTGCGAGGCCGCGGTGCCGCTCATCGAGTCCTTGCCAGTCGCCTTGTAGACCGCCTCGCGCACGAACCCGGAGCAGTCATAGCCTTTGGTGTGCCTGTCATCGGCAACGGTTGCCGAGCTCGCCTGGCCTGTCGAAGCGCCGGGTGACGGGTGGTGGCCGCCGCCCCAGACGTACTTGTAGTGTCCCGCCGCCACGCTCTTCGCGGCGTGCGCGATTTTTTCTCCCTTCGTACTCGTTCCTCCCGAAGAGTCTGGTGGAGTCTTCGGTGTCATCATGTCGCTTTTCCCGTCCCAGTACTTCGCGTTGCTGGAGGAGAAGAGCTTCTTGCCGGTGGCCGCTCCCACCACGCCGTCTGCCGCGAGTGACCTCGACTTCTGAAATGCCTCGACCGCGTGCTTCGTCTTCAGCCCGAAGACGCCATCGGTGCTGCCCGGGTTGAAGCCCGCGCTCTTCAGCTTCTTCTGCAGACGGGTCACATCGGAACCGCGTGTACCTACCGACAGCACGAGGACCTCCAAGGACAGAGTTGGTGCCGCATCAACGAAGAGAGCGACACCTGGTTTCTCGTGCACATGGGGCCGTCGATATTCAGCCGGAATGTAAAAGCCGTTTCGCTGAACCTGCGCCCGTCACTTCGGGATGACGGAGGGGTCGATGTCGTGGCAGGGGAACGACGAAAACAAGACGTCCATCTCCAGCCCGTGAATCAACCCGACGTCGACGAGGCGCCCAGTCGCACGTACCAGCAGCTCGCGCGTCTGGGAGCCGCCGTCGGAGGTGAGGTTGAGGCTGTTCAAGACGAGCGGCCCGGTCAGCGTCTGGAGCACATAGCGCCCAGCCCACTTCCCGACGGGGGGAACAGACTCGACGTCGCGCGTGTGGAATGCGAGCCGGTAGACGTGGGACCTGTCCACTCCCGTGCTCTGCATGAGCGCTGCGATGGAAGGAAGGGGCGGGTAGCTCGACCAGGTCCGCGAGGTGGCGGCGCACTCTTCGTTGCGCCTGATCGCTTCACGCCAGTGCGGATCTTCCGTGAGCGTCGAGAACGGCTGCCAGAAGGTCCTCCCGTCTTGCAGTCTCGCGACCCAGCCGTAGTTCGAGCCTTGCGGCCGGCCAATGAGCGTGACCGGCGTGCCGGGGAGCAGCTCAATTGGGTGCCCGTCGCGCAGGTCTTCACCCGTCGACGCATTTGGGCCGTTCACGACGGCGGGTCGGCCCGCTGCGACCAACGCTTCAAACTCGCGGGCTCCCGGCTGGGTGAGGTCGTCCGCGGCGACGAGCTCGGTGCCGCTGCTGCTGATGTGAATGGGAAGCAGTGAGCGGCAGAGGTCCGTTAACCCGTCGGATGTCCACTGAGGACGCGCGGTCTCGATTTTGACGAACATCCCCGTCGGCGCCTGGCCCGCGGGCTTGAGGGCCGAGCAGGGACCAATGGTGTAGTAGATGCTGGTCGGCCGAGCCGTCAGGTACACGCGCTGGTGCTCCAACAGGCTTTCAGGTCCCGGCCGTGTCCATCGCGAGGGTGGGCACGCCAAAGACAGCACGCCAAGCAAGCCGACGATGAGGCCGCTCGGCGCGCTGCTCCTTTCGTGGGGTTGAGGCGCACGGGCGCGTGGCTCGTTGCCGCCGAGTTTGGACATCAGCCGCTCTTAGCGGCGCGACTGACTGTTGGTCCAGCTCGCCGCCTAGGTCGCGAGTCAGCGGGGCGTCGCACAGTGTAGTGCCCGCTCGATGGTGACGAGTAGCTCGACGGCCTTGAGCGGCTTCTGCAGGCGAGCGACCGTCCAGGAGGCAGCAGCTTCGACGTCCTTGCCGTTGCTCGCGGTAATCAACACCACGGGTATGGACTTCAGCTGCGGCAACTGTCGCAGCCGACTACCGAAGGCATCCCCGCTCATTCGCGGCATTTCCCAGTCGAGCAGGATGAGGGCAGGTTGCTGTCTCGAGGCGACCAACTGCAGCAACGCATCCAAGCCGTCGACCGCGCTGTGCACCAGGTAGCCTTCGTCTTCGAGGATTTCGCGCAGCGTCTCCCGCGTGTCGTCGTCATCGTCGACAATGAGGACGTGCTCCCTGTGCCCGGCGTCTCTCATGCTCTCTTACGCCACCATGATTGGTCAGGGACGCGCACGCAAACTGTGGCGGTCGCTTTGATGGCACGACGTTACCGCGAGGTAGCGCCTCGAATCCGCCCACGCTTTCACGACGGCATCGGGCGGGGTTTGGCCAGCGAGGCGCGCAATGGCGGCGATGCGCTCTGGATTCGCGACTGCCATCCGGGAATCGATCTCCTGCCGCCGCAGTGGCCGCTTTTCAGAAGGCGATCACTGCAGATGCCATGACAAAGGTCGCCGCCGCGCGGTCAGGACGAACGGATGCACGAGGCTACGACTTCGAATTCTCCTAAATCAGTCGTGCCATCGCAATCGAGAATCTGGCGCGCGACAATCTGTCCGTTGACAATTCTTGGTTGTCGCGATTTGTCGCGCGACCGTGCTCGTCTCACGCCGCATCAGGCTGATCGCGCTCGTGTCGTTGACGCTGGTGACGCAGCTCGCGGGGCTGGCCCACGAAGCACTCGCGTCACACGCTGTCTGTGCCGAACACGGCGAGTGGATCGAGAGCGACGCGAGCGCCGCTCCCGGCCACATCGATGGCGTCGACGCACTGACCGATGGCGCCGACCTCTCGCTCGAAGCGCCAGGACACGAGCACTGCGCCGTCATCGCCCACCGCCGTACTCCGGCGCGCGCGATTGGTGGAACGGTCGTTTCCACAGCGGTCGAGGTGCCTCGGCCACCCGTCGCGGCGCCGCGCCTTGCCACCCTGGGTGGTCTGGCGCCGCTCGACGTCGCACCCAAAGCCTCACCTCCCGCGCAAGGCTGACGCGTCAGCGCTCACGTTCGTTCGCCCCGGCCTCCTACCGGGCCGACGTACGCGCGCGTTCCCGCTGTCGGCTCGCGCGCGCGTTCGGTTGGTTCGCGCGCGCGGGCTTCTCGAGGCCATTCCACTTCAGGGTGAGTCATGCGCGGTGTTGTCGCGCTGCTCTGGTTGTTCGCCGCGGGTTGCGGCGACTCGACCGGAGGAGCGCTGGTGCGGTTCAACGCTTCTGCCAGCGGAGTCTCCGGTACCGGCGGCCTGTCGTTCAGCTCGGCGCTGGGCACTCCGCTTGTGCTCAATCGGGCGCGGCTCCATCTCGGTGCCGTCTACCTGAACGAGACCGTGCCCACTTCGGGCGCCGCGGCGCAGTCGTGTCTGTCGCAGGGGCTCTACGTGGGCCAGGTGTTCGGCCCGCTCGATGTCGACCTGTTGTCGGGAGAGGCGCAGCCGTTTCCCGACGAGGGTGAGGGCACAACCATGGAGGCTCGCACCGCCGAGGTGTGGCTCACCGGCGGCGACATCAACGCGAACGACGACCCCACTCCGATTCTCCAGCTCGAGGGCGAGGCACGTCTTGACGGCGGCACCTTGCCTTTCAACGCCACGGTCACCATCGGCAGCAATCGCCTACCGCCGGTGTCCGACCCGGCCCTGCCCAGCGCCAACCCGATCTGCCGCCAGCGAATCGTGTCACCGCTGTTGGTGGAGCTCACCCTCGAAGCCGATGGCCTTCTGACGCTTCAGCTCGATCCACGACGGTTGTTCGACGCAGTCGATTTCTCTTCTTTCGCGCCCGACGCGGGTACCTACGTGTTCCCCGACGACGCGAGCGGCAGCGGAGCGGCCCTCTTCAGGGGGCTCCGTTCCAGCGCCGTCTACTCGTTCGATTGGAAAAAACCTCGATGAAGAAAGCACTCATGTTGTTCACCCTCGCGCTGGCCGGCTGTGGCTCGAACGAGGCGAAGATCCAGTTCACCGCCTCGGGCGAGGTGCTCGCGCTTGGCGGCTACGACTTCCCACCCGCCACCCCTGGAGATCCCGACTTCGTCGACGGCTGGGAGGTTCGCTTCGAGAAGCTCCTGGTCACGATCGACAAGATCAGCCTCTACGAAGGTCCCGACTCGTCTCCTACGGACCAGTCGAAGACGGGCAAGAAGGTGGCCGAAGTCGACGGCCCATGGGCAATCGACCTCCACAAGGGGGGCCCGCTCACCGGCAAGGGCGGCAGCGACGAGCAGGCGTATCCGATCGTCACCCTCGACAACCAGAACCTGAACGGCAAGGCCGACTTCGACGTCACACAGCGGTACGCCTTCGGGTTCGACCTGGTGCCCGCGACGTCCTCGGCCACCCGGCTGCAGGTCGACGCGAGCGACGCCGACTACGCCGAGATGATCGCCAACGGGTACGTCGTGCTCTACGTCGGCACCGCAACCTGGAAGGGAGACGGCAGCTGCCAGAGCTCGGTGAGCGGCTACGACTTCTCGCCGATGCCCAAGGTGGTGCACTTCAAGCTCGGCTTCAAGTCGCCCACCACGTACCTGAATTGCCAGAACCCCGACCTCGACCCCGCCAAGCCTCTCGGTGGCGAAGAGCACGAGCGGGGTGTGCAGCCGAAAGCACACGACACAGTGATCGCTCAGGTGACGGTGCATACCGATCACCCTTTCTGGGAGAGCTTCACCCACGACTCCCCGGCCCACTTCGACCCGCTCGCGGCGCTCGCGGTGCAGGACGGGAACGGCAACTTCAGCGTCACGCTCGAGGCGGCCAAGGGCGTCAACTACACCGCGTTCATCCTGGGGGCGAACCCGCTCCCCTGGCGCTGGTGTGACTCGACCTACTCGCCGCCGAACAGCGCGACGCAGATGGGCTTCGACTCGCTGACGATTCCCTATCAGCCATCGGGCGACCCGAAGACGTCGATGCGCGACTACTACGACTACCTCACCTACAACCAAAGCACGCAGGGCCACCTGAACTCTGACGGGCTCTGCTTCGTGCAGCGGAACTATGCGTCGCCTCCTTGAGCGCGCCCCGCTGATGTTTTCGTTGATCGCCGGCCTCGCACTGGCGGGCGATCTCGTTCCTCCGGTAGCGACGGCCAAGGTGTTGCCGACCCTCCCGTCGGGTCTCGCGCCTCCATCGCTCGACCACGTTCTGCTCGAGTTCACCGTCGGCATCGATGGGTGCGCAAACGATGTGACGGTCGTTGAATCTGCTGGCGAGGCCTACGACGAGGCAGTCATCACCGCGCTCCTCGAGTGGACCTTCACTCCCGCCATCGACCAGGGGCAGCCAATCGCCAGTCGCATTCGGGCCGTGTTCAAACTCGACGTCCCACAAGTCGACGCCGGCGTACCCGATGCCATCGACGCGGGCACGACGCCAGTGACGAGCTTTGAGCTTGATGGAGGCCACCCGCACGAGCTCGGCACCACCGTCACCGGGAGGCCGATACCTAAGAGTCGGGGCGTCGGCGATTTTCACGCCGAGGTCGGTGCACTCGACGCGGTGCCGCGCGCGAGCTCAGCCGAGCTGCTCAAGCTTGCTCCGTCGATCATGCTTTCGAACGAGGGTGGCGAAGGGCACGCCGAGCAGATTTTCCTCCGCGGTTTTGACGCCCGTGAAGGGCAAGACCTGGAGCTGTCGGTCGACGGGGTGCCGGTGAATCAATCGGGCAACCTGCATGGCAACGGCTACGCCGATCTCAACTTCATCATCCCCGAGTTGGTGCAGGCAGTGCGGGTGGTCGAGGGACCGTTCGACCCGCGCCAAGGGAACTACGCGGTGGCTGGCAGCGCCGACTACGAGCTTGGGTTGGCGCAACGCGGGCTCACCACCCGTCTCGGCTATGGCAGCTTCAACACAGAGCGGCTGGTGGCGCTCTGGGGGGCGCCGGAGTCGGGGCCGCGCACCTTTGCTGGTGTGCAGCTCTACCGCACCGACGGGTTCGGCCAGAACCGCTCAGCCGAGAACGCGAAGGTGATGGCGCAATGGGAAGCACGGCTCTCCGAGTCGACGGTGGTGCGCGTTTCGGCGGCCGGCTACGCGACGCAATTCAAGTCGGCGGGGCTGCTGCGCCTCGACGATGTGCTGCACGGGGTGAAAGGCTTCTACGACACCTACGACACACGTCAGGGCGGCAACGCGCTCCGCGGTTCGCTTTCGGCGAGCGTGGAGTCGCACCAAGGGGCCTTCGCCCAGGGTCACCAAGTGTTCGTCGTCGCGCAGTCGATGCGGTTGCTCGACAACTTCACCGGCTTCGTGGAGGACCCGCAAGAACCACAGCAGCCGGCGCACGTGCAGCGCGGCGACCTGATCGACCAGCTTTCGAACGCAACCACCTTCGGGCTTCGAGGCTTTGGCCGTTACAAGACACGGCTGTTCGAACGCGCGCAGGAACTCGAGGCGGGCTACTACGTACGTTTCGATTTCGCCGACGGCCAGCAAACGCGGCTGCTCGATGGCTCCGACATTCCGTACCACAAGGATCTCGATCTCAGCTCCAGGTTGGCCGACCTGGGGCTCTATCTCGACGCCAATCTCTCGCCTTGGTGGTGGCTGACGGTCCGAGGTGGCTTGCGAGCCGATCTGCTCGACTACGACGTGCTCGATCGTTGCGCTCAACAGTCCGTCGCTCACGCCGACAAGTTGAACCCGCCGCTCGACCAGAGCTGCCTGTCGCAACGCGACTTTGGCGCCTATCGCGAGCCGACCCAGGTGAGCTCGGCGGTCGGGAGCGCGGTGATGCCCCGTGCCTCGCTGTTGCTCGGACCATGGCTCGGCGCGACCATAACTGGGTCGCTCGGCACCGGCGTGCGCAGCGTCGACCCGCAGTACGTCACCAACGGTCAGCGTACACCGTTCGCGTCGATCCTCTCCTGGGAGGGCGGGGCGGCGTGGGCGAAAGCGGGCGACTTTCCCCTCACCGCGCGCGCGATCGCCTTCGGAACGCACGTGGACAAGGATTCTGATCTTCAGCGAGCAGGCCGGGCGCTCGGTGATTGGAGGAGGAACGACGCGCCTCGGTGCGCTCGGTGCGATGCGTGCAGCGGGGCCATTCTTCGACGCCTCGCTGAGCGTGACTTGGGTGCGGTCGACCTTCGACGAGACCGGCCTCCTGGTGCCGTATGTGCCCGACCTGGTGGTGCGCGGGGACTTGGCAGCGTTTCACGTGCTGCCGTGGGAAGTGCTGCTTAGAGCGCCCGCCGCCCGGGTCGCCATCGGGCTCGACTACGTCGGCCCGCGAGCGCTGCCCTACGGTGAGCGCAGCGACTCACGCTTTCTGGTGGACGCGTCTGTCGAGCTGACGTGGAGGGAGGTCTCAATTTCGCTCGCGGTACGTAACGTGCTCGACAGTCGTTACCGTCTTGGCGAGTACAACTACGGATCGGACTTTCACACCCAAGGCTCACTGCCTCCGCTGGTGCCTTCGCGCATGTTCTCGGCCGGAGCCCCGCGATCACTGATGCTGGCGTTAAGAGTGAGTCTCGGCAGTAACTAACTAGGGCATTTCGTTCGGTCGCGCATCGGCTGCGACGCGCCGGCAGTCCGCTTGCAGACGCACGAAGAGTGAACGAGTTTTCGCAGAGTCTCTTTGGCCGTGATGGCGAAACACTGAACACGTTGCAGATGACGTCTCGGGCAATCGCGGTCTTCTTTCTCGCCCTCGCGTTCATTCGCGTGGCCGGAATGCGTAGCTTCGGCCGTAAATCCGCGTTCGACGTCACGATCAGTATCCTGCTGGGAGCGATTCTGGCCCGCGCAATTACTGGAGGTGCGCCGTTTTGGCCGACGATGTGCGCGGCGGCAGCTCTTGTGCTGGTGAAACGATTGACGGGTCATATGGCCCGACACAGCAGCATCATCGAGCACATGGTTAAGGGTCGGCATCGCGTACTCTGTGAGAACGGGCAGATGGATTCTCACGCGATGGCCCGCACCGGCATGAGCGAAGCGGACCTCGTCTCGGGACTCCGGGCAGCTGCATGCACTGATCGTCTAGACGCTGTGCGACGCATCATAGTCGAGGCCGATGGGCACGTGACGGTTGTGCGCGACTGAGCACACTACCGCCTCACTTCTTTCTCACAGCGACCGCGTTCACCCACAAGAACGCGCGCATCGAGAATTGGCGTGGGCCTCGGCACGCTCGAGACTTGGTCCGCGAGGCTCAGGGTGTGTACGCACGAGGCAAGCGCCCCAGATAGCGTCGACTACAACTTGCCGTGATCGCCAGCCGGGTCGGTCTCGACTTTCTTCCCCGTGAAACGAGCTTTGGCCGCCTCCCACAAGAACTTCAGCCCATGAGTGCCGTGCAGGTCCCAGTACTCTCCATTTTCGATGTGCACTCGAAGGAGCGCGAGCGAAGGGTCACGCTTGCCTTGAGGAAACCAGATCTTCCACGAGTTGCTCCACAAGCGGTCGATCTGTTGGCGGTCTCGGGAGATTTCGCAGGTGCCGCCGATTGAAACGAACCGCGAGTCGTTCTGCATCGTCACCAAGACCTGCGGGTAAGTGCGAATGATCCCGCTCTTGGGTGAATTGATCGAGGTGGAGAACCAGACGTCATTGTTCGGGTCGACCTCAGCGACGGTCATCGGCCGTGCGAACATTTCACCGGCTTCGCATGTCACCAGCATCGCTGTTTCAAATTCGCTCATCAGCTCATGGAGTCGATGCGCGTGCTTTTCGTCACCAGACGGACTCGTCTTTGGGCGCTGTTGGTTCATATGCGAGGAGCTGCAACAGCCGGGCCGCGCTTTAGTGTCGTGATTGACCGATCTCACGTTCGGGGAACGAACACGATGCGGGTGTCGGAGGGTTGCAGCGCCCATTCCCGTTCGACCTGCGAAAGAGGCGCGGAGCGTGCGTCGATTCGTAACACTCCCTTGGCGATCTGTTTCACAAGTGCCGGAAGCTCATCGACGATCTCGTTCCCAGGAACCGAGCCGATTCCGCTGCCGACGATCTGAAGCCGCGCCGCTCGCAAGGCGGCTGAAGGAATTGGTGCAGTTGGCGACGAAACTGATCCGATCTCGACCCAAGTGACTGGACGACTGCGGTCTGCGCGCGCGGTTATGAGGGCGACCATCGTTTGTGCAGACGCTTCGCCCCAGACGAAGTCGAGCACGACGTCGACCTCGCGGCACAACGCGCTCAACGCAGGGTCGCCAAGCTTCGCAACGGAAGTCGCCCCGAGCGACGGCAGTTTCTCTAGCAACGTATCTTGCCGCCCGACGGCGACTATCTGGCCGGCGCCGAGGTGCCGGGCCACCTGCACCGCCATGCGTCCCGCGCTGCCCGTCGCGCCGAGCACGAGCACGTTCTGCTTCTTCTTGAAGGGGATGCGGCAGCGGAGCGCCAACCACGAACCCATCGCTGGGTTCATCGCCGCAGCGATCGTGACCGGGTCGCAGTCACTTGGTAGCACGATGCTCCTCCGCCTCTCGATCACGGTCTGTTCGGCCAGAGCGCCCGCAGGCGTGTCATCGAGAACGAAGTAACGGAGTCTTCCATCACGGTCCCTGCCGACTCCATCGATGCCAGGCACCAGCGGCAGCTGACCCGTGCTGGTGTAGTGAGAACCGTCAGCTTGTGAACGCACCCGAGGGTGGAGCGCACTGGCCACGACGTCGACGACCAACTCTTCGTTGGAGGAGGCCTTCGGTGCCTGTCGCTCCGAATACTTGGGTGGCACTTTGAACGACGTGACAACCGCGGCTTTCATGTGGCCTCCGATCGCTGGAGATGATTCGTATTACGAATTAAATTAGTTTGCACTACGAAGTGTGTCCGGGTATTCGCCCGCCAATGAAAACGACTGACCCTGATGACGCGCTGGTGGACGCTCTGGCGAGATCGGCATTTGCCACGATGGCGGTGTTGAGCAGGCTGAGCGCCAAGCACGGTCTGTCGCTCACTCAGCTGCGGGTCCTCGGCATCCTGCGAGATCGTCAACCGAGGATGGCCACTCTCGCCGACCATCTGGGCCTCGAGAAGTCGACTCTGACCGGGCTGGTGAGCCGTGCGGAACGGAATGGACTCGTGGATCGCATTGTCACCAGGGAAGACGCACGAGTGGTGGAGGTACGCCTGACGCGCAGAGGACTGGAGCTTGCCCGTCGCCTGACTGCGGAGGTTCGAGAGGCGCTCGCACCTCAGACCGCCGGGCTCGGACCAGCCCAGCGGCGCCAGTTGCGGCTTCTCCTGGAGCAGCTGGTCCATATCGCTCAGTAGTGCTCGGCCGATGTATCTTCGCGAGCCGTGAAGGCCATCGCTGCTGGGGGAGTGCTGTTGCTGTCGTCGCTTGCCACTGCCGACGACGGGTATCTGAAGCAGAGCCGCGGCCAGGCGTCGCCGGCCGACATCGACAAGTGGCGGGCGGAAGAGAAGCCCGGTGCAGGGCTGTTGCCGTACCCCGAAGCGCCTCCAGGCACTCCCAACCCGGCGCTGCCGCTCTACCGCTACGGGGGCCGCAACCTCACCAGCTTCGGCATGCCGCACCTGACGAACTTCTCTGCCTGGCTGGCGAAGATGCAGAAGCAGAAGCCGGCCGTCGACGCGGCCGCGCGCAAGGTGTTGGAGAGCCGCTTCGATCTCACCTGCAAGTCGCAGGCGGGTGTGACGATGTCGCGCAGCAAGCCGCAGCCGATCGGTCCGGCCGCGAAGCTGCCCAAGGGCTACAAGAGCTGGGACGACTACGCGAAGGCTACTCCTGAGCAGCACGCGAAAGACGACGACTTTCCTTTTCGCCCGCTCGACCACCCGCTCCAGTCGACCGCGCACATGGTGTTCCCGCATGAGTGGACGGTGGTGCACCCGGAGCACGAGCGCATCGACGTCTCGCTCGACCTCCCCGACTGTTTCTTGCCGGAGTTTCCACCGCCGCTCTACCTTTCGAACCACCTCGAGCTGGGCGACGTCACCCGTGGCGCTGAAATCACCTACGGCAACTACTTCGATCTCTTCGACGGCCTGATCACTCCGGAACAGCTCGATGGGCTGCGGCTGTTGGTGACGCCGTTTCAGACCACCTGGTTCAACAGCACCCAGCATCGGGTCACCGCCGAGCCGTCGCAGGGCGTGTCGTGCTTCTCGTGTCACGTGAACGGTCACACCAACGGAGCGATCGAGCTCGCCCCCGACAGCCGGCCCAACTACGCGCGGCTCCGCACCGACACCCCGACGATGCGCGGTAACCACTCGGTGCTGTTGTTCAGCTCGAAGCGCTCGATTCGCACCATGGACCACTTCGCCGAGGTGGAGGAGTACTTCGACGGAGACACCGCGATGCTGGCGGCGATCGGCGGGCGCACCTTGCAGAAGTCGCAGACCAATCACATGGGCGACTTCAACTCGATCATCGACTTTTCGCCCGCGCCGAAGCTCGACGCGCTCAACCGGCTGATCGCGTCGAAGGCCACTCCGCAGGAGCTGCGCGGCGAGAAGCTGTTCAACGGCAAGGCGCTCTGCGCGCAGTGCCACCCGGCGCAGCTGCAGTTCAGCGACCAGATGATGCACGACCTCAAGGTCGAGCGCTTCTACCCGGGCCGGCCGGAGGGGCCGATCAAGACCTTCACCCTCCGCGGAATCAAAGACTCGCCGCCGTACTTCCACGATGGGCGGCTGTTGACGCTGGAAGACTCGGTGCTGTTCTTCGATCTGCTGCTGGAGACGAAGCTGAGCGCCGAAGAACGCGCCGACCTCACCGCTTACCTGCGCGCGCTGTGACGTTCGATCTGGTTCTGGTGCTGGCGCACGCGGCGGTGGGGTTGGTGCTCAGCGGGAGCGCGGGGCACCTGGCCTGGTTGTCGTCGAGCGGTCAGCCCCGCGAAGCCACCGCTGCCCGCAGGACCCGGCACCTTCAGCTGATTGGCGTGGGCCTGGTGGCCGCCCTTGCGCTCGGGCTGCTCGCCTACCCGCACTTCAGAGTCGGTGTGAGGGCGGCGTACCTCGATCGCGCGGCCCCCTGGGCGACCGAGCTGTTCGAGCTCAAGGAAGTCGCCGGCGCGCTCTGCATTCCGTTGTGGTTCGCGAGCCGAGCCACCAAGGGCGCCCGCCCCCTCGAGCTGCTGTTGAGCGCGGCGGTGCTTTTCACGGCGCTCTCAGGGCTGATTGTCACCGCAGTGAGAGGCCCATGACCGCTCGCCAGGGCGCCCAGCTCGGCTTTGCGTTCGGCTTCTGCGCCGGTTGGCTTTGCGCGGAGTGGTTTCGTCTGCCGTTGCCGCTCTACCTGCCGATCGAGCACGCGTGGCAGTGGTCGGCTCCGCCGGGAACGATCGCGATGCACTACTTCGGCAAGCTGTTGGCGGCGTTGGTCGCCGGCGCGCTCGGCGCGGTGCCGGGTCGGGTGATGGCGCGTCGGCAGGCGTTCAGGGCGTTCGGCACATGGGCGGTGGTGGCGATGACTCTGGCCGCCTTCGGCTGGCAGCTGTTCAGCGGTCGGGCGCCCTGACCCGACCGTTATTCGGCGATCGCCCGAAACTGCGCGCGCATTAGGCCATCGGTACCGTTCGCAGAAGGCAGCGAGGTAACGCTGAGGTCGACCGCGAGGTCGCTGAAGCGATACTCGACCGCGCCCCGCTGGTAAGGGCCGCTCGCCAGCGCCAACAGGCTCGCGTCTCCCAGTTTGCGATGGGGAGCACCCAGCTGACCTTCGACCGCGTGCTCGTACTGCCCGAACACGGCGGCAGCCTGCGGGACGGGCCGGCGGGCCTGGGCGTCGATCGCCACCAGCTTCCCGCCCGGGTCGAAGCGCAGGAACAGACTGTCGAGGCCGGAGGGAAAAGCGCTCAGCGCACCCTCCGGCACCTCGCTGCAGTCGAGCGCGGCGTCGTGCAGCCGGTGCTCGCACTTCACCTGATGCGCGGCGGCCCACTGCAGCGCCTGCTCCCTCGAACTGGTGGCGAGCGCGAAGCCCATCGCCTCCAGCGAACCCGCGCGCATCGCGCCCTTGAGGGCGGCGGTCGTCGCGCGCCGCTGCGCCTCGAGCGCCTGGGGGTCCGGCTCGTGGCCGAGCACCGGGCACATGCCCTTGCCGGGCAGCGGCACGTACCTCAGCAGCGGCCGGCCCATCGGAGTGTGAGCAAAGCCGATCACTCCGATCGCGAGGGTGCTGACCACCGCCGTCCACACCGCGGTGCGGGCGTAGCGCTTCACGGGCAGGTCCCCGCGTCGGCGGCCGCGCAGGCGTTGAGTGGCTCGCTGTTGCACACGCCCGCGTCGGAGGTAATCACGTCGGCCTTCAGCTGCGGGCTGGTGAGCACTCCGCCCGCGCTCTGAATGATGTCGTTCGGCACACCCGCGGCCTGCAGTGTCGCCACTGTGTCTTCGATCAGCGCGTTGAAGTCACCGTCGGAAATGTTCAGGCCTGCGTGGGCGTCATGCATCGAGCGGCAGGTGAGACCCGCCGCGTCCTTCGAGCCGGCGTACACGGAGCCACCGCAGGCGAATACTTCTTGTACCTGCGTCGACAGGCACTGGCTGACGTGGGTGAGCCCGCTGGCAGACAGGTCGGTGAAGTGCTTGCTGATGCGGCAGTCGGCCGCCAACGCGCCCACCAGGTTGGTCTGCACCACGGTGTCGACCACCTTGGGGCCGCCGACCCGATCGCACGCGGTGGTGCAGGTCGGGCCGCCATCGGTGGCGTTGGCGCAGACGCCGCCGTCTTCGATTTGGGGCAGCGACTGGCAGAGGTCGTTCATGCGGGTCGAGGAGACGATTTGTCCCTTCATTGCGAGCAGCGCCGGGGCGGCCGCGTTG
The DNA here is from genome assembly GCA_047602415.1 of Myxococcaceae bacterium. Classification (GTDB taxonomy): domain Bacteria; phylum Myxococcota; class Myxococcia; order Myxococcales; family Myxococcaceae; genus JASGHH01. The sequence continues at coordinate 2,794,696 of JASGHH010000001.1, read as the reverse complement.
ATGTCGTCTTGCGCCACGCCCGCCGACTGCAGGCCGGCGACGGTGTCTTCAATCAGCGCGTTGAAGTCACCCGCCGACAGGCCGAGCTTGGCGTGCGCGGAGACCATGTCGCGGCAAACCACGCCCGCGCTGTCCATCGAGCCGGCGTAGGTGACCCCCGGGCAGCTGAAGAGGCCCTGCACTTGAATCGAAAGACAGTCGACCACGTGGGTGAGCCCAGCGGCGGGCAGCGAGGTGAAGTGATGTTGAATGCGGCAGTCGCCAGCGATTGCGGGAATCACTTTTTGGCGCACCACGGTGTCGACCGAGGCCGCACCGCCATATTTGGCGCAGAGAGATTGCGAGCCGCCGCCGCCACCGCCGGTCGCTGAGCCGCCGCCTGTCGCCGAGCCCCCGCCTCCGGTGGCGGAACCGCCGCCTGTTGCCGAGCCCCCTCCGCCGCCTGAATTGGAACCACCAGAGCAGCCGAGCAACGTCACTGCCAGAACGACCCAGGCTCTTCGCATGCGACCTCTCGTGTGAGTTGGGAACCGGCGATGTACGCGCGCCGGCCTCGAACCGATTTACGAGAGGCTACGAAAAGTGTTTCAGGGCGGCCGTTCGAAGGTGAGGCTGGCCCAGGTGCTTTCCCAGTCGGCCCCTCGTGAACCCTCGACGCGCACCATATCGACGACGCTGATCATCCACTGGCCGGGGTAGGGCAGCTCGAAGCTCACCGTCCCGTCGGAGCCGGTATGGCCGGAGATCGTGATCAGGTTGGTGCGCCGCCACGACCAGGCTTTGATCAACGCCCCAGCATGCGGTTGCCCGCTTGGCAGCAATTGAAAGGTCGAGACACCGCCGCGATGGGTTGCCAAGGGATCGGTGAGCGGCAGCAACTCGAGCGCCTGACCGGTGCGCGTCGCCAATGCGTCGGGTGTCAGCACCGCTTTGAGGCAGCGACGGTAGCGTCGCTGCCAGGAGTCTTCGCTTCTCCAGCATCGGCGCGCGCCATCACGACGCCGTCGAGGCCTTCTTCCTTAAGGTATGCGGTGAAGGCCTCGGCGGGGAGCTCGAGCATGCTTGGCCGCGAGTCGTAGTCGACGACGCCGGCTCCCCTCGTTGCGACTGCGGCGAGCTCCCCAGCGTCGGGCGCGCAGAGGTCGGTGGCGACGTTCTTGGGAAGCCGCGACGCGACGCCGTACGCTCTGGGTTGAAGGATCGGGCCTCGCCGGTGAAATTCTCGCCCACCCGCAGCGCGATGCCTCCGTCAGCCACGGTGAGCCAGGCCTCGTGCGCGTTGGCCGTGGAGCACACCAGCAACATCATCACCTGCAAGAGCCTCAGCTGGCTTGTCTTCACGTCGGGCTGTCGAGCACGTACCCGAAGATGAGCGGCGCGACGATAGACGCGTCGCTCTCGATGATGAATTTCGGCGTCGAGACGCCGAGCTTGCCCCAGGTGATCTTCTCGTTCGGCACTGCCCCCGAGTACGACCCGTAGCTCGTGGTCGAGTCGCTGATCTGACAGAAGTAGCCCCACAGCGGCACCTGGGTTCTGCCCATGTCCTGGTGGAGCATTGGCACCACGCAGATCGGAAAGTCTCCTGCGATGCCGCCGCCCACCTGAAAGAAACCGATTGGGGTCTCGACCGCGGTGTGGGCGTACCACCGTGCGAGGGTGGTCATCGCTTCGATGCCCGTTCGCACCGTGTGCACGTTCTTCACGTCGCCCTGAATGCAGTGACCGGCGTACATGTTGCCAAGCGTCGAGTCTTCCCAACCCGGCACCCAGATGGGCAGCTCTTTCTCGCAGGCGGCCATCAGCCAGCTGTCTTTGGGGTCGATCTGAAACGACGCCTCGAGCCGGCTGCTTCGCAGCACGCGATACATGAACTCGTGGGGAAAGAACCGCTGCCCGGCCGCGTCGGCAGCCACCCACTCGGCCAGCACCGCGTTTTCGATTCGCCGCATTGCCTCCATCTCGGGGATGCAGGTGTCGGTGACCCGGTTGAGGTGCCGCTCGAGCAGGCTCTGCTCGTCGGCCGCGCTCAGCTGGCGGTAGTGCGGTACCCGCACGTAGTGGTCGTGCGCCACCAGGTTGAAGAGATCTTCCTCGAGGTTGGCGCCGGTGCAGCAGATGGCGTGCACCTTGTCGCGGCGAATCATCTCCGCCAGAGAGACCCCGAGCTCGGCGGTGCTCATCGCCCCGGCGAGGGTGATCAGCATCTTTCCGCCTGCGTCGAGGTGATGCAGGTAACCGTCGGCGGCGTCGACCAGGGCAGCGGCGTTGAAGTGTCGAAAGTGGGTGCGGCAGAAGGCTCTGATGCTCACGTGAAGGTCCTCCGGGAGAAAGCCGCCCGCGCCCATGCGTAGGCGGTCAGCGGCCAGGCTTGGGGAGACCCCCTGGCCCCTGCAGTCGAATCGTTTCTTCGAGTGCGGTCACCGAAGAGACGCGCCACGGCGCCGCCTCGGCACCTGGCCGCGCGTCGCACGACGAACGCCGCTTCGGTTCAGCCTGGAGGAGCGCCCGGTTGCAACGGGCTCAGAAGATAGGTGTGAGGGCACACCGCGCGCGGCCGACGCGCGGGCCGCTCGACCACGGTGGTCGGCTCAGCCGGCGGGGCGGCGGCGGCGCTCAGCGCCACCGCCACACCGAAGTGCTCGACCGAGTTCCGGCCGTGAGACAGAGGCTGACGGTGTCGCTTGGGCTTCGACGGCTGCTCTGCCCTGGGGTGTAGCAAGAGCCCCCCGTGGGGGCCCCGCAACGTCCCTTTATCAGACCCGTCGAACACCAGCGGGTCTTCGCCGTGCGAATGCACGGCGTGCCCGAGTTGGTGGAGTACCGGGAGCACCGCCACCCCGGCACTGAACACGATCAACGCGCCGCACGCGGCAGCTCTGGTGGTCGCGAGGCTCAAGGGTGGCGCGGGTGCTGCGCTTACTTCGCCTTCTTGTCTTCGGCCTTGGCCGGAGCCTTGTCGTGCGGCTTGTGGTCGTGGTCGGTCCAGCTGCCGCCCTTCGCCTCGCAGCTCTTCTGATTCTTCAGGTCCTTCGCGTCGACCAGGTTCCCCTTGTCGTCCTTGGTGTGGCAGTGCTCTTCGTGGGCGTAGGCGGCAAACGGCATCGACAGCACGGTGATCAAGGTCAGGGTGCGCATGTGGTTTCTCCCCGTCGAAGCGTGGCACATCGGCACCCGCGGCACCCAACGAAAAAACCCGCCCGGAGCGACGGGCGGGTTGCAGTGTCGATCTGGGGAGATGACGACACCGCGGCCAACACGATTTGAAGGGCTCAAGTGCCGTCCGCGCTCGAGCGGGCCGTCACGGGTCAGCAGCCGTCGAAAGACGGTCGCGCATGGATGAATGAGGCGAGTCGTGCTCACCGCTGACGGTTCGCGAGCGCGAACCTACGCGGGAGGCGCGCCAGGTCTGAGCGGCAACAGCTGATGCGACCGGTCGACCCAGGGCTCCACCGGAGCTTGAACCGTGCTCTCGATCGCCTCGATCGCGGCAATGCACAACGAAACCGCCGCCGGAGGAGCCGTCGCGACGCCGTAGTGCTCGAATGCGCCTTGGCCGTGCCACAACGGCCTGCTCCGATGCTTGGAGCGGGAGTCGGTCGCGGGCTTCGGGTGGAGCAACAACCCACCCTTGGGTCCCTTCAAGCCGGGGTCGGAGTCTTCGTTCGCGCCCAGAACCGCCGCTTCACCATGTCGATGAGCGTGGCCATGGGTCCACTGGTGCGCCACCGGGAGCACCACCGCTCCGGTGAAGAACACCACCAGACCGAGCAGGCTGGCCATTCTGGTTCGCAAGACGCTCAACGTTCAGTACCTACGCAGCCCAGCCAAAGCTGGATCTGTCGTTATTCGGCCTCCGAGATGGTGCACTCACCCTCACCGCGGAAGTGGCCGACGGTACGGGCCAAATCGCGCATGAACGCGCCCAGCGTGGGTGCGTCGAAGCCCGACGGGTCGTACTTGGTGACGTCGATATGGGTCGCGTCGAGCTCCGCGAGGGTGATTTCGCCGTCGTTGTTGGTGTCGGCGGCCGCCTTCTCGTCGAACCGCAGCGAGGTCTGCACCGCTGGGTTGGGCGAGGCCTTCAGCCGGTCGTAGTACAGGTGGTCGCCGTGGGTGGTGAGCTCGCTCACATCGGTGCCACCGTTGGTTACCACCACGCCTTCGATCGGCGTGCCGCTCTCGGCGGGCTGCAGACAGTCTTTGTACTGGGTGGCGGTGATGAAGCCCCAATGAAAGGTCTTGGTGATCATCCCTCCACTGCCGTCGCTCTTCTGCGCTGAGCCCGCCACGTAGACCGAGAAGCCACCATTCACCATCAGATCACGGTCGTCGGAGGTCGAACTCACCAGCTCGGCAGAAGAGGTGGCCGGCCGGATCTGGTAGCTGACCTGGTTCCACGCCACTGCGTCGAGGTCGGGAAACGAGATCAGGTCTTTGCGGCCTGCCTTGGTGTTGTCGACCAGGCGAGACCCGTCGAGCTTGGCGGCGGTCTTGCCCTTGTCGTCGGCGACGGTGATCGCGGCGAAGTGCACCAGGAACTTGTCGTAGTGGAGCGTCCACCCGTCGAGAAAGCCGCTCTGGCCCATCGGGTCGGCGGGAATACCGGTCTCGATGTACTCCTCGCCCCAGGTGGTGAACTTCTCTGTTCCTTTGCCCGGGCCGCAGGCGGCGAGCATGAGCACTGCGAAGCCAATCAATCTCAGGTTCATTTCGGTCGTTCCTTTTGTGGGTACTGCGTTCACGGCTTGAGGCTGAACTCGTAGGCGCTGAGCTGGCCGAGCCCGAGCGCGAAGGCGATGTGCGCCGTAGACGACGGCGCGATCACCGTGGGAGCGGTGGCGGTGCCGGCTGGGACCTGGCTGAAGTCGACCAGGTTGAACCAAATCTTCGGCTTCACCGTGACCAGCACCGTGCCGCTGTCGGCGACGAAGTCGGTGGGGTCGAAGGTGCAGCCGGTGATTTGCGCCGCCTCCGCGGTCGCTTCGATGTCGGCCATCTCGCCGTTGAAGACGAAGTAGACGGTGCCCCCGTCGAACTCGGCCTGCCCGCTCGCCACCACCGTGTGCCCATCGAGCGTGTCGAGCGCCGGGCCGGCATCGGGGCTGGAGAACGAGAACGTCGCCGAGCGCACCGGGCCGGTCACACCGTTGCCGTCGGGCAGGGTGACGATGCCGCCGTCGAGCAGATCGACCGACGACGCCTCGGTCATCTGGCCCATCGCGTTGCCGGCGATGTAGTGGCCGGGGTGCGCCCACGCCGAGTGGATCGGCTCGAAGAACTCGACCAGCTCCTGCAAGTGGGTGCGGTGCACCGCGGTGAACGCTGGCTCTCCGTCGTAGTAGTAGAACGGCCCGGTAGCGATCGCGGCCTTGTCGAGGGTCACCTTCCACCCGTAGTCGGTCACGAACGAGTGCTCGGCGTTCAGGTCGGTGGTGAGCTCGGTGTGGAGCAGCACCGGCTTGCCTGTGGTCTTGTTCTCTCCGCAGGAACCGAGCATCAACAGCAGGGTCAGCGATGCGACAACGCGTCTCATGACTATCTCCGGGTTCAGATGAACAGCGTGAAGGTGAAGCGAAAGGCGCGCGGCGCGCCGACGGTGACGTGCTCGAGGGGCACCAGACTGGCGGCGCCGTTCTGGTCCCACTTCGAGGCGTAGATGAAATCGCCCTCGTACCAGGCGGTGTCGAGCAGGTTCCAACACTCCACTCCGGCCTCGAAGTGCCACCACCGCGCGGCAAGCCGGGCGTCGAGCAGCGCGATGTCGGAGCCGAACTGCCCGAACGGGAGCGGTCGCACCAGCAGCGCCGAGAAGCCGACCCCGGCCGTGAGCTTGACCGGCTTGCCGCGAAGGGTGCCCACCTCGGGGCTGGCGGCGGCGTCGACCCGTACCACCCACTGGGGCGCGTAGGGCACCAGCGCCCCCACGTCGTACATCGTGTTGCCCTCGACGAACGACGCCCGGCTGTAGGTCACGCTGGCGCTGGCCAGCGCCCACTGCAGCGGCGCGAACACCGCTTCAGCGGTGCCACCGATGCGCTGGGTCGCGGGCACCCGCTCGTTGCGCACCGTCGCCTGGTCGAACACCAGGTCGTCGCTGAGCCGAGTGTAGAAGCCCGCCAGTGAGCCACGCACCTTCTCGGTGCTCAAACGCACCCCGGCTTCGACCGAGTGCACCGACGTGAACGGCGTGGTCTCTCCTTCTTGAAGGCTGCGCGCCTGAGGAGACCGGAAGCCCTCGCCGTAGCTGAGGAGCACGTCGAGGAACGAGGTGGTGTGCAGCTCGACCGTCGCTTTGGGGCCGAGGTGAAACCCTTGCGACGAGCGCGCCTGCCCGTTCGCCTTCGCCCCGTCGTCTTGCGCGAAGTAGCCCAGCCCGTCGACCCGCAGCCCGCCGCGCACCGTGGCGAACCAGAGCGGGTGGAGTGCCAGGTCGAGGAACGCGCCGATGTCGTAGCCGCGCACTTTCGCGTTCACCGGAGTGGCGATCACGTGGTTGTCGACGCTCGCCACCTGGCGCTGCGACTGATCGATGATGTCGGTGCGGCTGCTGATGCCGATCGCCACCCGGTCACGCGACGAGAACAGTGGCACCTTGACCCGGTACTCGCCGTTGAAGCCGAGCACCAGGTCGTCGTTGAGCTGCTGCTGTGCGTCGCCGTCGGGGCTGGTGAGGTAGCCGGTGAAGTTCTCCCGCAGCATCATCGTGCGGTAGACGGCGAACGCGGTCAGGTTGCCCGAGGTCTCGGTGCCGTTGCGCCGCAGCTCGGCGACCAGTTGGGTACGTGAGCCCGACCCGCCCTGGCTCGGGTCGTAGGTGTCGTAGCGCCCCACCGCGCCGCTCTCGATGTCGGCCAGGCGCAGCACCCCGGCGGTCGCGTAGTGGGTGGCGTAACCCGAGGCCAACACCCGGAGCGTTCCCAGTGCGCCCAGTGAGAAGCTGGTCTGGCCCACCGCCGATGCCCGTTGAGCCGCCCGCGACGGGCCGAACCCAGTGGTTTGGTAGAGCTCGGCGGCGGCGAAGGTGTCGGGGTCGGCGTCGCTGGGGTGAAACCCGAGGAAGAGCCGCCAGGTCTGGAACGAGCCGCCCTCGACCTTCACCGTCGCGCCTGGTTCGGCGTAGTCGAGGTCGAACCTCAACGAGCCGGCGACCGCGAAGTCGCCCTGGTGAACGTCGTAGGTGCCGGGCGTGGCGACCACGCTGCGAACGACCTCCGGAGGCAGGAAGTGGAGATCGGCGTAGCCTTGCCCGTGAACGTTCGACACGTCGTTCACCGGCGCTCCGCCGACGGAGATCTCGACGTCTTGCCCGTGCACCGCGTCGAACCCTCGGTAGAACATCTGGTACGCGCTGCCCTCGCCGCCGTGCTGGGCGACGAACATTCCCGGCACCAGCAAGAGCAGCTCGTCGGCGGAGTGGTGGGGTGCGGCTTCCATCACCGGGCGCTCGATCGTCACTGCCGAAGCGCTCCGGGGCGCTGCCGCGCCGTGTACCGTGGTGCTCCGCTCGGGCGGGGGCGGCTCGGCAGGCGCCGCTTCCACCGTCCCGCCATCGGCCTCGGTGACCGTGCCCGCGTCGCCGGTTTCTTCGGCTCCGCCGTCGGTTTCGACGCGCTGCGTCTGCGCGGTGGCGCCGAGCCCCGTCAGGGCAGCGCACAGCAGCAACAACCGGTCGAGCCGGTAGATGGAGACCGCGGCCTGCATGAAAACGACAGCTCCAACGCGCCCAAGCCGGGCGTCAGACGAGGTTCACCACTGCGAATCGGTCCGTGGGTGAAACCTCAGGCCGGAGGAGCGCCGGGCTGAAGCGGGTCGTGCAGATAAGACGTGTCGACGACGGCATTGGCCGGCGTCAGAACTGCCGGGCGCATCGCGGGTACGGGAGCGATCGCGACGGGCGGCTGGGCGGGCTTCGCGGCTGCGACGCCGTTGTGCTCGAACGAGTTCTTGCCGTGCGAGAGCGGCGGCTGGCCATGCTTCTTCGGCTGGGGCGCCGGATGGAGCAGCAGACCTCCATGGGGCCCGTGCGCCGCAACAGCCTCGGCGTCGTCACCGAGAACCAGCAGGTCGCGTTCGCCGTGAGAATGGGCGCGAAGGTGATCGAGCTGGTGAACGACTGGCAGCACCACCGTGCCGCCTGCGAGCGCAAGCAGGGCAAACAGCGCGATCGGCTTGGCGCGTAAGGCGGTCACGGAACAGTGGGCTTCCCTTAGCCCACTGTACGCACCTGGGCGAGGCTTGGATTCATCAGCGCACAGCCGGAGAGATCAGCTCGCAGGGCAGCGTGTTGCCCGGCCGGGAGGGCGACTGCCCAGGAGTGTCGAGGCAGGGCTTGAGCCTCGATGCGCCTCCGCCACCGGCACCTCCTCCGGTGCCACCATCTGGCGTCGCGGTCTTCTCTGGGCAACCGGTGAGTGCGAGCAACGAAGCCAGGATCAGCCAGCGCATCAGTACTTCACCCAGATTTCGTCACCTGCCGCGAGCGCGGTGAGAGCGAACACGCCCGACGTGTTGCCGATCTGACTCGCGGTGTTCGGGTTGGCGCTGTAGGCGGAGGTGCCTTTCCAGACGATCTGCGCGTCGGAGAAGTACGTCGACAAGGCGCTCACCGCGACAGGCACGGTGAACCTGTTCCAGCCCGGCTGACGCGCCGGGAGAATGATCAGCGCTGGAGCGGGCTCGATACCGGCGTCGGCGTCGGCCGCGGTGGTGCCCACCCAGTCGACTGGAATGATGCCGCCATCGGTGTGCATGCAGACCTGATGCGCGGGGAAGTAGACCGTGGTGAAGGGCGCGTTCGGCACCTTCACCCGCATCGTCAGCTTGTAGTAGCCGTAGTCGGCGGGCAGCAGCTCGCTGTCGGGCTTGTGCCAGCTCACCGCGGTGGTGACGCCGGTGTTGTCGGTCTCGATCGCCGGTGCCGAGAAGTCGCTTCGCTCGGCCTTCACCGAAGCCACGCTGGCAGGAACTTCGATTCGCACGCTCGAGGTGTCGGCGTTGTCTTCTCCGTGGCCGACCGAGAACGTGATCTCCTGCGACGTGTTGGCGAACGCAGGACCAGAAGCCACCGTGACGTGCGCCCACGCCAGTGTGGATGCGAACGTCAGAACCACCACTGCGGCCGCGATCGAAGCTTTCTTCATCGTGCAAACCTCCGTTGGCGCGACGTATAGCCGCGCGGCGCTGCGCGGGTGATGCGACACCTTGTCGCGGCGCACGAAGTGACGGCTCGAAACGGTCAGCGGTAAGGTCGTCGCGTGCATTCGAGATGGTTCATCTGCTGCGCCTCAGCGGCGCTGTTGGCGTGCGGCTCGACCGGTGGTCGCGACGCGTCGGTGGAACCCGAGTTCGACGCTGGCCCCATGCCTCCCGGGTGCGAGGTGGTGGCGCCCACCAGTTGCCCGAGCCCGGCGCCGACGTACGCCGACGTGCAGCCGGTCTTCACCTCGGTGTGCGTCACCTGTCACAACTGGTCGAATCAGGGGCAGTGGCCGCTCGACAGCTACGAGCATGTGGCCGACTGGGCAGACCAGATTCGCGGGGACCTGCTCACTTGCGCAATGCCTCCCGCCGATGGCGGGGTTGTGCTCGCGCCGACCGATCGCGACAAAGTGCTCCTGTGGATTCGCTGCGGAACACCCGAGTAACGGTTCTCCCGGACAGACTGGGAGCTCGACACCAAACAAGTTGCGACCACTCCGCGTCGCGTGGTACCAATTGAGAATGATTCTCACTATCAGTCGCAGGTGTGCGGGCGCCTACGCGGTCTATCTGCTCTTGGCATTGCCGATGCTCGGTTGCGGGACAGACGTGACCCAGCAACGAAAAGAGCTCGCGCAGTCGATGCATGACTCCCTCGCCGACGATCTGGCAGCGCTCATCAGTTCGGCGAAGGCCCTTCAGGCGGCCGCGCCGAATCCAACAGGTCGGGGGTGGGATGCGACGCAGGATGCGGCAGCGATCACTCAGATGAAGCAGCACTGGCGTGACTGCCGGACCGCCTATGAGCACACCGAGGGGGCGCTCGCGCCGATTTTTCCTGACCTCGATGCATCCCTGGACGCGCGGTACGACGACTTCCTCTCGCAACTCAACGGGGCAGGGGACACGACCCTATTCGACGACCAGGGCGTGACGGGAATGCATGCCATCGAGCGCATTCTCTACGCCGACGCGATTCCTTCGAAGGTCGTCGACTTCGAATCGACCCTGCCGGGCTACGCTCCCGCGGCCTTCCCGTCGACCGAAGCGGAAGCGAACCAGTTCAAGACGAAGCTGGTGCAGCGTCTCATCGATGACGCGACCAAGCTCCAGACCCAGTGGCAGCCTGCGGCAATCGACGTCGGCGAGGCTTTCCAGGGGCTGGTGTCGCTGATGAACGAGCAACGCGAAAAGGTGAACAAGGCGGCGACTGGCGAGGAAGAGTCGCGTTACGCCCAGTTGACGCTGTTCGATCTGCGGAACAATCTTGCTGGTACTGCGAAGATCTACGGGCTCTTTCAGAAGGACATCAAGGCCAAGACGAGCTCCGACAAGGCGAAGGACGGTCCGACCGTCGATGCAACGATCGAGTCAGGCTTCAGCAAGCTCTCGAGCCTCTACGACTCGAACAGCGGCGATGCGTTGCCTCCAGTGCCGGCATCGTGGAGCTCCGACATGCCATCTCAGGCCGACCTGGCGACGCCCTTCGGCCAGCTCTGGAGCCAAGTCCACGGGGCTGTGGATCCAAACCAGTCGGGCTCAGTCGTAGCGCAGATGAACGACGCGGCCTTGATTCTCGATTTTCCAACCTTCGTGGAAGGTCAGTGAGCTCCCAGGCTGAACAACCCGGAGCTCCGAAGGCGGAGGAGATTCGTTGTCACTGCGGAAGTCTGGTTGGCCGGCTCGTCGCCGGAGGCGTTGAGGTGAAGTGCCGCCGGTGCAAGCGTACGTTGGTCGTGCCAATCGAGGAGGAGAAGGGGGCGGCCTGAGCAGCAGATCAGAGTGTGGTGCTCGAGGCCTGTGAGCCCGATGACGAGGAATCCCACTCGTCATCGGGCTCGTCGTTTCAAGACGTGATTCGAGATCCAAGCGGCCAGAAGCCTTTGCGCTCAGAGCCCTCACCGGCCCCAGTTTAGGGCGTCGTGCGCAGGAGCGCTGTCGTGCCGCTTGCAGCAAAGAAGCCGCCATCCGGTACTCGTGAGGTGCGTTGCCCCTGCGGCGCCCTGCTCGCGCGTCGTGTGCCCGGGGGAGTGGAACTGGTCTGCCGTCACTGCAAGCGGGTGCTTCTCATCGTTGCGCAGGATCGAAGGACGCTCGCTCCGGAGAAGGCGCGGTGATGGCGAGCCTCATTTTAGCGATGCTGGCGGTGGACCCCGCGGACGGCGGAACGGGCGCCAGCTCGAGCCACGAGGCGACCACGGTAGTCACCGGGACACGCACGCCCGAAGAGGTGCAGCGCGCAACCGTGAAGACCGACGTGGTCAGCCGCGAAGAAGCGGAGCGACGCGGTGCCACCAACGTCGCCGAAGCGCTGGCGTCTCAGCCGGGTGTACAGGTGAACCCAGGGGCCTACGGCTACCTCGGAGGCGTGAGCGCGATTCAGATTCAAGGTTTCGACCTCAACCGCGTATTGGTGCTGGAAGACGGGGAGCCCGTCATCGGCGACGTGGGAGGAGCGATCGATCTCGCGTCGATTCCGATCACCGATCTGGCACGCATCGAGGTCGTCGCGGGCCCCACAAGCGCCCTCTACGGCTCAAGCGCCATTGGGGGAGTGGTCAACCTAATCACCGCGCCACCGAGAACCGAAGGTCCCAGCGCGCGCCTGCGCACTGAATACCGTTCGCACAACGGAGTCGTTCTGCAGGGAAACGGAGCCATCAGAGAAGGGGCGGGCTGGCTCGCGCTCGACCTTGGCCTGACAAGACAAGACGGCGTCTCGCTCGATCCCGCACTGCCCGACCAACAGATTCCTCGGAGCAACCGCCTCAGTGGTGGAGTGCGCGCCGGTGTGACGCTGGGTGACTCCGTCGACGTTCAGGTGAAGGCTCGTTGGTTACACCAGAACCTCGACGGCCTCGAGTCGAGCACGTTTCCTGGTCTGGGCCGTTTTCTCACTGATCTGCCGTCGGTCACAGATCGCTACGCGCTGCAGTTGATCGAGACGATTCGCTTCGCACCTGACTCGACGATTCGCCTTGCGGTCGCCGGGCAAGACGCAGTCGGCGACGCGTCGAATGTGCCCCGCGGCTCGCCGCTCCGTCAGACGCAGCACACCCAGCAGGTGATGCAGAGCTTCGAAGGCACCGTCACCGTCGCTGATGGCCCCCGCTCATGGGTAGTGGGTGCCCGGTACGACGCGCAATCGATGAATCAGCACCTCGAGCAGGTGGAGCGTTCGGGAGATGGGCTGGTGACGTTGCAGACACCCGAGGTCGCTGAACGCACGTTGGAGACATCGGCCGTGTACGCTCAACTCCTCTGGCGCTTCGGCCGGTGGCTGACTGTTGGTCCCGGCGTGCGGGCCGAGTATCACGGCGCCTACGGGAGCGTGCTCGCGCCGCGGCTCGCGCTCGCTTTCCGGCCGACCCGTGAGCTCACCGTTCGCGTGGCAGCGGGGCGTGGATTTCGAACTCCGAGCGCAGAAGAGCTCGGCTTCAACTTCGACCACTCCATCTACGGGTATCGCGTCGTCGGCAACCCCGCTCTCAAGCCGGAGTCGAGCTGGGGCATCAACGGAGACGTCACGGCGAAGCTGGGCGAGCACTGGTCGCTGCGGGCCGGGGGCTTCGCCAACTGGGTCGATGGACTGATCGACATCGACCTGGGCGGCGGCGTCACCAACGGCTCCGTCGTCACGTACAGCTACCGGAATTTCGAGCGCGTTCGCACCCTCGGAGCTCAAGCCGGCGCGGGATTCAGATGGGACGACACACTTCAGGTAGAAGTCGCCTACGACTACCTCTGGACCAGGGACGACACGAACGACGTTCCCTTGAGCGGTCGGCCGCCGCACACGTTGACGCTGTCAGTGCGGGCACAACTGCCGTGGAAGCTCGAGCTCTACGCGAGAGGCCACCTGGTGTCCGACGCGTACGTCGACGACACCACTCGGAGCCCCGGGTATGAGACGGTCGACCTGCGTCTCGGCCGCGAGCTTTGGCCCCGTTCACAGCTGTACGCGGGGCTCCTCAACCTGCTCGATGACCACCAGCGTCCAGGAGTAGTGGGCGACCTCCGGCCTCCGCTCGGCCGCGTCCTCTACGCCGGACTCCGCTCTGCATTTCCGTGGGAGGAACCGTGAAGCGAACGTGTCTTCTGGCGTTGCTCGGGTGTGTTGCGTGCTCCGAGGCGCCCGGCACTCACGACTCGGGTGTCGTTGCCGACGCTGGCTACTTCGACGGCACCACCGAGTTGGACGTGACGCTCAGCGCTAGCTCACGGGTCTACGTCGCACTTTCGCCTGCGCAAGTCGTGACGCCGGCCGATGGAGGCACCGCGACTGACTGGGACCTTGCGTTCGAGGGTCGAGACGTCTTCACCAATTCCGGAGCCTCGGGTCCCGGGCAGGGCGGAGCGTTCGGCCCTCTCGAATCTTTCGACGTTCCTCGACAGCGCGCCGCCGGATGCCCCGTTCATCTTCACCGACAAGCCGGGAGGAGCGTTCCTGGATTGGTACGCGTACGACGGGTCGACGCATGTCCTCTACAGCCGTTTTCACGTCTACGGCGTGAAGAGCGGTGCCCGGTTCTTCAAGGTTCAGCTGCTCAGCTATTACGGGCAACAGGACAACACGGCCGTCGGCGCGCTCTATCAGGTGAGGTACGCCGATGTGACTGCGGGTGCCGGAGCCGCTCAAAGCCTCCAGATTGACGGTACCGCAGGGGGCCTCTCCGCTCCTGAGACCGCTCCGAGTGGGTGTTTGACGCTCGCGACGGGGGCTGTCGCGCTTCTCACGCTCGATCAGGCCCGCACATCGACCAACTGGGACCTCTGCTTCAGGCGCGACGCCGTGAGTGTGAACGGTGAAGCCGGAGGGCCGGGCAACGTAGGCGCTGTCGACATCCAGGCTTCGCAGACGGCGGCCGAGACGCTGGCGATGCTGAAAACCGAAACAGCCAGCACCCAGCAGGCGGCCTTTGACTCGGTCGACTCGGCGGCGCTCTCCGGTGCCACTTTTCGTGGTGACCACATCGTCAGCGCTTTCGGCGCGGCGTGGCTCGAAGAAGCTGCGTGGCTCGTCGTCACCGCCAACGGCACCCATTTTCTGGTGGGCCTCAGCCCACACCTCGACGACACGACGCAGTCCCCCGGCACCGTCGTGTTGCACATCAAGCCGGTCTCTGAGGGCAATCCATGAAGCGCGCGCTGTTGTTCGTCGTTCTTGCCGTCGTCGGATGTGATGGGAGTGGTTCAAGCTCTGGAGGGGGCGGTGGGAGCGCGTCGGGCGGCGGCTCGGCGACCGGAGGTGGGAGCGCGGCCGGCGGCGGCGCCGCGACGGGCGGAGGGAGCGCGACGGGTGGCGGCGCGGCGACGGGCGGCGGAGCTGCTACCGGCGGTGGATCGGCAACTGGTGGCGGCGCTGCAACTGGTGGAGGTACGACCGACTGCTCGGCCGCCCGTACCGCACTGTTGGGTGACATCGACACGGTCTCAACCGGCGACGTCGCGGTCCTCAGTGAAGATGCCGGCACCCGCGTCATCTTCGTCGACGCGAGCGCAGGCGGAACGTCGCAGGCGCCCACCAACCCGTGGACGTTCATCGAGCTCACGGGTGCGACGAAGATATCCGTCACCGACACCACTTCGATCACTTCTTCCGCCTGGGACCTGGCGCTGAAGCGGGCGGGCATCTACACCAACAGCGGCACGGGCGGGCCAGGGCAGGGCGGTGCGGTGCGTCTGCAGAAGGCGTTCGACCAAGTCGGAACCGGCGACGTCGCCGGCGCCACTCTGGTGACCGAAGCGTTCTACGACGCTCAGTGCCACGCGAACATGGACCAGTCGGGAGCGGTCGAGACCACGTTCTCGGCCTGGTACGACTACGACCCAAACACGCACGTCCTGACTCCGGCTGCTGGTACCTGGTTGGTGCGCAGCGCTTCGGGCCAGATGTTCAAGCTCGCCATCGACACCTACTACGGGACCGAGGACGGCGGGACCGGCATGGCCGGAGGTAAATACATCGTGCAGGTGGGTGCGCTGTGACGCGTCGCGGTCTCGTGGCGTTCGCGGTGTTGGCCGCATGGCAGGCGAGTGCTGAACCAACCCCTAAGACTGCAGTGCTGCTGGTGAGTCATGGCTCTCGCTCAGCTGCGTGGCGCGAGGGCCTGGTCGACCTGGAGCACCGAGTGACGCCTTCGCTGAAGAAGCTGGGCATCGCAGAGGTGCAGACGGCGTTCATGGAGTACACCGAGCCTTCGATTGCAACGCGGCTGAAGGCGCTCGACGGTGCCGATGTCACTGACGTGATTCTGGTGCCGGTGTTCCTCACCGTCAGCCCACATTCCTTCGACGACATCCCGACCATCATCGGGAAGAAGGAAGATGCCAAGTCGCTCCAGGTACTGAAGCTCGAGAGCATCGAACGTTACTCGCCGAAGGCAAGAGTCACGGTCACTCCGCTGCTCGACTTCTCAGGTCTCTTGAAGACGAACGTGTTGCGCCGGGCGCGTTCACTCAGCCGTGACCCGAGCCAGGAGGGCTTGGTGCTGATTGCGTATGGCGACTCCACCTACGAGAAGGAATGGACGCAGCTGCTCGAGAGCGTGGGCAGCTACGTACGGGAGCAGCTGGGGGTAAACGAGCTGTCGGTCGGTTGGTGCGGCCACCTCGTTCACTACGCGCCGGAGAAGACCACCGAGGCGGTCGAACGGGTGCTCACCCACAAGTCGCGCGCGTTGGTGGTGCCCGTACTGGTCGCATTCGACGAGATGTTCCAGGTGAAGATAATCGGCGGCGGCATCGAGAAGGTCGAGGACCGGGAACGGCGTGTGGCGTACCGGCCCGACGCCATCCTTCCAGACCCCGACGTCGAGGCCTGGGTGGTGCGGATCGCAGGCGAAACCTTGCAGAAGCTTGGCCAGACCTCCTCCGTTACTCCGTGACGCGTGGCTACCCGAATCAAATGGCGCCGGCTCAACCTCGTCACGCACCGTGACATCGGCTACATCTTCTCGTCGTTGTTGGTCGGGTATTGCCTTTCAGGCCTGGCCCTCAACCACGCCGACGACTGGAACCCCGATTTCGTGGTGAGCCATCGCGACGTGCAGCTCGACCGCTCCTACACCGCGAGCGAGCTGTCGCCCGAGCTGGTCAGACGCTTCTCGAAGCTGGTGGGCGAAGAGCAGTACCGCGTCTACGACCAACCGACCCCCACCCAGGTGAAGATCTATTTTGACAACGCCTCCCTTCAGCTTCACCTCGATGGAGGCAAGGGCGAATACGAGCGAATCGGTCGGCGGCCGATGTTCTTTCAGCTCAACGCGCTTCACCGGAACAGTTTGAAGGCTTGGCGATGGATGGCCGATGCGTTTGCAGTGGCGCTGATCGCGCTCACGTTGACAGGCCTTCTCATTCTACGGGGAAGAGACGGGCTCGGTGGACGCGGGAAGTGGCTGCTGCTGGCCGGTGGCGTGCCACCGCTGCTTGCTGCCGTCGTCTTCGAGCTCAAGTAGCCGCCAGAGAGGACGAGCGAAATTGCGCAGCTTCATTTCTGATTGGTCTCGCCGTCTTGTGCTGATCCTGGCTGCTGCCTGCAGTGGTGGCCCACCCAGGATGGGCGCATCACCTGACGGTTCGGTCGCGCCCGAAGACGCAGGCCAGCTGGTGGCACCAACCGACGGCGGAGGAGTGATCGAGGCGACGGGGGAGGCGCTGTTCTCGGCTCGCTGTGCCGCATGTCACGGCAAATCGGGGGAGGGCACTGCGCTCGCGTACCAGATTCGAAGCCCAGTCGTGCCGTACGCCACTTGGGTGGTTCGCCATGGCCGCTTCGAGCAATTGGTCTACCCAGGAGCCATGTCGGCCTTCTCTGCGGAGACGCTCAGTGACGAGGAACTCTCGTTGATCTTGGCATTTCTCGCCGCACCGGCGCCCACGGATGGGAAGAGCGCGTACACCCGGTATTGCGGGAACTGTCACGGTTCCGAGGGCGCCGGCGGCCGAGTGGAGAAACCTCTCGTTCACAAGGCCCACAAGGAACCGGACGAGCTCACTGAGAAGGCGCGCGAAGGGCACGGAGGAGAGAACTACGGCGAACGGCGCAAGTACATGCCCTCGTGGACTCCAGCTGAGCTGCCGGACCAGACGCTCGCCGCGATTTCGGCGTACCTCGCGAGCCTCCCTGATCCCGGAGGCGATGACGATGACGACGACGATCACCACTGAAGCGGTTCGATACGTAGTGACCAAGGAGATGGACGATGTCGTGTATTCCGAGTCGTGAACGCCTGGCGATTGCTCCAGGCTGCATGGTGGAACAGTGTGACTGCGGGACGCTGCACCTGACGATCGGGCCTATGACCGTGCGGCTCGATCGCGAAATGCTCGAGACGATTCGTGCGGCGCTCGATGTGGCTCTCGAGAGGATGAGAGGGCGGGAGGGCTCGGCCTCGTTGGCGCCGACTCCACGGCCGAACGGGCTCTTGTCATGAGGCTCGCGCCGCCTCCTCCTCACGATCCTCTCGAACGGGTCTTGATCGGTTCGATCGGCGATTGGGAACTCCGTGTCTTCGAAGGCCGATTCCAGCAGTACTTCCTGCCGCGGGGTTTTGGTCATCTCCAACTCTGGTTCGCGCAACCAGGCATCTCGGTTCTGACGCCGTCACGACTGACGGATTGGCAGTACGAGGTCTTCACCGCCGCCGAGTGGAAGGCACGGTTCCCAACCCACGCCTTGGCGGCCCGCGCGATCTTCGCGACGCACGGGGTGAGGTTGCCTTCGCGCCACGACGTCGCAAGCGCAGAGCACTGCTTCGTAGCGGCGCTCCGGTTGTCCCATGCGGCACGGCTGATGTCCTGAGGTTCGGAGAACAGAAAATGCCTGAGCTTCCCGCGTTCCTGGCAGATCGAATGGAGCCTCTGTTCTCCACCCCGGCTCGCGTCGTCGAGATTGAGGAATTCGGGCCGAGGTTGAGGCGCGTCGTCTTCGAGTCACCGGTCTTCAAGCGCGTGCGCCCAGAGACCGGCTATCAGGTTGAGTTTCGGGTCAGCACGACTGCGTTTCGTCACTACACCCTGTCGGATCTCGACATCGCCCATGGCCGTTGCGAAATGATTCTGTTCGCACACGGTGAGGGGCCTGGCAGCAGGTGGGTACGTGGACTCCGCGCGGGAGACGAACCGCGGCTCCTCGGGCCGGGAAAGCCCTTCAGTCTCGACGCGCGTGCCTCTCGACACGTCCTGTTGGGCGACGAGTCTTGTCTCGGACTGTTTCGAGCGCTCTTTCGGAGTGCCCGGGGAACCGAGCTGCGGGGCGCTGTCGAGCTCGATTCTGGCAACGAGGCATGGCTCGAGCGGCTGGGGGTGACGCTCGAGGCACAGACACGCACGGCGCTTCGCGGCGCGGCCCTGACCGGTTGGTTGCGCCGTCAAGCCGCTCCGCAGGCTGACACCACGTTCTATCTCGCCGGGCATGCGCAAACGGTAGCGGTATTGAGACGACAATTGCTCTCCGCGGGAGTGCAGCGACGGGCGGTCCACGTTAGAGCTTACTGGGCCGACAACAAACTGGGTCTTTGACGTTCACAAGCATGTTCCACACGAAGATCTCAATGCTGGCCTCTCGGTCTCTCGACGACATCGACCCGATGGCGCGTGCGAGGTCATTGCTCTTTCTTCGCGAATTGGCTCATTGCGCCGAACGCGTCGTTCTTGGCAGCCAAGAGTGGGACGCGCTCTTCGGGTCGCGCCGAGAGAACATCAACATCGACATCGGCCGCGCGACCGCTCAGTTCAGCGTCGATGAGCGCAAGGGTGTCGTCACCCTGGTCGATGTTTGGGCCGGCGTCGACGACGCAGTTCCGTTCCCACTCTGGCGCGCGTACTCCGTAGAAGCAGAGCCATGAATTGGCCCGTCCACTGCTGATCGTCGGCGCGCCTTCGTCAGCGAATGACGCGAATCAGTCTTGCGACCGGCCGCTCGCGTTCATCCCCACTCGGTCGAAGCGCAGGAAATCGCGGATTACGTGACCTGAGAGAACCAGCTACCTCTCCTCCTCGAGTACGGGGCGCGTATTCCTTGAGTGTGAAGTGACCGCCTCCATCGAGGTCCTCGGTGTCTGTCCGCACGAAGATGCCGACCTCACCTGCTCGCGGGCCGGCCCACGGCATGGAGCACAGGCACCATGCTTGATCGGGAACGAGCGGCTCCATCGACGCGCCGTTCACCCGAATCAGGGCCAAGCCCTTTCGCACGATGATTCCTGGCGGAGCCTTCACCCACGCGCGAACTCCTCCGGGCTGCCACTCGCTCCATCGGCCTGCGGTTGGACTGAAGCGATAGACCGGCAGGGCGTGCGTTGATCGTGAAGTCTTGGAGAAAGGAAAATCCGGGTCTGCTCGCGGTCGCCCGCGCTGAGTTACGTTCGATCGAGGCGGCTGGAGCAGCGAAGGCGCTTCCGCTCCGACGGCGCTTCCCCATTTCTCCAGCGACTCGAGCGTGAGGTTGATGCGACCCGCCTCGACGCGTTGAACGTACTGCAGCGAGACGTCGAGACGCTCTGCCAACTCCGACTGGGTCCAGTTTCCCGCACGGCGCAGCTCGGCGATCCGCCTTCCGACGTTGCGCTTCAGGTCCGAGGGGCGGGCTGCCGACATGACGGCGCACCCTCGACCCGATACGCGTCGACAAAAACAAACTCATATGTTCTCTTTAGTTCGGAGGCGTCACCATGCGGACCGACACACGTTGGAGGCCTGGGGAGCAGGAGATGCCCGGGTTGCTTTCGGGAAAAGGCGTGAAGCGAGTGAAGACCACGGTCCTGGTCGTCGCCATGCTCGGGGCATTGGTTGAGAGTTCGTGCGGCAGTCAGTGCAGTGCGACGAACTGCTCCGGGTGCTGCGAGCCTTCGGGCCTTTGCGTTTCTGGCACCGACTTGGGCGCGTGTGGCGCGGGCGGCGCCCTTTGCTCGGCGTGCGTTTCTGGGGAGGCCTGCGCGACTGGTCAGTGCGTGCCGTCGCAGACGGGCTGTGGCTTCGGGAACTGTCCGAATGGCTGCTGCGACGGGAACGTGTGCAAGACCGGCACCGAGAACGCTGCGTGTGGTTCGGGCGGCGGAACCTGCACCAATTGCCCTCAGAACCAGAGCTGCAACTCCTCCAAGATTTGCGAGGCGGTCAGCGCCGGTTGTCAGGCGAGTTGTGCGTCAGGTTGCTGCACTGGGAACACCTGCAACGCGGGCAATCAGACAGCCGCGTGCGGCAGTGGCGGCACTGCGTGCACTCAGTGCGGTGCGAACCAAGTCTGCGACCAAGGCAGCTGCAAATCGGCAAACTGTAGCGCGTCGAACCCCAATGGTGCGTGCCCCAACGGCCAGACGTGCATCGCCGGGAGCTGCTGTGCGAATGGAGACGTCTGTGCCGGCTCTTGCTGCGGCGCGAGTTCGAAATGCATCGCGGGGGCCTGCTGCCCGAGACCGTGCGGCAGCCTTTGCTGCAGCAGCACTCAGACGTGCTTCACCGACAGCGGAGGGAACCCGACTTGTGGAACCAGCTGTACGGTGACTTCGCAATGCGCGGCGAGCGAGTGCTGCCAGTTGCTCAACAACAACGGGATGGCGGCTGGAGCATGCTTGGCGACTGCGCTGGCGACGCAGTGCACTTGTGCGAGCGGTAGCGACTGCAGCAGGTTTGCGACGGCCACCGCCTGCGCTCCCTTCAATCAGTCCGACTCGATCACACTGTCAGCCATGATCTGCGTCCAGAACGATGGCGCTGGATACCATGGATGCAACGGCAGCGTGACGTGCAGCAACCCCTACGACTGCATGGTCGATGGCGTCGGCAATCACTTCTGCACGCACGGCTGTCAGACGTCTTCGACCTGTGGTGCAGGTGGGTGCTGTAAGCCGCTGACCTGCGACAACGCGATCACGAGCTGTGCGAGCAGTTCCGGGTGCACCGGGACCTGCCCGTAGCGGCTGCGGTACGCAGCGCGAGACTGCCGGGGAGGGAAGACCGCGCGGATCGAAAAGGCGTGACGTGAACGCACGGCCAGAACGCGAGCATCACGCTCGGTGGCATGCGTGTTTCGATGCGTTCAGGGTGCATCTCGGATCTTGGCCAGGAATGCACTGCGGCTTTGTCACCTGCATCAGCGCCGGGAGCTCGTGCTCCCACAGCACCTTCGGTGGCTGGTAGGGCCGCTTCGCACCCGGAAGGGCGGCGGGCATCTGCGGAGCGTTGTCGTTCATGGAAGAGGATCGGGGAACGCGCAGACGCGGTCCTCCATCGTGCCGACGAGGAGCCGCGAAGCGGTGCTGTCGAGCGTCGGAATGCCGAGGTTGGTCGGCGCGACGGTGGTGACGGTGAGCGTCCCATTTACTCCGAGACGGTCCGGTACGGGGCCTGGGTGGCGAGACCATGACCGCTGTGTGGTGTCTTCACTGCCTATAGGTCGGGCGAGGTCGATCTCGCACGGGATCGCGGAGTGCCGCACAGCGTTTCGGGACGCCGGGTTTCCGCTGGATTGGGATTTCGGAATTGTCGCTTCCATCCATCCCCAGCAATGATCATCGCGCGTAATGTGGGCAATGTGACCGAACGGCTCCATCGACTTCCGCACCAACCAGTCCGCGTCCAAACCGGAATCTGGAGCGGCCAGACAGATGAAGGGTCGCCCTCCACAAGCGACCATCGTTCGGCCCTTTTGAAACGAACGCCATGACAAGTAAACGAGGACGTCCCCGAGGCCGCAGTAATCCGGTAGCAAGCCCGGAAGCGGCGCGCCAACAGCTGCTCTCCCGTCGCGAACCAAAGGTCGTTGGTCAGATGCTCTACGCTGCCCTGTTCGCGCGAATGACGAACGCCCTTCGCTTCATCGGCGGCGTTCAGACTTGGCTGATCGACACCCGTCATCTCCTGAGGAAGCTCGAGGAGCCTCCAGGCTTTCTCTTGGCTTCTGCAAAGAGGGGCGCTGAGGGTGTGGAGGATACGCCCGCCCTCGCGCTGTTCGAATTGGCCACTGGAGTATCGATGGCCAAGCGAGCCCTCAGGACCGCTGCTCCATTTCTGGATGTCGTGCTGCACCCCAATTTTCGAAAGCTTGTCCGCGCCCCGGATACATTGGAGGCAACGGTATGGATCATCCAACTGATGCTAAAAAACCTCGGTCATGAAGCGGCGCTGGCATCCGAGTTGATGGCACTGTCGGTGGCAGCCAAGCTGGAGGCTCCGACAGATGATCCCGAGGGCCGGCTCAATACGTGGGCGGCCCGCCTGAGAAGGATTCGCCCGAAGCTGAACGTCACAATCGATCTGAGTGGGGATATCCCACGAAAGGCGCTTGCCGTATTTGAGCAGATGACTCTCGAAGCGGCGATCGAACTGGTTGACTCCGCTGCCTCGATGGAATCGGACGCCGAGAATTGGTTCCGTGGTGCTCCTGTACATGGAAAATGAAGTGCGTAGTCCGTCACGGAGAACGCCAATGCGCCGACGTTCGGCGGCGAGCTAGGGGGAGCGGCTGGCCCTCTTCGGCGTTGCAGCCCCGGCCGACCGAAGCCTGAAGAGCTCGATCGGCTGGACGCCAAACGCCGCCGCAAGCGCTGCGATCGTCTTCAGCGTTGCGTTCGACACGCCGTATTCGAGCTTCTGAACGTGGGTCGGGATGAGGTCGGCGTCTTCAGCGAGATGCTCCTGCGTCCAACCTCTCTCTTTCCGCAGACGAATGAGGTTCTGAGCCAGC
This sequence comes from Myxococcaceae bacterium, assembly GCA_047602415.1. Lineage (GTDB taxonomy): Bacteria > Myxococcota > Myxococcia > Myxococcales > Myxococcaceae > JASGHH01. The sequence goes on along the minus strand of JASGHH010000001.1, from coordinate 2,771,808 downwards.
GCTCTGCGCAGCTCTCGTTCCACCCGTCTTGCGCCGGACCCCACATGGAGATCGTAGAGGTGCTGGTCCCGGCGCTACACACCCTATAAGGTGCAGGCCTCGGGTTGGGCTGGCTTGCGGTGAACGCAGATCTCTCGTTGGAGGTGCGGTGTGGTCGGACTGAAGCCTGCCGAGTTGTTGTTGATGATTCTCTGCGCGTTGCTTCCAGGAGCAGTGGCCTTTTGGTGGGGCTATTCGAGCGGCAAGAGCGCGGGAATCAAGGAGGGACTCGAGCGAGCACAGAAGCTCGTCGGTGGGAAGCAGCCATGACCTGCGCACACAGGTGGGGCGAGACCGTAGTGTGTTGAGCAGGGATACAACGCCGACGATATCTAGGTCTGATTCACGTGATCCGCCCTGTGGTACGACGACACCATGGCACCTGAGGCCAGGCACTTTCATCTGGCGTCCCGCAACCACGCTACGAGCCGCGCCTTCTACGGGAAGTACTTCGGATTCAAGTTCGACTCGACTTTCACACGTGACGATCGCCCGGCTGCAACCATCATCCGCTCACCCGGCGGGTTCCAGATTTACCTGGAAGGGCCGAGCGAAACTCCGCTGCCGTCCTGGTTCCACTTCGGGTTCTTGGTCGAATCCGCACGCGCCTGCCAAGGCCTCTACCAGCGCATGCAGATCGATCAGATACGCATCGTCCACCCCCTCGTCGTGGAGCCGTTCTCGAACTACTTCTTCGCAGATCCGGACGAGAACCTGGTTCAAGTCTATTTCGATTCTCACGCTCAGCGGTGAGGGGCTGCCACTCATGCCCTGCTTCTCCGGACTGAGGCAGGGTTCACCACCAGGAAGGCGCATACTGCTGGGCAGCCCGTGAAAGGCGCGTTGGGCGGAGGGGGCCACACGCTTGAAACGAATTCGCCCCGGCACATCACTTGCTTCACTTCTTCAGAAACCAGGAGGAGTCTTCAATGGATGCGCTCTCGTTACTTCGTTCGCAGCACCGGGAAGTGAAACAGCTGTTTTCTCGTTTTGAGAAGACTGGTTCTGAATCGAAGAAGAAAAGCATCTTTCTTCGAGTCGCCGACGCACTCGCCGCCCACGCCGAGATCGAGGAGACGATCTTCTACCCCGCGGCCTTTCGTGACGCTCTCGAGGATCAGTTGCGAGAAGCGGTCGAGGAACACCTGGCCGCGAAGCGCCTGATCGCAGATCTTCTCGAGATGGACGTCGACGACAGACAGTTCGACGCCAAGATGACCGTGCTGGCTGAACAGATTCGTCACCACATCGAAGAAGAGCAAGACGACCTGTTTCCGAAGGTTCGCAAATTGCTCTCCCGAGCTGAGCTCAACCGTCTTGGAAATCAGATGTCGGCGAAGTTCGATGCGTTGATGGAGCACGAGCCGCGGACTGATGTCCCGAGGGAGACCGAAGAAGCCGCTCGTCTAGGTGACCAGCCTTAGACCGCACGAAGCGAGTCGGCTGCACGCCTCGTCCGCTTCCCGAGGTGCCGCCAGGGACCAGCCGGCTGTTGGTTCCTCGGTTGTGTCCAGCCTCGCGTTGAGGCTTCGAAGACCCAGGCGTGGCGATAGTCGCGAAGTAGTCCGTGCGTGACCGAGCCATTGTTTCTGAACTCGTACGCCCAGCTGGTCTCGAAGAGCCGTCTCCCGAAGCCGGGACAGGAGGGATTTCTTGCAGACCCACCGGATCACTCCGCAACTCCGTCGGGCGATGGTCGCCGGGTCAACTGATTCTGTCGGGTGTAGCAGTGATGCGAGCTGTCCGCGAGCGGCGGGTCCTCTCATGTCCGTCCCGTTTGTGTCGTACTGTCCATTGCGCTGTCATCTTCTGTATGCCATTCGATTTCGGGGGTGAGCTCTTGAAAGCCAACGGTCGGATCATTTGGCTTGCGCGCCGGCGCGGCCGCAAGATTCATGTCGAGGTCGTGCTTGAGGATCTGAAAACAGGCACACGCTCTGCAACCGGCGGAGGCTTCGCCGTTGAAAATGAGCGAGTCCTTGTCGTGATGTCGGACGAAAAGGACGTCGAGGTGGAATGGCCTAAGCCCTCGCGCCCGTAGTCGCGCCGTCTCCGACCGGCTTGAGCGTGGGTGCCACTCGAAAACTGCTTTTTTCGATTCATGCATCGGTGGGATCGCTTCACAGCGCCTGACGACACGATACCGCTGAATCTCTTGGGCGACGGCCATCTGCGCCACGAGCGGCCCACTTCTGTTGCCGCTCACCTGCGGTGGGCTGGGCGCGCTGAGCTTGGCGCTTGTGGTTTGCAAAGTTTTCCTCGCCGTCGGCTCGTGACCTCGTTGCTGGATTCTGGAGCGAGCACGGCCGTAGTCGCGGTGTGCCCACGACGCGCTTGACACCCTGCGCACCATCGACGAGCCTGTTCCTACAACTTGAAGGTGGTGGAGTCCGCCGACAACCGCAGTTTCTACTGCCAATGACTCCTACGAGTAGCCCAACGGGCACCGTAGGAGTTTGCGAAACCCTCCGGTGCAAAACAGGAGAGGTGCCGCATGGAAGTAACGCCATCGTCCGAACCCCTTTCAGTGCTTCGCGTCTATCTGAGACGCCGCTCAACCAAGCGATCGAGTGGATTCTGGGGACGGTTGTTCGGCACCTCACTTTCGCTTCACCTCGTTCAGCGGGCGCTCGAAGGTGGAATTCAGTATGCGACCCTGACGTTGGGCCACGCCGGATTTGTGCCGGGGGCAAAGCAGGTCGCGGTGGACATGCCCGACTTGCCGTCGACCACTCTTCCGACCTGCGTCGAGCTCGTCGGCTCTCCCGCCGTTCTCGACTCGTTTGTCGAAGCCAACCGCGAAGACCTCGCGAATGCCGTGCTCCTCCGGTTGGAGGGGGTCAATGTTTCCCTGCGCGGTCGGCAGCAATGAGCGCGAAGGAACGCTTCACAACGTTGGCGCAATGGCTGGTCCTCGGCGGTGCCGTCGGGATTCTGAGCGGGCTGGGGTCGGCCCTGTTCCTCTGGGTGCTTCAGGAGGCAACTGCTTTTCGGGTCCAGCATGAGGTCATCGTCTACGCCCTGCCGATTGCGGGGTTCGCAATCGGCGTGATTTACGTGCGGTTCGGCAACTCCATCATGGCGGGCAACAACCTCGTCATCGACACGATCCACGACGAGGGGCCGGAGATCCCGCTTCGCATGGCCCCGATGGTCCTCTTCGGCACGGTGCTGACGCACCTCTTCGGGGGAAGCGCCGGACGCGAAGGGACCGCGGTCCAGATTGGTGCGAGCCTCACAGACTGGCTCGCGCACCGCCTGAAGCTCGACAAGAAGATGCGCAAAGAGCTGCTCGCAGCTGGAGTCGCGGGCGGCTTCGGCTCGGTCTTCGGAACGCCAGTGGCGGGTGCGGTCTTCGGTCTCGAGTTCGTGGTGCTCGGGCGCGTCGAGTACAACGCGCTGGTCCCCGCACTCGTTGCGTCGGTCGTAGGTGACCTGACCGTGAGGGCATTGGGGGTGGTCCACTCGGCCTACCCGACCGTCGCCGCCTTGCCTCTGGCTCCATTGGTCATCGCGAAGTGGTTCGTCTTCGCAGTCGCGATTGCGATTGCGACCACGGTGTTCATTGAGCTGACCCACTTCCTCAAGCGCCAGAGCGAACGACGTCTCTCGTGGCTGCCGTTTCGCCTGCTCGTCGGAGGCGTCGCGATTGTCGCGCTGTGGAGACTGAGCGGCACGAGCGACTTCTTGGGACTCGGCGTGCCAACAATTCTGCGTTCGTTTACGGACCCCAGTCTTCCGGCCAACTTCTTCGCCGCCAAGATCCTCTTCACAGCAGTCACGCTCGGGGCAGGATTTCTTGGAGGCGAGGTGACGCCGCTGTTCTTCGTTGGTGCTGCGTTAGGCAACATACTCGCGCGCGTCTTAGGACTGCCACTGGAGCTCGGAGCGGGCGTGGGAATGGCAGCGGTGTTTGCCGCCTCTGCGAATACGCCGCTCGCGCTTTCGATCATGGCGGTGGAGCTTCTCGGGGCGAACGTGCTTCCGCACGTCGTGATCGTGAGCGTGCTCGCGTACCTGCTCAGCGGGCACCGGAGTATCTATCCTGCACAGCGGCTTCTCATCGGTAAGAATGGCAGCGGACTCGCCCGTACAAGCGCTCTGCGTGATTTGGTGCCGCATCACACCGAGTCCATTCCCCAACGCTGAAGTGGAGGGCCGACACGGGACCCCTTGGTCTGCAGCATGGGGTGAATGCCTCATCGACGAGTCCGTTGTTGAGCAGCAGGATGCCGGTCGATGAACTCCGGCTGGAGCAGCAGAGTCAGCGACAAGATGCGTGGGTCGCTCGTTTCCTGGTGGCCGTTGCTGACTGGGTCGGCAGTGCTACTTCCGTTCATCGTGCTGCAGCTCGCCTGCGACAGTCCGCAGGGTCACCTCGAGCGTGCGCGTGTCGCACGACACCAAGGGGCATTTCAGGTCGCACTCGCTGAATATCGAACCGCACTGAACGGGCTCGAAGGTGACGCCTCGGGCCGGGCAGAGGTCATTCGTGCGCGGGCGTTGCGTGAAGCCGGAGACGTCTACTACTTGGATGTGCAGAGCCCGCCCGACGCCATCGTCGTCTATCGCGAGCTGATTCGCGTGTGTCCGGAGGCGCCAGAGACTCTTGACGCTCGAATTCATCTGGCGGACATCCTCGAGTACCACTACCGCGATTTTCGAGGCACCATCGTCGAGCTGAGCGCGGCCATTGCACGCAACCCGCCAGAGTCGGCGGAGCTCGCCTATCGGATTGCGCGTCTCTATTTCGAGCTCGGGGACTACTCGCAGGCTCAGCTCGAAGCCGCGAACGTCGCGACGCGCTACGAGATGTCGACGTACGTCGACGATGCGTTGCTGCTCAGAGCCCAAGCTCTGGAGATGCTCGATGGCCAGCGGCCTGAGGCTCTGCGGATTCTCAGCGAGCTCGCAGAGCGGTTTCCCTCGTCGGAGCTCACTTCGCACGCGCTCTTCGAGAAGTGCAATCTGCTCGCTGATGAGGGTCGGTACGACTCCGCCATCGAGGCGTGCATCAAGGCGTTGCCCACTCATCCCAAGCCAGAGCTCGTCGAATCGACCATCGCCAGACTCCACTCGCAAATACGCCGCATGTCCCCCGACGGGGTTGGCGACGCGGCCCGCGCGTTCGATCGGGACAATGCCGGCGTTGCCGGAGGACGATGATGACTCCGGGAGACGTCGCCGCCTGGAGTGAGCTCGGCGAACTCGAGGCGCACTACTTTCATCTCGCCGGGCACGTCTTCGTCTCAGCTCCCCTGTGCCAGCCGATCGGTGTCGTGTCACCGGTTGCCCCCTGCCCGTGGGTCGACAGTCGAGTCGTTCCAGCAGGCGTCTCCCTCGATGCTGCCGCGAAAATCATGCTCGCCGGGCAACTCGCCGAATGCATCTACACGCCGACGTGGGCCCGACACTGCACGCTCGATGATGCGCATATGACTTCGGTGAACGCGATGGCGGCTCGCGTTCAGCGCAGGGGCCTCCGGGGGGACTGGGTGCGGCGGGTGGAGCGAGAGACGCGCGACTTGCTCATCGCGCCGGCGACCCGTGTTGCGATTGAAGCGTTGGTGGAGCAGCTCAGCATCGACCACGAGTTGCGCCGCGGCGGCCTGTGCTCCGCGACCGCCGCACGCATCGTTGCCGTCGACCCGCCGTTGCTTGCAATCAAGGGCACGGCGCTCGGCGTGCGTCGCACCCCCGCGGTTCGCCAACGCTATTCGCTGGTGCGTTGACCCGCTCGATGGCATTGCAGCCCTCGCCGATGCATCACGGTCGACTCACGCTCCTCGTCGTGCCAGCCGACGAGCGGCGTGTGAGGCGTTTTCAGGTCGGTCGGTTGACGCGTCGGCTCGTCGCCTGTGTGGCTGCGTGTTCCTTGGGGGCTCTTGCGTTGTTGGCATCGAAGCTGGCCACCGTCGAGGACCTGAGCGCTACGAACGCAGGGCTTCGACGCGAGAATGAAGCGCTTCGGAGTCAATTGGTGCAGTTGCGCGATGACACCGAACGCGCTTCGGCCATTACCGACAGGGTCGTTCGTCTCGACCTGCGCATGAGGGCGACGGTATTGCACTTGGAGCCGCGAGGTCGGCTCGCGCTGGGTCCGACCCAGGAACGCGCTACCGAGCGCACCGTGGTTGAGTGCTCCATTCCTGATCGGCCAGCCCCGAGCGCTGCCAAGTTGACGTCACAAGCGTCGCGACTGGAAGGGCACCTCCAGGAGTTGAGGGGCTATTTCGAAGATCAGAGTCTCTTGCTCGGCGCGATCCCATCAGTTTGGCCCGTGGAGGGGAGGGTGAGCAGCGAGTTCGGCTCGAGAATGGACCCCATCGGAGAAGAGCCTGGCAGTCACCCGGGCCTCGACATCGCCGCTCACCTGGGTGAGCTCGTCATCGCCCCGGCGAGCGCTACCGTCTTGTTCTCGGGCACCGAGGGTGGCTACGGGAACGTCGTCGTGTTGGACCACGGGTACGGCATCAAGACGCGCTTCGGTCACCTGAGCGAGTTGACGGTTACACCTGGTCGGCGCGTGAAGCGAGGCGACGTCATCGGCAGGGTAGGCTCGACCGGCTACTCGACTGGCCCGCACCTGCACTACGAGGTGCGCGTGCGCGGTGTAGCAACGGACCCGCGCCCATTCATCCTCGACGAGCAGACGCTCACTCCTGCGCGGTGACAGGCTGTGGCAAGGACTTCAGGTAGCTGAGAAACGTGTCGCGGAGTGATGTCGACGTCTGGTGCCGTGCCGTGGGAGCCAGGGTAGAGGTGACCGGCCCGGTGCCGTCGCCTCCAGCCGCCAAGAAGTCGTTCGTCACCACCAGGTACTTGCGCGAGCCATCGAGCGCGCGGCCGCCGGCGAGCTGAACTGTCGCGACTCCGTCTTCATAAGTGAAGCTACCGCCCGCCAGCTGAGGAAAGCCGTGGCCTGCGCGCAACGGGGCAGCGACGAACTCGGCGATTTGTTTCCCCGTCAGCTCGAGGGTCACCAACCTGTTGTCGAAGGGCAACACCTCGAAGAGTCGGCCGTAGGGAATGGCGCCGCCCGGCAAGCCGCTGCGAATACCGCCCGAGTTCGTCACCGCGAGGTCAGCGCCCGGCGTTGCCTTCAGCATAGAGCTCGCGACCAATCGACCGAGCTCGAATGGGCGGTCACGTTGCCGCTCCAGCGGCCTTGCCAGCGTGACGCCGGTGTCTGCTTGCTCGATGTCTCTCACCTTGGCGCGAAAGGGCTCGAGCGCGAGCTCGACCGCGCCCTGGTGTGCCTCAGCCAGTTGACCGAGAAACGTCGCGGGCTTCGGGTCGAACTTGGCGCCTCCCCCACAGCCGGTTTCGTTCCAGACTTGCGCGCAGAGATCCTGTGGCGGCTCGATGTTCGTCGTGATGCGCCCGGTTTCGGACAGGCAGGCCACCAACCAGCCGAACGAGCGGCCGTAAGCGCCCGATTCAATCACTGCCGTGGAGCCTAGGTGATGCGCGACGTATTGATGCGTATGGCCGCCGACGGCGACGTCGATGGTGCCCGGAGGCAGGCGCTCGAGCAGCTTGAACAGCTCGCTCCCAGGGTCACAGCTCGAGGTGTCCTCGGGGTTCGAGCGATCACTGCAAGCTCCTCCGATGTGGCTGACGAGCACCACCAGGTCGGCGTGCCGACGCCGCAGCTCTCTCGCCTCGACGATGATGTCGGCGGCGGGATCGTGAAACTCGAGGTTCTTCACGTGCGCCGGCAGGGTGACGGTCGGCGTGTCTGGCGTCACCGCGCCGATGATGCCGACTCGCACCCCGTCGAGCTCGATGAGCGTCGAAGGGAGCAGGTTCTTCCACTGCACGCGCTTGTGTGTCGCCCGCTCGTAGATGTTGGCAGCAAGAAACGGGAAGTCGGCCTCGAGCAGGCGTTCCTTGAGCGAGCCTTGCATCGCCGCAGCGGGAGCGTCGGGGCCGAAGTCGAACTCGTGGTTGCCGAGTGCCGCCGCGTTGTAGCCGAGCGCATTGTACGCCGCGATCACGGCCGCCCCCTTGCTCTCGTTGGAGACCAGCGTGCCTTGGAAGAGATCGCCCGCATCGACGAGCACCGTTCTGGGGTAGCGCGCCCGCAGAATCGAGAGGTACCCCGCGAAGGTGTCGAGGCCTCCTTGATGTACCGTTCGCCTGCCCGAGACGCGGCTCTCTGCGTCGACGTGCCCATGAAAGTCATTGGTGCCGATGATGGCGACGCACCGTGGCCCAGCGGCGCCGGCGCCGCTCGCCAGCAAGGCCGCGGTGAGAAGCGCTGTACGCATCAAGTCATTCATCGGAGATGAGCCCCTTGCGAATCGCGAAGCGAGTGAGCGCCTGCGCCGAGTGAAGGTCAAGCTTGCGCATCAGGCTGGTCCGAAAGCGGTCGATCGTCTTGTGCGACACACCGAGCCGCGCACCCATCTCGCGATTGGTGGCCCCCTCGGCGACGAGCTGGAGCACCTCACGCTCCCGGGCGGTCAGGCGCTCGATGTCGTCGGTCGAGTCGCTCCCCTCCACTTCGTCGCGCACGACGACTTCCTCCGCCTTGGGGTCGAGAAACCGGTGGCCCGCGGCGACCGTCTGCACCGCGCGCGGCAAGGTGTTCACCCCCGAGCCTTTCACCACATATCCGAGGGCGCCGGCGCGCAGAGCGAGACGGACGTATTCGGGCGTCGTGTGCATCGAGAGCACCAGGACGTGGGTGCGAGGCGACACACTCTTCACCTGCGGAATGCAGTCGCGCCCATTCAGGCCGGGCATGGAGAGGTCGAGCACCAATACGTCGGGCATCAAGCGGGTGACGACGTCGACGGCCTCGAGGCCATCGGCCGCCTCGCCCACAACTTGAATGCCGGCGTCGTGCTGAAGCACTGCCTTCACGCCTTGGCGAACGACTTCATGGTCATCGGCGATCACCACTCGAATCACGAACGCGCCTCAATGCCGGGGAGGGGAACGCTGATGTGGAGACGGAGCCCGCCCTTGGCTCCTGTGGATACTTCGAGCTTGGCATTCATGGCGAGTGAGCGCTCCCGAATGGTTCTCAACCCCACCGCGTTCTCGCTGGGCGTCGGCCCCACCCCGTCGTCCTCCACCTCGAGCACGAGCTCCCGCTCGTCTGCGCGAACGCGCAGCGACGCGGAGCCCGCATCAGCGTGGCGGACGACGTTCTGCAGCGCCTCCTGTGCGATGCGGTAGCAACCGATCTCCACGGTGGCGGGTAGCGGGGGCAGTGCCTCAGCGCATTGGAAGCTGACCCGAAGGCCGGTCGCAGCGGCGAACACCTCGCAGTGGCGACTGATCGCCTCTCGAAAGCCGAGCTCGGCGAGCACCGGCGGTGCCAGAGCGGAGGTGGATCGCCGAATCTCGTCCATCGCGGTCTCGACGAGACGAATGACGAGATCGACCTGCGATGTGTCGATGCCTTTTTGACGCATGGCTTCGAGCTGAAAATGCGCCGCGGTGAGTGCCTGACCCGCGCCATCGTGAAGCTCCTGCGCGATGCGACGCCGGTCTTCCTCTTGCATTACGGCAGCCTGGCGGCGGGCGAGCTCCTCCACTTCTCGCGTCGAGCGTACGGCACGATTGGGCCCGAGCAACAGTCCCAGCGTCAGAAGCAATGAGACCAACCCGATCGCAGCGGCGACGGCCACGCCATTGAGGACATGCGGTCCGGCATCGGACAGTTCGTTCGGCGTGTCGGCTGGTGCACCGTCTCCATGAGCGCACGCGCCGACGGTGAGGCACGCTACCATCGCAATCAACGCCAGGCTCGGGCGACGAACGCCTCGCATTAGAGGGCATGCTCCTGTGCTTCTCCAACTGCGTCGATGGGGTGATTACCTCATTGGCGCGCTGACGGGAGGAGGCGAAACTCGACCAAGTTGGAGCCCTTTCTTCATGCATGGGCAAGGCCGCTGGTGCTGTTGCACGGTCTCGTCGCGATGGCGCTGCTCGGTGCCACCACGCATCACGCCCTCGTGCTGGTCAAATGCCTCCGCGGAGTCGACGCTCTACGTGCTGCGCGCACTTATGCCGGGCTGACGGCCGCGAGCTACGTGGCGACACTCACTCTGGGGGCATTGGCGTACCCCAACTACCGCTACTGGGTGCGAGGCCTGGTGCTCGACCGGTACTCTCACTGGGCGTCGAACCTCTTCGACATGAAGGAGAACATCGCCTCGCTGGGGCTGCCGATGGCGCTCGGCGCCTTGGCGCTCAGCAGGGTGCTGCGGCGCGAAGAGGACCCGGCGTTGCTGCTCGGCTACGCCGTCCTCGGCTTCGGAGCGTGTTTCGCGACCTGGTTCAACGTCATCGCCGGGATGCTGGTGACGTTGGAGAAGGGCGTGTGATGGAGCGCGTCCACCGGGTGTACTTTACCGCTCTAGCTGGCTCGACGGCGTTCGCTGTCGGGCTGTTGGTGACGGCCCTCGTGCACCTACCGTTGCCCTGGTACTTCCCGCTTCGCCACGAATGGCAGCTGGTGACGCGACCGGATGCGCTGGCAGTCGATTGGTACGGGCGCAGCCTGTTCGCGTTGGCCATCTGCGTGGGTGCGTCTGCCTTCACCTGGGTTGCTACCGGGGCAGTCGCTGGCCTGCGTTCTGACCGGCCATTTCGGTGGCTCGCGCTCTGGACGGCGCTCGTTGTCGCCTCGACAGCAGGGCTCTACATCTACCAACTCTCGAAACGGGTCGCTCCGCCGGAGCCGCTGCCTCCGGGCTACGAGGCACGATGATTGACGAATGGTACGGGGCGGACCGTCGCCTCTGGCGGCCAGCTTTCTTCTTTGCGTTCGGCTTCATGCTGCTCAGCAGCGTCGGCCTCGTCGTCGAGCGCCTGGCCTTCGGTGAGTCGGAGGCCGCGTGGATCTTCAGCATTTTGATAACCAGCGGGGCGCTCTTCCTCGCCGTCAGTTCGTCGCTGTTTCTGCAGCCGTCGCGGCCAGGTGTCCTGTCGCAGGGAAGGCGGCTCTTCGGCGCACACCTTGCCGGCGTGGTCGCGGCGGTGCTGGCAGTGCATCTCGGGTTGCGGGTGCTGCCGTTCAGGGGCCGCCTGATCGAAGCGCCGGCTCAGCTGGTGAACGACGCCGTTCTCGGCGTTGCCACGCTGGGCCTTGTCTGGAGCGTCGCCACACGCTCACCTCTGGTGCGAGTCATCGCTCCCGTTTTCTCGTTCGTCGTCGTGGCGGGTTACGTCGGGACGATGTCAGCATGGCACGTCGATCCGTTCGTCGGCACGGCCGTGCAAACCTACGTGGTGAAGCAGATTCTAGCGACCGCCATCAGCTTGCTGATCTTTTCGATCGCGGTTACGACCCGACGTGGCGACGACTCGCTGAGTCGATGAGTTGGCGTGTCAGAGTGCGTGGACATGAGAATGCTAGCCGTTCGCGTCGACCTTCAGGCGCTTGAGCCCTTTTTCGGTTTCCAACGATGCGACGATTTTCTCGATGCCCACCGACTGCGGAACGTGGAGGTCGAAGGTTGCGGAAACTTGTTTTGCGATCACGTCACGATCGTACTGAACGGAGCGAAGGGTCGCCCCCAAGTCCTTCAGTCGAGCGGTGAGGGCCTCGAGCGGGACGTCCCACTCGAGCACCATCGAGAGCCTCCGCTGCAAGATGTCCTTGTCCTCGAAACGCGTGAGAATGGTAAGCGCCAGCACACCCAGCAACGTCACGAACGCGCTCACGACGTACATTCCACCTCCGGCGGCCATGCCGATGGCTGCGACCAACCACAGTCCGGCGGCCGTGGTCAGGCCCTGCACGGAGAGTCCATTGCGGAGGATCGCACCGCCAGCGAGGAACCCAATCCCAGTGACGATGGACGCGGCGATACGCGACGGGTCGGTGCTGACCAGATCGTCTCTAACGTAACCCTGGAAGAGGGCGAAGCGCGTAGATACGACCATGAAGGTGGAGGCTGCGAGCGCGACCACCATGTGAGTCCGAAGTCCGGCAGGTTTTCCGTGAACGTCGCGTTCGTACCCGATGACGCCACCCAGAACTCCACCCAGAAGAATGCGAAGGAGGAGGACCCAATCGAATTGTTGCGTCATTGGCCCCGGTCTATCGGGCGTGGCGCCTCATGACAATCGAGCTTGGGATGCCTCGGGGCAGAACGTTGCTTCGTCTCCCGGCCGTGCTCCATGCTGGCTGTACGCATCGGACCAGAGCGAATGCCGAGTTGCGGATCCGAAATCCGTCCCCCAGATATCCCCCAGGTCGGCCGCCAACTGCGGCCACGAGCGGCCAATGTTCCCTCTGAAAGTGAGCGTCCGAGATAGGGTCAGAACGGCTCTTAATCCATAGGTTGTGGGTTCGATTCCCTCCGCTCTCACTGAAGAAAGAAGGCCCGGTTCGCGAAAGTGAACCGGGCCTTCGTTTTTCGAGCCGACAAGGTCAGCGCAGGCGCCGCTTCACCCACTCGATGATGCCCTTCGCGCCGTTCTTGCCGGCGCCGGCGCCGCTGACCGACAGCGAGATCTGCGAGGTGGCCTTGCCCGGGCCGCTCCCGTTGCTGAGCGCCATCGCGTCGATGCGGGTGGTCTGGGTGCCGACCACGAAGTCTTTGTTGCTGTTGGTGTCGTGGAGCACGGTGGGGCCGCCGCCGAAGGTGCCGCGGTTGAACACGCCCCACTGGCCGATCGGCTGGCCCGGCACGTTGCAGGTGAGAATGGTGTTGTCGCAGCCGCCGCCGAGGTCGAGGCCGTAGAAGCCTCCGGTGATGTTCAGCACCGGCGCGAACAGGTCGCTCAGCGCGCCCGAGGTGGTGCCGAACCAGGCCAGCTGACCCGAGACCGCGATGTCGCCGTTGACGGTGATGTCGTTGGGGAACTTGTAGGGGAACCCGCTCGCCGTCTGGAGCACGCCGGTGACGCTGCGGGCGTTGTCGTCGCAGGTTCGGTTGTTGCGCAGGTACGACACGTAGATTCGCCCGTTGACGTGGTTGCCGGCGCCGACGGTGGAGTACGCCCACGGCTCCGCGCCGGTGCCGAAGATGACCACCTCTTCGCCCGCGTGGCCGTTGAACGGCGAGCCGGCGCCGTTGGGAATGCGGGCGACGCTCACCAGGGTGGTGATCGGCATCGGGTCGTTGTCGTCGGAGTCGGCGATCACCGCCGGGCAGCCGCACCCGTGGCCGCCGCCGTGCGCTCCGCAGCCGTGGTGGTGGCCGTGCTTGTCGGCGCTGCTCGCCATCACGTAGTTCGACTCACCCGTGCCGGGGTCGAGCGACCACACCCGGCCGAGCTGGTCGCCGAACAGCAGCGAGTAGTTGCCGCCCAGGTCGTCGAAGAAGAGCGAGGCGGCTGGCGGCACCGAGTTGGCGGTGTGGCCGTGGTGGTGGGTGCTGTCGTCGTCGCCGTCGTGCTCCTTGATCTTCCACGCCCACGCCAGCTGGCCGGAGGTCACTTCGATCGCGTAGACGTTGGCGCCGTCGTTGTTGGTGTCGTTGGGCCCCGCGTTGGTGCTCACGAACACCGCCGACAGCTGCTGGCCCTGGGTGCGCGGCGGCACCGCGCTGGCGGGCGTGAACGAGAGCATCGCCAGGCCCTGGGCGCCGCCCATCTCGTGGTAGTCGTAGACCGACCAGAGCTTGCGCCCGATGTCGGAGGTGTTGGCCGGGTCGTCCTCGTACTCCGCGTTCTTGCCGTCCCAACGGAAGACCGAGCCGACGCCGTAGGTGCTGGTGAAGCCGGGGGCGCTGCCCGCCGCGCGGCCGTCGTTGGCGAGCATGAAGGCGGGGAACGAGTTCGCCGGCTCCGCGCCGCCGGTGTCCCACGCTCCGACCAGGTCCCACAGCAGCACCGGCTTGAGCGGGTTGGTGACGTCGAGCGCGAACACCTCGGAGTAGGTGCCGTTCACCGGGCTCCCGGTCGAGCCGGAGATCACCGTGTGCCACTCGGCGGTGCCGGTGTAGCCGAAGTCTGCGAACACATCTTGAACCACGATCGACGAGTCGACCTTGGTGTTGTTGTTGCGCAGCGACGGCAGCTGGCTGGCCGGCATGAACGCCCACAGCTCGGTCATCGGCGGCGGGGGAATGAACGGGGTGATCGACGGCTCGCTGTTCGGGTCGAGCCAGGGGTGATTGAACTTCACCGGCACCGGAGGAGCGACCGCGTCCCAACCCGGGAGCAGCGCGCCGTTGGCCGGCGACTGGTGGCGGAAGTGGAGGGTGGTGCTGGGCAGGCCGTAGACGCCCGCGCCGGTGGGGCCTTCGTAGCCCGCGCCGCCGGCGACGTAGAACGCGTGCACCATGCCGTCGTATGCGGAGGCGATCGCGATGGTGGGCCGGTGCTGGGTGAGGCCGTTGGTGCCGAAGTCCTTCACGTTCGAGCTGTAGGGAATGATCGCCGGCGCGGAGTAGACGAAGCCGCCCAGATGCGCCTTGTTGTCGGCGTTGGGGTCGTTGCACTGCGACGGGCTGGTGGTCGCGCTCGGGCGCAGCACCGGGGTGGCCGCTGCGTCTCCGTCGGTGCGGGTCGAGTTCGCGTAGCAGTAGCCGCGCACCTTCTGAAGAATCTGCTGGGTGTTGGGGAAGTCGACCTTGTAGGCCGAGCGGTTGGTGGCGTCGGGCCCGTTGCTCGGGTTGATCGCCAGCGGCGCACCGGCCGCCTCCTGAAGGTCGCAGATGCCGTCGGCGCCGATGGTGAGGCCCTTGGCCGGGTCGGTGCCGTTGTGAATCGCCAGGCTCGAGAGGCCGACCACGTCGACGCAGCTCGGGTTGGGGATCGCGAGGTAGCTGTTGTTGATCTTGGTGCCGTCGACGTCTTCGGGAGTCCACCCGACCTGGAGCACCTTCGACGGCGCGCGGCGCACCGCGGGGAGCGAGGTGTTGTCGCTCACGTAGCCGCCCAGGTAGGTGAAGATGTTGCGATCACCGGGGGTCTGAATCGGGTTGGCCGCGCTCGGGTTCGACAGCTGCATCTCGGCGTCCCAGGTGGCCGGGGTGCCGTCGACGGTGGCCGACAGCAAGAGGTCGTTCTCGCCGCTCTGCAGCGCGCCGGCGGTGGAGCCGACCGAGTGGGCGACCATGTTGCCCGGCACGTAGGGGAACACCCACGCCGAGCCCTGGGCAGCGTTGAAGTTCTGCACGTTGGGCGGGTAGCCGCTCACCGACTTGTAGAGCGAGGTGAGCTCGAGCAGGCGGGTGCCGCTGCCGCTGCTGTCGGAGCCGAACTCGTTCACGAACGGCACCGGCACCGAGGCCGAGCGCGCGTCTGACACCGGGTCGGCGCCGAGCGCGAACAGGGTGTTGAGAATGATGCGATCGCCGGCGACCTGGTCGTTGTACTGGTGGCCCGAGATGTAGACGACGGTCGCCTTCTGAACGCTGTTGTCCTTGTAGCCCATGGTGAAGAAGTCGAACCCCGACTTGCAGTAGCTGCCGCCGTTGGGAGTGCTCTTCGGGTCGCAGGGCGCGCCGCCGCCGGTGACCGGGTAGGCGCCGCTCTGACCGACCGGCCACGACGAGGTCTGCCAGCCGCTGATCCACGAGGTGGCCAGCACGGTGACGCCCGCTTTGTAGTCGGAGCCGCGCGACGTGTAGAACGGCTTGTAGTTCTGCACGTGGCCGCTCTGGGCGTCGAAGTAGTAGTCGCCGGCCTGAGAGAAGATGTTCGCCGGGTTCGGGTAGATCATGCAGCTCGAGGTGCCGTCGTAGTTGGGGTCGGTGCAGTTGTTGCCGGGGAAGCTGCCCGACCAGCCACCGAGCGCGATCCCGTTCTCGTAGATGCCCTTGGTGAACATGAACTGCGGCGAGACCGACATGATCCCGCCGTCGGACTCCTTGGGTGACTGCACCGCGTAGTTGGTGGCCCACGAGGTCTCGTAGGTCTCGAGGCTGGCGCACTCGGCCATCAGGCCGGTGCCGCGCTGGTCGGCGAAGTGGGCGATGTTGCGCATCGCGTTCTCGCGAATGTTCTTCGAGGTGCCGTCCCAGACGTAGTTGTTGAAGGCCGAGTTGGTGGTGTTGCAGTTGCCGTTCGAGTCGGTCGAGCTGCCGCCGCTCCGGTTCATGCCGGTGCAGGCGGTGGCGCCCGAGAAGGAGCAGCCGTAGTGGGTGGTGCCCGCCGCCTCGGTGCCCGCGTCGGCGTTGGTGCCGCACGAGTAGGTGTTGGCGAGCCAGTGCGGAGTCCAGAACACCTTGTAGTCGAGCCGGCCGCCGGTGGTGTGGTTGAGCAGGCCGTACGGGTTGGCGGCGGTGCTCATCAGATCGAGCGGGGTGTCGAACCGGTCGTAGATCAGGCCGGGGTAGCCGCCGTTGTCGGTGCAGCCGCTGTTGAGGGTTCCCGCCGGGCAACCCACCGAGTCCTGGTGGAGCGCGCCGGTGCCGGTGATGTAGAGGCCGGCGTTCTGGAGGTACTGCACCAGGATTCCCGAGGTGGCGTCGCTGTTGTCGCTGTTCGAGTCGAGCAGCGCCAGCTTCGGCGGCGTCTGGTTCATGCGCTTGCCGACTTCGGCCGAGAACTGAACCTTCGCCTGGTGAATGTTGACGTGGTGCGCGCTCGGGTCGGCGGTGACGGTGCCCGGGCAGGCGGTGGCGGTCGAGGTGAAGGGCGAGAGCGCGCTCAGCGGCACGCCGACCGCGGAGTCGCCGGTCTTGAGAAAGTCGAACACGTTCTTCGCGTCGACCGCGTCGATCACGAACGGGCCGCCCATGTAGCGAATCGTCGTCCACGCGGGTTTGCTGCTGTGGTTGAGCGGCGAGATCGCGGCGTAGGCCGGAGTCGAAGTGCTGAACGCGTACATCGGCACCGTCGCGTCGGGGAAGATGCCGCTCGAGGGCCACGAGCTGGTGAAGTCGACCATCGTCACCGGCTGCGCCGAGACCGCGGAGATCGCCGCGTCGCAGCCGTCTTTCCAGCGGCTGTCGAGCGGGAGGCTGGGCGGGGTCGAAAGATCGGTCGGGGTGCAGCGGTTGGGCGACTGCTTGGTGCTGCTGATCACCCAGTAGACCGTCACCGGGTGAGCGGCGTTGAAGTGGCCCGCCTGGTTCGACTGAAGAATGCGCCACACCAGGCCGTACGCCGACACCGCGCCGCAGCCATCTTGAAAGTTCGACTGCTCGGGAATGATCAGGGCTCCCGGGCTGAAGGTCATCGTGTCGGCGAGGGCCACCGAAGAAACGAGCCCTGCGAGGATCAGACTCTTGAATCGCATGCGCCTCACGAAGCACGTTCCGGACCGGTGCTTTCGCGCCCGCAATCACGTGATTCCCCACAGTGAGCGCAGGGTACGGGGCGACGAGGTGTAAGATCCGACCCAGGTGGTTTTGGCCGTGTGCTCCGGTGAAAGACGCTAGGGTCAAAGACATGACGCGAATCGGTTCCAAGCCCGCCGCCCCGCCGCCTCCTCCCGCCTCGAAGCCGGCGGCCAGCGCTCCACCCGAGACCGCTCCGGCGAAGAAGGGTTGGGTGGCGGGAGCGTCGAAGGTGGCGGCGACGCCCGACACCGCCGCGAGCGCGGTGAAGGTGGCGGGCGACTTCTACCGGGCGTTCGCGAAGGGCGACTCCGCCGGCATGGCGGCGCGGTACGACCCGAAGGTGAGCTTCCACGACCCGCTGTTCGGCAACCTCACCGGCCCGAAGGTGATGGAGATGTGGAACACGATCATGCCGGCCGCCAACCCGGCGACGTTCAAGATCGAGCCCAAGGTGCAGCCGAACCCGGTGCAGAAGCCCGACGGCTCGTTCGACGTCAAAGTGCACTGGGACGCGCACTACGACCTCGGCAGCCGGCACGTCGACAACAGCTCCGACACCACGCTCAACATCAAGAACGGGAAGATCGTTTCGCAGCGCGACGACTGGAACCTCGACAACTGGACCCGGCAGGCGCTCCCGTTCGGCGGAGGCAACAAGCTCTCCGACGCGCTCTCGAGCTTCGCGGCGCACAGCTTCATCGAGGTCAAAGACCTGCTGTCGCGGATGCATTGGTGATGCGTCTCACCGGTCGAACCGTTCTCATCACCGGCGGAGGCAGCGGGCTCGGGCTCGCGCTCGCCGCCGAGCTGTTGAAGCGCGGCAACAAGGTGATCATCGCCGGGCGCAGCGCTTCGAAGCTCTCGCAGGCGGCGGCCGCGCACCCGGGTCTGGTGACGCGGGCGTGCGACGTGTCGAAGCGCGAGCAACTGGAGGCGCTGGCGGCATGGGTGGTCGAGGCGCACCCCGAGTTCGACGTGCTGGTGAACAACGCCGGCGTGCTCAACAACTGGGACATCGCGGCCGAGCCTCAGGCGCTCGACAAGCCGCTCGACGAGATCGCCACCAACCTCTCGGCGCCGATCGTGCTCTCGGCGCTACTGGTGAAGCACCTGTCGGCCCGGCCGGAGGCGCAGATCATCAACGTCAGCTCCGGCTCGGCGTACCTGCCCACCGGTGATGCTCCGACCTACGGGGCGACCAAGGCGGGGCTGCACTCGTTCACCCAGGCGCTGCGGTTTCAGCTGCGCGTGTCGGCGGTGAAGGTGATCGAGGTGATTCCGCCGACGGTGGCGACCGATATGTCGGCCGGGCGTTTCAAGGACGCGCCGAAGATGGCGCAGCCGATCTCGATCGAACAGTTTCTCGCCGAAGCGATGCGCGGCCTGGAGCGCGGCCGTGACGAGATTCACATCGGCTCGACCGGGTTGATGCGCTTCGCCTCGCGGTTCCTGTCCGGCTATGCGCTCGGCCAGTCGTTGGCGGCGAAGTCGACGCGCGGTTAGCGGCAGCGGCCGAGGCCGATGCCCGAAAAGACCACCCATTGGTCTTTTCGGGGATTGCCTCTTCGGCGATGTGCCCGAATGCCGCGGAGTGTGAGAGGCCCACCCGCGCTGCACTGCTGGCTACGAGAGCGCGGGCGGAGTTGGACACGGCAGAGCCGAGACCCGACACGCTCATCCCATCAATGCAGCCGACCGCGACTCAAAGGTCAGTCGCAGAGGCCGCGCTCGAAGTACGCGCCTGGCGTCAGCCCGACCAGTTTTCGAAACTCGCCGATCAGGTGGGCCTGGTCGTAGTAGCCCGCGTCGCCGGCGATGCGGCCCCAGTCACCGGACGCCGAGGCGAGGCGCACCGCGCGTCGCAGCCGCACCGAGCGCGCGTACTCCTTCGGCCCGACGCCGATGTTCTCGTTGAACGCCCGCCGCAGGTGACGGGCGGTGACGCCGAGCCGCGCCGCGAGGGAGTCGACCCGCTCGTCGCCCTCGTCCAGGTGTCGAGCGCCACGCCGCGCCAGCCGCGCCGAGGCCGGCTCGATCGCTTCGGCGGTGTGCCCGGCGATCGCATCACTGATTCGCGCCAACAGGGCGCTCACGTTTCGCGTCGCGACCAGCTCAGCGCACAGCTCCGCGCACCAACGGCCCCACACCTCGGGCAGCTTCACGAACTGGTTCGTCAGCGTGCTCGCCGACACCCCGAACAGCGGCACCGCCCAGCCGGGCTTGAACTGGAGAATCACCGCCCGCTTCATTCCCGGTGTGGTCTTGAACAGCGCGCTGGTTCGCGGCCCGCACACGGTCACGTCGCCCGGGTGCGCGCCCTCCATCTGGCGCACCACCAAGGTCGTTCTGCCGTCGGGCAGACGCTGGGAGCGGAGCGGTCCACCGCGGGCTTCGAGGACCTGGATTTCTTCGATGAAGCGCTGCACCGGAACAATCTGTCGCTTCAGCCGCGCCGATTCAAGGCGATGAGCGCCTCCTCCGCTGGAAATGTCCCTTCCTTCCAATCGAGCGTTGCTCCGCCGGCGTTACTCGTCGCGGCATGAAAAACGAGAACCGCGTCGCGTTGGTCACCGGAGGCAATCAGGGCGTCGGGCTGCAGGTGGTGAAAGAGCTCGCCGCAAATGGCGTGACGGTGCTGCTGGGCTCCCGCAACCTGGCGAGGGGCGAGGAGGCGGCTCGCGGCGTGGGCCCGAACGCGAAACCCATTCAGCTCGACGTCATCGACCGCGCCTCGATCGCCGCCGCCGCGGAGCGAATCAGCCACGAGCACGGCCGGCTCGACCTGCTGGTGAACAACGCCGCGATCTCCAACCTCCGAAAGCAGCAGCTCGGCCTCTCGCTCGCCGACTACGCGAAGCTGTCGCTCGCCAGCAACGCGTCACTCGATGAGGTGCGCGCGATCTGGGAGACCAACGTCTTCGGTGTGCTCGCGGTCTACCAGGCGATGCTGCCGCTGCTGCGCAAGTCGAAGGCGGCGCGCATCGTCAACGTCTCGAGCGGCGTGGGGTCGCTGACCACCAACGCGAACCCCGCGTTCCCGTACCGCGCGATGTACGGGCCCGGCTACTCCGCCTCTAAGACGGCGCTCAACGCGATCACCCTGGCGATGATGATCGAGCTCGAGGGCACGAGCGTCAAAGTGAACCTGGTGTCTCCCGGCTTCACCAAGACCAACCTCAACGGCTACGAGGGCGTGGAGTCGATCGAAGACGGCTCGCGCGAGGTGGTGAGGGTGGCGCTGCTCGGCCCCGACGCGCCGGGCGGCACCTTCACCCACTGGGAGAACGCCGCGATCCCCTGGTGACGGCGGGTCACTTCATCAGCTCGGTGACCGCGAGCTGAATCTCGGCCGGGTCGAGGTCGCGAAAGCGGGCGGGCGGCATGTGCTGGCACTCTCCGGGGGCCAGCTGCAGCCGGCGAATCGCCTCGTCCTTCTCGGCGCGCGACATCGCGCTCAGGGTCTCGACGTTGAAGTTGGCGCGGCTGATCGTCTGGTCGAGGTTGGAGTTGTGACACTGCGAGCAGGCCTGGGTGAGGATCTGGGCGCCGTTGAGCCCGGTGGCGACCTTGTGGCCCATCGCGCGCATCGCGGTGTCGTCGTAGACGTCTTTCAGATCGCCCAACGAGCTGCCGGGCGCGGTGCCGGCGACGACCGCCTGGTACTGCGCGGTCAGCGCCTGCACCTTCACCGGGTCGGTGCCCTTCACGTCGAAGTACGGCACCGGAATGTACTGCCCGTTTTCAGCCGCGCTGTAGAGCGAGGCCCAGGTGGTCGAGGTGCCCGCGTCGGCCATCTCGTTGGCGATGGTGGTGCTGAGGTACTCATTCGGCTGGTTGATGAAGCCGTTGTTCTCGACGAACGCCTCGATCTTCGGAGCGTCGCCGGTGTCGATCGCCGCTCCGGGCACGCCGCCGTACGCCTCGGTGAAGCCGTGCGCGCCGTGGAAGTCGGAGCGGAGCGTGGTGACGTTGAGGGCGTCGTTGTACATCCAGTGTTGCCAGGGGTGCTGTAGCTCCTGCATCCGCAGCATGCGGGTGCCGCTGGGGCCGCTCGGCTGGTGACACTGCAGACAGTCGAGGGTGGTGTTCTTCAGATCCTGGTCGTCGTACAGCGACCACGAGGTGAAGCCCGACTCGACCGCCGAGGTGTAGAGGTCGGCGTTGTTGCAGCCGCCCGGCTGCGCGTCACAGGCGAGCTCGTACTTGAGCAGAAAGAAGCGAATGCCCACCTGCGGGTCCTTGGCGAGAATCTCAATCGCCTTTTCGCCGCGGGTGAAGCCGATCGCGACGTAGCTGGGGTTGGGCTTCGGCGTGCCGGTCATTCGGCCGCGCGCGAGCGGCGGGGTGTAGACGATCGCCCGCGGGTTGATCGGCGACACGCGGCGGGTGGAGATCGAGGTCGACTGCGAGGTCAGAATGTACGCCGGGTTCCCGTTGGCGCCGTTGTTGGCCACGCTGTACGGCGGCGGCTGGAACTGCAGCCCGATCAGCGCGAGCACGTCGTCGACGCTGGTGAGGTTGGGCGTGGTGCCGCTGCAGAACGCGGTCGAGACCGGGTCGTTGTGGCCGCGCGAGCAGAGCGACACCAGCTGCGCCGCGCCCTTCGGCATGTAGTCGGTCGCTTCGCCGACACAGACCGCCGCGCCGCCGCCGGTTGCCGAGCCGCCGCCCGTCGCCGAGCCGCCGCCCACCGCCGTGTTGCCCCCGCCGGTTGCCGAGCCGCCACCCACTGCAGAGCCGCCACCGATCGCCGAACCGCCTCCCGTGACGCCGGTGCCGCCTCCGGTCGATGAGCCGCCGCCGGTGCTCGAGGCGGTGCCTCCGCCGGAGCCGGTCATTGCGATGTCACCCGTGCAACCCAGGGAAAAGACGCAGGTCAGTGCGAGGATCGTGCGTGCCATGCCCGCCTGACACAGGTGCCCGAAAAAACGCGCCCAGGAATTTTCGGCCGCGGCCGTTGGTGGATGTGCGGTGCACGACTGTTGCAGTTGCAGCGTGTCACCGGAGGTTCCCATGAGCGACGAACCGAACAACTTCAAGTCGTCCAGCCCGCTTTGGTTGTTTGGGGTCGCGCTGCTGGGCGCGATCGTGGCCGGAATCTTCGTGTTTCGCTGGTATCAGGAGACGCCGAGTGTGGCGCCACGGCCACGCCCGGTGGTGGCTGCTGCACCGGATGCGGGCAGCGACGAAGGGCCCCACGTCAATCTCGGCGACGGCGATCGCATCGCCGCCCAGGGCATTCGGGAGCTCGGAAACGACCCTCAGCTGGCTTCGTGGGCAGGGGAGGGTGGCCTGGTGCGGAGGATCGCCAGCTCGGTGCAGCTGGTCGCCGATGGCGAGAGCCCGCGGCCGGGCGGCTGTACCTCACCCTCTCTGATTACCTCGAGGCG
This sequence comes from Myxococcaceae bacterium, assembly GCA_047602415.1. Classification (GTDB taxonomy): domain Bacteria; phylum Myxococcota; class Myxococcia; order Myxococcales; family Myxococcaceae; genus JASGHH01. The sequence continues at coordinate 2,749,175 of JASGHH010000001.1, read as the reverse complement.
GCGTACCGGGAGATCGCTCCGCAGGGAAAGCGGTTCGACGCCGGCTTCAAGGCCGCGGTCGATCGGTTGGCGGCGGTGCCGGTGAGCGACGAGCCGCTCGAGGTGGTGCCGATGCAGACCGGCGTCGGGTTCGCGTTCGCCGACCCGAAGCTCGAGAAGCTCGCCCCGGCCGAGAAGCACCTGCTGCGCATGGGGCCAAAGAACGCGCGAGAGATCGTCTCGAAGCTGAAGGCCTTCGAAGCGGCGGCATTCCCGGGGACCTGATGCTGCCGCTCCTGCTCGCCGCGCTCGGCAGCGTCGGAGTGGTGGAGCACCTCGGCCAGAAGGTGCCGACAGAGGTGTCATTCACCGATGCGACCGGCGCACGGGTCGAGGTCGCTTCGCTGCTCGACGGCAAGACGCCGGTGGTGATCGCGCCGGTGTACTTCGGGTGCCCCGCGCTGTGCGGGCTGGTGCTCGGCGGGCTGGGCGGAGCGCTCTCGAAGACCGGCCTGAAGGCGGGCGAGGACTACCGGGTGCTCGCGTTCAGCATCGATCCTCACGAGACGCCGGAGGACGCGGCCCATCGCGCCGAGCCGTGGACGTTTCTGGTCGGCGATGACACCGCGGTGCATCGGCTGACCGACGCGCTCGGGTTTTCATATCGGTATAACTCCGAGACGAAGCAGTACGAGCACCCCGCGGCGGTGATGGTGCTCACCCCTGATGGGCGCATCGCGCGGTACTTCTATGGCGTCGAGTACAAGCCGAAGGATCTGCGGCTGGCGCTGGTGGAGGCATCGGGTGGGAGGGTGGGGACCACGCTCGATCGGTTGGAGCTGACCTGTCGGAAGTTCGACCCGTCGACGCATCGGTATGTGCTGTCGGTGCAGAGCGCGGTGCGGGCGGGTGGGTTGGTGGTGTTCGGGGCGGTGGCCGGGCTGCTGGCGATGCTCTGGAGAGCCGAGAGACGGCGCCGGGTGGTGTGACTCCCCTCCGGCGCTTCGCGAGTCACACCTCCGCCCGCCGTGCTGGGCTCACTGCGAATACGCGATCGTCGAGAGCAACGCTTCCGCAGCCTGGCGTGAATCCAGCCGGGTGTGCTGCACCACGATCGGCTCGTCTGATTCGAGCACGCTCGAGTAGTCGGTGCCCTTGGGAATCGGCAGCGAGTTGAACCTGAAGTGGAGCGTTCTCTTCGCCGGCACCACCAGCTCGAACGGCCCGGCGGGCTCCCGGTCGGGAAAATACACCCACAGCTTCACGTGAGCGTCGCGGTCGCCCGCATTGAGCAGGCACGCGGTCTCATGGCTCTCCATCTCCGGCTTCGGGCCGGTGCTCTCCTTGGGAATGTAGCCTTCGGCGATCGCCCACCTCCGCTTGCCCAGCGCTTCCATCAGACGCGCTCCTTTCGTCCGCGCAGCAGGCGCACCACCGTCGCGCCCGCGGTCAGCACTCCGAACGAGATCAGCGTGCCGTAGACGAACCGGCGCCGCTTCGACGCCGGGAGGGCCATCGCGCTGCCCGCCTTCTTCATCAGCGGCGCCGGCCGAATCGCCATCTGCAGCACCTGCGCGGTGTGCACCGCCTGGCGCCCGGCCTCCTGTTCGACCTGTTCGCGGCAGCTGAACCCGTCGGCGACCAGCAGCGTCTCGTCACCATGCGGCGGCAGGTGCGGCAGCAGCTCGAGGTCGAACGACTTCTGCGACACCTCGTAGTGGCCCTTCTCGTAGCCGAAGCCACCCGCCATGCCGCAGCAGCCAGAGTCGAGCATCTTCGGCTTCACGCCTGCGCGCTCGAGCACGTCCTTGGTCGCATCGAGGCCCTGGAGAGCCTTCTGATGACAATGCCCGTGCACCACCGCGTCGCGCTCCAGCGGCAGCATCGCGAACTGGGGCAGCTCCTTCGAGACGTACTCGTCGAAGCCGTGCATCAACCGCGACAGCGCGAGCGCGTCGGGCCGCTCGGGGAAGAACGCCAGCAGCTCGTCCTTGAACACCGCCACGCAGCTCGGCTCCACCCCGACGATTGGAATGTTGTCGTCGATCGCCGGCTTCATCACCTGGAGGATCTGCTCCAGCCGCGCCTTCGCGGTGTCGAGCATGCCGTAGTCGTAGAGCGGGCGGCCGCAGCACAGCCCCGGCGGAGGCAGCATCACGTCGAGCCCCGCCGCCTCGAGCACCTCGGTGGCCGCCACCAACACCTTGGGCTGAAAGTGATCGTTGAAGGTGTCGGGCCAGAGCATCACCGTGTGACCGCTCGCGCGGCGCCGGGGCCGCTCGCGAAACCAGGTGCGAAAGGTGCTCGACGAGAACTTCGGGAGCGAGCGCCGCTGATCGATCCCGCCCAGCCATTTTAACAGCCGGCTCAGCAACGGCATCCGGGTCAGCGCGTTCACCAGCCCCGGCATCAACGAGCCCAACCGCGCCCAGGTGCGAATCCACCCGAACACGTACGCATGCCGGGGGCGCAGCCTGCCTTCGTAGTAGTGCGAGAGGAACTCCGACTTGTACGCCGCCATGTCGACGTTCACCGGGCAGTCGCTCTTGCAGCCCTTGCACGACAGGCACAGCTCGAGCGACTCGCGCACCGCGTCGCTCTTCCACCCGCCGGGGAGCGTGCCGCGCATCATCTCGAACAAGGTGATCGCCCGGCCGCGGGTCGAGTGCTGCTCTTCGCGGGTCGCCCGGTAGCTGGGGCACATCGTGCTCTTGTTCATGCGCCGGCACTCGCCGACGCCCACGCAGCGCTCCGCCGCCTGCGCGAAGCTGTCGCGGTCGGTGCTGAAGTGCATGCGGGTGGAGACCTGCCGCGGGCGGTAGTCGGGCCCGAACTTCAGGTTCTGGTCGACCTTGTACGCCCGCACCACCTTGTGCGGGTTCATCATGTTGGTGGGGTCGAAGATGTCTTTGAGTTCTTCCATCGCCCGAATCAGCTCGGGGCCGAACATCTTCGGGAGCAGCTCGGCGCGCGATTGACCGTCACCGTGCTCGCCCGAGAGCGAGCCGCCGTGGTGCACCACCAGCTCGGCCGCGTCTTCGACGAACCGGCGGTACTGCTTCACCCCGTCGGCAGACTTGAAGTCGAACGGTATGCGGGTGTGCACGCAGCCCTGGCCGAAGTGCCCGTAGAGCGCGGCGCGAAAGCCGTTGCGATCGAGCAGCGCGCGAAAGTTGCGCAGGTAGTCGCCCAGCGCCTCGGGCGGCACCGCGGCGTCTTCCCAGCCTTCCCAGGTGTCGGGCTGCCCGGGCACCCGGGCGGTGGCGCCGAGGCCGGCCTCACGCACCTTCCAGACGGCCTCTGCTTCTTCCTTCGAATCGAACAGCTTGAAGCTCGGGCGATCGCGAAAGTGCTTCAAGCGGGCCAAAAGCGCGTGGGCTTTGCCTTCGGCCTCCGAGCGGGAGTCACCGCCGAACTCGACCAGCAGCCAGCCGTTGCCGTCGGGCAACAGACCGACCTGCTGGAGGCGTTTGTGCTTCAGCTTCAGGTCGGCGATCAGCACGTCGTCCATCGCCTCCAGCCCGATCGGCCCCGACTCGAGCACGTCGAGCACGTGGTCGGCGGCGGAGTAGACGTCGGGGTAGCCGAGCACCACCGAGACGCGCTCCCGGGGGCTGTGCACCAGCCGCACCTTCGCGCGCAGCACGGTCACCAGGGTGCCTTCGGAGCCGACCAGCGCGCGGGCGAGATGAAACCCGTTCTCGGGCAGCAGCCAGGGCAGGTTGTAACCCGACACCCTGCGGGGAATCTTCGGGTAGCCACGCCGAATCGCGTCGGCGTACTTCGTGGCGAGCGCTCCCACCCGCGCGTAGATCTCCCCGCGGCGGCCGCCTGCGCCGATGATCGCCGCCAGCTGCTCGGGCCGGGTGGCGCCGGCGGTGAATTGGGTGCCGTCGTAGGTGACCACGTCGAGCGAGTCGACGTTGTCGGCGGTCTGGCCGGCGTAGACCGAGTGCACCCCGCAGGAGTTGTTGCCGATCATCCCGCCGAAGGTGCAGTGGTTGTGGGTGGCCGGGTCGGGCCCGAAGGTGAGCCCGTGCTGCTCGGCTTGATCGCGGAGCACGTCGAGCACCGTGCCGGGAAACACCTCGGCCGTCTTCGCCCCGGGGTCGAGCTTGCGCACCCCGCGTACGAACTTCGAGAAGTCGAACACCACCGCTTCGTTGCAGGTCTGCCCGGCGAGCCCGGTGCCTCCACCGCGGCTCAGCACCGGCGCGGCGTGCTCCCGGCAGATCGCCAGCGCGGTGAGCACGTCGACGACGTCGCGCGGGCAGATCACCCCGTGCGGGAGCTGCCGGTAGTTCGAGGGGCCGGTGGCGTACATCGCGCGGTAGCCGAGGTCGAACCGCACCTCGCCCCGCACGTGATGGGCGAGCTCCCGGTGCAGGCGGCTCATCTGATTCGATGACATTCGGCGTCTCCTTCCTTCAGCTCGAAGCCGAGGCCCGGCCGCGCCGCGTCGGGCGTGATGCGGCCGTCGCGCGGAGCGGTGAACCCGTCGAACAGCTGCGACTCGATGCGCTGGTGGTCGTGGAAGTACTCGACGTGAACCAGCGGAGTCACCGCGCAGCCGAGGCGCGCGTGCAGCGACGGCGCGCAATGCGCCGACAACGGGAGGTGAAACGCCTCGCAGAGCCGGGCGGCGCCGAGAAAACCGGTGATGCCGAGGCAGCGGGTGGCGTCGGCCTGGAGCACGTCGACCGCGCGCGCCTCCAGCATTCGGCGAAAGTAGTGGGGCGTGTAGCCGTACTCGCCGGCGGCGATCTGCACGCCCGGGGGCGCCTTCTCGCGAACCTCCCGCAGCCCCTCGAGGTCGTCGGAGCTCACCGGCTCCTCGAACCACTCCACCTTCTGCTCGGCGAACGCCGCCGCCAGCTCGAGCGCCCGGGCGGGAGACCAGGCGCCGTTGGCATCGACCATCAGCGCCACCCGATCGCCGGCCTCGCGCCGCGCCTGCCGCACCCGGCCCGGGTCGTGCCCGGCGTCGGTGCCGACCTTGAGCTTCATTCGCCGAAGGCCGAGCCGCCGCCAGCCTTCGATCTGATCGCCCAGCTGCCGTGCGTCGTAGTTGGTGAAGCCGCCGCTGCCGTAGACCTCGACCGAGTCGCGCACCTGGCCGAGCAGCCGCTGGAGCGAGACGTCGAGCAGCTTGGCCTTCAGGTCCCAGAGCGCGACGTCGATCGCCGAGATCGCTCCCGCGGCGATGCCTTCGCGGCCAAAGTTGCGCACCGCGCGGCTCATCAGCTGCCACGCGTCTTCGACCGCGAGGGCGTCGAGGCCGACCAGCCGCGGCGAAAGCCCGTCGACCACCGTCGCCATCGCCGCGCTGCCGTAGCTGTAGCCGAAGCCCACCTTGCCGCCCGCCCAGGCGTGTACGGTGACCAGGGTGGTCGAGTCCCAGCTGAAGGTGCCGTCGCTCTCGGGCGTCTCGGTGGGAACCCGGTACGCCGCAGCGGTGACGCGGGTGAGCATGTACTCCGGCCGCACGCTTCACCGCTTGTGGGGCAGGTAGGTCTCGACGGCTTCCTTCATCGACTTGCGCACGATCTTCCACGAGTCGGGGTCGCCCTTGGTGATCGCCTTCATGTAGCTGGAGGCCTGCTTGAAGCTGATGTGCGGAGGAATCGGAGGCACGTTGGGGTCGGTGACCGCCTCGAGCACCACCGGCCGGTCGGCGGCGAACGCCTGCTCCCACGCGGCGCCGATGTCTTCGGTGCGCTCGACCCGAATGCCCTTGAGGCCCAGCGACTCGGCGTAGCCGGCGTAGGGAAAGTCGGGCAGGTCTTGCGACGCGGGGAACTTCGGCTCACCGATGAACGCCCGCATCTCCCAGGTGACCTGGTTCAGGTCTTTGTTGTTGAGCACCAGCACGATCAGCCGCGGGTCTTTCCATTCGCGCCAGTACTTGGCGGCGGTGACCAGCTCGCCGTTGCCGTTCATCTGCATCGCCCCGTCGCCCACCATCGCGATCACCGGGCGGTCGGGGTAGGCGAACTTGGCGGCGATCGCGTACGGCACCCCGCAGCCCATCGTCGCCAGCCCGCCCGAGAGTGTGCCCAGCATGCCGTCGCGCATCTTCACGTCGCGCGCGTACCAGTTCGCCGCCGAGCCGGAGTCGGAGGTGAGGATCGCTTGGTCGGGCAGCCGGCTCGAGAGCTCCCAGAACACCCGCTGCGGGTTGATCAGCTCGCCGTCGTGCATCGCGCGCGCTTCGAGCACGCCCCACCACTTGGCGACCTGCTTCTCGATCCACTCCCGCCAGCCGCGGTCTTCTTTGCGCTTCAGCAGCGGCAGCAGCGCGCGCAGCGTCTCGGCCGAGTCGCCCACCAGCGGCAGCTCCATCGGGTAGCGCAGCGACAGCATTCTGCCGTCGAGGTCGATCTGAACGCCGCGGGCCTTGCCTTCTTCGGGCAGGAACTCGGGGTAGGGGAACGCGCTGCCCACCATCAGCAGCGTGTCGCACGACTGCATCATGTCCCAGCTGGGCTTGGTGCCGAGCAGACCGATCGCTCCGGTGACGAACGGGAGCGCGTCGGGCAGCACGCCCTTGCCGAGCAGCGCCTTCGCCACCCCCGCGCCGAGCGCATCGGCCACCGCCTCGACCTCGTGGCGCGCGCCGAGCGCTCCCTGGCCGACCAGCATCGCCACCTTCTGGCCGCTGTTGAGAATGTCGGCCGCCTGCTGGAGGTGCTCCTGGCAGGGCAGCACCCGCGGCGGCAGCCAGTTCGTGCCGGTGTGCACGGTGCCCGACACGTGCGGCGGCACCGGCACCGCGTCGAGCTCCTGCACGTCGTGCGGCACCACGATCGCGGTCACGCTGCGGGTCGCGCGCGCGTTGCGAAAGGCGCGGTCGACCAGGTGCCGTACCTGCTCCGGCGACATCGCGGTCTGAATGTACTCGTGGGCGACGTCTTTGAAGAGGCTGGGGAGATCGACCTCCTGCTGGTAGTCGCCGCCGATCGCAGACCGCGACGACTGCCCGACGATCGCCACCACCGGCTGGTGATCGAGCTTCGCGTCGTAGAGCCCGTTGAGCAGGTGAATCGCGCCCGGCCCGCTGGTCGCCATGCACACGCCCACCTCGCCGGTGAGCTTGCTGTGCGCGCAGGCCATGAACGCGGCCATCTCTTCGTGGCGCACCTGAATGAACTTCAGCTCGTCGCCTTCGTGTTCTTTCTTCTCGTGTCCGAAAGCGCCGAGCAGTCCGTTGATGCCATCGCCCGGGTACGCGTACACGCGCCGTACGCCCCACTCGCGTAACCGTTCGAGAATGAAATCTCCGACTGTCTGACTCATGAAAGAAACGTAGCGGCGCGTGTGCGACACCGCCGGACAAGTTTGAGGTGTGGCGATCGCGCAAGTGTGAGGCATCGGTGACCGCGCACGTTGCCCCCGCGTAGCGAACGTGCGCGTCGCGTTGAACCGCCAGATCGCGACCCTTATTTGAGCGAGCGCACCGTTGCTCGCGTGAGGGGATTGGGATGGGGCTCTTTCAGCCAGGCGCAGATGCGGTCTTCCGCGCCGGGCTGTGGCTCGCAGCCGCGACTCCCGTCGGTACCGTTCTCGGCTTGATGCTGATCGCGCGTACTCCGTTGGGTCGCGCTCAGCACGAGCCAGTGCAGCAGCCGTTGGAGTTCGATCACCGCCACCACGCCGGCGACGACGGCATCGACTGCCGCTACTGCCACGAGGGCGCGTGGTCGGGCCCGGTCGCGGGCGTGCCTCCGATCGAGCGCTGCATGGGCTGTCACGCCCAGGTGTGGAACGACAGCCCCCAGCTCGAGGCGCTGCGCGACGCCTGGGCCTCGAAGAAGCCGCTCGTCTGGAACCGGGTGCACCGGCTGGCCGACTTCGCGTTCTTCGACCACTCCGCGCACGTCAACCACGGCATCGGCTGCAGCACCTGCCACGGCCGGGTCGATCAGATGGCCGAGGTCGAGCAGGTGGCGCCGATCAACATGGGCTGGTGCCTCGACTGCCATCGCGACCCTTCGGGCAAGGTGCGGCCGCTCGATCGCGTCACCGAGATGGGTTGGTCACCACACGAAGGCGAAGGCGCGCTGCCCGCGGTCGCGCCCCGAACGGAGTGTGCCACGTGCCACCGCTGATTCCCGGGCGGGAGTTTCCCGAAGGTGCCGATCAGACGCCCGCCGGAGTCAGCCGCCGGCAGGCGCTGGAGCTGGCGGCGTTCACCGCGGCGATGGGGCTGACCTCGTGCTTTCGACCCGCGCCTGAAGAGCTGGTGCCGTACTGGAACGCTCAGCCCGGCGTGCCCGGGGTGCCGCAGCACTACGCCACCACGCTCGAATTCGAGGGGTTCGACCGCGGGTTGTTGATCACCACCTACGAGCACCGGCCGGTGAAGGTGGAGGGCAACCCGCGCCACCCGGCGAGCCTCGGCGCGGCCGGAGCACACGAGCAGGCGGCGCTGCTCGGGCTGTTCGACTCCACCCGCGCGCGCGCGTCGCGATTGAACGGCAAGGCGGCCACCCGCGCCGAGCTGCTGGCGGCGTTGCGCGCCAAGGGCGCTCGCACCGACGGGGGCGCCGGGCTGCGGTTGCTGATCGAGCCGTCGGCGTCTCCGCATCGCGCATCGTTGGTGGGGCGGGTGCTCGAGCGGTTTCCCAAAGCCAAGGTGGTGCCATTCAGCGCCACCCTGACCGGCCGCGAGCAGGAGGGCGCCCGGCTCGCCTTCGGCCGGCCGCTGCGCGTGGTGCACCACTTCGATCGCGCCCGCACCGTGGTCTCGCTCGACGCGGAGCTGCTCGCTACTTTGCCCGGTGAGCCGCGCTGGCCTCGCGATTGGGTCGATTCGCGCTCGGCCAACGACGACGCGCGGCTGTGGGTCGCGGAGGCGTCGTCGAGCGTGACCGGAATGTTCAGCGACCAGCGGCTGCGCTCCCGGCTCTCGCGGCTGCCGTCGATCGCCCGCGCGCTCGCGGCGGAGGTGGGGCGCGCGCTCGGGCAAGGCGCGCTGAAGACGCTGGAGGCAGGCGTCGAGCTCACCCTCGGCGAAGCGCGATGGGTCAGCGGCGCGGCGAAGGACCTGGTCGCACATCGCGGCGCCGCCCACGTGGTGGTCTCCGAGCGGTTGCCGGCGCCGGTGCATGCGCTCGGGCATCTGCTCGACGAAGCGCTGGGCGCCTGCGGCGGGCCGGCCGGCCTGATCGCGGAGCCGCTTCATCCCTCGCCCGACCCGGTGGGGTGTCATGCGCTCGCGGGTGAGCTGCGGGCGGGCGCGGTCGACACCCTGATCGTGACCGCGTGGAACCCGGTGGCCTGTGCGCTGCCGGAGCTCGAGCTCGCCGAGGCGCTCGGGCGCGCGGAGCTGTCGATCTACTGCGGGCTGCACGACGACGAGACCGCGAAGGCGTGCAGCTCGTTCGCGGCGGCGGCACACCCGCTCGAAGGGTGGGGCGATGGGCGTGGGCGCGACGGCACCGCGGCGATTCGCCAGCCGGTGATCGCGCCGCTGTTCGAGGGGTTGATCGAGCCCGACGAGCTGCTGGCGGTGTTGGCCGGTGACGAACGCCCCGCGCTGGAGCGCCTGCGCGCGTCGCGGCCGGCCGAGGAGCACCGCTGGCGCAGCTGGCTCGCAGACGGCGTGATCGCAGGCAGCGCCCCCGAGCCGGTCGGCGCTGGGGTCGATGCGGCCAAGGTGCTCGAGGCGGTGCGGGCGTTGCCGGTGCAGCCGACCAGCGCGCTCGAGCTGTCGTTCGTACCCGATCTGAAGATCTTCGATGGCCGCTTCTGGGCCAACCCGTGGCTGCAGGAGCTGCCCGACCCGGTCACCAAGCTCACCTGGGACAACGCCGCCCTGCTCAGCCCCGCGACCGCGAAGAGCCTCGGGGTCGAGACCGGCAGGCGGGTGCGGCTGGCTGCGAACGACGCTCAGCTCGAGGTGCCGGTGTTGGTGGTTCAGGGGCACCCCGACGGCACGTTGACGCTGCCGCTCGGCTATGGGCGCGACGAGATCGGCATCTGTGCGCAGCCGCTCCGCTCGATCGGTGCGCTGTGGTCGGTGACCGGGGTGCGGGTCACCCCGCTTCCCGGCGAGCACGCGTTCGCGATCACCCAGGACCATTGGTCGATGGAGGGCCGCGAGCTGGCGCTGCGAATGACGCGCGACGAGCTCGAAAACGAGCCCGCCCGGCTGGAGCGGCTCCGCGAAGAGAAGCCCCACCTCTACCCGGTGGCGCACGCCGAGCAGAAGCCGCCCCAGCACCGGTGGGGAATGGCGATCGATCTCGATCGCTGCACCGGCTGCAGCGCGTGCGTGATCGCCTGCCAGGCAGAGAACAACATTCCCGCGGTCGGCAAAGAGAACGTGCGCAAAGGCCGCGAGATGCAGTGGCTGCGCATCGATCGGTACTTCATCGGCGACGACGACCCGGTGGCGGTGACCCAGCCGCTGATGTGCGTGCACTGCGAGTACGCGCCCTGCGAGTACGTCTGCCCGGTCTTCGCCACCGTGCACTCCGACGAGGGCCTCAACCAGATGGTCTACAACCGGTGCGTCGGCACCCGGTACTGCTCGAACAACTGCCCCTACAAGGTGCGGCGGTTCAACTACCTCGAGTACACGCCGAAAGAACCGTTCGCCCGGGCGCGGCAGAACCCCGAGGTCACCGTGCGCAGCCGCGGGGTGATGGAAAAGTGCAGCTACTGCGTGCAGCGCATCGAGGCGGCGCGGATCTCGGCGCGAAACGCCGGCCGCGCAATTCGCGATGGAGAGATCGTCACCGCCTGCCAGCAGGCCTGCCCGACCACGGCGCTGGTGTTCGGTGACCTCGCCGACCCGGGCTCGCGGGTCTCTGGGTTGCACGACGACGGGCGGGCGTACCGGTTGCTCAACGACCTCGGCACCCAGCCGCGCACGATGCACCTCGCCCGCCTGGTTCACGAGGTGGAACCGTGAGCGAGCCGGCTCCGCTCGCGCCGGTGCTGCGCGACCCGCTGGTTCAAGACGCGCTGCTGGAGGGGCCGCGAGCCGACGCCCAGCTGACCGGCCAGCTGCTCGCCCCGGTGCTGAGCGCGCCACGCTACGGCTGGTGGTTGATGCTGGGCTTCGCGACCGCGCTCACCGGAGTGTTCGCGATCTCGATCGCGGTGACCTTCGCGGTCGGCATCGGCAGCTGGGGCAACAACATTCCCGTCGCCTGGGCCTTCGCGATCACCAACTTCGTCTGGTGGATCGGCATCGGCCACGCCGGCACCTTGATCTCGGCGATTCTGCTGCTGCTGAAGGCGCGCTGGCGCAGCTCGATCAACCGCTTCGCCGAGACGATGACGTTGTTCGCGGTGATGTGCGCGGGCCTGTTCCCGATTCTGCACCTCGGGAGGCCGTGGAAGTTCTACTGGCTGGCGCCGTACCCCAGCGTGCAGGAGGTGTGGCCGCAGTTTCGCTCGCCGCTCACCTGGGACATCGCGGCGGTGTCGGTCTACTTCACCGTCTCGCTGCTGTTCTGGTACCTCGGGCTGCTGCCCGACCTGGCGGCGGCGCGCGATCGCGAGGGCCCGCTCTGGCGGCGAAAGCTCTACGGCGTGCTCGCGCTCGGTTGGCGCGGCGCCGCCCGCCACTGGGAGCGCTGGAAGACCGCGAACAACCTGCTCGCGGGGGTGGCGACGCCGCTGGTGGTCTCGGTGCACACCATCGTCTCGTTCGACTTCGCGGTGTCGCTGCTGCCCGGCTGGCACAGCACGATCTTCCCCCCGTTCTTCGTGGCGGGCGCGATCTACAGCGGCTTCGCGATGGTGCTGTGCCTGCTGTTGCCCGCGCGCAGGCTGCTCCGGCTCGAGGGGGTGATCACCCAGGCGCACCTCGACGCGATGGGCCGGGTGATGTTGGTGGCCGGGCTGTTCGTCGCCTACGGCTATCTCGAGGACCACTTCTTCGGCTGGTACTCCGGCTCGCCGTACGAGGGCCACCTCTACGCCTCGTTCTACCGGGGCGGCTGGGCGGTGCTGTTCTGGTTGCTGATCGCCGGCAACGTGGTGATCCCCCAGTTGCTGTGGCTTCGCGCGGTGCGCATTCGGGCCTGGTCGCTGTTTCTGGTCGCGCTGTCGGTGAACTTCGCGATGTGGCTGGAGCGGTACCTGATCATCGTGCCGTCGCTCGGCGCCGATTTTCTGCCCAGCAAGTGGGAGCACTTTCGGCCCAGCTGGGTCGACTACGGCCTGCTGTTCGGGTCGATCGGCTTCTTCGGCATCTGCTTCCTGCTGTTCGTGAAGCTGATTCCTCCGATCCCGGTCTCCGAGCTGAAGCACCTCAAGCGTGAGCTCGAGCGGTCGACCGCGTTCGCCGAGGCGCTCGAATGAGCTCCCACGCGCTCGGCCAGTTCTTCTCGGAGGACGCGTTGTTGGCGGCCGCCCGTGAGCTGCGCACGCGTGGCTTCGAGGGGCTCGAGCTGCACTCGCCGTTTCCACTCGAGGGCGCGGCGGAGCTGCTGGGGTTGAAGCCGTCGCGGTTGCCCGCGCTCGCGCTCGGGGGAGGGCTCACCGGCGCGGCCTTGGCGTATCTCATTCAGTGGTACTGCGACGCGTACGACTGGCCGCTGGTGACCGGCGGGCATCCGGTGCATGCGGCGCCGGCGTTCATTCCGATCACGTTCGAGACCGCGGTGTTGTTCGCCGCCGCATCGGCGTTCTTCGGCGCGCTGTGGGGCTCGGGGTTGCCCAAGCTGGTGCACCCGGTGTTCGATCATGAGGCGTTCCGCAGCGTCACCGAGGGCGGGTTCTGGGCCAATGTCTCCGCCGGCGATGAAGGTGAGCTGCAGCGCGCGCTCGCGGCGCTGAGAGATCTCGGCGCGGCCAACGTCGCCGAAGTGCGGGGTGACCGATGATTCCGCGTCGGCGGCTCACACCTCCCGCCGCCGTGCTCGCCGTGCTCGTGACGGCCGCCTGCGTCGACCGCGACCCGATGCAGGTGCAGCCGCGCGACGACGCCTACCGCCTCGACCCCGCGTTCACCGACGGCCAGGCGATGCGCCCCGAAGTTCCAGGTACCGTCTCGCGAGAGCAATACGACAGCGACGCCGAGGCGACCCACGAACCCCCGCGGGTGACGGTGACGATGCTGCGCACGGGCCGCGAGCGCTTCGACGTCTGGTGCGCCCCTTGTCACGGCGCGCTGGGCAACGGCGAGGGCCCGGTGGCGCGCAAGATGATGCTCCGCGAGCCGCCGTCGCTGCTGGCCGCGCCCGCCGCGGTACACCCGACGCTGGAGCAGAACAGCGCCGACGATCGCGGCGCCGCGTCTGCCGGGTGGAACGCGCTCCCCCGAAAGCCCTTCGAGTACTTCCAGATCATCACCCACGGCTACGGGTTGATGCCCTCGTACGGCGCCCAGATACCCGCGCGCGAGCGCTGGGCGATCATCGCCTACCTCCGCGCGCTCGCGTACAGCCAGCGGGCGCCGCTCGCCGCCGCCGACGAAGCCGCCCGCCAGCAGCTGTACGGCGAGAAGGAGGGCCCGTGATCCGCTGGTTCGCCCTCGCGATCGGCGTGCTCGGCTGCGGCGGAGCGGCGGCGGGTGCCGCGTTCGCCCCGCGCCAGGCCGCCTTCAGCTGGTTGTTCGCCTTCACCTTCTGGCTCTCGATCAGCGTCGGCGCGTTGATCGCCCTGCAGACCTTTCACGCGTCGCGCGCACGCTGGCCGGTGGTGTGCCGCCGCCCGCTGGAGGTGATGTCAGCCGGCGCTCCCCTGTTCGCGCTGCTGTTCATCCCGATCGCGATCGCCGCGCACCAGCTCTACCCGTGGCTGGCTCCGCCGAAGTCCTGGGGCACCCACGAGCATGAGCTGCTCGCGCACAAGGCGCCCTACCTTTCGTTCGGCTTCTTCCTCGCCCGGGCGGTGTTTTTCATCGCGCTCTGGAGCGCCGCCGGCGTGCTGCTCTACCGCTGGTCGGTGAATCAAGACGCGCTCACCTCCCGCGATCCACGGTCGGCCGGCTTCACCTCGCTCCAGCGCAAGCTGTCTGCCGGCACGCTGCCGCTGGTGGTGCTGAGCCTCTCCTTCGCCGCGCTCGATTGGATGATGTCGCTCGAGCCGCTCTGGCACTCCACCGTCTACGGCGCCTACGTCGGCTGTGGAGCGGTGACCGCGGCGCTCTCGGCGCTCGCGCTCTGGCTCGGCCTCGCGCGCGGGCCCGGCCAACCGGCGGTGCTGATGCGCGACGAGCACTTCGGCCGGCTCGGCACGCTGCTGCTCACCTTCGACTGCCTCTGGGCCTACTGCGGCTTCAGCCAGTACCTGCTCCAGTGGGAGGCGACGCTCCCCGAAGAGGTGACCTGGTACCTCGCGCGGGTGCACGGCGGCTGGCAGACCGCCGCGTGGCTTCTGATCGCCGGCCACTTCGCGGTGCCGTTCCTCGCGCTGCTCCAGCGGCGCATCAAGCGACGGCCGGCGGCTCTGGCGGCGGTGGGCGCGTGGCTGCTGCTGATGCACGCGGTCGATCTCTACTGGTTGATTCTCCCTGCGGTGGCGCCCGGCCGGTGGTCCTTTCACTGGACCGCTCCGATCGCCTGGCTCGGCATCGGCGGGCTGTCGGTCGCCGTCTGGAGCTGGCTGCAGGGGAGGGTGCGCCCGGTGCCCGCCGGCGACCCCTTCTTGCCGCACTCGCTGGAGGTGAGCCGGTCGTGAGCACGCCTCCGCCGCCAGAGCCCGAGTCGGTGCCGGCCGCCAAGGTCGCGATCGCGTTGCTGCTGACGGTGGCGATCGCTGCCTTGGGCGCGGTGCTCGGCCGGCTGCTCGAGCACCAGGCCCGCGGCCCGGGCGCGGCGCGGCCCACCGCGGCCGGCCAACCCGAGATCGGCCGGCAATTTCAGCGCCCGTTCGGCCTCGAGAAGACGGCGGCGGAGGTTCGTCAGCACGAGCACGAGCGGCTCGAGAGCTACGGTTGGGTCGATCGCAAGCGCGAGCTGATTCACGTGCCGTTGGAGCGTGCCTACGACGCGGTGATCACCGCCGAGGGGGAGCGATGAGCTGGCGCGACCCGATTCGGCGCCTGCTCTTTCTGCCCGACGCGGGCTCGACGCTCGCCGATCGGGTCGACGACGTGCACTTCATGATCATCGGCACCACCCTGGTGGTGGGCGCGGCGATCGGCGTGGTGACGCTGTACTTTCTGATTCGTTACCGCCGACGCGGCGACGCCGGGCCGACCCGAAAAGTCGTCTCTCCGCGCTGGCTCGAGGCGCTGTTCGTGAGCGTGCCGCTGGGGCTTTTTCTCGCCTGGGGCGTGAAGGGCTTCATCGACTACCAGTGGGCGCACGACGCTCCGACCGACGCGCTCGACGTCTACGTGAGCGCCAAACAGTGGATGTGGGAGTTCTCGCTCGCCGACGGCGCCTCCGACATCGGAGTGCTGCGGGTGCCGGCGGGCAAGCCGGTGCGGTTGCTGATCACCTCCCGCGACGTGATCCACTCCTTCTACGTGCCGGCGTTCCGCCTGAAGCAAGACGCGGTGCCCGGCCGCTACACCTCGATCTGGTTCGAGGCGCCGCGCGAAGGGCGCTACCCGGTCTACTGCGCGGAGTACTGCGGGCTCGACCACTCGCAGATGCAGGCGTCGGTCGAGGTGATGTCTCAGGCGGCGTTCGAGCGCTGGCGTCAGGGCGAGCATGGGCCGCTGGTGGCGTCGGTGGAGCAGGCCGATCTGGCGCGGCTGGGTGCGGAGGTCGCCGCCGAGAAGGGGTGCCTCAAGTGCCACAGCATCGACGGCTCGGCCCACATCGGCCCGAGCTGGCTCGGTCTCTACGGCCGCGAGGAGCACCTCGACAACGGGCAGCGGGTGCTGGCCGACGAGAAGTACCTCACCGAGTCGATGATGGAGCCGAACGTGAAGCGGGTGGCCGGCTTCAACCCGGTGATGCCTTCGTTCATCGGCCAGCTGAAGCCCGCGGAGGTCGCCGAGCTGTTGGAGCTGATCAAGTCGCTGCGCACCGAGCCGCCACGCCGAAGCGAGGAGCCCGCCTATGTCCCTCGCTGAGCCCGACTATCTCCACGCCTCGCACGGCGTTCGCTCATGGCTGTTCACCACCGACCACAAGCGCATCGGGGTGATGTTCCTGGTGCTGGTGCTGAGCGCGTTCTTCCTCGGGGGCGTGTTCGCGATGGCGCTCAGGCTGGAGCTGCTCACGCCCGGCCAGACGTTGATGAGCCGGCTCGCCTACAACCGCATGTTCACGCTCCACGGCGTGGTGATGGTGTGGCTGTTCCTGATTCCCTCGATCCCGTCGGTGTTCGGCAACTTCATGCTGCCGTTGATGATCGGCGCCCGCGACGTCGCGTTCCCCCGGCTCAACCTGCTCTCGGTCTACATCTACGTCGCCGGCGCGGCGCTCACCCTCTGGGGCATGGTGCACGGCGGCGCCGACACCGGGTGGACCTTCTACACGCCCTACAGCACCACCACGCCGACCGCGCTGATCCCGGTGCTGCTCGGGGTGTTCATCGTCGGCTTCTCGACCATCATCACCGGGCTCAACTTCATCGTCACCGTTCACACCCTGCGCGCGCCCGGCTTGAGCTGGATGAAGCTGCCGCTGTTCGTGTGGACGATCTACGGCACCTCGATCATCCAGGTGCTCGCCACCCCGGTGCTGGGCATGTTGCTCGCGGTGGTGGCGCTCGATCGGGTGTTCTCGCTCGGGCTGTTCGACCCCGCCCAGGGCGGCGACCCGGTGCTCTACCAGCACCTGTTCTGGTTCTACAGCCACCCGGCCGTCTACATCATGATCCTCCCGGGCATGGGGGTGGTGAGCGAGGCGGTGAGCGCGTTCAGCCGCAAGAACCCGTTCAGCTACACGATGATCGTGGTGAGCACGCTGGGCATCGCGTTCATCGGCTTTCTCACCTGGGGCCACCACATGTTCGTCGCCGGCGAGTCTTCGTTCGGCGCGGTGACCTTCAGCCTGCTCTCGATGGGGGTGGCGATCTTCACCGCGATCAAGATCTTCACCTGGGTGGGCACGCTCTACCAGGGCAGCATCTTGCCGGCCGCGCCGCTGATCTACGTGCTCGGCTTCATCACCCTGCTGTTCTTCGGCGGAATGACCGGAGTGGCGGTGGCGGTGACCTCGGCCGATCTGCACTGGCACGACACCTACTTCGTGGTCGCGCACTTTCACTTCATCATGGTGGGCGCGTCGCTGATGGCGTTTCTCGCCGCGCTCCACTACTGGTTCCCGAAGATGTTCGGCCGGCGTTACCCCGAAAGCTGGGGCATCGGCACCGCGGTGCTGATCATCTTCGGGTTCTTCGCCACCTTCGTGCCCCAGTTCCTGCTCGGCAACATGGGCATGCCGCGGCGCTACGCCGACTATCCGCCGCAGTTTCAGCCGCTCCACGTGGCGTCGACGCTGGGCGCTTCGTTGCTGGGGTTCGGTTTTCTCGCCATCGCCGGCTACCTGTTCTGGTCGCTGCGCCACGGCGAGAAGGCGAGTCAGAACCCCTGGGCGAGCCGAGGCTACGAGTGGGTGAGCGCCACGCCGCCGCCCGAGCACAACTTCGAGGCGCCGCCCCGCTTCGAGCAGCCTCCGCACACCTACCACCAGGCTCCGCATGCGGTCTGAGCACGCCGCGCACTTCGGCAGCGAGGCCGCGCGTGAGACCGCCGCCCACCTGGGCATGTGGATCTTTCTGGTGAGCGAGGTGCTGCTGTTCACGGTGATGTTCACCGCCTACGCGCTCTACCGGGCCGACTACTCCGCGGTGTTTCATCTCGGGCGGCGGCAGATGGCGGTCGGCCTGGGCACCGCCAACACCTACCTGCTGGTGAGCAGCAGCGTGGTGGTGGCGCTGGCGGTGAAGCACCGATCGCACCGCGTGAGCGCCTTGCTGCTCGGAGTCGCGGTGCTGTTCGGCGCCGCGTTCCTCACCATCAAGGGCGTCGAGTACGCGCAGCACATTCACGAGGGCGCGTTGCCAGGCGCCCGCTACCACCTCGCGTCGCTGCAGGAGCCGGGCGCGAGCCTGTTCTTCTCGCTCTACTGGCTGATGACGGCGGTGCACGCGCTGCACGTCCTGGTGGGCATGGGCGTGCTGGCGACGCTGGCGGTGCTGTCGTGGAACGGGCGGCCGCGCTGGCTCGAGCAGGGCGGCATGTACTGGCACCTGGTCGATGTGATCTGGCTGTTCCTCTGGCCGCTGTTCTACCTGGTATGAAATCGACGCTCGCGATCGGCGCCGGGTTGCTGTTCTTCACCACCCTCTCGTTCGGGTTGTCGAAGCTCGAGCTCGGGGCGGCGGCGGCTCCGGTGGCGCTGGCGATCGCAGCGCTCAAAGGCTCGGCGATCGTCTGGTTCTACATGCACCTCAAGGAGCACGGTGGCGGCGCGCGGGTGGCGCTGCTGGTCGCCTGCTGTCTGATCGCGGTGCTGATCTCACTGGTGCTGCTCGAAGCGGCCGACCGCGCGCAGCTCGCCAACGTACCCGGGCCCTTCTTGAAATGACGTCCCGTTCGGGGCCGGTCTGCAGCGTTTTCCCAGGGTTCTCAATCGTCGGGTCAGACGGCCTCCCGACGTCCTAGGATGAACACGCCGGGGCAGGTGGCGTAACTGGTAGCCGCGCGGGCCTTAGAAGCCCGTGTCGAAAGACGTAAGGGTTCGAGTCCCTTCCTGCCCACTTCAGTCGCAGTAACCGCCGCCGCTCGAGGTGTGGCAGGTGGTGTTCGACTGGGGGCAGTCGGCCGGGGTGGAGCACGCGAGCTGACACGACCCCGTCTGGGCGGTGCCCGAGAACCTCACGCAGAGCGCGGAGTCGGGGCAGCTGTTCGGCGCCGAGGAGCAGTAGGTGATGCACTCTCCGTCGGGGTGCACGCTGGTGCTGCACGCGCCCGACTTGCAGTCGCTGTCGGAGCCGCAGGTCGCGCCCACGCCACCGTCGGCCGCCGGCACCGGCTTACAGGTGCCGCTGTAGCGGTTGCACTGGCCCCCGAGACAGTCCTGATCTGACAGACAGTACGGCAGGCAGATGCCGCTGATGCAGATGCGGCTCGGGTCGCACTGGTCGGTGCTCGAACACCCGAGCCAGCAGATGCCCGCCAGGCAGACATCGGGCGAGGTGCAGTCTGCGCTGGTGTTGCAGTTCTGTTGGCAGAGCCCCTGGGGAAAGCCGGCTCCGCTGAACTCGCTCAAGCAGCGCGTGCCGGTGTCGCAATCGTCGTCGCACCCGCAGGGCCGGCCGGCGGTGGGCGAGGTCTGCTTGCCCGCGCACATCGTGCTCGTGGTCGGCAGGCACGCCGGCGGCACGCCCGGCGCGACCGAGGCGCAGCGCCGATCGTTGGTCGGGCACGCTTGGGGCGGCGTGCAGGGCGCGAAGCACTCCCCGAGATCGTCCTTCACCCGCGCGCAGACTCCACCCTCGGGGCAGCCGCCCAGCGACACCGGGCAGACGCTCGCGCAGTGGCCGCTGATGCAGTGGCCCGACTTGCAATCGAGGTTGGTGGTGCAGAGCGCGTCGAGGCCATTGCCCATCGGCTGAGCGCCGGCCGGCCAGCAACTGCCGTTGTAGTGGTTGCAGTTACCCGAGAGGCAGTCGGAGTCGAGCGTGCAGAACGGCGTGCAGGTCCCCAGGGCGCAGACCGACTGGGGCGGGCAGTCTTCGGTTTGCTGACACTGTTGGTAGCAGACGGTGTCGCTGCAGGTGTACCCGGCGTCGCAGCCGGTGGTGATGCAGGCGTTGGTGCACGCGCCCTGGGGGTCACCGCTCACCTCCTCGGTGAGACAGATCGCGTCTCCGGTGCAGTCGCCTTCGCAGCGGCAGTGCTGACCGACCTGGCGGCTGCCGGGAGGGTTGCAGAGCGAGAGGCTCGAGCCGGCGTCGTAGGCGACCACCCGGCTGCTCGGCCGCTCGGGCACGGGGGCGCACGCCAGGGTGAGCGCCGCGGCGATCGACAGGAGGCGGGTCATTTGACTGGAAAGAGCTCCCGCAGCGTCAGCCCCACCGCGCGCACCCCCGAGCCGTCGCGGTCGACGCTGTCGCCTCCCTTGGTGTTCCAGGCCGCGAGGAACGCCCCGTCAGCCATGCGCGTCAACGCGGGCTGGGTCTGATCACCGTCGGTCGAGAGGTTGAGCTGAAAGTCGGTGCTGTCGCAGGCCCGGTTCGAGAAACGCACCGCCCCGTCGCGATCGAAGCCCACCGCCCGCAAGCCGAAGCCGGAGCGATCGGCGTGGGTCGCGGTGCCGCTCTCGTGCCAGGCGACCAGAAAGCCGCCTTCGCCGGTGCCGGTGAGGCTCACTCCGCTCTCGACCACGCCGTTGCCAGACCCCAACCTGAACGGCCCGCCGTTGGGTGCCCGCGGAGCAGACAGGTACTGCCCGTCGCCACTGACGAAGATGCCTTCGACGACGGGTTGAATCGAAAAATCGATGGTGACCCAGGTGACGAAGAAGCTGTCGGGCTCGTACGCCAGGTTCACCGCGACGTCCTGTGGCCCGAGGCCGGTGGGCACCTTCTGATCTGCCAACAGCACCGGACCCCAACGAATCGAGAAGTCGGAGGCGAAGCGCACCAGCTTGATTCGATAGCCGTCCTCCTCGAGCTCGAAGAAGGCCATCGCCGCGCCGTCGCTCATCGGGACCAGCACCGCGTTGGCGTGCGCCCCGTTGGTCTCGACCGCATCGGCCAGCTCTCCGTGGGGCGACAACGGGGTGGCGAGGAACTCCGCCTCGGAGCCCACCTTGAGCCGAAACCGCCGGGCCAGCAGGTGCGGCCGGAGCGAACCCGGCGGGAACGCGGTGAACACCACCACGATGGTGCCGTCGGAGAGGATGGCAGCGGTCGGTTGAGAATACTGGCCTCCGGTGTCTGCCACCGCGAGTGCGAACGGCTGGTTGGCGGTGTCCGCCTCGGGCAGAGCGCAGCCATCGGCGCTGATCGGAACGGCCCAGATCTCGTCGTGCTGGTGCAGAATGTGCCGCCGGTAGATCACCGCTCCCAGCGCGTCGGCCTTGGAGGGCACCACCACCGCCGCCCGATCGGCGTACTGGTAGCTGGGGTTGAAGGTGCGCTCCTTGGCGGAGTCACAGCTCGGCAGCAGCGCTCCGTCACCCGAGGCCACTGCGCCGCGAATCTCGGGCAGGCCGCTCTCGGGCACGCTGGTCCACACCACCAGCGCCCCTCCCGAGGGCAGCGCAGCGATGGCGTTGCGATCGGGGAGCAGCTGGTCGCCTTCGGTGCGGGCGTTGAAGTCGCGCTCGCGGGGCGTCGTTCGCTCGCAGACGTCGATCGTGTTGCCCAGGGTGCACGAGGCGAGCGCGCTCACGGCCAGGGCCAGGGCGATCGTTCGCACACGCGCATCTTAGCGACAACTCGGCTAGCTTCGAGGCCCAGATGCAGGGAGCGTTGCAGCCGGGCGCCAGGGTCGGCGGCCGCTACGTCATCGAAGCGCTGATCGGCAAGGGCGGCATGGGCGCCGTCTACCAGGCGCTCCACGAAGAGCTCGGCCGCACCGTGGCGGTGAAGGTGCTGCTGCCCGGAGTGGCGCAGAACAAGGAGCTGGTGGCGCGCTTCTTTCGCGAGGCGCGCACCGCGGCGGCGATTCACCACCCGGCGATCGTCGAGGTGTTCGACGTCGGCCGCGACGGCGACCTCGCGTACATCGTGATGGAGAAGCTGCAGGGCGAAGAGCTCGCCGAGCGCATTCGGTTGGGTGGGCCGCTCGGCCCCCGCTTCGTCGCGCTGCTCGGAGTCGAGATCGCCGAGGCGATCTCCGCCGCCCACGCGCGCGGGGTGATTCACCGCGACCTGAAGCCGCACAACGTGTTCCTCGCCGAGCGCGGCGCCGATCAAGAGGTGGTGAAGGTGCTCGACTTCGGCGTCGCCAAGCTCGCCGACGGCGAGGCCGACAGCGCCCAGCTCACCAAGACCGGCGAGGTGTTCGGCACGCCGCTCTACATGCCGCCCGAGCAGCTCCAGGCCCGCAAAGACATCGACGCCCGCGCCGACGTCTACTCGATCGGCGTCATTCTCTACGAGGCGCTCACCGGCTCGCCTCCCTACCGCGCCGACAGCTACCCGGCGTTGGTGCTGATGATCGTCGACGGCAAGCCGAAGCCGCTGGCCGAGGCCCGCCCCGACCTCCCGCCCGGGCTCTGCGCGATCGTCGAGAAGGCGATGGCGGCCAACCGCGACCAGCGCTTCCCGTCGGCGGCCGCACTGGCGGCGGCGTTGTTCGAGCTCGCCAACACGTTGCCGCCCGACCCGGTGGTGGAGGCGCGTGCGAGCGCGCCCACGCCGGTGGTCGCGGTGCCTCCGGGCGAGCCGGGCATGGAGAGCACCCACCCGCGGCCGGTGGTGACGCCTGCCCAGGCCCGCTACCTGCTCTCGGTGTCGAAGCCGATCACCCCCGCGCCGTCGACTCCGGCGCCGTCGGTCGCCACCGGCCCGCTCGCGGTCTCGCCTCCCGCGCGAACGCTGGCCGGCCCGCGCTGGGTGTGGATCGGCTCGGCGGTGGTGTTGGGCATCTGCGGCGCGTTGATCGCCACCAAGCTGCTGCGCGAAGAGCCGAAGGTGGTCGCGGTGCCGCCGCCGGTGGTGCAGCCGATCGCGCCCACGCCCGCTCCGGTAGAGAAGATCGAGAAGATCGAGAAGATCGAGCTGCCGATCGAGAAGCCGGTCGAGGCCTCTCCATTGGCCCCCGAGCCGGTGAAGCCCACCAGGCCGCCGGTGCGCCCGGGCAACAAGGCCAACACTCACCCGAACAAGCCACCCGACGACGCGCCTCCGCCGCTCCTCCCGCGATGAACCTGAACCGGGCCGCCGTGGTGGTGCTCGCCCTCGCGCTGCTGGCGCCGCCCGCGCACGCCGACGAAGCGAGCGAGGCGCAGCTCCAGTACGAGCTCGGCCTCGAGCTGTACAAACAGAAGCGGTACGAAGAAGCGCTCCAGCACCTGATCGCCTCCAACCGGCTGGTGCCGAACGCGAACGTGGTCTTCAACGTCGCCCAGACCTACGGGCTGCTCCACCGCGATGCGGAGGCGTTCAACTGGTACCAGACGTATCTGTCCAGCAAGGGCCTCGACGCGGCGGGCGTGGAGCGGGGAGAGAAAGCCGTCGCCGCGCTGAAGCCGAAGGTGGCGGTGCTGGAGGTGACCACCACTCCGCCGGGGGCCGAGCTGTTCGTCGATCGGGTCGAGCTGGGCTCGGTCGGGCAGTCGCCGCGCAAGGTGGCGGTGACCGAAGGCGCGCACCTGGTGATCGCGCAGCTGCCGGGCCATCACCCGGCCCAGGCGAACGCCACCGCTGCGCTCGATCAGTCGGTGCCGGTGGCGCTCGAGCTGGGCGCGATCGTCGGCACCCTGGTGGTGGAGACCGAGCCTGCGGGCGCGAAGGTACTCCGCCAGGGCAGCGACGAGGTGCTCGGCACCACGCCGCTCACCCTCACGCTCCCGCTGGGCGAGCTCCGCATGCGGCTGGTGCTCGACGGCTACGTGGAGCAGCAGCGCGAAGCCACGGTGAAAGAAGGCGCCGAGGCGCGGGTGAAGGTCGCGCTCCAGGCCGAGGCCAGCCGGGTGGCGGTGCTCTCGGTGAGCGGCACGCCCGAGGGCGCCCAGGTCAGCCTCGAGGGGCGGCCGCTGGGCGCGCTGCCGGTCAGCGTGCCGGGGCTGAAGCCGGGCTCGTTCGCGCTCGAGGTCGCCGCCGCGGGCTACACGTCTTTCTCTCAGCGGGTGCCGCTCGAGGCCGGCGCGGCGACGCGGGTCGACGTTCACCTCGAGCCTTCGAAGAGCGGGCGGTGGCGCTGGCTGCGGTGGGCGGGCTACGGCGCGGGCGCGGTGGCGGTGGTGACCGGGGTGATCGTCGGCATCGTCGCCGTCTCCAACCGCAACGCGTTCTTCTCCAGCCCCAGCCGCGAGACGCTCGACCTGGTGAACACCGAGAACGTGGTCTCGGACACGCTGGTGATCAGCGGGCTGGTGGTGGCGGCGGCGACCTTCGTGCTCGAGCGCTTCGTCTGGCCGCCCGCGTACACCCAGGGCTCGGTCGAGCTGGCGCGCTAGCTGTGAAATCTCAATAGGTCGTTCCCTATTCGGAGATGTCCATCCGAGGGGCTCTGTGGATTGCTGGCGTTGCGAGACGTCCAACCACCCACCGAGGACCCCCAGATGAACCTGCATAAGAAAGCGCGGACCTGCCCCGAGAGTCGAGCCTTGCTTGTCGATCGCGTCGTGCGACTCGGCTGGAAGGTGACGCGTGCTGCAGATGCCGCAGGCGTCAGCACGCGCACCGCGCACAAATGGCTCAACCGCTATGAGTTCGGCGGCGAGGCCGAGCTGAACGATCGCTCGTCCAGGCCGAAGAGCTCGCCGCTGCAGCTCGGGCCGGCGTGGGTGGAACTCATCCTCATGCTGCGGCGCAGCCGGATGTCGGGGCCGGCGATCGCCACCCGGCTACAGCTGCCAAAGTCGACGGTCGCGCGCATCCTGAAGCGCAACAAGGTTTCTCGGCTGCGCGCTCTCGAGCCGGTACAACCCATCGTCCGCTACGAGTGGCCCAAACCCGGCGACATGCTGCACCTCGACGTGAAGAAGCTGGGCCGCATCAAAGGCCTCGGGCATCGCATCACGGGACTCACAGGCCACAAGAGAAACCGAGGCATCGGCTGGGACTTCGTCCACGTCTGCGTCGATGACGCCTCGCGCGTCGCGTATGTCGAGGTCCTGCCCGACGAGACGGGCGTCACGACAGTGGGCTTCTTGAAGCGTGCCCTGGCGTGGTTTCGGTCGATGGGGGTCCGCGTGCGCAGAATCCTTACCGACAACGGAACGAACTACCGCTCGTTGGTCTTCGCGCACTGCTGCGCCAGGCTGCGCTTGCAGCACCGAAGAACGAAACCCTACACGCCACGCACAAACGGAAAGGCCGAGCGCTTCATCCAAACGCTGCTGCGTGAATGCGCGTACGCCATGCCCTTCATCAGCTCCGCGCAGCGCTCAACTGCGCTGCGCGGGTGGCTACGGCACTACAACGAAGACCGGTTACACGGCACCATCCGCATGACACCATTCGCCCGACTCAAGGCCGCAGCGTGAACAACGTCATGAGAATCCACAGCTAGCGCGTTGCACAGCGGGGCGGTGCGAAGTGTTCGCGCGCGCGGCAAGACGGGTGGCGCACCGTGCGCGGTTCTTGGCGTGCACCGCCAAACTGACCCGAATAAGGTAGCCGGTCATAAACGGGGGAGGAGCTCCTATGCCGAAGATCAACGCGCCGCAGATTCCGCAGACGATCACCAAGATGACCAAGGCGCTGGCGGATCAGCTGATCCACCACGCCAAGACGGGCAACATGTCGCAGGCCGACACCGCGTCGCTCCGCGCGAAGATCGCCGCCGCGCCTCCGAGCGCGTTCGAGCTGCCGAACCTGAAGGCCACGCTCGAGAATTCGCTCAAGAAGGTCGAAGAGAGCCTGATCTCGGTGCCGATGATGCAGTTCGGTTGGACCCGCGAGCTGATCGAGGGCTACGCGTCGGTCATTCGCGGCCGGGGCACCATTCAGGGCCCGGTGTCGCCCGAGATCAAAGCGGTGAACAAGGTCGGCGTCTCGCCCGCGTCGGTGGTCTCGCTCAGCTCCGACGTCACCCTGCCGCCGGCAACTCAGCGCGCCCAGGTCTACGCCGCCCAGAAGCAGGCGGTCGAAGACATCAAGGGCATGGACTTTCTGAACACCCCGCCCAAGGGCAAGACCACCAACGAGCACACCGTGCTGATCAAGCCGGGCGTCAACTGGGGCATCAACGGCTACCCCACCGCGACCTCCGGCGAGTCGACCTACGCGATGACCCGGCAGACGCTCGAGGCCGCCCAGCAGAAGGGCGCCAAGGTCAACGTGGTGATCGGCGACGAGTCGGGCATCGAGAACAAGGCCTGGGGCGGCACCACGATGCAGAACTTCGAGCAGTCGGGCGTGCTCGACGGCGGCGTTCGCGCCGGCCTGGAGTTCGCCGCCGCGCAAGAAGCGAAGGGCAACAAAGACTACGCCGGCGCCAAAGCGATTCTCGACCAGCTCGGGCCCGACCGGAAAGTGAAGCTGACCGACACCGACGCGATCGCGATGGCGAAGAAGGCCGGCGTCACCCTGGTCGGCTTCGAGACGCTGGAGGCGGTGCGGGTGCCGATCCCCGACATCGCGCCGGGCCAGCCGGGCAACAAGCACTTCCCCGACGGCATTCTGATTCCCAAGATGGTGCGCGACGACGTCACCGACATCATCAACCTCCCCAAGCCGCCCGGCCGCCACTCGCTGATGGGCTGCGCCGGCCTCACCGGAGCGGTGAAGAACCACATCGGCCTGGTCTCCGGCTCCGACCGGGTGCCGGCGCTCCACGGCCCGCTCGATCGCGTGCCCGGTCTCAACGACGGCAAAGACGGCCCCACCTGGTCGGCGGAGTTCGCGCAGATCGGCAAGAAGCTGAACGACCCGGCCACCACCCCCGAAGACAAGGCCGCGCTCTTGAAGCAGCTGCAGGGCAACGCCCAGTGGGACGTCGACAACGAGAACGGCCCCAACATGATGCTCCACGAGAAGATCGCCGAGCTGTCGTCGGTGTTCGCCGACAAGGAGCGATTCACCGTCACCGACATGCGCAAGACGATCAGCTCGATCGGCCCCGACGTCGGCGACACGATGGACGTCGGCAAGGTGATCGCCTCGAAAGACGCCGCCACCGTCGACGTGCTCGCCAACTCGCTGATGAAAGACAAGTACGACAACACCCCGATCCCCAAGCCGTCGGACAAGGTGTTCGACCTCGGCACCTTCTTGAAGGACCCGGGCGATTGGCTGAAGAACGCGTCGGGCGCGGTGAACACCCCGGTCGAGAGCCTCTACGGCAAGACCTGGCTCGAGAACGGCGCCACCGCCTTCGACACCCTCCAGGTGCGCGCGGCGATGGCCTACGGGATCGCGCCGCTCGGCAAAGACAACATCGACCTCAAGACCCACCTCGCGCCCGGCGAAGACGCCAACAAGCTCTTCGGCAGGGTCGCCACACCGGAGTAGAGCGCCGGTAACACGCGTGGCATGCAGCATGCTGCCTTCCGGGAAGCAGTTAACCCCTACCCGGAAGGTGACCCATGAAGTTCCGTCTGATTTCCGCTCTCGCTCCCGTGGCAGTGCTGTTCGCTGCTCCCGCGTTCGCCTCGTCTGACGACCAGGCCAAGACCAAGAGCGACAAAGACACCACGTACAAGAGTGACACGGCGGTGAAGGCCGACGAGACCGGCGCGACCGTCTCGGGCGACAAGAGCGACACCACGATCAAGAGCGACAAGAACGGCATCTCGGCCACCAAGACCGAGAAGACCGACAAGAACGGCACCGTCGCGATCAACAAGAGCGACAAGAAGTTCATCGAAGACGCCGCCAAGGCCGGCAACGCCGAGGTCGAGCTCTCGCAGCTGGCCGCCACCCACAGCCAGAACGGTGACGTGACCTCGTTCGCGAAGACGATGATCGACGAGCACACCAAGGCCAACAACGACCTGATGGAGCTCGCCCGCAACAAGGGCATCGAGCTGCCCGCCGACGACGCTCACGCCAAGAACAAGGACCTCGAGAAGATGAACGGTCTCCAGGGCGAGAAGTTCGACAACAAGTACGTGAAGAAGATGGTCTCTGACCACAAAGACGCGGTGAAGCTGTTCGAGAAGGAGGCGAAGGACGGCAACGACACCGACCTGCGCAACTTCGCGTCGCAGACCCTGCCCACCCTGCAGCACCACCTCGGCATGGCGGAGCAGCTGGAGAAGGACCTGAAGAACAAGAAGAGCGCGTCGAACATGTGATCGCGCGCCACACCCGTGGCAACTCTGCGCCGGGGCTCCCCAAGAGCTCCGGCGTTTTGCCGTTACGGTGACCCGAAGTGAATCAGCGGGCGCGGCTCGGCGTTGATCGTCGCCTCGCCTTCACCCGACGGCTTGATCTTGCCGTCTTTGTTGTCGAGCTGCGCCTCGGCGGTGTCCTTGCCGGCGGCGGTGAGCGTCGTCTTCAGCACCTGATCGCCGACCTTCAGCTCCACCACCTGGCCGACCTTGAAGGTGCCCGGCTTCTTCGGCGCCAGCACCACCTTGAGCGGAGTGGGGTCGCCCACCTTGGCCACCGTCTCGCCCTCGGAGATCTTGGCGCCGGCCTTCACCGAGAGGCCGACCACCACGCCCGACTTCGGGGTCTGAATCTCCGACTTCGACAGCTCGGCCTTGGCGGCGGCGAGATCGTCGTTCGCCTTCTTCACCTCGGCGTCGGCCTCCGGCGTCTTCGGCGCCACCTTGTCGTACGCCTTCTGCGCCTTGTCGGCGGCGGCGGTGGCGGCGTCGAGCTTCTTCTTCGCGGCGTCGACCTTCGGCGAGGCCTTGCCGGCCGCCTTCTCGGTCTCTTTGTCGAGCGCGGCCTGGGCGGTCTTGACCGAAGTCTGCGCCTTCTCGAGCTCCGACTGGGCCTTGGCGGCGTTGCGGTTCTTCGCCACCGCGGTCTGCCGCTTCTTCTCGGCGATGGTGACCTGGTCGGTCGCCTCCTGAATCTTCTTGTTCACGTCGGCCACGTCGAGCTTCACCAGCACCGTGCCCGCGTCGGCCAGCTCACCCTCTGCGACCGCCACCTTCTCGACGATGCCCGCGCGGGTCGCCTTCACCTCGGTGAGGCTGACCGGCTGGAGCGCGTAACCGGCCTGCACCTGGTGGGGAAACGGCACCAGCAGCATCGCCAGGCCGAGCGCCACCAGCGCGCCGGCGATGATGAAGGGAACGCGCGAACGTTGAATCTTGATCTCGTGGGTGAACACGGCTGCCCCCATTACCAGAGGACTGCCCGTTCGGGGGGTACCTTTGCAGCGTTGACCCGATGAGACTCATTGCCTAAAGCCTCCTCGGTTCGTTCCCACTTTTAGAAAAGTCGAGGAGTCATGAAGGTTCAGGTCCAGGAGGTTTCCCCCATCGAGGCGCGTCTCGAGATCGAGGTCGAGCCGAAGGTCGTGCAAGACGAGCTCTCGCGCGCCTACGCCACCCTGAGCCGCCAGGTGAAGATCGCCGGCTTTCGCCCGGGCAAGATCCCGAGGCGCATTCTGGAGCAGCGCTTCAAAGACGAGGTCGAGCCCGACGTGCTCCGCCGGGTTCAGATGAAGGCGTTTCTCGACGCGATCGTCGAGCACAAGGTCGAGGCGGTCTCCGACCCGCACATCTCGGGCGGCAAGCTCGACCTCACCGCGCCCTACCAGTTCAGCGTGCGGGTCGAGGTGAAGCCCAAGCTCGAGAAGATCGACTACGCCGGGGTGAAGCTCGCCGACACCAACGTGAAGCTCGACGACGCCAAGGTCGACGAGCAGATCGAGAAGATTCGCCAGGGCCGCACCGAGCTGAAGCCGGTCGAGGGCCGCGACGCCGCCAAGGAAGGCGACTTCGCGATGATCGACTTCACCGCCACCCACGACGGCAAGGAGTTCGCCGGCAACACCGGCAACAACGTCACCGTCGAGGTGATCGAGGGCCAGCTGGTCGACGCCCACATCAAGCAGCTCGAGGGGCAGAAGATCGGCGAGACCAAAGAGTTCAACTACACCTTCCCCGAGGACTACCGGGTGGAAGAGATGAAGGGCAAGACCGCGCTCTTCAAGGTCACCCTCAAGGAGCTGAAGGCCAAGCAGGTGCCGGCGCTCGACGACGCGCTCGCCGTCTCGCTGGGCCTCGAGTCGCTCGCCAAGCTGAAGGAGCGGGTGAAGAGCGACATGGAGCGCTCCGAGAAGCAGAAGGCGCTCAACGACGAGCGCGACGCGCTCTTCAAGGCGCTGATCGAGAAGAACAAGTTCGAGCTGCCGAAGTCGATGGTCGAGCGCGGCGTCGAGATGATGCTCGAGAACACCCTGCGGGCGGTGGCGCGCGGCGGCGTCGACCCGCGGCAGCTGGGCATCGACCTCGAGGGCTTTCGCGCCGAGCTTCGCCCCAAGGCGGAGCAGGAAGTGCGCGGCCAGCTCCTGCTGGAGGCGGTGGCGAACGCGCAGAAGATCGAGGTCTCGGAGCAGGACCTCGAGGCCAAGCTGGAGTCGCTGGCGGCCGAGAACGGCACCGCGCTGTCGCAGGTGCGGAAGGCGTTTCGCGGCGAAGACGAGAAGGCCGGGCTAAAGAACCGTATTCGGGAAGAGAAGACGATCGCCTTTTTGAAGCACCAGGCCAAATAGTCGAACAAGGAAGGAAACATGCCCTACATGCCCGTTCCCTACGTCATCGAACAGACCCACCGCGGTGAGCGCTCCTACGACATCTACAGCCGGCTGCTGAAGGACCGCATCATCATGCTCGGCACCGAGATCGACGACGACGTGGCGAACGTCATCGTGGCTCAGCTGCTCTTCCTCGAGTCGGAGGACCCCGACAAGGACATCAACCTCTACATCAACTCGCCCGGTGGCTCGGTCACCGCCGGCCTCGCGATCTACGACACCATTCAGTACGTGAAGCCTCCGGTGTCGACGATCTGCATCGGCCAGGCGGCCTCGATGGGCGCGGTGCTGCTGTCGTGCGGCGCCAAGGGCAAGCGGTACGCGCTGCCCAACTCGCGGATCATGATTCACCAGCCGCTCGGCGGCGCGCGGGGCCAGGTCACCGACATGGAGATTCAGGTGAAGGAAGTGCTGCGCCTGAAGCAGCGCCTGAACGAGATTCTCCAGAAGCACACCGGCCAGGCGCTGGAGCGGATCGAGAAGGACACCGATCGCGACTTCTTCATGGGCGCGGGTGAGGCGAAGGCGTACGGGCTGATCGACGAGGTCTTCACCCAGAAGAAGCCCGCCACCAACCCCGAGAAGAAGTAGTCGAGTCAGCGTAGCGCTGCGCCCCGCTCGGTGAGCAGTTGCCGAAGCACCGAGCGGTGGCAGCGCGCTTCGTTCTCGCAGTAGCACCCCACCGAAAAATCGGCGCTGTGTGAGAGGGCGGCCAACAGGTCGAGCAACCGGCTCGCCTCGGGCTGGGTCATCTCCCGCCGGTACCCTTTCACGAACTTGAGCCAGCTCTTCTCGTCGGTGGCGGCGAGCGCCTGCTTCACCAGCACGGCGCTGGGCGACAGCAGCGGCTGCCAGACGTCGTAGTAGTCGTGCCGAGCGATGTCGGCCTTCTTCACCCCGCGCGGCGGGCGGCGAACGGTGCCGATGCGCGGGCCCTCGGTCTTGGCTCTGGGGGTGCCGAACCGTACGATGGAGATCATGGCGAACCTCGAAGAGATGAAGCTCAGCTGCTCGTTCTGCGGCAAGTCTCAGCGCGAGGTCAGAAAGTTGATCGCGGGCCCCTCGGTCTACATCTGCGACGAGTGCATCGGGTTGTGCAACGACATCATCGCCGAAGAGGTCGACAAAGAGACCAAGGGCCCCGACGGCACCGGGGTAGGGCTGTCGGACCACCCGATGTTACCGGTCGAGGTTCACGGCCTGATTTCAGACCTCGACCAGAAGCTGGCGCCGCTGGGGCTGCGCAGCCGAATCGTAAAGACCTAGACCACGAAGGTTAGCCTCCGGGGCGAGACCCGATTAGGCTTTGAGACCAGATGGCAACACGAAACGTCGGCGGCGGAAGCAAAGACTCCAACCAGTCCCTCTGCTGCTCCTTTTGCGGCAAGTCGCAGAAGGAAGTGAAGAAGCTGATCGCGGGCCCCACCGTCTACATCTGTGACGAGTGCATCGGCCTGTGCAACGACATCATCGCCGAGGAGATGGACCGCGAGGAGTCGAAGGACACCACGCTCCGCATTCCGCGCCCCTCCGAGATCAAGACCATTCTCGACGAGTACGTGATCGGCCAGGAGCGCGCCAAGAAGGTGCTCTCGGTCGCGGTGCACAACCACTACAAGCGCATCGAGTCGAAGGTCGCGATGGAGGACGTCGAGCTGCAGAAGTCGAACATTCTGCTGCTCGGCCCCACCGGCTCGGGCAAGACCCTGCTGGCGCAGACCCTGGCGCGCATTCTCAACGTGCCGTTCACGATCGCCGACGCCACCTGCCTGACCGAGGCCGGCTACGTCGGTGAAGACGTCGAGAACATCATCGTCAACCTGCTCCAGGCGGCCGACCACGACATCGAGCGCGCCCAGAAGGGCATCGTCTACATCGACGAGATCGACAAGATCGCCCGCAAGTCCGAGAACCCGTCGATCACCCGCGACGTCTCGGGCGAAGGCGTGCAGCAGGCGCTGCTCAAGATCATCGAAGGCACCGTCGCCAACGTGCCTCCCAAGGGCGGCCGCAAGCACCCCCAGCAGGAGTTCCTGCAGGTCGACACCACCAACATTCTCTTCATCTGCGGCGGCGCCTTCGGCGGCCTGGAGCAGATCATCGAGCGCCGCCTGGGTGGCCGCTCGCTCGGCTTCGGCGCCGAGATTCGGCAGAAGAAAGAACGCAGCGTCAGTGAGCTGCTCTCGAAGGTGGAGCCGGAGGACTTGCTCAAGTTCGGCATGATCCCCGAGTTCATCGGCCGTCTGCCGGTGGTGACCGCGCTCGAAGAGCTCGACGAGAAGACGCTGGTCGACATTCTGGTCAGCCCGCGCAACGCGCTCACCAAGCAGTACAAGAAGCTGCTCGATCTCGACGGGGTGACGCTGAAGTTCACCGACGGCGCGCTGAAGGCGATCGCCCACGAAGCGATTCGCCGCAAGACCGGCGCCCGCGGTCTCCGCGCGATCCTCGAGAACCTGATGCTCGACGTGATGTTCGACGTCCCCACCCGCAAGACGGTGAAGGAAGTCGCGATCTCCGAAGACGTGGTGATGAAGAAGACCGAGCCGGTCATCCTCCA
Organism: Myxococcaceae bacterium; assembly: GCA_047602415.1. Lineage (GTDB taxonomy): Bacteria > Myxococcota > Myxococcia > Myxococcales > Myxococcaceae > JASGHH01. The sequence goes on along the minus strand of JASGHH010000001.1, from coordinate 2,716,428 downwards.
CGCCACCGGCACCGACGGCGCCGCCGCCGCCGCTGCCCCCGCCGCCAAGGCCAGCTGACCCTCTCCATTGGGAGAGGGCCGACGGAGCGAAGCTCCGCGGGGTGAGGGACAGCCCTGCCCGCACGAACGCACGAGGTGCGCCGACTCGAAGCCTCCCGCGGGGAACGGACCGCATCGCACACCACCGCCCTGCCGTGCTCGAGAAGGCGATATACGCGCCGCCATGCGCCGCTTCGCCGCCTGTCTGCTCGTCGCCGCCGCCTGCTACCACGAGGAGCCCATCGTGAGATCCGACCCGCCTCCCGCTGCGCCCGACGCCGGCGCTGAACCCGTCGCCGCGAAGAAAGACGCTCCCCCCGCGACCCGCAGTCAGCTGGCCAGCGATCTGGTGCACGGCACCAAGGTGGCCGACCCCTTTCGCTGGTTGGAAGACGAGAAGGCGCCCGAGGTGCAGGAGTGGATGAAGGCGCAAGACGACTACGCCCGCGCGCACCTTCACGCGCTGCCGAACCGTGACTGGCTCGAGAAGCGCTACCGCGACCTCTACTACCTCGACGTGGTGACCGCGCCGATCAAGCGGGGCGGCCGCTACTTCTTCATGCGCCGGAGCAAGACGCAGGAGAAGTCGGTCGTCTATTGGAAGCAGGGCGAGAAGGGCGAAGAGAAGGTGCTGCTCGACCCCAACGCCTGGTCCACCGACAACACCGTCTCGCTCGGCACCTGGGTGCCCAGCTGGGACGGCAAGAAGGTGGTGTTCGCCGAGAAGCCGAACGCGGCCGACGAGGCGACGCTCCACGTGCTCGACGTCGACACCGGGGCTCGCAGCACCGTCGACGTGATCCCCGGCGCCAAGTACGCCTCCCCGGCGTGGACCCCCGACAACAAGGGCTTTCACTACGAGTGGCTCCCGACCGACCCGAAGATCCCGGTCAGCGAGCGCCCCGGCTACACCGAGCTGCGCCACCACCTGCTCGGCGCCGACCCGGCGAAAGACGAGATCGTTCACCCCAAGCTGGGCGACCCGAAGACCTTTCTCTTCGGCAACCTGAGCAAAGACGGCAAGTACCTGTTCGCGATCTACCAGCGCGGCTGGAGCGAGAACGACGTCTGGTTCAAGCAGCTCGGCAAAGACAAAGAGTGGCGCCTGCTCGTCCAGGGGAAGGACGCGCAGTACCAGGTGCTGGAGCACAAAGACGTCTTCTACGTGGTGACCGACGAGGGCGCGCCCAACAAGCGCGTCTTCAAGGCCGACCCCAACAAGCCCGACCGCGGCAACTGGAAGGAGCTGATCGGCGAAGACAAAGACGCCTCGATTCAGCAGGTCGACCTCGTCGGCGGGCACCTCGGCATCGCGGCGCTCCGCAAGGTGGTGACCGAGATCGCGCTCTACGGCCTCGACGGCAAGATGGTGCGCAAGGTGCAGCTGCCCGGGCTCGGCACCGCCACCGACTTCATCGGCGACGACGACGACGACGAGGCGTTCTACTCGTGGTCGAGCTTCTTGAGGCCGCCGGAGATCTTCAAGACCTCGGTGAAGACCGGCAAGAGCTCACTGTGGGCGAAGATCTCGGTGCCGTTCGACGCCTCGACCTACGTGATCGACCAGGTCTGGTACCCGTCGAAAGACGGCACCCAGGTGCCGATGTTCATCGTGCACAAGAACGTGGTGCAGAAGAACGGCGAGAACCCGTTGTTGATGTACGCCTACGGCGGGTTCGACGTCAGCCTCACCAGCGCCTACGCCAGCTTCCCCTACCCGTGGCTCGAGGCGGGCGGCATCTACGCGGTGCCCAACCTCCGCGGAGGAGGCGAGTTCGGCAAGGCGTGGCACGACGCGGGCAAGCTTTCGAAGAAGCAGAACGTGTTCGACGACTTCGAGGCCGCGGCGGAATTTCTCATCAAGGACGGCTGGACCAAACCGTCGAAGCTGGCGATTCGCGGCGGCTCCAACGGCGGGCTGTTGATGGGAGCGGCGATGACCCAGCGGCCCGACCTGTTCGGCGCGGTGATCTGCGCGGTGCCGTTGCTCGACATGGTTCGCTACGGGCTGTTCGGCTCAGGAAAGACCTGGATTCCCGAGTACGGCGACCCCGACAAGCCCGACGACTTCGGGTGGATCTACCCGTACTCCCCGTACCACCACGTGAAGAAGGGGAAGTACCCCGCGATGCTGATGATGTCGGCCGACCACGACGACCGGGTCGACCCGATGCACGCCCGCAAGTTCACCGCGGCAGTTCAGCAGGCTGAACACGGCGAGGGCGTGGCGTGGCTGCGCATCGAGATGCATGCCGGCCACGGCGGCGCCGACCAGGTGGGCAAAGCCGTCGAATCGTCGGTCGATCAGGTGGCATTCCTGATGAATGTGTTCGGGATGAAGCCGCCTGAGGTGAAGCCGACCCCGGCCGACGCAGGCGTCACCACCCCAGACGCCGGTTAGAACAGCCAGAAAGAGGAGAGCGGGAAAGTCGGGTGTTATAAGTGCTTCAGCCCTGTAACTGAGAGGGGCGCGAAGGAAACACCCCACATGCTCTTCGGACGCGACGACAAGAAGGACCCTGCTGCTCCGGGCCTTCCGCTTCTTCCCCTGCGCGACATCGTGGTGCTCCCGCACCAGGTCACCATTCTCTACGTCGGCCGCGAGAAATCGATCTCGGCCCTCAAGGCCGCTGCCGCCCGCAAAGACGAGGCGAGCCGCGCCGGCCGCGACGAGAAGGCGGTCATCATTCTCGCCGCCCAGAAGAAGGCGAAGACCAACGACCCCACCCCCGACGATGTCTTCCACTTCGCCACCTGGGGCCACATCATTCAGCTGGTCCCGCTGCCCGACGGCACGATGAAGGTGCTGGTCGAAGGCGTGAAGCGCGTTCGGCTGAGCCGCTTTCAGGCCACCCAGAGCCACTTCGAGGTCGAAGTCGAAGACGTGGTCGAGAACTGGGATCGCAACGCCGAGCTGGAGGCGCTGGTGCGCGCGGTGCGCGAGGCGTTCAAGGCGCTGGTCGAGCTCAACAAGCGTTTGCCGCCCGAGCTGCCCCAGCAGGTCGCCACCATCGACGACCCGTCGCGGCTGGCCGACACGATCATCGCCCACCTCTCGTTCAAGCTGAACGACAAGCAGGCGCTGCTCGAGACCGAGTCACCGATCAAGCGGCTCGAGAAGCTCTACGAGCTGATGCAGGGCGAGATCGAGATACTGCGCGTCGAGAAGAAGATCCGCTCCAGGGTCAAGAAGCAGATGGAGAAGACCCAGAAGGAGTACTACCTCAACGAGCAGATGCAGGCGATCCAGCGGGAGCTGGGCGACCGCGACGAGTCGAAGAGCGAGGTCCAGGAGATCGAAGAGAAGCTCAAGACCAAGCGAATGTCGAAAGAGGCGACCGCCAAGGTGCGCAAGGAGCTGAAGAAGCTCCGAATGATGGGCCCGATGTCGGCCGAAGCCACCGTGGTGCGCAACTACATCGACTGGGTGCTCTCGCTGCCCTGGTACGAAGAGACCAAGGACCGGCTGGAGCTCGCCGAAGCCGAGCGCGTTCTCGAAGAGGACCACTACGGCCTGAAGAAGGTGAAGGAGCGCATTCTCGAGTACCTCGCGGTGCAGAAGCTGGTCGGCAAGATCAAGGGCCCGATCCTCTGCTTCGTCGGGCCTCCGGGCGTCGGCAAGACCTCGCTGGCGCGCTCGATCGCCCGCTCGCTGGGCCGAAAGTTCGTGCGGCTCTCGCTGGGCGGCGTGCGCGACGAGGCCGAGATTCGCGGCCACCGGCGCACCTACATCGGCGCGATGCCGGGCAAGATCATTCAGGCGCTGAAGAAGGCCGAAGCGAACAACCCGGTGATGCTGCTCGACGAGGTCGACAAGATGTCGACCGACTTCCGCGGCGACCCGTCGGCGGCGCTGCTCGAGGTGTTGGACCCCGAGCAGAACAACACCTTCAACGACCACTACTTGGACCTCGACTACGACCTGTCGAAGACGATGTTCATCTGCACCGCGAACTCGATGCACTCCATTCCCGGCCCGCTCCAGGACCGCATGGAGGTGATTCGCATCGCCGGGTACACCGAGGCCGAGAAGCTCTCGATCGCGCGGCGCTACCTGGTGCCGAAGCAGAAGGAAGCGAACGGTCTCGCCGAGGTCGAGGTGAAGCTGACCCCGCGCGCGGTGCGCACGATCATCAACCGCTACACCCGCGAGGCCGGCGTGCGCTCGCTGGAGCGTGAGATAGCCTCGGTGTTCCGCAAGATCGCCCGCGACGTGGTGAAGAACGGCAAGAAGGACACCAAGGTCGATCGCAAGATGGCGATGAAGCTGCTCGGGGTGCCCAAGTTCCGTCATGGGCGCAAGGAGCACGAAGACCAGGTGGGCATCGTCACCGGTCTGGCGGTGATGGACACCGGCGGCGACACGCTGACCACCGAAGCCACCGTGATGCCCGGCAAGGGCAAGCTGATCATCACCGGCAAGCTCGGTGAGGTGATGCAGGAGTCGGCGCAGGCGGCGATGAGCTACGTGCGCGCGCGCGCCCGGCGCTTCGGCATCGACGAGAAGTTCGCCGACAACCTCGACATTCACGTGCACGTGCCCGAAGGCGCGATCCCCAAAGACGGCCCGAGCGCGGGCGTGACCCTGGTGACCGCGATCGTCTCGGCGCTCACCCGCATTCCGGTGCGGCGCGACGTGGCGATGACCGGCGAGGTGACGCTCCGTGGCCGGGTGCTGCCGATCGGCGGGCTCAAAGAGAAGGTGCTCGCCGCTCACCGCGCGGGCATGACCACCGTGCTCTTCCCCGAAGAGAACCGCAAAGACGTCAAAGAGATCCCCAAGAAGGTGCGCGAGGCGGTTCGCCTGGTGCCGGTGGAGTTCGTCGACGACGTCATTCGCGAGGCGCTGGTGCTCGAGAAGCCCGACGAGTTCTTCCGCCCGCTGGTCAAGGTCGAGCCGCCCGTCGAGCCGTCTCCGACCGTCTCGTAAGCTCTGGAAGCGCTGAAAGCCCGGCCCTGGCTCGTCTTCGCAGTCTTCGCTGCGATCGGCGGAGCCTGGCTGCTCGCTCCCAAGGCGAGCTCACACGATGGTCACGGCAAGCCGTGCGCGACCAACGACGACTGCGGCTCGGCGCTGCGCTGCTTCGTCTCTGACGGCGGCGTGTGCGTCGAGACCTGCGTGATGGATGAGCACTGCGAGCCGGCCTACCGCTGCTCCATCGCAGCCGAGGGCTACGGCCACCTGGTGCCGGTCGCCGTCGGGCTCAGCCCTGGCGAGCGGGTGTGCCTGCCCGGGGCGCGCTAGGCGCGGCAGTCGATCAGCACCTTGCCGACGTTCTTGCGCGACTGAATGCGCCGGTGGGCGTCGGCCGCCTTCGACATCGGGTGCACCTCGTCGATGTGCGGCTTCACCTTGCCCGCTTCGATCAGCTCGATCAGCTTGTCGAGGTGGCCGCTCAACAGCTCGAGCTCGTCCCACAGGTGGCCGAGGTTCACGCCCGAGACCGTCTTGTTGTGGTCCATCAGCTTCATCGGCGCGAACTTCGGCTGCTTGAAGAACTCGCCCACCACCTTGAACAGGTTGCGGGTCTCGCCTCCGACCATGTTCGCCCAGCCGAAGCAGACGATGTGGCCCGCGGCGTTGAGCAGCTCGTAACCCTTCTTCCAGTCGCCGCCGCCCAACGCGTCGAGCACCAGGTCGACGCCGCGGCCGCCGGTGATCTTGCGCACCTCTTCGGCGTAGTCGACGGTGTGGTAGTCGATCGGGTGGTGCAGGCCTGCTTCTTTCAGCAGCGCGTGCTTCGACGCCGAGGCTGTGCCGAACAGCTCCGCGCCCGAGCCCTTGGCGAGCTGAATCGCCGCCAGGCCGACGCCGCCCGCCGCCATGTGAATCAGCACCCGCTGCTTCGGCCGCAGGTGCCCGACGTGAAACATCATGTGGTACGCGGTGAGGTAGTTCACCGGGAGCGCCGCCGCTTCTTCGAGCGACATCGAGGCCGGCACCTTGCGAACCTGCGCCGCCTTGATCACCACCTTCGACGCGTGCGCGCCGAAGCGGGTGAGGCCGAACACCTTGTCGCCCACCGCGAGGCCCTTCACGTTCGCGCCCAGGGTGGCGATGGTGCCCGAGGCCTCGTAGCCGGCGACGAACGGCGGCGGCGGAGCGTCGGGGTACAAGCCCACGCGCGCTGAGACCTCGGCGAAGTTCAAGCCCGCGAAGGCGACGTCGATCGCCACCTCGTCGGGCCCGACCGCGGGGTCGGGTTTCTCCTGCACCTGCAACACGTCTGGCCCGCCGTGGCGGGTGATCACCAGTGCCTTCATCGCGCGTCCCCCATTGGCCGCCGCTCGTAACAACCTCTGCGGCGTTTCGCATGGGGAAAGGTAGGTGCGCGCACCTTGCTTTTGGTTCGCTCGCGAGAAATCGTAGGAGCAGGTGAAGCAACTGGCGCCAGGGTTTCTGATCGCGATGCCGCAGCTGGGCGATCCCAACTTCCACCGCACCGTGGTGCTGATGATCGAGCACAACGACGAAGGCTCGATGGGGCTGGTGATCAACCGCACCTCGCCGCTGACGCTCTCGCAGCTGGGCAAGGGCCAGAAGCTCAAGGTCTCGTCGTCGCTCGCGCCCCAGAACGTCTACGTCGGAGGCCCGGTCGAGCCGTACCGCGGGTTCGTGCTCCACGATTCGGCCGACGTCGAAGAGCGCACCGAGCTGTCAGAAGGGCTCTACCTCTCGATGACCTCCGAGGCGCTCACCGGGCTGTTGCAGATGCCCACCGTGCGGCTGCGCTTCTGCCTCGGCTACGCCGGCTGGGGCCCGAAGCAGATCGAGCGGGAGCTGACCCAGGGCGCGTGGCTGTTCACCGAAGCGGCCACCCGCACCGTGCTCGACGGCGACCCGAAAGACATCTGGGGAGATACGCTCAAGGGCATGGGCGTCGACCCGGCGATGCTGATGACCAGCGGGGGAATTCATTAATCACGCGAAGGCGACCGGAGGCCGGCCGCAGTTGGCCGGCATCGGAAGCGGCGGAGCCGCGAGGGAGACGAGCCAAAGATGCAGATCGATGACGTGAAGAAGCGAATCGCCGACGGGTTGCCCGGCTCCGAGGTCGAGGTGCACGACCTCACCGGCACCAGCGACCACTTCGAGGCCCGGGTGGTGAGCCCGGCGTTCGAGGGCAAGTCGATGATCGAGCAGCACCAGATGGTCTACGCGCCGCTCAAAGACGTGCTTGCCACCGGTGAGCTGCACGCGCTCGCGCTCAAGACCTATTCGCCGGAACAGTGGCGAAAATGGCTCGAGAAGGGCAAAAAGTAGGCGTCATGGAGCTCAACGAAGACCTGAAGAAGCGGTTCGACGCCGAGATCAAAGACCACAAGGTGGTCCTCTACATGAAGGGCAACGCGCTCTTCCCGCGCTGCGGCTTTTCGGCGCGCACCTTGGAGGCGCTGAAGCCGTTCGGCCCGGTGTTCACCGTCGACGTGCTCTCGGAGCCCGACGTGCGCGACGGGATCAAGGCGTACAGCAACTGGCCGACGATTCCGCAGGTGTACATCAACGGAAAGTTCGTCGGCGGCTGCGACATCGTGACCGACCTCGCCCAGCGCGGTGAGCTGGAAGCGATGATCAAAGGCGCGTGAGCGAGCCCGAAGACAAGACCCAGCGCATCGTCGACGCGCGCATGCGTCTGCGTGAGCGCTTTCTCGACAAGATGAAGCGCACCGCCGGTCAGGCCGACGAGCGGCCGATGGGCGAGGGTGAGCCGAACCGTCACGGCATGCCGAAGCTGCCTCCGGGGCAGCACGAGTCGAAGTCGTGGCCGATTCTCGACCTCGGGGTGAAGCCCGAGGTGCCGCTCGACCAGTGGTCGCTGCGCGTCGACGGGGCGGTGGAGAGCCCGGTCACCCTCGACTGGGCGCAGCTGATGGCGCTGCCGCAGCTGGAGCTCGACGCCGACTTCCACTGCGTGACCGCGTGGAGCCTGATGGACTCGAAGTGGGGCGGGGTGCCGTTCTCGACGGTGGTGGCGCTGGCGGGGGTGAAGCCCGAGGCGACCCACGTGATGACCTACGCCTACGACGGGTACACCACCAACCTGCCGTTGGAAGAGGCGCTGAAAGACGACGTGTTGTTGGTGCACAGCTGGAACGGAAAGCCGCTCCCGCGCGATCATGGTGGGCCGCTGCGAATGATCACGCCGCAGCTGTACGCGTGGAAGGGCGCGAAGTGGATCAACCGGATCGAGCTTTTGACGCGCGATCGCAAAGGTTTCTGGGAGGTCCGTGGGTACAGCAACTCCGCACACCCCTGGCGGGATGACCGTTACAGCTGAGAAGGGGCTCTTCGGCCGCTTCAAGCACTTCAAGGAGCGCCACCACGTGGCGTTCGAGGTGGCGTTTTTCTTCGCCGGCTTCGTCTTCGACTACCTGCTGCTGCATCGAATCGACTCGGTGCCGCTGCTGATTCACCAGGGCACCTACGTCACCTTGCTGGTGTTGCTGATCGCGGTCGACCACCGCATTCAGGTCGCGGGCAAAGAGCCCTCGGGCATCATCGGCAAGATCGTCAGCGTGCGGCAGTGGGTGATTCACTTCTTCCTCGGCACGCTCTTCAACGCGTTCATGATCTTCTACTTCCGGTCCGCGTCGGGCTGGAGCGCGCGGGTGTTCATCTCGGTGATCGCGCTCGCGCTGGTGATGAACGAGATGCCGCGCTTTCGCGCCTGGGGCACCCCGATGCGGGTCGGGCTCTGGAGCTTCGCGCTCACCTCGTACCTGGGCTACCTGTTCCCGCTCGCCTGGCACTCGCTCAACAAGGGGCTGTTCTTTCTCGCGGTGGCCTGTGGCGCCGGGGCGACCTTCGGAGTGTGGAAGCTGTTCAAGTGGTTCACCAAGGACAAGGACTGGTCGCTGAAGAAGGGCGTCTACCCGGGCCTGGTGATTCAGGGGCTGCTGCTGCTGGCGTACCTGCTCGAGGCGGTGCCGCCGGTGCCGCTGTCGCTCAAGTACATCGGCATCTTTCACCAGGTCGACGTGCAGAAGGTCGACGGGGTGCCGCACTACACGCTGCAGTTCATGAAGCCGCCGGGGCTGATCGCCCACGCGCTCGCCAAAGACGCGTCGACCGGCTACCTCTTTCGCGAGGGTGATCGCGCCTACGCGTTCGCGTCGATCTTCGCGCCCCGGCACTTTCACGACTCGATCTTCTTCGCCTTCGACTTCGACGACCCGAAGCAGGGGTGGACCTCGTGGGGCAAGCCGTTCCGCACCCAGGTGGCCGAGAGCCAGGAGACCGGCTTCAGAACGTACAGCTACACCACCCTCAGCCGCCCGGGAGAGTACCGGGTGCGGGTGCTGACCGAAGACGGCCGGGAGATCGGCCGCGAAGACTTCACCGTGCTGAAGGACCCTGCGCCCGATGAGCCGCGGACGTACGAGGTGGTCGAGAAGTAGCGGCCGTTACCGGGCGACCTGCTCGAGAACTTCCCTGCCTCCGGTCTCGATCACGTCGCCGTGCGAGACGATCACCCGGCTCATGCCCGGCTCCTGCGCGATCTGCCGCAGCTCCTGCTTGAGCAACTTCCCGTCTTTGATGAAGGCGACCTTGGCGAAGAAGACGATCTTCGGCCCGCCGCCGAAGCCGAGCAGCTTGAACTTCAAGGTGGTGTCGTTGAGGTTCATCACCACGTCTGAGACCGCGACCGAGGTGCGCGGGCCCGACTTCACCAGCAGGTAGCCCTCGTGCAGCTTGCTCGACTCGAACACGCCCAACCGCAGGGTGTCGTCGAGCTGCACCTTCGAGAACGGCAGTGTGCCGGGAATGCGCGCGGCCACCTTGGCCAGCTCGCCGTCGGGCGCGCAGGTCTCGAGCCCGAGCTTCTGGGCGAACGCGTGCCCGTAGCGCATGTGCTGATGGTGCGGCACCACCAACAGCCACGGCTTGCCCCAGGCGCGAAGCTTCTCCACCAGCGCATCTTCGAGCGGGATCGCGTTGTAAAAAACCAGCCGCCCGTCGGCGGTGCGCGCGATCGCCATCCGCCGGTTCATCCCCCGCATCCAGGGGAGCTCACCGCCGATCGACCAGAGGTTGTCCTCGTGCTGGACCAACGGGTCCATCGGAGTGACCTCCCAGGGGCGCTCCATCAGCGCTTGCCCTTCCACACCTTCTTCACCCAGGCCTCGACGGCGTCGGGCGCGGCGGGAATCTGCTTCGAGAGCACGTTGCAGCCCTTCTCGGTCACCAGCACGTCGTCTTCGATGCGCACCCCGATGCCGCGGTACTTCGCCGGCACGGTGAGATCGTCGGGCTGAAAGTAGAGGCCGGGCTCGACGGTGAGCACCATGCCGGGCTTCAGCTTGCCGTAGCGGTAGACCTCCTGCCGGGCCTTGGCGCAGTCGTGCACGTCGAGGCCGAGCATGTGGCTGACGTTGTGGAGCGAGTAGCGCTTGTAGAGCTGCTGGTCGTCTTTCAGCGCGGCCTCGGCGTCTTCGAGCAGGCCCAGCTTCGCCAGGCCGAACGCGAGCACCCGCATCGCCTCGCGGTTGGGCTCCATGAAGTCGTTGCCCGGCTTCACCGCTTTGATCGCCGCCTGCTGCGCCTCGTAGACCAGGGTGTAGATCTCGCGCTGCGCGGGGCTGAACCGGCCGGAGATCGGCAGGGTGCGGGTGATGTCGGCGGTGTAGAGCGAGCGGGCCTCGACGCCGGCGTCGAGCAGCAGCAGCTCGCCCTTCTTCAGCGCGCCGTCGTTGTGGGTCCAGTGGAGGATGCAGGCGTGGGCGCCGGCCGCCGCGATGGTGCCGTAGCCGACGTCATTGCCTTCGACCCGGGCGCGAACCGCGAACACGCCCTCGACGGTGCGCTCGGTCTTGCCCTTGGGCAGCTCGCGAATCACGTCTTCGAACCCGCGCAGGGTCGAGGCGATCGCGCCCTTGAGCTCGGTGATCTCCGCCGGGTCTTTGTAGAGGCGCAGCTCGGAGATCGCGCGGGCCAGCTCGCCGTCGGCGTCGCGCTGGGGGCGCAGAGCATCGGCGGCCGGCGAGATGCCGCGCACGAAGCGCAAGCTCGGCTGGGCGTCGAGAAACGCGTTCAGCTCCGAGAGCGGGTGGGCCTCGTCGACGCCGAAGCGGGCGCAGCTCTCCATCACGCCCAGGCGCGGGCCGACCCACAGCTCGCCCTTCTTGCGGTCGGTGAAGAAGGTCTCGTTGGTCTTGCCGGGGTTGGGCTCGACGAACAGGTGGGAGTGGCCGCCGGCGAGCACCAGCACGCAGTCGGGCTCGGCGTTGCCGGTGAGGTAGAAGAAGTCGGAGCCGGGGCGGAACCGGTAGACGGTGTCGTTGGAGCGGGTGATCTCGTGCCCGGTGGGGATCACCAGCGCGTCGTTGGGGAACAGCGCCTGCACCGCGGCCCGGCGCTTCGCGTGGGCGGCGGCGTGCTTCACCGGCTTCGGCAGGGCGCCCGGCTTCGGCTTCCACTGTTTCATCATGAAGTCGAGCAGCGCCTGGGGCGGCTTGGTGTCGTGGCTGGCCTGGGGCGCCGGGGCCGGCTTGTCCTGTTCGAAGGTCATGCCGGCTACATACTACGGAGCCGCGGGAGCCGCCGGCTCGGGCTCGATGCTGAACGGCCGCGACACCGGCAGCGCCAGCTGGGTCGGGCGGGGCGCTTCGCGATCAGACAGATCGAGCACCCACTGCGCGAGGTCTTTGTCCCGGTTCGAGGAGCGGCTGAGCGTGCGCTCGAGGCGAATCGACAGCTCGTGTGCCTCTCTCGAGATCGGCTCGTTGGCCTCGGCGCGGCGGTGGGCGGTCGACAAGATCGCGGTGCGCCGGAGCGACTCGAGCGCCTTCTCGACCTGGCCGCGCGCTTCGACGTCGAGCTCGCTGCTCAACACCTCGCGCAGCCCGCGGGCGTTGCCGAACCACACCCGGCCGGGGTCTCCGAAGTCGCCCGGGTCAGACGACGGCAGATCTTCGAGCACCAGCGCCGGCCACGGGTCGGTGGGAAAGTCGCGCGAGAACACCTGGTAGATGATCGCTCCGTCGCTGCGGGGCCGGGCCATCGCCGCCAATGACCCGAGGGGGAAGAAGAGCATCCCCGAGTCCGACGCGTCTTCGAACAGGCGTTTGCGCGCGGCGAGGTCGAGCGGCACGTTGTCGCTCTTGTTGGTCTTCGAGCGCTTCAGCGTGGTGAGCAGGTCGCGCACGTCGTCGATGTGCACCACCAGGTTGAGCTGGTTCCCGCGGGAGTAGTTGGCGTGGAAGATGCCGACCAGCTCGTACTCGCCGGTGGCACACGACACCGCCAGCACCGGCGAGCCGGAGTTGCCCGACGAGAGCGCGGCGTCGACCACGAAGTCCTGGTGGTCCCAGTCTTTGTAGTCGTCGCGATCGTAGGTGGAGATCACCTTGCCCTGGCTGGTGGCCTTGAACGCGCCGAGGGGAAAGCCGCGCACGTCGACCACGTTGCGCTCGCGGAGGTTGGCGCTCTTGCCGAACTTCCACGGCAGCGTCGAGAGCGAGACCGCCTTCGCGCGCACCACCGAGACGTCGAGCTGCGGGTCTTGCACCACGCGGGAGAGCGAGATGTCGTCGGTCTCGTAGGCGTCTTTCTCGTTGTCGACCAGCTTGAGGGTGTCAGACACCTTCTTGCAGCCGACCGGCACGCCGTCGACCGGGTGATCGTCGTCGGAGACCGCGGGAAACTCGGTGACGTGAAAGTTGGTGGCGAGCAGGGTGTCGCCGCCCTGCTTGCGGTAGGCGAACGCGGTGCCGTGGGCGGTGACGCTCTTCTTCGCGCGCTTCACGTTGCCGTCGGTGGCGTAGCTGAGGCACTCGTAGGTGGCGGTGACGCGCACGCAGTAGGTGAACTGCGACTCCTGGCGGGAGTTGAACTCGATGGTGCGCTTGTTGAGCGCGGCGTACTCGTTGGCGTATTCGCCCTGGCAGTACGGCTGGAGCGGCTTCTTCGGCGCCGGAGCCGAGGGCGGCTTCGGTGTGCTGCGCTCGTTCGGAGGCGGCGACAGGGGCTGGGCTGCGAGCAGCAACAACAGAACTGGCGTCACCCTCGAAGCTTAACGGGGACCCCCATGTGGGTTTCACCCCTTCAATGCGACGGTTGAAAAACGCCCGCCAGCATCGGGACCACCACCTCGACGCGGTAGGGGCGATCGCCGAGGCTGACCGGTGAAAAGCCATGCGCCGCCAGCAGTTCGAGCTCGAAGGGTACCCAGCCCCCTTCAGGCCCGACCGCCAGCACGCACCGCTCTGACGCAGTACGCGAAGGAACCGGCTTCGGTTTCCCGGGGTGGAGCAGATGGCGCTTCGCGTCACCGGCCCAGGCGTCGAGATCGTCTTCGACGAACGGCTTGAACCGCTCGCGAACGATCAGCCGGGGCGCGACGGTGTCTTTGGCCTGCTCGAGGCCGAGGCGGAGCAGCTCGTCGAGGTAGCCGGGCGCCAGCACCTTGGAGTCGAAGTAGCTCTTCTCGACCCGGGCGGCGTTGAGCAGCACCACCCGGTCGAAGCCGAGCGAGGCGATCGCGGGGATCAACCGGCGCAGCGCCTTGGGGCGGGGAATCGCGAGAATCAGATCGAGCCCCGGCCGCGCGGGTGGCTCGGCGTCGAGCGCGACCTGCAGCTGCAGCGGGTCGTCTTTCGACAGCACGGTCGCGGTGCCGACGCGCCCGCCGCGAACGCCGCAGCGAAGCGTGTCGCCCTCGGCGAGCTTCAACACCTCGAGCGCGTGCTGCCGGCGCGCGCCGGCGAGGGTGGCGCGCCCGTCGGGAGTGATCTCCTCGGGCGCGAGCAGCAGCAGGTTCACGGCGAACTACGCCGTGGTGCTGGTGAGCGAGTCGGTCTCTTTCTTGATCTCGCCCTTCCAGGTCTCGGCGTCGCGGTTGGCGCCGGTCTTCGCCGCCTTCGCCGCGCGCTGGCGCTCGACCAGGTCGGCGTGGGTGGTGAAGTAGGGGAGCGACTTGCCGACCAGCTGGCTGATCGACTCCAGCTTGTGATCGGCGAGCACCTTGGCGAGCTCTTCCTTCAGCTTGGAGATCACCTCGTAGCCCTGGAGCATCGCGCCGGTGCAGACCTGCACGGTCGAAGCGCCGAGCGCGAAGAACTGCGCCGCGTCGCCGCCGGTGTCGATGCCGCCCATGCCGGAGATCGGAACGCCGGGAATGCCGCGCGCGACTTCCATCACCTGGCGGAGCGCGATCGGCCGCACCGCCTGGCCGCTGTAGCCGCCGGGCACCGCGTGGCCTTCGACGGTGGGCATCGGGCGCAGGGTGCGCAGGTCGACCCCGACCACCGAGAGAATGGTGTTGATCATCGAGATGCCGTCGGCGCCGGCCTTCATCGCCGCGCGCGCGGGCACCTTGGGGTCACCGACGTTGGGCGTCATCTTCGCCCACACGGGGATCTTGGCGACCTCCTTCACCCAGCCGGTCACCTCTTCGACGATCGACGGGTCTTCGCCCATCGCCATGCCCATCTTGCGCTCGGGCAGGCCGTGCGGGCACGAGAGGTTGAGCTCGAAGCCGTCGACGCCGGTCTCCTGCACCTCGCGAATGATCTGCTGCCACGCCTCCTTGCGGTACTCCTCCATCACCGAGGCGATCAGCACCCGGTTCTTGTACTGCTTCTTCAGCTGGCGAAACTCGTCGAGCCAGGTGGCGTAGGGGCGATCGGAGATCAGCTCGATGTTCTCGAAGCCGACCACGATGTCGGGGTGAATCGGATCTTTCAGCTTGCCGTAGCGGGGCGCGGTGTTGACCACCTTCGACGCGTCGAGGCTGATCGTCTTACCGACCACGCCGCCCCAGCCGAGGTCGAACGACTTGGCGATCACCTTGGCGTTGGTGCCCGGCGGGCCCGAGCCCAAGAGGAACGGGTTCTCGAACTCGATGCCGGTGACTTTGGTCTTCAGTGACGGCTGCATTGCTGCCCCCAGGAAAAGAAACTGTAAAGGGCGCCACATACACCCGGTCACGGCCCGACGGGAAGCCCCGCCGCCGAGTTCGTGCTACGGGAGGGTGCCGAGTGGGTCAGACGGTCAGTCCCGAAAATCCGCGAGAGCTGTGCAGGCGCTGCCGGCGCCCGGTGGCGGTGTGCTTTTGCGCGTCGGTGACCCAGGTCGACAGTCAGACCCGGGTCGTGTTCGTGCAGCACCCGCTCGAGGCGAAGGTGGCGATCTCGACCTGCCGGATGGCGCACCTGTCGCTGCCGAACTCCGAGCTCCACGTGGAGATCGAGCCCGACGCCTCGGCTGCTCTGCGCGCGCGCGCTTCGGAGCCCGGCACGTATCTTCTGTTTCCGTCGCCGGGCGCGGTCGAGCCGTCTGAGCTTTCGGCGCCTCCGAAGAACCTGATCGTGGTCGACGGCACCTGGGACAACGCGAAGAAGCTGCTGCTGCGATCGCCGATGCTGTCGGCGCTCCCGCGGTTGGGGCTGAAGCCGAAGGCGCCCGGCAACTACCGCATTCGAAAGGAACCGGCGGAGCATTGCCTCGCCACCATCGAGGCGGTGTCGCAGGTGCTCGATGCGGTCGAGCGCGCGCCGGGCAGGTTCGCGCCGATCCTCTCCGCGTTCGACGCGATGGTGGAGAAGCAGCTGGCGTTCATCGCCTCCAAGAACGGCGCCTCGCGGTACCAGCGGTTGCATCGCCGGAATCCCGGCCGCTCGCCGATCGAACGGCTCCGCGACGTCGCGCCGGGCCTGGTGCTGATCTTCGGCGAGTCGAACGCCTGGCCCCGCGAGCTCGACGTCGGCGGGTTCTCCGAGCTGATTCACCTCGCGGCGATGCGCTTCGACTCCGGTGAGCTGTTTCAGGCGGTGGTGAAGCCTCGGCGCCCGCTCTCTCCGGTGGCCGCGGGGCACCTCGGGCTCACCGAGGCCGAGCTGCTCGCGGGTGAAGAGGCGGCGCCGGTGGTGGAGCGCTTTCGGCAGTTCGTCGGCGGCGCGATGGTCGCCACCTGGGGGCCCTACACGCTGGATCTGCTCCGCGGTGAGGGGCTCACCGGGCTCGAGCGGTTCGACCTGCGCGGGTTTCTCACTCAGCTGTTCTCGCGGCGGCCGGGAGCAGTCGAGGACTGCGCCGCGGCGTGCGGGGTCGAGCTTCCGTCGGGTGCACGGGCGGTGCGGCGGGTGGTCGCGATGCGCGCGGTCGTCGCGGAGCTGCTGCGCTCGGGCAAAGCGGCGCGTCTGCGCGCTGCGTGAGGCTGCAGCTGCATTGATGGGGTGGGGGGCTTGGGTTGTGGCACTGCCCGAGCGATCTCCGCCCGCGATTGAGCCGCCAGCCTGCCGAATGCGGGTGTGCGGTTCGCGCGTTCTCCTCGATCAGCGCTGATCCAGTGAGGTCGCCCCGCCGGCGAAAGGAGGGGGTGTGTCGATGCTTGATACGCTCCGAAACTACATAAAATCGAGTTTTGTGTAAGTTCGGAGCGTATCGAGCATCGATAGGCGATCGACCTTCGCCGCCGGGGACACCGAACGGCACGTGGTCTGATCGGTACACCCGCGGCGCACGGCGGGCCTCGCGATCGCGGGCGGAGCCAGCGACGGCACCCCTGAGAAACACGCCGCCTCCCCCATCAAAGCCAGGAAGGCGCCACGAAACCCACCTCAGCCACACGCAACCTTTCAGCGCGCCCGCCGAAAATCCCCTTGTAGATCAAGGGCTAACTGACAACTGCAGTTCACAGGTAACTCCCGTTCACAGTTGATCGGGGCGCACCAAAAGACGGATCATCTCCCGATGCGCATCTGGCCGGTAGCGCTTTTCGTAGTGGTCGGGTGCACCGGCTACATCTCCGATCCCCGTCAGGTGCTCGGAGCTGGTGGCGGTGGCGGCTCGAACAACAACGCCGGCGGTGGCTCGGGCGGCGCGGGCGGCGGTGGCTTCAACATGATGACCGGCTGCGACCCGACCCAGTACTCGTCGGTCTCGCTCGACGCGATCGCCACCGACTTCGAGAGCAACGTCTACCCGCAGATGGCGGCGAGCGTCGGCGGCTGCGCGGTCTGCCACGCCCCCGGCATGGGCCGAAACTTCACCTTCTACGCGGGCGACTCCGAGAACACCTTCTACTCCGCCTGGGCCGGCCACTTCTTCGACGACAAGCCGGGCACCATTCTCGATCGCCTCACCACCACCAACACCACCGCCAAGATGCCGCAGGGCGGCTCGTGGACCTACGACGAGATCCTCCCGGTCGCGCGCGTCGCCTGCGAGCTCAAGGGCTACGCGATGAACGGCGGCGCCAAGCCCGATGAAATCTTCCCGCCCGCGCTGCTCCACCCGTACACCGGCGCGCCCAACACCGATTACGACGACACCTTCGTCAACTACGTGCAGCTCAAGGCCAAGGTCAGCGCCGTGTTCGGCGACGACTGGGTTCGCAACGGCACCGACGAGTTCGCCGCCAACATCGGCCTCTTCGGCGGCGTCGACTTCACCACCCACTTCGTCGAAGCCCGCACCGCCACTCCCGAGTTTCTCCTCGGCCTCGACGTGATGGCCCCCGACGTCTGCGCCAAGGCCGCCACCGCCGGCGCCGCGCCGTTCAACAGCATCGACTTCACCGTTCCGGTCGTCGACCAGCCGGCCTCCGCCGCCACCCAGTTCGAGGCCGAAGGCTCGGTGGTCACCATCACCCCGCCCACCGGCGCCGGCAACACCCAGGGCAACCCGGCGACCAAGTACCTCTGCTACACCAACTGCACGATCAGCGCGGGCGTCGACATCAGCTACCCCGGCACCTACAAGGTCAACGTCGCGGTGGTTCCGTACCCCGACGGGAGCGGCAACGGCCCCAAGGTCGAGGTGAAGCTCGGCTCGCAGACGCAAGACATCGTGGTCAGCGGCACCACCGCCACCACCATCACCGCCACCTTCACCAATGTGCCCGCCGGCGCGATGACGCCCGTCTCCGTCGCCTACGTGAACGACTACAGCGACCCGCCGGTCACCAGCGGCGACCGCAACGTCTCGTTCGACAACTTCAACGTCGACGGCCCGCAGGGCACCTCCACCGGCACCACCCGCGCCACCGCCGCCAAGGGCAACGCCGATCTCCTCTACCAGCGCATGCTCTACCGGCATGCGTCGCCCACCGAGCAAGACGCGGCCTACTCGCTGCTCACCGACCTCGAGGCGATCGACGGCACTCAAGACGCCTACCAGGGCCTCTGCGAAGCGCTGGTGCGGCACCCCGACTTCCTCTTCACGCTCGCGCCCAGCTACGACACCGCCACCGGCGCCGACAAACAACAGCTGCTGCTCAACAAGCTCGCCCTCGACCTGCTCGGCCGCCCGCCGTCTGCCGCCGACTTCACGGCGCTCAAGGGCGGCAAGACCTACGAGCAGTTCGTCGACAGCTACCTCGCCAGCCCCGACTTCCAGACCTGGTTCTTCAACCGCGCCCAGCTGCGCACCGAGAGCCAGGCGACGCCCGACACCGACGAGCCCGCCCGCCTCTGGACCTACCTGGCGGTGAACGACAAGCCGATGAGCGATCTGCTGGTCGGCGACTACTCGGTCGACACCACCTTGAAGCAGGTCACCCGCGCCGCCTACTACGGCAAGTCGGGCGTGCTCTCGATGAAGGGCTTCATCGAGACCAAGAAGGGCCTGCCCCACTACAACTACGCCGCCCGCGTCTTCACCGACATGATGGGCTACGTGTTCGAGATTCCGCCGTCGGTGTTCGACCAGCGCGCGACCTCCACCGCCGCCACCACCGTCGACCCGACCAGCATCTGCTTCAACTGCCACCAGAACCTGACCCCGCTCTCGTACCAGCGCCGCCGCTGGGACGACACCGGCGCGTACAACACCACCGACCCGATGACCGGTAACCCGATCGACGACACCGACGCCAACCTGGTCGACTCCTACGAGTACAAGGGCCACGGCCTCGAGGCGTTCGCCACCCAGGCGATTCACAAGGAATCGTTCATTCGCCAGACGCTGAACTCCCAGTACGACCTGATGCTCGGCCGCAACCTCCGCTACGCCGACGACGAGCGCGACGTCTACAAGCAGCTCTGGGACACCGCGCACGCGCAGGGCACCTTCAAGGCGGTGCTGAAGCAGATCGCTCTCTCCAACAAGTACCGGCGGTGAACGAATCATGACCGTCAAACGACGCGACTTTCTTCGTGGAGCAGCGGCGGGCGGCGCGATCGGCGTGCTCGACTGGCTGGGCTGGTTTCGCCGCTTCGGAGTGCCCGGCACCTCGAAGACCCTCGGGATCGCCGAGGCCGTCGCCCAGCAGACGCTGGCGACGCCGAAGTTCCTCATCTACTGGTTCCAGGAGGGCGGCTGGGACAGCTACTCGATGTTCGCGCCGCTGCTCACCGCCAACGACGCGGCGACGCTCAGCTACACCAACGGCCAGCTGAACCCGACGCCTGCGTGGAGCTCGCAGATCTACCGGCCGAAGAACTACCTCAACGACCCGGTCCACTTCGGGATCAACACCTCGGGCAACATCACCTACGGCTTCCTCGCGCAGGACGGCGTCTCGCTCTTCCCCGACATGGCGGTGGTGAGCTCGCACAAGGGCAACACCTTCCACTCCGGCGGCCGGTGGGACTACCACTACGGCAAGTACGCCAACTACGCGGCGCTCTCTTCGATGCGCGGCTCCGACGAGCGCACTGTGCTTCAGGCGTTCTGCGAGCAGTACGGCTCGGGCCTGCCGCTGGCGCACGTGGCCTGGTGCCGCTGGCTGTCTGACGGCGAGCTCTCCGAGACCGACTACCCTGACGGCACCGGGTATTACGAGAACCTCGGCCCCGCCTACGCGCACACCCAGTACGGCAAGACCCCGGCCGAGATGCGGCAGCGGCTCCAGAGCATGAGCGGAGTCACCGCCGGCGCCCGCGGGGCGCGCATTCGCACCTTCGTCGACGACCTCCACAACAACTTCGTCAACGGCAAGAACGGCCCCTCGGTGGTGGCGTTCAACTCGGCGGTTCAGATTCACCGGCAGCTCACCGGCTCTCAGGTGGTGATCAACCCGGCGACGTTGTTCACCGACCCGCAGCTGCGCGCAGACTTCGGCGTCACCGCCAACGACGAGGTCACCACCGCGACCTCCGTCAACGGCAACCCCGCCCGCTCGAAAGACAGCCCGAACACCAACGTTCAGGCGCTGATGACCTACGAGCTGATGACCAAGGGGCTCTCCTGCGGCTTCCACATCGAGAGCCGCGAGGTGCGTGGCTTCGACAGCCATCGCGATCGCCAGTCGATTCTCAGCAACAAGGGCCAGACCGACCAGCTGAGCGACATGAAGGACAACCTCTGGACCCCGCTGGCTGCGCTGGTCAACAAGCTGAAGACCACGCCCTACGGCACCGGCGGCCAGACCTACTGGGACCTCACCACCATCGTGCTCTGCTCCGAGATGGGCCGCACCATTCAGGGCGACGTCACCAGCATTCTCACCGGCGCCGACGACGACGCGACCAAGTACCAGAAGGTGATGGAGCAGGACTGCTGCCAGCACTGGGGCGTCAACTCGGTCGTCTTCATGGGCGGCAACGTCAAGGGCAACACCCAGTGGGGCAAGGTCGGCAGCTCGTCGCTGGCCGGCATACCGATGATGCCCGACGGCAGCCTCGACCCGGCCTACGACTCCGCCACCGGCCTGCTCAAGTCTGGCCAGTCGCAGAGCGCCAACAGCTTCATCTCCGACGCCGGCCACGTGTACTCGACCGCCCTCTACCTCACCGGGCTCGATCCCGCGCAGCTGCTCGCCAACGGCCAGGGCCGCAACAACCGGCCTCCGATGGCGTTCATCAAAAAGTAAGGGCTTCCGGGGCAGTGTAACCATCGCTACACGCTGACCATTTGGCCTGAATGCCGGGCCGGTGCTACGGCACTGATGCCTGAGGTCGGCCGCTCGACTTCGGGCGGCAAAACCGTATAGGTACCCGGCACCCAATGGCACCCGTCGAACTTCAGCAGCCCCAGGCCCCTGCCGCCGAACAGCAGGTGGATCTGCGTCAGTACTGGCGCGTCATTCTTCGGCGAAAGTTCGTCGTCATCGGCACCTTCATCGCGGTGGCGCTGCTCGGCGGCGCCTACACGTTCCGCCTGCCCAAGGTCTACAGCGCCACCAGCACCATCATCATGGAGATGAGCGCGCCGAAGATTCTCGGCAACGGCCAGGTGCAAGACGTGGCCGAGAACGGCACTCCGTTCTGGGCGTCGAAGGAGTACTTCGAGACCCAGTACAGCGTGATGAAGAGCCGGGTGGTCGCCGAGCGGGTGGTGAAGAAGCTCCGCTCCGGCCGCGACGACAAGCTGCTGATGCTCGACCAGGTCGAGAGCGAAGAAGCCAAAGAGAAGGGCCTCAAGGCGCTCCAGAACTTCCGCGGGCAGATGGCCGCTCACACCGACCCGGCGGCGATGGTGCTGGGCCGCCTGCAGGTCGAGCCGGTCAAAGAGTCGCGGATCGCCAAGCTGATGGTCGACGACTCCGACCCGTTGATGGCCGCCGCGCTCGCGAACGCCTTCACCGACGCGTACATGGAGTTCAACCTGGAGTCGAAGGCGCAGACCACCGGCGAGGCGACCGAGTCGCTCGAGAGCCGCCTGCCCGACCTCGACGACAAGGTGCAGGAGACCCAGCAGCAGCTGACCGACTTCAAGAAGCAGCACGACGTCGGCGCCTCGTTCGAAGAGAAGCAGAAGCTGGTCGACGAGCGCATCAACCGCATCAACGGCGAGCTGATCAACGTTCGCATCAAGAAGGCCCAGTTCAAGGCCCGCAACGACGCGATCGCCGCGATCGAGAAGGCCGCCAACGCCGACGACGTGCAGCGCGCCTCCCAGGTGCCCGAGTCGGTGGCCGGCGCCGCCCAGCAGCTGAAGATGCGGCTGATCGAGACCGCGGCCGACTGCGAGCAGCTGTCGGAGCGCCTCGGCCCCGAGCACCCGAAGATGGTCGACTGCCGGATCAAGGAGCGCAACGCGAAGAAGGCGTTCGACGCCGAGGTCGGCATCAACCTGGGCCGCGCCCAGGCCGAGTACGCCAACACCGTCGGGGTGGAGCGCAACCTGTTGGAGGAGCTGTCGCAGGCCCGCTCCGACGCCCAGGAGCTCGCCAA
The DNA here is from genome assembly GCA_047602415.1 of Myxococcaceae bacterium. Lineage (GTDB taxonomy): Bacteria > Myxococcota > Myxococcia > Myxococcales > Myxococcaceae > JASGHH01. The sequence continues at coordinate 2,694,330 of JASGHH010000001.1, read as the reverse complement.
CCTCGAGCCGGCCTACGCCAAGCTGAAGCGCGCCCACGACACCAACAACCGCCTCTACGAGGTGGCGCTGAAGAGCCTCAAGGAGTCGGGCCTGTCTGACCGCACCCGCTTGAACAACATCAGCGTGCTCGACGCGGCCCGGCCGATTCTCGGCCCCACCAAGCCGAACGTGCGCAACAACATGGTGGCCACGCTGTTCATCGGGCTGCTGCTCGGGTTCCTGCTCGCGTTCGGCCTCGAGTTCCTCGACAACACCATCACCACCCAGGAGCAGATCGAGGAGCGCCTCGGTCTTTCGTTCCTCGGCATTCTGCCCACCATCGGCAACGAGGCCGACGCCGATCGCGACCTGATGGTTCACACCCAGCCGAAGTCGGCCGCGGCGGAGTGCTGCCGCGCGGTGCGCACCAACCTGCTGTTCATGTCGCCGGAGCGGCCGCTGAAGTCGATTCTGGTCACCTCCGCCGGCCCGCGCGACGGCAAGACCACCAGCGCGGTCTCGCTGGCGATCACGATGGCCGAGAGCGGCAACCGGGTGCTGCTGGTCGACGCCGACCTCCGCCGCCCGCGCGTGCACCAGGCGTTCAAGGTGCCGAACGGCGCCGGTCTGTCGTCGCTGATCCTCGGCGAGGGCAAGCTGAAGGACACCGTGAAGTCGTCGGGCGTCTCCAACCTCTCGCTGCTCACCTGTGGCCCGGTGCCGCCGAACCCGGCCGAGCTGCTCCACACCGACAGCTTCAAGGCCCTGCTGGGCGAGATGATGAACCAGTACGACCGGGTGATCATCGACTCGCCGCCGGTGGGCGCGGTCGCCGACGCGGTGGTGGTCTCCACCCAGGTCGACGGCACGCTGGTGGTGGTGAAGTCGGGGGTCACCTCGCGCGACATGGCGCGCCGCGCGGTGCGCGCGCTGCGTGACGTGAACGCGCGAATCTTCGGCGCGATCCTCAACGACATCAACCTCGAGGACCGCCAGGCGGGCGGGTACTACTACTACTCGAAATACGGCTACTACTACGGCGAGCCCGAGACCAAGAAGTCGACGGCGGCCTGATCAGAAACGCGGAACTCGCACATGGCAGAACGAATCGCAGTCGTGGGCTTGGGGTACGTCGGTCTTCCCGTCGCGCTGGCGTTCGCGCGCAAGTTCGAAGGCTCGATCGGGTTCGACATCAACGTCGAGAAGGTGAACTCGCTCAAGGCGGGCGTCGATCGCACCGGTGAGACCTCCTCCGAGGAGCTGAAGGCCTCGAAGCTTGCGATGACCTCCGACCCGGCGGACCTGAAGAAGGCGACCTTCTTCGTGGTCGCGGTGCCCACCCCGGTCGACGTCGACAACCGCCCCGACCTCACCCCGGTGGTGAAAGCCTCGGAGACGGTGGCCAAGGCGCTCAAGAAGGGCGACGTGGTCGTCTACGAGTCGACGGTGTACCCGGGCGTCACCGAAGAGATCTGCGGGCCGATTCTGGCCAGGCTGTCGGGCCTGAAGCAGGGCGTCGACTTCAAGCTCGGCTACTCGCCGGAGCGGATCAACCCGGGCGACAAGCAGCACACCCTGGAGCGGATCACCAAGGTGGTCTCTGGCGAAGACGCCGAGACGCTGGAGCGGGTCGCCTCCACCTACGGCGCGATCATCGAGGCGGGCGTGTTTCGGGCCGCGTCGGTGAAGGTCGCCGAGGCCGCCAAGGTGATCGAGAACACCCAGCGCGACCTCAACATCGCGCTGATGAACGAGCTGGCGCTGATCTTCGATCGAATGAACATTCGCACCCGCGACGTGCTCGCGGCGGCCGGCACCAAGTGGAACTTCCTCAAGTTCGCGCCCGGCCTGGTCGGCGGCCACTGCATCGGCGTCGACCCGTACTACCTCACCACCAAGGCGGAGCAGCTCGGCTACCACCCCGAGGTGATCCTCGCCGGCCGCAGCATCAACAACTCGATCGGCCCGTTCGTGGCCCAGAAGCTGGTGAAGCTGCTGGTGCACGCCAACATCCCGGTGAAGGGCGCCAAGGTCGGCGTGCTCGGGCTCACCTTCAAAGAGAACGTCGCCGACATCCGCAACTCCAAGGTTCCCGACATCATCAAGGAGCTGAAGGAGTTCGGGATCGAGCCCAAGCTGCACGACGTCTACGCGCAGGCCGAAGAGACCAAGCACGAGTACGGCTTGTCGCTCTCGCGGCTGGAAGAGCTCGACCAGCTCGACGCGCTGATCCTCGCCGTCTCGCACAAGGAATACCTCGACGCCGGAGCCGAAGGGCTGGCGCGGCGGGTGAAGCAGGGCGGGGTGCTGATCGACGTGAAGAGCGCGCTCGACCCCGCGAAGCTGCCCGCCGGTCGAGTGGCGTACTGGTGCTTGTGACGTGGGTTGGCAGGAAGAGATCGCCGCGAGCAAACGACGCTGGCTGGTGACCGGGGCGGCGGGCTTCATCGGCTCGCACCTGGTGCACGACCTGCTCGCGCTCGGGCAAGACGTGGTCGGGCTCGACGACTTCTCCACCGGCCACCGCAAGAACCTGCCCACCCACGAGCGGTTCAGCTTCATCGAGGGCGACATTCGCGAGCTGGCCACCTGCCGCAAGGCGTGTGAGGGCGTCGAGCTGGTGCTGCACCAGGCGGCGCTGGGCAGCGTGCCGCGGTCGATCGCCGACCCGCTGCGCACCCACCAGGTGAACATCGACGGCTTCGTGAACATGCTGATCGCCGCGCGCGACGCGAAGGCGAAGCGGTTCGTCTACGCCAGCTCGAGCTCGGTCTACGGCGACGCGCAGGGCCTCCCGAAGCGCGAAGCCGAGATCGGCACGCCGCTCTCGCCCTACGCGGTGACCAAGCGCACCAACGAGCTGTACGCCGGCACCTTCGCCAAGACGTACGCGATGCAGACGGTGGGGCTGCGCTACTTCAACGTCTTCGGCCCCCGGCAGGACCCCAACGGCCCCTACGCCGCGGTGATGCCCCGGTGGATCTCCGCCCTCAGCAAGGGTCAGCGCTGCGACATCTACGGCGACGGCGAGACCAGCCGCGACTTCTGCTACGTGAAGAACGCAGTGGAGGCGAACCTCAAAGCTGCGACGGCGAGCGGCGACCCGACCGGCGTCTACAACGTCGCGGTCGGCGGCAAGACCTCGCTCAACCACCTCTACCGCTTGATCCGCGAGCGGGTGGCGAAGGTGGCCCCCGACGCGGCGAAGCTCGAGCCCGAGTACAAACCGTTTCGCGCTGGCGACATTCGCGACTCGCAGGCCGACATCTCCCGTGCGCACCAGGCGTTCGGCTACGCGCCGGCGTTCACCATCGAGCAGGGCCTCGACGTCTACGTGAAGGAGGCGCTGTGAGCCTGCAGCTCGGTGGGCGCTCCGTCGGCCCCGGCCACCCGTGCCTGGTGGTGGCGGAGGTGGCGCAGGCGCACGACGGCTCGCTGGGCGCGGCGCACGCGTACATCGACGCCGCGGCGAAAGCGGGCGCCGACGCGGTGAAATTTCAGACCCACATCGCCCAGGCGGAGTCGACGCCGGGTGAGCCGTTCCGGGTGAAGTTCAGCAAGCAAGACGCGACCCGCTACGACTACTGGAAGCGCATGGAGTTCACCCCCGAGCAGTGGGCGGGGCTGAAGGCGCACTGCGACGAGGCGAAGCTGCTGTTCCTCTCCAGCCCGTTCTCGTTCGCGGCGGTCGAGCTGCTCGAGAAGATCGGCGTGCCGGCGTGGAAGGTGGGCGCGGGCGAGCTGACCAACCTCCCGATGCTTTCGCTGATGGAGAAGACCGGGAAGCCGGTGATCCTCTCCAGCGGGATGTCGAGCTGGGCGGAGCTGGATCGCGCGGTCGAAGAGGTGAAGCGGTGCTGCGCGGTGCTGCAGTGCACCACCAGCTACCCGTGCCCGCCCGAGAAGCTGGGCCTCAACGTGCTGGGAGAGCTGCGCACCCGCTACCAGCTGCCCACCGGGCTCTCCGACCACTCCGGCACCATCTACGCGGGGCTGGCGGCGGCGGCGCTCGGCTGCGACCTGCTCGAGCTGCACATGGTGTTCTCGAAGGAGTGCTTCGGGCCCGACACGTCTTCTTCGGTGACCACGCCCGAGCTGAAGCAGCTGGTCGACGGCATTCGCTTCATCGAGAAGGCGAAGGCGAACCCGGTGAACAAAGACGCGGCGGCCGAAGGCATGGCCGAGCTGAAGCGCACCTTCGGCAAGTCGGTGGTGGCGGCGCGCGAGCTGCCGGCGGGAACGAAGCTGAGCGACGCCGACCTGGCGCTGAAGAAGCCGGGCACCGGCATTCCCGCTGCTCAATTGAAGAACGTGTTGGGCCGCACGCTGAAGAGAGCGGTGAAGGCCGACACGCTGCTGGCGGAGGCGGACCTTGAGTAACTCCAAGCGCAAGGTGTGCGTGGTGCTGGTCGACCGCGCGAACTACGGGCGGCTGAAGCCGGTGATGACCGCGATTCGCGAGCGGCCCGAGCTGCAGCTTCAGGTGATCGCCGCCGGCACGATGGTGCTGGAGCGCTTCGACCAACCGGTGAAGGTCGTGCAGGGCGACGGCTTCACCGTCGACGGGCAGATCTACACCGAGCTCGAGGGCTCCACTCCGGCGACGATGGCGAAGTCGGTCGGCTTCGGGGTGATGGAGTTCGCCAGCGAGTTCCAGCGCATCAAGCCCGACGTGGTGCTGATCATCGGCGACCGCTACGAGGCGCTCTCGGCCGCGCTCGCCGCCGCGTACATGAACCTGCCGATCGTGCACCTCCAGGGCGGAGAGGTCTCGGGCAGCATCGACGAGAGCGCGCGGCACTGCATCTCGAAGCTGTCGCAGTTTCACTACCCGGCCACCCAGCGCTCCGCCGATTACCTGGTGCGCATGGGCGAGCGGGCCGACACCATTCTCGGCGTCGGCTGCCCCTCGAGCGACATCGCCCGCACCCTCGACCGCTCGCTCGACCCCCAGCTGGTGAACGGGCGCGGCAGCGGCGTCACCATCGACGTCGAGAAGCCGTTCCTGCTGGTCGTCTTTCACCCGGTCACCACCGAGTACGGCGGCGAGCGCAAGCAGGCCGACGAGCTGGTCGCCGCGCTCGACGAGCTGAAGACCCAGACGGTGTTGCTGTGGCCGAACATCGACGCCGGCGCCGACCACATCAGCAAGGCGATTCGCGTCTACCGGGCCAGCCAGCCCAACAACCGGCTGCGCACGCTCACCAACCTCACCCCCGAGGCGTACCTGCGGGTGCTGGCGCGAACCGCCTGCGCGATCGGCAACTCGTCGAGCTTCGTGCGCGACGCCGGCTTTCTCGGCACCCCGGTGGTGCTGGTCGGCAACCGCCAGGAGTGCCGCGAGCGCGACGTGCACGTCACCCAGGTCGAGCCCCATCGCGCGGAGATCGCCAAGGCGGTGCGCGCGCAGCTCGCCCACGGCGTGTACGCGCCGAGCACGCTCTACGGCGACGGCAAGGTGAGCGAGAAGATCGCCTCCGCGCTGGTGGGCCTGAAGCCGTACGTGCAGAAGCGGCTGGCGTATTCGCTCGGCGAAGGCAGATGAGCCGGCCGAAGGTGCTGATCGCCGAGCCGCACGACTTCTCGGGCGCGGCGAAGGCGCTGCTCGACGCGAGCTGTGACGTCGAGCTGCGCGACACCGACGCCGCCGGGCTGACCCAGGCGTTCGCCGGCTACGACGTGGTCTGGGTGCGGCTGCGGCAGAAGATCACCCGCGAGCTCTTGGCCCAGAAGAAGGCCTGCCGGGTGCTGGCGTGCCCGGTCACCGGGTTGGACCACATCGATCTTTCCGCCTGCGAGCAGGCCGGCATCAAGGTGGTCTCGCTCAAGGGCGAGGCGGCGTTCCTGGAGCGGGTGCGGGCGACGGCCGAGCTCACCCTCGGGCTGGCGCTGGCGTTGGTGCGGCACGTTCCCGCCGCCACCGAGCACGTGCGCGAAGGCCACTGGAACCGCGACCTGTTTCGCGGCCACGAGCTGTTCGAGAAGACTGCCGGCGTGCTCGGCGTCGGCCGCCTGGGCGCGATCGTCGCCCGCTACTACCGCGCGCTGGGAATGCGGGTGATCGGCTTCGACCCCCGCGCGGACTTCCCGGCCGACATCGAGCGGGCCGCCTCGCTCGAGCAGCTCCTCACCCAGTCGGATCTGCTCAGCGTGCACGTGTCGTACAGCCCGGCCACCCACCACCTGCTCGGCGCCCCGCAGCTCGCGCAGCTGAAGCCGGGCGCGGTGCTGGTGAACACCGCCCGCGGCGGAGTCGTCGACGAGCCGGCGCTCCTCGAGGCGCTGAAGTCGGGCCGGCTGGCGGGCGCGGCGCTCGACGTGCTCAGCGGTGAGCCGGGCATCGACGAAAAGCACCCGGTGGTGCGCTACGCGCGAGAGCACCGCAACTGCCTGGTGGTGCCGCACATCGGCGGCAACACCTTCGAGTCGTTGGACAAGACCGAGACCTTCATCGCCCAGAAGGTGCTGGAGGCGCTGAAATGAAGGTGCTCGGCATCATCCCCGCGCGCGCGGGCTCGAAGCGGGTGCCGGGCAAGAACCTCCGGCAGCTCGGTGGCAAGGAGCTGACCGCGCGCTCGATCGAAGCGGCGCTCGGCGCCCCGTCGCTGGCCAAGGTGCTGGTGAGCTCCGACAGCGACGAGGTGCTGGCGGTGGCGAAGCGGTACCCCAAGGTGATCGCGCTCCGTCGCCCCGACGCGTTCTCGACCGACACCTCACCGGCGATCGAGTACGTGCGCCACGCGCTGGAGACGCTCGAAGGCCAGGGCGAGAGCCGGTTCGACGCGGTGGCGATCGTGCAGCCGAGCTCGCCGTTCACCCTCTCCTCCGACATCGAAGACACGGTGGCGGCGCTGAAGCGGAGCCCGGGCGCGAGCTCCGCGGTGACGGTGATGGAGGTCGAGCACGCGCTCCACCCGGTGAAGTTCAAGCGGCTCGAAGGCGACAAGCTGCTCCCGCTGCTCGACGACGAGCGCGGCCGAATGGCGGCCCACGAGCTGCCCAAGGTCTACGTGCGCAACTGCAGCGTCTACGTCTCCAGCCGGGCGACGATCGAGCAGGGCGATCTGATCGGCCCCGACTCGCGGGCGGTGGTGATGCCGCGCGAGCGCAGCCTCGACATCAACGACGAGCTCGACTTCGAGTTCGCGCGGTTTCTAGCCAGCCGCGGGTGACCGCACCGCGGCGAGCCAGGCGCCGAGCGACATCAGCGCCCAGCGCTGCGGGTAGACCGAGAGCTGCCGCTGATCGGGAATCGACTCCAGCACGTTGCGGCTGCGCAGGTGGGCCACCGCCTCGTAGGCGAACGCGTCGAGCGGGCCGCCGAGCCAGGCCTCCATCGGCAGCGCGAAGCCACGCTTGGGGCGCTTGCTCATGTCGGCCGGGAGCACGTCGCGCAGCGCCTCGTGGAGCACCCGCTTCGACGCCGGGCTCTGCGAAGGGTCCATGCGATACGAGGGCGGGCACGAGCGCGCGAACCGGGCCAGCTCGACGTCGACGAACGGCACCCGCAGCTCGAGCGACGACGCCATGCTGGTGGTGTCGGAGTCGCGCAGCAGCTGACAGCCCATGTAGACGAACACGTCGAGCTCCAGCGCGCGGTCGACCGGCGATTCGTGGGCCAGCGCAGGCCCGGCGAGGGTGGCGAAGTGCTCCGCCACCGGGGTCGGCGCGTGGCCGGTCATCCGCTCCACCTGCTCGGGGCGAAACACCTGGTGCGCGGCGGCCCACATCGCGTCGCTGCTCGAGCGGGCCCGCACCTTCGCGAGCGGCTCCTCGAAGCGCGCCAGCGGCACCCGGCCGAGCAGGTGGGCGGCCCGCTGCAGCGCCGGCTGCTGCTCCAGCCGCGCCATTCGCTGCGCCACCGGGTAGCCGGCGAACCACTCGTCTCCGCCGAGGCCCGAGAGCACGCCCTTCACGTCTTTCGCCGCCGCGCGGGACACCAGCCAGGTGTTGAGCCCGTCGGTCGACGGCTGATCGATCGCCGCCGCGAACCGGGCCGCGTGCTCCGGCAGCTCGGCGGAGCGCAGCTCGACCTCGGTGTGCGTGCAGCCCAGCCGCTGGGCGACCTCGCGCGCCTGGGCCGACTCGTCGAACGCCGGGTCGTCGAGCTTCACCGTGTAGGTGCGCAGCTTGGGGTTGTGCTTCACCATCAGGCTGGCGATCGCGGTGGAGTCGACGCCGCCGCTCAAGAACGCACCCACCGGCGCGTCGGCGAGCGCGTGCAGCCGAATGCTCTCTTCCAGCGTGGCGCGCAGCTTCTGGGCCGACTCGGTGAACGAGAGCCCGGAATCCGACGGAGGCGGCAACGTCCAGTAGCGCCACGACTTCGGCTTCTGGCCGGGCACCAGCTGGAGCAGGGTGCCGCGACCCAGCATCGTGGCGCCCTGAAAGATGCTGCGCGGCTGAGGCACGAACCCGAAGCTCAAGAAGTCTGCGAGCGCGTCGCGGTCGAGGGTGCCGTCGATGAAGCCGCCGGCGCGCAGCCCCCGAAGCTCCGAGGCGAACGCCACCGGGCCGTCTTCGCCGCGCGGCCGGGCCAGGTAGAGCGGCTTGATCCCGAACGGGTCGCGGCCGAGCAGCATCGCCGGCTGCGAGCCCTTGGGGCGCCCGCGCCAATCGAGCAGGGCGAAGCAGAACATGCCCCGAATGCGATCGACCAGCTCGACCCCGCGCTCCAGGTAGAGCGCCAGCACCACCTCGGTGTCGCTGCTGGAGCGGAAGCTGTAACCCTTGGCGACCAGCCGGGCCCGCTCCTCGGCGTGGTTGTACATCTCACCATTGAAGACAATCGCCACCTGGCCGTCGGCCGACCAGATCGGCTGCTGGCCGCGCTCCGAGAGGTCGACCAGCGCCAGGCGCACCATGCCGGTCGCGCCACCCTCGAAGTCGAGCGAGCCGCGCCCGTCGGGACCCCGGTGACGCATCGCGTGGAGCATCGCCGCCAGGCGGTCTTTCACCTCGGTGCTGTTACCTGGTTCGCCCCAGATACCTGCGATGCCGCACACGCGGCGCAGCTTGCCCGAGGGGGGCCTGAATGGGAAAAGGTCTTCGCTGTCACTGACGGCAAATAGCCCCATGTTTTCCGAGCAGGTCGCGCGCGACACCACGGTTTTGATCCCCGCGGCGGGCAGGGTGCCCGAAGGCGTGCTCGCGCTCTCGAACATCTCCAACCCGGCGATGATCCCGGTGGCGGGGCGGCCGGTGATTCACTGGACGATGAGCTACCTGCGGGGGCTCGGCTTCAGGAAGTTCGTGATCGCGGTCGCGCGGCGGGGCGGCTTCATCGAAGACTTCGTGCACTGCGCGTTCGGCTCCACCTGCGAGGTGGAGTTCATCACCCCGTCGAAGCCGGGCGGCCTCGGGCAGACGGTGCTCGACCTCTCGCGGCAAGTGAAGAGCCCGCGGGCGATGGTGGTGCTGGGCGACACCCACTTTCAGCTCGGCAATGAGCCGCTGCCGGCCGACGAGCCGTGGGTGTTGGTCTCCAAGGTCGAAGAGTCGTACCGCTGGTGCATCGCCCGCACCCGCGCCGACCGCACCGTGGAGGAGCTGAAGGACAAGGAGCACGACCTCTCGGGCCCGCTCGACGCGCTGATCGGGGTCTACTGGTTTCCCGACGCGGCGGAGTTTCGCGACGCCGCCGAAGCCGCCGCCAGGGTGGCCGACACGGAGACGCGCCCGGCGGAGATGAAGGGCGTGTTGGAAGGCGTGCGCAAGCGCCGCGGGCTGAAGGCGTTTCAGGCCGCCGAGTGGCTCGACTGCGGCAACCCCGACCGCCAGGCCGCCAGCCACCAGGCGCTGCTGCAAAAGCGGGAGTTCAATGAGCTGTCGATCGACCCGGTGCTGGGCACGATCACCAAGCGCAGCCGCAACGTCGCCAAGTTCGTCGACGAGATCAATTACCTGCGGTCGCTCCCGGTGGACCTGCAGGTGCTGTTCCCGCGGGTGCTCGACTTCTCCACCGACGCCAAGGCGCCGTTCGTCACCCTCGAGTACTACGGCTACCCGTCGCTCTCCGACGCGTTCGTGTTCGAGAACGTCGACCCGGGCATCTGGGAGCGGGTGTTCGCCCACCTGAAGCTGCTGATCACCCAGGGCTTCATGAAGCACTCCGCGCCGCTGCCCAAGGGCGCGGTGGAAGAGATGCTGGTGGGGAAGACCCGCTCGCGGCTGGCGAGTCTGCAGGGGCCTCCCGAGCTGGCGGCGCTGGTGAAGCACGGCGGCAAGGTGAAGGTGAACGGGCGCGAGCTCGACAACCTGCCCGCCAGCTGGGACAAAATCGAAGCGGCGGTGAAGGACTTCGCCGCCCGCGGTCACGGCAGCATCATTCACGGCGATCTCTGCTTCTCGAACATTCTGTACGACCTGCGCTCGCGCATCTGCAAGCTGATCGACCCGCGCGGCTCGTTCGGCCCGCACGGCGTCACCGGCGACGTGCGCTACGACCTCGGCAAGCTGTTCCACTCGGTCTACGGCAACTACGACTTCCTGGTGCACGACCTGTTTCAAGTCTCGCTCGAGGGCACCTCGCTCACGGTCGACATTCGCACCCGGCCCAGCCATCGCGCGATCGAGGAGCGGTTCGAGAAGGTGTTCTTTCAGGACGGCACGTTCGCCCGGAAAGACGCGTTGCTGGTGGCGGGCCTGCTGTTCTCGAGCATGTTGCCGTTGCACTCCGATGCTCCCAAAAGGCAGCTGGCGATGTATGGGACAGCCCTGATGCTGCTCGACGAGGCGCTTCGCTGATGGCTGGTTTGACGGTGGTGATGCCGATGGCCGGCCGTGGCAGCCGCTTTGCCCAGGTGGGCTACCAGGCGCCGAAGCCGCTGATCGACGTGATGGGCAAGCCGATGTACGCGTGGGCGACCGACGGGCTGCCGCTCGAGCACGCGACGAAGCTGATCTTCATCTGCCTGGAGGAGCATCTCCGCGGGCTGGGGCTCAAAGAAGACATCGAGCGCCGCTATGGGCAGTACAAACCCGAGGTGATCTCGCTCTCGAAGGTGACCCAGGGCCAGGCGTGCACGGTGCTGGAGGCGCGCGAGCACATCGCGCCTGCCCACCCGCTGCTGATCTTCAACGCCGACACCTGGTGCAAGACCTCGCTGGCGGCGCGGCTGCCTCAGCTGGTGGCGCAGTACGCGGGCGTGCTCGGCGTGTTCGAGGCGCCGGGCGATCGGTGGAGCTTCGCGCGCACCGACGAGACCGGCCGGGTGGTGGAGGTGGCCGAGAAGAAGCGGATCTCCAACTGGGCCTCGACCGGGCTGTACCTGTTCTCTTCGGGCCGCGAGTTCGTCGCCGAAGCCGACGCGATGATCGCCGCCGACGAGCGGGTGAACGGCGAGTTCTACGTGGCGCCACTCTACAACCGGCTGATCGCGAAGGGCCGCCCGGTCGCGATCGACGTCGCCGAAGACGTGGGAGTGATGGGCACTCCAGAAGACCTGGCGCAGTTTCTCGAGCACCCCCGGCATGGATCGCGCCGCCGCTGAACGCCGCGCGGCGGACTGGGCGCTGGAGGTGATCGCCGAGGTCGAGCGGCACCACCCCGGCGACTTCGCGCGTTCGCTCTACGCGCAGCTGACCCGGGCGGCGTTGGCGGCGATCGCCCATGACCCGGAGGAGCGGCCCTCGCGCTTCGTCGAGCTCGCCTACCGGGGGCTGCAGCTCGGGCGGGCGGTGCGCCACTCGCTGCGGCCGCGTTCGAGCGGCAAGTGCTTCGCGCTGCTATTGCCGCGCAACAACCCGCAGCTGATCGACCACCTGCCGATCGCGGCCGAGCTGGAGCGCCTCGGGCACCAGCCGGTGATCGCGGTGCAGGGGAGCTTCTTTCGCGAGCTCGCCGGCAAGCACCAGGTGATGTTGCTGGCCGACTCCAGCCCCGCCGGAGCGGTGTGGGAGTCGGCGCAGCTGTCTGCGTCGGTGAAAGCCGTGAAGGCGGCGGCGCGGAGCAAGCCGTTGGAAGACATCGCGCCCGAGGAAATTGCGCGGCGGGTGGGCAACGTGGTGAGCGAGTGTCTGCCGCTGTTCGTCGACTACCGGCGCGCGGTGGCGGAGGCGCTCGACCGATTGCAGCCGCACGTGGTGGTGGTGGGCAACGCCAACATTCTCGAGGGGCGGGTGGCGATCGGAGAGGCGCGGGCGCGCGGCATTCGCACCGTGGCGCTGCAGCACGGCTCGATTCTAGCGGGCGATCACGCGTGGAGGGCCTGTCAGCTCGACGCGGTGCTGGCCTGGGGAGACCGGGCGCGGCGCACGCTGATCGAGTGCGGCCTGGCCGAGGAGCAGGTGAGGGTGACCGGCTGCCCGCGCATGGACGGCTTCTTCGCCTCGACGCACAAGCCGGCCGGCGATCGGGTTTTGGTGGCGAGCTCCGGTGCGGGCCACCAGGTGGGCATGGAGGAGCACCTTCGCTTCATCGAGACCGTCTACGCGGCGGCCGAGCGCACGCCCGAGCTGACCTGGGTGGCGAAGCTGCACCGCAAGGACAGCCCGGCGCTTTACGTCGACGCGGCGGCGAAATACCCGAAGGCCAAGGTGGAGGTGGTGAACACCTCGGCCGCGGCGTGGGGCCAGGACATCTTCGAGTGGCTGGAGGGCGCGGCGGCGCTGGTGACGGTGGTGTCGACCACCGCGCTGGAGGCGATCGCGATCGACATTCCCGCGATCTCGGTTCAGCCCCGGCCCGACGCGCGCAAAGGCCAGCTCTCGTTTCTCGACGCCTGCCGGGTGGTCTGCGACGCCGACGGCCTGGTTCAGGCGCTGGCCGATGCGCGCGGCCCCAAGCGGGCCGAGATGACCTCCCGGGGGCATGCGCTGCGCGACACCTTCTTCGCCCATCGGGGCACCGCGGCGCTGGCATCAGCGCAGGCGGCGGTGACTCTGGTAGAGAGCACCTCCCAAGGAGAACCCGGCCGCTGGACGAGCGTCAGCGCATGACTGCCATGAGCACCCGCATTCCCAACCCGTTCGAGCGAGCCGTCGCCAAGTGGCGGCAAGGCCAGCTGTCGACCGCGCTGGTGACCTACGCGTCGCGCAAGGCCCGCCAGGCGCTGCGCCGGGTTCGGGTGGCGAACTTCCACTACTGGCTCGACGCCGACCGCGTTTACACCAAGCGATTCGGTGAGCGGTTCGGCCAGCTGAGCGCGCATCACCAAGTTTACGGCAACTACTGGCTCGACTCGCGGCTCCCGCTCGGGCCCCAGTCGGTCGTCTATTCGCTCGGCGTCGGCGGCGACATTCAGTTCGATCTCGCGGTGGCCGAGAACGTTCAGTGCGAGGTGCATCTCTACGACCCGACGCCGTCGTCGATCGAGTTCATGGAGCAGCAGGCGCAAATCGATGATGCCCCGCACAAGCTGCTCCGGTTTCACCCGCAGGGCGCGTGGGACTCCAACACCACCTTGCGGTTCAACGTGCCCAAACGCGGTGGCTCGGCCTCGGCAGTGTCGAACGAGAGCTCGGCGTCGTTCTTCGAGGCACCCTGCATCACCGTCGCCGAGATGATGAAGCAGAACGGCCATCGCGAGATCGACGTGCTCAAGATGGACATCGAGGGCGCGGCCGAGCGCATCGTCGCCGACCTGCTGAAGAACGGCATCTTCCCCAAGCAGCTGGTGGTGGAGTTCGAGCGCCCGACCGGTTCGGTCGAGGTGCAGGTCGCGTGGTTTCAGAAGATCGAAGGCCTGAGCGAGTCGCTGAAGAGCCACGGCTACGAGGCGACGCTGCTGCCCCGCGACCGCGCACGCTACTTCGGCCTCGAGATCCTGTTCGCGCGGGTGAGCTGATGGCGCCGGGCGGCCGGGCACTGTCGGAGCTGCGGCTCGGCGCCTGGAAGGTGCGCAAAGCGCTCAAGCGCAACGTCGGCAACTGGATGCCGAGCTGGTCGGTGCGCGGCGGCACCATCGGGCTCTCGGAGCTTCGCGAGGCCTGGCCTCCGGTGAAGGCGGTCTTCCCTCAGCCTCACGTGCTGCAGCCGCCCGCCGAGCTGCAGCCGCTGTTCGACACCAACCCGTTCTACGCCGGCCGGCCGGTGGTGCTGCCGCCGCACAACCTCCACGCGATCGAGAACGGTCTGCTCGCTCCGCGCAGTGGGCTGATCGGCACTCGCGACGGCACCTGGGTGCTCGAGTCGGCGAAGAACAACACCGCGCTTCGCTGGGCCGAGGAGTTTCAGGGCCTGCGTCTGCCCGTGGTCGACCACCCCGGCGAGGGCTGGGTGAGCACGGTGATGAACGCCACCCAGCAGCGCAGCTTCGGCCACTGGCTGGTCGACGCGGTGCCGCGCATCTACGCGCTTGGCGCGCTCGGAGAGCCGGTCGAGCTGCTGGTGCCCGACACGCTGCACAAGAACTTCCAGCGGTTCCTCGAGCTGGTCTGTCCGGCGAACGTGACGATCCGGGTGGGCAAGTTCCCCAGGGTCATTCGCGCCAAGAATCTGCTGCTGTCGCCGTTCGTGACTCCGAGTGGTTGCGGGGTGCTGCGGCCTCTGGTGCTCGAGACGCTGCGCTCGAACGCGACCCAGAAGGCGAAGTCGAACGGCGAATTTCCACGGCGCATCTACATCTCGCGCGAGCGCGCGCAGTGGAGCCGGGTCGAGAACGAGGCGCCGCTTCGCGACGAGATGGTGAAGCTCGGCCTGACCTCGATGGTGTTGGAGTCGCTCTCGGCCGACGACCAGGTCGCGCTGTTCTCGAAAGCGGAGCTGGTGGTGGCGCCGCTCACCTCGGGCTTCGCCAATGTGCTCTGGGCGCGGCCGGGCCTGAAGGTGGTCGAGATCTTCTCCGGAGGTCCCGCTGGCGGTATGCGACCGCACCTCTACAACGCCGGTCTCGCGGTCGCGTGCGGCCACCAGTACGTGCCGGTATTTCATGCCAACGAGAACTCCGAGCCCTCGTACCGGGTCGACGTCGAGAAGATCGCTGCGACGGTGCGCCCGCTGGTCAGCTGAGCTTCAGCCGCGCTTGCATCGCCTGAACGGCGGCTGACGCGCGCGCGACGTCGACATCGAACGACGGCTCCGAGTCGAGGTGCGAGTGGTACACCGGCGCGTACTCGAGGCCCTTGGCGATCGCGACCCCGGCGTTGTTGAGCGATGGCCCGAGCGACTCCTGCGTCTGCCCACCGGCGAACAGCTCGATCAGCGCACCGGTGTCCTGGAACAAGCAGTTCACCAACCCGGACCCGAGCGCGCCCACCACCAGCTTGGCGTGGTGGAAGGTGAGGATCTGCTCGTGGATCGAGAGCTCCTCGGCGATCACGTTGGCGATGCCCAGTTTGGAGAGCGACGCCTTGAGCGCGTCTTCGTTGGAGATTCGCGACCAGCCGGCGCGCTCGCGTGAGACGTAGATCTGCGGCTTGGGCACGAACCCGGAGCCGATCTTCTGCTTTGCCGCCGCCACCAGCCGGCCCGACAGGTAGTCGACGATCTCCGGGCGCAGCAGCCCGCAGCCGCCGTAAGTGGTGAACGGCGTGAGCAGCACCCGCTCGGCGCGCACCGGCACCGCCGGGTCGACGTCGACCAGCTCGACGTTGTCGGGGCAGGCCAGCTCGAGCAGCGTGCGCTTCACGCCTGCGACAGTGTTCGGCACCAGCAACTTCACCTGATCTTGCAGCTTCGAGAGCGCCCACAGCCGCGGGAGGCAGTCGAGGATCCAGTGGCCGTAGCTGAACTGCAGCTTGCCGATCATTACCGTGCTGATCGGCCCGGGGCCGAGGTCGCGCGGGCGCTGCACGCGCCAGGTACCGAAGGTCGAGGTGTAGGCCTCCAGCGCGCTGTCCTTGCACGACTCGACGATCAGCTTGCCGTCGCGGGTGGCGATCGTGCCCGAGTCGGGAAAGATGATTCCCCCCGGCACGTCGTGCACCAGAATCGGCGGCAGGATCACCGGCTGCCCGCGAAAGCGCGCGCTCTGATCGAACCACGGCCGCTGTTGGTCGGTCGGCCAGTAGGTGAGCGGAGCGGGTGCCGGCGCGGCGTGCGCGGGCCAGGCCTCCTTCACCATGTGGAGCGCGACCTGGTCGGTGTAGGTCGCCCACCGCGGGAGCACGTCGCGCGCGAGCTGAGAGATGCGCTTGCGCGCCGCCCACGCCGCATCCCGCACTCGCGCCACCCGCTGGTTCATGCCTTCGGTTTGATCCGGTCGCGACCGAGGGCGAACGGCTTGCCGTCCCAGAAGCGCTCCAGACACAGGTACGAGATCAGGTTGTAGCGCCTCGACCGGTGATGGTCGTGCCAGCCCTTGTGCACGATGTCCTGGGTGCTGAGGATCGTAGTGCCCGCCGGCCCGAGCAGCGGCACGCAGCCATTGTCGTCGTAGCCGAGCCGCATGTCGTCGTGCGGAAAGCCGCGGGTCGCGTTGAAGAACCGGTTGCCGACCTTTCGCCAGAGGTCGACGTGCGAACGGGGAATCACCGTGTACGGCCCGTCACCCAGCTCGTCGACCGGCGACAGATACGTGAACACCTTCAGGCGCGGAGGCCAGGCCGAGTCCAAGTGGTAGCCGCGCTTCTTCTCGGTGTCGACGTCGTCGACCTGAAGCGTGATCGACTCGAGCTTCACCGGCTCGCCCAACCGCTCGACGAACATCTGCTCCAACTTGCCGGAGTCGAAGAGCGCCTTCACCGCCGGGTCATACGCGTGGAGGTTCATCACCTGCCGCACGTTGACGTCGATCTGCATGCCCTTCTCTTTGCGTACCGAGAGGTAACAGTCCTGGTTGATGAAGTAGCTCTCGTCGCGCAGAAGCGAATCGGCCACCGAGCACAGCCGCTTGCACTCGTCGGCGTTCAGCACAGGCGGCACCAGCTCATAGCCCTGGCGGCTGAGGTGGTTGATCGGGCGGCTTCTCCAATAAGCCCGTGCCTGCGCGGTCTTACGTGCGACTCGCACCGACTGCTCGAGCGCCCGGTAGGGGGTGTTGGCCCTCAGAAACTGGGGGATCGGGTTCACGGTCTCTCCTGGTGAACGGCGAAGGCCGTCAACGGTACAAACCGACGGTGTTTTGCCCCCGGAATGTGGCACCGAACGCTGGTGGGAAACATTGCGACGGGGTAGTTACCACAGCGAGGCAAAAGCGTTCATGACCACTGGAATCGACGATCAGCTGAAGGGCAAAACCATCCTGGTGACGGGCGGAACGGGCTCGTTCGGCAACTTCATCGTTCACCGTCTCCTCGGCATCGGCGTGAAGGAAGTTCGGGTCTTCTCGCGCGACGAGAAGAAGCAGTACGACATGAACGTCTTCTACGCCGGCCGCAAAGAGCTCTCGTTCAACATCGGCGACGTGCGCGATCGCGACGCGGTTCGCGAGGCGATGCGCGGCGCCAACGTGGTGTTCCACGCCTCCGCGCTCAAGCACGTCTCGAAGTGCGAGACCTACCCGGCCGAAGCGATTCGCACCAACGTGCTCGGCGCCGAGAACGTGATGAACGCCGCGCTCGAAGAGGGCGTCGACGCCTGCGTCGCGATCAGCACCGACAAGGCGGTCAAACCCGTCAACGTGATGGGCATGACCAAGTCGCTGATGGAGCGCACCATGCTCTCCGGCAACCTCTCGCGCCGAAACAAGGGCACCCGCTTCTCGTGCGTGCGCTACGGCAACGTGCTCCGCTCGCGCGGCTCGGTGGTTCCCTTCTTTCGCCGCCAGCTCAAGCTCGGCAAAGAGAAGCTGCCGATCACCGACGTGAAGATGACCCGCTTTCTGCTCACCCTGAACGACGCGATCGACCTGGTGCTCTACGCCGCGCGCTCGTCGCAGGGCGGCGACATCTTCGTGCGCAAGGCGCCCGCGGCGAAGATCATCGACATCGCCCGCCTGCTCGCCGAAGAGGCCGGCAAGAAGTTCGACTACGAGGTGATCGGCATTCTCCCCGGCGAGAAGCTCGACGAGATCCTCCTCTCCGAAGAAGAGCTGCCGCGCGCCGAAGACCAGGGCAACTACTACCGGGTGCACCCGTGGTGGTCGAAGGCCCGCTTCACCGCGATCGACAAAGAGTTCAGCTCCGGCGATCACCTGATCAACTCGACCCTCGCGAAGGAGCTGATTGCCCGCGCCGATCGCGAGTTCGCAGAAATGGAGATCGTCGGTGGCGAGTTCTCCCACTTCTAACCCGCAGCAGATTCCCCTCTTCAAGGTCTGGCTGCCGCCCGAGCAGGCGCTGATGCCGCGCTTGCGCGACGTGCTCTACAGCGGGCAGATCTCCGAGGGCGAGCCGGTTCAGCGCTTCGAGGCCGCGTTCGGCAAGCTCGTTCAGTCGCCCAACGTGCTCTCGTTCTACTCCGGCACCGCCGCGCTCCACTCGGCGCTGGTGCTGGTCGGCGTGCAGCCCGGCGACGACGTGGTCTCCACCGCGATGACCGCCGAGCCGTCGAACATCGCCATTCACCACGCCCAGGCCAACGTGGTCTGGGCCGACGTCGACCCGCTCAACGGCGTGGTCACCGGTGAGTCGGTCGCGGCCGCGATCACCCCGCGCACCAAGGCGATCATGGTGGTGCACTACGGAGGCATCCCCGCTCCGATCGACGCCATTCGCGCCGTCGCCGAGGCTCGCGGCATTCCCGTGATCGAAGACGCCGCGCACGCGCTCGGCGCCCGCTACGGAGGCAAGCCGCTCGGCTCGCACTCCGAGGTGGTGATGTTCTCGCTCCAGGCGATCAAGCACATGACCACCGTCGACGGTGGCATGTTGACGGTGCGCGACCCCGCGCTGTTGCCCAAGGGCCGGCTGTTTCGCTGGTTCGGGATCGATCGGCTGGCGTCGCGCACCGACGTCGACGTCGCCACCGTCGGGTGGAAGTACCACATGAACAACGTCACCGCGACGATCGGCCTGGTGCAGCTCGATCACATCGGCGGCGTGCTCGAGCGGTACATCGACAACGGCAAGTGGTTCGACCGCACGCTCGCCGGCACTCCCGGCCTCACGATGTGCAAGTGGGACCCGAAGGCCGAGCCGTCGTACTGGTTCTACTCGGTGCTCGCCGAGCGTCGCGACGACCTCGCCAAGAAGCTCACCGAGCGCGGCATCGGCAACGGCCTGGTGCACAAGCGCAACGATCGCCACTCGCTGTTCGCGTCCAGCAAGAAGCCGCTGCCCGGGCTCGATCAGTGGTGGGAGAAGATGCTCCACATTCCCTGTGGCTGGTGGGTGGGCGCGGAGGAGCGCGAGCGCATCGCCAGCGTGATCAGGGAAGGTTGGTGAGCTCGCCGCGCAAGGTTCCGCTGTTTCGGGTGCACTCCCCGCCGGGTGCGCCAGCAGCGGTCGCCTCGGTGCTGGAGAGCGGCTACCTCGCCGACGGTGAAGAGAGCCGGCGCTTCGAAGCGTCGCTCGCCGAGTGGCTCGGCACGCCCAACGTCGTGGTGGTGAGCGACATCTCCGCCGCGATCACCCTCGGGCTGTTTCTCGCCGGAGTGAAGCCGGGCGACGAGGTGATCGCGCCTCCGATGGTCTGCACCGCGACCACGATGCCGATCGCCAACCTCTTCGCGGTGCCGGCGTGGGGCGACGTCGACGCGCTCACCGGCATGCTGCTCCCGTCGGAGGTCGCGCGGCGCAAGACGGCGAAGTCGCGCGCGGTCGTCGCCTACCACTGGGGCGGAGACGTCGCCGAGGTGGAGTCGCTGCAGAAGGCGGCCGAGGCCGAGGGGCTGAAGCTGATCGAAGACGCCTCCGACGCGCTGGGCGGAGAGATCGCCGGCAAGCGCATCGGCAACAGCGCCGCCGACTTCACCGCGCTCTCGTTTCGCGCCACCAAGCAGCTCACCTCGGGCGAGGGTGGGGCGCTCGTCTGCCGCCGCAAGGAAGACGCGGAGCGCGCCCGTTGGCTGCGCCGCTACGGCATTCACACTCCGAGCTTTCGGCTGCCGAACGGTGACCTCAACCCCGCGTCGGACATTCCCGTCGCCGGCTTCAACTTCCCGCTGATCAACGTCAACGCCGCGATCGGCAACGCGCAGTGGCCGCACCTGGCGCGCAACGTCGCCCGCATTCGCGACAACGCCGCGTATTACGACCGCGAGCTGCCGAAGGTGAAGGGCCTCACCCTGCTGAAGCGGCGGAGCGACGCGGTGAGCGGTTGGTGGACGTACAACCTGCTCGCCGAGCGGCGCGCACAGCTGGTGGAGAAGCTCACCAAGGCCGGCGTCGGCTCTCAGCGGCTCCACGTGCGCAACGACGTCTATTCCTGCTTCGCGTCGTCGGCGCGGCCGCAGCTGCCCGGCACCGATGCGTTCGACACGCAGAACGTCAGCATTCCCGTCGGCTGGTGGGTGAGCGACGAAGATCGCGCGTACGTCGTCGAACAGCTCGCGAGTGGGTGGTGAGGTGGGTGTCATCGGCCTCGCGTTTCCGACGGATCTGCCCGATCTCGCAGCGGCGCTGAGCCAGGAGTTCATCTTTCGGAAGGGCCGTACGCTCGGCGTCGACCAGCGCTTCCCGAGTGTGTTCGCCAGCGGTGAGAACTTTATCGTCTGGCGCGAGAAGCGGATCCCGGTTGCTGCCGCCGCGGCGCGTCCTTTCGTGCTCGAAGGACCAGACGGTCCGCTGTCTGCTGCGATGGTCGGCCTGGTGTGGACCCACCCGGATCACCGAGGCAAAGGGTTCGGTGCCCAGGTGATGCGGGGCGTGCGAGAGATCGCTCAGGCGAAGAAGCACGACGTCCTCGTGCTCTGGACCTCGATTCACGACTTCTATCGAAAGCTCGGGTGGATCGACGGCGACCGCTCGCTCTTCGGCCGCCTCGACGGCAAGGCGACCACCCGAGGGCAACGGCTCATCGACTTCACCAAGCTCGACGCGCTGCGCGCCGCCCACCAGCCCTGGCGCGTTCGCCGCGGAGAGCTCGGCTGGCGCTCGATTCCGGTGCCCGCCACCGAGGTCGAGTTGTTCACCACCGAAGGCGGCTACGCGCTCGCCGGCCGCGAGGGGACCACCGGCTTCGTCTACGAGGTGGTGGGCGACGAAGCGGCGGTGCGTCGATTGGGCGAGCAGCTGCTTTCCGCCTACGATCGGCTCAACGTGAACGAGCGCGTGGGCAGCGTTTCCTCGGTCTGGTTCGAAGGGCAGGGCGCTCAGCTCGCGCCGCAGACCCAGACGATGTGGCTGCCGCTCACCGAAGCAGGCAAGGCTGCCGCCGCGGCCGCGCACATCTCCTACTTCGATCGCATCTAGTGGCCGCGGAACCGTCAGAGGCCGCGCCGCCCGCCGCGCCCGCGGGCCTCGGTCAGCGCATCGTTCGCGGCACCTTCAACTACGGGCTGGGGCGAATCCTGCCGCAGGTGGTCGGGTTTCTGCTGGTGCCGGTCTACACCGCGTACCTCTCGCCGGAGGACTACGGCGTGCTCGACATGCTCACCTCGTTCGGGAGCATGTTGTTCATTCTGATGCGGCTCGGCGTGGGCGGCGCGGTCACCCGCTTCTATTACGACCACAAAGAAGGCCCCGACCTCCGCAACCTGATCACCACCGTCGGCTGGTTTCAGGTGTTCGCCAGCCTCGGCATCGGAGCGATCGCGATCGCCGCCTGGCCGATCTACGCACCGAAGACCCTGCCCGGGATCGCGCTGCTCCCGTTGGGAGCGCTGGTGGTGGTCACCCAGGTGTTGGCGGGCAACTCCGACATTCAGCGGCGGCTGATTCAGGCCCGCGAGCAGTCGGCGTACTCGGCCAAGCTCTCGCTCGCCAACGCCACGGTGCAGATCGTGCTCGCGATCGTCTTCATCGTCGGCTTCAAGATGTCGGTGCTGGGGATGCTGTTGTCCTTCCACGTCGCCGGCGTGCTCTTCTTCATCCAGGCGATCGCGTACCTGAAGCCCGACCTCAGCGGCCGCTACGACCGGTCGATGATGAGGCCGGCGCTGCTCTACGCGGTCGGCATTCTGCCCAGCCAGTTGATCGGCGAGCTGTCTCCGGTGGCCACCCGGGCGCTGCTCGCCAACGTCGACGGCGTCTACGACGTCGGAGTGCTCGCGATCGCCACCAAGTTCGCCAGCCCGCTCGCGATCGTCGTCTCCGCCTTCGCCACCGCCTACCTGCCGATCTACTTCGCCGCCCGCAAGGACCCGACCGAAGAGAACGTGCAGCGCATCGCCGGCATCGCCCGCACCGTGTGGATCGGCTTTCTGATCTTCGGCGTCGGAGTCGCCCTGATGGGCCCGCCCGCGATTCGCATTCTCACCCCCGAGCGCTTCCACGCCGCCGCGCCGCTGGTGCCGGTGGTGGCCGCGTTTCAGGTGGTTCAGATCTTCTACACCCTCGCCAGCCCCGAGATTTTCTACAGTCAGCGCACCTGGCTGGTGCCGTTGATCAGCCTCGCCAACGCCGCCGTTACCGTCGGGCTGACCGTGCTCTGGGTGAAGCCGTACGGCGCCGCGGGCGTCTCCTGGGCCACCACCTGCGGCCTTTTGGTCTCGAGCGGCCTGGCTGCGGCGACCGCCCGGCGCATGGTGAAGGTGCCCTATCGGTGGAAGCGGGCGGCGGTGATGACCGTGATCGCCTCCGCCGCGATCGCCGTTTCGTTCAAGACCGCGGGCATGGGCGCCTGGTCTCAGGCCGGGGTCAACGCCGCGATCAGCCTCGGGTTCGTCGCCATTCTCTACCTGACCAAGGATCCCGCCCTGTTCGAGGCCGTTACGCTGGTGAAACGGCGCCTGGGTGGCGGCAAACGCCGCTCATAAACCCCTTGAACGCAGGCTCTCCCAGTGGGTACGCAGCGGAGCAGCACATGCGCTTCGGCATCATCGTCGGCACCCGCCCCAACTTCGTCAAAGCCTCGGCGGTGATCCGCGCGCTCGCGGCTCGCAACGTGAAGCCGGTGCTGATTCACACCGGCCAACACCACGACGCCTCGCTCTCGCAGGCGTTCTTCGATCGGCTGTCGCTGCCGCCTCCCGATCATCACCTCGGCGTCTCCGCGGGCGGCCGCGGCGCGCAGCTCGGCGTGACGATCGAGAAGCTCTCGGCGCTGCTGCCGACGCTGAAGCTCGACGAGCTGATCGTGGTCGGCGACGTCACCTCCACCGCTGCCGGAGCCCTCGCCGCCGACGCCTGCGACTTGAAGGTCAGCCACGTCGAGGCCGGCCTGCGCAGCTTCGACGACACCATGCCCGAGGAGCGCAACCGCAAGGTGGTCGACGCGATCGCCCACCGGCTGTTCGCCAGCGAGCCGTCGGGGGTGAAGAACCTGCTCGCTGAAGGCCACCCCGCATCGCAGGTGCACCTGGTCGGCAACGTGATGATCGACACCTTGCTGCGCTTCAAGGAGCAGGCGATCGCCGACCAGCCGTGGGCCCGTCACGGCCTCGAGCGCGGCAAGTACTTCATCGCCACGCTGCATCGGCCCGGCAACGTCGACGCCCGCGAGTCGTTCGACGAGGCGATGGCGGTGCTCGCCGAGTGCGCCAAGGCCGGCCCGGTGCTGTTCGCGATGCACCCCCGCACCACCGCGCGCGTGCAGCAGTGGGGCCTCGAGCTGCCCAAGGGCGTTCGGGCCTGCCCTCCGCTCGACTACCTCGAGTTCATCGGCTTGATGGCGGGGGCGAAGGCGGTGCTCACCGACTCCGGCGGCGCGCAGGAAGAGACCACCGTGCTCCAGGTGCCGTGCCTCACCCTGCGCGAGAACACCGAGCGCCCGGTGACGCTCACCCAGGGCTCGTCGCGGCTGATTGGCCGCTCGCTCGAGAAGGCCAAGCAGGCGCTGGCCGAGCTCGCCGCGGGCAGCTTCCCGCTCGGTGGCGCGATCGAAGGTTGGGACGGCAAGGCCGGCGCGCGCATCGCCGACGTGTTGTTGGGAGCCGCGAAGTGAAGCGGCCGCCGCGCCGCGTGCTCCACGTCTTGAATTCGGCGTCGGGCGGCGCCGCGATGAGCACGCTGTCGCTGATTCGTCAGCTCAAGCGCCAGGGCGTCGCCTCGGCGGCAGTCTGTCACGACGTCGGCTCGCCGGCGGAGCGGGAAGACCTGCTCGACGCCTGCGACGGCAAGGCCACCTTCGCCGAGCTCTACTGGTGGAACAAGAAGACCCGCGCCAAGTGGTGGAAGCGCCCGGCGCTCGAGGCGTTGCAGTTGGGCCGCACCGGGTTCGCGATGCGCTCCAGCTGGACCACCCTGCGCGCAGCCCAGGAGCACGGCGCGGAGCTGATTCACAGCAACACCGTGCTCACCGTCGAGGGCGGCAATGTCGCGCGGGCGCTCCGGCTGCCCCACGTGTGGCATGTGCGCGAGCTCCTCGGCACCCTGTTCTACCTGCGGCTGGAGGGCGCACCGCTCGGCCGCTACCTCCACGAGCACGCCAGTGTGATGGTGGCCAACTCGAAGGCCACCGCCGCGCCGCTCGAGGGCCTGGTCGAGGAGGACCGGCTGAAGGTCGTCTACAACGGGCTCGATCTCTCCGCGTTTCTCGCGCTCGCGCCGCCCAAGGGGCCGGTGAAGCGGGTGGTGATGATCGCCAACCTCACCTCGCGCTGGAAGAAGCACAAGCTGTTCATCGAGGTCGCCGCCCGTCTGCGTGGGCGCGCGGAGTTCGTGCTCTACGGCGCCGGCGCCGACCAGAAGCAAGACGAGTACATCACCGGCGTGGTCGCTGCGGCCGAAGCGGCAGGCGTGACCTTGGGTGGCTTTGCGCCTCCCGAGCAGATTCTGGCCAACGCCGATCTGCTGGTGCACCCGGTCGATCAGGAGTCCTTCGGCCGCACCGTGGTGGAGGCGATGGCCGCGGCGCGACCGGTGGTGGGCATCGACGCGGGTGGCGTGCGTGAGACCACGGTGAACGAAGACAGCGGCCTGCTCGCGGGCGTCGACGACGTCGAGGGGCTGGTGCGGCACACCCAGCGGTTGCTCGACGCGCAGCCGTTGCGCGAGCGGCTCTCGGCGGCGGGGCGGGCGAGGGCGAAACAGCTGTTCTCGATCGAGTCGTGTGCCGATCAGATGCTCTCGGTCTATAGCCAGGCGATGGCGTTCCCTCTTTGGTCCAGCTGGAGCGCGGTGTCGGCTCTTCTCGCGGGGTGATTCGTGGCGGCCCGGTTTTCGATCTGCATTCCCAACTTCAACTACGAGCGCTACCTCGGGAAGACGATCGCCAGCGTGCTCTCGCAGCAGGGCCCGTCGGTGGAGGTGCTGATCTCCGACAACGCCAGCACCGACCGCTCGGTCGAGCTCGCCCGCGGCCTCAACGACGAGCGGGTGAAGGTGAAGATCAACCACGCCAACGTGGGCTTCGCCGGCAACCTCGACCACGCCGGGCGAATGGCGAAGGGCGAGCTGATGTTGATGCTCTCCAGTGACGACTTGATGCGCCCCGGCGCGCTCGCCGCCTACGACGCGCTGTTCAAGGCGATCGAGCCCGACGCGATCGTCACCAGCACCGCCGAAGTGATCGACGCCGACGACAAGGTCACCGGCAGCCTCGGCGCCGACGCTGACCTGTGGACCGAAGCCGACCTCGCGCCGAACCTGCCCGCGCCCAATGGAGCCAAGGTCTACCGGGTGCCCTCGGGCGAGCTGCTCCGCCGGGCCTTGAAGCGTTTGCGCAACCCGTTCAACTTTCTCGCCACCGCCTTTTCGCGCAGCCTCTACGAGCGCATCGAGGGCTACGGCGGCGGCCGGCTGATCAACCCCGACAAGTGGTTCCACTGGCGGCTGCTCGGCGTCGCCTCGCACGCCTACTTCGTCGACGCGCCGCTGTTCGCCTACCGCTGGCACGCCGCCAACCAGACCGCGCAGCAGGCCGCCTCGGGCGCGCTCAAGTACCTGGTCGACGAGTACGCCAACACCTTCGAGGTCGACGCCAACCTGCTCAAGCGCGCCGGGCTCACCCGCGAAGAGCTGGAGCGCGCGTTCGTCGAGCACGACATCGCCCGCCACGGCCTCGCCACCCTCGCCAAGGGCAACGCGATTCGCGCCAAGCGGGTCGCCGCGTTCGGCAGCGCCGCTTACCCCCAGCATGCCTCGTCGAACTGGAAGCTGTGGGTGCTCCGTGGGCTGCTCGCCGCCGGCCCCCTGGGCAAGGTCGCCGCGCGCACCTCGTACAAGCTGCTCTCGAGCCGGGTCGACCTCTCGCGGGGCGAGCGTTGAGCGAAGCGCCGCGGCTGTTGATGCTCACCCAGTATTTCCCGCCGGAGATGGGCGCTCCCCAGGCGCGCCTGTCGGAGCTCGGCGATCGGCTGAAGCACTTCGGCTGGTCGGTCGAGGTGCTCACCGCGCTTCCCAATTACCCCGAGGGCAAGGTCCGCAAGGGCTACCAGCCGCTCAAGCCGGTGGTCGAAGAGATCGCCGGCATGCGCACGGTGCGGGTGCCGCTCTACCCGGCGCAGAAGGGCTTCACCAAGCGGGTGGCCAGCTACATGTCGTTCGCCAGCAGCGCGGCGGTGTTCGGCCCGGCGCTGTGCAAGCGGCCCGACCTGCTGTTCGTCGAGTCGCCTCCGCTGTTCATCGGCTTCGGCGCGCTCGCGCTCTCGGCGGCGTTTCGGCGCCCGTACGTGTTCAACGTCAGCGACCTCTGGCCCGAGTCGGCGATTCGGATGGGCGTGGTGAAGCCGGGCACCGCCACCATGATCGCCGAGCGCTTCGAAGAGACGCTCTACCGCCGCGCCGCCGGAGTCACCGGGCAGTCGAGCGAGATTCTCGACGAGGTTCGCCGCAAGGCGCCTCAGGTGCCGACCGAGCTGGTCACCAACGGCGTCACTCCGGGCCGATGGGGCAAGGCGAAGTCGACTCCGCAGGCGAAGGCGCTGCTGGGCGACGAGCCGGGGCCGGTGTTCGTGTTCGCGGGGCTGCTCGGGCTCGCTCAGGGCCTCGACGCGGTGCTCGACCTGATGAAGTCGCTCGACCCCTCGGTGCCCGGCCGCACGGTGCTGATCGGCGACGGGCCGGTGCGCGCGCATCTGGAGCAGCGGGTGCGCGACGAGAAGATCTCCCGGGTGAAGCTGGTGCCGGCGCAGCCGCGTGAGGCGATCCCCGCGCTGCTCGCGTCGGCCGACGTGGCGCTGATCAGCCTGGGGATGGACATTCCCGGGGCGGTGCCGAGCAAGATCTACGAGGCGATGGCGTCGGAGCTGCCGATTCTGCTGGTCGCCTCCGGTGAGGCGGCGCGGCGGGTGACCGATGCCAAGGCCGGCCTGGCGGTGAACCCCGGCGATGCGGCCGGCCTGCGCGCTCACTTCGAACGGCTGGCCCGCGACCCCGCGCTACGAGCGGAGCTGGCCAAGGGGGGCCGGAGCGCGGCGGAGACCCTGTACGATCGGGACCACATTGCCGAACGCCTTGACCGGTTTCTGCGCGGCCTGATCGAGCGGCGCTGACGGCACCGGGGTCTTGTTCATGCCCAGGCCCAAGGTGAGGCCGAACGCGATCGCGAACGCGGGCGAGTAGAGCACCTCGTCGCTGAAGCAGCCGCGCACCACCCAGAGCACGATCAGCGCGTGAAGAATGCTGAACCGCCCGAAGGCGCGGTTGCCGAACTTCCAGATCGAGCGGCCGAGGAACAGCCAGGTGCCGAACAGCACGATGCCCCCGGCGCCGAACAGGAAGGTGACCGCGTTGTGGGGGCCGATCATCGGCATCGTGGTGTCGACCCGGTGCGCGAGCTCGAAGTTGATCTGGTACGGGCCGATCCCGAGGATCGGGTGGTCGATGCCGATCCAGAAGCACTGCTGAAAGAGCGCCTCGCGCAGATCGTCTGACTGGTAGCCGTTGAAGGTCTGGTCGAGGCGGCGCTCGAACACGCCGACGTCGAGGTAGGTGTTGAGAATGTAGATCGTGCCCACCAGCAGCACGCCGACCAGCACCGTGGTCGCGCCGCGGCGCTGCTGGGTGATCAAGAGCGTCGCGCCCACCACCACCGCGCCCAGCCAGCCGGAGCGGTTCGCGCTCGAGAACACGGTCACCAGGATCACCAGCGAGGTGCCGATCAGCAGCCAGCGGTAGATCCGCGTCCACCCGCCCTGCAGAATCAGGTGGGTCGACAGCAGCAGCGCCGGGAGCGCGTAGAGCGAGAACGCGTTCTTGTTGCCGACCTCGACCGGGTTGAAGGTCTCGCTCCCGATGTCGCCGGTGAACAAGCCGTGCGAGGCCATCAACGCCACGCCCAGCGCCAGCCCGAGCACACCCCAGCGGTAGTCGAGCTCGCTGCGCACCACCAGCGCCACCGTCACCACCGTCAGCAGGGTGCTGAACAGCTTCACCGGCAGCTCGTAGAAGAACTGGGTGTCGAGCAGGCCGCAGAGCACCCAGCCCACCTCGAACACCAACATCGCCCCCGCCACCGACTGGGGGAAGAAGCGAAACCGCCGCGGCACCACCAGCAAGAAGGTGGGAATGGTGAGCAGCAGCACCGGGTGCACCATGAAGCCGGCGACCTTGATTCGCGTCAGCTCGAAGGTCGACCCGAACAGCGCCAGGCCCATCGCGAACAGCAGCAGCGACTGCGCCGAGAAACGCGGAGCCGGAGCGACGGCGGCACGGGGAGCGTTCACGGCGCCTGCACCGGTTCAACCGCGGCAGCGGGTGGCGCCACCGCGGCCTCCGCAGGCTTCTTCACCCGGCTCGGGAACAGCGCCGCGATGCCCACCGCCATCAGCGCCACCTCCACGCCGCGGCCGGGCAGTGAGTAGCGCGCCTCGACGTGCATCAGAATGTGGGTCAGCGTCGGGATCAGCAGCACGCCGGTCGCCAGCACCCAGGGCTTCTTCTCGCGAAACATCGTGCGCAGGCCGAACAGCGCCAGCAGCAGCAGCAGGGCTTCCTGCACGGTGATCAGCACCTTCACCGCCATCGACTTGGAGTGCGACGGCATGAAGATCCACAGCCGCACCGCGCTGATCGCGGCTTTTTTGACGACTCCCGCGGGGTTCGCCCTCATCCGCGCCCAGGCGTCGCGGCGCGCCAGAAGCTGCGTGGCCGGGTCTTCCAGCGGCTTGCCCGACTCGGCCTCCAGGCGGTGCGCGTGATCCCAGAAGGGCGCGATCACCTTCGGGTCGTTGAGCGCCTCCCAGTCCCACCAGCGATCTTCGAACTGGTAGGTGCCCTCGAGCAGCGAGCGGTTCATCGCCTGGCTGCCGCGCACGAACTGCCCCGGCTCCGGCGGGTTGAAGAACGTCATCGTCGCCAGGAACAGCAGGGACAGCACGCCGATCGGCGCCGCGCGCAGCAGCGTCTGGGGGATCGACCGGCTGGCGAGGAAGATCGCGATCACGAACACGATGCCCAGGCCGCCCAGGTTCGGCCGGCAGCACACCGCCACGCCGAGCGACGCGCCGCACGCCAACGCGTACTTCAGGTCCCACTTCTCGAGCAGCGGCAACAGGAACGCGCAGGCCAGGGTGGCGAACACCGCCGCGGGGAACACCGAGGTGAAGGTCGCCGCGTAGTACGCGAACGGGTAGTAGAGCCCCGCCAGCACCAGCGAGATCTGCCGAACCCGCTCGCCGCCGAACTTGAGCGCCAGCTGCTCGATCGCCCACACCGTCGGCACCAGCATCACGCCCTGCACCATCAGCATCGAGTTGGGGGTGCGCGGCAACAGCACGTACGCCAGCGCGACCAGGTACGAGTACCCGGTGGCGTGAAAGGTCATCGCGGTGGTGCCGTGGTCGAGAATCTCCATCGCCGCTCGGTGGTTCTCGAACGGCTCGGGACCGCCGAACTCTGGGGCCGCGTAACGGTGTGCACCCCGGTAGAGCACCAGCAGCGCCACCGTCTCGAGGACGGGGAGGAGGCGCCAGAACCAGCGCCAGCGGCCGGTGGTGAAGTACTCGAGGGTAAACACGGGAAACCCGGGCACTAGTACCCTGAAGGGCGGCGGCGGTTCAACCGCGCCCGGCGGCCCGTTTCGCTTCGGTGGCAATCACCCCCGCCATCGCCTCCACCGTGTGACGGCGGGCGGTTGCGATGCCTGCCTCCACCAGCCGGCGGCGCAGGGCGGCGTCGTCGGCCACCCGCAGCAGCGCCCCCGCCAACGCCTCGGGCTCTCCCGGGGGCACCAGCAGCCCGTCGGCCTCGTGCTCCACCGAGCTGGGAATGCCGCCCACCCGCGAGGCGACCACGGTGCAGCCGAAGGCGCGCGCTTCAACCAGCACCCGCGGCGTGCCCTCGCTCAGGCTCGGGAGCGCCAGCACGTCGGCGTCGGCGTAGGCCTGAAACAGCTTCGGCCCGAAGGGCAGGTGGCCCTCGAAGCGCACGTCGACGCTGCCCTCGAGCGCCTTCAGCCCCCGCTGCACGTCGGCGGTGACGCCGCGGTCTTCGGAGTGCTGGGCGCCCACCACCACCAGCTCCAGCTTGCGCGAGGTGCGCCCCGCCAGCCGCTTGCAGGCGTCGAGCAGCACCCCGATGCCCTTCTCGTGGCGCAGGTAGCCGACGAACAGAATGCGAAACGGCGCCTCGGGCGGGCGCTGCCGCGGCACGCTCATCACGTCGCGGTCGAGCAGGGTGGCCGACACCACCACGCTGCCCCGCGAGTCGCCGCCGAACATTCGATGGAGCTCGCGGCCGTTCGCCACGTGCCGGGCGTTGGGCCGCCTCATCAACCAGTGCTCGAGCTGGTCGATGCCCCGCGCCAGCCCCACCGCGGCGATTCGCTTCGGGCCCCGGTAGTACGTCGAGGACCGCACGATTTCGACGATGTCGGCGCACAGGTGGTACACGCGCGGCTTTCGCGCCGGGAGCAGACCGGTCGGCGCGGCGAAGGGCAGCTGCACCACCACCACGTCGCAGCGCTGCTCGATCTCGGCGATCACCTTGCGGCAGTCGCGCCCCTTGGTGATGCCGCCCACCACGCTCGGCAGCCAGGGGAGCGAATGAATCTCGAACCGCCCTGGCGGCAACAGATGGTCATGCAGCTGCAGCTTCTCGGGCGAAAGCGCGAGGCCGACGTGCACCTCTTCGAACTGGGGCCGGAGCGCCTCCAGAATGCGGCCCACGCCCGCCTCGGTCCACAGCCCGTCTTGGTCGCGGCTGGACCACCGCGCGCTCACGAACCCCAGTTTCACTGCGCTCCACCTAGCCGGTATCGGCTGATCCGTCACGCCATTGCCGCGCCGGGCGGGTTCGACTAGGGGTCGTTCACCGATGTGTGGAATCGCCGCTCTCCTTCGTCGCCCCGACGCCTCCGGCCCCCCGCCCGAGATGGCGGCGATGATCGGCGCGGTCAGCCACCGTGGGCCCGATGGCGAGGCGATCGTTCATCTCTCGCCGCGCGGTGAGGAGCTCTCGCGCGGCGCGGGTTGGCGCATCGCGATGGGCCACCGCCGGCTGTCGATCATCGACCTCTCCGAAGGCGGGCGGCAGCCGATGCGCCGCGGCCGCTGTTGGATCACCTACAACGGCGAGATCTACAACTACCCCGAGCTGAAGGCGGAGCTCGAGCGGCTGGGCCACCGCTTCGTCAGCACCAGCGACACCGAGGTGCTGCTCGCCGCCTACGAAGAGTGGGGCGTCGGCGCCTTCGCCCGGCTGAAGGGCATGTGGGGCCTGGTGCTGGCCGACTTCGCCAAGGGCAGGGTGATCGCCTCGCGCGACCGCCTCGGCATCAAGCCGCTCTACCTGGCCGAGCGAAACGGCACCCTGGCGTTCTGCTCCGAGCTGAAACAGCTGAGCGCGCTCGGCTTCTCGCTCTCGCCCGACCCAGACGCGCTCTCGGCCTACCTCGCCACCGGCTACGAAGATCAGCGCCGCACCTTCTTCGAGGGCGTGACCCCGCTGCCGCCCGGCACCTGCTCGGTGTTCGATCTCGAGAAGGGCACCTTGCTCGAGAACCTGCCGTACTGGTTCCCCGAGCGGGTTCGCCCCGAGGTGCGCGACCGGGTGGAGGCGAAAGACCGGCTGCTCGCCGCGCTCCAGCTCGCGGTTCGCCAGCACCTGCGCGCCGACGTGCCGGTGGGCTGTGCGCTCTCGGGCGGCCTCGACTCCAGCAGCGTGGCGGCGCTGGTCGCCGGGCTCGACCCCGCGGCGCTGCTCACCTTCACCGCCACCTTCCCCGACGACCCGTCTGACGAGCGCCGCTACGTCGACCACGTGCTCGGCCGGCTGCCCGCCGCCAAGCCGCACTTCGTCACCCCCGACCCGCGCCAGTTCCTCGAAGAGCTCGACCGCTTCGTCTTCATTCACGACGAGCCGGTCGGCTCGCTCAGCCAGTACGCCGGCTGGTGCGTCGCCCGCATCACCCGCGAGGCGAAGGTGCCGGTGACGCTGAACGGGCAGGGCGGCGACGAGGTGCTCGCCGGCTACTGGCAGTCGTACTTCACCTTCGTGCGCAGCGCGTTGCTCCAGCGCAAGGCCGGCGCGCTGCTCTCCGAAGGGCTCGGCTTCTTGCGCGGCGGCAACCTGGAGGCGCTCAAGCAGGTGCCGGTGATGCTGAAGCGCTACCGCTCGCGGGCGGCGAGCGCGGCGTCGACTCCGGCCCAGGCGGCGTTGCAGCGGGTGCTCCAGGCGAGCGACCAGGAGCGCCGGGTGTTCGAGATTCGCGAGCTCTACCTGCCGCGCCTGCTCAAGTGGGACGACCGCAACTTCATGGCCTTCTCGGTCGAGGGCCGCTACCCGTTCCTCGACCACGAGCTGATCGAGACCTCGCTCTCGTTCGACCCCAAGGTGCTCTACCGCGGCGGCTGGGTGAAGGAGCCGTTGCGCGAGGCGATGACCGGCAAACTCCCCGATGAGATCGTGCGCCGCCGCACCAAGCTCGGCTTCGAGACCCCGCAGCTGCGCTGGCTGTCGGGGCCGTTGCGTCAGCCGTTGGAGCAGTTTCTCGCCGGCAAGGGCCCGATCTGGGCGCAGCTCGATCGCGAGGCGATGCGCGCCGCCTTCACCCGCGCGCTCAGCGGCGACGAGGAGTCTGCCCAGGCGGTGTTCCGCGCGTTCCTCGCCGACCGCTGGCTGACCGTGCACTTCGAGTCGCGCCCCCAGGCCCGCGCCGGAGCGGTGGGATGAGCGCCGACCCGGAGCTCGCCCGCATCAAGGCCGAGTACGAGCGGCGCGCGCGGGAGATCCCCGGCGGGTTCTACGACTTCGATCGCCCCGCCAACCTGTTCGCCTTGCACGGCCGGGAGCGGGCGCTGCGCGACGCGCTCGCCTGGCACGGCGCTCTTCCTCTCGCGAATCGCACCGTGCTCGAGATCGGCTGCGGCGCCGGAGAGTGGTTCAACACCTTCGGCCGCCTCGGGCTCCCCGCGCAGCACCAGTTCGGCATCGAGCTGAACAGCGCCCGCGCGGCCGACGCCAAGGCCGCCTTCCCGCTGGCGTCGATCGTCAACGGCGACGCCACCCGGCTCCCCTGGCCCGACGCCCGCTTCGACCTGGTGTTCCAGTCGACGGTGTTCACCTCGGTGCTCGACCCGCAGATGAAGCAGCGGCTCGCCTCCGAGATGCTGCGGGTGCTCAAGCCGGGCGGCGCGGTGCTCTGGTACGACTTCGTCTACGACAACCCGTTCAACCGGCAGGTCAAAGGCGTGAGCGTGCGCGAGGTGAAGCAGCTGTTCGGCGCGCGCGCGAGCCGCTTCTACCGGGTGACCCTGGCGCCACCGCTGGCGCGGCGCTTGGTGCCGCTGTCGTGGCCGCTGGCGTCGGCGCTGGAGCAGCTCAAGCTGCTCAACACCCACGTGCTCGGCGTGCTGGTGCCCTGAGTCAGTTGCCGCGGCCGCGGCCGAACGCGTGCCCGGTGATGCTGTTGCCGTTGAGCAGCGCCGCGCCGCCGCCGCCATTCCCGTTGCCGTTGCCGTTGCAGGCGCGCCGGCGGGTGATCCAGTGCTTGTGGTGCGAGCTGTCGGTCGCGGTGCCGGCGACGTAGATGTGGCTGGCCTGGGTCGCGCTGGCGCCGGTCGGGTAGCTCTCGAAGCCCGAGACCATCTGGTAGTCGTCGTCGGTGGTCCAGGTAGAGCCGCCGTTGTCGCTGCGGCGGGTCACCCAGTGGTAGCCGGCGCTCGCCGAAGAGGTGCAGTTGCCGACGATGTAGATCGCGTGCTCCTGCGAGCTGTAGGTCGCGCCGCGCGCCGCGCAGGAGTTGCCGGTGCCGTTGGTGAACGAGTCGACCACCGTCCAGCTCTGGCCTCCGTTGGTGGTCTTGCGAACGATCCAGGTCGCCGCCGAGCTCATCGACGGCCACGAGTAGCCGGCCACGTAGGCGGTGTTGTTCGACGGAGCGACCACGGTGGCGGCCCACATCGCGTAGCCGCCGCTCTGATCGTCGACCAGGGTCCAGGTGGTGCCGGTCGCGCTCCGGCGCCGCACCTGCCAGCGGTAGCCGGTGCCGTCGTAGTTGTAGCCGGCCGCCCAGACCGCGCCCGAAGGCTCGGTGTCCATCGCCAGCACCGAGTCGCCGTACATGATGCCGGGCACGTCGGAGATGGTGGTCCAGGTCTGGGCCTGGTTGCTGCTCTGCCGCACGATCCAGTGCGACCAGTTCTGGGGAGACTCGTTGTGCACCCCGCCCACCATCACCGAGTTGCCGACGGTGGTCGCGGCGTTCGCCCAGCTGGCGGGCGTGGTCGGGTCGGCGAAGTCGTCGACGGTCGACCAGCTGGTGCCGCCGTTGGCGCTGCGGCGAACCAGCCAGTGGCCGGCGTTGTTCAACGCGTTGGCGCCGCCGGCGACGATGATTCGGCCGTTGGAGTCGCGCGCGATCGACTCGGCGTGGCTGAACAGGCCGATCGAGTAGATGAAGTCGTCGACCGTCGACCAGGTGCCGCTCTGGCGCTTGCGCACCACCCAGTGGCCGGTGACGCCGTCGGTGGAGATGCCCGCCACGTACTCGGTGCCGCTGCCCGGCTCGGCCATCGCCGCCGCCGCGTTGGCGTCGGTGGTGGTGGCGAGAATGAAGTCGTCGTCGTTGGTCCAGGCGCAGTTCTGGCCCTGGGCGAGCGTTGACGTCGCGAGCAAAGCGATTGAGACGGCGAGCAGGAGCCGCATGGGTGTCCTTCTGGGCGGGAGCGACCCAAAGCCTATAACAAGGGCCCTCCGGCAACCCAATCGGGCCCCAAGGTGTGGTTAGAAGGCCCCGATGCGAATCGCGATCACCGGTGGCGCGGGCTTCATCGGCTCCCACATCGCCGACGCCTATGTGGCGGAAGGTCACACCGTACTGGTGATCGACGACCTCTCGTCGGGGCGCCGGGAGCAGGTGCCCGCGAAGGCGACCCTGGTGCAGGCCGACATTCGCTCGCCGGAGGCCGCGAAAGCGCTGGCCGATTTCAAGCCCGAGGTGCTCAACCACCACGCCGCGCAGATCGACGTGCGCAAGTCGGTGGCCGACGTTCGCTACGACGCCGACGTCAATCTGGTCGGGCTGCTCAACGTGGTCGAGGCCTCCCGGCGCGCGGGCGCGAGGCGGGTCATCTTCGCCTCCTCCGGTGGGGCGATGTACGGGGTGCAGAGCCACTTCCCGGCCGGCGAGAGCCACCCGGTGGCGCCGATCTCTCCCTACGGAGTCGCGAAAGCCTCGGGCGAGCTGTACCTCCAGGCGTTCGCGGCGATGTATGGCCTGGAGTGGGTCGCGCTCCGCTACGCCAACGTCTACGGCCAGCGGCAGAACTCCGCCGGCGAGGCGGGGGTGGTGGCGATCTTCTCCCGCCGCCTGCTCGCCGGTGAGCCGTGCGCGATCTACGGCGACGGCAGCGCCACCCGCGACTTCGTGCACGTGTCCGACGTGGTGCGGGCCAACGTGCTCGCGATCACCACCGCTCACAAGGGCGCGGTGAACATCGGCACCGGCGTCGAGACCTCGGTCACCGCGCTCTACGCCGAGATCGCGCGCGCGGCCGGCTCGAAGCTCGCCGCGCGCCACGAAGCGGGCCGGCTGGGCGATCTGGCCCGCAGCAGCCTCGACGCCGCGTTCGCCAGGACCGCGCTCGGGTGGGCTCCGAAGGTCGCGCTCGCCGAGGGCATCGCTCAGACGGTGGGCTGGTTTCGGGCGACCCCACGATGAGCTGGTGGAAGCGGGCGTTCGATCTCGCCGTCGGCGTGCCCGCGCTCGCCGCCGCCTCGCCGGTGATCGCCGGCCTGGCGCTGGCGGTGAAGCTCGACTCGAAGGGGCCCGCGTTCTTCGCCCAGACCCGGGTCGGCAGGGGAGGGCGCCCGCTGCGGCTCTACAAGCTGCGCACCATGGTGCCGAACGCGCCCAGCCTCGGGCCCGCGGTCACCGCCGCCGGCGACCCCCGGGTCACCCGGGTGGGCCGGTTGTTGAGGCTGACCAAGCTCGACGAGCTGCCCCAGCTGCTCAACGTGGTGCGGGGCGAGATGAGCATCGTCGGGCCGCGCCCGGAGGCCGAGCGCTACGTGCGGCTCTACAAGCCCGAGTGGCTGCGGCTGCTCGAGGTGCGCCCGGGCATCACCGACCTGGCGTCGCTCACCTTTCGCCACGAAGAAGAGCTGCTCTCGAAGGCCGACGACCGCGAGCGCGCCTACGTCGAGGCGGTGCTCCCGGCCAAGCTGTCGCTGGCGCTGGAGGGGGTCGACCGGTCGTCTCCGCTGTTCGATTTGTCGGTGATCGCCCGCACCTTTGCCTCGGTGGTGGGTCGCGGCGGTAACCCTCACCCCGCCCTCGATCAGGCCGAGCGTTCGATCGATTCGCTCAACCGCATGAAAGCTTGACCGGTCAGCGGGAACAGTCAGATAGAGCTTTCAAAGATGATCGGCCTGGCCAACTTCAAACTGCAGTGGGAGCACTCCCGCGAGGCCTACCTGGCCGCGGTCGAGCGCGTCGGTCAGAGCGGCTGGTTGATTCTCGGCAAAGAGGTCGAGCAGTTCGAGGCCGACCTGGCGAAGTTCTGGGGCGCCAAATACGCGGTCGGAGTGGCGAGCGGCCTCGACGCGCTGGAGATCGCGTTTCGTTGCGCGGGGATGAAGGCGGGCGACGTCGTGCTCACCACCCCGATGAGCGCCTTCGCCACCACGCTGGCGATCGTGAAGGTGGGCGCGGTGCCGGTGTTCGCCGACCTCGACGAGCACGGCGCGCTCGACCTCGACGACGGCGCGAAGGTGATCGCCGGGCTGCCGGTGAAGCCCAGGTTCATCGTGCCGGTGCACCTCTACGGCCACCCGATGCGGTTGGATCGGCTGTCGGCCTTCGCCCAGAAGCACCAGCTGGTGGTGCTGGAAGACTGCGCCCAGGCGATCGGCGCGTCGTTCGAAGGCCGCCACGTCGGCAGCCTGAGCCCGGTGTTCGCCACCAGCTTCTACCCGACCAAGAACCTCGGCGCGTTCGGCGACGGCGGAGCGCTGCTCACCGACGACCCCGCGATTCGCGATCGCGCCCGCTGCCTGCGCGACTACGGGCAGAGCGACAAGTACCAGCACTCGGAGATCGGGCTGAACAGCCGGCTCGACGAGCTCCACGCGGCGATGATGCGCTCGGTGCAGCTGCCTGCGCTGGCTTCTCAGACGAAGCGCCGCCGCGAGATCGCGCAGCGATATTTGCAGGGGCTCAGTCACCCCAAGCTGCGCGCGGTGCGGCCTCCCCAGGGCGGAGAGTCGTCGTGGCACCTGTTCGCGCTGATCGTCGACGGCGATCGCGAGTCGTTCAAGAAGCACCTGGCCGGCGCCGGCGTCGCCTCGGGCGTGCACTACCCGACCTTGATTCCCCACCAGCCGGCGATGCGCGAGCTCGGGCATGCGCCCAACCGCACCCGGCAGTTCCCTGTGGGCGAGCGGTTCGCGAAGCAGGAGCTCTCGATTCCCATTCACCCGTTCCTCACCGACGCCGAAGTGCAGACGGTGATCGACGCCTGCAACCGGTGGACGCCGTGACGACCTCCGAAAAGCCGTTCGTTCACCCGCAGGGGCTGTGTGAGAGCCCGACCGTCGGCGCGGGCACCCGCATCTGGGCGTTCGCCCACGTGCTCCCGAAGGCGAAGCTCGGCCGCGACTGCAACATCTGCGACCACGTCTTCATCGAGAACGACGTGGTGGTGGGCGACCGGGTGACGGTGAAGTGCGGGGTTCAGCTGTGGGACGGCGTCACCCTGGAAGACGACGTCTTCGTCGGCCCCAACGCGACCTTCACCAACGACGCCTTCCCGCGGAGCAAGCAGCGGCCTGTCGAGTTCGCGCGCACGGTGGTACGCAAGGGCGCGTCGATTGGCGCCAACGCGGTGCTGCTGCCCGGCATCACCGTCGGCCAGCACGCGATGATCGGCGCCGGCGCGGTGGTCACCCAGGACGTGCCGCCCAACGCGGTGGTGGTCGGCAACCCGGCGCGCATCAGCGGCTACGTGGAGTCGAAGCCGGCCGCGTCGCGACAGGTGGCGCCGGCCGAAGCGGGCACGATCGAGTCGCGCATTCGGGGCGTGAAGCTGGTGACGGTGCCCAAGCGCGGCGACATTCGCGGCGACCTGGCGGCGCACGAGTTCGCCAAGGACCTCCCGTTCAAGCCCGAGCGCAGCTTTCTGGTCTTCAACGTGCCGAGCACCAAGGTGCGCGGAGAGCACGCCCACCGCCGCTGCCACCAGTTTCTGATCTGCGTCGCCGGCTCGGTGCGGGCGCTCGCCGACGACGGCACCCAGCGGGAGGAGTTCGTGCTCGATCGCCCGAATGTGGGACTCTATTACCCACCGATGACCTGGGGCAGCCAGTACCACTACTCGAGCGACGCGGTGCTCCTGGTGTTCGCCTCGCACCCGTACGACGCGGGCGACTACATTCGCGACTACGACAGCTTCCTCTCCGAGCTCTCGCCCAAGGGTTGATCGCCGATGTACTCGCTCGTCATTCCCGTCTACCGAAACGAGGAGTCGCTCCCGGCGCTGCTCGAGGCGGTGACCGGCCTGGCGAAGAAGCTCGACGGCCTCGAGGTGGTGTTCGTGGTCGACGGCAGCCCCGACCGCTGCTTCGAGCTGCTCCGCGACGCGCTGCCGAAGGCGTCGTTCCGCTCCAAGCTGTTGGCGCACTCGCGCAACTTCGGCTCCTTCGCCGCCATTCGCACAGGGCTGGCGGCGGCGAGCGGGCGGTACTTCGCGGTGATGGCGGCCGACCTCCAGGAGCCGATCGAGCTGGTGGAGCAGTTCTTTCACGTGCTCGCGAAAGACGAGGCCGACGTGGTGGTCGGCCAGCGCACCTCGCGCAACGACCCGGCGGGCTCATCGGCGGCCTCGCAGCTGTTCTGGTGGCTGTACCGAAAGGCGATCAACCCGGCGATCCCCGCGGGCGGCGTCGACGTGTTCGGCTGCAACCAGCTGGTGCTGAAGGCGCTGCTGGCGCTGGAGGAGAACAACTCGTCGCTGGTCGCTCAGCTGTTCTGGGTCGGGTTCCGGGTGAAGCCGCTGCCCTACGAGCGGCTGGCGCGCGCGGCGGGCCGTTCGGCGTGGACCTTGAAGAAGAAGGTTCGCTACCTGCTCGACAGCGTCTACTCGTTCACCGACCTGCCGATTCGCTTGCTCACGTTGATCGGCGCGGTGGCGATGTTCTTGTCGCTGGTGGTCGGCACCACCGTGTTCCTCAGCTGGTTGACCGGGCGCATCGCGGTGCCCGGCTACACCCCGATCGTGCTCACGGTGGTGTTCTTCGGAGGGCTCAACGCGTTCGGCCTGGGCATCATCGGCGACTACGTTTGGCGCGCGTACGAGAACACCAAGCGCCGCCCGACCGCGATCGTCGCCGCCCAGCTCGACTTCGGTCAGAGCGAGGGGCTCGGTTCGGTCACCGAGCTGCCCGCCCGCAAGACCCTGTAACCGTTCGAATTTCCCACGGTCATTGCGGCTGCAACTTAGACTCTCGAAAGTCGATAATTTCGCAGGCGCACTTTCGAGGAGAAAACCGATGGCGATCAATCGTGTCGATGGCGTGGGCGTGGCTCCGCAGCAGTTCACCCAGCAGTACGGGAAGAACTACACCTACGCGCCGAGCATCGAGTCGGTGATGCAGGGCGACGCTGCGCTGAAGCGCGGCATGGCCGGTGACTCGGTGAAGGAGCTTCAGCAGAAGCTCAACGCGATGGGCGCCAACCTCGACGTCGACGGCAAGTTCGGGCCGAAGACCGAAGCGGCGCTGAAGAAGTTCCAGGCCTCGCAGGGCCTCGGCGTCGATGGTCAGGCCGGCCCGCGCACCTTCGCCGCGCTCGACTCGGGTTTCACTCCGGGGCCGAAGCCGAAGCCGAACCAGCCCACCCCGCCGAACCAGCAGGGCCCGTCGGGTCCCTCTGGTCCGTCGAACGTCACCCCCGGCCCGAGCACCGGCGCGGCGGGGCAGTACGAGGCGATCGCGCTCAAGAAGCACGGTCAGGAGTTCGTCGACAAGGCGAAGGGCATCGCCCAGCGGCTGGGCGTGAAGCCGGAGTGGCTGTTCGGGATCATGCAGAACGAGTCGGGCATGGACACCAAGGCGTTCAACAAGAACGGCGGCGCCACCGGCCTGATCCAGTTCATGCCTTCGACCGCGAAGGCGCTCGGCACCACCACCGAGGCGCTGTCGCAGATGAGCGCGACCCAGCAGTTGGACTACGTCGAGAAGTTCTACAAGCCGTACGCCGGCAAGCTGAAGAGCGGCGCCGACATGTACCTGGCGACCTTCTACCCGCTGGCCCTGAACAAGGGGAACGACTTCGTGATCGGCTCCGAGCGGAGCGACTCCATGGTGCACACCATCGCCCGGCAGAACCCTGCGTTCGACGTGAACAAGGACGGCCAGATCACGAAGCAGGAGTTCTACGACTATTACAACAAGCGCTTCCCCGGCATGGCCAGCTGAGCGTTCAGCGCCCGCCGTCGGGGAACCTGCTGCAGTCGCAGGGTTGAAACGACTGACCGTCGGCCGCGCAGATCTGCCGGCCGCGACAGGCGG
The DNA here is from genome assembly GCA_047602415.1 of Myxococcaceae bacterium. Taxonomy (GTDB): domain Bacteria; phylum Myxococcota; class Myxococcia; order Myxococcales; family Myxococcaceae; genus JASGHH01. The sequence continues at coordinate 2,653,598 of JASGHH010000001.1, read as the reverse complement.
CGGGGCCGCTGCACGAGTAGATCCCGCCGGGGCGGCAGTTGGGAGACGCGTCGCCGCAGGAGCACGCGAGCGCGGCGAGCATTGCCACCAACCACCTCACGGGCCGCCGTCGCCACCGTCGACGCCTGCGTTTTCACCCGCGTCGGGCGTGCAGGGGTTGGCGTTCTGAATCCACACCGCGCCGCAGGTGGCCCCGGTGTCGAAGCAGAAGAACGAGCCTCCGTCTGACTCGCAGAACATCTGCCCGCCGCTGCAGGGCACCGGGCACTCCGGGCAGAAGTTCTCGGGGCACGCGCTGCCGCCTCCAACTCCGTCGCCGCCGCCGCCTTCGGCGAAGCCTCCGCCGATTCCGCCCCCAGCGCCGCCTCCGCCGCCGAAGTCGCCTCCTCCGAACGGCACCCCGCCGCCGCTCGCGAAGCCTCCGCCTGAGGCGAAGCCACCTCCAGCCGAAAAACCACAGTCACACATCTCGTACGATTGGCCGTCGGGGCTGCAGACCTGGCCGCCCTGACAACCGCCCGGGCCGGTGCACGCAATCGATTGGCCTGGAACGCACGCGCGGGGAGCGCTCCCGCATGAGAACCCGACGCCCAACAGCGCGCCCATCAGCAGTGCCCACAGAAGCTCGCGCTTCAAGAGATCTCCTCGCCGGCCGGTACCAGAATATCGATCCTCAGGGGCAGCTGCAGGTACCGTTGGTGCAGCTCAGCCCGTCGAGGCAGAAGCCGCCGAGCTGAAGATCGCAGCCGGCATCGAGAGCGCCGCGCGATTCGCACTTGGGCTGGTTGCACTGCAGGTCGGCGCCGCAGTCGGAGCTCATCGAGCAGGTGGTGCCCTCTTTCGAATAGAAATAGCAGGTGCCGGTGCAGCCGGGCTTCAGGTCGGCGTTGCAGCACCGGGTCTCCTCCGAGCATGCCCCGCCCGGGAGAATGCAGTCGATCGGTGCGCAGTACCCGGTGTTGTCGGCCTGCAACCCGGGACAGCACGGTTGGCAGCCGTTGAGGCGGCGATAGCGGTCGACACAACCTCCGTCGGGAATCGCGACGCACTGGTGGGTGAACGGGTAGCAGAGCGTTCCCGCGGCGCAGGGCTGATCGACCCATTGGGTGCAGTTGTTGGGGCCGGCAATGCAGACGCGTACGCCGCCGTCGGCGTTGGCGCCGCCCTGGCAGTCGGTCGCGCCCGCGTCGTCGCACACGTCCTGGCAGCCTCCGCCACCTCCGCCTGCTGCGACTCCGCCGCCGAATGAACCGCCCCCGGTGCAGTCGAAGAAGCCGCCGCCGCCGCCGACGCCTCCGCCCATGATGCCTCCGCCTGTGGCGACGCCTCCACCCGTGAAGCCTCCGCCGCCCGTGAAGCCACCGCCCGCGGAGCCGCCGCCGGCGCCGCACTCACATGGGCCGAACGACTGCCCGTCGGCGCTGCAGACCTGGCCACCGTGGCAGCCGGCCGGGCCGCTGCAGGCGATCGCCTCGCCCGGCACGCAGGCGCGTTTGGTGTTGCCGCACGCGAACCCGAACCCCAGCAGCACGCCCGCGGTCAGTGCTCCAAGCCACTCGCGCTTCAAGAGTTCTCCTCGCCGGCCGTCACCAGAGTAGCCCAATCGGCGGTACAGAATCCGGCGGGTCGCACCGGGCACTCAAGGTGGGGTAAGTCCCCGCTCCCATGTCCGTACCGTTCTTTCGCCCGTCCGTCAGCCAGGCCGAGATCGACGAGGTCGTCGCCTGTCTGAAGTCGGGCTGGCTCACCACCGGCCCGCGCACCAAGCAGTTCGAGACCGAGTTCGCCGCCAAGGTCGGCGCCAAGCACGCCATCGCGCTCAACTCCTGCACCGCCGCGCTGCATCTCGCGCTCGAGGCGGTCGGGCTGCGCCGCGGTGACCTGGTGTTGGTGCCGGCGATGACCTTCGCCGCCACCGCCGAGGTGGTGCGCTACTTCGAGGCCACTCCGGTGCTGGTCGACTGCGAGCCGAAGACGCTCTGCATCGACGTGCAGAAGCTCGCCGCCACCGTCGAGGCGATTCAGGCCGGCAAGCCGGTCGCGGGGCTGAAGGGCCCGTACGGCCCGATTCGCGCGATCATTCCGATGCACTACGGCGGGCAGATGGCCGACGTCGACGGCGTCAACGCGGTCGGCAAGAAGCTCGGCGTGCCGGTGATCGAAGACGCCGCCCACACGCTACCGGCGTTCACCCGCTCGAACGCCACCGCGCCGTGGCGGCAGTCGGGCACCACCGCGGGCATCACCTGCTTCAGCTTCTACGCCAACAAGTGCATCACCACCGGTGAGGGCGGCATGGCCGTCACCGACGACGATCAGTGGGCCGCGCGAATGCGGGTGATGGGCCTCCACGGGATCAGCAAAGACGCGTGGAAGCGGTTCACCAGTGAGGGCAGCTGGTACTACGAGATCGACGCCCCCGGGTTTAAGTACAACCTCACCGACATCGCCTCCGCGGTCGGGCTTCACCAGCTGCGCCGCGCCGACGAGCTCTGGAAAGATCGGGTGCGGGTCGCCAAGCGCTACGGCGAGAAGCTCTCGCAGGTGCCCGGCCTCGAGCTCCCGGTCGAGCTGGCCGATCGTCAGCACTCCTGGCACCTCTACGCGGTGCGGCTGAAGGCCGGCGCCTGGAGCTTCCCCGGCGACGACGGCACCCCCGGTCACGCCCGCGGCCAGTTCATCGAGCAGCTGAAGGCGAAGGGCATCACCACCTCGGTCCACTGGATGCCGCTCCACCTGCACCCCTATTACAAGCGCACCTACGGCTACGGCCCCGGCCTGTTCGAGGTCGCCGAAGACGTCTGGCCGCGGCTCGTTTCGCTCCCCATCTTCCCGGGGATGACCGAAGCCGAGCAGGACGAGGTGGTCTCGACCATCGCTGAGCTCGCGAAGAAGTTCGGAAAGTAGCGTCAGGGCATGCCGCGGTAGAGCTCGTCGACCGCGATCTTCGCGTTCACGGACTCCAGCTCGATCAGCTGGCCGGGGCCCCACTCGAAGACCTCGAAGTGGCCGGTCGCGCGCCGCCAGACCTCCACCCGTTGGGGGGCTTGCGAGATCAGCACGATCTCTTTCAGCGACGGCAGGCGGCGGTAGTGCGCCAGCTTCGCGCCGCGGTCGTGCGCCTCGGTCGATTCGGAGAGCACCTCGACCACCAGGGCCGGGTTGCTCGCCGCGTCTTTGTCATCGCGCGCGCGCAACAGCTCGCCGCAGACCACCGTGACGTCGGGGTAGCAGCTGTAGTCGGTCTCCACCAACCTCACGCGCAGATCGGAGTTGAAGACCCGGCAAGAGCCGCCTTTGAGCGCGGCTCGGAGCTCAGCCCCGATCGCGTTCGCCAGGAATGCGTGCTCCGGCGTGCCCCCCGCCATCGCGAAGACCTCGCCCCGCAAGTACTCGTGGCGCACGGCGCTCTTGCGCTCGTGCTCGAGGTACTCGGGGTACGTCATCTTCATGCCCAACGCTTCCACACCCATAGTTTAGCCCACTCCTTCCAGCGGGGCCGTGACGCCCCACCATTTGTTCCGGGGCCGGAAATTCGGCCTCGGCTGCACTTGTCAGCCCTCAGTGATACTGTATTTCTGTTCAGTATCCAAGAAGGGCTGCCATGACCGCTGCCGCCTCCGTACTTCAGCTGAAGTTTCCGACCCCCACCGCGCGGGCGTTGGCGCCTGCCCCGAAGTGGGAGCTGTCGGAGCTCACCGGGCGCATGACCGAGATCTCCCACGGAGGCCTCTCGGTCGCCTGCTGGCTGCTGCTCGACGCCCAGAAGAACGGTGAGCCCTGCGCCTGGGTGACCGCGGTCGAGAGCACCTTCTTCCCTCCCGACCTGGCGAAGGCGGGCGCCGATCTCGATGCGCTGCCGGTGATCGCGGTGAAGTCGGCCGCCGAGGGCGCTCGCGCGGCGTCGCGGCTGTTGCGCTCGGGTGCGTTCGGCCTGGTGGTGCTCGATCTGGGGCCGTGCCCGGGGCTGGTGGCGGCGCTCCAGGGGCGGCTGGCGGCGCTGGCGTTGAAGCACGACGCGGCGCTGGTGCTGCTGACCGAGAAGACGCCCGACGCGCCCTCGGTGGGCTCGATGGTGTCGCTGCGAATGCAGGTGAAGCGGCAGGGCTTCAACGTGCGGCTGCAGGCGCTCAAGGACAAGCGGCGAGGCCCCGGGTGGGCGCTCGAAGAGGTGGTGAGTGGACCGGCTGGCCTGCGTTGATCTCCCGGCGTTCCCGCTGCAGCTGCTCCTGCGCGAACACCCGGACTGGAGCGCTTTCCCCTCCGCGGTGGTGGAGAAGGATCAGCCACGCGGCAAGATCCTCTGGGTCAGCGAGACGGCGCGCGAGAAGGGCATTCTGCCCGGCCAGCGCTACGCCGAAGGGCTGTCGCTCGCCTCGACCCTGCGCGCCGGAGTGATCTCTCCCGAGCAGCTGCGGGTGGCCCGCGACGAGCTCGCCGAGCGGCTGCGGCGCTTCTCGCCCGACGTCGAGCCGGGAGACCCGGGCGTGTTCTGGCTCTCGGGCGCGGGGTTGAAGGGGCTGTTCGCCTCCGCCACCGCCTGGGGCAAGGCGATTCGCTCCGCGCTCACCACCGACGGCTTTCAGGTCTGCGTCGCGGTCGGCTTCACCCGCTTCGGCACCTACGCGCTCAGCCGGCTCAACCAGCCGATGCTGGTGATGCGCGACGCCGCCGCCGAGAAGAGCGCCGCGCTCGACGTGCCGCTCGACCGGCTCGACCTCGACCCCGCGCTGCGCGACTTTCTCCACCAGCTCGGAGTGTTGAGGCTGGGGCAGTACCTGGCGCTGCCTCCCGCCGGGCTGCTCCAGCGCTTCGGCCCCGACGCGATGAAGCTGCACCAGCTCGCCTCGGGCTCCCGGTGGGATCCGATGCAGCCGGTGTCGCCGGTGGAGCCGGTCGAGGCCCGGGTGCTCCTCGACGAGCCCGAGGCCGACGTCGAACGGCTGCTGTTTCTGGTGCGGGGGGCGCTCCACCAGGTGCTGCTGCAGCTGGCGATGAAGCACCACGTGCTCACCTCGGTGTGGCTCGACTTCAAGCTCGATTCGCCCGCGAGCGAGGCGCGGCCGATCAAGCACGAGGTGCTTCAGCCCGCCGAGCCGACGCTCGACGAGCGGGTGCTGATGCGGCTGATTCACCTCCGGCTCGAGTCGTCGCCGCCTCCCACCGGGGTGCGAGAGCTCGCCCTCGGGGCGGTGTCGATCGAGGGCAAGGCCGACCAGCTGGCGCTGTTCTTCGAGAAGCCACGGCGCGATCTGTCGGGCGCCGCCGAGGCGTTCGCCCAGCTGCGGGCCGACTTCGGCAACGACGCGATTCGCAAGGCGGTGCTGCGCGACGCGCATCTGCCCGAGGCGCAGTTCGGCTGGGAGCGGTTCGAGAAGCTGGTGGTGCCTCAGCCGAAAGACCGGGCGCGGCAGCTGATTCGCCGGGTCGAAGCGGCGCCGAAGCCGTTCACGCCGCGAAGGCACGCGCTCCGCGACGACGGCTGGGTGCTCGCGGGCCTCGAAGAAGGAGCCGTCGACAAACTCCACGGGCCGTACCTGCTCTCGGGCGGCTGGTGGCGCGGGTCAGAAGCCCACCGCGAGTACGTCTTCGTCGAGACCCGCAGCGGCAAGTGCCTCTGGCTGTACTGGGACCGCAAACGGCGCCGCTGGTACCAGCAAGGAGCGGTGGAGTGATGCTCTTTTCGATCGGCTGGACGGTTCGCACAGACCTCTCCCGGCTCCTTCGGAGCCGTGCTCGAGAGGTTGCTCCTCCCCGACGGGGGAGGAGCTGTCGCGAAGCGACTGAGGAGGTCTGTGCGAACCGTCCAGCCGATCGCGAGGGGCTCCACCCGTGAGCTACGCGGCGCTGACCTGCAAGACCAACTACTCCTTCCTCGAGGGCGCCTCGCACCCCGAAGAGCTGGTCGAGCGCGCCCACGAGCTGGGGCTGACCGCGGTGGGCATCTGCGATCGCGACGGCGTCTACGGCATCGTGCGCGCGCACAAGAAGGCGCAGGAGCTGGGCCTCAAGATGATCATCGGCGCCGAGCTCAGCTGCTCGCTCGACGTCGAGTCGGCCACCGCGCCCACCTCGCCGATCTACCTGCTCGCCCAGAACCGCGAGGGCTATCGCAACCTCTGCCGGCTGATCAGCAAAGGCCGGCTGCGCAGCGCCAAGGGCGAGTCGAAGGTGAGCTGGCGCGAGGTCTGCGAGCACGCGCCGAACCTGATCGCCCTCTGGGGGGGCGATCGCAGCGCGCTGCTGTGGGAGGAGCCTCCGACCGCGATCGCCTTTCTGCTCAAGGAGGCCTTCCAAGACCGGCTCTACGGGCTGATGCTCCGCCACCGCCGCGCCGACGAAGTGCCGCAGGAGCAGCGCCTGCTCGGCCGCTGCACCGAGTTCGGGCTCCCGCTCGCCGGCGGCAACGAGGTGCTCTACCACTCGGTCTCGCGCCGCCCGCTCCAAGACGTGATCACCGCCGTTCGCCACGGCGTCACCGTCGCCACCGCCGGCACCCGGCTGAAGCCCAACGCCGAGCACGACCTCAAGACCCACCAGGTGATGGAGCGCCTCTTCTCCGACCAGCCGGCGCTGGTGGCGCGGACTTTGGAGATCGCGGCCCGCTGCAACTTCTCGCTCGCCGAGATCCGCTACCGCTACCCGTCGGAGCGGCTGCCCTCCGGGATGACCGAGTCGGAGCACCTGCGCGAGCTCACCCGTGAGGGCGCGGCCCGGCGCTACCCCAATGGGGTGCCGCAGAAGGTGAGCGATCAGCTCGAGAAGGAGCTGCAGCTGATCGACGAGCTCGACTACGGCGGCTACTTCCTCACCATGCACGAGATCGTGCGCTTCTGCCGGGAGGAGAAGATCCTCTGCCAGGGGCGCGGCTCGGCGGCCAACTCCGCGGTCTGCTTCTGCCTGCACATCACCGCGGTCGACCCGGTGAAGATGGACCTGCTGTTCGAGCGGTTTCTCTCCCGCGAGCGCGCCGAGCCGCCCGACATCGACCTCGACATCTCGCACGAGCGCCGCGAAGAGGTGATTCAGCACGTCTACAAAAAGTACGGGCGCAAGCACGCGGCGATGGTGGCGAACGTGATTCGCTACCGGCCCCGCTCGGCGGTGCGCGACGTCGGCAAAGCGCTCGGGCTCCCCGAGACCGCGCTCGACCGGGTGGCCAAGGTGCTCGACCAGTGGGGAGGCCTCGACCCCAACGCGCTCCAGCAGGCCGGGCTCGACCCCGACGCGGTGGAGCTGTCGCTGCTCTCGACGCTGGCCACCGAGATTCTCGACTTTCCCCGCCACCTCTCGATTCACCCGGGCGGGTTTCTGCTCGGCCACGAGCCGGTGCACGACCTGGTGCCGATCGAGAACGCCACCATGGAAGACCGCACCGTGATCCAGTGGGACAAGTACGACGTCGAAGACCTCGGGCTGTTCAAGGTCGACCTGCTCGGCCTGGGCGCGCTGACGATGGTCGATTACGCGTTCAAGCTGATCGACAAGCACCGCGGGGTGAAGCTCGAGATGGCCACCGTGCCGGCCGACGACCAGCCGACCTACGACATGGTCTGCGCCGGCGACACCATCGGCGCGTTTCAGATCGAGAGCCGCGCCCAGATGTCGATGCTGCCGAGGCTCAAGCCGCGGGTGTTCTACGACCTGGTGATTCAGGTCTCGATCGTGCGGCCCGGGCCGATCACCGGCGGCATGGTTCACCCGTTTCTGCGGCGGCGAAACGGCGACGAGCAGGTCGAGTACCCCCACGCCTGCCTCGAGCCGGTGCTGAAGAAGACGCTCGGGGTGCCGCTGTTTCAGGAGCAGGTGATGAAGCTGGCGGTGGTCGCCGCCGACTACACCCCCGGCGAGGCCGACCAGCTGCGGCGCGACATGGCGGCCTGGCGATCGTCGGGCCGCATCGACCAGCACCACACCAAGCTGGTCTCGCGAATGACCGCCAAGGGCATCGCTCCGGAGTTCGCCGAGCGGGTGTTTCAGCAGATTCGCGGCTTCGGCGAGTACGGCTTTCCCGAGAGCCACGCCGCCAGCTTCGCGCTGCTCGCCTACCTCACCGCGTACCTGAAGAAGCACTACCTGGCGGAGTTCACCTGCGCGCTGCTCAACGCCCAGCCGATGGGCTTCTACTCTCCGGCGTCGATCGTCGAAGACGCGCGCCGCCACCAGCTCGAGGTGCGGCCGGTGTGCGTGGCGAACAGCGACTGGGACTGCACCATCGAGAGCGGCGCGCTGCGCATGGGCCTGCGGTACCTGAAGGGCCTCTCCGAGAACGACGGCAAGCGCATCGTCGCCACCCGGGCGCTGGAGGGCTTCGACCACCTCGACGACTTCGCCCGCCGCACCCGGCTCGATCGCCGCGCGCTCGGCACGCTCGCCCGCTCGGGGGCGCTGGAGTGCTTCGGCGAAGACCGCCGCCCGGCGCTCTGGCGCGCCCGCGGAGTGGCGATCACCCAGCACGATCCACTCCCGGTCGAGCCCGCGGCGCCCGCGCCCGAGCTGCGCGCGCTCAAGCCGCTGGAGGCGATCATGTGGGACTACCAGACCACCGCCCACAGCGCCCGAGGCCACCCGCTGGGGCCGCTGCGCGACGAGCTCCGCTCGCAGGGGTTGCCCAGCGCCCGCGAGATCACCCAGATGCATGACGGCAAACGGCTCCGCTACGCCGGAGTGGTGATCTGCCGCCAACGCCCCGGCACCGCCTCGGGGGTGGTGTTCATGACCCTGGAAGACGAGACCGGGCTGGTGAACGTGGTGGTCTGGCCGAAGATCTTCGAACGATTTCCGCTGCTCACCCGGGTGGAGCCGTTCGTGGGCATCACCGGGAGGTTACAGATCGAATCAGGAGTGGTTCACCTGATCGCCGACGAGCTCTGGAAGCCCGAGCTGTCACGTCACCCTCCCGAAACGAAAAGCCGTGATTTTCATTGAATGCCTGCATCACGGGTGGGGACGAGCGTGAAGGACGCTGGTTTGCTCGGCGCCAGACCCCGGTGTAGGAGGGCGGGTTCCTCTCCCAGGAACCGCCATGTCGGAACGCGTGGAACAAACCCTGAGTCAACGGCTGCTCCTCAACTACCGCCGCATGGTGGTGGTGCTGGTGCACCTCGCGCTCTGGGTGGCGTCGTTCGCGTTCGCGTTCTTCCTCCGCTTCGAGTTCACGCTCCCCGACGAGTACATTCCCCGCGGGTACCAGTGGCTGGCGGTGCTGCTCGCGCTGCGGCTGGCGGCGTTCGCGATGTTCGGGCTGTTCTCGTTCATGTGGCGCTACACCGGCGCCAAAGACCTGGTCTCGCTCTTCAAGGCGACCACGGTGTCGAGCGTGCTGTTCGCGCTCTTCATCTTGATGTTCGGGTTTCGCAGCTTTCCCCGCTCGATCCTGATCATCGACTGGCTCACCACCATGATCCTGGTGGGCGGTCTGCGCTTCGGCGTGCGCACCCTGTTTCAGCTGGCGGCCAACCTCGCCACCACCGGTGAGTCGAAGCGGCTGCTGATCGTGGGCGCCGGCGACGCGGGCGAGATGCTGCTGCGCGAGATGCAGAAGTCGTACGCCACCCGCTACAACCCGGTGGCCTTCGCCGACGACGACGAGCGCAAGTTCGGCCAGCGGGTGCACGGCGTGCCGGTGATGGGCCCGCTGAAGATCGTCTCCAAGATCGTCGAGCAGCACCAGATTCAGGAGATCGTGATCGCGATCCCCACCGCCAGCGGCAAGCAGATGCGGCACATCATCGAGCAGTGCAAGCCGACCGGGCTCCCGATTCGCACCATTCCCGGCATCTCCCAGGTGATCGACGGCCAGGTGACGATGAACCAGCTGCGCGAGGTCGACATCGAAGACCTGCTCGGCCGCGACCCGGTGACGCTCGATCAGCGCGCGCTGACCGACCTTCTTTCCGGCAGGGTGGTGATGGTGACCGGCTCCGGAGGCAGCATCGGCTCCGAGCTCTGCCGGCAGATCGCCCGCTTCAAGCCGTCGAAGCTGCTGCTGGTGGAGCGCGCCGAGCCGGCGCTGTTCGAGGTGCACCGCGAGCTGCTCGAGAAGATTCACGACGTCACCTTCGTGCCCTGCATCGCCGACATCTGCGACGAGAAGCGCATGGGGCAGCTGTTTCAAGAGCACCGGCCGCACGTGGTGCTCCACGCCGCCGCGCACAAGCACGTGCCGATGATGGAGCTGAACCCGGGCGAGGCGGTGAAGAACAACGTCGGCGGCACCCGGCTGCTGTGCGACCTCGCCCACGCCAACCAGGTCGACACCTTCGTGATGATTTCGACCGACAAGGCGGTGAACCCGACCTCGGTGATGGGCGCCACCAAGCGGGTGGCCGAGGTCTACGTGCAGGCGATGTCGCAGCGCTCGAAGACCCGCTTCACCGCGGTGCGCTTCGGCAACGTGCTCGGCTCGGCCGGCTCGGTGCTCCCGATCTTCCGCCAGCAGATCGCCCGCGGTGGCCCGGTGACGGTGACCCACCCCGACATGCGGCGGTACTTCATGACCATTCCCGAGGCGTCGCAGCTGGTGCTCCAGGCCGGCGCGATGGGGCGGGGTGGAGAGATCTTCGTGCTCGACATGGGCGAGCCGGTGAAGATCGCCGACCTCGCGCGCGACCTGATCACGCTCTCGGGTCTGAAGCCGGGCATCGACGTCGAGATTCAGTTCACCGGCATGCGGCCGGGCGAGAAGATGTTCGAGGAGCTCTCGACCCGCGACGAGAACGCCGACAAGACGCTCCACCCGAAGATCTTCATCGGCCGGCTGTCGCCGCGCCCGCACGACGCGGTCTCGAAGGAGATCGGCGCCCTGCTCGACGTCGCCTACCAGGGCGGCGGCATGGCGGTGCTCGACAAGATTCGGGTGATCGTGCCCGAGCTGCAGCGCGAGGGCGTGGTCGAGCCGCAGCAGCCCTCTGCGCCGGTGATTCCGCTCCGCCGTTCGAGCGGCAGCGGCCCCCTGAACTGAGGTCAGCGAGCCGTTGCTTTCAACGGCCTGACGAACCAGTTGCAGACGAACCCGACCACCAGCAGCCCGGCCATCAGCCTCAGCGTGAAGTTGTACGCCCGCGCCGGCTCGACGCCGCCCTCGATCGCCGACTGTCTCAAGTAGTTGACCAGAATCGGCCCCAGCGCCCCGGCGACGCTCCAAGCGGTCAACAAGCGCCCGTGAATCGCTCCGACGTACCTGGTGCCGAACAAGTCGGCCAGGTACGCAGGAATGGTCGCGAACCCGCCGCCGTACATCGTCAGCATCGCGCAGCAGCAGGCGATGAACCCGACCAGCATCTTGCCGTCGGCCAGCCAGGGCACGCTGAAGTACAGCACGCAGCCGAGCGCGAAGAAGACCATGTAGGTGGTGCGCCGGCCGATGCGATCAGACAGCGAGGCCCACCCGAACCGGCCGGCCATGTTGAACACCGACAGCAGCGAGACGAACCGGCCTGCGTCGGTGGCGTCGACGCGGCCTTTGAAGACCTCCTGAATCATCGCCGAGGCCTGACCGAGCAAGCCGATGCCGGCGGTGACGTTGAGGCAGAGCACGCCCCAGAGCAGCCAGAACTGCGGCGTCGACATCGCCTGAGCGGGCTCGAGCCCTTCCTGCGGCTGGTGCGAGGCGGGCGGAGCCCACCCCTTCGGCAGGTAATCGGGCGGCGGCACCCGAAAGGTCATCGCGCCGGCGAGCATCACCAGCAGGTAGAGCACCCCCAAGGTGACGAACGTCTGCGCAACGCCGACCGATTCGGCGGTGGCGAACTGCTTCATCAGCCAGGTCGACAGCGGCGCGGCGATGATCGCTCCGCCACCGAAGCCCATGATCGCGATGCCGGTGGCCATGCCGCGCCGGTCGGGAAACCACTTCACCAGCGTGGAGACGGGCGTGATGTAACCCAACCCCAGCCCGATGCCGCCGAGCACGCCGTAGCCGGCGATCAACAGCCACAGCTGATGGGTGGAGACGCCGAGCGCCGCGACGAAGAACCCGGCAGAGAAACAGAGCGCCGAGAGCGAGCCGCTGGCGCGCGGCCCGGCACGCTCCAACCACTTGCCGAACACCGCGGCCGAGATGCCGAGCAGGCCGATCGCGACGGTGAAGATCCACCCCAGCTGGGTGAGCTTCCAATCGCCGTCGATTGATTTCGTGATCCCGAGCACCTTGGTGAGCGGCAGGTTGAAGACGCTGAACGCGTACGCCTGGCCGATGCAGAGGTGAATCGCGAGCGCCGAAGGAGCGACCAGCCAGCGCGGGTACCCCTCACGCGCGACGATTCGCTCTCTCGAGAAGAACCCCGGCATCGCGAACACGTATTACCTGCTGGAATTCGGCGCGATCGAAATCTGCGGTAGTCTGCGCCCGATGCCGGGCGTCACCGATCCACAGTTCACGGGCAACAAGGGCAGCGACACCAACCCGACGCTCCCCGACATGGGGCTGGTGGGCTCCGACATCAACGGCTACCGGGTGGACAAGCTGCTCGACCAGGGCGGCATGAGCTGGGTCTACGAGGCGGTGCACCCCGAGATCGGCCGCCGCGCGGCGGTGAAGGTGCTCAAGGCCGAGGGTCACAACGACGCCGAGTCGCGCAACCGCTTCCTGCTCGAGGCGAAGGCGGTCGCGGCGCTCACCAACAAGCACGTGGTCGAGATCTGGAACTACGGCATTCTCCCCGACGGCCGGCAGTACCTGATGATGCCGCTGCTCGAGGGTGAGGCGCTCGACCGCTACCTCTCGCGCATGCAGACGCTTCCTCCGGCGCAGGCGCTGCAGATCATCGAGCAGGCGCTCAACGCGCTCTCCGAGGCGCACAAGAAGAACATCGTTCACCGCGACGTGAAGCCGGGGAACATCTTCCTGGTGCGCGAGCACACCGGCGAGCTGCTGGTGAAGGTGATGGACTTCGGGCTCGCGGCGGCGCGGCCGGTGGCGATGCCCGAGGGCGACGGCCCGGCGAAGGCATCGTGGGTCGCGGGCACACCCTGCTACGTGGCGCCCGAGCAGGCGAAGGGGCTGGTGGCCAGCCCGGCGGCCGATCTCTACGCGCTCGGCGTGACGCTCTACGAGCTGCTCGCGGGTGAGCCGCCGTTCCCCGATTCTCCGAGCCAGCCGGTGGCGGAGCTGCTGCGCAAGCACCTGTCGGAGCCGCCTCCGCCGATCTCGACCAAGGTGTCGAACCTGCCGGAGGGCGTCGAGGAGCTCATCAACTCCCTGCTCGAGAAAGACCCCGCCCGGCGCCCCGCGTCGGCCGATCTGGCGCGCAGCCAGGTGCAGCGGCTGCTGAAGCGCATGGCGTCTGACGCGACCGCGGTGAAGGGCATGACCCTGCCCACCGGAGCGCCGGCGCATGTGCCGAGGCAGGCGACCGAGAAGGTGCTGGGGCCTCCGCCGGCCGACGTGGTGTCGGTGGAGCTCAACCCGCAGAACCAGAAGAAGCGGCCCGGCGCGCTGATGGTGGTGCTGCTGCTGTTGTTCCTGCTGCTCGGCTTCGGAGTGTGGAAGCTGGCGAGCGGCGGCGACGAGAAGGCCGTCGTTCCGTTGCCCGAGCCGGCGAAGGTCGCCGAGGTGGTGAAGGCTCCCGAGCCCGCTCCGGTGGCCGCGCCTGAGCCGGTGAAGGCGGCGCCTGCGCCCGAGCCCGCGCCGGTGAAGCCTGCCGACCCCGAGCCGTTGGCGGTGCCGGTGAAGAAGCAGCCTGCGCTCAAGGTGACGGTGAAGGAGCGGGTGCCGACGGTGGAGCGCGGCCCCTGCGCGGGCGACGACGACTGGAAGCGGGCGACCCGCGAGAAAGACCTGCCCGACCTGCAGAAGCTGGCGATCGCCGCCGATCAGTACGAGGAGTGGGCGAAGATCGAGCCCGACCTGACCAGGAAGATCGCCGAGGCGACGCCGAACAACTGCGACGCCGTGCAACAGCAGATCGACGTGCTCGCGCGGAAGTACCTGTCGATGCGAAAGCACTGACGCAACATTGCGGGATCGGCTCGGCCTGATAGAAACGCCGCATGTTGCGACCTGTCGCAGTGTGCGCGGTGCTCCTGGCATCGGCAGCGTGGGCGGACAGCTCTCCGATGGTGGTGGCGGCTCCGCTCGAGGTTCATCGCTCTCCGGGCGGTGAGACGACCAAGCAGTTGCAGAAGGACCTGCGGCTGCAGCTGGTGAAGCAGCCCAACGTGGCGACTCCGACGCCTTCGGCGTGGGACGCGGCGCTCGGGCAATTGAAGCGCCAGGACTGCGAGTCGAACGACGACTGCCTGCGCGAGCTGGCGGTGACCGCGGGCGCGCTCTACGCGCTGCACGTCTCGGTCGAGCAGGATCTGACCAAGACCAACATCACCGCCCAGGCGCGCATCGTTCGGCGCGACGGCGTGTTGATCGAGGTCTCGGGTCAGCGGGTGACGCGGCTCGAGCTGCCGAAGGGCAAGGAGTCGTTCGAGGCCGCGGCGAAGGGCGCGATTGCGAAGCTTCTGACCTCGATGAAGCTGGGCGAGCTGCCGTCGACGTTGCCGGCGGCGGAGCCGGTGAAGCAGGCGGTGCAGCAAGAGGCGCCCGATGCGGGCACGCCTCCGGTGGCGCAGGTCGAGCCGCAGGGGGTCGACGCGGGCATTCCGCCTCCGCCGCCGCTGGTGGTGGAGAACCCTCCGACTCCGGCGGGCCGGGTGGCGGCGTACACGTTGATCGGCGTCGGCGCGGCAGGGGTGGTGGTGGGCGGCGCGTTCGGGATCGTGGCGATGGGCGAAAAAGACGGCATCAACGGGGTGAAGAACGGCAACGGCAACCCCTCGCAGGTGTCGACCCAGCAGGCGGTCGATCGCAACGCGACGATCTCGGCGGTGTCGCTGTCGATCGGCGTCGCCTGCGCGGCGGCGGGAGCGGCGCTGTACTTCTTGTTGCCCGGGCCCGATGACCACACGGTGATCACGGCGGCCCCGGTTCCTGGCGGCGGAGCGGTGGTCGGCTTCAGCGGGAGGTTCTAAGTGAAACGAGCGCTGCTCGCGGTTTTCGCGTTTGCGTTGGCCGGCTGTGAATGCGGGCCGATCAAGAAGTGCAAGTCCGACGGCGATTGTGAGGCCGGCGGCATCTGCCAGATGCCCGAGGGCTACTGCGTGATCGCGGCCTCCCAGGGCGGAGGCAGCGGCGGCGGTGCGACCGGCGGTGGCTCGGTCGGTGGCGGCACCGGCGGTGGTGGTGGCGGTGGCTCTGTCGGCGGCGGCGTCGGTGGAGGCAGCGTCGGCGGCGGGGTAGGGGGCGGTGTTGGTGGCGGCGGAGGCGGCTCGGCCACCTGCACGGTGTCGTGCTCGGCGTGGGAAGAGTGCGTTCCTTCCGTCGATGGCGGCACGTGCCAGCAGTTGGTGCAGTCGATCACCTGGCTCACACCAGATGGCGGCAACGTCTTCGCGGCGAGCGCGCTGGTCTCTCTGAAAGCGGTCGTGATTCAGGCCGACGGTGGGGCGTGGTCGGGAAATGCGCTCCCGTGGTCGGCAGCGTTCGCGGCTGGCGGTCAGCTGACGGCGATGAACGGCGCGTGGATCGGCGCGACCAACGCGCCCGCGGCCGGAGGCACGTACGAAGTGTTCGCCGGATGGGACGGCGGGCCTGGCAAATCGACCTCGTTCATCGTGGACACCGCGGGGCCGGCGTTCACGGTCGCCGTTCAAGCGGCTCCAACGAGAACGCCCAACACGACGACCTGGCTCCCCAACGACCCCGATGTCGCTGGGGCGGCCTATCGGCGCGACGAGGTCGCCACCGTGGTCGTCTCGAGCCTCTCGGCCGATGTCGACCCTTCGACCGTCAGCCTGAGCGTGAAACACGCGACCGAAGGTTCGGTCGTCTTCACCGACGGCGGCCCCACGAACTGCGCGGCCCCGTTCTGCTGGGCGTTTCAGGTCGATCTCTCCCGCATCCCGATGGGGGCGATGCGTGGCGCGTTCGACTTCACAGCGAATGGCGCCGACTTCGTCGGGAACCCGGGCGATGCGGGCACCGACAGCACCAACGTGACGCGGTGGCAGTGGGCCGAGCAGATCTCCCAGAACACTTCCGGTGCGGTGAAAGCGACGCCTGCACTCGGCAACGACGGGACGATTTACGTCGCGCGCTCCGGCGGCAGCCCGACCGGCATCCTCGCGGTTTCCCCCGATGGCGGAACGCTTTGGGAAGCCGTGGGCATGGGCAACATCGAGGCCAGTCCGGCAATTGGCCGGCGCCAGGGGGGGGCGGAGCTCGTATTCGCGCAGTCCACCGACAACGCCGGCACTTTGCGTTCTGTCGATACCGGCGGGTCGGTCGGTGCTCAGATCTGCAGTGGGACCGCAGGAGCCGCGGTGTCGAAGGCGAGTCTCGTGGTGATGAATGACGGGACCGATGAAGTCGAGGCGATCGGTGTTCAACCTGGCGCTGTGAGCACGAACAACATTGCCGCGCTGGTTCCCAACGGAGCCGGAATCAAATGCCCGCTCGGGCTTCTCACCGTCGGTGCCAGCTACCCGGGCAACTTCGTCGCGAGTGGCAACGGCGATGGTGGCACGCTTTATTACCCTGACAAGAACTACAAGATTCAGCCGTGCACCGTCAGTGGCGCTTCGTTCTCGTTGGGTGGTGAGACGCCCTCCACCGCACTCGGAGTCGGCCCCGTGGATGGTCTGGCGCTCTACAGCGCGAGCGGTACCAGAATCGTCGGCGGCGGAGGTCCTGGAATTGGGAAGCTTTTCCAGATCGACCCGACCTCGCCGACGGCTCTCGAGTGGCAGTTCGGCGGCGGCACGACTCCGGCCGCTGGCCCCGTCGTCACGGCCGCCAACGACGTGCTGTCGATGCTCTATGTCTCGGCTGGCAACTCCGAGCTCCGCACGTTCAGCGCCACCGGCACGTTGCTCGTCGGTCCGCAGCCTTGGGCGGTCGACTTCTCGACCAGCGATACACCCGGAGCGCCGACACCGGTTCTCGGTGCAGACGGCGCGGCCTATCTGCTCAGCAACGCGGGTGAGCTGCTGGTCGCCGACTCGACCAACCTGATGACGCGATACACGGCGACGAAGTCGAGCGCGATGAGCGGCCTGGTGCTCGCGTCTCCGACGCTCGACTGCGATCGCAATCACCCGTCTGCTTCGGCCGGCGTTCTCTACTTCGTCTCTGATACCGGCCTGCTCATCAGCTACATCGTCGACGCGAAGGGCCTCGACGCCAACGCTCCGTGGCCGAAGTACCAGCACGACGCGCGCAACACCGGCAACACCACCACTGTGATCGCGCCGTGTCCGTAGGGTGACGGCCCTCTCCGGTCAGGAGAGGGTCTTGTACGCGGCGGCTTCTTCGGCGTTCGCGCGGAGCTTGTGGCGCAGCACGCCCGGCATGTCCCACAGCGGCACCAGCGCCATTCGAAAGCTGCGCTCGAAGAACTGCTGTGGCTTGCCCTGGGTGTGATGGGTGAGCTGATACAGCGTTCGGTAGCGCAGCCGCTGCGCCGCGCCCACGCCCAGCTCGTCGAACGCCGCCTCGCCGATCGGCGCCCCGAACAGCGCCCGCGTCTCGCGCCACGCCAGCTCGACCGCGCCCGCCACGTTGCCCTCGCGCGCCCGCCGGGCCGCTTCGATCCAATCGACTCCCGCCACCGACAGCCGCCAGAGATCGACCAGCCACGCCAGCCGGTGCAGCGCGTGGGTCGACGCGTGCAGCGCCAGGAACACCGCGTCGTCTTCCGGAGCCAGACCCCACACCGGCCCTTGCGGAGTGGTCAGCTGCACCCGCCGCTCGATCATCTCCGAGACGTCGAAGTGCACGTCGTGGTGGCTGGTGAGCGCGTGGTGCAGCTCGATCAACAGCCCGCCCGGCTCTTTCGGCTGGAGCGACGCGTTGTGCATCACCTCGCCGGCCAGAAACTCGTGCGACGCCAGGCCGCTCTTCACCATCGCCTCGGAGGCCCGCTTCAGATCGCCCCGGTGCAGCAGCACGTCGACGTCTGACTGCTGGCGCGCCGACGGCTCCGCCCAGCGCGCTCCGCACGCCGCGCCCTTGAGCACCGCGTGCACCACGCCTGCCTCGTCGAGCGCCTGGGTCACCCGCATCGTGAACCGCAGCGCCCGAATGCCCTTCGCCTTCAGCGCCATCGCGCTGCGCTCGAAGTCGGGCCCGAGGTGCCCGAGCAGGCCGGCGACGCCGTGACCCTCGGCCGCCAGACGAAACGGCTCGCGCAACGGGTCATCCACACCCGGGGCCGCCCGCTCGCCGGTCAGCACCTGGGCCAACTTCAGACGCAGCTCCCAACCGGCCGCCGCCTCGTCTGCTCCCAACCATCGACGTAACCGATTCAACCCGAACATCCTCCCTCAGACCCATACTTCAGGGCCCCAGGTGGAGTAAGTCTCTCGCGCAACAAATGCACAGAATCTCTCCCCAGCGGGTGGGTACAGAGGGGCGATCGTGCGTTCGCCGAAGGCGACAGCCGCCGTCATGCCCCAACGCGTGCGCAGGCGCCGCCGCCGCGTTCTCGTCACCGATGGGCAACCTCAGCCGATGAGCCGCGTGCGCCTCACCAACCCCGCGCGGGTGCTCCTCGTCGCGCTGGTCGTGCTCACCCCGGTCGCCCTGGGCGGCGTGCTCGACTGGGTCGCTCCGCTGGCGCTCGCGATCGCGGTGAACGCCCTCACCCTCGCGCTGGTGCACCGCCACGACGCCCGCATTCCGCCGATCGCGCTGCTGCCGCTGGCGATGCTCGCGCTCTGTTTGATTCAGCTGATCCCGCTCCCGCCGGCGCTGCTCCACCTCGCCAGCCCCGACGCCGAGTCGCTCCGCGAGTTCGCGCTGGTGCCGCTCGGGTTCGATCGCTGGCGGCCGATCAGCCTCGACACCGGCGCCACCTGGGCCGAGGTGGTGAAGTCGCTCCTCTACTTCATCACCATCGTCGCCGCGTACCACGCCGCCTCCAGCCGCACCGGCACCCCCTGGCTGATTGGCGCGGTCGCCGCGGTGGGGCCGATCTTCGTCGCGATCGGCCTGCTCCACGCGCTCTTCGGCATGGAGTCGCTGTTCGGCTTCTACACCTTCAAAGAAGCGCACCCCGCGCTGCTCACCCCGTTCGGCAACCCCAACCACCTCGCCGGCATGTTGATCCTCTCCGGCTCCGCCTGCACCGGGCTGGTGGTGGAGAGCACCGAGCGCTCCCGTCGCGTCGCCTGGGCGCTCGCCTGGTTCGCCTGCTGCGGCGGAGTACTGATCTCCGGCTCCCGCGCGGGCATCGGGGTGTTCGTGCTCACCCAGCTGCTGCTGCTCGGGTGGATCGCGCTCACCATGCGCCGCCGCGACGCCGGCAAGACCCGCGGCCGGGTGCTCACCCTCGGCGCCACCGTGCTCGCCGCGCTCACCGTGGGGGCGTTCGCGCTCGGCGATCGCCTCTACGCGCGCTTCACCGACACCGCCACCCTCAAGCTCAAGGTGCTGGAGTGGCCGCACGCGTTCGAGCTCGCCAAAGACTACTGGCGCTTCGGCGTCGGCCGCGGCGACTTCGTGCTCGCGTTCAGCAAGTACTACGCGGAGCACTCCGGCAAGACCTTCACCCACCCCGAGAACATCGTCCTCCAGTGGGTGGGCGAGCTCGGCATACCGCTCGGCTTGGCGATGCTCGCGTTCGGCGCCTGGCTGGCCGGCCGGTTGATCTGGGCGCGCCGCGGCTCGCTGCTCCACCTGGCGCCGCTGGTCGGCGTCGCCGGAGTGGCGGTTCACAACCTGGCCGACTTCTCGCTCGAGTACCCGGGCGTCACCGTGCCCTTGTGCGTGGCGCTCGGGGTGGCCGCCGCGGCCGACGAGAAAGAACCGTTCAGGCTCAACCGGGTCTTCATGCTGGTGCCCGCGGTGCTGCTGGGCGGCCTCGCCGTGTTCCTCACCGGCGAGAGCTTTCGCGGCGCCGAGACCCAGATGCGCCAGCTCTACGCCGGCGCTCGCCAGGCCTCGCAGGTGACCGGGCCCGCCAGGCGCCGCATCGAGAAGCACCCGGCCGACTACCTGCTCTACACCTACGCGGCCGCCGCCGAGGTCGGGCTCAAGGGAGGCGACCCGCAGAACGCGCTCGCCTACGCCAACCGCGCGCTGGCGCTCAACCCGAACGACCCCTCCGCGCACTACGCCGCCGCCCGGGCGCTGGTCGCGCTCCAGCACCGCGGCCAGGCGCTCGGCGAGTACCACCTCGCGCTCGAGGTCACCCCCGGCCGCGGCGAGCTGGTGACCGAAGCGGTCACCTACGCCCAGACGATCGACGAGGTGCGCGCGCTGGGCGGAGACGACCCCCTGCTGCTCGCCGAGCTCGCGCGCAACACCCCGCTCAAGGGCGACGCCACCGCGCTGCTGATGTCGGAGGCAGCGGCGATGACCGGCGCGCCCGCCGAGCTCACCCTCGAAGCGGTGAACCTCTGGGTCGCGCTCGGCAAGGTGGAGATCGCCAGCGAGCAGCTCGACGGCGCGTTCAAGCGCGAGCCGCCTTCTCCCGACCTCTTTCTGGCGCGCTCGCGGCTGGAGCAGGCTCGCCACGACACCGCGGCCGCGGCGAAGGCGCTCGACGACGGGCTGACCCGGTGGCCCGGCCAGTTCGATCTCACGCTCGAGCGGGTGCGCATGGAGCTCGCCGAGCACCGCCACGGCGCGGCGACCAAGCTGCTCCAGCAGGCCTCGGCGGTGGCGGTGCGGCCCGATCAGCGCCTCGAGCTGACGATGGTCGAAGCCCAGGTCGACCTCGAGATGGGCCGGCTCAACCGCGCGATCGAGCTCTACCAGGGCGCGGTGCTCCGCTACCCGTCGACCCGCACCCACCAGACCCTCGCCAGCGCCTACCTGAAGGCCGGCCGCTTCGACGACGCGATCACCGAGCTCCACGCCGCCGAGCACTTCGAAGGCAAGGCAGGACAACAGGCGCTCGACGACTACATCCGCTCGCTCGAAGCGCAGCGCGACGCCAAGCGGGCCGCGGCGAAGCAATAAGTCGCGCTGCCCGCGGTTTGATCACCCGAGCCGGTTGCGGCAACGCAGATGTAGCAGTGTCGAGCGCTTCACGTTTCCCTGATGCCTTGCGGCACGGTACCCTCAGGGTCCGCCGGTTCTTTGGAGGTCTCTTTGCGGGTCAGTCTGTTCCTGTCGTTGATGTTGCCGTTGACCGCGTCGGCGGCTGACGTCGTGTGCCAGAAGCCGGGCGGCCGCGACGTCGCCCCGATTCAAGAGGCGATCAAACAAGACGAGGCGATGGCCGCCGCGTTCGACGCCACCTCGATGGCCTGCGTGCACGGCACGGTGGAGTGCGACGACTCCCGGCTGCGCTGCGGCAACCTGCTCACCGAGACGCTCCGCGACCAGGTGCGCTTCGACGAAGGCGCCTACCTGCGCGACATGCTCGTGCTGTTCTCGGGCCAGCACTACAACATGCAGACCCCGGTGCCCTCGGCGCCGCCGCTCACCGACGTGTCGTGCAACGCCGAGAGCGACACCCTGAAGCAGGCCTCGACCCGCCGCCGCCAGCAGGCCGAGCGCCGCAAGCTGCTGCTGGCCGAGTACCCCCGCTGGGTGGCGTGGACTCAGGGCGCCTCCCAGGCCTGCTACGCCGGGCTCGCCGCCGATCAGAAGCGCCAAGACGCCGCGGCCGTCGACGCCGCCAAGCTCGCCGCCGCCGCCGAGGCCGCCCGCCTCGCCGAAGAGCAGCGCCAGGCCGACGCCAAGGCCGCCGCGCTCCGCGAGCAGAAGATGCGCGACGAAGCCGCCCGGGCCCGGCTCGCCGCCGAAGATCAGGCCAAGCAGCAGCAGCTCGACGCCCAGCGCGCGCAGCAAGACGCCGCCGATAAGGCCGCCAAAGAGAAGGCCTCGGCCGAGGCGAAGGCCAAGCGCGACGCCGACCTCGCTGCCGAGAACGCCGCGGTGCAGGAGCGCGAGACCAAGAAGGCCGCCGCCCGCCAGCACCAGGAGGAGCTGATCGCCGCCGAGCGCAAGCGTCAGGAAGACGCCCGCCAGGTGCTCGCCCAGCAGCAGGTGGCGGCCAAGGCCGACCACGAGAAGCGAATCGCCGAGCTGCAGAAGAACATCGCGCTCTCCGAGGGCGAGCGTGACGCCGCGATCGCCCAGGCCAACCGCGACTTCGAGTCGGCGGAGGCCAAGCGCGAGGCCGACGCCCAGAAGGAGATCGAAGCGGCCGGGCTCTACGACCGCTCCGACGAGCGCAACATCGGCGCGATCGGCGCCCACGCCGCGGGCGGGTACTTCGCGGTCAACGAGTCGGCCAACAACAACACCGCCTCGGGCCCGCTGGTGGGCGGGCAGGTCACGCTGCACCAGGGCTTCTGGGGCACCGCGCCGTCGCACGGCATGGCGGCCGGCCTCGAGCTGCGTGGCGTTGCGGTTTTCATGACCTCGGTCGGCTCAGGCGGCTCGGCGCAGGTGATTCACCTGGTGCCCGAGATTCGCTACTGGTTCGGGCGGCTCGGCGTCGGCCTGGTGTTCGAGTGGCAGCAGATGGCCTCCGAGGTGGCGACAATGAAGCAGACCGCGCAGGTGCTGGGCCTGGGCGGCTCGGTCTCGCTGGCCGGCTTCGACACCCCCGATGCGCGGCTGCTGCTCACCGCCAAGTGGACGCCACTGCTCAACAACCACCTGGAGCGCCTCACCGGCGAGGTCGAGGCCGGCTACCAGTGGTTCTCGCTCTTCATCGGCGGCGGTGCGCTGAGCGACGACGGCACCGGGCCCGCGGGCGGCAACAAGCGCACCGGCTGGTACGTCGGCGGCGGCCTGGGCGGCCGGTTCCGCTGGTAGCCAAAGTTGCCAGCCGGGCGCCTGACGCGTTAACGGTGAACCGGTGAAGAAGTTCCTCCCGACCAACCAGGCCGATCTGCGCGAGCGCGGGTGGACCGAGGTCGACATCATCATCGTCACCGGCGACGCCTACGTCGATCACCCGGCGTTCGGCCCGGTGCTGATCGCCCGCTTTCTCGAGGGCCGCGGCTTCAAGGTCGGGTTGATCGCCCAGCCCGATTGGCAGTCGGCGGAGGCCTTCAAAGCGCTCGGCAAGCCGCGGCTGTTCTTCGGGGTGTCGGCGGGCAACCTCGACTCGATGCTCAACCGGCTCACCGCCCAGAAGAAGAACCGCGGTGAAGACCAGTACTCGCCCGGCGGCCGCACCAACTGCCGGCCCGATCGCGCCAGCATCGTCTACGCGAACCGCTGCCGTGAGGCGTTCCCCGGCACTCCGGTGATTCTGGGCGGCATCGAGGCGTCGCTGCGGCGCATCGCCCACTACGACTACTGGAGCGACAAGCTCCGCCGCAGCGTGCTGCTCGACGCCAAGGCCGACCTGCTGGTGTTCGGCATGGGCGAGCGGCCGATCTGGGAGGTCGCCGAGCGCATGCGCAAGGGCGAGACGCTCTCGAGCATTCGCGACGTGCGCGGCACCGCCTATGCGATCGCCAACGAAGAGCTGAAGACGCTGGAGGCTGACCCGGCGGTGCGGGCCGCCGACCAGAAGGTGGTGGTGCTGCCTTCGTTCGAGCAGGTCGAGGCCGACAAGCTTGCCTTCGCGAAGATGTCGGGCATTTTTCAGCGCGAGACCAACCCGGGAAACGCGCGGGCGATGGTGCAGCGCCACGGCGATCGCGGCGTCTACTTCAACCCTCCGGCGCTGCCGCTCACCGACGGGGAAGGGCAGGGCCCTTCGCACACCGCCGACGTCGCGATGGATGAGCTGTACGACCTGCCGTTCGTGCGCGCGGCGCACCCGTCGTACCGCGAGAAGATTCCCGCGTTCGAGACGGTGAAGCACTCGGTGGTGTTGATGCGCGGCTGCTTCGGCGGCTGCACCTTCTGCTCGATCACCGAGCACGAGGGCCGGGTGATTCAGAACCGCTCCGCCGAGAGCGTGCTGCGCGAGGTGCGGGCGCTGCGGCGCATGGGCGACTTCAAGGGCACCCTCACCGACCTGGGCGGGCCGACCGCCAACATGTACTCGCTCAAGTGCAAGAGCGAGGAGATCGAATCGAAGTGCCGCAAGCTCTCGTGCGTGCACCCGGGCGTCTGCGAGAACCTGAACACCGATCACGGCCCGCTGATCTCGCTGATGAAAGAGGTTCGAAAAGAAGACGGCATCAAGCACGTCTTCATCGCCTCGGGCGTGCGCTACGACCTCGCCGAGCGCTCGCCGGAGTACGTGAAGGAGCTCGCCGCCCACCACGTCGGCGGCCATCTCTCGGTCGCCCCGGAGCACGTCAGCAAGCGGGTGCTCGAGAAGATGAAGAAGCCGGGCATCGAGTCGTTCGAGCGCTTTCAGACGATGTTCGCCTGCGCCTCCGAGGAGGCGGGCAAGGAGCAGTACGACATTCCCTACTTCATCAGCGGCCACCCCGGCTCGACGCTCGATGACATGGTCGAGCTGGCGCTCTGGCTGAAGAGCAACGGCAAGCGCCCGCGCCAGGTGCAGGACTTCATTCCCACCCCGATGTCGATGGCGACCTGCATGTACTACTCGGGGTTCGACCCGTTCACGCTCGAGCCGGTGTTCACCGCCAAGGGGCTGCGTGAGAAGCGGCTGCAGAAGGCGCTCTTGCTCTACTGGAACCCGGAGCAGTGGCCGCTCGCGCGCGAGGCGCTCCAAGAGGCGGGGCGCCGCGATTCTGATCGGCCGGGGCCCCGCGGCGCTGGTGCCTCCGGGCAGCGGTGGCCCGCAAACACAACGGGCGAGCCGCTAGAAGCGACCCGCCCGCGTGGCGCGTCCCCAAGAAAGAATCGAATCAGGCCATCAGCTGCTGCGCCTGCAGGAACGCGAACATGTTCTGCGCGTTCACCTGAGCGCCCTGCTGCGCGCCGTCGCCGGTGTCCTGCGCGCCCTTCTGCGCGTTGAACAGGCCGGTCACCATGCTGAGCAGGTCGCCCGAGTTGCTGCCCGAGGCCTGCCCGAAGTTCAGGATCGAGCTCAGGCCGTTGCCCGAGAGCAGGCTCGCCGGGTCCTTCAGGAAGTTCGAGGCCAGGCCCGAGAAGAGCGAGCCGATGCCGCTGCCGCCGCCGCCGCCGAGCAGACCGCTCAGCATGCCGCCGATGCCGCCGCTGCCGCCGCCGAGCAGACCGCCCAGCATGCCGCCGATGCCGCCGCCTCCGCCCCCGAGCACTCCGCCCAGCAGGCTCGACAGCCCGCCGCCCGCGAAGAGCGAGGTGCCGCCGGTGAGGAAGCCGAGGCCGACCTGAAGCGCGATCTGGCCGAGCGGCGACTTGAGGAAGCTGCCGACGCCCTTGGCGACGGTCGAAACGACGCTCCCGATGCCCTTCGCGATGCCACCGATTGCGTTGCCAATGCCTCGAACGATGCCGCCCATGGTCAGCTCCAGAGAATGAGTGTGTGAACCTTGAGGTGATTATCGGCGTCTGAGAATGACAGTTGCGCCTTTTCAGCCCTGCGATTTTCTTAGGTTTTCCCGCCGCCGCGCTTGCCGCGGAGCTCGGCGTCGAGCTGGGCTTTTAGATCAGCGTTTCCCACCGGTTCGGTGGTCTTGGCGGCCTCGCCGAGCGAGACGGGCTTCTTCTGCTCGCCCTGAAACGCGGTGCCGTTGTGGGCCATCGCGGTGGCGACGGTCTCGACCACGTACTTTTCCATCTTCGCCTTGTCGGGCGGCTCGTGACCCATCTTCCGCAGGTCTTCGTCTTTGACGATGAAGAACGTCGGCTTCTCGCCGGTGGTCGCGTAGTGCATCACCAGGGTGATGTACTCCTCGACCGGCATCTTCAGCTGCTCGGCGATCTTCGCGGTGTTGGGGTCTTCGACCAACTTCTTGTGCATCTCTTCCGGAGTCTTGGTCGGCATGCGCCGCCGACTCTATCAGCCTTCGATGAGCAGCGGCGCGGCGAGTGGGAATTCTTCGCAGTCGCCCGGGCCGCCGTCTTCGTAGACGAACATCGCCAGCTCGGCTTCGTGATCGAGCACCACCAGCGGGTGGTGCCAGGTGCCGAGCGAGTAGTTGAAGCCCTGGCCGGGCCCGGCGATGAACGCGCGCACGTGGTCGAGGTCGGGCTTGCCGTCTTTGTCGGGCGCGACCACCACCAGAATGCGCGAGGCGATCATCGGCAAGAACGCCTGCGACGAGTGCGGGTGGCGCTCGAACAGCCGGGCGGTGAACGGCAGCGCGCGGGGCTGGGAGCGAATCGCGCAGAGGTTGGGCCGCGCGTTCGGCCGGGTGCTCTTCACCTGGGCGAGAAAGTCGTTTCGGAGCGCGGTGCCCTGGTTGGCGTCGCGCGCGCCGTTGCCGCAGCCGACCACCTGCCCGAATGGTTGGAACGCCTCGGCGGTGAGCGGCTCGGCCTTCATCTTCACGAGCCCCGGTAGGTGGAGTAGCCGAACGGGTTGACCAACAGCGGCACGTGGTAGTGCTCGCTCTCGCTCTTCACCAGGAACTCGACGCTCACGGTGTCGAAGAAGAAGTCGAAGCCCTGCGACTCGAAGTAGGGGCCGACCTCGAAGCGGAGCCGGTAGGTGCCGGTCGAGGGAATCGTTTCGAGCAACGGCTTGATCCGGCCGTCGGCGTCGGTGGTGCCCTTCGCCACCGACTTCCAGTCGGGCCCCTCCATCGACTCGAGCACGACGTCGACGTTGGCGGCCGGGCGACCACGGGAGGTGTCCAAGATGTGTGTCGAGATGCCCATGTCACTTTCCTTCGAGCCACTTGTCGATCCGCAGCCGGGTGATCGCCGCCTGCTCCAGCGCGGCCGTCTGCAGCTCTTCGGCGCGGGTGCGTTGAACGCGCCGCTCCAACAGCTGCAGCATCTGCTCGGCGGATCGACCGGTGGCGAAGCAGATGAAGATGAAACCGAACTTGTCGTAGTACTCGCCGTTGAGCAGCCGCAGCTTCTCTTTGGTGAGCTCGGAGGCCTCGCCGACCTTCGACTGCTCGCCCTTCGACCAGGTGCCCGAGCGCTCGGTCGCGGTCTCGGCCTTCTTCTGGGCGCCGATCTGCGGGTGGGCGGCGAAGGCCTCCAGCCAGTCTTTGGTGGTCATCGCGGCGAAGGCGCGGTCCACCGTCTTGAACAAGGTGCGGGTGCACTCCAGCGGCTTCTCGGCGGCGACGAACTTCGCGAACGCCTTCGAGCCGCAGAACGAGAGCATCAGCTGGGTGAAGTCTTTGCCCTTGAGCGCGTCGAGCTTCTTCATCTTCGACGCTTCGAAAGGCAGCTCGTCGGCGAAGCCGAACATCCGCATTCGGTTGATGCCGCCGTGGGGGAACATGTGCACCCGCACGTGGGTGACCCGCTTGCGCAGGCCGGGCTCGAGCAGGTGCCGGCGGTGCTGCACCAGCGGCGCCTCGTCGATCAGCGTGGTCCACCCTTCGGGTGAGGCGAGCTGTTTTTCGTCGGGGTTCTTCGCGTCGAGCGCTTCGATGCGGGTGGCCTGCGGCGCGTTGCCCTTGAAGTAGTGGGTGTCGAGCTCGATGCGCTCGATCACGCCTCTTCGCCCGAGGGCGATCACGCACCAGTCGGAGCCCGGGGTGCGGCGGCGCTTGGTCTCCCAGCCGTCGCCCATGTTCACGCCCCGGCCGGGGAGCAGCAGGTTGGCGGCGGGGCCGAAGAACTGATCGCTCTCCAAGACCACCCGGCCGCCGTTCTCGACCGCGGCGAGATCGATCGAGCCGGGCCGGCGAAACAGGCGCGGGTCGGGCAGCACCTTGCCGTAGACGCGAAGCCGGGCGACGCCGCCGTCGGGGTAGATGCGCAGCCGCACGTGGGTGCAGCGCTTCGACGGCGCGGCGGCGACGAGCACGTTCTGAAAGTCGGGCTTCACCGCTCCCTTGGGGAGCACCTCGAACCAGGCCTCCGACGCGTTCAGCTCGTCGACGCTGGCGAGGTGCGAGGCGTCGATGCCCTCCAGCTGCACCTGCTGAGGCGCGTTGCCCTTGAAGTGGGTGGTGTCGACCAGCGCGCCGTGAATCTCGCCGGGCGCGCCGAGCCGCACGATGCAGAAGTCGTGGCCAGGGGTGCGGCGGCGCTGAGACTCCCAGCCGTCCATCCACTTGCCCTTGTCGGTGTACGCCCCTTCGCGCCACTCGGCCGGGCCCGGCTTGAGCAGGTTTTCCTTCTCGGCGAAGTAGTCGTCGGTCGCGTAGAGCACGAAGGTGCCCAGCACGTCGGCCGCGAGGTTGACCAGGTCTTTGAAGGCTTCGGGGACTAAAGCGTTTGCCGTCATGTTCTTTTGATCAGCTCACCTTTGGGCTTCGAGAGCCCGGTGGCGGCGTCATACGCCACTTCGCCGCCAATCAAAGTGGTCTTCACCACTCCCTTCAGGGTGCGGCCGGCGTAGGGGGTGAGCTTGTGCTTGTGGCGAAGCTCTTCGGCCTTCACCGTGAAGCTCGCCTTGTCGTCCCAGATCACCAGGTCGGCGTCGTAGCCAGGCGCGAGCTTGCCCTTGCGGTCGGCCAGCCCGGTCAGCTGCGCGGTGGCCAGGGTGTTGAGCTGCACCATCCACGGAATCGGAATCTTCTGCTTTTCGCAGCCGGTGAAGAAGGCGGAGAGACCGAGCTGGAGCGAGGCGATGCCGCCCCACGCCTTCTCGAAGTCGCCCTTCTCGAGCAGCTTCAGCTGGGGCGTGCAGGGCGAGTGATCGCTCACCACCATCGAGATCACTCCGCGGCGCAGCCCGTCCCACAGGGCGGCCTGGTTCGACGCCTCGCGAATCGGCGGCGCACACTTGAACCCCGTGGCCCGGTCGGGAATCTCTTCGGCGGTGAAGGTGAGGTAGTGAAGACAGGTCTCGGCGGTGATCTTCACCCCGGTGCGCTGCGCCTGCTCGATCAACGGAATCGCGGTCGCGCTCGAGAGGTGAACGATGTGCACCCGGGTGCCGTGCTTGCGCGCCAGCGCGATCACCATCGCGATCGCCTCGTCTTCGGCCGACTTCGGGCGCGACGCGAGATACGTCGAATACTTCTCGGGCGGCTGGCCCTTCATGGCGAGCGCGGCGCGGTCGAGCGGGCCGGGCGCTTCGGCGTGCACCAGCAGGGTGAGGTCGAGATCGCGCAGCACCGGCATCGCCTGGTCGAGGTCGGCCTCAACCACGTGGGGGAACTCGTCGACGCCGGAAGGGCAGGTGAAGCACTTGCAGCCCGGCACGCCGAAGTTGCGCAGGCCCTCGAGCGCGTTCGCGTTGCCGGGGATCACGCCGCCCCAGAAGACGACGTTGGTGAACAGCTGATCGCCGAGCGCGTCGTGCTTTCGCTTCGCCGCGTCGCCCGAGACGGTGGCGGGAATGCAGTTGAGCGGCATGTCCACCACGGTGGTGATGCCTCCCGCCGCGGCCGCCTGGGTCGCGGTCTCGAAGCCCTCCCACTCGGTGCGGCCGGGCTCGTTGATGTGCACGTGGGAGTCGATCACCCCCGGTGTCACCAGCAGGTCGCCGGCGTCGGTGAGCTCGGCGCCGCCCAACGGCGCGTCGTAGGAGCCGACCTCGACGATCTTCTTGCCGCGAAGGCGGAGCGACGCCGGCTTCACCTCTCCGCCCACCAGCAACCGGCGCCCGCGAATCACCCGCTCGTTCACGGCGAAGGCTTCTAGCAGGCGATCAGCGCTTGGGGTACTTGCGGTCGAGGTGGCGCTCGAGCGCGTCGAGCCGCTGCTCGAAGAACGCCTCGAACTCCTGCGCCCAGCTCACCACCTCGCGCAGCGGCCTGGGCTGCAGCTGGTAGACGCGGTTGCGCCCCTCGCGGTGCTCCTTCACCAGGCCCGCTTCTTTGAGCGTCTTCAGGTGCTGCGACATCGCCGCGAACGAGAAGTCGAAAGGGCGCGCCAGCTCGGCCACCGGCTTCTGCCCGGCCTTGAGCGCCATCAGGATCGCGCGGCGCGCCGGGTGGGCGATCGCGTGGAAGACGTCGTTCTCCTGGAGCGGCCGCATCAGTGGCGCCCCCACTGGGGGTACTCGGCGAGCAGCGCTTCGAAGCGTTGCCCGAAGTCGGGCAGCGGCGCGCGATCGAGCTGAGCGGCGAGGCGCTCGATGAACACGTGCAAGCCGGGCAGGAAGCCGGGCGCAGTGCCCTGCGACACTCCGCTGACGGTGACCACCAGCCGGGTGTGGCTCTGCTCGGGCGACAGCTCGTAGCGAAAGACCAGGTTCTCACCGTTCGGCATCTCGGGCACCGGCGCCACCTTCCACTCGTGCTCGAACACGCGAGGCGGCTCCCAGCGGAGGATCTTTCCCGTCGAGCGGTAGCGCGGCGGCCCCGAGACCAGCTCGATCGTTCCACCGGCGCGCGGCTCGATCGTCGCCTCCACGCACATCAGCCAGTCCTTCACGCCCTCGAAGGTGGTGAGCGCCTCCCACACGTGCTCCGGAGAGTGCCGCAGCAGCCGCTCGAAGCGCAGGGTGACCGTGCCGCCTTCGGTGGTCGCGGTGCCCTTCATCGGGGCAGCTCGTAGGAGAGCCAGGTGCGGCCGTTCTTGAACGTGCGCGACCGCGCCAGCTTCAGCCCGTGTTGCCCGGCGTCGCGAAACAACGCGGTGCCCGCGCCGAGCAGCACCGGCAACACCATCAGTTGGAGCTCGTCGAGCAACCCCGCGCGCAGCAGCGGGCCGATCAGGCTGCCGCTGCCGAGAATCGTGATCGGGCCGGAGCCCGAGGCCTTCAGCTGCTTCACCTCCTGCACCAGGTCGCCGGCGAGGAAGCGGGTGTTCGCCCAACCCGACGAGCTTCGGCTGCGAGAGAACACCCACTTCTCGGCGGCGGTCATTCCGTTCGAGATGCCCGGCATCGCCTTCTTCGCGGCCTCGGTCGGCCACCACGACTCCATCATCTCGAAGGTGGCGCGGCCGAAGAGCAGCGCGCCGCCGCCCGAGGCGCTGTTGGCCGACCACTCGTCGAACTCCGGGTCGGGCTCGCTCGAGTGCATCCACGAGGAGTCACCCGCGGCGGAGCTGAAGAACCCATCGACCGAGACCTGATTGAACATTCCGAGTCTGCGCATGGCCGATAACTATTAAGTTAAAACTTAATAGTCAACCCGAAGGGAAACGCCAAGCGGGTCGACCGGCCGAGACCGCTGCGGTTACTGGGGCTTGAACGACCTGATGCGCTTGATCAGCTCCGACACCACGTCGGGCTTCTGCGCCAGGTCGGGGTTGGGCGGCATCGCCGCGCTCTTGCCGACGGCGCCGCCGCCTCCGAGGATCACCATGCCGAGATCTTCGTCGGTCACGCTCGCCTGCCACTTGGGGTCGTGAAAGTCGCGCGGCTTGGGGTTGAGCGCCGCCGCGGCCGGGCCGGTGCCGTCGCCGTTGACGCCGTGGCAGGTGGAGCAGAAGGTGTCGAACCGGTTCTTCGCCTCGGCCTCGGGCGAGAGCGCCACCGTGGGGCCGGCATCGGCGACCGGCACCGGAGGCGGCAGCACCGCTCCGCCCGCGGCATGGATGTCGGCGCCCTGGGCCACCCACGCGCCCACCAGGTCGCGCTCGCCGTCGGTCATGCCGGTGAGGTTGCCGAGCGGCATCGTCCGGGTCGAGGTGGCGCGCATGAACATCCGCTCCGCGTGTGCCTCGAGATCTTCGGGCCGGTCGAAGTAGATGCCCTGCGGCGCCACCGGGAACATCGCGCTGCTCGGGGTGCGCGAGTGGCAGGTGACGCAGCGGTTCTGGGTGATCTGCTGCACGGTGGCGAACGAGACCTTCGGCTGGGCCCGGTACTTGTCGAGCAGATCTTTCGGCAGGCCGGCGGGGGAGGTGAGGCCGATCACTCCGGCGGCGGCGCCCACGGTGGCGATCAGGATCGCCGGGTTGCCGCGGGTGCGAAAGTTCATCAGGTACTTCAGCCCCGCGCCGAAGACGAACAGCAGCGCGAGCACCAGCCAGGCGAGCTTGTTGGAGTAGGTGCTGGGAAAGTGGTTCGACAGCATCGTGAACAGAACCGGCAACGTCATGTAGTGGTTCTGAATCGAGCGGCCCTTCGCCCGGTAGCCGTACGAGGTGTCGACCGGCTGCCCCGCTTCGGTCTGCCTCAGCATGTAGCGCTGCCCGGGGATGATCACGAAGAACACGTTCGCCGACATCACCGTGCCCATCACCGCGCCGACCTCGAGAAACGCGCCGCGCCCCGAGAACACCTGGGTGAGCCCGTAGGCGAGACCGACCAGCATCGCGAACCACACCGCCGCGAACACGCCCTGGTTCTTGGCGAGCGGGGTCATCCACAGCAGGTGGTAGATGCCGAAGCCCACCGGCAACAGCCCGAGGCTCAACAGGTGCGCCTGGAGCGGGGTGATCGACGAGACCGCAGGGTCGACCAGCAGCGACGCGTTCGACGAGTGGTAGACGATCAGCAGCAGCAGGAAGCCGGTGATCCAGGTGGTGTAGCTCTCCCACTTGAACCAGTAGAGGTTCTTGGGCAGCTCGTTCTTCTGAAGCGACTTGCGCTTCACCACCTCGAAGAAGCCGCCGGAGTGGGTCATCCACAGCTCGCCCACCACGTCGCCTTCACGGGGCTTCGACGAGGGCTCGAGGTGCGAGTCGAGCCACATGAACAGAAACGAGTCGCCGATCCACATGATCCCCGCGATCACGTGGAGCCAGCGAAACCCGATGTTGAGCCACTCGAGGACGATCGCGGACAAGCGGGCTGGCTACTTCTTGGGGCAGGCCTTCACGATCTTGATGCGCACGCGCTCGTTCTTGGCGCGCGCCGTCTTCAGCTTCTCGGGGTCGTCCTTCGACTCCGGCTCCAGCGGGTCAGCGAGGCCGGCGCCGACCGCCTTGGTGATCTTGGCCGCCTTCACCTTGCCCTGCTTCACCAGCCAGGTCTTCACCGCTTCGGCGCGCTTCTGCGACAGCTTGTCGGAGCCCTTGCCGGCGTCGTAGTCGCCCGACAGGTGGTCGTGGATCTCGGCCTTGATCTGGTCGCAGCGGTTGAGCAGCCCGGCGATCGCGTTCAAGTTCGCCTTCGCGTCTTCGCCGTTCTGGAGCTTGTCGGTCTTGCCGACGAAGTCGAGCCCGGGGAAGTCGATCGGCCCCTCCTTGTGGGGATCGATCGGCGGAGGCTGCTTGGCGGCCTTCACCGCCGCCGCGGCGACCAGCTCGTCGGCGTACTTCTTCAGCTCGTCGATCGCGCTCTCGGCGGCCTTCGGTGCGTCGGCCAGCTTGCTCAGCGCGCCTTCGACCGCGGCCTTGCCCTTCTCGATCGCCGCCTTCACGTTGGCGGCCTTGCCGGTGGTGACCGCGTCGGTGACGTCTTTCTGCGCCGACTTCAGCGCCGCCTCGGCGTCGGCGATGCCCTTGTCGATCGCGGCCACCGCGGAGTCGGCCTTGGTCTTCAGCTCTTTGCCCTTGGCGTCTTCACCGGCCGAGAGCGCGTCGAGCTTGCCCTTCAGCTCGGCCTGCGCCTTCTTCGCCTGGGAGATCTTTCCGTTGAGCGCCGTCTCGGTGTCGGTCCAGGTCTTCTTGACCGGGTTGAGGTCTTCCTTGCAGCCGAACAGCACGAGCACCGCCACCACGCCCAGACTCGACACTCGCACGCGCATCAAACCCTCCAAGGTCGGGAAATACCGACTGGAGGGTCTAGTCTTCCCCGGCGGGAAAGACCATCACATCTCGAAGGCGGACTCGGCGTCGGCGGGAATGGGGACCGGCGAGCGCAACAGCAGCGCGCGATCGATCAGCACCCGCTGGTGGTCGTCGAGCTCGACGAAGTCGACGCCCATGCCCGGGCGAACCCGCAGCGAGGTCTTCGACGGCCGCCGCACCCAGGCCACCTGGCCTTCGATCGAGAGCGTCTCGCCCCAGGGGAGCGTGACGTCGAGCGTGAGCGGCGCGCCCTTGGCGAGCGGGGTCGGGGTCACCACGAAGATGCCGCCCAGTGAGTTGCTGGCCGAGAGGTACACCTCGTGGTCGCTCATCACGTCGAGCCGCACCTTGAGGTGACCGCCGGGCGCGGCGGTCTCGTCGGCGACGCCGTCGAACAGCGTGGGGTCGAAAGCGTTCGAAGGGTTGGCCATCGCGCCTTACTTCTTACCGCCGCCGGGGTTGTTGGTGCCGCCGTTGTTCTGGGTGGTGTTGCCGGGGTTGGTGCCGTCGGCCTGGCCGGAGCGGTTGCTGCCGGTGCCGCCGACGCCGTTGCCGTTGTTGCCGTTGCTGTTGTTCCCGTTGCCGTTCGAGCCGCTGCCACCGGAGCCGCTGCCGCCCGAGCCGCCCGAGTTGTTCGACGAGCTGGTGGTGGTCACCACCGGCGCCGGCATCGGGTCGTACGAGTTGGCGACGTCGTCGTAGAGAATGCGCGGCTTCTGCTTCGCGTCGGCGGCGAAGGCGAACATCAGCACCACAGAAGCGGCGAGCAGGGTGAGCTTCTTCACGTGTTGTCTCCGTAGTCGAACGTCTCGAGAATGTCGGGCCAGTCGTCGGTGTCGAGGTTGGCGGTGGCGATGCAGTAGAACGAGCCGCTGCCGTACGGCTGGCTCAGCTGAAAGGTGTAGCGGGCGCCCTGGTAGGTGGTCGAAGACAGGCGCTTGCCGCCTTCGATCTGAAAGTCGATCGAGTCGAAGCTGCCCGCGTACCCGTTGTTCTGCGCGAAGTAAGCGGCCTCGGCCTCGAACACCGCGTTCAAGGCCTCCATCGCCTCGACCCGCTTCGCCCGCATCGTCTGGGTCTGGTAGTTGTTGATCGAGACCCTGGCGAGGATCCCGATGATCGCGATCGCGGTCATCAACTCCAGCAGGGTGTAGCCACGGCGCGAACGCATCGGTGCTCCTCTGTGCACCCCTTGGACCAAGCAGGGGGCCTCCGTGGATCAGCCACTTGGCTGCGCCGCGGGAAAATTCATGGGTGTGCCCACCAACCTCGACGGGTGAAATCACCCTCCATCGGTGTGGGTGTCGAGCCCATACTTGCGCATGCGGTAGCGAAGGGTGTCCCGGCTCACCTGCAGCAGCTTCGAGGCCTGAGAGACGTTGCCCTCCGCCAGCTCGAGCGCCTTCTTGAGGATCGCCAGCTCGAGGGTGTCGAACGCCACGCCCTCCGGCGGGAGGGTGACCTCGACACCCGACGGCCCGGCGGAGATCGTCGCGCCCGCGCCCGAGGCCATCACCGTGCTGACCTTGGCCTCCAGCTCTTCGAGCGACTCCAGCCGGGTGGTGTCTTTCGGCGCCAGCAGCACCGCGCGCTCGATCGCGAACTTCAGCTCGCGCACGTTGCCCGGCCAGTCGTGCTGCGCGATCGCCTCTTCGAGGCCGCCGCTGAGCGAGCCGATCGTCTTCTTGTAGCGGGCGCACGATTCCTTGAGGAACTCGCGCGCGAGCAGCACCGCGTCGCCCGGCCGCTCCCGCAGCGAGGGCACCTTCAAGGTGAGCGCGGCGAGCCGGTGGTAGAGGTCGCGGCGAAAGCGTTTTTCCTCGGCTGCCTTGAGCAGGTCGACGTTGGAGGCGGCCACCACCGCGGTGTTCACCTCGCGGTCTTTCACCGCGCCCAGGCGCCGCAGCGTCTTCGACTCGATGATCTTGAGCAGCTTCGCCTGCACGTCGAGCGCGAGCTCGCCCACCTCGTCGAGGAACAGGGTGCCGCCGGTGGCGACCTCGAACAGGCCGGGCTTGGCCGCCTTGGCGTCGGTGAAGGCGCTCTTCTCGTAGCCGAACAGCTCGGCCTCCACCAGGGTGGCGGGGAGCGCGGCGCAGTTGAGCTCGATGAACGGCGCGCCCTCGCCGAACCGCAAGGTGTGGAGCGCCTTCGCCACCACGCCCTTGCCCGAGCCGGTCTCGCCGTGAATGAACACCGGCGGCGCTTCGGTGCCGAGGCCCTTGAGCGCATCCATCTTCTGCACCAGCGACTTGAAGGCCGCGCTCTCTCCCACGAAGGCGTTGCTCTGCCCGCGCAGCCAGGCGAGCTCGGTCTTCGAGCGGCGCTCCTCCAGCGCCCGCTGCACCATGCGCGACAGCCGCGGCAGATCGACCGGCTTCTCCACGAACTCCCAGGCGCCGGCGCGCATCGCCGCCACCGCGGTCTGCACCGAGGAGTGGGCGGTCATCACGATGCGCACCACCGAGGGGTCGAGCTTGCCCACCTCGCCCACCAGCACCACTCCGCTGGCGCCCGGCAGCTGCACGTCGGTCACCACCACGTCGGGCGTCTCGGTCTTCGCCGCCTCCAGCGCCGCCTCGGCGTCGCCGAACGCTTCGACCTCCAGCCCCTGCGCGGTGAGGTACTCGGCGATGCTGTTGCGCAGCGTCGGCTCGTCTTCGACGAGGAAGATCATTTCGTTTCCTCCCAGGGCAGCAGCACCCGAACCCGCGCGCCACCACCTTCGCGATCTTCGAGCGAGAGCGCGCCGCCGTGGCGTTCGACCACCCGGCGCGCGATCGCCATGCCCAGACCGGAGCCCTGGCTCTTGCTGGTGACCCCGGTCTGACCCTGGCGCGCGGTGGCCGGGAGCCCGGGGCCTTGATCGTCGACGCAGATCGCCACCCACTTCGACGCCTTGGGCGCTTCACCTTCGAGGCCGGCGCGCGGCGGGGCAGGGGCGTCGGTCACCGTCACCCGCACCTCGCCGCCCGAAGGAGACGAGGCGAGCGCGTTCTCCACCAGGTTGCGGAGCGCCATCTCGAGCAGCGCCTGGTCGATCTCCACCGTGGCGCTCACCTCGGGCAGCACCGAGAACTTCAGCCCGCGCGACTTCGCCTCGGTCGAGTAGGCGGCGTCGAGCACCTTGAGCAGCTCGCGCAGCTCCACCCGGGCCTTCGAGGGGCCGACCGCGGCGGCGGCGCGCAAGAAGCGCTGCACCTGTTCGAGCAGCCCTTCGGCCTCGCGAATGATGTCGTCGAGCTGGGCGCGGGCGGCGTGGGTCTCACCCACTTTGAGCTGACCGAGCTGGGCGGCGGCGAGAATGGAGGCGATCGGCGTCTTCAAGCCGTGCGAGAGGCCGGCCGCGACCTCTCCGAAGGCGGCGAACCGCGCGCTGTCGCCGGCCTGGTTGCGAACCGCGTAGAGCTGCTCGAGCCGGTCGCGCAGCAGCAGCTCGATCTGCCGGGCGTTGACCGCCTCGCCTCCCGCCGCCTCGTCTTGGGGGCGCCGGGCGCGGAGCACCGCGATGGTGAGCGGGCCGAACAACGCCAGCGCCGCTCCGCCCCAGGTGAAGGTGGCGGCGCGCTTCACGCTCTCGTCGGCCGACTCCCAGGCCGGGCCCAGGTTGTCGCCGAGGTCTTTCGACAGCTTCACCAGCGGCTCCTCGGGCGTCTCGGCGCCGCTCTTCAGCCGCTCCAGCGTCTGCGCGTAGGCCTGCCGCTCGGCCGGGCTGCCGGCGTGGGCGAGCGCGTCTTCCACCGTCTGCTGTGCGCTTTTGCCACCGCGGTCGAGCTTCAGCCGCTCGATCACCGCGTCGGCGGCCCGCACCCGCGCGGTGGAGCTGACCAGCTCGCCGGTGAGCACCACCCGCTGGTGAAGCGCGGCGCGGTACCCGTAGACGACCAGCAACACCCCGGCGAGCACCGGGAACAGCCCCAGACTCAAGGTGACGAGCGCGTGCCGCATGCCTCATTGAACCAGCAACAGCGCGCCTTTGTTGATCTGCATCACCACCTGGCCTTCCATCATCACGGTGGCGGCGTCGAGGCCATGGGCGTCGAGCTGCTTGGCGAGGCCTTCGGCGGCGTCGCGGCGCTCCTGCATCGACATCAGCGCCCAGCGCGACTTGTTGACGTGGCCGATCAGCAGCTTCGGCTGGCGCGGCGGCAGCGGAGAGACGCTCGCCGAGACCAGCACCGCCGAGTAGCTCATCACGTCGTTGGCCGGCAGCTCGACCAGGTTGTTGTCGGCCGGCCGGGTGAACCAGAACAGCAGCACCCCGATGATCAGCACCGGGTACTGCCATTTGATGCGGCTGGGCTTCTTCACCCCGGGCTTGCGCGGCGCGTTCCACGCCTTGGGCTTCGGCTTCTTGTTGCGGCTCTGGTTCTTGGCGACCCGCTTCTCGAAGTCGAGCATCGCCGCCGGGTCGTCGGTGCGCAGGTCCTTGAAGAGCTGGCGAATGCGCTCGTCGACCTCCGCCATGTGCTTTTCGATCTGGGCGTCTTGCGGCACGTCGCTCTTGGCCAGCCGATCGATCGAGCCCGAGATGCTCTCGTTGAACTCGATTACCGTCGCCATCACCTCGGGGTCGAGAATGTTCTGGCGCAGCGACAGCTTGTAGCCGCGGGTGTCGACGAAGAAGCCCGACTGGGTCAGCTCGGCCAGCGTCTTGAACCCGGCGAGCCTTCGCGAGGCCTCGCGAAAGAAGGCCACCGCCGACTCGCGGCTCTTGGTGTCGACCGAGGTGGGAGGCAGCGCCTCGCCCAACAGCGAGCGCAGCGAGGTCGACTGCAGCCCGTCGTCGCCGATGAAGTTGTGCACCAGGCGGGTGAGCAACAGCTGCACCCGGTCGAGCCGCGCCGGGTCGTCGCCGGCGTGGCGGCCGAGCAGCGAGGCGTAGTCGGCGAGGGCCTCGGAGGTGGCCCGCTTGGGGTCGAAGTGGAGCCGGAACCACGGCATCGGGATCTCGGCATCGACCTTCGAGAGCTCCTGCTCCATCAGCACCACGCCGCTCTCGAGCTCGCGGAGCATGTCGTTGAACGCCGACGAGCCGGGCTCCTGGGTGGTGAGCTTGTTGAAGCGCTCCTCGAGGTAGACCCGGGCGCCGCCCAGCTTGCCGACCTCTTCGTCGCCCGGGAGCATCACCTCGAGCACGGCCATCACGCGGCAGGCCGAGCGAAACGTCGCCGCGGCGGTGCGTGAACGGGAAAGATCTGCCGTGGCCTGGGAGCTGCCGGTCATTGGGCCTTGGAAAAACTAACGTCAGTCTTTCACAACCGCCGTATGCCGCCAGCGGGTAACCACATACCCAGCCGGGTCGAACCAAACCGTACAGCTGATCGTGATCAGGTCTTGGTCGGCTCTTGCGGCGGCTTCGCGTCGTCGGCCTTGGTGTCGCCCGGCTTCGCATCGCCGGAGGGACGGCGCCGGGTGAAGAACATGAACAGGCCGACCGCGAGCACCGCCAGCACCAGCCATGACGGGTTGAACGGCGCCGGAGGCGGAGGAGGCGGCAGCTTGCGCGCCAGCGGCGGGTTGGAGAGGGTCGCGCCCGAGGCGTACAGCTGCAGCTCACCGATCGAGTAGAGGTTGTCGCCGCCCTCGCCGGTGATCTTGACGAAGCGGGCGCTGGCGCCGAGGTTGCTGGTGGTGCGGGTGCGCAGACCGTCGTTGCTGTAGGGCCCGGCGCGCCAGATCTGCTTCCAATTCACACCGTCGTCGCTCCCCCACAACACATACACGTCGTTGTTGTCGCCCTGAACCAGGCCGGCTTCGATCGGCACCTGCTGCCCGAGGTCCCACACCACCTCGCCCTTGGTGGGCACGATCGCCGCCATCGGGCTGTTCCACACTTCGCCGTCGGTGGCGGCCTGGCCGTCGGTGATCACCTCGACCCGCTGCACTCCGTCGGCCTTCACCACCCGGGCGACCGAGAGCAGGTTCGCAGAGGCGATCGGCGCGTTGGCGGGCAGGGTGCTCACCGGCGCGGAGCTGACCGGAGCGGTGACGGCGGCGTCTTGCGCGAGCGCAGTGGAGGCGGCGAGCAGAGCGAAGGCGAAGCAGGTCTTCACGGCGGCGATGAATAGCGCTCTTCGATCGCCTTCGTCGACAGTTGCGTCAGTTGATGTCGATCGGGGCACAGGTGGACACGCCGGCGCCGACGATGGTGCGGCCGGTGTTGCCGATCGCGGTCGAGAGGTTGCCATTCATCGCATCCATCTCGTAGACGACGGTGGAGGGGTCGGTGTCGCGGCGGAGGAAGATCCAGAACTTGCCGCCCCAGAACGCGAACGCCCAGTCGTGGGGGTCGCCGGCGATCGCCGAGGCGTCGAAGGTGGTGCCGAGGTGCGCGTCGGTCTTGTCGAGCTGGGCGACGAACGGAGTGGCGGCGTTCACTCCGGGGAAGAAGCCCCACAGCTTGGCGTCGCCGGTGCCGGTGAGCTCGGGCCAGCCGTTCACCATGCCGAGCGGCGCGGCGCCGAAGGAGCCGACGTCGAGGTGCGCCAGCTGCGAGGTCGCGCCCACCGCGGCGCCGCCGGCGATGAAGAGCGAGTCGCTGGTGCCGCCCGCGGTGTCGGTCGAGAAGCCCATGCCGAAGTTGTGGAAGGTGCTCCCGCCGTTGAAGCTGGTCGGGGTGCAGCCCAGCCCGTTGGTGTCGACCTTGAACAGCTCGCCGTCGTTGTAGAGCACGTAGGCGAAGGCGTTGCGATCGACCGACATCGAGAACGGGGTCGCTCCGGAGTTCGCCGGGCAGTTGAGCTGGCCGAGGTCGGTGAAGGTCAGGGTGTGCGGGTCGAAGCTCGAGAAGGTGTTGTCGACGTCGATCACGTAGACGATCTTCGCCGCGTCGGAGCAGCCGAAGCCGCCGCCCGCCCCCGAGCCCCCGCCCGCCGAAGCGCCGCCCCCACTGCCCGAGCCACCGCCGGTCGCAGAACCGCCGCCGCTCGAGGAGCCGCCACCGGCCGAGCCACCGGTGCCGCCGGTGGTGACGGTGTTGGTCCCGCACGCGAGCAGGAAGATGACGGCGGTCAGCGCCCAGGTGCGCATCGACCCGAGACTCTACCCGTTCAGACGCGCCGCGGTCAGCAGCCGGTGCCGTCGCACACCAGGTGCCCGCCGTTGGCGGTCGAGAGCGTCTCTCCGCACTTGCAGGGCTCGGGGCACTCCGAGTCGGCGTGGCAGGCCTTGCGGCAGGTGCCGCTGCAAGCGCCCATGCAGCTGTCGGCGTGCTGGCAGATCAGCCCGGTCTCGCAGTTGCCCTGCGCGCCGACGTCGGTGCCGGCGTCGGAGGTGCACGGCTGACCGATGCTGGCGCCGCTGCTGCACGCGGCCAACCCCAACCCCAGCAGCAGGAGCGCGGTCTTCATTCGTGCTTGTGCTCCAGCATGTGCTGCACGGCCACCGCGAGCTCCTGCGCGGTCGGCTTGTGGAGCTTCTTCGGCGGCGGCGCGTTGAGCGGCTGGCCCGGCTTGAGCGGGAAGTTGTCGTAGGCCCCGCTCCCGTCGGCGTCGATCAAGATCGCGTTCGAGTAGGCCATCGGGCGATCGCCGTGGAGCGGCCAGAGCGAGTTGCCGGTGGTGCCGCGCGCCATCGCCACGTACCAGGTGTCGGCGGTGGGCTTCTCGACGAAGGTCTCGTGCAGGTGCAGGCGGCGCAGGTTCATGCTCCCGGGCACCGGCTCGAAGGTGGGGTTGGTGATGTCGAGCACGTGCTTGTCGAGAATGCGGCCTTCGGGCCACTCGGAGTTCGAGGCGCCCGCGAGCGCGTCGCGGCCGGGCGCGAAGGAGTAGATCTCGACCCGATCGATCTGCGCCTGCTCCTGGGCCTGCACGTCGACCACCAGCTGCACCGACTCACCGCTGCCGACCTGGAGCAGATCGCCGATGCCGACCGGCTGGCCGATCGGGTTGTTGCTGGCGTCGAGCCGCTGGGCGCTCACCTTCAGGAACGGCCCGTTGGTGACGAAGGCGTGGTGCTTGTGAATCGCGTCGGCGAACGCGCTGGTGCTGAAGCCGGCCACGTCGTCGGCGCCCACGCTGGCGTAGGTGCGCGCGTAACCGCCGGTGTGGCTGAACGCGTAGTGGGTGTCGGAGACGCCGCTGGTGGTGCGCACCGTGCCCCGGGAGAGGAACGTCATCCAGTCGTTGAGCACCGCGAAGCTGGCGGTGGGCCCGTTGGCCGACTCGATCACGTCCCAGCCGTCGCCGAGCAGCTTGGTGTCGTTGGCGGTGGCGTCGGGCGCCGGGTCCATGCCGAAGTCTTTCGGGTCGCCGTGGGTGGCCAGGGTCGCGGTGTCGACCAACAGCTGGGTGAGCACGCCCGAGCCTCCGCGCGGGTGGTTCAACTGCACGCAGGAGTTGGGGTGGGCCTGATGCACGCCGTCCCACACCTGGGGCATGCGGAGGGTGGGGCCGTCTTCGCCGCCGGCGTGATCGAAGGCGCCGCCGTTGGGCACGCTGCGGTCGATCGTGATCGGGTAGTTGTTGAAGTGGCCGTGGGTGAAGCTGGTGATCTCTTCGCCGATCATCGAGGCGATCAGATCGTGGGCGCCGAGCGCGTCGATGGTCGGCTGGTAGTCGGTCACCCACTCGTGGTCGGTGGAGACCATGATGTCGACGCCCTCGGAGAGGAAGTTCGACACCCGAACCGCGTTGCCCACCGCGCTGTCGGTGCTGTTCACCGCGTGCACGTGGAGGTCGGCCGACATCCACCCGGTGGAGTCGATCACCTTGCCCAGCTGCGCGGTCACCGTCTGATCCTGGCTGGTGAGGTCGACCGCGGCGCCGGCGTTCGGCCAGGTGTCGGGCCACATGCTGTACTCGGGGCCGCGCGACACCGCGACCACGTACTGGCCGGGCGGGAGGGTGAAGCTGTACTCGCCACTCACCGGCACGAAGCCGATCGCCGCCGCGCCGTTCTGAGGCGAGTTGAGGAGGATGTACTGCTTCCAGGTGTCGACGTCGAAGGGGCAGGGCGTGCTGGCGCACATCACCGCCGCCTTGCCGGGAATCGGCGCGCCGCTCTGGTCGGTGATGTGCACGGTGAGGGTGTGCGAAGCGGCGAGCGCGATGGTCGCGGTCTGGTTGCCGCCGTCGCTGATCGCCACCGGCAGGGCGGTGGTGGGCAGCCGGCCCTCGGTGGCGGCGCTGATGGTGTAGCTGCCCGCGGCGAGCTGGGCGTGACCGTGACCGTCGGCCCCGGTGACCATCAAGGTGACCATCTTGCCGTCGGTGCCGATCACCGGCACCCGCGCGCCCACCGCCGCGGCGCCGCCGGGGAGGGTGACGCTGACGTCGAGCGTGCCGGAGGCGACGCCGTCGGTCTTCACCATCTCGGCGCTCACCTCGGCGAGGTCTTTGCCGACGAAGAAGTCGCGCAGGAAGTTGGCGGTGCCGTGCGGGCGAACGCCGAAGGTGCCGGGCCGGGTGCGGGCGTTGGCGTCGGTCCACGAGAGAATGCCCGAGAAGTCGGTGCCCTCGACGAAGGCGCCCACCACGCCGCCGTAGCCGATCTCGGCGTCGGCGGTGACCGGCTTCTTGAGGTCGGCGAGCGACATGTCGCGCACGCCGTAGGCGACCCCGTCACCCTGGGAGCCGTACCAGAGCGCGTTCTGAACCAGACAGCTGGCGGCGTCGAGCTCGCCACCCAGGCCGCCGCTGCAACCCCCGGGGAAGAACAGCTCGAAAGCGCCGACGTCCATCAGGTCGACCAGCGGGGTGGTGAGGCCGGTGTCTCCGTCGTTGCAGAACGCGGTGAGCATGCGCACCCGGTTCTCGCCCGGCGACAGCACGTAATAAGTCGTGGTGCGCACGTTGACCGGCTTGTTGGGGTCGATCACGAACTGCACGTCGAGCCCGGCCTGGTTCTTCACCATCGACTGGAGGTTGAGCAGGTCGTGCGGCTTGTCGATGCCGGTCGCCGCCACCACTGCCGGCCCG
Source organism: Myxococcaceae bacterium (assembly GCA_047602415.1). GTDB lineage: Bacteria > Myxococcota > Myxococcia > Myxococcales > Myxococcaceae > JASGHH01. The sequence continues at coordinate 2,610,155 of JASGHH010000001.1, read as the reverse complement.
CCCTGGGAGCCGTCGGCGAGCACCTCGACCTTCTTCACGCTCGAGATGCGGCCGAGCGCGTAGATCAGCTCCATGCGGCCGAACGCGTCTTGCCCCGGAGCGCTCCCGCGGAGCACGTCGGCGTCGATGATGCCGCCGCCCGACAACAGCGGGCCGACGCTGCGGCCGGGCTGCTCGACGATCACGTGAATGCGATCGTTGGCCAGCAGCACGTCGCCCTTGCGGCCGGTGGCGCCTTCGCCGCCGATCAGCATCGCGTCGCCGTCGATCACCTTCGCCGAGGCGCCGGTGCCGGTGTAGGCGAACAGCCCGCTGCCCTTGAGGTCGACCTCGCAACGGGCCGGTCCTGCGGGAGGAGGAGGATTGCCGCCTCCGTCTTTGTGACAGCCGGAGAACAGCCCCACCGTGGCCAGCAGCGGCCACACGCTCAGTCGGTTCATTTGTCTCTTTCGGGCGCGGAAAACCGCGGGTACTAAACACAAGTCACGCGGTTGTGACAAACAAGGCGCCGAGCGCGATAGAGGAACGCCCCATGAAGTCGAAGCTGATCTCCGCCGCTGCCGCGCTGTTCGTGATCGCGCTGGTGTTGTTCTTCGTGCTGAAGCCGAAGCCCGAGCCCGCGCCGGCGCCGGTGGTGCCGCACGTGACCAAGCTCCCGATGTTGCGCGCGCCCCCGCACGAGCTCACCGCGGCGCCGCCCGCACCGCCGCCGGCTCCGGTGGCGGCGGCCGCAGCGCCCGACGCCTCGGTTGAAGCGCCCCCTCCGGCGCCGGCGCTGAACGACCCCAACGCCGTGGTCCGCCCGCTCCCCGGGCAGATGAACCACCACCCTCCGCCGCCCCGGTCGATGGGCGCGAAGTTCCTCGCGATCGAGCGCCGCTACCAGAAGGCCCAGCAGGCCTGGACCCAGCTGAGGAGTCACAAGAGCCCAGCCGACCAGCAGAAATACGACGCGCTGCTGGAGCAGGCGGGCAACGAGCTGAGTGGGGGCTCGCGGCAGGCTGGCGCACAGCACCTCCAGGAGTTCGTCAGCGGTGCGTTGGACGGCGTCGAGCCCTAGGGGTCAGGCTGACCCGGTGTTGTAATGACGCGTTTCAACTACGTTTAAGTGGTGCGTGCGGTCAGAGGTGTGCTGTTCATCGACTACGTCAAGATGCTGCGAGGCATTGGCGCGCACGAGTCGGCCCAGCTGAAGCCAGAAGACGTCGCCTTTTTTGGCGGCCACCTCGACCCGATGGCCTGGTACCCGATGGAGAGCTTCGAGCGCTTCGGGGTGTTGCTGCTCGACCAGCTGGTGGGCACCGAGACCGACTCGATTCGGCTCTGGGGCCGCTCGATGATCGCCCGAATGCTGCGGCGCTTTCCGCAGCTGAAGGCGGGCAAGGGTCCCCGCGGCGCGATCGAGATGATGCGGCAGCTGTTGAACGAGCTGTTTCAGTACGAGTGCGTGGTGGTGGAATCGGTGAGCGACACCGGCGCGAGCGTGCGGGTGCGCTACGGCATGAACCCGCGCGCCGAAGACGCCGCGGTCTGGCAGACGATGGGCTTCTTCGAAGAGCTGCTCACCAGCAACGGCGCGCACAACGCGCTCGGCGCCCGGGTCGACGGCGGCTTCACCCTCAAGTGGGCGGCCGAGGAGGAGGACGCGCGCGAGCGCATCGTTCGACCGCGGGTGCTGGTGGTCGACGACGAGCGGCTGGTGCTGCTCGGAGTGTCGCGCCTGCTCGAGGCCGATGCGTTCGTGGTCGCGGTCGGCTCGGCCAGCGAGGCGCTGAAGAAGCTCGAGGCCGAATCTTTCGACGCGGTGCTCTCGGACCACTCGATGCCCGAGATGACCGGGCTGGAGCTGCTGTCGGTGGTGGCGGCCCGGTGGCCCAACGTGAGGCGGGTGCTCCACTCGGGCAACCCGCCCGCCGACGCGATCGAGCACGTCACCACCGGCAAGGTGCACGAGCTGCTGCAGAAGCCGGCGCCGTACGACCTGTTGCTGCGCGCCGTCTCAACGCGCGTTCGCTGAGACCGGAGCCTTCGCCTCCAGCCGGGCGATGCGCCGCCGGCTCACCTCGCGATCCTCCGCCGCGACCGCCAACCGCGCGTGGGCCAGCGCCTCCGACGGCAGCTTGAGCTTGTGCTCGAACAGCCGGGCCAGCACCAGGTGCGCGGCGGCGCGGAGCTCCCACGGCATCTTCGCCTCGGCGGCGGAGCGCAGCGCGAAGTCGACCGCGCGGGGAAAGTCACCGGCGCGCTCGGCGCACCGCGAGGCGAGCAGGTTGGCCTCGAACGCTACCGCCGGGTCGGTCGCGCGCTCCGCCGCGAGGAAGGCCAGCTCGGCCGCGCGCGAGAGGTCTTTCGCCCGCCGTGCCACCTGCGCCAGCGACAGGCAATCGGCCGCGGCGTCGTCTCCCGAGGGCAGCTCGTAGCGCCGGCAGAGCTCGGCCAGCACCGCGGCCATGCTCACCACGTCTTTCACGTTGTGCTCCAGCACCACCTCGAGATCGGAGCGCACGCCGTAGCGGAGCCAGGCGAAGTAGGCGGCGGGGATCTGCGCGCCGTCGATGTCGCCCTTGCGCCTGAAGCCGAGCACCGCGCTCTCGAGATCGGTGAGCCGGGTCGCGCCCAGCCGACGCTTGAACACCCGCCGCGCGCAGTGGAGCAGATCGAGGTGCGGCTTCGGCCGCGGCACCGCCAGCCGGTTGAGCACGAACCGGGTCTTGAGCAGCGGCCAGTCGAAGCACTTGCCGTTGAAGGTCACCAGCATCGTCGCCGCCTCGAGCCGCTCCGCGAGCATCGAGAGCAGCGGCCGCTCCTCGCCGGGCTGGCCGAGGAACAGCTGGCAGACCTGGAGCGATTGTTGGTCGAACCAGGCGAGCCCGACCAGAAAGGGCAGGGTGCCGGCGCCTCCGTGGAGCCCGGTGGTCTCGGTGTCGACGAACAGCATGCGGGTGGGGTCGACCTGCTGGAGCGTCTCGTCGAGCGAGAGCCGGGAGAGGATCTCGGCCTTCGCCTCGCGCGCGGGAGCGATCGCGACCCGGCCCTGCAGCCACCCCGGGCCGTGGGTGCGCTCGAGCAGCTGCACCGGGCCGTGGCGGGTGAAGGTCGGCGCGACCAGGTCGCGGTCGCGGGCGCGCTCCTCCACTTCGGGAGGCGGCTGGGCCAGGCCCCGAATCTTGTCGGCGAGGCTGCGCACCTAGTGCACCACCGCCACGCCGAGCGCGGCGAGCAGCGCGCGCACCAGCTGACGCCTCGGCCGCAGCCGGCCCGCCGCCACGCCCACCTCGATGCCGATGCAGGCGGGGCAGCCGTCGTCGCAGCCGCAGCCGTCGATCAACCGGCGGGTGCGGTGGAGCAGCTCTTCGCGCTCCTCGAACAGCCGCGCCGAGAGCCCGACCCCGCCCGGCACCTCGTCGTAGAAGAAGATCGTCGGGTCGACCAACGCGCCCGCGCCGGGAACCTTGCGCGGCGGAGTGCCCGGCGCCGAGCGGCTGCCCACCGTTCGCCCGAGATCTTCGGGGTCGATCATCAGCCCCACGCAGGCGATCGAGTGCATCGCGTGGCCGAGCGCGCGCACCGCGTCGATCACCTCGACCCTCGGCGCGCGCAGTGTCTCCACCGTCGACTCGGGCACGGTGAGCCAGAACGCGGCGCTGTGCATCTGCAGCTCGGGGAGCGCGACCTCGCCGTAGCCGACGTTCTCGTGGGTGTGGAACTTCACCTTCTTGAAGCCGACCACCTTCTCGACCACCGACACTTCGCCGGAGCCGAACACCAGGTGCGGCCGGGGGTCGGTCTGGTCTTCGGAGATCACCTCGACCTTGGTGTGCTTCTGCGCGGTGGTGAAGTAGTCGGGCGCCACCTGCCGCACGAACGCCTTGCGGTTCTCGAGGTCGAGCTTCAGCACCTCGTACTGGTCGGCGTCGTGTTGGTAGATCGCCTGCTCGTGCAGCATGGTGTGGGCCGAGCGCCAGTCCATCTCGGCGAGGGTGCGGTCGGTGGGCTGCTCGATCACCACCACGTTGTCCCAGCCGACGCTGCGCAGCGAGACCGCGTTGGCCGGGTAGGCGTCGGCCGCCCAGTGCCACACCCGATCGCCGCTCACCGAGTTGCCGGCGTGGAGCACCCGGTGGCCGGCGAGAAAGTCGAGCGCCTGCTTCGCGTTCTCCGCCGGCACCTCGCGAAACGCCTCGCCCTCCTCGAACGGCAGCTCGAACGCGCCGCACTTGATGTGCTGAATCAGAATCTCGACGTTGTCGGGGTCGATGCGGGCGTGCTCGATCGGCGAGCGCAGCAACAACCTCGGGTCGGCGGCGACGTATTGATCGAGCGGCGCCGACGAGGCGATCAGCAGCGCCAGGCTCTCGCCCTGCCGCCGGCCCGCGCGGCCGAACCGCTGCCAGAGCGCGGCCAGGTTGCCGGGGTAGCCGGCGCAGACCACCGCGTCGAGCGAGCCGATGTCGATGCCGAGCTCGAGCGCGTTGGTGGCGACCACGCACTTGATGTCGCCGTTGCGCAGCCGCAGCTCGATCTCGCGCCGCATCTTCGGCAGGTAGCCGCCGCGGTAGGCGAGCACCGCGTCGCGCGGCAGCCGGGTGGTGTCGAGCGCGTCGCGCAGGTACTTGAGCATCACCTCCACCGTGTTGCGCGACTGCCCGAACACCAGCGTCGGCACCTCGGCCCGCACCAGGTCTGAAGCGAGCCGGGCGGTGGTCTTCACGTAGCTCTGCCGCACCCCCAGCTCGCGGTTGAGCACCGGTGGGTTGTAGACCAGCAGCCGCCGCGAGCCGCTCGGCGCCCCCGACTCGCCCACCAGCTCCACCTCGCGGCCGAGCATGCGCGCGGCGTGCTCTCGCGGGTTGCCGATGGTGGCGGAGGCGAACACGAAGCGCGGGCTCGAGCCGTGAAACTTCGCGATCCGCTCCAGCCGCCGGAGCACGTTGGCCAGGTGCGAGCCGAACACGCCGCGGTAGGTGTGGAGCTCGTCGATCACCACCAGCTTGAGGTTCGAGAACACCCGCGCCCACTGCGCGTGGTGCGGCAGCACGCCGCTGTGGAGCATGTCGGGGTTGGTGAGCAGCAGCCCGGCGCGCTCCCGGGCCGCCCGCCGCGCGTCGCCGGGCGTGTCTCCGTCGAAGGTGATCGCGCCGTGCGGGAGCTCGGCGTCGCGCATCAGCAGCCGCACCGCCTCTTCCTGGTCGCGGGAGAGCGCCTTGGTGGGGAACAGGTAGAGCGCGCAGGCGGTCGGCTCGTGGGCGAGCGCGTCGAGCACCGGCAGGTTGAAGCAGAGGCTCTTGCCGGAGGCGGTGGGGGTGGCGACCACCACGTCTTTGCCGTCGCGCACCAGCTCGAACGAGCGCGCCTGGTGCGAGTAGAGCCGCTGAATGCCGCGCAGCTCGAGCGCCCGGCGCACGCCCGGGTGGAGCCGCTCGGGGATGCCGGCGTAGGTCGCCTCGCGCCCGCCCAACTGCTCGTCGAGCACGATGTTCTTCCAGACGTCGTCGTCGCCTCGCCACAGCTCGAGCAGCCGGGTCAGGCCCTTCGATCTCTCCCACGGTGTGCGCCGCTCACCTTCGAACTCTCCCGTTTGATCCCCTCGCATGCGGGCGACTGTACAGACGTGCAGATACCTGCTCAAGTTTTCAGCAGGCGGTCCCGCCGCGCAGTTGGACTATTCTTCTGCAGGTGACCCGCTCACTCTTCGTCGTGTTCGCCTTGCTCTGGGCGACGCAGGCGCAGTCCGGCACCAAGGACCTCGGCAACGACACCTTCACCGGCGCTGGCGCGGTGTACCAGGGCGTCGATTTGAAGGAATACGACGGCGCCGGAGTGCTGATCACTCCCGACGCCGGTGACTACCCGCTCACCATCGTCGGGGTCGACATTCTCTGCGTGCCGGTTCAAGGCCAGCCCGCGGGGCAGCTCGGCGCGTACCTGCTCGACATCTGGGACGAGCACGCCGGCGCGCTGCCGCCTCCGGGCGCGGGCTACGACGGCGGCAGCAACCCGCCGATCGTCGACTCCTCTGGCGCGGGCATTCAGCTCACCTCGTCGACCACGATGTTCAACCGGGTGACCCTGGTGCCGCCGGTGACGGTGACCTCGGGCCGCATCTTCATCGCGGTGCGCGAGCAGCTCTCGAGCCAGGACGACTTCACCACCCTCGCGACCGACATGGGCCCGCTCGCGACGCCAGAAGCCAACTGGTACTTCTTCGGCAGCGGCAACTGGGGCCCGGTCGATCTCGGCGACGCCGGCACGCAGTACAACATTCCCGGCAACTGGATCATTCGGGCGGTGGTCGCCACCGACGGCGGCTCCGGCACCGGAGGCGGCGCGGGCGGCGGCGGTGGCACCGGCGGCGGCTCGGCGACCGGAGGCGGCAGCGCGGCGGGCGGCGGCAGCGCGACCGGTGGCGGCAGTGCGACCGGTGGAGGCAGCAGCACGGGCGGCGGCTCGGGCACCGGCGGTGGCAGCGGTAACGACGGCGGCGCGACCGGCGGAGGCAGCGCGACCGGAGGCGGCGCGGGCGGTGGCTCCTCGGCGGCGCTGTCGCTCGACTCGATCACCCCCAACGAAGGCGCCGACGACGTCGACACCGCGGTGGTGCTGACCGGCTCGGGCTTCATGAAGGTGAGCGAGGTGCTGGTCGGCCCGAAGGTGCTCAGCGGCTACACCATCAAGTCCGACGACGTGATCGAAGCGACGGTGCCGAAGGGCGTGAAAGACGGCACCTACGACGTGCAGGTGATCGACTCCACCGGCACGATGGCGAAGCTGTCGATGGCGTACACGGTGACCTCTCCGCAGGCGGCGAAGTCGGGCTGCGGCTGCGCCACCACCGAGCCGGTCTCGGTCGTCGCCTTCGGCCTCGGGCTGTTGCTGTTGCGGCGCCGGGCTCAGCGCGTACGGGCCTGAGGCGCTTCGGTCTCGAAGTGCCAGTCGGCGAGGTTCCACCAGAGGTTGTCGGCATCGCCCAGCTCGGGGCCGGCGAGATCTTTTCGCACCGCCGCCAGCCGTGAGGTGAGCACCAGCGGCAGCATCGGCAGGCGCTCGGCCCAGAGCCGCTCGAGCACCGCTTCGAGGGCCGCGCGCCGCTCGTCGTAGAGCGAGCCGTCGAAGCGCTCGTAGGCGTCGGCCATCGTCTGGTCGAAGTGGGGGCCGAGCGGCTTCTCGGTGACGTAGTGGCCGTTGACGTAGGGCACGTTGAAGAAGCGCACCGGGTCGCGCGCGTCGCGGCTCACCAGCAACAGCCCTTCGTAGTCGCGCTTGTTGAAGAGCGGGCCGGTCTCGGCGTGCTCGACCAGCTCGACCTGCAGGCCCACCGCGGTGAGGTTCTCGACCACCCGGTTCATCACGGTGACGATCGCCGCGGTCTTGCCCTTCACCGACTGGTGGTGGAGCTGGAGCTTGGCGCCCTTGAGGCCGAGCTTCTCGAGCCGGGCGGCCGCCGCGGCGGGGTCGTGAGCGGCGTGGGCTTCGGCGGTGGTGGCGGCCTTCCAGGTGGTGGCGACCACCGCCGGGAGCGGCGCGAATTCTTTCACCAGCTGCTCGCGATCGATCGCCTGCAGCACCGCCTTGCGCACCTCGACGTCGTCGAACGGAGGCCGGGTGAGGTTGGGCACCAGCAGGTAGAGCATGTCGCCCGGCTGCTCGACGAAGCGCACCGAGTCGTCGCCCTTCAGCGCCGCGTAGGTCGGCCCGGAGATCGACGAGAGCGCGTCGACCTCGCGCGACTTGAGCGCGTCGGCGCCGCCGTTCTCTTTCGTCGCCACCACCTCGATGCGATCGAAGTACGGCTTGTCGAGCGCGAAGTTGGGGTTGCGCTCGAGCACCGCGCGCTGGCCGGCGGTGAACTCCTTTAAGAGGTATGGCGCGGCGGTGGGCACTCCCAGCTCGATGCTGGAGCGGAGCAGCGCGTCGCGGCCTCCGTCGGCGAACGCCTTCTCGAGCGCGCGATGCGGCACCACGGTGAGCGCGTTGAGCGGCTCGCGGCGGCGCACCGAGTAGGTGAGATCGAGCGTGCGCTCGTCGACCACCTCGACGCTCTTGCGGTCGGGATCTTCGAAGCTCAGAATCGAGAACTTGAAGTCGTCGAGGGTGATCGGCTGGCCGTCGCTCCATTTCAGGTTGGGGCGCAGCCGCCAGCGCACCCGCATGCCTCCGTCGGGGAGCAGGCGCACCAGCGGGTTCACCATCGCGGGCGGCTCTTCCACCAGCCAGCCCTGCCAATCGCCGTACTGGTTCTTCACCGAGGTGGCGGTGCGGCGGGTGGGCAGGCCGGTCGCCACGGTGTCGAGCTGGCCGACGCCGATCTTCAGCAGCGGCTGGGTCACCCGCGCCGCCTTCGCGACCGCAACCGGGGCCGGGGCCGCGGCGGGCGCGCCCACGCCGGCGAACAGAATCACGAACGCCACCACCGTCACCACCGGCAGGCCGTAGAGCCCGGCGCGATCCCACGCGTGGGCGAGCTCGGGCTTCTTCTCGTGGGCGCGAAACGCCAGGACCGAGATCAGCAGGGTGATCGTCACGAACACATAGGCGCCGAGGAACACCTTGTCGGCCGCCACCAGGTAGGTGACGTTGGGCAGGGTGTCGCTCTGGGTGTAGTGAAACGCGATCGTCGACAGCACCGCGGTCACCCCCATCGCCGAGCGAACCTCCAGCTCGGGCGGAGGCAGCAGCAGCGCCAGCAGCGCCATCAGCAGAATCAGCGCCAGCGGCACCATGAACTTGAGCAGGTACGGCCTGAACGGGCGGTGAAGCTCGACCGAGAAGCCGACCCGGCGCAGCTTGGCGTTCTTGCCCTCGTTGGCGATCGAGCCCAGGTCGGAGCCGAACGTCTTCACCTCCGAACGGGCGTTGAAGTACGGCTCGTAGTTCCACCCGGTGATCGAGAAGCGCGGGCTCATGCCGCTGGCGCCGAGGTCGGGCACCAGCAGGCCGTGGGCTTCATCCATACCGAAGACCACCGGGAGCGTCTGAACGTCGAAGGGAAAGTCGTGTACCGGGAAGTCGCCGCGAAAGGTGGCCTGCACCCGCCACTGCACCGAGTGCCAGGCGCCGTCCTGCTCCTTGCCGAGCTCGTCTTTGGAGTCGATCTCCGCGTTCTCGAAGGTGAGCACCGGCGGCTCGTCGCTGCCCAGCCACTTCAGCCAGACGCGCAGGTCGGCCTTGAAGCGGCCGGCCTTGAGGTCGAAGTCGGAGACGTCGGTGAGGTAGGCGCCGACGTAGACGCGGTGAATGCCGGGCGCGAGCGCTTCTTCGGCAGGCAGGGTGGGCGGCGCGGCCGCGAGCAGCAGCAGGGTCGGGAGGATCATGGGCACAGGTAGTGGCGCACCTGCTCGAAGTCGCGGCGCAGCTCGGCGCGGAAGTCGGGGTGGGCGATCGAGATCAGCAGCTCGGCGCGCTGGCGCAGCGTCTTGCCGTGGAGGTTCACCGCTCCGTACTCGGTGACCACCCAGTGCACGTGGCCGCGGGTGGTGACCACGCCGGCGCCGGGCTTGAGCTGGAGGGTGATGCGAGAGACCTTGCCCTTCGCGGCGGTCGAAGGCAGCGCGATGATCGGCTTGCCGCCTTCGGAGAGCGCGGCGCCACGAATGAAGTCCATCTGGCCGCCGATGCCCGAGAAGATGCGGTGGCCGATCGAGTCGGCGCAGACCTGGCCGCTCAAGTCGATCTCGATCGCGGAGTTGATCGCGACCACCTTGTCGTTCTTGCGGATCAGCGCGGTGTCGTTGGTGCGATCGCAGGGGTGAAACTCGACCCGCTGGTTGTCGTCGACGAAGTCGAACAGCTTCTTCGAGCCGGTGCAGAAGCTGGTCACGGTGCGGCCGGGGTGAATCTTCTTCAGCCGGTTGGTGACCACGCCGCTCTCCATCAGCGGGATCAGCCCGTCGGAGAACATCTCGGTGTGCACTCCGAGCTCGTGCTTGTTGCCCAGCCGCGCCAGCACCGCGTCGGGAATCGCCCCGATGCCCAGCTGCAGACAGCTGCCGTCTTCGACCAGGCCGGCGATCAGCTCGCCGATGCGCTGCTCGACCGGGCCCTGCGGCGCGGCCTCGGCCTCGGCCAGCGGGCGGTCGGTGCAGACGTAGGCGGAGAGCCGGCTCAGCGGCACCACCGAGGGGCCGAGGGTGCGCGGCATCTGCTGGTTGATCTCGGCGAGCAGCACCTTCGCCGAGTGCGAGGCGGCGAGCGCGGCGTCGACGCTGGTGCCGAGGGTGCAGTCTCCGTGCTTCGACGGCGGCGAGAGCTGGAGCAGCGCCACGTCGAGTGGGACCTCGCCCGAGAGGAACAGCCGCGGAATGTCGGAGAGGAACACCGGCATGAAGTCGGCGTCGCCGGCCTCCACCGCCCCGCGCATCGTCGCTCCGGTGAAGAGCGAGACCGAGAAGATGCCGTGCGGTTTGCCGAACGGCGAATGCCCCACCGTGTGCAGGTGGTAGACGGTGACGTTCTCGAGATCGCGGCGCGCCAGCAGCGCTTCGATCAGCGGCGTGGGCGTGGCCGAGGCGCCGTGAATGAACACGCGGTCTCCGCTCTTGATTCGCGCAACGGCTTCACTTGGGCTGACCGCGCCACGCAACCACCCCGGGTCGAGCATCAGCGCGGCAGCTTAGCGGCCTGCGTCGGCAAGTTGGTGGTTCTTCTCGAGCAGCTTGAGCACCGCACGGCTGCCTTCGAGCACCGCTTCGTCGCGCTTGCCGGCCTTGAGCAGCGGCAGCACCGATTGCTCGAGCAGCGCGTCGGTCTGCTTCGGGCCGAGGGTTCGGTAGCCGTCGCCCAGCACCAGCGCGGCCTTCTTTTCGCTCAGCACGATCACCAGCAGCGCGCCGTCGACGTTCTCGGCGTGCCCCACCGGCCAGTGCGAGAACTCGTTCACCCCGAGCTTCTGCGGCGGCACGCCGTTGGTCTTGTCCATCACCAGCACCATCAGCTCGCCGTAGCCTCCGACGTGAATGGTGGCCGCCAGCTCGTCGACCTCGGCTTTGGTCCGCGCCGAGATCGAAGCGGTGGTGTCGACGATGAAGTGCCCCTCGGGAGGGGGATCGATCGACAGCAGCAGCGCGAGCAGTGCGAGGCGCACGTCTCGAGCCTACTTCGCGCAGTCGACCGGGAGCGAGAGCAGGTCCTTCGCGTTGGCGCAGAAGATCTGCCGCTGCTCGTCGGCGGTGAAGCCGAGCGCCTGGTAGTCGGCCACCGCGTGGCCCGGGGCATCGACCGGCCAGTCGGAGCCGAACACCACCCGGTCGGTGCCGATCTTTCGCAGCGTCCAGCGCAGCTGCTCGGTGTACGGCGAGCCGGCGTAGAAGTGTGCGGTGGCCGAGACGTCGACCCAGACGTTGTTCGGCCACCAGGGGAAGTGGTCGTCGCGCACCATGCCGAACATGTTGAACTCGTCGAAGCGCGAGCCACCCACGTGGGCGAGAATCAGCTTCGCGTTCGGGTGCGTCACCGCGAGCAGCAGGTACTTGCCGGTCTCGTTCGCGTCCCACGGGCTGAAGGCGTCGAAGATCATCACCAGGCCGAGCTCTCCGGCCTTCTCGACCAGGGTGGCCAGCGCGGGCGAGCCGACGTCGAACCTTCTGGGTGTTGGGGTGGAGCTTGATCAGCTTGAACCCGAGCGACTTCAGCCGCTCCAGCTCCTTCAGCGCGCCCTCGCCGTCGTCGGGGTGCACCGAGCCAATCGGGAACAGCTTGCCGCCGGTCTTGTCGGCGAGCGCCTTCACCTCGTCGTTCTGCGCGCGCGTCTTCTCGAGGTCGCCCTTGCGCGCCATCACGATCAACCCGCTGACCGCGATCTGGCCCGCGGCGTCGGCTGAGAGCAGCGGCTCGACTCCCGGCTGGGTGCCCGGCGCGTAGGAGCCGATCTCTTCGGCCCGCACCAGGTGGGCGTGCACGTCGATCACCGGCCCGGCGTAGCGCGCGGGCGTGCCCTGCGCGGGGCCCGCGCCGGCACAGGCGGCGAGCAGCGCCACCGCGACGCAGGTCAGTTGCAGCCGTTCCACGCGGGGTTGCAGAACGTCGAGTCGCGGGTGACCGAGCGGCCCGGCTGCGAGACGAAGCTCACGCCGTCGGTGGAGAAGCGCGGGGTGTAGACGAGCGCCGACCACTTCGGCGCGTAGAACAGGTCTTGCCGCGGGAGCTCGTAGCGGAACCGGTAGTTGTTGCCGACGCGGCCTTGAAAGCTCATCGCCACCGGCGCGAGGTTGGCGCCGTCGAGCGTCTGGTCGGTGAACGCCCAGAGGTACTCCGGGTGCGCCGCCGCGCCGTCGGTGAGGCCGGGCACGTAGACGTCGACCTCGACGAAGGCGCAGGCACGCTCGTAGATGTAGTCGTCGAACACCACCGGGTCGGCCACGCCGTCGCGGTGGGTGCAGTCGCGCGAGAAGCTCGAGCCCACGTCGCCGCTCCACTGAACGGCCGCCGGCGCCGCCGCCTCGACGCTGAAGCGGTAGTTGGCGCCGAAGTTGGAGTCGTACGCGGTGCAGCTGTCGCCCGCGCCGTCGGAGTTGAGGAACCACACCTCGGCGCCGGTCGCGCCCGCGGGCACGTCGAAGTCGAACGGCACCGGCACCTGGTTGGCGTTGTTGGGCACGCCGTTGGTCGAGTTGAAGCCGCGCACCGTGCCGTCGAGCTGTTCGCCGCCGGGAGAGAAGCGAACGAAGGCGCGCAGGTCCCACGCCGGGTAGCCGTTGTGGGTGCCGCGGCAGTTGGTGAGGCGCGAGAGATCGAAGTTGATGCGGCCGTGCCCGCCCGCGACCAGCGCGCCGGTCTGGAGCTGCTGCCAGGCGCCGGTGAAGTCGAGGCGCGAGCGCATCGGCGACTGGCCTCCGCACACCGCGAGGTCGTCGCCGATGGTGAAGCCGTTCGCGGCGCTGAGCACGAAGTCGCCCGCGTTGCGGTTGTGATCGAACAGCCGCGCGCCGCCGCCCTGCGGCAGGTAGGGCACCAGCTGAATCACGGCCGCGGTGGAGGTGAACTGAAACGAGTAGCGGGTGCCATTGGCGACGGTGGCTTTGACTTTCTTCCAGCTGGTGGCGGTGGCGCTCTTGTAGAGCACGTACGGAGTGCCCCCAGTCGCATCGATCGCTCCGGTGAACACGTTGCCGGTGGCCGAGCGGCTGACCGTGCGCAGCACCACGGTGCACCCATGGTCGGCGGAGTCGCTGGCGCCCTCGCCCAGCAGGGCGCGGCCGTCTTCGGTCGAGTCGTCGCCCTGTTCGGCGATCTGGGCGCCCTGAACTCCGCAGGCGGCGAACAACGGGAGCAACAGCCAGCTGAAGCGTTTCATCGAGCGGGGCCCTTAGCGCCGCTGGGGCACCGAAGTCACCTGCGTTACGCTCGAAAGTCTTGGAATGGCTCTGTTACACCGACGGCTCGGTCAAAGCGGGTGAAGGCGGCCCGGGCGGCTGGGGCTTCACCGTGCGATCTCCCGAGGGCCAGCGCCTCGAAGGTTGGGGCAAGGCCAAGGGCACGCTCGCCAAGGTGATGGAGTACCAGGCGGTGGCGGAGGCGCTCGCGGTGCTGCCCGAGAAGACCCAGGTGCTGGTGTTCTCCGACAGCCAGTCGCTGGTCGAGAACTTGTCGAAGAGCCTCGAGGTCTGGCGGGCGCGCGACTTCGCCAAGGTCGACCCGCTGATCGTGCCCCCGGTGCGGAAGATCAGCGAAGCGATCGTGAGCAAGCAGCTCGCGGTTCGCTACCAGTGGGTGCGCTCGCACAACGGCAACGAGGGCAACGAGCGCGCCGACGAGCTCGCCACCCAGGGCGCGCGCGAGGCGAAGAAAGAGGTCGAGGCGGAGCTCGAAGCCCAGCGCAAGGCGAAGTACCGGCGTTAGGACTTGCGGAACGCGTCGGGGTCGAGCCCGACCTTCTCGAGCCAGCGGTAGAGCTGCCGGGGAGACGTGCCGAGTGCGCGCGCCGCTTCGCTCACCACGCCGCCGGCGCGAATCAGCACCGCTTCGAGCTCTTCCTTGCCGGGCTGCTTCGCGCGCAGCGGCGGCATTCGCTCGTTGGGGGTGTCGTTGGGCTGCGCCGGAGTCGCGCGGGGAGGCTTGGGGCCGCCGTCGATCTCCAGCGCGCCGAGCGCGTCTTCGTCGATGGTGACGTCGTCGCCCGCGGTGGCGGCCCGGTTGATCACGTTGCGCAGCTGCCGCGCGTTGCCCGGCAGCGGGTGGTTGAGCAGCATTCGCGCCGCCGCCGGCGTCAGCTTGGCCTTCTTCACTCCGGCCTTCACCAGCAGCGCGGCGATCAGCAGCCCGAGATCTTCGCGGCGCTGGCGCAGCGGGGGCAGGGTGACCACGAAGCCCGCCAGCCGGTGCAGCAGGTCGGAGCGGAAGCCGTCGTCTTCTCCGAGCACCAGCCGGTTGGTCGCCGCCAGCCAGCGCACGTCGACCTTCTCGCTCTTCGAGCTGCCCAGCGGCGTCACCACCGAGGTCTCGAGCGCGCGGAGCAGCTTTGCCTGACCCGAGGGACTGAGGTTGCCGACCTCGTCGAGGAACAGGGTGCCGCGGTGGGCGCGCACGATCTCGCCCTCGCGCGGCTCGGTGGCGCCGGTGAACGCGCCCTTCTCGTGCCCGAACATCGTCGACTCGAAGAGGTTGTCGGGGATCGCGCCGCAGTCGACCGCCACCAGCTCACCCTTGCGGCCCGAGAGCGCGTGCACCTCGTGGGCGAGCACGTCTTTGCCGGTGCCGGTCTCGCCCACCAACAGCGCGGGCTGATCGGTGGTCGCCACCTTGAGCAGCCGGGTGAACAGCTCGCCCAGCTCCGGGTTGAGGGTGGTGAGCTGACCCAGCCGGGCGCCGGCCTTCTCGTTCTTGTCGGGCAGCACCGACTGGGCGCGGGTCGGAGTCGCGGCTCGGTACACCAGCGCGGTGCGGCCGAGCTCGATCAGCGCTCCGTCGTCGACCAGGGTGGGGCCCTGGGCGCGAACGCCGTCGACGAAGGTGCCGTTGCTGCTCCCGAGATCGCGAAGCACCACCGAGCCGCGATCGACCTTCAGCTCGGCGTGCGCGGTCGACACCCGCGGGTCGGCGACCGACAGCTTCCCATTGTTCAGTCCTGAAGGATCTCCGCGGCCGATGGTGATCGGCTCGCCGGTCCACGCGTAGACCTCGTTGGGAGGCGCGAGCGCGTCGTCGTAATAGGCGACAACCGTCAACAGCCGTGTCGTCGCCACGCCACGAGAGTCGATGGATTCTTTGAGGGTTCCGGCCACTGCATGCCTTGCATAGCACGGGTGGGCTTTTGCGCCTGCGCTGGCAACGCTACGCTATCGATTCCCCCGATGGACACCGTACCCGAGACACAACCGGCTCCCTCCGCCCATCCGTCAGGTGACGTAGTGGGGCGTTTCAGGCTCGTCGAGCGCCTCGGCGCCGGCGGCATGGGAGAGGTGTTCGTCGCTTTCGATCCCCAGCTCGAGCGGCAGGTCGCGCTCAAGCTGCTCAAGCTGTCGCGTTGGGGTGACGAGCCGGAGTCGCAGCGGCTGCTCCGCGAAGCGAACGCGATGGCGAAGATCAGCCACCCGAACGTGGTGAGCGTGTTCGACGCCGGCCTCGACGGCCCTCGCCCGTGGGTGGCGATGGAGCTGATTCGCGGCACCACGATGCGCGAGTGGCTGGCGAAGAAGCGCGAGTGGCCCGAGACGCTCGAGGTGCTCTGCCAGGTCGCCCGCGGGCTCGAGGCCGCGCACCGCGCCGGGCTGGTGCACCGCGACATCAAGCCCGAGAACGTGCTGATGGGCGAAGAGGGCCGGGTGGCGGTGACCGACTTCGGCATCGCGCAGGCCGCCTGGGCGCCGCCGATGGTCGAGCTGGCGACCCCTGCCACCCCCGATGCGGTGCGCCAACGCGCCGAGACCCACGGGGTGGTGATGGGCACGCCCGGCTACATGGCGCCGGAGCAGTACCTGCGTCAGTCGACCGACGAGCGCACCGATCAATACGCCTTCGCGATCACCGCCTACGAGGCGCTCTACGGGCTCTTGCCGTTCGAGACCGACACCAAAGATCTCGGCGGCACCGCGGTGCAGGTGGTTCGGGCCGCGCCTCGTGCGCCCACCGACGCGCGGGGAGTACCGGCGCCGGTGTGGCGTGCGCTCGAGCGTGCGCTCCAACCGCGCGCCGACGACCGCTTTCCTACGATCGCCGAGCTCCGCATCGCGCTGGAGCAGTCGCTGCCCACCAAGCGCTCGCTCTGGCCGGTGGCGATCGCGGTCGCGGTGCCGCTGGCGCTCGCAGTGGCGTACGCGGGTACTCCGAAAGACGCGAACCCCTGCGCCCACGCCGACGCGCGGCTGGCCGGAGTGTGGGACGCGGCGAAGCAACAGAAGATCGGCGAGTCGTTCGAGGCCAGCAAGCTCGCCTACGCGGGCGAGTCGTGGCGCGCGGCCAAGGGCTCGGTCGACACCTACGCGCAGGGCTGGCAGACGATGTACGGCGAGGCGTGCCGCGCGACCCGCAGCGAAGGGCGCCAGTCGGAGCAGCTGCTCGACCTGAGAATGTTGTGTCTGGAGCGGGCGCGCGGAGTGCTCTCGGCGCTCACCGACGTGTGGTCGCAGCCGCTCACGCCCGACGCGGTGCAGGCGGCGCCTTCGGCCGCGGCGGGGCTCCCGTCACTGGCCGCGTGCGCCGACGTGCGCGCGCTGACCGAGAAGATCCCCGCGCCGAAGGACCCCGCGGAGGTGGCGAAGGTGAACGCCGCTCGCGCCAAGGTGGCCGCGGTCGCCGCGCTCAACCTCGCCGACAAGCGCACCGACGCGAAGGCCGCTGCCGTCGCTGCCCGGCAGGAAGCCGACGCCACCCGGTGGGACGAAGTTCGCGCCGAGGCCGCGCTGGAGCAGGGCAAGGCGTTCGCCGCGCTCGAGGTGAACGAAGCCGAGCCGGCCTACCTCGACGCGGCGCGGCTGGCGGGCGCGGCCCACGACGATCGCCTCGCCGCCGAGTCGTTGATCGAGCTGGTGCACCACCTCGCCGAAGACAAGCAGAGCGCCGATCGCGCCTTGTTGGTGGCCAACCTCGCCGACGGAGTGCTGCTGCGGGCGGGCAACGACGCGCGGTTGAGGGTGCTGCTCACCCGGTACCGCGGCGACGCGCTGCTCACCCAGAGCAAGAACGCCGAAGCGAAGACCGAGTTCACCTCCGCCTATCAGCTGGGGATGCGCGAGCTGGGCGACAAAGATTGGGACACCATCGCCAACCTCGGCGAGCTGCAGCGGGTGGCCGAAGCACAGGGCGACTACGCGGAGGCGCGCAAGCTCGGCGACCAGGTGGTGGCGGCGGCGATCGCGAAGTTCGGCCCCAACAACCCCACCGTGGCCTCGCGGTTGAACAACCTCGCGATGGCGGTCGAGAGCGGCGGCGACCACGAGGCGTCGATCGCGTACTACCACCGGGCGATCGAGATCAAAGAGAAGTCGATCGGGCGCGAGACCGCTTCGATGGCGACCTCGCTCAACAACCTCTCGATCCCGCTGCTCGAGCTGGGCCGCCTCGACGAAGCGCAGAAGGTGTTGGAGGAGGCGCTGGCGATTCGTCAGAAGGTGCTCGGGCCGCAGCACCCCTACGTCGCGAGCACGCTCGGCAACCTGGGCGACATCTACCGGATTCGCGGAGACGCCAAGAAGTCGATCGAGCTCGAGGAGCAGGCGCTGGCGATCAAGACCGCCGCCTATGGGCCGGTGCACGCGAACGTCGGCAACTCGCTCGCGCAGCTGGGGCAGAGCTGGCAGACCGCCGGCGACGAGCAGAAGGCGTTCGACTACTTCCAGCGGTCGCTCGAGGTGCGCAAGAAGGCGCTCGGGCCGGAGCATCGCTCGACGATTCACTCGGTGAACCTGGTGGCGGGCTCGTTGATCGCCCAGGGCAAGTGCGCCGAGGCGATGCCGATGGTGGAGACCAACATCGTTGCCGCCGAGAAGCTCGATGGGGGCAAGGCCCCCGAGCTCGCTCATGCGCTGATGTTGAGCGCCGAGTGCGCGCTGGTGAAGGGTGACGCCGCCAAGGCCGAGCCGCTGCTGGAGCACGCGCTGAAGATTCGCGCCGACGCGCACAGCAACGGGTTGGCGATCGCGCTCGTGTACTGGGGACTCGGCCGGGCGGAGTGGACGCTCGGGAAGAAGGCCGAAGCGGTGACCGCGGTGAAGTCGGCCGAGCACGAGATGGACGGCGATGCCACCGCGGCGAAGACGATGACCGCGATTCGCGGCTGGTTGAAGACGCATCAGAGCTGAGTTGCCCGCGGGGCGTCACGCCTCCGCCGAGCGACTTTCTGCTCGACCGCGATCGCGTGAACTAAACTCGCGCGCAATGAAGCCCAGTCACCTCGTCCTCTTCTCTGCGTTGGCGTTGTTGGGTGCGTGCAGCAGCGGCAGCAAGCCTGCGACCGGCGGAGGCGGAGGCAGCGCCACCGGCGGCGGCAGTGCGACCGGCGGCGGAGGCAGCGCGACGGGTGGCGGCGGGAGTGCAACCGGCGGCGGCGGCGGAACTGCAACTGGTGGCGGCGGCAGCGCGACGGGTGGCGGAGGCAGTGCGACGGGCGGTGGAGGAAGCGCAACGGGTGGCGGCGGCAGCGCAACCGGCGGCGGTGGAGGCGGACTCAGCTGCGATGCGGGTCAGCAGGTGATGAAGCTCGGCCAGGCCTGCAACGCGGCGTGCGACTGCGTGAGCGGAGTGTGCACCGAAGGACTCTGCAGCTTCCCCGCGTGCAGCTCCGATGGCTCTGGGTGCAACGGCCCCGGTGACTGCTGCAGCGGCAACTGCCACGACGGCCTCTGCCTCGCCCTCAACACCAGCTGCAGGACGCTCGGCAACACCTGCAACACCAACAACGACTGCTGCTCGAAGCGCTGCGCCGGCGGCGTCTGCTCCGTCTCCTCGTACTGCAGCCAGACCGGCGAGATCTGCGGCTCGGGCAGCGACTGCTGCAGCGGCGCGTGCAACGGCGGCACCTGCGCGGCGTCGAGCGCGAGCTGCTCGATAGAAGGCTCGGTGTGCGACCCCGATGGGGGCGTGCCCAGCTGCGGCGGCACCTGCTGCAGCGGGTTGTGTGTGCCGTACCGGCAGACTGGCACTTCGATCTGCACCCCGCCTTCCGGTTGCCACGTGGTCGGCGACGTCTGCAACCGGGACAGCGACTGCTGCGGCTCTGCGGGGCTGCCCGGTGGGCCGACCACGCCGGTGACCTGCCAGATCACCGACGGCGGCTTCGGCGTCTGCCGCAACGTTCAAAGCTGCAAGCCCGATGGCGACATCTGCAAGCTGGCGACGATGTCGTGCAACGCCAGCTGCGACTGCTGCAGCGGCAACTGCAACAACCAAGACTCCTGCCACCCCGACACCGCGGGTGTGCCGCGCTGCTCCGCCATGCAGTGCGTCGCTGCCGGCGGCTCATGCGCTTCGAGCGCCAACTGTTGCAACAACGCGCCCTGCGTGCCGAACCCGGTGGCGAACGCGTCGCCTCCGTATGTCTGCTCGCAGACCGCGTGCGGAGCTCCGGGCGCGACCTGCAGTGACGACGGCGCGTGTTGCCGCGGCTCGGTCTGCGCCCTCCAGCCGGGGAGCGCCAGCGGCACCTGCTTCGCGACCGACGCGGGCGCCTGCGGTGTGCTCGGCCAGCAGTGCACCTCGAACAGCGACTGCTGCTCGGGAATCCCCTGCAACAACGCGCTCGGTCCCTGCGCCACCGGCAGCATGGGCTGCACCTGCCGTTACTGAGACGGCATGCGCCCCACCGAATCGATCAGCACGCACATGTTGCTCGACTACCTGGTCGAGCTTGGCTCCTCGCTGATGTCGTCGGGCTGCCCGACGCACCGGCTGGAGCAGCTGCTGATGGTGATCGCGCGCCACGAAGGCTTCACCGCCGACGTGTTCGCGCTGCCGACCGGCATCTTCGTCGGGCTTCGCACGCCCCAGGGCGACCCGTCTGCCGTCTCGATGGTGCGGGTGACCGACTGGGCCACCGATCTCGAGAAGATGGCCGACCTCGACGCGCTGCTGAACCAGGTGATCGATCGCAAGCTGACGATCCCCGACGCGCGCGCCCGCATCAAAGAGATCGAGAAGCGCCCACGGCGCTGGCCGCTGCCGGTGCGCCTGCTCGCCGGCACCGGAGCCGCCTCGGGCGCCGCGGTCTCCTCCGGCGGAGACTGGCGCGACGCGCTGCTCGCGGGGCTCGGAGGCCTCGGCCTGAGCGCGCTGACCGAAATGGCCGACAGCCCCGGCGTGCGGGTGCTGGAGAACTTCATCGGCGGAGTGATCGCCGCGCTGGTGGCGTGGGGCGCGACCTTCTTGTGGCCCTCGCACTCCCGCGACCTGCTGGTGCTCTCGATCATCATTCCGCTGCTCCCCGGGCTCACCCTCACCACCGGTTTGTCGGAGGTCACCTACCGGAACCTGGTCGCCGGCAGCGCGCGCTTGATGCACGCCGCGGTGACGCTGTTGTCGTTGGTGTTCGGCATCGCGCTGGTGGTGAACCTGGAGTCGTCGCTCGGCTTTCACAGCACCGCTCCGATTCCCACCGAGCCGGCGAGCCTGCCGCTTCAGCTGGTCGCGTTGGTGATCGCGACGGTCAGCTTCGGGGTGTTGCTCAAGGTGCCGGTGAAGCAGCTGCCCACCGCGGTGGTGGCGGGCGCGATGACCTGGGGCATGAGCCAGGCGACCCGGCACCTCAACGGCGCGCACGCCGCGTTCCTCGCCGCGCTGGTGTTGGCGGTGGGCGCGAACCTGTACGCCCGCTTCACCTCCAAGCCCGCCCAGCTGTTTCTGCTGCCGGGGCTGTTGATCCTGGTGCCGGGCGCGCTGTCGTTTCGCAGCCTCGACGCGCTGCTCCGCGGCGACTACCTCGCGGGCGCCAACCAGTTCGCCGATGTGCTGGTGACCGCGGGCGCTTTGGCGATGGGGCTGTTGGTCGCCAACGTGGTCGCCGCTCCCCGCAAGATCCTCTGAGCGGCGCAGTCTCGAAATGATTTGCGCACTTTGGGCGCCTTCGGTGTCCGAGCGGTATGCGCGTTCTTGCACTGGCGATTTCGCTGCTGGCGGTGACGGCGTTCGCTCGCGGCCACGTCGAGAGCAGCGGCCTGTCGCGCTCCTACACGCCCAAGATCGCGCCGCAGAACCGCGGGCCCGGCAAGCAGGTGAAGCCCGGCAAACAGACCAGCAAGAGCGCGCCCGCGCCGAAGCGCTCCGTGGTGCAGGCCAGCCGGTCGCACCACCGCGGTTAGTTGGTGTGAACGTCGACCGCTTGCTGCACCGGCTGGGGCATTCCCTTGGCGCCGTTCATGAACGGGCACTTCGCCGCCGCCGCCGCGCCCTTGCCGGCCGCCGCGGTCGCCGTCGAGCCGGTGGTGTCGCCGCCTGAGAGCTTCGCGCCCTCCAAGGCCATGCCGGTCGCGGTGGCCGGGCTGCGGAACACGTCGCCGGCCAGCTTCGGCTCCACCTTGGCGAGCATCGTCGCGTAGGCCGCGGTCGAGTTGAGCATTCCCACTGAGCCCGGCGCGACGTTCGCGGGGAGCTTGCCGTCCTTCCACATCGCCTTCAGGTCATCGACCTTGATCGCCGGCTTGCCGGTCGAAGGGTCGGTGGTGCCGAACATCTTGATCAGCACCGGGTACTCCGCGAGCACCGCGTTCTGCCCGAAGGTGAGGGCGACCAGCGGGTTCTGTGCCTGCATGTCGCCCTCGGTGTTGGAGCGAACCGCGTCGGCGAAGGCCTTCTCGTCCATGTAGCCGTTTGCATTGGCGTGGCTGGTGAACTTGTCGAACGCGGCCTCGTTGAACTGACCCTGGCTCAAGATGTTCGAGTCGGAGTTGTGCATCGTCAGGCCCGACCGCAGGTGCATGATGTCGAACGACTGGGTCGCCATGTTCTTCGGAATGTCGGTGGGCGAGTTCGCGAAGTAGGTGATGCCGCGAATCGTCTCCAGCATCGGCGCGGTCATCCCGTGGGCCTTCAACGCCGCCAGCAGCTCGGCGTTGTTCACCCGGCCCTGCGCGTCGACGTGCACGCTGCCGTCGGCCACCAGCGCCTTCAGCACCGGGCAGGCGATCGGCATCTGGTTCTGCGCCTGCATGCTGGCCGGGTCGCTGCCCATCCGCATCTGGGTGCGGCGATCGGAGCCGTCGACCTTCACCGTCGGGCTCCAACCCTGCGGCGCGGCGGGAGCGGCAGGCGCCGGAGCGGGCGTGGCGGCCGGCTTCGGGTCGGCCCGGGGCAGGGTGATGTTCGGAGTGTTGCCGTCGATCTTGGTTCCCATGGTGCTCCCTTCACTTCGGTCGAATCGACTTCAGACAGCTGATGATCGCCTTCGCGGCGGCCTCGTTCAATCCCGCGGCCGGCGCGGTCAGGGTCGCC
Organism: Myxococcaceae bacterium; assembly: GCA_047602415.1. Lineage (GTDB taxonomy): Bacteria > Myxococcota > Myxococcia > Myxococcales > Myxococcaceae > JASGHH01. The sequence goes on along the minus strand of JASGHH010000001.1, from coordinate 2,587,805 downwards.
GTGCACACCCGGCCGTTCGCCAGTCGCAGCGCGAAGTACTGCCGCAGCTCTCCGCGCCCAGAGGGCATCGAGTACGAGAGCAGAATGCCTTTGCCGCCGTCGTCGAAGTCGAGCGTGCCCTTCGAGCCCTGCGCCATCCCGGGGATCGTCTGGAGCAGCTCGCCGAGAATCTCCGCCGCCACGATCTCCAGCGTCGCGCCGGGCCGGGCGGGCTTCGACTGAACGATCAGGCTCGGCGACGGGCCGCGGTCGGGCATTCCGGTGAGAAAGCTCACCGTCACGTCGTGCACCCGGTAGCCCTGCGGCAGGTCGAGCTTGAACCCTTCGAGCGGATACTCCATCGGTTCTCCTTTGAGCCTCATAGTAGATGTGCGGACATAAAAACAAGAGCGGCTTTTTGAGCGCCGATCGCAATGGGCCGCCCGCTGATCTACCGTGCGCGCCGTGCCCGAGATCGCCGACGGCGAGACGTTGAAAGTCAAAGGGTCAGCGCGCGACCCCTACGAGCTGAAGAACAGCGGCGGGGTCTACACCTGCACCTGCCCGGCGTGGCGCAACCAGTCGATCCCCTCCCGACAAGCGCACCTGCAAGCACCTCAAGGCGGTGCGCGGCGAGGCGGCCGAGCTCGCGCGGGTCGGCGGCACGGCGGCTCCCGCGAAGAAGGCGAAGAAGGCCAAGGCGGGCGCGCCAGAGAATACGACTCCCGAGGTGATGCTGGCCCACACCTGGGACGCCTCGCAGGATGTCACCGGTTGGTGGATGAGCGAGAAGCTCGACGGGGTGCGCGCCTGGTGGGACGGCGAGAAGTTCTCTTCGCGCAACGGCAACGCGTTCTCCGCGCCCGAGTGGTTCATCGACGACCTGCCGAAGATGGCGCTCGACGGCGAGCTGTTCGGCGGCCGCGGCAAGTTTCAGCAGACGGTCTCGGTGGTGCGGCGCAGCGACGCCGGCGAAGAGTGGCGCAAGGTGAAGTACGTGGTGTTCGACGCGCCCGAGCTCGACGCGACCTTCGAAGACCGGCTCGAGCACTTCACCGCCAAGCTGAAGAAGTCGGCCGCGAAGCACGCCGCGGCGCACCCGCATCAGACCTGCAAGTCGATCGACCACCTGAAGAAGGAGCTCGCCCGGGTCGAGGGCCTCGGCGGGGAGGGGCTGATGCTGCGCAAGCCCGGCTCCCGCTACGAGGCCGGCCGCTCGTCGAGCCTGCTGAAGGTGAAGTCGTTTCGCGACGCGGAGGCGAAGGTGGTCGGCCACCTGCCGGGTGAAGGCCGTCACAAGGGGCGGCTGGGCGCGCTCGAGGCCGAGATGCCCGACGGGAAGAAGTTTTCGATCGGCACCGGGTTCTCAGACGCCGAGCGCGAGAAGCCGCCCAAGATCGGCGCGGTGGTGACCTACCGCTACTTCGAGCTCACGCCCGACGGAGTGCCGCGGTTTCCCAGCTACGTGGGCGTGCGAACCGATTTGAGTTGGGCGCAGATCAAGAAGGGGGGCTGAACGATGCAAGGCATGATGATGGATTTTCCGCTCACGGTGACGCACTACCTGGAGCGGGCGGGCAGGTTCTTCGGCCAGGCCGAGGTGGTTTGGCGCAGGCCCGACAAGTCGGTGCAGCGGCAGACCTACGCGCAGACCCACGCCCGCGCGGCGCAGCTGGCGAACGCGCTCACCCGGCTGGGCGTGAAGCAGGGCGACCGGGTGGCCACGCTCTGCTGGAACCACAACGTTCACCTCGAGGCGTACCTCGGGGTGCCGGCGATGGGCGCGGTGGTGCACACGCTGAACTTGAGGCTTCACCCCAACGAGCTCGGCTACATCGCCAACCACGCGCAGGACATGGTGGTAATCGTCGACCGCTGCCTGTTGCCGTTGTTCGCGAAGTTCAAGGAGCAGATCAAATCGCTCAAGCACGTGGTGGTGGTACCCGACACCGGCCCTGCCACGGCCGAAGAAGGGCTCGACTACGAGAAGCTGATCGCCAACGAGCCGAAGACGTTCGACTGGCCGGCGCTCGATGAGAAGGTAGCGGCGATGCTCTGTTACACCTCGGGCACCACCGGCAACCCGAAGGGCGTGCTGCTCAGCCACCGCTCGACCGTGCTCCACACGATGTCGGTCTGCAGCCGCGACGGGCTCGGCGTCGGCGAGGGCGACGTGATCATGCCGGTGGTGCCGATGTTTCACGCCGCCGCCTGGGGTCTGCCCTACGGCGCGGTGGCCGCGGGCGCCAACCTGGTCTTCCCCGGGCCGCACCTCGACCCCGAGTCGCTGCTCGACCTGATGGCGAAGGAGCGGGTCACCTTCGCGGGCGGCGTGCCCACCATCTGGCTCGGCATTCTCGCCGCGCTCGACAAGGAGCCGAAGCGGTTCGACCTGAGCGCGATGCGCAACATGGTGATCGGCGGGTCGGCGGCGCCGGCGTCGTTGATCGACGGCTTCGCCTCGCGGCACGGGGTGGAGGTCTTGCACGCCTGGGGCATGACCGAGACCAGCCCGCTCGGCACCGTCTGCCGCCTGCGCCGGGTGACGAAGAGCGAGACGCCCGAGCAGCAGCTGAAGCGCCGGGCGATGCAGGGCTACGCCGCGGCGTTCATCGAGACCCGCCACGTCGACGACGCCGGCAAGGTGCTCCCGTGGGACGGCGAGGCGATGGGCGAGCTCGAGGTGCGCGGCCCGTGGGTGGCGAGCGGCTACTTCGGCGGCGAGGGCAAAGACCGGTTCACCCAAGACGGCTGGTTCAAGACCGGCGACGTGGTGACGATCGACCGCCACGGCTACGTGCAGATCACCGACCGCTCGAAAGACGTGATCAAGTCGGGCGGAGAGTGGATCAGCTCGGTCGCGCTCGAGAACGCGCTGATGGCGCACCCCAAGGTGATGGAGGCGGCGGTGTTCGCCGGCAAACACCTCAAGTGGGACGAGCGGCCGATCGCGGCGATCGTGCTCAAGAAAGACGCCAAGGCGACCGACGCCGAGCTGCTCGCGCACCTGAAAGACAAGTTCCCCCACTTCTGGATGCCCGAGGCCTTCGTCTACCTGGAGCAGATTCCCCGCACCTCGACCGGCAAGTTCCTCAAGTCGGCGCTGCGGGAGGCGCACGGCGGCATGTTGCTCACCGCGGCAAAAGGCTGAGGTGCCCGACGGCGTAGCGGCCGTCGCCGTACATCGGCTGTACCCCGACCGCATCGAAGCCGCCGGCTCGGGCGGCTTCGGGCACCGTGATGCGAGCGGGCTGCAGCCCCGCGGGCGCCGATTCGGAAATACCCCATCCGGTCGCCGAAACCCGGTTACCGCCCCGGTAGAAGGTGACGCGATAGCGATCGTTGTGGTCGCCGCTGACTTCGATCGCCGGTGCGTTCGACCGTGACGGGAGCGAGATTCGCAGCTCGGGGCAGGCGGAGACGCGGCAGACGAACGACTGAACGCCCGGCGTGTCCCATGGGGTACCGGGAGCGCGGCGAGTGCTGAGGTCAGCGAGTGTAGCCGCTTGCGTGGCTGGCGCCGAAAGCCGGCGTGCGACACCGCTCAGGCGTGCCGCGAGCTTCAGCTGAGGGTGCGCCACCGCGGACAACAACAGGGTGAGGGTGGCCAGCGCAGGCGCGGAGATCGCCAGCGTGCAGGCGGGAGCTCTCGCGGGTGTGCGATCTCCCTGGCCGGCGGTTCGTGAATAGGCGCGGGCGGCGAACACGATCAGCACCAGATCGAACGGGAGCCGATAGCGCGCTTCACCCAGCGTCGCGCAGGCGAGCAAGAACATTCCGAGCAGCAGCGCCGCCAGTAGCGACGACGGGTCTCCAATGTCGTGACGGCGCCACACCCGGAGCAGCAGCAACCCGAAGAACGCCAGCCCGGGCACCAGTACGAACACGAACATTGCCTGCTTCAGCAGTGTCACCCGTCGCGAGGGAAGATCGGTGTAGTCGTCGGGCCAATACGAGGTGGCGAAGAGATCGATTGCGTTGCCGAGCGAGCCGAGCAGGAACTCGACCGGGTCGTCGCGAAGCCGCTCGAGCACCCAGCCCAGCACCGCTCCGGTGTCGTAGATCGACCCCGGCACCTGGGCGTACTCGGTGTAGCCGAGTTGCATTCGCCCGGGCGGGGTCCAGGTGTTGGGGCCGGTCGAGAGCTCGGCGCTTTGCGGTGCGAAGGTGAGGCCGACCACTCCCGGAGGCGCGTGGCCGAGCGCGACGTTCATCGCCGCGTTGCTCGAGCCGGGACAGAACCGGCCGAGCAGCGACGAGCAACGGTGCGCGAGCGGCGCCATCAGCACCACCACCGTCGCCACCGCAGCCGCGATGGTGCGCCAGCGTCGAGCGAGCAGGCCGCCAAGCCACCACCGAGCCGTCAGCCAGAGCAGTGCGAACGCGGCGATCGGCAGCGCGTTCGATCGAAAGAGGGCGGTGAATGCCCACGCCGCGCCCACCGCGACGCCGCTCAGCACCGGCCGCGACTCCGAGCGCACCGCGGCGATCGACACACAGACCGCCACCGCGACGGCGAGCTGGAACAGTTGCTCTGAGAGGAAGAAGCCGCCGTAGTAGATGAGCCCGAAGTGGCCCGAGGCGAGGAGCAGCCCGATCCACCCGGCCTTGGGCCCGTAGGTCCAGCGGGCCACCAGGAGGGCGAGCCACGGAATCGCCAGCGATGCGAGCAACTGAAGCACCGCCGCCAACCCGAGTGTGGGGTCGAAGGGGAGGGTGAGCGCCAGCAACGCCGCTTCCCCCGGGGGCCAGATGGTATGGAAGAACTGCTGCTGTCCGAGCGGGTCGGCGAACAGCTCCGCCAGGTTCGCGATCGGGATCGCGTCGGTGGTCACCGAATTGCGCGGGTGGTGGTGCACCAGAATGTAGAGCGAGCGGCAAACTGCCCCGGTGACGAAGGCGCCCACGCTCACCAACGGGAGCACGTGCGCGCGGACCCAGCCGAGGGCGCGGCTGCCGAAGCCGGAGGAGGCGTCGCGGACCTGAGCCGCGACCGGTGAGCTCATGCGGGTTTCGACACCCGAGGCTCCCACCGCGAGACATCGGTGCTACAGGGCAGCGCATGGCCACTCCCACTCTGATCTACTTCTGGACCCGCGGCCGCGCGGAGCTGATCCGCCTCATTCTCGCCGAGGCGGGCGTCGATTACGTCGAGCACCCGGTCGGTAAAGACCTGCCGCCGCGCGACGGCATCCCCTCCGACTTCGGCGAGCTGAAGAAGAGCGGGCTGCTGGCGTTCGAGGCGGTGCCGGTGTGGATCGAGCCCGACGGGTTTCGCCTGGCGCAGAGCGTGGCGATCGCCCAGTACCTCGCGCGCAAGCACGGCCTGATGGGGAAGAACGAGCGCGAGGCGGCGCTCTGCGAGCAGGCGCTGCAGAGCTACGAAGACGCGCGGGCCGACCTGCGCAAGCTGGCGCAGACGCCGGCGGGAGACGCTCGCAACGCCTGGCGCAAGGAGCTCGAAGAGGTGCACCTGCCGCGGTGGCTGCGTTCGTTCGAGCGCATGCTGCGCAGCAACGGCGAGGGCAAAGGGTTTCTGGTCGGTGACGCGCTGAGCTGCGCCGACCTCGCGCTCTGGTATCTGCTCGAGATGCTGGAGACGAACGGCCTCGGTCAAGTGGCCGAGAAGCACCCTCTTTTGGCCGCTTTCGCGGGTCGAATCGCCTCCCGGCAAAAGGTTACAAACTATCTGCAGTCGCCCAAGCGACCGCCGTTTCTCGCCTTGCCGAAATGAGGCGGTAATTCGCCTGGGAAATGGGCGCGGTTTGTCGCGTTCGTTTCAGGTGGAGCATCGCAATCCCATTTCTCAATTTGCGTGAATCCCAGTGCAAGCAGCACCCACGCACAGGAGTCACGCAAATGGTCTCGAAGATCGACGGCAACCGCGAAGTGGTTCAGCCCAAGCCGGCGGCGAAGCCTGCTGCTCCGGTGGTGAAGCGCCCGGTGGTGGCCGACGACATGTCGACGGGCAAGGGCCGCGCGCTGCGGGTGGCGGCGGAGAAGAGCCTCAACGCGACGCCGTTCTCAGCCACCGCTCCGATCGCTCCGGCGGCGGGCACCTTCAAGGTGAGCGCCTCGGGCACGCTGACCCCGTCGGGCACCACCAGCATCTACACCTCGCGCGCCGGCTCGGTGGCGGCGGCGATGAACGACCAGATTCTGAAGAACCCGGTCAACACCTGCCCGTACACGCCGCCGCTGTCGGCCGCCGATCAGAAGTCGGCAGAAGACGCGGTCGGCACCGAAGATCCCGGGAAGATCGCCGACTGGCTCAGCGCGCACCCCGACCCGGTGACCCAGCGGGCGTTCTGGGCCGAATACAAGGGCTTCCTCCCCACGGTGCTCGACAAGTCCGACACCTGCACCGACGCGCAGAAGGCGGCGCTCTCGTCGAGCCTCGACGTGGCGTACAAGAGCGGCGACGTCACCGACGACGACATCAAGGCGATGGTGGGCGACGATTTCCGCCCGAGGGGCGACGGCCCGCTCGGAGCGATCATCGGTGGCACTCATGACCCGGCGTTGATCAACACCTTCGCCAACGAAGAGCTGAAGCACATGGGCGGCGACTCTCCGTGGCGCGATCAGGCGGTGGCGGCCGCGCTCGCCGGCATGCCGGCAGATGGAATGCGCGCGTACCTCAGCCAGCACCCGACGCTGGTTCACGATCTGCTGAACACGCCCGACCCCGCGTCGGCGCGCTCCGCGGCTGAGGTGTTGGGCCACCTGCCGCCCGACATGCTGCAGTCGTGGCTCGCCGACCCGGCGAACAAGGACGACAAGGCGAAGCTGCTCTCCAACATCAACAAAGACGACAGCAGCGTCGCGCTCGACGACGAAGACAGCTCTTCGGTCAACAGCCCGGCGTTCGGTGACCTGCTGAAGAACGCGGCCAACATTCAGCCGCCCACGCCCGAGGTGACCGACCTCTTCACCCAGGCGGTCGACCTGACCAAGGACAACCCGGCGTCGCTCCAGGGGCTCGCCGCGCTCTACGTCAAAGACGCACCGCAGCTGACCGCGGCGCTCACCGCCGACGGCAACTCGGCCGGCCCGACGGTGCTCTCGAAGTTCTTCGCTCAGACGCTGTTCTCGCCCGACGTGCAGGACGTGGACTTCGACGGTGGCGGCAAGCTCACCGACGCGATCACCGGCGCGATCAAGAACGCCTCGAACTCGCTGCAGGCGCAGTTCGGTGGCGACCAGCAGCACGACGCCGGGCGCCAACTGGGCCGGCTCGCGGCCTCGCTCGAGGGTGCGGCGGCGGTCACGCTGAAGGACTACCGGGACCAGGTCGCGGGCAACAAAGAGAAGCGCGACCTGTTCGCGGGGTTGATCGGCAAGGCGATCGGCGCGGCGCTCCCTGACGAGCTGATCGGCAAGGACTTCGCGGTCGACAAGGTGAGCGAGCTGATCGCCGGAGTGCTGGTGAAGGACCCGTCGAAGCCGGGCACGATCTCGCTGCGCAGCGTATGGGAAGACCAGTTCGAGGCCGCGACGTCTGCCTACGACGAGGCGCACGGCAAAGACTCGACGCTGACCACCGACTACGACGGTGCCTACGCGAAGGCGGCGATCGACATTCACGATCAGCTGGGCATCAACTTCGATGGCACCAGCGCGGGGTAGTCAGTCACAGTCACACCGGAACTCCGCACCGCAGAAGGTGCGGGATTCCGAGCACTCCAGCCACGAGCCGATGGGCTGGCCCGGCACGCCATCTCCGTCGACGCAAACGGGTGACGTGCAGGCGAGCTGGATGCGCACGTAACAGACCGTCGGCCCGCGAAAGAGGGCGGCATCGCAATCGCGATCGTGGGCCGAGGCGGCGGCTTCGCTGCTCACCGAACGTCGATCGCGAAAGGGGTCCTCCTCGTCTCGCATTCCCTGCGGGCGTGGCTCGAGACGGCGTGTGCCGGGCGCCCACGCGGCCGTTGCGCAGCCGGCGACAGCCAGCATTGCGAGAGTGGAGGCCAGCTTCATACGAGGCGCTTGGACGCGCGGCGAATGCCTACAGGTCCTCGCGAGGTGCAGTCGAAGAACGCACCGCTCAGAGCAGGTGCGATGCGATCCCGTCGAGCAGGTACTGGAGCCCGTCTTCGAACTCGTCTTCGGGTTCGGCGTGCTCGGCGTCGCGCACCACCCGCTCGATCTGGGGGAACTTGCCGCTCGCGATTGCCGCCGCCATCGCCGGCCAGTGCTGCCGCCGCCATTGCGCCTCGGTGAGGCCAGTCTCGATTCTGGCTTGCCGTTCGGCCGCTTCACTGGCGATCGCGCCGAGGACGTACGCGTTCAGCGCCCGCAACGCGCTGAGCGCCACGTCGATGCGGGCGAACGCCTTGTCGTGGGAGATCGCCTCCAGAGCGGCCTCGGTGAACACCAGCGCGTTTGGCCCGGCGCGCTGACGCCCCGCCAGCACGATCGAGAACCACGGGTGCGCCAACGACGCTTCCCTCAGCCGGCGGGCCAGGTCGGTCAGGGCCCGGCGCCACTTGCCGCTCGCCAGTGGGCCGGCCGCCATCACCTCGCCGTAGACGTGGTCGCCCATCAGCTCGAGCAGCTCCTGCTTGGTCGAGACGTGCCCGTAGAGGCGCATGAAGCCGGCGTTCAGCTCCGCCGCCACGCCGCGCAATGACACCGCCTCGAGGCCCTGGGCGTCGGCCAACGCCACCGCGGCGCGCACGATCGACTCCCGGCTGAGCGGGGCGAGGTCTGCCCGGCGAACCTTCGGCCGTCGCTTGGGTTTTCGCTCTGGCACCGTGAATTCCTCTAGCACGACTTGACGCGCGCAGGTCGACGATACACTGTATCGATACATCAATACACTGTATCGGAGCGCATAATGAGCGAAGAGATTCCCGCGTTGGTGGTCGGAGGCAGCCTGGTGGGCCTGTCGGCGGCCGTGTTTCTGAGGTCTCGAGGAGTGCCGGTGGTGCTGGTGGAGCCGCACCTGGGCAGCTCTCCGCACCCACGGGCGATCGGCTACACCGCCCGCACCCTCGAGCTGTTCGTCTCGGTGGGGCTCGACGTGCCGCAGGCGCCTCCGGGGTTTCGGCTCAAGCGGCGCAAGGTGCACAGCCTGGCCGGAGAGTGGACGACCGAATCAGACTGGACCCCCGAGCGTGCCGGGCCTCCGGTGGCGAAAGCGCCGGAGTCGCCGATGACCGGCGCGGCGATCGCGCAAGACGCGCTCGAGCCGATGCTCCGCCAGCGCGCTCGGGAGCTCGGCGCAGACCTCCGCCTGGGCTTCGAGCTCGTTCGCTTCGAGCAAGACGCGGGTGGGGTGACGGCCTGGGTTCGCGAGCGCGGCACCGGCAACGAGTCGGCGATTCGCGCGCAGTACATGGTGGCCTGCGACGGCGGCCCCAGCCCGGTTCGCGAGTCGCTCGGAATCAAGCGCTCCGGCCGCGGACACCTGCGAACGATGCGCAGCGTGCTGTTTCGCGCCCCACTGGAGAAGTACCTGGAGTCGGGCGTTCACCAGTTCGAGATCGAGCAGCCCGGCTTTCAGGCGTTTCTCACCACCTACAACGACGGCCGCTGGGTGCTGATGTTCGGCGACGACGTCGAGCGGAGCCGCGAAGAGCTGCTCACCGCGGTGCGCAAGGCGATCGGCCGCGACGACGTGCCGATCGAGATCATCACCACCGGCCGTTGGGAGCTGACCGCGTTGATCGCCGACTCGTTCTCGAAGGGCAGGGTGTTCCTCGCTGGAGATTCGGCGCACCAGCTGCCTCCCACCCGGGGCGGCTACGGCGCCAACACCGGCATTCACGACGCCCACAACCTGGCCTGGAAGCTGGCGGCGGTGCTCTCGGGGGAATCGTCTCCGAAGCTGCTCGAGACCTACGACGCCGAGCGCCGGCCAGTCGCGTGGAACCGCATGCTGCAGACCTTCGCCCGGCCCGAGTACGCGCGTGAAGCCAACGGCATCGCCGACGGAGTGACGATCGCCGACGAGGTCGCGATGGAGCTCGGGCAGCTCTACCGGTCGAGCGCGATCCTCGGCGCCGGGCCAGAGCTGCCGCATGCCGCGACTCCGGCGGAGTGGAAGGGCCAGCCCGGCACCCGCGCGCCGCACGTGTGGCTCGAGCGAGACGGCAAGCGGGTCTCCAGTCTGGAGCTGTTCGGCAAAGAGTGGGTCACGCTCACGTTCGAGAGCGCACCAGAACCACTGCGGCAGGCGCTCGGGCTCGCACCGGGAGAAGCGTCGCTGGTGCGGCCTGATGGCTACATCGCCTTCAGGGGGCCACAGGCGCAGGTCGCCGAGGCGCGGGCCACCGTGTCGCACGCCGCGGCATCGCGCGCGTATGCTCGGCAGGCGTGAGCGCGCCGATCGCAGCCGTGGTTGGCGCCAGCTTTTGCGGCCTCTACTCGGCCGGCACGGTCGGAGTGACCGGCGGCCCGAACCACGGTGAGCACCCGCTGATCTGCACCGTGATTCACGCGGCGCTGTTCGCCTGGCTCAGCAGCGGCTGGCCCCCGGACCTGCGGGTGCAGTACGGCGCGCTGCTCGCGGCAGGCCTGGCGTTCTCGATCGTCGCGTTGAGGCTGACCCCGGCACTGACGAGCGCGCGGCGCCGCTGGTTGTGGCTCCCGCGCGCCGGCCTCGCAGCGGTCTACCTGGCGCTGGTGGGCATTCTGCTCCTCCGATGAACCTCGGCGCTCAAAACAGTTGCAGGGTGTGAAAGCTGAACAGCAGCAACAGGGCGGAGAACGTTGCGGTGGCGACGACCGCGACGAGGTGCAGATCGGGAACGGGGGGAACGCGGCTCGAGAGGAACATGCGGGCATTTCTGCGACCGCGCGCCTTTTGGCGCACGACGCCCAGGCGAATTTGCGGTCACGTCTTCGCAAACGGCGCGAGGATGGCGCGGTGCAGGTCGAGCTCCAGCGGGTCGAGGCAGGTCAGCGCGAGGTGCTCCGCCAATTGCTTCAGCTCTACGCGCACGACTTCAGCGAGAGCCTCGGCCTCGACGTGGGTGACGACGGGCGGTTCGTCGAGCCGTCGCTCGACCCCTACTGGCAGGACCCGCGCCGCGAGCCGTACTTCATTCGCGCAGGCGGCAAGCTCGCCGGGTTCGCGCTCGTGCACCGCGGCAGCCGGCTGTCGAGCGACGCCGACGTCTGGGACATGGCGGAGTTCTTCGTGATGCGCCGCTACCGTCGAACGGGCGTCGGCACCCGCGCGGCGCACGCGGTCTTCGCCGCGCACCCGGGCAAGTGGGAGGTGCGGCAGAAGCGCGAGAACGTGGCGGCCCGAGACTTCTGGCGGCGAGCGATCGGCGCCTGGCGTCGCGGCGCATTTCGCGAGGCCGAGCTCGACGACGAGCGCTGGCGCGGAACGGTACAATCGTTCGACGTCTGAGAGGGGAACGACGATGAGGCGTTTTCTGACGTGCGTGTGCGCGCTCGCGCTGGCGGCGTGTAACGGAAATGTCGGCGGCTCGAACGGCGGCGGTGGCGCAGCCACGGGCGGAGGCTCCGCGGCGGGCGGCGGGGCAACGACTGGTGGAGGTGCCGCGGCCGGCGGTGGCGCGGCGACCGGCGGTGGCACAGCGACGGGCGGAGGTGCAGCGACCGGCGGAGGCGCAGCAGGTGGTGGCTCGGCGACCGGAGGAGGCGGCGGTGGCTCCGCGGCCGGCGGAGGAGCCGCGACCGGAGGTGGTTCTGCGATTCCCAGCATCACCGCGATCGTCGCGCAGATGCCGGCCGGCACCTGGAAAGAGCTCACCGGCGTCAACAAGATGTCCGACGTGTTCGCCTCCAACGGCGCAGCGAACGTGGTGAAGGCGTGGGGCGGCGGCGGCTACGGCGCGGGAAAGATTCTGGCTCTGGGGCGGAGGCCACGTCGACTACGGCGGCAACGAGGTCTACGCGTTCGATCTCGCGACGCTCACCTGGTCGCGGCTGAGCGAGCCGAGCACCTACCTCCCGGGCTGCACGATGGCGGCGTTCCCCGCGTGCGTGACCACCGACGGTTCGCCGACCTCGCGGCACTCCTACGACGGCGTCGCGTACCTGCCCTCGGTGGGCAAGCTGTACGCGGGCGGCTACTTCCCCTGGTACGACGGCGGCAACACCCCGAACGATGATCCGCGCGCGTTCGTGCCGGGCATCTTCGACCCGACGTCGATCAGCTGGGCGTTGCCGGGCTTGGGCTTCGGCAGCGTCGGGCTCACCGCGTGGGATCCGCTCACCGGCTACCTGCTGGTGAGCGACGACAACCACCTCGCGGCCTACGACCCGGTGAACAACACGTACCTGCACGGCTCCGGCCCGAACTGGGCGTTCGGTGAATCGGCGATGGCGCTCGACACCGACGATCGCCTGGTGATCGCGGTGAGCGAAGGCGAGAACGAGGCCTTCAGCTGGGACCTCTCGGGCGTCGACTGGACCGACGCGGGCTCGGCGATTCCACCGAACCAGATCTACGCCACCTTCGTCGGAGGCGACGCCGGCGTGCCGATGACCGCCACCGCGATGGGCGTCGACTACGACCCGCAGAAGAAACTCTTCGTCGGCTGGGGCGGCGACAGCACGGTGTGGACGCTCGACCCGAAGACGCGCGCCTGGAGCGAGATCACCAACGTCAACCCCGCGCCCACCAACCAGAGCCCCGACGGCATCTACGGCCGCTGGTGGTACGCGCCGGAGTACGACGTGTTCCTCGGCTACAACGATCCCGACGGGAACGTCTGGCTCTACAAGATGCCCTGATCAGCCCTGGCATGCGGCCTGCTTAGCCTCGCCGCGCCGCACTCATGCGGCTCAACCCAGGAGCGAACTGTGAAGAAACTGGTAGTGGTCGCGTTGGTCGCCTGCGCCATCCCCGCGTTTGCAGGGGCTGGGAACATCAACATGATCGCCCGGGCGCAGAAGCTGTCGGCGGCCTCCCGTGACAACGCGGGCACCGCGGCGATGCCGAAGGCTGATCGCAATGACCGCTCGATGAGCCGCATGGGCTCCGACACCTCGAAGCGCACCCAGGTGGAGCGCTCCGACGACCACCGCGAAGCCACCCGGTAGGCCTGTTTTGCCCCAGTCCGGTTGCCAGCTTCGCAACGGCGAGGCTGGTAACCGGCACCTTTTTGCCGGCCGCTAGAACGTCGAGAAGATGCGGCCGATGTTGGGCGAGCGCTCCGAGCCGCTCGCACCCGGGCAGTTGGTGAGCGCGTACGGAGACGTCGCGATCACCGCGCCCTTGGAGCTCGAAGCGCCGCGCGGCCAGTCGGGGTACCAGAACGACGAGGTCGACGTGCCCGGGCAGCTGCTGGCCGAGTCGGGGGGCACCGCGGCGGCGATCGCCTGAAAGTCGTCGACCTTGGTGGCCGCGCTCCAGCTCGCGGCGTCTTGGCAGTTCGCGCTGCAGGCGCGCACGTTCACGTCGGTGACGGTCGTGCTCGCCATTCCCACTGCTTCTCCGTCGGCGGCCAGCCAGACTTCTTGCTCATCGGGGTTGGTGGAGATGGGGAAAGAAGACCACTGCCCGAGGTCGGTGCAGTTGGCGCCGAGGCACGAGCCGAGCAGCACCTGCCCGTTCGCCGCGGTGCCGAGGTGCGCGTTGCCCTGGTTGTAGGCGAGGAACACCCGGCCGCTCGGCGTCACCGCGAAGCCCGCCGAGGTTGCATTGGTCGTGTGCACGAAGCCGAGCGGCGACAGCTGCCAACTCGCCGCCTGGGTGCAGTTGCTCGCGCAGCGCCCGTACGAGTGCAGGTTGTCGCCGTCGGCGGTGGTGCCGGAGTCGAACAACGCGTGAGTCACCCCGGCGCTGTCGAGCGCGATGTAGCTGACCAGGCCGTCGATCACCGGTCCGGAGGTCCAGCTCGAGGCCGACACACAGTTCGACGCGCAGTGGGCGTAGGTCGCCTGGTAGTTGCCGTGCGCCCCGGCGCCGATCACGCCGACCTCGCCTGCGGCGCTCACCGTCAGCCCGCTGAGCACTCCCGTGGCGCCGTGGGGCACCAGGCTGCTCAAGTCGACCGAGCTCCAGCTCGCGACGTCGCCGCAGTTCGAGGTGCAGGTGCCGTAGATCACCGGGTCGGGAGTGGAGATGTTGGTGGCGACGCCGCTCACCAGCGCGTGCACGCGGCCGCTGCCGTCGACCGCGAGCCCCGAGACGCCGATCACCTGCGCCGCGAGCTGGTTGTGGTCGAGCAGCTGCACCACGTTCCACGACGCGGGGTTGGAGCAGTTGGCGCTGCAGTGGCCGTACTTGACGCGCTCCGCGTAGCCCTCGTTGAAGATCAAGTGCATCGAGCCGTCGGGAGCGGGCACGTAGAGTTGCTCCTGCATGCCGACGTTGAGGAAGGTGCCGGTGCCCGCCTGCGAGCCACCGCCCGAGGCGCTGCCACCGCCCGACGCGCTGCCGCCGCCGATCGCGCTCCCGCCGCCGATCGCGCTCCCGCCGCCCGCCGCCGCGCCGCCACCGACGGCGACGCCGCCTCCGGTGCTCGAGAAGCCGCCGCCCGCCGCCGCCATGAAGCCGCCTCCGCTGGCGAAGCCACCGCCGAAGGTTCCGCCGCCGCCGCCGCCCTTGTTGGAGTTGCCGCCACACGCGCAGAGCGCTGCCACGAGCAGCGCCGCCAGGTTGAGCTTCGTCACGTTGAATCCTCCCAGGAGAAGACGAGAGGACCACGTGCTCACGGCCCATCGAGCTGGATTCGGGTTTACAGGCGCGGCAGTAAACGCTCGCCGCGTTGACGAAGCCGAGTGGATCGTCGCGCCGGTGCGTGGCAACAGAGGCGCCGTGCGAGCGCTGACCTTGGCAGTGATGGCGATGGCGATCACCGCGTGCCCCTCGACCAACAAGCCCGACGCGGGCTCCGGCGGAGGCTCGGCGACCGGTGGAGGCTCGGCAGCCGGGGGTGGTTCTGCCAGTGGTGGGGGCACGGCGACCGGCGGCGGCTCAGCGGCGGGTGGCGGCTCGGCGAGCGGCGGCGGCGCCGCGACCACCGACGGCGGCATCGCGGGCGTCGAGCTGCTCGCGTTGCTCCCCGGCCTGTGGAGCGGACCGGCGACGATGACCCCGCTCGGCAACTTTCCGCGAATGAACTTCGATCTGCGGCCGGTCGATGGGCAGATGGTGTTCGGCCAGGCCGAGCTCGATGCGGCCGACACGCTCCGCTTCGGCTTCAACATCGAGACCTACGGAGGCCGCGACGTGCTCGCCTACCGCAACGGCGGCTACTTCGGCGGCGTGCTCCGCGATACGCGAACCGCGCTCGACAGCACCGATGGCGGCACCTGGCGCTTCTGCTACGTCGGCGACGGCGGCTGCGACTACATCGACGCCCGCTTCACCGTCTCGGGCAGCTCGCTGGTGTTGGACACCCACGTGCGCGGGCAGCCACACGTCTACTGGAACGCCCAGCGGCAGGAGACGCGCACCGTGCCGGCCGGCTTCCCGAGCGACCTCGCGTCGCGCGGCGATGGCAGCGCGCCCTGGCCGACGCTCGCGACGGTGCAGGTGAACGCGAGCTGGGCGACCGCCACCGCCGCGCCCGCCGACCTCTGGCTGATCCTCACCACCACCAACTGCTTTCCCTCATTCGGGTGCCACGCCAGCCGGAGCATCTCGGGTGCGCTCGACGCAGGGGTGAGCTCGGCCATGCTGTCGCTCCCCAACGTGCACCCGGGCTCGTACAAGGCGACCTTGCTGCTCGATCGCGATCGCAACTTCGCCTCCACCTTCGCGCCGACCTCGGGAGACACCCTCGCGGTCGACCAGACGCTCGAGGTTCCCGACGCCGGCACCGCGACACTGAACGCCACGCTCAGCTACACGCTGCCGTGAACGGTTGTTAGGTTGCGGCGCGCTTGGAAAAGCTCAGCGTCGGCATCATGGGAGCCGGTTCGATCGGCTGCTACCTCGGCGGTGCGCTCGCCGCGGCGGGCGCCACGGTCACCTTCATCGCGCGCGAGCGCGTGCGTGCCGAGATCGCGGCTCACGGGCTCACCCTGGTGGAGCTCGGCGGAGCAGAGCGTCGTCCGCCAGCCGAGCGCTTCACCTTCACCTCCGATGTCGCGGCCGTCGCCGGGTGCGACGCAGTGTTGTGCTGCGTGAAGAGCGGGCAGACGGTCGAGGCGGGCGAAGCGCTGGCGAAGGTGTTGCCCGAGGGCGCGTTGGTGGTGAGCGCGCAGAACGGCGTCGGCAACGCCGAGGCGCTGCGCGGCCCGCTGCCGGGCAGGGTGGTGCTGGCCGGCATCGTCGGCTTCAACGTGCGCTCGCTGGGCAACGGTGTGTTTCGCCGCGGGACGAGCGGACCGCTCGCGATCGAGTCGTCGAGTCATCGCGCGATCGCTCCGCTGGTCGAGGCACTGCGGCTGGCAGGCTTCGAGGTCGAGCAGGCGGCCGACCTGCGGCCGATGCAGTGGTCGAAGCTGGTGGTGAACCTCGCGAACGCGGTGAACGCGCTCTCCGGGGTTCCGACCCGCGAGATGCTGCAGTCGGCCGGCTACCGCCAGGTGCTGCGCGCGGTGATGGCCGAGGCGGTGACGGTGCTCGGCGGCGCGGGCATTCCCACCGCTCGAATCGGGCCGCTCCCGGTTCAATTCTTCCCCACGCTGCTCGGCCTGCCGTCGCCGCTGTTTCGACTGCTGGCGCGTGCGCAGCTGAAGGTCGACCCCGAAGCGCGGGCGTCGATGTACGAAGACCTGCTGCGCGGCCGCGACACCGAGATCGAAGAGCTCAACGGAGAGATCGTGCGGCTGGCCGAGAAGCACCGGCTCGATGCTCCGGTAAATCGCAAGCTGGTGGCGCTGGTGCACGAGGTGGAGGCGAAGCGCGCGGGCACGCCGAACCTGTCTGCCGCAGACCTCTCCGCCCGGTTGGGGCTGCAGAAGTAGCTGGTGTCACCGGCCGGCCGAGATCGATCACCCGCGGCGCGAATGAATTGCCGAGAGCGTTCGCGGCCCATGAAGGGTGATGCGTCGCTCTTCGATCTTCGTCTTGATGGCCGTCTTCTCCTGTAACGATCGCACCCGGCTGGTTCCGGCGTACTCCGAGGTGGGGCTGACGTGCGAAGCCGGCACCTTCACGCTCGCCCGTGCCTCGCCCTCGGCGATGTTGGTGCTCGATCGCTCCGGCTCGATGGCGAACGCGTTCGGCAACGGCACCCGCTGGTCGACGCTGGCCCAGACGCTCGCCGCGACGCTCCCGCAGGTGGCGAGCGATCTCGAGCTGGGCGCCTACCTGTTTCCCGCGGGAGACGGCGCCGCGCAGTGCAGCGTGCCGGGCGCCGCCGCGCTGCTGCCCGCGACAGGGCAGTCGGCCGAGCTGATCGCGCTGCTCGACCAGACCGCTCCCGGCGGAGCGACCCCCACCGCCGACGCGGTGAACGCCGCCGCGATAGCGCTCGACACCTACGCCAGCCAGGGCAAGTCGCTCGCGTTGGTGCTGGCGACCGACGGCGCACCGAACTGCAACCCGTCGCTCGACCTGTCGAGCTGCACCTGCCCCGCCCAGAGCTGCGCCAGCGCGTTGCAGTGCCTCGACGACGCGCGCACCGAGTCGCGGGTGGCGGCGTGGGCGGCGCAGGGCATTCCCACCTGGGTGATCGGGATCGCCACAGACGACACCTCGGCGAGCGTGCTCGACGCACTGGCGAAGGCAGGCGGCCGGCCCAGCGGCGGCGCACACGACTACTACTCCGCCAGCTCCACCGCGGAGCTCACCGAGGCGTTGAGCACGATTCAGTCGCAGCTGCGCTCCTGCGCCTTCACCACGCCTTCGGTGCCGTCGAGCTCCGGCAGCATCGTGGTCACCCTCGACGGCGCGGTGGTGCCGTTCGACGCCTCGGGCGCCGACGGCTGGGAGTGGAGCGCGCTCGATCGCGGCGAGCTGGTGCTCCGGGGCAGCTGGTGCGCCCGCGCCGAGCAGTCCGCCACCGCCACGCTCATCGCGGCGATCACCTGCGACGCCGACGCGGGCGTCGACGCTGGCAACGCGATCGCCGAGTGATCGTTTCTCGCGGGTCCCGCACACCAGCGAACGTCACCGGTCATTCCAGGAATCCCCCTGGGGGCAAACCGGTGCCAAGGCCGCTCGTCTCTCCGACGTGGCGAGCGGCCTTTTTTCCGCTCCGCTGCGGCCGAAATGAAAAAGCCCCCGATCTTTCGATCGGAGGCTTTCTTCAGCGAGGAGTAGGGGACTTGAACCCCTGACCTTCGGCGTGACAGGCCGACGTTCTAACCAGCTGAACTAACTCCCCAGTACCAACTGCTTGCTGCACTACTTACCACCTTGGGCGGAACAGGGATCGAACCTGTGACGCTCGCCGTGTAAGGGCGACGCTCTACCGCTGAGCTATCCGCCCGTTGCGCCCAATGAAACGGGGCGGCTTGTAAGACTCGCGAACGTCCCTGTCAAGGACGCGTGAACATCGAATCGCTGACCAGGTGCGATTCAGGGGAGCACCGTCAGGGTGCCCAGGTTGGATCCCCCCGAAAACCCCGCCCCGGCGCCCATGAAAGTCGACCCGTTGCCGTCGAGGTCGCCGAAGCACCAGCTCCCGCCGTCGAACGAATAGCGAAACGCGTAGCTCCAGGTGCCCGGCGGCGCCGACAGCTGCCCCTGGTACTCGTTGTTGTTCCCCGCAGGGGCGTTGAAGGTCGCCTGCGCCCAGGTCCACGCCAGGCCCGGGTCCTCCTGGCTGTTGCCCCGGCCGTACTGCACCACCAGCGGCAGCGCGCCGTTCGGGGTCAGCCCCGCCGCGTACACCTGGCCGTAAACGGTGCCCGACTGGCCGGCGTCGAGCGTCATCGTCGCGGGGAACTGGAGGTTGCAGTAGTCGAACACCGACGGGTTGTTCACCTGCAGCGCCCACTGCTGGTTCACCTCGTACCCGTTCACGTTCGAGCCGTTGACGTCGCAGTAGGTCCAGCTGCCGCCGTCGTCGAGCGAGACCCGAAACGAGACCGCCCGGGTGCCGGTGTACGCGGGCGTCACCGTCTGCCACCACTCGTCTTCTCCTCCGTCGGTGTCGAGGTTGAACTTCGCCTCCGCCCAGCCCCAGAGCGAAGAGCTCGAGGCGTTGTCGCCCTGGGTGCCCACTCCGAACTGCGCCCGCAACCCCGGCGCCGCGCCCGCGACCGGAGTCACCCCCGGCACCAGCACCCGCCCGTAGGCGGTGACCGGGTCGCCCGAGGGCGTGGCGGTCTGATCGACGAACTGCAGGTTGCACTGCTGCACCGCGGGAGCGCCCACCGACAGGTGCGAGGCCTGCGCGCTCGAGTAGCCGTTGCCGCTCCCGTCGAGGTCGCAATACGCGTAGCCGCCGGTGCCGTAGCGAAACCGGTACGCCACGTCGAAGCTGCCCGCCGTGTTCGGCGCGGTGATCGCCGCCGAGTAGCGGTCAGACGTCGACTGATCGCTCACGTACGCAGCCGCGCTCCAGGTCGACCACCCGCTCGGGGTCGAGCCGGTCGGGCCGTAGCCGACCTCGCCCACGATGTTCGCCGCCTGGCCCGCGCCGTCGGTCAGCCCCGCCGAGTGCACCAGCGCGGTGATCGCGGTCGTCATCCCTCCCGGCGTGGTGTTCAGCGCCGCCGGCCCTTCGAGCTGGCAGTCGTCGATGCCCACCGCGGTCACCGTCATCGCGCCCAGCTGCGCCACCGTGACCCCGTTGGTGGTGCCGTCGAGATCGCAGTACACGTACGAGCCGCCGTCGTAGCTGAAGCGGTAGGCGAACCCGTAGCTGCCCGCCACCGGCGCGGTGAAGCTGCCCTGCCACTCCTCCTGGCCGTTGGGCTCCTCCTGGTTGTAGCTCGCCGTGCTCCACGACCAGGTCGGGTCGGGCAGGGTGCCGGTGGGGCCGTAGCCGACCTCCGCCGCGAGGCCCGGGCCCGCGCCCGCCGCCTCGGTCACGTTGATGCCGAACACCCGGCCGTAGATCAGCCCCGAGCTGTCGCCTTCTTTCAGGTTCAAGGTGACCGGGAACTGGAGGTTGCAGAAGTCGACCCCGGTCGGCGTCACCTGCAGCGAGCCACACTGCGAGGCGGTGAAGCCGTTGTCGGCGCCGTCGGCGTCGCAATACAGGTACGGCCCGGCGTTCAGGCTGAAGCGGTAGGCGAACGCGTAGCTGCCCGCCGCCGGGGTCGGCAGCGCCGCCTGGTACTCGTCGTTCGCGCCACTGCCGGTGTCCTTGTTCCAGGTGGCGTCGACCCACGCCCAGGTCGAGGGGTCGGAGCCCGGCGCGCCGTAGCCGACCTGGCCCTTGATGTTGGCGCCCTGACCGGCCGAGTCGGTCACCATCTTCGCGTACACCTGGGCGTAGACGGTGGTCGGCGCCGCGCCTTCTTTCAGGTTCAGCTGATCGGGCGCGGTGACCGTCTCGCCGCCCAGCTTGCACCAGCCCACCTGCGCCCGGCTGACGTCGAGCTCGGGAATCGAGGCGATCGTGAACCCGTTGGCGAGGCCGTCGTGATCGCCGAACGCCCAGACGTTGCCGTTGTCGAGCGAGAAGCGCGACGCCAGCCAGTACGTCTTCACCTCCATCCCGGTCGCGCCCGGCAGCTGCAGCGCCGCCTGGTACTGATCGCGCGCCTGGTCTCCGGTCGCCGCGCCGTCGGCGTCGCCGCTGTAGGTCGCGGGCGCCCACAAGAAGTCGGTGATCGCCGGCGGGTTCGACAGCTGGGTCGCGTAGCCCACCTGCGCCAGCACCCCCGCGCCTTGGCCGGCGCCCGAGGTGACGCCCGGCACCTCCACCACGCCCACCACCGTCACGCTCACCATCGACGCGCCGGTGGTGTCGCTGGCGGTGAGCGGGTTCAGGGTGAGCGCCTCGGTGATGCTCGCGTTCACCACCGGCTGGTAGGTGAAGGCCTGGGCCAGGGTGGCGTGCTTGCCGTCGGGGTTGAGCACCGTGATGTCGGCCTTGCCCGGAGCGCCCGCCGGGGTGCGCGCGGTGAGCGAGAGCGGGCCGTTCACGAACACCTGGGTGGCCGGGGCGCCGCCGATTGAGACGTTGGCGCCGCTCTGAAAGTTCGCGCCCGAGAGCGTCACCATCGTGCCGCCGGCGGCGCTCCCCTTGTCGGGAGTGATCGAAGAGATCGACGGAGCGGGCTTGTCGTTGCCGCCGTCGGTGGGCTCGGGGCTCGTCGGGCAGGCGGTGGAGGCGAGCAGGAAGAAGGCGAGGGCGCGGCGCATGGGCGGGCCAAGCTACCACCGGAGCCCGCCGCATCGAACCGGCGCGCACCTCGCAGTGTTGCTACGTAGCAATGTTGCTACTGACCGAGCCAGCCGAGCAGGTTCTCGATCGCCGTCTGCTCCGAGAGGGTGACCTGGCGGCCTTTGCGCGCCTTCTTCGGGTCGAGAAAGCGCACCTGCTGGTCGGCGGGGTCGACCGCGGCGATCAGCCACCGCCACGAGAGCCTCGCCGCGTCGGCCTCGAGCCGCTGCCAGGCCGGCTTCGAGAAGCGCAGCGGCAGCGCGGTGCGCTTCACCTGAATGCCCACCTGGGAGCCCGCCCGCACCCCCAGCAGGTCGAACGCGCCCCGCGAGGCGCGCGACTGGTAGACCAGCTCGAAGCCCAGCTCGGCCAGCCGCTGGGCCACCTTCTGCTCGGCCTCGTTGCCGATCACCGTCATCGGCACCACCGTGCCGCCGGGCCGCCGCCACTTCAGCCAGAGCGCGAACACCACGTCGGCCATCACGTAGACGCCCTCGTCGGTGCGGCGCACCACGTCGCCCAGCCGCTCGAGGTAGCGCACCGTCGCGCCGGTGGGCGCCGAGATCGCCCTCGCCACCTCCGACAGCCGCTTCGGCCCGTCGGCGATCGCCTCCAGCACCGCGGCCAGCGTGGTGGCGTTGCCCACCACCCGGTCGAACTCGTTCTCGAAGTAGAGCGCGAGGCGGCCGGTGCGGTTGAAGAGCACCTTCGAGAACACCTCTTTCACCGTGCCGTCGTCGTAGGGCGGCTGAAGCTGGGTGAGCGCCTCGCCGAAGATCTGGAGGTAGAACGGCTGGCCGTCGAGCACCACCGCGAGCAGGTTCGCCACCCCTTCGGGGATCGGCCGGTCGGGCGGGGCGGAGCGGCGAATCAGCTCGATCGCGTCGGGGCGCGCCATCGAGGAAAGCTCCATCACCGAGAAGTGCAGAAAGAAGGGCGAGCTGCGCTCTTTCACCAGCTTCTCGAGCATCGTGCGCTCGGAGCCGCAGATGATGAACGAGGTGCGCTTGCACCGCTGCCAGACCGCGCGCGCCAGCGGGAGCACGCCCTTGCCGCGCCGCTCGTCGAGCCGGGCCAGCTCTTGAAACTCGTCCCAGGCGACCACGCAGTAGAGCCCGAGCGCCTGGGCGAGCCGCTCGGGCAGGCCGAGGGCGAGCCGGGCCAGCGCCTCGTCGTTCTTCGCCTGGGGCAGCCGGGCGAGCTCGAGCTGGGTGGTGCGGTCGAGCCGCTCGAAGCCCTGGGCGAGCGCGAGCGCCTGCGCGTAGTGCACCGGGTCGAACGCGAGCGCCTCGAACGACACCCCGGTCTCGAGCGCGAAGAAGGCGTCGACGGTGCGGAGCGCCAGGGTCTTGAAGATCGACAGCGAGAGCGGCTGCTCTTCGAACGAGTCGAGCACCACGAAGCGCACCTTCGGGTGCCGGGCGCGCCGGGTGAGCTCGAGCAGCATGCTGGTCTTGCCCACCTTGCGCGACCCGAGCACCGCCACCCAGCGGGGCGCTCCCTTGCGCAGGCTCTCGACCGCGGAGGTCAGCTCGGCCAGCTCACGGGTGCGATCGAAGAAGGCCCGCTCGACCGCCGGGCTGCTGGTCTGGAACACGCGGGGGAGGGTACCGCGCGCGGCGGGCCCGTAGCAAGGTTGCTAGGTAGCAGGGTTGCTACCCCTTGACCGCCCCGGCGGTGAGGCCGCCGACCAGGTAGCGCTGGAGCGCGAAGAAGAGCGCCATCACCGGCACCGAGATCAGCAGCGCGCCGGCGGCGAAGTGGCCCCACTCGGTCTTGTACTCGCCGACGTAGCGCTGGAGCGCCACCGGGAGGGTGAAGCGGGCCTGGTCGTCGAGCAGGGTGGCGGCGAGAATGAACTCGTTCCACGCCTGCATGAACGAGAACAGCGCGGTCACCGCCAGCGCCGGCTTGGTCAAGGGCAGCACCACCTTGAAGAACACCTGCAGGGTGGTGGCGCCGTCCATCACCGCGGCCTCTTCGAGCTCCTTCGGCAGGGTGTCGAAGTAGCCCTTCATCATCCACACGCAGAAGGGCAGCGCCGAGGTGGCGTAGACGAGCACCAGCCCTCCGAGCGAGTCGAGCAGGTGGAGCGTCTGCAGAATCGAGTACAGCGGCACCAGCATCAGGGTGGCGGGGAACATCTGGGTCACCAGCAGGCCCTGCATGCCCGCCTGCTTGCCGGGAAAGCGGAACCGCGAGAGCGCGTAGGCGGCGGTGACCGCGAGGGTGAGGCCGACCAGCGTGGTGGCGCCCGAGACGGCGATGCTCGACAACAGCTGGCGGCCGAACAGCCAGCGGCCCTGCGCGTCGGAGGCGCCCACCACCTCGGTGAAGTTCGACAGCGTCCACTCCGAAGGGAGCGGGTTCAAGGTGAGCGACAGCCCCTGCGACTTCGAGAACGCCAACTTCACCACCCAGAGCACCGGGTAGAGGGTGAGCGCGCACAGCACGGTGAGGCCGGCGTGAAGCGCGAACAGGGTGAGCTTGCTCTGTTGCTTCATCAGGCCTCCTGCAGGCGGCGCGTGACGCGGCTCCAGGCGAACAGCACGAAGAAGATCAGCACCGAGTACGCCGCGGCGAAGCCGTACTGCTCGTTGCGCTGAAACGCCCAGCGAAACGCCTCGCTCACCAGAATGTCGGTGGCGCCGCCCGGCTCGCCGCCCGACACCAGGTAGATGACGTTGAACATGTTGAAGGTCCACACGCAGCCCAGAATCACCGAGGGCATCAGCGCGGGCTTGAGCAGGGGCAGGGTGATGGTCTTGAACTGCACCCACTTCGAGGCGCCGTCGACCTCCGCCGCTTCGTAGAGCTCGGCGGGTATCGACTGCAGCGCGCCCAGCGTCACCACCATCATGAAGGGAAAGCCGAGCCATGTGTTGGTGACCACGTTGGCGGCGAACGAGGTCGAGAAGTGCGTGAACCACGACACCGGCTCGATGCCCAACGCGTGCAGCAGCGCGTTCACCGCTCCGAACTGCCGGTGAAACATGCCCTTCCACATCAACGCGGTGATGTAGTTCGGCACCGCCCAGGGCACGATCAGCAGCACCCTGAACACGCCGCGAAGGCGCAGCAGCGGCGAGCGGAGCAGCAGCGCCAGCGCCACTCCGATCGAGACGTGGAGCACGATGTTCACCAGGGTCCACAGCAGGGTGACCACCAGGGTGAAGTAGAAGCTGAGCGGCTCGGTGATCCGGTAGCCGTGCGAGGTGAGAATGTCGGTGAAGTTGGCCAGCCCGACGAAGGTGTAGTGGCCGCCCTCGTGGTGAAACAGCGAGAGCGACACCCCCACCACCAGGGGTATCACCACCAGCACCGCGATGCCCGAGGCCGCCGGCGCGACGAACGCCAGCCCGCGCGCGGCGTCGGGGTAGCGCTTGGCGAACGGCACCTTGCTGCGCGTTCGCAGCAGCCACCCGCCGCCCAACAGCGCGCCGACGCCGAGCAGCACCAGGTAGACGACCGGGCTGGCGGGCGGCGGCGCCTCGCGGTTGAGCGCCCGGTAGCGCCGCATCGCCAGCGCGCCGCCGTCGGCGGGGTCGACGGTGCCCTGGAGCACGCCGCGCAAGGCCAGCTTCATCGGCTCCCAGACCTTGGCCATCTCGAGCGTGTTCGGGGTCGGGCGCGCTTGTTCGGCCGCGGCGCGAAACGAGGCGATCAAGGTGTCTTTCTGAACGCGCGGGTCGTCGTAGGCGGCGAGCTCGGCGGGTATCTGCCGGCCGACGGTGGTGCGCAACAGCGTCGCCTCGCCGCGGGAGAGAAACTTCGCCAGCCGCTGGGCCTCTTCGCGGTTCGTCGAGCTGGTGGAGACCATCGACGCCTCGACCCCGAGGAACGGGTGCATCGGCTCCTGGGTCTCGGTCACCACCGGCAGCGGCGCCAGGCCGTAGTCGATGGAGGGGTCGATCTCTCCCGCGAACCACGGCCCGGAGATCACCATCGCCGCCTTGCCCTCGTTGAAGAGCGACTTCACCAGCGCCCCCGAGGCCTCCTGCGGCATCCACCTCTCGTCGAGCAGCCGCTTCACGAACGAGAAAGACGCCGCCATCTCGGGGGTGTCGAACTGCGACTTGCCGTCGGGGCCGAACAGCGAGCCCTTGAAGCCGGCCACGATCGCCGCGTGGTAGTAGAAGTCGCCCGCCTCGTAGGCGAGGCCGAAGCGGTTCTGCTCCGCGCTCGAGAACGCCTTCAGCTCGGCCTCCAGCTCGGCGGTGTCTTTCGGCGGCGAGACGAGCTTGCGGTTGAAGTAGAGCGCCAGCGTCTTCAGCGACAGCGGGTAGCCGTAGTGGTGGCCGTCGACCTCCAGCGCGTCGACCGCCGGCGAAAGATAGGCGCCCGCCTCGAGCGAGGCGTCGGTGGGCACGACCATGTGCAGCCGCTCGAACTGCCTCAGCCGCTCGTGCGCGAAGATGAAGACGTCGGGCCCGGCGCCGTGGGGAATCGCGTTGGTCAGCTTGGCCGAGAGCGCGTCGTAGGGCACCGAGAGCAGCTCGACCTCGACGCCGGTCTGCCTGGTGTACAGCTCGCACGCCTTCTGGAGCGCCTCTTCTTCGCCGCCCCGGTAGGCGTGCCAGAGGTGAAGCGGAGCGGCCGAGGCCGTGCTCGCCAGCAGCAGCGCGCACAGACCCTTCACGCCTGGCTCCGCGGAGGCGGGTGGCGAAGCGCGCTCGCGCCGTCGGCGGTGAACACGTGGAGCGCGTCGGCCACCGGCTTCATCTGCACCGTGTCGCCCACGTTCACCGCGCCGCCCTCGAAGCGCGCGGTCACTTCGCCCGCCGGCGTCTGCGCGAACACGAAGCCGTCGAAGCCGAGCCGCTCGACCGCCTTCACGGTGCCCTTCAGCGGCCCGTCGGGCGCGACCCGCAGATCCTGAGGGCGCAGCCCGAGCAGCAGGTCTCCGCCCTGCGACAGATCGGCGGGCGCGTCGAGGGTGAAGCCATCGCCGCTCAAGGTGGCGCCGTCGCGCTTCGCCTTCAGCAGGTTCATCGAGGGCGAGCCGAGAAAGGTGGCGACGAAGGTGTTGGCCGGTTGGTTGTAGAGCGTGAGCGGCGGCCCCAGCTGCTGCAGCTTGCCCTGGTTGAACACCGCGACCCGGGTGGCGAGCGTCATCGCCTCGACCTGGTCGTGGGTGACGTAGATCATCGTCACCTTCAGCCGTTGGTGGAGCGCCGCCAGCTCGCCCCGCATCTGCACCCGCAAGGCGGTGTCGAGGTTCGAGAGCGGCTCGTCGAACAGAAACACCTTCGGGCGCCGCACGATCACCCGGCCGATCGCCACCCGCTGCTTCTGCCCGCCCGACATCTCTTTCGGCTTGCGATCGAGCAGCTCGGTGAGCGCCAGCATCTGCGCGGCCTCGTTGACGCGTTGATCGATCTCGCTCTGGGCCACCTCGCGCAGCGACAGCCCGAAGCCGAGGTTCTCGCGCACCGTCATGTGCGGGTAGAGCGCGTAGGCCTGAAACACCATGCCCACGTCGCGATCGCGCGGAGGCACGTTCGCCATCGGCCGCCCGTCGAACGACAGCTCACCTTCGTCGAGCTGCTCCAGGCCGGCGATCAAGCGGAGCAGGGTGGTCTTGCCGCAGCCGCTCGGGCCGAGCATCACCAGAAACTCACCCGACTGAACCTCGAGGTCGACCCCTTTGACGATCGGGTTGGCACCGAACGCCTTCTTGATTCCCTTGAGGGTGACCGTCGCCACGGCGCACGCCCTTACCTCACTTCGAAAGCTTCGGTAATGCCCGGCGCAGATCTGCCGGGAGCTCTTCAGCGGGGATCTCCAGCTCCAGCCACTCGACCTCGGGCTGGGGCGCGGCGGCGAGCGCCGAGGCGAGCACCAGCGGGTCGGGCCCCGACAGCCGCAGCCGCTTCACCGGGCGCCGCACCAGGTCGAGCACCGGCATCACCACCGTCTCGTCGGGCAGCCAGAGGTGCAGGCTGCTGAGCGCGGGAAAGGTGTGGGCGGTGATCAGCGGCATCGCCTCGACGTTGAGCTCGAGCTCGTGCAGCCGCGGCCACTGCGCGCCGGCCAGCCATTGCACCGTGTCGAGCATCGGGTCGGCCGCCCGCAGGTGGAGCGCCTCCAGCTGCCGCAGCCGCGCCTCGCCCCAGAGCACCGGCACCGACTCGATGCGCAGGCGCCGCAGCTTCGGGAACGCCTGGTCGATGGCCTCCAGCGGCCCGAACGGCCCCTGGAGCGTGGGCGCCAGCCCGTGCAGCTCGACCTCGGTGGCGACCGGCAGCACCGTCTCGGCCAGCAGCTCGAGCAGGGTCGCGGTCGGCTCGATCACCTTCAGCGCCCTGAGGAACCGCAGCGCGGGAGACGCGAGCATGCGAGCGAGCGCCTTGTAGACGTCTTCGTAGGCGTCGTGGTGCCAGTAGCGAACGGTGAGCTTCTCGATGAAGCCCCAGCGCCAGCCGTAGTCGAACAGCGGCTGGTCGGTGTCCAACGAGGGCGAGAGCAGGCTCTTGCGCAGCTCGCGAAACAGCGCGTCGGCCCGCTCCAGCAGCACCTTCTTGGCCGCCTCGTCGCGGGTCTGATCGGCGCGCGACTGGAGCACGATCAGCTCTCCATGCCTGGAGCCCGCCGACCCCAAAGCGTCGGCGAGCACCAGGTACCGGTTCAGGTCGTCGGGTTGTTCTTCGATCGCGCGCTCCAGCTCCACGCGCGTTCGCGGGTCAGACACGGGGCGAGGCTACCACCCCGCCCGGGCCCAGTTGCACACCGTGAAAACCTCGGGGTACACGCTCTCGCGACCGTGAATCGCGCCCTGCTCGCCACCTTCTGTTTCGCGTTCTTCGCGTGTCCCGGCGGCGAGTACGCGCACCTGTACCAGACGGCCCCCAAGGCGCCCTCGATTCAAGAGGCCGACATCGAGAACCTGGCGACGCTCGGCCCCACCACCTCCGACAAGGGGGTGAACTTCTCGGTCTACTCGGAGCGCGCCGAGAAGGTTCAGCTGCTGCTGTTCGACGACCCCGAGAGCGACAAGCCGACCAAGACGTTCGACATGCAGCGCTTCGGCGACGTGTGGAACCTGTACGTCGAGGGCATCGGCCAGGGGCAGCACTACGGCTACGTCGCCTGGGGCCCCAACTGGCACTACGACAAAGACTGGTACCCCGGCTCGGTGAAGGGCTTCGTCGCCGACGTCGACGCCGACGGCAACCGCTTCAACCCCAACAAGCTGCTGTTCGACCCCTGGTCGAAGAAGCTCCACCGCGATCACGACTGGTCGAAGGGCTCCAACGCCTCGGGGCCCGATCGCGCGGTGCTCACCTACGCGGCGGCCGCCAAGTCGGTGGTGGTGCAGTCGAATTTCAAATGGAGCGACGGCGAGAACACCTGGCGCCAGGAGCGTCAGGACCCGAACTTCGTCGGCCACCGGTTCAACGATCAGATCGTCTACGAGGTGCACCCCAAGGGCTTCACCGCCTCGGCGGCGTCGGGCGTGCTCCACCCGGGCACCTTCAAGGGCATCGAAGAGAAGGCCGACTACCTGAAAGACCTCGGGATCACCGTGGTCGAGCTGATGCCGGTGATGGAGAAGCCGCTCGACGGTGGCTACTGGGGCTACCAGACGCTCAACTTCTTCGCCCCGGAGATCTCGTTCGTCTCGAAGAACGATCAGCCGGCCGACGCGATCGACGAGTTCAAGTCGATGGTGCAGGCGCTGCACGCGCGCGGCATCGAGGTGATGCTCGACGTCGTCTACAACCACACCGGCGAGGGCGGGAACTGGCGCTCCAAGCTGGCGATCGACGCCTCACCCGACCCGGCGCTCGACGCCCAGCTGGTGAACTTCGACCCCAAAGAGGTGGCCAGCCTCTACAGCTACCGCGGGCTCGACGACCACGCGTACTACGCGCTCTCGCCCGACAATCAGACCTACTGGAACAACACCGGCGTCGGCCAGGAGACCCGCTGCAACCACAAGCCGATGCACCGGCTGATCATGGACTCGCTGCACTGGTGGGTCTCTGAGATGCACGTCGACGGCTTTCGCTTCGATCTCGCCCCGGTGCTCGGCGAGGTCGACGGCAACTACAACCACTGGGACGACCCGAAGAACACCGTGCTGCAAGACGTGATCGACGACCCGCTGCTGCAGCAGTTCAACACCCGGGTGATCGCCGAGCCGTGGGCCGCCGGTGGCTACGACCAGGGTTGCGGCGCGCAAGACGCCGACGCGTTCGGTGGGGTGCGGGTCAGCTGCTTCCCCGCGGCGACGATGAAGCCGGGCACCGGCTGGGGCGAGTGGAACGGCCGCTTTCGCGACTGGTGGCGCAGCTTCGTCAACAACGACTCCTGGGTGCTGAACTCGACCGAGGTGAAAGACGGCGGCTTCTTCATCACCGGCAGCTACGACTGGTACCACTGGAACGGCCGGCGCCCGTACAGCTCGGTCAACTTCGTCACCGTGCACGACGGCTTCACGATGTACGACCTGTTCTCGTACGACCAGAAGCAGAACCTGTGCGGGCCGCTCAACCCGATCTGCTGCGATCAGCCGACCTCGCCGTTCTGCGACACCACCTCGGGCGAGAGCAACAACCGCTCCCGCAACTGGGGGCAGGGCGCCGAGCCGATGAAGCGCCAGCTGATGCGCGACCTGTTCGTGGCGATGATCGTCTCGCAAGGCACGCCGATGATTCTCGGCGGCGACGAGTGGATGAGAACCCAGCTCGGCAACAACAACGCGTACTCGACCAGCGCCGACAACTCGTACAACTGGTTCGACTGGGGCGCCTGGCAGGCCAACGACGAAAAGAACCGGATGCACGACTTCGTGCGGCAGCTGCTCCAGTTCAGAAAAGACCACGCCTACGCCTTCGCCCCCGCAGACTACGGGCAGTCGGCGCCGTTCTCGTGGAAGAGCCCGGCCAACGACACCAACGTGAACTGGGGCGGCAAGAGCCTGATGATTCACTACTACGACGCCACTTTTGGCAACGAGCTGGCGATCTTGATCAACGGCGAGGTCAACGACGTCAGCTTCACCCTGCCCAGCGGCCGGCAGTGGAAGAAGCGCATCGACACCCAGCAGTACTTCGACCTGCCCGACACCGTCACCGCGATGGGCGCTGACCCGCACGGGTCGCTCAACATCTCGCTCACCTCCACCGACGTCATTCCAACCCCTGATTACGTGGTGAAGAGCCGGTCGATCGTGGTGCTGGAGAACTGATTCGGAACGCCGGAACGAAGTGCCCGCGGCAGTTGTTACGAATTTGAAATCGAAACTGCGCCGTCGTGGTCACTCTAAGGAAACATTCTTTCCAGTTCGGGTTTGACCCTCGCGCGGCGCAGGTGCATCTTGCCCGTGAAGCCAAGTGGGGGCCGAACCGATGATCGAGTTCTTCCGTCGTGAACAGCCGTACTCGTATTCGCAGGCGCGCCGTTACCCGCGGTTCGCGGCCGACTTCCTCGTCAAAGTGCGGTGCGGCGATCAGCGCCTCAGCGATCGCGTTCGCAACCTCTCCGAAGGCGGCATCGCGATCGAGACCCGCTCTCCGCTCTCGCCGATGACGCTGGTCAACCTCACCCTCGAGCTGCCCACCGAGCCGGCGCCGATCGATCTCGTCGGCCGGGTGATGTGGTCGACCGGCGACGCGATGGGCGTGCGCTTCGAGCAGACCGACGCGCGGGTGCTGGAGTGCGTCGATCACCTCGCGAAAGAGTGCGAGCGCCTCTAGTCAGTTTGGTATGACCGGGCGGCTTTGATCGCCGCGCTCGCGCTCACCGCAAGCCTCACGCTCGCCCAGGCGCCCTCCGATCGGGTGAGCGCCGCCGGCTACTACCGCATCATGACCCGCCCCGACTTCATGGGCGGCTACGGCGAGCTCGGCTTCTGGAACCTCTACGGCCGGTTGCTGAACGAAGGCCCGTTCGCAGCGCTGGAGATGAAACTCGACATCATTCAGGCGCCGCCCGGCAGCTTGGACCCCTGGGCGTCGATCGTGGTGCGCCTCGAGGGCGGCACGATCGCCAACGCCGACGGAGGCAACGGCTCGCTCGCCCAGTTCCGGGTCGCCCAGCTCTACGCCCGCGCCGGCAACCTGTTCTTCAAAGACGTCACCTGGCAGCTGGGCACGCTCCGCTACTACTACGGCGATCTCGGGCTCTACGACATGCGCCCGGCCACGCTCTTCAACGAGACGATCGGGCTCTCGGGCACCTGGAAGAGCAAGTGGGTCGACGTGCTGTTCGGGGTGGGCGACTCCGGCTTCGGCACCCGCGGGCTGCAGTACGTGCCGATTCTCACCGCCGGCGGCGGGGTGCGCATTCGCGCCGGCAACCACGTCGAGCTCGGCGGCGGCGGCCAGTACGGTTACGAGCCGTTCATCGCCGGCGACCAGTACAGCAGCTACGTCACCCCGGGCATCAACTACGAGGACTACCTCCGCAAGCAGGTGGTGCAGAAGTTCATCGAGAACAACCCCGGCCAGGCGAACGAGTTCCCCAAGCCGGCGCCGTCGAAGACGCCCAACACCTCGTGGAACGCGATCGCCTACCTGGGCTTCGGCGGGTTCGGGCCGCTGATCTGGTCGAGCTTCTACCTCTCGTACCGCAAGCTCCACCCGCTCAACTTCTACACCGAGACGTTTCAGAACCAGTCGTTCAACATCTACGTCGGCGACCTCACCCGCGACCGCACCTCGCTGTTGATGGGCAACGAGATGCAGTTCGTGCTGATTCCCGATCGGCTGCACGCGGCGTGGGCGGTGCTCTACGGAGACGACACCGACCTGGCGAACAAGATTCAGGCGTCTGAAGCGAACCGCATCTACTACTCCACCGTGCTGCGGCTGCAGGCCTACCTCACCAGGACGGTGCACCTGTTGGTCGAGACCTCGCTCGCGCAAGAGAAGTCGAAGAACGGCAACCTCTGGCGCAACCACTACGACTCGATCTTCGCCTCCAGCCACGGCACCGCCGACAGCCAGGGCCTCGAGTACGGAGACTCCAACGTGCGCAACACCTGGCAGGGAAAGATCGGCTTCGTGCTCAACCCGTCGGGGCTCGGCATCTACGCCCGCCCGTCGATTCGGCTGCTCTACGGCGTGCAGTGGTCGAGCGCGCAGGCGGCCTTCGGCAACGGGTTCGTCGACAGCCTCTCGCAGTTCAACAACTTCCCCTCCCAGGAGCAGCACTGGCACCACCTGATCTCGCTCGAGTCGGAGGGTTGGTTTTGATCCGCTCCGCTTCGCTCGCGCTGCTGGTGTTGTGGTGTGGCTGCATTCAGCGGGTGCCGCGCGCGCACCTCGCTTCGCCCGCGCAGATCGCGGTCGCCTACGTGGTCGACCCCGAGCACGAGGGCGGCGAGACCGCTCCGCCGCCGGAGCTGAAAGAGGCGATCGCGGCCGCGCTCTCGGAGCGCAACTTCAACGCCGTCGAGGTCGCGCCCGGCGCGGGCACGCTGTCGACCCAGCGCATGGCCGCGGTGGAGGCGGCGGGGCTCCCGTACTCGCTGCTGGTCGAGATGCGGGTCACCTTCTTCAACCAGATCGACGGCCGCTGGCGGTGGGACGTGGCGACGAGGCTGACCGCCGCGCAGAAGGGCCAGCCCCGCGCAGAAGACTCGTTCACCGCGCCGGCGGTGCTGCTGTTCGAGCGGCAGCAGGGCTCGGAGGCGATCAGCTTCGTGGCTGATCCCGTCGCGCAGCGGGTGGGCACGCTGCTCGACGGCGTGGTATCGGCGCAGGTGTCGCGGCTCGACGGCGGCATCGGCTCCGCGGGTGGAGACAGCCTCGACGAGGCGGTGAAGCGGGTCGAGGCCGACAAGCGCGACTCGATCTACTTCGTGATGGTCGACCGGTTCGCCAACGGCGACCCGAAGAACGACCGCGACGCCGATCCGGCTGACCCGGCCGCGTTTCACGGAGGCGATCTCGCCGGTCTGCGCCAGCACCTCGACTGGATTCAGGGGCTCGGCTTTCACACCGTCTGGCTGTCGCCGGTGTTCGCGATGCGCCAGACGAAGTTCAACAGCTGGGGCGCGTACCACGGCTACTGGACCTACAAGCTCGACCAGCTGGAGCCGCGCTTCGGAACCGAGGCGGAGCTGAAGGCGCTCGCCGACGATCTTCACGCCCGCGGCATGCGGCTGTTTCTCGACGTGGTGCTCAACCACGCCGGGCACGACGCGCCGCTCGCGCAGGAGCACCCGGCCTGGTTTCACCACAACGGCTCGATTCAAGACTGGAGCGACAAGCAGCAGCTCGAAGACCGCGAGGTGCACGGGCTGCCCGACTTCGACCAGGACAACGAAGAGGCCTACCAGTACCTGCTCCAGTCGTCGCTCAAGTGGGCGCGGCTGACCAAGGCCGACGGCTTCAGGCTCGACGCGGTGAAGCACTCCCCGGCGCGCTTCTGGAAGCGGTTCGCCAACGACGTGCACCAGGAGCTGGGCCTGGGCTTCGTGCTGCTGGGCGAGTACCTCGACTCCGACGTGCGGCAGTTGGCGGCGCTTCAGACCGACGACGGCCTCGACCAGGTGTTCGACTTCCCGCTCGCGTTCGCGATCGACGACGTGTTCTGCAAGCGCGCGCCGCCCTCGCACCTGTTCGCCGCGCTCTCCAACGATCGCCTCTACCGCAACCCGGCGGGCCTGGTGACCCTGGTCGACAACCACGACCTGCCGCGGCTGGCGTCGAAGTGCGAAGACCCGGCGCGGTTCGACCAGGCGCTGCAGGCGCTGTTCAGCGCGCGCGGCACCCCGTCGATCATCTGGGGCACCGAGGCGCGGGCGGCGGGCGCGAAAGATCCCGACAACCGGCGCGACGCGAAATTCGACGACGCTCCCGCCGCGGGCACGATTCGCAAGCTGCTCGCCGAGCGCAACGGCAGCCCCGCGCTCTACCTGGGCGCTCCGTACCTGATCGAGGCCAGCGAGCACGTGCTGGCGTATCTCCGCGTGCACCGCGATCAGCTGGCGCTGGTGGTGGTGAACCACTCCGACAAGCCGTGGACGCCGGGCTCCGAGCTCACCGCAGCGGGCTTCGAAGCGCAGCCGGTGCCCGCGGGCGCGTTCGTCACCCGGGTGCAGCCGGTGGCGAGCGGCAAGTGGGCCGACTTCGCCAGCCGGGTCGATCACCTCTGGCGCACCGGTACGCCGAAGCGGCAGGTGCGCTTCACAGTGAAGAACGGCGAGGGCATCTGCGGCTCCGCGCCCGAGCTCGGGTTCTGGAAGCCGGAGGCCGCGCTCAAGCTCTCGCACGGCGAGGTGAGCGTCAGCCTGCCGGTGCGCTCGGTGGTCGAGTACAAGCTCACCAAAGCCGGCGCCGATGGAAAGCCGCAGTGGGAAAAGGGCGACAACCGCACCCTGGTGGTGAACGAGGGTGACGGGCCTTTGGTGGTTCCGCTCGAATGGAGGGGGTCGTGAGCGATCGCGTCGGAGTGCTGTTGATGCACCGGGGCGACCCCGATTCGCCCGCCACCACCAAGGAGTGGCTCGCCACCTCGTACTCCGACCCCTACGCGTACCGCACCTCGTTCGCGAGCAGCGCGCAGAAATTTCTCGGCGGGCTGTTCTCGCGGCTCGACTCCGGCGAGGTGAAGAAGCGGCTGGAGGCGATCGGCGGGCGCTCGGCCGCGGCGGAGCAGGTGACCCGGCTGGCCGGCGACCTGGAGCAGAAGCTCAACGGCGACACCCAGAACACCGGCAACGCGAAGTTCAAGGTGCTGCCGGCGATGCGCTGGACCGCGCCGTCGATCGCCACCGCGTTCGAGACCCTGAAGCGAGACGGCATCACCCGGGTGGTGGCGATCTCCGCTCTACCCGCAGCAGTGCCGGCGCTTCTCGAACACCCTCTCGCAGGCGGCGCAGAAGCTGGGCGAGGGCATGAACGTGTCGGTGATCGACCGGCTGGAGAACCAGCCGAAGTACGTCGAGGCGCTGCGGGCGACGGTGAGCGACGCGCTCGGCCGCATGACCGACGCCTTCGTCTTGTTCTGCCCGCTCGGCATCGACAAGGCCGACGCCGAAGAGGGCGACCCGTACCCCGAGAACCTCACCGCCACCGTCGACGGCTGCATGTCGGCGATAGAGCGCCCGCATCGGCTGGGCTGGCTCGAAGAGGGTGGGCCCGGCCTCACCGCCGACTTCCTGGTGCCGCGCGCGAAGGCCACCGGCGCGTCGTCGCTGGTGCTCGCGCCGCTGGGCACCGTGGTCGACGAGCTCAACGTGCTCTACCACCTCGACCAGGTGCTCAAGCCGCTCGCCAAGAAGGCCGGCTTCACCGGCGTCGAGCGCGCGCAGGCGGTCGCCACCCGCCCCGAGCTGCTCGAGGCGATCGAAGCGGCGCTGAAGGAACACCTCGAGCGCATCGCGGCGCTCGGCTTTCAGAGCTGACAAGCAAAACCTTCGGGCAGGTGTTTACACGCCCGGCCGCAACACTTTGACGCTGGCCGCCGGCGCGGGCGCGGCGTCACCATCGCCCGATGCACTTGCGTTCACTCTGCGCCCCCCTGGCGTGCGCGGCGCTGCTGTCGGGCTGCAACTGCGGCCCCGCGAGCGGGCCGTCGAGCCCTTCTGCGAATGGCCTGGTGGTCGGCGTCGAGCCGGTTCCCGGAGCGGACGTGCCGGGCGACGCAGGTCTGCCCGCCAGCCAGTTCACCGCCTGGGCCGGCGCGCTCGATGGCAAGGGCGGCTTCGCGATGCCCGAGCCGAAGAGCATTCAGGTCACCTGCGAGCAGCCCGCGGCGGCGTGCGCTCCGGTCGACGACGGCGTGCGGCGCCCCGGCAGCGAGCGGGGGCTGCTGGCGATCGTGCTCGACGACTCCGGCTCCAACGACGCCGACCCGAGCGATTGTCCCGGCTGCCCGACCGACCCCGAAGGGCTGCGGGTCGATGGCATTCGGGTGCTGCTCCATCGCCTGCTGGGGCGCGCCCCCGGCTGGCGCGTTGCGCTGTTCGACTTCGGCAACGACACCACCGGCCGCAACGAAGCGGCTGCGATGCTCGCGGGTTACAGCTCGTACGAAGAGGCCTTCGCGCCGGCGCTCGGGAAGATCGAAGCCGGCGGAGGCACCTACATCTACTCGTCGATCGTCGACGTGATCCCGACGCTGCTCGGCGAGCAGGCCGCGGCGAAAAGCGACGGAGGCGCGAACCCGCCCGCGCGCATTCTGTTGATGAGCGACGGGCAGGACACCTCGTCAGACAGCCTCGCCGATGCGATCGCCGCCGCGCAGGATGCGGGCGTCGCCATCGACACCATCGGCTATGGGCAGCGCAGCGACGCGGGCACGGTGGTGCTCACCGCCAAGGCGTCGCGCGATCTGCGCAACATCGCCTACGGCACCGGCGGCCTCTGCTCGATCGTCTCGACCGACGAGCTGCCGGCGCTGCTCGCGCGCATCGGTGAGCTGTACGTCGCCGGCTACGCCGAGCGGCGGTTCCAGATGCCTACGGGCGCGGCGTCGGTGCGAGGGCAGGTGGGCCTCGGTGAAGCCACCACCCCCTTCTTCTTCGAGGATCTCCGATGAGACGATTTCTCTCTGCGGTGGCGGTGCTCGGTGTGGCGTGCGGGGGTGGCGGCGGCCCGCCGGTGGGCGATGGGGGCGGGAGTGACGGTCTGCCTCCCGCGGGCGACGGCGGTCTGGTGCGCCCGGTCAGTGGGTGGGCCGGGCTCGAGCACGACGATCCCCAGGGCTACGCGCTGCTGACCGGCCTCGAGCTGGCCGGCTCGGGTGAGACCGCCGACCTCGACGGCGACGGCTTTGCCGACATCGTCTCGTGGCGCGACGACGACGGCACTCTCGAGCAGTGGTACGTGGTCGGCCGCGCCAGCTGGCGCCCGCTGTGGGCGCTGACCCGCTTTCTCGACGGGCGGGTGCTGCTGCAGATCGACCGCAACGAGAACACCACCAAAGACATCGTGATCGAGACCGACCCGAAGGCGGGCACCCGGGTCGAGCAGTACGACGACGACTACGACGAGACCTTCGAGTTTCGTCGCACCCTCACCGACGACCTGGCGGCGGGAACGCGGCTGGTCGTCGAAGAGACCTACGACACCACCGCGATGACCTGGTCGGAGTCGAAGCGGTTCACCGTTTCGCTCGGCGCCAACGCCTGCAACGGGCTGTCGAATTACCCGGGCAACCCGTTCGTCTCGCCCACCCTGGTCGCAGGCGGTGCGGGAGAGATTCGAATCATCACCGACGACCCCGACGTGAAGTGCTCCCCGACCCAGGAAAAAGCGGTGCGCAAGGCGGTCGCCTGCGCGGCGAAGAAGGCGAAGGAGTGCCTGGTGGACTCCAACGCCGAGCTCTCGAGCAAGCTGTTGTCGACCATCGCCAGCAGCCACCTCGAGATCGGCTGCAACAACCCTTGCCCGGCCGCCGACGCCACCACCCTGAACCACTGGATGAACGTTCGCCCCGACTGGGACACCCTGGGTGACGACGTGGCGTGCGCGGTGATGATGCACGAGCTGATGCACTACTCCGACGTGCAGCGCGACGAGACCCACGACGACGGCGTCGATCGCATCTATTCGTGCTCCCGCTACTGCAACAAGTGCCTCAAGCGCGGGCCCGCGTCGCCTCAGCCGACCGACATGCAGGACTGCGTCGCCTGCGCGGGCACCGCCGCTGAGCGCGAGAACTGCGGCCACCGCCAGCAGATCACCACCGGGCCGTGCAGCACCGGCGACATCTGCCACGCGGGCCTCGCCGGCAACCTGCCGTGCGACGTCTGCCGGCAGGAGGAGTGGCAGGACTGCGCCGGCAACTCCCTCGGAGGCGGCACCGAGTTCGTCTGCTGCGAGCTGTGCCCGAGCGGCTACACGTCGCCCGAAGAGGCCTGCACCGGCCCCACCTCGGTCACCGACACCTGCATGCAGCAGCCGCCGAAGTGCCCGTGAAGGTCAGAGCTTCTGGAACTCGGCCTCGACCCGGTCTGCCGGCGCGAGGTCGAGGTCGGTGAGGAACAGCGCGGTGCCGCCTGTCTGGGTGGTGCTCGGCCCGGTGCGCCAGCTGAAGTGACGCACGTTGGTGTAGTAGCCGGTCGACAGCGTGGTGGTGCCGTCGCAGGTGACGTTCTTGGTGCTCAGCGACGGCGTGAAGGTCAGCTGGTTGCCGCTGATCGATTCGCTGCCATCGGCGCGAATCGCGATCCCTCCGGTGGAGCAGGTCGCGCTGGCGAGGATGAACTCGTTGGTGCCGCTGCTGTCGCTGTTGAAGGTCCAGCTGTTGCTGATCCCGATGCTGGTGTTGACGTGCAGCCAGACGCCGACCAGGTCGCCTGGCACCGCGGTGGGCGTCACCGTCTGCTTGACGGTCAGCTGGGTGCTGATGCCGCTCGCGGCCTCGGTGAACGCGCGCACGTTGCCGTTGGCGTCGGTGATCACCGCGGTGAAGTCGCCATCGTTGACCGCTCCGGAGTTGTCGATGTCTTTCCAGAAGATCACGAAGTAGGTGACGCCGGTCTCCAGCCCGGGCAGCTCATACGGGGTGCTGGCTCCGGAGGCGGCGACCTGGCCCCCGACGGTCTTGTTCGCGTCGCAGTCGTCGTTGATCCACGCGCAGCCGATCACGTAGGTGTCCTTGACGTCGCCGCCCGGAGGCGCGTTCAGGGTGCCGCTGATCGAGAAGGTCGCCGAGCTGCCGCCGCCTCCTCCGCCCACGCCGGCACCACCGCCTCCGACGCCGCTGCCACCGCCGGTGCCACTGCCGCCGCCCACCGCGGAGCCGCCTCCTGCCGCGGTCATGAAGCCGCCCCCCGTCGCGGCGAAGCCGCCTCCGCCGAACGCGCCGCCGCCACCGCCGCCCTTGTTGGTGTTACCGCCGCACGCACACAGGGCTGCCGCGACCAGCGCCGCCATACCGAGCTTCGTCATGTCGAATCCTCCCAGGAGAAGAAGAGAGGACCACGCAGTCGGGCTGGGGTGCGGCCGAAACGGGTTTACATGCCTCGGGGTAAACGCCGTACCGGTTGACGGCCGCGAGAAGGAGTACTCTCGGGTTCATGCGTTCGCTCCTCGTCCTCCTCTTCGCGCTCACCGCCACCGCCTGCACCTGCGGCGAGGTCACCACCGGCGGCGACGGCGGCGGCTCGGGCAACGACGGAGGCACCGGCGGCGGGCACAACACCGGCGGGGGCGGAGGCACCAGCACCGGGGGCGGCTCGAGCGTGGGCGGAGGCTCGAGCGCGGGCGGTGGCACCGGGGGCGCCGACGCGGGCTGCACCTCGAACATCGTCGCCCGGGAGCGCGACTTTCACGACACCCACCCCGACTTCGAGAAGTTCCTCGGCGCCAAGCTGGGCATCGTGCAGACCACGCTCGGCGCCGACCACAAGCCCGTCTACGGCCCCGAGCCGCAGACCGCTCCGATCGTCACCTCGGGCCAGGCCAACTTCGACCAGTGGTACCGCGACGTGCCGGGCGTCAACGACCCGATCGACATCACCATTCCGCTCACCGAGGTCTCCCCGGGCGACTGGGTCTACGACAACAGCAACTTCTTCCCGCTCGACAACCTCGGCTTCGGCAACGAGGGCCGCAACCACAACTTCCACTTCACCACCGAGATTCACAGCTCGTTCACCTACGGCGGCGGCGAGGTCTTCAGCTTTCGCGGCGACGACGACGTCTGGGTGTTCGTCAACAACCAGCTCGCGCTCGATCTCGGCGGAGTGCACGGCGCCGAGAGCGGGATGATCGACTTCGACGCGATGGCCACCCAGCTCGGCATCACCGTTGGCAACACCTACCCCCTCGACGTCTTTCACGCCGAGCGCCACACCACCGAGTCGAACTTCCGCATCGAGACCACGATCGGCTGCTTGGTGCCGGTGACGATCAACTGACACTTCGCGTCATGCGGCGTTGACTCGCCAATCAGCCTGGGCCTAAGGGGCGCGTCATGGCGCTTCAAAAGCTCGGCAGTCGGCGGGTGGCGATCGTGAAGGGCATTCGCACCCCGTTCGTGAAGGCGGGCACCTATTTCTCGGAGCTCACCGCGCTCGACCTCGGCCGGATCGCGGTCTCGGAGCTGGTGCAGCGCTCGGAGATCGACCCCAATGAGATCGACTCGTGCCTGTTCGGCCAGGTGATCCCCACCCTGACCGCGACCAGCATCGCGCGCGAGGTGGTGATCGCGGCCGGCCTGCCGCGAAAGATCGAGTGCCACACGGTGGTGCGCGCCTGCGCGACCAGCATTCAGGCGATCACCGACGCCGCGCTCCACATCGCCTCTGGCCAGTCGGAGATCGCGATCGCCGGCGGCACCGAGTCGATGAGCGACCCGCCGATCTACACCAGCCGCTCGCTCGCCCACGCGCTGCTCGCCGCCTCTCGGGCGAAGAACATTCGCGAGAAGATCAAACCGTTTCAGGCGCTGAAGCCGAAAGACCTGATCCCGGTGCCGCCGGCGATCGCCGAGTACTCCACCGGGCTCACCATGGGCGACTCGGCGGAGAAGATGGCGAAGGAGAACGGGATCAGCCGCAAGGAGCAGGATCAGATCGCGCTCGCCTCGCACCAGAACGCCGCCCGCGCCTGGAAGGCGGGCTTCTTCGACTCCCAGGTGGTGCACGTGAACGTGCCGCCCCGCTACGAGCAGGTGGCCGACCACGACAACATCGTGCGCGACGACACCAGCCTCGAGGCGCTGATGGCGCTCAAGCCGGTGTTCGATCGCAAGTACGGCACGGTGACCGCGGGCAACAGCTCGCCGCTCACCGACGGCGCCGCGGCGGTGCTGATGATGAGCGAGGAGCGCGCCAGGGCGCTCAAGCTGGAGCCGCTCGGCTTCGTGCGGCAGTTCGCCTACGCGGCCACCGACCCGGCCGAGCAGCTGCTCCAGGGGCCGGCCTACGCCGCGCCGCTCGCGCTCGATCGCGCGGGCATGAAGCTCGAAGACTTCGACCGGGTGGAGATGCACGAGGCGTTCGCCTCGCAGATCGCGTCGAACCTCCAGGCGTTCGCCTCGGGCGAGTTCGCGAAGAAGCTCGGCCGCTCGGCGCCGCTCGGTGAGGTCGACCGCGCGAAGCTGAACCAGAACGGCGGCAGCATCGCCTTGGGCCACCCGTTCGCCGCCACCGGCGCGCGGCTGGTGACCCAGGCGCTGGAAGAGCTGAAGCGCTCGAAGAAAGAAACCGTGCTCTGCACCGTCTGCGCCGCCGGCGGTCTCGGCGCGGCGCTGGTGCTGGAGAGGAACTGACCATGGCCACCTCCAAGCACTTCAAGTTTCGCGTCGAGGACCAGATCGCGGTGATCACCTTCGACTACGAGGGTGAGCCGGTGAACACGCTCTCGCCCGAGGTCGGCCTCGAGTTCGAGCAGCAGCTCGCCGCGGCCATGGCCGACGAGAAGGCGAAGGCGATCGTCCTCATCTCGGGCAAGAAAGACGCGTTCATCGCCGGGGCGAAGATCGACTTTCTCGGCACCATCAAGTCGGCGGCCGAGGCCACCCAGTTCTCGAAGCAGGCGCAGGCGGGCTTCGATCGCCTCGACGCGCTCGAGAAGCCGGTGGTGGCGGCGATTCACGGCGCCGCTTTGGGCGGTGGTTTGGAGTGGGTGCTGGCGTGCGACTACCGGCTCTGCTCCGACTCGCCGAAGACCCAGCTCGGGTTGCCCGAGACGCAGCTCGGCTTGCTGCCGGGCGCGGGTGGAACGCAGCGTCTGCCGCGGCTGATCGGCGCGCAGCAGGCGATCGACCTGATTCTCACCGGGCGCAACGTGAAGGCGAAGAAGGCGCTCAAGTTGGGGCTGATCGACGAGGTCGCTCCGGCGCCGATTCTGCTCGAGGTGGCGAAGCGCCGCGCGCGCGAGCTCGCCGAGGGCACGCTGAAGGTGGAGCGCCGCCGCGGGCTGTCGTTCAAGTCGGTGGGGCAGGGCAAGGGCCTCGCCGAGATCTTGAAGGGCCTGGCCAACAAAGAGGCGTGGGCGGAGTTCGCGCTCGAAGACAACCCGCTCGGCCGCAAGGTGCTGTTCGACCAGGCGAGGAAGGAACTGCTCAAGAAGACCAAGGGCAAGTACCCGGCGCCCGAGAAGGCGCTGGAGGTGATTCGCGCCGGTCTCGAGGGTGGCCTGAAGGCGGGGCTCGACGCCGAGGCGGTCGCGTTCGGCGAGCTGGTGATGAGCGACGTGTCGAAGCGGCTGGTGGAGATCTTCTTCGCCACCACCGCGCTGAAGAAAGACAACGGCCCCCGCGACCCGAAGGCGAAGCCGAAAGAAGTGAAGAAGCTGGGCGTGCTCGGCGGCGGCCTGATGGGCGGCGGCATCGCCTACGTCAGCTCGGCGCTCCACGGCGTGCCGGTGCGCATCAAGGAGCGAGACGACGCCGGAGCGGGCAGGGCGCTGAAGCACGTGCAGGGCCTGTTCGACGAGCGCGTTCGCAAGAAGTCGCTCACCTCGCGCGAGGCGGGCCACAAGCTTGCGCTGGTGAGCGCGGCGAGCGACTACTCCGGGTTCAAGCAGTGCGACGTGGTGGTCGAAGCGGTGTTCGAAGACCTCGAGCTGAAGCGGCAGTGCGTGCGCGACGTCGAGGCGGCGGGCAAGTCAGACGTGATCTTCGCCTCGAACACCTCGTCGATTCCGATCACCGAGATCGCGATCGCCTCCAAGCACCCCGAGACGGTGATCGGGATGCACTACTTCTCTCCGGTCAACAAGATGCCGCTCCTGGAGGTGATCACCACCAAGAAGACGGCCGACTGGGTGACCGCCACCTGCGCCGAGCTGGGCCGCAAGCAGGGCAAGACGGTGATCGTGGTGAACGACGGCGTCGGCTTCTACACCTCGCGCATTCTCGCTCCGTACATGAACGAGGCGGCGTGGCTGTTGGCCGACGGAGCCGACATCGGCGAGCTCGACAAGGCGCTGATCGACTTCGGCTTCCCGGTGGGGCCGGTAACGCTGCTCGACGAGGTGGGCATCGACGTCGGCGCGAAGGTCGGCAAGATCATGCACCACGCGTTCGGCGACCGGATGGCCGCGCCCGCGACCACCGACAAGCTGATCGAAGACGGGCGGCTGGGCCGCAAGGCGAAGAAGGGCTTCTACAAGTACGACGGCAAGAAGAAGGAAGTCGACGCCACCGTCTACGCGCTGCTGCCCCACGGCACCGAGCGGAAGAAGCTCGACCGGCACGAGATGGCCGAGCGCTGCGTGCTGCAGATGGTGAACGAGGCGATTCGCTGCCTGGGTGACGGCGTGCTCCGCAACCCGCGCGACGGTGACATCGGCGCGATCTTCGGCCTCGGCTTCCCTCCGTTTTTGGGCGGGCCGTTCCGCTGGGCCGACGCGTTCGGCGCGGGCCGGTTGCTCGAGCGCACCGAGCACTACCAGGAGAAGCTGGGCAAGAGGTTCGAGCCCGCGCCTTTGCTGCTGGAAAACGGCAAGGCCGGCCGCAAGTTCCACTGAAGTGTTCCCCCTCCCCCAAACAGGGGGAGGGTGGCCGAAGGTCGGGAGGGGCGTCACGCCGCCGCCGACCGATCTCGCCTCACCCTCAGATTTTCGATGTGCGCGCGGCGTGCACACGACCCCTGATTTGTGCTTCAGTACGCCCGGCTCAAAGGGTCCTTACCGCGAGGACGCATCACCATCGCGGACAGTTGCCTTTCGGAGGTCCATCACATGAACCGTGTTCTTCTCGTCCTCGTCGCGGCGGCGGCGCTGAGCGCCTGTCAGTGCGGCGGCG
This sequence comes from Myxococcaceae bacterium, assembly GCA_047602415.1. Classification (GTDB taxonomy): domain Bacteria; phylum Myxococcota; class Myxococcia; order Myxococcales; family Myxococcaceae; genus JASGHH01. The sequence goes on along the minus strand of JASGHH010000001.1, from coordinate 2,543,997 downwards.
GCAACATGAAGGCCTGCAACTCCAACATCGACTGCAACATCGGGCAGACCTGCCAGATGGGCGTCTGCACCGGCAGCACCGGCGTGGGCGGCGGCTCGGGCGTCGGCGGTGGCGGCGCGGGTAACGGAGGCGGCTCTGCCGTGGGCGGCGGCTCCGGCACCGGCGGCGGCATGGTCATCTACACCGGCTGCGACCCGACCGCGGCCGACAACGCGAACCGCGACACCGATTGCGACGGCCTCACCGACGCCGAGGAGTACACCACCGGCTGGGCGAACGGGAACAAGACCGACCCCTGCAACGCCGACACCGATGGCGACGGCATTCGCGACGGCGTCGAAGCGGGCAAGACGACCACCATCAACACCACCTGCGGCGCGAACTTCGTGCCCGACAGCGACCCGCTCACCCGCACCGACCCGACCCAGACCGACTCCGACGGCGACATGCTGCCCGACGGCCAGGAAGACAAGAACGGCGACGGCCAGCTGGGCGCGGGCGAGTCGCGCGCCGATCGCAAAGACACCGACTGCGACGGCCTCGACGACTTCCAGGAGGTGATGGGCACGCTCGGCTGCGCGACCGACCCGCAGAACATCGACACCGACGGCGACGGTCTGCCCGACGGCATGGAGGAGGGCCTCCAGATGCCCGGCGCCGACCCGATGGTCTGCCACTACACCGCGGGGCTGTTCGACACCGACCCCACCACCAAGACCGACGCCTGCAAGGCCGACAGCGACGGTGACGGCGTGGCCGACGGCGCCGAAGACGTGAACCACAACGGCAAGGTCGACCCCGGTGAGCTCGACCCGACCAACCCGGGTGACGCGACGGCGGTGGTCACCGCGGCCTGCGCGACCAACAACCTGAAGCCGATCACGCTCCAGAGCTCCGGCTTCGCCGACGTGCAGGTGGCGCTGGTGCCGACCTTCACCGAGGTGGGCCACCTGAACGACGGCATGCAGGACCGTGGCTTCATCTTCTACGACTCGACCACCGGCGTGGCGGGCCTGGCGCTCTCGAAGACCCCGACCGGCGGCGACGCGTCGTCGGACGAGATCGGCGATCGCTCGAAGCTCGGTTCAGTGTCGGCTCCGTCGAGCCGTACCTTCACCACCTGGGACAACTTCGCCCTCTCGGTGCTCTCGACCTACGACCTCGGCGGCGCGGCCGACACCAAGACCGCGATCAACAACGTGGCGAAGAACTTCCTCGGAGCCAACACCGCCGGCCTGTTGAGCGCGGGCGGCACCGCGGGCCCGTTCAAGGTGCAGGCGGAGTTCGTGCACCGCACGGCGACCCGCGAAGTGGTGGTGGTCGCGATCGTTCCCGCCTCGATGTACTCGGGCCAGTCGCTGTTCGCGCTCGACGACGTCGCCGGCGGCTCGGCGCTCGCGCAGTTCGGCGACACCACCGCGCCCACCTGCGAGGTCTTCCTCTCGGGCAACACCGCCACCGTCGACTTCGTGTGGGACGTCGACGACTCCGGCTCGATGGCGTCGTCGCAGGCCGCGGTGCTCGCCGCCGGCAACGCGTTCGCCACCAAGCTCGCCACCGCGGGCATCGACTGGCGCGTGGCGGCGGTCACCACCGGCTACGCCGACTCGCCCGGCGCGAGCGAGTACCGGGTGTTCACCAACAACTCGGCGACGATGCTGGGTTGGTTCGACCAGAACAACGGCACCTGGTTCGGCACCAGCGGCTCGGGCATCGAGCAGCCGTTCCCGGGCTTCGAGCAGGTCACCAACTCGATCTGGCTCCCGCGCACCACCAACCCCGCCGACAACAAGTTCCGCGACGGCGCGGCGGTGCACGTGATCATTCTCACCGACACCTACGACCAGTCGGGCATCGGTGGCCCGGCGTTCGCGCAGTTCTGCACCAACCTCGCGGGCGGTCCCGCGGTGGTGCACGGCATCGTCTGCCCCGAGGGCGGCAGCTGCGGTGACGACCCGGTCGCGGCCAACCCGAACGGCCCGATTCAGCAGGCGATTCGCGCCACCGGCGGCGTGAACGGCGACATTCAGGTCGCGAAGGCGGCGGGCGGCGGCGACGCCACCGCGCAGGCGCAGCTGAACAACTACATCGACCAGATTCTGTCGGTGGCGATCGCGGGCACCGGTCACCAGCTGACCCGTCCTCCGATCTCGGCGACGATCAAGGTCGCGATCGAGACCGGCGGCACCAAGGGCACCTGCAACACCGCCGACATTCCGCGCGACCGCGCCAACGGCTTCGACTTCGACTCCGCCAGCCGGCGCATCGTCTTCTACGGCAACTGTCTGCCCAACGCGTCGGGCAAGCAGATCGCGGTCAGCTACAAGTTCTGGCAGGACAACTCTCCCGACCCGGGCGGCGACCCGTGCGGAGGCACCTGCAACTCGCCGAAGGTCTGCGATCCCAACCAGAAGACCTGCGTGTGCGAGGCGAACTGTGGCGGCGTCTGTGGCTCGGGCACGGTGTGCGACCTGGTCCAGTGCGCCTGCGTGCCTGGCATCAACTGACGTCAGTCAAAGAAGTACCGGGGGGTACACATGACGGTCGAACAACTGCCCGAGGCGGTGCGGACACTGGTACGTCCGCACCAACGGCCCGCCTTCGTTCCCGAGGTCGAGGTAGGCGACACAGTAGAACGTGTGAGCAAGATCGGAGGCGCGCCCTGGCTGGCCGATGGGTCCGACTGGCCGGTGTGCCCCAACTGCCACAAGCCGATGCAGCTGATCCTCCAGCTCGATCTCGAGCGGCTGCCTGAAGGCGCGCCCGACTACGGCAAGGGGCTGGCGCAGCTGTTCTACTGCACCAACGACGCGCCGCTCTGCGAGGTCGACTGCGAGGCGTTCTTCCCGTTCGCGAAGTCGGTGGTGGCGCGGGTGCTGTCGGGCACCTCGGGCAAGGCGGCGGCGGTGCAAGCGGTACCCAACCCGGTCGAGGCCAAGCGAATCGTCGGCTGGCGCAGAGAAGACGACGTGCCGCAGAGCCAGGAGCTGTCAGACGAGCTGAACGTCGACGGCGCAGACGAAGACGACGTGTTCGAGGCGCTCACCGATGCCGAGCTGCCGCTGGGCGGAGACAAGCTCGCCGGCTGGCCGCTGTGGGTGCAAGGCATCGAGTACCCGGCGTGCCCGAAGTGCAAAGAGAAGATGAGGCTGGTGTTCCAGATCGACTCCAACGACCTGGTGGGTGTGCAGTGGGGTGACATGGGCTGCGGTCACCTCACCCAGTGCGCCGAGCACAAAGACCAGCTGGCGTTCGGCTGGGCCTGCGGCTGATCAGCTGACCAGCTTGCCGTACGTGGTCAGCTCGATGCCGCGCTCGTCGAGCACATGCCGCACGCTCGCGGAGGTGAGGGCAGACAGCTCCTGCTCCCACGGGTACGTCCACGACGGCTCGAGGTGAATCACGCCCGGGTTCAAACCCGGGTGGCAGAAGATCTCGGAGTCGCCTTCGGGCAGCTTGCGAATGCGGTCGATCAGCTTCTGCTCGGTCAGCCCGTTGGTGTCGAAGATGCCGTACGAGCTCACCCGATGGGCGATCGCGCTCGGCCGCGCCAGCGCCAACCCCTCGAGCAGCGCCGTCTTCAGCGCCGGGCCGGGCTTGGTGAACCACTTCAGCTCCGGCCGCTCGTGGGGCCAGCGCAGCGGGAGCTTGAAGCCGTGGGCGATGCGCTCCACCGTCGCTCGCAGCCCCGGCATCAGGTGAAAGTGCTGGTGCGAGTCGAGGTGGTCGGGCGTGAAGCCGAGCTCCTTCGCTTTGTCGACCTGGGCGATCAGCTCGCGCTCGATTTGCGCCAGGGGAATCAGCCCCGCAAGCCATGCGAGGGTGAAGTCCTTCCAGTCTTTGCGAAAGCGGCCACCCGGAGCCAGCTGCCTCACCGACAGCGCCGGCGCCGCCGGCTCGAGGTGCGTCGTCAGGCAGAGGTGAACCCCGAGGCCCAGCTTCTGGGCGCGGGCGCGGGCAACCGCCTCCGACGCGCTCGGCCCGGTCACCATCACCGAAGCGGAGGTGACGATGCCGTTCGCGGCCGCGAGCAACACCCCTTCGTCGATCTTCGGGTGCACTCCCAGGTCGTCGGCGTTCACCACCAGGCGGCGCATGTAGGTGTGTGAAACATACGGGCAGAGAGGGGGTCAAGTGAGCTTTCACCCAGGGGTGGGTCGCCGCGACCCGGAAGATTTCACCCACCCTGCGGGAGATGACCCTGGGGTTTCGATGACTTGGGCAAACGTGCCGGGTGGCGGCAGCCTTGCACTACGCCCAATGACCCATGACGGCCCCGCCCAACACTCAAGAACAACTCGACGCGCGGCCGAGAGTGCTGTTCGTCGACGACGAAGAGAACATCCTCCGCTCGCTCAAGCGCGTGCTGCGCCGCGGCGAGTGGGACATCGAGACGGCGACCAGCGGCGAAGCCGGCCTCGAGCTGGTGCACGCCTGGGCGCCCGACGTGGTCATCTCCGACTACCGGATGCCGGGAATGAACGGCGTCGAGTTCCTGGCCCGGGTGAAAGAGACCTCGCCGCGGGTGCAGCGCATCATGCTGACCGGCCAGGCCGACCAGGCGGCGATCGAAGACGCGATCAACCGCTGCGAGGTGTTCCGCTTCGTCTCCAAGCCGTGGAACGACACCCAGCTGGTGCTGACCGTTCGCAACGCGATCGACGCCCACAAGCTCGCCGCCGAGAACGACCGCCTCTACAAGCTCTCGCAGCTGCAGAACCAGGAGCTGCGCACCCTCAACGCCGACCTGGAGGACCGGGTCGCCAAGCGCACCCAGCTGCTCTCGAAGGCGAAGCGCGAGTGGGAGCTCACCTTCGACACCATTCACGAGCCGCTCGCGGTGGTGCAGACCAACGACTTCGTGATTCGCCGCGCGAACCGCTCCTACGCGGTCACCGCCAACAAGCCGGTCGAGGAGCTCTCCTCCGGTCACAAGTGCCACAAGTTTCTCTTCGATTGCGACACCGCCTGCGAGGGCTGCCCGATCGTCAAGGGCCTGCAGCCCAACGGTGAGAACCGCGCCGAGCTGAAGCACGAGGGCAAGGTCTACGAGCTGTCGGTCTACAAGATGGACGAAGAGCCGGTGGCGGTGTGCAGCTACCGCGACGTCACCCAGGAGCGCGAGCTCACCGGGCGCCTGCTCGAGAGCGAGAAGATGGTGGCGGTCGGCAACCTCGCCGGCGGCGTCGCCCACGAGATCAACAACCCGCTCGGCGGCATTCTCGCCTTCTCGCAGCTGATGAAGCGCGACAAGGGCCGGTCTGACCAAGACATGGAGTCGCTCGACCTGATCGAGACCTCCGCGCTGCGCTGCAAGCGCATCGTCGAGAGCCTGCTCAAGTTCTCGCGCCGCTCGAAAGACGAAGACAAGAAGCCGTTCGATCTGTCGAAGTGCGTCGAAGACGCGGGCGTGCTGTTCAAGGCCCAGCTGAAGAGCTACCCGAAGGCGACCTTCAAGATGTCGATGGCGCCGAACCTGCCGCAGATTCACGGCGACGGCGGCCAGATCGCCCAGGTGGTGCTGAACCTGATGCAGAACGCGGTTCAGGCGCTGCCGAAGGGCGAGGGCGCGGTCGAGGTCGAGACCCTGGCCGGCGACGGCGTGGTTCTGGTTCGGGTCAAAGACAACGGCTGCGGCATTCCCGAGAAGAACAAGACCCGCATCTTCGAGCCGCACTTCACCACCAAGGCGCCGGGCTCCGGCACCGGGCTCGGGTTGGCGATCGCCTACCGCCTGGTGAACGACCACGGCGGCCACTTCACGGTCGAGTCTGAAGTCGACCGCGGTTCCACTTTCACCGTTTCGTTTCCCGCATTGAACATCGGAGGAGCCATCAAATGAGCACCGGGGTCATTCAGAAGAAGGTCAAGGTTCTGGTCGTCGACGACGACCCGGTGGTGCTCCGCGCCGCCCAGGAAATTTTGAGCCGTGAGGGCTACCAGGTGGTCGCGATTGACGACTCGGTCGAGGCGCTGGCGGCGGTGAAGGACCCGTCGTTCGACGTCGCGGTGCTCGACATCAAGATGCCCAACCTCTCGGGCATGGACCTGCTGAAGGCGCTCAAGAGCGCGCGCCCCGACGTCGAAGTGCTGATGATGACCGCCTTCGCCACCGTCGAGACCGCGGTCGAAGCGGTGAAGGCCGGCGCCTACGACTACCTGACCAAGCCGTTCGAGAACATCGACGTGCTCTCGCTGGCGGTGGCCCGCGCGGCCGAGAAGAAGGCGCTCCGAGATCGCACCCGGGTGCTCGAAGAGCAGCTCACCGCGCGCTCGCAGTTCGAAGACCTGATCGGCCAGTCGGCCCAGATGCGCTCGGTGTTCAAGCTGGTCGAGACCGTCAGCTACTCGACCGCCACCGTGCTGATTCAGGGCGAGTCGGGCACCGGCAAGGAGTTGGTCGCTCGCGCGATTCACTACCGCAGCCCCCGCAAGGACAAGCCGTTCGTCGCGGTGAACTGCTCGGCGCTCACCGACACCCTGCTCGAGAGCGAGCTGTTCGGCCACGTGAAGGGCTCCTTCACCGGCGCGACCGGCAACAAGAAGGGTCTGTTCGAGGCGGCCGACGGCGGCACCATCTTCTTGGACGAGATCGGCGACATTCCGCCGGCGACCCAGGTGCGGCTGCTCCGCGTGCTGCAGGAAGGCGAGATTCGGCGGGTCGGCGCGAACGAGAACGTGAAGGTCGACGTTCGGGTGATCGCCGCGTCGAACGTGGACCTGGCGAAGGCCAAGGAGCAGGGCAAGTTCCGCGAAGATTTGTTCTACCGGTTGAATGTGATTCGAGTCGCGCTGCCGCCGCTGCGCGATCGCCCGGAGGACGTGCCGCTGCTCGCCCACCACTTCCTCAAGAAGTACTCCGGCAAGCTGGGCAAGAAGGTCACCGGCTTCATCCCCCAGGCGATGGAAGCGCTGACCTGCAACCGTTGGGAAGGCAACGTGCGTGAGCTCGAGAACGTGATCGAGCGCTCGGTGGTGCTGACCCCGCGCGAGCAGATCGATCTCGACGACCTGCCCCCCGAGGTGAAGGAAGGGCCCCGCGTCGGCGGCGAGGTCGAGGTCTTCTCGCTCGCGCACCTGCCGTACGCGCAGGCGAAGAAGCTGGCGCTGCGCGCGTTCGAGCGCCGCTACCTGGCGACCCTGCTCGAGAAGTGCGGCAACAACGTGTCGTCTGCCGCCCGCGCGGCGCAGGTCGACCGCTCGAACTTCCGCCGGCTGCTGAAGATGTACGAGGTCGCCGGCCGGTCGCTGAAGAAGGGCGACTCGATGGCCGACATCGATGACGACATCGACTCCGGCCCGATGACCGAGACCGCGTAAGCGCTCCGGGGTGAGGTTAGAGCCCCTGCGATCGTTTCAAGAGCCGCGCTCGCTGCCGGGAGTTCTCGGTCAGCGACGCGGCTTTCTCGAATTCTGCGCGCGCCTCGTCTCTGCGCCCGAGCTGCTCCAACAACTCGGCCCGCGCCGCATGGAGCAGGTGATACCGCTCGAGCTCGCCCGCTCGCACCAGCTCGTCGATCACCTTCAACCCGGCCTCCGGCCCCTCGGCCTTGGCGAGCGCGACCGCGCGGTTGAGCTCGTTCACCGGCGAGGGCAGCTGCCGCGCGAGCGCCTTGTAGGTCGCGGCGATCTCCTTCCAATCGGTCTGCGCCGGAGTCTTCGCCCGCGCATGCACCGCGGCGATCCTCGCCTGCAGCCGGTACGGCCTGGCCTCGACTGAGAGCTCCTCCGCCCGGGAGAGCGACGCCAGCCCGGTGGTGATCGACATCGCGTCCCACTTCGAGCGATCCTGCTTCTCGAGCAGCACCGGCTCGCCGGCGTCATCCACCCGGGCGGCGGCGCGCGACGACTGCAGCCGCATCAGCGCCAGCAGCGCGTGAACCTCGGGCTCGGCGGGAGCGACGGTGGCGAGAATCTCACCCAGCCGCATCGCCTCGGCACAGAGCGCGGGCCGCATCAGGTCGTCGCCCTTGGTGGCGGTGTAGCCCTCGTTGAACACCAGGTAGATCGCCTCCAGCACCGAGGCGAGGCGGGGGCTGAGCTCTTCGCCCTGCGGCACCTCGAAGGGGATCTTCGCCTCCCGCAGGGTGTTCTTCGCGCGCACCACCCGCTGCTGAATGGTGGTCTCGGTGGAGAGAAACGCGCGGGCGATCTCGTCGTTGCTCAAGCCGGCGAGCAGCTTGAGCGTCAGCGTCACCCGCGCCTCCTGCGACAGCACCGGGTGGCAGGCGATGAACATCAGCCGGAGCACCTCGTCGTTCACGTCGCGATCGACCTGCGCCTCGAGCGCGGCCTCCAGCTCGGGCAGCGGCACGTGGGTGTCGAGCTCGCGCGACAGCTGCCCGGCCGCCTGCTCGCCCAGCCTCGAGCGCTTGAGCGCGTTGAGCGCCCGGTTCTTCGCGGTGGCCATCAGCCAGCCGCCGGGGTTGTCGGGGATGCCGGTGCGCGGCCAGGTGGTGAGCGCGATCAGAAACGCGTCTTGCGCGAGGTCTTCGGCGAGGCCGACGTCCCGCACGATGCGAGCGAGGCCGCCGATCAAGCTGGCAGCCTCGCTCCTCCACACCTGGGTGATGGTCTTCTTGACGCTCACTTCGCCGGCTGGCCTTCACCCATGTCGAACACCTGGAGCAACTCGCCGGCGCCGTCACCCGCGATGCCCATGAACTCGGCGCACATCGCGAGCGCTTCTTCCTTCGAGCCGACGTCGACCAGCGCGAAGCCGTCGATCAGCTCCTTGGTCTCGGCGAACGGGCCGTCGGTGTGGCTGAACTTGCCCTTCACGCACTTCACCTGAATGCCGTTTTGCGGGCGCACCAGGCCGCCGGTCATCACCAGCTTGCCCGACTTCATGTTGCGCACGGTGAGCTCGCCGATCGCCTTCATCTTGTCTTCGGTCGGGGGCGGGAGGTTCGGGTTCTGCTGGTAGGTCATCAGGAATTTCATGGTCGGTTCTCCTTGGTCTTCGGGTGGGATCACTTAGCGAACAAACGGCGCACGCGCGCGTCACGCAGGAACAGGCCTCCCCAGAGCATGACGCCGAAATAGATGGGGAAGAGGGTGTGGCTGAAGAGCGGGTCGGCGACACGAACGTGAACCGCGACCGCGCCTCCCAGGTAGCCGGTGAGCAGCACCGCGCCGAGCGCGGCGGTGCGCGGGAAGACGTAGAGCGCGACGCACGCCAGCAGCACCGCGCCGAGGTACGGGTTCACCGCGATCGGCCAGCCCATCTTGGCCGAGGCCTCGACCACCTGCGGGGTGACCACGAACTTCCAACCGGCGTCGAGAATCAAGAAGGCGACCGGCAACCCCGAGAGGATGCGGCCCGCCCACTTCTGCTTGTTCGAGAGGTTTACCGCGGGGAAGGTCGCGGCATTCACAGTGGCTTCCATGTTCGTCTCCGTTCTGGCCGGCAAAATCGCCGTTCACGGACACGACAAATGGGCCCCGCTCAGATCGACATCGGGCGCTTTATTTCTTTCGACGGCGCGAAACCCTCAGCGGCGGCGGGGTCTTACAGGTCGAACAGACAACAGTTCGCAGCCCATCCGACCCGCAGACTGTTGTCAGTTCGCAACCGGGTCGACTTGCGGACTGTTGTCTGTTCGCAACCGGGTCGACTTGCGGACTGTTGTCAGTTCGCAGCGTGAGGGCGTTGCGAGCAGACAACAGTTCGACCTGCGGGAGCCTACCGCTCGCCCCAGCGCAGCTTCTGGCGGAGCACGCCGAAATACCCGAGCTTGGAGTTGCGCACGAGCAGCACCCGGTTGGGCGACTTCTCGACCTCGATCCGGTCGCCGGCGCGCAGCTCGTGGCCCGCCTTGCCGTCCAACGTCAGGTAGACGTCGGCGGTCTCGCTCTTGAGCACCACCTTCAGCTTCCGCTCCGCCGGCACCACGATCGGCCGCTGGGTGAGCGAGTGAGGTGAGATCGGCGTCACCACCACGCAGTCGACGCTCGGGTGAACGATCGAGCCGCCCGCCGAGAGCGAGTACGCGGTCGAGCCGGTCGGCGTCGAGAAGATCAACCCGTCGGCCTTGAACAGCGCCACGAACTCGTCGGCCAGCCAGGTCTCGTGATCGGCGATCCGCGCCAGCGCCGACTTCGCGATCACCACGTCGTTGAGCACCTCGTCTTCGACGATGCTCTTGCCCTCGCGTACCAGCCGGCACGACAGCTTCATGCGCGAGTCGATCGTCGCCTTGCCGGCGAGCAGCAGGTCGACGGCTTCCAGCGCCGACTCCTTCGGGAACTCGGTCATGAAGCCGAGCGAGCCCAGGTTGATGCCCAACAGCGGCACCGCGCGGCCCCGCAGAATTCGGGCGGCCTGAATCAGCGTGCCGTCGCCGCCCAGCACCACCATCGCCTCGGCGCGGGCGCCGAGCTCCTCCTCGGGGCACGGGCTCCAACCCAATGGGCCGGCGAGGTGCGGCTCGGCGAGAAAGGTGCGCTCGGGGTGGGCCTGCGCCAACTGCCGGGCAACGGCCACCGCTTCGGGTTGGTTCAGCTTGGCGACCAGCGAGATCGTCTTCACCAAGCTGGGGTTGTAGCACCCACACAATGTTAGAGAAGAGCCGTGGACCTGTTCGAGCAAGCGGCGGAGAAGGACGCCTCACAGCGCGCCCCGCTGGCGGAGCGCATGCGGCCCTCCACCCTCGACGAGCTGATGGGCCAAGACCACCTCACCGCTCCCGGCAAGCTGCTCCGCTCGGCGATCAGCTCCGACCAGGTGCCGTCGATGATCTTCTGGGGCCCGCCGGGCACGGGCAAGACCACCCTGGCGCGGGTGATCGCGCAGTCCACCGGCTCGGCGTTCCTCGCGGTGTCGGCGGTGCTCTCGGGCGTGAAGGAGCTCCGCGAGGCAGTGGCCGAGGCGCAGCAGCTCTGGAATCAGAACCGCAAGCGCACCATCTTGTTCGTCGACGAGATTCACCGCTTCAACAAGGGCCAGCAAGACGCGCTGCTGCCACACGTCGAGAAGGGCACCATCACCCTGCTCGGAGCCACCACCGAGAACCCGTCGTTCGAGGTGAACGCCGCGCTGCTGTCGCGAATGCGGGTGGTGACGCTGAAGTCGCTCGACGAGCTGGCGCTGAAGCAGCTGCTCGAGCGCGCCCTGAAAGACCCCAAGGGCCTCGACGGCAAGGTGACCGCCGACGAAGACGCGGTGGCGATGATCGCCCAGGCGGCGTCGGGCGATGCGCGCCGCGCGCTCACCGCGCTCGAGGTCGCCGCCCAGCACGGCAACGGCCACGTCGATCGCAAAGCCGCCGAAGAGGCGCTCCAGCAGAAGACGCTGCTCTACGACCGCGCCGGCGAGGAGCACTACAACGTCGTCTCCGCGTTCATCAAATCGATGCGCGGCTCAGACCCCGACGCCGCCGTCTACTGGATGGCGCGCATGCTCGAGGCCGGAGAAGACGTGCGCTTCGTCTGCCGGCGAATGGTGATCTTCGCCGCCGAAGACGTGGGCAACGCCGACCCGCAGGCGCTGCAGGTGGCGATCGCCGCGCTCCAGGCGGTGCAGCTGGTCGGCATGCCCGAGGGCCATCTGCCGCTGACGCAGGCGGTGACCTACCTGTCGATGGCTCCGAAATCGAACACCGCGCTCACCACCTACGCCGCCGCGCGCGAGGCGGTGATGAAGCACGGGCCGCTGCCGGTGCCGATGCACCTGCGCAACGCGCCCACCAAGCTGATGAAGTCGATGGGCTACGGCGGCGGCTACCAGTACCCGCATGACTACGACGGCCACTACGCGCCGACCCAGAGTCACCTGCCGGAGGATCTCCGCGGCCAGCAGTTCTACAACCCGTCGCGCGAGGGCAGAGAGGCCGAGCAGGCCGAGCGGTACGAGCTCCTCAAGAAACAGCGCGCGCCGAAAGAGCCGGGCGAGGACGGCTAGATGGTGACCAAGGGGCAGTACCTCGAGCGGCCCACGGTGATACCGGTCGGAGATCGGGTGCTCGAAGGCCTGTGGCACCGCGGCAAGGAACCGCTCGCGCTGTTGGTGGTGCCTCCGCTGCCCGACGACGGAGGGATGGATCACGTCGCCGCGGCCGAGCTCGCGTTCCAGGCCGCCAGCGCCGGCTTCCCCAGTCTGCGCTTCAACTTTCGCGGCGTCGGCGCCAGCCAGGGACCTCGCGATGCGGCGGCGGCGCTCGAAGATGCCCGCGCGGCGCTCGAGCTCGCCCGCGAAAATCACACCGGCCGGGTGGCGATCGCGGGGATCGGCTCCGGCTGCGGCGTCGCATCGAAGTTGTCACTCGAAGCGAGCGTGGCGGGTTGTCTGTTGGTGGCTCCCGCACAGATAGACGTGTGGCCGGCCAAGGTGTGGGTGCTTGTCGCATCTGCCGAAACGCGGCTCGCGGGCCTCGATGAAGCGGTGCGGGCGGCGGGCGGCAGATGTGAAGACGTCGAGACCGACAGGAGTTTTCAGCGCAACCTGCCGCAAGTAGGCCGAATTGCTGTCGGTTGGCTGACCGAGGCGGCAAGGGCGGGGAAACATTAAACTGTCTGTCGTTAACGGAACTTGAAACGGTTCAACGGAACAATGGGGAAGATCCAATCGTTTCCCCAAGCGTTCGTAGTGGGGATCAGAACCTCCAAGGTGGGGAGCCTCATGTTCAAGTCGGCACTGTCGTTTGCGGTCGTCTCTCTCGTGGCACTCAGCGGGTGCTCGTTCGGCCAGAAGGAGGCCGACGCTCCGCTGCAGCTGCATTCGCTCGCGCGGCCCGATTACGCGGTCGCCGATGAGCCCGACGACGCCACCTTCCACGTTCACAACAAGATCGTGGTCGACTTCAAAGACGGCACCACCCAGGCGCAGATCGACGCCGAAGAGGCGCAGTGGGGCATCGACCTCACCCTGGCGAACGACCCCGAGTCGGTGGAGTCGGGCATCGCCGACGCGACCCTGAACGACGAGCAAGAGGAGATCGAGACCGAGCTGCTCGACACCATTCGCCAGGACCCGCTGGTCGAAGCGGCCGAGCCGGAGATGAAGTTCAACGCCAGCTTCGTGCCCAACGATCCCGACTACGGCAAGCAGTGGAACCTGCAGATGATCAACATGCCGAAGGCGTGGGAGACCGCCAAGGGCAAGGGCGCGATCGTCGCGGTGCTCGACACCGGCATCGCCTACGAAGACTACGACGAGTTCAAGCAGGTGCCCGACCTCAAGGGCATCAAGTTCGTCGAGGGCTACGACTTCGTTAACAACAACAAGCACGCCAACGACGATCACGGCCACGGCACCCACGTCGCCGGCACCATCGCTCAGGCGACCAACAACAAAGAGGGCGTCGCGGGCGTCGCGTTCGAAGCGCAGTTGATGCCGGTGAAGGTGCTCGATCAGTTCGGCAGCGGCTACACCACCGGCATCGCCGACGCGATTCGCTGGGCGGCCGACCACGGCGCCAACGTGATCAACATGTCGCTCGGCGGCGGTGGCCGTTCGGCGATTATGGAGAACGCGGTCAACTACGCGCGCAAGAAGGGCGTGGTGGTGGTCTGCGCGGCGGGCAACGGCGGCCGCGGAGTGGTCGAGTACCCGGCGGCGTACCCCGGCTCGGTGGCGGTGGTGGCGGTCGGCCCGGGCGGCACCAAGGCTCCGTACTCGTCGTGGGGCAAAGAAGCCGACATCTCGGCGCCGGGCGGCGACAAGAGCCAGGGCAACGAGGCGGGCATTCTGCAGAACACCATCGACCCGAAGGACCCCTCGAAGTCGATCTACGCCTACTACCAGGGCACCTCGATGGCGACGCCGCACGTGGCCGGCATCGCCGCGCTGCTGTTCTCGGCGGGCGCGAAGAACCCCGACCAGGTCGAGAAGGCGCTGTTCGCCTCGGCGCACCCTCCCAAGGGCGCGTCGGGTTGGAGCGAGCAGTACGGCCACGGCGTGGTCGATGCCGACGCGGCGCTGAAGGCGCTGAAGAAGATGCAGGCCGAGGGCGACGACTCGGTGAACGTGGCCGAGCGGCCCGACACCACCGAGCCCACCGTCGCGGCGGCTGCGACCGGCGACGACACCGTGAATGCGTCTTGGTCGTTCCCCCCGGTGAACTGGAAGCCGCTGGTCTGGGGCGCGGCGCTGCTGGCGTTCGTGCTGCTGACCTTGGGCAAGCGTGAGCGCCCGACGTTCTTCGGGGTGGCGTTCAAGCCGGCGTTCCTGATTCCGTTCGGGCTGGTCGCGGTCGGCCTGTTCTTCCTCCGCTGGCTGCTGCCGGCGTCGGAGACCTCGGTGCTGGCGTCGTCTCCGGTGACCGACATCATCGAGTGGCTGCGCAAGCTGGTCTTCGGCCGCGGCACCACCGCGAGCCCGATCGTGTACAGCGCGGCGATTCCGATCGTGCTGTCGCTGTTCGCGATTGGAGCCAAGTCGTTCCGCCCGGTGGTCGGTGGCGTGGCGATCGGCTTCGCGGCGATCCTCGGTTACTCGGCGTGGGCCGCGGCTCCGGCGCTCGCCTGGCTGCCGTTCAGCTTCCTCGCGCTGCCCTGGCTGGTGGTGAACGCGCTGATCTGCCTGTTCGTCGCCCGCGCGATGATCCGCAAGGAGACGTGATGAAGATCTCCGGGAAGATCGGCTTCAAGGACATCGAGACCGGCATCTGGGTGCTCGAGGGCGACGACGGCAAGACCTACCTGCTCGCCGGCGGCGACCGGAAGATCAAGAAAGACGGCGCGCGCATCGAGGCCGAAGGTGATGTCGACGGCAGCTCGATGAACGTCGCGATGGTCGGCCCGCGGTTCGTGGTGAAGACCTACAAGTTCACCTGATCCCTCTCCCACGGGAGAAGGGTACTGTCCGCCGCCATGCGAACAGCGCTCGTCGTCGCGGCGGTTCTCACCACCGGCTGCGCCTCACACCACCTCGTGACCCGGCCGAAGGCGCCCGCCCAGTCGACGCTGATTCAAGACGTGGCGGTGCTCGACGTCGACACCGGCACCCGCGCCGAACATCAAGACGTGTTCATCACCGGCGGCCACGTGATCGAAGTGAAGCCGACCGGCGGAGCCGCCCCGGCCGGCACCGAGATCGTCGACGGCAAGGGCGCCACCCTGCTGCCGGGCCTGGTCGACATGCACGTGCACGCGGGAGAAGCGCAGGGCGCCCCGTGGAAGGCGAAGCTCGGCGACCGCCCGAAGAACTACGAGTGCCTGCTCTACAGCGGCGTCACCACCGTCTTCGACCCCGGCTCGATGGACAACGAGACCTTCAAGGAGCGCGACGCGATCGCCAAGGGCGAGAAGCTCGGCCCGCACATGTACAGCGCCGGGCCGATCTTCACCGCGCCCGGAGGCCACCCGGCGGCGATGATCGACGCGCTCGCTCCGGCGCTCTTCAAGGGCTACCTGCTCAGCCACATGACCCGGCAGATCGCGACCCCGACCGACGCCGAGCCCGCGGTCGCGTCGATCGCCGATCAGAAACCCGACTTCGTGAAGTTCGTGATCGACACCTTGCCCGACGGCATTCCCAAGCTCGACGAGGAGCGCGCGAAGGCGATCGTCGCCGCCGCCAACAAGCGCGGCATTCGCGCGGTCGCCCACATCGGCAGCACCGATGACGCGGTGCTCGCCGCCAAGGCAGGCGTCGCCGGCTGGGTGCACAGCGTCTACCGCGAGCGCATTCCCGACGAGCGCATCGCCGAGATCGCCTCGTTCCACATTCCGGTCATCTCGACGGTGCTGGTGTTCGACTCCGCCTCGCACTTCGGCGACAAGCGCGAGGCCACCGAGCTCGAGAAAGAGATCATCGAGCCCGAGCTGCTGACCGAGCTCGACACCCTGCCCGAGGCGGGCAACGCCGCGGTCGATGCGCTGCGGCCCTGGGTGCAGAACCTCCGCGGCCACCGCCAAGACTGGCTCGACAACATCGGCCGGCTGCACAAGGCGGGCGTCACCGTGCTCGCCGGCACCGACTCGTCGGGCGTCTTCCCCGGGCCGGGCCTCCACCGCGAGCTGAAGAACCTGGTCGACGCCGGCTTCACTCCGGCAGAGGCGATCAAGGCCGCCACCCTCGAGCCGGCGAAGTTCCTCACCCGCAACGAGAACCCGCCGTTCGGAAGAATCGCCGAGGGTCAGCGCGCCGATCTGCTGCTGGTCGAAGGCGACCCGACCGCCGACATCACTGCGCTTTCGAAGATTCGCCAGGTTTTTCTGGAAGGCCAGCGTTTGGAGCGTCACCGGCTGGCGGAGTGACCTTCATGAAGTCGAACAGCGGGTGCGTCTTCGCGTCGGCCTTGCGGCGCTCCTGGTAGACCTCGAGCTTCACCTCGCCGTGGCGTGCCTGGCTGCGGAGGTCCATCAGCTGCTTCAGCTCGGGGTCGCTCGATTCGTCGAAGCGCACCGGCCACTTCGCATCCATCAGGCCCAGCTGGGTGCCGTTGTAGTCGAGCCCGAACAGCGCGCTGATGGTGAACACCGTGCCCGCGACCCAGTAGAGGATCGGCCGAATCATGTCTTTGGGGCCGGCCCGCACCGTCTCTGCCGGCCTGGGCGACTTCAGCAGGCTGGGGAAGTACCGGGGCAGCAGCTTCAGCACCGCCACCAGCACCACCATGCCCACCCCGAACATCACCGCCACCTGCTTCCAGGTCGGGTCGTCGTCTTTCGCGTCGGGGCTGAGCAGGTAGAGCAGCATCGAGGTGCTGTTGTTCGCCGCGTGCGCACCGACGCCGGCCCAGATCGAGCCCGACTTCCAGGCCATCCACCCGAACAGCGCGCCCAGCTCGAAGCGCACCGCGAAGCCCACCGGGTCGAAGTGGAAGCCCGAGAAGATCGCCCCACCCACCACGATCGCCACCCAGGGCGACGCCTTCTCGATCAGCGCCCGGTGCACCAGCCCGCGAAACGCGATCTCCTCGCAGATCGGCGCCGCGATGCAGACCGCCAGCGAGGTCATCACCAGGTCAGGCCCGGAGAGGGTGCGAAACAGCTGCGCGGTGTCGAACATCTTCACCAGCACCGTGGGAAAGACGTGCACCGCGGTCCACTGCACCGGCATCGCGACCGCGATGTAGTTCACCGCGCCGACCAGCGCTCCGAACGCCAACTGCCCCAGCGAAAAGCCGTCGAGGCCGGTGGTGCGCCAGGGGTTCAGCCCGAAAGCGCGGAGCGCCAGCAAGGGCAGGGCGGCGAACACCGCGATCTCGGTCCACCACAGGCCGGTGGGCACGTTCAGGATCTGCACGAACGAGCCCAGGGTGAGGAAGATCGCGGCGCCGCCCAGCAGGGTGAGCAGCCCGGGTACCAACAGCACCCAAGGCGCGGGCGCCGGCGGAGGAGGCACCGGCGGAACAACCGACATCGCTGGCGTAGGCTGGTTCACTAAGCGCTTGGGCCGTTGTCTTCGATCGTTATACTGCCGCCGTGCCGCGCCTGCCCCCGGGAATCATCCGGTTTCTACTCGCGCTGATGACGATCGCTCCGGCGGCCGCGAACGCGCAGGCGTTTCAAGTCGATGCCCGCACCGAGGCGCAGGTCTACTCGATGCGCGCGTACCGCGACACCACGCCCACCGACCCGGTGCTGCTGCCGCGCCGCCGCCTGGTGCAGTACTTGAGCCTCGACGGCTACGAGCTGATCACCGGCCAGCCGCTCGGGTTCGAAGCGTCGATGCGCATCTTCACCGACTTCGGCCTCCCGCAAGGCGAGGCGCAGAAGGTCGACGGGCTGAAGACCACCGACTTCGACCTGCTGCTCGCCAACGCCTACTACAAGAACACCTTCTCCGACGGCAGCGCGCTCCACGTGCGCATCGGCCGGCAGACCTACTCCGACGTCACCGAGATGCTCGCCTTCGACGGCGCCTACGTTCGGTACGTGTTCAAGGGCGGGCTCGGCGCCGAGGTCTACGGCGGGCTCTGGGTGAAGGGCAGCAACGATCTGTCGAGCAGCGTCTACCAGCCCGACGGCATTCGCGAGAGCGACCTGCGGCGGGTGGCGTTGATGCAGGCGGCTCCTTACGCGGCGCTCGACGACATCGAGCCCCTGGTCGGCGCCAAGCTGCTCGCCCAGAACGCGTTCGGCACCGGCGTGTCGGCCAGCGCCGGTTACCGGCAGTCGTGGCTGTCGGGCAAGATCGACACCCAGATCTTCACCCTCGACGCCCGGTGGACCAAGTGGAAGGGCATCTTCGTCGGCGGCGGCCTCGAGTACGACCTCTTGATGATGCGGCTGGGCAACGCGCGGCTGCTGGCGCGCTACGACGGCACCGACCTCGCCGTCAGCGCCGAGCTGATGCACGTCGACCCGATCTTCGCCGCCGACTCGATCTTCCTCTACTTCGCCACCGCGCAGCGCGACGAGGCGAGGCTGAGGCTCGACATCTACGGCGCGGGCCCGATTCGCACCTACGTGGCGCTGGTGGGCGACAGCTACGGCACCAACCTCAACTCCACCATTCCCACCGCGATCATCACCAAGACCCCGATGACGCCCGCCACCACCCTGTCGAGCCCGCTCTCGGGCGGCGGCAACCTGGGGGCCACCTTCCGCAGCAATGGCTTTCGCGCCTCGGCCGACCTCACCTACAAGCGCGGCTACGGCGGCACCCAGTTCTGGGCCGACCTCGCCGGCGGCTTCACTCCCGAGGGCGGGCTGTTCACCCTCGACGCCCGGCTCAGCTACGCCAACATTCGCGACTCCCAGAACCTGCTGCTGCACGGCGATTTCTTCGGGGCACAAATCTGGGGCAGCTGGTTCTTGAGCCACTCCACCCGCGCTTCGGTGATGCTGGAAGAGAACGTCAACCCGTTCACCAAGTCAGACACCAAGGTCTTTCTGATCTTCGACTGGAAGGTCACGATCTGAGTAACGTTCGACCTTGAAGTGAACGCTCCCGAATCGCCCCGTCCCGCAGGTCTCCCCGCTCACCGCGGCGCTCCCGGTCACACTCCCAGCGCCTTCGCCGAAGCCGCCGGCGCGTTTCGCCGCTTCTTCCAGGAGCTGCGCGACGCCTTCTTGGAGCGCGAGGCGCTGTTCACCCAGATCGAGATGGCGCTGCTCTGCCGCGAGCACGTGCTGATCATCGGCCCGCCCGGCACCGCCAAGTCAGCCATTGCCTCCGCGGTGCTCGGCCGCATCGTCGACGAGAACACCAACAAGCCCTCGGTCTTCTCCAAGCAGCTGGCCGAGAACACGGTGCAGACCGACCTGATCGGCCCGGTCGACTTCAAGGTGCTCACCGAGACCGGCCGCACCGAGTACGTCACCGAAGACGGCATGCTCGGCGCGCACCACGCGTTCCTCGACGAGGTGTTCGACGGGCGCGACATGCTGCTGCGCTCGATTCTCAACGTGCTCCACGAGCGCGAGCTGAAGCACGGCCGCAAGGTCACGCCCGGCAAGTGCGAGTGCGCGATCATGACCTCCAACCGGTACCTCTCGGAGGTGGTGCAGCGCTCGCCCGAGACGCTCCAGGCCTTCGCCGACCGGATCAGCTACATCTGCTTCTGCCCCAAGCAGTTCGCCCGCAAGTCGAGCCGCGCCCAGATGCTCGCCCGCGCCTCGTTCGGCCAGCGCACCGCTCTCTCGGAGCGGATCACCCTCCAGCACCTCGACGTGCTCCAGGACATGGTGGCCCAGGTCGAGGTGCCGGGCGCGATCACCGACGGCCTGGAGCAGATCTCCGACCTGCTGGAGCGCGAGCTCGTCACCCAGGTGATGAAGCTGCCCGACTACGTGCCCACCAAGTACTTCTCTCAGCGCTCGGTGGTGAAGGGCCTGTGGTCGCTGAAGGCGGCGGTGGTGCGCGACAAGATCCTCCGCCGGCCGGAGCGGCGCCTGGTGGTGGGCGTCGAAGACCTGGCGATGCTGCGCTACTTCTTCCTCCTCGGCGGTCCTCCGCCCGAAGAGCTGGAGCAGCTGCTGAAGACCGCGGCCGACCCGCGCGAGCGGGCGCAGCTCGAGATCATCCGCGTCGAGCACAAGGCGTTCGACGAGGTGCTGGCGAAGGTGCTGCCGGGCCTGGCGGGCGGGGCCGATCGCGAAGCCGCCGAGCTGGGCATGAAGGAAGACGTCAACGCCGCCGAGGCGTCGACCCGCGCCTGGAACCCCGCGGTGGCGTCGACGGTGGCGCGCTCGCTCCGCGACAAGCTGGTGCCGGGCCCGCGGCACCCCGAGAACCGCGCCCCGCTGGTGACCGCCGCCGCGCAGCTGGTGAGCGGCATGGAGCAGCGCCTCGCCCGGGGCATGGCGGGGCAGGGCGAAGGCCGCGGAGGCGTGACCCTGCTGGGCTCGTTCTCCGAGGTGCTGGAGATGACCCGCGGCGTGTCGGAGCTGCAGCCACGGCAGGCGGCGCTGGCGAAGGCCACGGTCGAGTTCTGCAAGCAGGCGGCGCAGATGATCGCGCTCTCGGCCGAGGGCACCGAGTACGACGACGCGCTCAAGCTGGAGGGCCTCACCGGCCTGGCGGCCAACCTCTCCGATGAGCTGTCGCGCATCAACGAGCTGCTCCAGCAGCTGGTGAGCACGGCGCCCGGTGGAGTCGAGAGCGGCACCGAGGCCGTCGCCGAGGCGCGCGAGCGGGTGGCGGTGGCGATTCGAAGGCGGGCGGCGCGAACCTTCAAGAGCGCGCGCCGGCAGAAGGGCGAGGCGCTCGATTTGCTCGCCGCCGACTCCCGCCGCCTGAAGGAGATGGAGTCGGCGCTGATGGAGCTGTCGCCCAACCAGCGCGGGCTGCGGCTGGAGCTGCTCACTCCGCTCGGCGAGAGCTACCTGCGCGACTTCCTCAACGGGGCGCAGTTCACCAAGCTGGAGCAGCTGGTGCGCGGGCTCACCACGGTGGTGGAGGCGCTGCGGCGCGAAGGCAGCTCGCCCGAGCTGGCGATGCAGGCCAACCTCAAGATCCTCGAGGAGCGCGTCACCCAGCACTGCACCGCGCTCGCCAAGCCGGCGCAGCTGGGCGCGCCCGACGTGCAGCAGGTGCTGGGCGGCGAAGCGTACCTGGCGTACCGGCAGCAACTGGCGGCGAACGCGCCCGACGGCGAGCTCTCGGCGCTCTCGGGCCTGGAGTCGTTGGTGACGCCGCTGTTGGGTGGGCGGCGGCCGTTCGGGCCCGGCCCTCGCGACGCGCTCGCCAACGCCGAGGTGGCCTCGCTCGCCTCGCGGGTGCGGTTCCTCCGCAGCTGGCTGTCGCAGCTGTTGGGCTCGCTGCCCGCGCCGGAGGACATGTCGGGCCGCGCCGACGCCGACCGCGCCTTCGACAAGCTGGTGAAGAGCCGCTTCCCGATGCTGGCGACCAAAGAAGGCGAGCTGGTGCGGCTGCAGGCGGCGCTCAACCGGTTGCTCGACGAACCGGGCGAGCGCGGCGAGGCGTCGAAGAAGCTCGACCAGGCGCTCCGCGGCATCGCGGAGGACTTCGCCTCGTTCTCCAAGCGGCTGCTCGAGGCCCGCGCGGGGAGGTAGGTAGCGCGTGCTCACCCCGCAGCTCACCGCGCTCCGCGCCCGGCTCGATGCGCTGAAGGAAGGCCGCGTGCTCGAGGGCGGGCTACTCGGCCGCGCGCGGGCGCTGTTCGATCGCGGCGAGGTGGGCACGCTCGAGGTGCTCCACGCGTTGGATCGCGAGCTCGATCGCGCGGGGGTGATGACCGCCGCCGACGCCAAGCTGCTGCTCGAGCTGGGAAAGATCAAGGGCCGGCTCGGCAAGCTGGGCGCGGGGTTGTCGGAGCGCGCCACCCGGGCCTGCGAAGAATACGAGTGGTCGCTGCGCCGGGCGGAGCGTCAGCTGGCGAGCGAGCAGCTGCCGCCGGGCGCGCTCACCACCCTGGAGGCCGACTTCTCGCGGCTGGGGCGAGCGGTGAAGGTGGCCGATCTGTTCGTCGCTCCGAAGGCGCCGGCCGAGGTGTTCGAGGTGTTCGCCCGGCCACCGGGCCCCGACGGCGCTCCACCGAAGTCGGCCAAGGTGGCGGTGGCGGAGTTCTGGGCGCGGCGCGCGGCCGACAACGTGTCTGACGTGGCGCAGAAGCGGCGCGACGTCGACGCCGCCTACGAGCTGTTGCTGCGCGCGGGGGCCGAGGCGAAGGCCGACGCCGATCGGGTTCGCAAGGCGCGGGTGGAGCTGGCGGCGGCCCGGGAGCGGATTCGCGCCGCGCCGGTGGTGCGCTCGCTTCAAGACCTGGTGCGGCACCTGCGGCACACCGCGCGGCGCGACCCCGGCACCGCCTACCGCAGCCTGAAGGCGCTCTACGAGCGGTCGATCGAAGCGGGCGACGGCGAGCTGGCGAAGGTGGCGCGGCAGGCGCTCGACCCGTTCTTGCCCGCGAAGGACAAGACCCGCGAGCTGGTGGAGCGGGCGCAGGCGCGGCACCTGCTGGGCGCGCGCGACGACTTCAAGCAGGCGGCCGACGTCGACGAGGTGAAGGAAGACAAGCCGGGCGGCAGGGCAGGGCCCCGCGACGAGGCCCGCGACGTGCTGATGCAGCTCGCCTACGACCTCGACGAAGAGAAGCTCGAGGTGCTCGAGCTGGCCTCGGGCTGCGCGCGGCTGTTCGACGTCGAAGACGCGCTCAGCGAGCACATCGTCGAGGCGGAGCTCTCGGCGGTGCGGCCGGTGCAGCGGCGGGTGGGTTACCCCACTCAGACGATGACCTACGAGTTCACCAGCAACCTCGACGAGCTGAGCAACTTCGTGATCTCGAACCCGCACTCGATGATCTACGACCTGGCGAGCAACCGGCAGGTGGTGCGCGCGTTCATCGAGGAGGAGCCGCCTCCGAGGCCGAAGCGAATCAAGCGCACCGCGGTGCGGGTGTACGTGCTCGACGCCTCGGGCTCGATGCACGGCTCGCGGGCGCGCTTTCGCGACGCGATTCTGATCGCCGAGCTGAACGCGATTCGGGTGAAGGCGCGCGAGGGGTTGGACTTCGACCCGCTCTATTTTTCGTTCTTCAACGACTCGCCCACCGAGCTGGCGCGGGTCGATTCGGCGGCCGAGGCGACCCGGCAGATCGAGAAGCTGTTTCGCGAATCGCCCGCGGCCGGGCAGACCGACATCACCCTGGCGCTGATGTCGGCGTTCGACTCGATCAAGACCGCCGCCGGCTCCGACCCGTACCTGGCGCGGGCGACGGTGGTGCTGGTGACCGACGGTGAAGACGCGGTCGACCTCGACCTGATTCGAAAGACCAAGCGGCCGTTCGAGGGCATGGACATCGCGCTCTCGTTCATCTCGCTCGGCGAAGAGAACCCCGACTTGAAGTCGCTGGTGCTCTCGCAGCGGGCCGAGGGCAGCCGCGCCTTCTACCACCACCTCGACGACCACGAGATCGGCGCCGCCCGCACCGAGTTCGACACCGCCTGGCGCACCCTGTTGCCGCCCGACGTGCCGCCGACGCCGGGTGTGCTCGAAGGGTTGCTGCCGCACCTCGAAGCGCTGGAGGCGATCGCCTTGAGCCGGCCTTCGGTGGCTCCGGTGCGGGCCGACAGCCAGTTCGATGCGCTGTTCCCGAGCCCGGGCGACGCGCGCGGTGTGCCTGCGAACGCCGCGCTGGTGCCGCGCCTGGCCGACATTCTCGACGCCGTGGCCGAGGCCGCGTCGCTGGCTCCGGCGGACAATCGGCCCACCGAAGCGGTGCTGTTGCTGGAGCACCTGCTCGAGCTCTACGGCTTGAAGGCGCCGGAGTACCTCGACGCGGTCTGCTCAGGGAACCCGAAGCTGAAGGCGCCGCTCGAGCGGGTGCGGTTGCTCTGCCGGCCGTTCGGCTAGCCGCAGAAGATCACCTGGTCGGGGCACATGTCGACCTGCCACTGGCGGTGCACCTGGGTGCCGCTCTTGAAGATCGCGTCGATTCTTCCGCTCGCGCCCGCGTCGCTGGCCATGTCGACCTGCATCACCGAGCCGGTCACCGCCTGGTCCGCGGCGATGCCGCACAGACACGCGTCGCCCTGCGCATTGGGGCTGATGTCGAGCATGTAGCTGCCGGGCTGCAGGTCGCCGGTCCAGAGGTCGACGAAGAAGGCCTCCGAGGGGACGAGATCGCAGGGCAGCGGCTCATCGGAGAGCACGAACTGAAACGCGGGGCCGTCGGTCGGGCCGCAGGTGCGCCGCACGATGCCGAACAGCGGCGTGCCGCCATCGGTTTCGCCGCCGTCGACCGGTCCACCGCCTCCGCCGCCCACGCCACCACCGGTGCTGCCGCCGCCGCCGGCGCCTCCACCGGCCGAGCCTCCGCCCGTCGCCACCCCGCCACCCGCGCTGCCACCGCCTGTCGCAGCGCCTCCACCGGTCGCGGTGCCGCCGCCCGTACCGCCGCCGGTCGCACTGCCTCCGCCCTGGCCGCTGTCGGGGTCATCGCTCACCGAGTGCAGACATCCGCTGAGTCCAACGGCGACCACGATCATCCAGAGCTTCATGCGAGGACCGCAAAGCACGTGGCGTGCCTGCCCCGAAACGTGGCGCTTCAGGGCCTTGGCCGCGACGGGCCCCTCGAAAATTCATTAAGATCGGTTCCAGCGTCGTGTTCGGGTTTCTGAAGAAAAAGAAGAAGGACGAGAAGCCCAAGGACCCGCTCGCGGTCTACGACGGCATCATCGAACAGCTCGAGCGCCAGGGCTCGGAGGTGCGCAAGTCGGCGGCCACCTTGCTGGCGTTGAAGGGCGAG
This sequence comes from Myxococcaceae bacterium, assembly GCA_047602415.1. GTDB lineage: Bacteria > Myxococcota > Myxococcia > Myxococcales > Myxococcaceae > JASGHH01. Next base: position 2,519,395 of record JASGHH010000001.1, on the reverse strand, counting down.
CTGACCCGCGATCTCGAGAAGTACGGGAAGCGGTCGGAAGATCTCGAGAAGCGAATCTTCACCGCCGAGTCGCAGTCAGACCAGCGGGCGGCGCGCACGCTGAAGCGCGACCTGGAAGAAGCGAAGGAGATGAAGGACCAGTCGCAGAAGGCGCTCGAGTCGGCGAACGACGACGCGAAGCTGCTGATCGAAGCGGCCGAGGACATCGGCAAGCGCGTCGCCGAGCTGAAGAGCGAGCGCCAGAGCGCGCGGGTTCGCATGATGGGCGGCACCGCGGTCAGCGCCGCGCTGAAGGAACAGGTCGAGCAGTTCGACCGGGTGATGCAGCTCGATGCCGCGCGCGACGAGGTCGAGAAGGCCCGCGCACTGGCGGACATCTACCGCGAGGACACCGAGAAGAAGCGCGAGCGGGTGCGGTAGGTCGAGAGCACGGCTGCTCACGCCTCCGCTCAGCGTGCTCGGTACTTCCGCGACAGCTCCACGTAGACCTTGCCCGCGTGGGTGATCGCCTCGATCTCCGCCTGCTTCACTTCCCGCAACCGCTTGCCCGGCGTGCCGACGATGAAGCTGCGCGGCTCGAACTTCTTTCCCGGCGTGAGCAGCGAGCCCGCCGCCACGAACGACCACTCACCGATCTCGACGCCATCGAGAAGGGTCGAGCCCATGCCGATCAGGCACCACTGCGCGACGGTGCACCCGTGCAGCGTGACCCGGTGCCCGACGGTGACGTCGTTCGCGACCGTGGTCTTCGACTGCCCGAGCGTGGCGTGGCAGATGGTGCCGTCTTGAATGTTGGTGCGCGGGCCGATCGAGATCCGCCCGTTGTCGCCGCGGAGCACGCACGTCGGCCAGATGCTCACTTCCTCTGCCAGGTCGACCTCGCCGATCAGCACTGCGCTGGGGTGCACGTACGCGTTGGGGTGAACCTTCGGAGTGAACCCGTCGTAGATCTCGATCGACACGTCTTCTCTATACGCCGGTTGGCGTTGCAGCGCGCGCCTGGGGTAGACGAGCGGCGTGTTCGCGCGCACCGCGGTTCTCTTCCTGGCACTCGTGTCTCTGAGCTGTGGCTCGAAGCCTGCGTCCGGTGGGGGAGGCGGCAGCGCGTCGGGCGGCGGCTCCACCACCGATGGCGGAACGGGCGGCGGTAGCGCGACCGGCGGCGGTGGCGCCGCGACGGGCGGGGGCAGCGCGGGCGGCGGCGGCGGCGCGGCGACCGGCGGTGGTGGCACGGCGACGGGCGGAGGCAGCGCGACCGGCGGCGGCGCAGCCACGGGCGGTGGCTCAGCGAGCGGCGGTGGAGGCAGCGCCACGGGAGGCGGCTCGGCGACCGGCGGCGGCGCTGCGACCGGCGGCGGCGCCGCACTCGACGCCGGCACGATCCTCACCGGCACCTTCCTCGGCGGCCCAGGCGCATACCCGGGCGCGATCACCGGCCTCCACTACCGCAGCGGCAGCGTGAGCGGCTTCACCGACTCGGCCGGCACCTATCAATACGAGCAGGGCCAGCCGGTGATCTTCTCGCTCGGCGACATCGACTTCCGCTCCACGCCGGGCGAAGCGCACGCCACCGCGTACCGGCTGGTCGACCAGGGCACCTGCACCGAAACGCCCGAGCTCACCAACGCGGTGATGCTGCTGTTCAGCCTCGACACCGACAACGACCCCACCAATGGGCTGCAGCTGCCGGCGACCGCCCCCGGCACCACCCAACGCGACTTCTCGACGCTGACCGCCCAAGATCTCGTCACCGAGATCGACGCGCTGATCCCGGGAAGAACGCCGTTGGACGGCACCGCCGCGCTCGACACCTTCATCACCGCGATCGACTCCGAAGTCTGGACCCAGCTGTCGAGCACCAGCTTCAGCGGCCTCACCGGCGGCGTGCGCTCCCAGGGAGTCACCACCGACGGCACCAGCTGGTACTTCTCGTGGCGCTACGGCTTCGACGTCACCGACACCAGCTACAACACGGTGCGGTCGAACCCGACCGCGATTCCGCTCCAGGCGACGCTCGACGGCGACAACCACATCGGCGACATCGACTACCTGAACGGCGTGCTCTGGGCGCCGCTCGAAGACGGTAACGCCTACCAGCACCCGAACCTCTGCGAGTACGACCCGCAGACGCTCAGCTGTTCGACGATTCACCCGCTCTCGAACACGATGCTCACCGAAGGCGTACCGTACGTGATCGCCGACGGCCCGCGCGGCAACCTATACGTGTCGCAATGGGACCCCACCGACGCCCTCTTTGTGCTCGACGTCGCCACGGTGAGCTACCAGAAGTCGATTCCGCTCCGTCCGGCGGTGGGGCGCATTCAGGGCGGCAAGGTGTTCGAGGGCGCGATCTACCTGGCGTCGGACAACTCGGTGAAGAGCATCTACAAGGTGCACTACGAGACCGGCACCGTGATCGACCTGATGGATCTGAACCACGGCAACGAGCAGGAGGGCATGGCGTTCTGGACGTTGCCCGACGGCACCCAGATGCACACCCTCAACGTGACCTCCGGCACCAGTGGAACCGAGCTGCGCCACCACCAGCGCACCCGCGACCCCCTGCGCAAGCTCGTCTGCCCGTAACCTTTTGCGTCACCCGTTTCGCCTCAGGCGTTCTAGGCTTTGCGGCCATGCGCGTACCTGTCTCGCTGGCTGCGCTGCTGGTCTGTGTCTCCCTCGTCCCCGGGCTCGCCCACGCGCAACAGGGCAACGACGAGCCACGGGTGATCGTGGTGCCCGTGCCGGGCGAGGGTGGCTCCGATGCCGGCATGCCGCCGCCTCCTCCTCCGATCGAGCAGCCTCCTCCGCCGCCTCCTCCGGCCAACAACAACGTGGTGCAGCAGCCGCCGCCCGCCTCGGGCCCGGTGACCACGCCCGATCAGCCGCCGCCTCCGCCGTCGGAGCCGCTGCTGAACGCCCCCGACAACAACGCCGGCCCGGCGCCCAAGCCGCCGCCGTCGGCGATGCTCGATGACCACCCCCGTGAGGGCCCGTTCCTCGCCGGCCCGGGCAGCCTCACCTTCGTGATGCACCACACCCTGATGGGCGGCCTCGGCGTGCTCACCACTCAGATGGTGCCGCGCATCTACAACTACAACGTGCAGGGCTCTCAGTTCTGCGGCACCAAGCAAGACTGTCTGATCGGCGACGACGCGCGCCTCGCCTACCTCGCCGGAGCGCTGATCGGCGCCGGCGTCGGCTTCGCCAGCTCGGCGTTCTGGCAGTTCAACAACTGGATCGACACCACCTCCGCCAACTTCGGGATCATCAACTCCTTCATCGGAGCGGCGTTTCTGGCGGGCTTCAGCAACTTCTTCAGCAAGGACGCGTCGGTGGTCAGCTGGCTGGGCTTGATCGGCGCCGAAGCCGGAGCCTGGATCAGCGCGATCGTCGGCGGCGGCGAGATCCCCCTCAACAAGTTCCTCCTGATCGAGTCGGGAGCCGCCTGGGCGTTGATCTACACCGCGCTGATCTGCGCGATCTTCGCCACCACCAGCTCGGGCTCGAACGTTCAGTCGGGCATCGACGCGCTGCTGATCGCCCCCGCGATCGGCGCCGGTGCGCTCGCGCTGTCGACGCTGAGGTTCAACCCGTCGACCGACCAGATTCTCAGAGCCGACCTGTTCGGCGCCGCCGCGGGCGTGGCGGTGCTGCTGATCGCCGGCCTGGTGCTCAACCCGGCCACCGGCTTCACCAAGAGCCCGGTGCCGTACGTGCTCTCGGGCATCGCCGCCGCCGGTGGCATCACCATCGTCAGCCTGCTCTGGGTCGACGCCGCCGACAGCGGGGGACAGAAGAACTCGCTCTATTACGACCCCGATCGCCACAAGGTCTCGGTCTGGTGGTGAAGAAGAAGAAGTCGACGCCCAAGAAGAGCGCGCCTCCAGAGCCCACCGGCACTCTTTTCAAGGTCATCGAGCTCTCGACCGTCGACGAGTCGACGATCGAAGAGACGGTGAACACCTGGGTCGCGCAGGGCTGGAACTTCGACGGCATGCAGTTCGCGATGCGCGAGTCGTCGCGCCGCCCGGCGATGGCGTTCCTCTTCTTCAACCGGCCCGCCACCCAGGCAGAGGTCGACGCTCACGTCGCCCCTCGCACGCCTGAAGAAGCCGAGCGGCACCTGATGAAGCTGGCCAAGGTGCCCGCGCCGACCGCTCCCCCGGTGAGCGCGTACGAGCGGCTGATTCAGCTCGCCGAAGGTGGCGACGAGGAATAACGCCACTCCGCTGGTTCCTGCTTGAAAGCGCGCACGCCGTTGGGCACGAAGGCGGCCTTCGAAAGGAAAACACGAATGCGTTTCGCTCTCGCCCTCTTCGCCCTCGCCGGTCTGCTCCTGTCGGGTTGCGGCCCTGAGACCAACTACTGTGTCGGCACCGCGACCGACGGCACCTGCCAGTACTTCCAGGCGCCCGACAAGTGCGCCAACCCCGTGTGGTGCGCCAGCGCCGGCGGCTACGCGATTCACATGTCGACGCCGTCGAGCTGCACCAAGATCACCGCGCCGATCTCCTGTCAGTAAGACCGGCTCCGCTTCGCAAGAATTCCTGGCGCGCGTTAAGCTGTTGCTCAGTTGCATGAGCAGTGAGACGCCGCGTCAAAGGTTGAGGCTGGTCGGTGACGACGAGGGCTCGCCTTACCCGAAAGCGTCCCTGATTCTGCGCGGTGGCGCCCGCCTGGTCGATCTGCTGATCGCCTACGTGCTCTACCGCTCCACCGGGCCCGCGGGCATCGTGATCGCGCTGCTCTACCTGCTGTTCGCCGACGGCATGCTGCAGGGCCAGAGCCTGGGCAAGAAGCTGTTCGGGGTGAAGGTCGTCTACCTGCCGACCCGTCAGGGCGCCCGTCACCGCGACAGCGTGCTGCGCAACGCGCCGTTCGGGCTGGTGATCATTCTCGCGATGATGCCCGACCTCGGCCAGAAGGCCTTCTTCGCCGGCACGCTGGTGATCGGCGGGATCGAAGCGTTCAAGTGTTGGAGAGATCACTTGGGCCTGCGCCTGGGCGATCTCTGGGCGAACACCCAGGTCACCGACGGAAAGGTGGTCGCGGGGCAGGGCGAGCTGGCGACGCGGCGGCAGCCCGCGACGAGCCGGGTGATGAAGGTGGTGCAGCCGCTGCCGAATGATCGTCACAAGACAACCTGAGCCCACTCTGAAAAGAAGAGGGCCGGAGGGGACACCTTGCGCATCGCGCTCACCCACAACCTGCGATTGACCGACTCGGAAGAAGAAGCCGAGTTCGACACCGAACAGACCATCACCGCGCTGGCGACCGCGATCGAGCGGCTCGGCCACCGGCTGGAGCGCTTCGAAGTCAGCGGCCCGGCGTCGCGTACGGTCTCGCGCCTCGAGGCGTACTCGCCTGATCTGATCTTCAACACCGCCGAGGGCAAGCGCGGCCGCTTTCGCGAGGCGTTCTACCCGGCGCTCTTCGAAGAGCTCGGCATTCCGTACACCGGCTCCGACGCGTACGCGCTCGCGGTCACGCTCGACAAGCAGCTGACCAAGATGATCTTGAAGGGCCACGGCATTCGCACCCCCGGCTGGCACTACGTCGAGAAGATGAGCGAGCTGGCGCCGGCGGAGGACCTCCACTTCCCGCTGATGGTGAAGCCCAACTTCGAAGGCAGCTCGAAGGGCATCACCCAGGAGTCGGTGGCCGAGAACATCGAGCAGCTGCGCGCCAAGGTGCAGTCGGCGCTCGAGAAGTACCCGGCGGGCGTGCTGGTGGAGGAGTTCATCGCCGGCATCGACATCACCGTGCCGTACCTGGAGCAGCAGGCGAACGACTACGGCGGGGTGCTGTCTCCGGTCGAGTACGTGATCGACCCCGCGTACGCGAAGCGCAAGTACGCGATCTACGACTACGAGCTGAAGACCAAGGCCGACAAGGCGGTCTCGGTGCGCGCGCCGGCGAACATTCCCGCCGAGACCGCGCACCGCATTCGCCAGACCGCGCAGAAGGCGTTTCAGGCGCTCGACTGCCGCGACCTCGGCCGCATCGACTTCAGGCTCTCCGAAGCCGGGGTGCCGTACTTTCTCGAGATCAACGCGCTGCCGTCGCTGGAGCCGGGCGCGAGCATCTACGAGTCGGGCGCGCTCGAAGGGCTGCACTTCGACGCGGTGATCGGCACCGTGATCGAGTCGGCGGCGAAGCGTCACAAGCTGAAGAACACCAGCAGCTCGAAGGCGAAGCCGACCCGCAAGGGCCCGCTCAAGGTGGGCTTCAGCTTCAACGTGAAGCGCATCAAGCCGACGATGGACGCCACCGAAGACTCGGAGGCCGAGTACGACTCCCCGTCGACGCTCCAGGCGATTCGCGAGGCGATCGCCAGCTGGGGGCACGAGGTGATCGATCTCGAGGCCGGGCCCGAGCTGCCGACGGTGCTGACCGCCAACCCGGTCGACGTGGTGTTCAACATCGCCGAGGGCTTTCGCGGCCGAAACCGCGAGTCGCAGGTGCCGGCGCTGCTCGAGCTGCTCGACATTCCCTACACCGGGTCTGACCCCGCGACGCTCTCGATCGCGTTGGACAAGGCGCTGGCGAAGAAGATCGTGCGCGGCGCGGGCATTCTCACCCCCAACTTTCAGCAGATGATCACCGGCAAGGAGCGGCTCGACAAGCAGTTCAGCTCCTGGCCGTTGATGGTGAAGCCGGTGGCCGAAGGCTCCTCCAAGGGCATCCTGAAGAAGAGCGTGGTGCAGTCGGAGGCCGAGCTGCGCGAGGTGGTGGGCGAGATGGTGCGCCGCTACCAGCAGCCGGCGCTGATCGAGGAGTTCGTCGGCGGCCGCGAGTTCACCGTCGGGCTGCTGGGCGAGCGCCGCCCGAAGGTGCTGGCGCCGATGGAGATCGTCTTCCTCGACAAGAGCGACAAGACGCCGGTCTATCGGTTCGAAGACAAGCTCGAGGCGAACGAGCGCATTCGCTACGACGCGCCCGCGAAGCTCGAGCCGAAGCAGATGGAGCAGCTGAAGTCGGCGGCCCGCGCGGCGTTCATGGCGTTGGGCTGCCGCGACGTCGCCCGCATCGACTTCCGCATGGACGACAAGGGGCGCTTCTACTTCCTCGAGTGCAACCCGCTGCCGGGCCTGACGCCGGGCTGGAGCGACCTGGTGCTGATCGCCAAGGCCGACAAGCTCGACTACCGCGGGCTGATCGCCGAGATCCTCTCGGGCGCGATTCGCCGCTACAAAGAGCGCGAGCAGCGCCGGGGCCGCAGTGACGATGGCGCGCCCACGCTGCGCTCGAGCGAAGAGACGCCGCCCTCGCCGCCGTTGCCGGTGCCGCTCACCGTGGTGGAGGCGTGACGCTGGCGTTGCTGCTGGTGTTGCTGGCGGCTCCGCCCGACGCCGGCACACCGAAGCCGAAGGCCCCGCCGTCGGCGATCGAGCCCACCGACTCGAAAGACGAAGAAGCCGTTCACAAGCTCCCCGCGCTCGAGCAGCACCTGCGCAGCTGCGTGGCGAAGGCGTTCCCCGAGAGCAGCGCGCCCAAGGGCTGTCTCCCGGTGCTGATCGGCACCGACAAGAAGGGCGCACTGACCTTCACCATCGATCGCGAGCGCCCCTCGCTCCGCTACGACGACGGAGAGAAGTGCCTGCGCACCTATGCGGGCGCGAAGCCTTCGATCAAGAAGGGCTCCAAGCTGCGCGTTCCGGTCTGCTTCTAGCGCCAGATCCAGTCTTCACCGCGCAGCACCGCGTCGCCGGGGCCCTCGTAGAAGCAGCTGGTGCCGTAGAGCGACACCCGCCGCACCTTCCCGAGCACGGGAAACGCACGGGAGATCCACTCCAACGCGTTCGCCTTGCGCAGGTTGGGGTCGAACAGCTCGAGCTCGAGCAGCGGTGGCGAACGCTTCACGTGGGCGAGCACGTCCCACGCGCCGCCGCCGAGCATCTGCAGCCGCAGGTGGTTGAGCCGGGGGAAGCGGTCGGCCTCGAAGAACGCGCCCAGGGCCGCCTCCGAAACCACGGCCTCGATCGACAGGCGCGACAGCACCGGCCAGCTCACCCGAATCAGCTCGTCGGCGCCGCTCAGCGAGTTCACGCCCAGCGGCCCGGTCGGCCGGCCCTTCAGCCGCAGCTGTGAGAGCCCCAGCGGTGGCGCTTCGAGCAGCCGCACCGACGAGCCCTCGAACCTGAAGCTCTCGAGCCGTGGCTGGAGCCGCCCCGAAGGCAGAATCTGGGTGACGTGATCGAATGCTTCGAGCGACAGCTGCCGAATGGTGCGCAGCTCGAGCCGGTTGAGCGGCAACGTCTGCTGCGCGGCCAGCCCGGTCACCCAGCGCGCCAGCGGGTGGCTGAGCACGCCCGAGAGATCGACCATCGTCTCGCGCAGCTCGATCGCGCGCCACGAGCCGGCAAACCACTGCACGTGCGCACCACGCCCGCCGGCGCGAGGGTAGAGCGGGCCGAAGAGGCGCTCCCGGTGGGCCGCGAACAGCGACGATTCGCGATCGCGGAGCTCCTGGGTGGCCGAGTCTCCCGCTTCGAGCAGCGCCACCTGCACCGCGATCAGCTCGCCGAGCGGGTCGCCCTGGCTCTGATACCAGTCGCCCAACACGCGCCGGGCCTCGAGCGCCGTGGGGTCGGCGTCGATGCTGGCGAGCAGCTCGGGAGGCGGCGTCACCCGCCCACCCTAACTCGCGACGGGCCGAACTGCTCATTGCCCCGCCACCATCAAAAATGAGTGTCCGCCGTGGGGATTCACGGCGGGCACCCGGGCCGCAGCGGGGTGAACGAACGTCGAGATCACCAGCGCTGCGCACACGAACCAGAGGGCGAGACCGACGGCGAGGGCCAGAATCGTCCCGTCGAAGGCGAGGCTGAGGCTTTTGGGGGCAGGGAGGCCGTCCCTCACCCGCGAGAGCCCTGGGCTCTCGTCGGCCTCTCCCAAAGGAGAGGGTTCGAGTTCACGCCATTGAACCGTTTCGAGCTTCGTCATCACCGCCTCCGTTTCCATGGACGCAATAGTGCGGCTGGCGTGACAGACCCGGTAGGAGAAGGCGGTGACGAAGGCCCATTCGCATTCGGAATGCCCTAGAGTGCCCGCATGATCGCATTGCTTGCCGCGGCCGCCCTCGCCGCGACGCCCCCCGCCGACAACGACGTGCTGCTCGACTCGCTCAAGGCGGAGCTCACCCGCAGCTTCAACGGCCTCAAGGCGCAGAAAGACGCGCCGCTCTACTACGTGTCGTACCGGGCGACCGACTCCCAGGCCTGGGCCGAGTCGGCCAGCTTCGGAGCGCTCACCGGCTCGATGACCGACACCGGCCCGCTCGCCGGCCGGGTGCGCTGGCTCGACACCACCGTTCGCGCTGGCACCCGGGCGCTCGACAGCACCCACAAGGTGCGCAGCGGCAGCCCGTTCGGCGAGTTCGACAGCTCGGGCGGCGACCACAGCCTGCCGGTGGAAGACGACCGCGGCGCGATCGAGACCGCGATCTGGCGCGCCACCGACCGGGCCTACAAGTCGGCGGCGAAGGCGCTGATTCGGGTGAAGGCGAACGTGGCGGTGAAGGCCGACGAAGAAGACAAGGCCTCCGACTTCTCAGACGACAAGCCGGCGGTGTCGGTGGGGCCGAAGAGCCCGCCGCTCGACCAGCAGGTCGACCGCGCGAAGTGGCGCGAGGTGCTCACCCGGCTGTCGGCGGAGTTCAAGTCGCACCCGAAGATCCTCAAGTCGTCGGTGGGCATTCAGGTGTTCAGCTCCACCTCGTACTTCGTCGACTCCGACGGCGCGAAGATTCGCGAGCCGCACTTCTTCGCCCGGCTCACCATCTCGGGCCAGACCCGCGCCGACGACGGCATGGATCTCGACCTCTACGACGACGTCGAGGCCACCTCTCCCGAGGCGCTCCCGAAGGAAGACGCGATGCTGGAGCGGGTGAAGAAGCTCGCCACCCGCCTCGAGGCCCTCCGCGTCGCGCCCACCGTCGAGCCGTACGCCGGCCCGGCGATCATCACCAACCGCGCCGCCGGGGTGTTCTTTCACGAGATCTTCGGCCACCGCATCGAGGGGCACCGCCAGAAAGACGCCGACGACGGGCACACCTTCACCAAGCGGGTGGGCCAGGTGATCGTGCCGGAGTTCATCGACGTCACCGACGACCCGACCAAGCGCGCGTTCGGAGAGCTGCCGCTCAACGGCTTCTACCAGTACGACGAAGAGGGCCAGCCGGCGCAGAGGGTCTCGCTGGTGCAGCACGGGGTGCTGAAGGGCTTCTTGATGGGCCGCTCGCCGATTCAGGGCTTCGAGCACTCCAACGGCCACGGCCGGGCGATGACCGGGCTTCACCCGGTGGCGCGGCAAGGCAACCTGCTGGTCGACTCCACCAACAAGATCGCGTTCAAGGACCTGCGGGCGGCGCTGCTGAAAGAGGTGAAGGCGCGCGGCAAGCCCTACGGCCTCCTGTTCGAGGAGATCTCCGGCGGCTTCACCAACACCCGCACCGGCGGGCTGCCGCAGGCGTTCAAGGTGATCCCGCAGATCGTCTACCGGGTGTACCCCGACGGCCGGCCCGACGAGCTGGTGCGCGGGGTCGACCTGGTGGGCACGCCGATCAGCTCGTTCGAGCGCATTCTCGCCACCGGTGACGACCCGGCGGTGTTCAACGGCTTCTGCGGCGCCGAGTCGGGCTGGGTGCCGGTGAGCGCGGTCGCCCCCTCGATGCTGCTGTCGGAGATCGAGGTCGAGCGCAAACAGCGCGGGCAGGATCGGCAGCCGTTGCTCCCGCCGCCGCCGTCGGCCGGAGGTGAGCGATGAACGCCGCGCTGCTGCTGTTGACGCTCGCCGCGCCGCCGCCCGCCTTTCAGGGCGACAAGGTCCTGCAGGCGATGGACGCCGAGACCAAGCGGGCGATGACCCTGAAGATGCCCAAGCAGGACGGGCAGAAGAAGGCCGACCCGCCGTACTACGCGCGCTCCTACGTGGTGTTCAGCGAGCGCTGGTGGTCGAGCGCCAGCCTCGGCGCGGTGGTGAACGTCGGCTCCGATCGCCACGGCCAGGTGCAGGGCCGGGTGCGGGTGGGCACGGCAGACTTCGACAACACCAACTTCGCCGGGGGCGATCCCTTCGGAGGCGACTTCGACTTCGACTTCGATCGCAGCCCGGCACCTCCGCCCTCGGTCGACGACGTCGATGCGATTCGGCACTCGCTCTGGTTGGACTTCGACTCCAGCTTCAAGCGCGGGGTGGAGTCGATCGCCAAGAAGCGCGCGTTCTTCGAGACCAACGAGGTGAAAGACCGCGTCGCCGACTTCGGGCCCGCCAAGCCCGAGCTGGTGCTGGAGGCCGAGCGCCCGGTGAACGTCGACCTGTCGAAGTGGAGCGACTCGGTGAAGAAGGCGTCGGCGGTGTTCCGCAGCCACCCGGCGATCCAGTCGGGCACGGTGAACTTTCGGGTGCGCCGCCAGGTGCAGCGCATGGTCGCCAGCGACGGCGCCGCCCACCGCTTCGACGAGGCCTACTGGGAGGTGTGGATCGACGCGCGCTCCCAGGCCAAAGACGGAATGCCGCTCAAGGTCAGCTGGAGCGAGCGCGGTCAGACCGAGGCCGACCTGCCCGACGAGAAGACCCTGGTCGAGGCGGCGCAGAAGGCGGCGGCCGATCTCGACGCGCTGGTGAAGGTGCCGGCGGCGACCGACGACTACGTCGGCCCGGTGTTGTTCAGCGGCAAGGCGGCGGCCTCGCTGTTCTTGAACGCGGTCGGCGCGCAGCTCACCGCTCCGGTGGAGCAGCTCGGCCACCACGAGCAGGGCCGGCTCACCGACCGGCTGGGCAAGCACATCGGCCCGCACTTCCTGAAGGCGATCGACGACCCCAGCCTGCCGCAGTGGAAGTCGCCGCAGGGCAGGGTGTTCCCGCTGTTCGGCTGGGTGCCGGTCGACGACGACGGGGTGAAGCCGATGCCGATCACCCTGATCGACGAGGGCGTGCTCAAGACCTACTACATGAGCCGGGTGCCGACCCGCCGGGTACCGCTCACCAACGGCCACGCGCGCAACGACCTCGGCATGATGGGCAACCTGCTGGTGAGCTCGACCGAGCCGACCACCACCGACAAGCTGAAGAAGCAGCTGATTCAGCTGGCGAAGGAGGAGGACCTCGACTTCGGGCTCAGGGTCGAAGCGCTGGAGGAGTCGCGGTTCGGCTCGCGCGGCGCCAGCCTCTCGCTGCCTTCTCCGGTGATCGCGTACAAGGTGTTCGCCGACGGGCACGAAGAGATGGTGCGCGGCTTCAACTTCAAGCCCACCACCTCGCGCATGCTGAAAGACATCGTCGCGATGGCCGATGACCCCGACGTGCTCAACACCACCCTCGTCGATCAGTCGGTCGCGGTGGTCGCGCCGAGCACGCTGGTGCGGTTGCTCGAGGCGACGCCGACCAAGGCCGACTGGGAGCGCCCGCCGATTCTGGCGCACCCCAGCATGAAGTGACGACGGGCTGAACGGTTCGCACAGACCTCCTCAGTCGCTTCGCGACAGCTCCTCCCCCGTCGGGAGGAGCCACTGCCCTCTCCCCGACGGGGGAGAGGGTGGCCCGAAGGGCCGGGAGAGGTCTGTGCGAACCGGTCAGCCGGTCTTGACGAATAACCGTCATTCCACCATGGAATGGCGTCTCCACCACCGCCTGCACTAGAACGGCGGCATGGACCGCTTCGAGCTGATGGACGCTTTCGTGCGCGCCGTCGAGAAGGGCAGTCTCACCGCCGCCGCCAAGGAGCTGGGCACCACCCAGCCGACCGTCTCGAAATGGCTGAGCGCCCTCGAGAAGCACGTCGGCGCGCGCCTCCTGCACCGCGACACCCAGGGGCTGAAGCTGACCGACGCCGGCCAGTGCTACTTCAGCGCCACCAAGCAGATCCTCAGCGACCTGGAGCGCGCCGCGTTCGACGCCAAGGGCCTGCGCCAAGAAGTGAAGGGCACCCTGCGCATCAACACCTCGGTCAGCCTCGGCGAGACCTGGCTCTGCCCGATCGCGCTCGACTTCCAGGCGATGTACCCCGGCCTGAAGGTGAAGCTCACCTGCGACGACGCGCGCAGCAACCTGGTCGAGCAGCGAATCGACGTCGCGGTTCGCATGGGCCTGGTGGGCAACGACTCGCTGGTGGCCAAAGCGCTCGGCGGCGCCAGCTACGTGCTCGCCGCCTCGCCCGGCTACCTGAAGAAGTTCGGCACTCCGAAGAAGCCGGAGCAGCTCGCCCAGCACAACTACCTCTTCTACGGCGGCACCTGGCAGGAGCGTCTCGCCACCCCCGACGGCATCATCACCGTCAGCGTGCAGAACGACTTTCAGGTGAACAGCGTGCGCGCGGTGCGGCTGGCCGGCCTGAAGGACCGCGGCATCATCAGGGTGAAGCGCTGGCTGATCGCCGACGATCTCGAGAGCGGCCGGCTGATCGAAGTGCTCCCCGGCGTCGCCCCCGCGGCCGAGCCCGCCTACGCGATCTACCTGCCGTCGCCGCAGCAGCCGCAGAAGGTGAAGGCGTTCGTCGCCTACCTGCAGAAGCGCATCGTCGAGGTGCCCGGCTGGGTGCCTCCCGAGAAGATCCCGCCCTACAACCCGTACGACGGCGCGCCCTGGCCCACCGGAGACATGTTTCCAGAGCGCCAATAACGGGGTACACGCGCGGGGGTGAACGCTGCGGAAGACAAGCGCGTGCGCGCCCGCGAGCTCGACCTGCCGCTGGGCCGCTTCAAGCCGGGCAAGCACAACGCGATCACCGACGTGGAGGGCGTGCTGGTCGGCCACTCCACCATCATCAAGGGCTCCGGCAAGCTGATCGCCGGCAAGGGCCCGGTGCGCACCGGCGTCACCGCGATTCTCCCCAACGGCGGCAACACCTTCATGGATCGCCTGGCCGGCGGCGCCTTCGTGCTCAACGGCGCGGGCGAGGTGGCCGGCCTCACCCAGGTGGTGGAGTGGGGCCTGATCGAGACCCCGATTCTGCTCACCAACACGATGTCGGTCGGCGCGGTGTCAGACGCGGTCGCCCGCTACATGGTCGAGCAGCACCCCGGCATCGGCGAAGAGCACGACGTGATCATTCCCGTCGTCGGCGAGTGCGACGACAGCTACCTGAACGACGTCTCCGGCAACCACGTGAAAGAGACCCACGTGCGCGAGGCGATCAGCTCGGCGTCGAGCGGTATTCCCAAGGAGGGCGCGGTCGGCGGCGGCACCGGGATGATCACCTGCGACTTCAAGGCCGGCATCGGCACTTCGTCGCGGCGGCTCCCCGAGGTCTACGGCGGCTACACCCTGGGCGTGCTGGTGATGTCGAACTTCGGGAAGATGCCGAACCTCCGCGTCGCCGGCATGCCGGTGGGCGAGCTGCTCTACCCGCAGTTTCAGAAGATCAAACACCGGGAGTTCTCCTACGGCTCGATCATCGCGGTGGTGGCCACCGACGCGCCGCTGCTCCCGCACCAGCTGAGCCGCCTCTGCAAGCGGGTCGGCCTCGGCATCGGCCGGGTGGGCAGCTACGCCGCGCACGGCTCGGGAGAGATCGTGGTCGGCTTCTCCACCGCCAACGTGATCCCGCGGCGCACCCGCAAGATGGTCTACAAGATGAAGATCCTCCTCGATGCCCGTCTCGACCCGCTCTACGAGGCGGTGATGGAGGCCACCGAGGAGGCGATCTTGAACTCGATGTGCATGGCCGAGCCGATGACCGGAGTGAACGACCACTTCGTGCCCGCGCTCCCGCTCGACCAGGTGCGCGACTGCCTGGCGAAGACGCGCCCGGTGTTCGCGCCGAAGCCCACCGCGATTGAAGTCTCGCCCGCGCCGAAAGACTCTGGTAGCTAGCGCGCCATGGCCCGATCCAAGAGCAAGCACCAGCGCGTGAAGAACCGCATCAAGCTTCGTTGGAAGAAGCGCGCGAAGAAGAAGGCCGCCGAGAAGGCGAAGACCTCCAAGAAGTAACCCGCATCAAAACAGCGGCTACCGGGTGGCGGTGAACGTCGTCTGCCGATCGCAGTCGACGTCGACGTTCGTCGTCTCCCAGGTGCCGTCGTTGATCGTCCCGCCGTCGCCCGTCGCGTCGGGAATGAACTTTCCACGAATGTTGAAGTCGATCTCGTGGCCCACCAGGTTGCCACCGTCGTCGATGTCGGTGCCGGTGTTGCCCGCGAGCGTGAACTGATCGTCGTCGGTCACCTGACCGGTGAGCGCGGCGCCGTTCACCGACGAGCGCAGATCGAAGCCCATCTGGGTGAAGGTGATCGTCGCCGGCTTCGCTTCGGCCGCGGTCACCATCTGCCCCATGCAGCCGCTGCTGTCGGTCTCGGGGTCGAAGTGGAGGGTCCAGGTGCCGGCGAGCGGAGGGCACGCGCCCGACGAGCCCGGGTCGGGCACGCACGGGTTGGTGGACCCACAGCCACAGCCCGGCATCAACGCCGGCGCCACCACCATCACCACCAGCCAGAGCTTCCGCATGGAAGAGAAGGTAGCGTACTGAGCATGCGAGCGCTCGCAGACGTTCTCGACCCGAAATGTCTGGCCGTGGTGACGCCGCTGCTCGAGGAGAATCGCCCGGGGCGAGTTGCCGCGTTCGACGCCGACGGCACCTTGTGGCGCTCCGACGTGGGCGAAGAGCTGCTCCGGCACCTCGCCGCGCACCGGCTGCTGCCCCATCACGCGCGCGACGGCGTGTACGAAGAATACGAGCGCATTCTCGAGCGAGACCCCCAGGCGGCCTACGTGCGCGCGGTCGAGTACATGGAAGGGCTCGAAGAGACGACGCTCTACCAGCTGTGCCACGAGCTGTTCGAGCGGCGCTTTCTGGGCCGCCTGTTTCCCTTCGCCCAGCCGCTGCTCGCAGCCCTGAAGGAAAAGCAGGTGGAGGTGGTGCTGGTCTCGGCCAGCCCCCGGTGGATCGTCGAGGCCGGCGCCCGGGTCTTCGGGGTGCCCAAAGAGAACGTGATCGCGTTCGACGCCCCGGTGGAGAGCGGCAGAATTTCTCTTCCGGTGAGAGAGCCGCTGCCGGTGGGGGAGGGCAAGGTGGCGGCGCTGAAGGCCCGCGGCCTCACCCCCGACCTCGGGGTGGGCAACGGAGAGCTCGACGAGCCGATGCTGGCCTACTCCAAGCGGGCGCTGGTGATCGCCCCGTATGACGATCCCGGCAACGGGCTTGTCCAGGCGGCACGAAAGCGGGGCTGGCCCGTGCAACGCGGTTGAGTGTAAGAAGCGGACCCCAAGCTCGATGCGTTACTGTTTTCGCCTGCTGCCGCTGGCCGCTTTACTCGTCGCCGGGTTCGCGCACGCGCAGAAAGTCGTGATCCTCGAGATCGAGGGCGACAAGAACGGCAAGCTGCGCGACCAGGTTCAGACCGCGGTCGAAGACGCCGGTCAGGTCACCCTGCTCTCGATCGAGAAGTGGCGCGCGGCGGCCTCGAAGAAGAAGCTGTCTGGCGCGAAGGGCATGACGCCCGCGGCGGTGACCAAGCTCGCCAAGAAGCTGGGCGTGAGCGCGGCGGTCGGCGGCTCGGTGGGCCCCAAGTTCAGCGTGCACATCTGGGCGTGGGACGGCTCGGAGCTGTGGACCAAGGAGCTGAAGGTCAAGAAGGGCCTTCTCTCAGACGACTTCTCGCGCAAGCTGTCGAAGGCGATCACCGCGGCGGCGAAGACCGCGCCCGCGTTCTCCGACGAAGGCGGCGGTGACGAAGGCGACGAGGGCGAGGGCGCCGGCACCGGCAAGACCGGCAACCAGGAGCAGAGCACTGTGGGCGAGGGCGTCGACCTCACCGGCGGCTCCAACGCCAACAACGGCAGCCGCACCGCGCTGCAGCCGGGCGACGATCGCGACAAGCGCCGCCGCGAAGAAGAAGCAGAGGCCGCGTTTCAGCCGAAGGAAGGCGAGGGCGACGCCGATCTCGCCGCCGAGACCCAGAAGAAGAAGACCAAGGTCGGCCCGAAGGCGATCTCGGTCTGGCTGGGCGGCACCACCACCTGGCGCAGCTACTGCTCGCGGCCGGGGGTGAGCTCGTGCGCCCAGTACAAGAAGGTGATGCCGCCTCCGCAGGGCGACACCGTCGACTTCTCGCCCCAGGTTCCCTACGCCGGCTTTCAGATCAACGCCGAGGCGTTCCCGCTGGTGCTGGCCACCGACAACCCGTTTCTGCAGGGCATCGGCGTCACCGGCTACTTCGGGCTGGGCTTCTCGCTCACCAACGTGAAGGTGCAGTCGCCCTCCGGCTCGACGCCCGATCAGCAGGTCGTCTCCACCGATCGCAACTGGGCCGCGAACCTCGCCTGGCGGTACTACTTCTCGTTCCTCTCCGGCAAAGACGCGGTGCCCGGCTACGCGGGCATTCACTTCGGCGGAGCGAGCCGGGTGTTCGAGATCGACGCCAACGCCAAGGTGCCGCTGCCGGGCAGCTACCGGGTCTACCCGCAGCTCGGGTTGGACTTCGAGATTCCGGTGATCAAGTACCTGAAGTTCGACGGCAGCTTCTCGTACTTCATCAACCCGCGGCCCGGCCCCGACGAGATTCTGGGCTACGGCAACCCGTCGGCGGCGCAGGGCGGCGCGGCGGGCAAGGGCTTCGGCTTCGACCTCGGGGTGTCGGGCGCGATCTGGGGCCCGATCGGCTACAAGCTGCTCTTCCGCTACGTCTCCTACGCCGACCAGTTCTTCGGTCAGGGCAAGAAGTGGACGATCTGCGACTCGACCCAGTGCGGTGGCGCGGCCGAGGAGCTGTACTACGGGCTGATCTGGGGAATTACGGCCTCGTTCTAGCCGGGTCAGAAACACGTGGCGTTTTTCCCCACACGTGTTGACACGTGGTAACCCCGAACGTAGTTTGCGCCGCCTTTCTTGGCCGAAACCCGTTCGCTGGATCCTGCCGATTCCATGAGAATTTTTGCGCTCTCGCTGGCCGCCGTTCTGGTGCTCACCGGCTGTCCCAAGCCCAAGCCCGACATGGATGGAGGCACCGACAGCGGCATGATGAACCCGCCGCCGAAAGACGCCTGCTCCGGCGCCTGCGGCCCGCTCCAGAAGTGCGACACCGCGACCCGCCAGTGCGTCGACGCGTGCGGCGGCTGCAGCGACGGCGGCACCTGCGTGAAGACCGGTCAAGACACCTTCGAGTGCGAGGTGATCCCGGTGGTGTGCTCGGGCACGACCTGCGCGCCCGGCCAGATCGCCTGCTTCGCCGGTGAGTGCTCCTGCATCAAGGCCTCGGTCTCGCAGCTCGACAGCTGCACCTCGCAGGGAATGATCTGCGACGGCCAGCAGTGCCAGCCCCCCAAGGCGCTCGAGCAGTGCAAGGTCGGCGGCGCTCCCTGCCCGCAGGCGTACGCGTGTCAGCCGGTGTTCGGCGACCCGATGGATCCCAACGCGATCTTCCTCTGCACCAAGACCTGCGGAATGTTGGGCGGCACCTGCGACCTGGGCGAGCTGTGCTTCAACATCGGCTGTCTGCCGAACGGCTTCGCCAACGGCTTCTCCTGCGAGCAGGACATCGCGCCCGGCGACGGCGGCCCGGCGGTGGCGGTGACGGTGCCGGCGAGCAACACCTGCCTGCTGCGCGACAACAACGGCAACCCGACCGAGGCGGGCGCGGGCACCGGCAACTGCACCTACGCCCACCTCCAGCTCGGCAACCAGGGCCTCTACACCCAGGACACCTGCCGCCCGCCCGGCCACGCCGACGCCGGCCAGCCGTGCAAAGACGACTATCGCAGCTCGCAGATCGCGACCATCTGCAACACCGGCCTGGAGTGCGCGCTCACCAACGGCGACGGCACCGGCGTCTGCACCCAGATGTGCAACGCGGCGCCTCCCCGCTTCGGCATCACCCCGACCCCGTCGTGCCCGATGGGCCAGACCTGCTTGAACCTCTACCGGCAGGAGTCGCCCGACCAGAACTCGGTGCTCGGCGGCTGCTTCCACAGCTGCAACGTGTTCGACCCCTCGAGCATCTGCCAGCCGTTCGGCTCGACGCCGACCAGCTGCGTGCCCACCGACCCGCTCGGCGCCTCGCTGGTGACCGCCGACGGCAGCGGCGTGTGCGTGCCGCAGAACTCGACCGTGGCGTCGCTCGATCAGCCCTGCGGCAACACCGACCCGTTCCAGGGCGCGGCGTGCAACACCAACCAGGTGTGCGCCACGCTCGACCCGACCCAGCCGGCCACCTGCCACGCGCTCTGCGACGTCGACTGCAGCGGCAGCAACGCACCGTCGCGCTGCTCGACCGAAGCCAACGCGACCTGCCCCGGCGGCAAGACCTGCACCCGGGTCACCTCGACCAGCGGCGCGATCCTCGGCTTCTGCCAGTAGCGGGTCTCGGCGAAGCCGCGTACGAGGCGGAGCCCAACTAGACCGAGATCAGGCCCTTGCGAATGCCTTCGGTCACCGCCTCGACGCGGTTGGTGACCTCGAGCTTGCGGTAGATGTGCTCGAGGTGGGTGCGAATGGTGGCCTTCGAGACGGTCAGCATGCGCGCCGCCTCGGAGTTGGAGACGCCCTTGGCGATCAGCTGAAGAATCTCTTTCTCGCGATCAGACAGCGGCTTGATCTCGGGCTCGTCTGAGCCCTGAGCGATCGGCGGCGGCGCCTCCGACATGCCCTCGTCGCCGGGCGCGGGCACCCGAAAGTGCTTCAGCAGCCGCCGCGCCAGGTTGGGCTGAATCACGGTGCCGCCGGCCTTCACCTCTTTGATCGCCTCGATGATCCGGTCAGACGGCGTGCCCTTGAGCAGGTAGCCCGAGGCGCCGGCCTTCACCGCGTCGAGCACTTTGTCCTCTTCGTCGAAGATGGTGAAGATCAGGATCTCCACCTCCGGGCAGATCGCCTTGATCTGCTGGGTGACCTCGATGCCGCTCATGCGCGGCAGGCCGAGGTCGAGCAGCAGCACGTCGGGCTTGTGGCGCGGCACCTCTTCGACCGCGGTCTCGCCCGAGAGCGCGGTGCCGATGATCTCGACCTCCTTCGAGGTCTCGAGCAGCTTGAGCTGGTTCTTCAGAATCTTGGTCTGGTCTTCGACGATGAAGACCTTGATCGGCGGTGCTGCGGTCGTGGCGGCTTCCATTTTCGGTCAGTCCCCCTTCACCGGTACGGCGAACGAGATGTGCGTTCCGTTGCCCGGCTTGGAATCGATGATCACTTCGCCCCCCACCTTCATCGCGCGCTCGCGCATGTTGATGAGGCCGTAGTGGCCCACTTTGGCTTTGTTGGCGTCGAACCCGGCCCCGTCGTCTTTCACCGACAGGTGCACCTGCTCGGGCCCGAAGTGGAGCTTCACTTCGATCTGTTTCGGCTGGGCGTGCTTGGCGGCGTTCGACAGGCACTCCTGGAGCACCCGGAACAGCGCCAGCTGCGACTCGGGCGGGAGCTTCATCACGTAGCCCGAGCGCTCGAACTTCACCGGCACCTGGGTGCGCTCCCTGAAGGTCTTGGCGTAGTCCTCCAGGCCCTGACCCAGGTCGAAGTCTTCGCGCATCATCCGCAGGTTGCGGCGGAGCTCTTCGATCGACTCCTCGGCCGAGGCCTTCAGCTCCTCGATCTCCTTGCGGAGCGCGGCGTCTTCTTTCGCCAGGCCGAGCAGGTACTCGCTCTGAATGATCAGCGACGAGAGGCTGGCGCCGAGCCCGTCGTGGATCTCGCGGGCGAGCCGGTTGCGCTCCTCGACCACCGCCAGCTCCTTCAGGTCTGACTGGAGCCCGACCACCTCGCGGTGAGCCGAGACCTCCCGCTCGTTCAGGTAGACGAGGACGTAGATGATGATGAAGTCGAGCGCGAGGTACCAGAGCAGGGTGAGCACCTCGATCGCGGTGGGCGGGCGATCGAGCAGCTGGTCCAAGCGGGTGGTGATCAGCAGCGCCAGCAGCGGCGGCAGAATCGCCAGCGGCTTGGGGTAGAGCAGCGCGAACAGGGTGGTGAACAGCAGCAGCGTCGCCAGCAGCGGGCTCTGCAGACCGGCGCCGGCGTGGGGCTTGGCGATCAGCACCACCATCACCGAGAGGTCGAGACAGAGCGTGATGTAGGTGACCGGCCGGCCGGCCTTGGGGTGCTCGAGCACCAGGTAGTTGGCGATGCTGTAGAGCAGCATCACGAAGTAGCCGAGAAACGCGAGCGCGCCCGAGACGCCGAAGTAGGTGCGCCACACCGGCACCGCGAGGATCAGCAGGCCGAAGGTGAGGAACATCATTCGCGCGTAGAAGAGGGCGCGGGCGCGGGCGAGAAAGCGCTCCTGCATCCACGACTGGGCGGCGTCTTCGGCCGAGACGTCGTGGCCCAGGTGGCGCTTCTCGAGCGTGGCGGCCACCCGCGCACGCCGATCGGAGCCTTGCGCTTCGCTGGTGAGGGAGCTGTCCACCGCCGCCGATTGTCGCACACGAAGCTTTGGTTCACACCAGCCGCCATTGCCCTATACGTTGTTCGACCGATGCCTACGCCGGTGATCGAGCTGAAGCGGCTGGTGGGCGCCCAGGGGCTGGCGCTCAAGCTCGAGACCCGTTCGCAGAACGGCACCTGGTACGACCGGCTGGTGCCCCGGCTGTTGGCGCTGGCGCCGGAGGGGCCGCTGTACGAGGCGGGCGACGGGCCGCTGGCGATCTCGATCGCGGCCCACCACCAGAGCGCGAGCCCGTCGCTCGAGGTCTGGCTGCCGGAGGACGTGCCGGTCGACGTGGTGCAGGCGCTCCGCGGGTTGCACGCGAAGGTGACCCTGACGCCGTTCGCCGAGGGGCCCGCCGGCGCGCGGCAACGGGCCCGGCTGGTGGGCCCGCTGCTGTCTGACTCGGGCTCGATGCTGGCGCTGCGGGTTCACGTGCGCCGCGAGATCATCGAAGAGCTGATGCAACAGGCCGCCCCCGAGGTGCTGGTGCTCGGGTTCGACACCGGCGCGTCGGCGATGGCGGCGATCGACCTCGGGGTGAAGCAGGTGGTGCTGGTGCAGCCGGCGGCGGCGCAGGTGTTGAGCGGCGGAGCGTGGAAGCCGCATCGGCTGTTCGGTCTCGCGTCGGGGTCGCCGGTGAAGATCGACGTGAGGAAGTACGAGGTCGAGACGGTGAGCGACGAGGAAGCATTCGCCACCCGCCAGCAGGTCGGCGCGAAGGAAGGGCTGTTGCTGTCTCACGCCAACGCGGCCTGCGTGACCGCGGCGATGCGGGTGATCGCGCGGAAGCCGGGCGCGAAGGTGGCGGTGATCGCCGACGAGTCGGGTGAGCGGTACTTCCCGATCGACGCGCGGTTCGAGGCGAAGCCGTGAAGGTGCTGGTGGTGGGCGCCGGCGGGCTCGGTTGCCCGGCGGCGTTCGAGCTGGCCCGCGCTGGGCATGCGCTGACGCTGATCGATCCCGATGTGGTCGAGCTGTCGAACCTGCACCGCCAGCCGCTGCACACCGATCGTGATCTCGACCGCAACAAGGTGCACTCGGCGACCGAGACGCTCCGGCGGAGGTTTCCCGCGGTGCAGGTCGAGCCGATCGTCGGGCGGGTCGATGAGAAGAACGTGCGGGCGTTGTTCGAGCGGCATGACGCGGTGATCGACGCCACCGATGGGATCGCGGTGAAGTTCCTGCTGTCGGACACCGCGATCGCCACCGGAGTGCCGCTGATCTGGGGCGGGGTGCTGCGGATGGAAGGGCAGGCAATGCGTATTCGCCGCGGCGGGCCGTGCCTGCGGTGCTTGTTCGAGACCGAGCCCACGGATGCGCCGACCTGCGCGCAGGCAGGGGTGTTGGGGTCGGTGGCCGGCTTCGTGGGCGCGCTGCAGGCGCGGCTGCTGCTGACCCCGTCGCCCGACTCCGAGGGCGTCTCGACGCTGCACGTGTTCGACGCGATGAGGCTGTCGCTGCGCCAGGTGACGGTGCGGCGCTCCGCGGATTGTCCGACGTGCGGGGCGGCAAAGCCTTGATTGGGGTGAGGGGGGCTTTGGTTTGGCGCATCGCCGCGTCTGACTCCGCCCGCGACTGAGCGGCCAGCCGTGCGACGCGGGAGTGTGGCTCGCTCGCCCACTTCGACGGGCGCTATCAAACTGTCGGACATTGGGCGGGGACTGCCAACCTCCGACGTTTAGATAGCGGCACCCAAAGTGGTCCCGCCGGGCCAGGTACCAGCTGGCATCACTTCAGCCGCTCAATCGCGGGCGGAGTCTCGACTCGCCTCGGCGTCGAACCCACAGCTCCCTCACCCCAAAGCAAGCCCCGGCAGAGCCGTCGAACAGCTCCGACGTTCGAGGTGCGCACCACCCGAGAACCGCATATCAATGCGCCGTGGCCACCCGACTCGACATCACCCATGAGGTCTGCCCGATGACCTTCGTGCGGGTGAAGCTCGCGCTCGAACAGCTCAACCCCGGCGACGAGCTCGAGGTCCGCCTCAAGGGCGACGAGCCGCTGCGCAACGTCCCGAAGAGTGCCGCCGAAGAAGGCCACGAAGTGCTTTCGCTCGAACCGAATGGCGACGGCACGCATCTGTTGCGCTTGAAGGTTCAACACGACTAACGAGGGCCCATGGCGAACGTTCGCATCCCGACTCCGCTCCGCAGCTACACCCAGAATCTGGCCGAGGTGAAAGTGCCCGGCGCCACCGTGGGTGAGGTGCTGAAGGCGCTCGACAAGAGCTACCCCGGCATCGGCACCCGCCTCTTCGACGAGAAGGGCGGCTTGAAGCGCTACGTGAACGTGTTCGCCGGAGACGAAGACGTGCGCTTTCTCGAGGAGCTCGACACCAAGGTCGCCGACAACGACGTGGTGTCGATCATCCCGGCGATCGCCGGCGGGTAAGTGCTCAGCGAAGAACAGATTCAGCTCTACGCGCGGCAGATTCTGCTCAAGCCGGTCGGTGGGCGAGGGCAGGAGAAGCTCTGCTCCGCGAAGGCGGTGGTGATCGGAGACGGCCTCGCCGCCCAGGTCGCCAAGATGTACCTGAAGGCCGGCGGCACGATCCTCGAGGCCTCCGAAGGCCCGGGCGTGGTGGTCGGCGCCGAGGTGCACTGGTCCGATTGCTCCGACTGCCTGTCGAAGGCCGCGGGCGCAAACACCCCCGCGCCCGACGACACCGCGGTGCTCGCCGGCACGCTCGCCGCGCTCGTCTTCCAGCGCATCACGCTCGGCCTCGGCGCGCGCGATGGCCGCCTGAGAGTCCACCCCGACGGCACCTTCGAACCGATCGCCCCGCTGCGCTGCGAGGGCCACCGATGACCGCGCTGAGCCGGATCACCGAGCTGGTCGGCAACACCCCGCTGGTTCAGCTGAAGACGCTCACCCAGGGGCTGAGCAACGTCGAGATCTGGGCCAAGCTCGAGTACTTCAACCCCGGCGGCTCGGTGAAAGACCGCGCCGCGCTCTCGATGCTCACCCACGCGATCTCCTCCGGGGCGTATCAGCCGGGCAAACAGGTGATCGATTCGACCAGCGGCAACACCGGCATCGCCCTGGCGTGGTTGGGCGCCGCCCTCGGCCTCGAGATCACCCTGGTGATGCCCTCGAACGTGTCGCTGGCGCGCAAGCGGCTCACCAGGGCCTACGGCGCCGACCTGGTCTTCAGCGACCCCCTCGAGGGCTCCGACGGCGCGATTCGTCACGCGCGCAAGGTGATCGACGAGAACCCCGACCGCTGGTTCTACCCCGATCAGTACTCGAACCCGGCCAACCCGCTGGCGCACTACGCCGGCACCGCCCCAGAGATCTGGTCGCAGACCCAGGGCAAGGTCACCCACTTCGTCGCCGGCATGGGCACCACCGGCACGGTGATGGGCGCGGGCCGAAAGTTCCGCGAGCTCGGCGTGGAGGTGATCGCGGTCGAGCCGGCCGAGCCGTTTCACGGCCTCGAAGGCCTGAAGCACCTCGCCACCTCGATCGTGCCGTCGATCTACGACCCGAGCGTGCCGCACCGAAAGCTGTCGATCACCACCGACGCCGGCTGGGAGATGGCCGATCGGCTGCTCGCCCACGAGGGCCTCGCGGTCGGTCACTCCGCGGGCGCCGCCGCCGCCGGTGCGCTCGCGGTCGCCAAAGAGCTCCACGCGCAGAACCAGCCGGGCATGATCGTCACCCTGTTCGCCGATCGCGCCGATCGCTACTTCGACCCGGTTCGTGAGAAACAGCAGTTCGACTACCGATGAGCTGGGAAGACGAAGTGCACACCCACCTGAAGTCGACCTACCCCGAAGAAGGGTGCGGGGTGGTGTTCGCCAAAGCCGGCGACCGCCGCGTGGTCGCGATGCCGAACGTCTACGACAAGTACGCCAGGCGCTCGCCGCAGACCTACCCGCGCACCAACAAGACCGCCTACCTGTTCGAGCCGCTGAAGTTTTCGCAGCTGCTCGAGGCCGCCGAAGCGCAGGGCGAGTCGCTGGAGCTGATCTTCCACTCCCACTGCGACGTCGGGTCGTACTTCTCGGCCGAAGACTCCGCGATGGCCGCACCCGACGGGGTGCCGCTCTACCCCCACACGTCTTATCTGGTGGTGGCGGTCGACAAGGGAGCTGTGACAGCCAGCAAAGTGTTCTCTTGGGATGGCGCAAAATTCGTCGAAAAGACGAATACTTAGGCCCGTTTACAGCCCTGTTTGTCCCGGCCCACCTCTTGTAAAGAAGAGTCACTTGGACTATAAGGCGCCGCCTCCTGAACCCTCTACAACCGGGTCTCAGGGGCCAAAGGAGCGAGAAACAAGATGGCCGATAACGGCGGCGGCTTCACGGTTTGGCTCACGGGCATGCTCGGGGCCGGTAAGACCACTCTGGCGCAGTACCTGTCTGCGCGGTTGAGGCAGGTCGGGCGCAACGTCGAGGTCCTCGACGAAGAAGAGCTCTCCACTGCGCTCTGGAAAGAAGTGCAGGGCGACGCGAAGGAAGACCGCATTCTGATCGGCCGCCGCATCGGCTTCGTCGCCGATCTGACGACCCGCAACGGCGTCTGCACCCTGGTCGCCTGCACCAGCCCGTACAAGACGGTTCGCGATGAGGCCCGCCGCACCATCGGCCGGTACATCGAGGTCTACGTCGACTGCCCGACCGAGAAGCTGATTCAGCGCGACACCACCGGCCGGTACAAGAAGGCGCTCCAGGGCGAGATCCCCAACTTCGTGGGCATCACCGAGCCGTACGAGCCGCCCACCTCGGCCGAGGTCACGATCAAGAGCGACACCGAGTCGGTCGAGGCCGGCGCGCTGCGCATCTTCCAGGCCCTGCTCGACCTCCGCTACGTCAGCGCCGAAGAGCTCAAGATCATCACCGGCACCAAGATGAAGCCGCAGAAGCTGTCGAAGGCGCGGCGGCCGGTGAAGGGCGCCCGCAAGGCTCCCGCGGCCCGCGCGGCCCGGGTGGCGAAGCCGAAGTCCAAGGCGACCAAGTCGAAGCGCCGTTAATCGTTCGCACCATGAGCGAACGGGTCTCGAGCGAGGAGCGGCAGGCGGCGCTGCGTGAGGCGTCGAAGCACAAGCTCGCCATGCTCGAGGCCAAGCTGCGCGAGCTGGGCTCGGTGCTGGTCGCCTTCTCGGGCGGCGTCGACTCCACCTTCGCGCTCGCGGTCGCGGCGCGGGTGATCCCCGAAAACACGGTCGCGCTCACCGCGACGAGCGCCTCGCTGCCCGAAGAAGAGCTCAAAGAAGCGCAGGAGCTCGCCGCCTCGCTGAAGGTGAAGCACGTGGCGGTCGACTCCAACGAGCTGCACGACCCGCGCTACGCCGCCAACCCGACCAACCGCTGCTACTTCTGCAAGACCGAGCTCTACGACCTCTGCGAGAAGAAGCGGGCCGAGCTGGGCCTGTCGGCGATCGTCGACGGCTTCAACGCCGACGACTTCAAAGACCACCGCCCCGGCCACAAGGCGGCCAAAGAGCACAGCGTGCGCTCGCTGCTGGCCGAGAGCGGCTTCACCAAAGAAGAGATTCGGGCCTGGTCGCACCAGCTGGGCCTCCCGACGTGGGACAAGCCGCAGCTGGCCTGCCTGTCGTCGCGGCTGCCCTACGGCACCCAGGTGACGGTGGAGCGCCTCAACCAGAATCTCAAAAGCCGAGCGGGCCGTGCGGGCGCTGGGGTTCACCGTGTTCCGGGTTCGGTACCACGGCGAGGTCGCCCGCCTGGAGGTCGAAGCCTCCGAGTGGCAGCGCGCCTCGACGATGCAGCGCGAGCTCGACAAGGCGATCAAGTCTGCCGGTTTCACTTTCGTGGCGCTCGACCTGGAGCCGTTCAGGACCGGGCGCCTCAATGACACGCTGTCCCAGGGAGCCACCCCCAAAGGGGAGGGTGTGGCACTCCCAATCCTCTAGCGTCCCAGCCTAGAATCCTGGCCGCCCCGAAGGCCGGATTCGACGAGGAGTTTCATGCGCAGCGCACCGAAGTCCTACCGGTCGAAAGCCGCGTTGTACCTGCTCGTCGTCTCGACGGTCGCGGCCGCGGGCTGCTCGACCAGCAACACCGGTGGCGCGCTGGGCTGCGCCTCGATGAACCCGATTCCCAGCGGGCGCTACGTTGGGCCGAAGACCGACAACGCGATCAACGTTCGCCTCGCGCCCGCGGGCGTGAACTACATCAACCAGAACTGGAAGATGCTGATCGACATGTTCGCGCCGGGCGAGACGCTCACGGTGCCGGTCGCCTGCATCAAGCAGAGCTTCCCGGTGGTCGGCAACGTGCTGATCGCCGACCAGAACCTCAACCAGGGCTGTGACACCGGCGAGCAGGCGAACGTCGGCATCACCGTCACCGGCTTTCAGCTGGTCCCGATTCCCAACGACAAGGTCCAGGGCACCGTCTCGGTGACGCTCGACACCGGCAACATCAACATCGACTCCGAGTCGACCAGCTGGGGCGGGTGTCTGTTCCTCTCGGCGATCGAGTGCAGCATCAACTTCAACACCGCCCGCAACTCGCCCAGCAACCAGGTGATGAAGGCGACCATTCAGTTCACCATCGACACCAAGTTCGACAACCTGCTCGCCTTCAAGATCAGCCAGCTCACCGGCACCGACGTCTGTGGCTCGAGCGGCGCGCCGGCTGCCCCCGAGTGCCTCGACGCGCTCGATCTGCAGCTCAACGGCGAGAACACCTGCGGCGACGTCTACTGCGGCACCGCCGACTGGGACCCGATCAAGACCTTCGTGCTCCAGCTGATCAGCCCGCTGCTCCAGGGCCAGGTGCAGACCCTGCTCGCCCAGCAGTCGTGCGAGGCGTGCGGCGGCACCGGCATGCCGGCCTGCATCGCCGGCAGCTCTTGCGACGGCTCGTCGAAGACCTGCATCGACACCGCCGACTCTTCGCACTGCGCCCCGCGCTTCCTCGGCGTCGAAGGGCGAATGGACCTCTCGTCGATGCTGGGCGCGTTCGGCACTCCGCCCGGCTCCGACGTCGATCTCTCGGTTGCCGCCGGCTCTTCGGTCTCGGTCGACACCGGCATCAACCTCGGCATGCGCGCCGGCCTCAACGCGGTGACGGTGTCGAACTGCGTGCCCCCGCAGACGCCGCCGGCGATGCCGCAGATCAACGCCCCCGACTTCGACGGCGAGTTCGACGTCACCCCGCAGAGCCCGACCTACCACGTGGGCCTCGGCATCTCCGACCCGTTCATCAACCTCGCGCTCTTCAACGTGGAGCAGTCGGGCGGCCTCTGCCTGCAGATGAACTCCTCGACGGTGGGCGTGCTCAACACCGGCCTGTTCAAGACCTTCCTGCCCTCGCTGGGCAACCTGGCGACGGTCGACGGCAAAGACGCGCCGATGATGATCGTGCTGCGGCCGGCGGCGGCGCCCACGGTCGACATCGGCAAGGGCACCTACGACCCGGTGACCAAGAAGCCGATCGACCCGCTGATCACGATGTCGCTGCCGAACGTGACGGTCGACTTCTACGCGATGCTGTCTGACCGGTACGCCCGGCTGTTCTCGCTCACCGCCGACATCAAGCTGCCGCTGTCGCTGATCTTCGAGGGCTGCGACTCGGTGACCCCGGCGATCGGCGACCTGAAGATGCTGATCACCAACATTCGCACCGCGAACAGCGAGATCCTCGCCGAAGACCCGAAGGTGCTGGCCGACCTGATTCCCGCGGTGATCGGCCTCGCCGAGCCGGCGGTGACCTCGGCGCTGAAGCCGTTCCAGCTCCCGCCGGTGGGCAGCTTCAAGCTGAAGGTGAACGAGGTGAAGGGCCTGGGCGCGATCAGCGGCACCAGCAACTACAACCACCTCGGCATCTACGCGACCCTGCTGCCGCTCAACGGCATGTGCGCGACCGGCGCGCCGACCACCACGATTTCGCTCAAGCAGTCGATCATTCCCAAGGCGCACGAGATGGTCGCCACCGGCAACGGGCTGCCCTGGCCGAAGGCGGTGCTCGACGTGCACGCGCTGGGCATGAACGGCACGCCGGAGTTCGCGTTTCGGGTCGACCACGGCACCTGGAGCACCTTCCTCGCCGCGCCCCAAGACGAGCTGGTGGTGGAGCACCCGGCGTTCCTCTTTCAGGGCATGCACACCATCGAGGTGCGCTCGCGGGTGGCCGAGGTTCCCCACGGCACCTCCACCCCGGTGTCGGTCGGCTTCATGGTCGACTGGGATCCTCCGTCGGTCAGCCTCACCGCCGATCGCGAGCACGACGCGCTCCACGTGACCGCGCGCGACACCGTCACCTCCGACGCGAAGCTGCTCTACGCCTACAAGATCGGCGATGGGCTGCTCTCCGACTTCGGCCCGGCGCGCGAGATCGTGCTCTCGGCGGTCGAGGCCCAGGGCGGCGTCACCGTTCAGGTGAAAGACGAGATCGGCAACGTCGGCACCGCGGAGTACCGGGTCGCCGGCACCGTCAATCACCCCGACACCGCGCTCGGCACCGCTCCAGGCGTCGCCAACGGCGCGGCGGCGGGCACCGGCTGCAGCACCTCGCCGGGAGCCTTCAGCGTGCTGTTGGCGCTGGGTGCGTTGCTCGGCTTCCGCCGCAAGCGGTGAATCTGGTAGGGCAGGGCGCGCACCAAGGCATCACCCAAGTGAAAGCGCCCCTCCTCATCGGTCTACTCGCGACCTGCGCGCTGGCGCAGGAGACGCCGGCGATTGCTCCGGCGGCCGACACGCCTGCGCCGGCGGTGGCCGAGGCGCCGCCCGCCACCGTGCAGCAGAGCGCCGCGCCGGCGGCCGAGAGCGGCCCCCAGTACACCCGGTACGATCACCGGGGCGCGCTCGGGCTGTTGCTCGCCACCACCGCGGAGCGCAAAGACGCCGCCGGCTGGGGCGTTCTCTCTGATGCGGGCTGGCGCGCGGGCCTCGAGATTGGCGGCACCTACCCGGTCTCGTACTCGGGCAACGAGCTGAAGTTGTCGGTGCGCACCCTGCTCGGCGGGCAGGTGGTCGACACCGCGGTGTACTTCGGCTTTCGCGGCTACTTCGATCTCTCGTTCTGGAAGTCGCAGCTCGATCAGTGGAAGACGTTCTTCGATCTCGACATCGGCGCCCACTTCACTCCGGCGTGGTCGATCAGCCTTCGCGACGGGCTCGCGGGGCCGCTCTCAGCGCCGGGCACCGTCTCGTCGGGCGTGACGGTGCAGGGCGGGCCGCGGGTGGCGATCGGAGTGCAGTTCGATTTTCTGCCGGTCTCGGGCGCCTACCTGGCGATCGCCGGGCAGCTCGGCTTCGGTACCGGCGTGCGCTTCGGCGCCGAGCTGCTGTTCGGGTTTCAGATGCGCTCGTATCTGCTCGAGTGATCCGCTGATCACTGATCAGCGTGAGTAGAAAAATTGCGAGCTGTCAGATCTGTGCGAGCATGTAGGTGCTTGTACGGGAGATCAACACACATGAACGAGATGCCTCGCCTCACGTCGGTTGTGTTCCGCCTCAACAAGGAGCGCCTGGAGTCCCTCAAGGAGCTCTCGAAGGAAACCCGCATTCGCCAGAGCGAATACCTCCGCGAAGCGATCGGAGACCTGCTCGAGAAGTACGACGACCGCATGCTGGACTGAGCCTTCGACGGCGGGGGCTTCGACGGCACCGCACCTCGTGCGTTCGTGCGGGCAGGGCTGTCCCTCACCTCGCGGAGCTTCGCTCCGTCGGTCCTCTCCCAAAGGAGAGGACTATAGGAAGGGCGGCTCGCGCGGCACGTTGAGCGCTGCAGCGCGATCTTCGGCGGTGAACGGGTCTTTGTCGCCGTAGCGCACTTCCCACAGCGTCAGCCCTTCACCGGGCGCGCGCACCTCGGGCAGGCGCTTCGCCTCCGACAGCCCGGCGAGGTAGTGGGCCTCCGACATCTCGCCGCGCACCACCGCCACCGCCGAGCCCACCAACAACCGCACCATGTAGCGCGCGAACCCCGGCCCTTCGAGCCGCACCTCGAGGCGGCCGTCGTGCTCCACCAACGACGCTGCGCTGATCGTCCGCGGGAACCTCCCCGAGGTGCGATCGTGAAACGCGCCGAAGTCGCGGGTGCCCTCCATCGCCTTCACCAGCGGCAGCAATTTCGACGGCTCGACGTCGACCCGCCAGGCGTACGGCGCCCAGCGGTCATCGTCGGCCAGCAGCAGCTGGTAGCGGTACTCCTTCTGCTCGGTGGAGTACTGCGGGTGAAAACCCCTCGGCGCGCTCTTCGCCAGCGCGATGCCGATCTCCTTCGGCAGCTGGGCGTTGATTCGCCCCGGCAGCTCGGCCAACGGAACTTCTTCGGGCAGCCGGAGCGACAGAACCTGCATGCGCGCGTGTACGCCACGGTCGGTTCTGCCCGCGGGGAGGGGCTTGCGCGACAGCCCCGCCCTGTGCAGCGCGGAGATCACCTCGTCTTGCACGGTACGGACGCCCGGTTGCGTCTGGTAGCCCTTGAAGGGCCCGCCGTGGTACCAACACCAAAGAGCAACGAGCGGGGTCATCATCTAAATGAGGCCGAACGAACAAAGTTGGTTGTTCCGACAGGGTGAGCTGATCCTCGGGCCCGTGCCGGACAATCAGATCGTCCAGAAGATCTACGCTGGCGAGCTCGACGGCAAGTCCGAGGTGCAGGTGATGGGCTCGGGGGCGTTCAAGCGCCTCTCCGACGTGGAGACCTTTCGGGTTCACCTCGCCAAGGCCGACGCCAAGAAGCGGGTCGACGCCCACGCGGCCGAGCACGCCACCGCCCAGCGCAAGTCGCGCAACCGGGCGATCGCGATCACCGCCGGGGTGCTGACCGTGGTCGCGATCGCGGTGATCGTGGTCGGCAGCTACCTGGCGGTGCACACCCCGGGCAAGAGCTCCGAAGAGCTCGCCTACGGTGACTTGATCTCGATGGAGGCGCCCACCATCTCGGTCGCGCGCCGCAGCGGCACCGGGGAGGAGTTCGTCGAGATCCCCGGCATGGGCACCCAGAAGACGCCCCAGAACCCCTCCAACCCGTCGAACCCGCGGCCCAACAACCCGCGGCCGAACAACCCGAACCCCGGGCAGGGCAAGAACAAGGTCAACGACGAGAGCGCCGACCCCGACGGTCTGCAGATGGCGAAGTTCGATCAGGGCTCGATCAACAACGTGGTGAAGAGCTACCAGAAGACGCTCACCGTCTGCCTGAAGGAAATCTACAAGCCGGGCGTGGTGCAGAAGATTCCGATCGAGTTCGTGATCGGCAACAACGGCCACGTGACCAAGGTCTGGGTCGACCACCCCGACTACAAGACCGGCACGCTGCCCGACTGCCTGCTCAACCAGCTGCAGAAGTGGCCGTTCAAGAACTTCGAGGGCGAGAGCCCGACCGTCAGCCTGTCGTTCAACGTCGGCAAAAGCAGTTGAGCGTCACCGGGGGCCGGCGCTAGATCGGCGCCCCACATGACCACCGCCGTCGAAGAGCACCTCGAGAAGAAGTCTCAAGCCGTCTCTGCCGGGTCGTACCGGCACACCGTGCTGCAGGCGGCGAAGCGGTTCAAGTCGTCGTGGGTGGAGTTCGGCAAGCTGCTCACCAAGGTGCGCAACGAGGCGCTGTTCGAGCAGTGGGGCTACGACTCGTTCGACTCGTATTGCTTCAGCGAGCTGCGCATCAAGAAGGCGACCGCCGACAAGCTGACCAAGAGCTACAACTTCATGGAGAAGCACGAGCCCAAGGCGCTCGAGCGTGAAGACATCGCCGAGACCGCCCCCGCGTGGGACGTGGTCTCGGTGCTGGCCGACGCCGAGGAGCGGGGGTCGCTCTCGGGCTCGGAGTACAAGTCGATTCGCGACTCGATTCTGGAACCCCGAGAAGAGCGTCTCGGAGCTGAAGCGGGAGCTGACCGACCAGTACGGGCCGCCCGAACCCAAGCGGGACGAGAAGGCCGAGCTGAAGCGGCTGGCGGGGTGGGCGCGCAAGCTGGCGGAGGAGCTCCACAAGGCGAAGAAGGTGCCGAAGAGTGTTGCCGAACGCGCCGATGCCCTGGCCGACGACATCGACCAGCTGCTCCAGGCCCACGCCGACGCCTGATTTTTGACACCCCGCGTCCACCTGCCCGATTCGGGGGGGCGGTTTGGGCATTCGCACACTCGCGCCCCAGGCGTTGGCCGGTTATGGTTGTGGCTGGCGCGTTTTGAGTAGTCTCGAGGGACCAAGGCCACCGGTGAGGTAGGAGTGAAGAAGAACGAGCACCACGTCAATCTCAGCTGCTCCTTCTGCGGCAAGTCCCAGCGTGAAGTGCGCAAGCTGATCGCCGGCCCGACCGTCTACATCTGCGACGAGTGCATCAAGCTGTGCAACGACATCATCGCGGAAGAGAACGAGAAGGAAGACGGCAAGCCCTCGGTGTCGTTACCGACGCCGGGTGAGATTCAAGACCTTCCTCGACGAGTACGTGGTCGGTCAGGACCACGCGAAGCGGGTGCTCTCGGTCGCGGTCTACAACCACTACAAGCGCATCTATCAGCGCAAGCCGGCCAACCGGGTTCGCCCGGGCATGAAGTCGCCGGGCCCCGAAGACGTCGAGATCTCGAAGTCGAACATCTTGATGATCGGCCCCACCGGCTCGGGCAAGACGCTGCTGGCCCAATCGCTGGCGCGGTTTCTCAACGTGCCGTTCACGATCGCCGACGCGACCAGCCTGACCGAGGCCGGCTACGTCGGTGAAGACGTCGAGAACATCATTCAGAACCTGCTCCACAACGCCGACTACGACGTCGAGAAGGCGGCCCGGGGCATCGTGTACATCGACGAGATCGACAAGATCGCGCGCAAGGGCGACTCGCCGTCGGTGACCCGCGACGTCGGCGGCGAGGGCGTGCAGCAGGCGCTGCTCAAGATTCTCGAGGGCACCCGCGCCAACGTGACGCCGCGCGGCGGCAAGAAGTACAACCAGCAGGAGTACATTCAGGTCGACACCACCAACATCTTGTTCATCTGCGGTGGTGCCTTTTACGGCATCGACCAGGTGATCAAGCGCCGGGTCGGTGAAAAGGGCCTCGGTTTCGGCGCCCGCATCGATTCTCGGGAAGAAAAGTCGGTGGGTGAGCTGTTGAGGCTCATCGAACCCGAAGACATGATGAAGTTCGGCATGATTCCCGAGTTCATCGGGCGCTTGCCGGTGATCGCGACCCTCAACGACCTCAAGGAAGACGACCTGGTCACCATTCTGACCACGCCGAAAAACGCCTTGGTGAAGCAGTACCAGAAGATGTTCGAGATGGAGAAGGTGAAGCTGTCGTTCGCGAAAGAGGCGCTCCGCGCCATCGCGAAGGAAGCGCTGCGCCGTCACTCGGGTGCTCGCGGTCTTCGGGCCATCATGGAAGACGCGATGCTCGACATCATGTACGACGTGCCCTTTCGTGAGGGGATCAAGGAGTGCCGCATCTCGGACTCCGTGATTCTGAAGCACGAGGCGCCCCAGCTGGTCTTCGAGAAGGAAAAGAAGACCGCGTAAGTTCCACACTCGATGCGCACCTTTCACTCAGCATTCCTTGCTGCAGCGATCGCGCTGTGTGCGTGCAAGTCGGAGCCTCAGTGTCCGCCTGCGCCCACCGCCGCGCCCGCTGCTCCTTCCACCAACGCCCCCGCGAGCAACGCCCCCACTTCGACCACGGTGAAGCCGGCGAAGCTGGAGCCGACGGTGTCGGCGCCGCACGTGGAGCCGCTGGAGCCGTGTGAGGCGCACGATCGGCTGCCGATCGACGCCGCGCGCGCGTACTACGACGAAGAGAAGTACTCGCAGGCGCTGGCGTGCGCGGCGCAGGCGGCGGCGCTCTTTCCCGGCAACGTGCTGGCGCACACCGAGAAGGGCAACGCGCTGGTGATGCTGGGCCGGTTCGACGAGGCGAAGCAGGCGTTCGCGCGTGCGCTCGCGGTGGACCCGGAGTCGCTCGACGCGCTCTTGGGCGCGGCGCACCTCTACGGGGTCGACCTGCCGTCGAACCGCGAGAACGACGAATTGGCGTCGCTGTATGCCGAGCGCGGGCTGGAGCTGTCGCGGGAGTCGAACGACGAAGAGACGGCGCTGCAGTTCGGGCGGCTGGCGGCGATGATCTTCAACGACCTCGGGCAGGCGGCCGACGCGTTGGATCGCGCCGATTGGGTGCTGGCGCGGGCTCCGAAAGACGGCGACGCGAAGTACGAGAAGGCGATGGCGCTGTTCGAGCTCTGCCGGTTCAGCGAGGCGAAGAAGGCGTTCACCGATCTGCTCAACGACCCGACCCGCAAGGCGCACGCCCACCACCACCTGGGCCTGATTCTGGAGCGCGAGGGCAAGCTGGCCGACGCGCAGAAGCACCTCGACCAGGCGCACCAGCTGGCGGCGGAGGACTTTCCCCTCCCGGTGCTGCTCACCGCCGACGAGTTCAAGGCCGAGGTGACCAAGGCGATGTCGGCGCTGCCCGACGACATGAAGAAAGACGTGCAGGGCATACCGGTCGACACGGCCGATCTGCCGGCGACCGACGACCTCACCTCGGGTGACCCGCCGCTGTCTCCGACCATTCTCGGCTTGTTCCGCGGCCCGCCGCTTCAGGAGCCGTGCGAGGCCGAGCCGGGCGCGAAGCCGGGCACGCCGTGCCGCTCGGTGGTGCTCTACCGCAAGAACCTGGCCCGCGCGGTGCGCAGCCACGACGAGCTGATCGAGCAGATTCGGGTGACGCTGCTCCACGAGATCGGCCACCTGCGCGGCGAAGACGACGTCGAGCTGGCCGCCCGCGGGCTGGAGTGAGCCTCGCCCACGTCCACAGCCGGTTCGATCACGCTTTTCGGGCGGGCGCGCGTTTTGAGCACCGGCACGGCCCCGCGACGATCGAGTTGAAGCGGCTGAGCCCGTTGAAGGTTCCGACCGGCAAGCTGTGCGTCGCCGACCCCTTGATGATCTTCGGCGCGCCGAGAATGCCGCTGTTGTCGCGGCCGGTACCGCCCGGCGTGTATCCGGTCGAGGTGGCGGTGTTGTGTTGGGCCGACGATCGCCGGGCGGCCTGCGCGCGGGTGCGCTTTTCGGCTCAGCCCGCGGTGCGATGGGAAATGGCGCGCTTCGCCAACGAGCGCCCAGAAGACCTTCATCAACCGGTCAGCTACCCGGTAGGCAGCGGGATGGGCTCGTTCTTCGACATGGCGGCCGCGGGCCCATTGGAGAGCGCCGACACCGAGGAGTGGGTGCTCCAGATCACCGATGACGGCCCGACCTTCAGCCACCACGTGGTCGATGCCGGCGCCGCCAACGTGGTGATGTTCAGCTCCGGCTACGGCGACGGCTCGTACAACAGCTACTGGGGCTTCGACGCCTCGGGGGCGGTGAGCGAGCTGGTGACCGACTTCGAGCTGCTGATCGCGCCGGTGCACGAAGACGTCGAGCTGGCGTTGCCGTTGCCCGACGGCGAGGTGCAGCACCCGCTGCTCGAGCGGCTGGGCGTGAAGGTGCGGGTGAGGGATAGAACCGAGGCCTTCGTCGCGCCCGGCGAGTACGAGGTGTTCCTCCTGCTCGAGGGTGAGGGCGAGATTCGCTGCATTCAGCCGGGGCCTCCGGCGCGCTGGCAGTGGACGGGAACCGGCGCCGGGAGCCGGCTGAAGGTGGCGGTGGTGAAGGGCGGTCAGCCGCTCGAGTCGCTCACTGCTTGATGTCGAGCTCGCGGCGGAGCTTCTTGGTCAGCTCGAAGTACTCCTGCCGCGAAAACGCCACATTCAAGATGTGGAAGTCCTTCTTCGACAGGCCGACGCACCCGAAGCAGTAGGTGCAGTCAGACAGGTTGCGGCACATCACCAGGTACGCGCTCGCGGTGCAGTTCTCGCTCTGCACGCAGTACGCGGAGCCATGGAGCTGCTTGGAGTCGACGCAGTGGCTGCAGTTGTTGCAGAGCTCGCAGCGGGTGCAGTGGGTGCACTGGTGGCAGCTGTCGCAGCCGACGCAGAACATGCAGTTGGCGCAGCGCTGGCAGTCCCTGCAGGCGTAGCTGCCGGGGTTGCCGGGGTCGGTGGAGTGGGCCTGGGCGAGCTTGCCGAACAGGTCCATGAAGGTGCGGCGGTCGAGCCCTACGATCGCTTCCTTGTCGAGCTCGGGGCCGCTGCGCTTGGGTTCCTTGGCCATCGAGGCGACAGCTTAACTGACGGGGTAGGCTCGGCCACCAAGTGAAACGAAGCGGCCTCGCCACCATCGGCGCTACAGCGATGTTCTGCGTGGTGATCTACGGGATCGCGCGGGTCGTGGCGGGCAAGCTCGACCCCGCCCCTGACGACGGCCCTCCGGTGATCTCGCGGGCCGAGGCGCCGGGCATGCCGAAGCTGACCACGATCAAGCTGCACCAGGAGTGCTTTCGCGACGCGAACTGCGGCTACGGGCAGAAGTGCCTTGAGTGGAAGGGCCTGCCGGTGCTGAAGGCGACCTGTGAGATCGAGTGCGACACCGGGCGCGATCAGTGCCCCGCTCCGGCGAAGTGCGTGACGCGGTCGCCGGGCCCTTCGCCACGTTGCGAGTGAACGCGCGAACAGGTATTCGCTCCGCCCCCAAGTGAAGCTCAACCCGCCCCAGCAGCAGGCCGTCGTCACCACCGAGGGGCCGTTGCTGGTGCTGGCGGGCGCGGGCTCGGGCAAGACGCGGGTGATCATTCACCGCATCGCGCACCTGCTGGCGAAGGGCGTGCCGGCGAGCTCGATTCTGGCGGTGACGTTCACCAACAAGGCCGCCGCCGAGATGAAAGAGCGGGCGAAGAAGATGTCGGGCAAGAAGGCCGACAAGCTCACGCTCTCGACCTTTCACGCGTTCGGCGCCGAGGTGCTGCGCGAGCACGTGCAGAAGCTGGGCTGGCCGAAGAAGTTCGCGATCTGCGACATGAGCGACCAGCTCGGGCTGATCAAGCGCGCGATGCGGGAGCGCAAGATCGACGACCGCGCCTTCGACGCGCGCAAGGTGCTGTCGCTGATCTCGAAGGCGAAGAACAACTTTCAGGTGCCGCAGCCCAAGCCCGAGGGCATGGGCGACGACTACGACCTGATCACCGCCGAGGTCTACCCGCTCTACCAGCTGGGGCTGAAGGCGGCCGGCTCGGTCGACTTCGACGACCTGCTGCTGTTCCCGGTGCGGCTGTTCGACGAGCACCCCAAGATTCAGGAGGCGTACCAGAAGCGCTTTCGGTACCTGATGGTCGACGAGTACCAGGACACCAACTCGGCCCAGCTGGAGCTGCTCAAGCGGCTGGCGGGCGAGAAGGCCAACGTGGCGGTGGTGGGCGACGACGACCAGTGCATCTACAGCTGGCGCGGCGCGCAGGTGCGCAACATTCTCGACTTCGAGCGGCACTTCCCCAACGCCAAGGTGGTGGCGCTGGAGCAGAACTACCGCAGCACCGAGGTGATTCTCGAGGCGGCAAACGCGGTGATCGCGAAGAACCCCGAGCGCCGGGCGAAGCGGCTGTGGACGCAGATGCCCGGCGGCTCGAAGATCACGGTGGTCGTCGCGCCGAACGAAGAAGAAGAGGCCAAGCTGGTGGCCTTCGAGATTCGCAAGGCGATCGACGCGGGAATCCTGCCGCAGGAGATCGCGGTGCTGTACCGCACCAACGGGCAGTCGCGGCCGGTCGAGGAGTCGCTGCGGGCCAAGGAGATCTCCTACGAGGTCGTGGGCGGGAGCGAGTTCTTCGAGAAGCGCGAGGTGAAGGACGTGCTCGCGTACTTGAAGGCGATCGTGAACCCGAATGACGAGGTGTCGCTCTTGCGCATCGTCAACGTGCCCTCGCGCGGCATCGGCGACGTGACGCTCGAGCGCCTGCAGGTCGAGGCGGCGGCCCGCGGGCACGGCATCTGGGAGACGATGAAGGCGGCGGCGACGGTGCCCGACCTGCCCAACGGCGCGGCGGTGGCGGTGGAGCACTTCTGCGCGCTGATGACGCGGTACCGGGGGATGTATTCGAAGGGCAACCTCGCCGAGGTGACCCACAAGCTGCTGGAGGAGATCGACTTCAAGCGGGCAGCGCAGGCGTCGGGCGGCTCGCCGGAGCTGGTGTCGCGGCGGCTTGCGGCGGTGGACAGCCTGCTTCAGTCGCTGAAGGCGTACGAGTCGCGCGAGGGCAGGCGCACCGACCTGTTCAACTACCTGCAGCGGCTGTCGCTCGAAGGCAAAGACGACGAAGAGAACGAGCAGCCCAAAGGCGCGCAGGTGACGCTGATGACGCTCCACTCGGCGAAGGGGCTCGAGTGGAGGTTGGTGTTCCTGATCGGCATGGAAGAAGACCTCCTGCCGCACGGGGGCATGCAGGGCGAGCCGCCCAACCCCGAAGAAGAGCGCCGGCTCTGCTACGTGGGGATCACCCGGGCGCGGGAGAAGCTGTTCCTCACCCGGGCGGCGATTCGGGTGAAGCGGGGCAAGGAGCTGCCGCGCACGCCGTCGCGGTTCCTCGCCGACGTGCCTGAAGCGCTGTGCGAGGTGATCGACCTGGTGACCCCGGCCGGCCCGGTGACCGAGAAGGAGCAGAACTTCTTCGGGTCGCTGCGTGAGCGGTTGGCTGCGAAGAAGGCGAGTGGGGCTCCGCCGTCGTGAGCCGCGGTTCGCACGCTGTACGGCTTCGATGGGGGAGGGGGCGTGGTCTGGGGCACTGCCTCGTTGCGGCCTCCGCCCGCGATTGAGAGCCAGCCGTGCGACGCGGGTGTACCGATCAGGACGAGCGGCCTTCGGTGTCCCCGGCGGCGACGGGGCTCCTCCTGTCGTTGTTTGATGCGCCCGTAGATTCTATAAAAAGCGATTTTGTGTAAGTTTTGCGCGTCTCGAACATGATCGGGACATGCCCTTTTGCCTGCGGGCGACCTCGCTGGATCAGGCAACCCATCGGCCTGATCCAAAGGGAGTGAGGCACACCCGCGTCGAAACGGCTGGTCACGAGATCGCGGGCGGAGCCGGAGAGGGCAGGGCCCGAACCAACGCCCCCACCCCAATCAAAGCCCTCAGCGTCTGAGATCTTCTTTCACGCCCGCGTTCATCGACGCGATGAACGCCTTCCCGAACGAGCCGAGCGAGGCCATCACGATCGGCCCGCCGACGATGATCGAGATCTGGCTGATGCCGAGAAACCAGAAGATGCCCGCCCCGATCGCGCCGAGTGAAATGCCGAGGCCCACGCCGAAGACGACGGCAGTCGCGGTGTCGCCCTTGCGGGGGTCGACCTCCCGCCCGTAGAGGCGGCTGACCAGCGCGGTGGCGGCGCCCTCGGGCATGCCGTGCTCGGAGATCATCTTTCGCGCGACGACCGGGCCGTTGTACCCGTCGGCCTTGAGCTGCACCGCCAGCGCCTCGAAGCGGGCGAGCTCCTTCTGAGTCGGCTCCACGAGCGCTAAGAACACCGCGCGTGACCACCGAGAAGGCACTCTGCCCGGCCGACTGGGCGCTCACCCTCCACATGCTGGAGAAGCTCGCGCCCGGGTTCTTCGCCGCAGAGCAGCTCGCTCCGGTGCTCGAGCGCACGCTGGCGGCGCTCCACCACCTGCCCACCGACTTCCCGGTGGCCCTCGACGAGCACGAGGCGATGGCGCGCGTCGATGCGGTGTACCTGCGCACGCTGCGCGGGCTGCCGGCCAAGACGCTCGACCTCGACTCGCTGCGGACGTGGATCGACGCCAACGGCACCCGCGCTCCGCTCGAAGCCTGGTGGGTGGCGAGCGTCGCCGGCCTGCCGCGCCCCTTTACCAACCGGCACCCGTTCACCGGGAGCGCGCACCTCTACATGCTCACCCACGAGGTGATGCTCGACACCGGCTTTTTCTCGAAGCCCACAACGCTCCACGCGACGCTCGACGAGCTGGAGGCCGCGCTGCCCGCCGTGGCCGCCGATCGGCAGTGGGATCTGGCGGCCGAAATCGCCTTCACGCTGCGATCCGCGGGCCGCCAATGCCGCCTGGAGGTGCCGCTCGAGCCCTCCGAGTCCGAGACCGGCCGGGAGGCCGCCCACCGCCTCGCCACCACCCTGATCGCGTTCGCGAGTGGGATCAGGGGCTTATGAGCGCTGTTTTCAGCCCCTGAAAAACGCCCTGCGCCGATGAGCTAAGTCCCCGCCGAGTGTTGACTTTCGGGCTCCCACCTCATAGAGAGGCCGACCTTCCGCGCCGATTGACGGCGCATTTCGGAGCAGGACTCATGCCTCACAAGACGTACAGCGCGAAAGCGAGCGAGATCAAGCACGCCTGGCACCTGGTCGACGTCTCTGATCAGATCCTCGGCCGTGCCGCGTCGCAGATCGCGAGCATTCTCAAGGGTAAGCACAAGCCGACCTACACCCCGTCGATCGACACTGGCGACAACGTGGTGGTGATCAACGCGGCCAAGGTGCGCGTCACCGGCAACAAGGCGGAGCAGAAGCAGTACTACCGCCACTCGCTCGCGGGCTTCCCGGGCGGCCTCAAGGTGACCAACTTCACCAAGCTCCAGGGCTCCAAGCCCGAAGAGATCATCAAGTACGCGGTTCGTCGCATGCTGCCCCGCAGCGCGCTCGGCCGTCAGATGATGACCAAGCTCAAGGTTTACTCGGGTGACCAGCACCCCCACGCGGCGCAGTCGCCGGTGGCGCTCAAGCTGAAGGCGTAAAGGAACGACATGGCGAACACGGGCAAAGACGGTTTCTACGCGACGGGCCGCCGTAAGGAGGCCACCGCGCGGGTCTGGCTGAAGACCGGCGACGGCAAGATGATGATCAACGGCCGCAAGATGGACGACTACTTCGGCCGCGAGACGTCGAAGATGATCATCAACCAGCCCCTCCAGATTCTGGAGCAGGTCGGCAAGATCGACATGGACGTGAACGTGCGCGGCGGCGGCCTCTCTGGCCAGGCCGGCGCGATTCGTCACGGTCTGTCGCGAGCGCTCTGCAAGCTGAACCCCGAGTTCCGGTCGCCGCTGAAGAAGGCCGGCTTCCTCACCCGCGATGCCCGCGTGGTCGAGCGCAAGAAGTCGGGTCAGCCCGGCGCCCGCAAGCGCTTCCAGTTCTCCAAGCGCTAAGACGCAGCGTCGTCAACGTCGTATTGCTGCGTACACAGCCGCCTTCGGGCGGCTGTTTCGTTGCGGGGGTTCCCCTCGGGCGGCGTGCTACGCTTTCGAGCATGGAACTCAACGAAATCCTCCAGATCGCGCTCCGGGGAGGCGCGTCGGACATTCACCTGAAAGCCGGCTTGCCGCCGATGTTTCGGGTCGACGGCTCGCTGGTGCCGCTCAAAGACGGCAAGCGGTTGCCGCCCGAAGAGGTCGCCCGCATGGCCTTCGGGATCATGAACGAGTTCCAGAAAGAGAAGTTCAAGTCGACCAACGAGGTCGACCTCGCCTACGGCGTGCCCGGCCTGGGCCGCTTTCGCGTCAACATCTTCCAGCAGCGCGGCACCATCGGCGGCGTGCTCCGCGTGATTCCCTTCAAGGTGATGTCGATTCGCGAGCTCTACCTGCCCGCGATTCTCGAGAAGATCGCGATGGAAGAGCGCGGCCTGGTGCTGGTCACCGGCACCACCGGCTCGGGCAAGTCGACCACCCTGGCGGCGATGATCGATCACATCAACGCCAACGAGACCTGCCACATCATGACCATCGAGGACCCGATCGAGTTCCTCATTCGCGACAAGCGGTCGATCATCAACCAGCGCGAGGTCGGCGTCGACACGATGTCGTTCAGCCAGGCGTTGAAGAGCGCGCTCCGGCAAGACCCCGACGTGATCCTGGTCGGCGAAATGCGAGACCTGGAGACGATCGAGACCGCGCTCACCGCCGCCGAGACCGGCCACCTGGTGATGTCGACGCTCCACACCTTGGATGCCACCGAGACGATCAACCGCATCATCTCGGTGTTCCCGCCCCACCAGCAGAAGCAGACCCGCCTGCAGCTGACCGCCGTGCTCAAGGCGGTGGTGTCGCAGCGCCTGGTGCCCCGCGCCGACGGCAAGGGCCGCGTCGCCGCGGTCGAGATTCTGCGCGTCACCGGCCGGGTGAAGGAGCTGATCGAAGACAAGGATCGCACCAAGGAGATCCCCGACGCGATCAGCCAGGGCCACACCTCGTACGGGATGCAGACCTTCGACCAGTCGCTGATGTCACTCGTGAAGCAGGGAATGATCAGCTACCAGGAGGCCCTGCGGCAGGCGACCAACCCCGACGACTTCGCGCTCCGCTTCCAGGGCATCAGCTCCACCTCCGACTCCAAGTGGGACGACTTCGAAGGTCACCCGCCCGAGAACCGGCCGGTGCCCGGCTCCCAGTCGTTCGGCCAGCAGCAGCAGCAGGCGGCTCCCGGGCCCGCGGTGCCAGCGCCTCCGCGCACCGGCAACACCAGCTCCAACCCGGCGCTCAAGCCGGTCTCGGGCAGCGGCCCGCGCCCGGCGGTGACCCAGGCACAGCCCGAGAAGCCGGCCGCGCCGAAAGACGACGACTTTCAGATCGAGCGGTTCTGACGGCTACTCGTCGTCTTCTTCTTCGTCGCCGCCGAGGGCGGCGCGGCGGGCGGCGTCGGTCAGCCGATCGAGCCGCTCGGGGCCGATCAGCTCCTTCGACTCGAGCAGCTTGAACAGCGCCAGCATCGCCTTCAGCGCCGGCTCGACGTCTTTCTCGCCGCCTTCGCGCAGAAAGCCGATCGCTTCTTCGACCGACTCGGCGTTCACCAGCGCGGGGCCGTCGCTCCAGGCGGCCTCGAACAGCACCTCGGCCACCTTCTGGTACATCGGCTTGTCCTGGCGGGCGGCGCTCTGCACGAAGCCTTCGACCAGCTCCTCCACCATCTGCTGGTCGAGCCGCGCCAGCGACTTGAGCGACCCCAGGCTCTCGGCGACGAAGCTCTGATCGAAGTGGGCCGGGTCGGTGTCGTAGCCGAACGCCTCTTCGAAGAGCACCATCGCCACCTGCTGCTCGGCCTCTTCGGCGCTCGCGCCGGCCGCGGTGAG
This sequence comes from Myxococcaceae bacterium, assembly GCA_047602415.1. GTDB lineage: Bacteria > Myxococcota > Myxococcia > Myxococcales > Myxococcaceae > JASGHH01. Next base: position 2,475,168 of record JASGHH010000001.1, on the reverse strand, counting down.
GGCGTGAATGCCGGCCAGCGCCTTGGGGCCGAGCTGCTCGTCTTTGCGCAGATCGTCGAGCGCGGCGAACACCGAGATCGCCAGCGCAGCCCGCTGCGCCTCCTGGCTCTTGGTGCTGCCGGCGAGCAGGGCGCGGTGCTCGGGGTGCGCCTGGGCGGCGCGGTAGAACATCATCTCGCGCGGGTTGAGCGAGTGCCCGGCGTCGGCTTTCTGCAGGGTGGAGCGGACGGCCGCGGCGTCCAGGAACTCGGCGATCAGCGGGTGCACGTTGTGGTGTCTTGGGTGAGCGGGCGCTCTTAGTGTAACAGTCGCAGTGGTGAAAGGCTTGGGCGCTTACGACGTCGGGCTGAAGCTCCTCGAGAGCCGGGGCCGCAGCCGCGGCAAGCTCGCCGAGCTGCTCCAGGCCCGCGGCTTCGACGCGATCGAGGTGCAGGCCGCCTTGGACAAGCTGGCCCGCCTCGGGTACCTCGACGACGAGAAGCACGCCGAGGCGATGGCCCGCGGTTGGCTGAACGAGCACCGCTCCAGGGCCGACGTGCTCCAGCGGCTGGAGGACCTCGGGCTGCCGGCCGGGATGGCGTCACGGGTGATGACCAAGGCGATCGAAGAGCTGGGGTACCGCGAGATTCAGGCCGCGTCGGTGCTGCTGGCGAAAAAAGGCATGCAATTGGGGCCGAAGGCCGCGCGTTTTCTGGCCGGCAGGGGTTTTCCAGAAGATCTCTGCGAGAAGGTGGCAGGAGTCGCCTGGGACGGGTAATAGCCGTGAAAGTGAAAAGGTTCGCCGTCATCCCCGTTCTCGCCGCCGCCCTCAGCGGCTGCGCCGGCTTCAACCTGTTCAGCACCGACGACGCGGCGAACGTGAAGTACGCCGACACCGCCGAGGCGAACCTCGAGAAGGGCAACGCGGCCCTCAACAACAAGTCGTACCTCGAGGCCCAGCGCTACTTCGACTTCGTGAAGAGCAAGTACCCGTACCTTGAGGTGGCGAAGACCGCCGAGCTGCGGCTGGCCGACACCGACTTCGAGCGCGAGAAGTTCATCGAGGCGCGCGACCGCTACAACAACTTCGTCAAGCTGCACCCGACCCACCCGAAGGTCGACTACGCGGCGTACCGCTCGGCGCTCACCCACTACAAAGAGATGCCGAGCGACTTCTTCCTGCTCCCGCCCTCCGACGAGAAAGACCAGGGCGCGCTGAAGGCCGCGGCGATCTCGCTCAACGACTTCATTCGCACCTACTCCGGCTCGGAGTGGCAGGGCGAGGCGAAGAAGACGCTCGCCGACGTGCGCCGCAGGCTCGCCGACCACGAGCTGTACGTGGCCAGCTTCTACGAGAAGCGCGGCCGGTGGCCGGCGGTGATCAACCGGCTCAACACCATCGCCCACGACTACCCCGACCTCGGCCTCGACGAGAAGGTCTACTTCGGCCTCTACGACGCGTACTCGAAGCTCAAAGACCCCGACAAGGCGAACGAGGCGCTCCGCACCCTGATCGCCAAGGCGCCGTCGTCGCAGGGCGCGAAGCGCGCGCAGTCGGTGCTCAGCAACGGCAAGTGAGCGGCAAGCCGCTGCCTGCGGAGAACCCCGAGAGCCGCCGCCAGGTGGTGATCGGCGCGGTGATCGCCGCGGTGGTGATCGGCGCGATCGCGTTCGCGGTGCCACGGGTGCTCAACGCCGCCGCCGGGCCCGAGGCGGAGATTCTGGTGGAGCTGAAGAGCCACGAGCGCGACGGGATCGAGCTCCAGTTTCCCTTCGGCGTCTTCACCGCCACCCAGCTGCAGTACTCGCGCATGTCGGTGGTGTTGGACTCCGAAGAGAGCGCCACGGTGCGGGCGACGCTGGACCTGAACGGCAAGCTGACCCGGCCCGACGGCTCGGTGACCCTGGTGAGCAGCCTGGGGATCGAGAAGGTGCCGTTTGGCCACGCCGGCAGCAGCTGGGAGCCGACCCAGGGCCCGTGCCCGACGATTCAGGCGGCGGTGACCGCGCTGGAGGCCCGGCGGGTGGCGATCGAGAAGGGCGAGCTGGCTTTGGTGACCACGGTGCCGCCCGACGCCGAGCTCTCGCAGTGGTTGCAGGTGAAGGGCCGGCGGCTGTTCGCCAAGGCCTGGTACCTGCGCAACGAGCGGGAGGACCTGACGGTGAGCGAAGACTACCGGCTGACCGGAGACTCGGCCGACAAGCCGGTCGAAGTCACCGGGACGAAACGGCTCACCTTGAAGGCCAAGGGCGCGGAATTCTTCTTCCCCCAGGGACTCATGTAGGCTACGTCAACCACAGCGGAAAACCCTCCCGCTTTCCCCGCATGGATGACGCGCTCAAGCAATTGCTGACGCTGGGCCGCGGCTACTTCGAAAAGAAGCAGTACGCCCAGGCGGAGAAGTATCTGACCCAGGTGGTCGAGCAGAACCAGTCGTTCGCCGACGTCTACAACATGCTCGGAATCATCTACCACGACCAGGGCCAGTTCGCCCGGGCCCAGCGGGCGTTCGAAGCCGCGCTGCGGCTGAACCCCGCGTACACCGACGCGGCGCTGAACCTCGCCGTCATCTACAACGACATGGGGAAGTACGCCGAGGCCAAGCAGGTCTACCAGGCGGCGCTCACCCGTCAGCGTTCGAGCCCGAACAAGATGGACCCCTTCGTGAAGGGGAAGATCGCGAACATGTACGCCGAGATCGGCGACGTGTTCCTCTCCACCGGAATGGTGGAGGAGGCGATCGGTGAGTTTCGCCGGGCGATCGAGCTGGGCCCCACCTTCGTCGACCTGCGGCTGAAGCTGGCCGACGCGCTGCGCGACAAGGGCGAGCACACCGAAGCGCTCAAGGAGTACGAAGAGCTTTTGAAGATCAACCCCAACTATTTGCCCGGCCAGGTTCACTACGGCATCGGGCTATATTCCGCCGGCCGCAAAGCCGAGGCGGTGAAGACGTGGGAAGCCGTGTTGGAAAAGAACCCGGGCAACCGCTCGGCGGAGATGTACTTGAATCTGGTGCGTGAACATCCGAAGGGGGCCGAATCGTGACCGGCGCCTCGGGCTTCGCGCTCAAGTTCATCTCGGGCAAGTACCAGGGCGGCGAGTTCCCGCTCAAGAGCGACAAGAACGTGGTGATCGGCCGTTCTTCGGAGCTCGACATGGTGCTCGTCGAAGACATGGTCTCGCGCAAGCACGCGAAGATCACCATCACCAGCGGCAAGATCACGATCGAAGATCTGGGCTCCACCAACGGCACCTTCGTCAACGGCGAGAAGGTGAAGTCGACCCGCTTGAAAGAGGGCGATCGCATTCTGATCGGCACCTCGATTCTGAAGCTGGTGCGTCAGGGCTCGAACGTGGCCGAGCTCGACGAAGCGCAGGTGAAGGCGAACCTCGAGAACATCGGTCAGGCGCAGGCGGCGAAGCAGACCAAGACCGCGATGACCGGCAAGTTGGAGGAGGTGCCGCTGCCCGACCTGCTCCAGCTGTTCCACACCTCGAAGAAGAACGGCGTGTTGGTGGTGACCAACGAGCACGAGGCGAAGATCTTCCTCCGTCAGGGCAAGGTCTATTACGCGTGCATCGACGACAACCACGACCTCGGCCCGGCGAAGAGCTTCAACCGGATCATCACCTGGGAAACGGGTGACTTCGAGCTGCGCCCGCCCGACAACCAGGAGTTCATGGTCGAGCTCGACACCTCGACCGAAGCGCTGCTGATGGACTCGCTGCGCCAGCTCGACGAGCTGAAGCGCATTCAGCCCGAGCTGCCGCCGCTGGATTCGGGGCTGTCGGTGAACCAGCCGTTGACCGCTCCGCTGCGCGACCTGACGCCCGATCACCTCGACGTGCTGCAGCTGGCGCACAACTGGGGCACCGTGCAGGGCGTGCTCGATCACTCCGAGAAGGACGATCTGACGGTGTCGACGCTCCTGCTCGAGCTGTTGCAGCGGGAATACCTGCGTGCGGCCTGATCACCCGCCGTTGACGTCGCTGTCGGCTTGCGCCGGCTGCGCGGCGAAACTGAGGCCCGACGTGCTGGGTCAGCTGCTCTCCGGTCTGCCCAAGGTGAAGGCGCGCGACGCGCTGGTCGGCTACGAGACGGCCGACGACGCGGCGGTGTACCGGCTCAACGCCACCCAGGCGGTCGTCGAGACGGTCGACTTCTTCCCTCCGGTGTTGGACGACCCGTTCTCGTACGGCCAGGTGGCGGCGGCGAACGCGATGAGCGACATCTGGGCGATGGGCGCGAAGGCGTTGTTCGCGCTCAACCTGGTGGCGTTTCCCAAGGAGCTGCCGATCGAGGTGCTGCAGGAGATTCTGGCCGGCGGCGCGGCGAAGGCGAAGGAAGCGGGCATTCCCATTCTCGGTGGGCACTCGGTGCAGTCGCCGGAGCCGAAGTACGGCATGGCGGTGACCGGCATCGTTCACCCGAAGAAGATTCTCACCAACAAGGGCGGCAAGGCCGGCGACGTGCTGGTGCTCACCAAGCCGCTCGGCACCGGCATCGCCACCACCGCGCTGAAGCGCAAGCTGGCCAGCGAGGCCTTGGTGCAGCAGGTGACCGCGCAGATGTGCACCCTCAACAAGCGCGCGGGTGAGGTGTTCGCCTCGGGCAAGTTCAAGGTGCACGCGCTCACCGACGTCACCGGGTTCGGGCTGTTGGGCCACCTGCTGGAGATGGCGCGCGGCGCGAAGCTGAAGGCGCGGCTGCACGCGGCGCACGTGCCGGTGCTCGAAGAGGTGATCGGCCTGGCCGAGCAGGGCGTGATCCCCGGCGGCACCAAGACCAACCTCGAGCACGCGCTCAAGGGCGTGACGTTCCCCGCCTCGCTGCCGCAGTACCTGCAGTACGTGCTCGCCGACGCTCAGACCAACGGCGGGCTGCTCGCCGCGGTCGCCGCGAAAGACATGCACAAGGTGGTCGCGCGGCTGCTGAACGAAGGCGTGTTCGCCGCGGTGGTCGGTGAGCTGGTGAAGGGCGAGCCGGGCATCGAGGTGGTGTGAGCGCTCCTGCGCCTCCGGCCGTCCTCCCGGTACTGAAGCGAGGCGGCTGGGGCGCGTTCATGCTCTCACTGCTCTTCCCAGGGGCCGGTCAGTTCTACGCAGGTGCGGTGAAGCTCGGTGCACTGATTTGGCTGCTCAGTATGTTGCTGCCGATCGCGCTGTTCGGGTCGATCGCGTTGAGGCCCGCGGTGATCGGCGCCGTGGCCGTGTTGGCGGCGATCGCTTACGCCGCTCGCATTGCGCTGGCGGTGCACGCGGGAATGCTCCCCACGACGAAGAAGCAGTCGGCCGGCCCCGTCGCCCTCTTCGTCATCGCGACGACCCTGATTGGGGCCGTGCACTCGATTCCGCTGCGAGCGTTCGTCGTCGAGCCGTACCACGTGCCAACCGACGCGATGCGGCCGATGGTGCCGCCAGACGATCTGGTCTTCATCATCAAGATGGGTCGCCATTCGAAGGTCGATCGCGGCTCGGTCGTGGTGTTCGACCACGGCGATGGAAAGGACTTCATCAAGCGGGTGATCGCCGTCGGCGGCGATACCGTCGACATCGTGAACGGGCAGGTGAGCCTCAACCAGCACCCGATTGAACGACGGCCGTGCGACGCCGGTGACTCGAGCTGTTTCATCGAGTCGATCGGCGACGTCGCTTGGAAGATGCAACCGGGCAAAGGTGGCTACGGCGATGGCCACTGGGTGGTGCCTCCGGAGCAGTACTTCATGGTCGGCGACAACCGCGATGAATCGTTGGACAGCCGCGTCGAAGGCCCGGTGAAGGCAGAGGCAGTCAAGGGCAGGGTCGCAGGCACCTGGGTCGCATTTCAGAGCGGCCCTCCGTGGGTGAAGGTCGATCGCATCGGAGCGCGCCCGTACCTCACGACCGATGCGAAGTAGTCTCGGCGTTCCGGCCATCGCAGTCGTCTGAAGGCGGCAACGCAGTCGCTTTGATTGGGGTGGGGGCTTCGGTTCAACGCCGTGCCGTTGTCCGACTCCGCCCGCGATCGAGACTCCAGCACTGCGATGCGGGTGTGCCTCGCGACGCGTTCTGCCGTTCCACGTTCGAGAGCGTCGTCGGCGTTCGCGACCAACAACGTGTCGAACGGCGAGTGGTAACTCCGGACACTTTGATGTCGTCGCGTCTACAAAGTGTCCGGAGTTAGCGCGTGGCCAGAAATTCAGCGCCGCACGTGGGCGTGAAATCTCTACGCACTGCGAGTCATTTCGATCGGTTGTGTCGGCTCCCGCAACGGCGCCGAAGACCGGGTTGGCGCGCTATCAAAGTGTCCGGAGTTGGCGCGTGGCCAACCGCGCAGGCCCGGAAACCGCGACATCGATGCCGCGAACTCATGCTCTGCCGACTCGATCGCGGGCGAGGAACACCGTCATTCCGCATTCCAAAGCGCTAACTCCGGACACTTTGATAGCAGCCCGCGCCTCTCCCCATCGCGGAGGGCCTGCGCAGAGTCACCAGGCACCGGTCGCGCTGGGCGAGCGAGAAGCACACCCGCGCCGCACGGCTGGTCGCGCAATCGCGGGCGGGCTCCGGCGTAAGCAGTGCGTCGAACCGAAAGCCCCGCCCCCAATCAAAGCAACGTAGTGTGCGCCCATGTTGACCGCCCTCGTGGTCTTGTCGCTCGCCGCTGAACCTCCGAAGCCCGACGTCGCCCGCGACACCGCGCAGGGCTTTCTGACCGCGCTCAAGGGCCACCACTTCGACGAGGCGCTGGCGAAGTGCAACCCGACGATGAAGGAAGCGCTGAAGGCGCACCCGCTGAAGGAGATCTGGGACGGCTTCGAGAAAGAGGTCGGCCCGCTCGACGCGTTCGGCCCGCCAAAGCTGGAGGTGAAAGACGCCTTTCAGCTCGCCACCTTCGAGGCCGACTTCAAGAGCGCGCGGCGCAGCGTTCGGGTGGTGGTCGACGGCAGCGGCGAGGTCGCGGGCCTGTTCTGGGCGGCGTCGAAGTCGTCGCTCGAGCCGAAGGCGAAGAAGCTGGTCGAGCAGCTCAGCAAGGGCCAGTACGCCGACGCGGTGAAGGGCTTCGGCCCCAAGCTCACCCGCGCGATGCCGAAGGACAAGCTGGAGGCGGCGTGGAAACAGCTGCTCGCGCAGGCGGGCGAGTTTCAGTCGGCCGGCGCGGTCACCCTGGAGCCGGCGGGCGCCGAGTTCACTGTGGTGTACGTCGACTGCAAGTTCTCCAAGGGGCCGTTTCGGGTGAAGGCGGCCTACGACATCAAGGAGCGCCAGGAGGGGCTGTTCTTCGTGCCCGGCGAGGCGGTGAGCTGGGCGCCTCCGCCGTACGCCGACGCCGCGAAGTTCGACGAGCGCGCGGTGGTGGTGAAGAGCAACGGCGTCGATCTGCCCGGGTTTCTCACCGTGCCGAAGGGCGACGGCCCATTCCCCGCGGTGGTGCTGGTGCACGGTTCGGGCCCCGCCGACGCCGACGAGTCGGTGGGCGCGATCAAGGTGTTCAAGGACCTCGCGCAGGGCCTGTCGAGCCACGGCGTGTTGGTGCTCCGCTACACCAAGCGCACCAAGGCGGTCACCGCGCAGGTGTCGACGGTGGAAGACGAGGTGATCGACGCGGTTCGCGCGGCGGTCACGCTGCTGTCGAGCACCAAGGAGGCCGACCCCAAGCAGCTCACCGTGGTCGGCCACAGCCAGGGCGCGTACCTCGCTCCCCGCATCGCGAAAGAAGTGAAGGGCGTGAAGGCGATCGTGATGCTGGCGGCGCCGGCGCGATCGATCGACGCGCTGTTGGAGGAGCAGCTCGACTACCTCACCCGCAACGCCGACCCGAAGGTGCGCGAAGACCTGCTCGCGAAGCAGAAGAAGTTCAAAGAGCAGATTCACTCGCCGGCGCTGAAGGCGGCCGACGACGTGCCGTTCCCGGTGGGCGGCGTGGGCAAGGGCACCTACTACCTCGACCTGCGCAGCTACGACCCGGTGAAGACGGTGGCTGGGCTCGGCGTGCCGGCGATGGTGCTGCAGGGCGGCCGCGACTACCAGGTCTCGCCCGAGCGCGACTTCGGCCTCTACAAGCAGGCGCTGACCGGCAAGTCGAACGTGGTGCTCCGGCTGTTCCCGTCGCTCAACCACCTGATGGTCGGCGGCACCGGCCCCTCGACGCCGGCGGAGTACGACCAGCCCGGGCACGTCGACGTCGACGTGGTGACCGCGATCGCGGCGTTCGCCAACCCGGCGGTGCACAAGAACCCGTAGCTCACCGTCGCATCGAGTAGCCCACCAGCGGGGCGTGTTCTTCGCTCGGTGCAGGCAGGCCGCTCGCTGCGTACGCGTTGCGGTAGCCCACCTCCGACCAGTCGACCAACACCGACATCACCCGAACCAGCACCGCCACGGCGATCGAGCCGAGCAGCGCGTAGGGTGTGAACGGCCGATGAGCGGCCGAGTCGAGGTAGACGAGCTCGGCCCCGATGCCGAACGCCATCACGTCGAGCTCCGCGCGCACCACCACCTCCCACCAGAAGCTCCTGCCGCTGGCGGTCGCGACCGAGTCCCGGTACGGGCTCCCGCGGAGCGCGTAGAGAGCGCCTGCCGCGGGCAGCAGCAGGTCGAGCCCGACCGTGAGCGCCCGCGAGCGCGGCTCCACCTTCGGCCCGGTGAGGTGGTGCAGCTGGGCGTTGGTGCTGCGGGCGAGGATCTCCGCCGACTCGCTGAGCCGGAAGCTCAGCTGCTCGGTCGTCGCCCGGCTTGCCCCGCTCCCGTCGATGGTGAGGGTGTCGTCGGCCGCGCTCACCTCGAGCGACTCACCCGCCCGGCGGCCCGCGAAGGCGGTGATGGTGAAGCCGCCGTCGGCGCCGTCGGTCGTCTGATAGCCGAGCTTCTGGGCGTTCTCCCGCGCGGTCGAGAGCAGCTCCGACGCCGAGCCGTTGATGCGATACGTCTCGCGAACTGGAACGAAACACGCTGCCTGCGCCAAGCAGAGCAGCAGCACGACACGCCGCATGCGCCCTCCCGAACGAATCCGGCCGGGGCGTCTGACGGGCCGCGCACGGGCGAAATTCACCTCGGTGGCGTACACTCGCGGCGTTGCGCTCGGGGATTCTCAGCTGCCTGTTGGCGTTCACGGCTTCGGCCGGCCCGCTGATCGTGGTCGACCCCGGCCACGGCGGCACCCAAGACGGCGCCTATTCGCCCACCAACGGCAAAGAGAAAGACGTCTCGCTCCAGGTGGCGAAGCGGCTGAAGAAGGCGCTCGAAGACGGCGTCGGCGCCACGGTGACGATGACCCGCGAGAAGGATCAGACGCTGGCGCTCGAAGAGCGGGTGCGCATCGCCAACGAGCAGAAGCCGGCGCTGTTCATCTCCATTCACGCCAACTCGATGCCGATGCGCTGGCAGCGGCTGAAGACCGAGGGCATCGAGACCTATTTCTTGAGCGCGGCCGCGTCGGGTGAAGACGCTCGAAAGGTGGCGGCCCGCGAGAACGCCGAGTCGAAGCAGCTCAAGGCGGGGCAGGGTGACACGCTGGCGTACATTCTCGCCGACCTGCAGCGCTCCGAGAACCACGCCCAGTCGTCGCGGCTCGCCTACGCGGTGCAAGAGAAGGTGATCGCCGCCACCCAGGCGATCGATCGCGGGGTGCAGCAGGCGCCGTTCTACGTGCTGATGGGCCTGGAGGCGCCGGCGGTGCTGGTGGAGATCGGCTTCATCTCCCACCCGGAGGAGTCGAAGAAGCTCGCCGACGCCGACTACCAGGACAAGCTGGCCGGGGCGATCGCCGAGGCGGTGAAGGGTTACCTGGCGGGCACCGCGGCGGCGCGCGACGGCGAAGCTCCCTGAAGCGCCACGTTCGGTGCTAAGGCTGCGCGCATGCGTTCGTTCAATCGCGGTCCGCTGCAGCTCCGTCCCGTCACGCTGTCGATCAACGCCACCAAGCACGCCGAAGGCAGCTGCATGGTGGAGTTCGGCGACACCAAGGTGTTGGTCACCTGCAGCGTCAACGACCGGGTGCCTCCCCACGTGATGCAGACCGGCGGCGGCTGGCTGACCGCGGAGTACGGCATGCTCCCGCGCGCCACCCACGACCGCACCGACCGTGAAGCGGCGAAGGGCAAGCAGACCGGCCGCACGATGGAGATTCAGCGGCTGATCGGCCGGGCGCTGCGCGCGTCGCTCGACCTGAAGGCGATCGGTCAGCGCACCCTCACCCTCGACTGCGACGTGCTCCAGGCCGACGGCGGCACCCGCACCGCGTCGATCACCGGCGCCTACGTGGCGATGATGCTGGCGCTGCGCAAGCTGAAGCAGGTCGGCAAGGTGCTCCAGATGCCGAAGGTGACCCCGGTGGCGGCGGTCTCGGTCGGGGTGGTGAACGGCAAGGTGCACGTCGACCTCGACTACACCGAAGACTCCTCGGGCGAGGTCGACCTCAACATCGTCGCGCTCGAGGGCGGGCGGCTGGTCGAGGTGCAGGGCACCGCCGAGCGCGGCCACTTCGACCGCGCGCAGCTCGACGCGATGCTCGATGGAGGGCTGGCGGCGATCGCCGAGCTCAACGAGGCGCAGAAGAAGGCGCTGGGCTGAGCTTGGACCGGCCGTGGAGCCGTGACGCCAAACCAGGCGACTACGACGCGATTGTGATCGGCTCGGGCATGGGCGGGATGACCGCCGCTGCCCTCCTCGCCAAGATCGGGATGAAGGTGCTGGTGCTGGAGCAGCACTACGTGCCCGGCGGCTACACCCACACCTTCTCGCGCAAGGGCTTCACCTGGGACGTCGGGGTGCACGCCGTCGGCGAGGTGACGGTGAAGAGCATGCCGGGGCGAATGCTCCACGCGCTCACCGACGGCAAGCTGCAGTGGGCGTCGCTCGGCGAGACCTACGACGAGTTTCATTTTCCCGGCGGCTTCAGAATCGACTTCCCGAACACCCCGATGCAGTTTCGCGAGAACCTGGTGCGCGCGTTCCCGGGTGAATCGGCGGCGATCGATCAGTACCTGCGGCTGGTGAAGGAGATCTCCGGAGGCATGCGCGGCTACTACCTGTCGCGGGTGCTGCCTCGCTCGTTCTCGGGCGCGGCGGAGAAGCTGATGGCGCGCGGCGTTCAGTCGTGGCTCCAGCGCACCACCCGCTCCACCATCGAGTCGCTCACCACCGAGCCCAAGTTGCGCACGCTGATGGCCGCGCAGTGGGGGTACTACGGCTCGGTGCCGTCGCGGTCGGCGTTCGCGATGCAGGCGCTGGTGGTGAAGCACTTTCAGTGGGGCGGCTACTACCCGGTGGGCGGCTCGGCGCAGCTGGCGAAGACGCTGCTCGGCACGGTGTCCGAGGCCGGAGGCTGGACCCGCATCTACGCCGACGTGGAGCGCATTCTGCTCGAGGGCGGCCGTGCGGTTGGGGTGCGGCTGAAGACCGGTGAAGAGATTCGCGCCCCGAGGATCATCAGTGCCGCGGGCGTGTTGTCGACGGTGCAGCGGCTGTTGCCCGAGCTGGCGAATGCGCCGTGGGTGAAGAGCGTGGAGACGCTGAAGCCCGCGTCGGCGCACGTGTGCCTGTACCTCGGCTTCAACGGCGACATTCGCCAGGCTGGGGCGACCGCGGCCAACCAGTGGTTCTGGGACGTGTGGGACTCGGAGGACGACGCGTGGAAGGTGGCGCCCGAGGGCCAGCTGCCGAACGCGCCGGTGCTCTACACCAGCTTCCCGTCGCTGAAAGACCCCAACCACACCGACCCGAAGAAGCACACCGGCGAGGTGGTGACCTTCGTGCCCTACGAGGTGTTCGAGCGGTGGCTGGGCTCGAAGTGGCACCGCCGTGGCGAGGCGTACGAGGCGTTCAAGCAGAAGATGACCGAGAAGATGCTCGAGCAGCTGTTCCAACGGCTGCCGGCGTTGAAGCCGATGCTGGCGCACGCCGAGCTGTCGACGCCGCTGTCGACCGAGCACTTCACCCGGCCGGTGGGCGGCTCGATCTACGGCATCGAGCCGACGCCCGAGCGCTTCGCCAACGCAGGGCTGAAGCCGCGCTCTCCGGTGCCGGGGCTGTTCTTCGGCGGCTCCGACGTGAGCTCGGTGGGCGTGGTCGGCGCTGCGATGGGCGGGATGTTGGCGGCGGTGGCGGCCGAGCCGCTCGCGGCGATGAACTGGCTGCGCAAGAACGCGATGTGAAATGCAGACCCGCGCGCGGGGAACGTCTCGGCGGCGATCGATGCGAGCAAGTTCGATCTCGCGCCGAAGCTTGAATAGGCTGATGGCCGTGCGGGGGCTGACGGGGATCGCGGTGTTGCTGGCGGCGATGGCGTATGCCGAGAAGCCGGCCACGCTGGTCGCGCGAACCACCAAGGTCGAGCTGTTCGTGCCCGTGCAGCGCGAGACGTGGACGTTGCGCATCGACGACGCCGACCACGCGGTGCTCGAGCGGGTGCAGGAAGCCGCGGATCCCCCGGTGGTGAAGCCCGCCGACAAGCTCAGCCTCGCAGACGCGACCGCTCGCGCCGAGCCGCTGTTGAAAGGCCTGAAGTGGAAGGCGTCGCTCACCGAGAAGTACGAAGGCTCGGTCACCCGGGGCAAAGAGCGGTTCGTGCTGCAGTTGGGCACGGTGAAGCTCGACTGCTCTGCGCGAAAGTTCGGTGTGCGTTCGCCGGCGGCAAAGCTGGTGGTGCCGCCGGGCAAGAAGTGTGGCGACCTCACCCTGAAGTGGGCCGACGGCTCGCCCACCAAGGTCGAGGTGACCAAGTGCATGCTCCGCGGCGGCGACGACAGCCTCGAGTCGCAGCTCTCGTTCGGTGAAGTGCCCGGCATCGAGCACGTGATCGAAGAAGACGACTGCGCCAGCGGCGACGGGCTCAAGCTGCTCGGGCCGAAGTGAAGGCCCCGCGCGTCGCTGGAATCGTGGGCGCCGCGCTCGCGCTGGCCCTGATCGGTGCCGGCCTGTTTCGCCCACGGAGCAGCACCGCGGCCTTGAAGTGCGTCGAGAGCTCGACCGCCGGCTCGCTGGAGGTCACCGACTTCGCAGACGCCTGGGGCTCGAAGCCGCTCGTGCATCTCACCTTGGTGTGGAACCTGTCTGCAGGCAGCAAGGCAATCGACGCCAGCCGCCGCCAGCGGGAGATCGCGGCCACGCTCGTCTCTGCGCTCGACGAAGAGCCCTCGACGCCCGACGCCTTGCCGATCGGCGGCGCACGGCTGACCGCCACCTGCGATGGGGTGGTGCAGGCAGTCGAGGTGTACGCACCCAACGGTCCGCGCCATCTGTGGGACTGCACCCGAATGCCGCAGCCGGTGGCGTGCGCTCGCATCTGGCTTCGCGATCGCTACCGCGGGGCACGACCCGGCGCGCAGGCGGTGATCGACAAGGCCAACCAGTTCTACTGAGCCACTACTTCCGCGCGTGCGCGACCGCTTCACCGAGCAGCTGCGCGATGCCGCGACGGTGGCAGTGCACCAGCTTCTTCTTCGCCTCGCCCGCGACCTGGGTGTACTGCAGCGACACCTTGTGGTGGAGCTCGCTGGCGCTCCACACCAGCACCACGTCGGCCCAGTCGAGATCGGCCTTGGCGCGCTCGATCGGCCGCCGCTCGGTCCCGTCGACCACCCGCAGAGTCAGCGCCGAGCCCAACGACCGCTCCAGCTCTTCACGCACCGACGGCGAGCCGCCGACCACCACCAGCTTCTTCCACCCGCGGCTGGCGAACGCGTCGATCAGCTCCTTCACCGCGCGGCGGTTGTCGGAGCCTCCGCAGCTGTTGCACTTGTTCTTCTCCGACGTCAGCACCGGCTCGCGACCCGAGGCCTTGGCGTTGGTCACGCACTCCGGGTTGGGGCAGTGCAGAAAGAAGCGCGAGCCCAGCTGCTCTTCGGCGCGCGGCAGCTTCTCGACCGAGATGCGTGCTTTCCCGGCGCGGGTGATGCCGGCGGTGATCAGCGCCTGCAACGCACGTTCCCGCGCCGCCGGAAGCCCGTAGCCCTGTTCGCCCAGCCAGTCGGAGATCTCGACGTCGGCGCTCACGGCCGGCTCTGGCGAACGCTGGCTTCGACCTCTTCCACCGCGAAGAGCTCGTTCTGTTCTGGGAGCAGGCCGAGCGCCTTCTTCACCGGAGCGAAGCTGCGCCGGTGAATCTCGCAGACTCCGTGCTTGTCGATCGCCTCGAGGTGCTCCGGCGTCGGGTAGCCCTTGTGCGAGGCGAAGCCCCAGCCCGGGTACTTCTGATCGAGCGTCGCCATGTGCGCGTCGCGGGTGGTCTTCGCGATCATCGCTCCGGCGGCGATCGACAGTGAGAGCGCGTCGCCCTTGATGATTCCCCGCTGCGGCTGGGGAATGTGGGGAATCTTTCGCGCGTCGACCAGCACGTAGTCGGGCGCCACCTTCAGCCCCTCGACCGCGCGGCGCATCGCCAACAACCCCGCGTGGTAGATGTTGAGCGAGTCGACCTCTTCGACGCTCGCCCAACCGGCCGCCCAGGCCACCGCGTTGCGTTTGATCTCGGCGGCGAACTCGGCGCGCTTCTCTTCGTCGAGAATCTTCTTCGAGTCGTCGAGGCCCTCGAGCTTGTAGCCCTTGGGCAGAATCGCCGCGCCCGACACGACTGGGCCTGCGAGGGGAGCCATGCCCGCTTCGTCGACGCCGGCGATCAGGGTGAAGCCCTGCTGGTAGAGCTCGGTCTCGAACTTCAGCATCTGGCGCAGCCGCTGGCCCTCCGACCGGTTGGCCGCGCGCCTCGACTTGATCGCCTTCAGCAGCGCCTGGGCGCCGGCCCGGGTGTCGGCCTCCAGCTCGGCGAGGAGATCCTTGGGGACTGGCCGGCCGCGCTCGACGTACCGCTCCCGCAGATCGCTGAGCGAAGGGCGCTTGGCCACTACTGCACCGTCAACGTGACCGCGTTGGGCTGCACGGTGCAGGTGCAGGTGTCGCAGGTGAAGGTGACGTCGTAGTCGGGGCTCTGGCGGCCGGAGCTGGTCGCCTGCAGCCGCACCACGCCCGGCGCGTACGAGTCGGTCACGCCCAGCGTCACCCCGTTGCTGTCGGTGCTGTAGCTGCCCATCGCTCCGGAGCCGACGTTGATCGCGGTCACCGTCGCGCCGGTGACGGTGTTGCCGCCGGTGTCGACCACCTTCACCGAGACCTTCGCCGTCTGCTGGTGGCAGCCGTAGTCGGGCCGCCCTCCGTCGGGAAGCAACGTGGGGGCACCGCACGCACTGACCGCGAAGAGCAGAAACGCGAGCCGTCTCATCGGGCGGGTGGCTTAGCGAACAGGTCGGATTTTCACAAGGTGGGCCGGTCGGTCGGCTCGTCCCAATGAGCGTTGAGCCAGGCCCGGTAGGCGGCGCGCTGCTCGTCGGTCGGCTTCTCCACCCGGGCCAGGTAGGCGGCGTCGAGCGGCCGGGCACCCAGGGTGAGCTCGAGCTCGGTCAGCTTCTCGCGGCGAAACACCAGCAGCTTCACCTTGTCGCCGGGCTTCTTCTCTTCGGTGCGGCTCACCAGGCTGGAGCAGTCGACCTTCAGCCCGTCGAGCGCCACCAGCTCGTCTTCGGCGTAGAGGCCGCCCTGCTGCGCGGGAGAGCCTTCGAGCACCGAGGCGATGGTCGCCGAGCCGCGGGTGAGCACGCCCAGCCAGCCCCTCGGCTTGTCCTCGCCCTTCACCCGGGGGGCGCTGCCGCCCTTGTCGTTCGACGACTCGCGGTGCCGCAGCTTCAGCTCGAGGCCGACGTGCGAGAACACCGAGTAGTCGAGCTCGTCGGTGCTGCGCAGCGCGCGATCGAAGAACGGCTTCAGGTCGGCTCCCGCCACTTCAGACGCCGCCTTCTCGATGCCGTCTTCGGGCACGCCCGACTCGTCGCCGTACTGCTTCCACAACAGGCGCATCACGTCGTCGTAGCTCTTCTGGTCTTTGGTCTTCTGCCGAATGGTGAGGTCCAGCAGCGCGACCACCAGCTCACCCTTGAGGTAGTAGCTGATCATGCTGTTGGGCGAGTGCTCGTCGGGGCGGTAGTGCTTCACCCACGACAGGTACGACGCGTCGAGCAGGTTCATCACCTTGCGGCCGGGGGTGGCGTGCAACGCGCTGAACGACTCGCCCAGCCGGGTGAGGTAGCGCGACGCGGTCATCAGCCCGGCGCGCCGCACCAGCAGGTTGTCGTAGTAGCTGGTGCCGCCTTCGAACGCCCACAGCAGGGTGGTGTAGACCTCTTTGGAATAGTCGAACGGCACCAGCGCCTTCGGCTTGATCCGCTTCACGTTCCAGAGGTGAAAGTACTCGTGCGCGGCGAGGGTGAGAAAGTCCTCCCAGCCCTTGGTGCTCGAGAACTGGGTGCGCGGGAACAGCAGCGCGGTCGACGCCTTGTGCTCCAGGCCGCCCCGGCCCTTGTCGGTGGCGTAGATGAAGAACACGTACCGGGAGTTGGGCAGCCCGCCCATCATCGCCGCCTCGGTGTCGACCACCCGGGTGAGGTCTGAGACCAGCTTCTTCTCGTCGAGCCGTGGGTCGCCCCAGAGCACGATCTGGTGCTTCGCGTTGCCGGCGGTGAACTCCAGCGGCGTGTGCGGCCCGAGCTCGCAGGGAGAGTCGACCAGCTCGTCGTAGTCTTTGGCGCAAAGCTCCATGCCCTGCTGCTCGAGCGGGGAGGTGATGTTCCACCCCTGGGGCACGTGAAGCGCGACCCGGTGCTCCCGATCGCGCAGCGCCTCGCTGTAATAGAAGAGGTTGGCGCCGTTGAAGTAGCCGTGCGAGCCGTCGAGGTGGCTGGTGCGCACGGTGAGCTCGTTGGCGTACACCTTGTAGTCGACCCGCACCGGCTTGTTGCCCGCGCGAATCTTCAGGGTGCGCTTGTCGACCCGCTCGAACGGCAACGGCTTGTCGGTGAGGTCGCGAACCAAGAGCTCCTGCACGTGGCGCTCGTACTCGCGCACCAGGTAGCTGCCGGGCGTCCACACCGGGAAGCAGACGGTGAGCTCGTCTCCGGCGGGAGGGAAGTGCGCCTGAACTTCGAACAGGTGCGAGTGGGGGCGGGTGACGCTGACGCGGTAGCTGACGGGTGCGGCCATTGGGCTTATGTCTCTACTAAAGATCGGAGCGCACGTGGCCTCTTCGTGGACGGCGTGGGTGAAGTGGAATGGCACCTTGGAGCAGACCCTGCTCGACGGGCAGCACCAGCTCGCTGGCGAGACGACGGTGGCGGCGGCGCGCGCCCGAGCCGAGAAGGCCGGCACCTCCAGCCTGCTCGACGTGGTGAACCTGACCGACAAGCCGTTTCTCGGGCAGTGCTGGGTGCTCTCGCCCGACGAGCTGCACCGCTACTTCGGCTCGAAGACGCCGCCGAAGAAGGCGATCGAGGCCGGCATCGAGTCGTTCATGAAGAAGCTCGAGAAAGACCAGGCGGTCGCGATCACCTCGTTCACCAAGCACCTGGCGAGCGCGGTGCTGTTCGCCTGCAAGCACTGAGTTGACAAACAGGTAGCCACTCGGTTACTCATTTGGCCATGGGCGCAGCGGCCAAGATGGACGTGTTCAAAGCGATCTCCGACCCGACCCGCCGGGCGATCCTCGATCGGCTGAGGGCGGGGCCGGCGCCGGTGAACACCCTGGCGGTCGACTTCGAGCAGTCGCGGCCCGCCATCTCCAAGCATCTGAGGGTGCTGCGGGAGGCCGAGCTGGTGAGCGAGCAGCGGTCGGGGCGGGAGCGGGTGTACTCGCTCCACGCCGATCGGCTGCGCCCGGTGGCGAGCTGGGTCGAGGGTTACCGCGGCTTCTGGCTCACCAGCTTGAACAACCTGAAGCGTTACCTGGAGGTTAAATGACGCAAGAGCTGAAGCGGGGCGCGGCGCGGGCGGTGGCCGACGTGACGAGCGGCATGTTGCTGGCTTCGATCGAGATCAAGGCGGCGCCGGAGCGGGTGTTTCAGGCGCTGGCCTCCGAGGAGATCGCGCAGTGGTGGGGTTCGCCGCAGCTGTACCGGGTGACGAAGTGGGTCGGCGAGGTGCGCGCCGGCGGCCAGTGGAAGTCGACCGGCATCGGCCACGACGGCAAGCCCTTCGAGGTGGGCGGTGAGTTCCTCGAGGTCGACCCGCCGCGCAAGCTCGTGCAGACGTGGCACCCCAAGTGGGTCGACGGGCCGCCGACCACGGTGACCTACCGGCTCGAGGCGATCGAGGGCGGCACCCGGGTGACGATCAAGCACGAGGGGTTCGGCGACAACGCCGACGCCTGCCGCAGCCACACCGAAGGCTGGGAGCGGGTCTCGACCTGGCTGTCGACCTGGCTGGAGGCGCAGTGAGGTTCCTGACTCCGTTTCGGTTGGCGGCCTACCTGCTGCTGTTGTTCTGCGCCGGTCACACCGCGGGCGGAATGCTGGCCCAGAAGAGCCTCGGGGCGGACTCCGACGTGGTGTTCGCGCAGATGAAGACGGTGCACTTCGTCTTCAACGGCGCCGACTCCACCTGGTACGGCTTCTGGATGGGCTTCGGGCTGACCGTCTCCGCCTTTCTGCTGCTGGTGGCGCTGGCGGCCTGGCAGCTCGACGCGGTTTCGGCTCAGGCGTGGCCGAGCGTGTCGGTGATCGCGTGGGGCCTGGTGGCCGCGATGGCGTTCAACGGGGTGATGGCGGTGAAGTTCTTCTTTCTCGGGCCGACGGTGTTCTCGGCGCTGATCACCGGGCTGCTGGTGACCGGCATCGTGCGCAAGTCACGCGCGGTCAGAAGCGCCACGCCCGGTGGAGCGTCACCCGCACCTTCGCTCCCGGCGTAGGGGCGCCTTCGGGCGGCACCAGCGCCTTCACCTCCGCGTCGCCGAGGGTGAGGCGCAGCTCGACCTGACTGCCGAGGAAGAGAGAGGCCTTCACGGTGGCGTTCGGCTCACCCGGGCCGACGATCACGTCCTCCGCTCGCACCGCCACCTGGGTGGCGCCGCCGGTGTCGAAGCCGGCCGGCAGCGCGAGGCGCGCGGCGGCAGGGTCGAGCACGTTCGAGCCTCCGACGAAGCGGGCCACGAACGCGGTCGCGGGTTGGTTCCAGAGCACCTGCGGAGTGGCCAGCTGTTCGATCACGCCCTGGTTCATCACCGCCACCCGATCGGCGAGCGCGAGCGCCTCGGCCTGATCGTGGGTGACGTAGAGCATCGTGGTGCCGAGGCGGGCCTTCAGCGCCGCGAGCTCGGCGCGCAGCTCTTCTTTCAGCGCGGCGTCGAGGTTCGACAGCGGCTCGTCGAGCAGCAACACCTTCGGCTGCGCCACCACCGCCCGTGCGAGCGCGACCCGCTGCAGCTGCCCGCCCGAGAGCGCCGACGGGCGGCGGGTGGCGAGGTCGCCCAGGCGCATCAGCTCGAGCGCCTCGCGCACGCGTTTGGCGCGTTCGTCGCGCGCCACGCCCTGGCGCTCGAGCGGGTAGGCGACGTTCTCTTCGACGCTGCGGTGGGGCCAGACCGCGTAGCTCTGGAACACCATCGACACCCGGCGGCGCTCCGGAGGCACGTGGGTGCCCGCTCCGTCGACCTTCTCGCCCGCGATCTCGATCTCTCCGCCGTCGGCGCGCTCGAGGCCGGCCACCATGCGCAAGGTCGTGGTCTTGCCGCAGCCCGAGGGGCCGAGCAGCGCCACCAGCTCTCCGGCGTTCACCTCGAGGTCGAGGCCGCGCACCACCGGGTTGCCACCCAGCG
Organism: Myxococcaceae bacterium; assembly: GCA_047602415.1. GTDB lineage: Bacteria > Myxococcota > Myxococcia > Myxococcales > Myxococcaceae > JASGHH01. Next base: position 2,455,576 of record JASGHH010000001.1, on the reverse strand, counting down.
ACTTGGTCACCTTCGTCAGCCGCACCGTGCTCATCGCGGCGCCTCGCGCGTCAGCCAGGCCTGCACCGCGAGGCCGCCACCGACGAAGAGCACGAACGCGCACGCCAGCACCGAGGCGCCGTTGGGGTCGGCGTAGCTCATCGTCTCGAACAGCAACGTGCCGAGCAGGTCTTTCCCCGTCGGCGCCAGCAGCACCGACATCGTCATCTCGGTCGCGCAGGCGAGGAAGGTGACGGTGAACGCCGCGGCGAGCGCGCTCTTCAGCTGCGGCAGGGTGGCGTCGAGGAAGGCGGTGAACGGGGTCGCTCCCGAGATTCGGGCGGCCTCCGCGAGCGTGGGGTCGGCCCGGGCGAGGCCTTCGGCGGCGTTGCGGGTGCCGAGCGCGAGGTGCTTCACCACGTAGGCGACCCCCACCAGCCAGAGCGTGTTGGCGAGCGCGAGCACCAGCGCGATCTGATCGGCGATGACGAAGCGCACGTCGCGCGAGAAGGTGAGCACCAGGCCGAGCGCGAGCACGGTGCCCGGCACCGCGTAGGGCCAGCTCGAGAGCAGCCGCGGCGCCTTCGCCACCCATGCGCCCGTTCGCGCGAGCAGCGCGTAGCCGAGACCCGCGATCATCACCACCAGCCCCGAGCCGGCGGCGAGCACCAGGCTGCGGCCGGCGGCGGCGAGCGTGCGCGGGTGGGTGAGCTGGGCGCTCCAGTGCTTCACCGTCAGGCCGTCGAAGCGGCCGTAGCTCGGCTGCAGCGAGGTGAGCAGCACCGCGCCGAGCGGGAGCACCACCGCGATCGCGAGCACCCCGCAGGCGGCTGCGAACGCGGGGGTGCGCCAGCGGCCGAGCGACATCGGGCGGAGCGCGAGGCCCTTGCCGACCGGAATCGCGGTGCGTGCCCGCCGGCCGAGCCACTCGGCGAGCGCGAGCACCGCGGTGGCGAGGATCAGCAGCCAGATCGCCAGCGCCCCGGCCTGCGAGAGGCCGCGGGAGCCGGTGAGCAGCTGCGCGTAGGCCAGGGTGGTGAGCGTCGGGGTCGGCGGTGTCGCGGTGACGCCGAGCAGGTAGGGAACACCGAAGGCAGACGCGGCGAAGAGGAACACCAGCGCCGCCCCCGAGAGCGCCGCCGGCATCGCCAGGGGCGCGGTGATGGTGAAGAGCGTGCGCAGCGGGCCCGCTCCGCAGATGCGCGCCGCCTCTTCGAGCGACGAGTCGATGCGTTGAAGCGCGGCGCGGCAGGCGAGGTAGACGAGCGGAGCTCCCGACACGCCGAGCACGAAGGCGATTCCCCCGGCGCCGTAGATGTCGAACACCTTGGCGCCCAGCAGCTGGTTGAGCCAGCCGGCGCTCGGGTTGGCGAGCGAGACCCAGCCCATCGCGAAGATGAACGGCGGGAGCGCCGCGGGGAGGGTGAACATCGCGCGCAGGGCAGGGCGGGCGGGCAGCTCGCAGCGCTCGATCAGCAGCGCGGTCGGCAGGCCGAGCATGAGCGCGATCGCCGAGGCGCCGGCGGAGGAGAGCAGGGTGCCGCGCAGGCCGAGCAGCGCGCGCTCGTCGAACATCGTCGAGAGCTCGGCGCCGAGCAGCAGCCGCGCGAGGGGAAACAGCGCGAACGCGGTCAACGGCGCGGTGAGTGCCACCCACGCGATCGAGCGCTTCATGCCCGGCTCCCCGCTGCACTCACTTCGCGAACACCTTCTGAATCTCCGTCTTCAGCGTCTCCGCCTGCTCGACGCCTTCCTTCTCCAGCGCGGGGCTCCACGGCCGCGACCGCTTCATCAGCTCGTCCAACGCCGGCTCGGTGCCCGGCCCCGGCAGCCGCGGATCCACCGCGTGCATGTCGCCGCCGACGATCAACCGCTGGCCTTCATCGGAGAACAGCTCGTCGATCACCGCCTGCGCGCCCTGCAGGTTCCGGGTGGTCTTGAAGATCGCCGCGTCACCGGGAATCACCACCGCCCCGTCCTTCGGCCAGACCACCTCGACCTTCGAGCCCTTCGCCTGGGCGGCGAGCGCGTTCTCGAGCAGCAGCACGCCGACGTCTGCCTCGCCGCCTTCGATCTTCTGGAGCACCGCGGCGTTCCCTCCCGCCAGGCGCGCGCCGTTGTCGCGGAGCCTCTGAAAGACCTCGACCCCGTCGCTCTGCTTCAGGAACACCGACCAGGTGAACGCAGTGCCCGACGAGAGCGGGTCGCCGAGCGCCACCTTGTCCTTGAACCTCGGGTCCACCAGCCCCGCGAACGAGTCCGGCGCAGTGGCACCCGCGCGCTTCACCATCACCATCGTCGACAGCCGCACCGGCGCATACGCACCGTCGTCGTCGACCAGACTGCGCGGCGCCCGCAGCGCTCCCGGCGGCACGTACGGCTGCAGCCGCCCCTCATCTTTGAGGCGGCGATAGAGAAACGGGTTCGACACCAGCAACACGTCGGCCTGGGTGCCACCCGCCTGCAGCTCGGCCTCGAGGCGCGCGAGCACCTTCTCGGTGCCGGCCTGAAACCAGTGCACGTTCACCTGCGGCAAACGCTGCTTCAGCAACGGGTCGAAGCGATCGACCACCTCGCGGTACATCGAGGTGTAGATCCACACGTCGCCCGAAGGCTTCGAGCAGTCCGCGCCCGAGGCGCTCTTCGGGGTCGCCGTTTCGATCCGGCAGCCCGCCAAGAGCACCAAGAAGATCGCCCCGAAACGCACGGCCGGGACCGTACCCGCATCGTGGATTCGAGGGGAAAGTTGCGTACTTTTTTCGGCCCCCGGGCACCCGAAATCGCCAGTCGAGAGGCGAGCTTAGAGGGTCACTTGACGAGCATGGCCCTCAGGTCCCACTCTGCGCCCGCCTATGCGCACAGGCGAGCTCGAGCTCCCCCAAGAATTGCTGTTGGCGCAGGAGCGCGAGTCGCTCTTCAAGCGCGCGCGTGCCGAAGTCTGGCGGTTTCTGCCGCTGTGGATGTACTTCTTCTACGGCTCGCTGCTGCTCAACACCGGGCTCACCAACTTCGAGCCGTCGCGCATCGACACCGCGTGGACGGTGGCGTTCCCCTACCTGGTGTTCGTGTCGTTCTACCTGGCGCGGGTGTTCCGCTCGCCGACGGTGGCGAACCGCTCGCTGATGCTGCTGGCGACGATGGTGCCGGTGCTGGTCTGGCCGGTGCTCAACATCTCGTACCACCGCCCGTCGCCGGTTCACGGCGAGGCGCTGCTCACCTGGTTCGAGCTGTCGAACTTCGCCTTCGCCGCGGCGATGATCTGGCACGCGTTCAAGCACCGAAAAGGCCACGTCGCGCTCTTCTTCGGCGCCGGCCTGCTCTACGGAGCCGTGCTCGAGAACGGCGGCATCTGGCTCGGCTTCTTCCACGAGACCAAGCTCACCCTGACGATGGTTCCGCCGCTGGTGGCTCCGGTGGCGACGATGGTCGGCTGGTGCATCATGCTGTACATCGCCACCTTCACCGTCTGGTACCTGCGCTCCTGGTTCCCGGCGCTGCGTGAGTCGGCGGCGCTCTCGGGCGTGCTGGTCGGCGTGATCGCCACCATGCTCGATCTGCAGATCGACCCGCTCGCCACCGCCGCCGGTTGCTGGGTGTGGGACGCGAGCCTGCCGCCGTTCTTCCTCGGCGTGCCGCTGGTGAACTTCGTCGCCTGGGTCTGCGCGCTGGCGCCGTTCGCGTACCTGATGTTCCGCTACCAGAAGGTCGCCAACATTCGCGACCGCGGCGACTGGGCCTGGCGCGACATTCGGCAGATGGTCTACCGGGCGCCGTACGCGCTGGTGATCGCGTTTCTCGCCTGGTTTTCGACGATGGGGTTACTCGAAGGTGCCAACGGCCCCTCGTGGAGCCTGGTCTACCGCTTCAGCGATCTCTGGCTGACCCGCATCTTCGGCTAAGACTCGCCGGGCGTGAGCTCGACCCCCACCGTTTTGCTGACCGGCGCGACCGGCACGATGGGTCGCTTCGCGCTCGAAGAGCTGCTCCGGGCCGGGGTGCACGTGCGGGCGCTGGTGCTCCCGAAAGATCGCGCGCGGCCGGTGGTCGAGCAGCTGCAGACGCTCGGCCCGCTCGAGCTGATGGCCGGCGACCTCACCGACTACGCATCGGTGCGCGACGCGGTGCAGGGCTGCGACTTCGTGGTGCACATCGCGGCGCTGGTCTCGCCGGCGGCCGACGAGAACCCCGAGCTCGCCGACAAGATCAACGTCGGCTCGATCGAGAACCTGCTCCGCGCGCTCGAAGACCAGGGTCAGCTCGAGCACACCCGGGTGATCGGCATCGGCAGCGTGGCGCAGACCGGCAACCGGCCTCCGCCGATTCACTGGGGCCGGGTGGGCGACCCGATGTTCCCGAGCGTGTTCGATCGCTACGCCTGCTCGAAGATTCGCGCCGAGCGGCTGTTGGTCGACTCGCAGGTGCGGCGCTGGGTCTGGCTGCGGCAGACCGCGCTCGCCTACCCCGAGCTGGTCACCCGAATCGGCTCGCTCGACCCGATCGCGTTTCATCAACCGCTCGGCAACTGCCTGGAGTGGGTGACCGCGCGCGACTCGGGCCGGCTGATTCGCCAGGCGGTGTGCCGCGAGCTGCCGGCCGAGTTCTGGAACCGCGTCTACAACATCGGCGGAGGCGATCGGTTTCGCTGCACCGCGCTCGAGTTCATGCGCGGCGTGTTCGAGGCATGCGATCTCGGCGAGCTGAGCGACTGGTTCGAGCCGCACTGGTTCGCGACCCAGAACTTTCACGGCCACTGGTACCTCGACTCCGACGACCTCGAGAAGTGGCTGCTGTTTCGCTCGGAGGGCCTGCGCGAATTTCTGCTTCAGGTCTCGCGGCAGGTGCCGAAGTGGCGGCGCTGGGCGAGCCAGTGGGTGCCTCGCGTGGTGCGCAAACGGCTGATGGCGAAGGTGGCGATGAAGCCGCGGGGCACGCTCTCGTGGATTCACGGCAAGCGCGAGCCGGAGCTGACCGCGTTCTACGGGTCGCCCGACGGCTGGCGCTACTCGGTGTCGTGGGACGATGCCCGTTTTCAGCGCTCGAACGCCGAGCCGCTGCGCCTCGATCACGGCTACGACGAGACGAAGTCGCGGCTCGATCGCGACGACTTCGCCACCGCGGCCGAATTTCGCGGCGGCGTGTTGGTGTCGGAGGAGGTCGAGCCCGGCAACCTGCGCGCGCGGTTGAAGTGGCGCTGCGCGCTCGGCCACGAGTTCAACGGGTCGCCCTACCTGGTGCTCAAGGCCGGCCACTGGTGCCCGAGCTGCGAGCCGCCGCCGTGGAACGTCGAGGAGCTGGCGGCGCGCAACCGGTTCTTCGCTCAGGTGGCGAAGCGGCGCGCGATCGACTTCGAGAGCGCCTCGGCGTCGTAGTTGAGCAGCAACTCCCAGAAGTGCCGGTAGTAGGTGTCGTTGCGCTTCTTCACCTGCACCCGGTAGCCGTACCAGACGTCTTCGAAGTTCCACGGGCCGGCCAGCACGTGCCAGAGCTCGCCGCGCTCCAGGGTGAGCGTCTCGTCTTCGTCGCCGCGCACGCCCGCTTCCAGCAGCGGCGGCTTGCCGGGCTCGAACGTGAGGCGCCACGAGAGCCCCTGGGTGACGAAGCCGGCGGTCATCTTCAGCTCGCCGATCGGCTCGTGGGTCTCTTTCAGGGCGGTCTCGAACCAGGCGCGGAAGGCGCCGTCGAGCTGCGCGTCGGTCACCGGCTTTCCCGGCACGCGCGCCTGGTGCAGCGCGGCGGTCACCCGCGCTTCTTCCTGCTTCGCGTAACGCGCGACCGAGGCGACGTCGTAGCCCCAGCCGTCGGTGAGGTGCTTGGTGAGCACGCCGGTCTCGGGGCTCCACTCGTCTCCGGGCTCCAGCGAGAGCAGGTGGGTGCCGAGCTTCGCCGCGGTGGGCGCCGCCGCGCGCAGTGCTTCGGCCGGAGTGGGGCGATCGACGAAGTTCTTCTCGATTCCGCCGGGCTCGAGCAGCGCCCAGCTCGAGGCGAACGGGGCCGCCTCCTTGGGTTGCAGGCCTTCGATGCCCTCGAGGAGCCGCGAGAGCCCCTCGGCCTTCTTCTCGGCGCAGCGGCGGGCCAGCGTCTGCGCGTCGCCCTCGAAGCAGGTCGGGTACGAAGAGGCGCCGGCGAACGGCAGGAAGGCGAGATCGATCGGGCCGAGGCGGCGCACCAGCTCCTGGTAGGCGGGCACCGAGAGCGGGTTGTCGTTGCCGTGGTAGAGGCGCACGCCGTCGGCCTCGACCACGATCGAGCCGACCTCCCAGCCGCGATCGTGCTGCACGTAGGTGACCTTCAGGCCCGGTGAGAGCTCGATCGTCTGGTACGGCTCGAGCCAGGTGATCTCGTTGAAGTGCGCGCCCGAGATGCGTTTGCGCATCGAGTGGAACGCGGGGACCACCAGGTGGGAGTCGCGTGAGATCTGCTCCAGCGTCTCGAGGCTCGAGTGGTCGGGGTGGGTGTGCGAGAGCAGCAGGAAGTCGGGGCGGGGCAGGGTGCTCGAGTTCGCGAACGGCGGTGGCGGGTAGCGGAACCAGGCGCCGCCGAAGACCGGTTCGTGAAACCACGGGTCGAGCAGCAGGGTACGGTTCGCTGCGTTGAGAAAGAGCTGCGCGTGTCCGAGCCAGGTGACGAGCACGGGGAGACCTTAGCGGCTCTTGAGCACGGAGGGGGCTCACGACTCCGACGGCCGTGCTCGTCTCACCGAGGCCGCGGCGGCTTCGGCGGCGGTGGTACCGCGGTACGCCCATCTTCAGGCCACGAGTGCCGCGGGTACTTCCGCATCAGCTCTTTTCGAATGCCGGGGTAGTGGCGCTCCCAGAAACCAGCCAGGTCCGTCGTCACCTGAACTGCTCGTTGATTCGGCGCCAAAAGATGCAGCACCAACATCACCCGCCCACCGGCGACCGCGGGCCCCTTCGCCATTCCGAAGAAGTCCTGCAGGCGCGACTCGACCCACGGCGGCTTGCCCGGCTCGTAGTGAACGCGGGTCGAGCGCCCGCCGGGCAGGGTGATGCGGTCGGGTGCCTGGGTCGCCAGCAGCCGCGCGACCTGCGGATCCAGCGACGCATGCAGCGCCGAGAGCAGATCGGCCGACTCGAGATCGGAGAACGACTTGGAGCCTTCGCACGCGGTGGTGAGCGTGGCGGCGAGGTGCGCGTCATCGAGCGACGGCACGCCGGCATCGGGGAAGTGCAGCCGCAGCAGCTCGAGGCGCTCACGCAGCTGTGCCAGCGCCTCGGGGTCGACGAAACGCCCGATGCCGGCGGCGACCGCCTGCTGAGCCAACAACTGCGCCGCCTCATGCGACGGAGGCGACGGCTGCCGCGTCTCCTCCAGCGCGAGCCCGTCGTAGGCGAGGCGGGTGACCCGGTCGACGCGGCGCGCATCGGCGTTCCACTCCACGCCGGCGAAGTCGGTGATGCGCTCGGGGAAGAGCTCGAGCAGCCACTCGGGCTGCACCTGGCTCGCGAGCCGCACCACCACACCGCCGCGGCGCTCTTCGGCGTCGGCGGCGACCATCAGCTCGGCCTCGTGCACCACCGAGGTCGGGTCGAGCGTGGCGGCCACTCCGCCGGCGATCAGCACCTCGGGCGACTTCGGCTTTCGCCGCCGCGCCACGCGATCGGGAAAGCCCGCCAACACCGAAAGCAACAGCGCCTCTTCGAGCGCCTCGTCGGTCGACGGAGCCGCGCCCTTCTTCTCTGCGATCCGCTCCAGCTGGCGGCGCACCCGCTCCACCGACTGAAACGCGCCTTGATCGACGCCCGCCGAGCGCGCGCCCATCGCCTCGGCCTCGTCGAAGCGTGAGAGCAGCTCCAACAGATCCGACGGGCCCGAAGCGCTGCGTTCGGCGCTCTTCGGCCCCTGCAGCCGGGCGCGGGCCTCGAGCCGAATGTCGCGCTCGCCGAGCAGGGCCGAGAGCGTCGCACCCTTGGATCCGACGCCGCGCCGCTCCGCCTCGATCACCAGCCGCGCCAACCGTGGGTGGGTGGGGAACTTGAGCATTCTTCGGCCGGTCGCGGTCAGCGCGCCCTTGTCGTCGACCGCCCCGAGCCGCGAGAGCAAACCGTCGGCGGCCTCGAGCGACGCGACCGAGGGCGCCTCGAAGAACGGGAACTCGACCAGCGAGGGAACGCCAGCCGCGTGGAGGGCGAGCGCGGCCTCGGCCAGGTCGGTGCGCTTGATCTCCGGAGCGTCGGACATCGCTCGCGCCTCGAAGTCCTGCTTCGTGTACAGGCGCAGGCACTTGCCGGCCCGCACACGACCCGCGCGGCCGGCCCGCTGAATCGCCGACGACTTGCTCACCTTCTGCACCTTGAGCGCCGCCAGACCGCTCCAGGGCGAATGCCCGGCGACGCGCGCCATGCCCGAATCGATCACCGCCGCCACGCCTTCGATGGTGACCGAGGTCTCCGCCACGTTGGTGGAGAGGATCACCTTTCGCTTGGGGCCCTTCTTGATCGCCCGATCCTGCTCGGCGGCGCTCAGGTCTCCGTGCAGCACGTGGAGCTCGATGCCGTTTCGCTCGCAGACGTCGGCGCAGGCATCCTTCGAGCGCCGAATCTCGGCGGCGCCCGGCAGGAACGCGAGCACGTCGCCGTCGAGGCCCGCCTGAAGCAGCCGCTTGAGCGCGCCCGCCACCTGCTGATCCAGCGGCCGCTCGTCGGGCGCGTTGAGGTGCTCGATCTCCACCGGGAACGGCCGGCCCTCGGAGCGCACGGTCTGGCACTCCAGCCACTTCGCGATCGGCGCCGCGTCGAGCGTGGCCGACATCACCACCAGCTTCAGCTCCGGTCGCGAGCCCTGCAGCCGCTTGAGCATCGCCAGCGCCAGATCGGCGTGCAGGTGCCGCTCGTGAAACTCGTCGAGCACCACCGCGCCCACCTTTTCGAGCCGGGGGTCGTCGACCAGCCGCCGGGTGAGAATGCCTTCGGTGAGAAAGTGAATGCGCGTCGACGGGCCCGACACGCTCTCGAAGCGAATCTGGTAGCCGATCGTCTGACCGGGCCGCTCGCCGCGCTCCTCGGCCACGCGCGCCGCCGCCAACCGTGCCGCCAACCGCCGCGGCTCCAACACCAGCACGTCGAGGCCGGGCGGCATCAGCTCGAGCAACGCGCCGGGCACGCGGGTGGTCTTGCCGGCTCCAGGAGGCGCCTCGAGCACCACCGAGCGCTCCTGTCGCAGCACCTCTTTCAGGCGCGGCAGAACCTCGTCGATCGGCAGGGGCTGAAGCGCCACGGCGCGTGCATACCACCGAGGGTGAGCTACTGTTCGCCCGTGATCGTCGTACGAGAAGCGGCCGCGCAAGACGACTTCGCCGTCGGCGAGCTGCTGGTGAGCGCGTTTGAAGAGACCTACCGGGTGAAGATGCCCGAGGTCACGATGAGCAACCAGCGCCGGGCCCAGCTGCGCGCGGTGGAGGAGAAGCGCAAGGTCGCCAAGGTCTGGGTCGCGCTCCTGGACGACAAGGTGATCGGCACCGTCGCGGTGTGGCCGCCGGGCGCGCCCGGCAGCGAGGCGTGGGTGGCGGGCGCGGCCGATCTGCGGCACCTCGCGGTCGACACCCGTCACCGCAAGAGTGAAGCGTCGAAGCTGCTGCTCGACGAGGCAGAGAAGTGGGCGCGTGAGCACGGCGCCTCCGCGGTCTGCCTGCACGTGCGGCGCGGCGTCGAAGGGGTGGCGCGGCTGTACCTGAACCGCGGCTACCAGCGGGTGCCGTCGGGCGATCTCGACAAGCTGCCCGACGTGTTTCTCGAAGCGTTCGTGCTCCGATGGAAGTGACGGTCGAGCAGGCCACCGCGCCGACCGCCGAGGTGCGCGCGCTGGTCGAAGAGCTCGAAGCCGAGCTGTCGGCAGAGTACCCGCCCGAGCAGCGCCACGGGCTTCGCCTGGAGGCGATCTTCGTGCCCGAAGTGCGCTTCTTCGTCGCCCGCGCCGGCGGCGAGCCGTTGGGCTGCGGAGGCGTGGCGCTCTACGACGGCTTCGCCGAGCTGAAGCGCATGTACGCGCGGCCAGCGGGGCGCGGCAAAGGCATCGCCCAGGCGTTGCTGGCGCAGCTCGAAGAGGTCGCGCGCGCGTCGGGCCGCCGCCGGCTGTGCCTCGAGACCGGCACCCGGCAGCAGGCGGCGATCGCGTTCTACCGGCGGGCGGGGTTCACGCCGTGCGGCGCCTTCGGTGAGTACGCGAAGTTGCCCGCTGCGAACGTCGCGGCGAGCCTGTTCTTCGAGAAGCCGCTCTAGCCGAGCAGCACTTCGAGCGCGCCCTGGGCAGAGAGATCGTCGAACGCCCAGTCGGCCTGGTGCTGCTTCAGCTCGTGCGCCTTCCACGAGCCGGTGCCGACCGCGAGACACCTGGCGCCGATCGCGTGGGCCGCGGCGATGTCTTTCGGGGTGTCGCCGATCACCACCACCCGCGCCTGCGCCAGGGGCACCTTCAGCTGAGCGGCGCCACGCTCCGCCCCGGCGCGGATCAACTTGTCGCGCTCTTCGTGATCGTCGCCGAAGCCGCCGAAGGTGAAACGCTCGAACAGGCTCACCTTGCCGAGCTTGAGCCGCGCGCCGTCGCGAATGTTGCCGGTGCCGAGGCCGACCGCGTAGCCGCGCGCATGGGCGGCGTCGATCGCCGCATGCATCCCCGGGTGAACGCGGTAGCGCGCCGGGTCTGCCTCGGCCACTTCGCGCTCCAGGTGGGCGATGTACTTCGCCAGCACCGCGTGAATGTCGGCTTCGGCGGCGGTGTGGCCGATCGCCTTCAGGCCCTCGCGAACGATCCTCCGGTCGGTCATACCGTCGAAGGTGAAGTTCATGAAGGCGTCGCCGCGCCCGTAGAGCTCCTCCACCGCGGCGGAGATCGCGCGGCGGCCCACACCGCCGGTGGTGATCAGCGTGCCGTCGATGTCGAAGAGGAGAACGGTGGGGGTCACGGGAAATCAGGTGGGAGTGTTTGGTATCGTCTTATGCATGGTGCGGAAGCTGATCGCCAGCGCGGCAGTGGTGGTTGCGCTGGGGCTGATCGGCTGGGCCGCGGGTGGCCAGCTCGGCGACCCGATCCGCGCGCGCAAGCCGATGCCGGCCGTGTCGGCTCCGGCCGGGCCCGGGTGTCACCTCCTGCCACACGTCGAGATGCTGTCTCCGCTCGACCCGCGGCTCAAAGACCTCGACGCCGAACGCTGGGAGCGGATCTACCTCCGCGACCAGCTGAGCCGGCGCACCGCGGAGCTGTCGGACTGCGCGAAGCTCTACGGGGAGCCCGGCGCGGAGCAGTTCGCCCGGGTGATCGTGATACGCACCGGAGCAGTGCACGACGTCGAGGTGCAGGGGGCGTTCGCCTCCGAAGCGCTGACCTCGTGTGTCGAGAGCAAGGTTCAGAGCTGGAGATTTCTCAGCGGGCCAGTCGACGTGGTTCTCACCCTGCCGGTTCAGTACTGCCCCGCGAGCTGACGATGCAGACCTACCTCCCAGTGATGTGGACCGGGCTGATGTTGTTCTCGGGGAGCATCGTGAGTGGTCAGTACTTCCCCGACCCGATTCCCGTGCATCGCCCCGCCAACGGGCCACGCCTCGAGCTGGAGCTGAGCTTGCCGGTGACTCAACCGGCAGTGCGGCGGTGCAAGGTCTCGGGGGTGACTCTCGATCGGGGTTACTCCCGTGCCGAAGACGCCGAGGCCTGGCTCGTTGCAGGGCTCACGCACACGAAACGCAGCCTCGACGATTGTTTCGCCAAGCCGGTTTTGACGCGAGACCCGTTGCCGATCATCTGGCTCCGAATCGAAGCCGATCGCGTCGCGCAAGCCGGCATCAACGGTGCCGACATTTCGACTGCCGAGCGCGTCTGTGTCGAACGCACGCTGAAGTCGCTCCCGGCGTTCGATGGAATGTCGGGCATTGGAGTGGCATTCCCGTATCCCGACTGTCAGACGGGCTCAGAGGTGCGCGAATGAAGCAGCTCACGATCATCGGGGCGACGGCCGCGGCTCTGCTCGGCTTCGCCGCGAGCGGCGCGCTTTCCGACCCGTTCCCGGTGCACCCGCAGGCACCGAAAGCGAAGAAGTACTGCCAGAAGTCTCCGATGCTGACCCGCTTCGACCCGGAGCTCGACTTCAACCAGCCGCCGCCCACGCCCGACGAGCAAGAAGAGACCGGAATGCAGGCGCAGCTCGCCCAGCTCGATCACGTCGACGGTGTGTTTCGCCGCGCCTCCGAGCTTCGGCCCTGCGCGGCGCTGGTTCACGGCAGCGCAGTGCCCTACGCGCGGCTGATGATCGGCACCGACGGCGCGGTCACCTCCGCCACCCTCGATCAGGGTGGCATCGAGGCGCTGCTCTGCGTTCAGCGAATCACCCGCGAGTGGAGCTTCACTCCGAGCCCGTCGCGGTTCGTGCTCAGGTTGCCGGTCGAAGACTGCGACCGCCGCTGAGCCGCTCGCGAACCCGGCCCGCCCACTCCTCGCGCAGCTCGATGCCCGCTGCGCGCCGGCCCAAACGCACCAGCGCCGAGGGTATCGAGCCGCTGCCTGCGAACGGGTCGATCACCAGCGTTCCCAGCCGGGTCCACTGGCGCACCAGCGGCTCGAGCACGCCGAACGGCTTGTGGTTGGGGTGGCTGCCCCACTTCGCGGCCTCGCCGTCGTCGTCGTAGCCGGCCACCGACGCCCAGCAGCGCGGCCCATCGCTGAGCGAAAGGTCCGTCAGCGGCTGCTGCCCGAACACCATCGCCACCTCGACCACCCGCAACAGCTCTTCGCCGGAGTTCGACGCCCGCGTTCGCTTGCCCCAGGTGAAGTCTCCCCAGTGGTGCTTCCACCCCAGCTCCGCGGCGCACTCGCGAATCGGCGCCTGGCCGAGCAGGTTGGTCCACACCACCCACGGCCCCGACGGCTCGCAGCTCGCCGCCGCGTGCTTCATCCACGCCCCGGTGAACGCGCGGTACTCGCGCACGTCTTCGAACCGGCGCACCTCGGGGCCTTCGTTCTTCTTGCCCTTGGGGTCGCGCTCGTCGCCCTTCTTCCTCCGCCGGGTCAGGAGGCAGTACGGAGGGTCGGTGAGCATCGCCGCCGCGCGCTCGCCCTCGAGCGCCTGCTTCCACGTCTCGGCTTTCGTCGAGTCGCCGTGGACGATGTTCATTTCCACTCCACCTCGATCGCCAACGTGCCCGGAGGCGATTCGACCTGCTTCCAGCTCAGACCGTCGAGCTTCAGGTAGGTGAGCGAGCCGTACAGCCCGCCGAAGGTCATCGCGCCGGTGGCCGCGTCGTCGATGGTGAGCCGGTACTTCGTCGGCCCCAGCTTCTCGACCGCGATGTTCTGAAACGAGTTCGCGTGCCGGGTGAGCCGCTTGCCCGAGCCCAGGTACCGGTGCGGCCCGAACGCGCGAATCAGCGGCAGCAGGCCCCGGCCGATGAAGGTGGTGAAGTACGTGTCGGCGCCGAGGTTGCCCCACTTGAACTGGGCGTCGAAGTCGCTCAGCCCCGGGAACGCGTCGGCCACCGCGAGGCGCACCAGCGGCACGAAGGCGTCGGCCTCGAGCTCGTTCGGGTAGGGCTTGTCGAGCGACAGCCCGCCGGCCGCGATCTTCGCCTGGCTCGAGGGTGAGACGCGCTTCTTCGCCTCCTGGCAGTACGTCTCGAGCGCGACCTCGAACCAGACGCGATCGCTCATCGGTGCGCGGCTGCGACGTCGGCGTGCTTCTCGATGAACTCGTCGAAGGTGCCGTTGAAGTCGAGCACCTCCTTGCCGAGGCGCGGCGCCCAGATGCGGGTCGCCACTTCACGAATCAGCTCCTGGTCGTGGGTGACGCAGATCACCGTGCCCTCGTACTTCGCCAGGCCTTCACCCAGCGCGGCGATCGACTCCAGGTCGAGGTGGTTGGTCGGCTCGTCGAGCACCAGCACGTTGTCTTTGCGCATCATCAGCTGGCACATCAACAGCCGCACCGTCTCGCCACCCGAGAGCGTGTCGGTCGGCTTCATGCGCTCGTCGCCCGAGAACAGCATGCGCCCCAGCAGCCCCGAGATCTCCTCGTTGTAGAGCTTCGAGTCGAGGTCGCGGAGCCAGCCGTAGGCGGTGGTGCCCTTCGAGATCAGCCCGTGGTGATCCTGCGGCATGTAGCCGACCGACGCCTGGTGGCCCCAGGTCAGCTTGCCCGCGTCGGGCGCCACCGCGCCGGCGATCATCTTCACCAGCGTCGACTTGCCGACGCCGTTCTTGCCGATCACGCAGATCTTCTCACCGCGGGTCACCAGCGCGCTGAACGCCGGCGTCACCAGGGTGCCGTCGTACGACTTGCTGATCCCCTCGATGGTGAGGGTCTGCTTGCCGCTGGGCGCCTTCTGCTCGAACTTGATGAACGGCCGGGCGATGTTGGAGCGCTTCAGATCTTCGGTCTTCAGCTTCTCGATCTGCTTCACCCGGCTCTGCACCTGCGAGGCCCGGGTACCGGCAGAGAAGCGCGCCACGAAGTCCTGCAGCTGGGAGATCTTCTTCTGCTTCTCGGCGTTCTCCGACTCCACCTTGGAGCGGAACTGCGACTTCTGCCGCACCATGTCGTCGTAGCCGCCCGGGTAGACGATGATCGTCTCGTAGTCGATGTCGGCGATGTGGGTGCAGATCGAGTTCAGGAAGTGCCGGTCGTGCGAGATGGTGATCAGCACGCCCTCGTACTCTTCGAGAAACGTCTCCAGCCAGCGAATCGAGTCGAGGTCGAGGTTGTTGGTCGGCTCGTCGAGCAGCAGCCCTTCGGGCTTGCCGAACAGCGCCTGCGCCAAAAGCACCCGCAGCTTGTAGCCGCCGGCGAGGTTGCGCAGCTGGCCCTCGTGAAATTCGGTCTCGATGCCGAGGCCGTGGAGCAGCTCGCCCGCGCTCGACTCCGCGGTGTAGCCGTCTTCTTCGGCGATCACGCCCTCGAGCTCGCCCAGCCGCTCGCCGTCTTTGTCGGAGATGTCGGTCTTCTCGAGCAGCTTGTTCTTCTCGACCATCGCCGCCCAGAGCGCCTTGTTGCCCATCAGCACCACGTCGAGCACGCGGGTGTCTTCGTACTGAAAGTGGTCCTGGCGGAGGATGCCCAGCTTCTTGGGCCGCAGAATGGTGCCGGTGTCCTGCTCCTCGTCGGCGGCGAGGATCTTCATGAAGGTCGTCTTGCCCGACCCGTTGGGGCCGGTGAGGCCGTAGCGGCGGCCGGCGCTGAAGGCGACGTTGACGTTGTCGAAGAGCTTCTTCGGCCCGAATCCCTTCGAGACGTTCTGGATCGAAAACATGGCCCAGGCCTCATACACGAGGCGCGGGCGTTTTGGAGGGTGTTACCAGCTGAAGACGAGGTCGAACTCGCCCACCGAGCGGTGCTCCACCGCCACCGCGACCTTGGAGCCCATGCGGCCGAACACCTCGTCGAAGATGCCGAGCGGGAAGCCCGCGTTGACGTGGAACGGGTCGGAGTAGCGCAGGCGGCCGGCGTGGTCGCCCTCCGCGATCCAGCTGACCGCCATGTCTTTGCGGCCCATCCGCATGTACGACGGCGCGCGCTCCAGCAGCCGCCGCGGGTTCATGAACGAGACCCCGGCGAGAATCACCCGGCCGATCAAGGTGTCGAGGTAGCCGGCGCAGAAGTCCTTGCCGATCTTCCGGTAGGCCTGCTCGACGTTGGCGATCGCCCCGTAGTGGTGGCGGCGAACCGCGTCGAGCACCTTCACCCAGACCGCGGTGGGGTAGAGCGTGTCGAGGCTCTTCAGGTTCACGCCCAGCTGGCCGAGCTCTGCCGAGAGCGCAGGGTTGGGCTTTAGCGCACGCACCAGGAGCGCCTCGAACATCGAGCCATCGGCTCCTTTTTCGACCCCCACCACGCGCCGCGCATCGAACGCAATCAGGGCCGGTGGCGTCAAGGGGCTAGGCGCGTTTTTGGAGCCACGTTTCGATCTCGCGACCTTTTCGCGCCTCGAAGCTGTCGGGCGCGGTCGAGAGCTTCACCACCTCGAAGGCACCCTCGAAGCGTTGGCGCACCTCGGGCTCGGTGGTGGCGAACGGAGGACCGCCCTCTTTGCCGGTGGCGTAGAAGAGCCCGAACACCCAGCCGCCCGGCTTCAGCAGCTGCGCCGCCGCCTGCACGTACTCGTCACGCTTGCTCACCGGGATCGCGCAGAAGCAGGTGTGCTCCAGCACCGCGTCGAACGCGCCGGCGTGGGTGCGGGGCAGGTCGAACAAATCGCGGTCGAGCACCTCGAAGCCGCCGGCCGCGCGCAGTGCCTTCAGTGCTTCGGGAGCGAAGTCGACCGCGGTCACGTTGAAGCCGAGCGCCGCGGCCTCTTTGGCCTCGTGGCCCCGGCCGGCGCCGATCACTGCGACCCGGGCCCCCTTCGGCAGCTTGCCCTCGCGCAGCATGCGCGCGATCGGAGGTGAGACGGTGCCCTTGTCCCAGCCGGCCTCGCCGGTGAGGTAGAGCTGGTTCCAGTAATCGGCTTTCGAGGGGTCGTCGCTCACGCAAAGCTGCTTAACTGGCGGCGGTGGAACTTTCACTCACCGTCGCGGCCTTGGGCGCCGCGCTCGAGAAGGGCAGCTTCGTCACCGCGCGCGTCGAGCGGCTCGAGCTGACCTCCGAGGGCATTCTGGGCGACCGCCACGCCGGCCTCTATGCCCCCGCGGGCGTGCGGCAGAAGCACCACCCGAAGGGCACCGTGCTTCGCAACGCGCGGCAGCTGTCGGCGCTCGGGGTGGAGGAGCTGAAGGAGATCGCCGCCGCGCTCGAGCTGCCCGAGGTGCGCTTCGAGTGGCTGGGGGGCAACCTCCTGTTCGAAGGGCTGGGTCCGTTGACGCGCGTGCCGCCTTCGAGCCGGTTACTGTTCCCGTCGGGTGCCTGCGTGGCGATCGACGACGAAAATCTGCCCTGCACCGGGCCGGGCAAGGTGATTCAGCAGCAGTTTCCGGCCGTGGCCGACCTGGCGTCCCGCTTCGTGAAGGCGGCGATGCACAAGCGCGGCCTGGTGGGCTGGGTCGAGCGCCCGGGCGTGATTGCCCGCGGCGACGTGGCGAAGCTGATTCTTCCCCGCGCGAACAAAGACTGGAGGCCGTAGTGCGGCTGGCGCTCCAGAAGCGGCTCGACGCCGGCAAGCGCGAGCTGTTGTCGGGAAAGTTCTTCGAGGCCCACGACGCGTTCGAGCGGGTGTGGCGCCGTTCGACCGGCGCCGAGCGCGACCTGGTGCAGGCGTTGGTGCTCTGGGCGGCGGCGATGCACCACCTCACCCGTCAGCGCCCCGAAGGCGCGAGCCGGCTGCTGGCCCGGGCGGTCAATCGCAGCGGTCGCGCGCGCAGCGGGCTGCCTCGAGACGCCGAGCGCTTGTCCGACGCGCTGACCTCGACCTGGGAGTCGCTCGCCACCTCGAGCACCGAGCTGAGCGTGCGCTGGCCGTTTCGCGAGGAGGCCGAGCCCGAGACGATCGACGTGGCCTACGCGCGCAGCTGCCCCTACTGCGGCGCCGCGGTCACCGTCTGGGTCGAGCCCGAGCGCCTGGGCGGCACCGAGTACGTCGAAGACTGCCCGGTCTGCTGTCAGCCGTGGGAGGTGAAGGTGCGGCAAGACGACGGGCGGGTCGAAGTCGCGTTGAACCGCGACGACGACTAATGATCTGAAGGCGGGGCCGGCTTCGGCTTCGGCGGGGCAGCGGCGGCCTTCGGAGGCTCGGGCGGCTTGGGCAGGTTCTGCGCCAACAGCATCAGCTCGCGCGGGTGGTAGCGGCGGAAGAGCGGGCCCGGGCCATTGACCTCGAGCACGGGCGTCGCCCACCGCTCGGGAATGCTGCCTTCGCCGAACACCGCGCCGAACAGCGCTCCGGTGACCGCGCAGTTGGTGTCGGCGTCGGCGCCGCGGTTGGCCACGTCGATCAGCGCGGCCTCGTAGTTGGGCGCGTGCCACAGCTCCCAGAGCGCGAGGCGCAGCGCCACCCGCACCCACTTGTCCTGCGAGAACATGTGCACTTCGGGCCCGTAGAGCAGCGGGTCGTCGTTCTGCGCGGCGGCGATGTCGGCGCGAATCTCGTCGGAGGCGACCTTGATCTGAATCACGAAGTCGGAGAGCGCGCGGCCGAGGTCGGCGGCGGCGATCGACAGCTCCGACTCGATCGCCTTCATCGCGTCGGGCTGCTCGAGGTGCTCCTTCGGAGTGGTGATCGCGGCGGAGATGATCGCGTTCAGCACCACGCCCGCCAGCTGGCAGTGCGGCGAGTAGTGGGTGGTCTGCGCGTCTTGCAGCGTGGCGTCGATGCGCGCCTTGCGATCGCGCGCGAAGTACACCGCCAGCGGCACGCCGCGGGTGAGCGAGGCGTTGCTGGCGGCGCGCTGGCTCGACTCCAGCCACACCTGGCGCCCCGCGATCTCGGGGTGGCGGCCTTCTTTGATCTTCTCGAGGGCGGAGCGCACCTGCGCGTCGCAGTCGAACGCCACCTCGAGCCATTTGCCGTACTGCTTCGCGGTGTAGACCCAATCGTACTGGCGCCATTCGCGCAGCCCTTCGGCCAACACCGTGGCCAGCTGGGTGTCGTCGGTCACCTGGCCGGGCCTGAGCTCGAAGGGCCCGCGCCCGCGCATCTCGGTGTGAACGCCCTCGCAGATCAGCGGGAACGGCGGCGCCTGCATGCGCTTGCCTTCGTTGGTGGTGCCGAACGCGTCGCCCACCGCCAGGCCGAGCAGCGCGCCGCGCGAGCGCGCCAGCACCTGCTCCTCGGTCGCGGTCGCGAGGCCGGGCGCCTTTCGCTTCGGTGGCCGGGGCGGGGGAGGCATCGGGTGAAAAGCCTACACGAAACGCTTCGACGCCTTGCGGAGGCACGGCAGGCTGTTGGCGCGGAGGTGGTTCTTCTTCGGCAGCTGCACGTCGTGAAAAGTGCCCGGCCGCGCGGTGGCGAGGATCGTGCGCACCATCTCTTCGTCGCTCCGCACCGTCTTCTCGTCGCCCGGCAGCAGCGCCAGGCTTCTCCACCCGCGCGGCCCGCGACGCAGCGAGAGGCCCCAGCCCCCGGGCTCGCCGGGCAGCGGTGAACGCTCGGCGGAGTCGCGGAGCACCAGCTCGCGCAGCGGCGTGTCGACCGCTTCGAGCTCGTCGAGAAAGCCGGCCAGCTCGACGTAGCCGGTGCCGAGCTCGAGCCGCGAGAGCTGGCGGGCGAGGGGAGACGAGAGCAGCCAGCTCAGCGCCAGCGGGCGGAAGGTGCGGTCTTCCCGCGGCGCGGCGATCTCGTAGAGCTCGAGGTCGTCGAGCAGCGACAGGTCGCTCAGGCGATCGCGGGTGGACTGCCCGGTGGAGCCCCGCACGCCGAGCACGGTGAGCGCGCTCCAACCCACGCCGAGCGCGATGCCCCGCAGCGCCCGCGCCGAGAACCGCCCCGACAGCTCGCGAAGGCCGGACCGCGGCTTGCGGAACAACACCAGGTCGTCGAGCACCTGCTGGGAGCAGTCGGTGAGCGACTCCAGCGAAGGGCACTGCTCGATCAGCTCGTACGGCGCGTTGCCGAGGGCTTTCACCGTCGCCCACTGCGGGTCGAGGCGGGCCGCGGCGATCTTCGCGACGCTCGCGTCGGCGATTCGGCCCCCCGAGAACACGCCCTGGCGGAACTGGTGGGTGCCCTGCACGACGACCTCGCGCAGCGCCGGCGGCAGCCACGACCAGGCGTGGAGCAGGTAGAGCTCGCGCTCGCGTTTGCGCTCCGCGGGGCTCGGGTCGGCCTTCAGCTGCAGCACGATCAGCTCGCCGCGGGGATCGCCGTGCTCGAGCAGCCAGTCGGCGAACACCGCGCGCAGCGTCAGGTCGCCGGGGCGGCTGGAGATCTCGAGCAGAAAGTCTTCGACGCTGCGCACCGCCGCCGATCATACCCGCGTCTAGGGCCGCAGGCTGTCCCGGGCCAGGCCGATCAAGCTGTCGAGCTCACGGCTGTCGAGCTTGAGCTCCGCCTTCAGCGTCTCGCGGGTCTTCTTCAGCACCGTCTGCGCGGCCTTCGCCAGCCACGCCGCCAGGGTCGAGCGGGGCACGCCGAAGCGCTTCGCCAGCTCGGCGTGGGTTGCTTCGCCGAGGTGATGGGCCTGGAGCAGCTCGCGGTCACGCTCGGGCAGCGAAGCGAACGCCGCTTGAAGTGCCCGCTCCACTGCGACGCCGGCGTGGCGCGCGGCGATCGACAGCTCGGGGTTCTTCGCCACCAACGCGCTCAGCTCGCCCGGGCGGTGGAGCGACTCCAGCTCGGGCTTGCCGCGCGCCCGGTCGATCGCCGACCGCTTCGCCACCAACCTCAACCAGGCCGAGAGCGCGCCCCGGCCCGCGTACTCGGCCAGCCGGGGTTGAGCGCCGGTCACCAGCCGGGCGAGCAGCTCGGCGCGCTCGTCGTCGTCTTTGCAGAAGCGCTTCAGCAGCAGCTCGAGGTGCTTCAGCGCCGCCGCCTCGTGCGCCAGGCAGGCCGCCGCGAGGTAGAGGTCGGCCGCCTGGGGCGGGCCGCGAAAGGTCTTCTGGTGGAGCGCGACGTGGGCCAGGTACCGCTGGCGAGACAGCTTCAGCTCCGGCCAGGCCTCGCGGGCTTCGCTCCACCACCGCTCGGCGTCGATCGATGACGAATCCATCGCGTCGAGTGCTTAACTACCCGACCGTTCCCCCGATGTCGTGTCCTCCCGAAAACGAGCTGCTCGATTTTCTCGACGGCAAGCTGCCCTCGCGTGAGGCGGCCCAGATGCGGCGCCACATCGCCGGCTGCGATCGCTGCTCGCGGGTGCTCTCGTCGGCCACCGGCTCGACCACCACGCTGCTCGGCGTGCCCGACCCCGAGGGCACCACCAACGAGCGGCCTCCGCGCGCCTGGTCGGAGCTGTCGCAGGCCGACGGGCTGCTCGGCACCACCGTCGGTGAGTACCGCGTCGAAGAGGTGATCGGCGTCGGCGGCATGGGCGTGGTGTACCGGGGCCGCCACCCGATGATCGGCCGCGAGGTGGCGATCAAGGTGCTCCGCCCCGAGCTGGCGGCGAACGAATCGCACACCACCAGCATGCTGAAGGAGGCGCGCGCCGCGACCCAGATCGGTCACCCCGGCATCGTCGACGTGTTCGCGTTCGGCGAGCTCCCCGACGGCCGTCAGTACATGGTGATGGAGCACCTCAAGGGCGAGCCGCTCAACCGGCTGATTCGCCGCGAGGCGCCGATGCGGGTCGACAAGCTGATTCGGCTGTTTCGCGAGATGCTGGCCGCGGTCGAGGCCGCGCACGACGCCGGCGTGGTGCACCGCGATCTCAAGCCCAGCAACCTGTTCATTCACCAGAACCGCAACGGGCCGCCCGAGATGAAGCTGCTCGACTTCGGCCTGGCGAAGCGCGCGCGCGCCGCCAACGACTCCAACACCGGGATGATCATGGGCACGCCCGGCTACATGGCGCCGGAGCAGGTTCGCGGTCAGCCGGTCGATGCGCGGGCCGATCTCTACGCGTTGGGGGTGATGGCCTTCGAGCTCGCGACCGGCAAGCGCCCGTTCGATCGCGCCGACATTCCCTCCACGCTGAGGGCCCAGCTGGAGGACGAGCCGCCGAGCATCGCGAGCCTGCGGCCGGGGCTGTCGCCCGCGCTGGAGAAGATCATCTACTCGTTGATGGAGAAGGACCGCGAGCTTCGCCCGGCGAACGCGCAGCAGGTGCGCGCGATGCTCGATCGGCTCGCGGCGGGCTCGGCGCTTCCTCGCACCGCGGTCGCGATCAGCCCGGTCACGCGGCGGAGGTTGCCGTTCTTGATCGGCGGCGCGGCGGCGTTGCTGTTGTTGGTGGCCGCGGTGGTCTTCTGGCTGCGGGCGGGAGTGAACGCCGAGCCTCCGCCTCCGCCGCACCCGACCGTGGTCACCGTCGTCGAGGCGCCGGTGCCGGTGCCGTCTCCGCCGCCCGTTCACGCGCCTGTTCCCGAAGCCGCCGAGCCGCATCCGGCTCCTCCGGCGCCTGCACATCCGGCGTCAGGAAAAGCGCGCAAACTGTCGCGTGCTGCGCTGCAGGACCGGGTGGCGAAGCTTCGCGATCGCGCCAAACAGCAGAAGCTCTCCGACCCGATGTTCGAGCTGCTCCTCCAGGACGCGGAGAAGCGTCTCGGTGACGCGAACAGCGAGCCGGCTTTCAAAGAGGTCGACGTTCAGCTCGACGGGATCCAGACCCGCTTTCTGAAGCGGTGACGTAGACTTCCGCGGTGCTCTCGTGGGTCGTGCTCGCGGCGTTGGCGGCATCCGATGACGTGGTGCTGCTCCGCTGCCTGGGCGCCACTCCCGAGCGCTGCGCCGATGTGACCGCCCACGTACGCCATCAACTGAGCAAGCACGGCGGCAACGCCGGCGAGGTGAGCGCCAGGCAGCACGCGATCGATCTCTGCGCCGCTGAGCGCGGCTGCGTCGCACATGCGCTCGAAGGCTCGCGGGCGTGGGTGAGCGTCGACGTGGCGCAGGTCGGTGATCGGGTCGCGATCGTGCTTCAGGCCAAGACTCCGGCGGTGGCCAACAAAGAGACCGGCTTCACCGTGAGCGCCCTCGGGTATCCCGCCGGGGTCGACGACCAGGTGCGCCGCTTCATCGAGTCGCTCGGCCCGCTGACGCTGCCCGATGCGCCGGTGCGTGCCGAGCTGACTCCGGCTGACGGCGCGACGATCGAAGCCAGCAGCTCGAAGTCTCACCTGCCGTCGATCGGCTTGGGCATCGCGGGAGTCGCCGCGATCGCGGGCACGGTCGCTTTCGCGATCGCGGGCTCCGACGACGCCGCAGCGCTCGACAAAGCGAAGACGACCACCCTCGACGGCTTGCCCGCCTCGAGCCTCACCCGCTCTCAGGCGCAATCGAGGGCGGGCTCGGCGAACAACGAGTTCGGGCTCGCGGTCGGCTGCGGCGTGCTCACGGTGGCGTTGGCGTTGGCGGCGCTCTGGTGGGAGCTGCGATGAAGCACGCCGCGCTCGCTCTGACGTTCGCCGTGTTGCTCAGCTGCGTGAGCGCCGATGACCGCGTTTACGCGTGTGACCCCGGCGGCGTCTGCCCGACCGGCCTGGTGTGTCGCGAGGGCTTCTGTCGTCAGCCGGGTGGCGTGGGCGGTGGCGTCGCGACCGGCGGTGGTGGCGCGGCTGTCGGCGGTGGGATCGGCCACACCGGAGGCGGTGTAGCCACTGGCGGTGGCGGCGCAGCGACCGGCGGAGGAGGCGTGGCGACTGGCGGTGGCGTGGCGACCGGCGGCGGCGTGGCGACCGGCGGCGGAGGCGCAGCGACTGGCGGAGGTGGCGCGGCGACGGGCGGAGGTGGCGCGGCGACAGGCGGCGGAGGCGCAGCGACAGGCGGTGGTGGTGCTGCGACCGGCGGCGGTGGCGTTGCGACAGGTGGCGGTGTCGCGGCAGGTGGCGGTGCCGCGGCAGGTGGCGGCAGCGCGGCAGGAGGCGGAGCCGCGGCAGGTGGCGGCAGCGCGACAGGTGGCGGAACAGCCGACGCCGGCACCCAGGGTTACAGCTGCGACAACCCGATCGTCGTGGTGCTCGACGGTGGGCTGGTCACCATCAACGGCGACACGACAGGAGCGCCCGACACCTTCAGCTCGACCTGCGGCGTCGATGGCGGCTCTGATCTCGTCTACGCGATCGCGACCGACTCGCTCTTGAAAGCCGACCTGCTGATGGACGGCGGCGTGCTGAGCCTTCGCAGCGGGTGTCCTGCCCCAATCTCGGCGTGCACCGTCGCCACCTCGCTCAGCTCCAACAGCACCAGCATGCGTGTCGTCTATGCGGTGGTGGACTCCGCGGCGGCGGGTTCATTTCAGCTGCAGCTCACCGGCACCGCACCGGCGCCGGGAGACTTCTGCGGCAACCCGATCGAGATCGATCTCAGCACCGGCCGCGCGCTCGCCACCGGCGACACCACCGGAGCGCAGTCGACTCCGCAGGCCGGTTGGTCATGCGGGGGCGCGCAGAACAGCGACCTGGTCTTCCACTTCTTCACCACGGCTCCTCACAACCTCGCGGTCGTTCAGAGCGGGCTCACCAACTCGTTCTTGCAGCTCGAAAACGGGCCCTCGTGTGCCGACGCCGGAGTGGTGACCTGCGCCAACTCGAGTGTGCTGGTGACGTCGGGGCTCGACGCCGGCAGCTACTACCTCTGGGTCGGCACTCAGAGCCCGTCGGCGACGACCTTCACGCTCGACGTCACGCTGAACTAGCCGCGTAAATCGTCGTTACAAGCTTCGAATTGGAAGTTCCGCGGCCGCCTCGTCCTCCTCCTCGAACCCCTCTTCGAGGAGAACACGATGAAGGTCACGACCAGCAGCTCGATTCAGCCCCGCTACTACCCGCAGTCCACGTCTTCGGCCGCGCCAGCCAAGCAGTCTGGCCCGGTCGACAGCTTCGAAGCCGCGCCGAAGAAGAAGGCCGCGCAGGCTGCGACCGCCGCGCCGTCCGCCGATTGGAACGGCGTGATGGCGTGGAAATCGACGGTCGAGAAATACGCCAAGCAATACGGCGTGCCGCCCAATCTGGTGTTCGCTGTGATGAAGATCGAGAGCAACGGAGCGAACCTGCCGGAGAACTCCGACGGCGCGGTCGGGCCGATGCAGATCACCTCCGACTGGGACGGCTTCGGCAACCGCTTCGATCCCGCCGACAACGTGCGCATGGGCTGCGAGATCCTCCGCACGCTGCGCGACGAGCACCCCGACCAGGGCTGGGACGGCGCGGTCTGCTCGTACTTCAGCGGCTCGCCGTACCCGAGCGACAAGAGCGACGGCTACAACACCGTGCGCCAGTACCTCGCCACCGTGAAGTCGAACGAAGCGTACCTCGATGGGCTGTCGAAGACCGCGGCTCCGAGCGGCGCGGCGGCGCTGGTGCTGAAGAAGGGCGATCGCAGCGACGACGTGAAGCACATGCAGACCCACCTCGCGTCGCTCGGCTACATGGACCCGAAGAAGGTGCAGAACGGAGACGGCCTGTTCGGGCCCGGCACCGAGGCGGCGGTGAAGCAGTTTCAGCACGACCACGGCTTGCCCGAGACCGGCAAGGCCGACCTCGCGACCCGCAAGGCGATTCGCGCCGCCGACAAAGAGCTGAAGAGCCTCGACGGCGCCACCCTGCAGTCCGGGCAGACCAGCGAAGCGGTGCGCAAGTGGCAGAGCCAGCTGGTGAAGCTCGGGTACCTGAGCCAGTCGCAGATGGACACCGGCCCCGGCGTGTTCGGGCCGAAGACCGAAGCGGCGACGAAGCGCTTTCAGAGCGATCACCACCTCAACGTCAGCGGCAAGGTCGGCTCGGCGACCCATGCGGCGATGAACAAGGCGATCGCCAACGGCGAGAAGGCGCCCAAGACGCCGAAGGTGAGCGTGCCGTACATCAACCAGCTCAATTCCGACGGCACCGCCGACGACTGGAACGCCCAGGCCAACTGCGGGCCGACCACGATGGCGATGATCGCGAAGGCGTTCGGCTTTCACACCAACGACTGGAAAGACGGCACCCTGGTGAACTGGTTGGCGAACAGCGCCGGCGTCGGCGGTGACGGCGCGGGCTGGCCGCAGGAGCAGCAGATGGCGCAGGCCGCCGGGCTGAAGGCGAGCGCGCCGATGTACGGCGACGACCTCAGCTGGGTGCGCAGCCAGCTCGCGGCGGGGAAGTTGATCGCGGCGAACGGCGATCGCGCGGTGACGCTCGATCACGCGTCGTTCAACGACGGCGTCACCGGCGGCCACTGGATCGTCGTCACCGGCGTGCTCCCCGACGGCAACTTCTCGGTGCTCGACCCGTCGACCGACTGCAAAGAGCTCAGCCCGTCGGAGCTGCAGCGCTACTTCGACACCCGCGACGGCGGCGGAGTGGCGATCGCGGTCGGCCCCTGACCCGCGACGGGCTATATGCGCGCGCGTGCGACTCGAGTTTCAGCCGCTCGACAAGGCCTTCTTCGCCGGCACGCGCGCGCCGTGGGCGTCGTTCGCTCCGGTGTGGCGGCTCGAGTACCGGGGCCCGCTCACCCGGGAGCAGCTCGAGCGCGCCCTCGCCTGGACGCTGGCCCGCTACCCGTCGTGCCATGCGCGGGTGGTGGCGCTCGACGGCGACTTCGAAAAAGCGCGCCGCTTCGCCTGGGAGATCCCCGACCCGCTGCCGGCGCCGGCGCTCGTCGTCGCCGAGAACGACTCCGGCCTGTTCGATCGCTTCATCGATCTGCAGCGCGAGGCGCCGTTTCTCTGCACCTGGGTTCCCTCCGCCACCGGAGGAACGATCGCGCTCCAGCAGCACCACTCGCTCGCCGATGGCCGCGCCTTCCTCGCGCTGATCTCCGACCTGGTGCGCTGCCTCGGCGCCTCGACCTCACCGCTCGACGGGGCCACCGTCACCCGGCTGCCCGAGCGCGACGCGGTGGGGAAGGGGACCTTTCGCGGCTTTCTGGCTTTCGTCGCCGAGCTTCTGCGCTCGATCTTCCGCCCGCTGAAGCCGCTGCGGTCGAACGTGGGTGCCGACTACTCCGGCGGTAACCGCACCCGTCATGTGTTCCTGCCGGCGACCCGCCTCGATCACTGGCGCCAGGCGCGCGAACACACCGGGCTGTCGACCAACGATCTCCTCGCCGGTGCGCTCTGCGCCGCCCTCACCCGCTGGAGCGCGCGCCGCGGTCATCCTGCCGGCGAGCACAACCTGTTCATGCCGATCGACGTGCGCCCGCGCGACCGCGCCTTCGACTCGTTCGCCAACCACCTTTCGTCGATTCAGCTGCGCTGGCGCGGGCGAACCGACGCCAACCCTCTGAGCCTCGCCCGCGAGCTCCACGCCGCCGCCGAGCCGATGCTCGCCGCCCGCTTGCCGTGGCTGCGCGCTCCGTTCGACGGCCTGCTGATGCGGTTGTCGCCGATTCACGTGCTGCGAAAGGCGCTGCTCGACACCCGCAAGCTGCTCACCAATTACTCTTTCTCGAACCTGATCCCGTTGGGCGTCCCCGGCGCGCAGGCCGATCAACGCTGGCACTTCGGTGAAGCGGTCGTCGAGCGGCTGCTGATCACCACCCCGTGTACGCCGCCGCAGGCCGCCAACACCACCGTGATTCGCTACGGCGATTCGCTCTGCTTCAACTTCAACTTCAAGGAGTCGGCGTTGAGCGCGGCCGAGGTCGACGAGCTCGCGGGCGCTTTTCTGAGCTGCCTCGACGAGCTCGACGAGCTGCTCAAAACGGCTCCTGCTTCCCCGCGCGGCTGACGGCGAGCTGCTGGTCGCGCCCTTCGCGCCGCACCTGAATCACCATCGAAGAGCCCGGCTGGCCGCGCGCCCGCTGGTACGCCT
Organism: Myxococcaceae bacterium; assembly: GCA_047602415.1. Taxonomy (GTDB): domain Bacteria; phylum Myxococcota; class Myxococcia; order Myxococcales; family Myxococcaceae; genus JASGHH01. Next base: position 2,428,341 of record JASGHH010000001.1, on the reverse strand, counting down.
CCACGGTGTCGTCGAGCGCCTGGCCGTCGATCGAGAGCACCAGGTCGCCTTCGCGAACGCCCGCGGCGTAGGCCGGCCCGTTGGTGGCGATCCACGAGATCGCCAGCCCGCCTGGGCCCCGGTCGAACATCACTCCGATCTCTCCCGGAGTGACCGAGCTGAAGTGCAGGTCGGTGCGCTCCGGCGATTCGGCGACCTCGAAGTCGCGCTCCACCGTCTGGCCGACCCCGACCTCGACCACCGCGAGCGGGAACAGCTCGGTGCCGTGCATCCCGCTGCCGCGCACCCCGTACTTGCCGGGTGCCACCTCGGCCTTGAAGTCGCCGTTCTCGGAGATGTCGACCCGGGTGCCGCCGTGCCCGTCCATCTCGTGAATGAAGGCGATCGCACGGGGCGGCACCTTGCCCTTCACATGGCCGACCAGGGTGCCGGTCTTCACCACCTTGAGGTCGACGCGCTCCGCCTGCCCGGGCCGGAGCTGAATCTGCTGATCCTCCGAGGCCGCGCCGTTGGCGTGGGCGCCGATCCACATCGACACCGCCGGGAGGTGATCGAAGGCGTACTCGCCGCGCTCGTCGGTGAGCGCCTCGTAGCCCGCACCGCGAACCGGGCCGAGCTCGATCTTCGCGCCCGCCACCGGCTGGTTGTCCTCTCCGGTCACCCGGCCGCTGAGCGACGAGGCGCCGCGCATCGCCAGCTCGATCTTCGCGCCAGGCTCGACGTGCAGCACGTCGCCCCGCTCACCCGACGCGCAGCTCGCCAACACCCAGTAGAAGCCCGCCGGCAGACCCTCGAGGGCGAACGCGCCGTCGGGACCGGCCTGCGCCGCCGCCAATTCGTACGAGTCGGCCTCGGTGCGCGCCCACACCCGGGCGCACGAGGCGCCGGTGCCGTCGACCACGGCCTTGCCGGTGATTCGCGCGGCAGACTTCAGCACCAGGTCGAGCGGCTTCGCGCCGCACTCGCGGGTGAGTGGAAAACGGGTGAGCGCGATCAGCCCGGCCGCCGATCGCGCCACCACTTGAACGTCGCCCGGAGGCGCCAGCGCCCGGAAGGTGCCGTCGGGGTTGGCGAACACCGATGCCTCGTTGGTGCCCGAGCGCACGGTGAGGGTGACCGCTCCTTCGCCGCCGCGCACCACCCCGCTCAGCGGGCACGACCGCTCGAGCTCCAGCTTCAGCTCGCCGTTCGCGTCGGCCTCGACCTCGAGCTCGGCGTCGCCGAAGCCGTTGGCGGTCGCGTGCACCACCTGCCGCGCCTTCGGCACGCTCTCGATTCGAAAGCGGCCCAGCGAATCGGCGGTGGCGGTGGCGGCCTCCTCCTCGACCATCGGCTCGCTCTGCCCGCTCGGCAGCCGCATCATCGAGCGCGCGCTCACCAACGCGTCGGGCACCGGGTTGTTGCTGCCCGCTTCGACCACCCGCCCCGCGATCGCCCGGCCGGGGTCGAGCGCCACCGTGAGCGTGTGCCGCGCCTCACCCGCACGCACCACCACCAGCTGCTGCGCGCTGCCGCAGGGGGCGCTCGCCGCCACGCCGTAATTTCCCGGCGCCAGCATCAGCGCCGCCTTGCCCTCGGGGTCGGTCTTTCCCCGCGACACCTCGGTCCAACGGGTTCGGGTCGGCTCCTGGTCGAGGCGCCGCACCCGAACGCTCGCAATCACCGGCTTGCCGTCGCATTGGGTGAGCAGGTCGAGGTTCGGCTCCAGCTTCAGCCGCGCCTTCTCGACCCGGCTGTCGGGAGGCAGACCGTCTTCGTCTTCGAAGCGATGCTCGCCCTTCGCCGCCGCGGCGGGCTCACCGGCCGCGGCCGGCTCGTCGTGCCGCGAGGTGAACACCCCGAGGCCGCCGGCGATCGCGCCGATCGCCACCGCCAACAACGGCACTCTCCAATCGAACCGCCGTTCGGCCATGAGCAGCCCCTCGAAGAAGAGAGTGCCGCCCGCCGGAAAGAAGTTTCAGCTGATCACTTCTTCGGCTTCGGGCTTCTGCCCGTGCCAGCGCATCAGGCTCACCCGGGGGGCGCTGTCGGGCCGCCACTCGATGTAGCCGTAGTGGAGCGCGGTCGACTGCCCGAGGTTCGACAGCCGCAGGTTCACCATCGGCATCCAGGTGCCGGTGTTGATGTAGACCTTGTCCTTCGGCCAGGTGCGCACCATCTCCTGATGGGTGTGGCCCATGAAGATCGCGTTCAGCTGAGGGGTCTTCTTCATCAGCTTGTGGGCGAAGCTGTCGAGGCCCTCGAAGAAGCCGACGTCGTTCTGCAGAAAGCGCGACACCTTCTCGAACGGCCGCTTCGACCACCACCTCGGGTTGAGCCGCGCGCGAACCAGCGCGATCGCGCACTCCGACACCATGCGCACGGTGAAGCGGGTGTCGAACAGCATTCCTCCGGCGAACAGCGGCCAGAACGGCATCACCTTGTCGAGGTGGGGGCGCTCGCGCACCAGCTTGTTCACCACGTGCAAGATGAACAGGCTGCCCCAGGGCAGGTTGAGGATCGGCTCGCGGTTCCCCTGGGTGAGGAACATCTTCTTCATGTCGACCGCGTGAATCGCCTCGAACTGGTGCCCGTGGTGGAACTGCACCCCGTCTTCGAGCGTGAAGTGGTCGGTCTCGGTGCTGAACCTGAGCCGCGGGTGGGTGGGGTGGCCGGTGATCGCCCGGCAGAACAGCTCCTGCACCCTGGGGAAGAAGAACTCGAGGTCGTGATTTCCCGGCTGGTAGGTGATCTGGTTCTGCTCCTGCGCGAGAAAGCTGGAGAGCCCGCGAACGACCTGCGGGTGGCCCTTGAGGCACTGCTCCAGCTTCATCACCGCCAACCGCTCGGTGATCGCGTCGGGGAACTGACCGTTCACCGGCACCTTGAGCAGGTCGAAGATGTCACCGTTCAGAATCAGGTGGGTCTCGTGACCCGGTTGGCTGAAACGAGACAGTAACTGTTCGAACCGATCGTCCTCGCGGAAGTCGTCGTAGATGTTGATTTGGCCTTTTTTGTGCCCGGTCCCGACGTGGAGATCGGACATCACGATTCCCAGCTTCACGGTCTCCAATTTAGCGCTAGAAGAACGGGCCATGAGCGAAATCCTCCCGACCACGATCGTCAAAGTTCACGCGCGCGAGATCCTCGACTCCCGCGGTAACCCCACCCTGGAGTGCGAGGTCACGCTCAACGACGGCTCTTTCGGCCGCGCCGCCGTCCCCTCCGGCGCCTCCACCGGCGAGCACGAGGCGGTCGAGCTGCGTGACAACGACCCCAAGCGCTACGGCGGCAAGGGCGTGCACAAGGCCGTGCAGAACGTGAACCAGTTTCTCGCCCAGAAGGTGCGGGGGCTGAACGCGCTCGACCAGGGCGCGGTCGACGCGGCGATGCTCGAGCTCGACGGCACCCCCAACAAGTCGAAGCTGGGCGCGAACGCGATTCTCGCGGTATCGATGGCGGCGGCCCGCGCGGCGGCCAACGCGGTGAAGCTGCCGTTCTACCGGTACGCGGGTGGCTCGAACGCTCGCACCCTGCCGGTGCCGATGATGAACATTCTCAACGGCGGCGCCCACGCCGACACCCGCGTCGACGTGCAGGAGTTCATGGTGCTGCCGTGGGGCGCGGCGACCTTCGCCGAAGGCCTGCGCTGGGGCGCCGAGGTGTTTCACGCGCTGAAGAAGATTCTGAAGTCGAAGAAGCTCGCCACCGGCGTCGGCGACGAGGGCGGCTACGCGCCCGACCTGCCGGCGAACGAAGAGGCGCTCAAGCTGATCATGGAGGCGATCGCCGCCGCCGGTTACAAGCCGCGCGAGCAGATCGCGATCTGCCTCGACGTCGCCGCGAGCGAGTTCTTCGACAAGGGCTCCGGCAAGTACAAGCTCAAGGGCGAGGGCAAGGAGTACACCCCCGCCGAGCTGGTGAACTGGTACGCCGGGCTGGTGGCGAAGTACCCGATCGTCTCGATCGAAGACGGCTGCGCCGAAGACGATTGGGACGGCTGGAAGCTGAGCACCGAGAAGCTGGGCGGGCAGATTCAGCTGGTGGGCGACGATCTCTTCGTCACCAACGTCGAGCGGCTGAGCCGCGGCATCAAAGACGGGATCGCCAACTCGATTCTGGTGAAGGTGAACCAGATCGGCTCGCTCTCGGAGACCTACGAGGCGGTGCGCATGGCCCACCGCGCCGGCTACACCTCGGTGATGAGCCACCGCTCGGGTGAGACCGAAGACTCGACCATCGCCGACCTCGCGGTGGCGCTCGACTGCGGGCTGATCAAGACCGGCTCCGCGTCGCGCTCCGACCGCATCGCCAAGTACAACCAGCTGCTGCGCATCGAAGAAGAGCTTGGGCCCCGCGCGCGCTACGCCGGCAAGTCGGCGATCAAGGTCGCCAAGTAACCTCCGGCACATGAAGCGCATTCTGATCTCCAACGACGACGGCGTTCAGTCGCGTGGCCTGGCCGCGCTGATCGATGCCGTCACTCCGTTGGGAGACGTGTGGGTGGTGGCGCCCGAGCTGGAGCAGAGCGCCGCGTCGCACGCGCTGTCGCTCCACCGCCCGTTGAGGGTGAAGAAGCTGCGCGAGAAGGTGTTCGCGGTCGACGGCACTCCCGCCGACTGCGTCTACCTGGCGATGAACCACCTGATGAAAGACGCGCCGCCGCACCTGGTGCTCTCGGGCATCAACCACGGGCCGAACCTCGCCGACGACGTGATCTACTCGGGCACGGTGGCGGCGGCGATGGAGGCCTCGCTGCTCGGCGTGCCCGGGGTGGCGTTCAGCCTGGCCACCATGCGCGACTTCGACTTCACCTGGGCGGCGAAGTTCGCCACCCAGCTCACCAAGGTGATGCTCGAGAAGACGCTCCCCAAGCGCACCCTGGTGAACGTGAACATCCCCGCCGGTGAGCCCAACGGCTACGAGATCACCCGGCTCGGCCGACACAGCTACGGCAACGACGTGGTGGAGAAGACCGACCCGCGCGGCCGCCGCTACTACTGGGTCGGCGGCACCGGCTACGACTTCGTGCGCGAAGAAGGCACCGACTGCACCGCGGTGCATCAGCACGGGCGCGTCGCGATCACCCCGGTGAACCTCGACCTCACCGACCACACCGCGCTCGAAGGTTTTCGCGGCTGGGCCCTCGAAGGGTTTTCCGCACACAAGTGAGGCTCGCGCCCGGCGCCATCGCGTTGTTGCTGGGCGCGTGCGTGACGACCAACCCCCAGCCGCCGGTCGAGCTCGAAGAAAAGCACGTCGAGCCCGAGCTGGTGACGGTGCGCCACAAGGTCGAGGCAGGGCAGACGCTGTACCGAATCGCCAAGGCCTACGAGATCAGCGTCGACGACCTGATGGCAGCGAACGGGCTCACCGAGCCGAAGGACTTGAAGGTCGGCCAGGAGCTGATCGTCCCCGGCGCGACCCAGACCAAGCTGGTGCCTCCCAAAGATTCGCCGGAGCCGAAGCCGCCCGATCGCGTGGTGCCCGACGAGAAGCCGGTGCGTGGCCCGGTGGCGGTCGGCCGCAAAGACGGCGAGCTGCAGTGGCCGATTCGCGGGGTGCTCTACGGGCGCTACGGCAAGAAGGGCAAAGAGCCGCACGACGGCATCGATCTCGCCGCCCCGGCGGGGACTCCGGTGAAGACCGCGGCGCCGGGCACCGTGCTCTACGCGGGCGAGCAGCACGGCTACGGCTTGATCGTGATCGTCGATCACGGCAATGGCCTGGTCACCCTCTACGCCCACAACCGCGACCTGCGGGTGCGCGCCGATCAGAAGGTGCGCGAAGGGCAGGTGGTGGCGACGGTGGGAGACTCGGGCGCGACGAGCGGGCCGCACCTGCACTTCGAGGTGCGGGTGGGCGGCAAGCCGGTCGACCCGCTCGAGCACCTGGGGCCGATTCCGCCCGCGCAGTAGTCACTCTGCTAAAGGAGAACGATGCGCCGGTTGCTGCTGCTCGCCCTGATCGCCGTGCCGCTCGCCTCGTGCCCGAAGCCGGCGAAGGCGAAGAACGTGGTGATCGAAGACCTGCCGAAAGATCCCTACGAGCAGGCGAAGAAGACGCTCGACACCGTGTACCGGGCGATCGAAGCGCTCGACCCCGAGAAGATGGAGGCGGTGCTCGCCCCCGACGTGGTGGCGTTCGGTCTCGGCCCCAACGACTTCTACACCGACCGCACCGCGGTGATCGAAGAGCTGCGGCGCGAGTTCATTCCCTTCAACCTCCGCGGCGATCAGCTGAAGGTGTTCTGGACCCGGCCTCGCATCGCGCTCGACGACTCGGGCGAGGGCGGCTGGCTGCACGACCTCCCGCGGTTCCAGCGGCTGCGCGACAGCGGCCGCGATCAGTTCTGGAGCCTGCGCCTCACCGCCCACTTCATTCGCCAGGGGCCCGAGCACTACGTGATCGACGCGATGCACCTGTCGATGGGCTTTCCCGACACCGAGCTGTACGCCGACAAGGCCGACCGCAAGCTGCTCCCGCCGATGGACCTGGGGGAGGGCGGTAACGGCAAGGGCACCTCCGAGCTGCTCGACCTCACCAAGAAGATGCTCGGCGACATCGGAGTGAAGGTCGACCACACCTCCGACCTGGAAGAGGTGGCGCTGATCGGCACCGACGTCGCCGACGTGTTCGAGGGCGGCGCCGCGTTCAAGGCGCTGGTGAAGCCGCGGCTGGCCGAGCTGAAGAAGTCGAACGCCGGCACCTACGCGATCGAAGGCAACACCCGCGCGAGGCTGTCTCCCGGCGGCAACTCGGCCTGGCTCGCCGCCACGGTGGTGCTGACGGTGAAGGAGGGCAAGAAGGACAAGCGGCTGCCGCCTTTTCGCGCGCTCTGGATCTTCGAGAAGGAAAAGGGCGTCTGGAACCTGGTGTCTGATCACCAGTCGCTCGGCCTGAAGGTGGAGCAGCGTGAGCCGGTGTCGCGCGGCGACCTGCCGCCGCAGAGCGAGATGAAGCTGAGCTTCAAGCACAAAGAAGCGCCCAACGGCTTCAGCTCCACCGGCTTCACCAGCGACGGCGGTGAGCCGCCCAGCTCCGAGCTGAAGCCCGCGCGCGGTGGCCTGGGCACGCCGAGGATCGACGCGGCGCCCGCCAAGCAGCGCGACGGCGGCACCTAACCCTTCTCCCACGGGAGAAGGTGCCGCGAAGCGGCGGTTGAGGGGTAACCGAACGCCGGGAGTCCCGAAGCCGGATGCGGCCGGGCACCCCTCACCCGGCCTTCGGCCACCCTCTCCCGTGGGAGAGGGGCTACTTCCGGCGGCGGAGCGCCAGCAGCAGCAGACCGGCCACCGCGACCAGCGCACCGTCGGTCGAGCCGCAGCCGCAGCCTCCCGCGTTCTTGCCGTCGGTCGTCGGGCCCACCCAGGGAATGTTCACCACTCCGCCGGAGCCGCCGCCGGTCGCCGAACCGCCGCCGCCGCCCGCGCCACCTCCGGTCGAGCCGCCGCCGCCACCTGCGCCGCCGCCGGTGCCACCGTCGGTCGGGTTGCAGCTCGCGGGCGGAGTCACCTGCCAGGTCACGTTCTGCAGCGTCGCGCCCTGGTCGGAGGCGATGGTGAAGTAGAGGTCACCACCGCACGGCACGTCGACCGTGGCCGTGCCGGTGAGCGGCGCAGTGCCCGCCATCGACACCGCGGGGAGCGCGTCGTTCGACAGGTTGGTGCCGGTGAGCACGAAGGTGATCGGCGCGCCGACCTTGGCGAGGATCGAGGCGCTGGTGGCTCCGCCGAACGGCAGGCCGCCCTGCGGAGGCGTGCCGCTGACCTTCACCGTCGAGATGCCGTTGGGCGCGTGAATCTTGAATTGAATCGGGCCCGGCAACAGCGTGTTGGTCAGCATCTGAATCGCCGGGTCGCTGATCCCGTAGTACGGGCGCGGGGTGGTGACGCCGGTGACGTCGAGCACCTTGCTGCAGTTGGTGACGCCCTTCGAATCGAAGATGCCGTTCATCGCCACGTCGGCGCCGCCGGCCACGTTGGGGAACGCCGCGGGCAGGTGGGCCGAGAGAATCGCCGCCACCGACTTGAAGCTCTCCTTCGGGGTCATCGAGACCAACGTCGCGTAGACCACCGCGTCGAAGGTGGCGCCGTTGTCGGTGCCCGCGAAAGTGGTGGTGCGCGCCTGCCAGAGCGCGGCCGAGAAGTGCTGGCTGTCCTGGTGGGCCTCGCCCCAGAGCACGTCGGGGCAGGCGAAGTTGGTGTTCGACAGGTCGCGCAGCGCCACGTCTTGCGGGAGCATGCCGCCGCCGGCGCCGCTGATGCGCGGGCCGACGTAGACGCCGATGCGCGGGTCGTTGCCGTACGCGGCCGCGGTGTAGTCGGCGAGGCCTTCGTGCATCGCCGCCGCTTCGTTGTTCGCCGAGCGGCTGTCGATCGCGAGCGACGCGCCCGGGTCGAGACCGGCGGTGGAGTAGACGACGCCGTGGCCCGACTCGTGCCACAGCACCGGCGCGTCGTAGCCGAAGTCGGCCAGGTTGCCCTGGAAGATGAGCAGGGTGTCGACGTCCATCATGTAGGCGGGGAGCAGCAGCTGCGCGAAGCCCTCCACCGGCATGAAGGCGGCGTTGTCGATGCGCATCAGCCCGTTGATCACGCAGGGCGGGTTCTGCAGACAGGCGATGTTCACGCTCTGCAGATCGGGGAACGTCACGTTCGACCACACCGCGGGAACGCGGGCCGGCGTCTTGCGCTCGTCACGCATCTTGAACGGAGTGATCGCCGGCTGGTTGCCCGGGTAGATCGCCGCCGCGCCCTGCGACAGCTTGGTCTCCCAGTCGTAGATCTGGTTCACGTGGTAAAACGCGTGCACCTCGGCGAACTCGTCGACGTCGGCGGGGTCGCTCTGCGACACCGGCCCGGGCTGACCGTTCACCAGCGCCGGAGGATCGAGCGGCGGGTAGACGTAGTCGCCGCTGGCGTGGGTCGCGGGGTCGTTCGACGCCCGCTGAATGCGCTGGCAGATCGCGGTGTCGTACTGAATCGGGAAGCCCATGAACATCAGGGTGCCCTGCTCGCGCGCGCCCGCGTCGGGGTCGCTGCTGGTCACGCAGTCTTTGTTCACGCAGCAGTTGTAGGCGGTGAGGCGATCGCCGCTCAGGAAGCCGCCGTCGACGCCGGCCAGCACCATCGAGCCGCCGTCTTCGTGCAACAGCTCGACGTCGACCGTCGCCGTCACGCCCACGCCCGCGTCGAGGCCGCCGGGGCTCGAGGCATAGACCTGCGCCGAGAGCGCGGAGTGCACCGACTTGTCTTCCACGAACAGCAGCTCACCGCTGGTCGCGTCGACCGCCGCGTAATACGCGTGCACCGCGTCGATCTGCGGCAGGTACAGCCACCAGCCGGCGTGCAGCTCGCCGCGCACGAAGAACAGCTCGCCGCGAACGCCGCCGTACGGAGTGCCGTCGCTCATCACCGGCACGAAGCGAACCTTCTCGGCGCCGGTGCGGAGCGCGAGGTTGGCGCTCACCGCCCACTGCGGCTTCACCGCGCTGAACGCGATCGGCGTCTGCGACACCAGGCTCACCCGCGCCTGCGGGTCGAGCGTCACCACCGTCTCGCCGAGGTGCACGTCGACGCCGCCGACCGTCTGCACCAGGTGGAAGCTGGCGCCGAAGCGGGTGCCGAACGCCTCGCCCTTGCGGAGCACCACCTGCGACGGCAACCCGAGCAGCGCCTTGTTGGCGTTCGCCCAGTCGGCCACCGCCTGGTTGAGCTCACCGGTCAGCGGCTCCGAGAGCACGCCCGAGAGCACCTTCGGCTGCTGCGACACGCTCGCTTGGCCGAAAGAAACATCGACGTTTTGTTGCTGGTTGATCGACGGCGAGAACGCTGCTCCTCCCGCGAGCAGCGTCAAGACGATGGAGTCGAGCATGGGTCACCCGGTGAGCGCGTCGGCCTGCCGCGCCTGTGCAAAGCGCGGCGGACACTAGCCAAGGTCCGGCCAAAAGGTCGAGCGCAACTCACTTGGGTATTGGGCGGGCTTCGGTTATGTAGCCGCCTTCACTCGATAGGAGAGGTCAGAGCGCCATGGCGTACGTCGTTGCCGAGCCGTGCATCAAGTGCAAGTACACCGACTGTGTCGAGGTGTGCCCGGTGAACTGCTTCTACGAGGGCGCCAACTTCCTCGTCATTCACCCCGACGAGTGCATCGACTGCGGCGCCTGCGAGCCGGTGTGCCCGACCAAGTCGATCTTCCCCGAGAGCGACCTGCCCGCGAAGTGGGCCGAGTACAAGGCGCTCAACGCCGACCTCGCCACCAAGTGGCCGAACATCGCCGAGAAGAAGCAGCCCCTGCCCGAGGCGGAGGCCTTCAAGGACAAAGAGGGCAAGCGCGCTTCCCTCGACATGTCTCCGGGGAAGTAACCCTCCTCGAAGGTCCCTCTCCACTTGGGAGAGGCCGACGAGCACGCAGTGCTCGCGGGTGAGGGACGGCCTCCCTGCGAAGCACGGCTCCCGTCGATCGTCGAAGCTACCCGACCGACAGCGCGCCGACCTTCAAGCCGCGCGCCTTCATCTCTTCACGAATGCGGCCGAGATCTTCTGCGTTCGGCGGAATGCCGCCGGCACCGACGACCTTGAGCGCGACCTCGCGAGGCCCGATGCGCTCGATCTCCACCCGGGCGCCGAGGCTGTTGTTGAGAGTGAGCGCGAGCGCGGGGCGCTGGCTCTTCACGAACACCTCGATCTTCTCGATCAGCTCCACCGCCTGAGCGGCGTGCACCGCGGTGTTGGGCGCGTGGGCCTGCGCCACCTGAACCGGGAACGGAACGCGGTCGGCCGCGGAGGCTCCGCCGTTCTGATTGGCGGCCTTCGAAGCGATGCCCGGCTCCTGGCGAAGCTCGGCGCAGATCAGGTCGAGCACCTTGCGATCGATCCGGTGCTCGGCGACGGAGGGCGGCCGGCCCGGCGTCGGCGGCGGCTCGGCGCGAACCTCGTACAGCTTCGCGGTGACCGCGTTGGCGTCGACGCGAACGTCAGACAGCTTCTGCGCGACCTGGTTCGACGAGCTGCGCGCCGACTGCAGGTGCTGCTCGGTGTTCTGGTGCGCGGCCGCGCGCACGTTCTGCGCCGCGTGCGCAACCTGCGCGTGAGCGGTGGCGTTCACCTGCGGAGGAATCGGGTGCATCTTGAGCGTGGTCGCGGTCGACGACACCGTCTTCGGAGTCAGACCGGGCGGCACCGGCTTCTCGCCAGAAGTGCCAACCGCGCCACGGTGGGGCAGGGGCGGCGGCTGAGAATGGGGCGTCTTCGCCATCACATCGGCGAAACGCGTGGTGGGCTCCGGAGATTTCACCAACTGAAGCGATGGTTTTTGCTCGACCTTCATGACGCCCGATAAGGGAGCACCACGCGTGCCAGCACTAACCCCGCGTAACGCCTACACCGTCCCCAAAGCCGTGAGGTCACTGGCGGACGGGAGAGTCACTCTGACCGGACCGTAACGCTGAAATTTTGGGTGTGGGCGTCAGTGCGCGAAGCCACCGGGCTGCTGCGGCATCAGGCCGGTGAGCTCGTTCACCGCCAACGGGCACTGCATCACCGCGGCGGGATCGGCGAGCTGAATGCCGTTCGAGAAGTCGAGGCGGTTGAACAGAATCGCGTTCTTCAGCTGGGCCTCGGTGGCCGAGGTGTTGAGCTCCCAGAAGCGGCCCTTCACGATCATCGGCGCGCCCTTCGGCTGCCGCTCGAGGTCGATGTACTGCTTCGGCTGGAGGTTGGCGTAGATCATCATCGGCTTCGGCTTCTCGACCTTGCCCGAGAAGTCGAGCTCGTTGCGCCGCGGGTCGGGCGCGTTCCACTGCAGAATGGCGATGATCTCTTCGAGCTCGTCGGGGTTGTACTTCTTGCCCTTCGCCTTCTTCTTGATCCCGGCGTCGATCAGAAACACGTCGCCCCAGGCCACGTCGCGATCGAGGTACGAGTCGCGGAACGTCTGCTCCACGTCGGTGGTGACCGCGGAGTTGGCGCTCAGCACCTCCGCCACCCACCGCATGCGCAGCGGCAACGGCTGGTAGAGAAAGCTGTCGCACGGGGTCATGCCGTCGTTGAGCGCCTTCAGCTTCGCCATGTCGATCGCGCCGTAGCCGCTGTCGTGAATGTCTTGCGCGGTCTTCAGCCACTCGTCGGGGAGCCGCCCGTCGATGCGCACCCGCCGCACCATCGCGGTGAGGTACGCCGCCGCGGGAAAGATGTTGGTGGTCATCTGGGTGTTGAGCGCGTTGAGCACCATCGGGTCGAGGGTGAAGTTCTCGTCGCGCTTGTGAAAGAAGACGCCGCTCTCGGCGAGCGCCACGAACAGCCCGCCCAGCACCTGGCCGCAGTTCGGGTCTTCGGTGCCGGTGTAGAGCGCCTTGCCGAGCTTCGACTTCTTGAAGCGGCGGTCGACGTCCTGCTCCTTGAACTTCACTCCTTTGCCAGGCGTGAAGAAGACCTCCCGCTGCGCGAACGCGGGCATCGCTACCAACCAGAGGGCAACCCAGAGCTTCATGCTGACGCCAAGCATACAAAGTGTTACTTCAAGCCGCGAATGGCCGGAGCGGTCCCAGAGCAGATCGTCATTTCGCCCGTGACCAACGAGGCGGAGCTGGTGCAGGCGCTCGCCATTCGCGAGGTCGTCTTCATCGAAGAGCAGAGCGTTCCCGAAGACATGGAGCGCGACGACGACGACGCCAAGGCGTTCCACCTGTTGGCGATGGCGGCGGGGCACGCGGTCGGCACCGGCCGGCTGGTGGTGCTCAACAGCGCTCCCGAAGGTGAGACGGGCAACTGGGGGCGGGTGGGGCGCATGGCGGTGCTCCAGGCGCATCGCAAGCTGCACGTCGGCTCGCAGCTTTTGACGATGCTCGAGGCCGAGGCGCGCAAGCGCGGGCTTTCGGGCATCATGCTGCACGCCCAGTTGTCGGCGATGGACTTCTACAAACGCCACGGCTACCAGCCGAACGGCGCGGTGTTCGAGGAAGCGGGCATGCCGCACCTCGAGATGAAGAAGAAGCTGTAAGAAAACGCAGTCGCTCAGGGAGGTTCACATGAAGCTTTCTCAGAAGCTGGACGCGGTGATCGAGAAGCGCCACCTGCTCAAGCACCCGTTCTACGAGGCGTGGACCAAGGGTGAGCTCTCGGTGAGCACGCTGCGGCAGTACGCCGGCCAGTACTGGCAGCAGGTCTCGTCGTTTCCCCGGTTCGTCTCGGCGGTTCACAGCAACTGCGAGAACATCGAGGCGCGCAAGGTGCTGCTGCGCAACCTCACCGACGAAGAGATTCACGGCACCGATCACCCGACCTTGTGGATGCACTTCGCCGAGGGCCTGGGCGCGCGTGAGTCTGAGGTGGTGAGCCAGACCGCGCTGCCGAAGACCAGAGAGATGGTCGACACGTTCTTCCAGCTCGCGCGCGGCGATTGGCGCGACGGGCTCTGCGCGCTCTACGCGTACGAGTCCCAGACCCCGGCGGTGTCGAAGTCGAAGCTGGACGGTCTGATCAAGCACTATGGAATCAAGGACGCGAAGACCCTGGCGTTCTTCAAGGTGCACCTCGAGTACGACGTGGAGCACTCGCACCAGGCGGCGGCGCTGATCGACGCGCACTGCGACGAGGCGAAGGCGATCGCGGCGACCGAGAAGGCCGCCGACTCGCTCTGGGGCTTCCTCGACGGCATCGCGCACGAAGCCGGCATCAAGTGCTGACGTGCCGACCCCTCTCCTGACAGGAGAGGGCCGACGGACGCATCAGCGTCCGCGGGGTGAGGTTAGATGAACCTCTCTCACCTCTTTCTGGCCGGCTTGAGCGCGGCGGTGGCGATCACCGTGCTCGAGCTGGCCGCTTTGTTTCTGCTCCTCAAAAAGAAGCGCCCCGCGGTCACCCGCTGGCCGTCGTTCTCGATCTTGAAGCCGTTGGCCGGCCTCGACGACGAGCTGCGCGAGAACCTCTTCACCCACCTCGAGCTCGACTACCCGGGCGAGTTCGAGCTGCTGCTGGGCGTGAAGAGCATCGCCGACCCCGCCTACCCGCTGGCGATCGAGCTCGCCAAGTCCGCTCCCGAGCGGGTGCGGGTCTTCGTGCAAGAAGGCGAGCCCGGGCTGAACCCGAAGGTGAACCAGCTGCTCACCCTGCAGCGCCACGCGCGCTTCGAGGTGATCGCGCTGACCGACTCGAACATTCGGGTGCCGAAGAACCTGCTGCGCGATCACGCCGCGTTCCTCGAGCATTCGCGGGTGGGGCTCACCTCGTGCACCTTCGCGGGCATCGGCGAAGAAGCGCTGGGCGCGGCGCTCGACAACATGACCCACGCTTCGTTCGTCGCGCCGGCGGTGGCGGCGGCGAACCTGCTGCTCTCGCCGACCCAGCTGGTCGGCAAGTCGTTCGCGGTGAAGCGCGAGGCGCTCGAGGCCGCCGGCGGCTGGGCGGCGCTGAAAGACGTGTTGGCCGAAGACCAGCGGCTGGGCGCGTTGCTGCGCGCGGCGGGGTGGCGCACCCGGTTGCTCCCCACCGTCGTCTACAACGTGCAGCGCCGGGCCCCGCTGAAGCACTTCGTCGATCGCAACGCGCGGTGGGCGATGCTCCGCTTTCGCCTGCTGCGGCCGGGCGTGTACCTGGAGCCGTTTCTCAACCTCACGCTCTGGGGTGTGGCGCTGGTGCTGTCTGCACCGCTGACGCCGTGGGCCTGGGCGGCGGCGGCCGGAGCGGCGCTGTGCAGCATCGCCTTCACCAACCTCTGCGCGGTGCTCACCCGTGGCCGGGGCTTTTCGCTCCGGTGGCTGTGCTGGGTGCCGGTGCGCGACCTGCTGTTCTTCGCGGTGTGGCTGTGGGGTGCGGCGCTGCAGACGGTGGAGTGGCGTGGGCACCGGCTCCGTGTGGGACACCGCTCGGAATTACTGCCCGCGACGGATGACTGAAATTTCGCGCAGGATCTTCCGTTGAGCTAAATCACAAGCTGGAGGTACGTGTATGCGCGCAGCGTTTGCCCTCATCTTTCTGGCGGCCACCGCCGAAGCGGGCGGCGTGTACCTCAACGGGGTGAAGATCGACGGCGTCACCAACCAGCGCTTCGAAAAAGCGACGGTGCGGATCGACGAGAAGGGCAACGTGCTGATCGACGCGCCCGGCTACCGGGTGCAGCAGGTCGAGGGCGCCGGCGGCAGCGACGCGCCCGGCGGCTCGGTGATCACCCGGCACTACTTTCTGGTCACCGAGCAGACCGCCGCGGGGATGACCGACTACGACGTCGACCTCTACGTGAACGGCAAGTACGTGCGAAAGCTGCGCAACGGTGAAGACCAGATCGTCACCGAGGTGACCAAGCACCTGTCGCCCGGCGCGAACAAGATTCTCTTCGTCGCCAAGAAGCTGGGCGGCGGCGATCGCCACAGCTTCTCGAAGGACCACGTGTTCCGGGTGCTGATCGGCGAAGGCAACATGACCGGCGATCACGTGATGATCGACAACCCGCTGGTGAAGTTCGAGCGCAGCGCCGCCGACACCAACGACGTCTCCCAAGAGTTCACCCTCACCACCCACTGACTTTGTACACGCTCGACGATCGCCTCCGAGGACTGCCCGCGGTGAGAGACCAGGTGGTCTCGCTCCACGAGTCGCTCAACTCGCCGCACCTGGCGATCCCCTCGCGGCAGGCGGGGCCTTCTCGCGCGTACGTGTTGGGGCTGCGCGGGCCGCAGGGCTTCGCGGTGTTCGTGTACCTGTACCTGGTGGAGAGCGGCCAATGCGCGGTGTACGTGCCCGACGCGCGCGCGGTGCCGCCCGACCAGTTTCAGAACGCTGAAGGTGAAGCGCTGGGTTTCGTGGAGTCGATGGGCTTCATCATGGACAACCTGAACTTCCGCGGCCGCCCGGCGGACGAGCAGGACTCGCTGCTGAAGAACCTCCCGGTGTTTCAGCGCGAGCCGCCCAAGGCCGGCCCCGGAGGCGTGCCGTTGAAGAGCGTGCCCGGTCAGAAGCTCGCGGGCCCTCCGGCGAACAACAAGATCGCGTTGGGTAAGCTGTTCTCGGCGTTCTGCCTGGCGGCGTTCGCGCTGAGCGTGAGCGGCTGCGTGCACTACGTCTCGGACAAAGACCGCGACACCGCGACGATTCACTACGACCTCGGCGTCGAGAACCAGCTGAAGGACCCTCCGCTGGCGATGAAGGAGTTCGAGACCGCGCTCCAGTTCGACCCCGAGATGCCCGAGGCGTGGGCGGCGAAGGCGTTGCTGCTCCACGTGGTGTTCAAGCGCTATGAAGACGCGACCGCCGCCTACAAGAAGGCGCTCGAGATTCGGCCGACGTTCTCCGACGCGAAGGCGAACCTGGGCAACCTGTACCTCGACGAGAAGCGCTACGACGACGCGATCAAGCAGTACGAGGCGGCGCTCAGCGACATGACCTACCGCACCCCGTTCATCGCGCACGGCAACATCGGCTGGGCGCACTACATGAAGGGCGAGGTGCCGCAGGCGATCGAAGAGACGAAGACCTCGCTGGCGATGAACCCGAACTACTGCCTGGGCTACCGCACGCTGGGCACGATCTACTCCGAGCAGGGAAACGTCGAGGAGTCGTGCCACCAGTACGGCAAGTACCGCGAGTACTGCCCCGACGTGGCCGACGCGCAT
This sequence comes from Myxococcaceae bacterium, assembly GCA_047602415.1. Classification (GTDB taxonomy): domain Bacteria; phylum Myxococcota; class Myxococcia; order Myxococcales; family Myxococcaceae; genus JASGHH01. Next base: position 2,411,753 of record JASGHH010000001.1, on the reverse strand, counting down.
TTCCGCGAGGGCGCCTGCCTGGTGAAGATGGGTCAGATCGAAGACGCGGTGAAGAGCTTCGACACCTGCATCGCGAAGGCGACCGGGCAGATGAAAGACGACTGCCAGCAGATGCTGAAGAGCGTGAAAGGGAAGATGTGATGTCGAGCTACGGCGACCTGGGCCGGTTCCTTTCGCAGCAGCGTGAGCTCCGCGGGCTGTCGCGCGACGACGTGTCGAAGAACACCAAGATCTCGCCGGCGCTGGTGGCCGCGCTCGAAGACGGCCAGGCCGAGCGGCTGCCCGACCGGGTGTTCCTGCAGAACATGATTCGCGCCTACGCGACCACGATCGGCGTCTCGGCCGACGACGCGGTGGGCCGGTGGCACGAGATCCCCGGAGTCGCGGCCGAGCCTGGGCCGACGCCGGGCGAGCTCGAAGTGGTTCGCCGCAAGGATGCCTGGAAGGGCGTGCTGGTGGCTGTGCTGGCGGTGATGGCGGCCTTCTACGGCCTCGCCCACTGGGCCGGTAAGATCTGACCTGCAGACCCTCTCCTGACAGGAGAGGGCCGAGAGCCCGAAGGGCTCCGGGGTGAGGTTAGAAAGAACCTGCTAGAAGGGCGCCGTGGAACGCTTCACCGACGAAGCCATCGTGCTCTCGACCGTGGACTACGGCGACGCCGATCGCATCGTCACCCTGTTCACTTTGGAACGCGGCCGCATGACGGCCTTCGCCGCGGGGGCGCGCAAGTCGAAGCGCCGCTTCCCGGGCGCGCTCGAGGCAGGCAACCACCTCAAGGCGCAGCTGGTGGGCCGCAACGGCGACACCTACCGTCTCGACGGCGCGACGATCGTGAAGAGCTACTTTCACCTGCGCGAAGATCTCTCGCGCATCGCCCGGGCGCTCTACTGCCTGGAGCTCTGCCGCGAGCTCACCCGCGACCACGAGGCGCACCCGGAGCTGTTCGAGCTGGTCACCGGCTTTCTCGGGCGGCTCGATCGCAACGAGGCGGGCCCGTCGTCACTGCTGGCGTTCGAGCTCGACGCGCTGGCCCTCGCCGGCTACCGGCCGCGGTTTTCACCCTGCGCGATCTGCGGCGGCGAGGTCGGAGAGCACCCGCGGTTCGACCCCGACGCCGGCGGCGTGGCCTGTGACAACTGCGCCTACCGGGTGCCGCGCTCGGTGCCAGTGGCGGCAGCGGTGGTGAACGCGATGGCCGGCCTGCAGGAAGGCAACCGCACGCCGCTGTCGCCCGACGTTCGAGCGCGCGGCCGGGAGCTGCTCAACGTCTTCATCGCTCACCACGTCGGGCGCCGGTTGAAGAGCGTCGACTTCATGACCCAGGTGGGGACCGACTGATGTTCGACGTGCTCTGCGTCGGCGAGGCGCTGGTCGACTTTCTGCCCGAAGAGCCCGGCAAGTCGGTGCGGAACACCAGCCGTTGGGTGCGCTGTCTCGGTGGTGCTCCTGCGAACGTGACCGTCGGGGTGGCGCGCCTCGGCGGAAAGTCAGCGCTGGTCGGAGTGGTCGGAGACGACGAGCACGGTTGGTTTCTGTCTGATGAGCTGGCGCGCGAGGGCGTCGACGTCTCGCACCTGCGGCACACCAAGGAAGGCAAGACCGGCCTGGCGTTCGTCTCGGTGATGCAGAACGGCGAGCGGTCGTTCAGCTTTCACCGTGAAAACGCCGCCGAGTACCGGCTGGCGAAGCAGGATCGAGACGACGCGTTCATCTCGCGGGCGAAGACAGTTCACTTCGGCACCAACTCGCTGCTCACTGAAGAGGCCCGCGCGACCGCGCTCGAGATCGCCGCGGCCGCCAAGCAGCGCGGGCAGATCGTGAGCAGCGATCCCAACCTGCGGCTCCACATCTGGAAGGACCCGAGCGTGCTCCGCGGGCTGATTCAGTCGCTGGTCGGACACGCGACCACGGTGAAGCTGTCGGAAGAGGAGATCGAGTTCGTCACCGGCGAGCGCGAGCCGTCGAGCGCGCTGCAATGGCTCGAGCAGCGCGGCGTGGTGGCGGCAGTCGTCACCATGGGCGCCAAGGGCGCGATGATTCGCGTGCGCGGCGAGGCCCGGCACGTCGAGGCTCCGAAGGCGAAGGTGCTCGATACGACCGGGGCAGGGGATGGGTACACCGCCGGCTGGTTGCTCGGGCTGTCGCGGCGGTGTGCGAATCGCGGCGAGCTCGAGAAGCTGCGGGTCGATGATCTGCTGCAGGCGGCGAAGCTGGGCTGTTTCGTGGGTACGAAGTGCACCGAGGGCATGGGCGCGGTGAACGCGCTGCCGCTCGCATCAGAGTTGCCGATCGAGTTGTTCAGCTGACTCCACGGTGACTCGGGGCGCCCTCACCCGGCCTTCGGCCACCCTCTCCCGTGGGAGAGGGGAGTACTTCAGAAGTTGAAGCTGGCGGTGCACATCACGGTGAAGATCGTCTCTTCACTGATGCGGAACCGGCGCCCCGGGCGATCGACGCGGAAGTCGTAGTTCGGGTTCACCTCGTTCGGGTGATCCGAGATGTCGACGGTGCCGTTGCCCGAGGTGTCCTGACCGATGTTCTCGTTGGTGAGGAAGTGCTCGGTGTTGTACGCGATCGACGCGTACGCGCGCAGGCTGATGAACTCCGCCGCGTGGCCGGTGAAGCCGATCCACCCGCCGATCTGCGTGTAGTCGGACGAGTAGAGGTACTTGCCCATCATGTCGGACAGCTCGTTCGAGTAGCGGCCTTCGCTGGTGTAGGTGACCCAGCCGCGAATATCGAAGGCGATCTTCTGGTGCATCGCCGCGTTCTCGAACGCGTTCAGCTCGGTGCCGACGATGAAGCCTCCGACGTGCGGCGGCTGAATGCCGGTGTTCGAGCGGGTCCACGGGTTGGCGTTGCCGCAGTTCTGCGGGTAGCCCATGTTCGAGCCGCTCGGGTGATCGCAGTTCGTGTAGTAGCCCGGCCCCTGGTACGGCAGGGTGTAGTGGAGCTGGAAGTACGGGTCGGCGAACGCGATGCGCTTGCTGATCGAGGTGTACCACTTGTACCGGTTGATCTTGTCGCCGATGCCGCCCTTCTTGTCGCCCGTGGTCGGCACGGAAGGATCGTTCAGCGCGGCGGTCGGCGCGGTGTAGTCGAAGCCCAGCACCCAGGTCGGCTTGGTGTCGTCGCGCGCCTGGTTGAACGCGGCCCAGGCGATGCCGAAGGTCATGTCGCCGAGCCCGTTGCGGTACGAGCGCGACGGGTCGCCGACGGTGAACAGCTTGCCCGAGCCGTTGCCCGCTCCGCCCGCGCAGTCGGCGCCGCTGACGTTGCCGGCCGCGTCGAGGCAGTTGCGGTAGATGCTGGTGACGCCCGGGCCGGAGTCCTTGGCGAAGTTCCAGGTGCGGTCCTGCTGAAAGACGATCGGCAGGTTGTAGTGAATCTCGACGTCCTGCCAGATGCCGATGTGGGCATCGAGGTTGAGCCGGGTGTCGAGCATCACGTACCGCAGCTCGGTGACGTCCTGGTTGGTGCCGTTCTGGTACCACTCGCGCGTGATCTTGGCCCGGTCCTGGGTGCGCAAGAAGTTGATGTCGAAGAAGGCGCCGAACGGCTTGTTGTCGTCGAAGGAGCTGGCGACGCGGGTGATCTCAGCGGCCTGAGCGGTCAACGCGACGAGTGCGCACAACACCGCGACCCGAGGGAAATTCGCTACGCGCATCGAGCTTGGACGGTAGTGCCCGGGGGTAGGCGGGTCAAGAAAGGTCCGCGTGGGGAGGCCATGGGGAATCAACCTGTCCCCTTACGGTACAGTGGGCTTCATGCGCACCCTCGCCGTGTTGGCGGTGTTGTTTGCGGCTCCGATATGGGCCGATCGAGCCCCCGACCCGGCTGACGAGGGCGTCTCCCGCGGCGGTGGCCGTGGCCGGCCCCATTGCGTGAGCAAAGGCGGCTCGTGCGGAGCCCAGAGCTGCTGCCCGGGCCTGGTGTGCGACTTCAACATGTGCGCCGAGAAGGACGCGCTCACCGATGATGAGGTCGCGCGCAAGAAGGCGCAGGCTGAGCGCCGCGACGAGCCGAGCCCGAGGTAGCGGTGCGCGCGTTCGCGCTGGCGTTGGCCGCGATTCTTGCCGCTGGCTGCCGTTCAGGCTCGGTGTCCGCGTCGCAGGGTGAGCTGTCGGCTCCACCGTCGGTCGACTTCGGCACCGTGTACGTCGGGTACCCGGCGAGCGCTTCGCTGGAGCTGCGCAACCGCGGCTCGTCTCCGATCTCTGTGCGGGCGACCGTGGCGGCGCCCTTCACGACCGCGGCGGCGGAAGTGGCCGTCGGCGGCGGCGCGTCGCAGACGCTGCGGCTCACCCTGTCGGCGGTCGCGGCTGGCCCCCAATCTGGAGAGCTCGTTCTGAGCGGAGACGATGGCGCGCAGGTGAAGGTCGCGCTGGGCGGTACTGCGTTGGCGCCGCCGGTTTGCGCGACGCCGGACCCGTGCGCGTCGTCGGTGTTCAGCCCCGATGCGGGCGCCTGCCTCGAGTCGCCGGTCGCAGATGGCACGGCGTGCTCCGCGGGCTGTCTGTTGTCGGGCAGCTGCCTCTCCGGAACGTGTCGGGCAGCGATGGTGGCGTCGTGCGACGACGGCAACCCCTGCACGCTCGATGCGTGCGGCGCTTCGGGCAGCTGCCAGCACTACGACAAGTCCGCCGAGTGCCCCGACCCTGGAGACCCGTGCCGAGTCGCCTTCTGCGATCCTGACGCAGGCTGTGGCGGCGCTCCGGTCGAAGACGGCACGTTCTGCGGCAAGAGCGACTGCGTCACCGCCGACATCTGCCTCTCGGGCGTGTGCACCACCGTTGCCGCTCAGGAAGGATCGGTCTGCTCGCCGGCGACGGCGTGTCAGGGGCCGGGCATCTGCCACTCGAAGAACTGCAACAAGCCACCACCCAATCAGGTGGTGCTGGCCTGGAGCTATGACGCTGGAGTCCCCGTCGCCACTTTCATCGGGCCGCTCGCGGATGAAGCGGGCAATGTCTATTTCGACGAGCAGCTCTACGACGCGGGCACGGTGAGCTTTCGTCTGGTGTCGCTGAATCGAGACGGTGCGGTGAAGTGGCGCTGGGCGATTCCAGCATCGGAATACGACCCGGGCTTCGACTACCCCGCCCGCCCGCCGGTGATCGACCAGGAGACGGTCGTCTATTGCGCACCGGCGCAGCCATGCATCGCGTTGCGCACCAGCAACGGGAGTGAGAAGTGGACGTTCGACCCCGCGGTGTTCTTCACCGACGGCGCCGACCCGAAGTTTGTCACCTCGGTCGCCTCCGCCGGACCGCAAGGCGTGGTGGTGGCAGCGCGGTCGATGAACCCGGACGCGGGCGGAGGCGGAGCGGCGCTTCTCGATTGGGGTACCGGCACGCCCAGCTGGATTCGCCAAGATCCCCTGATGGGGCGGGTGACGATCACCGACGAGGCTGCGAATGCATACTTCACCGGTTGGCACGCGGACGGTGGATACAACTCTGAAAGGTCACTCACCTCGGTGACCTCCTCAGGTGCGGTGCGCTGGACAGCGAAGGCTCCCACTGCGCGCAGCTTCAACTTCGCGGCCGCGTCCTACGGCGGAAGAGTCTCGGTGGCGGATGTCGGGGCGGCGACCGGCTTCCTGCTCAGCGCGGTGGATGGATCTCCGCTGAACTCTCTCGGCACCTGGCACGAGATCATGGTGATGGACGGAGCGCACGGCTGGTCGCTCGCTCCGTTGGTTCAGTCTCCCTACGGGTACGCCATCTACGAGTGGGACCTGGCCACCGGCCAATTCAATTTCGTCTACCCGATCGACGCCTACAGCTGGGATCGGCCGCTGGTGCTGTTGGAACGTGGCGCTCTGCTCTCCACCACCCGCGCCGGTTCGTTTTACGGGCTCGATTCCAAGGGCAAGCTGCTGTTCAGCTGCGACGTGGAAGGATCCAACGGAGTCGGCGACCCGCCAGCGCTCGCTCCGCTGGGTCGCGGGCGGTGGGTGAGCCGAACGCCGATCGGGCTCGACGCCTTCGACCTGGGCGTCGATCCCGCGGCGCGGGGCTGGATCATGACCGGCAGGTCCAACGTGTTCGGTTGTCCCGAGCTCGGTGACGCCTGCCCGACCGACGGCACGCTGGGCGGAGCCCACCGGCCCCGCTGAAGCTCAGCGCGCGCCGTAGCCCGCGGTGCCGCCGCCGGTGCTGGCCATCAGCTTGTTCATCTTGTCGATCTGCGCCTGCAGCTTGGGCAGCTGCTTGGCCTCGAGCTTCTTGTGGAAGGTGTCGTGCGAGTCGAACGGGTCGATCACCGCGCCGTTCTTTTCCAGCTGGTAGTGGAGGTGCGGCGCAAACGAGTGACCGGTGTTGCCCGACTTCGCGATCACTTCGCCCTTCTTCACCTTGTTGCCGACCTGCACTTCCTTCGGCAGCTCCGAGAGGTGGAAGAACTTGGCCACCCGGCCCTTACCGCCGGTCTCGGTGACCTCGATGCAGTTGCCCGCGCCCTTCCAGTTCCAGTTCTTGCGGGTGATGGTGCCGTCGAAGGTCGCCTTCACCGGGGTGTTGATCGGCGTCTTGAAGTCGATGCCCTTGTGACCGCGGCCGTCTTTCAGGCGCGAGGTGATCTGCTCCCAGCTGTCGAGCGGGCCGTCGACCAGCGACAGCTCGAGCTCTTCGCCTTCGGGCACGTAGAAACGCGAGACCACGTCGCCGTCGGGCTGAAAGCGGTACGCCTCGAGCGTCTTGCCCAGCTTCTTCGAGGTGTAGCGAACCGCGTGCACCACCGGCTCCTGGTTCGCGCGCTCTTCGTAGACGACCTTCAGCTCGTCGCCCTTGGTGAGATCGTTGGGCACCCGCACCCACCACACCAGCGAGCGGGTCACCACCTGGGTCAACGGCGTGCCGACGTCTTTGTTGGTCGCGTCGACGATCGCCTTCTCGAGCGGGCCGTTGATGGTGGTGCTGAGCGACTTCAGCTTCTCGTCCTTCGCGTCGGGCTTCGGAGCGGCGGCGGCAGCGGCGGCCGGAGTCGGAGCCTGGAAGGTGTTCGCCGCCTGACCGGTGGGCGCCGCGGCGGGGGCGGCGGCAGGCTCAGGTGCCACGGCGATGGGAGCGGGTGCAGCGGCCGGAGCCGCGGTGGGGGCGGGCGCGGCCGCAGGGGCGGTCGCGGGAGCGGCGGCGACCGGAGGGCTCGCGGGCGCGGCCGGGCGATGGGTGAACCAGTACACGCCTCCGGCAACGAGCCCGATCACGACCGCGGTGATCGCGATCGGAATCAGCGGGCTCTTCTTCGGCGCTTCACCCAGCGTGGGCATCTCGGCCATGCGTTGCTCCTGAATTCGTTTCGAAAATTCGTCCCGCCGTCGAACCTAACCGGGCAACACGCGAGAGGGAATTTTCTGCCACAGACTTGTAGCTCACGCTGGGTGCGCCTCTTGGGCCGCGCTCAGTGCTGCTTCACGACCGCGACCTTGCCGAGCTGCTTCGGCCGCTTCGCCTCGCTGCAGAGGTTGCCGTCGCCGCGATCGCCGAAGAACAGCTTGTCGCCGTCGAGCTTCAGCAGGTCGTACTCGCCGTTCGGGCACTGCGCCTTCGGCAGCGCGCCGAGCTGCGGGCAGCCGCTCTGATCGATGTCGCGCGCCTGGCCGGCCTTCCAGTCGGAGAGGCCGCACGCCTTCACCGAGTTCAGCCAACCCGCCGCGCCGTCGCTCTTCGCGGTCGCCTTGCGGTGGGCGAAGCCGAACACCGCTTCGTTCGCCCCCAGCGCGTTCTTCGACGGCCCGAGCACTTTGTAGGCGCCATCGATCTCCACGCTCACCATCTGCGCAGCGCTGGAACACTGCGCATCGCCATAGGTGCTGAAGTCGATCTTCCAGCCGGCCTTGTCGAAGGTGAAGGTGCGGCGAAAGTGCATCGTGCCGCCCTGGCCATCGGGCGCCGATTCACAGCCGCCTTCCGAGCTCCACACCCCTTCGAGCTGCTTCGCCGAAGGAGCTGCTGCCAACAGCACTGCCACCACCAGCCCGCGCATCATCTGTTTGTCCTCGTCGTTGTGCCGCGTGATTGCGGCCTGCAGGATCTATTCAGCCCGCGGCGTTGCGCCACGGCGATGCATGCGTATCTGAATTGCGAAAATGCAACGGTCGCGCGGCGCGGCGGCGGCATCTGTAGCGCCATGACGAGCGCGCTGCTGTGGCTGGTGTTGCAGTCGGCATCGATTCACTTCGGCGAGGGGCGGGAGGTGGACCTGGGCCTGGCGCTGAGGGCGAGCGCCTGGGGCACCGAGGCCAAGGCGGGCGCGGGGGTCGACTTCGTGGTCGGGTCGATCGCCGGTCACCTCGACCCCAAGCTGAAGGCGCAGCTGGCGTTCGCGGCGACCGGCAACGGCCAGGTGCAGCTGCTCGACGCGGTGGCGATGCTCGAGCCGAGCCCGTACGCGAAGCTGTGGCTCGGCCATTTCGTGCCGCCCTCCGACCGCGCCACGCTGACCGGGCCGTTTCTCTCGGCCGCGTGGGACCCGGTGTTCGTGACCGCGTTCCCGTCGGGCTTCGCAGGAAGAGACGACGGCGCGGCGCTGTGGGGAGACGCCGGGCGCTTTCACTACTCAGCCGGCTATTTCCGAGGAGGGTCGTGGGAGGGCAGGGCGCAGCTCGATCTGCTCGACCTCGAGGCCGGCTACTACCGGCCGGGCAGCTACTACGGCGCGAAGCGGGTGATCTCGTTCGGCGTCAGCGTTCATCAGGTGGGTGGCTGGAGCATCGATGGGTTCAGCGAGCTGCCGGGGCCGCTCGGGGTGTTCGATCTCGAAGCGGCGGCGAACGCGAAGGGCGCCTACGGTCAGCTCTCGTGGATGCTCCGCGCGACGACGCCGTACGGCCGGCCTCAGCTGTGGGCCCGTTATCAGTGGTCGCGCCCGCACACCCGCGCCGAGCTCGGGCTCGGGTGGATCGTCGACGGCCCGTTCATTCGCTTCGACCTCACCCTGGCGCGGGACGAGGGCCTTGCGGTCTGGTCCGCCCGCTTGGGCGTGCAGTTGGTGCTGTAGCGCGCATGTCGAGCCAATCGATCACGACTCCGATCGCGGTGAGCACTACGAATACGAAGATGGTCAGGCGCCGATGCGCGTCGGTGAAGGTCAGCCCGTAGTCGGGGTTGCTCAGCTGCAGCACGAAGACCAGCAGATCGAGCGCGAACGCCGTGGTGTACGTGAAGAGCGTCTTCTTTCGCGCCAGCAGGAGCCAGATGCTGACCGCGAAGATCACCATCGAGGCGAGCCAGGCCGCCACGGTCCACCCGCTCAGCGTCAGATAGAACGACAACAGCCGGGTGGGGATGTGCGCGCGCGCGCCCAGCTTCGCGCTCAACGCCATTACTGCAGAGACGCTTCCAGTCACGGCATTGATACCGATCAGGATCGCGAGCAACCAACGAACGATGCGTTCCATGGTGATCGACTAACGGTGGAGCCGCGAGTCCGCCGATCGGGAGCGTGACCGTTACAGGCCCTGGCGTCTCAGGGTGTCGCTCAAGAACTCCAGCCCCGCGCGCACCCGAGCGTTCTTGGCCATCGACTTGTGCGTCACCAGCCAGATCTCGCGCTCGAGCCCGCGGAGCGGCTCGCTCACCCGGGTCAGCTTCGGGTCGGCGTCGGCGATGAAGCGCGGGAGGATCGCCAACCCGAGGCCGGCCTGAGCGGCGGCATGGAGCGCGGGAATCGTGCTCACCCGAAGCCACGACGGCGTGCCGTGCCGTTCGATCCACCCGGCCTCGGGCCAGTGCGCCGCCTCGCCGGCGTAGCCGATCACTTCTTTGCCCTGGCGAGCGAGGTACCCCGGCGAGCCGTAGAGGCAGAGGACGATCGTGCCCGCGCGGCGCGCCACCAGCGCCGGTTCCTTCGGGCGGAGCAGCCGAATCGCGATGTCGGCCTCGCGCCGCGACAGATCGAGCGCCTTGTGGCTCGCCACCACCTCGAGCCTCATCTTCGGGTGGCGCGCGTGCAGCTCGGCCGCGAACGGCAGCAGGTTGTAGACCGCGAACGCGTCGGTGGCGGTGATGCGCAGACTGCCTTCGAGCCGGGTGTCTTCGCCTTCGATCTCGGCGGCGAGCTCGAGCGCGCGGCCCTCCATCTGCTGCGCGAACGGCAGCACGCGCTCTCCGGCCGGCGTCAGCGTCAGCCCCCGGGGCGTGCGATCGAACAGCCGGGTGCCGACGGTCTCTTCCAGAGCGTCGAGGCGGCGGCCGATGGTGGCGGTGTTGACCGAGAGCGCCTTCCCCGCGGCAGCGAGGGTGCCGCGCCGGGCCGCCTCGAGAAACACCCGAACGTCGCTCCACTCGAGCCGTTCGAGCATGCGTCAGTCTTCGTCGCTCTCGCGCAGCCCGAGCTCCTTCATCTTCGTCTGGAGCGACTTGCGGCTGATCTGCAGCAGCTTGGCGGCGCGGGTGACGTTGCCCTGGGTGGCCTCGAGCGCCTTGGCGATCGCTTCCTTCTCGACCTCCGCGGCCTTCATCTTCACCAGGTCCTTCAGCGGGGTCTCGCCGGGGGCCGCGGTGCTCTCGCCGATCGGCTGGGCAGCGCCGCCGCCGCGAATCGACTCCGGCAGGTCCTTCAGCTCGAGCTTGGGGCCGTCGGAGAAGAGGATCACCCGCTCCATCAGGTTCTCGAGCTCGCGAATGTTGCCCGGCCAGCCGTACTGCTGGAGCGCGCCCATCGCCTCGTCGGAGATGCCCTCGATCTTCTTCGACAGCTTCTTGTTGTACTTCTCGATGAAGTGCCCGCTCAGCATCGGGATGTCGACCTTGCGGTCGCGCAGCGGCGGCAGAACGATCGGCACCACGTTCAACCGGTAGAAGAGGTCTTTGCGAAACCGGCCCGCCTCGATCTCTTCTTCCAGGTTGCGGTTGGTGGCGGCGATCAGGCGCACGTCGACCCGGGTGGTCTTGATGCCGCCGACCCGCTCGAACTCGCTCTCCTGCAGCGCGCGCAGCAGCTTCACCTGCATCTCGACCGGGATCTCGGCGATCTCGTCGAGGAACAGGGTGCCGCCGTCGGCCAATTCGAAGCGCCCAGGCTTGGAGGTGACCGCGCCGGTGAACGCGCCCTTCTCGTACCCGAACAGCTCCGACTCCATCAGGTCTTTCGGGATCGCGGCGCAGTTGATCTTGATCAGCGGCTTCTCGCGGCGCGAGCTGCCGTCGTGGAGCGCGGTGGCGATCAGCTCCTTGCCGGTGCCCGACTCGCCGGTGATCAGCACCGTCGACGGGGTGTCGGCCACCTTGTCGATGATCTTGAAGACGTCTTGCATCTGCGGCGAGCCGCCGATGATCGACGAGCGGGCCCGGCCATCGGCGCGCACGTGGTTGAAGTTGTCGGCGGAGGTCTTCGCCGCCTTCGCCACCACCGCCTGAATCTCGGCCTGCTCGAACGGCTTGGTGATGTAGTCGAACGCACCCAGCTTGATCGCCTCGACCGCGGAGTCGACCGTGCCGTGGGCGGTGATGATGATCACCGGCACCTCGGGGTAGTTGGCGTTCACCGACTTCAGAATGTCCATCCCGCCGGCCTTGGGCATCACCAGGTCGGTGACCACCACGTCGGCGCCGTTCTTCTGAATCTCGGCGAGGGCCTGCTCTCCGTCGGCCGCGACCGCGACCTCGTAGCCGTCTTTCCGCAGCATGGCGGCGAGCACCTTGCGAAGGTTCGCCTCGTCGTCGACCACCAGTACACGCGACACGCGCGCCTGTTTGGCAGCCAATCAGGCGGATCGCAAGTTGCAGTGGAGCACGGTCGAAGTACCTTGGAGCCGCACCTCGATGCCCGAAGCGCCCAAAAATGCTCGCAGCGGAGCGCTGTTCGTCGCCGCGGGCATTCTCGCGTCGCGGGTGATGGGCCTCGTTCGGCAGAAGCTGTTCAGCCACTGGCTCGGCGTCGGCCCGGCGGCGGCGGCGTTCGCGGCGGCGCTGCGCATTCCCAACTTCCTCCAGAACCTGCTCGGCGAGGGCGTGCTCTCGGCGTCGTTCATTCCCGTCTACGCGGGGCTGCGGGCGCAGAAGAAAGACGTCGAGGCGGAGCAGGTCGCGGGCGCGGTGTTCGGGCTGCTCGCGCTGGCGGTCGCGCTGCTCACCGCGCTGGGCATCGTCTTCGCCCGCCCGCTCACCGCCTTCATCGCGCTCGGCTTCAGCGGCGAGCAGCTGGACCGCACGGTGGAGCTCACCCGGGTGCTGTTTCCCGGCACCGCCTGCCTGGTGATGGGCGCCTGGTGCCTGGGCGTGCTCAACAGCCACCGCCGCTTCTTTCTCTCGTACGTCGCGCCGGTGCTGTGGAACCTCTGCATCATCGCGGCGCTGATCGTCTTTCGGCACGAAGACGCGCAGAAGCTCGCCTGGTGGACCGCGGCGGGCGCGGCGACCGGTGGCCTGGTGCAGTTCGGCGCGCAGTTCCCGATGGCGCTCAAGCTGCTCGGGCACTTTCGCCCGTCGTTCAAGCGAACGCCCGAGGTGCTCACCGTGCTCGCCGGCTTCGGCCCGGCGCTGATCGCGCGCGGCGTGGTGCAGCTGTCGGCCTGGGTCGACACCCAGCTGGCGACCCTGGTCTCGGAGCGCGCGCTGGCGGCCCTCACCAACGCGTTCACCGTCTCGCTGCTGCCGGTCTCGCTGTTCGGAATGGCGATCTCCGCCGCCGAGCTGCCCGAGCTCTCGGCCGACGCCACCCAGGCGGCGGAGGAGCGCGCCAAGGCGCTGCGCACCCGCATCGACGCCGGGCTGACGCGGCTGGTCTTCTTCGTGATTCCTTCCGCGGCGGCGTTTCTGCTGATCGGCGAGCAGCTGTCGGAGCTGCTGTTCGAAGGCGGCGCCTTCACCGCGCGCGACTCGCGCTACGTCTGGTACCTGCTGATGGGCTCCGGCATCGGGCTGGTGGCGCAGACCGCGGGGCGCCTCTACTCGTCGGCCTTCTACGCGCTCAAAGACACCCGCACTCCGCTCAAGTTCGCGGTGATTCGGGTCGCGCTCGCCTCCGGCCTCGGCTTCGTCTCGATTCGCTGGGTGCCCGGCTGGCTGAACATTCCCAACGAGCTGGGCGCGCCGTTCATGGTCGCCGCCGCCGGCTTCGCGGCGTGGGTGGAGTTCACGCTGCTTCAGAATGGCATTCGCGCGCGCATCGGGCAGGTCGGTCTGCCGTTCGGCCGGGTGGCGAAGCTGTGGGCCTGCGCCCTGCTCGCGGGCGGTGCGGCGATCGGTCTGAAAATCGGCCTGGTGCGCCTGCTCGGAGCCAACCCCGACTCGGCCCGCGAATACCTGGGCGACCTGCTCCCGCCGCCCGCGTTTTCGCCCAACCTCACCGGGCTTTTCTGCGTCGCCGCGTTCGGTCTCGTGTACCTGCTGCTGACCACAGTGGCCGGTGTGGGAGACGCGAAGGGCCTCATCAATCGCGTACTTCGGCGGCGCTGAGGCCGATAATTGGGCCTCGAAATTCCCTGAATTTCCTTCCGTGAAACCCGTTGGGAAGGAGGGCCGTAATGGCCTATATCTCGGCCTCCCTCGAGGTCCTGAGGGGACGAGCACAACGAGCGGCGCTCATTTCGGGCGTCCATAATCCTGGGGTCAAAACACATGAAGACTGGAACGCTGATTGCCGGTGCGGTTGCGGGTCTGTTCGCGATGGGCGCTTTTGCGGCTGACAAGGCTCCTGCGAAGGACGCGAAGGCTGGCGGCGACGTGAAGTGTGCCGGCGTCAATGAGTGCAAGGGCAAGGGCGGCTGTGCGGGCGCCGACAACTCCTGCGCCGGCAAGAACGGCTGCAAGGGCAAGGGCGTGATGTCGATGAGCGAGGCCGACTGCAAGGCGAAGGGCGGCACCGTCGCGAAGGCCGACACCAAGGCGGCCCCGAAGAAGTAAGTCGTCTTCGAAGCACATCGAGGGGGCTGGTGGGTGCGTCCCGCTGGCCCCCTTGGTATTTCTGGAGCCCCGAATGTTCTCGCGCGTCAAACTCGGTCACGGCGTCGGGCTGCGCACGCGGCACTACAGCCAGTTTCTGACCGAGAAGCCGGCGATCGATTGGGTCGAGGCGATCAGCGAGAACTTCATGGGGCAGGGCGGCCGCCCGCTGAAGGTGCTGGAGCAGACGCGGCGCGATCGGCCGGTGGTGCTCCACGGCGTGGGTCTGGGCATCGGCAGCACCGCGGCGTTCGATCAGAGCTACCTGCGGGAGTGGAAAGAGCTGATCGGCCGCATCGAGCCGGCGCTGGTGTCGGACCATCTGTGCTGGGGCGCGCACGGCTCGCGCTTCGTGCACGACCTGCTGCCGCTCCCGTTCACCGAAGAGGCGCTCGCGCACGTGGTGGAGCGGGTGAAGCAGGTGCAGGACTTTCTCGGCCGGCAGATCCTGCTCGAGAACGTGTCGAGCTACATGGTGTACCCGCAGTCGACGATGACCGAGTGGGAGTTCCTCTCTGGAATCGTCGAGCGGGCCGACTGCGGCATTCTGCTCGACCTCAACAACATCTACGTCAGCGCGCGCAACCACGGCTTCAGCGCCGACGACTACCTGAACGGCGTGCCGGTGAATCGCGTGGCGCAGTACCACCTCGCGGGGCACCTCGATCGCGGCGACATCTTGATCGACACCCACGAAGGTCACGTCTCCGACGCGGTGTGGGGGCTCTACCGCAAGGCGGTGAAGCGCTTCGGCGAGGTGCCCACGTTGATCGAGTGGGACACCGGCGTGCCCGAGCTGTCGACGCTGCTGGCGGAGTCGGACAAGGCGGCGACGATCGAGGCCGAGGCCCGCGCGGTGCCCGGTACACGCGCTTCTTCGAAGAAGCCGGCGGAGGCGCGATGAAGCTCGCCCAGGTTCAGTCGGCGATGTTCTCGCTGATCACCCAGGACAAGCGCACCTGGCTGCGGCCCGACGTGCTCGTCGCTGGAGGCGCGCTCGATGCCGCCGAGCGGGTGCACATCTACGCCGAGATGTACCGGCTGCGAACGCGCGATGCGCTGCGCGAAGACTTCCCCCACACCGCGGAGCTGCTGGGCGACCAGTGGGACGCCACCGTCGACGCGTACGTCGATCGGTTTCACTCCGAGCACCCTTCGTTGCACCGGCTCGGCCGCGCGTTCGCCGGTTTTCTCGGTGAGCGAAAGGGCCTCGGCGAGCTCGCCGCGCTCGAGTGGGCGCGCTCCGAGGCCTTCGTCGAGACCGACTCTCCCGTGGCGACCCAGGCCGCGATCGCCGCGCTCGGCCCCGAGAAGCTGCCGGCGGCGAAGATCACCCTGTCGAAGTCTCTTCGTCTGCTCGAGCTGACCTACGACGTCGACCCGGTGTGGCGGGCGCTCGACAAGCAGAAGAAGCGGCCCGCGCTGAAGAAGAAGGCGCAGCGCCTGGTCGTCTGGCGCAAAGGCGACGCGGTGTTTCACGTCGCGGTCGAAGCCGACGAGCTCGAAGCGCTTCGGCGCGCCCAGCGCGGAGCCACGGTGGCGGAGGTGCTCGAGGCGTTCGCGGGCCGCGAAGATCCCGCCAGCGCGGCGTTCACCGCGCTCGCCAGCTGGCTCAACGAAGAGATGCTCGCTGAGATAGCGTAGGTGCCGTGGGCCTTCGCCTCGCCATCGTGCTGCTCGGGTTGTCGCTGCTGGCGGCGAAGCAACGCGACACCCGAGGTCTGTCGCGCGACACTGCTCCACAGGTCGACACGGGCGCGAAGCCCGGCGCTTCGGATCAGGCGAAGGCCAACGGCAAGGCGAAGCCGAAGCCTGGGCAGACGAGCCAACCGCAACAGTTGAAGAAAGAGTGACGCGCATCGCGGTATACCCGCGCGATGCACCGAATTCTGGCCGGCCTCGTCTTCGTTGCGTCGATCGCTTCTGCCGCCGCACCCGAGCGCCCGCGCCTCGGGGTGTTGATCGTGATCGATCAGCTGAGCGCCTACTCGTTCGACGCGCGCATCGCGAACACCAAGGCGGGTCTCGCCACCATGGCCAGAGACGGCCATCGAATCGAAGAGCTGCGCTACCAGTACGCGCCGACGGTGACCTCCGCCGGCCACACCACCCTCGCGACCGGCGCCTGGCCCGCCACCCACGGCATCGTCGCCAACACCTGGTGGGACGAAGGCGACGCGATGGAGGTGCACTCCACCGAAGACGCGCACTACCAGGTGCTCGGCCGCCCGGCGGTGAAGGGCGACTGCACCGCGCCGACGCGAATGCAGGCGCCGACGCTCGGCGACGCGATGCACTGGAACGACTCGCGCAGCATCGTGGTCGGCGTGGCACCCAAGGAGCGCTCGGCGATGCTGATGTCGGGCAAGTCGGCCAACGCCGCGGTGTGGATCGACTCCGAGCGGCCGTTCTTCACCACCAGCACCTACTACACCAAGGACCTCTACCCCTGGGTGCAGCCGATCAACGACGAGTTGGCGAAGATGGTGGCGCAGGCGCTGAAGCCCGGTCTTCCGCAGGGCGGCATCACCGGCAAGAACCCGGAGCTGCCGGTGGCGCGCGACGGCGGCTTCGGCACCATCAACGAAGAGCTCGCCTGGCAGCCCACCTTCGAGAAGATGGAGGTCGACGCCGCGCTCGCCGCGGTGAAGGCGCTCGGCATGGGCAAAGACGAGGTGCCCGACCTGCTCACGCTGAGCTTTTCGAGCCACGACGTCTACGGCCACCACTTCGGCCCCGAGTCGCAGGAGTCGCTCGACTGCTTCAACCGCATCGACGGCGAGCTCGGCCGGCTGTTCGCGCAGCTCGACCTGCTGGTGGGCAAGGGCAAGTGGGTCGCGGCGCTGTCGGCCGATCACGGCGCCGGCAAGCTCGCGGAGGACCTGGTCGCGCGGCACATCGACGCCGGCCGCTTCGACGGCAAGGCGCTGAAGGGCAAGCTCGAGGCAGAGGCCGACACCGCGCTCGGTCAGGGCGATTGGTTCGTCGGGTATTGGACGCCGGGTGTGTTCGCGCGGCCTCCGGTGCGCGCCAAGCTCCACACCATCGACGAGCGGCTGCGCGCGGTGGCGAAGCAACAGGCTGGGGTGGAGGACCTGCTGCCGCTGCCCCGGCTGCTGTCGGGTGAGAGCTTCGGCCCGCTGGGCGAGATTTTTCACCGCGCCGCGTACGCCGGCCGAAGCCCCGACTTCATCGTGGTGACCCGGCCGTACTGGCAGTACGGCGTGCTCGACCGGGTCGCCCACGGCACTCCGTATCTCTATGACCGCGCGGTGCCGGCGCTGTTCTACGGCGCGGGCGTGAAGAAGGGCGCGACGCCGTACGCTGATGCCGTCGACGTCGCGCCCACTCTCGCTAAGCTTCTTGGTGTTCCGCCGCCTGCTGCTGCCGAGGGGCGGGCGATCTCGTCCGTGCGGTGAGTCTCGTGTCCACCGGCTGACCGGCTGCGCTCGGAGCGACCGGCTGACCGGTTCGCACAGCCCTCACCCGGCGCTTCGCGCCACCCTCTCCGAAGGAGAGGGCCAGCCTCGGGCAGCTTAGAAAATGTAGAATGCGGAGAGCTGCACGCGGTGGTTCTCGGCCTTGATCTGGTCGACGTACCACTGAGCGGTGTAGCCGTACGAAAGACCGAGGCGCACCGCCTTGGTCGCATCCCAGAACAGGTTCACGCTCGCCCAGTTCGCGCGGTCGAGCACCGCTTTGGCGCTGCCGTGGCCCTTGCTGTTGTTCGAGTGAATGTGCGCGAAGTCGACCGCCGCCCAGACGTTGCCGCCGCCGGGGAAGTAGTACTGCAGGCCGACGATGTAGGTGCTCCAGTCGATCGGCAGCAGGTTGCCGGCCTTGTCGTAGACCACCAGGCCGGAGTCGACGTTGGCGGTGTAGGTCGGCGCCGGGTTCGCCATCGTCGGGTTGGGGAGCGCCGCGTTCGAAACGCCGCCCGAGAGGCTGGTGTAGTAGTCGGCGATGCCCGCGCCGCGCGCGAACTCACCCGAGAGCGAGAGCGCGTTCGAGCGGTCGTCGTTGGTGGCCGGCACGATCGGGATGAAGACGTCGGCCGCGTAGCCCCAGCCGGTGGCCGAGGTGCTCTTCTTCGGCGCCGCCGCGAACTCGGTGAGGTTGAACGAGCGCGCCACGCCCGACAGGCCGATGCCGAGGCCGTCGACGCTGGTGCCGGTCGACGATGCGGTGCGCACCGTCTTCCAGCCGTTCACGGTGAGCTTGATGCCCGCCTGGCCGTCGGGGAGCCCGCTGTCACGCTGACCGGGGCGCGAGGCCGCGATCGCGATGTCGAGGTTCACCGGCTCGGTCTTCACCGTCTTCGAGAGCCGAATCTGCGGCGCGCGCGAGTACACCTGGCCGAGGTTGCCCTGGAGCTCCACCGCCGCCGGGAAGAACGCCGACTGCCAGCCGAACAGCTGCCAGTACTGGCCGATCAACACGTCGAGCACCGGGGTCTCCATCTTCACGTACGCGTGCCGAATGCGGAACGTGGGGTTGGCGAAGGTCGCCGCGTCGGAGATGGTGGTCGGCTGGCTGCCGAGGAAGTCGGCTTCGATCACGCCGGTGCCCTTGATGCCGTTCCACTCCGGGCCCGAGAGCTTGAAGCCGATGCGGGTGTTGCGCGCGCTGAAGGTCATGCGCCCGTGCTGGCCGTTGTAGGTGTCGGGCCGGGCGATCAGCGAGTTGCCCACCAGGTCGTTCAGGCCTTCGGTGGTGTCGTAGATGCCGTCGAATTCGGCGAAGCCGTAGAGGGTGGCGTTGAACTTCGAGATCACCGCCATCATCCCCGGGGGAATGATTTGAGCGGTGGGGGCGGGCGCGGCCGGCGCGGGAGCAGCGACCGGCTCCGGCTTGGGCGTGGGCGCCGTCTCGGCGGCGGGGGTGTTCTGTGGGTCAGTTTGCACCGGCGTGACGGGAGTCGACTCCGCCGTGCCGGCGTCGGCGTCGTCTGCGTACGCCGCGGTTGAGAGGAGCGCTGCGGTGATCACCAACAAACGCGAGTTCATGAATTCTCCGGTGTTTCCGGGTCCGTCCCCGGATGCGCGCGCAATGTGCTGATCGCGTGTGACAACTCGATGGCGACGCCGAAACTTCTTCGCGACCCAGCTGTGACACCCAGTGGATTGAGGTAAATGCGCGGTCGCCTTTTAGCCTCAGGAGGGGACCTTGAAGAAGCTGGGTTTGATGATCGCGCTGCTTGCTGCGAACGCCTGGGCACAGGCCGACGGAGGCGCCGATCAATCGCCGGTGACGCCGGTCACCACCATCACCACCACGGGCAGTGAGCCGGTGGCGGTGCCGGTCGGGGCTCCCGAGGTGCCGCAGCCGATCGTCGACCCCAACGCGCCCTGGTACACGCGCTTCACCCCGTACGGCTACCTGAAGGTCGGCGCGTTCTACAACTTCCCCCCGCTCACCGATCAGACCACCAACAGCAACGACGGCTTCCGGTTGGCGGCGCTGCGGCTGGGCACCACCTTTCGCCCGATGGATCGCCTGACGGTGGTGGCGTCGATCGAAGCGGCCGCTCCGCAGCAGATGCCCAGCGCGGTGCCCGAAGGTGCCCGCATCGTGCAGATGCGCGACGCCTACGCCGAGTACAAGGTGTGCTCCGGTTTTCTGGTGCGGGCCGGGCAGTTCAAGGCGCCGGTGTGGGCCGAGACGCTGCTCGACGATCACATGCTGCCCTTCGTCTACCGCTCGGCGATCGCCGACGGCTACGGCGCGCCCGACTACAACTCGGCGCGGCCCGGTCTGGCGCTCGATCGCCAGGTCGGCCTGATGGTCTCGAGCGAGTGGCTGGGAAAGCAGAAGGTCGCCGAGGTGCGGTACGCGATCGCGATCGTCAACGGCAACGGCTATGACCAGTTCCTCAACGACAACAACCACGTCGCTCCGGTGGCGCGGGTCGAAGCGCGGCTGTTCGAGCACATCACCGTCGGCATGAACGGCTTCTTCAACCAGGTCACCACCGGTACCCGCCCGTACCGCATCACCGACAACCAGCTCGGCTACGGCGGTGACATCTCGGCCAACGCGCTCGGCTTCAGCGTGATGGTGGGCTACCTCGGCCGGCAGAGCTCGTACTCGTCGGGCGCGCTGGTGAACGACTCCGCCAGCGGCCTGCTCGGGCAGGTGCACTTCGGTCACGAAGGCACCGGGCTGGAGGGCGCGGTGCGGCTCACCATCTACGACCCGTCGCACGCCGACCCGACCGACGACATCACCGAGATCTCCGCGATGCTGGGCTGGAGAATGAAGTCGGCTCCGCTGCGTGTGCTGGTTCAGTACACCCACCGTGAAGAGGCGCAGGGCGTGTCTGTCCCCAACGACGGCCTGGATGCGATGCTCCAGGTCACCTGGTGACGCATGAGAAGTCTCGTCTGCCTGACCGTATTGCTGGCGCTGTCGTGCTCGACCAAGCCCGCGCGCTCCAACGCCTTCAAGGCGACCTCGCGCACCCAGCTGGTGGGCGGCAAGCGCGCTCTCGGTGAAGTCGGCGACTACGTGCTGTCGAACAGCGTGATCCACGCGGTGGTTCAAGACGTGGGCTTCTCGCGCGGCTTCGGGGCGTTCGGCGGCTCGCTGATCGACCTCGACATGGTGCGGCCGGGCCCGGTCGACCCGGTCAACGGGCCGACGTTCGGCAACGACTACTTCACCGAGATGTTCCCCGCGTTCTTTCTGCAGGCCTCCGAGCCGTACAAGGTGGAGGTCGCGGCCGATGGCTCCGATGGTGGGCCGGCGATCATTCGGGTCACCGGCAACTCGGGTGACTTCCTCTCGATCGTGAAGCCGATCAACGGCACGCTCGTGATGGGCACCGGGCTCACCTACACGGTCGACTACGTGCTCGAGCCGGGCGCGTCGTACCTGAAGATCATCTGCACGATGCGCAACGACGCGCAGAGCGACGCGACGTTCCCGCTGGTGATCCCGTTCGGGTTCATCGCGCTGCTGGGCGAAGGGCAGCACCTCTTCGTGCCCGGCAAGTCGGGCTACGACATTCGCTTCAACCTGGAAGACAACGTCTACCCGAACTTCTACTCGACGCTGGGCGTGAAGCCCGAGGCGCTCCCGGGTGTGGTCGCGCCGATGTGGGCGACCGAAGGCTCGGGCGTCTCGTACGCGCTCGCGGCCAGCCCGCGCAACGCCGGCTACATGGCGGCGAACAGCGCGTACTACCCGGGCGCGAAGCCCGACTCGATGCTGATCCCGGTGGCGTATTCGTCGTTCTTGGGCAGCTACTGGTCGCGCGCGCCGAGCTCGTTGGCGCCCGGCAAGTCGTGGACGTACACGGGTTACCTCGCGGTCGGCGGCGGCGACGTCGCCTCGGCCCAGCGAATCATCTACGGCATCAGCGACCCGATGAACCGGCAGCCGGTGGAGACCGGTGAGCTGGCGGGCCGCGCCACCGAGCTTGCCACCAACCTGCTGCTCACCGGCGCGTCGGTGGTGATCGAAGACGACGGCGGCAACTACGTCTCGCAGGCGAAGACCGACGCGAAGGGCATGTACACCGCGCCTCTGCCGCCGGGAAAATACAAGATCTCGGTGGTCGACCCGGTGCGCGGCGTGGGCCAAACCGACTTCGTCGAGGTGAAGAAGGGCGAGACCTCGCGGCTCGACGTCACGATCGCGCGCGCGGGCACCCTCAACGTGGTGGTGCGCGACGAGGGCGGCCGCGAGCTGCCGGCGAAGATCTCGGTCGAGGGCACCTACGATCTGACCAACGCGGGCATCGATCCTCCGCGCAAGTTCCTCTACAGCTTCGCTTCAGGCGAGCGGTACCGGGTGAGCGACATGGTGCCCGACACCACCGACCCGCTGAGCCGCAAGTACCTCGAGCGGGTGATGTTCGCGCCCCACGGCGCCGCGTCGACGCCGATTCGGCCGGGTCACTACACGGTCTGGGCCTCGCGCGGGAACGAGTACTCGGTGGCGTCGGCGGAGGTCGACGTCAGCGCCGGCAAGAGCGCGGTGGTGGAGCTGCCGCTGAAGCACGTGATGCCGACCCCGGGTTGGGCGAGCGGCGACTTCCACGTGCACTCGGTGAACTCGGTCGACTCCGACATGCAGCTGGAAGACCGGGTGACCTCCTACGCGGTGGAGGGCGTCGACATCGTCACCGCCACCGACCACAACTTCGTCTCCGACTTCTCGCCGGTGATCGACTCGCTCGGTCTCAACGACTGGATCCACTCGGTGGTCGGCTTGGAGCTCACCAGCCTCGAGATGGGGCATTTCAACGGCTACCCGATTCAAGTGCAGCCGGGCCCGATCACCCACGGCAGCTTTCGCTGGTTCTACCGGCCGCCGGGCGAGCTGTTCGCGCAGCTGCGCGGGCTGGGCGCCGACCCCCAGAAGACGATCGTGCAGGTCAACCACCCGCGCGACTCGATCCTCGGGTACTTCAACGGCTTCAACTTCGGCAGCTACGACTCGCAGCCGCACAAACCGGCCTCGGCCTTCGCGCTCGACCAGTCGCCGCAGCCCGACGGTGGAATCTCGCCCTACGCGGCGTCGAACTTCTCGTACGACTTCGACGCGCTCGAGGTCTTCAACGGCAAGCGCGACGAGCTGCTGTTCACCTACCGCATTCCCCAGACGCCGCTGCCGGGAGACGCCCCGACGGTGCCGTTCTGTTCGGCGGGGCAGGTGGCCGACTGCATTCCCGACGCGGGCGAGGTGCTCTCGCGCACCGAGACGCTGCTCGACGGCGGCACCTCGATTCAGCCGGTGTACCCGGGCGCGCTGGAGGATTGGTACAACCTGCTCGCCCACGGCAAGCACGTCACCGCCACCGGCAACTCCGACTCGCACAACGCGATCGCCGAGGCGGGCCTGCCGCGCACGTATCTGCACATCGGCGACACCGCGAATGGCTCGATGCGGGGCCTCTCTGAGGCGGCGGCGATGGAGGCGATTCGCAAGGGCGACGTGGTGGTCTCGAACGGGCCGTTCCCCGAGCTGACCATCAACGGCGTGGGCCTCGGCGGAGAGGTGGTGGCGCCCACCGGCGACATCGAGCTTTCGCTGAAAGTCTCGGCCCCGGCGTGGATCGACGTGCAGCGGGTGTTCGTGCGCCGCGGCGGTCCCGACCAGGTGGAGCGGCCGCAGCTGCTCGAGACCATCGCCGTGCCTCAGACGACCGAGGTGCTCCGGCTCGACGTGACGAAGACGTACTCGGGCATTCCCGATGGGTCGTTCATCGTGGTCGAGGTGCAGGGCGACAAGTCGATGTGGCCGGTGTTCACCCCGTACGAGATTCCGTCGATTCAGATCTCCGACGCGGTGGGGGTGATCGGCGGCGCGTTCGGCTTCGGCAACAAGTACGGCCGGTACCACCCAGACCACGTCAACGTGGTGCGCCCGTTCGCCTTCACCAACCCGATCTGGATCGACCGCACCAAGAAGCAGTCGCTCTCGGCGGCGAGGCCGGTGCTGCCGCTGTCGAGCAACGAGCCGTTCCACCCGCGAACGATTCCCGACATCAGAAAGATCTTCGCCAACTTCCACGGCGACCCGGAGTGAGGTGGGCGGCGCCGCTGGTGTTGCTGGCGAGCGGCGCGTTGGCCCACCCGCAGGGCTTTCACAAGAAGGTCGTGCTCAACGTCTCGCTGTACCGGATCGACGGGTTGATCGCGATGGACGTCGACGGAGGCGAGCGCTGCCGGCTGATTCGCGACGGCGCCGACAGCAACCGTGACGGTCAGCTGAGCGGCGACGAGGTGAAGGCGCTGGAAGACAAGCTGGTGCGCATGGCGACCCGGGCGCTGAAGCTGTCGCTCTCGGGCTTCCCGATTCCCTTCAAGGTGAAGGAGACGAAGATCGATCTGCGCAAGGACCACGCGGTGACCGAGACCGGGGTCTCGGTGGCGGTGCTGTTGGAGGACCCCCACCCGGCGGCGGTGAGCGTGGGCACCAACCTCCAGATCGAAGACAGCGCGCCTGATCTGTCACCGGTGCGTTTCGAGGTGAACCAGGTGCCGCCGGCCGATGCGGGGGTGGAGCCCCCTTCGACCACGGATCTGGAATCGGGCGTCAAGTGGAAGGTGCGGCTGGGGCCCCTCGCCGCCCAGTAACTGGTTTTCCTTTGAAAGGGCCTTCTGCTAAGGCGCAGCCCGACTTTCCTGAGGAGCCTGTTTCAAGTGAGCGAAGAGAAGAAGCCCAAGGCGACGTTCGGAGACGTGATGCTCGGCATTCCCGCCGGTCGTGGTGGCGAAGGTTCCGAGGAGCCGAAGCCTGAGCAGGGCGAGAAGAAGCCCGGCGGCAAGGGCCCGATGGTGGTGGTGCGCCGCTCGGGCGGCGTGGTCGAGACCCGCTCGCTGGAAGTGAAGACGATCGAGCCTGCCGCGTCTGCGACGCCGGCCGCCGAGGGTGCTGTTGCCTCGCCGAAGCCGAAGGTGGAGCCGCTGGTGCCGTCGGTCGCCCAGGAGATGCCGGAGTCGGAGACGTTCGGCGAGATGTTCGAAGCCCAGATGAAGTCGGGCGACGTGCCGGGCCGCAAGGGCATGCCGAAGGTCGGCGAGAAGGTGAAGGGGAAGATCTTCCAGCTCGGCGCCGAGACGGCGTTCGTCACCATCGGCAAGCACGAGGCGATGATCGAGCTCGACGAGCTCAAAGACGAAGAAGGCGTGCTGCGGTTCGGCATCGGCGACGAGGTCGAAGCGCACGTGATCGAGACCGGCGCCAAGGGCATCGTGCTCTCGCGCAAGCTGCCGAAGGGCGCGGCGTCGATGCAGCGGCTGTCTGACGCCAAGGCGATGGGGCTGCCGGTCGAGGGCCTGGTGATCGGCGTCAACAAGGGCGGGCTCGAGATCGCGGTCGGCGAAGTGCGCGCGTTCTGCCCGCAGAGCCAGGTCGACATCCGGCCGTCGGGCAAGCTCGACCACTTCATCGGCGAGAAGCTGGCGTTCCGGGTCACCGAGGTGAAGGAGCGCAACGTGGTGCTGTCGCGCCGCGCGCTGCTCGAAGAGGAGCAGAAGGCGAAGGCGGCCGAGACCCGCAAGACCCTGGCGGTCGGCGCGGTGCTGAAGGGCAAGGTCGTCTCGGTGCAGGCGTTCGGCGCGTTCGTCGATCTCGGCGGCGTCGAGGGCATGGTGCCGGTGAGCGAGCTGTCGCACCTGCGCGTGGGTCACCCGAACGAGGTGGTCGACACCGGCGACGACGTCGAGGTCGAGGTGCTGCGGATCGAAGCGGCCGAGCCGAACTCGCCCGACAAGTCGAAGCGCAAGGAGCGGATCACGCTCTCGATGCGTTCGCGTCAGGAAGACCCGTTCAAGGCCGCGCTGGCCGAGCTGCAGGAAGGCACCCGCACCAAGGGCAAGGTCGTTCGGCTGCAGCCGTTCGGCGCTTTCATCGAGCTGAAGCCGGGCGTCGATGGGCTGATGCACATCTCGGCGATGGCAGAGCGCCGCATCGCGCACCCGCGCGACGTGCTCAAGGTGGGCGAAGAGGTCGAGGTGGTGGTCGAGAAGCTCGACCCCAACGAGAAGAAGATCGGCCTCCGGTTGATCAAAGACGGCGCGCCGGTGGGTGAGGGCGTCGCTTCGTCGGGCTCCGCGCCTGCCGAGGGTGGTGCGCCGAGCGAGCGCCCCGAGCGCAAGGAAGCGCCCAAGGCCCGCCGCGGTCAGATCGTCACCGGCAAGGTGGAGCGGATCGAGCAGTTCGGCATCTTCATCGGCTGGGAAGGCGGCAAGGGGCTGATTCCTGCCTCCGAGACCGGCACCGAGCGTGGCACCGATCTCAAGCGCGCCTTCCCGATGGGTAAGGAAGTGAAGGCCGAGATCATCGAGATGGAAGGCAGCAAGCTGAAGCTGTCGATCACCAAGGCGCTGCGGTCTGAAGAGCGCGCCGATCTCGAGGCCTACGTGAAGAGCCAGCCCAAGCAGCAGGGCAAGACCGGCTTCGGCACCCTGGCGGATAAGTTCAAGAATCTGAAGCTGTCGTAAGGCTGTCGGAGGTGTGAGCCCCCTCCCGGCCTTCGGCCACCCTCCCCCGTAAGGGGAGGGGTCCCGTATTCGCCTCCCCTGAGGGGGAGGTGCCCCGAAGGGGCGGAGGGGGCTCACGCCACCCGCACCCGAACTCGGTTACACTTGTCCCATGCGTTGGCCGCTCGTCATCGCGGCGGTGCTTCTCACCGGCTGCGCCACCCTCCGAACCCGGAGCGATGGCCGGCGGTCCGATGCCCTGCTGACCCAGCTCGACGCGCAGGGCATTCACCTCGACCCTCCGCTGACCATCAGCAACGAGATGAAGGAGCGGGTCGAGCGCGAGGTGCGGTTCGAAGGCACCGAGCTGGCCCGCATGCAGCGGCTGCACTCGTTCTTACGCACGCAGCTGGGCTTCAAGTACGACCCGAACCTGACCGTCGGCGCCGAAGAGGCCTGGGCGGGCCGCCGGGGCGACTGCCTGTCTTACGCCCACCTGTTCAACGCGCTGGCGCGCTTCATTCAGGTGCCGGTGAACTACGTGCGCTACCGCGGCACCACCACCTACGAGGAGCGCTCGGGCGCGCTGGTGGTCGTCTCGCACGTGGCCTCGCTCTACAACGACTACAAGGTGACCGTGCTGGTCGAGCTCACCGGCACTGCGCCGTCGTGGCGGGTCTCCGACTACGAGCACCTGGGCGACGACGAGGCGGTGGCGCTCCACTTCTCGAACCTGGCGATGGAGCACCTGCAGAAGGGTGACGTCACCTGGGCAAAGAAGGTGCTTGAGGTGCTGCTGGTGCGCACGCCCGACCTGCCCGAGCTGCAGGTGAACTACGCGGCGGTGCTGCTGCGCCAGGGCCACCAGGACGAGGCGCTGGCGTTGCTGCAGAAGGCGCTCGATCGGTTCCCCGACTTTCACCCGCTCTACGTCGCCGCCGCGATCGCCGCCGACAGCGCGGGCCGCGACGACCTCGCCGAGAAGTACGCCGAGCTGGCGCGCAACGCCCACGTCGACCCGTTCGTGCCCTTCATGCGCGGTGTCTGGCTGATGGAGAAGCACCAGTACCGCGCCGCCGGCCAGCTGTTCACCCACGCGACCGACCTCAAGCCACAGAGCGCGCTGTTCGCGGCGTGGCTGGCGCGCGCGCAGCTGCTCCAGGGCGACGAGTCAGAGGCGATTCGTACCTTCGAGAAGGCGCAGCAGCTCGATCCCCGGCACCCGGTGCTGGAGGACTTCAAGAAGCTGCACCCGGAGTTCCGTCACTCCCAGCTGTAGCCGGCGATCAGCTTGAACACGACCGGGTTGCTGGCCTTGCTGAGGCCTTCACCGACGCCCACGTTCAGCTCGATGCCTTTGAACGCGGTGACGCTCACCACCTCGTAGAGGTAGTGCTCGGCGCGATTGAATGAGCTGAACCGCGCGAGCGGTCCCCAGCCGCCGTAGTACTCGAGGCCGAGGTCGCACTTGCCGGCGATACGTCTCAGCACCGTGACCGCGGGCTCGAACGCGGGGCCGTGCTCGGCGCCGTCGCGGCTGAACGACAGGCTGACGATCGGGTTGGCCGAAACCAGCCACCGCTCGTTCGACCATTGAATGATCGGCCGGAGCTCGGCGCCGTAGCGTCCCGCTTCGAACTCCGGTGGCAGCCACGAGAGCTCGACGTTGAGGCCGACCCGAAGGCCGAGCTCGGGCCCCGGCGCGATGAACTTCGAGCGAAGCTTCACCCCCGCGTAGCGGTACTCCCCGCCCGCCCAGGCGGTCTGTACGTACGCGCCCAGCTCCCACCAGTCGGTCACTCCGAACGACGGCTCGAGGGTGACGTGAATCTGCCGGTCTGCCTGCAGCTCGGGCGGGGAGGCGTTCTTCACTCCTGAAGCGACGTCGTTGACGTGAAGCTCGATGCCCGGCCGCCCCGCGGGGTTCGACTCGGCCTGGTAGACCTGAATCTCGAACGGGTCGACCGCGAGGACCAGCCCGAGCGCGAGCGCGATCACGCCTTGAGCGCCGGCGGGCCGCCCCCCGGCGGCAGGTTGAGGTTGGCGGCGATCGACCGAAGGATCGAGCGCGGCGTGATGCGCACCCCGAAGACTCCGAGCTTGTTCTGAAACCCGTGCACGACCATCGACTTGCCCGCGTGCATCGCGGAGTAGGCGCTGGCGGCGACCTGTGGCGCGGTCATCGCTCCCATCGCGAACAGGCGCGACTTGTCGTTGCCGGAGACGGCGGCGAACTCGGTGGCGGTCGCTCCGGGGCAGCTGACGGTGGCGGTGACGCCGGTGCCGCGCAGCTCGTGCCAGAGCGCTTCGGTGAACGAGTTCACGAACGCCTTGGTCGCGTAATAGGTCGCCATCCACGGGCCGGGCTGGAACCCGGCGGTGGAGCCGATGTTGAGCACCCGGCCTTTGCCGCGCTTCACCATGCCCGGCAGAAACGCGCGGGTGAGCGCGACCAGGGTGGTGATGTTGCAGGTGACCTCGCCGACCTCTTTCGCCGCGTCGAGCTGCACGAAGGCGCCGGTGGTGCCGAAGCCGGCGTTGTTCACCAGGAAGTCGACGGTGAGCCCCGCCTTCTCGACCTCGGCGACGACTCCGGTGGCGGCGTTGGGGTCCATCAGGTCGGCGGAGATGCTGGTCACCTTGATGCCGTGCTTCTGGGAGAGCTCGGCGCCGAGCGCATCGAGGCGGTCTTTGCGGCGCGCGACCAGGATCAGGTCGTGCTTGTCGGCGGCGAACAGCTTCGCGAACTCGGTGCCGAGGCCAGCGGAAGCTCCGGTGATCAGTGCGGTTCCCATGGTGCCCTCCTGGGCGGATCGTTAGCGGGTTGCGCCGCGGTGCGCCACCGGAACCTCGGCGCGTGGCCCGTTGTCGCAAGGGCCGGTGCGTTTGTTCGGAGCCATTCTCGCGGTGATGCTGCTGGCCCTCGGCGGGTTCGCGGCCTGGGCGCGTGGGTCTGACCAACGCGAGCTCGCCCGCGCCGAAGCGCGGCTCGGAGCGTCGATCGCCGCGGGCGACGTGGTGTTTCAGGATCTCGAGTGCGGCGCGCGGTGCGAGCTGATCCGCCAGGTGACCCACAGCCGCTACGTGCACGTCGGGCTGGTGGTGGGGCAAGGCGACGCTCGGGTGGTGTGGGAAGCGTTCGCGCCGGTCGGCCCGACGCCGCTGGCCGAGTGGGTCGCGCGCGGCAAGCAGAAGCAGATCGCGGTCTACCGGCTCGACGGCGAGCTGCGGGGGCAGCTGCCGAAGATCGAAGCGGCGCTGAAGTCGATGGCGGGTCGCCCGTACGACGGCGACTACAACTGGGACGACGAGCGCATCTACTGCAGCGAGCTGGTGGCGAAGGCGGTGCAGCAGGCGACCGGCGTCGAGCTGTTCGCGCCACACCCGTCGGGGCCGGGCTCGTTCGGGCCTCAGCGCGACCTGGTGACGAAGATGTCGCACGGGCGATTGTCTGAAGACACGCCGTTGGTGTCGCCGTTCGATCTCACCCGCTCGACGCATCTGAGTCGCATCGTCGACGAGCTGCAGTAGGTTGCGGCCGGCTTGGTCTGGTCCGTCGCCGTCTTCGCGCTTCTCGCCGCCGCTCCTGAAGAGCGCGATCCCTGCATCTCGGTGCTCGAGCAGCAGGCCGCGCGCGATCTTCACTGCGAGGCGGGAGACGTGGTCGCCTTTCAGCCGCAGGGCTCGAAGGAAGGTGAGGTCGAGGTCGGCGGCTGTGGCCTTCGTGCGAGCTACCGGGGCCGGATCGCCGCGCCGCTGACGCCGAACGATCCCGCCTGCGTGTGGGAGCAGATTCACGTGCCCACGGTCGACCCGTACCAGGCGAAGAACGTGCTCCGCTTCAGCGCCGGCTTCGGAGCGCCGACGGGGTTCGCTGGGCTGTCATACGAGCGGCGCATCGGCAGCTTGATGATCGAGCCCGGCTTCGGCTGGGGCATGAGCGGCTTTCAGGGCGCGTTCATGCTCCACATTCGCAACGTGCCATTGCTCGGCTCACCGGGTTTCGGGCTCTCGCTCGGCTTCGGTCCGCAACCCAGCTGGCTGATCGGCGCGAAGAAGAACGTCATTCTCTGGTTCGACGTCGACCTGCTCGCTCAGGAGTGGCGATTTCTCTCCGGCGTCGCGCTCTACCTCGGCATCGGCGTCGTGGCGCCGTTCGCGGGCGAGTTTTCGATCTGCAACTCCACCTGCGGCCCGGTTCAGAAGCAGGGCTTTCTCTACCCCACGATTCGCGTCGGCGTGGGCGAGTGGTTCTGAGCCGCTACGGCACGGTGTAGGTGAGGCCGGTGTCGGCGCTCGAGCATTCCTTGCCCCGCACCGTCACCGGGTAGGTGCCCGGAGCGAGCACGGGCGGGTCGCCGAGGAACGAGTCGGTGCCCTGGTTGTAGCTGCCGTGCTGCAGCGCCGCGGTGCCGATCACCACGTCGAGCGCGGAGGTGAGGTTGGTGCCCTTCACCACCACGTGATCGCCCTGGTTCACCGGCGGCGTGATGCTGACCACCTTCGGCTTCGGCAGCGAGTCGTCGCAGATGAAGAACGGAACCTGGTCGGAGACCTGGCCACCGCGCGAGTCGCGCAGCACCGCCCAGACCACGCCGGTGCGGTGCGCGGGGATCGGATCGTCGGGAATCTTTGCTGAGCCCGGCGCCGTGTAGACGGTGTGGTCGGTGCTGTCGAGGTCGACGCGCGGCAGCGAGAAGCGGCCTCCGGTCGAATAGAACGACGACACCAGGTTCTCGGTGAAGTCCGAGGTGCCGTCGGGAGTTTCGAGGGTGTACTTCTCGCGGTCCTCCGCCAGCGCCACCACGTCGAGCTTCACGTCCTGGCCGGGTTCGAGCTGCAGCGTGCCGTCGGTCGGCAGCGGAGCGCCGTTCACGTTGAGCGACACGATGTGCGGGTTCAGGTTGCGCGGGGTGTGCTCGCTCACGGTGACGCGTGCGAGCGCCATCACCGTCTGAATCTCCTGGTTCTCGATCTTGGTGAACAGCTCGCGCAGCTCGGCCTTGTCAGAGGTCGGCTTCACGAAGGCGCCGATTACCACCGCGAGGATCTGCCCGACGGTGCCGTTCTGGCGAACCTCGTCGGTCATCGGCACCGGGTCGAACAGGTTCGCGTCGGCCTGGTAGCTCGCGTGGGGGCCGAAGCCCATGATCGCCACGCCAGGAGGGAAGTCGCTGAACGAGGTCGGCTGCAGCAGCGCGGTGGTGTCGTTGCACGCGGTGCGGCCGAGGTTGAACGGGTCGGGCTGGCAGCCCACCCAGACCACCGTGGTGACGCCGCCGGGACGCGAAGGGTCGAGCTCGACCACGCTGAAGTTCGAGGTGCCGCCGGGGGCGATCTCGGGAGGATCGGCGGTGATCGAGAGCACCCGCAGGCTGTCGACCAGCGTCTCTGGTTTGAAGGTCGAGGAGCAACCCGTCAGCAGCAACAGGGCCGCTAACCTCACCCCGGAGCGCTTTCGCGCTCTCGGCCCTCTCCTGTCCGGAGAGGGGTTCATAGTTCGCCTCGCAGGCCGAGCGCCGGAAGGATGGGGATGCCGTACACGTACTGCTGCTGGGTGTAGTTGAAGTTGTAGAAGACGCCCTCGACGTTCTGCCGGTTGGTCACGTTCTGCACGTCGACGTAAACGGCGAGTGAGAACTTGTCGAAGACGAACTTCTTGTCCACGCGCACGTCCAGTTGCCAGAAGTCGGGCAGTCGCTTGCTCCAGGGGAGCCCTGGCAGCGGGTAATAGTAGTTGGCGTTGGTGTCGTAGAGCGAGGCCACGATCGGCGTCACCAGCGAGCCCGAGGCGTAGCGGAACCGGCCGCCCACCTGCAGGTTCCAGGGCAGCTTGTACGACGCCACCGCGATCAGGTTGTGCGGCTGGTCGAGCGGGCCCGGCGCGTAGGCGACTCCGCTGTAATAGTCGCGCTCGTAGCGGCTGAGCGAATACGCCACCCACCCGAAGAAGTTCTTCGTCAGCTGCTGGCGAATCAGAATCTCGGCGCCGTACGCGCGCCCGTAGCCCTTCGAGGTGTAGCGCGTCTCGGCTCCGGGAATGTTCACGTCGGAGCCCAGCCCGTTCGCCAGCGTCTGCCGCGCCTGGTGGAACAGATCTTTGTAGTAGCCCTGCACGTCGATCCCGAGCGTGTCGGTGACCTTCGCTTCGGCGCCGACCATGTAGTGGCTCGCCGCCTCGGGCAGCAGGTCGGGGTTGCCGAACACCTTCGACAGCTCGCCCAGCCGGTAATCGGGAGGCTGGTGGTAGAGGCCGGCGCCGCCCTTCAAGGTGATCCGCTCGTGCGGCGAGTAGAGAATCGAGATGCGCGGGTCGGCCCACGCCTTGTTCATGTACGACTCGTAGTCGCCGCGAACGCCCGCGATCACCTTGAAGGTCGAGAACGGGTTCCACACGCCTTCCACGAACAGGCCCGGCTCGGCGTAGAGGTTGCGCGAGTGCTCCGCGAGCAGGTGCCGCTCGACGTACGGGTCGGGCACCAGGTTCGCCTTGAACTGCGGAGGGCTGGTCGCGTCGACCACCGCGGTCACCGCCAGCAGATCGAGCCCCGCGGACAACGTCAGGTTCCAGTCGGGCAGCTCGAACACGAACCGCTCGCGCAGCTGCACTGGGTACTGGGTGCCCTTGAAGCTGACATCGGCGCTGGTGCCGAGCTGTTGATACGTGTCGAGCCCGAGCGAGTTGCGCGAGACGAACATCACCTTGTCGGTCAGCGGCACGTCGAAGCCGACGGTGAACCGGTTGTACATCTGCGCCGAGCCGAAGCTCCCCGCGCTCGCCTCGCTGGTGGGGTCGAAGAACGGCAGCGGGTTGGTGAACGAGTAGGTGTCTGACGAGCCGTAGAGCATCACGAACGCGCGGCCCCGGGCACTCGTCTTCTTCTCGGCGCGAATCTGGTAGTCCCAGTACTGCGGCGAGACCGAGAAGCTGAGCGCGTCTTTCGCTCCCGGCGCGAAGGTGTTGATCGCCCAGGGCAGGGTGAACTCGATCAGGCTCTTGCGCGCCGCCGCCACCACGCTCCAGCCGCTGCCGACCGGCGTCTCCACCATGCCCGAGAGGTCGAACGGGTTGAGGTCGAGGTAGCCGTGCACGCCGCTCTGGGTGGGCGCGCGAACGTCGGCCTGAATCAACCCGCCGATGCTCCGGCCGAACGGCACTCCGAAGTTGCCGGGGGTGAACTCGATGCTCTTCACCAGGTTGGAGTTGAACGTCGCGGTCAACCCGCCGAAGTGGAACAGCTGGGGAATCTGCACTTCGTCGACGTAGACGCGCGAGTCCCACGCCTTCGAGCCGCGCACGATCAGCAGGCCCTGGCCGACCGGCCCGCGCGACACACCCGGCAGGTTCGCCACCACCTGAAACGCCTCGCCCGAGGTGCCGGCGACGACGTGAATCTCCTGCTGGGTGAGCTTGGTCTGCGAGACCTCGCGGCGATCCCGCTCGGCGACCACGGTGGTCTCCAGCGACGATTGGCTCTGCTGCGCCAGGTAGTAGGTCACCCGGGTCAGCTCTCCGGCCTTGATCTCTTCGGTGGCGTCGAACTTCACGAACCCCTGCGCCACCGCGTGCACCTCGAGCGGCCCGAGCGGCATTCCGGTGAGCTCGAAGCCGCCGTCGCCGTCGCTCACCGCTTCCTGCCCGCCCGCCGAGACCACCGCGCCCACCACCGGCTCACGGGTGCCGGCGGTCTTCAGCACGCCGCTGAAGTTCACCACCGGCACTCCGGCGTCGGGCGCGACGGGAACTTCGACCACCTGCTGCTTGAGCTGAAATTGGTAGCCGTAGCGAATGCGCACCGCGGCCGGCTGGCCGTCGATCTCCGCCGGGGAGAACTCGAACTGCTTCAGCGCTTCGACCGCGGCGGCGTCGAACGAGGGGCCCGCGCTCTCGACCACCTTGGCGTCGATCACCTTGCCGTCAGGGCCGATGTCGACCTCCAGCACCACGTGGGCCTGGGTGCCGGCGTCGAGCGCGTCGGCGGGGTAGACGGCGTCGGCCGACTTCACCACCGCGGGAGGTTTGGTCAGCTGGCCCTGCGCTGCGGCCGTGGAGGCGATGACGAGGAACACCCACGCAAGACGCATCTGGCGGGCGGATTACTCTGTGGTTGACTCAGCTGCAATGCGAACGCTCGCGTTGTGGCTGGTGCTGGTGGCGGGGCCGGTGTCCGCCGGGACCTGCCCGGTGCCGAAGGGGGGCAGTGAGAAGCTCGCCGCGGTGGACTCCGACGTGCGCGCCGGCCGGCTGCAGGAGTGGCTCTGGCACGACTCGCACACCGCCCACCTCTGGAACGTGGTGTGGATCGGCGCCAACGCCGCGCTGACCGTGATTCAGGGCGTGGGCGCGCCGTTCTTCACCATGCCCGACCGCGCCGACTGGGTGGTGGGCGCGATCTCCACCGCGGTCAACGCGCTCGGCTACGCGGTGTTCGCGATCGACGTGCCCGCGCCCACCGCGGCCAACTACGACCACAGCTGCGACGCGCTCGCCGACCTGGAGGCGAAGGCGCAGGTGGGCCACGACTCGGAGGCGTTCGGGATCTCGTTCTGGAGCCACCTGCTGTGCATCGGGCTCTCGGTGGTGCCAGGCCTGGTGCTCGGCCTGGCGTACGACCGCTGGGTCTCGGGCGCGCTGCTCACCGCCGGCGGCATCGTGCTCGGCGAGCTGGCGATCATCACCACTCCGACCGGGTTGATGCACCACTACGAGGGCTACCTGGCCGGCGACCCGATTGACCTGTCGCCCGAGGTGATTCAGGCGGTGAGCCTCGCGCCGGTGATGCGCGACGGCCGCGCCACCGGCCTGCAGCTGGCGCTCTCGGGCAGCTTCTAGACGATGGGCCATTCCACCCGCACAATCGGGGCGGTGCGTGCGCTCCTGCTGCTGCTCTTCGTCTGCCTCGCCGGGTGCGGGCCGAAGTCGATGGAGGCGCGCATGCGCACGGCCGAGAAGCGCGCCGACTCGGTGAACCGCTCGCTCGACCTGGCCGAGAAGGCCGAGAACGACCTCGACCCGAAAGAGGCCGAGTCGAACCTGGAAGACGCGAAGAAGGGGCTGATGGACCCCGACATCAACCTCCACCCCGAGCTGGAGATGATGGTCGACCGCTTCAAGGAGCTGCAGTCGAAGCTCGACGCCACCAAGGCCGCCCGCGAGAAGCGCGACCTCGAGCTGCGGCTCGAGAAGGCCCGCGACAAGGTGGTGCCCGCGGTGCAGAAGCTCTCGGAGGCGCTCGACAAGCTCTCACCCAGCGCGCCGACCAAAGACCAGATCTCCGCGGTCGAAGATCAGGCCAAGGACGTGCGCGAAGGCGTCGACGACGCGAAGGACATGTTCGTCAAAGACCCCGCGTTCGCCTCGTGGGCGAAGAGCCAACGCGCGAAGAGCGAGAAGGCGCTCGACGAGGTGACCAAGGCGAAGGCGAAGCTGCGCTTCATCGAGACCCAGGGGCAGCAGCTCGCCGACGCGCAGGCCAAGGTGAAGGAGTCGCGCACCGAGAAGGACCTCGACGACAAGGCCTCCAAACTTCAGGGCGCCAAGGAGCTGCTCGACAAGTGCGCCACCTCGGGCCCGGCCGCGGTCGCCGACCCGTTGCTCAAAGACGCGCAGCTGAAGATTCTGCCGGGCAAGCCCCAGCCGCCGGCGGCGGTGATCACCGCCTGCACCACCACGCTCAAGTCGGTCAGCGCCGACCTCGACAGGGTGCGCAAGCAGATCGCCAAGAACGCGGCGAAGGCACCGAAGAAGAAGAAGTAGCGGTCAGCGGCCCGGGCCAAGCGAGTTCATCTTCGCGCGGGCCTTGTCGGCGTCGGCCTGACGGGCGTTCTCGGCGTACAGCCGCACCAGGTTCTTCAGGGTGAGCCGCAGCTCTTCCTTCAGGTTGTTCTTCTCGTAGTGCTCGGCGAGAAACTCGTGGAGCTCGACCTCGTTGGGCGAGAACGAGAGCACCTGCTTGGCCACCGCGACCGCCTTCTGCGCGAAGCCCTGCTCCATGTAGATGTCCATCGCGGCCCGGTACTGCTCGACGGCGGCGGCGGTGGCGTTCTTCGCCTTCAGCGCGTTCGCCAGGTCGAGGCGCATCTTCACGTCTTTGGGTTTCTTGTCGACCTCGGCCTGCAGCTTCGCGAGCGGATCCACTTTTCCAAAGAAACCCATGGGGCCTTCCTACTCCTCTTAGGCCAAGCCGACGTAGATGTTTTGCACGTCGTCGTCTTCGTCGATCGCCTGCAGAAACGACTCCACCTCGGCGCGCGCGTCGCCCTCGAGCTTCACCGGGTTGTTGGCCACCCACGCCAGCTTCGAGGCCTCCACCGCCCAGCCCGCGGAGCCGAGCTGCTTGGCCACCTGATCGAGATCGGCCGGGTCGGTGAAAAAGCGTGTGGCACCTTCTTCGGCGGGCTCGAGGTCGTCGGCGCCGGCTTCGATCGCCGCGCTCTCGGGGTCGGCCTTCGACGGGTGGGTCGCTTCAATCAGCCCGCGGCGCTTGAAATCCCAAGTGATTGCGCCGGTCGCCGCCAACTGTCCCTTTCGGAACAGTACGCGGATGTTGGTCGCGGTGCGGGTGCGGTTGTCGGTCAGGCACTCCACCACCACCGGCACCTGGTGGGGCGCGAACCCCTCGTAGGTGACGGTCTCGAAGTTCGCCGGCTCATCGAGCAGGCCGGCGCCCTTCTTGATTGCGCGCTCCAGGGTGTCTTTCGGCATCGACGCCTTCTTCGCTGCGTCGATCGCGATTCGCAGCCGGGAGTTCTTCTCGGGCTCGGCGCCGCCTTTGGCCGCGATCATGATTTCCTTGGCCAGCTTGCCGAACAGCTTGCCCTTCGCCGCCGCGTTCTCGGTACGGCCCTTCTGCTTCCATTGCGCGCCCATGGGGCGCTCTTATCAAAGCGCCCGGGGCGGCTCGACGATCACGTTCGAGTACCGGCCGACCACCACCTGGTAGCGCTGCCCGGGCACCAGGGCGGTGCCGGGGTTGAAGAGCGGGAACTCCGCCATTCGCCCGTCGGGCAGCCGCACCGAGTAGCCGATCCGCCGCTCCTTGGAGTCGAGGGCCACCGCGCCGTCGATCGCGAACGCCTGGCCGAACAGCGCGTCGCCCAGCCCGCGCGAAGCTGCCTTCACCAGAAACGGAGCGGGGAACGCCGAGGCGAGCGCGAGCGCCCGGGCCCACCATGCGTGATCGCCGGTCACCGCCTCGAAGGCGATGAAGCCGAACAGCGCCGCGAACGCCAGCAGCAGCAGCGCCTTGAGCAGCAGCACCGCGCGCACCGAGGCTCGAATCGTCATCACCGTGAGTCGCCCGGGCCGCCGCGCCGTTACTTCGACAGCCGCGCCTGCAGCTGGTTGAGGTGCGCCCACGCCTGCCGCTTCTTGTCGTCGGTGTCGGCGGCGGCGGTCTCGGCCTTCACGTTGGCGAGAAAGCCGCGCATCACCGGGTCGGGCCCGCGCACCGACTCGTGCTGGGTCAGCAGCGTCTCGAGCTGTTCGGTCTTCTCGGCCAGCTGCGCGCCCGACGGCGGCGGAGCTTCTTCTTTCGGCTTCTCGACCGGAGCGGCTTCGGCGGGCTCTGCCTTCGCCACCGTCTTCGCTTTCGGGCGCTTCGTGGCGGCGTGGTGCGCAGGCTTGCCGGGCTCGGGCTTCGCGATCTCGTCGTCTGAGTCGTCGGCGGCGGGCGGCGCTTCGGCAGGTTTGGCCGCCTCGGCGGCGACTTCGGCCGGCTTCGCCTCGTCGGCCTTGGGCGGCGGAGTGGCGGCGGGATCAGGGGGCAGCTCGTGCGGCGGCGCCTTGAGGAGCGGCTGCTTCACCGGCGGGTGAACGTCGGTGGCGACCGCGTTGGCGCCCGGGAAAAGCTCGGGGTGCTTCAACACCCAGAGCACGCCGACGCCGAACACCAGCATCACCGCCAGCGCGAAGGCGATCGTCTTGCCGGCGCCGCCCTTCTTTTTCTTCGGCTCGCCGGCCTTTGGGTTGAGCGCCCGGTGGGTGCCAGAGACGCGAGGCCCCGTGGGTGCGTCGGCTCCGGGGAGCGCGACGCCCGCTTCGGTGGGCCCATCGCCGGCGTCTTTGGGCGGGGCAGGGTGCGCGGGGTGCGAGCCGCTGACGCGCGGCATGCTCGGGTTCGAGACCCGGCGCATCGCCGGGTTCGACTGCCGCGGAGCGTTGGGATCGAGGGCGCGCTGGCTGCCGGTGTTGCGCGGCGCGCTCGGCACCGCGGGGATCGCTCCGCTCGAGTTGCGGCGAATCGGAGCGTTGGCCGGGTTCGAAGGGCGGGGCGCGTTGGGATCGAGCGCGCGCTGCGAGCCGGTGTTGCGAGGCGCACTCGGCACCGGCCCGGCCTGGACCGCACGTTGGCTCCCGGTGTTGCGGATCGGGTTCGCCGTGTGAGGGGTTGTGACTTTGAGGTCGTCGCGAGACGACTTCCGATCGTCGGACACGCGCCGCCGAGTTTACGGCTTCGGCGGCGTTGTTACCAAAACCTCACCTGCCCACATGGGTCAGGCTGGAACGGCGGCTCCCGCCTGTGATTCCCGGGTGTTGAGGAACATCATCGCGGCCCAGAGGCCATAGGCGCCGAGCAGGGCGATGAACGGCAGGTAGCCGATCAGCGGAATGTGGGGAATCACCCGCCAGATGTACATGCCGCCGGCGGTGAAGACGGTGCTGACCCAGTACGAGATCCACCAGACGGGGACCATCCACTGCATCTCGGCGGGCAGCGTGCGCTTGCAGACGTCGCGCATCGCGATGAAGGGAATGAAGAAGAACCCGATCGGGATGAACCAGCCTCCGACCGCCATGCCGGGCGAGTAGGTGGTCTTCTCTCCCGAAGCGCGGAGCGCTGCGGTGGCCCGGTAGATCCACACCGCGAAGAAGATGAAGCCGACCAGCCGCACCAGGCTCTCGAGACCTTGCACGCCCTGGTAGACGCCCTGTGGAAGGTGAAGGCCGACCAGCCCGAGCAGGAACAGCACCACGTGCAGGCCGGTGATGCCGGCGAAGATGCCGAACGCGATCTTGCCGGGCCCGGCGGCGTTGCCCGCGGGCACGGCGGCGGGCTTCGGCATCACCATGTTGATCGCGTGGTCGGTGCTGGGGCCGATCAGCGACTTGCCGTCGTTGGGGCACAGCTGCTGCTGGGTGATCGACGGGTACTTGGCCCAACAGCGATCGCACCAGTACTTGCCGCAGCTCTTACAGTGACGCCACTGCACCGCCCAGTGCTCGGGGTCGGCAAGTGCGGTCGGGTTCCCACCCGGAATCGCAGAAACGGAAATCAGCCGGCCACACTGACCGGCGCAGTTCATGACAGGCATGTTGGTTTCTCTCCCGTAAACGACGTGCGCCGATGTGTGACCCGCCTCGACGATGGAGAGTGCAGGTTTTGTTTCATACCCGGCGCTACTTCGGCACAGGCACCAACACGAACTTCCGCACGTAGTTTTCGAGCTTGGGAAGCTCGTCGTCCGGGAGCGTCAGCACGATGTGCGGGTCGACGCGGCTAGCAATCTCGAAGATCAGCATTTCGGGGAGCATCTTCGCCTTCCATACCTGGTCGACGAACCGGGCGACGTCGTCAGCCCCTTTGTCCTTCTCGTTCAGGTCGTACGAGATGGCGAGATTCCCGAGGCACTCGGTCTCCTCCATCGACGAGAAGGTGATCGCCGTCGAGCCGGTGATCGCCTTGCGATGTTCCGGCTCGCCCAACCAGGCCGCCTTGCAGTCTCCCCAAGCGAGCCACGACGTCATCGACACCGGCTGCTTGGCAGACCCTTTCGAGATCTTGATCGTGATCGCGTCTCCTTCGCGTTCGACCCGCGCGTACGGGAGGAAGTTGTCGGTTCGCAGCGTCACTCCGAGCGCCGCTTGGCGTGACTCGAGGCCGCTGCGCAGGCCCTCACTTCGGGGAGCCAACGCGAGGGCGTGAACGTAGAGCTTGATCGCTTCGGCCTTGTTGCCGCGGGCCAGCTCACAGTCGGCGCGGTACCAGAAGTTGTGGTGATCGCTCGGGAGCAGCGGCGCTGCCTTGCTGTACCACTTGAACGCGAGCTCGTAGTCACGCCCATGCGCCGCGCAGTCTCCCTGACCCATCATTGCCGCATAGTGCTTGGGAAACTTTGCGAGCACGGCGTCGTAGCCCTGGCGCGCCTTCTCGCAATCACCGGCCTGAAACGCTTCCTCCGCGGTGTTCATCAGCGCCTGAGCGGCGGCCTCGGCGTGCCATTCGGTGACCTTCTTGCGGCCGTCGGGGCCCACCTGCACCGTGGGGAATGCGACCTCCTGCCGGGCGGCCGGCCAGAGCAGCTTCGCGTTCTGCTGCGACCACTGCTCGAGCGGCGCCGTTTCGCTGGCGATCTTGTATTGATTGGGAGACTTCTCGAGGAGCTCGATGATCTCCTTCGGGCCGAGGTACTGCGGCCGGTCAGGCGTGCCGGCCTGCGAAGCAAGAGACGCGGCGACTACTCCAAGCCCGACGATTCGTGTGGCGCGCACGAACGAGAGCATACCGTAGCCCTCGTTCGTCAGAGACAGTGACCCGATGGCCTACTTCTCGGCGGTGGTGCCGATGCTGCGCTCGAGGCTGACGTTGGCGATCGCACGCTCGTACCGCGCACGCGCGAGGTTGAGCCGCGCCTGAGTCAGCGCCGCCTGCGAGTCGAGCAGGTCGGTGGTGGTCGCGGAGCCGGCCTTCACCAGCGCCTGGGTCACCCGGTAGGCCTCTTCAGCCGACGCGATCGCGGTCTGCGCCACGTCGACCGCGCTGACCGCCGCGGTGAGCTCGGCCAGGCGGCTCGACGCCTCCTGCCGCACCGAGCGCTCCTGGTCTTCGATGTTCGCCTTCGCCGCGTCGGCCTGGCGATCGGCGGCGCGCGCTGCGTAGAACGTCGCGCCCCACTCCCACACCGGCCAGCTCGCCTTCAGCCCGACGTAGGAGGAGTTGGCGGGGGCGAAGATCTGCCCCTGCACGTTGACCCACGCCGCTTCGGCGTCGATCTGCGGCAGCAACGCCCACTTCTTGTTCCAGGCGCCGTTCTCGGCCGCGATGTGCTCGTACTTCGCGCGCTGCACCTCGTCGCGCTGGGTGGCCGCGAGCTGCTGCGCCTGTTCTTCGGCGATCAGCTTCGGCGACGCCTCTTCCAACGCGGTCGGCTCGGTGAACTCGACGGTGCCGTCGTCTTTGTCGAAGCCCATCGCGATCAGCAGCGCCGCGCGGGTCGAAGCCTCCTGCGACTTCGCCGCCAGCACCTGCTGCTTCGCGTTCGCCACCGCCACGTCGACGCGCAACACGTCGGCGTTGGTGCCGGCGCCGGCCTTCAGCCGCGCGTTGGCCGTCTCTTTCTGCTCGCCGAGCTGCTGCACCGACGCCGCGGCGATGTCTTCGGCCGCCTTCGCTTCGAAGTAGCGCAGGTAGCCGGTGCGCACCGCCTCTTCGAGGGCTCGCACGCCACCGCGCCGGGCCGCTTCTGCCGCCAGCGAAGACGCGTCGACCGACTCGTACTGCTTGTACAGCCCGAGCAGGCCGGTCAGTGGCTGGTCGGCCGCTGCGACGAAGGTGTTGGTGTCCTGATTGCGGGCGACGAAGCGCTGCGGCCCGAACTGAATCGCGAACTCCCGCCGGTAGTGCTGCGCTTCGTCGTTGAGCGCGATCAGCGGCAACATGCGCCCGCGCACCGACTTCGCCTGGTCGTCCAGCCCTTCTTTCTGCAGCTGCGCCGCGCGCAGCCTCGGGCTCGAACCGACCGCCAGGTTCACCGCCTCGTTGACGTCGATCACCCGCTTGCCTTGCGCGAACGCTCCCGCGCTCAGCCCCACCGCCACCAGAATGACGAATCGCATTTCACTTCACCTGGACCGTGACTTCGGCCGACATGCCCGCGCGCAGCTGCTCCGCGAGCTCCTTGGGCAGGCCTTCCCACTTGATCCGCACGGGAACGCGCTGAACCACCTTCACGAAGTTGCCCGACGCGTTGTCCGGCGGGAGCAGCGAGAACCGCGAGCCGGTACCACCCGACAAGCTCTCCACCGTGGCCTTGAACTTCTTGCCCGCGAACGCATCGACCTTCACGTCGACCTTCTGGCCGGCCTTCATCTCGCCGATCTGGGTCTCTTTGAAGTTCGCCACCACGTAGGTGAAGTTCGGCACCAGCTCCATCGACGGCTGGCCCGGCTGCAGCAGCTGGCCCTCGTGCACGCTGATTCGTGAGACCACGCCATCGGCGGGAGCGGTCAACGTCGCGTAGGACAGCTGGTTGTTCGCCAGCTCCATCGACTGCTTCGCGTCTTCGACCTTCGAGTCGGCCTGCGAGGCCTGGGCGTGGGCCGAAGCGATCAGCGCCTCGACCGGAGTGCTCATCTGCACCCGGCCCTTCGCCTCCGCCACCCGGCTCTCGGCGCCGCGCTTGCCTTCGTTGGCGGCGTCGAGCTGGGCCTTGGCTGCGACCAGCGCGGCCTGGGCGGCGTCGCGCGCGGCCATCGCGTTGTCGACCCGCTCCTGCGGCACCGCGTTGGCGGCGAGCAGCTCCTTGGCGCGGGTGAGGTCGGTGTCGGCCTTGCGGGCCTCGGCCTCGGCGCGGGTGATCGCGGCGCGGGCGGCGGCGACCTGGGCTTCGGCGCTGGCGACCGCCGCACCGGAGCCGGAGAACGCGGCCTGCGCGGTAGAGAAACCGCCCTGGGCGTTCGCCTGAACGACGGTCTCCTGCGCGTGGGCGACCTTCGCCTGCTCGACCGCGATGTCGTAGGCGGCCTTCGCCTGCGCGGCGCGGGCGATGAAGTCCTTCTGGTCGAGCACCAGCAGCACGTCACCCTTCTTCACGTGCGAGTTGTCGGCGACCTTCACCTCGACCACCAGGCCACCGACCCGGGGAGCGAGCGGCACCACGTCGGCTTCGACCTGGGCGTCGTCGGTCGACTCTTCACCCGCGGTGGCGATCGCGTAGCCGCCGATGCCGAGGCCGAGCACCACCACCACGCCGAGCAGCACGAACAGCGGGCGCTTGCCGGAGCGACGGGGCGCTTCGGGCGCCTCGGCCGCGGCGGCGGGGCCGGGAGTAGGAGGAGGAGCAGGTGCGAGGGACGGCCGGCTGGGATTGGGATTGGATGAGCTCATGATGTTTTAGACCTCGACGTGAACGTGTTCGGCCGGCACCGCTGCCGCCGGTTGATCTTTGGGGCGCTTCAAGAACCAGACGAGTGGGAGCACCGCGAGGAAGCACAGCCCGGCGGTGAGGAAGATTTTTTCGTAGGCGATCACCGCGGCCTGGCGGGCGACGATGAACGCCATCATCTGCTCGCTCGCTCCGCCGGCGGTGGCCGCGTCCAACCCGCGGGCGATCAACCCGGCTTTGATGCCGGTGATGCGGTCGGCGACGTTGGGGTCGAGGTTGGTGACGTGCATCGCCAGCGCGGCCTTGGCGCGCACCAGATCGCGGGAGAGCAGGGTGGCGAAGATCGCCAGGCCGATCGAGCCGCCGATCTGGCGGAAGAGCGAGTTGAGGCCGGTGGCGTCGGCCATCTTCACCCGGGGGATCGACGCGAGCGCCAGGGTGTTGAGCGGCACCATCAGGCACGAGAAGCCGATGCCCTGCACGCAGAGCGTGAGGATGACCCCGTTGACCGAGGTCTGCAGGGTGTAGTGGCTCATCAGCCAGGTGCTGAAGGTGAAGCTGATGATGCCGATCGCCACCGCTACCCGCGGCTCGATGCGGTTGTAGAGCCGGCCCACCAACGGGGTGAACATCATCATCACCAGGGTGCGTGGCATCAGCGCCAGGCCCGATTGGGTGGCGGTGAAGCCGAGCATCTCCTGCATGAACAGCGGGAGCAGGAAGGTGACCGCCATCAGCATCGCGAACATCACCGAGCCGATCAGGGTGCCCGACAGGAACACCGGGTCTTTGAAGAGGCTGAAGTCGACCGCCGGCACCGGCGCGGTCAGCTCGCGAATCACCAGCGCGGCGAGCATCGCCACCGACGCGAAGGTGAGGCCGACGATCATCGGGCTGTCGAACCAGTCGTTCTTGTTGCCCTCTTCGAGCACGTACTGGAGCAGCGAGAGGCCGACGGTGAGCAGCAGAATGCCGATCCAGTCGATGTTCTTGCGCTGCTTCTCGGCCATCGCGATGTTGGCGGCGCGAATGTCGGCCGGCTCCTCGACGAAGCTGGTCACCATCGTGAAGCCCAAGATGCCGACCGGCACGTTGATGAAGAAGATCCACGGCCAGGGGTAGGAGTCGACGATCCACCCGCCGAGCGTCGGGCCGAACGCGGGGCCGACCATGATCGCCATCGCGAACAAGGCCATCGCCATGCCCTGCTCCTTG
The DNA here is from genome assembly GCA_047602415.1 of Myxococcaceae bacterium. Classification (GTDB taxonomy): domain Bacteria; phylum Myxococcota; class Myxococcia; order Myxococcales; family Myxococcaceae; genus JASGHH01. Next base: position 2,367,613 of record JASGHH010000001.1, on the reverse strand, counting down.
GGCGGGAAGGTCTGGCGCAGAATCGCCTGCTCGGTCGGCTGGAGCGCGCCGGCGCCGAGGCCTTGAATCACGCGAAACGCGACCAGCGCCTCGAGCGAGCGGGCGAGGCCGCAGAGCACCGAGCCGACCACGAACAGCGCGAGCGCGAACAGGTAGACCCGCTTCTGCCCGAACAGGCGGCCCAAGAAGGCGGTGAGCGGCATCACCAACACGGTGGCGATCGCGAAGCCGGTCGAGATCCAGGTGATCTCTTCGACCGTGGCGCCGACGGTGCCGCGAATGTGCGAGATCGCCACGTTGACGATCGACGCGTCGATGGTGCCCATCAGGGTGCCGAACGTCACCGACAGCGCCACCAACCACTTGTTGGTGCGCGGCGGAGCGAGTGCAACCGGTAGTGCGGGTGCTTCGGTCATGGTGAAAGTCTCGTTGAGTGCTGCTGACAGCGTGGTGTCAGGAACTGCGTTTCTTGGCTGACGGCCTGGCGGGTTTTCCTGAGCCCGCGCCCTCGTAAAAAGCCCGGGAGACCACCTTGGCGACGCGGGCCGGGTCGAGCGCCACGCCGTCTTTCATTCGGCGGATCATCACTCCACGCACCATGCCGAAAAGCAGCACCGGCCAGTGCTCGGCGTCGTCGAGCCGCAGCTCGCCGCTCTTGATGATTCGCTTCACCACCTGCTCGTTGCGCTCGTACAGCTCCACCATCAGCGACTTGATGTTGGAGTGCCCGTGCTGCTCCGACTCCATCAAGATGCGCTGGAACGGAGCGTGCAGCTCGAGGTGCTCGAGCACGGTGCTGACCACCGCCTCGATCTCCTCGCGGCCCGAAGTCGCCTTCTCGAGCTCCTGGTCGACGCGCTCGAGCAGCTGCTTGCGGTGCGACTCGTTGAGCCGGGTGATCAGCTCTTCACGGTCGGTGAAGTGGTTGTAGAGGGTGCCCACCGCGACGCCGGCTTCCTTGGCGATCGCGTCCATGCGGGCGGTGTTGAGGCCGTCGCGCGAGAAGATGCGCTCCGCGGCGGCGAGAATCTCCTCCCGCACCGATTGCTTGAGGCGGTCCCTCAAATGAACCGCCGTTGCAGATGATGAATTTGGATTCATCGCTCTGCGCGGATGTAACTGCCCGGTGTTTTTCGTGCAAGTTGTGGGGCTTAGTGCCTCAGTGCTTCTTGCCGAAACCCTCGGTTTTCAAGGATCCGTCGGCTTCGTAGGTGTTCTGGCAGATCGGCTTCTGCTCGCCCTGTTTCTGCACCTGGAGCGCGAAACCGTGGGTGGGGTGAGCGGCCTCGACGTAGGTCTTGGCGAGCACGCCGCAGTCGGTGGGCAGGTTGTCGAACATGTTGCCCTGGCAGATCACCATCGAGGTGAGCTCGTCGGGCATCTTCTTGGTCTCTCCGCCGTCGGCGAACATGTCGATGATCTCCATCGCGTCGGCCATGTCGATCACCATCGCCTGAGAGCAGCCGGCCTTTCGCAGCTCGGCGGTGCCGGGAGCGCTCATGCCCTTCTCGGCCATCTTCAGGCCCTTGCCGGCGGCGGCGAACCCCTTGCGCACGTTGGGGTCTTTCATCGCCTGGTTGGCGAACACCGCGCTCACGATGCAGCAGATCAGCGCCAGGCCGCCGAGCACCGCGAGAATGATCAGCACCACCTTGCTGGTCGACGACTTCTTCTGGCCAGCAGGACCACCAGGACCGCCAGGGGGAGGAGCACCGGGGTTCGGGTTCATTAGCCGTGCGGTTTAGCAGCCTTCTTCATATAGGTGCGCGGCCAAACGTGAACGTCTCCGTCCTCCCGTGGATTCTCGGCGCAGCGGTGCTGGCGGGCGTCGGCTCGGCGGTGCTCGCGGGCGTGGTGTTGATGCTGCCGAAGGAGCGGCGCGCGAAGGCGCTCCCGTGGCTGGTGGCGTTCTCGGCCGGAGCGCTGCTCGGCGCGGCGTTCGGCGATCTGTTGCCGCAGGCGCTCACCGGTGCGAGCGCGAAGGCGGTCAGCCTCTGGGTGCTGGGCGGGATGATGGCGTTCATGCTGCTCGAGCTGCTGCTCGCTCACCGGCACGGGCACGGTCATGCGCACGGGCACGAGCACGAGGAGCACTCGGCGCTGGGGCCGTTGGTGTTGTTCGGCGATGCGCTTCACAACTTCGTCGACGGGGTCGCGATCGCGGCGGCGTTCTCGGTGTCGAAGGAAGCCGGCATCGGCACTGCCGTGGCGGTGCTCGCGCACGAGGTGCCGCAGGAAGTCGGGAACGTCGCGCTGCTGCTGGAGGCGGGGTACTCGCCCGCGAAGGCGTTCGGGTTCAACGTGCTGTCGAATTCGGTCGCGGTCGTCGGGGCGCTCGCTGCCGGGTTGGTGCTCGACAAGATTCAGCCGGTGATTCCGTATGTGCTCGCGGTCGCGTGCGCTGGGTTCATCTATGTGGCGGCTGCCGACTTGATTCCCGGGATTCGGGAAGAGGCGAAAGGATCGCGGTTGCTGCAGGCGGCGTTGCTGATCGCGGGAGCCGCGGCGATTGTCGTGCTGCAGCTTGGCTGAACTGCCGGGCCCGGGACCGGGACCGGGTTCGCGCCCGGGCACGGATTTCGGGTTCGGCTGACGGGTGACGCGTACGGGTTCGGGGCCGGTAAACGAACCCGTTCTTCCGACCCCGGTCCCGAGCCCGAATGCGCACCCGGGCCCGGTCGTTCCCCGAACCTGCGGCTCCTAGTCGGGATCCGGGATCGCCTCTTCGCCGTCGTCAACGCGCGCCGCGATCGCACCACCCGCCGCCGGCGCCGCGGCATCAACACCGACGACGTACCACTGCCGCCCGAGCTGCTGCCGCTTGAGCAGCCCTTCCTTCTCCAGCGCCTCGAGCAACCGCGAGAACGTCGAGAACCCGTGATCCCGCTCATCGAAGTCGGGCTCCTTACGAACGAGCGTCTCCTTGATGAACGACGGATTGATCGGCCCGGTCGCCCGCGACAACAGGTTCTGCACCACCTCGCGCGCGATCGCGGGAACCTCGCGGGGGCCCTTCTTGCCGCCGCCGTGATCTTCGCGCTGCGCCGGCTTCTCACGCGGAGCGCTCGAGCGCGGGTGATGCTCGCGGCCTTCGGCGCGCAGGTAGATGAACTCGTCGCACGCCTTCACGAACATCGGCGAGGTGGCCTGCTTCACCGCCAGGCCGATCACCATGCGGTCGTTCTCACGCAGCTTCTGCGCCAGCGGGCAGAAGTCGGAGTCGCCGGAGGCGATCACGTAGGTGTCGATGTGCTCGCGCGCGTAGCAGAGCTCGAGCGCGTCGATCACCAGCCGCATGTCGGCGCCGTTCTTGCCCGAACGGGTCGAGGGCGGCACGTCGATCAGCTCGCAGCCGAACTCGTGCAGGTGGGCCTTCGCCTCGCGAAACCGGGACCAGTCGCAGTACGCGCGCCGGTAGATCACTTTGCCCTTTTCGAGCAGGCGGTCGAGCGACGGCTGAAGGTCGAAGCTCGACGCGGTGATGCCGGTGTTGGTGACCAGGTTCTCGAAGTCGATGAAGAGCGCGATTCGCCGCTCTTTCTGCTCGCCGTCGTTCAAGGCTCTTCCGGAATCGGCTGCGGGCCCGGCACGATGTGGGCGATGTCGGGATCGACGTCGCCGGGCTGCCGGGGAGCCTTCTCGGACTTCTCCAACTTGCGCTGCGCGCGCTGGGCGTCCTTCTCTTTGCGGCGCTCGAGCCGCTGCTGTTCTTTGTGTCGCTTGGACTGGGTCGCCGTCATGACGTCCTCTTAACGGTAACCACGTTCGTTGTCGAAGGGTTACACGGGCCAGGGTTGCCATTCGCGGAGTTGCGCGACGGGTACCTCTCCCTGCCCGATCGGGCCGGTACGTGCGTCGGCGATGCGGTAACCCAGCGTCTTTCCACCCAGGGGCTGCGACTCCACGAAGATGCAGCGCAGCTCGCCCGGCTCGAAGCCGCACTGGCGCTGCACCGCCTCCAACAGGGCCTCGTCGTGGAGGTGCCCTTCGCCGAAGTTCCAGCCGATCACCTGGCCGGCGATCAGCTCGCCGTCGACCCACTCGTAGTCTTCGACCTTGTCGACCGCCTTCGGCAGCGCCGCCTGCAACACCCGCCCCTGGAGGTGCATCGAGCGAAACGCGATCACCCGGCCGACCAGGCCCACCGCGGTGCGCCGGTCGTAGAACTTCGCCAGCTGGTCGAGGTGCCACGCCGAGGTCTTCTTCATCTTGTCGAGCTTCTTGTAGCTGTCGCCCTTGAACAGCCAGACGCTGTAGGCCCAGTTGCCCGCGTAGTAGCGCATCGCCAACAGGAACGAGATCGCCCGCGGGAACAGGTTGCCCAGCAGCGGCACCAGCAGCACGCAGACGAAGACGAAGATCAGCGTCAGCGGGTCTCCGTCGAGCACGTGCACCGGAGCGTTGGCGTAGAAGAGAAAGAAGCCCGAGTAGACCACCGCGAAGTTCCACTCGATCGGCACGCCCATCGGCACGTTGCTGGTGATGAAGCCGTGGAGCATCAACATCATCGCCAGGCCCACCAGGGTGCCGGTGCCGCCGTGAGAGAAGCCGAGCACGATCGGCACTCCGAACTCGAGCAGGGTGCCGGCGTGGGCCATGCGCACCGCCAGCGACGAGGGCCGCAGGTCGTTGGGGTAGCTGCGGTACATCAGCTTGCGCAGCCACTCGAACCGCAGCACCGGGCTGTTGCTCACCATCACGCAGACCACGGTGGGGAAGTGGTGGTTGAGCTTCGAGAAGCCCGCCCAGAACCAGAGCGCCAGCTGCACCGCCTTCGCGCCCGAGAGCCACTGCGGGTCGTCGGCTGCCAGGTTGGTGCCGAGCGCGAACACGCAGAGCATCGTCCAGTAGTGCTCTCCGCGCGCGGCGAGGAAGGTGGTCTTGTCGACCATCGCCAGCAGGATCGACATGCCGATCACCGGCAGCAGGTGCTCGAGGCCGGGCACCGGCGCCAGCAGCGCGCGCACCAGCAGCACCTGCTGCGCGAGGTAGAGCAGCACGTCGAACCACGTTCGCGTGTCTCCGCCCAGCAGCGGCATTCGAATCAGCGGGTACTTGGTGGTGCCGGGCCGCAGGAAATAGGTGAGGCCTCCGAACGGCGGCACGTAGCGGCCGGTGAGCGGGCCCGAGCCGCAGCCGAGGCCGAGGCCTTCGAACAACATGCTCCACAGCATCATCTTTTGAAACGCGAACGGCTCCAGCCACCAGTCTTGAATGTGCGAGAGGCCCGAGAAGCCGCCGCAGAACATCGCCCAGCCGAACAGGTAGAGCCCGACCTTGAGCCCGTAGAACACCATCGCCGAGGGCGGTGAGCCGTAGCCCTGCAGCGCCCACGCCTCGCACACCATTCGGCACTTCTCGGGAAAAGGTTTCTTTTCCCACTCGAGTGCGTCGTACGGCGGAGCGGTCGGCGCGAGAAGGGATGCCATGGGTGCCGCAGCTTCGATCCCATGACGCTTGTGATCAACGTCGGCGGTGCCTAGCTTTCGCTCACTCTTTTCAAGCGAGGGGCACATGCAATTCGGAATGATCGGCCTCGGCCGGATGGGCGCGAACATGGTTCGGCGCCTGATGCGCAACAAGCACACCTGCGTCGTCAACGACCGCACCAAAGACGTCGTCGACGGCCTGGTGAAGGAAGGCGCGGTCGGCGCGTACTCGCTCGCCGAGCTGGCGAAGAAGATGGAGGCGCCCCGCCACATCTGCCTGATGCTCCCCGCGGCGGTCACCGACGCCTGCATCGACGAGCTGGTCACCCACTTGAGCCCGGGCGACACCATCATCGACGGCGGCAACTCGCACTACCACGACGACATCGCGCGGGCGAAGAAGCTCAAGGCGAAGGGCTTTCACTACGTCGACATGGGCACCTCGGGCGGCGTCTGGGGCCTGGAGCGCGGCTACTGCCTGATGATCGGCGGCGAGGCCGAGGTGGTGAAGCGGCTCGACCCGATCTTCTCCACGCTCGCGCCCGGCCGCGGCAACATCGAGCGCACGCCCGGCCGCGACAAGAAGCCCGGCACCGCGGAGGACGGCTATCTGCACTGCGGCCCGTCGGGCGCCGGTCACTTCGTGAAGATGGTGCACAACGGCATCGAGTACGGGCTGATGGCGGCCTACGCCGAAGGCCTCAACATTCTCGCCCACGCCAACCTCGGCAATCAGTCGCACGAGAAAGACGCCGAGACCGCGCCGCTGCGCAACCCGGAGCACTACCAGCTCGACATCAACGTCGCCGACGTGACCGAGCTCTGGCGCCGCGGCAGCGTGGTGTCGTCGTGGCTGCTCGATCTGACCGCGCAGGCGCTGGTGTCTGACCCCAAGCTCGACAAGTTCGGCGGCAAGGTGTCGGACTCGGGCGAAGGCCGGTGGACGGTGGCGGCGGCGAACGACCTCGGAGTGCCGGCGCACGTGCTGACCGCGTCGCTGTTCGAGCGGTTCGCCTCGCGCGGCCTCGACGACTACCAGAACAAGGTTTTGTCGGCGATGCGCTTCGGGTTCGGCGGTCACCAGGAGAAGAAGTAATGCCCGAAGCCCGGCCGAAGTCTGACGCGCTGGTGTTCTTCGGCGCCACCGGCGACCTCGCCTACAAGAAGATCTTCCCCGCGCTGCAGGCGATGGAGAAGCGCGGCCGGCTCGACGTGCCGGTGGTGGGCGTGGCGAAGTCGGGCTGGAACCTGAACCAGCTGATCGAGCGGGCCAAGGCGAGCGTGACCGAGTACGGCGGCGGCGCCGACCCGGAGGCGTTTCCCCGGCTGGTGAAGCGGCTGCACTACGTCGACGGCGACTACGGCGACGAGAAGACCTTCGAGCAGCTGAAGGCCGAGCTCGGCGGCGCGAAGCGGCCGATGCACTACCTGGCGATCCCGCCTTCGATGTTCCCCACCGTGGTGCAGCGGCTGTCGCACGCGGGCCTGGCGAAAGACGCGCGGGTGGTGGTGGAGAAGCCGTTCGGCCGCGACCTGGCGTCGGCGAAGGCGCTCAACGCGACGCTGCTGGAGTGCTTCCCCGAAGAGTCGATCTACCGAATCGACCACTACCTCGGGAAAGAGGCGGTGCAGAACATTCTCTACTTCCGCTTCGCGAACGCGTTCCTCGAGCCGATCCTCAACCGCAACTACGTCGAGAACGTGCAGATCACGATGGCCGAGTCGTTCGGCGTGAAGGGCCGCGGCAAGTTCTACGACGAGACCGGCGTGATTCGAGACGTGATCCAGAATCACCTGCTGCAGATCATCAGCTACCTGGCGATGGAGGCGCCCTCGAGCACGTACCACGAGGCGATCCGCGACGAGCAGGCCAAGGTGCTGCGCACGGTGCGGCCGATGAGCGTGGAGCGGATGGTGCGCGGCCAGTTTCGCGGCTACCGCGACGAGCCGGGCGTGGCGAAAGACTCGTACATGGCGACCTATGCGGCGCTGCAGCTCTACGTCGACTCGTGGCGCTGGGAAGGCGTGCCGTTCTTCGTGCGCGCGGGCAAGGCGCTGGCGAAGACGGTCACCGAGGTGACGGTGGAGTTCAAGGTGCCTCCGCAGGTGGTGTTCAACGAGGCGACGCCGCGCACCGGCAACACGCTGCGGTTCCGGCTGAACCCCGAGGTGGTGATCGCGCTCGGCGCGCGAGCGAAGCGGCCGGGTGAGGGTATGGCGGGCGCTCCGACCGAGCTGTCGGTGGTCGAGCAGCCGTCGCAAGGGCAGGGCGTGCGAATGGATGCGTACGAGCGCCTGTTGTCCGACGCGATGGTCGGCGACGGTACGCTGTTCGCGCGGCGCGACGTGGTCGAAGCGGCGTGGGCGATCGTCGACCCCGTCATTCACGGGCCGTCGCCGATGTACGAGTACGAGCAGGGAAGCTGGGGCCCGGTGCAGGCCGACCGCCTGGTTTCCCAAGTCAACGGCTGGAACACGCCCACATAACGAAACCCCAGATGACCCGTCTATTCCTGGTTCGTCACGGCGCAACGCAGCTCACCGCGGAGAACCGTTTCAGCGGTTCGACCGGCGTCGATCTCTCCGACGAGGGGCGCGATCAAGCGCGTCACCTCGGGCGCCGGCTCGCGAGCGAGAAGATCGCCGCGGTCTACGCCTCGCCCTACAGCCGCACGCTGGAGACGGCGCAGCTGGTCTGTGAGTCGCACAAGCTCGAGGTGCACACCCGCGAGGGCCTGCGTGAGATCAGCCACGGCCACTGGGAAGGCCTGACCCGCACCGAGGTGGAGCAGCGGTTCGGCAACGAGTACCAGCTCTGGGAGTCAGACCCGTTCACCTTCGCGCCGAAAGACGGCGAGTCGGGGGTCGAGGTGCTGGCCCGCGCGCTGCCGGTGATTCGCGAGATCGTCACCAACCACGAGAATCAGAACGTGCTGGTGGTCTCGCACAAGGCCACCCTGCGGCTGATTCTGTCGAGCCTGCTGGGCTTCGATGCGCGCGGTTACCGCGACCGGTTGGATCAGAGCCCGGCGTGTCTGAACGTGGTCGACTTCAGCGGGCCCACCCGCGCGCGGCTGATGCTGTTCAACGACATCTCGCACTACGCGGGCAAGCCCAGGCATGCGACCGGGAACCTGTCGAAGTGGTGGGACGAGAAGCGCTGAGGCTCACTTGGTGAGGCCGGTGATGCCGGTTGCCTTCGACATCAAGTAGACGTCGTGCAGGCTCAGCCCGCGCGTGCCCACGAGGTAGCGCGGTTCCCAGTGCGGGTTGAACTTCGCCTTGAACTGGTGGAGCCCCTTGATGTTGTAGCGGCGCGCCGCGATGTTGCCCAACGCGCCCGAGATGCCGCGAATCGCGTGATCGCGGAGGCTGAAGCGCTCGATGCCGATCACCTTGCCGTCCTGCTCGGGGTAGCTCAGCGGCACGCCACCCAGGTTGAGAACCTCGGCGCCCTCGGCGCCCAGCTTGTCGATCGCGTGGCCGATCAGCTGCTCCATCACGCCCACCGGAGCCTCGGGGTGACGCGCGAGCTGCTCGACGTGCCAGCGGCCCTGGCCGTAGCGGGTGAGGGTGATCACCGCGGTCCACTCGCTGGTGGTCTTCAGCGTCGCCACATAGGCGCGGTGCGCGTCGATGAAGCGGGTGCGGAACACGCCCTCGAGCTTCGGCGAGCCGGGCGCGCGGCGGGCGTCGTCGATCGCGTCGAACCGCTCGGCGTTCTCGGCGTTGATCGCCGCCTCGAACACGTCGCACTCCTTCGCGCCGCGGCGCACCAGGTTGCGCGCCTTCTGCGGCATCTTGTAGCCGCGAATGCGAATCTCGGCCGAGTAGCTCACCAGCATGCGGTTGCGCTTCGGAGCCAGCGCCTCGGCGGTGGCGCGGTCGCAGCTGTGGAGCACCACGCCCTTCTTGTTGAGCGACTTCACCCGCTCCACCACCTCGTCCAACGCCATCGAGGCGGGGACGTCGGCGAAGCTCAAGAACACCTTGCCGTTCTTCATCGGCACCACCCGCGCACGGAACGTCTCGGCTTCCCCACAGGACAGCGGCAGCGCCTTCGAAGTGTCGTCGTTCATGTTCTCTCTCCTTGGTCACTCTTTCTGCAGCCCAAGTGCCGAGGGAGAAGGCCGTTTCAGGCCATGTAGGCAGGGTGGTTGCGCAGCGGTTTGCGCAACTGGGAAATGCGCAGTTACTGCTCGCCGAACTTGAGGATCTCGCGCACCGTCACGTCAGGCCGGTCGACCTGAATGAAGTGGCTGGTCTTGTCGATCCACACCAGCTCGGCTTCGGGGAACAGCTTCTGGTAGCGGGGCCCGAAGTCGGGGCTCACCAACGGGTCGTGGCGCGCCCAGAGCAGCTTCAACGGCGGCATCGAGTCGTGGTGCGCGGCGGCCTCGGCCGGCAGCTGCTCCATCGTGTACGGGTCCATCGTCTCGAGCAGCGCGCGGCGAAAGCACTCGCGGCGATCGTCGAACGCCACCCAGCGTGAGTACTCGCGGGTCTCTTCGCGGCTGCGGTTCGACTCGTCGTAGTAATGCGCGTTGTCGAGCGCCCACTGCTCGTGGTTGCGGCTCAGCCGTTCGAGCAGCGACGGCGCTCCCGGGGTCTGCAGAATCAGGTGCATCGCGTAGAGCCGCGTCTCGGGAAAGCCGGGCGAGTGCATCACCATCAGCCGCTCGAAGCGCGCGGGGTGGGCGAGGTACCACCAGAGCGTGATGTAGCCGCCCATCGAGTTGCCGACCACGTAGACCTTGGAGAAGCCGAGCTGCTGGGTGAACGCCTCCAGCACCTCGCCGAGCTCCTGCGGCGACTGGGAGAGATCGGTCGGAGCGTCGGACAGCCCTGCTCCGGGCAGGTCGACCGCGATCACGGTGTAGACCTTCGAGAGCGGCTCGATCACGTAGCGCCAGGAGTAGGCGCTGGTCATCAGGCCGTGCACCAGCAGCAGCGGCGGGCCGTGGCCCTCGCTCACGTACGATAGCTGCACGGGCTTCTCGCGCCCGGGCACCTTCACCTGCTCGAAGTGCCGCGGCAGCTCCATGAACGGGTGCGGCCGCGGAGGCTTCTCGGGCAAGGTGGTGTAGCGGCGCGACGCGCACGCGGTCAGGCACAGCAGCAGGAGGGCGAGCGTTCTCATCGAGCGGTCTGGCGCCGCGCGGCGGCGTCGACGGTGACCGATAGCAGCAGCACCGCTCCGGTGACCATCAACTTCACCGGTGAGGCGAAACCCAGCAGATCCATTCCGTTCGAGACCGCGCCGATCACCAGCGCACCCAGCAGCGCCGACCAGACCGAGCCGCGGCCTCCGAACAGGCTGGTGCCGCCGATCACCGCCGCGGCGATCGCGTTGAGCAACACGTCTCCGCTGCCGGAGGATTGGTTCACCGCGCGCAGCAGCGAGGCGGCGAGGATTCCGCCGAAGGCTGCGAGGGCAGAGCAGAGCGCGAACACGGCGATGCGAATGCGCTGCACGTGAATGCCCGCGCGGCGGGCGGCGTCGGCGTTGCCTCCGATCGCGAGCAGGTGCCGGCCGAAGCGGGTGCGGCGAACGAGAAAGTCGAAGCCGGCGAGCAGTGCGAGGAGCACCAGCAGCGCCACCGGTAGGCCGCGATCGAACGGGAAGGGGATGAACTGGTTCATCAGCCCCAACAGCAACGGGTCGTCGAGGTTGAGCGAGCCGGTCGGGCCGAGCACCGCGAGCAGCACGCCCTGCCAGGCGAGCAGCCCCGCGAGGGTCACCACGAACGAGGGCACTCCGAGCCGGGTCACCCAGGCGCCCTGGAACGCGCCGATCGCCGCGCCACAGGCGACGCCCGCGAGGAGTGCGAGTGGAGCGGAGACTCCGAAGCGCACGTTCAGCACGGCGGTGATCGCTGCTCCGAGGCCGCTCACGGCTCCGGCTGAGAGATCGATCTCGCCCAGCAAGAGCACGAGCGTGAGGCCGATCGAGATCGTTCCCATCGCCGCGATCTGAAGGATCAGGTTGGTGAGATTGCGCGGAGTGAGGAAGTTCGGGTTCGCGATCTCGAAGCCCAGCGCCAGCACCGCGAGGCCGATCAGGATGCCTAACCTCACCCGGCGAGGGCTGCGCCCTCGTCCGCCCTCTCCTGTCAGGAGAGGGGTCATGTCGATGCACCCGTGATCGCAGCGACCAGCTGTTCCCGGCTGACCGACTTCGCGTCGAAGGTGCCGGCGTTGCGGCCCAGGCGCAGCACCGCGATGCGATCGGCCACCTCGAGCACGTCGGCGAGGTTGTGGCTCACCAACGCCACCGCGAGCCCCTGTGATTTCAGGCGCCGAATCAGCTCGAGCACCTGCTTGCTCTGCGCGACGCCGAGCGCCGCGGTCGGCTCGTCGAGCAGCACCAGCTTCGCCTGCGACAACACCGCGCGAGCGATCGCCACCGATTGACGCTGGCCCCCCGAGAGCTGCTCGATCGGCACCCGCAGTGAGGGCAGGGTGACGTTCAGTTGGGCCAGCAGCTCGACCGCGCGTTTCTCCATCGCCGCTTCGTCGAGCGCGAAGCCCCCGAGCTCGCGGCCGAGGAAGAGGTTGGCGACCACGTCGAGGTTCTCGCAGAGCGCGAGGTCCTGGTAGACGGTCGCGACTCCGAGCTTCGACATCTGCTCCGGGCTGCGCGCCTCGACCTTCGCGCCCTCGAAGCGCAGCTCACCTGAATCGAGCGGGAACAGCCCCGCGATCGCCTTGAACGCGGTCGACTTGCCCGCGCCGTTGTCGCCCACCAGCGCCACCACTTCGCCGGCGGAGATGCCGAAGTCGAAGCCGCTCAGCGCGTCGACCGCGCCGAAGCGTTTGCCCGCCTGGCGGAGCTCGAGCAGCACTCAGATGCCCGCGTCCGCGCAAGCAGCGGCGTAGGTGCCCGTGCAGACGTCGGTGCGCTTCAAGAAGCCCTGGTCGAACACCGTCTTCAGGTTCGCGCGAGTGAGGATGTCGGGCTTCAGCACCACCGGCTCGCCGCGCTGCAGCTTCCCTTGCGCGGCTTCGGCCGCGAGCTTCGCCGCTGCCTCTGCCTCGACTCCGATCGCCTTGTAGATGGTGCAGTACTGGTCTCCGTTGGCGATCCGCTGCACCGCCGCGGCCTCGGCGTCCTGGCCGGTGATGATCGGCATCGCGATGCCCGCGGCTTTCACCGCCGCGATCACACCTCCCGCGGTGCCGTCGTTCGCTGCGTAGACGCCGTCGAGCGTCCTGCTCCCGAGCGCGGTGAGCGCCTGGGTCATCTCCTGCTGTGCCTTGTCCGGGCTCCAGTCGGGCGTGTCGTACTCGGCGACGATCTCCACTTTGCCCGCCAGCACCTGGTGCATGCCCCGCTTGAGCTGGGCCGCGTTGTCGTCGGTCGGCGAGCCGTTGATCAACACCACCAACGGCAGCGCTGGGCGCACGCCCAACCCGGTGAGCAACGCCTCGGCTTGTTTGGCCCCGATCATCTCCGCGTCGAAGGTGACCAGCCGATCGACCGCGTCGGTGCCGCGAATCGCGCGGTCGTAGGCAATCACCGCCACGCCGGCCGCATGTGCCCGCTCGGCGATCGCCTTCGCCGAGACTCCGTCGACCGGGTCGAGCACCAGCACCTTGGCGCCGTTGGTGAGCGCGGCCTCGGCCTGCTGCTGCTGGCGAGCCGCGTCCTGCCCAGCGTTCGAGTACAGCAGCTCGCACTTCTCGCAGTGCTTCTTCAGTGCCTGCTCGAACAACGGCCGGTCCTGGGTCTCGTAGCGCGCGGTCTTCGATTCCGGCAGCAGCAACGCCACCTTGGGCGCGTCGTTCTTCTTACAAGCCGCCAGCGCCAACACCACCCACAGCAGTCGGGAGGTCATCTGACAGATCCTTTTAGCGGACCGTGCGTTCAAGAGCCCCGATGAAAACACTCGCCCTCGCTGCCTCACTGCTGTGCGCCACCGGCGCCTTCGCCCAGTACAACGCCGCCGTCGCCGGCCACAACGCACCGGAGCCCACCCGCACCGCCGAGTCGGTGCTCGACACCAAGACCGGGCAGACGAAGACGGTCTACGTGGAGCACCCGGTGCAGCGCGACGGCTACGGCAACGCGGCCGGCTCGCAGAACGACCTCGCGGTCGACGGCGCCTTCGATGGCCAGACGGTGGCGGTGATTCAGCTCTACAGCGGCACCGACCTCGGCATCCCCTTCGACTTCGCCGAGCCGAAGAAGGCGCTCGCCCAGAAGGGCTTCTCCGTCTTCCGGTGGATCAACAAGCCGCCTTCACCGCAGGAGCTGGAAGAGAAGCTGAAGAAGGCCTCCCAGCTGTGGGTGATCGGCGGGAGCGGCCGCCAGCTCACCGAAGAGCATGCCAAGGTGATCAAGAAGTTCTTCGACTCCGGCCGCGGCGTCTACCTCTGGGGCGACAACGCGCCGTACTCCGAAGACTCCAACCTGGTGATCAAGGCGCTGTTCGGCGTCGAGCTGGTCGACCACGGTGAGAACGCGCAGCAGGTCGTCAACGTGCACCACAAGGGCACCGAGCCCGGCGTGATCGAAGACCACCTGCTCACCACCGGCCTCGAGCACCTCTACGAGGGTCACACCATCTCGACCCTGCCGCAGCTGGGGGCGCTCAAGCCGCTCATCTACAGCAGCTCGGGCAACGTGGTGAGCGCGTACTACGACCAGCAGGGCCGGCGCGCGATCGTCGACGGCGGCTACACCCGCCTCTACCTGAAGTGGGACACCGCCGGCACCGGCCGGTACGTGAAGAACGCTGCCGCCTGGCTGGCCAACGCCGAGCGTTTTGGCAGCAGCGTGGTGGCCAAGAAGCAGTAGGGTGCGCCGCCAAACGCGCGTGAATCAAGCTGGGCCGGAGCGCGTCGCACCCACATGATGACTCGCGCCGCTCTCGTCTTCTCCCTCACCGTTGCCGCGTGCTCGTTCGCCTCCGACGGAGGCGTGCAGCCCCTCGGTCTTCACCCCGTCGCCGAGAACGTGTGCAAGGTCGACACCGACTGCAAAGGCCCGCTCCCGCTGATCGCGAAGAAGTGCCCCTCGGGCGGCGTCGAGCACCTCGCCTGGAAGTGTGAGACCGGCGCCTGCAAGATTTCGGGCGACTGTCCCCCCGCCGAGAACACCTGCAAGGTCGACGGTGACTGCAAGGGCGCGCTCCCGCTGATGGCGCGGCGCTGCACCGACGGCGGCGTCGATCGCCTGAGCTGGAAGTGCCAGGCCGGCGCCTGCCAGGTGCACGGCAGCTGCCCCACCGTCTACGACCCGCCCGCGCCGGGTGACAACGCGTGCAAGGCCGACACCGACTGCAAGGGCGTGATCCCCTTCATCGCGCGCCGCTGCGCCGACGGCGGCTTCGATCACTTCAATTGGAAGTGTGAAGCCGGCGCTTGCCAGATCGCCGGCGGCTGCCCGAACCCCAAGCCCGCCAACGCCTGCACCACCGCCGCCGACTGCCATGGCCCGCTCTCGCATCTCGCCAAACCCTGCGCCGGCGGCAAGGTCGCGATCAACCGCTGGGAGTGCGTCGAAGGCGGCTGCGAAGTGGTGAACGAGTGCGGCGGCACGCCCGAGGCAGGCCCGGCGAAGCACTTCGCGCCCGGCCCGCGAAAGTAGCCTCAAGGCCGCTTCGGCGGCGGGCCGATCAGCGAGAAGTGCTCGTGCACGATTTTCCACGCGCCCTTCTGCTTCACCCACACGATGGTGCACTGCTGCATCAGCTCGGCGGCCTGGCCTCCGAGCTTCCCGGTGAAGTGGCCGTTGAAGGTCACCACCGCGGTTTCGCCGTAGAAGGCCATCTTCAAGTCCTTCATCTCGACCTTGGCGTCGGTGAGCGCGTGGAGCACGTGGCTCTCGTTTGCCTCGTTGCCCTTGGCGTCGAGGCGGGGCTGGCCGTCCTTGAAGGCGGTGAAGTTGTCGCCGTAGTCGTGAAACGAGATCAGCTTCGCCTCGTCCTTGGTGTTGAAGGTCTCCCAGATCTCGTTGAGGTGGCGGGTGATCGCTTCTTGATCGGGCGTGGTACCCAACATCGTCACCGCGGCAGCTGCGACCAGCGAGCTCATCTCGTTTCTCCTCGGGTAGGGCCGGTGAAGGCCGGTGGATGGCCAAAGAGATACAGTGAGGCTCTCGGCTGACCCATGACCCAGCGTCCGGTTTCCCTGCCTCCCAGTCCGGAGCTCACTCGCCCGGCGGCGCCGCCGCCCGATCTGCTCAGCGATCTGCTCCAGACGGTGCGGCTCAACGGCTCGCTGTTCTTCGTGATGAACGTCGGCTCGGGTTGGCACCCCGCACGGGTGCCGGCCGGCAGGGAGCTCGCCCGCGGCCTGGCGCAGCGCACCGGCAACCTGATCTCGTACCACGTGGTGGCCGAAGGGGAGTGCTGGAGCGGCCTCTACGGTCGCGAGCCGGTGAAGCTGAGGGCGGGAGACGTGGTGGTCTTTCCCAAGGGCGACCCATACTACTCTCGGAGGATGCACGGCAGCCGGGTGCGCCCGACCTCGAAGAGAATCTGGGCTACTTTCGTGCCCACATTCGCAAGCAGCTCCCGTTCGAGATGCGCTTCGGCGAATCGACGCGGGCGCGGTTCATCTGCGGTTTTCTCGGCTGCGACGACGCGCCCTTCAACCCGTTGATGGAGAGCCTGCCGTCAATGTTGGTGGTGCGCCGCGAGGAGCAGCCCGAGCTGAGACGCCGGCTCGACGCGCTGATCGAACTCACCCTCGCCGAGTCGACCGGGCGCCAGGGTGAAGACTCGATTCGCATGCGGCTGTCGGAGCTGCTGTTCGTCGAGGTGGTGCGCCAGCATCTCGCCTCGCTCCCGAGCGAGCAGACCGGGTGGTTGGCCGGCCTGCGCGATCAGGTGGTGGGTAAGGCGATCGCCTGTCTGCATCAGGAGCCGGCAAAGTCCTGGTCGCTGGCGTCGCTCGCCAAGCAGGTTGGTGCTTCGCGCACCGTGTTGGCGGAGCGGTTCAGCCGCCTGGTGGGGCTCCCGCCGATGCAGTACCTCACCCGTTGGCGTATTCAGCTCGGCGCCCTGTTGTTGATGAAGGGGCGCAAGGTGTCGGCGGTGGCGCTCGAGGTCGGCTACGAGTCGGAGGCTGCGTTCAGCCGCGCCTTCAAGAAGGTCGCTGGAGTGACGCCCGTGCTGTGGAAGAAGAACGAGCGGCTCAGTCGAAGGTGATCGCGCCGAAGGCCGTGCCGGGCAGCGTGTTCATCTGCCAGCGGCCGGCGCGGTTGAGCTTGAAGTGCACCGCGTAGCGCTGACCGGCGGGCATCGCGTTCACCCGGCGCACCCAGGTCTGAAACGCGCCGAAGCACGACGGGCTCATGTAGCGAACGTGCTCGAGATCGATCACCGCTTTGCCGGCGCGGTGATCGATCGCCACCGAGTGCGCGCTCTCGAGCAGGCGGGTGAGCAACGCCAGGTCGCTCGACTCGCCCGAACCGAGAAAGCGCAGGGTGAGCACACCGCTCACCAGCGAGGTGTGGCACCTCAACCTCTCGGGTCGGAGGTTGGCCAGCTGGAGATCAGCAATTCCGGTCGTCGCACTCATGACTGCTCCACTTCAGAAACGCCCGCGCCTCTCACGCCCTGATTCACCAGTGAGCAAGCGGCGGACCAACGTCTCGTTACGCCTCGCGGAGCCGCTCTGAAATCGCAGGTAGGTGAAATGGCGCCGAGGCCGAAAATACGTGCCAGCACGCCACAGTCAGCCACGTCGATTTGCGTCAACGCGCGTGTCGCGCAGGCACCACATTCACGTCGTCTCGGGGCCAAATGTCCCGCTGGGGACGGCGCAAGTCGTTACGAAACCGAGTCGCCAAACGAGCGCTGGTTTCGCGATCGTAACCGCGCGAACGGATCGGGCTGAAACGTAAAGGCTACTCGCCGGTGGTTTCGTCGAGCCGGTAGCCGACGCCACGCACGGTGGTGATGGTCACGCCCGAGGCGACCCGCGCGAGCTTGCTGCGCAGGTGGCTGACGTGAACGTCGACGATGTTGGCCGACGGGGTGAAGGTGTAGCCGAACACGTCGGAGAGCACGTGCTGGCGGGTGACCACGGTGCCCACGTTGCGCGCGAGCAGCTCCATCAGCGCGAACTGGCGGGCCGACAGCTCCAGCTCGGTGCCGTCGGCGGTGGTGCAGTTGTGACGGAGCGGGTCGATGGTGAGCCGGCCGATCTTCACCGCGTCGGTGCGCTTGGGCGCGCGGCGAAACAGGGCGTCGAGCCGGGCGAGCAGCTCTTTGAAGGCGAACGGCTTGGTGAGGTAGTCGTCGGCGCCGAGCCTGAGGCCCTTCACCTTGTCTTCGACCGAGTTCCGGGCGGTGAGCATCAGCACCGGGGTGTGAGAGCCGCTCTTGCGAATGCGCTCGATCGCGGTGAACCCGTTCATGCCCGGCCCCAGGTTCACGTCGAGAATGCAGATGTCGTAGATGCTCTTGGTCAGCTGCTCGAGGCCGGCTTCGGCGCTCCGCACCCAGGTCGCGTCGAGGTGCGCGTCCCGCAACTCCTGCTCGACGGTTGCGCCGAGATCAGCATCGTCTTCCACGAGAAGGAGTTTCAAACCCGCTCCATGGTACGGGAGTTGAGTGGACGAGGGTGGCGCAGCTAGGGGCTTCACGAAATCTTCACGGTTGAGGGCGGTCCGCCGAATGAGGTGATTTCGATTATCGCTCCAACCGCTCTTTTGTGCAGCGCCGCTGGCGCGGACAGAGACGGTTCTGGCGCGCACGGAGACGCGACGCCCCTTCTCGCCTCGCTATCTGCGGCGAGATGAACACACGAACCCTTTCGTTTGCGGCCGTCGCCTGGTGCTGGCTGGGGTGTGCGGGGCTGGGTACCGCGGTCACCCACCCGACTCAGCCGGTGGCGTGGAAGGGGTATTGGCTGAAGCAGCACCAACGAAAGCTGACCCCTCCGCTCGAGGCGGCGGCGCTGGCGGAGGGCCACGGCCGCACCGTGCTGCTGGTCCCGGGGCTCACCATCGGCGAGGAGTTCTTCGCGCCGATGAAGACGCGGCTGGAGCGCGACGGGTTTCGGCCGGTGCTCTACGAAGACCCCGAGCTGCTCGCGACCGGGCTGGTGCCGGCGGCGCAGCGGTTGAAAGCGCGGGTCGACGAGCTGGTGGCGCAGACCGGCGAAGAGAAGATCGACATCGTCGCCGAATGTGTCGGCGGGGTGACGGCGCGAACCTACGTGGCGATGTTCGGCGGAGATCAGAGGATCGATCACCTGGTCACCTTCGTCTCTCCGCACCACGGCTCGATGCCGGCCTCGATCGCCTCGACGGTGACCGGCTGGCAGGGCATGCGCGACATCGAGCGAAACAGCCCGCTGATGCAGGCGCTGGAAGATCACCCGGTCGACCCGCGGGTGCACTTCACCTCGATCTACAGCTGCGACGACGGGTACCTCTGGCCGGCGGGCACCGCGAAGGTGGAGGGCGCGCAGAACGTCGAGATCTGCAAGGGCCACGTCGGCCACTTCGACGGCTTCTGGGACCCGGGCGTCTACCGCTCGATCGTCGCTGGCCTCGACGCTCCAGCACGGTGAGGGCAGGATGCGAGGTGGTGCTGCGGCACGCGCACAGCCTCGACGACTTTCTCGCGCGGCCCGAGGGCGCCGGGTACGCAGGCGAGAGCTTCGACTTCTACAACCTGTCGACGGTGTGCGGCTGGCGGGTGTGGGGCCGGCCGACCCGTGAAGACGCCAGCGCGCTCACCTCGTGCATCGCCACCGCCTACGCGCCGCGCGGGCCTCGCTACTTCTCGCTCGTCGATCTGCGGGAGGTGGAGAGCGTCGAGCCGGCGGCCTTCGAGGTGCTGCTCCAGTTCGTCTCCGGTCTGCGGGAGCAGATGAGAGATCGGCTGGTGCGCCAGGCGCTGGTGCGGCCGGCCGGGCTGGTCGGGGTGCTCACCGAAGGCTTCTACGTGATGCTCCAGGCGCGTCACCCGGTGAAGGTGTTCGGCACCGTGGCGGCGGCGGCGCGCTGGCTGAAGCCCGACGATGCGAAGCCGCTGGCCGAGCTGGTGAAGATCTTCTCCGCGCCCTCGCCTCGGGCGTCGAGCCTGGCGGTGCCGCTGCGCCGCTGGTTGTCGGAGCGGCCCACTGCCACGCCGATGCAAGCCGCGCGGGCGCTCGGCGTCTCGCTCCGCACGCTCCAGCGCCGGCTGGGCGAGCAGGGCACCTCGTTTCAGGAGCAGCTGCGGTTGGTGCGGGTGCAGCACGCCGAGCGGCTGCTGGCCGACTCGGAGCTGAAGATCTCCGCGGTGGCGCAGGAGGCGGGCTTCGCCACCTCTCAGCAGCTGGCCACCGCGTTCAAGGCGGTGGTGCAGCTGACGCCGTCGGAGTTTCGCGGGCGCTACCGGCGGCTGTGAGCTTCGACGCCCGCCTTCACCGAGGGGCGCTCCGAGAGCCGGGCCCAGTAGCTGGCCAGGTGCGGCCACTTCGACAGATCGCCCTTGATCGCCGCGCCCTGCCAGGAGCGCAGCACGTAGAAGGCGTAGGCGTCGGCGATCGAGAAGTGATCGCCGAAGATGAAGCTCTTGCCGTCGACCAGCTGAGCGAGGTGCTGCCAGCGCGCGTCGAGCTTGCCCGCGGTCCACGCCGCCTTGAACTCCGGCGACGCGTACGGCTGGTAGAGCGGGCTCATGTTCTTGTGCAGCTCGGTGGCGATGAACGCGAGCAGCTCGTTCATTCGCACCCGCTCCATCGTGCCCGGCTTGGGAGCGAGGTTCGCCTCCGGCTTCAGGTCGGCGATGTACTGCAAGATGACCTGCACCTCCGACAGCACCTCGCCGCCGTCGAGCATCAGCGCCGGCACGTACCCCTTGGGGTTGATCGAGAAGTATGAGGTGCCGTCGGCGAGCTTCTTGCCCGCCTTGAGATCGACGAGCTCGAGGCTGAAGGGAATGCCCGCTTCAGCCAGGGCAATGTGCGGCGCGATCGCGCAGGTGTTCGGTGCGTAGAAGAGCTTCATCAGCGAGGCGATACCGCTTTTTCAGCAGTTGCCGGGAGGCAAATCGACCAGCTCGCGCGCATCGGCGCAAGACACCCCGGTCTCGAGCACGATCAGCTTCGCCGCCGACTCGAGCGCGAACTTGCGCTGCGACTCCGGCCCGTTCAACCCCGCCGCCAACGCGCGCTTGGCGCTCGCGGGAACGAAATCGCTGTGCAGCAGAATCGGCGTGAGAGAGAGGCTCATGGTGGCTCCTTGTGCCCCTAAAGGATGCGGTGGAACGGTGACGGTTTCGTCGCCCGTAAGTGCCCGTAATTCTGGCTACTTGGTGTGCAGCACCCAGACGCCATTCCAATCGCGCGGGGGCGGCGCGTCGGCCATCGCCAGGCAGCGAATGTGGAGCACCCGGCTGGGGGCGTCGCCGGAGTCTTCGAGCAGCTTGGCGGCGCGGGTGAAGTCGCGCGCGAAGTAGGCGGTGAGGGCCGACTCGTATTTCTGAATGTGAGCGGCCGGCTGGGCCTGTTTTTCGCCGAGCAGTTCGTAGACCTCGATCGCCTCGGCCTTGCCCTTCACGGCGACCCGGTCGAGGCGGCGAAACGCGAACAGGTGCTGGGCGCGCCGCCACACCGCTTCGCTGACCAGCACCTGGGTGCCGTACTCCTTGTTCAGGCCTTCGAGGCGGGAGGCGAGGTTCACCGAGTCGCCGATCGCGGTGTAGCTGAGCCGATCGGGCGCGCCGAAGTGGCCGACCATCGCCGAGCCGACGTGGAGGCCGAAGCGGGTGACCAGCGCCGGCCGGCCCTCCCACTCTCTGGAGGCGAACAGCTTCTGGGTGGCGTCGATGCAGGCGAGCACGCCGCGGCAGGCGTTGAGCACGTGCTCGTCGTCGGTGGAGGGCGCGTTCCACAGCGCCATCACCGCGTCGCCGATGAACTTGTCGACCGTGCCGTGGGTGGCGTGCACCGAGCCGGTCATCGTCGAGAGGTATTGGCCCAGCCACTGCGCCAGCCGCTCGGGCGGCTCTTTCTCGACCAGGGTGGTGAAGCCCTCGATGTCGGAGAACATCAGGGTGATCTCGCGCAGCTCGCCGCCCGCCACCGGCTCGACGTTGTCTTTGAAGAGCCGCTTCACCAGGTCGAGCGGCACGTACTTGCCCATCGCGCGCACCGCGGTCTTCGCGCGCTCGATGCTGGTGAGCGCGTCGCGCACGTCGGCGAACGGCGAGCGCACTTCGGAGTGCCCGAACTCGAAGCGGCTGATCCGGTCGGTCTGCAGCTGCACCTGATCGAGCGAGCGGCGAATCGCGCGCAGCGCCAGCAGCCCGATGATCGCGAACACCGCCAGAATGGAGAAGATCGCGATCAGCGCGGTGCGACGCTGGGCCGCCAGCTCGGCGGTGTAGAAGTCTTCGGGCCCGACCACGCCGACCGCCCAGCCCTGGGTGTCGGGAATGGAGAGGAACGACGCCAGCCAGGTGCGCCCCTCGAAGTCGAGCCGGGTGTCGACCGGGTGATCGGGGGTGAGCTCGGAGATCAGCTCCGGCTTCACCGCCGCGCGCACCGGAGCGGGGTAGCAGCCGGGGTCGACCCGGTAGGCGTCTTCCTGCTCCACCGGTGCGTCTTCTTCGGCGAAGCCCGAGATGAACTGGCCCGAGCCGTCGACCAGGAAGACGTGGAAGTCGTCTTTCGGCGCGCGGGTGCCGGCGTCGACCGGCGGCGGGTTGACCCGAATGTCGCGCACCAGCTGGCTCAAGCGATCGAACACCAGGTCGACGTGCACCACCCCGAGGAAGCCGCCGTCGGGCTGATGAACGGAGTGCATGAAGCTCACCACGAAGCGCCGCTTGTTCTGGTTGCTGGTGGCGTCGTGCGGCGAGGGGAACAGGTCGGAGGTCTGCACCGAGTCGCGCCGGGCCGGGGTGGTGAAGAACGGGCCGTCGGTCGGGTCGCCGGCGTCGCCGAGCTCGCGGGTCACGAAGCGCGCGGGCAGGTAGGCCTGCTCGGGCGGGCGGCAGAGCGAGCCGTCGACGAAGCCGCCGTCGGGGCCCTGGCTGAGCCGGTGAATGCAGAGCGCGGAGGTGGCGCCTTGATCGGCGCGGTAGACGTCGAGGCTCCAGCGGCCCGAGGGCGCGAAGACCAGCCCGTCGTCGTCGTCGCTCTGAACCTGGGCGTGGGTGAAGCCGACCGAGTCGAGGTCGGGGTTGGAGATCAGCTTCGAGAGCAGGCACGACTGAATCGCATCGGCTGGCTCGAGCGGGCAGTCGCCGGAGGCCAGCCCTTCGACCAGCTGGTCGGTCGCCTTCTTCGCGCCGCCCATGTAGCTGGTGACGGTGTCGGAGGTGCGCATCAGCGCGCTGTCGCGCAGCCGGCCGGCGCCGATGTCGACCGTCTCTTTCGACTTCTGGAAGATCAGCGCCGACAAGCCGATCGCGAGCCCGAGCAGCCCGGCCGCGGAGGCCCAGAAGACGACGCCGAGGGTCAACCGGGGTCGAAACATCCCGCCGGTATCCTACGGCAACATCACCCCAGCTCTTCGTGAAAGCGCTTCACCCACTGCGCCAGCTCCTGGGTGACCGCGGCGGCGTCTCCCCGGTAGGGCGCGAGGGTGGCGGCCACCTCGGCGGCGGAGGGTCGCGCGGCGGGGTCGATGGCCAGCAACTTCGGCGGCAGCGCGGCGACGGTCGCGGGCAGGTCGTCGGCGTCGAGCCGCGGGCGCTCGCCGTGGAGCGCGCGCTCTTCACCGCCCTGGCCGAAGGGCGAGTGCCCGGTGAGCTCGACGTAGAGCAGGTGCCCCAGCTGGTAGAGGTCGGTCTTCGCGCTCACCGGCGCGTGGGTGAGCTGCTCGGGAGAGAGATCGTCTTTGCGGCGAACGGCGCCCATCACGCTCCGCCGATCGACGGTGCGATCGGCCTCGTGCAGCCGGCCGATCAACGGGAACAGCAGCTTCGGGGCGCCCTCGTCGGTGACCCAGATGCTCCAGGGGCGCATCATTCCGTGAAAGTGGCCGGCGGCATGAATCGCCTCCAGACCCTCGGCGGCGGCGTGGCCGAGGGTGCAGACCGCTTCGAGCGAGAGCAGGGTGTTGTGGTGGTGGAGCAGCCGCCCGATGCTGCTGAGCGACACCCCGCGCGCGAGCTCCCAGCTGACCTTGGCGCGATCGCCGGGCTCGATGCGGGTGGTGCGCGGCAGCACCGGGTGGGCGATCGGCTCCGCCTGCCGGGCGAGATCGAGCATCGCCGCGGCCTGGCGCTCGTCTTCGACCTCGGCGAACAGGGCGCCGTTCTCCCACCAGGTCTCGAGCGGCTCGTGGCGCTCGGTGCGCACGGTCGGCCGCGGCGCCACCACCCGGCCACCGTGGCGCTCGACCAGCTTCGCGATCGCCGCTGGGTCGTCGAGGCCCTGCAGCGAGGTGACCCCCGCGGGCGCGCCGTCGAGCGCGTAGACGGTGACGCCCGCGCAGCCGGGGTCGCCGAGCAGCTTGCGCAGCTTCAGATCGCCCACGCTGCCGTCGCAGACGACCGCGGTGGGCTTGAGCGGCAGCTGCTTGATCGCGTCGAACACGTTGGCGGCCGCCTCGACGCGCCAGTGCGCCTCGGCGAGGCCGCGCTTGAGCGCGTGAACGCGGGGAGCGGTGACCACCAGGAGCGCGAGCGGAGGACTCATCTGCTCCCTGAGTCTAAGACCAGCTCACGCGGCCTGTCGGGTACTTTCGCCCAGGCCGTCGACGTCGTGGTGGTACGAGAGCGCCTCGCCGTCGCCGGGCCGGGCGATCAGCGCGCCGGCCAGATCGAGCGCGGAGATCGCGGTCAGCCAGCCGACCACCTTGGCGCGCTTCAGCCCGTGCACCTCGGGCATCTGCTGGTGGTTCACCGAGCGAACGCTGAACACCCAGCGGGCGCCCAAGGCGAGCGCTCCCGAGAGGCGGCGAAAGCGGGTGAGCGGCTTCAACGCCGGCACGTAGGTGGCGAACAGGTGCTTCGAGAGCACGGTGGCGTCGGCGCCGCGGCGCAGGCGCAGCTCGACCAGCTCCTTCTGGCTGTCGGGGAAGCGGTGGGTGGTGCGGGCTTCGGGCACGAAGCGAACCTCGATGCCCATGCGCTGGAGCACCAGCCCCATCACCTGGCAGTCGCCCCGGTAGAACGTGCGCGAGGTCTGGTACTGCACCTGCTCGAACAGCTTGCGCTCGAAGGCGACGTTGTTGGCGTAGAAGTTTCGGGTGCAGTGCGCGCCGAGCGGGCTGTCGAAGTACATGAAGTCGATCGTGGTGGCGGCGATGCCGAGCTCGTCGGAGCGGTAGCAGGTGCGGCCGGCCGACACGCCCGCGTCACCGTTGAGCAGGGGTTGGAACAGCGCCTGGAGCCAGCCCTCGACCGGCCAGCAGTCGGAGTCGGCGAAGGCGACGTACTTCGCGGTGGTGGCGGCGAAGCCCTTGTTCTTCGCCTCGTAGTACCCGGTGCCGGCGGGCACCTCGAGCATCGTCAGCGGGCGGCCGGCGGCGCTCTCGACCCGCTCGCACTGGGCGCGGGTGAGGCCCTCGTGGGTGATCACCACCTCTTCGGCGACGCTGAGCTCACCGGTGGCGGCGAGGCGGCCCAGCAGGCGCTCGAGGCCCTCGGTGACCGCGGCGGCCTTCGAGGCGCTCGGCCCCTGGAGGTTGTTGGTTTCGATCACCAGGGCGGTTTCAGGCTGCGTGCGGTCGGGCATCGGTTTCTCCGGTTCGTGAGACGAGGTGGGTGAAGGCGTCGCGCCAGAGGCGGTGGAGGGCGCGCACGTGCGGGTGATCTGTGGTGGCGGCGCGGCGCGCGGGCAGCTCGGCGAGCGCGGCGTCGATCGAGCGCTGGAGGGCGGCCGGGGTGTCTTCGAGCTTCGCCAGCGCGACCTCGCGGCAGCCGGTGCCGAGAATCGCCTCGACGTTGCGCCGCTGCTCGGGCTGATCGCCGAGCAGGCTGACGAACGGGGTGCGGTAGGCGCGCGCCTGCTCGAGCGCGCCCATGCCCGCGCCCGAGAGATAGACGTCGGCGGCGGCGATCGCGTCGGCGAGGCGGCCGTCCTGGGCGATCCAGCTGTGGCGGTGGTGAAAGCGCTCCGACACCCCGTAGAGGAAGTAGCCGCGCGCGCGCAGGGCCTGCTCGACCGACTCGGCGATCTGCTCCTCCTGAAAGTGGGGGTTCAGGTAGACGACCGCGAGCGGCTGGCCGTGCGGCACCCCGAGCGCGTCGCGAACCTGCTGCCGGCTGCGGCCGGGGAGATCGACGATCGGCGGCAGCCACCAGTTGCGCGACGGCTCGTCGACGCGGGTGGCGCCGAGGGTGTGGGTGATGCGGGCGAAGGAGTGGTTGGAGGCGCGCGCGAGCAGCCGGCGGTAGGCGCGGCGAATCGGCGCGGGCTGGTGATCGAAGTGCGCCGCCGCGGCCGCCCAGAGGTTCTCGCCGGCGAGCTGCACCACCCGCATCGACGAGCCGAACGCGGGCGCGGCGAGCAGAGCAGGGTGGAGCGAGTCGTTCACCACGAAGGCGGCGCCCTCGGCGAGCTCCTGCAGCTGGCGACCGTCGGCGAGGCCGCGCCGCGGGAAGGCGAGGTAGCGGGCGACGCGGGCCGCGGTGGCGTCGAAGCGCATGTCGTGGCGCGCGCCGAACTCGACGTGAAAGTGGTTCGAGATGCGGTGGGAGGGCGAGCCCAGGTTGGCGAGGAACTGCTGCCCCTCGGCCGAGGTGGTGACCAGGTCGACGTCGATGCCTTCGGGGGCGAGCAGGCGGCGCAGCAGGTGCCCGCGCATCAGGTGGCCGCGCGCGTCGGCGACGGCGAGGTAGAGGATTCGGGTGGTCATTGCAGGTCTCCTGTGAGGCCGAGCTCACGCCTCGGACCCCGAGCTCGAAACCACAAACCGGCGCCGAGAAGAGCGAGCGCACCCGTCAAGCGAAACGATCGCTCGACGCGGCGAACCTCCTCGAGCAGCGCGCGCAGTTGGTCGCTCTCTTCGACGGCGACCAGCTTGTCCAACGAGTCGGCGCACAGGCGCACGTGCTTGCGCTCGTCGCGCAGCAGCACCTCCAGCGTCGAGCGCAGCGGGTCACCGGCCTCGAGCAGCTCGAGGTGCCGGGCGAACACCCGCGCGGCCATCTCCTCCAGCACCATCGCGGTGGCGAGCAGGGTCACCAGGTGCCCGGCCTCGAACCGCGGCGCGCGCTCGTCGATCAGCTGCTGAATCCTCCGGAGCTTCCACTGGCTGACCGGGTCGAGCTTCAGCGCTTTGCGCGCGACCCCGAGCCGGGCCAGCTCGGCCTCCAGCAGCCGTGCGTGCCGCCGCTCGTCGGCACGGTGCTTCTCCACCCGTGGCGCCAACCACTCCGGCGCCTGGCGGGCGGCGAGCTGCGCCAGCGCCGAGCCCTCGGCTTCTTCTTCGCCGAACAGATACGTGTGGAGCAGCAGCGCCTCACCGTCACGGGTGCGTTGAAGATTTCGCACCGCCAGCCGCTTGGTCGTCTCGAAGAGCACGACGCACAGCGTTGCGAAAGCGATGCCGCGTGGAAGTGCGCTTCACCAGGACTGCTTGCGCAGCGGTTTGCTCAAAGTCCGTCGACCGGTCCGCAGTCGGGTTTCTCACCGAAGCCGGCCGAGGGCACGCCGAACAGGTTGAGCACCGAGCAGCCGAGCCGGTGGTAGGTCTGCGGCCCGTGGTCGACCAGCCGCCCGGTGCGCAGCCGGCCGCCCGCGCCGCCGAGCATCACGATCGGGATCTCGTCCATCCCGTGGGGGCCGGTGCCCATCTCGTTGCCCCACACCACCAACGACTCGTCGAGCAGCGAGCCGCTGGTTGCGCCCGGCATCGCCAGCATCTTCCGGCCCAGGTACGCGACCTGCTCCGCCACCCAGGTGTGAATGCGAATGCTCTTCTCGCTGACCACCGGGTCGAGCCCGCTGTCGCGGTGAAAGATGTCGTCGTGGGAGTTCTCGTCGAGGCCGAGCCAGTTGAACCGCCACCGCTCGCCCGACTGGCCGAACTGAAAGTTCACGATGCGGGTCAGCCCGCAGCCCATCGCCAGGGTGATGAAGTCGAACATCAGCTCCACCAGCTGGGGCACGTTGTGCTCGTCGGTGAGGTCGATGCGGTCGGAGGGAAACGCGGGCGCGCGGCAGCCGGCGGAGCGCTCCACCAGGGTGAGCTCGAGGCGCCGCTCGAGCTCGCGCAGCGCGGTCTCGTGAACGTCGAGCTTGGCGCGCTCGGCCGCGGGGAGGCCGGTCTTCAGCCTGGCGAGGTCGCCGCGAACGAAGTCGAGCACGGTCTTCTTTTGCATCAGCCGCACCTGGGCGGCGGCGCCACCGGCGGCGGGCGCGAACATCGCGGCGTACATCTTCCACGGGTCGATCTGCGCCGGGATCGACAGCTTCGAGCCGACGTAGCTGAAGCTCCACCGGCTGGGCTTGAACAGCGCCGCGGTCGAGGCGAGCACGGCGGTGTTGAGCGTCGGGTACGGCTCGCTGAAGTCGAGCGCGCTCTTCAGCTGCTGGTCGACCGACGGCCCGTCGCCCCAGGGCTCGTTGAAGGTGCCAATCGATTTTCGGCCGGTCCACAGCCCGGCGAAGCCCTGGTCGTGCTGGTTGCCCATTCCCCCTTCGTGGTTGAACAGGCCCTTGACGAGGGTGGCGCGCGAGCGGAGCTGCTCGTTGCGCAGCAGCGGCTGCAGAATCTGCGAGTGCCCCAGCTCCCGGCTCGGCCAGAACGCCGACTGGTGGGTGCCGCTGGTCTCCATCAACAGCAGCAGCTTCGGTGGCGGTGGCGTCTGCGCGTACGCCTCGCGCACCCAGGGAAAGATCGACGCCGCGAGCCCGGCCTTGAACAACGCCCGGCGAGAGACCCTCATGGCTGGGCCTCCTGCTCGCGCCGCACGAAGCCGTCGCTGCGAACGATGTCGAGCAGCACGTCGGTCATTTTCTCGGAGGGCGACACCTCGGTGCCCGGCGGCAGGTTCACCGCGCGCCCGGCCGCCGCCTGCCACATGTTGGAGAGGAAGCAGCGCCGCACCTGCGCGCTCTGCGAAAGCTTCGTGCCCAGCTCGGCGGGGCCGGTGAACGGCCCGTCGACGTCGGTGAAGTCGAGGCTGCCGGTGGCGTCGACGGGAAACCCGTTGTCGGTGGTCTGGTAGCGGCCGAGGGTGTCGAAGTTCTCGAAGCCGAACCCGATCGGGTCCATCTGCCGGTGGCAGCCGTAACACATCATCGATTTCGAGTGCTCGAAGTACTTCTCGCGGTTGGTGTGTGTGGTGTCGCCGGGATCGGGCGGGTTGTTCTGCGCGTTCGGCGGCGGCGGCGCGATCTGCATGCAGAGCAACCGTGTGCGCACGAAGAGCCCGCGCTGCACCGGCGCGGTGTGATCGACCGCGGCGTGGTGGGCGAGAAAGCCGGGCAGCGAGAGCACGCCGCGGCGCCGGGTGGTGTCGAGCTCCACCGGCGCGAAGTCGGCGATCGGGCCCTTCAGGTCCTGCCCGTAGTAGAGCGCTTCGAGCGGGCCGGGGAAGCCGCGGCTCGAGGTGAACAGGCCCGCGAGCGTGCCGTCGGCGCCGAACAGCGCGTCGTCGAGGTAGTGCTCGAGCTCGATGCGCATCTGCTCGCGCACCGGCCGCCCGAACCAGCCGAAGTTCGCCAGCAGCTTCGCCACCTGCTCCATGTCGTGGAGGTCGAGCCACGACACCATCAGATCGCGCACGTGGAGCCGGCCCCGCGGGGTGGCCATCAGCCGCTCTGCCTGCTTCACCCGCTCTTCGGCGTCGAACAGCCGGCCGTCGGAGGCGGCGGCGAACAGCTCGGCGTCGGGGCGCGCGCCGGTGATCAGAAACGAGAGCTCCGAGGCCAGCTCGTACTTCTGGTTCGGCCCGCCGAGCTCGGTTCGGTAGGTCGCGTTGGGCGACAGCAGCATCGCCTCGACGATCAGCTGCACCCCGGTCGGGTGGTCACCGCCCGCCAGGTAGACCGCCTTCAGCCGCTCGCGCTCGCCGGCGTCGAGCGGCCGGCCGTAGATGCGCGGCGCCAGCTGGGCGGCGTAGTCGAGCGCGCAGTCGAGCTGAGCGCAGCCCGGGGTGCTCGCCTGCGAGGCCACCTGCTCCGCCACCGCGACGAAGTCGTCGAGCTTGGGCCCGGTCACCAGCAGCGACTCCGCGTCGTCGTCGAAGCCGTCGACCCGAGGCTCCTGGAGCATGCCGGCGGCGAGGTTCGCCTCGTGCCCGAGCAGGTCGGAGGCCACCGCGTCGAGCTCGGCGTTGGAGAGCCTGCGCAGCTGCTTCGGCACCGTCGGGCCCGGGTTCGCGGGCGGCGGTGGCGCCGGAGCGTGGCCCGAGGTGCAGGCGACGGTCAGCAGAGCCAGCAGGGCAGCCGTTCGCATCTCAGCCCGCCCGGGCCCGCCGCAGCCGCAGCAGCGCGAGCGCCACCGCGATCATCAGCGCGAACCCCGGCGCCGCCGAGCAGCCGCTCGCCGCCGGGTGCAGCATGCCGTCGCTCACCGGCAAGGTGCCCGCGTCGGCGACGCTGGCGTCGAACGAATTCTGGCCGGAGTCGGCGGGGCCCGCATCAGGCGCACCCGAGTCGGCGGGGCCGGCGTCGGGCTGGCCGGCGTCGGGGCGATAGCCGGGCACCAGCGGGTCGGCGACGATCACCCCCGAGTCGATGCCGCCGTCGTAGAGCAGCGCCGCCATCACGGTGAGCGCCATCTGATCCATACCGGCGTCGTCGAAGTGATCGCCGGTGTCGAACGCGGGGGTGAAGATCTCGGGGTGGCCGTAGTACGGCGTCCAGTGGTCGATCTCCTGGAGGCCGTACTCGGCGGCGACCTGCTGGGTGATCGGCAGCACCACGTGGCTCATCACCTCGTCGCCGTTGCCCCACGCGTAGGGGATCGGCAGCGCGATCAGAATGCGCGGCTTCTTCGGCAGCGCCTGGTAGGCGTCGACGATGTTGCGGAGCCCGACCAGGAACCCGGCGGGATCGATCGACCCCGCGTCGGTGTAGTTCATGTCGCAGTCGTGGCGGCCGAACGGCCCCAGCACCACCACGTCGGGCGCGTAGGCGAGGCTGGCCTGAAACTCGACCGTCTGCAGGTAGGGCGTGGAGGCCGGGTAGAGCGACGGCCCCGTCGTCTGCACGGTGGCGCGGCGGTAGGCGAAGTTTCGAATCTCCCAGCCACCGTCGCCGAGAAAGCGCTGCAGCCGCGCCGGGTACTCCTGGTCGTCAGCGACGTACGCGCTCTGGGTGGAGTGCTCGCCCGCGCACGCGACCTTGATCTGCGCACCGGCGCTCGGCGCGAGCAACGCCACCGCCAACGACAACGTCAGCTGAACGTGAAGCGAGCGCATGCTCTGGAGGAATTAGCACCTCGACGCGGCCGGTTGCCACCGACCAGGTCACGAAGAGGGCCAAAATGGCCGCTGCAGCGCTGGAGGCCAAGGCGGCCGGCCGCTCCCACCACCGCCACGGGGCGACGCCGATCTCGAGGGCGACCGCCGCACGCAGC
Source organism: Myxococcaceae bacterium (assembly GCA_047602415.1). Taxonomy (GTDB): domain Bacteria; phylum Myxococcota; class Myxococcia; order Myxococcales; family Myxococcaceae; genus JASGHH01. The sequence goes on along the minus strand of JASGHH010000001.1, from coordinate 2,336,749 downwards.
TTGTCGCGCGCGCTCTGAGAAGGCGAGGGCACCTCGGGCTGGGTCTCGAGCTGGCGCTTCAGCAGCAGCAGGCTGGTGACGCACCTGGGGCACTGGGGCAGGTGCTGCTCGATCTGCTCGCGCACCAGCGGCGGGCTGGTGCCGAAGTGGTAGCCGATCAGCTCGGGTTCGATTTCGGCGCAGCTCATGCTCGCTCCGTCTCTTCACGCATCTCTTCGCGCAGCCGGGTGACCATCTCGTGCATCCGCGACTTCACCGTGCCGAGCGGCAGCTCCAACACCTCGGCCAGCTCGTCGTACGACAGGCCCGACAACCGCAGCCGGTAGAGCGACGAGAGCGACTCCGGCAGCCGCGCCACCGCCGCCTCGAGCAGCCGGGCCAGCTGCGCCGACGCCAGCTGGGTCTCGGGCAGCTGCACCGCGGCGGGTGGGGCGGAGGCGTCGAGCCGCACCGCGCGATCGCCGCGCTTTCGCGAGCGCACCCGGTTGAGGCAGAGGTTGCGCGCCACCTGAAACACCCAGGCCTTGAAGCTCCTGCGGCCGCCGTCGCGCTGCTTCAGCACCGAGAGAAACGTCTCGTGGAGCACGTCTTCGGCCTCCTGCTGGCTGCCGAGCTCCCTCCAGATCATCCCGAAGAGCGGCTTCTCGTAGCGGGCGTAGAGCAGATCGAAGGCCGCCAGGTCGCCGGCCGCCAACCGCTCGAACAGAGACTCGTCGGAGATCAGCCGCGCGCTCCTTCTCGATCAGCCCGCCAGGCGCCGGCCGCGAAAGCCCGCCACCGACGCGGCCACGCAGCCAAACATGAACAGGACCATCGCGAGGATCAGATCGTTCGACGACTCGGCCACTCCAGCACAGGCGATGTTGAACTGATCGGCCGGGGGCGCGGTGTTGATGTACCGCATCGTGGCGTTGATGCCCATGGTGAGGCCGAGCACTCCGGCGCCCAGCGTGCCCGCGCCCAGCGCCGCCATCAGCTGACCGAGCTTGCGATCGGGCCGCAGCGCGTGGAGCACCGCGGTCGCCACGAAGGCGATGCCGAACAACGCCACCGGGTACATGCCTGTGCCGCCCTCGATGAAGAATCGCACCATGTGCTTTGCCGCTCCTTTTCGAAGCTGAGGAACCAGGCCGGGGAAAAGGTTCTGGCACGCGAAATGCTCAATCCAGGCAGGAGGTTGCGATGCGACTCGCCGGTCTGATCTTGTTGGTGGTGGGCGCTTTCTCGCTCCTGTTCGGCGGCATTCGGTACACCATGAACGAGCCGATCGAGGGCTATGGCCCCGTCGACACTGAGACCGGCAGGCCGCACCGGGCCCCGATGGCTCCGCTGGCCGGAGCGCTGGTGTTCACCGTGGGTGCCGCGTTGCTGTTCCTCAACCGCAGCGGGCCGCGGCAGTTTCGCTGACCGCAAAGCCGCCACGCGTGGCGCGAATGCTCAGGGCCGAATGCCGTCTTTGCTGAGCTCGCCGTCGAGCCACTGCTTGGAGACGAACGGCACCGGCGACACCTTGTTGTCGTGGAGCCGGAAGCCGAGCGGCAGCGCCGAGAAGCGGCCCGAGGCGGCGCCGGTCCACCCGTTGGGGCCGTTGCGGAGCGCGCCCTCCAGCTGGGCGTGGCCGAGCTCGAGGCGCCGCACCCGAACCAGCTTGTATTGCGGGGTGACGTGGGCCGAGCCGATCGCGGTCAGCGGCCCTTCGCCGAGCACCAGCTTGCCCACCAGCGGCACCTTGTCTCCGAACGCCTGGCTGAGCGAGCGGGTGTCGTCGACCTTGGCCTCGGTCTCGGCGTGGAGCACGCCCAGCTGCAGGCCCTCCGAGAAGTGGCCGTCGGCCAGCTTCAGCTCGCCCTTGAACGACTCCACCGACGCTTCGATCGGCGGCTCACCCTTCAGCAGCGGCACCCCGAGCTTGCCTTCGATCTCGGAGCGGATGATCGGCGTCTCGCCCGCGACCGCGAGGTTCGCTCCGCCATGCCCGAGGAAGTGCCACTTCTTGTAGTCGACGGTGCCGCTGTTCACCGTCACGTCGATGGTGCTGCCCGGCACCAGGTGGCCGAGCCGGGAGCGCACGTCGGCCACCACGTGCACCGCGCCGTGCGCCTTCAGCCCCGGCAGGTAGGCGTCGATGAAGCTGGCGTCTTTGATGTGGGTGTCGAACTGCGCGTGCGCGTTCAAGGTGCGCAGCACGTGCTCGTCTTCGTTCTCTTCCAGGTTGATCGGCCGCAGGTCGGTCTCGAGCTTCATCGAGAAGGCGGGGTCGATCGTCTTGCTGCCGAGCGAGAGCCGCCCGCGATCGAGCGCCAGCTTGCCGTCGACCCAGAGCCAGCGGAGCGGCTTCAGCTCGAAGCTCCCGGTGGCGTGCGCGGCGCCGAGGTAGCGGTACTCGAGGAACCAGAGCTCGTCGACCGAGGCGTCGCAGTCCTCCAGCTGCACCGACCACAGCGCGTCGAGCTCCTCGGGCGTGGACTTGGGCGGCGCGGGGTGCGGCTTCAGCGGCGGCTGGGGAAAGCCTTCGATCGGCGGGTAGGCGGCGAGGCGCGCGGCGTTCTCTTTCGGGTGATCGGTGCGCAGCGCCAACCGGTAGGTGACGCCGTCGGCGACCACGTGCGAGCCGTGAAACTGGCGGTGGAGCAGATCGAAGACGTGCACGTCGACGTGCGCGTGCGCGACGGTGAGGCGAAATTGCACCGTCGGGTCCTGCAGCCGGAGCCGAAAGTTGCGCACGTACGCGCGGCCGGGCCAGGGCGAGAACGCGTGATCCCACTCCATCTTCACCTTGTTGGGGTGCTCGCTCGCCAGCTTCTGAATCACCCCCGAGGCGAGCACGCCGTTGGCGATCAACACCCAGCCCAGCTCGATCACCAGCAGCGAAATCGCCACGATCTTCACCACCCGTCGCAGCGCACGCTTCATGAAGAAAAGCTGTGCAGCTTTGGGGCCGTTATCGAAAGTGGATGGACATCGAAAACACGAACTCGTTGCCCGACTCCGACTCGAAGCACCACGCGCTCAACCTGGTGAAGGCGCTGACCGAGCTGGCGGAGCACGCGCGAGAAGACATTCACAAGGTGAACGATGCCCGCGGCCGGGTGCTGTTCGAGACCACCGCCGACGTGCTGCTGGGCCTGGCGCGCGCCCACCAGGCGTTCGTCGACGGCGAAGAAGCCGAGCTGCACTGAGCCGCTAGGCAGGGCTGAAAGACGACAGCTCGTCGATGCCCAGCTGCTGCTCGAGCTCGGCGATCTGCTTCACCGTCGCTTCGAAGCCGTGCTCGCCGAAGCGGCGGTGCTCGTCTTCTTCGAACTTCTCTCCCAGGTCGCGGTAGGCCTTCTTGCCGATCAGCTTTCTGAACGCGGGGAAGAGCACCGTCTCTTCGCGCGCGGCGTGCGGCCGGTACATGCGGGTGAACGAGCCGAGCAGTGACGCGAGCGTGTCGTCGGCCTGGCCGGCGTTGGCGCGCGCGAGAATCTCCTTGGTCAGCCCGCGGCCCTCGTGGTGCTGCCGAAACAGCACCGTCACCAGCTCGGTCTCGGTCTTGTGCGACTGCAGCCGGGGGAAGACGAACTGTTCTTCGTTCTGCTCGTGGTAGTCCTCGACGAAGCCGCGCACGATCGCCGCCGCCTTCGCGATCACCTTTGGCTCGAACGGCTTCTGCGCCGCGATCAGCCGCGCCGCCTCGTCGTAGATCAGCATGATGCGGTCGAGCGCGCCGTGCTCCTGCATCAGGTCTTCGCACGGTGTTACCTCCGCATCGTCTTCTCCACCTTTGGTGCGGATCTCGAAACGATCCTCCGACGGCGTCGCACACGCGGCCAGGCCCGCGCCACCCACCACCGCGATTCGCAAAAACTTCCTTCGTTCCATGAAGGCGGTTCGATGCAGCTTCCAGACCCCGCGCGCACGATCGTTTTCGCCTCACCGCCGCGTGCCCGCCACGCGCTGCCCAGCGCGACCGCCACGCTAACTCTTCGGGCAAACGCACTGGCGCGGCGGGTGCACGCGGGGTTCGCGCATGAGAAAGCACACCGCCCTCGCGCTCACCCTCGCAGCATTTCCCGCGCTGGCCGCCAACGTCACCGTCGACGCCGCGCACGACCGTCACCCCATCTCGCCGCTGATCTATGGATTGATCGGCGGCGACGACGCCCAGCTCTCCAGAATGGGCGTGACGCTGCGCCGCCACGGCGGCAACCAGCTCAGCCGTTACAACTGGAAGCTCAACTCCACCAACAGCGGTGGTGACGAGTTCTATTTCCAGCGGCAGCCGGCCCGCTCGGTCGACGACTTCGTCACCGCCACCAAGGGGGCCGGCGCGCAGTCGCTGATCGAGCTGCCGTTGATCGGCTGGGTGTCGAAGGGCCTCGACGACGGGCCGACCCACTGCGGCTTCGCGGTCTCGAAGTACGGCAACCAGCAGTCGTACGACCCGGCCGACCCCGGCTGCGGCAACGGGGTGAAGCCCGACGGCACCACGATGATCATGAACGACGCCAACGATCTGTCGGTGCCGGCCGACGAGGGTTGGTCGGGCGAGTGGGTGACCCACCTGAAGACCACCTTCGGCGCGGCGAACGCGGGCGGGGTGAGCCTCTACCAGCTGGGCAATCAGCCCGCGCTCTGGAACCAGACCCACCGCGACGTTCACCCGACGCCGGCGAGCTACAAAGAGATCACCGACAAGCTGGAGGCGTACGGCAAGGCGGTGAAGACCGCCGACCCGGCCGCGCAGACGATCGGCCCCGGCGCCTGGGGCTGGCTGGAGTACTTCGACAGCGCCGCGCAGGACCGTGAGACCACCGGGGTCGACTTCATTCCCGCGTACCTCCGCGCCGCGCAGCTCGACGAGATGAAGTACGGCGACCGGCTGCTCGACTACCTCGACATTCACATCTACCCGCAGGCGCCGCGCATCTCGGCCGGCTCGACCACCGACGCCGACAACGCGATGCGGCTGCGCTCGACCCGAATTCTGTGGGACCCGAACTACACCGTCGAGAGCTGGGAGGCCTGCTGCTACGGCGGCATCCTCGACATCCTCCCCCGCATGCACCACTGGATCGACACCACCTACCCGGGCACCAAGCTCGCGGTGTCGGGCTACGACTTCGGCGCGATCGACGCTCCCAACGGGGCGATCACCGAAGCGCTGGTGCTCGGCATCTACGGCCGCGAGAAGGTCGACCTCGCCGCGTTGGAGACGCCTCCGATGCTGAACTCGATCGGCGAAGACGCCTTCAAGCTCTACCGCAACTACGACGGCTCGGGCGCGCAGTACGGCGACACCTCGGTGCGCGCGATCTCCGACGCGCCCAACGACCTGCAGTCGTTCGCGGCCTTCAACGCCACCGGCAAGGTCACCGTGGTGCTGGTGAACACCAACCCGGTCGCCACCGTCACCAGCAACCTCACCTTCAACGGCACCGGCGCCGATGGGCCGTGGCGCGCGTTCACCTTCGGCGCGGCTGGGCGGCTGGCGGCGGCGGGCAGCGGCGACGTCAAAGACGGCAAGCTCAGCTACGACCTCAAGGCCGGCACCGCGGCGCTGATCGAGTTCGCGCCCAACGGCGGCGTGGGAGCGGCGGCGCCCGACGACTCCGACGGCGGCACGGTTACCGGGCCGAACCATCGCGGCTGCGGTTGTGACTTCGTCGACGCAGGCGTGTGGCTGCTGGGCATGATCCCCGCCTGGCTGTTCGGCCGAAAGCGCAAGAAGGTCGCGGCGGCACAGTGATGGCCCACCCGATGCACAACGACAACCTCAACTCGTACGGAGCACACCATGGCCAAGACTGAACAGACCTCTGCGATCACCGACAAGGGCGAGGTGCGCCGCCGCGCGCGCGAGCACCTCGAGGAGGGGGCGGTGACGGAGAACTACCGCGCCGACCGGGAAGCGGTGATCAACATGCTGAACGAGGCGCTCGCCACCGAGTTGGTGTGCGTGCTCCGGTACCGCCGACACGCGTTCATGGCGCACGGCATGAACGCCACCGCGGTCGCCGAGGAGTTCATGGAGCACTCCGAGGAGGAGCAGGGGCACGCCGACCTGCTCTCGCGGCGCATCACCCAGCTCAACGGTGAGCCGAACCTCAACCCCGAGGGCATGCTCAACCGCGCGCACTCTGAGTACGTCGAGGGCTCCTCTCTGGCCGAGATGATCAAAGAAGACCTGGTGGCGGAGCGGGTGGCGATCGATTCGTACCGCGAGATGATTCGCTACCTGGGCGACGACGACCCGACCAGCCGCCGGGTGATCGAAGAGATTCTGGCGAAAGAAGAAGAGCACGCCGAAGACATGTCGGCGCTGCTGTTGACCCACACGCCCAACAGCTAGGTCGCGTGGGCCGGCTCGGGGTGGGCGATCGGGAGGCTGAAGCTGAACGCCGCGCCTTCGCCTTCACCCGAGCTGAGCCAGATGCGGCCGCCGTGCGCCTCGACGATGCCCTTGGCGATGGTGAGCCCCAGCCCGACCCCGCCGTTGCTGTGCGGGTGTTGGCCCTGCCAGAACCGCTCGAAGACGTGAGGGGCGTGGGCGGCGGCGATGCCGGGCCCGGTGTCGCTGATGGTGAACACCACCTCGTCGCCGTGTTGGGAGGCGCCGATGGTGATCTCGCCGCCGTCGGGGGTGAACTTCACCGAGTTGCCGACCAGGTTCGAGAACACCTGGGCGACCCGCTCGCGATCGCAGGTCACCTGCACCGGCTCGAACCTGGCGGCGACCGCGAGGCTGACCTGCTTCTGCGCCGCGACCGGGCGCATCATCTCGGCGCAGTCGCGCACCAGCCCGGCGGCGTCGCAGGCCGCCTTCTCGAGCTTGAGCTTGCCGCCTTCGATGTAGGCGAGGTCGAGCAGGTCTTCGATCATCCGGTTCATCCGGTGGGAGACGCGGAGGATGCGCTCGGCGTGCTTCTTCACCTCGGGCTGCTCGTGCTTGTTGAGCAGCTTGGCGGTGATCACGATCGACGCCAGCGGGTTGCGGAGATCGTGCGAGACCACCGCCAGCATCTCTTCGCGCAGCCGGGTGGCGTCTTCGGCGTCGAGCCGCGCCCGGTGCTCGTTCTCGAGCAGCTGCTCGCGCTCGCTGCGCTGCCGGGCCAGCTCGATGAAGGTGCTCGCCTTGTACGAGAGGATGTGGGCGTCGAGCGGCTTGAAGAGCACGTCGACCGCGCCGGCCTGGTAGCCCTCCAGCGCCCGCTTGGGGTCGCGCGCGGCGGTGACGAAGATGATCGGCACCCGCGCCGAGCGCTCGCGGCCGCGCATCTCGGCGGCGAGCGAGAACCCGTCCATCCCCGGCATCTGCACGTCGATGATCGCCAGCGAGAAGTCGTTCGCGGCGCAGAGCTTCAGTGCTTCCTCACCGGAGCGGGCCATGAATAATTCGACGTCGCGCCGGTCGAGAACCTCTTCGAGGGAGGCGAGGTTGTCTTCGGAGTCGTCCACCAGGAGGAACTTCGAGCGGTCGGTGGGCGTCGGGCTCTGCGGCACGCCCATTGTCTATGCACCGGTGAATTTTGGCGCGACTCAAAGGGCCGCCACCGCGATGACGAGAGCGTGACACCAATGACCGCGTGCGCCACGAAGTGGGTTGCGATTTCGGCTCTGCTGCTCGCGGGCTCCGCGGGGGCCACCTGCGTTCAGATGCCGGAGCGGTTCATGGTCTTCGACAACGTCGCCTCCCGTCCACTTTCGGTGGAGTGGACGCGCCCGCAGGTCTGCTGTTGGGCGGGCGGCAGGGGCGGTTGTCACGACGACCCGAGGGCGTCGCCGGGCTGCGCCGAGCTGCAGTCGTTCGGCCCTGATGACGCGCCGCACCCCGAGCCCTGCCTGCCGTTCAGCTGGGTGGCGACCGATGGCGGGCCGGCGCTGCTCCAGGCGGGCCGGCTGCTCGCGCCCGGTGGGTGGAGCGTCGCCGGTCACCGCTTCGTGATCACCGACGACGGGCCGAACGCGACGGTGACCCGGCTCACCAGCGCGCAGGTCTACCCGTTCGGGACTCCGGGCGCGGTGGCGACGGCGTCGAACGGCGCCTCGGTGGCGGTGGGCTGGCAGGAGCCGGGGCGGGTGAGGGTGGCGCTCTCGGAGCCTCACCAGCCGCCACAGCTGCTGTTCCTCGAGCACCGCTCGCCGGGGGCGATCTCGCTGTCACCGCTGGGCCACGAGTGGCTGCTGGCCGACGGCAACCGGCTGTCGGCGGTGCACCGCGACGGCGGGGTCAGCACCTCGGTGCTCGTCTCGGGCTCGGTGGAGTCGCTCGCGCCGGCCGGTGACGGAGCGCTGGCGCTGGTGCGCTCCGGTGACGGGGGGCTGTCGGTCTTTCAGGTGGGCGGCGACGGTGGCCTGCTGCCGCGCGGCGGGCCGCGGCTGCCGGTGGCCAACGGTGAGCTGGTCGCGGTCGACGGCGGCACGCTGTTGATCTCGAAGAGCGCCACCAGCCAGAGCGTCGAGGTGCTCTCGCTCCAGAAGGGCGGCGCGTTCGTGCGGCGTGGGGCCGCGGGCCAGTGGGTGCTGGTCGCTCCGCACGTCACCCGCAGCGGCGACGGGGTGGTGCTCTACGACCAGAACCACGCGCTGCGGCTCGGCGCCGACGGCCTGCCGCTCGGAGGGTACGACGCGCCGGGCACCGACGGGCTGCGGGCGGGAGCGTTCGAGGTGACGAGCGCCGGCTGGCCAGACGCGGTGTTCGTGCGCGAAGCGTCAGGCCCGCGCGCCCTGGCGGGGAGCGGGCAGCCGTTCTTCGCGCTCGCGACGGGACCGCGAGAGCTCGCGGTGGGGTGGTGGAGCCTGCGCGGGTTGTTCTTCGATCGGGTCGAGGTGCCGCCCGCCGAGCCCCGCGGTGTTCCCGACGCCGGCGCGGTGACCCGCACGCCGTGCACGCCGGCTCACGCGATCTGCGCCAACGGCAAAGGCTGCTTGAGAGTCAGTTGCGGAGGCCCGTTGCAGCGGCCGCTGGTCGCCGCCTCGCAGACCCAGCTGTGGCTGGCGTTCACCCAGGCGCCGGCCAGCCCCGCCGAGCCGCGGTGGCTCGACGTGGCAAAGGTTCAGCTCGACGGTGGGGAGCCGGTCGCGCTCGACCCGCCGTTCGAGGCGGGGCCGTTCTACGGCGACGTCGCCACGTTCGCGGCGGGAGTGGCGGCGCTCGACGAGCCGCGGGGCGTTCGGGTGGTCGGTCCGGCCGACGGAGGGCTGAGCACACTGGGCCAATGGCCGGGCGCTCACCTGCCGAAGCTCGCCGTGGGACCGAAGGGAAAGGTGTTGGTGTTGGTGGAGCAAGACCTGGAGTCGATCGACGCGCACCTGCTCGGCTCTCCGCGCACCGAGCATCTGTTCACCGCTCCGGTCGACGAGGTGTGGGTGGCTCCGATGGCGGCCGGGTTCGTCGCGCTCGCGCGGCGCGACCACGAAGTCGTCTCGCGCTTCATCGGCCTCGACGGCAAAGCGGCCGCGCCGGTGAAGCTGGAGCCGTCGAACGGCGAAGCGGGGCTGTTCGAAGGCACGCCGCTCACCCGCGGCTTCTACCCGCTCGATGGTGGGAGCCTGCAGCAGCAGACCTTCGATTCGCGCGGCAAGGCGTCGAAGCCCGCGCCGCTGGGGCACGCCCTCGGGCACCCGGTGGAGCTGGAGGGCGTTCGCTACGAGGCCTGGCCGATCGGCGACGGCACTGCCCTGGAGCTGCGGCGCGACTGACTCACGGAGGGGTCCAGGTCGAGAGCCGGGCGCAGTCGAGCAGCGGCTGGGTCGCCGGGTTCTTGAAGCGCGCGTCGCAGCTGCCGGCGAGCACGCCCCAGAAGGTGAACGAGATGCCGTCGGCGGGCGGCGAGAAGTCGTAGGCGCCGTCGGGCGAGGTGGGGTTGAAGATGTCGAAGTCGGCCGCGGGCAGCGCGAGAAAGTTCTGCGAGGTGGTGCGGAGCTGGTCGTGCACCCAGCGCACCTCGGTGGCGGTGAGCGGCACGCCGGCGTTGTGGGCCTCGACGATCAGCTGCACCAGTTTGTTGGCGTCGAGCGACACCGGCCAGTTGCCGTTCTGGGTGTACTGCATGCCGTCGTCGATGCGGGAGCCCAGGCCCTGCAAGAGCGCGAGCGCGTCGGTGTTCTGGGCGTTGAGCAGGGCGTGGCGCGCGGCGCTCTCGTGGTAGCTGCGGAGGATCTCTCCGTTCGACGCGTTGTTGAGCACCAGGTACTCGAGCGGGTTGACGCCGCTCATGCAGTTGAAGCTGTTGGTGGTGCCGTGGCCGAACAGGCTCAACGCGTAGACCGCGTCGCACTCGGCGTTGGCCAGCGTGGTGTAGCGCGACATCGTCGAGGTGGCCGAGGGCTGCACCGGGCTGGCGCTCTTGTCGAGGGTGGCGATCGCCCAGCCGTCGGTCTCCACCTTCTGCTCCCACGCCTGGTAGTGCTGTTTGGTCTCGTCGAGGTCGTTCAGCGTGTCGGGGCCGAAGCCCGGCCGGCAGTCTTCGAGGGTGGCGAACGCTCGGAGCATGTGCCCGATGTCGTCTTTGGAGCGGTTGTTCTTGATCCAGACGTCGCCCCAATACGGGTTGTTGGTGATCTCGACGTACTGGGTGTAGCTGTCGATGCCCGGGCGATCGGCCGAGTAGTCGATGTAGACGGTGCGGCCGTCGTCGGTCGAGGTGATCGGCGCGGGGTACGCGGCGCGCGCGAGCATCGGCCCCGCGGGATCGTTCGGCTGCCGCTGAATCGCAAGGTACCAGGAGTTGAACCCGCGGATCAGCCGGCGGCAGAGCTGCTCCAGCTTCGCGGTGGGCCAGACGTTGTGCGAGAGGCACACGCTCTCGAGCACCTGCGACGTGCCGATGCCGTTGTTGTCGGCGCCGACGTTGACGTGCACCAGGCTGACGTTGCCGTTGGTCTTGTCGAAGCCGACGCCCGACCACCAGGTGCCGTACCAGTATTGACCCGCGGGATCGGACTGCGGCCAGCCGTGCACCCGCTCGTCGAGCGCGTCGAAGTACCGCGTCTGCTGGAGCAGCTGCAGATAGACGTCGGTGATGTCTTGCAGCTCTTGAGCGGTCTCCGGAGTGCCGCTCGCGGTGCGGGTGTAGGTGAACGGCAAGCCGGGCAGGGTGGTGCCGCCGCCGGTGCCAGTGCCTCCGCCCGTTGCCGCGCCGCCGCCGGTCGCGGAACCGCCGCCCGTCGCTGCGCCACCGCCCGTCGCTGATCCACCGCCGGCCGCTGCTCCGCCGCCCGTGGCGCTGCTGCCGCCTCCGCTCGCGCTCCCTCCGCCGACACTGCCACCGCCTGCCGCCGCGCCGCCTCCGATCGCAGCGCCGCCTCCGATCGCAGCGCCGCCTCCGATCGCAGCGCCACCTCCCGCGGCCGCGCCTCCGCCTGAGCTCGAGCCGCCGCCGGTCGCTGCACCGCCGCCGGTCGCCGCGCCTCCGCCGTGGGTGGACGCCTGCCCGACGCAACCTGCTGAGACGACCGCGAGAAACAGCACAGTAAGACGTGTGGTGCGCACCGGCTTCGTCTCGCAGCAACCGGCCCCGGTGCACAAAGCCCGGTGGCGCCAAATACCGTGCAATTCACGTCACCGATGAGTTCGCGAGGGCTCGCCCGTCCAAGGTGGTGAATCCCACGCAGTCTCCTCACCTGAAACGGAGCGAGTCATGAAACGGCTGTTGCTGGCAGGTCTGCTGTGTCTCTCGTCGTACGCGTTCGCCGACCCGGTGGCCGACGCGAAAGCGGTCAACGAAGCGTTCATCACCGCGGCGAACATCACCGACCCGGAGAAGTCGATTCAGGCGGTCGCCGCGCTGTTCACCGACGACCTGCGCCACATCGGCGCGTTCGGAGTGGTGAACGGCAAGGCCGAGCTGGTGAAGGCGATCAGCGGGCCGTTCCACGCGCCGAACCGGAAGAACGAGCTGATCTCGCAGGAAGGCGCGGTGCTCGACAAAGACACCGTGCTCACCATCGCGCACTTCAACACCTCGTTCACCGCGCCCGACGGCAAGAACGTGACCCTGCCGCTGCGCTGCACCCGGCTGATGAAGAAACAGAAAGACGGCAAGTACCTGATCGCCGCCGAGCAGACCTCGTTCGGTCCGCCGGCGCCTCCCGCTCCTCCTTCGAAGTGAACGAAAGGAAAACGACCATGAAGACCATTCTCGCCGCAGCGCTGATGATCGCCGTTCCCGCCTTCGCCTCCGACCTGAAGGCCGACCTGATGAAGGACATGGAGAAGTGGGTCGCCGACTTCAACTCCCACAAGCCGGCCGCGGTGGCCGCGCACTACGCCGACGACGTCGACTTCATCTACGTCTTCGCCGGCCACGAGGGAAAAACGAAGAAGGGCCTCGAGGGCTATTACACCCAGTCGTTCAAGGCGACGCCCGACATCACCGTGAAGCTCGTCTCGTACGACGTGGTGCAGGTCAGCGACGGCATCGCGTTCGGCTACGGCACCTTCGAAGACAGCTTCACCGGGCCCGACGGCAAGAAGCTCACGATTCCGACTCACGCCTCCGAGGTCTTCGTCAAACAGGGCGGCAAGTGGCTGGTGCGAGTCGACCACGCGTCGTTCGTGCCTCCGTCGCAGCCGCCGCCCCCTGCCGCGGCCGCGGCGAAGAAGTGAGTCAGCGCTTCGCGATCACGAAGCGGAACTCGTTCTCCAACCGGTAACCGCCCGCGGAGGTGCGGTAGGGCGCGAGGGCCTCGAGCACGGCCGCTTGCACCTTGCCTTCGCCTCCGCGGGCAATCGCCGCGACAGCGGGCCCGGCGGCGAGCAGCCCGCGCAGCGCGGAGACGGTGTCGGGGTATTCGAAGGCGCAGCTGAGGTTGCCCGACTTCACCGCTTCCAGACCCGCATCGCGGCACAACGACTCCAGCACTCCGGGAGCCGAGAGCGCCACCGGGCTCGGCGCACCCGGCGGAGGCGGCGGCATGAACGACTTGAGCGCGTTCAGGTACGGCGTCGCCTCACAACGCTCCGGCGCACCCCAGCTGGCGATCGCCAGTCGCCCGCCCGGCCTCAGCACCCGCCGGGCTTCTTTCAAGGCCGCCACCGGGCGCGCCGCATACTGAAACGCGTTGAAGCCGGTGACGAAGTCGAACGCCCCGTCGTCGAAGGGGAGCGCCTCCAGGTCGCCGGTCTTCAGCTCCGCCGCCGGCACCCGCGCCTTCGCTTGCTCCAACTGCCCGCTCGACGCATCGAGCCCGCTCACCGCCGCACCACGCGCCGCCGCCCGCTCCAGCGCCAGGCCCGACCCGCAGCCGACGTCGAGCAGCCGCGCGCCACGGCCGGGCGAGAGCTCGTTCAGCACCGCCTCGAACAAGCCGAGGTGTGCGTTCTCCTGGTAGCGCCGCCACTCCTCCGCGCGCTCCGACCACAGCGGGCCCTGAACTGCCGAGGTGGTGCCTGAAACCTTCGCCGTCTCCATGGTGACTCCCGTCGTTTGCGCGGAGCTCGATTGCTCCGTGCGATGGAGTCACCGTCTCAAAAGCGGGGGTGCCGCCGCTTCCCGCGAACGGGCCAGGGGTGCGGTTTTCTTCGATGGCCCGAACGGGCCACGGCTCAGAGCGAGGGGTGGAGCACCGCCCAGGCCGCCGCCGCCGCGCGGTTGGGCAGGTTCAGCTTGAGCAGAATGTTCGCCACGTGCCGGTGCACGGTGTGCTCGCTGAGCTCCAGCGTGACGGCGATCTCCTTGTTGGCCTCGCCGGCGGCGATCAGCTTCAGCACTTCGCGCTCGCGCTCGCTGAGCGGGCTCTTGGCGGCCGGCGGCGCTTCATTGCTCACTCCGAGCGCATCGAGCTTGCGATGTGCTTCCTTCTTCAGCCGCCGCGCGCCCAGCTCGTCTCCGGTCAGCCCGAGCGCCTTCGACAGCTCCAGCTGACAAAGCGCGGACTCATACGGTGCACCGGCGGCGGAGAACGAGGCGAGGGCGTCTTCCAGCAGCTCGCGGGCCTTCTCAGCCTCTTCGTTGGCGAGCGCGACCCGCCCGTTCGTGCGCAGCACCGACGCCGAGATCGCCGGCACCTTCTTCCCCAGCGCGGCGAGCTCCTGCGCCGTGGCCGCGCCTCGGTCGCCCGACTTGAGCAGCGACTGCGCCCACGCCAACGCCTCCAGCACCGGCACCCGCTGCAGCCCGCTCGAAGGCGCCAGCCGCCGCAGCTCCCGGGTCAGGCGATCGGCGGCGTCTTGTGCGCGCCCGCTCTCGAGGTCGAGCTCGGCCAGCGCGAGCGCGGCGAGCGGGTGCGATTGCAGCGGCTCGAGCAGCGCCTTCGCCTCGCCGAAGCGGCGGCGACGTTGGAGCAGCACGCCCAACCGGGCCTTGGCGTCGGTCCTCGCGCCCGGCGCGCTGCCGGAGCCCTCGGCGCCGAGCTTGCTCAGCTCGCGCTCCGCTTCGTCCCACGCGCCGCGCCAGATCAAGATGTCGCAGTACTGCCCGCGGCAGACCGAGAACAGCATTCGGTCGTCCCACTTGTTGCAAAACTCACCCAGCCGCTCGCACCACTCGGTGGCGCGCCCGAAGTCGCGCACCCGGGTGCAGGCCGCGATCACCCAGCAGCCGATGTAGCCGAAGGCTTCGTGGTCCTTCACCTCGTTGGCGATCAGCGCGGCGCCCGCTTCGTCGAGCAACCGCATGCCGGCGGCAGCTTCGCCCTGGGTCACCTGCAGCAGACCCTGGAGCGCGATCGACTGCATCTCGAGGTCGACGCTCTTCAGCTTCTTGCTCAGCGCGGAGGCCTTCTTCGCCAGCTCCAGCGCGGTGTCGGGCTCCTGCGCGCGCAGCGCCCGCATCGCCTCGCGCACCAGCAGCCGGGCCTGCTCGAGACACGGAGGCTTGCCTTCCAAGAGGCGCGCCGCCCGGCCCAACCAACCCTGGGCGATCGCGCTCTCGCCGCGAAACAGCTCGCAGTCCCAGGCGAGCAGCAGCGCGATTCTCGCCGCGGAGCAGTCGTCGTTCGCCTCGCGGTAGAGCTGGTAGGCGTGCTCGCGCGCCTCGAAAGTGCCCGCCGCGTCGCTCAGGTGCCAGCAGGCGAGCCCCAGCAGCTCGAGGTCGTGGGCCGACGCGCGGCGCTGGGTCTGCTCCACCAGCGCGTTGCGCGCGAGCAACCACTCTCCTTTGGCGAGCAGCGCTTCGACTGCCGCCGGCTTCTGGGCCTGCTTCTTGGGCACGCGCCGACTCTAGCGGCGGCGGCGCCGCGCGCGAAAGCAACCCGGCGAATGATCGTCGACCATGCCCGCGGCCTGCATGAATGCGTAGCAGATGGTGGCGCCGACGAACTTGAACCCGCGCTTCTTGAGCGCCTTGCTCATCTCTTCGGCGGTCGTAAAGCTCCAGATGTACGCGTCGAACGTGCCGTGCTCTTTCTGCACCTCGAGAAAGGCCTTCGCGTTCAGCACCACCGCTTCGATCTTCTGGCGGTTGCGCACGATGCCCTCGTTCTTCATCTGGGCGTTGCGCTTCGAGGCCGGCCACTTCGCCAGCTTGCGGGCGTCGAACTTCTCGAACGCCTTGCGGTAGCCCTCGCGCTTGCGCAGCACGGTGATCCAGCTGAGGCCGGCCTGCGCGCCCTCGAGGTTGAGCAGCTCGAACAGCTTCTGATCTCCGTGCTCGGGCACGCCCCACTCTTCGTCGTGGTACTTCGCCAGCAGCGGGTCCGAGTCGGCCCAGGCGCAGCGCTTCATGCTTTCACCGCCTCCGGTTGCGCGACGGGCTCCGGTTTTTCGGTCGAGCGGAGCACCATCATCAGCAGCAGCGCGGTGAACCCGACTCCGGCGAACGCGAACCAGAGGTAGTGCGCGTGGAGGTACTCGGCCGGCATCGGGCCATTTCCCGCCAGCGCGGTCACCCGCTGGGCCTGCGCTTCGGCGGGCAGCGACTTCGGGTCGGGACAGAACGCCTGCAGCAGGTAGCCCGAGGCGATGAAGCCGAACAGCCAGGCGAACCAGGTGTTGAGGTGGCAGTACCCCATGTAGAGGCCTTCTTGCCCGGGCGGCGCGAGCTTCGACGCGTACTCGAGGTAGCGCGGCTCGAGGAAGCACTCGGCCAGGCCCTGCATCGCGATCCCGAGCACCATCATCACCGTGAGCGGGTGGAGCCCGAAGATCGGCGCCGCGCCCGGCCGGTTGGAGAAGGCCATGATCAGCGCCGAGCAGGGCACGATCACCAGCGAGGTCATGATCGCCGAGCTGGCGCGCCAGCGCTTCACCAGCTGGGTCACCGGCACCACGAACAGCACCACCATCGCCGGGTTGACGTTGGCGTACCACTCCGGGCTCGCCCCCTCGCCGATCATGCGCAGCACGTACTTCGGCATCGAGGCGTACATCTGGCCCTGAATCGCCCAGTAACCGGAGGTGATCAGAATCAGCGCCATGAAGCGCCCGTTGGTGAACACGATCTTGAAGTCGCGCAACGTCTCGCTGAGCGGCTTGCCGACCGGCTTCGACGCCGAGGGCCGGTAGAACAGCAGCACCAGCACCAGCGCGATCACCGCCGCGCCGGCGGAGTAGAGCGGCACGTACTCGAGGCCGAGCTCGGCGCGCACCGGCTTGGCGATCGTCTTGCCGCTGAACGAGCCGATGTTCACCATCATGTAGAAGAGGCTGAAGGCGCGGGCGCGGTTGTTCACGTCGCTGCTGAGCGACACCGTGCCGGCGATGATCGGCTTCACGAACGCGCCGCCGAGGCACACCAGCGCCAGCCCGATCGGCACCGTGGCCTTGAACGGCATCAGCCCGATGGTGCCGTAGCCCACCGCGAGCAGCGCGAAGGCGACCGCGAGCGACGCGCGAAACCCGAGGCGATCGGCGGCGGCGCCGGTGGCGAAGGGCAAAAGGTAGAGCGTCGACGAGAAGATTCCGCTGATCCACCCGGCCTCGACGTCGGTGAAGTGCACCACGTCGGTGAGAAAGAGCGCGAGCGCGATGAAGGTGCCGTAGTACGCGGCGCGCTCGAACAGCTCGATCACGTTCGCGACCCAGAACGCGGGCGGGAATTTCCAGGTGGACGCCATGCGGGCGGGCACCATCGCACGGCTGGAAACGAAAAGGGCCGCCCCGAGTGAACGGGACGGCCCGGGAGCTGCGCTCGAACGGCCTCAGCGCCGCGCGAGGATCTGCTTCTGCGCGTCGTCGGCCTTGCCGCCCAGGCAGGAGAACTGCCACCAGCGGGTCTCGGCGTCGTCCTTCTTCTTCGCCCACTTGATCGCGGAGACGGCCGCGCGATCACCGAACTGGCCGAGCTTCTCGACCGCGTTCTTGCGCACGTCGCAGCTCTTCTCGGAGAGATCGGCGATCCACATCCGCTCCCAGTCGTCGTGGTTGGCCTTGCCCAGCCGGTCGAGCGTGGCGACCGCCCCGGCGCGAACCGGGTAGCTGTGATCGGCGCGCAGCGTGTGCAACGCCGCTTCGGCGCCCACCAGCTTGTGCTTGCTGATCAGCGTGAACGCCTCGTTCTGCTGGCCGGTGCCGGCGCAGGAGACCAGGTTCTTCACCACCCGATCGCTGGCCAGCTTGGGGTCGAGCCTGAGCGCCGCGTCGTAGTGCGCGAGCGCCGCCGCCCGCTGGTTGGCGTCGAAGTACGCATGCGCCAGCTCGAGCTGGGCGACGGCGTTCTTCGGCTCCTTCGCCGCCGCGAGCTTGAGCTCGTTCAGCGTCGGAGCCACCCCCAGTTTGGTCTCCACCTGATCAATCACCTTCAGATCAGGCAGCACCGGCTGATGGTGGAAGGTGACCAGCGCCGTCACCGCGGCGACCAGCACCACCCCGATGGCGGTACCGGCCAACACCCTGGGCAGCGACACGCCCTTGAACCGGCGCTTCGCCTCTTTCTTCAAGCTTTCCAGCTTGTTCGAACCACTCTTTACGACGGAGAACTTCTTGTCGGTTTTAGACATACATCCTCCTTTTCGTTCGACCCAGACAGGGGATCACAGCGGGTGATCTCTGACAAGGAAGATGGCCGATTTTGCAGTCACCGTTGCGCAACGCCCTGCGCAACCGCTGATTTTCTTGGAGAAATGGGATCGGCGATCGGAGCGGCGGCAACTCAGCCGGCATGAACGAGCTGATTCAAGTCTCGCAGCGTGGGCTCGATGCCGGCCACGGCGACGTCGCCCACCTCTACGAGCTGTCGAAGCGCCGGCAGTGGAACGCCGCCGAGCTTCCCTGGGAGTCGGTCGACTTCTCCCAGTTCCCGTTCGAGCTGCGCCAGGGGCTGGCCGATCTGATCGCCCAGACCCACCACGGCGAGCTCGCCGCGCTCACCGCCTCTGCGCGGTTGGTGCAGTCGGCGCCCGACCTGATGGATCGGCTGTTCGGCGCCACCCAGGTGACCGACGAAGCGCGCCACGTGGAGTGGTTTTCGCGGCTGCTCTTTCAGCTCGACGTCGAAGCGAAGGTGATGCCCGCGGTCGCGGCGTTGATGGCCGACGTCACCGCGGCCGACGACCTCGAGCTGATGGTGGGAATGAACATTCTGGTCGAGGGCCTGGCGCAGACCACCCTCACCACCGTGGGCCGTACGCTGCGGTCGGTCGAGCTGGAGCCGCTGAAGATCGTCGGCACCTGGCTGACCGAGAAGGTGGCCGGCGACGAGAGCCGCCACCTCGCGTTCGGGATCAACCGGGTCGGGCGGCTGGTGCGCACCCTGTCTCCGCAGCGGCGCGCGGCGCTGGAGGCGCGGATCTCCGGTTGGTTCGAGCGGCTGGTCGCGCTGGCAGAAGAGCAGTGCCGCGGCATCACCACCTTCGGCATCGACGGCGACGCGCTGCTCGCCCGCTGCCTCACCGAGACGCGCTCGCGGTTGGCGCTGGCGGGGTTGTCATGACCAGCGAAGCGCGTGGCATCGAGATGAATCAAATCGAGCTCGAGCTCAAGATCGCCGCCAACGGCCGCGACCCGATCGCGATGTCGGCGACCCAGCCCGGCCTCTCGTACCTGCAGACCGCGCACGGCGTGATCGCCTACGAGCGGGCGTACGGCAGCGCGCTCTCGCTGGGTGGACCGATCTGCGCCGCGGAGCACGAGGTCGAGCTGGCCAACGAGTTTCTTCGCAAGGTGCGCGGGGCGTCGCTGTTCTACGTGCCCGACGCGATCGCGCTGGCCGATCACGGCAGGTACCGCGCGTCGCTGGGCTGCGATCGGGTGCTCGATCTCGACCGCGCCGACACCTTCGACGCCGCGCCGGTGAAGGCGGCGGTGCGCAAGGCGGCGAAGGCGGGGCTGAAGCTGTCGGAGCTCGACTTCGAGCGCGCGAGCGACTTCGACCTGTTCGACCTGGCGCGGATCAACGAGGCGGCGCTGAAGAAGAGCGTGGTGCCGTTCGAGATGCGCTTTCTCAACCGGCCGATGCACCCCAGCCCGGCGCTCTCGCGGCTGTTCTTCCTCGAAGCCAGGAATGAGCGCTTCGGTTACGCCGTGCTCGACCCGTACTTCGAAAGCGGCCAGGTGAAGGGCTACCTGCTCAACCTGATTCGCTTCGGCCCGACGTCGATCTGGGGCGTGTACATGGCGGTGGTGCACGCGCTCGCGGCCCAGCTGCGCGAAGAAGGGGTGCGCGAGCTCTCGCTCGGCTTCTGCCCGATGAGCGAGCTCGATCTCGAGAACACCTCGCCGGTGCTCCGCCCGCAGCTGAAGTGGCTGGCGAAGCAGGCGGAGGGCGCCGAGTACTTCAAACGGCTGCGCGAGATGAAGGGTCAGTTCAACGGCCGGTGGGTGCGCCGCTGGCTGGTGACCCGCTCGCCGCAGCTGGTGACGCCGCTGCTCTCGTTTCTGAAGCTCACGGGGGTGCCGGTCGGCAGCTGGCTCCGCGAGCAGCTCGGGATCGCGTGATGGCGAACGCGGTGTTGGGGGCACTGTTCGTGATCTACCTCGGCCTGCTGCTGCAGGACCGGTTCGCTCCTGCGCGGCAGATGCCTCGCATCGGCAGCGGCTGGCGGGCGTGGGGCGTGTTCTTCTGGGTGCTCACGGTGGTGGTGAACGGCGCGCTCCCGTACGTGCTGCGGCCGGTGTTCGCGAAGCACCACCTGTTCGACTTCTCGGGCGCGCCCGAGGTGCCGGCGGCGCTGCTCGGCTTCGCGGCCTACGACCTCGGCGTCTACTGGCTGCACCGCTTGTGGCACCGGGTTCCGTTTCTCTGGCGGTGGGTGCACCAGATGCACCACGCCCCGGAGCGGATGGACCCCGCGGGGATGTGCTTCTTTCACCCGATCGAGATCGTGGGGCTGGCGGTGGCGAGCACCACCTTCTACGGCTTCGTGCTCGGCTTCTCGCCCGAGACCGGCGCGCTGGCGGGCACGGTGTTCGTCGCGTTCGGCATGTTCCAGCACTCGAACCTCTCGACGCCGCGCTGGCTCGGTTACGTGGTTCAGCGGCCGGAGCAACACGGCGTGCACCACCAGCGCGACGTGCACGGCGGCAACTACTCCGACCTGCCGCTGTGGGATCTGCTCTTCGGCACCTTCGAGAACCCGGCGTCGTGGAACGAGCAGGCGGGCATCGAAGACGGAGCGCTGAAGAAGTGGCGCGCGCTTCTGGCGGGGCGGCGCCTGAGCTAGCGGCCGGCCCCGCTGAGATCGATCTTCAGCGCTTCGGAGGCGAAGCGGCCCATGCGCTCGATCAGCTTCTCCATCATCGGCAGCACCGAGCGGCCGGAGCGGTTGGCGTCGTCTTCGAGCTTCTGCTGACAGCTGAGGTCGGTGCACACGTGCACCCCGACCCGCTTCTTGTTGTTGAGGGTGGCGGTGAGCAGCCCGACGGTGTTGCCCGGGCCGCTGTAGTGGCACCAGTCACACATCGCCGGCACGGTGGCAACGCCCTGGCCGTTGGTGTCGAACGCGATGCCGGTCGGTACTCCGCCGGGCGTCGAGAACACCAGGAAGACCCGCCCGCCGGCAGGGTGAGGCCACGCCAGGTAGTTGCGCACGAACAGCGGCATCGTCACGTGGGTGGGCAGCTCGACCGTCTTGCGGTCCTTGGGGCGAAAGGAGTCGAGGAGAGCGTCGTTGGAGTCGAGCTTGAACATGCGCCTTCATTCTCTCTCAAACAGCCGCGCGTCGGGAATGCACGCCTGTTTGCGGGCAGGTAGGCTTGCCGATGTGAGTCTTTTGCTGGCGCTGGTGGTCGCACAGGCAGGTGGGTGGGGAGCCACGTTTCCGCCGGAGGCGACGGCGAGCCATTTCCCCGAACACTGCGAGCAGCTGGTGATCGGGCCCTCGACCGGGTGGCACGGCGAAGCGCAAGCCGCGGCTTCGGCGCTGTTCGCGGCGTTGAGCCGACTGCCTCGATGCTCGATGCGCATGGCGGACGACAGCACCAACTGGGCCGCGCTGCTCGACGGGCGGAGGGTGCACGAGGCGCCTGACTGGTTGATCACGGTGGCCGTTCCTGACGACGACCTCGAAACCGCCACCGTTGCTCTGTACGACGAGCACGGCGTGAAGGTGGTCGAGTTTCGAGCGGTGAAGGGGACTGCGCTGCGGAGTGTCGAGCAACCGGTCGTAGCGCCGTCGATGGAAGCGCCGCTCGTTCATCACGAGCTCGACGTGACCCCGATCAGTCCCCAGCTGACCGGAGCTTCGATCAATCGTCATCTCGGTGGCTTGGTTTCGTATCGCTACCGCACCGCGGTGAAGCTGCTGTGGGTATGGGCAGAGCTGTTTTTCGGGTACCCGTTGTCGGTGCCCGATGGGGCGCTGCACAAGGGAGACATGCGCGGTGCAGATGCGCTGATGCGGGTCGACGGCTCGCTGACCCTCGGCGTCGAGTTGATTCCGTTTCAGTGGGTGCTCGCGCCGTACGTCTACGCAGGTGGTGGCGCGGCACTCACCCGCCACTACTTCGGCGGGAGCGTCACCTATCTGGACACCGGCGTCAGGCCGTTGGGCGAGCTGGGGGTCGGCGTTCGCTGGCAGTTGCCCGTCGGGGTGGTGATGCGGTTGGGCGGCCGGGTGATGGTGGCCGGCGCGGGCAATGACAAGGTCTACGGCTGCGACGCCGCAGCGATCGCGCAGATGGAGCAGGTGCAGGCGATGGGGCTCTCTCCGTCGTATGCGATCCCCGACGTTCCTCGAAGTTGCCAGACGGCGCACTTCGATGCGGCGCCTGCCGACGTCGGAGTCGCCGACGCCGAAGTGCACGCCAAGCCCTCGCTGCTGTCGCTGTTCATGCTCGACCTGTCGGTCGGCTACGCGTTCTGATTCACGGGTAGGCGTCGACGCCGAACTGCATCGCAGGGGTTCCCGACTGGTGGGCGCCGACGTCGGGCGTCGCCGTCTGATCGTTGAAGTTCGGGAGCGGCTGCGCGGCGTGGTACCCGGGCGACGACGGCGCCAACGAGAAATTGCCCGTCTTCCACACGTCGACGGTGGCGGGGTAGGTGACCAGCGCTTCGTAGGTGCCGCCGATCGAGGTGAAGCTCTGCACCGTCAACGCCGGGTCGACGTTCACCGCGAAGGTGGGCGCGCCCATGGTGCCGTTCGCTTCGACGCTCGAGGGCGAGAGGCCTCCGAGATAGAGATCGTGGTCGACGTCGTTGCCGGGGTCGATCGCCACCACGGTGTGGAAGTCTTTGTAGTCGGTGAAGATGTTGTTGCGCGCGTAGATGTTGGTGACGGTGCCGCCCGCGTTCGCCAGGCCGGAGTCGATGCCGAAGGTGTACTGCGCGGTCACCCCGCTGGGGATCGCCGGCTGGGTGCTGGTGTTGTGGAAGATGTATTGGCGGCCGCCGCGCACCGTCGCGTCGTTGCTGCCGAGCTTGAAGAACGGTCCGCGGTCTTCGCTGTCGGGCGCGACCGAGGGGTCGTACATGCCTCCGCCTTCGGCGCCGACGTTGCGGTAGGCGTAGACGGGGCCGATCGACGCGGTCGCCATCGCGATGCGCACCATCGTGTGGTGAATGTAGTTACCGAAGATGCGCACGTTGCGGTCGCCGCCCTCGGCTTCGATCGCGTCGTCGTAGCACTCGGAGATCACGTTCCCGTAGATGTCGGAGTCGGCGTTGGGAAAGCCCTCGAAGGTGAAGTTGTCGGAGCCCCCGATGCCGTCCATGAAGTAGTGGCCCATCGACGAGGAGATCTCGTTGTAGCGGAACACGTTGTTGGTGCCGCAGTGGGCGAACATGATCGCGTTCGCCGAGTTCGGGTGCGCGTAGCCCCAGTGAATCGAGCCGTACCGCGGGTCGTGAATCTTGTTTCGCTGCACCACGATGCGAGAGGGCCGCTGCGCGATCGGGAAGTTGTAGCCGGTGCAGGTCACGCCGCCCGACTCGCCGTCGCCGGGAATGATCTTCGGTGTCGGCCCCTGAATTGCGCCGCCGGGCCCGTGACCGAAGTTGGAGATGTCGTTGCGCTCGATGATCACGTCGTGCACGCCCTGGGTCAGCTCGATGCCGCTCGACTGACAGTTCTTCAGCGTCAGCCCGCGAATGATCACGTACGACGCCGAGACGGTGACGCAGTTGTCGGCGCCGTTGGGCGCGAAGCCTTCGTCGATCACCGAGCCGCCGCTCGCCGCGGTGTAGAGGATCCACCCGCTCGGCGTGCCCGACTGGGTGATGTCGTAATTCGACGACGAGCTGGCGGGCAGGGTGATCGTCTGCGCGATCGGCGGCGACTCCACCCAGGTGCCGGCAGTGGTCTGTGCGTATTCGCCGGTCGAGGCGGTGGCCTTGAACTCGTACGCGGTGCCCGCCTTCAGGCCCACCACGCTGCCGCGGAACTCGTTGTTGCGCGGGTCGAGCCAGAGCGGCATCGCGGGGAGCCAGGCGGTGGTGCCACCTTCGCGGTAGCTGACGTCGACGGTGCCGTTCACGTCGGTGACCGTGCCCGCCCAGTAGAGGCCGGCGGAGTTGTAGGTCGTCACCACCACCAGGTTCGGGGTGTCGAAGGTGGAGAGGCCCCCGCGAAACCGCATGTTCGTCTCGTCGGCGTAGCTGTCCTTCGCGCCGTTGTAGCCGGTGGTGGAGTTGGTGCCCGGGCCCGCGAGCGCCCCCGCATCGAGGAAGGTGCCGCCGTCAAAGCCGAGGTTCGAGCCGCCTCCGCCGCCGGTCGCGCTGCCGCCGCCCGAGGCCGAGCCACCGCCGGTTGCAGCGCCTCCACCCGTCGCTGTGCCGCCTCCGGTCGCAGCGCCGCCACCCGTCGCGGAGCCACCGCCGGCCGCCGCGCCGCCTCCTCCGGTGGCCGAACCGCCACCCGTCGCGGAACCACCGCCCCCGCCTCCGCCGTCTGAGTTGCCGGCGTTGCCGGTGCAGCCGAACATGCCGATGGACACGACGATCAACAGCACAGTCGCGGAGCGCACCCGGCGACATTAGCGTCTCGCCACCAACCGCCTCCAGGGGACCGACGATGCGTTACCTATTGCTGACGATGTTTGCGCTCGGTGCCGCGCCCGGTGACTACCGGAACGACGCGCCTGGCGTGGTGCACCAGATGAAGGTGGAGGACCTGCCGGCGCCGTACGCGACCGAATCGGCGTCGAACGCACCGCACGTGGTGGCTCCGGCGAATGGCGCGCTCCCGAAGGTGCCGACCGGGTTCAAGGTCGACGTGTTCGCCTCGGGCCTCGACGAGCCGCGCCAGCTGCGGGTGGCCCCGAACGGCGACGTCTTCGTGGTCGAGAGCCAGCAGGGCAGGGTGCGCGTGCTTCGCGCCGCCGATGGGGCGCGCAAGGCCGCGAGCAACGAGGTGTTCGCCAAGGGCCTCAAGCTGCCGTTCGGGATCGCCTTCTACCCGCCGGGGCCGGAGCCGAAGTTCCTCTACGTCGCCGAGACCAACCGGGTCGTTCGCTTCCCGTACCAGAACGGAGACCTGAAGAAGCGCGCCGACCCCGAGACGGTGGTGAAGGAGCTCAGCCCGGTGAGCTTCGGCCACTGGACGCGCGACATCGTGTTCTCGGCCGACGGGAAGAAGATGTTCGTCTCGGTCGGCTCTGGCTCGAACGTCGCCGAGGGCGGCTCGAACGAGAAGGATCGCGCCGACGTGCTGGTGTTCGACCCCGACGGCAGTCACCGCGAGATTCACGCCAGCGGGCTTCGCAACTGCGTCGGCATGTCGGTGAACAACGGCAACGTCTGGTGCACCGTGAACGAGCGCGACGGGCTCGGCGATGACCTGGTGCCCGACTACGTGACGCGGCTGAAGCCGGGCGGGTTCTATGGCTGGCCCTGGTTCTACATGGGCAACCACCCCGACCCGCGGCTGAAGGGTGACGCCGCCCTCGGTGCGCGCACGATCGTGCCCGACGTGCTGTTTCAGTCGCACTCCGCGCCGTTGGGCATGATCTTCTACGAGGGCACGATGTTTCCCGAGCGGTACCGCCACCGGGCGTTCGTCGCGCTGCACGGCTCGTGGAACCGCGCCAGGCGCACCGGGCCGAAGGTGATCTCGGTGCCGGTGAAAGACGGCGTGCCCACCAACGAGTACGAGGATTTTCTCACCGGCCTGGTGACCAGCGACGAGACGGTCTGGGCGCGCCCGGTCGGTGTCACCGTCGCGCGTGATGGTGCGCTGTTGGTGAGCGAAGACGGCAACGGCACCGTCTGGCGCGTGTCGTACGAGGCGGGCGCCGACGGCGGCCGTTAGTCGTTGCTCATGGTGGCGAAGAAGAAGCGGTGGTCGCAGCGGGTGACCCGAGGCAGCAATGCGCTCGACCTCGAGCGTGGCGTGTTCTCGAAGCGCAGCGCCCGCGCGATTGCCCGCTCGTTGAAGCGCAGCGCCGAGAGCAGCGGCCGGCGCAAGGCGCCTCCGTTCAGGTCGGCGATGTCGATGCTGGTGTTCTTCATCAACCGCGCGGGCAAGCAGCTGTCACCGTCGCGGCGGCAGCTGCTGGAGCGCGCGAAGGCGGAGCTGCGCAAGCTCTACGGCCGCAAGTGAGTCAGTTCATCACCCGCACTTCGACCCGTCGGTTCGGAGCCTGCTCGTTCGGGCTCTTCGACGCGGGCACGATCGGCTTCGACGCGCCGTAGCCGACGGTCTCGATCTGCGCCGGGTTGATGTGCGCCTGCTCGACCAACCAGGTGCGCACCGCTTTTGCGCGGCGCTCGGAGAGGTCCTGGTTGTACTGATCGCCGCCGATGGTGTCGGAGTGGCCCTCGAGCAGAATCTTCGCCGCGGGATCGAGCCGGAGCAGCTGGGCGACCTCGCGCAGCCGGGGCGCGGCCTCGTTGCGCAGCTTGTCTTCGTCGAACGAGAACAGCAGGTCGCCGTTGATGGTGACCCGCGAGCTGCCGTCGAGGAAAGGCTTGGGGTCGTTGAGCGCGGCGTCGACGCTCATTCGCGGCTCGCTCGCCGCTTCGAGGGCGTCTGAGTCGCCTGAGTTGATCGCGCGCGGGCCCTTGCCCCCTCCTTCGCGGCCACTGCCGGGACCTCCGGGCGCGTGCGGCTCGTCGTTCGATTCCACCGGTCCGGCTGCTTCGCCGCTCGCGGGACCGCCGCCCGGACCGCGTGGGATGCCACCGCCTCGGCCTGCGCCGCCATCGCCCGGGCCTCCGCTGCTGGCGCCGCCGTTGCCCTGGCCGCCGTTCTCGTTCGAGTCGCCCGTTCCGCCGCTGCCGGCGCCCGCGTCCAGGCCCCGACCGGAGCCACGTGCGCCTCCGTCAGGTGAGCCTCCATCGGCTTCGGTTCCACGCGGGAGGAGTGAGCCCCCTCCGCCCTTTTGGGGCACCTCCCCCGATGGGGGAGGGGTTCCACGGATTGCCGCACCTGAGATGAACGTGCGAGCACGCTGCAGCCATTGATTCGCGCAGTCGCCCTGCGCGCGGCCACACCAGAGGACGATCACCGCGGTCCACACCGCCCAGATCCACCAGCGGGGCCACGAGATGGTGAGCAGCGACACCGCGATCACCGTGCCGAGTGTCACCAACACCGCCAGCGAAGAGGTGTCGTTGCAGACGCCTGCGCGGGTCGCGTCGTTGACGCCGATCACCACGCCCACGCCGCCCAGGATCAGCACCAACGCCAACACGCCCTGCACGATCTGCGAGCCGACGCTGGGAGGCGTGCGGCGCCGCGTGCGCAGCCGGTGGCTCCAGAACGAGGCGAGCAACACCGTCGACCACAGCCCACAGGTGAACGGCCCGCAGGACCACCAGATCCAGAAGCCGATCAACATCGCCAGCAGCAGCACCAGGCAGCCCCAGCGATCGAGCCGGTCGGCGTCGTCGGCGAGCGCGGGCCGGCGGGTGCCGTCGACCTCCAGCGCGTAGACGGTGCCGGCCAGCGTGCACCGGCTCTCGCCCGCGCTCTCGCGCTGGTCGCGCATCTTCCAGTCCCACACCGACAGCTCGCGCAGCGAGAGCTCTTCGTCGTTCGCGCCCGCCACCCGCGCCTTCAGCCGTGCGTCGCGCAGCTTCGCCTGACAGAACGGCTGAACCGCCGCGGCAGGGTCGATCTTCGGAGGCCCCGCCACCGGCTGCCAGTTGCCGATCGTCGCGTCGAGCAGCTCGAGCTTGTACCAGCGCGCCAGGCCGGTGCCGCCCACCTTGCGGTGCGGCTTGCCGACGCAGTTGCCGGTCAGCTCGCCTTTGAGCCACTTCGGCTCAGCCATGCCGCGCCTCGTAGAGGCCCGCGCCCTGCCGCGGCCGGGTGTTGTACGGCGCGTCTTCGAACAGCTCGACCCGCGGGCCGTCGTAGCTCGCCCACTGCGCCAGCGCCTGCAGCTCCAGCCGCTTCGCTTCTTTGTAGGCTTGCTCGATCAGCGCGCGGTTGGCCTCCCAGCGTCCGGCTTCGTAGGCACGCGCCGCTCGGCGCCCGAACGTCGCCGACGCCAGCCACGGGAGCACCATCAGCAGCACCATCGCCACGGTGAGCCCCGCCGGCCGCGCGGGCCGCTCCCAGGTGAGCTGAATGCGCCGGAGCAGAAAGTGCGATTGCTGCAGGTGCCGCGCGTACGGAGCGACCTCGTGAGCGCGCACCTGCGCCTCGCCTTCGTCGGCGCGCGCGATCGCCTCGCGCGACCGCGCCGCCTCTGCCTTCAGCGCCTCGAGCGCCTGGCGGTCTTCGGCGATCGCCTTCTCCAGCGTGGTACGGCCCTCGCGCGACGCCGCGAAGTCGGCCACCCGCCCATCGAGCAGCTTCTGCCGCGTCGCCAGCCGGTCGCTGGTCTCGTCGAGCGCGGCCTGGGCACGCTCGCGTTCCTCCACGAACGGCCGGGTCATCGCCACCGCGTGCATCCCGATCAGCTTCAGCCGCAGCTCATCGATCTGGGGATCCTGCTCACGCGCGAACAGACCCAGCATCAACGGCTGCGCGAAGAAGGCGCCGAGAAAGCTCAGCATCACCAACGGCACCGTGCGCGGGAAGAACGTGGTCACGTTGCCGAACGGTTGATGGGGGCCGACCCCACCGCCGGCGACCGCGACCCGCAACAGGTTCCACAGGTAGAGCCCAGCGCCGACACCGACCGCCACCGAGAGCCACGGCACGTCGCTCGCCAGCCAGGTGCCGTACGCCGCCGAGCCGGCCAGCAGCACCACCGCCGGAGCCGACGCCAGCGACACCGCCGCCAGCGCCCACTTGAAGCGCGGCGGCAGCTCCCTGACGCGGTCGGGGTCGTAGCCCAGCCGCGATGCCAGCCACTCGTTCACGCGCTGCGCCCGTCGTCCTGAACGAACTTCTTCGGGTCGGCGGCGATCTCCGCCTTCGCCTTCTCGGCGAAGCGCTGCTGCACTTCTTTGGTCAGCTCTCCCTGGAGCTTCAGCCGCTCCAGCTCGGCTTTGAGCGTCGCCTCGGCCTGGTGGAACCGATCGTCCTTCAGCTCCAGGTTGCCCTCGGCGGTGAACACGTAGCCCAGCGACTCGACCCCGGTGCGCGCCGCCGCCAGCCGCTTCAGGTTCTCGTCGAGGTAGTCGTACGCGCCGCGCACCAGCATCATCTTGAAGAAGATCGGGCCGGTCTCGATCGCGAGCAGCAGCAGCATGATCCACCAGGGCACCGTGCCGCCGATGTCGTGGCTGACTTGAATGCGCTTCAGCAGCCCGTCGAGGTTGCGCGCCTGCTTCAGGTTCGACGCCCGCGCCGCGGCGAGGTCTTTGTCGAGCTGCTCCAGCTCGCCCTTCCAGTTCTTCTGGTCGGCTTCGATCGGCGCCTGCTTGTCCTTGTCGTGGGTGCGATCGGCCTCCAGCTCCTGCTCCATCTTGTCGAGGGTGTCGTGCTTGTCTTGCCAGGCCGGCCCGCGCCCCGCCTTGTGGGTGGCGGTCTTGCCCTCGGCTTCGAGCTCGAGCAGGCGCCGCTGCTCCTTGATCTCCAGCCGGCGCTTCTCGAAGTAGTCGGTGCGATCGTCGAGCCGCTTCTGCGCCTCCTGCACCCGGCCGCGCAGCTCGTTCTTGCGCGCCTCGATCAGCCGCTCGGAGTGCGCGTTCAACCGCTGGAGGTACTCGTTCTGCTCCAGCTCGAGCTGCGCCTCGATCTCCGGCTTCAAGATGCGAATCTCGAGCGGCGCCGAGATGCAGACGCCGATGATGATCGCCATGATGATGCGGGGAATCGCCTTCGAGAACTGGGTCCAGGTGATGGTGTCGGAGCCGTCGCCCTTGCCGGTGGAAGAGACGATGAACCGGTCGATGTTGAAGATGATCAGCGCCCACACCAGGCCCGCCGCCATCGACTGAATCACCGTCGGCAGGTGCACGTCCTGGCTGAGGGCGGTTTCGACCTTGGGTGAGAACACCGTGTAGAACGCATAGCTGCCGGAGCTGAAGGCGAGCACCGCGGTGGCCAGCACGATGCCTCCGATGCCCTGGTACTTCACCCGGTCGGAGTGGGGGCAGTGCGCCAGCAGCGACGCATCGGCGCCGGCGCAGAACCACAGCAACCGCGAGAACGGCCCCGCGCGCACGGCTTGTGGCAGACCGAAATGTCTCTCTTCGGGCGTCTCGGCTGGCTGGGTCATGGCGCCTCCGGGGGCGTGATCGTGAGGTGGAATTCGAGCGACGGCGCGGGCGCGGCGCGTGGCAGGCGGGGAGCGGCGGCGCGCTCGACCCGAGGCACGTCGAGCTTCGCCTGGGGCGCGAGCGCCACCGAACGCCAGCTGAAGAACGGGAGGCCGAAGAAGAACACCCGAACCCGCGGGCCGGGAAAGCGGCGCAGCACCACCCGATCGAGGTTGCCGCGCACGAAGAAGGTGCCGAGTGAGCCGAGCAGCAGGCCGAAGCCGCGCACGTGCAGCCGAATGGCATCGGAGCCGGTGCCGGCGCGAACCAGGTGAACGGGCGTGAGCGTCACCGGCATCAGAGACACCATAGCTACGGTTGGGGGCCCAAGCGATTGCACGTCGGGGCAAACCGCCGGGCCGATTCCTCGCGCGGGTAGACGGGGGGCGTACACTCGATGCCGATGTCGGATCGTCCCTTCTGGCGCCGTCACGTTCATCGCCTGCTGAAGCACGGCGGCTTCATCGCCGCCGCCTTCGTCGGCTGCTTCGCCTGCCGCGCGCTGATTCCCGCGGCGCTGCTGAAGAGCGCGAACGAGGTGGGCGGCAACTTCCTCCAGACGTTCGGCGGCATGTACGGGATCATCGTCGCCTTCGCGATGTTCGTGGTCTGGCAGCAACACAACGACACCCAGATCGCGGTCGAGAAAGAAGCCGTCTCGCTGGGCGAGCTGTACCGGGTGCTCACCTGGTTCAACGGCTGGGGAGAGTCGAAGCAGGTGCGGGAGCTGCTCGAGCGCTACGCGGTCTCGGTGCCCGACCAGTACCTGAAGCCGGGCTCCGCGCCGGTGGGCGACGAGCAGCGGCTGCTCCGCCAGGCCTCACGCTCGTTCCTCGGGCACGCGCCGGCGAACGCGACCGAAGAGCGCCTCTACTCGCTGGCGGTCGATCTGTTCCACGAGCTCAACGAGGCCCGCGAGCACCGGGTGACGGTGGCGGCGCTCCGGCTGCCCGAGGCGCTGCGTTGGTTCCTCTACCTCGGCGCGGCGTTCTGCGTCGGCATCGTCTGGGTGCTGTTCGTCGAGTCGTGGGAGGTGCAGGCGCTGTTCACCGCCGGCATGACCTGGGTGGTGGTGGCCGCGGTGTCGATCGTGCTCGATCTCGACGACCCGTTCTCGGGCGACTTCAACGTCAACTGGTCGCGCTTTCGTCAGACCGCCGAGCAGATGCGCGAGTGCGTCACTTCTTAGGCTTGGGTTTGGGCTTCGGCTTGTCCGACGGCTCGGCGGTGTTGCTCGGCATGTCTGCGTAGGCGTCGCCGTCTTCGGTGCAGGTGAGCGAGCGCTTGCCGGCCTTGCCGTCTTTCACCTTCACCGCCTGCGCGACCAGCTCGCCCAGCATCTTGCGGGTCTCGGTCTTGTTGAGGATCTTCTTCGAGAGCCTGGCCTCGTAGTCGAAGGTGCGGCCGGGGCACTCGGTCATCGTCAGGTACCAGTGGAAGATGAACTCGTCGCCCTCCAGCACCTCGGTGGCCGAGGCGGTGATGTCGACGTGGCCTTCGTCGAGCACCTGGAAGCCGGCCTTCGGCTCGTCGCTCATGCCCTCGAGCTGCTCGCGGAACAGCTTGTCGAGCGCCTCGGCCTTCACCCCCTGGGTGGAGGTGAAGCCGTTGAACCGGAGCAGCCACGGCTCGGCCTGGGCCGAGAGCGCGGGGAGGAGGATCAGCAATGCGAGACGCACGGCACCGCAGATATCACGGCGTGAGGCAGGTGAGCGTTAAGCCATTGTTGACGTCACCGGTGCACATGCCTCCACATGTCTGACCTGAGAGGCACTGGCAGCTCGGGCTGGTGCCGCAGGTGCTGGGAAACGGGTCGCAGCTGTACGAGCCCGGGTTGCCCGCCGCGCCCCCGAGCGTCTTGGTGCAGTAGCTCGACGCCTCGGCGCAGAACGCCCACCCGCACGAGAAGTAACCGTTCGGTGGCGTGCAGTTGTTGCTCACGCTGACGTCGACGCCGGCCTGATTCGCCACGCACTCGTTCGGGTAGACCTGCCCGTCACAGCCGCAGACCGGTTGATACGTGCTCGGGCAGCCGCTCGGGCGCGGCTGACAGGTGCCCGAGCCGTCGGTCGCGCCACAGCTCTTGTCGTTCCAGATGCAGACGTTCGCGCTGGAGCAGGTCGTGCCCGCGAAGCCGCCGCAGGTGTCGCCCACGCCGCCGTCGCCGTTGAAGCCACCGCCGCCGGTGCCGGTGCCTCCTCCGGTCGCCGCGCCGCCGCCGGTCGCGGAGCCTCCGCCGGTCGCCGCGCCACCTCCGGTCGCGGAGCCGCCGCCTCCCGTCGCCGCACCGCCGCCCCCGGTCGCCGCGCCGCCACCCGCTGCGACACCTCCGCCCGCGGCCGCGCCTCCTCCGGTCGAGGAGCCCCCGCCGGTCGCGCCTCCGCCGGTGGCCGAGCCGCCGCCACCTCCGTTTTGATTCACCGAGTTGAGACACGCGCACAACGACGCGCAGGCGAGCAGGCAGAGCAGCGACCGCATCGTGGACTCCTTCGAACGATCTACAGACCGTTCACGGCCCTCAGGTTGCGTACGGCTTCCTTCGTACCAAGCTCCACGACGATCCGCACGAGCCCACCTTCGGAATCGAGCTCGGTGCGCACCGGAAAGACCCCGTCGCCCCACTGGGTGAAGAAGCCGCAGCACCGCGCGCCGCCGACCTCGAGGGTGCCCGACTCGGTGGAGGTGCCGCGCATCTGCGCGAGCAGGTGAAAGTGGTGGGAGTGGGGCCGAAAGTCGGTGGCGAACTTCAGCGGCCCGCGCAGGGCTTCGACCGCCCGCCCGTGCGTCACCGCCGCGGCCACCTCGAGATCGACCCAGCCGAACTGACCGTCGCTCAGCTTCGGCGCGTTCGTCTGCGCGGCGGCCTGGGCCGCGTCACGCCCCCAGAAGACGAAGTCGGCCCGGCCGTCGGTCGGCTGTTCGTGTTCCCAGCGCGCCACGGCGGCCGAGTCGATGAACATCAGCCGCGCGAAGTCGACCGGCACCGAGCCGGCTTCGATCGTGCGCGCCGTCTTCCCGGCCGGCTGAACCTCGAGGCTCACCGTGCGCCACAGCTGCGCGAACGGCTCCTCGTTCATGCGGGCACCGAAGACCTGCAGCGCACGATCCTTCGGCACGCCCGCGACGGTCACCCGAGGGGTCTCGACGCTCCACGACCCGAGCAGCCCGGTGTCGACGATCAGCACCACTCCAGACGGCGCCTGCACCTCACCGAGCAGTTCCTGGGGCACGCCGGGTGTCTACTCCCAAACCGGAGCGACTTCGATCACCGGCGTGCGATCAGACGGGGCGGCGCGTTTGCCGAGCGTGAAGGCGGCACGCACCTGCTCGAGCACCCGCCAGGGCAGCTTGCGCTCGGAGTGCAGCCGCACCCGGCTCACTCCGCGAATCACCATCTCGCTCTTCACCCGGGCGATCAGCTCTGCGTCGCCGAGCTCGGCCGGTACGCCGGCGTTGAGCACCACCTGACCGCGCTCGACCGAGAACAGCGGCCGCACCCAGAGAAACCAGGCGCGCTGCGAGGCCGGCGTGCGCACGTAGAAGAACTCGTGAATGTTCACCGCCGAGACCGCGGCGGCGTGCATGCGCTTGAACTTCATCGGCCCGTTGTCGAACGGGTGCGAGGGCGAGAGCCCGAAGTCCATCATCGTGAAGCCACTCTCGACCGCGTGGCGAATGGAGAAGTACGTGTTGAGCCCATTCGCCAGCGCGTAGCGGCCGCGGTCTTCGTACACGTGTGGGGGGAAGCCGAAGCGCCAGGCGGCGAAGGTGCGAATGCCGTCGTGCTCGTACTCGTACGAGAGCCGCACCGCGAGCTCCTTGCCCCGGTAGTAGAGCGCGCAGAGCCCTCCGTGCTGCGCCAGGCTGCGCACCGTGCCGAGCGGCACCTGCACCGCTTCTTCGCCGTGGCGCGCGGCGGCGTAGGGCTCGAGCAGCTGCTCGCTGATCCGCGCGATCTCGATGTCGTCGGTGACCGGCGCGATGGAGCACGCGCCGACCGCGGGCAGCACGTGCCTCCAGGCGCCGTGCGAGCCGCGTCTGACGATCTGATCGAGCGTGCCGTGGCAGTCGATCATCATTCGCAAGGTGTGCGGCACCTTGAGCGCGCCCGGTACGGGGAGCTCGCTCACGGAGATGCCATTGAGAGAACTCGTCAGCCCGCCGTTCGATTCCTGGTCGCCGAACGCCTCTTCGGCCGAGTGCGTCGCCTCGCGGCGCCCGAGGTAGGCGACGTGCCCGTGCACGCCACGGGGCGAGGCGAAGGTCGACGCGTTCCAGCGCCACAGCCGGGCGCGGCGGCCGTGCTCGGCCAGCTGGGCCGCCTGATCTCGCAGCCGAAACCGGAGCGACGGGGGAACGCGATGCCACAGATCATGGAGGTGCCGCATGCTCCGATGTGAGTGCATCGGTGGTGCCACTGCCGTTATCGATGCTCCCTCGTGGCGACCCAGCTCGGCATCTTCGAAGCAGAACCGGCGCTCCCGGAGGGCATGCGCTACCAGCGCGAGCTGATCTCCGCCGCTGAAGAGACCGCGTTGCTCGAACAGATTCGCCCGCTCCCGTTCAAGGAGTTCGAGTTCCACGGCTTTCTCGGCAAGCGCCGGGTCGTCTCCTACGGGTTCAAGTACGAGTTCAGCTCGGCCAAGGTGCTCGCCGCGGAGGCCTTTCCCGAGTGGCTGTTGGCGCTCCGCGAGAAGGCGGGCGCGTTCGCCGGCCTCGCGCCCGAGTCGCTCGTTCAAGCCTCGGTGCTGGAGTACTCCGCAGGCGCGGGCATCGGCTGGCACCGCGACCGGCCGGTGTTCGGCGACGTGGTCGGCCTCTCGCTGCTGTCACCGTGCGGTTCCGGCTCCGGCGCAAGGTGGGCGAGAAGTTCGAGCGCCACACGGTCACCGCCGAGCCACGCTCCGCATACCTCTTGCGCGGGCCGTCGCGGCACGAGTGGTACCACAGCATCCCCGGAGTCAAGACGCTGCGGTACGCGGTGACCTTTCGCCAGCGCCGCTAGGGCGTGTACGTGTACACGAACCCGGTGTGCGGCTGAATGCCCGGCGCGGTGGCCGAGTTGACGTTGATCTTCATCGCCGCCTTGCCGCTCGGGTGCTCCAGCCACGTGGTGGCGCTGATGCCCTGATCTTCCTGGGTGCCGGCGTCGCTCATGTTGCCGAAGTCGTACTCGATCGCGCTGTGCGGCCCGAGCTTCACCTGGAAGTTGATCTGGGTGGTGCCGAAATACGTCTTCCACTGCTCCCAGGAGATGATGGTGAACTCGTCGCCGGTGGCCGGGGTCATGTCGGGGTCGAACTGCTGCCAGTACATGCCCGAGCCGGGGTTCAGGGTGCCGACCAGGTCGTCCCAGAACGGCGCGATGCTGCCGTTGGGCGCAGAGGTCGACGGCGTGCTGCGGTTGCTCGCCACCGAGCTGGTGGTGCTGGTCGCGGTGATCCACCCGTTGGTGCCGACATACAGCTGGGTCACCTGCTTGCCGTGCACGTTGACCGGCGTGGGCAGGGTGATCGCGTACACCTTGTCGTCGGTGGCGGAGGTGCCCGCGTCGCCGAGGATGATCGGAGTGCCGCTGCCACCGATCGGGAGGAAGCGGTTCGGCATGCCCGCGGTGAGCACGTAGGGGAAGCAACGGCCCTGGGTCGCGCCCGGGGTGCCGTACTGCCCGTTGTCGCCGTACGCGGGAGAGCCCGCGCCGGAGCAGGCCAGCTGAAGGTTGGTGCCGGAGTAGATGATGTTGGTGTCGCCGGGGTCGGCGCGCACCGCGATGCCGGCGTCACCGGTCATCGTGGTGTCCCACGTCACGCTGCTGTAGGGCGCGCCGCCGAGCGCGAGTGCCACCGTGCCCGTGGTGTTCGGCATCGCGAAGGTCGACGGGTAGACGTAGGTGGCGGTGATGCCCGCGTCGGGCTCGCCGAGATCGGCCGCCTGCGCCAACACCACCCGGGTGCCGGGCGCGAGCGGAACCGACTGCGCGATCTGGTGGGTGTTGCCGCCGCCGAAGTCGAGCGTCCACCCCTGGAGGTTCACCAGCTGGGTACCGAAGCTGGTCACCTCGATCCACTCGCCGTTGGTCACCGCGGCGGGCGGGTTCGGGTTCACCTCGGTGATCGCGAACTGGCCGGGGAGCAGCCGGGCGTCGCCTTCGACTTCGATCGACCCGCCGCCGCTCACCGCCACGCTCGCCACGTACGGCGTCGGCTCGACCCGAATCGGGGCCGGCAGCGCCTTGGTGGTGAAGAACGTGTAGGTGTCGCCCGCGACCGGCTGATCAGGTGCCATCACCGCGTCGGTCTCGGCGCCGTTCACCACGCCGATGGTCGCGCCACCGGTGGTGGGCACGCCGTCGAGCGTCTGGTAGGCGAACACCACCTTGCCGTCGCCGTAGATCTGCGCCTGGAAGGTGAGCTTGGTGTTCTCGTCGCTGCCCAGCTCCATGTCCTGCCACTGAACGATCAGCCGCTGGGTGCCGGCGACGTCGTCGAGCTGCGCGAACGCGTTCGCGGTCGAGGCGTTGAAGGTGAGGTCGCGCCAGTAGGGGGCGATCGCCAGCGGCTCCAACGCGGTGCCGAAGGTCGCGGTGTTGGTGTTCGGCCCGTCGACCGAGGTGGTCGAGAAGAAGAACCAGCCGTTCACCGCGATCGAGATTCGATCGAGGTAGACCCGGTGGCCGTAGAGGCGGGTGTAGAACAGGCCCGGCAGGGTGTTCACGTAGGCCGCGGTGTCGAAGCCGTGGTCGAGCGCCTGGCCGGTCTGGGAGATGTCGACGAACGCCTCACCCATCGCGTTCTTCACCGCGTTGGGCAGGCCCGACATCGAGACCGCGTTCGGCACCGTGCTGCCGGTGACGTTGGTGAGCGCGCCGGTCGGCACCACCGAGTCGAAGGTGAGGGTGGCCAGGGTGGTGACGGTGACCGTCAGCTCCTGCGGCATGATCGCGTCGCCGGCGCCGTTGTCGGCCACCAGGTGGTAGGTGACGCTCGGGCGGTTCGGGTAGACGGTGACCGACCCGGTGTCGACGTGGCCGGAGGTGGCGGTGACCACCGGGCCTCCGACCTCGTTGATGCGCACGTTGCGCGCGTTGGTCACGTTCCACGACAGCACCACCGGGTCGCCGCCGGTGTTGACGCCGTTCTTGTCGGAGGTGAACGACACCACGGTGGGCGTGCCGACCGCCTCGACGCTGGCGTTCTTCGACGCCTCGGCGCGATCGTTGCGCGCGATCAGGGTCAGCGTCTCGCTGGCCGCCGGGCTGGGCAGGCTCATCTGGAACGAGTCGGTGGTCGCCTGATCGGGCGAGACGTAGAAGGTGACCCCGTCGCGCTGCAGCTCGAGCGAGGTCGCGCCCGAGGTCTTCCACTGAACGGTGTACTGGCCGGGCGAGCGCGCGTAGGCCGGCACCGTGAACTGGTCGATGCTGACGCTGCCGTTGATGCGCACGTCGAGGTCTTTGGTCACCGTGCCGGAGCTGCCGGTGAGGGTGAGCGTGTAGTGGAGCACGCCGTCGGCCGGGAGGGTGGCCGGCGCGGTCTCGCTGAAGCCGCCCACGTCGACCATCGCCGGGTCGGTCACCGTCGAGAGCGGCGCGCCGACGCCGTCGCGGGTCAACACCACCTGGCTGCCGCCGCCGGTCTTCCACGAGAGGTTCACCATCTCGCCGGGGTTCGGGCTGCCGGCCGAGGTGAAGGCGAAGATCACCGGCGCGACGCTGATGTCGACCGTCTTGGTCACGCTGCCCGCGGTGAGGGTGTAGGTGGCGTCGCGCGCGGGGGTGACCCGCACCGAGCCGTGATCGGTCTGGCCCTGGAGATCGACCATCGCGCCGGTGCCGTCGGCGATGGTGACGGTGGCGCCGGGCGCGTTCCACACCAGGGTGACGCCCTGGCCGGAGGTGATCGCCTGCGGCACCGCGTTGAACAGCACGCCGCCCTGGGCCATGCCGACCTTCACCCCGACCGCGGCGGAGTCGGTGCCGCCCGGGCCGCGGGCGGTGAGCAGGAACGTCGCGTCAATCGAGAGGGTGACGTCGACCGAGCCGTTCGCCCCGGGAATCGTGATCGGCCCCACGCCGAGCTGCTCGAGCGTGACGGTGGTCGCGTCTTGGGTGGTCCAGGTCAGCGTGGTCTTGTCGCCCGGCGCGGTGAGCGCGGTGGGCGCGGCGGTGAACGTCTTCACCACGCCCGGCGGAGGAGGAGGCTGGGCCTTCGGCGTCGACTGGCTGCAGCCGGCGGCGACGGTGACGAGAGTGAGCAGTGCGATCTTTTTCATGGCGGTCACCTGTCAGCGCGGCGTGAAGCGGAAAGCGGTGTTGGGTTGAATCACCGGCTTGTTGTTGCCGATGACCAGCGCGGTGGTTCCGCCGTCGTTCTCCACCCAGATGGTGGCGGCGTTCCCGTTCGCGTAGTTCGACGACGTGCCCGAGGTCATCGTCGCGTAGTGGTACTCGAAGTGACCGTCGTCGAAGAGCTTCACCTCGAAGTTGAGGTCGTCAGACGCGGTGTAGTGGCTGGCGTGAATCCACGCGATCGTCTCGTGGTCGGTCTGGCGCTGGCTGTAGACCTGCCCGTTGGTGAACGCGTCGCTGTTCTCGAGGTCGTCCCAGAACACGCCCAGCGCGCCCTTTGGCGCGCTCGAGCTCGGCACCGTCTTGTTGGTGAGCGAGGCCGAGGTGTAGGTGCCGAAGCCCACCCAGCCGTTGCTGCTCACCGTGGCGGTGGAGCGCGGGGTGCCGAAGTAGGGGAACGGGGTCGAGAGGGCGACCGGGAGGTAGTCTTCATCCCAGCTGGAGGCGAACAGCGCGGTGCCGGTGGCGCTGATGTCTTCGAACGCCACCGGAATCGACTGCAGCTGGTAGCCGAAGCAGGTCGCGACCGCGCCCGGAGTGCCCAGCTGCTGCGGCACCTGAACGCCGAACGGCACCGTCGAGTTGCAGGCGATCGAGTGGAACGGGGTGCTCGAGGAGTCGCTCGACACCAGGTACACCGGCGGGTCGAAGTTGAGGCTGCTCCCCGCGGGAGTGCCGCCGTCGACCGCCGGCCAGGCCGCCGAGACCTGGAAGTTCAGGTTGCGCAGTGCCACCGTGCCGGCCGCGTCGTCCATCGTGAAGGTGGTGCCGTACTGGTAGCTGGTGGCGACGAAGTCGTTGCCGGCGTCGGCGTCGGTCTGGCCGAGCACCACCGTCGAGCCGGGAGCCAGAGGCAGCGTGCCCGCGATGGTGTGGGTGCCGCTGGTGCCGAAGTCGAGCGTCCAGCCGCCCAGGTCGAGCGGCAGCAGGCTCAGGTTGGTCACCTCGATCCACTCACCGGTGGTGGCGAGCGGCGCGGCGGGGTTGAACATCGCCTCGCTGATCGAAAGATCGCGGGTGGTCACCACCTGGGTCGGAGTGAAGCTCACCTTGAGGTAGCCGTTGGTGAGCGCGATGAAGCCGCCCAGCGTGGCCGGCGCGGTGAAGGTGACCGAGATCGGCGACGCCTGGCCCGAGAAGAGCACCAGCGCTCCGCCCGCGGCCTCGCCGCTGGCCGACAGGCCCTCGGTGCTGGTCGCGCCCTCGATGCCGATGGTGTGTGCCGGAGTCATCGACATCTGCAGCTTGTTGAACTCGTAGGTGACCACGCCGGTCTGGTGAACCTTGGCCTCGAACACCAGGTCAGACGTCGGGTCGCCGTTCACCTGCACGTGATCGAACTGGACGATCAAGGTGCGGTCGGGCGCCTCGTTGCGAACCTCCCAGTAGACGTGGCCGGTGCCGAGGTTGAGGTCGGCCCAGTACGGGGCGATGAAGTTCGGCTCCACCGAGGTGTTGGGCAGGCCCGACGGGGTCGGCTCGTAATAGGTGTAGTCGCCGAAGACGAAGAAGCCGTTGGTCGAGACGGTGATGTTGCCCGCCAGCCGGTTGCCGTAGAGGAACGTCTCGTAGTCGTCGATCGCGATCGGGTCGGAGATGTCGTCGTCGCTCGACGGGAAGGTGATCGAGGTGCCGGTGGTGGAGATGTCGACGAAGCCGGTCGAGGCGGCGACGTTCTGCACGTTCTGGGTGGCGAAGCCCTGCACCTTGGCGCCGGCGCCGCCCACGGTCCACGCGAGGTCGACCGGGTTGCCCTGGTAGATCGCCGCGCCGCCCGCGGGGCCGAACGCGGCCGGAGCGGTGGCGTCGGCGTTCGCGGTGGCGGTGATCGACGGGTCGATCGTGTTGTCGGCGGTGAGGGTGTAGACCACCGGGCCGTTCGGGTACGCGGTGGCGGTGCCGCCGGCCGCCGCGGTGCCGTGCGCGGTCACCACGGTGAAGCCGTCGCTGCCGATGATGCGCAGGTGGCGCGCGTTGGGCACCACCCAGGTCAGGGTCGCCGCGTCACCGCCGTTCGCCACCGGCACCGGGGTGACGGTGAAGGTCATCACCGAGACGTCGCCCACCGGGTCGACGGTGGCGGTCTTGGTGGCCGAGCCTCCGCCGCGGCTGCTCCTCGCGATCAGGGTGTAGTCGGTGGTGGTGGCCGGAGTGTCGAGCTGGAGCGAGCCGCTCACCGCTTCGGCCGCGGTGCCGCTGCGCCAGAAGACGACGTTGTTGGTCGAGAGCTCGACCACGTCGGCGTTCAGCGTGGTCCAGGTGAGGGTGAGCTTGCCGCCCTGCTTGGCGTACTTCGGCGCGACGAAGGTCTTCACCACCGGAGCGCTGCCCACGTACACCGAGAGCGACTGCTCGATGCGGGAGCCGTCGCCTTCGACGGTGAGGGTGTACGGCACCACCGCGCCCGCCGGCAGGTCGGGGATCATGTCGTCGAAGGTGCCGTCGGCCGCCATCGCCGGGTCGGTGACGGTGGTGAGCGCGCCGCGGCCCACCGACGTGAGGGTGACCTTGGTGGCCTGGGTGGTCTTCCAGTGAAAGCTGACCGCGTCGCCCGGCTCGCCGTAGGTGACCGAGGAGCTGAACAGATCGAGCGTGGGGCCGACCTTCACCGACGCGGTCTGCACCGTGCCGTCGGCGGTGATCTGGTACTGGGTGCTGTGGGCGGGGGTGACGATCACCGAGCCGGTGTCGCCCTGGCCCATCAGATTCGATCGCCGCTCCGCCGACCTCGGTGAGCGCGATCGTCTTCGCTCCGGGGAACGCCCAGGCGAGGGTGACCTTGCCGCCGGCGCTGACCGCCGAGGGGAGCGCGGCGAATACGCCCTCGCCGCCGCCGCCGGTGACCCCGACCGAGACCGCGGCGGTGGCCTTCACTCCGCGCGAGTTCACCGCGCTGAGCACGAACAACGAATTGTCGGTGACCTTCACGTCGGCGCTGCCCTGGGCGGCGTTCTTGGTGTCGATCGCCATGCCCCCGACCTGGGTGAGGGTGATGGTGGTCGCGTCGTGGGTCGACCAGGCGAGGTGGGTCATCGTGCCCGAGGCCACCGTCGAAGGCGTGGCGGCGAACGAGTCGATGGTGGGCGCAGCCGGCAGCGGCTCCAGCTTCGGAGTGCTGTTGCAGGCGGCGAGGGAGAAGATCGCGAGAGCGAGAGTGAGTTGGGTTTTCATCGCGGTCCTCATCAGGGCGAAGGCGTGAAGCGATAGGCCGTGTTGGGTTGAATGGTGCCGGCCTCCACCTGAACCGGGAGCGCCGCTTCACCAGCGGGGTTCTCGATCCACACGGTGGCGCTGTTGCCGTCGGCGTAGTGGCTGGTCGAGCCCGACACCATCGAGGCGTAGTGGACCTCGATGTTGCCGTTGTCGAACAGCTTGAGCTCGTAGTTGAGGTCGTCGCCGGCGTTGTAGTGGGTGACGTGCGACCATTGGATCGTGAAGTGGTCGGCCGCGCGCGCAGTGAACACGTTGCTCGGGCCGGTCAGCGCCGGGTTGTCGTGCATGTCGTCCCAGAAGGGGGCGACGGTGCCGAGTGGGTCGTAGCTGTCGGGGGTGGTCTTGTTGGTCAGGTACGAGCTGCTCTGGCTCGAGAAGGTGATCCAGCCGTTGGTGCTCACCGTGAGCGACGACTGCGGCATCTGGAAGTAGCTGAACGGCGTCGGGAGCGAGACGGTGACGTAGTCGTCATCCCAACCGGGGTTGAACAGCGCGGTGCCGGTGCCCGAGATGTCTTCGTAGGCGACGGGGATCGGGTTCACGGTGTAGCCGAAGCACGAGGGGTTGAGCGCGCCGGGGCTGCCGATCTGCCCGTACGAGCCGTAGCCGGCGTCGCGCACGCAGCTCAAGGTGCCGAGCACCGGCTCCACCTGCTCCGAGGTTCCCTGAACCGGCGTCGTCCACGAGAAGTGGTCGACGGTGAACGGGCTGCCTCCGTCGATGCCGTCGAGCGGCACCACCAGGGTGAGGCCGTCGTTGACGTTGGCGATGGTGAGGCCACCCCAGGGCACGGTGACGCCGGCGCCGTCGTTGTCGGTGGCGTCGGTGCTGGTGCCGAGCACCAGGTAACCGTGGGCGGGAATGCTGGTCATCGGCGGGAGCACGAAGTCGGGCATCGGGGTGACGGTGTCGATCAGCTTCAGGCCCGAGACGTCGAGCGGCAGGGCGGAGGGGTTGTAGAGCTCGGCCCACTGGCCCATCGGCGCGGCGGCCGACGGGTAGGGCATCACCTCGTTGATCTGCACCGACTTGGGCCCGAACACCCGCACCGGCACGCCGACCCGGGTGTAGGTGCCCGACGCGGTCCGGTAGAAGAAGCCGGGGGTGAACGACTCGTTGCCGACCG
This sequence comes from Myxococcaceae bacterium, assembly GCA_047602415.1. Lineage (GTDB taxonomy): Bacteria > Myxococcota > Myxococcia > Myxococcales > Myxococcaceae > JASGHH01. The sequence goes on along the minus strand of JASGHH010000001.1, from coordinate 2,294,166 downwards.
CCACCTGCACGGTGCCGGTGATCGGCCCGTTGGTGAACCAGATCTGCTCCTGGTCGGGAGCGAGGGTGCCCTGGTTGTAGCTGCTCTGACCGGCGAACACCGGGCCGGCGTAGATGCCGACGGTGGCGGTCTGGCCCTGGGCGACGCCGATGGTGTCGGTGAGCGTGTGGTAGATGAAGTGCGCCGCGCCGCTCTCTTCGAGCTGGAGCTGGAAGGTGAGGTTGCTGGCGGCGTCTCCGGCGGCGTTGAGCGAGTCCCACTGCACGATCAGCGCGCGGGGGAAGTCGTCACCGACGACCTTCCAGAGCACCTGGCCCTTGGAGCCGAGATCGAGATCGTCCCAGAACGGCGCGATCAGCGGCGGCGGGAGGTTCATCGTGCCCTTCAAGTCGACGTTGGTGGCCAGCGGCGGAGCGCTCGAGCCGGGCACCAGAAACCCGTTCACGCCGGCGGTGAAGGTCGACAGCTGCGAGCCGGCGAAGGGGAAGTTGAAGCCGAACGGGGTGGTGAAGGTGGCGGTGCCGTCGGCGGTGTCGGCGAAGTACAGCCGGCGCGCGTCGGGGTCGCCGAACAGATCGATGAAGCCGTTGCTGCCGGCCTCCACCATCGGCGGCTCGGTGGGAATGCCGACCACGTCGGTGGGCGAGTAGAGCGAGACGTCCCAGCCGAGGGTGATGGTGACGCCGGGCGCCGCCGGGTCGGGGGTGTAGGTCGCGGCCGCGGTGCCGCTGACCGCGATCGTCGCTTCCTTGTGATCGTGATCTCCGGCCGCGTTGTACGCGTCGAGCACCCAGGTGACGCTGCGGGTGGGCGCGATCTGCGCGCTGCCGTTGGAGACCATCGCCGCCGTGACGGTGGTGAACAAAGTCGCGCCTTCCTGCTCGCGCAGCACCACCCGGGTCGCGCCGGTGGTGGTCCACTTCGCCATCAGCGCCTGGCCGACGCTGCCGGTGCCGGGCACGGTGAACGAGGTGATCGACGGAGTGGTGACGATGTGAATGGTGACCGACTGGCTCACCGAGAGCCCGTGGTAGTCGTAGGCGACCAGGGTGGCGACGGTGTCGGCGGCGATCGCGGGCAGGGTGAAGCTGCCGTTGGCGGCCGCGGGCGGCACCGTCTCGTAGACCGGGTTGCCGTCGAGCAGCAGCTGCACCCGGTTGGCGCTCACGGTCCACCCGAGCTTCACCGGCTGGCCCTGGGTGGCGAACGCCGGCGCGTCGAAGGCGTGAATGATCGGGCCGTCGGTGGTGACGCTGTCCAACCCGCGGGCGACCGTCTGGGCCGGCGACGCGGTGGTGGCGGTGAGGGTGAAGTGGAGCGGGTAGTTCTCGGGCACGGTCACGCCCGCGTCGGGGTCTCCGCCGTCGGGGGTGAAGGTGGTGGGCACCACGAAGTCGAAGGTCTTGGGGTCGACGTCGGAGGCGCTCTGGAACAGCTGGCCGAAGTGATCTTCAGAGAGCACCACGCTGTCGGTGCCGACGGTGTTCCAGTGCAGGCTGATGGTGCCGCCCGGCTTCGCCGCCGCGGGGTCGGCGGTGAACGAGGTGATCAGCGGGTGCACGGTGACGGTCACGTCTTGGGTCACGGTGCCGCTCGCGCCCTTGGCGCTCAGCGTGTAGCGGGTGCTGCGGGTGGGGGTGAGCTCGAGGGTGCCGGTCTCGGCCATCGAGAGCGCCGCGCCGGAATCGTCGGAGAGGCGAATGTTGGTGCCGTGCAGCGCCGACCACATCAGGGTGACGGTCTGGCCCGGGTCGACCTCGCGGGGCACCGCGATCAGGAACAGGTCTTTCAGCTCGGCGTCGACCGCGACCTGCACGAAGGCGCTGTCTTTGCCGCCGTCGCCGCTCGCCTTGAGCAGGTAGAAAGACGTCTCGGTGGGCGTGACGGTGGCGGTGCCCTGCGCGAGATCGGTGAGGGTGGCGACGGTGGCGCCGTTCTGATCGACCAGGGTGAGCGCGGTGGCGCCCTGCACCTGGTAGCTCAAGGTCACCATGTCGCCGGCGTGCACGTGGCTCGCGCTGGCGGTGAAGCTGCTGATCACCGGGGGCACCGGTGGCGGCCGCGGGGTCTTGGGCTTCGACGAGCACCCGAAGACAAAGAAAATGGCCGCGGCCACGATCGGCCGGCTGCTGACACGCATGTGAATCCTCCCGAGCCGCGCACTGAAGCGGCGTGCAGTAATTATGAGACGCGATCGGATCCGTCAATCGTGTGTAGATGTGTGTCACGCGACCGATTCGTTGGGGCTCAAATGAAAGTGTCGAGCGGTCAGCGTTTGAGCTGACAGCTGTCGTGCCTTCATGAAGTCGTGACAGAGACGGCGACCGTTACCGTTCAGAAACGGTCACTGCGGCTTCGACTTGTTCCACAGCTCGTCGAAGCGGGCCTGGAAGGCCTGGGAGATCTCGGCGTCGTTCTTCACCGAGATCCGGTTCTCGGAGTGCTTGGTGGAGGACGACTCCGAGAAGTTGGCGCTCCCCGAGAAGACGTCGTCGCCGACCACCGCGAACTTCTCGTGCATCGTCTTCGCCTTCTGCACCCGCACGTCGATCGGCAGCCCCTGATCGCGCAGCGCCTTGATCGCCGCCACGGTGCCGTCGTTGAAGTCGTCGTTGAGCACCACCTTCACGGTGACGCCGCGCTTCACCGCGTCGACCAGGCTCTTGTACTCGGGCGCCGACGGGCTCATGCCGTACATCGCCACCGAGATCGTCTGGCCCGCCTTGGCGCGGTTGAACAGGTCGGTCGCGCCCACGGTGACGTTGGCCGCCACCGCGTGAACCGCGCCGTCTGAGCCCATCGCCTCGACGGTGCTCTTGCCGCCGGGCCCATAGCCGGTGCCGCCGGTGGAGGCGGAGAACGGCTTGGAGTTGAAGAACACCTGCACGTCGGTGGCGGTGAGCTGGTCGCGCAGCTTGTTGACGTAGGTCGCGGTCACGCCCGGCACCTGGAGCAGCTCGTCGACCGACGCGAAGCCGCCGAGCTTCTCGCGGGCGGCGACGATCGCGGTCGCCTGCTTCTTGGTGAAGCCGAGCTGATCGAGTTCGTCGAGCGAGGCGTCGTTGATGCTCACCTTGCCGCTGCCGAAGCGCAGCTCGCCGAGCTTGTCTGAGGCGACGTTGGCCACCGCCGGCACCCGCTCCTTCAATTCGTCGAGGCTGGCGAAGCGGCCGAGCTTGGCGCGATCGGCGAGCACCGCCTTGGCCACGGTGGCGCCGAGCAGGGTGGTGAGCCGCGCCTTGTCGGTGAGCGAGAAGCTGTTGATGTCGGAGGTGGTGGTGTCTTTCTTCGGAACGTAGGTGGCGTAGTTGTCGGGCGCGCGGTCGACCTTGGCGGAGGCCGCCTTGCCGTGCGCGGCGAGCATCGCGTTCCACTGGGTGCCCTTGAAGTTGGCGAAGTCGTTGGGCGAGAGCACCGCGTCGGAGTTGTTCCAGTAGGCGGCGAACTCGTCTCCGAACTGCTCGATCGGCTTTCGGCTGGCGGCGTCTTCGTTCTCGAAGGTGGAGAGGTCTTCGTAGTTCTTGGTGTCGGCGGTGGACGACCAGTTGAAGCTGCCGGTGACCAGCCGGTCGGGCACTCCGTCGATGAAGGTGGCGAAGCCCTTGTGGTGGTTGAGGCCGTTGGTGACGGTGTGGCTGTAGTCGGGGCGGCCGAGCGAGCTGCTCCAGGTGTAGGGGAAGTCTTTCTTGAACTTCACCTGCACGTTGGGGAGCTTCTGCGAAAGGATCGACGGGAGCGCGTTGCCTCCCACGTCGGAGGCCTGGGTGGAGTCGGCGATCACCCGGAAGGTGACGTTGGGGTTCTTCTTCGCGATGTCGGTGATCGCTTTCTCGATCGAGTCGCTCTGAAACTCGAAGATCATCATGTTGATGTCGGTCGGCTTGCCGTTGGCCTTGGCGACGGTCTGGTTCAGCTGGGCGATGAGCTTCTCTTCGACCGACTTTCCTTCGAGGGTGAAGTCGGTGCTGATGCCGTCGAGGTTGCCGAGCGACTCCATCGACTTGAGCGCGGTGAAGCCCTTGTCGAGGCCGACCCCGAGCGCCTGCGGCGTGAGCTGGGCAGCGCCGGCCTGGGCGGTCTGAAAGGAGTCGACGATCTGCTGCACCTCGTTGGCCGAGAGCACCTTGTTGCCGTCGACGCCGGCGGCCTTCACCAACAGGTCTTTCACCTTCGCTTTGTCGGCGTCGGTCGCGGCGCGGGCGAGCAGGCTGTCGACCAACGGGCGGGCGGCGGCAGAGAGCTTGAGCTGATCGAAGGTGGGCATCCGGCGATGATTTCCCGCCGGTGGGGCAAAAGTCACCTCGAGATCTTTTTCAGTGGCGCGGGCGGGTTTCGCAGTGCCTCGCCGAGGGCGGTGAAGATCAGCTTGAGGGTGATCTCCGGCTCCAGCTTCTTGCGGGTGGCGAGCACGGTGCGCGACGCCGCCATCACATAGAGCTTCTCGCCCAGCTCCAGGCTCAGCGGCAGCAGCACCGCCTCGTCTTGATGGACCCAGGCGCCGATGCCGGGCGCGCGCGGGTTCGGCGCCAGCTTCGGCGGCACCTTCTTCGCCGGAGTGATCTTCACCCCCAGCTTCTTCAGGTCGTCGAGCACCGCCTGCACGTAGAGCGGCTCTCGGGCGAGCGCGGCCTCGCTGGGAGGCGCCTTGCCGGGCTTCCACTTCTTCAGCTTCTTCGCGCCGGCGACGCAGCCTCCGGTCTCGGTGCCGAGGTGGTACTCGACCATCGCGCGCCCGAACGCCGCGCCGATCGCCGCCGCCGCGGTGGGCTCGTTCGGCCGCGACGCGGTGCGGTTGATCGCGTTGCCCAGGTTCATGAACAGGCTGCGCACCGGGCGGTCGAACACCGCGGTCTCCTGCTTGCTGAGGCGAATCGGCTTGGGCTTCACGGCCCGCATGCGCGTACCCGGTAGATCGCGTGGCCGGCGATGTCGGTGAAGTAGAGGCCTCCGTCGGGGCTGAAGGCGACCGAGCCGTAGCTGCCGAGGCCGTGGGCGAGCTGGGTCACCGTGCCGGCGGCGTCGATGCGGGAGATCACCGCGCCGGCGTCGGGGTCGGTGGCGCTGAAGTAGAGGAAGTCGCCCCACGGCCCGGCCGGGCTGGGCGAGCCGGCGAGGTCGAAGATGGCGAGGCCCTGGTTGATCGGCACCGCGTCGAAGCCGGCATCGACCCGGTAGAGCGCGACCGAGGCGTCGGGGGTGTAGCCGGGGTCGTCGATGGTCGAGACGTAGAGGTCGTTGCCGAGCGCTCCGCCGTTGGCGAACGCGAAGCCCGACACGCCGCCGATCAGCGTGCCGCCGCTCTGAATCGGGAGCGTCTGCAGCGTGGTGCCAACGGTGTCCCAGACGAGCAGCCGCAGCGGGTCGGGCATGCTGACGTTTGGGTTCTCGCGCGCGTTGATCCACAACCCCTGGGGGAAGCCCGCTTGGGTCACGTAGAGCAGCTTGCCGGCTTCGGCGGTGGAGGGGCCGTCGGCCACCGCGCCGCCGATCTGAATCAGGAGCTCGTCGGTCGCCTTGCCCGCGCTGCTGGTCACGTCTTCGGTGCCCATGTACGCGGGAGGGAAGCCGCCATCGGTGGAGGGGCCGAACGCGACCCAGCCGGGGCCGTAGAGGCGGGTGTCGTTGCAGAAGACGGTGATCCCGCCGTCGGCCTCGAAGCGGAGGATCTCGCCCGAGGTGGTGAACGGCGACAGCCAGGAGGTCGAGTCGGCCACGTAGAGCAGGCCGCCGGGGCCGAAGGTCAGGCCGACGGGATCGACCAGCGGGGCACCGGAGTAGATCGTGTCGACCTGCAGGCCGGCGAGGTCGACGATCACGCCCGCGTCGTTGGGAGTGCACTGCGCGGAGCCGCCGCCGGTTGCCGCGCCGCCGCCTCCGGTCGCGGAGCCTCCGCCGCCTGTCGCGGAGCCACCGCCGCCGGTCGCGGACCCACCGCCGCCCGTCGCCGAACCGCCGCCGCCCGTCGCGGACCCACCGCCGCCGGTCGCCGAACCGCCGCCGCCGGTCGCCGAGCCGCCACCGCCCGTCGCCGCACCTCCGCCTCCGTTGCCACCGCCGCCACCGTCGTTGCCGCCGCTGCCGTCGCAGTTGCAGCCAGCGCACACCATCAGGAGCAATCCGAGCGCGAGTGTTCTCATGTAGGCGCGCACTCTAGTCGCGGCCGTTGCGGGAAAACATGAGACACTCCCCCGGCCCCGTGACGAGCACCTCGCCCCCTCCCATCCTGGGCATCGACTTCGGCACCACCAACACCTCGGCCGCATGGTTCGAGGGGCCGCGCAAGCTGCGGTTGGTTCCGGTGACCGACAAGAGCTTCGTGCTCCCGTCGGTGGTCTGGTTTCCCTCCGCCGATCTGCGCAAGTCGCTGGTCGGTCACGCCGCCCGCACCCAGGTGGTCGACGACCCGAAGCACACCGTGTTCGGCACCAAGCGGTTTCTCGGGCGGCGCTTTCAGTCGGAGTTCGTCTCCCAGCACAAAGACGCCTTCGCCTTCGACATCGTCGACGGGCCCGACGGCTACTGCGCGGTGCTGATCTACGGGCAGGTGATTCCACTCTCGGTGGTCGCGGGGCTGATCATTCGCGACATCGTCTCGCGCGCGAACCGCGCCGCCGGCTTCGCCTTCAAGGAGTGCGTGCTCACCGTGCCCGCGCACGCCAACGCCCGCCAGCGCGAAGCGGTTCGCATCGCCGCCGAGCGCACCGGGCTCAAGGTTCGCGCGATCGTCAACGAGCCGACTGCGGCGGCGCTCTACTACGCCAACCTGAACGCGCCCCGGCAGAAGGTGCTGGTGTTCGACCTCGGCGGCGGCACCCTCGACGCGACCCTGCTGGGAGTCGAGAACCGCATGGTGCACGTGCTCGCCACCGGCGGCGACGCGTTCCTCGGCGGCGCCAACTTCGACGAGGCGATCGCCGCCTACTTCGTAGAGCAGTTCGAGCGAAAGCAGAACCTCCAGCTGCGCGGCAACCGGGCGGTGATGCAGCGGCTGGTGTTCGCGGCCGAGAACACCAAGATTCACCTCTCGAAGGCCACCACCGCCAAGCTGCGGGTGCCGGTGATCGCCCAGCGGCCGAACGGCCAGTTCGTCGACTTCGACTACGCGATCGGCCGCGGTGAGCTCGAGGGCGTGATTCAGCGGCTGGTCGATCGCTGCGCCTCGGTGGTGAACGACGTGCTCGAGCGCGGGAAGATCACCCCCGAGCAGGTCGACGAGCTGGTGCTGGTCGGCGGCCAGACCCGCATGCCGGCGATTCGCAACGCCTTGCGCCGCTTTCGCAACGTCACCACCGAGAAGCAGGTCAACCCCGAGCTCGGCGTCGCGATCGGCGCCGCGATCCTCGGGCGCAACATCTCGCTGCGCGACAACACCGGCCTGATGGACGTGGTGTCGATGCCGGTCTCGGTGCTGCTGCCCGGCGGCCGCACCCACGAGCTGATCGCCGCCAACACCCCGGTGCCCTGCCACGCCGAGCTCTCGCTCGACGGCCTGCCGGTGTCGGAGTCGCCGGTGCCGCTGCTGATCTTCGAGTCGCTCGACGCCACCGCGGTGGAGCGCGAGGTGATCGGCACCGTGCACATCGGCTCCGAGTGGCGCGGCAAAGAGGTCGCCCCGTCGCTGATGCTCGACATGGGTCAGGACTTCGCCTTGAAGGCCCGCATCGTCGCCCCCGGCGGGATGCAGACCTCGCTCCAGATCGTCGATCAGCGCTGAGGGGGCCGCTCCAGGGTCTCCCGCCAGAGCGCCTTCGCCTCCGGAGGCAGCCGCTCCAGCATCGCCGCGAACCGATCGGGGTAGACGTGGCCCCTCAGCGCCCGGGCCACCGCCGAGATCGAGCTCGCGGGCGCGTAGTTGTGGTCGGCCCGCAGCGCCTGCGCCTCGCGGGTGATCTCTTCGACCGTGCCGAAGGGCCGGGCCGGCTCACCGGGCTCCCACTCGCCGACGAACAGCGCCCGCAACAGCAGCGGCAGCTCGTTGGCGAAGTCGAGCGCCTGCTTCACCGTCAGCCGGCGGCGAAAGGCGTAGAGCACCCCTTCGGTCATCGTGAAGGCCTGGTGGGTGGTGGTCAGGTCGGCGTTGTCGCGCGCCGCGATCAAGAACTCGTAGAACTTCGTCGAGGCACGCTCGAACTCGGGGGGCACCGGCATCGCCCTGGGAGCATACGCGCTGGATCATGTGACAAGGCCCCGGCTGGTGATCAACAGTGGCGCGTGGCCTTGCGTGGTCTCGTCCTTCTGCTGCTGTTGCTCTGCCCGGCGTGGGCGGGCGCCGAGACCACCCGCTTCGCGCTGGTGGTGGGCAACAACGCCGGCCGCTCCGAGCTGCCGCCGCTCCGCTTCGCCGAGGCCGACGCCGGCAAGATGGCCCGGGTGCTGATCGAGCTGGGCGACGTCGGCGCCGACAACCTCCAGCTGCTCCAGGGCCGCACCGCGCCCGAGCTCGAGACCGCGATCGCCGCGCTCCACGCCAAGGTGGCGCCGTTCACCGTGTCGCCCGACGCGCGCACGGTGCTGATCTTCTACTTCTCGGGCCACAGCGACGGCGAAGGCATCGAGATGGGCAACGCGATTCTGCCGTACTCGCGGCTGAAGACGCTGCTCGCCGGCGTCGGCACCGACGTGCGGGTGGTGATCGTCGACGCCTGCCGGAGCGGCGCAGGCTACCGGCAGAAGGGCGGCAAGCCGGCCGACGAGTTCGCGATCAAGCTCACCGACTCGCTCGCCACCACCGGCGACGCCTTCATCAGCTCGTCGACCGAAGACGAGGCGGCGGTCGAGGCGGGCGAGATCTCCGGCAGCGTGTTCACCCACAACCTGGTCTCTGGCCTGCGCGGCGCCGCCGACGCCTCGGGCGACAAGCAGATCACCCTCACCGAAGCCTACCGCTACGCCTACGAGCAGACGGTGAGCCGCACCGCGCTGTTGGGCGGCGGCTCGCAGCACCCCTCGTACGACTACCGGCTGTCGGGGCAGGGCGAGCTGGTGCTCACCACCTTGTTGAAGCCGTCGGCGACGCTGGTGCTGCCCACCGGCGCCGAGCGCACCGTGCTCACCGACGTGCTCCGCGATCAGGTGGTGGTCGAGGTGCCGAAGGGCGCGGGGCAGGTGCTGGCGCTCCCGCCGGGGCAATACGGGGTGCGGCTGTTCAAAGAAGGTCAGAGCTTCGGCGGGCGCATCACCCTGATCGAAGGCGGGCGCCGCGAGCTGGCGTGGAACGACGTCACCCCGGTGTCCTCCGCGATGCAGCTGGCGGCGAAGGGCGGGCCGGTGGTGAGCCAACGCCCCGAGCCGTCGTGGGACGAAGCGCGGGTGCTCGGGCTGTCGCTCGGCGTCGCGCCTTCGGTGGGGCAGGTGGGCCTGGAGGGCGTGCTGCGGGTGTTCTTCGAGCCGCGCGCCGGTCGCGGGCTTTCGTTCGCGTTGTTGGGCGCGCACGCACAGGTGCAGTCGGTGGCCGAGAGCCAGCTCGAGGCGCGGGTTGGCTACCGCTTCGCCTGGCAGCTCGGCCCGGTGTGGCTCGGCGCCGGTGCGGAGGCAGGCCCGGCGGTGGTGCTGCAGTCCGACGCGGCCGGCTCCTACGCTTCGGCCGCGGGCGTGATCGCGCCGCGGGTGGGTGCGCGCATCGACCTCGGCTCGGCGGTCACCATCACCGCCGACGGCGAGCTGGGCGTGGAGCTGCTCTCGATCGACGGCAAGGTGAGCGGCGTGTTTCGCCCCTCCGCGACCCTCGGCGTCGCGTTTCGCTTCTAGAAGCTACGGCTTGCGCCAGACCAGGCCGTGCTGCCCGACGATGAACAGCCCCTGATCGGGGTCGTAGACACCGCCGTAGAGGTGGTTCGGGGCCAGCTTCGGCTCGAACTGCGCCCAGGTGGTGATGCGCTGGTAGGCGCCGCCGCTGGTGGTGAGCGCCCAGAGCGTCGAGCCCTGCGGCACCAGCGCGGTCACTGCCTCCAGCGAGTTGGTGTCGAAGAACTCCCGGGTCCAGTTGTGGTCGACCCGGTGCACCACCAGGTGGGGGTCGCCCGCGGCGTAGAGCTCGCCGTTGCTCACCGCCACGCTGAACAGCTCGCCTCCCGCGGGGCAGGCCGCCACCGGCACCAGGGTGAACGCGCCGTTCGCCTTCGAGACCACGGTGCAGTTGTCGCCCACCGCCACCACCTCGGCGGTGTGACCCAGGCCGTCGCCCACCACCACCACGCCCCAGAGGTTCTCGCTGGTCGCCGCCTGGGCCACCACGGTCCACGCTCCACCCGAGCGCGGCTTCTCGAGCCAGGTGCCGCCCGCGCCCACCGCGTAGATGGTGTCGGCGTCGAAGGCGAGGCCCTCCAGGTTCTTGGTGGTGAGGCCCGGCGCGTCGTCGAACCAGGTGCCGAACCGCCGCGCCAGCAGCCGGCCTCCGACACCGGCGGCGTAGACCTCGCCCTGGGAGATCGCGATCACCGCGTCGAGATCCTGGGTCACCGCCAGGCCCTGGCGATCGTCGAGCCAGGTGGCGTTCTCGCGGCGAAAGCGCGTGCCGCCTTTGCCCACCGCGAACAGCCGCCCCATGCCGAGCGTCGCCACCGCGTCGAGGTCGTCGGTGATCGGCTTGGTGCCGCCGCGCGCCGCCGGCATCTGGTCGTTCGGCGGGATCGCCTGCGCGAGAAAGTAGATGCCGCCCGAGAGCGAGGTGAAGAAGATCTTCGACGGGTCGACCGCCATCACCGCGCTGAGCGGTTCCTTCGGCGCTCCGGTGTACGCGTCGACCAGGTTGGTCACCCGGCCGAAGAAGGCGCCGTTGTCTCCCACCGCGACGATGATCGTCTTGTCGTTCACCGAGTCGTAGACGCCGCTCACCGCCCGCAGCTTCGCGGTCGAGCCCTTGGTGTCGAGCGCCGACCAGTTGTTGCCGTCCCACTCCAGCAACGTGCCGTTGTCTCCGGCGACGAAGATGTGCCCGAGGAAGGTGTCGCCCCAGGCGGCGTTGAGATCGGCGGTGGTGCCGCTCGCCTGCGCGGCGCAGGTGGGCGGGAGGTTGGTGATGTCGCAGAGCACGATCTGCCCCGCCGCGCCGGCCAGCGCGATCTTCAGGTACGAGAAGACGTAGCCGACCGCGGTGACGTTGCCGTTGAAGCCGGTGGGGTACGAGGTCCAGCTCCCGTTGCGAACGTAGAGCTTGCCGTCGGCGCCCGCGGCCCAGGCGACCAGCGCCGAGTCGCAGGCCACCGCGTGCAGATCGACGGTGGTGCCGGCGCTCTCCATCGTCCAGGTGCCGCCGGAGCGCCGGTAGACGGTGCCCGCCTCGCCGACCGCGTAGAGATACGAGCCGGCGCCGCAGCTGGCGATCGCCATCGCCCGGTGGCCCTCGGTGGTGCGCAGCTCGTAGGTCCACTCCCCCATCGCGTTGTGGAGAATGTTGCCCTCGGAGTCGAGCACCCAGTAGCTGAAGTCGTAGTCGCCGGCGATGCCCACCACTGGCGCGCCCTGCGGCGTCGGGCTCTCCCAGACCAGCGACGCCGCGTCTTGCGCTCCGGTCACGCACTGGGGAGCGCTGGAGTCGTCGGGCTCGCTGGCCAGCGTCGGGCAGGCCGCGCCAGACGCGAGCACGCAGCGCTCCAGCCCGTTCACCGAGCACTGGAGCGCGTCGGTGGTGCAGTTGATCGCGCACAGCTGCACGCAGTCGGCGCCGCTGGCGGTCTGCATGCACGAGGTGCCTCCGGGGCACACGCTCAACAGCGGCTGCCAGGAGGGGCACGCCGAGCCGGTGCTGCACGACTCGATGCCTCCGCCGCCGCTGCAGCGCGACTGCCCCAGGGTGCAGGGGTCGGTGCAGCCCATCGAGCAGACGTTCGCGGTGCAGCTGAGCTGGCCGGTACACGTATTACCTGCGCAGCACGCCTGGTTCGCTCCGCCGCAGGCGACGCAGGTCTTGGCGGAGTCGCAGACGTTGCCCGTCTGGCAGGCGTCTCCGGTGGTGCAGCAGGGCTCCGACTTGCCGCCGCACAGCTTCGACTTCACGCCCGGGCAGGCGGTGAGCAGCAACAACGCCAGCAGGGGAGCGGTGCGCATCGTCAAGGGCCGGGCTCTAGCATGGCTCCTCGGCCAGCTGCGCGTACAGCTCGTGCAGTTTTTCCCTCAGCAGCGCCTTGGGCGGGAGCGCGATCTGGTACTCGCTCACCAGCGCGGGAGAGACGGTGCGGCTGAGCGCGTACTCCACCACCTCGTCGTCTTTGTTGGCGCAGAGCAGCACCCCGATCGACGGCCGCTCGTGGAGCTTCTTCTCGTCGCGGTCGAGCGCCTCCAGGTAGAAGCTGAGCTTGCCCAGGTCCTCCGGTCTGAACTCGCGCACCTTGAGCTCGATCGCCACCAGGCAGGTCAGCCCGCGGTGAAAGAAGAGCAGATCGATCGCGAAGTCCTGCTTGCCGACCTGCACCGGGTACTCCGAGCCGACGAAGCAGAAGTCTTTGCCGAGCTCGGTGATGAAGCGGCCGAGCTTCTCGAGCAGCGACTTGTGGAGGTCAGCCTCGGAGTGGCCGCCCGTCAGTCCGAGGAACTCGAGCGAGTAGGCGTCTTTGAAGATCTCTTTCGAGTGCGGGTGAATTCGTGTCAGCGCCGCCGACACTTTTGCCGGCTTGCTGACCGAGCGGCGATACGCCTGGGCGCGCACCTGGCGCTCCACCTCGCGAGACGTCCAGCCGCCCCGAATCGCGGCGCGCAGATAGAAGTGTCTCTCGGCGGCGCTTCGAGCCCGCCCGAGAATGATCATGTGGTGGGTCCACGGTAATTGTCGCATCAGCGCCGCGACTTTTTCGTTGCCGCGATACGCCTCGAAGAACTGCCGCATTCGAAACAGGTTCGAGCGGGTGAAGCCTCGCATCGAAGGGTGCTTGCGCGAGATCACCTGAGCCAGGTCTTCGACCACGCTCTCGCCCCACTCGGCGCTCTCGAGCTTGTTGCTGATGTACGCGCCCACCTGCCAGTAGAGCGACACCAGCTCGGTGTTCACGTGTTGATGCGCGCGCCGCTTGGCCGCGTCGATCAACGCCAGCACCTCGTCGAACGAGATGCGCCCCTGCTTTTTTCTCACTGCGGCGATCGCCCCCATGAACCGAAGGTCTAGCACCCACCCCTGACATCCAACCGCGAGCGGGCGTATGTTCCGCGCCGCCATGCATCGCGCACTGCTCGTCTTGCTCGTGTTTCTCGAAGGTTGTCACTGCGGCAATGAGATCGTCACCGGCGGCTCCGGAGGCGGAAATTCGGCCTCGGGCGGTGGTGGCGCGATGAAGACGCTGACCTCGATCTCGCTTTCGCCCGCGATGGCGACGATCGACGTGGTGAACGACACGTCTGCTCCGCAGGCGTTCACCGTCACCGGCACGTACTCCGATGGCTCGACCGCGCCGGTGACGGGCGCGATTCTCACCCTCGACTCGTTCGCCTCGACGCTGGGCAGCCTGAGCGGCGCGACCTTCACCGCCAACGACAACTACGCCGGCACCGGCTCGGTGAAGGCCTCGCTCAGTGGGCAGATCGCGACCGCCCAGGTGACGGTGACGATTCACGCGGTGCGGGTCGACCCGTCGGCGGCCGACGCGGGCATGCCGTTCAGCTCCACCCCGGCGACCGGCGGCACGTTGGCGCAGACGCTCGATTACCCGCTCGACAACGCGGTGATGCCGTACACCGTGCACGCGCCGGTGGTGCAGTGGGAGGGCCCCTCGGTGGCGGGCGACTTTCACCGGGTGGTGCTGAGCACCGCGCACGTGAGCGTCGAAGGCCTGGTGCTGCACGACGCCGCCTTCACCGCCAGCTGGCAGCCGAGCGCGCGCGACTGGAACGCGCTGGTGTCTGACGGAGACGTGAGCGTGGTGGTCGATCACTACGACGTCGCCAGCTCGACCGCGGAGCGCTCGCCGAAGGTGACGGTGAAGATCGTGCGGGCCGACGTCACCGGCACCATCTATTACTGGGACCTGTCGGAAGGAAAAATGCAGCGCATCGACGGCAACGGCCGCACGCTGCTGATCCCCGGGGTGCCGCCCGCGCCCGACGGCTCGGGCAACCGCTGCATCGCCTGCCACACCATCAGCCAGGACGGGCGCTATCTCTCGGCCGAGCTGTGGGGCGGCGGCGACCCCGGAGCGGTGTTCGATCTCTCGAACCCGGTCACCTTCACCGCCGACCCCGCGCCCACCGTCACCCCGGCGCCGACGCTGACGCCGCTGGCGCCGTACGTGCCGCTGTTCTCGACCTTCAACCCCGACGCGAGCCGGCTGTTGATCAACAGCGGCAACTCGCTGATGTTGATCGACCCGCTCACCGGCATGCCGATCGACACCGGCGGCACCCTGCCCACCGACAAGTCGGCCCACCCGACCTGGTCGCGCGACGGCACGGTGATCGCGTACATCGCCAACCACGACGGCTCCTGGGGCGTCGACTACACCCAGGGCGACGTGGCGCTGCTGCCGGTGATGGCCGGCGATCGCTTCGGCGCGCCGCAGGTGCTGGTCTCGGGCGCCGCGGTCGACCCGTCGGTGAAGGCGGCGTCGTGGCCGACCTTCACGCCCGACTCGCAGTTCATCGCCTACGGCGGAGGCAGCAACAGCCGCGGCCGCAACGCGGTCGACATGGGCGGCGGCAACGTGCAGGAGGTGATCTTCCCGGGCACGATGTTCATGGTGCCGCGGGTGGGAGGCGCGCCGGTGCGGCTCGACACCGCGTGCTCGGGCCAGCTCGACTGCTACCTGCCGAACTTCAGCCCCTACGACAGCGGCGGCTACTTCTGGTTGGTCTTCTACTCGCTGCGCGACTACGGCAACACGCTCGCGGGCACCAAGGGCGTGGCGCCTCCGCGCCGGCAGATGTGGGTGACCGCGATCGACAAGTCGAAGCTCGGCACCTCTGACCCGAGCTCGGTGCCGTACTGGTTGCCGGAGCAGGACTTTCACACCGAGAACATGAGCGCGGTGTGGGCGCTGCCTCCGCCGATCGAGTGACCACTGCAGTTGACAGTCGAGCTGGCCGGTTTTCGAACGGGTGGAGCATCGAGATCTGGCGCAGGTGACGCGATCATTTTCTGGCGGCGCGTAACCGCGCGCCATCACACGCGCCGATCGATCGACGTGAACGGTACGCAGTCTGCAGAGCACGTACCCTCATGTTTCGCTCGCTCACGATCCTGATTCTGATGGCAGGTTGCGCGACGGTCCCCTCGGCGGGCTCTTCTGAGAACGGTGCTCCGGTCGAAGTCGTCGGTCACGTGACCTCGAGCTGCGCGGCGCCCGCTGAAAAGTCGGTCACCCTGCGCGCGGCGGGAGAGATCGAGCCGCTGGAGACGACGAAGACCGACGCCTCGGGCGCGTTCAAGTTCAGCGTGGCGCCGAAGTTCGACCCCAAGGCGACGATCTTCATCGAGGCCGACGGTCACAAGGCGGTCGCGCGGCCGCAGTCGAACGCGAAGAACCTGCTGGTCGCCGAGCTCACTTTGCCGTGTGAGCGGTGAGCTTCGTCACCAGCGCGCGGGCCCGAAATGACGGAGGGCCCAGCTCGCCCTTCTCGCGCGCCGGCTTGAGCGCGTTGCCCAGCCAGGCGAGGTCTTCGAGCATCACGGTGGCGTTGGCGATCACCTGAGGGTTGGTGGGCTGGCCCTGGGCGTCGAAGGCGGCGGTGACCATCGGCACCAGCGCGGGGGTGCGCACCGGCACTGCGCCGGCCTCGACCATGATCTGGTTCAGGTGCTCCACCGCGCGCACGCCGCCGGTGATGCCGTTGCTGTAGGCGGCGAAGGCGGCCGGCTTGTTGCGAAAGCCGAAGGTCATGAACACGGAGTCGATTGCGTTCTTCAGCACGCCCGGCACGCTGTGGTTGTACTCGGGGGTGACGAACAAGTAGGCGTCGGCCTCTTTGATCTTCGCGTTCCACCGGGTCACCAGCGGGTCAGAGAAGGTGGGGCTCTTGAAGAGATCCCCCATCTTCGCCACCACCTCCTGAAACATCGGCAGCGGCCACTCGCGCAGATCGAGCGTCTCGACCTCGAAGGCTCCCGTCGCCTTCACCATCGGCAACAGCCACTTCACCACCGGGTCGGCGTTGCGGCCTTCGCGGGTGCTCCCGATCACCACCTGCAGCTTCAGCATCTCGTGTGCTCCTCGGTTGATGTTCTCAACACACTTATATAAACATATTGATATGTCAACGGAGCCCGAGCTGCTCGGCTGGTTGGTGAAGCGGCTGCAGCACCGCCACCACCGCTCGCTCGACTCGCAGCTGTCGGAGCTGGGGAGCAGCCTGGCGCAGTGGAATGCGCTGCGGGAGATCGACCGCAACCCGGGCGCGTGTCAGCGGGCGCTGGCGGAGCGCACCTTCAACTCCGATCAGGCGTTCGGCACCCTGGTGACCCGGCTGCAGCGGCGCGGCCTGGTGATGCAGAAGAAGGGCGAGGGCAGGCGGCTGGAGCACGTGCTGACTCCGGCCGGCCGCGCGCTGCTGAAGCAGGGGCAGAAGGTGATGTCTCAGGTGACCGGCGAGTCGTTCGCCGGGCTGTCGTCGCGCGATCGGCGCGAGCTGGCCCGGCTGTTGTCGCTGGTGCTCGACGGTGCGAAAAACGGGTGATGCGACTCGTATTGCTGCTGGTGGCCGTGCCGCTCGTCGCGCTGGCCGACAAGACCGACAAGGTGAACCTGCTGCGCACCGACGACGGAGGCACGCCCGATGGCGGCCCGACCTTCAACGGCTTCGCGCTCGACAAGGCGGTCCACGCCAAAGGCTCGCTGAGCAAAGACGACATCAAGAAGGGCGTGGAGGCGCATCGCGGCGAGGTCGAGGCCTGCTACGCCGAGTTGGTCAAGCGGGTGAAAAAGGGCGCGCCGCCGAAGGGCACCGCGAAGCTGAAATTCGAGGTGGCGCCCGATGGATTGGTGGCCGACGCCGAAGTGAGCGGCCCCGGCTTCGAGGAGGCGGCGTTCGTGGGCTGCGTCACCGGTAAGGTGAAGAAGTGGAAGTTCGCCGAGCCGCAGGGCGGCGGCTACGTGAAGGTCAGCTTCCCGGTGCAGCTCGAGCCGGAGTGAGGTTCCGGCCGCCGCGGGTTCGCGGCCGCTCTGCCGTCGCTTTGATTGGGGGAGGGGGCTCGGGTTGGCGCAGTGCCCCGGCTGACTCCGCCCGCGACTTCGCGGCCAGCCGTTCAGTGCGGGTGTGCTTCGCTTTGCGGTCGCCGTGCGTCAGCCCGCGGCTTCGACCGGGGTCTCCTGGCGAGGGCCGAGCGCGATGATCCTTTTCGCCGCTTCGACCAGTAACCGCGGCTGTTCGTGAATCGAGCTCCAGGTCCACCGCTGAACGACGTAGCCGTACGACTCGAGCACGATGTCGCGGGTGCGGTCGGTTTCGTAGCCCGCGCCCGAATGAAACGCGTAGCCGTCGGTCTCGACGATCAGCCGTGTACCCGGCACGTGGAAGTCGACTCGAAACGTGCGGCCGCCGGCCTCGATCTCGTGTTGCTGAATCGGCGTCGGCAGACCCGCGGCCTCGAACAACTCCAGCGCCCGTGCCTCGAGCTCACTCTCCGCGGGCTTCGCGCCGTTCAGGTAGCGCTGAATCAGAGCGCGAAGCGGTGGCACGCCCGGCCGCTTGACCCTCAGCGCGACCTCCAACGCGTTCAGAGTGGTCTTCTTCTCGCGCAACGCCTGATCGATGGTGGCTCGGAGATCTTTGAAGGCCTCGTCTTCCGCGAGATCGACCAGCGTACGGGGCAGTGTCGTCACTCGAAACCCACGGGCCATCGTGAGATCGCAATATGGGAACGCACGCACGACGTGCACGCGCGCCGAACGGACGCATCGAAGGTTGCGGGTGGTGGTGAGCTCGACCACACCGGCTGGAAACCGATCGAGCTCGTGAAGCGCCGCCGCGCAACGATGCGAGAACGCGTACCCAGGCCCGGCCCACAACGCGGCTGCGCGAAGGTCTTGAAACCAACTGGGAGCACTGCCCGGCAACCGGTAGGTGCCTGGGAAAAGCGCGACCCAGGTGCCCTCGGTGACTCGGTGTTCGACCTGTCGCTCGGTGAAGCCAGCGCGGAGCGCTTGATCGCGCGACACGACGCCGTGCTGTTGAGACGCAACTTCTGCGACGACCTGCTCTGCCCGACCCGCCACCCGCCACCCCCGAAAAAGGCGCTACTCAAGCATGCGGGTCTGACATGTCCGCCAAAGGCCGGGAGTCGCAATGTCATTCACCCACATGCCGTGTGGGTAAATGACATCACGACCTGACGGCGACGCGAATTGAACGCGAATTTGCGACCGAACGCCGCGCAGTGCGCGAGGCACACCCGCGTCGCACGGCTGGCCGCTCAATCGCGGGCGGAGCCGGACCGGGCAGGTGCTGCTGACTGCCCCACTCACCCTCAATCAATGCCGTTGTCGGCCTCGAACAGCCCCAGCCGTGAGACGCTCGCGGCGGTGAGCGAGACCCAGCAGCGGCGAGTAACTGACGCCCGAGTGAGCGCGGGCGATGACCGTGCCCGTTGCTTCATCACCGCGATCGCGGTGCTGCTCTTGCTCGGCTGCAACGCGGCACCCAACGCCGACTTCGTCGGAACCTTCAGCGGAGACAGCGCGATCACGGGCAGCTGCGGTGACGGCACCCAGATCGACCGGCTTTCGATGGCCGATGGGTTCACCGCCTCCGCAGACGCGGGCGACTCCAACACTGTCTGGCTCTCGCTCTACTTCGCTCACGTGCAGTGCAACACCGTCTCGCTCGACGTCGACGCAACGGGTGGGACCTTCACGCCCGGCCAGATGTGCAGCTCACCGTCGGCGACGACCTCCGGTGGCGGCCCGCTCGACGGCGGCATCTCCCGCGACGGCGGTACCTACGTGCTCGACGCCACCGTGACCTACCAGCTCGAGCGCTGGGCGAACGGCACGCCCTGCACCGAACACCTCACCGGCACCTTCCGCCGCACCACGCGGTGAATCACGGCGCGCGAGGAAGCGCCGTCGCCACCTTCTGGGCGAGAAAGTCGACCACCAACTTCGCCCGGCGGGTCGCCGTCCGGCCGGCGGGCAGCACCGCCCAACACGTCTGCGCGTCGAGCGCGAAGTCCTCCAACACCCGAACCGCGGCACCCGAGCGCAGCTCGGCCGCGATCATGTACTCCGGCAGGATCAGCAGCCCCTGACCGTCGAGCATCAGGTCTTTCAGCACCCCGCCGTCGTTGACGATGAATGGCCCCTCCGCAGGTACGGTGATCGCTCCGCCGTCGAAGCGCCACTCGGTGCGGCTCGGGCGCATGCCGTAGCGCAGGCACCGGTGGTGAACGAGCTCGCGCGGGTGGCGAGGCACGCCCGCCGTCGCGAGGTACGCGGGAGACGCCGCGAGCACCATTCGAATCGGGGCCAGCCGCCGCGCCACCGTGCCGGGTGACAGCTCCCGGGCCACCCGAAGCACCACGTCGTCACGCGTCTCCAACAGGTCGACCTGCCGGTTCTCGATCACCAGGTCGATCGTCAGCTCCGGGTGCGCGGCGATCACCTGCACCAACAGCTCCCGCACGCAGGCGTTCACCAGGCTCAGCGGCGCGTTGAGCCTCACCGGGCCGGCGAGCCGATCGCTGTCCACCTCCCGCAAGAGGCCCTCCGCGTGCTCGAGCAGCCGTGCGCAGCGCTCGAACAACATCGCGCCTGCCTCGGTGGCGGTCACCCGCCGGGTGGTGCGCCGCAGCAGCGCGACCCCGTGACGCCGCTCGAGCCGCGCGATGCGCTGGCTCACCGCCGAGCGCGCCAAGCCCGTCAGCCGCGCCGCCTCGCTGAAGCTCCGGTGCTTCACCACCAGCGCGAACAGGCCGTAGGCGGGCAGCTGATCGAGCTCGAGCGCGGGCAGGTGGCGGCGATTGTTCATGAACGTGAACAGTATGTCGTGGTTGGCCGCCTACCGCGAGCGCATCACGCTGGGTACTTCTGCAGACGCCGGAATCAACCGGCTCGAACGGAGAACAATCATGCAGACGACGAAAATGGCGGTCGCGGTGGCGGCGGCGTTGACCGCGGTCTCGGCCGACGCGGCCACCCACTGGGACCTCGACACCTCTCACACCGAGCTCGGCTTCAAGGTGCGCCACCTGATGGTCTCGTACACCCGTGGCCGGTTCGCGAAATTCACCGGCAGCCTCGACCTCGACGAGAAGGACCTCTCGAAGTCGAAGGTCTCGGTGCAGATCGACGCCAAGAGCATCGACACCAACTGGAAAGATCGCGACGACCACCTCCGCAGCGCCGACTTCTTCGACGTCGAGAAGTTCCCCCAGCTCACCTTCGAGTCGTCGAAGGTCGAGAAGGCCGGGGCGGGGCTGCGCATCACCGGAGACCTCACACTGCACGGGATCACCAAGAAGGTGGTGCTCGAGGCCGAGGCCCTCACTCCGGTGGCGAAGGACCCCTGGGGCAACCTCCACATCGGCACCCGCGCCACCGCCCGCGTCAACCGCAAGGACTTCGGGCTCAACTGGAACAAGACGCTGGAGACCGGCGGGGTCGCGGTCGGTGATGAGGTCGAGCTCTCACTCGAGATCGAGTTCGTGCGCAAACCGTGAGACGCTCGCGCGGGTGAGCGATCGAACCATCAAGCTCAACGGCTGGGAGTTCTGGCTGCGTCACGGCGCCAGCGGCTGGACTCTGAGCGTGCCCGACCGCGGGGGAATGATGGACATGGTGCCCCGGGTGCCCGAGCAGCTCGCCTGGGCGGAGCGTGAGCTCCAGAAGCTGCCCGCGCTCCAGCGCACCTGGGACACCAGCTGGTCGGTGCCTGACTCGGCACTCGCCGACCTCGAAGCGCTGCTGAAGACGCACGGAGCCACGGGGTGAACCCCCGCCGCGTGCTCTTGATCGCCGTGCCGGTGGTGCTCGCGCTCGCCGGCGTGGGCGCGGTCGTCTTCTGGCCCAAGCCTCCCGAGCCACCGAAGGGCCCGATCGTCACCATCGACACCTGGCCGTCCGGGGCGCGGGTGCGAATCGACGGCTCCGACGTCGGCCAGACACCGTATTACTCCGACAACCACTACCACCCGGGGCCGGTGAAGCTGCAGCTGTCGCTCAAGGGCTACCGCGACTGGTCGGGCAGCTTCGACGGAGGCTGCGACGCGGTGGTGGGCGTGACGATGCAGCGGCCCGGCCCGCCGATCGCGCTCGAGAAGGTGGCGATCGACGTCAAGCCGCAGGCGCCCGACGCCGGCGCCGACTGGCACGACCCCGATCTCGACAACGACCCGAAGTGATCAGGGCAGGGGCACGCGGCGCGCCGACTGCACCCGGCTCCAGTCGAGCGGCGCCTCGTTGACGCCCTTGCCGCCGCTGCACTGCACGATCTTGCCGTTGCCCTCGTAGATCACCACGTGGCCGACGCCGTTCTCGGGCTTGAGGGTGATCAGGTCACCGGGCTGCAGCTGATCGACCGGCACGTTCTGCAGAAAGTGGTTCGCGTTGGCGTTGATCGCCGACGAGGTCGCCAGGCCGTGCGCGGCGAGGTCGACGCCGAGCTGGCGGTAGCTCGCCACCACGAAGCCGGAGCAGTCGAACACCTGGGTGCCCTTCGGGTAGTGGTAGACGGTGCCGGTGCCGTTGACGCTGGTGTGAGCCTTGCCGTCCCACGGCACGTTGCCGAAGCGAAACGGGTTCACCGCCGCGTACGGGGTGCCGACCTTGCTCCGCGACCAGTTCAGCATCGAGTTGATCTGCGCCGAGCGCGGGCCCGACGATTCCACCGTGGGGCTGGGGCCGCCCGCGGGCGGCTTCGCCGAGGTCTTCGACGGGGTGAAGCTCGACTGACCGGAGCTGCCGGTGCTGTGGCCCTTGAGCTTGGCCAGCGTCTGCGGGCCCGCCCAGCCGTCGGCTTTCAGCCCGTGCTGGCGCTGAAACTTCTTCACCGCGGCGTCGGTCTGGGGCCCGAACTTGCCGTCGATCGGCCCCGAGTACAGGCCGGCGGCCTTCAGCTCCTGCTGCAGCTGCTGCACGCTCGCGCCCGAAGCGCCGAGCGTCAGCTTCGACGACGCCGGGTGCGCCGCATGGGAGGCAGTGGTGGCGTGGGCTTTGTGGACAGTTGTCATGCATGGTTGTGCGTTTGAACGGGCCTTGGGTTACCGGGGTGATTCTGTCAGCCCGCGATGCATTCGAGAGGGATTTCCGGGCGAATTTCGCCGCGCCACCCCGTCTGAAACGAAATCACCGGCGGTAATTCGGGGCGTAAATCGCGCCCCTCGAAGATGTGAGCCGCGTTGACGGCGTCACGCGCGGGCGCGCTCCAGCGAAACCTCCGCGTTTCGCCGCATCTGCGCGAAAGCACATCATGGCGCGGAGGTTGCTCAGGGTCGCGCGCATGAACCGAGCAACCGTGTTGGCGCTGACTTCGGTGTGGCTTTGGGCCGGCTGTGGAAACTCCGGCGCGCTGGTGAACGAAGGCGAGAAGACCGGCGAGAGCTCGAACGCGCTCAAGGTCTGCGCCCAGGGGCCGACGGTGCCCGGCATCGACGTCTCGTATTACCAGGGCACGATCGACTGGCAGGCGGTGGCCAACAGCGGAGTGCAGTTCGCGATCACCCGCATCAACGACGGCACCTACAACGACCCGCAGTTCGGGCGGAACTGGAGCGAGATTCAGGCGAAGGGGCTGATTCGCGGCGCCTACCAGTTCTTCGAGCCGAACGACGACCCCGCCTGGCAGGCGCAGGTGGCGGTGAACGCGGTCGGGCGGCTGGGGCCAGGCGATCTCCCGGTGATGCTCGACGTGGAGTGGACCTCGGGAACCCCCAACGCCAGCCAGCTCACCACCTGGCTCAACGCGGTCGAGGCGGGCACCGGCAAGCGGCCGATGATCTACACCGCGGTCGGCTACTGGAATCAGTACTTCAACGGCCAGTTCGGCGACTACCCGCTGGTGGTGGCCAACTACGGCGTCAGCTGCCCGAACCTCCCCAACTCGTGGAGCAACTGGTCGTTCTGGCAGTGGGGCGGCTCCGGCGTGCCGGGCATCAGCGGCAACGTCGATCAAGACGTGTTCAACGGCACCCTCGATCAGCTGCGCGCGTTCGCCGGCTCGGGCGGTGGCAGCAGCGGCGGCGGCGAGCCCAACGTCGGCGTGGCGCTCAACGCCGACGGGCGCATCGAAGCGTTCGCGCGTGGGCCGAGCGGCAACATCCTCCACAGCTGGCAGACCCAGGCCAACGGCGGCTGGAGCCCGTTCGGCGATCTCGGCGGGGTGCTCGGCGGCGAGCCCGTCGCGGCGGCGAATCAAGACGGCCGGCTGGAGCTGTTCGCGGTCGGCACCGACGGCCACACGTATCACCAGTGGCAGGAGACCCCGGGCGGCGGCTGGAGCGGCTGGGCCGATCTCGGCGGCGTCGCGCGGCCCGGCATCGCGGTGGGCACCAACACCGACGGCCGGCTGGAGCTGTTCGTGATCGGCAGCGACGGTCAGCTCTGGCACCAGTGGCAGACCGCGCCCAACGGCGGCTGGAGCGGCTTCGCCCCGATGGGCGGCCAGGTGCTCGACTCGCTGAGCGTCGCCAACAACGCCGACGGGCGGCTGGAGGTGTTCGTGCGCGGCACCGACAGCCAGGCGTGGCACCAGTGGCAGACCTCCAACGGCTGGAGCGGCTTCGCGCCGATGGGCGGCCAGTGGGCGTCTGATTCTCGCGGTCGGCCGCAACGCCGACGGCCGGCTGGAGATGTTCGGCACCGGCACCGACGGTCAGGTCTGGCACTGCTGGCAGGGCGCACCGAACGGCGGCTGGAGCCAGATCGTGCCGATGGGCGGCAACGCGGCGTCGAAACCGGCGGTGGGCAACAACCAGGACGGGCGCCTCGAGGTGTTCGTCAAAGGCGCCGACGGCAACCTCTACCACTCGTGGCAAGACCCGAACGGCGCGGGCGGCTGGAGCGGCTTCTGGCCGATCGCCGATCTGCCGCTGGCCTCCGCGCCGTCGGTGATCAACGACCAGGACGGCCGGCTGGAGGTCTTCGTTCGCGGCCCGTTCGGCGGCGTCTACCACCTGTGGCAGACCCAGGTGAACGGCGGCTGGTCGGGCTGGGCCGCGCTCGGCGGCTGACGGCTACTTCGCGGGTGCCGCGGCCGAAGGCACCGGGAAGCCCTTCGAGCGCAGCAGCGCGTCGGGCTTGGGGTCGCGGCCGCGGAAGCTCTTGTACGCCACCGCCGGGTCGACGGTGTTGCCGACGCTCATGATGGTGTCTTTGAGCTTCTTGGCGGTGGCCTTGTCGTACGGCGAGCCCGCCTCGGTGAACGCTTCGAAGGCGTCGTGGTCGAGCACCTCGGCCCAGATGTAGCTGTAGTAGCCGGCCGCGTAGTCCTCACCCGAGAAGATGTGCCCGAACTGCGGAATGCGGTGGCGCATCACCATCTGCGAGGGCATCCCGATCTCCGCCAGCGCCGACTTCTCGAACGCCTTGGGGTCGATCTTCGGCTCGGTCGAGAGGTGCAGCTTCATGTCGACCAGCGCCGAGGCCTGCGCCTCCGCCACCTGGAAGCCCTGGTTGAAGTTGCGGGCCTTCTCGATGCGGGTCAGCAGGTCCTTGGGGATCTGCTCGCCCTTGGCGTTGACGAGAAACTTCAGCACCTCGGGCGTCTCGAGGAAGTTCTCGTTGAACTGAGAGGGGAACTCGACGAAGTCGCGCGCGGTGTTGGTGCCCGAGAGCGTGGGGTAGGTGACGTTGGAGTTCAGCCCGTGGAGCGCGTGGCCGAACTCGTGGAACATGGTGCGCGCGTCGTCCCACGAGACGGTGACGCCCTTGGCGCCCTTGTTGAAGTTGGAGTTGTTCGACACGATCGTCGCCGTGTCGCCGTCGAACCGGTACTGCTCGCGGTAGGCGCTCATCCACGCGCCGCTGCGCTTGCCCGGCCGCGCGTAGGGGTCGAAGTACCAGTAGCCGACGTGAGCGCCGTCTGCGCCCTTCACCTCGTACACCTCGACGTCGGGGTGAAAGGTCTGCAGCCCGCTGACCTTGGTGAAGGTGAGGCCGTACAGCGCGCCCGCCTCCCAGAACATCGCCTCGCGCAGGTGCTCGAGCTGGAGGTACGGGGTGACGGTGGTGAGGTCGAGGTCGTACTTCTCTTTGCGAACTTTCTCGGCGTAGTAGCGGTAGTCCCAGGGCTCGATCTTCACGCCCTTGCCCTCGCGGTCGGCGATCGCCTGCGCGTCGGCGACGTCTTTCTTGAACGCGTCGCGCGCGGGCGCCCACACCGACTGCATCAGCGCCATCGCGTTCTTCGGGTCTTTCGCCATCGTGTTCGACAGCTGCCAGTGCGCGTAGGTGGGGAAGCCGAGGAGCTTCGCCTTCTTGGCGCGGAGCTGGAGGATCTCGGTGACGATCGCGTTGTTGTCGTGCGCGTCGCCGTTGTCGCCGCGGCTCGCCCACATCTTGAAGCCCTTCTCACGCAGCTCGCGGCGGGTGGAGTAGGTCAGGAACGGCTCCATCGACGAGCGGGTGTTGGCGATCACCCACTTGCCCTTCTGCTTGGCGCGGGTGGCTTCTTCGGCCGCGGCGGCGACCAGCGACTCGGGCAGGCCGTCGAGGTCTTCTTTCTTGTCGATCACCAGCGAGTGGCCTTCTTCGTCGGCGAGCTGGTTCTGGCTGAACTTGGTGTAGAGCGCGGCGAGCTGCTGGTTGAGCTTCGACAGCTCGGCCTTCTGCTCGGGCGAGAGGTTGGCGCCCTGGCGAGAGAAGTCGGTGAAGTACTGCCACACCAGCCGCTGCTGCTCGGGGGTGAGCTTCGCCTTCTCGGGAGACTCGTAGACCGCCTTGATGCGGGCGAAGAGCTTGGCGTTCTGAATGATCTGGTCGTTGAAGGCGGCCAGCTTGGGCGCCATCTTCTCTTCGACCTTGCGGAACTCGGGGGTCGACAGGCCTCCGCTCCAGACGCCGAACATCGCGGTGGCGCGGCGCAGCGGTCGGCCCGACTTCTCGAGCGGCACGAAGGTGTTGTCGAAGGTGGGCGGGTTGGGGTCGTTGGCGATCGCCTCGACCTCCTTGAGGTTGTCGGCCATGCCGGCCTCCAGCGCGGGCTCGAAGTCCTTCACCTGCACCTTGGCGAACGGAGGCACGCCGCCGTTGGGGCCGGTCCACGGGGCGAGCAGCGGTGAGGAGAGCATCGAGGAGCCTTTCTTCGTGGCGGGAGCAGGGGAGAGCGCCAGCACGGTCGCGGCGATAACGGTGAGCGTCATGGCGCATCAGCTAGCACGTGGGCGATTTTTCGGGGAACCGTCAGGCGTTCGGCCGATGCCGGCGAGTGTCTGCTTCTCGTAGCGTGAGGAAGATGACGCTTTCGGCCGCGGTGCTCGTTTCGTTGTCGGTGGCGGCGGCCGAGCCGGCGGGGTTGTGGCGCGCGAAGCTGGGCGATCAGCTCGAGCACCGGGTGCGCCACCGGCGGGTGTCGTGGAACGGCGGGTCCACCTGGGAGGCGACGCTGCGGCTCCGGCGGGTCGCGCCGGAGGTGCCGTTCACCTTCGAAGCGACGGTGACGGTGACCGGCACCAGCACCGTCGGTGAGCGGGTGGTGCGCTGGGGGCCGTCGCGGCAGAGCAAGCTGTTCGCCTATTCGCCCCGCGCCCACGTCGAGCAGGTGCTGGCCGAGCTCCAAGGCAGCTCCGAGCATTGTGACGCCGAACATCACCCGGCGGCGTGCCGGGTGGGCGGCGCACCGGTGGACTGCGAAGAGACGCTCGAGATGGAGCAGCGGTGGAAGCGCCACGTCGCGCACGGCGTGCCGTCGCTGGCGCTGTCGGGTGGGTTGATCGACTCGCACCTGGGCGACTTGAAGAGCGACGAGTACGCGGAGTGGATCGACCTGCTGAGGCCGAGCCACAGCGACCCGACCTCGGGGCTGAAAGAGACGGTGCCGATCGCGGAGGCGAAGGTCACTCCGCTGGTGCACGCGCTCGCGATCGCTCACCACCTGGCGCAGCAGGCGGAGTGGAAGGCCGACACCGACGCCTCGGGCGCGGCGAGCACGATCGAAGAGGCGCTCACCGTCTGCTCGCCGATCGAGATCGAGCTGCGGCGGGTGAACAGCCGGGTGACCGCGCGGCTGGAGGCCGGGCAGGTGCGATCGCTCTTTGGCACCGGCAAAGACGACCCCCAGCCGCCGCCCGCGACGTTGGCCTGTCTGCGCAAGCAGCTCCGGGAGGCCCGCCTCGACCCGAGCGTGTCGGCGGTGGAGGTGTGGTGGAACCACCAGGGCCCGGAGGCGGAGATCGAGGCCTCGATTCGGGAGGTGAACGAGGCGCAGCTGCGCGCCTTCTCGATGGTCTGCCTGGTGGAGCAGAACCGGTTCGCCGACGGCCTGCCGGCGGTGCCGGTGGTGGTGGAGGCGCATCAGACCTCGGTCACTTCGGCGACGATCGCCGGCGCGCCCGACGCGAGGCTGCACGACTGCGTCGCGAGCCGGGCGACGCTGACCGCCTTGCCCTTGCCGACGGTGACCCACGTGCAGCAGGACCTGCCGGTGAAGTAAGAGAGGGGGATGCCCCGTATTGGGTCAGGTTCTCCGGTGATGCCGTCGGGCGCGGGCACGGTGCCGAAGCCGCTGGAGGAGATGAACGCCACCGAGCTGGCCCGCTACATCTGGTCAGACCTGAAGGCGCCGGGCCGCGAAGCCGAGCTGAAGCGCGCCGAGCAGCTGCTTTCGGCGAAGACCGGCGAGACCCGCGACGTCGTCCCGGGCTCGGTGGAGGCGTGGAAGCGTGACGGCCTCGAGATGCCGCTGGCCCAGCTCGACGACAAGCTCGCCTTCTACGAGAAGTTCGCCCCGACCATTCCGGCGGCGGCGGCGATCGCGGAGGGCTTCAGGGAAGCGCGCGCAGAGCACTCCGGCACGCCGGGCGCGATGACGGTGGTCGCCGGCCGGGCGCAGTTTCTCAGCTCCGACACCTTGCGGGCGCAGATTGCCGTTCGGCAGAAGATGATCGACGACCCGCTCTGGTCGGGGCAGCCCGACATCGTCGCCGACTCGAAGGCGATCATCGCAGTGTGGCAAGACGTGCTCGCCCGCCGCGCCTCGGGCGAGCTGCAAGACCCCGGGCCCGAGTACCTCCACCACCCCGAAGCGGTGGGCTCGCTGGAGGACCCGCTGCTGGCGACCGCCGATCGCGGGCTGCGCGCCGACGGCACCCGCAAGGGCACCTACGTGTCGCTGGCCGGCACGCCGATCTTCGGTGCCTCTGGCCCTTCGCCCGGCGACGTGCGCCAGGGCTCGATCAGCGACTGCTGGATGATGAGCGCCTTGATCAGCCTCGCCCAGCTGCGGCCCGAGGCGATCAGCTCCGCGATTCGGCCGGGCAGTGGCGATCGGGCGTCGGTCGCGCTCTACAGCTCGCCGGGCACCGGCATTCAGTCGCGCGAGACGACCCAGATCGATCTCGATTTTCCCACCCGCGGCGGCGTAGGCGGGCTGCTGTATGCGCACCCCGCGGAGGGCTCGGCGGCGCTCTGGCCGGCGGTGTTCGAGAAGGCCTACGCAGCGCAGTTCGGCACCGGCTACCAGGAGCTCGAGCTCGAAGGCATCGGCAACCGCGACGACCAGACCTCGGGCGCGGTGGTGCAGGCGCTGGTCGGCGGCAAGGTGACCACCCAGACCGTCGCGCCCGGCCCGGCCGTGCTCCCGCGGATCGCGCAGAACCTCGAGCAGAGGTCGCCGGTGATCGCGACCTGGCTCGAGACCGACCCCGCCAAGCCGCGCTCGGCCCACGCGTTCGCGGTGACCGCCGTCGACCCGAAGGCCGGCATCGTCACCGTGCGCGACCCGTTGGGTGCCGATTCGCGCCACCTGTCGGCGCTGCCCGGTGTGGTCGCCACATCGACGCCGGGGGAGTTTCAGGTGCCCGAGGCCGTGTTCGAACAGCAGTTTCCCCAGGTGCAGCTGTTGACGCTCGAATGATCTGGCGCGTGTCGATCGCAGTGTTGGCGGTGGCGAGCGTGTGCGCGTGCTCGTCGTCTCCCACCTGCAGCGCGGGGAGAGGCGGCACCGGCGGTGGCTTCGGCACCACGCCGACCCAGGTGGGGCTCACCGGCAAGCCGATGAACGTCGAGGTTCAGCTCGTTCCCGCGCTCGGCTCGTGCAGTATGAGCCCCACGGCGAGCCGGGTCGACGTGGCGGTCGCGGGGCCAGACAACAAGGTGGTGATGGCGACCGCGACACCGCCGATGGACGTGAACGGGAGCATTCGCTCCACGGTGACCTTCACGCCGGCGGTGGCGGGCCGTATCACCTCAGCGCGCGCTTCGAGCCCAGCCTGGGCACGGTACAGGAAGACGTGTTGGTGGCGGTCGACAAGACGGCCGAGGCGCCGGTGATCGTCGGCATTCCCACCTCCCCGGCGTTGGACTGCCAGCAGATCGAGATCGATGGCGACACGCTGCTGTGTCTCGACATCGGAGCCGGCTCTTGGCTTCACACCATTCGCGCGGCACAGGTGGTGTCGTCGGTGCCGGCGCGCGCGTTCGGCTACGCAGACGGGCAGGTGTGGGTGGAGACGCCCCAAGAAGACAACCTGTACCTGTACGGCATCGAGACCGACGGCTCGCTGTCGTCGCGGGCGGTGTTGCCGCTCAACGGGCCGGGTCAGCCGCAGCTGCAGGCGTTGCAGTTGTTGGTGAATGGCGATCGCGCCCTGCTGGTCGACGACGCCGAATTCATCGAGGTTCAGGCTCTCTCCGACGGTGGCTTCGACACCTCTGCCGCAGTATCGAAGGGCTCGGGCACCTGGGCCCACTGGGTGCCCGGCGCCGGCGTGGTCACGATGTCGCCGGTCGCCATCTGCCACTTCGCTTCGGGACCGAGCGGCTATGTCGACGCCGGCTGTATCGACGGCAACTTCACCGAGGCGGGTTACGACGACGACGGAGTGTGGTGGACCGACGCGGTTGCCGGCGGCTTCTCGAGCTCGATGACCCTGTCGGTCGAAGGCGTGCGGTCTGGCCAGAGCATGGTGGCCACCGCCTCGCTCGGGCTTCTGCCGATCGATGCCTTGAGCAGCAACTATGGACAGCAGGGAGCGACGGTCTCGCCGATGCTCCACATCGGCACCGGGTTGATGACGATGAACACCGACCCGCTCTACCTGCCGGAGTTCGATGGCAGCGTGGTGAACCTGGTGCGCTACCCGCTGCTCGACGAGGCCGCGGTGCACGCCGACTCCAAGCGAATCTGGGCGCAGCGGGGCGACTCGATCACCTGGTACCCGCGCTGATGCTGCGCGCGGCGCTGTGGGTTGCGGCCCTCGCGCTCACCGGTTGCCCGGGCAGCAGTGCGCCGATGCCGTCGTGTCCGGTTCGCGGTGGCGCCGGCGGAGGCACGGGCACTTCGGCCGTGGGCGTGATCGGCCTGGTGGGTACGCCGATGAACGTCGAGCTGGCGATCTTGCTCCCGCTCAGCTGCAGCGGAGAACCGCCGGCCGTCAGCCGGGTCGACGTTTCGGTGGCCGACCCGGTGAACGCGGTGGTGGCCAGCACCGCTTCCGCTCCCAGTCAGATCGGCGCCGATGCCCGCGCCACGATCACCTTCACGCCCACGAGGCCGGGCCGGTATCACCTCGTCGCCCGGTTCCAGCCCGACCTCGGGAGCGTCCAGCAAGACGTGCTGGTCGCGCTCGACAAGACCGGCGTCGCCCCGAACACGATCGACGTACCGGCGCTGAACTGCCTGCAGATCGACCTCTCGGGCGACACGCTGCTCTGCCTCGATCTGGTGTTCTACGAGACGTGGCTTCGCACCATTCGCGCCGGCCAGGTGGTCGACAGCGTGCGCGCGAACGCGTTCGCCTTGTCCCAAGACCGGGTGTGGCTGCAGGGCGCCGACGATCAGAGCGTCTCGCTGTACCAGCTCGAGGCCGATGGCACCTTGTCGGCGACCGGTTCGGCCGCGATCGCCATCAACGGTACGCCGCGCATCTTTGCCTCCGGCGATCGCGCGCTGGTGGTCGACATGAACAGCTTCATCGAGGTGCGCTTCTCGCCCGACGCGGGCTTCACGCTCTCTCCGGAGATCGGCCTCCCGCCCACGAACTCGGGCATGGGCAGCGGTGGCCAGTTCGTGCCCGATGTCGGAGTCACCGCCGTACCCACTGGGGCCCAGGTCTGCAGCTACTCCGCGGCCGCGGGAGGGTTTGCCGACGCAGGGTGTTCGCCAGCCTCGCTCGACGTGGTCGGCTTCGACGACGACGGCGTCTGGTGGGTCAACCCGTTGCAGCTGAGCCCGACACCCGAGGGGCTGTTCGTCACCGGCTGGCAGACGGGGCAGACGCAGCCTTTGACCGCCGAGATTCACCACGTGGAGCCGTTGAGGGTGCCCACTCCAGCATCGGGTCAGACGACGCCGCAGGTGTCTCCGATGCTGTTGTCGGGCGATGGCGCCGGCACCCAGCTGTTTCTCCCGCACCTCGACGGCACCGAGATCACGCTCACGCGATACCCGTTCCCGGTGAGCTCCGCGCACGCCGACTCGAAGCGAATCTGGTTTCAGGACGGCAACACCATCACCTGGTACCCGCGCTGAGCGCTTCCAGCGTCAACGCGTCGATCAAATACGGCACGTACCGGTAGTCGCGAATCAGCCGCACCCGCTCGCCGGACCACTCGAGCGAGATGACGTAGGTGGGCGAGGGGCTCGACGCGGGGCGGAACACGGCGAGCAGATCGCGGCCCTCGGCGCGCGCCACCTGCAGCCGGGTGTCTTCCTTCGAGTAGTTGCCGAAGTAGGGGGTGACCTGCGCCTTGCCGCGGCGCGACGACTTCGCCACCAGGTCGAGCCGGCACTCCTCGGCGAGCAGACCCTGCACGCCCTCCCAGTCGCGGGCGTTGAACAGCCGGCAGTAGCGATCGAGCAGCGCCCGCTCGGCCGGCGAGGTCTCAGGCAGATCGCGCCAGGGCGTCAGCTCGGGCTGCAGCTGCGCCTTGAGCGCCGATCGCCCACGAAAGAGCGCCGCCTTCACCGCCGGCACGGTCGACCCGATGGTGTCGGCGATCTCCTCCAGCGACAGCCCGAGCACGTCTTTCATGATCACCGCGCTGCGCGAGAGCACCGGCAGCGCGGTGAAGCTCGAGAGCGACGCGCGCACCACGTCGGGGCCGACCGCTTCGTGGGCGTCTGAGGCTCGGGCAGCTCCGCCATCGGCTCGACCGCCCGGCGCTCGTAGCGGCGCAGAAAATCGATCGCGCAGTTGTGGGCGATGCGGAGCAGCCACGGCCTCAGCGCCGGCGGCTCGGGCTGCAGCGCGAGCGAGTAGAACGCCTTCGCCAGCGCGTCTTGCACCACGTCTTCACCGTCGATCGCCGAGCCGGTGAGCCGCGAACAGTAGCGGTGGAGCTCGGGCCGCAGCTCGGCCACCGCCTCGAGAAAGCGCTCGCGCGCCTCCGCCATCTGCACGTGGAGGTCGGTCATGGCGCGACTCTAGGCGACCTTCCGAACGGCCTTGGCGCGCTTGTCCCAGCCTTCGGCGTAGAGCCAGTCTTCGAGCCGCTGCCACTTCACCTCGGGGAAGCGGGTGCGCAGCCCGGCCACGTCGGCGTCGAAGCCCTTCTGATCGAAGAAGCTGAACATCGGGCGCATCTCCGACATGAACAGCCGCACCACCAGCGGAGGGATGCGCTTGAACACGATCGGCCGCTCCATCACCCGGCTGAACACCTGGGCGGCCTCGACGTTGGTGAGCTGGTCGCCGGCGATGTCGATCGCCTGGCCGATCAGCGAAGGCGTCGCCAGCACGTGGGCGACGAACGCGCCGATGTCGTCGGTGGCGATCAGCTGAAACGGCTTCTCGGCGCGCACCGGGTCGAGCAGCTGGCCCTTGAGCAGCGCAATCTCCACCTGGGGAATGTAGTAGTTCTCCATGAAGCACGAGGGCCGCACGAAGGTCACCGGCAGGCCGAGCGCGCGCAGGTGCTCTTCGATCACGAACTTCGACTCGAAGTGCTCCACCCCCGAGCCCTTCGCCGCGCTGCCGACCGAGCCCTGAACGAAGTGCTTCACCCCGGCGCCGAACGCCGCCTCGCCGATCGTCTTCGCCTGGTGGATCTCGCTCTCGACCCCCGCATCCCAGAAGTTCTGCACGCTGTAGACGCCGTACGCCCCGGTGAGCGCGGCGCGCACGCTGGCGGCCTCAGACGGGTCGGCCTTCACCGGCTCCGCTCCCAGGGCGGCGAGGCGGCGGGCGGCGGGTGAGCCGGGGTTGCGGGTCAGCGCACGCACCCGAAAACCCCTGGCGAGCAGGTGCTTCACCGCGGCAGAACCCTGGCGGCCGGTCGAGCCGGCGACGGCGATCAGCTTCTTTTCTTCGCTCATGCCCCGAAGACGATCGAGCCGCCCAAAAGGATGCGAGCGCCCCCGAAATTTCTCGGGAGCGCCCGCTTCACCTCGCGATGTCGAGGGCTCTTAGAGGCGCGAGTAGGTCGCTTCGGTGAACACGCAGTCGGCGGCCTTGCCCTCGGTGGCGAAGATGCCGAGGGTGTCGGTATAGAAGGTGCGGGCGTGGTCGACGTCCCAGCACTCGGTCATCTGCGCCGGGGTCGAGATGTCACCGCCCGAGCCGATGATGTCGGAGCGGCCCGAGCCGTCCCAGTGCCAGCGCGACATGATGCTCAGGCGCTCGTTGGCCGCGGTGGTGGTGACGTAGTTGAGGTCGACCACGAACTCGAAGTGACCGTCGCCCTGCTCGGCCTGCGAGAAGGTGTAGCTGCTGTTGGTGCGGTTGGCGTCGTTCGGCGAGCCGGTCTGCACGAAGTCGATCGCCACGGTGACGTCGCCCTTGTTGCTGCGGGTGTACTTCACCTTCGCCTGGCCCACGCTGCCCGGGGGATCGGCGAGCGACTGCATCGCGGTGAAGTCGAGCACGAAGTCGCCCTCGGCGCCGGTCGCGGTCAGCTTGTGGTTGCCGGTGATGATGGTGGCGAACTCACCGCCCGAGCGGGGGCGGCCCTGACCGGTGTAGTGGTAGCCCGACGCGTCTTTGGTCATCGACAGCTGGTACTCGTCGGCCCAGAGCGGCTTCGAGACCGGGCCCCATTCGGCGGAGCTGGCGAGCAGCTTGGTCGGCTCGGTGGCGACCACTTCACCGACGCGGCCCAGCACCAGCGCGACGCTGCCGTTCACCAGAAAGGTCGACAGCGCGGTCACGCCCGGCATCACCGCCGGGTCGCCGACCAGCCCCTGGCCCTTCATGTCGGGCATCTTGATGTTGATGCCCTGGGCCGACGGAGACGCCGCGCGAAACTCCTCCACCGGCGCTTCACAGCCCGAGATGATCACCACCGCCGCGACGACGAAACCGAACAGGCGCTTCATGACTTTTGCTCCTTGGTGAGTGTTGACGAGGAGCAGCTAGAGCAACCGCGAGGCCAGCCTCTTCGGGCCCGCAAGTTCAGGAAACGGGGGAGGGCGCCGATGTAGGTGCTACCTGGGTAGCGAAAGCCGGGCTACCGCGGTTGCTTTACTCGAGGCCCAGGCGGGCGAGCAGCTTCACCACCGCCATCCGGCTCAAGCCCGCTTTGCGCGCGGCCTCGGCCAGGTTGCCCTTGCTCGCCTGCTGAAGAAGCTCGGCGTACTGGCGCTCGAACGCGCCCACCAGCCGCTCTTTCTGGATCAGGAACGGCTCGTCGAGGTTGGCGCTCGCGGCCGGCGCGCCACCGGCAGCGGGCTGGGCCTTGGGCAGCGGGTCGGCGTTGGCCTTCAGCCGCTCGACCGCGTTGCGCAGCTCGCGCACGTTGCCCGGCCAGTCGTGTTGGGTGAGCCGCTCGAGCATCTTCGGGTCGAGGGTGAAGCCTTCGCCGGCGAAGCGCGCCACCAAAAGCGGGAGGTCTTCTTTGCGCTCACGCAAGGGCGGCACGTCGACCCGCAGCACCGAGAGCCGGTAGAACAGGTCGGCGCGAAAGCGGCCCTTGTTCACCTCTTCTTCGAGGCGGCGGTGGGTGGCGGCGACGATGCGCACGTCGACCGGGATCGGGTTGTTGCCGCCGACCCGCTGCACCTCGCGGCGCTCGAGCACCCGCAACAACCGCGGCTGCAGCTCCACCGGGAGCTCGCCGATCTCGTCCAGGAAGACGGTGCCGCCGCGAGCGCGCTCGAACACGCCTGCGCGGGAGGAGACCGCGCCGGTGAAGGCGCCCTTCTCGTGGCCGAACAGCTCGCTCTCCACCAGGTTGGGCGCGAGCGCGCTGCAGTCGAGCACCACCAACGGGCCGTTGGCGCGGCTGCTGGCGGTGGCGATCGCCTCGGCGACCAGCTCCTTGCCGCAGCCGGTCTCACCGATCACCAGCACGGTGGAGTCGGTGGCGGCGAAGCGCTCCAGCTGCTTGAACAGCTCGCGCATCAGCACGCTCTTGCCGACCAGTGGGCCGAACGAATTCTGCTCGCTCGCCTCGAGCTCGACCTCGGCGCCGGCGGGAGTGAACTCGAGCTGGGTGGCGCCGAGCGCGAGCTTCGCCGGGCCGGTGAGCACCGCCTCGAGCACCCGAACGCCGTCGACGAAGGTGCCGTTGCGGCTGCCGAGATCTTTCACCCGAATTCCGAGCTCGTCGTGCGACAGCTCGGCGTGAAGGCCCGACACCGACGGGTCTTTCAGGGTGAGGTCGTTGCCCTGGAGCGCGCCGAGGCGAAACCGCGGCGAGGCGACCTGAACGCTGGCCCCGGCGTCGGCGCCCTTGGTCACGGTGAGGGTGTAGGCGGCGAGGGTACGTCGCTGGCGATCTCCCGCAACTCGCGTCACCCAGGTCCTGCGCTCGAAGGTCACGGCGCTGAAGCTACATGAAGTTGCTAGGCTCGCGAACAGATGGCGCAGCTTCAAACCGCCGCGCAGCTGCTGACCCGGCTCGGTGCCGTTCCCCCAGAGACGGCGGTGCGCCTGCTGGTGGAAGCCTGCGAAGCGCTCCAACCGCACGGTCCGGGTTGTGCGCTGACCCTCGCGACCTTCCGCGTCTCCGAAGAAGCGGGCACCCACGCGGAGGTCGACCCCACGCCGTTCAGCACCGTGCCGGGAGACGCCGCGCGGGCGCAGGTCACCTCGGTGGCCGCGGTGGGCTACGAGCTGCTCCGCGGGATGCCGCCGCCCGAGCGCCCCGACTCGTCTTCGTGGTTCGGGGTGCGGCCGGAGCTGGCGGCGTTGCTCGGGCCCGCGCTGATCGGCTCGGGGCCCGCCAACGTGAGCGAGCTCGCGCACCAGCTGCGCACCATCGCCCGGCCCGGCACCGCGCAGTACGTCGCCGCGGCTCCGGTGCACGACACGGTGATCCCCGCGCGGCCCGCCAAGCCGACGCCGGCCGACAAGCACGTGGGTGAAGTCTTCGGCAGCTGGGAGCTCACCCAGCGGCTGGGCTCGGGCGGCATGGGCGACGTCTACCAGGCGCGGCACGTGCGGCTCGGGCGCGAGGCGGCGATCAAGCTGCTCAAGCCGGAGTACGCGTCAGACCCGGAGATCGTTCACCGCTTCTTCGACGAAGCGCGGGTGGTGAACGAGATCAACCACCCTCACATCGTCGAGATTCACGACTTCGTGGAAGAGCCGGGCGGCCGGGTCTACTGCGTGATGGAGCTGCTCTCGGGCCGAAGCCTCGCCGACGTGGTGACGCAAGATGGGCCGCTGGAGCCGAAGCGGGTGGCGGCGATCTTCGCCCAGGTCTGCGACGCGCTCCAGGCGGCGCACGATCGCGGCGTGGTTCACCGCGACATCAAGCCCGACAACATCTTCATCACCGCCGACCCCGCGGGGGGCGACTTCGCGCGGGTGCTCGACTTCGGCGTCGCGCGGCGGCTCTCGAACGATCGCCGCACCCAGCAGGGGTTGGTGCTCGGCACGCTCCACTTCATGGCACCCGAGCAGGCGGCGGGCCGCGCGGTCGATGGCCGGGCAGATCTCTATTCTGTCGGGGTGTCGATGGTGGAGGCGCTCACCGCGCGTGCTCCCGGCGATGGCGCGGCGGTGGTGCCGGCGCAGACCCCGAGCGGTGAGCCCTTGCACCCCGCGATGGTGGCGCTGCTCAACCGGTGTCTCTCGCTCGATCCTTCGGGCCGGCCGCGCAACGCGGCGGAGCTGAAGGGCGCGCTGCAGACCCTGGCCACCGGCGACGGGCCGCGGCGGCCGACCACCGATGCGATTCAGGCCGCTGCCGGCGTCGGTCCCCGCCGAAACAACAGGGGTTTCGCGATCGCCGGTGGAGCGCTGGTGCTGATCGCCGCGGTGGTGGTCTTCGTACAGAAAGACGTGTGGTTCGCGAGCGCCGCGGCGCCGCCGGTGACCGATGGCATTCCGGTTGCTCCTGCTCCGGTGGTGGTGGCCCCTGAGCCCAAAGTCGAGACGCCGCCGGAGCCGGTGCAGGCTCCGCCGTCTCTTCCTGCGCCCACGCCCGCCCCTCGGCCGGTGAAGGCCGGCTCGAAGCACCACCCGCAGCTCGCCGAGGTGAAGGCGGCCCCGGTCGCGCCCGCGCCGAAAGAAGAGCACCCGTTCGCGGCGCGCGCGGCTTCGGTTCAGCGCACCTATGACGCGTTGGTGGCCCGCTACGGCGAGTCGCAGCTGACGACGATCGAGCGCGCGGCGGTGAGAGAGGCACTGGACGACGCCCGCGCGGGACGCGACACTCAGTTGGCGTCTTCCATTCCGGCGGCTGAATCGGCGCTGGAAGCTGCTTCGCACCGACTGAGCAAATGACCCTTCGCTCCGCCGTCGCCCTGATCGCCGTGGTGCTGACTCCGCTGGTGGCACGGGCCTCGCAGACCGATTCCGACGTGGCGGTCGTTCCTTTCGAAGGGCTGGGTGTGGAACCCACCGTGGTGGAGAAGGTGGCCGAGGCGCTGCGGGCGCAGGTCGGCAAGCGGCACTTCACCGTGCTCGGCGCGGAGCAGACCCGCTCCCGTCAGCGCGCGGCGGCGATGTGCGGAGAAGACGTCGAGTGTCTGGCGACGCTCGGGCAGCGGCTGGAGGCGCAGTACGTGGTCGCGTTCGGGCTCGGCAAGGTGGGCGACGGCGCGATGTTCACCTCGCTGGTGGTCGACGTGGCGAAGTCGAAGAAGGTGCAGGAGTACAGTGAGCGGTTGCCGGGCTTTCCCGCTGACCCCGAGCCGATGGCGCTTCGCGCGGTGTCGACCCTGTTCGTCGATCTCACTCCCGGCGCGAAGCTGACTCCGAAGGAGCAGCCGCCCGGGCTGGCGGCGACGCAGACCGGCTACAAGCTGCGGCCGTACGCATACGGCTTCACCGCCGGTGCGGGAGCGTTCGCGATCGCAGGCGCGGTGCTGACGGTGATGGCGCAGCAGAGCTTCTCGAAGCTGCCCGAGGTGAAGCCGTCGGATCGCCCGGGCGCCGACTCGAGCCAGCGCACCTTGAACCTCGCCGCCGACATCACGATGTCGGTCGCCGGCGTCGCGGCGGTGGTGGCGCTGGTGCTGTTTCTGATCGACGGCCCCGCGGAGGCGCCGCGATGAGAGCGCTGCCCCTGCTGGTGCTGTGCAGCTGCACGATCATCTTCAACCCCGACAAGGCGAAGACCAAGGGCTGCCCCGATTCGCCGGCCGGTTGCCCCGCGCTGTCGAACGCGACCGCGAGCTGCGCCGACACGTCTTGTCAGTACTCGTGCGTGGAGCACTTCGTCGACGGCAACGCAGATCTGCAGAAGGCGGGCTCCGATGGTTGCGAGCTCGACTGCACCGGCGGGCAGGCGCCGCAGAACCCGGCGTCGCTCACCGCGGTGGTCGGCGCGGCCGCGGGCCAGGTCGACTGGAGCTTCCCGATCTCGGCCACCGGGGTGGCGAAGTACAAGCTGTGCGTCGCGCCTCCGGGTGGAGCTGAGGTGTGCGTGAACGTCGACGCTGCCAGCTGCACCGGAGGCACGTGCACGCAGTCGACCACCGGTCACGCCGACAACGTTCGCGTCACCGGGCGGGTGGTGAGCGTCGATTCGTGCGGCCGCGAAGGCACGATTCCCAACCTGCCGACGGTGAGCACCACGCCGCTCGACACCAACGACCCGTCGAAGTGGACGCATGATCCGAGCTGCGCCAACAGCACCTACGACGTGGTGGGCGGGCGGCTGTCACTCGAGCAGCAGATGGATGCTTGCACCGCGTCGCTGGTGGCGGGCGATGACCAGTGGACCGACTGCACCATCGACGCCGACATCAAATACAGCGTCACCGGCGGGAAGATTAACGGCGGCCTGGGAATCCACGTCAGTGGCACCGGCTACCGGATGGGCGCGTTCGCTCCGCCGGAGGCGGCCGACGGCACCACGTTCTCGTCGCTCACCCAGCGGGTGAAGAGCAACATGCTCGATTCGACCGTCGCGACCTCGATTCACGGCGCCTCGTCGAACCTGATGACCGCGACGCACATGCGGCTGATCTCGCACCAGGGAGTGATCTCGCTCTCGGTCGGGCCCACGGCGAGCGCGCTCTCGGAGCTGATTCGATTCCCCGACGCGCTCCAGAAGCCCGGCAAGCTGGGGATCGCGGCCTTCGCCAGCGGGCGCGTCGAGGTCACCAACTTTCGCGTCAGCACCGCGAGCGACCTGCCGCCTGCCGGTCCCACCCGCCTGACGCTCGACTTCACCGATGGCGGCCCCGGCCCGCTCACGCGCCCGATCGGCACCAGCATGAGCTACGGCAACTGCCCGGCGTTCGATGCGGGGGTGACGTGCGACGGCGGCTGCCAACCTCTGGCGGGAGCGCAGTGCGTTCACATTCAGCACGGCGGCCTCGACGGCACCACGCTGTCGTTCGACATGCCCAGTGGCATCGACGTCAGCGCTCCGTGGAGCATGTCGCTGAAGATGGCGATCAACCCCGACGCGGGGCCGGCGTTCTACCCGCAGATCATCAAGAGCCAGCAGGGCACGATTCTCGAAGACGGCTTCAACGGCTGGACCGGGACGATCTCGGGGCTCTCGGTGGATTACGGCAAGGTGCTCGCGGTTGGCGTCTGGCACGACGCGATCTGGCACTTCGACCCCGACGGAGGAACGTTCGCCTTCACGCTCGACGACGCCGATGCGACGCCGGCGATGCACGCGTTCCCGCCCAACAACTGGAGCGCGCATCTCGGCGCGTTCACGATGTTCTCTGGCTCGACCGACGACGCCTACGTCACCGACGTGAAGGTCTCGCAGCCGTAGCCGTCGCCAACGCGACGCCGCCGAGAATCACCGCGCCGCAGATCGCCAGCCGCATCGACGTCTGCTCCTCGAACAGCACCACACCCAGCACCGCCGCGAGTGGCGGCACGCACAGCTGCACCACCGCCGCCTTCGCGCGCGACAGCCGCGGCAGCACCGCGTACCAGAGGCTGTAGCCGAGCCCCGAGGTGATCGCCCCGCTCGCCACCGCCAACAGCGCGCCATGAGTCGACGTGTGCAGCGACTCCAACGGCACCGCGAGCGCCGCGGGCACGCAGGCGAATGTGAAGTTGCTCGCGTTGGCGGCGATCGGCTCGGTCGCGCCGCGGCCACGCAGCGAGTACACCGCCCACGCCACTCCGGCCGCGGCCATCAACGCGGCGTAGGGGAGCGGCGGCGCGCTCAGGCCCGGGAGCACCAGCGCCACCAGCCCTCCGAACGCGAGCGCGCCGCCGAGCCACACCGGCGCGCCCGGCCGATCGCCTCGCACCAGGCTCCAGGCGAGCATCGAGAACTGCACCGCTCCGAACAGCACCAGCGCGCCGGTCCCGGCGTCGAGCTTCAGGTAGGCGAGCGAGAAGGGCAGGGCGTAGGCGAACAGCGCCAGCGCCGAGGGCAGATCGCGCCGCTTCCACGGTGACGCGCGGGCCACCAGCGAGAGCACCACCGCGCCGGCACCGAGCCGAATCGCGGTGAACGCCGCGGGGTCGATCAGCCCTCCGCGGAGCGCCGCCCGGCAGAGGATCGAGTTGCCCGCGAACCCGAGCAGAGCCGCCGCCGTCAGCGCCGCCACCCTGATTGGCATCGGCGCGCATCTAAGATGAATTCCCGGGGAACCGGTATCGTCTGTCGCCTCCGATGACTCCCTTGCTCGCCGCTCTGGTTCTCGCCGCCACGCCGCCGTCGCAGCAGTCGCTCGCCGAGTCGGAGGTGGTGGTGCGCGGCGAGGTAACCCGGCTCGAAGCGGTGACGGTGACGAACGCGCAGGCGGCGCACTGGCAGCGGGCCACCGTGAAGGTGAAGCGCATGCTCAAAGGGGTCGACCAGCCCGAGCTCACCTTCATCTTCGCCGGCAGCACCGCGAAGGACTTTGCGGCGATGCCGAAGGCGAAGGTGGGCCAGGAGGCGATCTGGTTGCTGCTGCGCGGGCCGGCTCGCGGGCCCCATCTGCAGCTGATCTCCGCCGAGCAGGTGCAGCCCGTCACCGCCGAAGCGGCGATCGCCAGGCAGCTCGCGGCCCTCGATTGCCCTGCGCACGAAGGGAAGACCTGCAAGCTCACCGGCGAGGTGTGTGGAAGCGCGGAGACGATCTGCTCGTGCGATCGGCCATGCCAGGGCGGGGCGTACAACCCGAACATCGACCAGATGCCCAGCACCTGGCGCTGCCAGCCCGCCGCCTGCACCAGCGCGGAGGCCGGCGCCGCGTGCCCGAAAGAGGGGCTCGCCTGCAACGTCTGCTTCGGCGCGGCGTTCAGCTGCCAGGCCGGCAAGTGGGTGGAGCACCGGCTCTCGCCCCCGCCTTAGCAGGGCACGTCGTCGCACCAGCCATCGCAGCTGCCGTCGGCGCAGTCGGCGTCGCTGGTGTCTTCGGCTTCTTCGACGTCATCACCGTCGCTCGCGCTCGATTCGTCGGTGACCGTGGGGGTGCCGTCGTCGCTCACGGTGCCCGCGTCGTCCTCGGTGGCCGACGCGGCCGCCGCGGCGGGCGAGCACACGCCACCCGAGCACGTGTCTGGGGCCACGCAGTCGGAGTCGAACGTGCACCCGCCCGCCGGGGTTGCCGCCGGAGCACAGCTGTCACCCACGCACGAGGAGCCGCTCGAGTCGCCGCCGGTGGGCGCGCCACCCCCCGGCAGCCGCGCCGGAGGTGGAACGCCGGGATACCCGAGCCCGCAGCCGCACCACACCATCAGCGCTGCGCCGCACAGCCAACGAACTGGCATCGAGGTCTCCCACTTGGAAAACCCTCGAGGCGGCCCGAAGGTAAAGCTCAGTGCCCCGCCTGCTCGCGCTGCTTCATCGGCAGCAAGAACACCAAGCCGGCGCACAGCACCAGCAACGCCAGCTCAATCGCCGTCGCCCGCTCGAAGCCGAGCACCAGCTTGCCGGCCCGCGCCTGGGCGAAGAACACGGTGCCGAGCACGGCGATGCCCGCCGCGCCGCCGAGCTGCTGAATCGCGTTGAGCACGCCGGAGGCCGAGCCGACGTCGCGGTCCTGAATGCCGGCGAGCACGAAGTTGAACAGCGGCGAGATCATCGCGCCCATCCCCAGGCCGCAGAGCACCATCGGGCCGGCCAGCGCCGCCGAGCTGACGGCGTCGAAGTGCACCACCGCGGCGAGCGAGCCGACGCCCGCGAGCAGGGTCACCAGCGCGACGTGGAGCACGGTGCGGCCGATCTTCGGCGCCAGCGCCTGCGAGCTCACCACCGAGCCCACCGCGGTGCCGAACGCCCAGGGCGCCATCGAGAGCCCGGTTCTGATCGCGCTGAAGTGCGAGCCCATCTGCAGCAGCACGCTGAGCATGAAGGTGAGGCCGATCATGCAGGCGAAGAACACCAGCACCACCGAGAGCCCGGCCGAGAAGGCGCGCTCGCTGAAGAGGCGCATCGGCACCAGCACCGGCAGGCCCGCGCGCTCACGGCGGCGCTCGAAGGCGACGAAGGCGAGCAACGCCGCCGCGCTGGCGCCCAGCAGCGCGTACGACCAGACCGGCCAGCCCGACTCCGGGCCCTGAATCAGCGCGCCGATCGAGCCGCCGGCGACCGCGCTCGCCAGCCCCGCGCCGAAGGCGTCGAGCCCGCGCTCCTGGCCCGGCTTTCCCTCGGGCAGCAGCCGTGCGCCGGCGATCAACGCCACGACTCCGAGCGGCACGTTGACCAGGAAGATCGCGCGCCAGCCGGCGCCGAACAGGTTGGCGTCGACCAGCACGCCTCCCACGATCGGCCCCAGAATCGCGCTCCCGCCGATCACCGGGCCGAACATGCCGAACGCCTTGCCCAGCTCGGCGGGGGGAAACGCCTCGCGCACCAGCCCGAAGCCCTGCGGAATCATCGAGGCGGCGAACAACCCCTGCACCAGGCGAAAGGCGATCAGCGCTTCGATCGAGGTCGCCATCCCGCAGGCGGCCGAAGAGAGCGTGAAGCCCGCCACCCCGAGGAGGAACATGCGCCGCCGCCCGAACAGGTCTCCCAGCCGGCCGCCCAGCACCAGCCCCACCGCGAGCGCCAGCGCGTAGCCGCCGGTCACCCACTGGAGCGCGGAGAGGCTGGTGTTCAATGCCTTCTGAATCGACGGCGCCGCCACGTTGACGATGGTGCCGTCGAGCAGGTCCATCACCTCCACCGCGAGAATGGTGAACAGGATCGCCCACCGCTTCGGGTTCCCATCTACCGCCGGTACCGCCACCTCACCGCCCAGCTCCATCGTCGATTCCATTGAAAGACCCCCGTTCGTGAACAGTGTTCTTATTGACTGAACAGTGTTCTAAATGATGATTGGTGTTCATGTCAACCGAACGCGATTCGCTGCCGCCTCCACCGTGGTCTTCGGAGCGCAAGAAGGCGCGCAAGCCGCTGTCGCGCGAGGTGTTGACCGAAGCGGCGCTGAAGATCGTCGACGCCGAGGGGCTGGAGGCGCTCTCGATGCGCCGGCTGGCGGAGGACCTCGAGGCGGTGCCGTCGGCGATCTACGCCCACGTCTCCGACAAGCCCGAGCTGTTGCAGCTGATGATCGATCGGGTGTCGGCCGACTTCGTGGTGCCCAAGCCCGACCCGAAGCGGTGGCAGGAGCAGATGCGGGAGGCCTGCCGGAGCATGTACGCGGTGTTGGTGAAGCACCGCGACCTCGGCATCACCACCCTGGGCGACATTCCCACCGGGCACAACGCGCTCAAGTTCACCGACGGGCTGCTGGCGATCATGCGGGCGGGCAAGCTGCCGAAGCGGGCCTGCGCCTACGCGATCGACGCGCTGCCGCTCTACATCTGCTCCAGCGCCTACGAGCGGAGCGTGTTCTCGAAGCGGCTCGAGAAGGAGCCCAAGTACTTCGAGGAGCTGCATGGGTACTTCAGGTCACTGCCGAAGGAGCGCTTCCCGGCCGCGGCGGAGATGGTCGACGAGCTGATCTCCGAAGGCGAGGGTGAAGACTCGCGCTTCGAGTTCGGGCTCGATCTGATGATTCGCGGCCTCGGCACCTGGGCGGGGAAGAAGTGAAGCTCTGGCGCCGATGTCATTCGGACAGCGGCGCTCCAACGCGCAACTGCCGGTAAGCTCTACCGCCGGCACCGGCGCACCGATTGCTAATGTCGGCGCGGCCGGAAAAGAGGAGGGCGCACTGATGCACCGCTGTTCCCGCTGTACGGGCTTCGTTCCCGTCGACGCTTCGTCGTGTCCCAACTGTCAGTCGTCGAGAAAGGCGTGGTGGCTGGCGCCGCTGGAGCTGATCGGGCTCGGCACTGCACACGTTCTACTCTCCGCGTGTTCGGGGCCGATCTGCACCACCGACGTGGTGCTGCGCGACGGCGGGCACAGCTCGGAGTCGTCGTTCAGCTGCCTGAAGACCTTCGACTGCAACCACCCGGTCGACGCC
This sequence comes from Myxococcaceae bacterium, assembly GCA_047602415.1. GTDB lineage: Bacteria > Myxococcota > Myxococcia > Myxococcales > Myxococcaceae > JASGHH01. Next base: position 2,249,445 of record JASGHH010000001.1, on the reverse strand, counting down.
GGCACCGACAACGAAGCGTTCGCCAACGTGTGCGGGCCCGGCCCGTCGACCGACGGCGGCCCGTGAGCGGTCGCGACGAGCTCCTCCGCCGGCTCGACGTTCGCGCCCCGAAGCGCCCGGCCTACGTGGTCTGGGAGCTGACCCTGGCGTGCGATCAGCCGTGCACCCACTGCAATGCCCGGGCGGGCGTGCAGCGGGAGGGGGAGCTCTCCACCGCGCAGGCGCTGGAGGTGGTGAAGCAGCTGGCCGCTGCGGGCACGGTGGAGTGCGCGTTGATCGGCGGTGAGGCCTACCTGCACCCGGGCTTTCTGGAGATCGTTCGCGCGCTGAAGGCGGCGGGCATTCGGCCGACGATGACCACCGGCGGGCGGGGGATCGACCGGTCGCTGGCGCAGGCGATCGCCGAAGCGGGGTTGCACTCGGCGTCGGTGAGCATCGACGGGCTGCAGGGCACCCACGACCTGATTCGCGCGTCGAAGGGGAGCTTCGAGGCGGCGGTGTCGGCACTGCGAGAGCTGCGCGCCGCCGGCGTGGCGGTCGGAGTGAACACCAACCTCAACCGGCTCAACCACAGCGAGCTCGAAGCGCTCTACGCCGAGCTGATGCCGCGCGGCATCGGCGCCTGGCAGGTGCACCTCACGGTGCCGATGGGCCGGGCGGCGGAGCGCTCCGCGATGCTGTTGCAGCCGTGGGACCTGATCGAGCTGGTGCCTCGGGTGGCGGCGCTGAAGCAACGGGCGTGGGCGGAGCATCGAATCTCGCTCCAGGCGGGCAACAACCTCGGCTACTTCGGCCCCGAGGAGGGCGTGCTGCGGTCGCCGCGGCCCGACCAGCCCGACGATCACTACCAGGGCTGTCAGGCCGGCAAGCAGTTGATGGGCATCGAGTCGAACGGCACGGTGAAGGGCTGCCCGACGTTGCAGACCTCGGCCTACGCCCGCGGCAACCTGAAGAATGAATCGGTGGCCGAGGTTTTCCCGCGGCTCGATCTCGCCCGCACGGTCGACGCGCTCTGGGGGTTCTGCCGGTCGTGCCCGTTCGCGAAGACCTGCCTCGGCGGCTGCAGCTTCACCGCACACTCCTTCTTCGGCCGGGCGGGGAACAACCCGTACTGCCACTACCGGGCGAAGACGCTGGCCGCCCGGGGGCTGCGCGAGCGGCTGGTGTTTCGCCAGGCGGCGGCGCAGGCGCCCTACGGCTCGGGGATGCTCGAGATCATCGAGGAGCCACTCGACGCGCCCGACCCGAAGCCTCCGCTGCCGCGCGAGTTGTTGAAGCGCACCCACCCGGCGGCGGCTAGCCTGCGCGAATGACCCAACGTCTCGCTTTGCTCGTCGCGCTCTGTCTCGCCGGCTTCGCCCACGCTGCGGAGCTCGACGATGCGATCGACTCGGTGAAGGCGGCGCAGAAGGCCGACGAGGGCAACACCTGCAAGGGGCTGTCGACCAAGCTCAAGCTCGCGCTCGAGGCGCTGGGAGACGCGAAGAAGTCGCTCAAGCTGGTCGGTCCCGCGAAGGGCAGGGTGGAGACCGCGAAAGACGCCGCCGCGAGCGGCTGCCCCGACGCGGTGAAGGCCAAGGTCGGCGAGGCGCTGGCGGCCGCGCTTACGTCGGTCGAGAAGGCCGCCGCGCCGAAGAAGGTCGAGCACACCGGCGCCGCGTTCGAGGCCGCCTGCACCGCCAACGATCAGTGCGCCTCGGAGCACTGCTTCGTCGACGCCAACGGCAAAGGCTACTGCTCGAAAGAGTGCAACGCGCCGAGCGACTGCCCGGCGAAGTGGCAGTGCCGCCGCCCGGGCAGCGAGGCGTTCAAGATCTGCATCAAGTGACGGTCAGCACCACGTTGCCCTTCTTGTGCCCGAGGTCGACGTAGCGGTGCGCCTCCACCGCGTCGGCCAGCGCGTAGCGGCGATCGATCACCGGGCGGTACGCCCCCGACATCGCGAGTGAAGCGAGCAGCTCGAGCTCGCCCGGCACCGGCGGTGGGCTGCCGAAGACGATGCTCCCGTTCATCAGCGACGACATCGCCTCCGAGAGGCCGCCGATCACCAACAGCAGCCGGCCGGTCGGCTTCAGCGAGCGCTTCACCCGCGACCAGCTCGCGCCGCCCGCGTTGTCCATGATCACGTCGTAGAGCTGCCCGCGCTTCGAGAAGTCCTCGCGGGTGTAGTCGATCACCTCGGCCGCGCCGAGCGAGCGCACCAACTCCACGTTGGCGGTGCTGCACACCCCGGTGACGTGGGCGCCGAAGTGCCGTGCCGCCAGCTGCACCGCCGCCGAGCCGACCGAGCCCGAGGCGCCGTTCACCAGCACCCGCTCGCCCCGCTGGAGCCCGGCCTTGGCGAAGAAGCGCAGCGCGGTGATCCCCTCCGAAGCAGAGCGACGCGGCCTGCTCGTCGGTGAGCTCGGGCGGCGTGTGCGCCACCGGCCCGTTCTCGGGAAAGGTGCGGTACTCGACGTAGCAGCCCATCTCGGTGCCGGGGTGCGCGAACACCCGATCGCCCACCTTGAAGCGGGTGACGCCGGCGCCGATCGCTTCGACCTCGCCGGCCAGCTCGGTGCCGAGAATCGGGTGCCTCGGCTTGCGAACGCCGATCGCCAACGCCGCCACCAGGCCGAGGCCCTTGGGCACGATCTTGGTGCGCATGCGCCAGTCGGCGGCGCTCACCGTGGTCGCCCGCACCCGAATCAGAATCTCACCCGGGCCGGGAGCGGGCTTGGGCAGCTCGGCCAGGTGCAGCACCTCGGGGGCGCCGAATTGCTCGTACACGATCGCGCGCATCACGCTGGGTATACGGGTGGTCGCCCTCTCGATTGCCGAAAGGTAGGCTACCGCCCGTGCGAGCGCTCCTGGTCGCGGTAGCGGTGATGGCCTGGGCGGCGTGCTCCAGCAGCGCCCCGATCGAAGGCTGCCGCACCATCGTCTCCGGCGCGGGCGGCGGCGGAGGCGATTCGCTCGGCATCGTGGGTACCGCCGGCTCCGTCATCAACGCCAGCTTCCGGCTCCAGCTGCCGTCAGACTGCGAAGGCAAGACGCCCAACGTGACCCGGGTCGACGTCAGCGTGCTCGACCCCAGCAACCACCCGGTGAACGCGAGCGCGACCGCGCCGATGGTGACCTTCTCGGAGGTGTCGACCACGGTCACCTTCACGCCGATGACCGGTGGCACCTACCACGTGGTGGTGCGCTTCGACCCCAACCTGGGCACCGTGCAACGCGATCTGATCGTCGCCGACGCCGGCGCGGGCGGTGGTGCCGGTGGGGGTGGCGGCAACGGCGGTGGCGGCAGCGCGCTGCCCCCGGAGTGCGACGCGGGGACGATGCAGGTGCGCAGCTGCGGCCACGACTACGGCGGCTGCCGGCACGGGGAGCAGCAGCGGGCATGCGACAGCTCCCAGCGGTGGATCCCGTGGACCGAGTGCAGCGGGGCGACCTTCAACGGCGCGCCGTTCGTGCCGGGCGCCGAGGTCTGCGGCAACCAGCTCGACGACGACTGCAACGGGTTCGTCGACGAAGGCTGCGCGTGCAACCCGGCGGCGGTGGGCGCGGGCGGCCCGGTGGTGGTGAACGGCGCGATCCACAAAATGAAGAGCGATCAGGTTCGCTGCCGCATCTACGCGCTCGATCTGCTGTTCCGAAAGCTGCTCGTCTTCGACACCGCCACCAAAGCGCAGGTGCAGACGATCACTTTGCCGGGCAACCCGACCGACTTCGACGTCTCTCCCGACGGCCGGTACATCGTGGTCGGCCAGGACACGAGCTCGGTGATGTCGGTCGACCCCGACACCTTCGCGGTGACGCAATTTCAGACCAACGTCTCCTCCCACTCTCTCGAGGTGGGCAACGACGGCTTCGTCTACTTCATCGATCAGCAGGGGGGCGACGGCGTGGGCTGGCTCGATCTCGAGAGCTCCGCGACCGCACAGACGATGATCGTGCCCGGGGCGCCCCTTCAGGCCGAGCTCGAGCTCGCTCCCTACGGCTTCCTCTACGCCGGCGGCTACGACCTGCTCCCTGGAGAGGTCGATCTCGACTACTTTCACGTCGACGGCGGCTCGGTGGTGCGGTCGACGCAGACGGCCACTTCGCCGGGAAGCGGCGTGCCGTTCCCCGAGCGCAAGCTGTACCTCTCGCCCTCCGGGTTTCACCTCTACTACGGGCTCTACCAGTGGAACCCGTTCGACCTCCACGCGATCGGCTTCGCGGGAGAAGCGGTGCTGGTCGAAGACCCGGCAGGCACGTTCGCGATCGGCACCGATCACGCGTTCGACGCGGCTCCGATCACGGCGGTGGGCAGCCTGGGCAAGACCGCCGACGCCGCCGCGCTCTCGGCCGACAGCCACGAGGTCTGGCTGTACTCGGGCGGCGTGCTCACCTACCAGAACATCGCCGAGCTGGTGCCGCCGTAGTGGCGTGGCCGCGCGCCGCCGGTTAGTTCAGGCGCCGTGGTTCCTCTCTCGATTCTCGATCTCGCCTTCGTCGCCGAAGGTCAGCCGCTCCCCGAAGCGTTGGCGGGCACCGTCGCCCTCGCCCAGAAGGCCGAAGCGCTCGGCTACCGGCGCGTCTGGTACGCCGAGCACCACAACTTCAAGAGCATCGCCTCGTCGGCGACCAGCGTGCTGATCGCCCACGTCGCCGCTCACACCAAGACGATTCGCCTCGGCGCCGGCGGGATCATGCTGCCCAACCACGCGCCGCTGGTGATCGCGGAGCAGTTCGGCACGCTGGAGTGTCTCCACCCGGGCCGCATCGATCTCGCGCTCGGCCGGGCGCCGGGCACCGATCAGCTCACCCTGCGCGCGCTCCGCGTTCACCCCGCCGACGCCGAGTCGTTCCCCGACGACGTGCTCGAGCTGCAGGCCTTCTTGGGCGACGAGACGCCGATCCCCACCGTCAACGCCACTCCCGGCAAGGGCACCCACGTGCCGCTGTTCATTCTCGGCTCCTCCACCTTCGGCGCCCGGCTCGCCGCCGAGCTCGGGCTGCCGTACGGCTTCGCCTCCCACTTCGCGCCCGACCTGCTCGAGGAAGCAGTGGCGATCTACCGGCGCAACTTCAAGCCGTCGAAGCAGCAGCCGGCGCCGCACGTGATCGCCGGAGTGAACGTGATCGCCGCCGACACCACCGAGCAGGCCCAGCAGCACGCGCGGGTGGTCTGGCGAATGCGCACCAAGGCGCTGCTCGGCCGCGGCCAGCACTGGAGCGACGCGCAGGCCGACGCGGTGCTCGACTCGCCGGCGGGAGAGCCGGTGCGGCAGATGGCCCGCTACACCGCGCTCGGCACCGCGGCCGAGGTGAAGTCGTACCTCGAGGGCTTCGCGAAGCGGGCCGACGCCGACGAGCTGATCACCGTGCACCCGGCTCCGTCGCTCGAGGCCCGCTTGAAATCAATCGAGCTCCTCGCCCAGGGCTGAGGAGCTCGATTGGCGCGTCGAAGCTGTGCGCGCTCTACGTCACTTCTTGTGCACGTCGCCGATGGCGGCCATTCGGCCCGGGCCGTGGCAGACCATGCACTGCTCGGTGTTGGCTCCGGCCGCGGCGCGGGTGGTGTAGATGCTCGCGCCGTTGGTCTCCATGTGGAGCATCGCCAGGTTGCTGTCGTGGCAGCCGAAGCAGTTGTTGGCGATCGGAGAGATGACCAGCGTGCTCGACGCAGCCTGGGTCACCGCCTGGGTGGTCAGGTTGTACGAGTAACCCGAGCCGTAGTTCACGCCGCCGTCGGCGTTGACGTAGGGCGAGATGCTGACCGCCAGGGCGTTCGGGCCACCGTCGGGCTGGAGCGTGACCGCGTCGTACTTGCCGGTGGCCACCGTCTCATGGAGCCGGTTCGCCAGGTTGACGTCGGTGTACCAGGGGCCGCTGAGGTCGTAGGTGCCCGGGTTGTGGCAGGTCTCGCAGTTGTTCAGCATGCCCGGGTAATTGACTCCCCAGAAGCCGCTCGGCAGCGGGTCGTCGGCGGTGGCCGCCACCGCGTGCCAGTTGAACGGCACGGTGCGCTTCTTCGCCGCGTGAATCGCGTGAATGAAGCTGCCGGAGCCCGCCGACCAGCCGCTGCTGGTCTTGTTCGGGTTGTGGCAGAACGAGCAGGTCGCCGGGTTGTTGCGCTGACCGGCGTGGTAGTTCGGCGTCACGCCCAGCTGCGCGTGGCAGTTCTGGCAGCGGGCGGTCGAGACCACCTGACCGGTGAGGTTGTCGGAGCTCACCGCGCCGCGCCGGCCGGTGTAGCCGGTGGCCACCTTCCACGCGTTGGGCGCGGGCACCGAGAGGCCGCCGCTCTTGTTGGAGGCGACGTACGGGTAGGCCGCGAGGTCGGTCTGGGTCAGCGGCATCGTGGTGGGCAGCGAGTAGGTGTAGCCGAGGCCGCAGGTGAGCTGGGTGGCCGAAGGCGGGATCACGCCGCCGGTCAACGTCGCGGTGTAGTAGCCGGCGGTGTCGGGGCCGGTCAGGTTGCCCGCGCCGCTGCCGCTGGTCGCGGTGCCCGCCCAGAGCGAGCGCAGGTAGCCGCTCATCGAGGCGTTGAAGTCGGCCGGGGTGGCGAGGCCGTCTTGCGGCATCGTGAACACGCAGTACACCGAGGGGCCACCGACGAAGCCGGTGATCATCTCGTTGCTGCCGTTGGGCGTGTTGAGCACCACGCCCGCGTCACGCTCCATCAAGCGGAACCGCACCACCGGGTAGACGCCGGTCGGGCCGCCGTCGGTGGTCGTGACCGAGGCGAGGTCGTAGGTGATCGAGCGGCCGCCGTCGGCCATGTTCGAGGGGTCGCCCATCCACGAGGCGTTGGTGTTCGCCGAGCCGCCCGGAGTCACCAGCGCGTTGGTCGGGTCGGGCAGCGCCACCGGCAGGTGCCGGGCGGTGACGTACGCCGGGTCGTGGCAGAGGTTGCACACGTCGTCGCTGTGCTGCGGCAGGTTGAGCGGGTTGTGGCCTTCGCCGGTCTCGAAGTTCACCTTGTCATGGCAGCCGCCGCACGCACGCCGGCTCGGCTTCATCTGAAAGTTGCCCGCCTGGGCCGCGTTGCTGTGGCACTTGGTGCAGTTGCGCAGGTCTTGGGGGAAGGCGAACTCTTCGACGTCGGTGCCGATGCCCGCGTAGTTGCCCTTCAGGGTGAGGAACTCGCCCGCGTGGATCTTGTGAATGAAGACCGGCAGGTTGATCACCGCTTCGCCGTGCAGCACCGAGACGTTGGAGCGGCCCGCGGGCGGGGTCATGTTGCCCTGCGCGTCGATGGTGGGCTCGCCGATGATCGCGTTGCCCGAGATCAGAGAGCCGGCGTACTTGCGCTGGTCGTTGTGGCAGGCCACGCAGGAGCGCACGTCGTAGCGCTGCCCACCGTGGAACGGGGTCAGCCCGCCGGCGTTGAGCGGCCCGGCGCGGAAGCGGGTGTGACAGGTGAGGCAGTTGTCGGTGTTGACCTTGTCGTTGAGGCCGGTGACGTCGTCACCCGTCGCGGGGATGTAGTCGAGCGTCGCGTCGACCGGGCGAAACGCGTTGATCTTGCCGCCCGAGCTGTCGCTGGCCGGGTCGGCGAAGCGCATCACGAAGCGGTGGGTCGCGCCGGCGTCGAACGCCACGCCCGCGATCGCCACCCCGCCGTCGTACGGGGTCGGGTTGATCACGTCTTTCACGAACGTGTACGTGTAGGTGCCGTCGCCGTTGTCCTTCACCGAGCTCGAGCTGCCGGTCTCGGTGCTCGAGGTGCAGGTGTCGCAGTTGGTGATGTGCGAGACCCAGGTGTCGTTCGACAGCCCGTTGCCGGCGGTGGTGGGCACCCCCGGCACCAGCTGCAGCACCGACAGCCCGGCGAAGTAATTCGGCGGAATGTTCTTCATGCCGATGCCCTTGATGTCGCGCACGGTGAACTTCACCACCGGGTGCGCGTCGGCCGACACGCTCTGAACGGTGACCGTGAAGTCGTCGGCCAGCAGCTCGGCCGGAGTGAGCTCCGAGAAGTCGACCACCAGGTTCGCGTCGGTGCCGTTGTGGCCGTCGGTCAGGGTGACCGAGGTGCCATCGCTGCAGGTGATCGTCTTGGTGCCGGCGTCGGCATCTTGGGTCACCGTGCAGGAGGTGCCGTTGACGCCCGCGTCGCCGTTCGCGCCGTTGGTGCCGTCGTTGCCGTTGGTCCCGTTGGTGCCGTTCGTACCATCGGTGCCGTTGGAGCCGCTGTTGATGGTGGTCGTCGAGCCATCGGGGCACTTGATGGTGGCGCTCCCGTCGCCGTTGTTGACGACCGTACACGGCTTGCCGTCGACGCCATTCGAACCCTTGCAGCCGAGCACGATGAAGGCGACGACCAGGCAACACTTCGAGATGTGGCTTCTCATTTGGCGCTCCCCGTCGACCCGCGTTGCAACAGGGGTTGTGCAAGCGGGCGGCCAGGGCCGATGCCCGGGGAGCGGCGCCGGGAGCGCATTTCCTGCGTTTGGCGTTCGCAAATTCTGCGTTCAGGGCTGGGCGCGGAACAAATGGCACCCGACGCACTGCTGCGGCTGACCGGGGTGCGACCTGGCCGGCGGCTGGTGGCACTTGAGGCAGGTCTTCGGCTCGAGCCCGGGCGGAGGCGCGTGGGGCTTGTGGCAGGTGGCGCAGGCGGCGTGCTTGGCCACCGTGTGCAGGCCGGGCAGCGGGCTGGAGTGGCAGTCGGTGCAGGCCTTGACCACCTTCGCCGAGTGGCTCTGGTGGCAGCTGGCGCACTCGACGTGCCCCTTCTGCGGCGGCTGCTTGCCGGTGTGGCAGTCGAGGCAGGGCTTCGGTCCCACCGGCGGCCCGTGCGGCAGGCCGGCGTGGCACTTGGCGCAGTCTTTGTGCCCGGGGTTCTTGAGGGTGAGGGTGAGCTGCTTCTCGTGGCACTTCACGCACAGGCCCTCGCGCTTCGGCTTGTCCTGGTGGGCGACGTGACAGTTCGCGCAGCCGGTCTTCTCGGAGTGGACGATGCCGGTGAACTTCTCGGCCTTGTGGCAGCTGATGCAGCCCACCGCCTTCGCGGGCGCGACGATCTCCGCCGAGTGCGGGGGGTGACAGCCGGTGCAGGTGTGGCCCTCGACGTCGGGCGGGTGCTTCACGTCGAGCTTCGCGTGGCACGACTGGCAGGTCTTCGGCGCGGCGTGATCGGAGTGCGGCGCGTGGCACTTCACGCAGGCGCCGTGCTTGTCGGCGGCGAGCTCGGGCTTGTTCTTGTGGCAGCTGATGCAGGGCAGGGCCTTCGACACGACGAACTGGTGCGGCTTGTGGCAGCTGCTGCAGGCGACGTGACCGCCCTCGAACAGCGCGCCCGGCTGCACCCGCGCGGTCACCGGCACCTGCTTGCTCATGTGACAGCTGGTGCACTGGGTGGAGGCCACCTTCGCCTCGGTGTGATGCGGGTGGCAGGTCATGCAGGTGTCGGCGGGAAGCGCCTTCTCGCCCTTGCCGTGGGAGACGGTGACGTCGTGGCACTTGCCGCAGTCGGCGGCGAGGGTGAACGGGGTGCCGTGCGGCCGGTGACACTCCTCGCACTTCTTGGTGTGCACGGTGATGTGCGGCGGAAGGTTCTCGGGGTTGGGCGCGCCCACCGGCGGGCCGAGGGGAGCACCGCCGTCGCCCGGCTCGACGTGGCAGCGCTGGCAGCCCCACTTGTCGATGCGCGCCGCCTCGCCCACCGAGCGAAACACGTGGCAGCTGAAGCAGGTCATCTGCACGCCGCCGTCGAACGGGTGGTGGTGCTCCTGCTGCTTCTCGTGACAGGTGGCGCAGGGCTTCACCGCGTCGGCGTGAAAGCCTGCGTCGGCGACGTAGTGGCAGTCGTGGCAGGAGAGCTGTTTTTCGCCCGAGAGCTGGAGGTGAAAGCGGTGGCCGGGCGACACCCGGGCGTCGAGGTAGGTGCCCGGCACGGTGGTGTGGCCACCGTCGGGCGCAGGCGGGAGCAGGCCTTTCAGCTCGCCGCAGCCGGCCAGCGTGATCAGCGCGATCGCGGCGCGAAACCTCATTGCCGCCGGCCCGCGTCGGCGGCGATCGAGAGCGCGAACAAGAGCCCGGCGAGCACCCCCACACCCTGGGCGATCGACATCGAGGCGATCACCCAGAGCGGAGTGCCGAGCACCACGCCCGCGACCATCGTCGCCAGCGCCAACAGGCCGAGCAGGCAGGCCAGGTTCAACGCCTTCGCGGTCGGCCACCACGAGAGCAGACGAAGGAGCCTTCGGAGCATCTAGAGCTCATCCTTTCGCTTGCTGAACGGGTGGGCGACGCCGTGGCAGCCGCCCGACGCGCAGGAGACGCTGTTCGCCTGGAGCTCCTCGGCGATCGCGCGGTGCTCCGGCGTCTCTTTGAAGGTCTTCAGCTGGCCGGAGTGGCATTGCTGGCAGTTGGAGTTCGGGTACGGCTTGGCGGTGCGGACCTCGGCGTGAAACTTCTCCAGCGACCAGTTTTTGTAGCCGCCCAGGTAGTAATAGTAGACGTGGCTCATGCCGTTCAGCTTGGTGAGCGGGTAGCCCAGCATCGAGTAGTCGGCGTGGCAGGTGTAGCAGGCGGTCGCACCGAACATCGGGTTGCGCGCGTGCCGCGAGGCGAGCGAGGCGCTGGCCGGGTTCTCGGCGTCTTCCAGGTGGGTGCCCATCACATGACAGGAGCCGCAAAATTCGCGCTCCGTGGTCCGGTGCATGCCCGAAGCGGTGGTGGCGACCGCCGAAAGCGCGGGAAAGATGCCCAGCCCCAGCAGCAAGCGGAGCCGAACGCTGGGGTCGAGCTTGGGCCGCCGCACCAGGTGATGGAGGAGCAGGGCCGCGGCGATTCCCGCGGTGGTGAGCGCCAGAATTCCCGGAAGGGTCGCTGCGTGGCCGAGCATCTGGAGCCGTGCAGTTCAATTCGTGTGCCGGTTGACCGAGGTCAATGCACACCCCTCAACCGTTGGCCGCGTTCGTGCACTGCACCGGCTCGGGATGCGAACCGGGGCGCTGCTTCTCTTTCTGCTGAGTGGCGCCGCCGCGGGCGAAGAGTGGGTCGACGGGCGCGTCACCACCACCTGGCAGTTGTTTCAGCAGTCGCTGGTGCCCGGTTTGCCGGGAGGCGTGGTGCGGGTGGAGACCGCTTCTCCTGTCACCCTCGGCGCGTTCATGCGCTTCGGCGGCGGCACCGTCGGCTCGCTCGACGGTGAGCTGAGTGGCGAGCTGGCCGCGTGGGGAAGGGTGGGCCCGCTCGACGGCACGGTGAGCGACGGCGATCTGGCGACCGCGTGGGTTCGGTTCGCGACCCGCAAGCTGCGGGTGAAGCTCGGGCGTCAGCTCGCGCTGCCCGGCTCGGCCCGCTACGTGCGCTTCGACGGCGGCTCGGTCGGCACCACGCTGCTCGACGCGCTCGACCTCGACGCGTACGCGGGCTGGGTGGTGCTGCCGCGGTGGTCGCTCCCCCGCGGCGCGGCGCTGGCCGGCTTCGTCACCGACGCGCTGGTCGACCCCTCGTTGGTCGAAGCGCAGAACCGCGCCGGGCAGATCACCTGGGGCGCGCGGGCGCAGCTGCACCGCGGCACCTGGCAGGCGGCGCTCGCGTACCACGAGCAATACGACTTCTCTGGCCTCGCTTATCGGGTGGTGGCGGCCGACGCGCGGGTGGGTCTGACCGAGCGCGCGTTCGCCGGGGGAAGGCTGACCTTCGACACCACCCGCGCCGCGTTCAGCGAAGCGCGGCTGTACGTCGACCTGGCGACCCCGTGGCTGCCGGTGTCTGCCGACTACTCCTACCAGAACCCCTCGTTGCTCTTGCCGGGGACCTCGGTGCTGGCGGCGTTCGGCGGCTCGCCGTGGCACGAGCTCGGCGCCGACGCGACGTTGACGCTGCTGCAGTCGTTCAAGCTCACCGGCCGGGCCGCGGCGCAGATGTTCGAGGGCAACGAGCTCGGCGGGCGCGCGTCGGTGAAGGCGAGCTGGGTGCCCGAGCTCGATCGGCGCGGCCTGGTGCTGGCCGAGCTCGGGCGCGATCTCGCTCCGCCGTCGGGGTTCACCTTCGTGCGCGCGGCGGGCCGCTTTCGGTTGGCCGAGGTGCTCTGGTTGAGCGGCGACGGCGCCGTCTACTTCTACGATCAGCCGATTCGCGGGCAGTCGCGGTCGATCACCGGGATCGCCAGCCTGGAGTGGACTCCGCTGCCGCGGGTGCGCGCGGTGCTCTCGGGCACGGCGATGAGCACGCCGTGGTCGGCGTTCGAGACCCAGCTGATGGCGAAGCTGGCGATCGACCTCGGCACCCGGCGCGAAGGGGCGACGCCATGAGCCGGCCGGCGTTGATCGGGCTCCTGGCGTTGGCCGCGTGCCACGGCGCGCCGCTGACGCACTTCGATCACCGGGTGCACCTCGCCGAACACGCGTGTGGCGGCCCCAACCAGCCGGTCTGTCTCAACTGCGCGAGCTGCCACCAGGCGCAGCCGCACGGCTCGTTCGCCACCCCCGGCCTCGCCTCGTGCGTGAGCTGTCACGCCGACGCCGACGCCAAGCTGAGCCACTCGCTGCGCGGGCCGATCGCGGTCGCGCCCGCGGGCAAGGCGATCGTCTTCTCGCACGACACCCACCTGCCGATGGAGGAGCTGAAAGGGCAGTGCGTGAAGTGCCACGCCGGCGCGGTCGGCTTTCAAGATGGCCCGCCGTTGTTTCCGCCGATGGCGAGCTGCACCGGCTGCCACCGGCACCGCGCCCAGTTCGACTCCGGCGACTGCGTCGGCTGTCACCGGATCTCCGACCTGCGCCAGCTGAAGCCGGTGACGTTTCTCTCTCACGACCTGGCGTGGATGCGGCGGCACGGCGATGCGGCGCGCGCGTCGGGCTCTCAATGCGAGGTGTGTCACGCGCAGACCCAGTGCGACAGCTGCCATGACACCACCCGCCGGTTGATTCCGGCGCAGGTGAACCCGGAGCTCGTCGACCGCACGCTGGTGCACCGGTTCGACTTCTTCAGCCGCCACGCGATCGAAGCGGAGTCGGCGCCGGGCTCGTGCTTCAGCTGCCACGCCAACACCGAGTGCGAGTCGTGCCACGCGTCTCGCGGGGTGAGCCCGCAGGTGCGCGGCGCGCAGAGCCCGCATCCTCCCGGCTGGGCGAGCGGGGTGGGGCTGTCGTCGCACGGCGCGGCGGCCCGTCGCGACATCGCCAGCTGCGCCGCGTGTCACGACCAGGGACCGCTGAGCAACTGCGTCAGCTGTCACAAGGTCGGCGGCTCCGGAGGGAACCCACACCCGCGCGGCTGGCGCTCGAACGCGTCGCTCGGCTCGCCCCAGTGCTCCGCTTGCCACGGAGGCGCGCCATGAGGGTCGCTCTGTTGCTGCTGTTGCTCGCCGGGTGCACGGTGGTCCGTGAGAAGAACGGTCCCGTCGATCACACCTGCACCAACTGCCACGGCGACTCGAGCCGCGGTGGCGACCAGATCACCCAGGCGGCGCCGCCCTTCGACCTGCACGGGAACACCGAGCTGCGCTTCCCGGGGGTCGGCGCTCACCAGCGCCACCTCGCCGGCAGCGAGCGCTTTCCCAAAGTCAGCTGCGACACCTGCCACCTGGTGCCGAAGGCCGTGCTCAGCCCGGGCCACGACGACGGCACCACCCAGGTGATCGCGCCGGCGCTCGACGGCGGCCTGGCGTACGACCGGCTGCGCGGCACCTGCGGAGGAGGCACCTGTCACCAGGCGTCGTCTGGCGTCTGGACCCGGCCGCGCTCGAGTGAAGACGCATGCGGCAGCTGTCACGGCGTTCCTCCTCCGGCGCCTCACCCGCAGGCGGGCGCGTGCGAGGCGTGCCACGGCGTGCTCACCGCGGCGACCCACCTCGACGGCAAGGTGACCCGGGTGGCCGAGCGCTGCGACGTCTGCCACGGCTTCGATGGCGGCGCGGCGCCTCCGATGGCGCTCGATGGTGGAACGTCGGCGTCGCAGCGTGGCGTCGGCGCGCACCAGGCGCACCTGCGCGGTGGCGCGGTCTCGAAGCCGGTGAGCTGCGACACCTGCCACGTCGTTCCCGATCACGTCGCGACCGCGACTCACCCCAACGGCGGGCCGGCGGAGGTTCGCGCCGACGCCGGGTTCGAGCCGGTCTCGGGCACCTGCACCAACGGCTGCCACCACCAGACGCCGATCTCCTTCACCCGGGTGGGACCGCTCGGTTGCTCGGAGTGCCACGGCGCGCCGCCTCCGGTGCCGCACCCGCAGGTGGAGAACTGCGCGCTCTGTCACCCGCCGGTCGACGCCAGCCACCGCGAACACCACGTCGATGGGGTGGTCGACCTCGCGCTGCCCACCTCGTGCGACGGGTGTCACGGCAGCAGCGCCAACGCGGCGCCTCCGAGAAGCCTCGACGGCGGCACCTCGCCCACCCAGCCCGGCGTCGGCGCGCACCAGGCCCACGTCGCCGGCAGCGGCCACGCGCGCCAGGTGCTCTGCGAGGAGTGCCACGCCGTGCCCTCGCAGGTGGTCAGCCCGGGTCACTTGAACGGCGCGGTCGAGGTGAAGCTGAGTGGCGTCGCGGTCAACGCGGTGATCCCCGGCGCCTACGCCAACGGCACCTGCAACACCGCCTGCCACGACCTCTCGGCCTACACCAACGGCGCCTCGGCCGGCGGCGACACGTCTACTCCGTCGTGGGTCGGGCCCGCGGGCGTCGGCAGCTGCACCTTCTGCCACGGTCAGCCGCCGCCCTCGCCGCACCCGCCGCGCAGCGACTGCGGCTCGTGCCATGACCTGAGCCCGGCGGCGCACGTGAACGGCCACCTCGACCTGCTGCCCTAGGCTCTTCCGCGCATCACCGCCTTGAGCTGCTCGAGCGCTTCGCGCACGTGCACCACCAGCTCGCGGCGCTTCTTGTCTTCGAGGAACGCCTCGTAGGCGACCTTGAAGACGGTGATCCCGGCCTCGGCGGCGAGCCGTGCGGCGAGGGGATCGACGCCTCGCTTCTGCAGCGCTCCGGTGGCGGCGGTGGCCATCGCGGTCATCTTCGAGATCTCGCGCTCCCGGAGCTCGAGGCTGCCGGCGATCAGCTGGCGCCGGGCGCGCACCTTCGCCCGATCGGTGGGGAAGTGCGGGAGAATCGCCTCCAGGCCGGCGCCGATCACCTCGATCGCCGAAAGCTTCGCGGGTGCTGCCTCGATGCTGTCGGCCACGAACTGCGCCAGCTCGTCGGAGCCCGAGAACAACACCTCTTTCTTGTCGGCGAAGTAGCGGAAGAAGGTGCGCTCGGTGAGCCCGGCCCTGGCGGCGATCTGCTCCACCGTGATCGCGTCGAAGCCCTTCTCTTCGAAGAGCTTCAGCGCGGCCTCCTCGAGCCGCTCGCGGGCGTTGGGTTCCCAGCGGGCCATGGGGGAACTCTAACCGTGATTGCAGTCACTGACATCACTTGTTAGACATGATGTCAGTAACTGACATGGAGCGGCTGATGAACGACGAAATCTGGGTGTTGGGCGCCACCGGGCGAACCGGCACGGCGATCGCGAAGAACCTCGCCGCCCGGGGGCTGAAGGTCGGGCTGGTGGGGCGCAACGCGGGGAAGCTCGAGCTGTTGGCGAAGGCCGTGCCCGGGGCTCGGGCGATCGTCGCCGGGACCACCGCCGAGATGTGCGACGCGATCACCCGCGAGGCGCCGAAGGTGGTGATGAACACCATCGGGCCGTTCACCGAGACCGCGGTGCCGATCGCCCGCGCGCTCCCCAAGGGCTCGCACTACGTCGACCTCTCCAACGAGCTGAAGGGCATCGTCGACGTGCTCGCGCTCGACGAAGAGGCGAGGGCGGCCGGCAAGTGCCTGGTGCCGGGCGCGGGCTACGGCTTCGTCAGCACCGAGTCGGTGGTGCGGGCGCTCTGCGAGGGCATGCCTCCGGCCGAAAAGGTGAGGGTCGACGCGATACCGTTCATCGGCGAGTCCGAAGGGAGCGACCGCATCGGCGAAGCGCTCGCGGCGAGCATCCTCGACTCGCTGGCGTACGGCGGCTGGGAATACTCGGGCGGCGCGCTGGTGCGCGCGTCGCTGGGCGGTCACCCGACGCGGTTGAAGTTGCCCGATGGCGACGAGCGCTCCACTGGCAGCACGCCGCTGGGCGATCTGGTGGGCGCGCAGCGGGCGAGTGGGGCGGCCCAGGTGGTCGCCGGCTCGGGCGAGATGCCCGCGGGGGCGGTGGCGCGCGCGATGCTGCCGGTGGTGGGCGCGCTGTTGTCGTGGCGCCCGATGCGCAACTTCGCGGTGCGGCAGATGGCCAAGCTGAAGGCGCCGCCTCCCAAGAAGAAGGAGGGGTTCTCGTGGGGCCATGCGCGGGTCGAGTGGGCCGACGGCCGGGTGAAGGAGGGCTGGTTTCGCACCGGCGACGGCATGGGCTTCACCTGCGCCTCGGCCGCCGAGGTCTGCGCGCGGCTGTGCTCCGGTGCTCCGAAGGTGGGCGCCTTCACGGCCGGCGACCTCTGGGGCGCCGAGCTCGCCCGCTCGCTGGGGGCGGAGATTCGAATCGCTTGACTGACTGACCGCTCAGTTATTATTGATCGCCCCATGGCTCGGCCCAAGAGCGACGACAAGCGGAACGCGCTGATGGACGCCGCGACCCGCGTCATTCTCGCCCAGGGCCTGGCGGCGCCGACCGCCGCGATCGCGAAGGCGGCCGGCATCTCCAGCGGCTCGCTGTTCACCTACTTCAAGACCAAGTCGGAGCTGTTCAACGCGCTCTACCTCGAGCTGAAGACCGAGATGGCCCAGGCGTCGCTCCACGGGATGCCGCCGAAGGCGCCGCTGCGCGAGCAGTTCGAGCACATGTGGCACCACTGGATGCGCTGGGCGGGCAAATTCCCCGCGAAGCGGCGCGCGCTGGCGCTGCTCGGAGTGTCCGACGAGATCACCCCGGTGACCCGGGCCGCGGGCCACCAGGCGATGCTCGAGATCGCCGGCATGCTCGAGCGCGCGCGCGCCAAGGGCCCGATGCGCCACGCATCGATGGCCTTCGTGGGCACGATTCTGAACTCGGTCGCCGACGCCACGATGGACTTCGTGATCAACGAGCCGGGCAAGGCCGACGAGCACATGAGGGTGGGCTTCGACGCCCTCTGGCGAATGGTGGCGGGCTGACGTTTTTTTTGTCGTTATTAATGACTGACTAGGCAGTTAATTAAGGAGCAGGCGATGAGCAACGAACGGGCATTCATCATCACCGGTCCCACCTCCGGCTACGGGCATCAGACCGCGCTCCGGCTGGCGGAGCACGGCACCGTGGTGTTGGTGGGGCGCGACCCCGGCAAGCTGGAGGGCGTGAAGAAGGAGATCGAAGGCCGGGGCGGCAAGGCGCTCACCGTGGTCTGCGATCTCTCAGACCTGGTGAGCGTGAAGCGGGCCGCCGCCGAAATCGCCGCGCTGAAGCTGCCGATCGCCGCGCTGGTGAACAACGCGGGCGTGGGCTCGGCCTCGCCTCCGGGGAAGAGCGCGCAGGGCTTCGACAAGTCGTACGCCACCAACCACCTCGGGCCGTTCACCTTCACCGAGGCGCTGATGCCGTCGCTGGCCGATGGCACCACCGTGGTCTTCGTCGTCTCCGCGGTCGAAGACCCGGAGCGCAAGCAGGCGGTGATGGCCGGGTTTCGCGGCGCCCGGTACATCTCGGCCGAGGCGTGCGCCCGCGGCGAGTGGCTGCCCGGCGGCTCGAAGAACACCGGCTTCGACGCCTACGCCACCACCAAGCAGTGCGGGCTCGCCGCGGCGATGGTGTTCGCCCGGGAGCAGCCGCGGCTGCGCATCATCGCGGTGGAGCCCGGCTTCAGCCCCGCCACCGGCCTCGGCCGCGGCGCGAACCCGTTCGTGTTGTTCCTCGCGAAGTACGTCTTCGGGCCGATCCTCCCGCTGGTGATGAAGGGCGCCACCACTCCGGCGAAGGCCTCGCAGGTGATCGCCGCCGCCGCGCTGAATGCCGGCAAGCAGACCGGCGTCTACCTGAACGAGCTCGGCCAGCCGATGCAAGGCTCGAAGCAGATTCAAGACCCCGCGTTTCAACAGCGGGTGGTGGCGGAGACGCGGGCGCTGCTGGCCAAGGCGGGCTAGCGGCGCTTCAGCGACCAGAACGCGATCTCGACCCGGGTGCGGTAGCCGTTCTGCAGGTAGATCTCCTTCGCCCGGCTGTTCTTCGGGCTGACGTGCAGAAACGGGGTCAGCCCGCGCTTCAGGTTGTCGTTCGACAGCCAGGCCAGCAGCCGCCTCGCGTAGCCGCGGCCGTTGAAGTCTGGGTGGGTGCAGACCGCGCTCACCTCGCGAAAGCCGGGCGCGCCGAACCGCTCGCCGATCATCGCCGCCAGCCGCTCGCCCTCGAAGAGGCCGAAGTAGCGGCCCAGCTCCGGGGTGCGCGGGCGAAAGTAGTGCGGGTACACCAGCGCGGTGAGCTCGAGAATGTCGCGGCGGCGCGCCTCGCCCAGCTCGACGATCGGCGGGCCGTCGACCTCCGGCAGCGGCGCCTCGCAGATCAGCTGAGAGAGCAGACCGAGCTCCTCCACCTGATAGCCGCCGGGCGCCGAGGGCGCGGGGCCCAACAGCAGCGCGGTGTCTCCCTGCGGCACCAGCGGCTCCAGCTCGCCCGCGGCGATCGGCTCGCCGCCCGGTATGCCCAGAAACGGCGCCACCTGGGGTGGGTACCGGAGCGCCTGGCCCGAGGCCAACGCCAGCGGCCGGTGGAGGGTGGAGAGCGAAGCCCAGATCGGGTTGTCGAGCGGGTGGGGCGTCATCAGGCAGTTATGTGCTAAACGCACATATATGCGCAAGTCATCGAACGCCGAGGTCGAGTCGATTCGCGAGTCGCTGGTCTCGCTGCGCCGGCTGTTCCAGCGCCGCGACGTCACCGAGCTCTGGGAGGCGGCGTTCGGGCGGCAGACCGGGCTCAACTACGCCGACCTGCGGCTGCTCGACGCGGTGCGGGTGGCCGAGTCGAAGGGTGGGGCGACCGTGGGAGCGATCTCCAGGCTGGTCGGGGTCGACCCGTCGCGCGCCAGCCGGCACGTCGCCTCCGCGGTCGGCAAGGGGCTGCTCGCCCGCCGGGCCTCTCAACGCGACGGCCGCCAGGTGGTGCTCGAAGTCACCGCCGCCGGCGCCCGCCTGCAGGCCAAGGGCGCCGAGCTCACCCGCCGCCGCATCGCGCTGGCGCTGGAGCGCTTCCCCTCCGGTGAGCGGGCGAGGTTCGCCGCCTCGTTCGCCTCCTTCGTGGCTGGCATGCTGTAGCGACCGACAATTTAGTCGTCCTTGACAAAATAATTTGTCGGTGACAGACAGTGGCCATGACCGCCGCTGCCGTGCTGCTGCGCCCGCTCCGCACCCGCATTCTGGAGAAGCTGGCGGAGCCCCAGTCGGCGGCCGGCATCGCTCGCTCCCTCGAGGAGCCGCGCCAGAAGGTCGGCTACCACCTGAAGGAGCTGGAGAAGCAGGGGCTGGTCGAGCTGGTCGAAGAGAAGAAGGTCGGCAACTGCGTCGAGCGCATCGTGCGCGCCACCGGCCGGGCCTACCTGGTCTCGGCGGAGGCGTTGGGCTCGCTGGCGCAGGGCGCGGCTGAGGCGACCGACCGCTTCTCCGCCGCCTACGTGATCGCGGTCGCCGCGCGTGCGCTTCGCGAGGTGTCGCGCCTGCGCCAGGCGGCAGACGAGGCCGGCAAGCGGCTGGCGACCCTGACGATGGAGACCGAGATCAACTTCGCCACCGCCGCCGACCGCGCCGCGTTCACCGAAGAGCTGGCGGCGGAGATCGCCCGGCTCACCGCCAAATACCACGCGCCCCGCGGGCGCCTGCACCGCTTCGTCTCCTTCGCCTACCCCAAACCCGCCGACCCCGAGCAGAAGCCATGACCAAGAAGACCACCCGCGACATCGAGCTCACCGTGGAGCTCGACGCCACCCCCGAAGAGGTCTTTCGCGCGGTCAGCGACGGCACCGAGCTGGCCAAGTGGCTGGCGCCCGAAGCGCGCTCCACTCCGCCGAAGGACGGCAAGAAGGGCACCATCTGGATCTCGTGGGGCGAGGGGATGAGCGTCGAGCACGAGCTGGAGATCTTCGACGCGCCGAAGCGGGTGCGGCACCCCTCGGGGAAGAACGGCGAGACCAAGGCGCCGCTCTACGCCGACTGGTCGATCGAAGCGCGGGAAGGCGGGAAGACGACGCTGCGGCTGGTGCACTCCGGGTTCAGCACCGGCGCCGACTGGGACGACGAGTTCGACTCGCACGCGCGCGGGTGGATGCTGATGATGCAGAACCTGAAGCAGTACTTCGCGCGGCACAAGAACCAGCCCACCGCGCACGTGCCGTTCATGCCGGGCACCGAGGGCGCTCTCGACGCCCAGTGGAAGACGCTGCTCTCGCGGTTCGGCCTGCCCGCGCAGCCGAAGGTGGGCGACACGTTTCGCTACCCGATTCCCACCGGGGCGCTCACCGGCACGGTCGACTTCGTGGTCGGCAGTCGCGCGCTCGGGCTGGTGGTGCGCGAGTACGACGACGCGCTGCTCCGCTTCACCCTCGAAGGCAAACCGGAGGCGCCGTTCATCTACGGGTACGCGATCGCCTACGGCGCGCAGCGGGAGCTGGTGAGCGAGCTGGTCGCCACCGGCAACGCCGCCCTGGTGCGCTGATGGTCACCGGCCTGCTGGTGGTGGCGGCGGTGATCGCGCTCTTCCTGGTGGTGGCGGCGGTTCGTCCCTCGGCGTACCGGGTGGAGCGCACGCTGGAGATCGCGCCACCCGAGCGGGTCTTTCCGCTGCTGAGCGACGTGCGCCTCTTCTCGAAGGTGTTCGTGTTGTTCGGCGCGCCGCTGGAGAAGCGCGACCCGCAGCTGCAGCAGACCTTCGAAGGTCAGTCGTTCGCCTGGAGCGGCAAAGAGGCGGGCAAGGGCAAGCTGACGATCGCCGAGACGGTGCCGAACCAGAAGGTGGTGGTGCAGCTGGAGTTCATCGAGCCGATGGCGTCGAAGGCGACGCTGGTGCTGACGCTGGCCGGCTCATCGGTGACCTGGGCGATGGAAGGGCACCACAACTTCATCGGGCGAGCGGCGGGGGTCTTCATGAACCTCGAGAACATGCTCGCGAAGGACATCGAGAAGAGCCTCGAAGAGCTGAAGGGCGTGGTCGCCAGCCGATGATTGCGGTCGAGCTGATCGAAGCCGAGACCTCGCGGGTGATCGCGACCAGCCAGTTCCCTCCCGAGCAGCTGCCGGAGACCTTCGAGGCGCGCACCCACTTGACCCTCGGCGAAGACACCTGGGAGGTGGTGCGGGCCGAGCCGATGACCCGCGCCGAGTACGTCGCCGCCGGGTCGCTGCGAATCTTCCTTCGCAAGGTGGTGGTCGAAGAGATCGACGTGAGCAAGGTGTTGTTCTCGATGCCGACAATCTGCGACGAGGTGCCGGCGGTGCAGCAGGGCACCAGCAAGCTCGGCCGGCGGGTCTACGAGCTGCACGAAGACGACTGGCGTCAGCTCGAGCTGATCTCCGCCGTGCACGAGCGCGAGATTCGCGAGGTCTTCGCCAAGATCGACGAGGTGGTGGCGACCCAACGCGCGCCATCGGGCGGTTTTCACCGGCTGCACATTCGCAAGGAGGTGGCGGCGCCTCTGACGCAGAGCGGCCTCACCCGCGCCAAGGTGCAGTCGTTCTTCCCCGAGGCGCGCGCGTACGAAGGGCTCGGCTATTTCGGGATCGCAGGCACGATCGAAGGTGGCTTCGCGCTCGAGCTGCCCGGCCAGGTGCTCTACGGCGCGGAGCGGGGCGGGGTGCTCGATGGGCTCTGCCTCTCCGCGCGCACCGAAGGCGACCTGGCGCTGCTGGCGCCGCTGATGAAGGGGCACGGCCTGGTGCTGGTCGACTGGTGCCGCCGCTCGCTGAACCGTGCGTAATTTGTTTCACCCCGGGTGACCGACTCCACACAGTTCGACTCGAGTCGCAGAATCAGGCCCACCTGAAATCACTTCAGCGCCTCAATCGCGGGCGGAGTGGGCATTGGCAGTGCCGAGAACCTGCCCAACCGCACCCCAGCCCCTGCCGAGGCGGTCGACACCCTTGGCGCCGCGTGCTGAGTTCCGCGGCGGAGGTCGCAATGCGCACCATCATCCTCGCGGTTCTGCTCACCAGCGCGTTCAGCTGCGGCAAGAACGAGATTCACCTCGGGCAGGGCGGCGGCAACAGCGGCGGCGGAGCGGGAGGAGGTGGCGCCGACAGCGGCCAGCCCTACGCCTCGATCGACGTCGAGCCGGCGACGGCCACGGTGAGTGTCGCGCTCGGCGGCACCGCGACCCAGGCGTATAAGGTGTACGGAGTGAACGGCTCCACCAAGACCGAGCTCACCACCACCTGCCAGCTGTCGCTCGACACCGCCTTCGGCACCCTGAGCGGCGCGGTGGTGACGATCAAACCGCACGGCGGCACCACTCCGGTGAAGGCGACCTGCGGCTCACAGAGTGGCACCGCGCAGCTGACCGTCAACCTCACCGGCACGGTGGTGTTGGGCGCGAACACGCCGCCGAACGCGGCCACCCTGTTCGGTTCGGCGACGCTGACCACCGACGCCAGCCACACCCCGCTGATTCAGTACCCGATCGACCAGGCGGTGACGCCGCTCAACCTAGCTTCGCTCGAGACCCAGTGGGCCGGCTCGGGGAACGATCTGTTCCACCTCGCGATCACCTCCACTCACGCCACCCTCGACGTCTACACCAGCGACCCCCAGGCGACCTTGAGCCCGGCCGACTGGTCGGCGCTGGCGCAGACGGCCGCGGGCGACAAGCTCACCTTCATCGTCGAAGGGCTGCTCACGTCTACCCCCGCCGACAAGTACGCCAGCGCACCGGTGTCGCTCGGCGTCTCGCACGACACCATCTCTCAGAGCGCGATCTACTGGTGGGCGGCGTCGCAGGGCAGCATCGTCAGCCAGACCTTCGGAGCCACCACCGCGCCGAGCGTGGTCGAAGCGAACTGCACCTCGTGTCACTCGCTCTCGCGTCAGGGCACCCGGCTCGGCTACAGCCGCTGCGTCGCCAACGACTGCGGCCAGGGCGAGTGGGTCGGCTTTCTGCGCTGGAACGCGGCGACCCAGCACTGGGACGAGGTGATCAACGCCGACCAGAAGCAGCTCCAGGGCTCGTTCACCACCTTCTCACCGGTGGGCAACCCGTTCCCCGACGACAGCAAGTCAGTGGCGATCGTGACCCTCGCCGCGGGCAACCTCGGCCTCTACGACCCCGACACCGGCGCGGCGATCGCCTCCAACATCGGCGACGTGGCGCTCCACGGCACCGGCGCGCCGTCACGCTCGGCGCTGATGCCCGACTGGTCGGCCGACGGCACGATGGTGGCGTTCGCCTCCACCCCGCACCCGGGCCAGAGCATCGACCTCAACGACAGCGCGATCGCGACGATGAGTTACCAGTACGACGCCGGCACCCACATCTTCGGCGAGCCCAACTTTCTGGTGCAGAGCCCGATCAGCCTCGCCGGCGGCACCTACAACAGCTTCTTCTTTCCCAGCTTCTCGCCCGACGGGGAGTACGTGGTGTTCAACGCCGCGCGCGACACCTGGCGCAACTTCACCAACGCCAAGGCCGCGGGTCAGCGGTTGATGCTGACGACGAAGACCGGCGCGTGGGCGATCGATCTCACCCAGCTCAACGGCGGCGCCGGCGACTCCGACATCACCTGGGCGCACTGGGCGCCGGGCCAGACCAGCGACTACTACTGGATCGTCTTCTCCAGCGAGCGCGACTACGGGCACGAGGTGACCTCGACCAACACCAACCCGGGCTGCGTCGCCAACGGGGTCGGTCAGTGCAAGCAGATCTGGATCAGCGCGATCAGCCGCGCCGCGCTCAACACCACCGGCACTCCGCCCGACGTCAGCTCGCCGCCGATGTGGCTGCCCGGGCAGGACACCCAGGCCGACAACATCAGCCCGTTCTGGACTTTGCCGCCCGCGTTGCAGTGATACACCGGGGCGGTGGAGTCCACCGTCACCCGACACGGTGTTCCCCGGGGGCACGAGAGCGCAGCGCAGACCGAGGCCGACGCGGTCGAGCCCGGCACGCGCGTCGACGGCTTCCGCGTGCAGCGGCGGCTCGGCGCCGGCGCGATGGGCGAGGTCTATCTCGCGCAAGACGTCACCCTCGGCCGCTGGGTCGCGCTCAAGCTGGTGAAGCGCCAGTGGATGGAGCCCGAGGGCCTCTCGCGCTTTCTCGAAGAGGCGCGGGTCACCGCCGGCTTCAGCCACCCGAACATCGTCACCGTGCACGCGTTCGGGCAGTTTCACGAGCGGCCGTACCTCGCGCTCGAGTACCTCGACGGCGAGTCGCTGCGCGAGCGGTTGAGCCGCGGCCCCTTGGCGGAGCGTGAAGCGCTGCGGGTGGCGAAGGCGATCGCCGAGGGCATCGCCGAAGCCCACGCGCGCGGCCTGGTGCACGCCGACCTCAAGCCCTCGAACGTGGTGATCCCCAAAGATGGCCGGGTGCGAATCGTCGACTTCGGGCTGGCGCGCATGGTCGGCTCTCCCGGCGGCGCCGCGTCGGGCACCCACGAGTACATGGCGCCCGAGCGGTGGACCGGCGCGGTTCCCACTCCGGCGATCGACGTCTGGGCGCTCGGTCTGATGCTCGGCGAGATGATCGAGGGCAAGCGGGTCGCGCCTCCTTCGGGCGAGGGCGCCGCGGCCTGGCAGCGGCTGGTGCACCGCTGCCTCGCCGACGACCCGAAGCAGCGGCCGAGCTCCGCCGAGCTGGTGCGCGCGCTCACCACCCTCTGCGAGCCGGGCTCTGCCGCCGCCGATCGCTCGCCGTACCGCGGGCTCGCCGCGTTCACCGCCGACGATCAGGCCGATTACCTCGGCCGCTCGAGCGACCTCGACGCGGTGGCGGAGCTGATGCGCGCCTCGCCGGTGGTGCCGATCTCCGGCCCGTCGGGCATCGGCAAGAGCTCGTTCGTCGAAGCGGCGCTGGTGCCCCGGCTCGCCGAGCTCGCTGCGTGGCGGGTGCTGCGTTGCAGGCCCGGCGCGCGGCCGTTGGAGCAGCTCGCGGCCGCCCTCGGGGGTGGGCCAGCGTTGGCGGCGGAGCTGCGCGACCACCCGGAGGCGCTCGGGCTCCACCTCGGCAAAGAGAACCGCCGCGCGTTGCTGTTGGTCGATCAGGCCGAGGAGGCGTTCACGCTGGCGGCAGAAGAGGCCCCCGCGTTCTTCGCCTGCATCGCCTCGCTGTCGAGCGACGACCCGTCGCGGGTGGTGCTCACCGTGCGAGACGACTTTCTCGGGCGGCTGGCGACGATCGAGAAGATGCGGCGGCACCTCTCGGCGCTGGTGGTGCTGGGGCCGCTCTCGCGCGCCGATCTCGAGAGCGCGATTCGCAAGCCGCTCGACCGGGTGGGCTACGGCTTCGACGACCCCGCGCTGCCTCAACGCATCGCCGCCGACGTCGAGCGGCAGCCGGCGGGCCTGGCGCTGCTCCAGTTCGCCTGCCAGGCGCTGTGGGAGCGCCGCGACGAAGCAAAGAAGCAGCTTCTCGCCCATGAGTACGAAGCGATGCGCGGCCCCGGCGGTGCGCTCGCCGCCCACGCCGAACGTTTTCTCTCCCAGCTCCCGCCGGAGCAGGTGCGCTGGGTGCGCCAGGTGCTGCTCGCGTTGGTGAACGCCGACGGCACCCGGCGGCCGCGCGCTTCGCACGAGGTGCTCGAAGGTCTGCCTCCCGCGGCGGCGCAGCTGGTCGATCGGCTGCTCGCGGCGCGCCTGGTGGTGGCCCAGCGCAAGGCCGAGGGCGACACCGCCACCCTCGAGCTGGCGCACGAGGCGCTCACCACCACCTGGCCCCAGCTCTCCCGCTGGCTCGACGAGACCCACGAGCTGCGCGCGCTGGTGCAGGAGGTCGATTCTCGCCGCCCAGGTGTGGGAGCGCCGCGGCCGCGCGAGTGAAGCGACCTGGCAGGGCACCACGCTGCTCCAGGTCTCGGCCCGGGTTCAGGAGTGGAAGGTCGAGCTGCCGAAGCGCGCCCGTGAGTTTCTCGACGCCGGCCTGGTGCGCCAGCAACGCGCGCAGCGGCGGAGCCGGCAGCTGCTGATCGGCGGAGGCTCGGCGCTCGCCGCGGTGGCGATCGGCGCGACCTTCGCGGCGTTCGCGTTTCAGGCGAAGCAGCAGGAGGCGGTGAGACAGCAGGCGCAGATTCGCCTCGCCGCCGCCGACCTCGGCCGCTTCGAGCTGGTGCTCACCCCGTTCGAGCGCACCGAAGACGGCCTCGGCACCCGGCCGGCCAGCGGCGAGGTGCCGCTCGAGTGGTCGCTCCGCGCGCCCGACCTCACCGACCTTCACTCGCCCGGGCGGCCGCTGAATGGCGACGAGCTGCGCCGCAGCGGAGCCCGATGGGCCGGCGGTGCGCTCCACGAGCAGGTCGAGGCGCGGTCGGGCCCCGCGTTTCTGGAGGTGAAGCGGGCAGGGTGCGCGACGGTGATGATCGGCCTCGAGCGGTTGCCCGGCTACACCGAGCGCGCCGAGCCGCCGAAGCCGCTCGAGCTGCCGGTGCCGTCGTGCGCCGCCTCGACCGCGGGAATGATCGAGATCGCCGCCGGCCCGTTCTTCCGCAACGTCGATCGCCCCGGCCGGCAAGACGACACCCAGGACGAGGCTGGCGAGCTCGACGGCTTCGCGCTCGATCGCACCGAGGTCACCCGCGGCGCGTTCGCCGTCTACCAGGGCATCTCGACGCTCACCGGCGACGCCGCGGCGCCCGCTCCCAACCTCGGCTTCGAGGATCCCGGCAAAGAAAACCTGCCGATCGTGGGGGTGAACTTTCGCACCGCGCGCGACTACTGCCGCTTCATGGGCAAAGACCTGCCCTCGCTCGACCAGTGGCAGAAAGCGCTGCGCGGTGGCCTCACCGTCAACGGCGCGCCGAACCCGAACCCGAAGCGCGAGCTCCCGTGGCTGGGCGACAAGCCGCATGCGGCCAACCTGCGCGGCGACGAAGACGGAGCGCTGTTGCTGGCGCCGGTGGGTACTTTCCCCTCCGACGTCAGCCCGTACGGGGTGATGGATCTCGCGGGGAACGTAACGGAGTGGACCCTCGGCACCCCCGACGCGAGCTCGAGAATGCGACGGTTGCGAATCGTGGGCGGTGCCAACTGGGACACCGCCCCCGAGCTGTCGTTTCTGCAGAAGGTCACCTTCCGCAGCACCCACCCCGACCCGTTCATCGACTACGCGCTGGGGTTTCGCTGCGCGCGGCCGCTGCCCTGAGGCGGCCCGCAGACCGGGCATGCGCCGAGCGCGGTGATGCGGGCGCTGAAGTGCTCGACCCGATCGGTCTTTTCTCCCTGCGCGCGCGCCTTGCACTGCTTCACCCGGGTGTCGGTCGACGCCGGCGCGGGCCCGTTCACCGCCTCCTTCGACGAGTAGAGGTACGGGCAGGTCAGCACGTCGAGGAAGCCGTGAGCGTCGAACCCGATCGTGTAGAGGTACTCGAGCCCGCCGTAGACGACCCGCTGAGCGCCGAAGATCTCCCCCAGCTGGAGCAGCAGCTGCCGCCCCGGTTCGCCCGCGCCGGTGTTGCAGCCCAGCAGCCGCACCTGCGCATCGCCGGTGAGGTACGTCTTCAGCAGCTGGGCGATGTCGCTGCCGGTGACCGCTCCGCCGCCGGTCGGGTAGTCGAACAGCACCGGGTCGCCCATGCGCAGCCGGCCTTCGCGGCCGTGATCGAACAGATCGAGCCGGTCGAGCGGCCCACCGAGCGCGGCCTTCGCCACTTCGGTCACCAGCTCTTGCGGCGAGGCGCACCGCACCATCGGCGCCGCGGTGACGATCGCCGCCACCGCCTCCGTCATCGGGTCGGGCACCGCGTGCCGGCCGATCACCATCAGTGTGCGGCTCATGACCGGTGGATCGCCTGGTAGAGCGCGTTGAACGCCTCGTACTCGTTCTTGCTCAGCCGCGCGCCGTCGGAGTCGACCAGCTTCTTGAGCTCGGGCAGGTACTTCAAGAACACCCGCTCGGTGTCGGAGCCCGCCAGCGGCCACTTGCCGGTGCCGCCGATCTGCTGCTGCACCTGGTTGTCCTTCACGTACTTGTCGCCGAGGAAGAGCAGGGCGTACTGGCCGGGCTTGCCGCCCTTCAGCGTGGCGGGCAGCGCGTCGTCGGTGGCCGGGTCACCCCAACCGAGCCGCTCGTCCTTCAGGTTGATCTCGCGCGCGACGTCTTCGACGGTGCCGTCTTTGCTGGAGACGATGTTGAAGTGGAGCGTCGAGCCGCTCAGCTTCGCGATCTTCACCAGAAACGGCTGGTAGTGCAGGCAGTCGGCGCCGACGAAGTACTGCAGCGTGTCGCCGTCCTTCACGGTGTCGCTGGGGTCGGTCATCGCAACGGAAACATCGAGCGTCGGAAGAATGCTGATCGTCATCTGGGTGTCCTCTTAGAAATGACCGGTGAAGGTCAGGGTGAGCTCCGGTTTGACTGCGGTTTCGACCTGCACTTTGGCGTCGCCGGTCTGGTGGGCCTGGTAGCGAACCCGGGCGTCCATCGGCCCGGCCATCTTCTGAGCGGCGAGCGCTCCCAGGCTGACCAACGCGTAGACGACGGCGATCACGGCGAACAACGAACGGCGGCGAGTGACTTCGAACATGGTTCGTCTCCTTCTGGGTTTGAGGTGTCGCTTCAGTTCACCGTCACCGCGGCCGTGTACCCGGCGTAGACGGTGATGCCGTAGAGGAAGGCGTTGCTGCCGCTCGAGCTGGTGACCTTGAGGTCGTAGGTGTCGGGCGGAATGTCGTAGACGGTGAACGAGCCGCCGATCGGGATCGTGGTGGAGCCGAGCTGATCGGGGCCCCAGCTGCTCGAGCTCGAGGGCGACAGGTAGAGGAAGTAGATGCTCATGGTGGAGCTGTTGGTCACCTTCACCGAGCCGGTGGTCGGCGCCGCCACGCACACCGCGCTGCTGCACGACGAGCCGGAGCTGCACGCCGAGCACGCTCCGCCGTAGGCGCCGCACGCGAAGTCGGAGTCGCCGGTCTGGCAGACGCCGGCCGAGTCGCAGCAGCCGCTGCAGGTCGACGGCCCGCAGCTCTGGCACACGTGGTTGTGACAGCTGCTGCTGCCGGTGCAGCTCGAGCACACCGAGCCAGAGGTCCCGCAGGCGTAGTCGTCGCTGCCGGTGCGGCAGACGCCCGAGGAGTCACAGCAGCCGGCGCAGTTCGAAGGGCCGCAAGCGGGAGCGCCTCCGCCGCCGCCTCCGGCACCTCCGAACCCGCCGCCGGCGGCAGAGCCACCGCCGGTGCTGCTGAAGCCTCCGCCCATACTGCCGGTGTGGCCACCACCGCCCCCCGAGCTCCCAGTGGTGGCGCACACCCCCGCGACGCACATCGCGGCTCCGCAGTTGATGCAGGCGTCTCCACGCGAGCCGCACTGGTCGAACGTGGTGCCCCCCTGACACACGTCGTTCGCGCAGCAGCCGCTGCAGTTCGACGGACTGCAGTGGGCTTGCCCGCCACAGCCGGCGCCCAGCCACCCGAACGTCACCAACAACCCCACTGCCAGCGCCCGGCTCGTCTTCATCTGCGGTTCCCCCCTTGGAACGGTGAGTCCGCAGAGACTTCAAGCCGCGTGCCTCGTGCGCCGAGGCGGGGGCATCGGCACTTGCGTCAGGCGGTGAGCAGAAGCTGCTCAACCCTCCCGAAACGGGGTGTGCAGACCTTGCTCAGCCGCCCGACAGCCGCAATTCGCGCAGGCGGAGCACGAAGGTGCGGCGGGGCATGCCGATCAGCTCGGCGGCGCGGGTCTGATTGCCGCCGGTGGCTTCGAGCGCCTCCCGAATGCGGCGCACCTCGACGTCGCGCAGCTCGGCGGCGAGCGAGGGGAACTTCTTCTCGGGCCCCGGCAGGGGAGCCGCGGGCGCGGCCGAGGGCACCGGCGCCGGTACTTCTCCCGCGATCGACGTCGGCAGGTGCCAGGGCTCGATCACCGGGTCGGCCGAAGTGCTCACCACGTACTCGAGCGCGTTCTTCAGCTCGCGCACGTTGCCCGGCCAGCCGTGCTCGCAGAGCACCGCCATCGCCCGGGCGGAGATCGCCGGCGCCTCGCGCCCCGCCAGCTTGCAGGTCTGCTCGACGAAGCGCCGAGCCAACAGGCCGATCTCGAGCGGCCGCTCGCGCAGCGGAGGCAGCACCACCGTCGCGCCGTTGAGCCGGAAGAACAGGTCTTCGCGAAAGGTGCCCGCCTTCACCGCTTCGGCCAGATCGCGATGGGTGGCGGCGACGACCCGAATGTCGACCTTGGTCTCTTTGACGCTGCCCAGCCGGGTGAGCGTCTTCGACTCCAGCACCCGCAGCAGCCGCGACTGGGCGTTGGCGCTCAGCTCGCCCACCTCGTCGAGGAACACGGTGCCGCCGCTGGCCGACTCGAGCAGGCCGGCCTTCGCCGCGTGCGCGCCCGAGAACGCGCCCTTCTCGAAGCCGAACAGCTCGCCCTCGAGCAGCGACTCGGCCAGCCCGCCGCAGTTGAGGCTGACGAAGCGCCCCGACGCGCGTGACGAGAAGAAGTGCACCGCGAACGCGGCGTTCTCTTTGCCCGAGCCGGTCTCTCCGCGAATCAGCACCGGCAGTGGCACCGGCGCCTTCGCCAGCCGCTCGAGCAGGTCGTAGATGCGCCGCATCGAGGGGTCGGCGACCAGCACCGGCGAGCGGTCGCCCATCGCGATCTCCCGCGCGCACTGCTCGGCCGACTCGAGCTCGCCGTCTTTCGCCGCCTCGACCGCCTGGCGGGCGGCGAGCGCGAGCGTCTCGGGGTCGGCGCCGTCGCGCGGGAACACCGCGTAGCCGGCGCGCGCGCGGCCCTTCAAGCCGTCGAGCGCCTCGACCAGCCGATCGACCGCGGCGGCGGCCTCGGAGGCGGCCACCTCGGGCATCAGCACCAGCAGCTGTTCGCCCGACCAGGCGGCGACGTCCCACAGCTCGGCCCAGCTGGAGAGCGCTTCTTCCACCGCTGCCGGAGCGGGAGGTGGGCCGCTGAAGCGCACGCAGGCGAGGGTGAACGGGCGCTCGTGGGTGAGGCTGCGCTCCAACTCGGCGCCGAGGCTGGCTTGAAAGCTCTTCAGCGCCTGCAACGGCACCGGGCGCGACGGCGCGGCGCCGCAGTGAAGCACCAGCGTGCAGCCGCTGATCGTGATCGCGTCGCCGGGCGAGAGCGGCACGTCGGTGCCCGCCTTCTGCCCGTTGAGGCGCGAGCCATTGAGGCTGCCGAGATCGGTGAGCCACACCCGGCCCGAGCGCACGTCGAGCCGCGCGTGCTTGCGGGAGACGCCGTCGTCGGTGACGACCACCTCGCACTCCGGGTCGCGGCCGATGAACAGCTCGCCGTCGGGCGGGAGGTTGACCACCCGGCTCGACTCGGCCTCGAAGACCAACAACCACGCGCGGGTGCCGACGCGCTTGCCGGCGTCGCCCTCGCGGCGTTGCGTCTTTTCCAGGCTCAAAGGGTGCCGCCTCTCCTTGCGGCGAGCGTCCCAGAGGCGGCGCACGTCCGCAACAATCGACGCGGACGGCGCCTTCGAGCCCGAGCCTGGTGCTCTAGATCGCGTCATTGGCCGCGAGGGTCTGCTCCTGCCGGCCGGCGCCATCGAGGTCCTTGTCGGAGCTGGCGCAGTCGTTCGCCATCTCCTTCACCTCAGCGGGCTTGAGCGCGTCTTCGGTGAACGGCACCGTCACCTGGGTGCCGCGGATCTCGTGAATGCCCTCCATCAGCTCCTTGAAGTCGTCGGTGCCCTTCTTCACCGGAGTGGCCTTCACGTTGGTGAAGGTGAGATCGACGCGCAGCAGGTACGTCTTGCCGGCCTCGACGTTGGCGGTGACGTTCGGCCCGTTGCCGGCGCAGATCTGATGTGAGCCGGGCGCGACGTCGATCGCGAACGCGGTGTCGTCGAAGGTGTCGCCCACGTACGCGCCGTCGGCGATCACGTGGTACGCCATTCTGAACGCGGTGCCGCGGTGCGGGCGGGCGACGATCACCCGGGCCTTGCCGCCAGGCGCGGTGAGATCGGGCGCTCCGGTCGGGTGCATCGGCGATTCGATCGTCTTCACCCGGGCGCAACCGGACGAGAGAGCAAGAACTGCGCAGCAGGACGTCAACAAGATGTGTTTCACGGTGTTTCCCCCAGTTTGAGTGGAACGACCTTCGGGGTTGAGCAAGAGCCGGGCCGAAACAGCTAAGGTCAGCGCGCATGAAGTGGCTCTTCGTCGCGGCGTTCAGCTTGGCTTCCACTGCGTTGTTCGGCTGCGGCGCGGCCTGTCATTGCCCGGTGCCGTCAGCCGCGGTCACCCTGATCATCGACGGCGCCGACGGCAAACAGCTGAGCGGCGTCTCGGTGGTGTTCACCGGGCCGGCGAGCGGGTCGCTGACCTGTGAGCCCGGCGGCACCAACAGCGGAGTGGTGTGCCGCTGGCCGAGCGGCACCCCCGAAGCGGGCGACTACTCGGTTCAGGTGAGCGCCACCGGGTACGAGCGCAACGACTTCAAGGCCACGATGACGGTCACCGTGCCTCCGCCGACCTGCAAAGGCTGTTGCTGCACCAGCGCGGCGCTCGACGAGTCGCGGGTGACGCTCACGCCCGCGCACTGAGCCGCGGTACCAGAAAAGGCACCTTCGTCCGGTACTCGTCGTAGGGCTTGCCGTAGCGCGCGCTCAGCTCGAGCTCTTCGAAGTACTTCAGGTTGAAGACGTGCGCCGGCAGGTAGACGAGCAGGGTGAAGGCCAGCAGGTACGTCGAGCCCACCAGCAGCGCCACGCCGGTGAACTGAAGGTAGAGGCCGAGCGACATCGGGTTGCGCACGCGCTGATAGAGATCTTCGGAGACCACTTTCTGGGTGAGCTTGAACGCCATCAAGCCGGCGCCCAGCTTGCGAAGCGCTTTGATCGAGCCGGAGACGAAGAAGAGGCCCACCAGCAGCAGTGCGCCTCCGAGCACCCAGCGCGGCACCGGCCAGGGGAGTGACGGGACGCCGAGCAGCGCGTCGAAGCTCCAGAGGCCGGGGTAGGCCACGCCCAGATATTCGGGAGCAATCATCGCGCCCCAGAAGAAGGCGTGGCTCACCCGGCTCAAGCGCTGCGCAGCTTCGGGCGTTGGTGAACGGCGAATGCCGATGCCGAGCACCACCGTGGCGACGACGAACGACGACGCTGCGATCAACTGCAGGTAGATCGTGATCATCACCGCGCACTGTGGGCGCGGTGGGCCGCGGATCGCGAGCCGGCGCCTTAGACGGTCTTCTTCGATCGGTCAGGGCGCCGCCTCGTGCCGAGGAGACGCAGCAGGCCGAACAGCCCCGCGAACCACGCCGACGAGGTCTCGCTGCAGCCGCAGCCCTTCGGGCTCGCGGAGTCACCGCCGCCGCCGGTCGCTGAACCGCCGCCGGTCGCTGAGCCGCCGCCGGTCGCCGAACCGCCGCCAGCCGCTGCGCCACCGCCTACCGCTGAGCCGCCACCAGTCGCCGCGCCGCCGCCGCCAGTCGCAGAGCCGCCACCAGTCGCAGAGCCGCCGCCAGTCGCCGCGCCACCGCCGCCAGACGCCGCGCCGCCTCCGCCAGTCGCCGCGCCACCGCCGCCAGTCGCGGACCCACCGCCGCCGGTCGCTGAACCGCCACCGCCACCCGCGCCACCGCCGCTTCCGGCATCAGGCGTGGTCAAGATGGTGAACGTCGTCTGCGCCGCTGCGCCCGCCTGCGGATTCAGCGCGGAGTCCACCTCGCTCGCGCTGATCGTGAACGTTCCCTCGGGAAAGAATCCACCGACCAATCCGGGGCCCGACCATCCATTCGCGGGGCAGGTGAAGTCTGCGCCACTGAACGTCGTGCCGCTGCAGAACACAGGACCGAACGAACCACCCGCCGCGAGCGTGCCTGACGCGGAGATCGTGACCGTCGCTCCGTTCTCGCCGGTCCCGGTCACCCCTGGGTTTACCCCCGCGTCGAGCGTCGCGCCGGGTACGACCGCCAGCGCCGAGACATCTGGAGGCGGCAGCAGGTCGACCGTCACTCCTCCGAGCATGCCGGTGCGAACGCTCCCGTCGTTCGCGATCTCGCTGGCGAGGAACGACAGGTCGCTCTGCTGCGGGCTGCCGGTGAAGGCGGCCCCGTACTGCCAGCGGCCGGCCACACACCCCGTGTTCCAGTTCACCGGCGAGCCGGAGGGCCAGAGGTTGGCCTGGGAATCCATCATCGTGATCAGCACCGTCTGGCCCGTGTCGCACGCGCCTCCGATCGTGAACGGGTAGATGTCGAGGGTGTTGAACGTGTTCGCGGGTGTGAGCGCCAACGCATCGATGGTGACCGCGGTGCCGAGCGCGATCGACAACGGAGCCGAGGGCGCCGACCAGGGCAGGGTGGCGGCTGCGCTCTGAAATTCGTAGGCGACGTACTGCTGCGGCCCGCTCTGCGCCGTGCTCGCGGTGCAGCTCCAGGCGTCTCCGGGCGTGGCGCTCGTCGCCCCGGCGCAGATCGGGGTGCTCAGCGCGGTATCGGCGAGGTTGAACACCGTCACCAAGGTGCCGTCGCCGCGCTTCGTTCCCGAGAACGTCGGCTTGGGGATGTTCGTCGCCGGGCTCTGCGGCGAGGTCAACGTGGGCTGAGAGTCGATCGTCACCGTCACCGTGCCGCTGGTGGGCGACGGCGCTCCGTTCGCTTCTGGCAGGGTCGCGCTCAGCGTGTAGGTGCCATCGAGCGGAATGGAGAGCGTGCAGCCGAACGCGCCGGTACCACCGCTGGTGGTGGCGGTGCACGGGGTGACGCTGGCCGGGCCGCTCGCGCTGACGGTGATCGTGGTGCCGTTCGCGACCGCAGCGCCACCCGCGCTCCTCTTCGCCAGCCCCGCTGCTCCGACCGAGTGGCTGTTCGAGGTGGCGCCATTCGCCGGTGACACGAAGCTCACCACCGGCGGCGTGGCGGTGAACGCGTACGACACCGCTCCGACCCGATCGCCCGCGGCATTCCCGAACGCTGCGTTCACCGTGTACGCCCCGTCGGGCAACGCGATCGCGTCGGTGACCCAGTTGTTCGAGGTGGTCCCCGCTCCAGCCACGGCCAGACTGGTGCAGAGGCCGGTCACCGGATCGATCGCCCAGCTGCGCGAGGTCGCCACTCCCGAGGTCACACAGGTCGCAGCGGTGAGGGCGGGGTTGGCGTCGAACCAGATCGCGATCTGCGCGGTCGTGCCGCCGTTGGGCACCGCGCCGCCAATCTGCACCGCCTGAATCGTCGGCCAGACGTTCCCGCCGAACGGAGCGATCGTCAGGGGGCCCGGAGTCGCGGTGTTGATGGTGAACGCGGTCGGCGTGCTGTCGCTGGTCGCGAACGCGTTCGAAAGAAACGTCACCGCCCCGGTCGAGTTGGTCTCGTCTGCAAATCCACTGGTGGTGAGCGCGTTGCCGGTGTCGTTCGTCGAGGCGAACGTCGGGTCATCGGTGTAGATGAACAGCGTCGGCGGGGGATTGACGATTCCCGCGTCGGCCAGCATCGCGGGGTCGGTCGCCAGGCCCCGCACCACGCCCTGAACCCTCTGCGTTCCGGTCAGCCCTGGCGCGAGCTTGGCGTTCACCACGATCGTCGAAGACGTACCGGGGAGCAGCGTACCGCCCGCTCCCTTGCCGAAGGGAACGGTGACGAGCGTCAACCCATTGCCGTTCACGTTGGTCGACGCGACCGTCGTCACCCCGTCGACGCTCACCGAGCTGACGTTGGCCGGAGGCACCGCCGCGGTGGGGAAGGCCAGGGTGTAGATGAGCCCACTCGTGCCGCTGGTGGGATACGCGGGAACGGCTCCGCGGTTGGTGATCACCGTGGTGAACGAAAAGGTGTTGTTCGAGACCAACGTCGTTCCCGGAGGCACCGACAACGTCGCGTGCACGTCGGGCGCGTAGAGCGAAGTCGCCGGCACCAGCGCATAGCCCGGGTTGGTGACCACGCCCGCGGCGGTGATTGTCGGAACGCTGCCCGGGTTGCCATCGGCCCAAGCCAGCTCGTAGCCCGCGGTGCCGGTGTCGTTGAAGGCGTAGACCGCGAACGGGAACAGACCGCCCGAGGCGGGAAAGCTGAGCGTGAGCGACGAGCGATAGCTCAACAGCCCGCCGCTGAAGTCTCCCGCCCTTTGAGTGGCATAGGTGCCCTGGCACGGGGCCGGCGAGCAGCCCTGCACCGCGAACCAGGCGCCGTCGTTGCTGGCGAGCGCGAAGGTCTTCACCGTGTCGCCGCCGGTCGAGGCAGGCACCGCGACGTAACCTGAGTACGCGAGCCCGAACCCGGTCGGGGCCTGAGCGGCGGTGGTGAACGGAGCCAGCGCGACGTCGGTCGCGTCGCCCGCGCTTCCCGAGGTGAAGAAGGCGCCGCGGTTCTGGAGCGCCCCGCCGTCTTCGTCCCAGACGTTGAGCGATCGGCCCAACACGTAGCTGTTCACGAACGCGGTGGGCCCTCCGGCGGTGGAGGGCGGCATCGTGCTCGCTCCGTCGAACGCGGCCGCTGGCGTGAGCGTGAGCGCGATCAGCGAGTTGACGTTGCCGTTGAGCGCGGTGCCGTTGCCGCAATTGCCCGCCGAGGTCGCGTTGCGCCCGTTCTTACAGACGAACAGCAGTGACGCGCCATTGCCGGAGACACTCGGCAGAGAGAGCAGCGCCTCTTCACGGCTGCTCGGGCGTTCGGTTTCGTTCGGCGGAGGCTGGCAAGCTGCGATTGCGGCGGCGACGACGAGCACTGCAGACAACCGCATTGCTACCTCCAGGGAGAAGGACGAGCTGAGGGCTTCAGTGTACCGTGACGTCAGCTGTCGCCGAGCACTCCGTCAGCAAGGGCGCACATGAACCTCGACGAATGTCTGCCTGAGCGCTTGCGCGGTTCTCTTGTCACTCCGATCGCAGCGGGAATGTCGGGTGCCGGCGTCTACCGTGTGGGGGAGCCGACACAGTTCGTGCTCAAGGTGGCCGAGGCCTCGACGCCGCTCGAGGGGTGGCGGCGCGCGGTCGAGCTTCGCCGACGGGCTGCTGAGGCCGGGCTGACGCCACGGGTCGTTCACGCCGACGAAGCGCACCGCGCAGTGGTGACCGATTTCGTCGCCGACAAGGGGCTGATGATGCTGCTGGGCGACCCGCGCCGCCGCCCCGAGGCGGTCGCGTTGCTCGCGCAGATGCTGAAGCGGTTGCACCAGCTGCCGCCCCCACAGGGGCACTTCAACGAGCCGCGCGAGTTCATGCTGCAGCAGTGGGCTCCGATGGAAACCGCCGCGGGTGTTCCCACCTTCGTGCGTGACGCGATCGAACGGGTCGCCAACCAGACGCCGCCTCCGCCCGGGCCGATCGTGCTCAGCCACAACGACGTCAACCCCACCAACCTGGTCTTCGACGGCGCGCAGGTGATGCTGGTCGACTGGGATGTCGCCGGTCCCAATGACGCGCTCTACGACCTGGCGACGGTGGCGGTGTTCTTTCGTTTCAGCCCGGAGGAGTGCGCGCAGCTGCTCGAGACCCACGGCGGCTTCGAAGGGGTGCCGCCGCGCTTCGACTACCTTCGCCGCCTGGTCTCGGCGCTCTGCGGCTCGGTGATGCTGAAGCTCGCCCGCGCGCGCGGCTTCGACGACGAGGTCGCGCCGCTGACGTTGGCCGAGTTCTACCAGGCGCTCCGAACCGGCCAGCTCGACCCGCGGAGCAACCGCGGGCAGTGGCTGTTCGGGCTCGCGATGATGAAACAGTCGCTCGCGCTCTGATCACATCCCCGGGATCTGGAGGAACTCGTAGATCTCGAAGGTCGCGCCGGGCGCGTGGGTGTGCGGGTGATCTTTCAGCAGCGTCTCGATGTGCTTCACCGACTCGCCCTGAAGAATCGAAAAGCCGCCGATCTTCTCGTTGGTGCCCGAGAGCGGCGAGCCTGCGTCGATCAGCGCCGCGCCCATCTTCTTCATCCACGTCATCCACATCTCCATCGCCGCCTTGCCCTGCTCGGGAGTGCTCTTCGCCATCTGCTCACGCGCGCTCGCGGTCGACACGTACAACACCATGAACTTCTTCATTGGGAGCTCCGTTGGGTGGGTTGAACTGCTCTCGACACGCATGGGTCGAGGCAGCCGCGCCCCCGTTACAGCTTGCAGTCGACGTGGGTGCTGACCCCGGCGCTGATGGTGACCGCGCTCACGGTTCCGTTCGCGTAACCGCTCTTCGAGCAGGTGACCGTGTACGTGGTGGCCGGCGAACTGCTCGGCAGCCAGCCGGAGTCGTAGCTCCCCGATGACGACGAGCTCACGCTCACGTCGACCGGCAGCAGCCCGCCTCGCAGTCGAATCGTCGCGCCCGCCACCGCCGCGCCGTTCGGCCCGCGCACCGTTCCCACGATCTTTCCCGACGTCGACAGCTGCACGCTCTGCGCGGTGGTGCCGCCGGTGACGCTGACGCTGTACTGCCGCGCGAGGAACCCCGGAGCGCTCGCCGACAACGTGGTGTTGCCCAGCGGCAGCGCGCCGAAGCTGAACGCGCCGGAGGCGTTCGAGGTGGCCGTCGCTCCGTTGCTCAGCGTGAGGGTCGCGGCGGCGATCGTGCCGCCGCTCTGCAGGTTGCTCACCGTGCCCGACAGCGTGCCCTGGTTGGTGAGCGTGCAGCCCACGGTGGTGATCGCTCCGGCGCTGACCGCGACCGAGAACGACTGCGAGGTGTAGCCGCTCAGCGCGCATCTCACCGTGTAGAGCGTGGCCGGCGTCGTCACCGGCACCCAACCCTGGTCGTAGACGCCGTTCGCATCGGTGATCGCCGACTTCGACGTCGGCAGCTGGCCACCGGCGATCGTCACCGTCGCGCCGGGCAGCGGTGCGCCGCTCCCGTTCGTCACCGAGCCTGAAATCTTCCCCGCGGTCGACAGCTGCACGTTCAACGTCAGCGCTGAGGTGCTCACCGTCACCGGGTAATCGCGCGGCAGGTAGCCGCTGGCCGAAGCCGAGAGGGTGTACGCGCCGGTGGCGACGCCGCTCAGCGAGAAGCGACCTGCCGAGTCGGTGGCGACGGTCTGCCCGGCGACGCTCACCGTGGCGTGCGCGAGCGCAGTACCGGCGCCCAACGCGGTCACCGCGCCGCTCAGGGTGACACCCTTGGGGCAGATCAACGTCAGCGGCGGAGCGACCTTCACCGTGGTGTTGTCGCAGCTGCGGGCCTGGCCGAAGCCGGTCCACCGGGCGTCGAGCGCGGCGTCGCCGGCGGGGTCGGCGTTCGGCGAAGAGATGTCGCCGAACAACACCCCCAGTCCCTGCCGCAACGCCACCAGCTTCGCGGTCCCTTCCTCGACGTTGGGCTCGAACAAGCTGCCCTCGGTGAAGTCGTCCCAGGTCATCATCAACATGCCCTTGAAGTCGTAGTTGGCGTGCTTGCTGGTGCAGCTCGAGCCGCTCTTGCAGCCCTCGAAGTAGTCGAAGTGCGCGCGCATCAGGTCGGGGTGACGCGGTGGGTAGCCATCGAGCACCGGGTCGGGAATGCGCCGCTCCTGGCACGGGCAGCCCCACTGCTTGGTGAAGTCGTCGAAGCCCGGGTTCACTCCGCCGAACACGACGCAGCCGGGGTTGCCCGTCACTCCCGCGGCGCAGGCGTCGATCAGCGCGTCGTGCCGCGCCTTCACCCACTGGAGCGCGTGGGTGTACGGCTGGTTCGCGCCGCTGCTGGAGAAGCTCTTCCACTGCTCGGTGTGGATCCACGGGGTGAGCGCGTCGAAGGCGGTGAAGTACGCCGGGCCCGCGGTCGCCACCGTGTAGAAGTCGATCGGCGTGCGCGCCAGGCCGGTGCGCGCGTTGTGGGTCATGTTTCGGGCGGCGTCGAGCGTGCTCTTCCACTGCGCCGGGGTCATGAACTGGGTGTCGACGTAGAGCTGCACCAGCGGCTTGCCGTTGATCCGCAGCGCCGACGGGTGCGACGCGCCCTCGTCGAGCATGTCGACCAGGTCGTCTCGAATCGCGTCCATGCAGTTTTGCTTCGGGTTGCCCGAGGAGTCGTCGCACTTGCCCGGCTTGAGTGAGCCCAGGCTGCTCCCGTTGCCGAAGTGGAAGTACCAGGTCGAGTCGTAGCCGGGGAGGATCACGCTGGTCAGCCCGTTGGCGTCGGCGCGTGCGAGGAACGTCTGGTACGCGCGCCAGGCGTAGTCGTCGGTGTTGGCCTGGTGGTGCGACGGATACTTGGAGGTGAAGTTCACCTGGTTGATCTGCACCGCCCAGGCGTCGATGCGCGCGCCCTGCTGGCAGGTGGGGGTGAGCGTCGAGAGCATCAGGTCGACCCGCCGCTGGCTCTCGGTGTCGCGGCCCGACGCGGAGTAGATGCCGGCGAGCGGCCGGTAGCGCGAGGCGATGTTCCGTTCGCCGTTCACGCAGCTGTCGGGCGTCGAGCCGGCGACGCAGACGGTGCCGGTGTACGCGGTGCACGCCGAGCTGGTGGGCACGTACTCGGTGCCGTGCAGCCAGTTGCCGTAGGTGGGGTCGAGCTGCGAGCCGGCGACGGTGCCGTTGCGGTCGGCGGAGCCCACTCCGAACCAGCTCATCGAGAGCATGATCGCCAGCCGCTGCGGCATGTGGCCGGCGAGGTCGTAGCTGTGGGTGACGGCGAGCGGCTGGCCGAGGCTGGCGGCGTCGTCTGCTTGTTCAACCGGGCCGCACGCGGTGAGCAGCGCGGCGAAGAGGATCAAAGAGGGGAGGGTGCGCATTTGTTGCCGACGCACTGCAATATCTTGCCCATGCCGGTGGCGCTGCAGCGAAAGCAGGGCGACCCGCGTTCACCGCGAGATCACTCGGCTGTGAACTGGCGTGAACATGTGCGGCCAGCCGCGTTCTGAAAACCGCGCGACGCGCAGGGTGGAGCGCCGGAGCGCGCCTGTCTCAGAGACCTGATGCCTCGATGCAACACCTCAAGGCTGAATCTGGCGGCCGTCGTAGCGGGTCGCGATCTCGAGCTTGTGCACGTCGACGCCCTCGAGGCAGCGCACGTTCACCATCGCCGAGGGGCTGCCGTCGGGCGCGAGTCCCTCCGCGTAGGGGCGCACGCCGCAGATCGAGCAGAAGGTGTGGTGAATGCGCTTCTTGCCGAACTGGTAGTCGGTGAGCTTGTCGACGCCGGTCAGCCGGTTGAGCTTCGCCAGCGGCACGAACGCCATGATCGCGCCGCTCCGGCCGCAGATCGAGCAGTTGCAGGTGACGAGCCCTTCGAGCTCGATGTCGACCGAGAAGGTGACTGCGCCGCAGTGGCAGGCGCCGTTGTGCATGGGCATGCCCACGCGACTATCACGGAAGCACTTCGGCCAGCTC
Source organism: Myxococcaceae bacterium (assembly GCA_047602415.1). GTDB lineage: Bacteria > Myxococcota > Myxococcia > Myxococcales > Myxococcaceae > JASGHH01. Next base: position 2,208,203 of record JASGHH010000001.1, on the reverse strand, counting down.
TCCGAGATTTCCGAAGGGGTCGCAGAAGAACGCCAGCCGCCGGCTGATCGCCGCGAGCACGAACGGCTCGGTGACGATCTTCACTCCGCGGCTGCGCAGCTTGGCCACCGTCTCGTCGACGCTCTTCACGCTCAGGCAGAAGTGGTGGTACCCGCGGTACTTCAGGCTGTCGGCGAGATCGGTGTACGGGCGCACCTCGGTGGGCAGCTTGTCGCCGCCGCCCAGCACCTCGATGAAGAAGTGGTCGTCGGTCGGAGGCGCCAGGTAGGCCAGCTTCTCGTCGGCGTAGTCCCACTCGGCGATCACCCTGAAGTCGAGCTTGCCCACGTAGAAGTCCTTCGCCTCCTGCAGGCTGGTGGTGCGCACCGCGAAGTGGTGGCCGCGCATGTCGGCGAACGGCGAAGCGGTGTTCTTCGGAGGCAGAATGAAGTCGGGCATGGGCGCGGACCATAGGTGCGCGTTGCCCCGCCTGCTGTCGCGCGATTGCGGTGCCCGTCGCGAAGTTGCGGTTCTAGACCCGGCGCCGGTACTCGCTCGGGCTGAAGCCGGTCACCCTTCGAAAGCTCGCCGCGAACGCCGAAGGGCTCTGAAAGCCGACCGCCAACGCGACCTCGGTGATCGACATTTGCGTGCCGCCGAGCAGCTCGCGCGCGCGGCGCATCCGCTCCACCGTCAGCCACACGTGCGGCGACTTGCCGGTGGCGGCGCGAAACGCGGAGCAGAAGTGAAACCGGCTCAGGTTCACCAGCGCGGCGAGCTCGGCGAGGCGAACCTCGTCGGCGAGGTGCTCGAGCATGAACTCGGTGACCCGGGCGGTCTGCCAGCGCGCCAACGCTCCACGCGGCACCGCCGGGCGCTCGAGCTCGAAGGTCGCATGGCGGCGGAGCAACTGCAGGCAGAGCAGGTCGGTCGCCTGCTCGACGAACAGCATCGAGGAGCTGTCGTCGACCTCGGCCTCGTGGGCGAGCAGCTTCAGAATGCGCGCAGAGGTCGCGTCTTCGAAGCCCACCCGGCGGCGCAGCTCGACCTTCTGGTCGCCCGCGAGCTGATCGGCGCAAGCCTGAAGCCGCTCGGGCGTGAGATAGACGTGTGAGACCTCGAGCGGCCCGCTGAGCGACCAGTGCCCGTCGTGCCGATCGGGGATCAAGGTGATCGTCCCCGAGCGCAGCCGCGCCGCCAGCGTCTCGTTCTCCATCGTCCACCGGCAGCTCTGTTGCTGTTGGTAGTAGGTGCAGACGGAGTAGCCCGGCATCGCCGGCGCCTGGCCCTCGAAGCCCTCGCGCCGCCAGCGTTGAGTGACCCGGCTCCCGCAGCGCAACACCCAGGGCGCGAGCGGCAGCCGGGTGCCCAGCAGGCGGCTCATCGCCTCCGAAGGGTTTCGGTGCGAACGCACCCGCTCACGATAGCGAATCGCACGGCCGGGAGCGTGCATCCGGTGGATGGCAACGACGAGTTGCCTTGGTGCCGCGCCGCAGGCTAGGGTCGGCTGGCGATGGCAACATTGTGTTGCCATCAAAACGGAGCGTCGATGCCCTGGTCCAACGCAGTGGCCTGCTTCTTCGGGGGCCTGTTCTTCGCCAACTTCTTCCCCCACTTCATCTCCGGCATGTCGGGGGCGCCGTTTCCCACCCCGTTCGCGAAGCCGCCGTTTCGTGGGCAGTCGTCGCCGATCGTGAACATGCTGTACGGGCTGATGAACCTGTCGGTCGCCTACCTGCTGCTGGTGGTGGCCGGCGGTTTCGCGGCGCCCGTCGCGGCGGCAGCCGGCTTCGGCCTGTTCTCGATGTTCATCTCCCGCTCGGTGACCAAGCTGAAGGCGGGTGGATGAGCGCGTTCGCGCACGACAGCGAACGCCTCGCGCAGACCTACGACCGGGTCAGCGACCTTCAGCTCGAAGAGGGGCAGCGGCTGGTCGAGCGGCTCGGGCTTCAGCCCGGCGCGCGGGTGCTCGACGTCGGCTGCGGGACCGGCCGGCTCACCCACTGGATCGCGGCGCGCATCGCCGGCGGCGAGGTGATCGGGATCGACCCGCTCGTCGATCGCATCGAGCTCGCCCGGTCGCACGGCGGCGGGGCGCGCTTCGAGGCCGGGCAGGCCGAAGATCTGAGCGCTTTCGCCGACGCCAGCTTCGACGCGGTCTGCATGTCGTCGGTGCTGCACTGGGTGGGCGACAAGGCGAAAGCGCTCGCCGAGGCCCGCCGGGTGTTGCGGCCGGGCGGCCTGCTCGGGGTCACCACCCAACCGTCTGAGCTCTCCAGGGCCGGCACCCTGGGCTCGGTGTTCGAGACGGTCTTCTCACGCGCGCACGTCGATCGTTCGTCGCTCACCTTCGCACGCGCCTTCACGACCACCGAGCTGATCTCGCTGGTCGCCGCCAGCCGGCTCGACTTCACCGAGCTTCAGATCACGCCCCGGGTGCGCCGGTTCGCCAGCGCCGAGGCGGTGCTCGACTTCATCGAGGCGAGCGCGTTCGGCACCTTTCTGCGGCCGGTCTCCGACGAGCTCCGCCGCTCGCTGCGCGATGGGTTGCTCGCCGCCTTCGAGGCGCTGCGCGAGCCCGACGGGATCTTCCTGCGCGGCTGGGGAACGCTGTTCGTCGCTCAGCCCAGCAGCCGCGCCGCACTCAGTGCCCGAGGAAGGTGAAACCGAAATGCTTCTTGAAGTCGTCGAAGCTGAGGCTGAACAGCCCGTCGTTCTTTCCGTCGCTGCCGGGCTCGGTGTAGCCCCACGGGTTGCGCAGCTGAACCCGCTTCTCGCCGTTCACCTCGCTGACGCCGAGCACCGCGTAGACGTGGCCCGACACCAACCCGTTCTCGGCCTTCGACGATGCCATCGTGGTGGTGGCCGCGACCGGCTGGCCGGCGGCGAGGTGCTTCTTCATCTGATCGAACAGGCCGTCGCCCCGCAGCACGTTGGGGGTCATCGTGCCGCTCTTGCCGGTGAGCGCCTGCCAGACCGTGCACGGGCTGCCGCCTTTGCCGGCCGACTGGTAGCTGCCGTCGTACTTCGCGTAGGCCTTCTCGAGGATCATCGGCCACAGCTCTTTGCTGTCGCGGCCGTGGGCGTAGAGCGCGTTCTTGCCGTCGGTGGTCGGCATCGACGCGTCGACGGTGACGTAGGTGGGCTCCTGGCCGCGGCCGACCAGGCCGAGCAGCGACTCCTTGTAGAAGCGAACCGTGTAGGTGCCGTCGCCGTTGTCTTTGATCGCGTCTTGAATCGCCTTCGGGTTGACGTTGGCGAGCGCGGCGAACCCCGAGACCGCGTAGCAGTCGCCCAGCGCGCCCTGGAGCGCGTCGTCGGCGCTCACCCCGTTGGTGAACAGCTGGCCGGTGGTGGCGGCGTACTTCGCGTTCGCGGCGTGCTTGTCGTCGAACCCCGGCTGCACCTTGGGATCCATGCGCGGGGTGGCCGGCTTCGGGCCCCAGCCGGTCGCGGGGGGTGTGGCGGTGGGCGCCGCTGCCTTCGGAGCGGCGGGAGCACCGGTGGCAGGGGCGGTCGGAGTTGCTACGGTCGGAGTCGAGCCTTGGATGCGCGGCGGCATCCTTCGAATCTGCCGGAAATATGTTTGCAATGCAAACTCGTGACGTGAAGCCCATCGAGGTCGGTTCGGCGGAGTACCGGCTGGAGCTCGACCTCCGAATGAAGATCCTCCGCAAGCCGTTGGGGCTGACCTTCTCACCGGAGGATCTCGAGAAGGAGCGCGGCGACGTTCACCTCGGTGCGTTCGACGGCGCCACGCTGCTGGGCTGCCTGATCCTCACGCCGCTGAGCGCGACCACGATCAAGATGCGCCAGGTGGCGGTCGACGATCACCTCCAGGGCAAAGGCGTCGGCCGCGCGCTGGTGGAGGCCTCCGAGCTGAAGGCGCGGGCGCTCGGTCACCAGGTGATCGAGCTCAACGCCCGCGACACCGCGGTGCCGTTCTACCTGCGCCTGGGCTACCAGGTGGTGGGGGAGCCGTTCACCGAAGTGACGATTCCCCACCGGAAGATGCGCAAGCGCCTCTAGCCCGCGAGCTCGAGCTGGAGGGTGACCTCGAGGTTGAGCACCTTCGAGATCGGGCAGCCCGCCTTGGCGGCCGCGGCAGCTTCTTCGACCTTCTTCTTGTCGGCGCCCGCGGCGGTCACCTTGGTCAGCAGCGCGCTCTGGGTGAGCGCCTTGTTCTCGAAGGTGATCGTGCTGGTGGTCTCGATCGCCTGGGGCGTGATCCCCCGTTCGCCGAGCTGGGCCGAGAGCGCCATGCTGAAGCAGCTCGCGTGGGCGGCGGCGATCAGCTCCTCCGGGTTGGTGCCGGGCGCGTTCTCGAACCGGGTGAGAAACGAGTACTTCTGATTCGCAATCGCGCCGCTGCCGGTGCCGAATGTGCCGGCGCCTTCTTTGATGCTGCCGTTCCAGACTGCCTTCGCGTTTCGCTTCATCGTCGGTCTCCTTCACTTCGAGTCAGGTTTGCCCGCCGCGGCGCGCTCGATCAGCTCCGCCACCGGGCCGGGCTTCGACACCAGCGACACGTGGCTCGCCGAGAGCTCGATCGTCTGGGCGTTCATGCGCTTGGCGAAGAACCGCTGCAGCTTGGGGTCGATCGCCTCGTCGTTCGCCGACACCTGGTACCAGCTCGGCACCGTCTTCCACGCCGGAGCGCCCGCCGGGGTGCCCAGAATCGCGAGCGCGATCGGGTGCTGCACCGCCTCCATCGCCTTCGCCTCGTCGGGCGCCACGTCGGAGGCGAAGTGCTGCACGAAGTCGGCCGGGTCGAGCGAGGCGTTCTTCTGATCGTCGACGATCAGGTGCTTCATCGCCGGCGCGGGCGGGTACTTCGCGGTCACGCCCTGAATCGTCTCGCCCTGATCGAGCGCGAAGCCCGCGACGTAGACCAGGCCGGTGACGTTGGCCGCTCCCGCCGCCGCCTCCGAGATGACGATCCCGCCGTAGGAGTGGCCCGCGACCACCACCGGCCGGGCAATCGCGTCGATCGCGTGGCGCACCAGGGCGGCGTCGTCGGCGATCGTCTGCTCCCGCAGCTGAACCACCCGCACCGTGTACCCGTCGTGCTGCAGCCGCTTCACCACCCCCGACCAGCTGGAGCCGTCGGCGAACGCGCCGTGCACCAGCACCACGTCTTTGGCGGGCTTGTGATCGGCGGCGGCGGCGGTGAAGGGCAGGGCGGCGGCCGCGAGAAAGACTCTCAATGCGTTCTTGTTCATGCGCGAACGAGTACCACCGCCCGCACCCGCGACCGCCGCCGGCGAATCCGGTTCTATTTCGAAGAATCGGGTTGGGTTGCGATCTCGCGCTCGCGCCAGGCCTTCGGTGTCAGCCCGTGCTCCTTCGAGAACATCTCGATGAAGTGGCTGGTGTCGGCGTAGCCGACGTCGAAGCCGATCGTCTTCACGCCCGAGCTCGTCTCCGAGAGCAGCCGCCGCGCTTCGGCCATTCTGCGCGCGGTCAGCCACTCGCCGGCCGACCGCCCGGTCTGCTTCTTCAGCAGGGTGGTGAGGTACGCGTTCGACAGCCCCGCGGCGCCGGCCAGATCGCTCAGCTTCAACGGGGTGCGGAAGTTCTGTTCGATGAAGCGAAACACCCGCGCCAGCTGCGGGCGCTGGGTCGAGGCGATGTCGGCCACGTGCGGCTCGGCGATGCGCGCGAGGTCGACCAGAATCAGCTCGATCAGCCCCTTGGCCGCGCTGATGTAGCCGAGCTTGCGCTGGGCGAGCTCCTCCTCGAGCCGCTCCAACAGCCCCACCCAGCCGCGCGCGGTCTCGGGCGGCAGGCGCAGCCGAACGCCGTCGGTGCGCTTGCGCAGAAAGCACAGCAGCACCACCTCGTCGGGGCACGAGACGAACAGCTCGCGCTCGTCGCGGCCGTCGAACAGAAAGCGCAGCTCGAACGCCAGAATCCAGTGGGTGGTCGACTCGAGCGCGTCGGGGTCGTGCGCCTGCCCCGGCGCGAGCGCGAACACGTCGCCCGGGCCGACCTCGAAGCGCTTGCCCTCGACCGTGTGCGAGCCCTTGCCGCGCTCGATGAACACCACCTCCAGAAAGCGGTGGGCGTGGAGCCCGTGCACCGCCGCCTCCCGCCGGCCGACCAGCCGCTTCGCGTACACGTGGGGGACTCCGGCCGGCACCTCGAACGAGCCGTCGGGCGTGAAGCACGGAGCGATCGGCGCTTTCTTCGGCATTGCCGCGCGAACCGTACCACCCCGCGATTGGGTTGCGTATATCGCCAATTGGCAATATAGATGTCTGGCGATGCAAACGAGCGAGCGGCTTTCAGAGGTGTTCGGAGCACTGGCAGACCCCACCCGTCGCGCGATCCTCGCCAGGCTGGCGAAGGGCGAGGCGACGGTCTCGGAGCTGGCAGGCCCCTTTCAGCTGGCGCAGCCGACGATCTCCAAGCACCTCAAGGTGCTCGAAGACGCCGGCCTGATTCAGTCGGATCGCGACGCGCAGCGCAGGCCGCGCCGGCTGGTGCTGGCGCCGCTCAAGGCCGCCGACGACTGGCTGCAGCCGTTTCGAGAGCAGTGGGAGCGCCGCTTCGACCGCCTCGAGGCTCACCTCAAAGAAAGGAAGAACAAATGACCGACACGATCGACAAGCAGCACCACAGCATTCACTTCGAGCGCGTTCTCGACGCCGCGCCGAACGAGGTGTTCGACGCGTGGACCCAGCCCGCCCGCCTCACCCAGTGGTGGGACCCGACCGGCGCGCCGCTGGTCTCCTGCACCGTCGATCTGCGGCCGAAGGGCGCCTTCAAGCTGGTCACCCAGGGGCACGCCCCGCCGTTCGAGGGCACCTACGACGTGGTGGAGCGGCCGGCCCGGCTCGAGTTTCAGGCGATGGGCGCGCACGGCACGGTGACGCTCGAGCGGCACGCCAAGGGCACCTTGATGAAGGTCGCGATTCGCAGCCCTTCGAAGGAGCACTTCGAGATGTTCGTGAAGCTCGGGGTCGACAAGGGCACCAGCACCACCCTCGACAACCTGGTGCGGCTGGTCGCGAAGTAACGCTACTTGAGCCCGTACTTCTTCAGCACCTCGTGCGCGTAGGTGCGGGCGATGCCGGCGCGGCGGGCCAGCTCGGCCACGCTGCCGCCGCACTCCTGGTAGAGGCGGGTGAAGTAGTCGCGGGTGAAGACCTCGATCAGCTCGTCTTTCTGTTCCTTGAACGGCTTCGACGCGCCGCCGCCGGGGGCCGTTGGAGCGCCGACCGCGTCTCCCAGCACCGCCCGCTCGATCACGTTGCGGAGCTCGCGCACGTTGCCCGGCCAGGGGTGCGCCTCGAACAGCGCCCGCACCGCCGACGAGAGCTCGAAGTCGGGGCGCTTCATGCGCAGCAGAATCGACTGCGCCAGCATCGGCAGATCGTCGCGCCGCTCGCGCAGCGCCGGCACCTTGGCGACCACCACCGCGAGACGGAAGTAGAGGTCTTCGCGAAACCGGCCCGCCGCGACTTCCTTCTCGAGGTCGCGGTGGGTCGCCGCCACCACCCGCACGTCGACCTGGCGCGGAGCGTCTTCTCCCAGCCGCCGCACCGAGCGGGCCTCGAGCGCCCGCAACAGCTTCGGCTGCAGCTCGAGCGACAGCTCGCCCACCTCGTCGAGGAACAGGGTGCCGCCCTGTGCCGCGGCGAACGCACCCGCGCGATCGCTCTGCGCGCCGGTGAACGCGCCCTTCACGTGACCGAACAGCTCGCTCTCGGTCAGGGTGGGCGCGAGCGCGCCGCAGTCGACCACCACGAACGGCCGGTGCCGCCGCGGAGAGTGCTCGTGAACGCCGCGGGCGAGCAGCTCCTTGCCGGTGCCGGTCTCGCCGAGCAGCAGCACGTTGGCGGCGGTGGGCGCGGCGCGGCGCAAGGTCGCGAACAGGGTACGCATCGCCGGCGCCGAGCCGAGCGCCTCGCCGAACGAGGTGATCTCCGGGCGCTGCGCCTTGGGCACCGCCGAGACCCGCAGCAGGGTGGTGCCGACGGTGAAGCTCGCCTCCCGCCGCACCACGAAGCCCTCCACCCGGGTGCCGTGCAGAAAGGTGCCGTTCTTCGAGCCCAGGTCCTTCACCCACAAGCCCTGCGGGCTCGACTCCAGCTGCGCGTGCCGCCGTGAGACGGTGGCGTCGTCGAGCATCAGGTCGGCGTCGGGCGCGTTGCCGATCATCAGCCGCTCCGGCACTTCACGGGTGGCGCCGGCCTGCGGCCCGCTGAGCACCTCGAGCAGCCAGTCGAGCTTCGCCGGGTCGAACGCCTGCTGCTCCTCCGCGTTGAGGGCGTCGGCGGCGAGCGCGGCGGTCACGGTCGGTTTCATCGGCTTCACCACTATAGGTTTGTTGATTAGCCTTGGGGTCCCCGCGATGACCTCTACCTGCAGCCGCTGCGGCAGTCCGCTCGAGTCTGGAGCGGCGGGCGTTTGCAGCGACTGCAAGGCCACCGTGGTCGGCACCCAGTCGCTGCCGGCGACCAAAGGCGAGAGCCTGGAGGCGTTCGGCCCCGAGCTCTCGGTCGGAGATCTGCTCGAGGAGAAGTGGAAGGTCGAGAGCAAGCTCGGCGAGGGCGGCATGGGCATGGTGGTGTCGGCGCTCGACCTCCAGCTCAACCGCAAGGTGGCGGTGAAGGTGCTGGCGCGGCACCTCTGCAAAGACCCGGTGGCGCTGTCGCGGTTCGAGCGCGAGGCGCAGCTCACCGCTCAGCTCGATCACCCCAACATCGTGCCGGTCTACGCCACCGGCCGCTTTCACGGGCGCCCGTTCATCGTGATGAAGCGGCTGGAGGGCCGCTCGCTCGGCGAGGAGATCAAGGCGCGCAAGGGGCCGTGGCCGTGGGCCGAGGTGCGGGCGGTGCTCGCTCCGCTCTGCGCGGGCCTCACCTACCTGCACCAACGCGGGCTGGTGCACCGCGACGTGAAGCCGAGCAACGTGTTCCTCGGGCCCGGCGGCGAGGTGACGCTGCTCGACTTCGGCATCTTGAAGCAGGAGACCCAGGACCTCACTCAGACCGGCACCCTGGTCGGCACCGTGCGCTTCATGGCGCCCGAGCAGATCACCCACTCCAGCGTGGTCGACTCGCGGGCCGACATCTACTCGCTCGGCACCATTCTCTACCGGCTGCTGGCGGGGCAGCTGCCGTTCTCGGGCGACGACATCGACGTCGCCCGGCGCAAGCTGGCCGAGAATCCCCCTTCGGCTCGGGCGTTCAACCCTCAGCTGCCTGCCCCGGTCGCCGCCGTGCTCGAGCGATCGATCGCGCGCGAGGCCGGCGCTCGACCGGTCGGAGTCGCGGAGCTGCTCGCCGAGCTCGATCAGGCGTTCGTGCAGCCGGCGACCGTCGCAGTGGCGAAGACACCGTCGAGACGCGATTGGGCGATCGGTGCTGGCGTGCTGGTGGCGGGTGCCGCCGCCGTGGCGCTGTTCTTCAGCCGCGCCGAACCGCCGGTGGTCACTCCGCCGCCGGCCGTGGTCGAAGTGGCTGCGCCGAAGGTCGAGCCGGAGCCTGTGCCCGCGCCTGTTCCCACTCCCACGCCCGAGCCTCCGCCCGCTGCACCGGTGGAGAAGAAGACCGTCACCACCCGCGCGGCTCCCGTTCGCCGCACCGTCGCCGCCAAGGAAGCTGCCTCGGCGGCGTTGGTGAAGGTCTCGGTGCTGACCAAGATCGACGGACGCTCCGGCTACGCGCAGCTGTTCGTCGACGGCCACCCGCAGGGCGAGACGCCGGTGCAGCTCGAGCTCAAGCCGGGCCCGCATCACTTGAAGGTGACCCGCGATGGCTACTCCGCCCGCGAGACGCGCTTCGACGTTCAGCCGGGCCAGCCGCAGCACGTGGTGCTCGAGCTGGCACACTGAGCGGCCGCACCTTCAGCGGCTCAAGATGATGCCGTCGCGCTCGCCGAGCGTCACCGTGGTCACCGTCGCGCCGTTGTTCACCGAGGGCGCCTGGGTGCCGTGCAGCTTCTTGAAGGTGCCGCCCAGGGTGATCGTCTGCGGGCCGTTGCCCTTCGGGTTGACGAGCACGATGCCGTGGTCGAAGTCGCGGCGCCAGACGCCCTGCTTCCACGCGGTGGTCTGACGAGCGCCCTGCGCAGTGGTGACCGGGTAGCCGAGGTTGAAGTCGAACTCGTCGTACCAGGGCGGCGGAGGCGCATAGCTGCCGCCGTTGGAGTGGAAGTAGTAGCCGTCGTCCATCAGCGTGGAGCAGAGGCCGTAGCGCATCGCCTGGTAGTCGGTGGCCGGCTGGTCGTCGCCGAAGATGCCGAGCTTGGGCGCGGCGAGCGCGTCCATCGTCTTGCGGTAGTGCGCCATCATCGCGGTGAAGCCGCCGTAGGTCTCGATGCTCCAGCTGTGGCCGATCATGCCTTCGAGCACGCCGCCGTTGAGCAGCTGGTCGTAGACGCCGAGCACCGCCTGCGGCTGGCCCCAGTCGGCGACGTTGCCGATCTGCAGGCTGTTCGGCCACAGGGTGCGCACGTAGTCGAAGTAGTGCTTGTAGCCGTCGCGGTACCAACCCTGCACGGTGGTGTCGGTGTGAAGGTCGGTGACGCCGTCGAGGTTCCAGTCGCCATCGACGCGCGGCGACCAGAAGACGTTGTCCATGAAGAAGCCGTCGCCGTTCGGGTTCGGCACGTCTTGCGAGTCGCCGGTGACGAACTGGGCGTAGCGGAGGTTGGTGTACCACTCGGTGTAGCGCAGGCCGTTGGCGTCTTTCTTCGCGAACAGCGTGTTGTTCACCTCGGTCGCGCCCGGGTAGTCGCTCGCCACCGGCGTGCCGTTGCTTCCCGTCTTGTAGAGGTACCACTTCTCGTTGGTGACTTTGCTCAGCAGCGACGCCTCGTAATAGGGCTCGGTCTCGCTGCTGATGATGTAGTTGAACAGCTTGGTGCCGACGGTGGAGCGCGCCTTGATGTCGGCGAACACCGCCGCCATGTTCGGCGCATCGGTGGTCGAGTAGCCCGCCCAGTTGGAGACGATCACCACGTGGTACTTCGCCGCCACCGCGCGAAATGCAGCGTCGTACTTCTGGGGCGAGCCGATCGGGTACGCGCCGAGCCGGGGGAAGGGCGGGTTGTAGGCGGTGGCGCCGCCACCCAGGTGCGCGGTGAGCGCCGCGGTCCACGGGCCGTAGCCGATCGCGTTGTGCGCGCTCACCCGGTAGGTGTGGGTCGAGCCGGCGGTGACCGCGGAGTCGGTGTACGTCAACGCGGTGGGGCCATCGGCGAGCAGGGTGTCGTCACGGTAGACCTGGTAACGATCGACCGCGTCGGTGCTGGCGTTGGCGTGCCAGGTCAGCTTCACCGAGGTGGTGGTGGTGCTGAGCGCGAGCGAGGTGGGCATCGCCGGCTTCTGGGTGGGGCCCGCCGGGCTGACGTTGACGGTGACCTGCGCGGTCGCGGTCGCGTTGGTGTCGAGCACGGTGGCGGTCAGCTTGATGGTGGAGGTGCCGTTGGCGACCGCGCGCACCAGCCCGTCGCCATCGACGGTGGCCACCGCCGGCGCGGAGCTCTCGAACTTCAGCACGTAGAGGCTGGCGGCGTGCATCGTGGTGACCGCCGCGTGCAAGGTGATCGACTCGCCGGCGGTCATCGACAAGCTGTTGGTGCCGACGGTGAGCGCGATCTCGCTGTCGGCCGGCTGCGGGCCGGCTCCGGCGTTGGGGTCGTCGGCGGTGCCGACACACGCGGTGAGCACCAGACTGAACAGCGCGACGGCTGCTGCAAGGGGAGAGGAGTTCATTCCCCGCCCCTGTGCAACGCGCGCGCCCGATCGTCGGCTCGCGTTCACCTGGGGTTGCGTGAACGAGAGCGTCAGGTCGAGCGGTCACCGTCAGGTCGAGCTGACACCAGGCCAGCGCGTCACGCGATCGCGCGCACCACGCCGCCGTCGACCCGCAACGCCGCGCCGTGAATCGCCGAGGCCTCGGCGGAGGCGACGAAAGTCACCAGCGCGGCGATCTCTTCTGGGGTGGCGAAGCGTTTGATCAGCGACGTCGGCCGCATCTGCTCGAAGAACTCTTTTTCGACCTGGGCGGAGGTCTTGCCCTGCTGCCGCGCGAGGCCCTCCACGAAGGTGCCCACGCCTTCACTCCTGGTGGGGCCGGCGAGAATCGAGTTCACGGTCACGCCGGTGCCGGTGAGACCCTCGGCGATGCCGCGCGCGACCGCGAGCTGCGCCGTCTTGGTGGTGCCGTAGTGCACCATCTCGGCGGGGATCTGCAGGGCCGACTCGCTGGAGATGAACATGATGCGGCCCCAGTTGGCCTTCTTCATGCCGGGCAGCCAGCCGCGGGTGAGCCGCACCCCAGAGAGCACGTTGACCTCGAAGAACTTCAGCCACTCCGCGTCGCCGATCTCGCCGAACGGCTTCGCTTCGAAGATGCCGAGGTTGTTCACCAGCACGTCGACCTGCGGCAGGCGCTCGAGCACCGCCTTCGCGCCCTCGGCGGTGCCGAGATCGGCGGCGATGCCGTCGACCTTCGCCTGAGGCACCTGCTTCTTCACTTCGGCCACCGCGGCTTCGACCCGCGCCGCGGTGCGGCCGTTCAGGGTGACCGCCGCGCCTTCCCGCGCCAGCTTCACCACGCACGCGAGGCCGATGCCGGCCGTGGAGCCGCTGACGAACGCCTTCTTTCCGTCGAGTCCGAGGTTCATGGGCGCCTTGCTTAACCGCGGCAGATGAAGGGCGCTTCGGATACGGTGCCCGCCGAGTGAGACGTCTCGCCTTCATCGTTTGCGCGCTGGCGATCTGCGCCGGCTGCTCGTCTTCGAGCCCGATGCCCGACGCCGGCAATGGGCCTCCCGCGTGCGGCTCGCACAAGAACGGGCCGGTGACCTTCATTCCCGGGCCGGGCCGTGACGGCTACGACGCGACGCTGGCGGCCGCGGCACGGCTGCACGACCGGCAGTTTCACGCGATCAATGCATACGCCACCGGGCTGGCCGCGGAGTTCACCACCACCGACGCGGGTGTGGCCGAGATCGCTGCATTTCTCTCCGGGTCCGACTCCTTCGAGCTCGCGGAGACCACCGGTCACCCGCCCGAGAGCCTCGGCGTCTGGTCGAAGTCGGCCGGCCTCTACGGCGGAGCCGGGATCGCCGCCGACGCGTTTCGGTACGCGGTGCTCCGCGACGACGGCGACGACTGCGCCGAGGTCGCCACCGCGCGCGCCCAGCTGATCTCGGGCCTCGAAGCGCTCGACACCGCCGCCCGCATTCCCGGAGTGCCGGGAGTGATGGCGCGCTCGCTGCTGCGCACCGATCTGCCGGCCGCGATGCCGCTCGACACCACTCCGCTGTTCGACGACGGAGGGATGCCGCTGCCGGCGATGAAGAACAACGGCACCTGGCGCGCAGACAACTCCGGCGGCCGCTACCCGACGCTGATCTGGGAGGACTCGCTCAGCCGCGACATGCTGGTCGGCTGGGCGCTGGCGTTCGGCGTCTCGTTCGAGGTGATCGACGGCGACTCCAGCTTCTCCGACGACCTCAAGTCGCGGCTGCGCGAAGACGCCAAGCAGGTCGGCCTCGCGCTGAAGAAGGTCGGCGCACAGGGCTACGACCTCGAGATCCCGGACGCCGATGGGCGGGTCACCTACAACGGCTACCTGAACGAGAACGCGCTCGACCGCGGCTACATCCCCGGGGTCGACAACGGCGTCTACGCGCTGATGTCGATCGGCATCATCGGCGCGCTGGCGAAGGCGTCGGGCGATGCGTCGCTCAGCTCGTACCTGTCGGACACCCTGGTGGCGCAGCGCCGGCTCGATCGCATCGCCGACACCAACGCGCACCTGGTCGACATGGGCATCGGCACCAACTACTCGAACACCAACATGGCGTTCACCGGCGGCTTTCTCGCCCAGAGATACGTGTCGGGCGACACCGCGGGAAAGCTGATTCGCCGGGCGATTCGCGACGAGCTCTACTTCCGCCCCGACAACCCGACCCGCCAGGTGAAGGAGACGAAGCAGACCTTCTTCGATCTCATCTACGCCGAAGCCGAGCTGCCCGACGGCACGATGTTCGACTCCGCCGCGGTCGCGCAGGGCGTCGAGACCTTGAGCGGATATCCGGCGGCTCCGTTCTGGAACCTGCCGCGCACCAACTGCGACGCGTCGGAGGTCGGCAGCGGCACCTGCACGCTCGACGACGGCACCACCGTCACCCTCACGATGTCGGGCACCGACGTGGTCGCCGACAAGCCGATCCCGATCGAGGTGAGACCGACGAGCAACTACTACTGGCGGTCGAACCCCTACGAGCCGAACGACAGCTCTCCCGGCGACGGGCTCACCCTCGAGTCGGGCGTCGATTTCCGCGTCGCGTACTGGCTGGGTCGGTGGTTAAGAACCGCCCCATGAGCAACTTCGGCAAGCGAACCACCGCTGAGCAGGCGCTGCAGGGCCAGAGCCTGAAAGGCAAGACGGCGATCGTCACTGGCGCCAGCTCGGGCCTTGGCATCGAGACCGCGCGGGTGCTCGCGCTCGCGGGCGCCGACGTGACGATGGCGGTGCGCAACGTCGAAGCGGGCGAGAAGGTGAAGGCCGAGCTGCTGGCGCGGTTGCCGGCGGGCTCCGGCAAGCTCGAGGTGAAGGCGCTCGATCTCTCCGACCTGGCGTCGGTGCGCGCGTTCGCGGCGGCGTGCGGTGACGGCCCGCTCGATCTGCTGATCAACAACGCCGGCATCATGGCCCCGCCGCTGACGATGACGAAGCAGGGCTTCGAGTCGCAGATCGGCACCAACCACCTCGGTCACTTTCTGCTCACCCAACTGCTCGAGAAGCGCCTGAAGCAGTCGGCCGCGGCGCGGGTGGTGAGCGTGTCGAGCGATCTGCACAAGAGCGGCAAGGGCGCTTCGGTGATCGCCTCGCTCGACAACGACCGCGCGTTTCAGCAGCGCAAGTACAAGCCCCAGGCGCAGTACGGCGACTCCAAGCTCGCCAACGTGCTCTTCATTCGCGGCCTCGCCAAGCGGCTGCCGGCGAACGTGAAGGCGTTCTCACTGCACCCGGGCGTGATCGGCACCAACCTCACCCGGTCGATGCTCCCGCCCTGGCTCGCCACCGTCTTCAAGGTGGTGGGCAGCCCGTTCCTCAAGACGGTGGAGCAGGGCGCGGCGACCAGCATCTACGGCGCGACCGCTCCCGAGCTCGCCGATCAGAGCGGCGCGTACCTGTTCGACTGCAAGGTGGCGAAGCCGCTCGCCGAGGCGCTCGACGACAACCTGGTCGAGCAGGTCTGGGCGCTCTCGCAAAAAGCGGTCGCGTAATTCGCGGCGGAATTCGGCTGAGATCGTCAACCGGCTTGCCGTTCGCGGCGTAATCCCCGCGCGCGCTGCTCCGGAAAATGCGCTGACCGTTTGTTCGCATTTCCAAAGGGGCTGGAATCTTTCTCAATGCACAAGACCTGGTTGTTCGCTGCGTGCACCTTGTTCGCCTGCGGCATGCCTGAAGGCCGCATCAACCTCGCCGGTTCTCCCGACGCTCCGGAGCCGATCGCCACCGTTGGCGATGCGGGTGTCGAAGCCGATGACGCCGGCTCACCGGTGGAAGACGCGGGCACGGTGACGACGCCGCCCGACGCCGGCACCACCACGCCGCCGCCGCCCGCGTGCGTGCCGTCGGCGACCGGCTGCACGCTCGACGTCTACAACCGCGCGGTCGCGTTCGCCGCCGCGCACCCGAAGCACACTTCGACCACCAGCTGGGACGGGTGGTGCGGCGCGCTGATGATGGACTTCGGCAATTTCTCGGCCTCGGCGCCGAGCGCGATCGCGGCCTACCGCGGCACCACCATCGTCAGCACCGACCCCACCGCGGCTCCGATCGGCGCCTTTCACTATTGGAACATCGGGCAGTACGGCCACGTCGGCGTCGACCTGATGGGGCAGGGCGCGGTGGTGTTCATGGCGTCGGCGCACCTGGCCGATTCGTGGAACCCGTACATCGGGGTGAACTCCGTGGGCGCGTACGGCGTCGCGAGCGGCGCGCAGTACCTGGGTTGGTCGATGGAATACAACGGCCACGGCCAGCAGCTCTCGGGTGGCGGCACCTGCGGCAGCGCGTCGGTGCCCGCCGGTTGCGCGCTCCCGCAGTCGCCGACCGAGACCACCGGCGTGCCCGACGTCGCGTTCAACATGCGGCTCCAGCGCTACGCCGCCGATCACGGCTACACCGGCCCGATCGACGGAGCGCCCGGCGCCAACACCTGGGCCGGAGTGCAGCGCGGCCTCGCCGCCCAGGGCTACACCGGCCCCGCCGACGGCTTGCCCGCGACCCACACCTACGTCGCGTTTCAGAACCTCGCCGCCGCCTACGGCTACACCGGGCCGGTCAACGGCCAGCTCGGGCCCAACTCGTTTCGCGGCTTCGCGAAGTTTCTGAACGCGGCCTACTGAATGTCGAAGGTGGCGATGGTGACGCCGGAGTTGGCGCCGCCGCCGTTCGACTGACCGGGCTGGAACTGGCCGCAGTAGTAGCGGGTCTGGCCGAGCGCGCGCACCTCGACCTCGTAGGGAACCGGGCCGGTCGCGCTGCACTGCTGGTAGTAGTCGACCCGCACCGTGTACTGCCCGGTGTGCACCTGGCTGCCCGGCGAGTAGATGATGTTCTCGATGTCGACGTTGTCGATCATGCAGGCCGGGTTCGAGTCGAGGTCGAGCCAGCCGTAGGCGCCGCAGCTCTGGGTCGGCAGCGCCACGCAGGTGCCGTTGAAGCAGACCTCGTTCGGCCCGCAGTGCGGCAGGTTCCCGCACGGGAAGGGCAGGTAGCCGCCGTCGGGAGGCGAGTTCGGTGCGCCGTAATAGATGTCGCACTGCACGCCGGCGTCGACCGGCTCTTCGACGTGGAGGTCGAGGTCCTCCGGCTGGTTGAAGCGCAGCGTCACCTGAATCGGCCCGGTGCTCCCGCGGAGCACGCACTGGCCGTTCACGCAGTCGAAGCCGCGGCCGCACTCGCTGGTGCACTGGGTGGTGCCCGCGTCGTAGCCGAGGCAGTTCGCGGTCTGGCCGCCGTCGTCGAAGATCACCACGTTGGTGAAGCCGCCGCCGGTGCCGGTGCCGCCGCCCGAGCCCGAGCCGCCGCCGGTGGCCGCGTACATCTGGCAGGTGTGGGTGTTCTGATCGCAGTACTGGTTGCCGCCCAGACAGTCGCTCTGGCCGCGGCAGGCGACGCACTCGCCGCCCTGCACCGAGGTGTCGCAGAACGGCGTCGAGCCCGAGCAGCCGCTGTTCGCGTTGCAGGTCACGCAGGTGTTGCTGCCGGGGTCGCACACCGGCTTGTTGCCGCTGCACGCCGGAGTGCAGTTGCCCATCGTCGCGCCGCCGCCACCGGTCGCGCTGCCGCCGCCGGTCGCCGAGCCGCCGCCCGCCGCCGCGCCTCCGCCGGTCGCCGCGCCTCCGCCGCCGGTCGCCGCACCACCGCCTGAAGATGCCGTGCCTCCGCCGGTGCTGCTCGAGTTGGCCACGCAGCGGCCGTTCTCGTCACAGTGGGTACCGGTGGTGCAGATCGCGTCGCAGTGACCGCCGGTGGGGCCGCACTGGCACCCCGAAAAGATCACCGCCAGCGCCGAAGCCGTCAGCCAAGAGAGTCGTTTCATGTGTGTGCGCGGAACTGCGACGGCCCTTTGTGGCGCGGATCGATAGCAGGGAGCGCGGGTAAAAACAAAGTGCGTCGACTGTTACGTTTGCCGCTCTGCGTCGGCGCGCGCCCACAGCCGCGAGATCAGCAGCTGTGCCACCAGCGCTGCCGCGCCGTTGAGGGCGAGGCCTTTGCGCACGCCGAGCACGCTGACGGTGAAGCCCACCAGCAGGCTGCCGAGCGCCAGACCTCCGCGGAGCGAGAGCATGTAGAGGCTGACCGCGCGCCCCCGCAGACCCGGGCCCGCGGCCGCCTGGAGCACGGTGTTGGCCGAGGTGTTGGTCAGCACCTGAGCGGCTCCGGCGAGCGCCATCACTCCCGGCAGCAGCCACAGCCAGCGGTTGGCCGCCGCAAGAATCAGCACCACGCCGTAGCTCATCGCGAACAACGAGCTGAACGCGCGGCGATCGCGCCCGGGGTCGACGCCGAGCAGCATCACCCCGCCGAGCAGTCCTCCGACGCCGAACGCCGCCACCGCGGCGCTGAAGCCTCCCGCGTCGCCACCGAACGCGTCGCGCACCAGCACCGGCGTGAAGGTGACCAGCGGGCCGCAGAGCAGGCCGGTGGTGAAGGTGGTGAGGATCGCGCCGCGCAGCCTCGGCATCGCGAAGATCTCGCGAACCCCGTCGAGCGGCTTGCCGAGCTGCAGCGCGGCGCTCAACGGCTGGGCGTCGGCCTTCTTCGGCAGCACCACGAACGCGACCGCGATGAACGGCAGGTACGACGCGGCGCTGGTGACGAAGGCTCCCACCGCGCCGATGCTGGTCATCAGCAGGCCCGCGAGCGCCGGGCCGGCGATGCGCGAGATGTTGAACTGGGTCGAGTTGAGCGCCAGGCCGGCGGGCAGCTGCTCGGGCTCGACGATGCTCGGCACGATCGACGAGAACGAGGGCATCGAGAGCGCGTCGGTGACGCCGACCACCGTCGAGAAAGCGATGATCATCCACGGGGTGAGCGAGTGGGTGAGCAGCAGCACCACGATCAACGTCGGGCAGAGCATCTGAATCGACTGGAAGACGGTGATCACGTTTCTGCGGTCGGCCCGGTCGGCGAGCGCTCCACCGGTGAGCGTCAGCAGCCACACCGGAGCGCTCATCGCGAACGAGTCGAGGCCGATGATGAACGAAGAGGCTCCGAGGTTGAGCAGCAGCCAGGGCTGCGCCACCTGTTGGGCCCAGGTGCCGATGTTCGACAACAGGCTGGCGAACCAGAAGGTGCCGAAGCGGCGGGTGCGCAACAGCGCGAACGACTGACGCCAGGCGGTGACCGCTGCCACGACGCGACAGTAACAGCGTCAGCGCCGCGCGGCGGTCACCAGGCGCACGTCTTTGAACAACCGGGTCGGCTCGGCGCCGAGGCGTGAGGCGATCTGCCGCAGGTCGTCGTCGTGCGCGGGCGTGAAATCGAAGCGCTCCAGCAGCGCGCGCATCTGCTCCGCGGTGAACGCCGAGCGAAACGGCTCGCCGATCAGCCCGAGCACGATGCCGGCCACCCTTCGAACCGCCGAGGGCGCGGTGTAGAGAATCAACAGCCGACTGCCCGGCGCCGAGCGCGCCTGCAGCACCCGCAGGGTCGCTTCGATCTCGGGCAGGGTGAGGTACATCACCACCCCTTCCCAGACCCAGGTGGTCGGCCGGCCGGCATCGTGACCTGCGCCGGCGAGCGCATCGTCGAGGCGATCGCGGGTGAAGTCGACCGGTACGAAGCGCAGGTCCTTCGCGATCGGTTTCAGCTGGGCGGCGCGCTCGCGCTTGCGGCGCTGCGAGTCGGGGTGATCGACCTCGAACACGGTGGCGTCTGCCAGCTCGGGCATGCGCCACGCGCGGCCATCGAGGCCGGCGCCGAGAATCACCACCTGGGGCGCGGCCGCGTCGCGAATCGCGGAGTCGATCGCCACCGTGCGCGGCACCATCATCGCCATTCGCCCTTCGAGCATCTTCCGCTGCAGCTTTTCGCCCAGGCCCTTGGGCGGCACTCCGTCGCGATGCCGCTCGACCCGCTGGCGCGCCTTCTCGGGCAGCAGGCTGAGCGCCGTCGGATCGGTGAACGCGGCGACCGGAGTGCGGCCGTGCGCAGCGGCCCGTGCAGCGGCGACCATCACCGCGGTCTGGCTCTCGGTTCCCGGCTTCATCGCTTTCTCCTCGGCTCGGGCAGGCCGTTCTCGAGCAGCTCCAGCGCTTCGCGAATCATCGGGATCAGCGGAGGCGGCCGCTTCATGCGCAGCCAGCGCTCCAGCACCGTCATCACCGCCGCGATCGCGGTAGCGGCGACCAGGGCAGGGTAGAGGTCTGTCGCTCCGGTGCGCTCCGCGATCGCGAGTGCGAGCGCCTCCTGGGCGACGAAGTTTCCCTTCCACAGCGCGGCGCGCAGCGAGGGTTCCTCGAGCACCAGCAAGGTCGACTCGCGGCTCTCGGCCGAATCGGTGAAGGTCAGCGGCTCGTAGGGGGCGATCAGCGCGGCGGTGAGCGCGTGCCAGAGCGGCTCGCCGCGCGGCCGGGCCCGGAGCACGTTCGCCGATTGCTGGGCGCGCTCCACCAGGCGGTCTGCGAGCGCCTCGTACTTGTTGGCGAAGTAGTTGCTGAAGGTGCGCCGGGAAACGCCCGCCGCGGCGACGATGTCTTCGGTGCGCACGTTCTCGAGGCCGTGCTGCTTCGCCAGCCGCAGGGTCGCAAGACTGAGCTCTCCGCGCACCGCCCGCTTCTTCCGCTCTCGAAGACCGAGCATGCCTGCAAGCTAACGAAATCATGCCCAGTGCGCAATATTGCCTGATGGGCACAAAAACGGACCTGCCAGTAGACGACACGAGTGCGTACAATTCGCGGCGGAATGTCATCCAAGCTCGCTCTCCTCGATTGTCTCGACGCTGCCTACCGGATGGATCTCGACGGCGCGGCCTATGTGAAACAGATGGCCGATCGCGCCGCGGAGCTGATCGACCACGGCCTCGGCGTGCTCGCCTACACCTACGAGTTGAAAGACGGCGCGGCGGTGATCGACCACCGCGGCACCTCGGAGCGGCTGCGGCCGGAGTGGCTGGCCAAGTTCTACGGCTCGATCGCCGAGGCCGGGGTGCAGCGCGGCCGGTCGAGCTCGCCCTTCGGCTACCAGACCTGGCAGCACCTGCAGTGCAGTCAGGCGAGCGCGGTCGCGGGCATGAAGCCGCTGATGCCGTTCTTCGCCCACCTGGGGGGCGCGAAAGACATCTTCGCGATCAACGCCTTCGACGCCAGCGGCCGCGGGCTGTGGCTGGGAGCGGGAATGCCGGCTGCGCGAAAGGTCCCCCGGGAGAGGATCGAGCTGTTCACCCGCTTCGCCGCGCACCTCACCTCGGCGGTTCGCATGCGCCGAACCGGAGTGACCAAGGGCAAGCCGGCCGCGGTGCTCTCACCCCGGGGCGCGCTGCTCGACGCGCAGGGCCCGGAGACGGTCGAAGCGCGGGCGGAGCTTCAGCGCGCGACGCTGGCGTTCGACGCGGCGCGGGTGCGCAAGAGCCGCGCCGACGCTGGTGGGGTGATGCGGGAGTGGCGGCCGCTGGTGATCTCACGCTGGTCGCTGCTCGACGACTTCGACTCCGACGGCAAGCGCTTCGTGGTGGCGGTCGAGAACGGTCCGCCGACCCGGCCGCCACGCCGCGATCTCAGCGAGCGCGAGCACCAGGTGCTGACCCAGGCCCACCTCGGCCACAGTAATAAGGTGATCGCCTACGAGCTGGGGCTGTCGAGCTCGACGGTGCGGGTGCTGCTCCACCGCGCGGCGAAGAAGCTGGGAGCGACCACCCGGGCGGGTGCGCTCGAGCGGTTCGCGAAGCTGGCGAAGTCAGAGCGCCTCGACTGACGCGCTCAGCTTCACCGTGCCGCCGTCGCAGGTGGCGTCTTGCTCCACCTGAAAGCCGGTGTGCGGGTCGCCGTCGACGCCCAGCCAGCTCTGACCGGAGATCACCTTCAGCGTGGAATCGGGACAGCCGAGCCCCGGCAGATCGAAGTTGAAGGAGTTGTCGACCGTGGCTCCGGTGGAGCAGGTGCCGGTGGTGGTGGTGCGCATGTCTCCCGAGAAGCGGGCCACGTTGCCGCTGCTCGGAATGCCCACGGTGAGGGTGACGGTCGACTGGTCGGAGCCGCTGATGTCGAGCGTGCAGGTGCCGGTGCCCAAGGTGACGTCGAACCGCGACTGGGTGCCGGTCACCATGAACGGCTGCGCGAACTCGTAGGTGAGGGTGACCGCCTCGAGATCGGAGCCGGTCGAGATGCCGCTGAACGAGCCGCTCGAGGTGCGCTCGAAGAGCAGGTGGCCCGAGCCGTCGTAGGTGCGCGTCGAGCGCTCGATGGTGCCGTGCAGCTTCACCTGGCTGGGGTACGCCGCGCCGCCCCCGCTGCCTCCACCAGCTGCGCCACCGCCACTGCCGCCGCCTCCTCCGCTCGAAGGTGCGGGCGCACAGCTGATGGAGAGCAGGAGGAGCAGGGCGGGGCGCATCGAGGCATTGTCGAAGAGCGGTGTGTACGCCCCAACCGTGGAGGGGTTTACGTAAACGCCCGCTGTGGGCTCCAGCCGACGGGTTGTCGGGTCGAGCCGACAACTCGGGGTGGGCTCCCGGGCAGAGCGGGCGGCCTCCGGGTTGCACAACACCCTCCCATGCTCCTGACCCAACGCGTGGTGGTCTCTGCGCTGTTCTTCACCTGTCTGTCGTGCGGCCCGGCGCTGCGCGGCGGCCCGGTGTACGTCGGTACGGTCGAAGGGACCGACGCGTTGGTGGCGGTGGTGACCGACGGGAGCTCGGTCGCCGCTTACGTCTGCGGGCAGCAGAGCTGGGAGACCAAGACCGGCTGGTTTCTGACCGAGCTCGAGAACGGCGCCCAGTCGTTCGGCACCGTCGTCGCGGCCGACAGCCCGTCGGGCCACCACTTCGAAGGGCGAATCACCGAAGACCAGGCGAGCGGCACGATTCGCTTCGCCGACGGCAGCACCCGCCGCTTCACCGCCGAGACGGCGGACCCCCGGGTGGGCGCGGGGCTGTTCGAGAACCACGCGTCGGAGGGCCGCGCCGGCTTGATCATCACCAACGACGGCAAGGTGGCGGGGCAGGCGACGGTGAACGGCGGCGGCGGCACCACCTCGGTGCAGACCACGCTCAACGGCAGCGTGACCCAGCAGCCGACCACCACCACCGGCGTGAACGTGAACATCGTCGGCGTCGACCCCGGGAGCACGCTCACCACCCTGCCGCCGTTCAACCCGCCACAGAACATCGTCACCGCCACCGGCCCGACGCTGTTCATCGTGGTGCACGGCATGAGCGACCCGCTCGACACGCCGGCGAGCGCGATCGACACCCCGAGCTACTCGCGTGAAGAGTGGAGCCTCGACTACTTCCAGGGCCTGCTCGGCGGCACCGACACCCACGGCGGCACCCAGCTGCCGATGTTCAACTTTCACGGCCAGAACATCACCAACCACTACTCCGAGGCGTCGTTCCTGCCGAAGTTCGACGCCAACACCGCGGAGGCCGACATCAAGAACACCGGCGCGCTCGCCTCGCACTTCCTCACCTTGTCGGATCCCGGTGGCGACATCGCGACCCAGACGCTGGCGCCGCCGCCGTACGCGGCCTTCGTCACCTACCGCGACAGCACCGGCGGCCTGGTGCAGTCGGGCCAGCGCATCGCGAACCAGGCGTACCTCGCGATTCGGTACTACGAGATCAAGCTGCGGCGCACCCCGAAGGTGGTGTTCGTCACCCAGAGCTTCGGCGGGCCGACGGTGCGGTTCGTGATCACCAACCCGACCCAGGCGTCGCTCGACGCGCCGGGCTCGCCGAGCCTCAACGCCGACCACATCGTGCTCTCCACCGAAGATCGCCGGCGGATGGACTACGTGCGCGATCGCATCGTCTACACGGTGACCCAGGCCGGGCCGCACGAGGGCAGCTACATGGCCGACTTCGGCGCGCCCTTGCAGTCGGCGGTGCACCAGATCGCCGACGCGGTCGACCACGGAGCGGCGGGGCTCTCGGCCGACCTCCAGCCGATCGGCAACTTCTACAACCAGCTCCCCAACATGATCCTCGCGGTGCCCGACCCGACCGAGAGCCTGCAGCAGGCGCTGGCGGGCGTGCGCGGCGGCATGAAGGACCTCGAGGGCTTCGTGAACGACCGGGCGCTGCGCGATCTGACCCACGCGTACTGGGCGCGAGCGAACATCTCGGCGCTGCACCCGAAGCTGGCGAAGCGCACCAACAGCTCGCCGATTCTCCACGCGGCGGGTCAGCTGATTCCCATCTACACGATGGGTGGGCGCAGCCCGGGTGGCCGTGCGTTCACCGCGCCCGAGCTCTCGGCGTTCCAGCGGCTCGGTGTCGAGTCGGCCAAGGAGCAGACGTGGATCCACTCGACGATGGGCTCCGACCTGCTGCTCCACGGGTTGTTTCCGCAGGGGTTCGGGCGGGCCGACGTCGGCATCTACGCTCCGTTCAAGGACAAGCTCGATCGCCGCAAGCGCCTGATCGACATGGCGGCGTTCAGCCGCACCAAGATCAACAACGTGGTCGACGACGTCAGCCCGTGGATCGGCGAGAAGTACGGCGCGGGCATCGAGGGCGCGCTCAACGAAACGTTCGGGCTGTCGTTCCGGGTGGCGACTCCGATCTGGCTCGATCAGGGCGGCCACTTCGATCTCGGTGGCTCGGTCGACGTGCCGGCGCTCGGGTTCCAGTGCGTGAACGACGACGGCACGGTGCTGCGGGTGGTGCTCGACTTCGGGCGGCTGCTGAAGAAGATGATCGAGCTCTACGGCTCGCTCACCGCGGCGAAGAGCAAGCTCGACAAGCTCGACCTCAACGGCACCCTCAATCTGCTGGGGATCGCCGCAGGCGACGCGAGCGACATCACCACCTGGTTTCTCGATCGCTACGCCAAGTTCACGCTCACCAAGGGGCGCTGCGAGCTGCCCGGCGCGTCGGTCGCGAGCCTGCTGTCGATCGGCAACCTGGCGAACTGGCAGATCGTGGAGGCGACCGACTCCTTCCCCGCGCCGCGCTGGGTTCGCGACGGCACTGCGGTGTCTGACAACGAGATCGACGACGACGGCGTGGTGACCTACGACTCCGCGATGGGCTTCGCGCTCGGCACCCAGACCGCGCTGTTCTTCGACCACACCCGCAATGACGCGCTCGACGCCTCGAGCAACCCCGCGCCTGGCTCGTGGTACCGCTTCTTCGACAGCGTCGCCGAGGTGGAGAACCACGGCATGCCGCGCCAGTTCTCGACCGGGCACTTCATCTTCTCGACCATCGAGCAGCCGGGCGCGGGCCCGAAGCCGGGCGCGGGTGCGCTCAGCACCTTCTGAGGCGAGACGTGTGGCCTAATCAACTTTTTCTCGAGCTCCGCTGTCGAAGAGAGCGCAGGAGGCTGCGAGGCTTCAAACGGGGTTCGATGGGGGCCCAGGGATCAGCGCCCATGCCCGATGCAAATGCTTTGCCGTCAGCCAGCTCCTTCTGGTGCGACAAGATTTTTGCGGCGACTCGCTCGGCGAAAGGCTTCGCGAAATTTGAAATGTATTTTGAAAGGAAGTCTTTGTGAACGACGTCGAGCGTCCACATTCGGTCTCGGTCGACCTTTTCTGTGTCGCTCTCGTACTCATGCCGAAGCACTCGAATCCAGGGGGCTGCTTCGAATTCCGCGCCGCTCGGGGTGATGTCGACTGCGATCATCGGGGCATCGACGACGGCAAGTCCAAGAGCAATATGTGCGTCAAAGTAAACGGCCGTCGACACTGGCTTCTCTCGTGCAATGAAATGCCGTAGCCCTTTGATCAAAGGCATGACGATACTGTTGTAGGCATCGCTGCCAGACAGCTCGAGTTCAGACCCTTTTCGTACGCACTTGCTAAATGTTCGGCATTGTGGCGGTTGGACGAGAAATGGGTCGCTGTGCAAGTCAAGCGCATGGGGATACGACAGCGTCCAGGTCGACCGATCGTCGTCGCTTTTGATCTCGATTGTGTCTCCCGCGAGCCCACAAATCGTCGGAAACTCAAAGCCACTACCGGGTACTTGCTGCGCCCTGAAGAAGATGAACGGAAGGTTGGACTGTTTGCATTCGATCAGGAGGTTGAGGGTTGGGCGAAGGCGCGGGTGCTGTTTCCAATCGAATAGGCGTCGACTCGCAACCATGTCGAGCGATCGCAGTTCGTTCGATCGGCCGTCCAGATAGCTCCATTCTTCGTGAATTCCGAATTCCGTTCGCAGAGTGTTGGCGACGACTGTCTGGAGCGGGTATCCAGAGTGCTCAACAGCTGCGACGATTTGCGCATCCGTGATTCCAGGGCCAAGTTGATTGGAGACTGGATTGTCAGGTGCTGTTTTCATTCGGAATCGATACTGGACGTGCCTGTCGACGGTCAAGTGCCGGAGTCCCGTCAGGGGAACTGGCGGCCGCGATTCGTTGGCGACTTCTCTTGAAGGGTCCAGTCCGCGGGACGAGATGGTGAGTGCGCCGATTCTATTTCGGTCCCACGTTCGACAGCCGTCTGTGGCTTAGATTGTTTTGTTGTTATCGCGCATAATCTGGAGTCGTGCGTGATGGGCACTCGCGCCAGTCAGATCTATTCGCGCACGACGATTTAACGGTTCGCGCCATCGCGCGACTTGAGGTCAGCACATGGCAGACGCGATTCGGAGTGTTTTCGAGGCCTTCAGGACGGAAGCTGACCTGGAAGCGGCAGTGGTCGACAGTCGCGAGGAGAGTCTGTATCTCGAATTCAAAGAAAAGCAGGACCGCACGCACGGCAACATCGATGGCTCCGATCGAAAGAATTTTTCAAAAGCCCTATCCGCATTTGCGAACGCCGCGGGAGGAGTGCTCATCTTCGGAATTTCGTCCGAAAAGGGCGCGGATGCCCCAGATCATGCGTCCGGCCTAAAGCAGATCTCCAACGCTGGCGGATTCTTGGCGAAGCTTCAGGACGCAGTGCTCAACGCAACACAACCAGTCGTTGATGACGTTGAGTTCCGACTTGTACCAGCAGCGGCAGTCCAAGGGGCCGGGTACGTCGTGTGCTTCGTGCCTCCAAGCGACAAACCGCCGCATCGAGCGATGCATGCTGAGCGAGAGTATTTCCGTCGGACTGCCGCCGGCTGCCGGAAGCTTGAACATCTAGACCTCGAGGACATGTTTGGCCGCCGACCGAGACCTCAGCTTTCGCTCAAGGTGGAGTTGAAGCAACGCCCGGGGGACGACCCACACGAGGAGCTGCATCTGGCGTTTGAGAATGTTGGGCGCGCAGTCGCTCATTACGCGGGGCTCTTGGGTGAGGTGTTGGACTCTTCTGCGCGCGTTGCCGGTGGATACGGCGGGGTCGCCGACGCAACGTTTCTCAACGAAGGTCGACCCTGCTTTCAGTTCGTAGAAAACGTCGGTGTGATTCACCCGACGGGTATCTCTTGTGTCCTCGGACACGTGATCCTTCGGCGACCAGGGAAAGGGACACCTCTCAAGCTAAGAATGAAGTGGTACTGCGAAGGCATGCAATTGAGGAGTGCCGATATCGAAGTCTCCCCGTAACCTGTTCGGGCGCACGGTGAGGTGCGACTGGCATCGGAAGTCGTCCTAGGATTCGGCGTGCCTGTTACCCTTCACCCGCGATGCCGAACATCCGCTTCGAAGCCGCCGCCCTTCAGGCCGACAAGGCAGTCATCCTTCGCCTGCCAGAGAAGGCGAGCCGCGGTCTTCCCTCGCGGGGCCAGGTGGCCGTGCACGCCGAAATCAACGGCCACGGCTTCGACACCGTGGCGGAGCCCGACGGTGAGTTCGGCCACTGGCTGAAGCTGGACAAGTCGCAGCAGCGCGCCGCGCACCTGAAGGCGGGTGAGAGTGCGAAGGTCGAGCTCGAGCCTCTCGAGCAGTGGCCCGAGCCCGAAGTTCCCACCGACTTGAACGCAGCGCTGAAGGGCGCGCCGAAGAACATTCAGCAGCTCTGGCAGCAGATCACTCCGATGGCGCGCTGGGAGTGGGTGCGCTGGGTCAACGCCACCCGAAACCCCGACACCCGCGCGAAGCGGGTCGAGGTGTCGCTCTCGAAGATGAAGAGCGGCAAGCGCCGGCCGTGCTGTTTCAACCTCGCTTCGTGCACCGACCCCGAGCTCTCCAAGAACGGCAAGCTCAGTCTGGATGAGGGCTAGATGGCCCGAAACATCAACCTCGGTCGGCTGTTCCTGGCGCGGCTGCGCGGCGGCGAACCGTTCACCGTTCAGGAAGCGCTCAGAATCATCGCCAGCCTGTGCGGGCGGCTGCACGCCGGGCACGTGAAGAAGAACGACGACGGTACGCTGATCGGCTACGTGCATGGCGCGCTGTCGCTTCGCTCGGTGTGGGTCGCCGCCGACGGGCAGGTTCACCTCGCCGAGATGGCCAGCCGCGAGTCTGAAGACTGGGCGCCGGAGCGGATCGCGGGGCAACCACCGACCGTGGCCAGTGACATCTACGAGTGTGGCGTGCTGCTCCACGTGCTGCTCACCGGTGGAGGGCCCTACGATCGGGACACGCCGGAAGAATCGGCCGAAGCGCGGCGAGCGGGGGAGTTGTCGCTGCACGAGAACAGCCACCACTTCCCCTCCGAAGTGATCGCGCTGTTGACGCGGGCGCTCGAGCGCGAGCCTGAGGCGCGGTTCCCGACGGCGAAGGCGATGCAGGCGGCGATCGAGAGGCTGTTCGACGAGCCGGGCTGGGCGATCACCGTCGCCGACATCGCCCAGCTGGTCGAGCGCGCGCTCGCTGCCGCCGGGAGCGAACAGAAAGCGGAGCGGGTGCGGTACGGCGCCGGCGACGTCGACTGCCGCGCGCTGCCCGACGAAGACGCTCCTCCGGCGTCGCACTCGTCGATGGCGCAGCGCGTGTTCAACGAGGTCGAGGCGCTCGGCTTCTCGCGCATCGGAGTGAAGGTGGAGATCGCCAAGCGCACCGGCTTTCGGGTGCCGTCGGTCGAGTTCTCCTCCGCCGAACACCGCGCCTTCGCTTCGATCTTCTTCACCCGCGACGCCGCGCCGATGCTCTTCTTTCAGACCGACTTCGACGACGGCAGTCTGGTGCTGACTGGCGCCTACCACCGGGACAGCCACCGCAAGCCCCGCGCGGTGCTCACCGGCCAGCCGAACCAGTCGTTGGCGAAGGTGCTCGAAGCCCACCGCGCCGAGGTCGAGGCCTTCGTCGCCGCGGGCCGCAGCATTCGCGAGGGTTGGGACCTCGACGCGCGGGTGCGCTCGAGCCTCGCGTTCTTCGAGAACGAAGATCGTCACTGAAGCGCACGACGCTCGAAACCTCCGCGCGCGCCGGGCATCATCTGGGCATGACGACCCCGACCACCCGCAAGCTCAACGACGGTAACCAGATGCCCCTGCTGGGATTGGGGGTCTGGCAGGTGAAGAAGGGCGACGACACCGAGAAGTCGGTGCGCTGGGCGCTCGAGCTCGGCTACCGCCACATCGACACCGCGCAGGTCTACGGCAACGAAGAGAGCGTCGGCCGCGCGCTCCGCGAGAGCGGCGTGCCTCGCGACCAGGTGTTCATCACCACCAAGTTCTTTCCCCGCGCCGAGTCGCGCGACCCGGTCGCCGAGGCCGAGAAGAGCTGCGAGCGCCTGGGCATCGAGAAGATCGACCTCTACCTGATTCACTGGCCCCAGGGCGGGCCGACCTGGGCGTGGCCGAAGATGGAAGAAGCGGTGGCGCGCGGCCTGACCCGCTCGATCGGCATCTCCAACTTCAACGTCGCCGAGATCGACGCGCTGCTGGCGGTGGCGAAGATCAAGCCCACCGTGAACCAGGTCGAGTTCGGCCCGTTCAGGTACCGCCGCGCGCTGCTCGAGAAGTGCACCAAGGAAGGCATCGTGCTCGAGTCGTACAGTCCGCTGAACTCCAGCAAGCTCGGCGACGCGCGGGTGAAGAAGATCGCCGACCAGCACAAGCGCTCGCCCGCCCAGGTGCTGCTTCGCTGGGTGGTGCAGCACGGCGTGCCGGTGATCCCCAAGTCGATTCACCGGGAGCGAATCGACGAGAACGGCAAGCTGTTCGACTTCGAGCTCACCGCCGATCAGATGCAGGTGCTCGACGCGCTCGACACCACCGGAGGCACCGCCGAGGCCCGCGAAGGCAAGTGGTGGTGACCGCTACCACTCCGGCAGCACGATCGACGTGCCGTCGGCGCGCCACTCTTCGACGCCGCTGGCCGCGCGCCAGAGAATGGTGACCTGGCCTTCGTGCGAGCAGACCACCGCGAGCACCGAGCCGGGCTCCGACTGCGCGACGACGCTGTTCGCTGAGCGATGACGCGCTCCACCTGAGACCGCGGGGCCGAGCGAGCCGATCATCGCGCGAAACCCGTGTGGCTGAAGCAGTGGGTCGAGCACCACCACGCCATCGGCCTGGGTGAGGTGGGCGATGAACGAGATCCCACGCCGCCGCTCGCCGAGCTCTTTGAGCTGCCGCAGCGCCGACACCGGCTCAGCGAAGGCGTACCAAGACTCGAACTGGGCCGCGATCGACCGCGGCTCGCGCGCGAACAACAGCGTGCCGCCGCGCCCGCGCTCGAGCACCGCGGCGACGATGTCGCGCACGGTGTCGGTCAGCACCGCGTGGTTTGCTCCGAGCTGAATCGGCCAGTGCTCGACCAGCACCTGCACCAACTTGCCGGCCGCGTCGGGCGTGCGCGTCTGACCGATCGAGTAAACGAACGCCGACGACCCGAGGTACTGAATCGAGAGCCGGCCCGGGCGGGGCGCGCGAAACACCAGGTGGTTGGGCTCCTGGAGCAGCGACCCACTGACGCGGTTCTCCGAGTTGGGGACCTGGCTCGTTCCGCGCACCAGGCCCCAGATTCGCAGCCGGCCCTCCGACTTCAGTACCGCGACCTGGGTGTGGCTGCTGTCGACCGCGCTCGCGACCTTCACCAGGTTCTCGGGGGTGAGCTCGATCGCGTCGCGAAGCTCGGCCGCCTGCAGCTGAGAGTCGGCGCCCGCCGAATCGCGCGGCGCGAAGCCGACGCTGAGTGAGATGTGCCGGCCTTCTTCTTCCTGCAGGCTGGCGAGGAAGACGATGCGCATGCAGTCGGCGAAGTCTTCGTACGAGGGCAGGGGAGCGTGGACCTCGAGGGTCTGGCGTCCGTTGGCCTGGCCTGCCGAATCGAAGCCACTGACGTACGCATCCGCGATTTCGCGCAGGCGCTGGTAGGTGACCGCCGCGTGCGCATCGGGAAACGTGAACTGCGTGGCTCCGGTTTCGGGCATTGCTCGAATGAGAGCACGTGGGTCGCGCGCTCGCTATGTTCGCGAGAATGAAAGCGCTCGTCTTCGTCGCCCTCTTGCTGATCGGTTGTGCGTCGACCCAGTCGACGGTGGCGGCGTCGAAGCCCGATCCCGACCTCGACTACTTCGTCGGCAATTGGGTGATCAACGGAGAGGACCCGAGCTCGGGAAAGAAGTTCACGCTGAACTACCGAATCGAGCCGGCCCTCGACGGCGTGTGGTTGTCCGGCTTCGCGGAGTCCTCCTCGATGCCGCTCAAGATTCGCGACTTCTGGGGGCACGACCCGGCGACCAAAGGCCTGGTGCGAATCATCGTCGACAGCGGAGCCAATCACGGCGTCGCCCGCGCGGCCGGTTGGCAGGGCGACACGCTTCTGTTCGAAGGCATCGCCCACGGCAGCGACGGTGAGCTCAACGTGCGCGAGACGATCACCAAGGTGAGCGCCTCCGAATTCAAGGCGGTGTGGGAGGCCAAGCTCGAGAAGGGCTGGACCGCCTACTCGATCGAGCACCTGCAACGTCAGTAGAACCCGTGGTTTGCGGCCGCCATCGTCCCGTCACACAGCCCCTCGATACTGAGGGTGGAGGTGGTCGATCGTAATCGCACTGCTCGCAGTCGGTTTGGCCGCAGTCCTCTTGATCTGCATTCGCGTCGCGGTTGCGTTCGTGAGGTGGAGCCGCGCTCACCGCGAGGAGGTGGGCGACTGGGCGGTCGGCCTCTTCATTCGCGACTCACTCGGCACCTGGGTCGATGGCGTCAACAAGTCGCCGCCCTGGTTTCATCACCACGACCACGGCCACGACGTCGATTCGCATTCGCACACCGGGCACCACGGGCACTCCGACGGCGGCTCGAGCGGTGACGTGATCGGCCCCTGAGCGCTCACGAGAGGCCGCGGGCGCGCTTGTAGTAGTCGAGGTACTGCTTCGGGTTCGACATCGCGATCACCTTGCCGACCGAACCGAGCTCGAGATCGTCGAGGTCTTTGAAGTGCAGACAGCACTTGCCCATGTCGAGGCGCTTGCCCGCCTTCTTGAACCCGTCGACCAGCGTCTTCTGCGCGAACGGCGTGGTGTACTTGCCCGAGCTGTCGAAGGTGCCCATCAGGTAGAGCGAGTTGTAGCTCTTCTTCGCGCCGAGCCCGACGTAACTGAGCGGTTGGCCGTTGTGGGTTTCGGCGAACTTCGAGAGCGGGATTCCCCAGTTGATCACGCCCCAGTTCATGAACTCCGCGTAGCCCTTCGGCAGGTGCTTGCGAACGAAGGCGCGCGCCTTGGTGATCACTGCGCGTTTTTCGGGATCGAGCGAGGCCAGGTAGGCGGCGACGGTGGTGGGCTTCATGCGCCAGAGCGTACGTCAGGTACGAGTCACCGCGGACCCCGTCTCGTCGGGTTGGCGTGACCCCTGCATTTCATTTCGCCATGGTGCCCGTGGTTCGAGAAACCAAGACCGCGATCCTCGTGTTCGACGGCTCGCTGATGAGGGTCACCTATCGCGCTGAGGCAGACGTGACCCAGGCCGATGCGCGCGAGCACATGGATCTGATGCGCGAGCTGACCCAAGGTCAGCGAGTCAAGGTGCTGGTCGACACGCGTAACATGCGCTCCCTGGGTCGCGAGGCGCGGGCGATCTACGCGTCGGAGGAGAGCCGCGGGTACACGGCGTGTTGCGCGCTGTTGGTCGGCTCTCCGGTTTCGCGGGTGTTGGGCAGCTTCTTCCTCGGCTTCAACAAGCCGCTTTACCCGACGAAGTTGTTCACCTCCGACGTCGACGCGCTCGAGTGGATGAACGGCGTGCTCGCGGAGGCTCATGCCTGACCGTTCGTCCAAAGCGACGGAACAGGTGCTGGCCGCCGTCGCCGAAGTATTGGGGCCGCGTCTCGACTCGGACGCGTCGGAAGCGCTGCGCGCTCGCGTGCAGGTGCTCGCCCACGCGTGGGCGGCGGAGGCCGAGGAGGCGCTCAACGCCGAGCTCACGCCGGTGGTCGACGCGATCGTCGCGGTCGCTTCGTTCGAGCCAGCGCCGACGCTGGCCCTCGAGAGTACCTCTTCGTTCGGGAGCGCAGTCGCGTCGGGGCTGAAGATGCTGAGCGAGGAGATCACCGCCCACATGGCGCGGGAGCGGGAACTGGCGGCCAAGCTGATGCACGCCGATCGGCTCGCGGTGGTGGGGCAACTGTCGGCCGGCGTCGCCCACGAGGTGAACAACCCGGCGACCTACTTGATCGCCAACCTCGAGCTGCTGAAGGAGCGGGAGCTGAAGGCCCGCTCGAACGACGACAGCCTCGAGCTGATCGAAGAGTGCCTCGAGGGCGTTCAGCGCATCGTCGGGATCGTGAAAGACCTGCGGGCCTACGCGCGCACCGAGGTGGAAGACGAGCCGGTGCTGCTCGACGACGTGCTGCGGCTGGCGGCCAAGACGGTGGCGAAGACGGTTCGCTACCGCGCCCGCCTCGACCTCGAGCTCGACGCGCCGGTGCCGACGATGGGCAACCGCGCACGCCTCACCCAGGTATTCATCAACCTGCTGGTGAACGCGGCGCAGGCGATTCCCGAAGGGCGCCCCGAGCATCACCAGGTGAAGGTGAAGTCGTTCGTCGATGGGCAGACGCTGGTGGCCTCGGTCAGCGACACCGGCCTGGGGATGAGCGCCGAGGTGCAGCGCCGGGTGTTTCAGCCGTTCTTCACCACCAAGTCGTTGGATCAAGGCACCGGCCTGGGGCTCTCGCTCTCGGCCGAGATCGTGCGGCAGCACGGCGGCACGCTCAGCTTCGTGTCGAAGGAGGGCGTGGGCACCACCTTCGAAGCCCGCTTCCCGATTCGCGCGCTCAGCCTGGTGAAGACGCGGCCGCCTGCCGCAGCGCCAACGAGCCGGCCGAAGGTGTTGGTGGTCGACGACGATCGGCTGGTGCTGAAGTCGTATCAGCGCTCGCTGGGGCGCGACTTCGAGCTCACCACCGCCGAGGGCGGCGAAGAGGCGCTGTCGCTGGTGCGCGAACACACCTTCGACGTGGTGCTCTGCGATCTGATGATGCCCGCGTTCGATGGGCCGGCGGTCTACGAGGCGGTCATTCAGGTTCGCCCCGAGCTCGCCCACCGGTTTCTGTTCGTGTCGGGCGGGGCCTTCACCGCGCGCACCCGCGCCTTCATGGAGAAGCTGGGAGAGCGGCTGCTCGAAAAGCCGATCGAGGTGGCCCGGGTTCGTGAAGCGGTGGTGCGGCTGCTGTCAGCCCCGCGTTAACGCGTACTCGATCGCCGCCCGCACCGCCGCCGCCTGCGCCTCGTTGCACTGCTGCGGAGTGGCCCGCGGGCTGTCGGGGTAGACCTCGGTGGTGGTGGTGAAGCGCGCTCCGGTCAGGCCGGTGCAGAGGCCGAGCTCGAGCACTTCGTAGGCGATCACGCCCCGGCTCAGCACCGGCATCTCGATGATCTGCCCCTGGGCGTCGGCCTCGGCGATGTGGGTCACCTTTTCGACCGCGGCGATGAT
Organism: Myxococcaceae bacterium; assembly: GCA_047602415.1. Classification (GTDB taxonomy): domain Bacteria; phylum Myxococcota; class Myxococcia; order Myxococcales; family Myxococcaceae; genus JASGHH01. The sequence continues at coordinate 2,173,823 of JASGHH010000001.1, read as the reverse complement.
CGCGTCTTGAAACGCCGGCTGGCGGTTCGCGGCGTCGTCGACCAGATAGAACCCGTCGGGAATGATGCCGGGCTCGAAGGTCTTGCCGTCACGCGCGGCGAGCGCCGGGCGGAACTCGCTCTCGTCGGAGTCGGTCGTCTCGTGCAGATCGATGTGCACCACGAACTTGCCCTTCGACGGCTCGACCAGCTTCATCAGGTGGCGGGCTTCGCCAGAGGGGCTGTCGGCCTTGAACGACCGGTTGGGGTCGACCGCGTCGGCGTTCCACCGGTGAATGCGCTCGTAGGCCCACGGGCTCACGCAGGGGGCGATCAGCAGGTTCACCTTGCCGAAGAACTGCCGCGCATCGCGCTCGGCAAACAGCAGGGCGCCGTGCACGCCGCTGGTCTCGTAGCCGTGCACGCCGCCGGTCACCATCACGCAGGGCAGCGCGTCGTTCCAGTCGCGGCTCTTCAGCGCGAACAGCGGGTAGCGGCCGTCGGGCGCGTACTCGAGCGTGCCGTAGTCGACGACGTCGAAGTCGCGCTTCAGCCGCTCGATGATGGGGAGCACTTCGTCTGCGTAGCTGCGCTGCTTCTTCTGCGAGGCACGCCATTGCGCGCGCTCGGTGGCGCCCCATGCGACGCCTAGTGTACCGATCGGAGAAATCACGGTGACTGCATAGCACGCACCGGCGCCCTCGCGTGCCCCCCCCCCCCCCTCCTGACGGGGCTGGCGTTCACCGGCGAGGAATGGCAAATTCGTTTGACCTCAAATGAATTCGACATGCTGATCGCGCTGCTCGTCTCGTCGATGTTCTCGGCCGCCCCCGCGGCGAACCCGAAGTCGGCCGAGGCCTTCTACAACCAGGCACTGGCGCTCGCGCACTCGAGGGCCGACCCGGCGAACCGGCGGCCACCGTCGAAGAAGGCCGTGCTCGACGTCGCCGAAGAGGCACTCCGGCTCGACCCCGGGCTGCGCGAGCGGGCGGAGCGGGAGCTGCCGGCGGTGCGGAACACGTTTCGCGGCCAGACGCTGCTCGGCCGGACGATCGAGAAGGACACCGCGCTGATGGTGCGGGGCATCGTCTGGCGTTCTCGCGGGGGCACGCGCCTCGACTTTCTCGCCGACGGCACCGTTCGCTACTGGACTCAACCCGAGGCGTTGATGCGGCCTCCGGCGCCGAGCGGCCATTGGTCGGTGCAGAACGGCCGGCTGACCCTGGTGCTCGGAGCGACGGCGCACGAAGGTGGGCTCGACCACGACGGCGTGCTCACCCTGGGCGGGTTGGGCCGGTTCTACGACTGGTGACGCTTCACGGGCCGCACCCGAGCCGGCTGGGCCCGGTGACGACCTCGTCGATGTAGAGCGTGCCGCCTTCGTTGACATCGAAGGTGCCGCCGACCAGCACCCGGTCGAAGTGCAGCCCGCCGGTCACCGCCAGCGAAACCAGCTGCCCGTCGAGCCAGAGCTGCACCGGAGCGGTCCCTCCATCGCCGTCGTGGAGCCCGAGCTCGACGCAGCTCCAGCGATCGCGCGGCCAGCTCACCTTCGCCTGGGTGCTGTTGCCGCCCGGGTAGTTGCTGTAGCTCTCCAGCGCCGAGGGGAAGCCGCCGTCGCCGGCCAGCCCGAGGTCGATCAGCTCGTTGGTGTTGGTGTCTTGCACCGTGACCAGGGTCGCGAATGGAGGCGCTTCGCTCGGCAGCCAGAGGAAGTAGCGCACGAACATCGGGTGATCGTTCACCGGCAGCGCCACGTTCTCACCCGAGTACGCGCCGGTCGGCGTGCGGTCGATTCGCAGGCTGTGCGTTCCCCGCGCCGCGTGGGTGGTGTCGAAGGTGGCGGTGCCGTTGCCGAACGAGTTCTCGTCGAAGGCCCCGTCTTCGAAGTCTTCGCAGTACTCGTAGGTGCCGACCACCGAGCAGGGCGGCCCGGCGTCTTCGCCTCCGTCGGTCCCGCCATCGGTGCCCCCGTCGTTCCCGCTGCAGGAGCGCTGATCGGGGTCGGCCACCGCCGGGCAGTCGTCGACCGGGTCGGGCCACCCGTCGGAGTCGGAGTCTGCCGCCGAAGTGCCGAGCTGCAGCGCCACGTGCGGTTGTTCACCCGAGGCGAGCTGCGCGGTGGCGAAGCCCCGCAGCACCGGCGTGCCCACCGAGCCCGCCGCCAGCCGCACCGCGAGCGTCTGCGCCGGCAGCTGCACGAAGACGGTGCCCGGCAGCTTCTTGCCGTCGAAGGTCTCGCTCGCCAGCACGCCGCCCGGGTCTGCCGCCGAGAGGGTGAACTGGGAGATCGGCTCGCTCGCGCTCAGGTCGACGAAGACGCCGGTGTCGCGTGAGCACGAGGGCAGGGCGGCGGCCACCACCCAGGCGGCCCACCAGCGCAGCAGTGAACGAAGAGGCGAGCGGTGCACGTGCCGAAGTCGATCATAGCAGCGCGGCCGGGTTGGCAATCGCATGCTAAGAGAGCGGTTGTTGACCGCGATCGATCGCACCCAGACCGCCGCCGCGCCCACGTCGCGCCCCCTGGCGTTCGAGCTCTGGGTGGTCGGCCCCGACGTGCACCACCGGGTGGTGCTGCAGCCCGGCACCCTCACCGTCGGCCGCGGCGACAGCTGCGACGTTCGCATCGATCACTCCAGCGTTTCGCGGCAGCACCTGATCGTCTTCGTCGGCGGCGGCGTTCATGTCGAAGACGTCGGCAGCCGCAACGGCACCCTGCTCAACGGTCAGCCGCTCCAGCACACCCGCCGCGTGCCGTTGGGCCCCAGCGACGTGCTCGAGGTCGGCCCGTTTCGTCTCTTCCTTCAGCCCGCCGCCGCCGAGCGCCCGCTCTCGTCGGAGGCCCCGCTGGTGATCAGCCCGGCGATGAAGAAGCTCCACCAGCGCGCGGCCCAGGTGGCGGCCGGTCACATCTCGGTGCTGGTGACCGGAGAGACCGGCGCCGGCAAGGACATCATCGCCCGGGTGATTCACGAGCGCTCGCCCCGCGCGCACGGCCCGTTCGTTCGCCTCAACTGCGCGGCGATCGCCGAGTCGTTGCTCGAGAGCGAGCTGTTCGGCCACCAGAAGGGTGCCTTCACCGGCGCCACCGCTCCGCGCCAGGGGTTGATCGAGAGCGCCGATGGCGGCACCTTGTTCCTCGACGAGGTCGGCGAGCTGTCGCCCGCGCTCCAGGCCAAGCTCCTCCACGTGCTCGAGACCCGGCAGGTGACCCGGGTGGGCGGCACCGCTCCGGTCGAGGTCGACGTGCGCTTCATCGGCGCGACCTGGCGCCGCCTCGCCGACGAGAGCGCCGCGGGGACCTTTCGTCGCGACCTCTACTACCGGCTCGCCGGCACCACCCTCGAGGTGCCGCCGCTGCGCGAGCGCCCCGACGAGATCGTGCCGCTGGCGGAGCGCTTCGCGAAGGAGATCGCCGCCGGTCTCGGCAGGTCGCCGCCCAGCTTCACCCCCGAGGTGACCCGCGCGCTCCAGAAGCACGCCTGGCCCGGCAACGTGCGCGAGCTGCGCAACGCGATCGAGGTCGCGGTGCTCACCCACGGAGACACGATCGACTCGATCGATCTCGCCCGCGCCGCCCCGCCCGAGGCGCCCGCTGCCCAGGCGCAAGCGGCCTTCGCGCTCTCGGCCGACGAGCTCGCCGAGCGCGATCGCATCATCGCCGCGCTGGAGTCGTGCGCCGGCAACCAGACCCGCGCCGCCAAAGCGCTCGGCTGGGCGCGCAGCACGCTGGCCTCCAAGTTGGCGCTGTACCGCATTCCCCGGCCGCGCAGCTGAAGCGCTCTTCAGCGCGACAGCACCACTCGGGTGCCCTCGAGCGGGTCGAACACCACCACCGTCGGGTCGCGGGTCTGAGCCGATTCCCACGAGGGCACGTAGTCGACGATCGCCGGGCCGAACGGAGTCGCCGCCAGCGCCTTCACCGCGGTCAGGCTGCCGAACGGGCCGCTGCCCACCAGCCGTCTGCGGCCGGTGCCCGGGTCGACCGCCACCAGCCGCGCGCTGTCCCAGACGAAGATCGCGCCGGTCTCGAAGTCGGCCACCAGCTCTTCGGGATCGCTCAGCGACGGCTCGCCGCTCTGCGCGGTCGACCACTCGGAGACGGTTCCGGTGAGCAGATCGACCTGGGCCAGCCGGTCTTGATAGCGGAACGAGACGTACGCGGTGTGGTGAGCCAGATCGAACGCCGCTGATCCACAGTTGTGCAGCGAGCCTTGGGTGCCGATCACCTGGAAGGTGCTGTTGGCGGGGTCGATCAACACCAGCTGCTCGAGCGCGGTCGACAACCCGTAGACGTGGCCGTCATCGGTGAGCGCGATCGACGACACCGAAGCCGCGCCACCGTCGGCGAACGTCACCGGCAGCGGCACCGCGCGATCGCCGCTCACCAGGTCGATGCCGACCAGCAGGTTGTCGTCGACGATGTACGACTGGTTGCCGTTGGCCACCACCGCGCGCGGCTGGCTGATCTCGTAGCCGGTGCCGATCATCGTGCCTTCGCTGTCGGAGAGGATCTGCCGGTCGCCGGAGTCGAGCGCGATCTGCCAGACGCCGTCTTCGATGTCGTCGGAGACGATCAGCCGCTTCGCCACCGCCTCGTAGGTGGCGCCGAGAATGCGCCCCGACCAGCCGCCGGTGCCGCGCAGCACCTGGTCTTCGGTCGCGAAGCGCTCGATCTTCACCAACGCTGCGCCCGCGTGAGGCGTGCTGCTCTCGACGAAGTCGACCGACAGCGCGTTGCTCCCCGGCGCCAGCGACACCACCGCTGACCAGGTGCGAAACCCGTCGGAGCTGGTCGCTGCCACTCCGCCGACCAACACCGCGCTCACGCTCAGCCCGGCGCGGGTCACTCCGCGGACCTTCAGCTGGGCGTCGGTGGTGGCGCAGTTCGGAGGAAACACCACCTGCAGGTCGGGCCCCACGCCCGCGTCGACCGGGTTCACGGCTCCGCCGCCTCCACCTCCACCACCGCCGGCGCCCCCCGCGCCGCCCCCTCCAGCGCCGCCGGAACCTGCGTCGGTGCCCGCATCGACGGGAGCGCCCGCGTCGACCGGAACGCCCGCGTCCATCGGCTCGTTCATCGTGCCCGCGTCATTCGGGTCGTCGGACGGCATCGGGCCGAGCATGCCGGTGCACCCAGCGAGGGCCGACGCGATCGCCAGCACCGCGACGCGGCGCGCGTTCATACCAACCCCGGCAGCTCACCGGTGATGTCGGGCTCGCCGAACGAATTCACGTTCGCGCCGAACTGGTTCGCCAGCGACACCAACAGGCCGTTGTGCGGCTGGGTGCCGGCGTAGTCGAGGTAGCGGCCGCGTCGAAAGGTGCCGCCCCCGCCCGCGAGCACGAACGGCAGGTCGGAGCTGAGGTGCTGCGCGGGATCACCGAGCTCGTTGATCCAGAGGATGATCGTCGAGTCGTAGAGGGTGCCGTTGCCCTCGGGCACCGACTTCAGCATCGTGATCAGCTCCGCCATTCGATCGGCGTACCAACGCTGCACCCGCGCCAGGTACCGCGCCGACTGGTCGTCGTCGGGCCGGTAGCTGTGGGCGACGTCGTTGTGCACCTGACGGTCGACGCCGCCGAGATCGACCCCGGGCAGGTACGGCCCCATCGTGATCATCAGCGTCGCCACCCGGGTGAGGTTGCACGCGAACGCGCGGGTCACCATGTCGGTCACCAGCTGCAGCTCGAGCACCGGGTCCTGCGGGTAGGTCGGCTGGCCCGGCTTGGAGCAGCTCGCGGGCGGAGGCTGCATCAGCTGCTGCTCGAGCAGCGCCAGTCCCGCGAGGTGGGCGTCGAGCTTCGGCAGCTCCGCCGACGGGAGCCGGGTGCGCAGCTTCGCCGCGTCGGCCTTCACGCTCGCCAGCACCTTCAGCTCCGCGGCCTGCTTGCGAGCGGCCATCGCGGTGTCGGTGGTGGGCAGCATGATCGAGCTGAACCACTCGGTGAACAGATCGCGCGGGTCGTAGAGCATCGGCACCGGCTCGCCGCTGGCGTCGAAGCACACCCCGGTGTTGGCGCCGTTGTACCCGCTCTGGCGATACAGCATCGGCTGACACTGGAGCAGCGAGGCCATCGCGACGTCGATCGACGGCGAGGTCGGCCGGCGATCTTCGAGCGCGCGTGCGTCGCTGCCGGTGAGCGGCGCCACCCAGCCGCCTCCGTGTCCGGTGAGCTCAGACGCGCCCTGGCGGTAGAGGCAGTACAGGTCGAGCCCCTCCAGCAGCAGCAGCGAGTCCTTGTGCGGCTCGAGCGGCGCCATGCACGAGTCGGGATCGAAGGTGAGGTTCCACCCGGTCTCCTGCAGCGCGCTCCCGTCGCTCATCCGCGGGCGCCAGTACGCGGGCGGGTAGCCGTGCTCGCTCTGAATCACCAACAGCCGCAGCGGCGGAGCGCTCTGCGCGTAGGCGCTCTGGAACAAGCCCGAGAAGTAGCTCCCCGCGGCCAGGCCACCCATCGCCTTCAGCAGGCTGCGTCGCTCGATCGGCTTCATGGCATCGCTCCGGTGGTGCGGGTGACGAAGCCGTCGTCGGCGACCAGCGCCTCGAAGGCATCCCAGACGGAGCCGTTGGCGGTCACCGCGGCTTTGGCCTGGTGAATCGCGCAGGCGTCGGCGTCGCTCTCGCGACGGCCCGAGAGGTAGCGAAACGCCTGGGTCGAGACGCAGCCCTGGAACTCGGAGCTGCCCAACAGCGCGGTCGCCAGGCCCTGGGCTCCGACCACCGGCTGGTCGCTGTGCTGGGTGCCGACGATCGCGCCGCTCGCGTCGACGGTGACGCCGTTCTCACTCACGCGGTAGCCGCCGATGCCGTCGAAGTTCTCGAACGGGTAGCCGAGCGGGTCGATGTGCTTGTGGCAGGCGGCGCACGCTTCGGCCTGGGTGTGCATCGCGAACCGCTCCCGGGTGGTCTTCGCGGTCGACATCGACGACGGGGGCAGCGGCGGCACGTTCGGCGGCGGGCCGGGCAGCTCGAGGCACAAGAAGCGGCGAATCACCGTCGAGCCGCGGAGCACCGGAGAGCTCGAGTCGGGATCGGCGTGGGTGCCGAGAAAGCCGGGGAGGGTGAGGAAGCCCGCGCGCGGCTGATCGAGCGTCGTCTTCATCAGCGTGTCGGAGCTGGCGGTCAACCCGTAGAGCGGCGCGTTGTGCTGGTTGACGAAGGCCGTCTTCGCGGTGAGGAAGTCGGTCAGCTTGCTGCCGCCGGCGAGCCAGTCGTCGGTCGCCGCGACGGACTCCTGCCGCAAGGCCTCTTTCAGGTCGGCATCGAAGGTTGGATAGACGGTGGTCTGCTTGGCCCAGGCCTTGGCGTCGAGGTCGATCTCCGTCCACTCCAGGGTGAAGCGGCGCAGCTGCGCGGTCCACGAGGCCGGGTCGGCCGCCTTCATCCGCTCGACCTGGGCGAGACGCTGCGCGCCAGTCGACAGCTCGCCGTTCGCCGCCGCCTGCCGCAGCGTCGCGTCGGGAGGACGGCCCAGCGTCGCGTAGCTCAACGCCGAGGCGATCTCGTCGCCGCTGAGCGCCGGCACGCCGAGCTCGGTGCGGTAGAGCAGGTTGGGCGACTGGAGCACCGCCCGAAGCGCCCACGACAGGCCCTGGGTCAGCCGCTCGGAGTCGGTGGCGGTGGTCTCGACGTCGCGGCCGAGGGTGTAGACCTCCATCACCGCGTCGACTTCGGAGGGATCGACCGCGCGGCGCCACGCCTTCGGCATCACCTCGGTGAGGTATTGGCGGGCGCAGGTCGCCGCGGCGGTCGCTCCCGGAGTGCAGCCGCTGAAGCGGTTCTGCGCCGCGGCATCGGCGACCATCTGGTTCGCGACCGGCTCCGCGATCCGGTGCAGCTGGCCCACCAGGGTCTCGCTGTAGCGCTGGTCTGCGCCGGTGGAAAAACCGGTCACCCGGGTGTCGGGCTCGAGGCCGTCTGCCGCCGTCGAGCCCGCCGCTCCGGCGAGATCGTCGAAGGTGCCGACCAGCTCGAGGTGGTTGAGCTTCACGATGCGCGGGGGAGCGAAGGTGCGCGGCGCGTCGCACGGGTTCGCTTCGACCATGCCAGGGCCGGTGCCGGGGTCGACCGAGCCCGGCGGCGTCGTGGTCGAAGCGGCCTTGGGCAGACCGATGCGACCCTCACAGGCGGCGAGCAACACGACGAACGGAAGGAGCCGGCGCATCGTCCAGGGCCAGAGCAAAAACGTGGCCTGCGCCCGAAGGCTGAGGGATCAGGCGGTTGCCGGGCGGCCGCGCCGATTGTCCGGACAACTCGACTGGACGAACCGGCCGGCCGTTCAGCGAAACGGGTCGGAGACCTCGCCCGGCCGATGCGCCGGCCGCTTGTCGGCCTTCTTCACCGCCAACGGCTTCAGCGTCGCATCCACCACGATGCCCGAGTCGCCCGGCACGGTCGTCTCGAACGGGACGAAGCCGTCGCGCTCGATCCGCACTTTGCGGGGCTCGTGCTGGCTCACCACCTCGAGCACGATCGGTGCGTGGCCTGCGGGGACTCCGTCGAGCGACACCTTGGCGCCTTTGAGCGCGCGCACGTCGATCCGCACCTTGGTGGGAACTGCGGGCGTGGGAGGTGGTGGCTCTGACGGTGTCGGAGCAGGCGCTGCCGTCGCAACGGGCGCCGTCTCGGGAGCGGCCGGTACGTTCGCCGCCGGAGCACGCCGAGCGAACGCGATCGCGCCGGCGAGCGCGAGCACCAGGCCGGCGGCGATCAACACGTTGCGGCGCGTGGTCGAGCGCGGGCTCTCGTCTTCTACCGCGACGTCGACGCGCAGGTCGGTGGTCGGGCTCTCGAGCGGAGCGGTGGCGAGCACCGCGCTCTGGGTCGCGGGCTGCGCAGCGTCGGAGCGGTGGCCCAGCCCGAGCGAGGCGACGAACTCCCGGGTCGCGGCCGGGTTGCCCTGTGCGCCTGCGAGCGCCAGCAGCTCGTGCTCGAGCTCGACGCCCGACGCGAACCGCAGCTCCGGGTTCGGCTGGAGCAGCTTGTCGAACACCGCTCCCCAGCGGGGATTCAAGCCGGGCACCAGCGAGGTGACGGGAGCCACCTTCGCCTCGCGCACCAGGCGCAGGGTGGCGAGGTCGTTGGCGCCGCGAAAGGGCGGGGTGAGGGTGAGCGCCTCGTAGAGCACGGCGCCGAGCGAGAAGAGATCGGAGCGCGAGTCGAGATCGAGCCCGCCGGCCTGCTCCGGCGACATGTACGCGAACTTGCCCTTCACCACTCCGGTGCGGGTCTCGTCGTCGCGCAGCATCACCGTGGCCTTGGCGATCCCGAAGTCGAGCAGCTTCACCGCGCCCTGCTGGGTCACCATCACGTTGGTGGGGCTGACGTCGCGGTGAACCAGGCGCAGCTTGCCCTTCTCGCCTTCGACGTCGTGGGCGTAGGCGAGCGCGCTGGCGAGACCGGCGCCGAGGAACGCGCAGATCGCCGGGGGAATCTGCCGCTTCAGCTCACGCGAGCGGGTGATGATCGCGCGGAGGTCGCAGCCCTCGATCAGCTCCATCGCGATGTAGAGCTCCTGCTCGACCTCGCCGCACTCGACCACCTGCACGATGTTGGGGTGGTGAAGGCGAGCGCTCAACAGCGCCTCGTCGAGCAGCATCGCGCGGAAGGCCGCTTCGCTGGCGAGGTCGGGGCGAATGCGTTTGATCGCCATCGGCCGGGCGAAGCCGGAGGGCCCGTCGAGCACGGCGCGGTAGACCACCGCCATGCCTCCGCTCGCGAGGGGGCCGAGCAGGCGGTAGCGCCCGAACTTCCCCGGGCGGGTCTGGCTCGAGGCGCTCGACACGGACGCAGGCAATATAGAGCGGCCAGATTGGAACGGGTAAGGTCGCGCGATGCTGTTGCTCTGCATCTCGCTGCTGCTCGGGGCCGGCGACGACGTCGGCGAAGCGCGCAAGCACTTCGAAGCGGGCAGGGCGCTCTACTCGGTGAACCGCTTCGCCGACGCGCAGAGTGAGTTCGAGGCGGGCTACGCGCTCGCGCCGCGGCCGTTGTTCTTGTTCAACATCGCCCAGGCGGCCCGGCGGGTGGCCGAGACCACCGGCTCACGCCCGACGATGCTGAAGGCGCAAGCCCGCTACCGCGAGTACCTCGAGCACGCCAAGACCGCCGACCCCGAGCGCGACGAGTCGCTCAAGCAGCTGACCGCGATCGATGCGTGGTTGGCCGCGCACCCGGCGGAAGCCGAACGTCCAGCGGATGCTCCCACTGCCGAGCCTGTTGCCGTGGCGCCGGTGAGCGAGCCCGCGCCGGTGGCTGCGACTTCACCGGCGGTGACCCAACCCGCGGCGGAACAGCCGGGCTTCTTCTCGCAGCACCCGTGGGTGATCGCGGTCGCCGCCGCTGTGGTCGTCGCTGGCGCCGGCGTTGGAACCTACTTCGGCGTTCGTGCCGCGAACGGCGGCTGCCCGACGGCGTCGATCGGCTGCCTCGACGCCCGGCCGCGCTGAAGCCTTCACGGCATCGGTACGAAGTTCCAGACGTCGAATGCGTTGTTCTGCAGCACCTGCTGGTCGGCGAAGAAATCGATGGTCCACGCCGCGGCGATGCCGTCATCAGCGACGAGGTTTGCGCGGCCATGACCCTGGTCGACGCTCAGCTGCACATCGCCTGAAGCGCCCGGCATCTTCGAGCGGCTGACCGCTGGCGAGGTCCCCGTCAGGTACGCGTAGTGAACCCCACTCGAGTCGGCCCAGAACTCGATGCCCGTACCGAGCGGGAGACCCGTCATCGGACCGCGCCCGCTGTAGCGAAGCTCTCCGCCGCAGAAGGCCCAGCGCCCAAGCAGCTTCTGCTGCAGCTCATCGGCGGTGGCGAACGAGCCTTTTGCGCCCCACGGTTCGGCAGGGCAGGCGGCGCCCGGAGGCTCCACCAAAGCGCAGACCGCGTCGCTGGTTCCGGTGTCGCTTCCGACGTTGATCGCCGGAGTGCACGCCGCGAGCGCGATCAGCACCCAGCCTGCTCGGCTCAACGGTTGACCTCCGCCGTCTTCACCAGCGCTTCGCCGCAAGCGCCGCGAATTCGCGGAAGGTAGGTCGTCTCAGGCGCCAGGGTGAGCAGGCGTTCGAGCTGCGGCTGCGCCGAGTCTGGGTTCTCGACCGAGCACCAGGCCAGCACTTCGATCGCGAGCCGTTCTTCTTCGAAGGCGCTGTGCGGGTAGAGCTTCTCGTGTTGCAGCGCATGGCCGAGCGCATCCAGCGGACGGTCGTCGTCGAGTGCGACCCGGGCGAGCATCAGCAGCTCGAGCTCGAGGCCTGGCTGTTTCTTCGCTGCGTCGACCGAGAAGAGCGAGTGCTCCATCCCACGGCGCGACGAGGCATCCCGATCTGGGTCGAGCGCCGCAGGAGCCGCCGGTGCACACGCCACGGTCTTTGTCGCCGGCGCCTTGGCTGGCTCGCACGCCGGAGCCGGTGGACAGCTCGGGGCAGGCAACGGTGCGGCAATCACCGGTGCCGGAGCCGCCGCGGGCGCGCTCGGGGCCGCCGCCACGAACACCACGCGCGGATGATCGGCGCGCAGGTACCAACCGCCGACGCCGACCGCCGCCACCGCGAGTGCTCCCACGAGTTTCTTGAGCCAGAACGGCACCGCCATCGAGTCGGGCGTTTGCTGGGCGAGGTTGGCAGACAGCCGGGCGCGAAGGTGCTGCAGCTCTTCAGCGCTCGGGGTCGCTTCTTTGCGCGAGCTCTCGATCAGCAGCTGGGCGCGGGCAGACAGGTCGCTCATCGGCGTGGCCCCCCATGGCGTTGCAGGCTCTCTTCGAACTTCTGCCGGGCGAGGCGAAGCCGGGAGTAGACGGTGTTGACGTTGACGGTCAGCGCCTCGGCGATCTCGGGAGCGGTCAGCTGCTCCAGCTCGGCGAGGATGAACACCAGGCGCAGGTTCTCGTCGAGATCTGCGAGGCAGCGTCGAACCAGATCGTGCGCCTCGGCGCTCTCAGAAGGGCTGTGGGCTTCGGGGGTGGCGGGCGTGCCGAGCTCGGCCCTCCGGCTGCGCTTGCGGGTGTGGTTACGGGCGACACCGACGGCGATGCCGCACAGCCAGGTGCGAAAAGAGGAGCGGCCCTCGAACGCGCCCAGCTTGCGAAACACGGTGGTGAAGACCTCCTGGGCGGCGTCTTCGACGTCTTCACGGGCGACGCCAAGGTTGCGGAGCGTGCGCCAGACGAACGCAGCGTGCTTCTCGTAGAGCACGTCGAAGTCGCGGGCGCGCAGGTTGTCGGCGATGGCGCCCACGGCTGTCACCGCGATCGGCAGGTCGTCGGTTCGCATCAGTGAAACCCCAGGTCGAATTCGAGGCCGAGCGTGACCCGGCCCACCGGCCAGCCGATGCGCCCCACGGTCAGGTCGCCGTCGGAGGTCGAGATGACGTAGCTCGGGCGCACCAGGTTGATGCCGGCTTCGACGGTGACCCAGGCCGAGATCGTGTCGCCGAAGCTGAAGCTGGTGCCGACGCCGGCGAGCGCGGCGCCCCAGAACGAGGAGGCCTCCATCGGCGCGGTGATCCCGGTGCCGGTCGCCGAGAGGCTGCCCATGTCGATCGCGACCGACGGGCCGAGCTGAATGGACTGGGTGGGGTTGAACAGCCAGCTGCCGCGCAAGGTGACCGAGGTCAGGCCGGCCTGCACGCCGCGAATCGGGCGGCTCCTCGGAGTCGACCAGGTCGCCACCGCGAGCTGCGCGCGAAGGTGGCCGGTCATGAACGCCGCCGCCAGGCCCCACGAGAACCCCGGCAGAGGAAACAGCCCGACGTTGCCGCCGAGCATCGGCTGCAGCCGCAGGTGAAACCGGAAGGGATCGCTCGGCCGCGGAGCTTCGGTGCCGCTCTGTTCCAAGGCAGGCGCGGAGTCGAGAGGTGGCTTCGGTGAAGAGGAGGCCTTGCCGCTCGCCTGGGCATCGTCGTTCGCCACGCTGGTCGCGGCGAGGGTGACCACCAGAACGGCAGCCGAGGAGACGCTCTTGCAGTCGGCCCCTTCGACGGTGCGGCTGTGCGGAGTGCCATCGGCGGTGGTCTGCACGATCGCGCGCCAGGGCCGGCCCTCAGCGTCCGGCTCCTCGATGCGAACCGAGGCATCGAAGGTGTGGTTCTTCGGGACGTCGGCCTCCAGCGACGACTCAAGCTCTTCGCGGCTGGGGCAGCCGGTGGGCGCGGTCCAGTCGACGTGAAGACGCTCTGCGGCCTTTTCGGGCGGCGCTGCCAAGAACGCGGCAATGCAGAGCGTGAGCACGGGTCCCCTGGTAGCGCATTAGCCGAGTCGGTCGGCGAACGGCAAACCGCCCCGGCCGGCCCGCTCCGGTGGCGTCAGCAGCATGAGTGTCACCAGCTGCCGATTTCCGTGACGCGAAAAATCGAGATGGGACTGCGGGCGCCTCGACACTCAGGTGGCATGCGAAAACTCACCAGCGTGGTCGTCGGAGCCGTCGTGCTCGGTTTGCTGTCGAGCTGTACCGCGGGCACGACCAAAGGGTGCACCGCAGCGAACTGTCAGCGAATGTTGGAGTGCCGTGTCGAGCTGTCCGGCGAGCCGTCTTCAGCGTGTTGGGTGTCGGGAGTCGTTCCTGCCGGCTTCGACACCAGCAAGTACTGCGTCGAAGCCTGCGAACATCAGGGAGCCGGTGAGCTGGTGGCCTGCATTGCTGCCCGCGCCGATCGCTGCTCCGCGGCCACCGACAGCGCCACGAAGCTTCAGATCGCCGAGGAATGCCAGTCGTCGGGCGGCGGCGCAGGAGGCGGCTCAGCCACCGGCTCCGCGTGCTCGATGCAGTGCGACTCGGAGCGGAAAGCGTGTGACGCGCCCTGCGTGTCGATGCTCGATGCGGGGTTCGCCGTTTGTGCCGACTGCTCGGCCGAATGCGGTCAGAAGTGGGTCGACTGCACGAACCGGTGCGGGAGCTGAGTCAGAGCACGCCGAGCTCGAGCGCGCGCAGCACCGCGCGGGTGCGATCGCGAACGCCGAGCTTCGCCAACACCGCCGAGGCCTGGTTCTTCACCGTTCCCTCCGCGGTGCCGAGGGTGGTCGCGATCTCCTTGTTCGACAGGCCACCGGCGATCAGCCGCAGCACCTCGAGCTCGCGCGCGGTGAGCGGTGCCGGCAGCTCCGCGGCTTCGAACGTCGAAGGGAGCGTCTTGGCGCCTTCGAGCGCTCTCCCGGTCACCGCGGCGCTGACCAGGCTGCCTCCGCCGGCGAGCGTGCGCACCGCTTCGGCCAGCTGCTGGCGGGTGACGTCTTTCAGCAGGAACCCCTTCGCGCCCAGCTTGAGGGCCTGAACGGCGACCGCGTCGTCGTCGAAGGTGGTCAGCACCAGCGCCGGCACCGCTCCCTCGAGCGCGGCGAGCACTTCGAGGCCGGTCTTCTTGGGCATTCGCACGTCGAGCAGCAGCACGTCGGGGCGATGCTGCCGCACCATCGCGATCGCTGCCTCGCCGTCGCCTGCCTCGGCAATCACCCGAAAATCGGCCTCGAGCTCGAGCAGCCTCCTGATGCCTTCGCGCACCAGCGTCTGGTCGTCGGCGAGCGCGACGGTGATCACGCCGCGGCTCCGAGCGGGAGGCTGGCGGTGAGGGTGAAGCCGCGGCCGGGAGCGCTCTCGAGCTTCAGCTCTCCACCGAGCTCGCCCAGCCGTTCGCGCAGGCCGTTGAGGCCGTTGCCCGCCGCGACCTTCTCAGTGCCACGGCCATCGTCACGCGCGGCGACGGTGAGCTTGCCGTCGGTGACGTTGATCGCGAGCCAGAGGTTCGACGCACCGCTGTGGCGCGCGGCGTTGGTCACCGCTTCTTGCACACAGCGAAGAACCGCGAGTGCGCGCGGACCATCGATCGCGTCTGTGCCGGGAGCCTCGAGGTGCACCGTCAGCCCCGGCACCGAGGTGGTGACCCGAGTGAGGGCCGTGCGCAGGTCGAGCGGCTCGCTCTCACGCAGCTCGGAGACGATCTTCCGCACTTCGGTGAGCGCGCCGCGGGCGAGCTCGTCGGCGCGGTGGACCGGCTCGAGTCCTTTGCCCTCGACGACGTTCTTCGCCACCTCCAGCTGCAACGTGAGCGCGGTGAGGTGGTGGCCGAGCACGTCGTGCAGTTCGCGCGACACGCGCTGGCGTTCGAGCTCCCGGGTGGACCGCTCGAGCTTCGCCTGGGTCGCCACCAGCTCGGCGTTCACCTGTGCCAGCGCCTCGCGCGCCCGTTGTTCGCGCACCGCCAGCAGTGCCGCGGCGAAGGTGAAGCACTCGAACATCGCGTACGAGGCGAAGGTCAGCGCCGCATTGTAGGGACGCACCGCCAGCAACAGCCCGAGCGCGAACAGCAGAGTCTGCGCCACGAAGAGCACGACCGCGCGCCGCAGGGTGAGCAGAAACGGAATCTGGCCGGCGACCACCGCCAGCATCGCGGCGGGCAAGTTGCGCGCCAGTGCTCCCATCACCACCGCGCTGCTCGATTGCACCAGCAGCAGTACGAGCGCGGCCCGGCCCTTCACTCGCCCGCGGGTGACGAGAAGAAACGGAACCAGGAAGACGGCCCACGCGGCGGCGGCGGGGCGCGGTTCGAAGCCCTGGCCGAAGAGCCACACGCCCGAGATCACCCACATGAAGAGGCCGACGACGACGAGCATCGGTCTGCGTCTTTAGCCTGCCGTGGCCGAGATCTGAAAACGCGCGCGGTAGAAGCGCTGCCAGACGGTGAGGCCGGTGGCGCCGAGCGCGGGCGGCCCGATCCACGCGATCCAGCGCAGGCTTGCGGGCACACCGATCCACTGCGCGTTGGTCACCGTGAACGCGGTGAGCGTGGAGATCGCCAGAGTGCCCATGCCGGTGAGGTGCATCAGGAACCAGGAGAACTTTTCGCGGTACGGGTTCGAGAAGAAGCGCACCCATTGAAAGGAGAGAAAGGCGGTGAGGGCTCCGAAGGCGGCGAAGACGGGCACCTGGTACCAGACCGCGAGCCCAAACCCGGTGAGCGAGAGTGCGATCGCGACGTACGCGCCCACGCGCTCGATCGGGAAGCGGCGATCAGGTTGCTTGGCGGTCAGCGCGCGCAGACCGAACCAGAGCGAGACGATGGTGAGCACCATGATCTGCGCCAGGAACAGCCCGAACTGCGGGTTGACCATCACGCGGGCGACGACGAGCGGCGTGCCGGTGACTGCTCCGACCATCATCGCGCGCGTGAACACCCAGCCGCCGCGGCGGTGCGCGAGGCTTCCTTTCTTCACCACCAAAGGCAGCGGCAGCACCAGGAGTGCGAGCGCTCCCGAGGCGACGTGGATGATGCGGAGAATCGACAAGATGTTCATGGCGCCCAAGGTACGGGTTCGCCTTCGGCCGCACATGTGCCGGAAGTCACATGCGTGGTCGATTTAGTCTGTTGCCCCATATGTCTCACTCGAGACGCTTGGCGGGTCGAACCACGGCGAGACGGTCCTCGATGACCTTTGGAAATGCTGGATTGAATCGGCTGATGTTGTTGGGGCTGGCGGCGCTGCTGTTCACGGCGCTCGCAGACTCGTGCAATCCGAGCAACCCCGTTTGCAGCTTGAACAATTGCGTCGACGGCTGCTGCGCATCCGACGGCCGGTGTCTGAAGGTTGCAGACCAAAGCGCCGCGGCGTGCGGGGTCAACGGCCAGCGGTGCGGCAGCTGCGAAGCCCGTCAGGTTTGCTCAGCAATGGGGGCGTGTGTCGCGATGCCGACGACCTGCACGCAGGTCAGCTGTCCTTTCGGTTGCTGTTCACCCGATGGCCGGTGCCACGCATCGGCCTTGGGCGACTCGAACTTCTGCGGAACGTACGGCCTCGCGTGCATCACGTGCCCAGCGTCGTATTACTGCATCGCTGGCGCTTGCTACGACCACCCCATGCCGGGAGAAACCGGAGGTGGCAGCGCCGTAGGTGGCGGCAACGCGTGCGCCGGCGCGGGTGGTGGTGCCTCCGGGGGCGGAGGTGGCTCTGCCACCGACTGTGCAGCCGACAGCGGGTATCCCGCGTGTCCGATGCCCTGGAGCGGTTGCAGCTCCTTCAGCGGAGTTGGCTGCCTGATCGACGGCGGTCCCCCCGGGTTTCATTGGAGCCCACCGTTTACGTCCGCCACTTGCTTCAGCCCATCGATCAAAATGTTCACCTTCCTGGACGTCTCGAGCGCCAATCCATTGGCCCAGGCATGCGGGCCCGTGAACGTGCTCGCGGGCGAAGCAACGGCCGACGTCACGCTCAACCTTCCGTGCCCAGGTCGCTACGGCTTCTACAGTCCGATTTCAGGAAGGGCCGATGGCGGCGGCATGGTGGTCGAGCTCGACGTCGCACCGTGAGCGCTGGGCATCGTGGCCCTCTGCGAGGTGAAAGGCCTCAGCGGCAGGAGTGTCACCAGCCGTGCGCCGTCCGAGGTAGAACGGCGGAGTGAAATACACGGTCGTGGCGGTGGCAGTGGCGCTCTGCGGTTGCAGTGGATCGATGTCGCAAGGCGGAGGCGGCGGGAGTGCGGTCGGCGGAGGCAGCGCGGCCGGCGGCGGTTCCGCAACGGGTGGCGGCAGTTCGGCGACGGGTGGCGGAGGCTCAGCGACCGGCGGCGGCTCAGCGACCGGTGGCGGCGGCTCAGCGACCGGCGGCGGCGGTTCAGCAACCGGTGGCGGCTCTGCGACAGGCGGTGGCGATGCGGGAGTCCTCTGCAGCGGACCGATCGGGCAGACGCACTACGTGGTGGCGACCGTCGGCGCAGACCAGGCGCTGCTTCAAATCGGCGAGCAGGGTGGAGTGACGAACCTCGGCCCCCTCGCGATGGACGACGGCTCGTCGATGCACCACGTGGGGTCGTTCACGGGCAACGCGACCGGTCTGTGGGTGCTGACGGCGTTCACCATCTGCGGCATCGACACCACGCCGACCAACGGCACGATCCTGGTGCACTGCGCGAGCAGCATGTTCACTGGAATCACCGCCAACGTGATCGGTACCCTGACCAACGGCTCCGCTGGCTTCGTCGGTGGCGAAGCGCAGAACGTCGCCTGCATCGACATCAGCTCGTTGCACCTGCTGAACACGCTCCAGGCCAACGGCGACATCCTCGGCATTCTCGGCAGCTGCGACGACATGCAGAACGGCGGGTTCGACGTCACCTACACCCAGAAGGTGCAGGGCAACGGGAGCTCGTCGTTCGTCGGCCACGCCACCAAAGCCGCCAACATGCAATCGATGGTGGTCTCGTCGTCGCAGCCGCTCAACGGAGTCTGGCTCAACGGTTTGACCGCCGATGGGCTGACCTTCGGCAACGACGGCAACCTCTACCGCGCGTCGCCCATCAACGGCATCGCACCGGTGACGATCGACCCCAGCTGCCCGGCGTTCAACACCCGCTTCACCGACGTGGTCGGCATCTACTGAGCGGTCACTTCGCCGGCGCCTTGAGCCAGGTCACCTTGCCGTCGTCGAGATCGTAGGTCGCGCCGACGATGGTGATCTTGTGGTCCTTCACCATCTTGCCGAGCACCTTCGACTGCACCGGGATCGCGGCAGCCACGTTCGCGACGTTGTCGGTCACGGCCGCCTGAACGAGCTCGGCCTTCTCCGCGTTCGGCAGGTCTTTCTTCGCCTGCTTCACCGCGGGGGCGATCGCCTTGATGATCGCGCCGACGTTGCCCTCCGGCTCACCGGGCGTGTCGACCGCCGCGGTCACCGCGCCGCACCGCTCGTGACCGAGCACGACCAGCAACGGAGAGCCGAGGTGCTCCGCGGCGTACTCGATGCTGCCGAGCACGATCGGGTCGGGCACGTTGCCGGCCACGCGAATCACGAAGATCTCGCCGAGGCCTTGGTCGAAGACGATCTCCGGAGGAACGCGCGAGTCGGAGCACGAGAGCACGATTGCGAAGGGCTTCTGGCCTTTGGCGAGCTTCTCGCGCGTCCAGTGGTCGCTCGCCTTGCAGGCGGCCATTTCTGCGCCGACGAAGCGCTCGTTGCCCTTCACCAGCCGCTCGATCAGGGCGTTCGCGTCGGGGACGGTGCCTCCGTCTTGAGCAGAAGCGCTCGAGGCGACGCAGAGTACGGCGGCGAGCAGCAAGGCATTGGTTCGCATCCCGACCCTTCGGCACGAGGAAGGGCGAAGTTAAGCGGCCTTCGCGCTTCGCAGGCCCCAAGAAAGAAGCCCCTGATTCCACGCCGGAATCAGGGGCCACGGCCGTGGGTCAGCGCGAGGTATCCACCTCGAGTGCCGCCGGCACCGGGTCGCCGTCGAGCGTCTTGAGGAACTCCACCAGGTCGGCCTGGTCTCCGGTGCTGAGGCCCAAGGGAGTGATCAGCGGGTCGAGGGAGCCGCCGTCAGGCACCGCTCCGCCACCGGCGTTGTAGAACGCCACCACCTCTTCGAGGGTGAGGAACTCGCCGGAGTGGCCGTAGGGCGCCGACCCACCGAGTCCGCGCAAACCCGGCGTGCGGAATTGGCCGGTCTGGCCCGCTGCCTGCGCCGCGCCGGTGAGCCGGCCCGCGTCGGGATCGTCGCTGAAGGCACCCGCGCTGTTGAAGGGGCTGGTCAACAGCGGCGCGATGTCGGTGAAGCGGCCGAGGTCGGTCGCGGGCACGTGAGGCCCGGTCTGCGGCACGCCGAGCGCGTGGAAGCCGTTGTCGGTGAACAACGGCCCGGTGTGGCAGCTGGCGCACTTGCCGGTGCCGATGAAGACGCGGAAGCCGCGCTTGGCGCTGTCGCTGATCGCGGTGCCGTCGCCGGCGACGAATCGGTCGAAGGCCGAGTTGCCGGAGGTCAGCTGGCGCAGGTACGCCTCCAGCGCCTTGCCGTAGTTGGCGTAGATGCGGTTGACGAGCGTGCGGTCGGCCGGGGCCATCATCTCCCACGGGCCGTCGGCGTCGGTCGAGAGTGCCTTCGGCTTGCCCACCGGCGGGAAGCGCCCGGCATCAGGCGAGCCGGCGTCGAGGTCGGCGTCGAGCGGCGTGGGGAAGATGGCGTCGTAGTCGGCGCGGTACTTGTCGAACAGCGTGTGCGCCACCTGGAGCCGGGTCGACTTCATGATCTTCGCGTTCTCGGCCACCGCCGTCGGCAGCGACCACTGGCTGTCGAACCGGCCGGCCCAGTTGGTCCACTGGTAGAAGGAGGCGTTCACCACTCCCAGCGCGTTGCGGGTTCCATAGTCGGTGCCCAGCGAGACGTTGTTCGGCACCGAGCGGTCATCGGCGCCAGAAGCCGAGGCGTGGCACGAGCGGCAGGAGACCAGCCCCGCGACTCCCGCATCACCGAGGCCTCCGTTGCCGCCGTCGGCTGGGTCGTAGCCCACCGTCAACGCGCCGCTGTACGACTTGTCGAAGTAGAGGCGCTGTCCGAGCGTGGCGGCCGCGGGATCGTCGGCGTAGGCGTTGGTCGGGTCGGGAGGCACCGCGGGCAACGGTGAGAAGGTTGCTGCTGTCGTCAGCTCCTGCTGCGTGAGCACGTTGTCCATGCGGCCCGCGTCCTGGCCGCCGCCGCCAGTCGCCGAACCGCCGCCGGTCGCTGCGCCACCGCCGCCAGTTGCAGCACCGCCGCCCGTTGCAGCGCCGCCGCCGGTCGCCGAGCCGCCGCCGGTCGCCGAACCGCCGCCGGTCGCCGAACCGCCGCCGCCTGTTGCAGCGCCGCCGCCGGTCGCTGAGCCGCCGCCGGTTCCTCCAGTCCCGCCGCCGCAAGCCGCCAGCAGACAGGCGAACAACGCGATACGCAGTTTCATCGTCCCCCTCCTCGTAGGGTGCGCGAGGCGCACAAGTGGAACGGAGCCCCAGAGCAGAATCCGTTCCAGGGCGAGGAGGGCAGGGCAACCGCGCGAATCTCCGTCGCGATGACACACCGGAGACCGACTCGATCGCTGACACGTGTCGACACGGCCGACACGCCGATTGGCGATCCGCGCGGCTCGTTACATGTTTCCCGCGCGGTAGCTCTTCCACCCCATGTTCTCGGGAGTGGACTGATCGACCGGCCAGAAGCCCATGCCGGCTTGACCGCTCGAATAGGTGGTGCCGACGACGGTGACGTCCTGGGTCATCACCACCGAGCCGTTCTTGTAGACGGTGATCACGTTGCCGACGATCTCGGCACGGAGGACGTCGTCTTCCGCCGGCGCGCCGATGTCGGGCGTGGTCGGGTTCACCTGGGTGTAGTCGCCGAGCGCGCCGTTCCAACGGACGATGGCGAGGTAGCCGGGGTGACCCCAGAGCACCTCGTAGCCGTGCGCGTCGTGCGCGGTGATGCTGAAGCGGAGCAGCAGCTCGACCTCGTGCCCGGAGCCGCTCGGGCTGTAGTTGGCGACTCGGTACACGGTGCCCTCGGCCCACTGGTCGGCGGAGAACGAATACGACGCTAACTTCAGGTGGCAGATGGCGTCGGCGTAGCGCGCGGCCGGAGGAGAGGCGTCGACGCGCACGGGAGAAAAGATCTGCCCCGGCGTGGTCGCCGGGTCGTGCCAGTCGTCGCCGTCGGTGAAGCCGGTGACCCAGATGCCGCCCTGCGAGATCGGATTCTCCGTGTCTGGGAAGTTCGTCGAGTAGAGCAGGGTGCCTGCGTCGAGCGCGGTGCCGCCGCCCGTCGCTGATCCGCCGCCCGTCGCGGCGCCGCCGCCAGTCGCGGAGCCACCGCCCGTCGCTGAGCCGCCGCCCGTTGCCGAGCCGCCGCCAGTCGCGGAGCCGCCTCCAGTCGCGGAGCCTCCACCGGTCGATGTGCCGCCGCCAGTCGCTGAGCCGCCGCCAGTCGCAGCGCCACCGCCAGTCGCAGCGCCACCGCCAGTCGCTGCGCCGCCGCCCGTCGCGGAGCCGCCGCCAGTCGCAGAGCCGCCGCCCGTCGCGGAACCGCCGCCCGTCGCTGAGCCGCCGCCGTTTGCGCCGCCTCCGCCCGATCCTCCGGCCATTCCGGAGCAACCGCTGGCAGCGAGGTAGACGAGCGCCGCGACGACGATCCCTTTCGACATCAGCGGGGCCACAGCACGGCGCGTGCCGTCGCCATCTCCACGTCTTTCATCGAATGCGAAGCGCGCGATGTGCTGACTCCCCACGACACGTGCACACATTCGAGACAGGAAGCCCAGGTCAACGGTCGGCGTTCGCGAGCTTCAGCACCGCTCGAAAATGCTTCGGCTGAACCGCCTGCACCGACAGTCTCTGGCCCTTTCGGAGCAGCGCCATTCCCTCGAGCGCTTTGTGGGCTTTCAAACGCTCGAGCGGCAGTACGTCGCGGAAGCGCTGGACGAAAGCAATGCGCACCATCTGCCAGCGGGGCGCCGCCGCAGTGCTCGCCGCGTCGTAGTACGGGCTGCGCCGATCAAACTGAGTGGGGTCGGGAATCGGCAAACCGTCGACCTTGGCGAGCCCGGCGACGCCCGAGGGCTTGGCGTTCGAGTGGTAGAAGAGCACCTGGTCGCCGGGCTTCATCAAATCCCGCATGATGTTGCGCGCCTCGTAGTTGCGAACGCCCTCCCAACCCGTGGTGCGTTCTCGCGCCAGATCGTCGATCGAGAAGACGTCGGGCTCGCTCTTCATCAGCCAGAAACGCATCGCCGTCGCTCTTACAGCAGAGCAAGTCGCCCAAAAACCAAAAGCCCTCCGGATAGCTTCAGTGGAATGTCGCTCGCCCTGAAGACGGGAGCGGTACTCGCGCTGCTTGCGGCGAGCCCGCCGCCGAAGCGCACCCTTCAGCAGTTCCTCGCCGATCGAACGATGTTCGAGCCAGGCCGCATGATGATCGTCGACGAGGCGAACAAGCGGGCCCACGCGGGCGACATGCGCGCGCCCGACACCGAGAGCCTGAAGAAGCTCGAGGCCGCGGCCGGCAAGCTGCCTGCCGACTATCGGGCGTTCGTCACCACCGCCGACGGAGGCAACCTCAGGTTGCCCGCTGCGTCCGGCCGCAACTATGGGGTGTCGTTGTTCTTCTACCCGCTGAAGGACGTTCTCCAGCTGCGCGAAGAAGAGTTGGTGAGCGGGCTGAAGGGCGCGGTGCCGATCGCCAGCGACAACGGAGAGATCGTGCTCTTCTTCGATGTCGACGGGGCGTTGTCGAAGGGGCGCTTCGCGGTGTTTTCGTACGAGACGAGCGCCGGGAAAGCCACGACCGAGTCGCACTACCTCGGCGCCAATCTCACCGACGTGCTGAACGCGCTGGCGGCGGGCACGCCGCTGTACTGAGCGCCCATCAAGAGCAGCACGTCCTATGCTACGACCGGCGCAATGGAGCACTTCGCGCGGCTCGGTCGAGACGTTCAGCAGCGCTGGCGCAAGGCGGGCTTCCGCCGCGCCGCGTTCGCCCGCTTGGCGGCCGAGGCGCTCACCGCCGCCGAGCTCCACCGCAAGGTCGACGTGCGGGCGCTGCTCGCCTGGTACGCGCACGAAGGCCACCGCGTCGAGCAACTCGACCCGCACAGCCTGTTCGGCGAGCCCTCGATCACCGTCTGGCGCAACGAGCGCTTCGTGGTCGACGTGTACTTCTGGCTGCGGCCGGAGATCGCCATTCACGACCACGCGTTCTGCGGCGCGTTCACCGTGCTCCAGGGCCGCAGCCTCCACGCACGCTACCGGTTCGACGAGGCAGAGAAGATCGCGCCGCACCTGTTCGTCGGCGAGCTCGCACTCACAGAGGTGGCGCCCCTCGAAGAAGGCGACGTCGAGCCGATCGCCGAGGGGCGCGAGCTGGTGCACCGGGTGTGGCACTGGACGTACCCGACGGTGAGCTGCGCGGTGCGAACGGTATTGAAGAAGGGCATCACCTCGAGCAACTACGAGGGCCCGCTGGCGTGGAGGCGCCTCTACCAGCCGATTGAGTTCACCAAGCAACTGCGCGTGCTCGGCTACCTGGCCACGATGGGCGACCCGCTGCGCGGCGAAGTGCTCGAATCGCTGGTGCGCCACGACGACCCGCTGGTCGCACTGACCTACCTGATCGACTACCGCTCGATGCTCGGAGACTGGCCCGACGACGAGGTGATCGGCCGCGCGGTGAAGGCGATGCGAAAGAAGCACGGCCGGTGGGTCGACGCGGTGCCGCGCTGGCTCGAGGTGGCGGCGACTCCGCCGCCGGTGACCGCCGACCCGGCGGAGCGGCTCGAGACGGCCTTGAAGATGACGTTCAGCGACCCGGTGCAGATCGATGCCTGGAGGAAACGGCTCGCAGGGGCAGGGGACGCTGCGTCAACCGGTGAGAGCGATTAGCCCCGCCCGCCGCAGCGAGCCGAGCGCGCGAATCAACCGATTCTCCTCAGGAGCGAAGCCGTCCTTCGCGAGCGCTTCGAGCAGCGCCCGGCCCGAGGTGTGACCGTCGATCCGCTCGAGCAGCGGCAAATACCCCGAGGACATCACGTGCTTCGCCGGGCCCCAGCGGGTCTCGACCCGTGCCTCGAGCCAGTCGCGGTGAACCGCGAGGTCGTACTCGAGTGGACGCGGTGTCAAATCGAGCACCGACTCGAACGACGCCGGCTTCAAGACCAGGTGGTCTTCGAGCACGCAGGCGTCGAGGCCGGTGGCGAGCAGGCAGAACAGCGCGTCCTCCGGGGTCTCGACGATCGGCTCGCCCATCACGTTGAACGAGGTGTTGAGCAGAATCGGCACCCCGGTGCGGCGGTGAAACGCCGAGACCAGCGCGTGGAAGCGGCCGTTTGCCGCCGCGGTGAGCGTCTGTGCGCGGCCGGTGCCGTCGACGTGCGCCACCGCGGGCACCCGCGCCATCTGCTCGGGCAGAAACGACCACACCCGCAGCATGAACGGGTTCTCCACCCCGACGCCGCCGGTGTCGAACCAGCGGTGCGCTTCCTCGATGAGAATCGCCGGCGCGAACGGCCGAAACGGCTCGCGGTGCTTCACCCGCCGGTTCAGCGTCTCCTTGCCGTCGGGGCGGCGCGGGTCGCAGAGAATGCTCCGCTGCCCGAGCGCGCGCGGCCCCAGCTCGCTGCGTCCCTGGAACCAGCCGATGATCTTTCCGTCGACCAACAGATCGACCGTGCGCTCGACGACGTCGCCCCGCGCGCGCTCGACTGCCGGCGTCGCGGTGATCGCCGCCTCGCAGGCTTCGTTCGAGTACGCCGCGCCGAGCGCGTCGTGCACCATCGCGCGCGGGCGCGCCTTGCGCGTCAGCTTCCACAGCGCCAGGTACGCCGCGCCGATCGACGGCCCGCTGTCCTCCGCCGGAGGAATCACGAAGAAGTTCTCGAAGCCCGCCTCGCGCGCGATCCGCTCGTTGGCGACGCTGTTCAGCGCGACGCCTCCGGCGTAGCAGAGGTTCTTCGAGCGGCTCTGCTTGCGCAGCCGCCGCGCGAGGTGGAGCAGCGCCTCCTCGAGCGCGCCCTGCGCCGCCGCCGCGAGGTCTTGATACGCCTGCTGGTGCGCGGGCCAACGCTCGTCGTACGCGAAGCGCGCCGGCACCGCGTCAGAGAAGGCGAACCTTCCGTCCTTTCGCACTGCGAAGAAGTCCCTCGGAGCGAACGACGGCCGGCCGTACGGCGCCAACCCCATCACCTTCCCGGCCTCGGAGGCCTCGCCGAAGATCTGCTGCGCGCACGCCGAGAAGATGCCGCCGAGGCTGCCGAAGCGCGGCATGCCGACCTCGACCGGCGCGAGAAAGTGCTCGGTGAGGTGCTTTTCGACCGGGGCGATGCGCACCCCGCGCGCGTCGTAAGTCGAGCACCACTCCCAGCCTTTGCGATCGAGCGAGACGGCGCGCTCTTCGGGGGGGAGGTCGTCGTGGGGAGACCCGGCGCCGTCGACGACGAGCACCGCCGCGTCGCGAAAGCCGCTGGTCGCATACGTGCTCGCCGCGTGAGCGAGGTGGTGCGGCACCGCGAGCGTCTCCACGCCGTGGTGAACCACGCGGAGCTGAGGGTTGAGCGCGAGGTCGTGCTCGGGCGCGGAGTGAAAGCCCTGCACCGCGATCGCCACCATTGCGAGGTCCTTCGGGGCGATGCCGGCTTCGCGCAGGCAGTACTCGACGGAGAGCGCGGGCTCGGCGCCGTGCACGCGCGCGCGTTTCACGCCGGTGAGCCGCTCCTCTTGAACGGCGACCACCAGCTCGTCGCCGTGAAGCAGACACGCCGAACCGTTGTGCGAGGCCGACAGCCCGAGCACCCACGGGCGCGCGACTGGCTTCATGACGGCGACTCTACCGTCTCTTCACCGGCCCGAAGCCCCAAAGCATCGGCGTGCGCGCGGTATGGCGTTGTTGCTCGGCCGGCGCACGCCAAGTGCCAAGAGCGACTGGAAGCAGTGTCGGCACACTTGGTGCTCCTCGCTTCATCATGAAGAACATTCAAGAACGTGCAGGAAAGATCGCGATCCCGATTCTCCTCAGCCTCGCGGGCGTGCCGATCGGCATCGTCTTCTTGCTCTGGCTGTTCGTCTTTCGCGGCTGAAGTGGCGGAAACTCAAAGCCCCTCTGGCTTTTGACCAGAGGGGCTTCGAAAGTTGCGGGGGCAGGATTTGAACCTGCGACCTTCGGGTTATGAGCCCGACGAGCTACCAGGCTGCTCCACCCCGCGATAATTTGTGGGGCTCATGTATTCGCCCCGGCGCGCCGTGTCAAACGTTTAGACGCCCTCGAATGCCGACGTCGCACCCTTCGGAAACCTGACACGTCTTTCTATGGCGACCAGCGGGTCGCTGCCGCCCAGTGCTCGGCTGCGCCCATGATCAGGTCGCAGACCGGGTCTTTCACCTCGTAGTACGCCTCTGGATCATCCGGGTGGAGGCGGGCGAGTGCGATCTTCACCTGGGCGTACGCAGCTGCTGCCGGGGCTGAAGCACGCAGGTAGTCCCGAAAGAGCAGCGCATACCGGAAGTTGGGCAGTCCGACCTGGCGAACGTGCAGGTTCGCCGGCCGCCATGAGGCGGGCGCGCGGAAATAGCGCTTCTTCCACCCGGCAGGGCCGCTCGGGTCACCGGGAGGCACGTGGTCGGACGTGATCTCGGTCGCCACCGCTCCGACTCGCTCGAACGCTGGCGCCAACCGTGGGTCCGCCAGGTCGGCGACGCCCACCTGCACATCGATGATGTCCTTCGCAGCCAGCCCAGGGACCGCGGTCGAACCGATGTGGTCGATTCGAACCGCGACGTCGCCGAGCGCTGTGCTCAACAGCTCCCGCAGGCGGGCGAACTCCGCCGGCCACTGCTCGCGGTAGGGATCGATGATGAGGCGGCGCGCCGTCATGGCGCGCACGTCTTAGCCCACCCTTGGGATCACTTCGCCGACGGCTTCCACTTGTCCGGGTCGTAGCCCCAGAGCGGCGACTGCGAACCCACTGCATCGTTGGCCGCTTTGATCGCTGCCTTGAATTGGGCCTTCTGGTCCTTCGACATCGTCTTGTAGGCGGCGGTCGCGTCGCCGAGCACCTTGTCCATCGCGTGGGGGAGCGCCGGGGCTCCCTTCTGCGCCTTTGCGAAGTCGACCAGCTGTGCCTTCGCCGCGTCGGGAGCGCCGTTGCGAATCGAATCGGTCGCGGTCGCAACGAACGCGTGCGCTTCAGTCTCGTTGTTCAGGTGGTCGACCGTATGGGTGACGCGCTCATACGTGGCCGAGTCGATCTTGTGATTGGCGAGGTCGGATTTCATCTTGGCCTTGAAGGCGTCGACGTCTCCGGGCCCGAAGTCCTTCTTGAACGCCGAGGTGAACCGCTTCGCCTCCTCGAAGTCCTCCAGGTGCGTCGCCTCGTGCTCGAGCACGCTCGCCGCTGCCTCTTTGGTCGGCATCTCCGGCGTCACGGTGGGCCGTGCGTTTGCGCCCGTTCCCTCGATGCCGTGGCGCTTGCGGCCGATCAACTCGCCCGCATCGATGGTGACCGAGGTGCCTGCCGCCGGGTTGAAGTCTTCGGTCTTCGCCCCGGGCGCACCGTGCGTGCCGAGCGCACCGCCGGCCTCCCAAAGACCGTTTTGAATGTTGATGCCGGTGGGAATCGGGCCGTCGGTCCGGGTTTCGACGCGGTTCTCGGTGCGGCCGATGATGTTGAACGACTCCTTCGGGAGCCCGTAGACCGCCGCCGCCAGCTGCTTCTCGAGGTCCTCCGCGCCCTTTGCGTCCCCGCCGTCTCGCGCCGCTTTCAATTTCGTCCGCAGGTCGTCGACCGTGCCCTGGTTGTAGTCGGTGAGCCCGAGCGCCTTGGTGATGTTGCCGTTGCCCGCGATCGGACCCGGCTGAGACTTGTTGAGCTGCACCGGGTAGTAGCGATCTCCCTGTTTGACCACCGCCGCGTTGTTCACGCCCGTTTGGCGCGCAGCAGCCACCGCCTGGAGCTCGTTCTCGTAGCCCTTCGGGTTGCCCAGCGTGCGCTCCACGGTGGCAGACCCCACCGTCTGGCCCGCGATCGGGTTCGCGGGAATCGACTTCATGTCGATGCCCGCCGCCTTGGCGTACGCCGCTCGCGCGTCGGTGTTCTCGAAGGCGTCGGCGTAGAGCACCTGCTTGGCGACGCTCGCGTCTTCCTTCTTGGCCGCCTCGCCGAGCTTCTTCGCCTCCGCTGCGTCGATCTTCCCGCCGCTGTTCAGCGAGGTCGATTCGAGGTTGCGGAACGACGGACTCCCGACGCTTTCAATTCCCATTTTTGGCAGGCCTCCCCAACAGGTGTGGAGCTGCCTAGAGCAGGGGACGTGCCCAGCGTTGGGTTCCTGCGATCAGCCGGTTACGGGTTCGCAACTGCCGATGTCTCAGGACATGTCTTGAGACAGGGTCGCTGACCTCAACCCGGAGCCCCCTGGGCTCTCGGCCCTCTCCTGTCAGGAGAGGGGTTTACTTCACGCCGGTGGCGGCACGGGCGGCGTAGGTCACGATCACGTCGGCACCGGCGCGCTTGATCGACACCAGCGTCTCGTTCACCGCCCGGTCGAAGTCCATCAGCCCCGCATCGGCGGTGGCGCGAATCATCGCGTACTCACCACTCACCTGGTACGCGAACAGCGGCAGGTCAGACTCCTCGCGGCAGTCGCGAATCAGATCGAGGTTGGTCAGCGCCGGCTTGAACAACAGCGCATCGGCGCCTTCGTCGACGTCGAGCTTCCACTCCCGCCGCGCCTCGCGCCGGTTGTTCTCGGGCATCTGGTAGGTCTTGCGATCGCCGAACGACGGAGCCGAGTCGGCCGCCGCCCGAAACGGGCCGTACATCGCCGACGCCATCTTCACCGCGTACGAGCAGATCGCCACCTCGGTCAACCGCGCCTCGTCCAACGCAGAGCGCATCGCGCGAATTCGCCCGTCCATCATGTCCGACGGGCTCACCCAGTCGACGCCCGCTTCTCCAAGGCGAACCGCCATCTTCGACAGCACCGCGAGCGACTCGTCGTTGAGCACCTTGTTGCCCTTCACCAGCCCGCAGTGCCCGCTCGGCGTGTAGCTGCACAGACACACGTCGGCCATCACCGGCAGCTCGGGCAGCGCGGCCTTCAGCTTCGAGATCGCCGTCGTCAGCGGAGCCAGCTGCTGATCCAGCTTCGAGCCGTCTTCGCTCTTCACGTCGGGCACGCCGAACAACATGATCCCGCCCACGCCGCCGTCAGCGACCTTCTTGCACTCCTCGACCAGCGTGTCGGCCGTCACCTGGAACATGCCGTAGCCGGGCTTCACGTCTTTGAAGATCTTCTCGCCCGGCACCACGAAGTACGGCTGCACCAGCGTGCGCGCTTCGATCACCGTCTCGGCGAACAGCCGGCGGGTGCCCTTGTCCTTACGAAGACGGCGCATTCGAACGGGCAGATTCATTGTGCACTCCTGTTCATCTCGACCACGGCCTTGGGAATCTCTCCCGTCGCCAACACGCCCTTCGGCCAATCCAGCGGGCGCTTGTGGTCGTAGTACTCCAAGGTCGACATGCCGTGACAGATCACCGCCGCCGGCTTCACCCGCGACACCTCGAGCCAGTGCGAGATCGCCGACGGGCTGTAGAAGATCAGCCCGGTCTCGGGCCCGATGCTGCCCGCCTGCTCCACCAGCCCCGGAGGAGCCACGCTTCGATACGCCTCGTAGCGCCGCAGCGTCGCGATTCGCTCCAGCACCTGCACCGCCATCGTCTGCTCGTGCTCCTTCATGCCGAGATCAGACGTCGGGTAGTGAATGAACCACTTCGGGCGCTTCTCTTTCGACCACTCGAGCTCGAGCGCTTCGGCCAGCCGCTCCACGCCGCCCTGCGCCTCCAGCGACACGGGGATCCCTTTGGCCTCGAGCACCTTCGCCGTCTTCGGCGCCAGCGCCGCCACCCTGATGTAGTCGGGAATCGAGCCCAGCCGCTCCGCCATCGCCGCCGAGGTCACCAACACCCAGCCCGGCTCGTGCCTCGGAGGAGGCCACGGCCAATCGAGAAAGTGGCGCTCGACGCAGGGTATCGCCCTCGCCGCGATGCCCGCGGAGGCCAGCGATTCCACCAGCTCCGCCGCTTCGGCTGCCGGCCGGGTGACGATCCACTCGCGCACACCCGTATCGTGACAACGACCGCCGCCCTTGGGGAGCGAAATGACGAAGTTGTGACGAAGCGAACCCTTCAGATGACCGACCTGTGACAGATTCGGCCCGCGTCGTTGCCACATTCTCCTCCATGGACAAACGCGCCCGATTTCTCGCCGCTGTCGAAGGCAAGCCGGTCGACCGGCCGCCCGTCTGGTTGATGCGCCAGGCCGGCCGCTATCTGCCCGACTACCGGGCGGTTCGCGCCCAGCACGGGTTTTGGGATGTCTGCCACACCCCCGAGCTGTCGACCCGCGTCGCCCTCGAGCCGTTGCGCCTGTTCGAGCTCGATGCCGCGATCGTCTTCTCAGACATTCTGATCGTCCCCCAGGCGATGGACCTCGACGTCACCTTCGGCAAGGGCGAAGGCCCGCAGATCGCCAAGACGCTCAAGACCGAGGCCGACCTCGCCGCGTGGAACACCAAGGGCCTGGTCGAGCGGCTGAAGTTCATGCCCACCGCGATCACCCACCTGCGCGACACCTTGAAGGGCTCGCACGGCATTCTGGGGTTCGCGGGCGCGCCGTTCACGCTGTTCGCGTACATCACCGAAGGGCAGGGCTCCGACGAGTTCAAGGCCGCGCGGGTGATGCTCCACGAGAACCGGCAGCTGGCGAAGAAGGCGCTCGCCACTTTGGGTGACTGCGTCGCAGAGCTTCTCGAGGCGCAGTTCCAGGCCGGCGCCGACATCGTGCAGCTGTTCGACACCTGGGGCGGCCTGCTCACCGCCGAGGAATACGGTCAGTTCTGCGTGCCCGCGATTCGCCGCATCACCGATCAGCTCCACGCCAGGGGCCGCAAGGTGCTGCTGTTCGTTCGCGGCGGCAGCCACCTGATGCCGTGCCTGGGCGACACCGGCTGCGACGGCTTCTCGCTCGACTGGCGCATTCCCTACGAAGACGCGCGCGCCCGGTTCCCCAACGCGCTGCTGCAGGGAAACATCGACCCGGTGCTGCTGTTCTCGAAGCCCGCCGCGATCACCGAGGCCACTCAGAAGCTGGTGTCGCAGATGAAGCAGCACAACGGCGGCACCAAGAACATCGTCAACCTCGGCCACGGCATCATGGTGGGCACGCCGCCCGAGAACGTGAAGGCGATGGTCGATGCGGTGGTCCATGGCTGACGCGCCCGGCATCGCCGTCGTCGGCATGAGCTTTCGCGAGGGGCCGACCGCGGTTCGCTCGCTGATGCATGCGATCGACGAGCTCGATGACGGGCCGTCTCAGGCGTTGCTGAAGCAGGGCACCGTCACTGGCATCGTTCGCGTTCACACCTGCTCCCGCGCGGAGTGGATTCTCTCGGCGCCGCAGCCGCTCTGGGCCGCCGAGCTGCTCCGCGCTTCGCTGCTGTCCCGCGTCGGCAAGGTGGGCGAGGGCCGGCAGATGCACCTCAAGGCCGGCTTCGCCGCCGTGCATTACCTGGTGCGCGTCTCGCTCGGGCTGGAGTCGCTGGCCGAAGGCGAGCAGGCCGTCGGCCGGCAGATGCTGAAGTCGTTCGACGCCGCCAACAAGGCCGGCCTCACCGACAAGATGTCACGGCAGATCTGGCGCGGGGTGATGCGCTGTCTGCAGCTGCGGCGCGACACCCTGCCTCCGCGCGACACCCACGGCGTGCAGGGGCTGGTGATTCGCCGCATGCAGCAAGCCGAGCTCGCGCACGAGGCGAAGGTGATCGTGCTCGGCATGGGCGAGATGGGCCGCGCCACTGCCCGCGCGCTGGAGCGCCACGGGTACAAGAACGTCGAGACCCACGGGCGCTCCTCGCTCGACGCGGCGATGAAGTCGGCGGGCGACGCCGCGGTGGTGGTGATCACCGCCGGAGGCCCCGAAGCCTGGGTCGAGCTGCCGGAGCGCGACGCCTCTGCGCTGGTGATCGACGTCGGCTCGCCCGCGCAGCTGAAGTCTGCGCCGGGTTGGAGCGTGGCCGGCCTCGATCAGCTGCTCGAAGGCGAAGGCGCCCAGCTCCCCGACGACGAGCGCGCCCAGCTGTGGGAGGTCGCCGAGACCGCCACCTTCGCGATGCTGAAGGAGCTCAAGATCGCGCCCAAGGGCAAGGTGCTCGGCGCGATCGACGAGGAGTCGCGCGCGTTCTTGCGCAACGAGCTCCCCTCGCTGATGTCGAGCCTTTCTCCCGAAGAGGCGAAGAAGCTCAAGTCGGGCCTCAATCAATTCACCCATCGGTTGCTCAAGCGCACCCGCTCGGAGGACGTGACGTGACGACGACGTTGATCGCCGGAACCCGCGGCAGTGACCTCGCTCTCTGGCAGACGCACCACGTCGCCAACGAGCTGAAGCGCGGTTGGGTGCGCCGCAGTGAGCCCGCTCCCGAAGTGAAGGTGCAGATCATTCGCACCCGTGGCGACGTCGACCAGTCGGAGCGCCTGGTCGGCAAGCTCGAGAAGGGCTTCTTCACCGAAGAGCTCGAGGCCGCGATTCGCGAGTCGAAGATCGACTTCGCGGTGCACTCGCTCAAAGACCTGCCCACCCGCATGCCGGCCGGGCTCACCCTGGCGGCGATCACCCAGCGCGCCGCGATCGAAGATTGGCTGCTGGTGCGACCCGAGTTCGTCGACGAGTCGGGCGGCGCGTTCGCGCTCCCGGTGAAGAAGGGCACCCGGGTCGGCGCTTCGTCGTTGCGCCGCGACGCGCTGGTGAAGCGGTTCGGCCCGGGCGCTTCGCCGGTTCCGCTCCGCGGCAACGTGCCCACCCGCGTCACCCGGCTCAAAGAGGGCGAGAAGGTCGACGCGATTCTGCTCGCCGGCGCCGGCCTGTCGCGGCTGGCGATCGATCTGAAGGCGTTCAAGGTGTTCAAGCTCAACCCGCGCGCCTGGCCGGGAGCCCCCGGGCAGGGCTCGATCGCGGTGCAGTGCCGCGCCGAAGACGAGCGCACCCACCGCGCGCTGGAGATCGTCGATCACCGCGCCTCGCGTCAGAACTGTCAGTGGGAGCGCAAGTTCCTCGAGGTGCTCGAGGGCGGCTGCGCCACTCCGTTCGGCTGTCACGTCGACGGAGCGATCGCCTGGATTGGCCAGCTCCCCGCAGAAGGTTCACCCTGGCGCTCGCGCGCCGTGCAGCTCCCCCAGGGCCTCGACGACAAGGAGCAGGAGCAGTTCGTTCGTCAGACCCTCGGGACCGTCTTCGAATCAGGAGAGAACATTCATGCCGACTGGCTCTACCAGCCGCTCTGACGAGCTCTTTGCCAAAGCAGTCGATCGCATGCCCGGAGGCGTGTCGTCGCCGGTGCGCGCGTTCAAGAAAGTGGGCGGCCACCCGCTCTACCTCACCCGCGGTGAGGGCTCGAAGATCACCGACGAAGACGGCAACAGCTACACCGACTACTGCCTCGCCTGGGGCCCGCTGATCCTCGGGCACGCGCACCCGGCGGTGGTCGAGGCGGTCACCCGCGCGGCGCGCGACGGCCTCGCGTTCGGCACCTGTCACCGCAACGAGATCACCCTCGCCGACCTGGTGCTGGAGGCCTTTCAACCGTTCGAGCGGGTGCGCTTCGTGGTCTCGGGCACCGAAGCGGTGATGACCGCGCTCCGGCTGGCGCGCTCGCACACCGGCCGCCGCAAAATCCTCAAGTTCAAGGGCTGCTACCACGGCCACTCCGACCAGATGCTGGTGAAGGCCGGCAGCGGCATCGTCACTCTCGGGCTGGCCGACTCCGAAGGCGTCACCCAGCAGGCGGCGAGCGACACGGTGGTGATCGCGCTCGGCGACGAGGCGGCGTTGGAAGCCGCGTTCAAGCAGCACGGCTCGGAGCTGGCGGCGGCGATCATCGAGCCGGTGCCGGCCAACAACGGCCTGCTGCTGCAGACCGACTCGTACCTGAAGAAGCTGCGGCTGCTCACCGCGCAGAACGGCTCGCTGCTGATCTTCGACGAGGTGATCACCGGCTTTCGCTTCGGCTTCCACGGCTACGGCAAGGTGTGCGGCGTTCAGCCCGACCTCTGCACGCTGGGCAAGGTCGCCGGCGGCGGCATGCCCGCGGCCGCGGTGGTGGGCCGCCGAGACATTCTCGATCGGCTGGCTCCAATCGGCTCGACCTACCAGGCGGGCACGATGGCGGGGAACCCGGTCGCGCTCGCCGCCGGCATCGCCTGCCTGTCGGAGCTGAAGAAGGGCGAGGTCTACGCTCACCTGAACAAGCTCGGCTCGCACCTGGAGCAGAAGATGAAGTCGCACCCGCTGGCGAAGCAAGCCCAGGTGCCGCGCGCGGGCGCGATGTTCTGGCCGTACTTCGACCCGGGCGGCAAGCTGCCGGTGGAGGCCGATCGAATCGTCGAGCCGGCGGTGAAGCGCTACCACGGCGCCTACC
This sequence comes from Myxococcaceae bacterium, assembly GCA_047602415.1. Lineage (GTDB taxonomy): Bacteria > Myxococcota > Myxococcia > Myxococcales > Myxococcaceae > JASGHH01. The sequence goes on along the minus strand of JASGHH010000001.1, from coordinate 2,139,110 downwards.
GCGGCTGGCTGGAGCGCGGGCTCTACCTGCCTCCGTCGGCGTACGAGGTGTCGTTCTTGTCGGCCGCGCACACCACCCAAGATCTCGATCAGCTGCTCGACGCGCTCGAGCAGGTCCCCGCCAAGGCATGAAGCTGATCGGCCGCAAGCTCACCTGGGCCGAGCGGCTCGAGTGGATGGTGCTGTCGATCGCGCTGTTGGCGATCGGCTCGCTGGTGACCTGGTGGGCGGTGTTCGCCAACCGGATGATCCACGACTACACCGCGCTCAATCAGAACCTGTTGCGGTTCACCGTCGAAGACCCGGTGAAGTTGAACGCCGAGGTCGCTCAGGTCGAGCACCACGCCAGCCGGTTGCAGCTGATGATCGCCGGCGAATCGGGCGTGTTCGTGATCGCGATCGCCGCTTCGGTGTTGGGCCTGTTCATTCTCGCGCGGCGCCGGGGTGAGGCGAAGGACGGATGGAGCGGATGCTCCAGTTCACCACCCACGAGCTGAAGACGCCGATCGCCGGGGTGCGCGCGCTGCTGCAGTCGCTCGCGATGGGCTCGCTGCCGAAGGAGGCCACCGCCCAGCTGATTCAGGCGGGCGTGGGCGAGTGCGACCGCCTCGAGCACCTCGCGGAGACGATCCTCGCGTTTCAGCGTGCCGTGGTTCGCGGCGAGGCGCCGAAGACCGAACGCCTGGCCAGCAACCAGCTGCTCGACGAGGTGCTCGCCCACCGCAAGCACACCAACACCGCCGAAGACCTCGCGGTCGCCGCGCCGCCCGCGGTGCAGGTGTGGGCCGACCGTGACGCCTTTCGCGTGGTGTTGGAGAATCTGCTCGACAATGCGCGCAAGTACGGGGGCGGCAAGGTGGAGCTGAGCGGCGAGGCCGACGCGACCCGTTGGCGGCTGAAGGTGCGCGACTTCGGCCAGGGCTTCGAGCCCGGGGTCGCCGAGCGCCTGTTCGACCCGTTCGCACGGCAGCGGGGCGGAACGGTGCAGCACGGCTCCGGCCTGGGGCTGACCCTCTCGCGGCAGCTGGCGCGGCAAATGGGCGGAGAGCTCTCGGCGACGAGCGACGGTCCTGGTAAAGGCGCGACCTTCGTGCTGGAGCTGAAGATCGCGGAGGCCGCTCGTGCCTGAGAAGATTCTGGTGATCGAAGACGAGCCGTTGGTGCGCGAGCTGGTCACGCTCAACCTGAAGCACGCCGGCTACGAGGTCGATTCGGCGGCCGACTTCAAATCGGGCCTGGAGAAGATCGTGAGCGCCCAGCCGAACGCCGCGGTGGTCGACGTGATGCTGCCCGGCGGCGACGGCTTCGTGCTCACCCGCACCGCCCGCGAGCGCGGAGTGGTCTGCCCGATCATGATTCTCACCGCGCGGTCCGACACCGACTCGAAGGTGCGCGGCCTCGACTGCGGCGCCGACGACTACCTGGCCAAGCCGTTCGACGTGCCCGAGCTGCTCGCCCGGGTGCGTGCGCTGCTGCGGCGCGGCGCCCAGGCTCCCGCTCCGGCGGCCCAGACCGGCAAGCCGCGGGTCGATCTCGGCAAGGGCTTCTGGGTTCGGTTCGACACCGGTCAGGCGCTCACCAACGAAGGCGAGATCTCGCTGAGTGAAAAAGAGCTCAAGCTGATGGACCTGTTCGTGCGGCACGAGAACCAGGCCCTGTCTCGCGCCGACATTCTCGAAGAGGTCTGGGGGATGGACTCGTTCCCCACCGATCGCACCATCGACAACTTCATCCTCCGCCTTCGCAAGCTGTTCGAGTCGAACCCCGAAGAGCCCGAGCTGTTCGTCACCCTCCGAGGCCGCGGCTACCTGTTCCGGAGAGCGCCGTGATCAGCCCTCTGACCGAGGGTGAGGTGAGCGCCCCAGCGGTTCATCGCCGAACCGGGGTGCTGCTGGTCAACGTCGGCTCGCCCGAGTCGCCGACCACGCCCGCGGTGCGCAAGTACCTCCGCCAGTTCCTCGGTGATCCCCGCGTGCTCGACATGAACGCGGCCGCCCGGTGGGCGCTGCTCAACCTGATCATCCTCCCGACACGGCCCTCCAAGTCGGCGTACGCCTACGGCAAGGTGTGGATGAAAGAAGGCGCGCCGCTGGTGCACTACTCGACGCTCCAGCGCGACGCGCTCGCCGCGAAGCTGCCCGAGACGCGGGTCTACCTGGCGATGCGCTACGGCAAGCCGTCGATCCCCGACGTGCTCGATCAGATCGACAAAGACGACGTCGAGACGCTCTGCGTGCTGCCGATGTACCCGCAGTACGCGTCGGCCAGCACCACCACCGCGATGGAGGAGATTCAGCGTCAGCTCTCGCGGCGCTCCCGCCAGCCGGCGCTGCGGGTGGTGCCTCCGTTCTACGACGCGCCCGGGTTTCTCGACGCCGCGGCCGGCCGCATTCGCGAGAAGGCGAAGGAGCTGAACGCCGACGCGGTGCTGTTCAGCTACCACGGCCTCCCTCAACGCCAGGTGAGGGCCTGCGGCAGCGAGCGCTGCTTCACCTCCGGCTGCTGCGATCAGCTCGGGCCGGCCAACCACGCCTGCTACCGGGCGCAGTGCATGGCGACCTCACGCGAGCTCGCGCGGCGCATCGATCTGAAGAAGTGGGACGTCTCGTTTCAGTCGCGCCTCGGCCGCGATCCGTGGATCGAGCCGAACACCGAAGCGGTGCTGCCGAAGCTGGCGAAAGAGGGCGTGAAGCGGCTGGTGGTGGCTTGCCCGTCGTTCGTGGCCGACTGCCTCGAGACGCTCGAAGAGATCGGCATTCGCGCGCGCGATCTCTTCAAGGACTCCGGTGGAGAAGACCTCGCGCTGGTGCCCTGCGTGAACGACGACCCGGTGTTCATCGACGGTCTGGCGGTGCTGGCGCGCCGCGCGCTGGGGATCTCGAAGTGAACCTCGAGCCGGTGCGCGAGTACTTCACCGGGCTGCAGAAGCGGCTCACCGACCGCATCGCCGCGGTCGACGGCGGCACCTTCAAGGTCGACGACTGGTCGCGGCCCGCGGGAGAGAAGCTGAGCGGCGGCGGCAGCTCGCGGCTGATCGAAGACGGCAAGGTGATCGAGCGGGGAGGGGTGAACTTCTCCGACGTCGCCGGGCCTGCGCTCCCGCCCTCGGCGACCCAGCGCAACCCCTCGCTCTCGGGAAAGCCGTTTCGCGCGATGGGGGTGTCGGTCGTCTTTCACCCGCGCAACCCGTACGCGCCGACCGCGCACATGAACGTGCGGTTTCTCGGCACCCAGGACGGCAGCGCCTGGTGGTTCGGCGGCGGTTTCGATCTCACCCCCCACTACGTGTTCGAAGAAGACGTGGTCGGCTGGCACCGCGCGGCGAAGACGGCGTGCGACACCGCCGGAGCGCACGTCTACGGCGAGCTGAAGAAGCGGTGCGACGAGTACTTCTTCTTGAAGCACCGCAACGAGGCGCGCGGCGTCGGCGGGGTGTTCGTCGACGACCTCAACGAGGGCGCCGGCTCGGTGTCGGGCGGCTTCGACTGGTGCTTCGCTTTGACCCGCGCGATCGGCGACGCGTTCGGCCCCGCGTACGCGGCGATTCTCGAGCGGCGCCGGGCGATGCCGTACGGCGAGCCGCAGCGCGAGTGGCAGCTGGTTCGCCGCGGGCGCTACGTCGAGTTCAACCTGGTCTGGGATCGCGGCACCCACTTCGGCCTGCAGTCGGGTGGACGCACCGAGAGCATCTTGATGTCGATGCCTCCGTTGGCCTCGTGGAAGTACCGGCACGAGCCGGCCGCCGGTTCGCCCGAGGCCGCCGCGGTCGCTGCGCTGCAGCCGCGCGATTGGATTCCGCTGAAGTGAGCTTCAAGCTCCCCGGGTACCCGTCGCTGCAGCGAATCTCGGAGCACGAGTCGGAGACCGGCTCGGCGCCGCCGAAAGATCCGTTCAAGGGCATTCGCTGCCCGAAGTGCAGGTGGCGCCCGACCAAAGATTCCCGCTGGAGCTGCAACCGGCCGTGGGAAGGCGACATCTGCATGTACACCTGGAACACCTTCGACACCCGCGGCCTCTGCCAGCGGTGCGGCCATCAGTGGACTCACACCATGTGCCTCGACTGCTGGCAGTGGTCGCTCCACGACGACTGGTACGAAAAGTAAACTTCTCCGGCCAGGAGAGGGTTTGTGTCTACACACGTAGAGCAGACTCCACAGTTCTCGGCGCGCGCGCACACGTATCCTTCCGATTCGCCGACACATTCGCTCACGAATGTTTGGCCCGGTCCGTGCTGAGAGGCGCACACGTGCGCACCGTTCTGTTCCTGTTGATTGCCGCGGCGGCGCTCGCACCTTCCCTGGCCAGCGCTCAGCTCTGCGCGGTGCCCGACGGAGGCGTGCCACCGAACGACGGCATCACCGACACCCGGGTGCTGCGCCGCATCGCGCTCTCGCTCACCGGCACCACGCCCGCCGCGAGCGAGTACGAAGCGCTGCTCGCCGCCGCGCCACAAGATCGCCAGGCGATGCTCGATCAAGCGGTCGACGACGCGCTCGCCGCGCCGGCCTTCTACACCCAGATGGTGAACTTCGGTCACGACTGGATCGCCGTCGGCGCCTACACCACCGGCGCGCAGGGCGACGCGTACCAGGGCGACATGGCCGGGCACCTCTTCACCTGCGGCGGCAGCACCGCGCACCCGGGCGCGCTTTACTCGTTCGGCGAGTACCCCAACAACCCCGAGAACGTCTGCGACGACAAAGACGGCACCGGCGCGTCGATCACCGTCGCGGTGAACAACGTCGAGCCGTGGTGGGCGCCGGGCACCACCGTCACCGTGGTCGGCGCCGGCGGCACCAACGTGAAGACGGTGATGGTGAACGGCCAACCGCAAGACTGCGGCATGGCCACCGGCGGCTACTACGACCCCACGCTCGCGCCCGGCTGCGGCTGCGGCCCGAACCTGGTCTGGTGCGCGCCGCTCAGCGGCCTCAGCGCCGGCAGCTACTACGATCTCTACCAGGCGCAGCGCCGCCACCCGTACGAAGAGCCGGCGCGGCTGTTCGCCCACCTCGCCTGGTACGACCGGCCGCTCAGCGATCTGGTCACCGGCAACTACTCGGTCGCCACCAACTGGCTGCGCTCGCTCTACGTGCGCCAGGGCCGACAGCAGGGCTCGAACGCGTCAGACGCGAACACCACCTGGTGGAAGGCCGCCAGCGACACCGCTCCGCGCGACCCGCTCCACCCGACGCCGAACGACCCGCAGGCGTGGCGCGAGTACAAGTTCTCCGATCTCAACCCGTACCTGATCGACGACCGGAGCTACCAATTCGACCCCCGCACCACCACCGCCGCGCCCCAGGGTTGGCCCTCGGCCGGCGTGCTGACGATGATCGGCTCGCTCTCGTCGTTCCCCCGTGAGCGGGTGCGCGCCGCGCGCTTCCTCGAGACCTTCGCCTGCCAGAGCTTCGCGCCTCCGCCGGCCGACGTGCAGTTCCCGCCCTACGCCAACGACCCGGCGACCAGCGGCACCTGCATGCACTGTCACCAGACGCTCGACCCGGCCGCGATTCACTTCAAGCGCTGGGACTTCGGCGGAGACAGCTACTACGTGCCGTGGCCGTTCATCGGCGGCATGGGCCGCTACCGGATGACGCCGGAGTGGCTGAGCGGCCAGTACCCCTACGGCCCCGACAACCACAACCCGGCCTTCCGCTGGATGAACGCGTTCAAGCCCGGCACCGTGCTCACGCCGGTCACGGCAGCCGACGTCACCGCCAACCCCGAGGCGGTGCTGCTCGACACCATGCCGCCCAGCTACACCCTGCTCGGCACCCACGGCGACGGCACCATGGGCCCGCTCGGGTTCGGCAAGATCCTGATCGCGTCGGGCGAGTTCGATCGCTGCTCCGCGCGGAGGCTCTACCAGCGCTTCATCGGCCGCCCGCTCGACCCCGCCGCCGAGAAGCTCTACATCGACAAGCTCGCCGCGCAGTTCGTCGCCGGTGGCCGCCAGGTTCGCCCCTTCGTCCGCTACCTGCTCAAGGAGCCGGAGTTCAGGAGGGGCCTGTGAAACGGCTGCTCTTGATCGCCGCGGTGGCGCTCGCCGGGTGCAACGGGAAGATCGCGATGCCCTCGAGCGGCGGCGGCGGCGGGTCGGGCAACGCCGGCGGTGGCTCGGGTGGAGGCAGCGGGGGTGGCGACGCGGGAATTCCCTGCGCGCCCGCCAACCACAACGACGAGATTCGCCTCGCGATGAACACCGGCTGCTCCGGCTGCCACACCGTCGGCAACCACCCGTTCTTCGCCTCGCTCGACAGCTTCGAGAACGGGCTCGTCTACAACGTGAAGTACGTCACCCCCGGCGACCCCGACAACAGCTACCTGATTCAGCTGATCGAGGGCATCGCGCAGGGCAGCTACAAGCAGATGCCGCCCGGCGAGACCTACGCGACGTTGCTCGGCGACGGGCGCGCCACGCTCACCGTCGATCAGCTCAAAGACTGGATTCGCAACTTGCCTCCCGCGCCGCCGCGCCTCGCCGGCCCCTCCCTGGAGCACTTCGCGGTGCGCCGCCTGACCGCCGAAGAGATGACCTTGAGCCTGCTCGATCAGCTCGGGCTGACCGTCGAAGACTTCATCGACACCAGCGACTCCAACTGGCGCAACCAGGAGTACACGGTGAACGGCGGCAAGCTGTTCGTCTGGCCGGGAGATTGGGCGCCGGGCATCAGCCAGCAGTACGTCTCCGACAGCTCGACCGTCGATCGCTTCGAGGCGCTCGGTGGGCCGTCGACGCTCTTCTACCGAAAGCGCGACGTGCAGCTGGGGCCCTCGGCGATGCAGACGCTGGTGCAGGTGTCGCAGGCGTGGTGCCAGCGGGCGGTCGACAAGCAGGGCAACACCGCGGTGCTCCGCTACGTGACTCTGGCCGACACTTCGGCGTCGAAGTCTGACGCGATCAAGCAGAACATCGGAGCGCTCTGGCTGCGGATGCTCGGCCAGCCCGCCTCGATGGACGAGATCGACGGCGTCTACACCGACGTCTACCTCCACTACGAAACCACCGACACCCGCACCGCCTGGACCGCGGTCTGCGCGGCGATGGTGCGCAACCCGCTCTGGCTGACCTACTGACATGAACCACTCCCGCCGAACGATGATGAAGTGGGCGCTCGGAGCCGCGCAGGTCGGCCTGCTCGATCGCTTCGGCCTGCTCGAGCGCAAGGCGTGGGGTCAGTCGATGACCGACGTGCCGAGCCGGTTCTGCGTGCTCTACGTGCCCGGCGGTTGGCGCCCGCAGATGTGGTTCTGGGGTCAGAGCGACGCGGAGATCGACCTCACCATTCCCGACCCGTCTGACTTCGAGGGCGAGCCGGTGTTCTTCCGCTCCGCCGACATGGTCAATCTCGCGCCCGGCGACGGCCAGTACCCGGCGCTGCGGCTCTGGCGCTCGTGGGACCCGGTCGACCTGTCGATTCGCGCCAACGGCAAGACGCCGGCGATGTACGGCTTCGTCAACTTCGGGCTGGCCTCGCAGGCGAGCGTGCTCCACGGCATCGATCAGGGCACCAACGATCACGCCTCGGGCTTCATCAGCTCGATGTGCGGCGTCGCCGGCGCCGACTTCCGCGCGCCTGCCGCCGCGTCGGTGGTCGCCAACTATCTGTACCCGCAATACAAAGACTCGCGGCCGCTCCCGTTCGTGGTGGTCACCGCGGAGCGCGGGATGCCGGTGGCGATGGGTTTGCCGTCGCACGCCGCGCCCTTGAGGGTGCCGTCGGTGAGCTCGCTGACGTCGGCGCTCTCCGACGACCCGATGCAGAACCCGTGGTGGAAAGGGCTCAATGATCGGGTCTCGCGGCCCGAGCTCGACACCCGCGGCATGCCCACCGGCGGCATGCTGAAGACGACCGCGCTCGAGGAGTACTCGCTGAAGCAGCCGGGCAAGTCGATCGGCCGCTCGAACGCGAACGTCGACTCGTACCTCGAGGGGCTTCACGATTCGCTCGCGTCGGTGAGCCGGGTGTTGGCGACCGACGTGGTGACGGTGCTGCAGCAGACCAAGGGCACCGAGATGTTGATCAACAACAAGCCGATGTACCTCTCGAGCTACGGCAACGTCGGGCCGTTCGGGTACACCTTCGGCCTCGCCAACTTCAACCAGACCCAGCTCGAAGCCCGCATGGACATGACGTTGCGGCTGCTCAAGAGCGAGCTCGCCACCGCGGTGCACGTGTCGCTCGGCACCGACTTCGACACCCACAACGGCACCGGCAACGCGTTCAGCTGCGCGCACGGGCGAAACATCGGCGATTGCGTGGCGCGGTTTCTCGGCGAGCTGAAGGCCGCGCCGTGCCCTGGCAAGCCGGGCAAGACGCTGCTCGACGACACGCTGGTGATCGTTCAGAGCGAGTTCGGCCGCACCTGGGCGTCGAAGGGGAGCGGAGGCTACGACCTCTCCGACAACCACCACCCGTTCACCTCGTGCATGTACTTCGGAGGCAACGTCGCCTCGAACCACTCGGTCGGCACGTACCAGGTGCCGTCGGGCCTCGGGAACCCGGTGAACATCATCGAAGAGAACGGGCAGGCGAGCACGCGGGTGCCGCGCTCGGCCGACGCGGTCACCTCTGCGCTGAGGATCATGGGGCTCACCACCACCGACTTCTTCATTCCGGGTGGCTACGGGGAGGTCGTAGGCTTGCGCAAAGCGTGAGCCAGCTCTTCGCGACCACCACCGAATCGGTTCACGGGCTCACCCTGGGCGACGATGGCCGGTTGGTGAGCGCGGCGGGTTTTCGCGATCACGTTCGGGTGTGGAGCCCTGAGGGGAAAGAGCTCGCCCACTTCGCCAACACCCAGGGGTACGGCAGCGTCTGCTGGCAGGGCGCGCTGTCGTCGCGTGGCGTGGTGGCGGCGGGCTTCGGCAACCTCGAGCTGTGGATGTGGAGCCTGAAGTCGAAGAAGGGCAGGGCGGTGGCGAAGCTCGGCGGCATCGTGGCCAGCCTGTGTTGGTCGGCCGATGGGCGGCGGCTGTTCACCGGCAACTGCGGCGACAACATCGTGCGCCTCTGGAGCGACGAGGGTGAGCTGCTCGCGGAGTCGTCGAAGACGAAGAAGAGCGCGACCTGGATGGTGGCGCTCACGCCCGATGGGAAGACGGGGTTCTCGGGCAGCGGCGACAAGCTGGTGCACGTCTGGGATGCGACCAAGTGCGTCGAGACCGGCGCGCTGGTGGGGCACACCGGAAAGATTCTCGGGCTCTGTGTGTCGAACGACGGCAAGCGGTTGGCGTCAGCCAGCCAGGATCGCACTGCCCGGGTGTGGGATCTGAAGAAGGGCAAGTGCATCGCCACGCTCGAGGGTCATCGCAAGCAGGTGGCGGCGGTGGCGTTTTCGCCGGACGGTAAGCGGGTGGCGACCGCGTCGAACGATCGCACCGTACGGGTCTGGGATGCCGCGAGCGGTGCAGAGCTCCGGTCGCACGCGTTCGAAGAGGCGCCTGCCGCGGTGGCCTGGGGTGAAGTGTTGTTCGTGGGTGTGGGGAACGAGATCCGCACGACGTCAGAGGTGTGAGCGACTCACGCCTCCGGCATGGCTTCGAACACCAGCGGCAGCGTGACGTGCGATGCGCCGCGCGCTTTGCCGAAGCGCAACTCGCTGACGCGAGCAATCAGCTTCTTCAGCAGCGCCCGCCGCCGCGGCTCATCCACCGGAGCGACCCGCGTCGTATCGCTGAGCAGCGTCACCTTCGACGCGTGTCCGGCGGCATTGACCGAGAACCGGAGCGACAACAAGCCGGCGATCGACAGCTCTTCCAACTCAGCGCCCAACCACTCGGTCAGCTCATCGATCCCGCTTTGGAGGGCGCGAGGTGTGAGTGGCCCCTCGATGAACGGGCGGGGTTGCACGAACCAACCATGGATCACCAGCCGGCCCTCGCGGGGGTCGTGAACGCCATCCACCCGGCGCACGCCATGTGGCCGGCGCGGGTCGAACACCACCAGCCGGTTGAACCTCGCCGGCACCTCTTCGATCAGCTCGGGTTCTTCGACGCCGCGGCTCGACTGAAAGCCGCCCCACCAGTCGAGCACCTCGTCGCGGAGCAGCAGTGTCTCGCCGCCGGTGAACTTCCTCCGGTCCCAGTTGGTGAGCGAGTAGACGAACGCCCAGTGGCCGTGGGGGAGGTCGCCATGGAGCCGCTGTTCGCAGCCGCTCACGTAGCAGCTCAACCACGGGGGTGAGACGTCGTGGCACCCGAGCACGCGGCGGCCCCACCACGCCAGGCGCTGGTGAAACTTCTGATACGCCGCGCGGGGAAAGTACTGCCAGGCGGGCGTTCTCAGCGCGGTGTACTGCCCGGGCACGTGCCAGTAGTCCCACACGAAGCGGCCGGCCTCGGCGCGCCGGGGATCTTCGAAGCGCTGGTCGAACGCCGCACGCAGAGCGCGCCCCTCGGGAGCGAACCGATCGACGATCAACAGGGAGCGCGCAGCCACCCCGTCTACCTAGTGCAAGCGAGAGGCTCACGGCGGAGAAACTGATGAATCCTCCGGGCGAGGGCCGAGCGCGATCACCCGACGTGCTGCTTCGATCAACAAGGCGGGCTGTTCTTCGAGGGCCTTCCAGGTCCAGCGCTGAACGATGTAGCCATTCGATTCGAGCACGATGTCGCGGGTGCGATCGGTGTCGAAAGCTTCGTCCTGGTGGAACGCGTAACCGTCGGCTTCGACGATCAGCCTCGTTCCCGGCACGTGGAAATCGACGCGACAAACGAGGTCGCCGACCCTGATCTCCTTCTGCTTGGTGGGCCACGGGAGCTGACTGGCTTCGAACAGCTCGTACACCCGGGCTTCGAGCTCGCTCTCGGCGGGCTTTCCGCCGCTGAGGTAATGCGCAACGAGACTGCGCAAGGCGGTCATTCCCGGTCTGTCTCTCCGCGACGCCGTCTCGAGTGCCTCGAGCGTGGCCCACTTCCGTCGCAGCGCCTGATCGACGCTGGCGCGTACGTCCTTGAAAGGCTCGGTCTCGGCGAGATCGGTGAGGGTGCGCGTCATCGTCGTGACCCGAAAGCCGTGCACGAACGCGATGTCGGTCGCCGCCAGGGATCCCACATTGTGAACGGTCGCCTTCTCGACGGAACGCAGGCGGCGCGCGGTGGTGAGCTCGACGACTTCCTTCTTGAAGCGGTCGAGTCCCCACAATGCACCGGCGCACCGATGTGAGAAGGCATAGTCGCGCTGCACCCACAGCTTGGCGGCGGTCAGGCGTTGGTACCAGGTGTCGGCGGTACCGGGCAGCCGATACACCTTTGGGCAGAGCTCCTTCCAGAGTCCGAGGTCGAGCCGATACTGCAGCCGTCTCTTGGTGATGCCCGAAGCGAGCGCTTGTGCCCGGGTCACGACTCCGTGCTGTTCTGCGGCCAATCTGGCCAGTTGTTGTTTTCCCGACGCCACCGCCACCCTCCGACCTGCATTGAACCATGCGGGTCTGACATCTCCGGCTCGCGTGGCGGAGGCCAATCCCCGAAAAGACCACTGGTTGTTCTTTTCGGGGATTGGCTCCACCGAGAAGGGCCCGAATGCCGCGGAGTGCGAGAGGCCCACCTGCGTCGCACGGCTGGCCTCGAGATCGCGGGCGGAGTGAGACGCGGCAGTGCTGCAAACCGAACCCCTCACCCCAATCAAAGCCGTGACGCCATTGCGTGCAGCCGCGGTCCGTTGGATAGAGCAGCGATGTCCGTCGAAAAACTCCTGACCACGCTCCAACCGTTGCTCGCCCGCATCGCCACGCTCGACGTGACCAAACCCGCCGAGGCGGCAGCGACACTGAACCGCGAATTCCCGATCGCCAACCTGGCTGATCTGAAGGCCCTGGTGCGCGAAGGAGTCGCCGCCCGCTGGCTGTGCGATCGCGAGAACTCCGGCGTGCGCTACTCACGCGTCCTGAAAGCCGGCCCCACCGCGCCGCTCTCGATCGACGCGGTGCACATGGGAACCGCAGGCGCGGCGCACACCCACCCGGGCGGCGAGTTCGACCTCAGCTTCGCGGTCGAAGGGAGCCCGAAGTTCGACGGCGTGCCCGAGGGCTGGGTGGTCTACCCGCCGAACTCCTGGCACATCCCCACCGTGCAGGGCGGAGTGATGGACATCCTCTACTTCTTGCCGCAGGGCGCGATGAAGTTCGGCGACTACGCCGAAGGCGCCACCAAGGTCGGGCTACAAGCCCTCACTTGACCTTGGTCTCCAGCGGGAACTGCTCGCTGGAGTTGAGCCGGCCGGTCGCGTCGATCACCATCGTCTGCCAGAACTGCGAGGTGAAGTTGGGCGCGCTGTCCTTCTTCTCGATCTCGAACCCGTCGCCGCCGAAGTAGAGGTAGTCGGTGGTGGCGAGGGTGTACTTCTTCTTCGGGTCGAGCTTCTTGCCCTTGTCGTCGACCCAGTCTTTGCCCTTCTTGGTGAAGCCGGCCGCGCGGGCCTCCGGGTTCTCGAGCACCTTCTGGAGGTCCTCACCCAGCAGCGTCGCCACCACCACCGAGTTCTCGAACGGCAGCACGTCGTAGATGGTCGCCCGGGTGATCGGGCCGGCCGGCACCGACTGGCGAATGCCCTTGCGGTTCACCAACCCCACGTCGGCGGAGATCGGCTCGCCGCGCAGGGCGTTCGCGATCCACTTGGTCATCAGGTCAGACGTCTGCTCGACCCCGCTCTTGGTGTGGCCGATCACCTGGCCCAGCACCGCGTCGCGCCGGCCCTTCCAGCCGTTCACCACCTGCGCCACCTTCGGCTCGGGCGCGGGCGCCTTGTCGTCGTCGACCACCTCGACCGACTCGGTCTCCACCTTGGCGAGCCGCTCCGCCACCGGCTTCGAGGGGTCGAAGGTCAGCTTCGCCACCGAGAAGGTGTTGAAGTGCCGGCCCGGGTACAGAAGAGACGTGTTGCCGGCCTTGTCGCCGATCTCCGCCTCGCACTGACGCCCGGCCACCACCGCCAGCTTCCACTCCGGGTGCTTCTCGAGCACCGGCTTCATCTCTCCCAGACAGTCGTCCGACAGCAGCACCACCGCCGAGGCGCCGCCGTCCCACAGGCGCTTCGCCGCGGCACCGAGCACCGTCTCCTCGTCTTCCAGCTGCAGGCCCGCGGCGCGGCCGGGCATCACCGTCTTGAGCGTCTTGCGCGCGGTGAGGCCGATCACGCCGATCTTCTGCCCGCGCCGCTCGAACACCGCGTACGGCAGAATGTGAATCCACTTCGCCTGGTCTTCCGTCTCGGTGAGGTTGGCCGCCAGGTACTTGATGCCCGAGAGGTTGCGGTTGGCGACGAAGCCCTCGCGCCCGAAGTCGAGCTCGCGGTTGCCGAAGGCGGAGGCCGCATAGCCCATCGCGCCCATCGTCTCCGACGCCGAGTTGCCGTCGAAGAAGCTGCTGATCGACGCGCCGTTGGCGTTGTCGCCGGTCGACAGCACCAGGGTGTTGCCGTCTTTGCAGGCCGGGCTGCCGTCTTCCTTCACCTTGCCGACGCAGTGACCGAAGTCTTTCACCCAGCGGCCCATGATCTGCGCCGCGCCGCCGCGCATCACCCCGGAGTCGTCGGGGTTGGGCAGCAGGTAGCCGTTCTCGCTCCCGGTCACCAACAGGGTGACCACCGGGGGCAGGGCAGGGGCTTCGGCCGAGGCGTCAGGAGCGGCCGGCGCCGGCTTCTTCTCCGGGCAGGCGGTCAGGACCAGCGAAAGCGCGAGCAGCGAGAGTCTCATCGAGCGCATGGCGCGGCGCCATAGCAGCAGCCGGTCGTTTCTGCTACGCACTCGGGCACTTTACGGGCCATGGCGGAAAGCAAAGGACACCTCGTCTTCGCCTGTGGTGACAGCCTGTTCGGCGTCCCCGCGGCGCAGGCGCAAGAAGTCGTCACCCTCCCCACGCTCACCCGGGTGCCCGGTGCGCCCAACCATTTGCTCGGCGTGTTCGCCCACCGCGGCGAAGTGATCCCGGTGATCGACATCGGCAAGCTGGTCGGCGGCAGCGCGGGCCATTCGAAGAGAGCCGTGCTGATGAAGGGCAACAAGGGCACGCTCGCCTTCACCGCCTCCCGGGTGAACGGCGTCTCCACCCTGTCGGGGCAGCTCGATCGCATGGGCGACGGCGGGGTGCGGCAACACCTGCGCGGGCCGGCTCGAGGCCCGATGGGCGACGTGGCGGTGATCGACCCCGAAGGCCTGTTCCAGTTCCTCTCCCACGGATGACCGCCGACGCTCCGAAGCAGCTCGAGGGCGTGCTTCTGTGCCAGGTGGCCGAGCACTGGCTCGCTTTTCCCGCCCGCTCGGTGAGCCGAATCGAGACCTGGTCGGAGAGCGACGTGCTGGCGCAGCACGCCCGCTGGGCGTTCGACCTGCCGTCGGCCCCGGGCAAGGTGCTCGAAGAAGGCGCGGCGCGGCTGGTGGTCGACACCCTCGAGATTCACTCCGAGGTGGCGGGCTACTACCCGGTGCCTCCGGTGCTGGTGGGCGCCGCCGGCGGAGCGCTGAGCGGCTTCGTCTCGGTGCAGTCGCGCCTCTGGCCGCTGGTCGAGCTCTCGCGGCTGTGCCGCTACCTCTCGGAGAAGCCGGAGGTGCTGCATGACCCCTGAGCCGAAGGAGTCGAAGAAGAAGCAGCCGGTGAAGGGCATCGAGCAGGTGCCGCACCACAAGTTGGGCCCCTACATCACCGCGCCCTCGACCATCGGCGGAGTGGTGGGCGTGGTGCTCGCGCTGGCCTACGCCTACGTCACCGTCGAGGTCCCCGCCGGCACCTGGGTCAGCCTGCTGGTGATCATCGGCGCGGTGGTGCCGCTGATGGTGCTGTCTGGCGATCGCTGGGAGCAGTCGACGCTGCCCACCCTGCGCTCGCTCGCCAAGGGCACCCCGAGCCGCGATCAGCTGGTGCGCGCCGCGCGGGAGACCGCCCGGCTGCCCGACGTCTCGTTCCGGGTGAACGCCGGCTTCTGGATGCTCGGCGCGGTGCTGGTCGGCATCGGCTACGGGCTGCTGCCGAAGACGCCGCTCAACGTCGCCGGCCGGGTGCTGTTCATCGGCGTCTCGTTGGGGCCGCTGGTCGGCATGCTCGCCTACATCTCGGTGGTCAGCCGCGCGCGCCGGGTGCTCGAGCGGTTGATGGAGATCGGGCTCAAGCCCAACGACGTGGTGGCGGCAATCCCTCCCGACTCGCTCCGGCTGGGCGCCCGGCTCACCGTCTACGCCGCGGTGGCGATCGGCACTCCGCTGGCGTTGGTGGTCGACCTCTCGGTGCGCCGCATCGAGCAGCTGCTCAACCAGCTCGCCGCCGCGCCCGACACCGCCTCCAGGCTCGACGTCTCCGCCAACGCGATCGCCTCGGGCGGGTTCCTCTCCACCACCGCCGCGCTGGCGGCGATGACCGCGCTGTCGGTGATCGGCTGCGGCTGGGCCCTGGGCGCCGCGCTCACCCAGCCGATGCGGCGGCTGGCCGAAGACGCGCGCCGCCTGGCCGACGGCCGCCTCGGGGGTAAAAAGCTGGTCGCGGCCGAAGACGAGCTGTGGGGCGCCTCGGTCGGCTTCCTGCTGATCGAAGATCACCTCGAGGCGGCGGTGTTGGGCCTCACCGAAGCGACCGGGCAGATCGCCGACGCGTCGCGCGCGCTGGTCTCGAGCTCGCAGCGGCAGGAGGCGGGCGCCAACGAGCAGGCCTCCGCGCTCGGGCAGACCTCGTCGACCACCGAAGAGCTCGCCAAGAGCGCCCGCCACATCGCCCAGCGCGCCAACCAGGTGGCCGAGCTGGCCTCGCGCACGGTGGCCGCGGCGCAGATGGGCAAGGGCCAGGCCGACGAGTTCTATTCGTCGGTGCTCAAGGTGCGCGAGGGCAACCAGGCGATCGCCGACTCGGTCGTTCGCTTGAACAAGCGGGTGCAGCAGATCGGCCGAATCGTGGAGTTCATCGACGGCATCGCCGACAAGTCCGACCTGCTGGCGCTCAACGCCGAGCTCGAGGGCCACAAAGCAGGAGAGGTCGGCCGCGGCTTCTCGCTGGTCGCCGCCGAGATGCGCCGCCTGGCCGAGAGCGTGATGAGCTCCACCCGGGAGATCGTCGGGCTGATCGACGAGGTGCGCGACGCCACCAACGCGGCGGTGATGGCGACCGAGGCGGGCGTGAAGGCCTCCGACGCCGGCAGCACGCTCGCCCAGCAGGTGTCGCAGGAGCTGTCGCGCATTCTCGACGCCGCCGCCACCACCTCTGACGCGGTGAAGGCGATCTCCCAGGCCACCCACCAGCAGCAGCTGGGGAGCGACCAGCTGGCCGAGACGATGGCCGACATCTTCAAGTCGACCCGCGCCGCGGCCGACGCCTCGAAAGACATGACCACCACCCAGAGCGATCTGGTCTCGCTCTCCGACGACCTGCGCGCCACGGTGGGCCGCTTCAAGGTGGGTGGATGGAGCTGAGAGCCGGCGCCTACGAGGGAGCGCGCAACCGGCTGCTCCGGCCGATCGCGTTCGGCAACGCCTTCGTCGGCGTGCTCGCCGTCTATTACGTCTACCTCACCCTCGGCCTCGCCCAGCAGACGCTCCCCGCATTCTGGACGATGGTGGCCCTGGCCGCGGTGATCCCCGCGGCCGCCGCGCGCTTCAGGTTGGGCCGCAGCCTCACCCAGCTGCGCGAGGTGGAGCTGGGCGACGAGTCGGTCTCCAAGCGGGTGGCCGCGCTCGGTGAGCTGCAGCGCATGCCCGACATCGCGGGCGCGGTCTCGCTCCAGCACTGGCTGGCGACCTTGGCGCTGATCGCGGTCGGGGTGGCGGTGGTGCTCCACGGCACCGGGCTGCAGCTGCTCCGGGTGGCGCTCTGGGCGGCGCTGTTCTCGCCGGTCGCCGCCGCGGTGGTCGACCTGTTGGTGATGCGCAGCTCGGCCGAGGTGATTCGCGCGCTCTCGGTCGGCCTCTCGCCCTCCGAGGTGGTGAAGGCGATTCCCACCACCGGCGATCGGCTGCGCATGCGGCTGGTGGTGTTCACCGCGGTGCTGGTGGTGCTCCCCGCGGTGGCGATCGTCGACGCCTCCCACCAACTGGGCGCCAGCGAGCTCACCCGCATCGCCACCGTCGGCGCCACGCCCGAGGCGCTCACCCACGCCCGCTGGGTGATCTACGGCAACCTCGCGCTGCTGCTGTTCGCGGTCGCCTCCGGGGGGCTGCTGATCGCCTCGGCCGGCAGCACGGTGATCGCCAACCCGCTGCGGCTGCTCGCCGAAGACGCGCGCAAGCTCGGCCGCGGCGAGCAGATCTCCGCCCGGGTCTACCCGGCCACCGACGAGGTGTGGGGCGTGACCGCCAACTTCGGGGTGATGGTCGATCAGCTCAACCACGTGGTCGGCGAGGTGAAGCGCACCGTCACCCGGCTCGGCACCACCACGGTGCAGATGAGCAAGATGTCGGGCGGCAGCGAGGCGCTCGCCGCGGAGCAGGCCACCGCGCTCAACGAGACCTCCGCCACCACCGAAGAGCTGGCGACCTCGGCGCGGCAGATCTCGTCGAACGCCTCCTCGGTCGAAAAGTCAGCCCAGAAGACGCTCGAGGCGGCGAAGACCGGGCAGAACCGCGCCGAAGAGTTCTTTCGCGCGGTCGACCGCATGCGCGACGACAACCGGGCGATCAGCGACGCGGTGCAGCGGCTGAACGCGCGGGTGCAGCAGATCGGCAAGGTGGTGGAGTTCATCACCGGGGTGGCCGATCGCTCCGACCTGCTCGCGCTCTCGGCCGAGCTCGAGGGCACCAAGGCCGGCGACCTGGGCCGCGGCTTCACCCTGGTGGCCGCCGAGATGCGCCGCCTGGCCGAGAACGTGATCGAGTCGACCAAGGAGATCGAGGCGCTGATCGACGAGATTCGGCAGGCCACCGATCGCACCGTCGACGCCACCGAGCGCGGCCTGCAGCAGACGCTCAGCGGCACCGCGCTGGCCACCCAGGTCGCGGGCGTGCTCGACCAGGTGGTGCAGCTGGCGGAGCGCACCAGCGAAGAGGTGCGCGCGATCTCGCTCGCCACCCAGCAGCAGCAGTCGGGCACCGATCAGCTCGCGGAGGCGATGGCCGACATCCTCGGCATCACCCAGCAGTCGCTCGCCGCCACCAAGCAGCTCTCGCAGGCCAACAGCCAGCTGGTCGCGCTCACCGGCACCCTCGGCAAGCTGGTCGCCGAAGTCCGCTTCGGGGCATGAGCACGCCGCGGGAAAAGCTGCTCGCCCAGTTCCGCGAGCTGGTGGTGGAGCGCCTCGACCGCATCGGGCGCTTTCTGATGCGGCTGGAAGGGCAGGCCGACGCCGAGGCGGGCAAGGCGGCGCTGCGCGACCTCCACGGGCTGAAGGGCGAGGCCCGCATGATGGGCTTCCAAGACATCAACGCCCTGGTGCACCAGATGGAAGAGGTGGTGCGGTCGGCGCAGCCGGGCGACTACCTGCTCGATCCCGCGTCGACCGATGCGCTGCTGGTCGCCTCCGACGCGGTCTCGGTGCTGGCGGGCGCGAGCGCGTCGGCGTCGCCTCCCGACGTGGCGCGGCTGCTCGAGTGGCTCCAGCAGCGCGCCGACGCGGAGCGGGTGGCCAACGGCGGCGCCAGCTCCTCCGAAAAGACCTCCGCCTTGGGGGTGCAGGCGGTGCCGCCGGCCTCCGCGCCGGTGCCGGTGCCGAGCCCTCCGATTCAGTCGAGCCCGCCGGTGCCCACCGCGGCCGGGAGCGCTCCGGCGATGTTTCCGCCTCCCCAGGCGTCGGCGCCCACCGCCCAGCGGGTCACCGTGGAGCGCGCCGAAGGCGGGGTGCGAATCACCCAGCAGGGCCTCGAGGTGCTGACCGCCGCGGTCACCCAGTCGCTCACCCGCAACCGGCGCCGCGAGCGGGTCTCGCAGCAGTGGCTGAACCTCACCCGCGAGCTGGCGGTGCTCCATCGGCTCGCCGAAGACATGGGCGCGGTGGGCGACCTGGCGGTGCGGCTGGGCAAGTCGAAAGACCTGGCGGCCGAGCTCCACCGCGAGTCGAAGCTCCTGCTCAACGAAGAGGTGCGCGACCTCACCCAGATGTCGGAGGAGATTCAGGCCGCGCGCATGGTGCCGCTCGGGCTGCTGTTCGAGCAGTACCCGCGCATGGTGCGCGATCTCGCCCGCGATCTCGGCAAAGAGGTCGAGCTCACCGTCGAGGGCGAAGACACCCGGGTCGACCGCACCGTGCTCGAGGCCTTGCGTGAGCCGCTGCTCCACCTGGTGCGCAACGCGATCGACCACGGGCTCGAGACCCGCGACGAGCGCACCGACGCCGGCAAGAACCCGCGCGGTCACCTCTCGCTGGTGGCGCGGCGCGAGGGCGAGCGGCTTCTGCTCAAGGTGGAGGACGATGGCCGCGGGCTCGACCCCGAGCTGCTCAAGCAGGTGGCGCTCCGCAAGGGCGTGATCGACGAGGCGCAGGCGGCGCGCCTGTCCGACACCGCGGCGATGGATTCTGATCTTCCTGCCCGGCTTCTCGTCGAAAGACTCGGTGAGCGACGTGTCGGGCCGCGGCGTCGGCCTCGACGTGGTGCGGGTGCGCATGCTCGGGCTGGGCGGCGAGGTCACCGTCAGCTCGCACGTCGGCAGCGGGGCCACCTTCGACCTGCTGATGCCGGTGTCGCTCACCGTCGCGCCGCTGCTCTTCGTCGAGATGGGCGGCGAGCGGCTCTGCCTCCAGGCCTCGTCGGTGCTCTCGGCGCTGCGGGTCGAGCAGGAGCAGATTCGCGAGCTCGCCGGGCGGCCCGCGCTGCGGGTGGAGGAGCAGGTGCTCCCGTTCGCGGCGATGGCGTCGATTCTCGGCGGCAGCGGCGAGCGCACCGCGCTGGAGGGCGAGCTGGTGCTGCTGCTCCAGGGCCGCGGGCAGAAGGCGGCGGTGGCGGTCGACCGGGTGCTGGAGGAGCGGGTGCAAGCGGTGCTGCCGCTGAAGGGCGTGCTCTCGCGCTTCTCGCACCTCTCGGGCGCGACCCCGCTGGCCGACGGCTCGCTGGCGCTGGTGCTCTCGGCCGCGCACCTGGTGTCGACCGCGCACGGGCGGGAAGGTCGGCTGGCGGGAGCGCTGACCGCGGTGCCGCAGGTGAAGAAGCGCCGCATTCTGGTGGTCGACGACTCGCCGCTCACCCGCGAGCTGTTGGTCTCGCTGCTGGAGGCGGTCGGCTACGAGGTGCTCTCGGCCTCCGACGGGCAGCACGCGCTCGAGAAGCTGCACGAGCAGTCGGTCGACATCGTGGTCACCGACCTCGAGATGCCGCGGGTCGATGGGTTGGAATTGACCCGGCGGCTGAAGGCGCACGCGACGCTTCGGGCGCTGCCGGTGGTGATCGTGACCACCCGCGGCTCGGAGACCGATCGCAAGCGGGGCATGGAGGCGGGGGCCGACGGCTACGTCACCAAGGGAGACCTGGTGCGCCAAGACCTCGTCGATGTGGTGTCGCGACTGCTCGCTTGAAGGTAAAAACAGCCCATGTCCAAGAAAGTCGGTGTCCTGGTCGTCGATGACTCGCCGTTGTGCAGGCAGCTGATCATCGACGCGCTGGAGAAGGACAAAGATCTCGAGGTCGTCGGCACCGCGGAGACGGGGAAAGAAGCCGTCGAGAAGGCGCACTCGCTCAAGCCGGCGGTGATCACGATGGACGTCGACATGCCGGTGATGGACGGCCTGTCGGCGACCGAGACGATCATGGCCGAGGTGCCGACGCCGATTCTGGTGCTCACCGCCGACCCGCGAAACCAGGCGCCCGAGCTCACCCACCGGGCGCTCGAGGTGGGCGCGCTGGCGCTGCAGGTGAAGCCCGCGATGGATGCCGGGCCCGAGGCGTGGAACCTGGCGCGCGAGGTGAAGTTGATCTCGAGCGTGAAGGTGATTCGGCACCTGCGCGGCGCGCGCAAGGGAGCGCCGGCCCCGGCTCCGGTGCCGATGCCGGTGGCGACCGAGAGCTTCGCCAGCTCGCCGCTCGGCTTGGTGGCGATCGCCAGCTCCACCGGCGGCCCGCAGGTGGTGCAGAAGATGTTGTCGGAGCTGCCGGCGAACTTTCCCGCGCCGATCGCGGTGGTGCAGCACATCAACGCCGCGTTCGCGGAGTCGCTCGCCGGCTGGCTGGCCGCCTCGTCGCGGCTGAAGGTGAAGCTGGCGGCGGACGGCGACGCGCTGCTCCCGGGCACGGTGCTGCTCGCCCCGCCGAACCAGCACCTCACCATCGTCTCCCGCGGCAAGGTGTCGGTGAAGCCGGGCGAGCCGCGCGACGGCCACGTGCCTTCGGCGACGTTGCTGCTGGAGTCGGCGGCGAAGACCTACGGCCGGCGGGCGGTGGGCGTGATTCTCACCGGCATGGGTGCCGACGGCGCCGACGGCATGCTGGCGATCAAGAACGCGGGCGGCACCACCCTGGCGCAGAACCAGGAGTCGTGCGTGGTGTTCGGTATGCCCGGCGCGGCGATCGCCAAGAGCGCGGTCGATCACGTGCTCCACGGAGACGGGATCGCCAACGCGCTGCTCAGACTGGCCAAGGGCGATAAGCTTCCCCGGGCTTGAGCCACCCCAAAGTCTGTCAGTACGTGGCCGATCGCATGGGCGCGCAGCTGTCGGCCCAGCAGCGGTCGCGGCTCGAGACCGCGATCTTCGCCAAGATCGGCGCCCGCACCGAAGACGACTACCTGCGCCACCTGTCGACCTTCGCCGGCGCGGCCGAGCTGTCGGAGCTGATGGGCACCCTGTTGGTGCACCGCACCGAGGTCTACCGCGACGTTCGCCAGCTCGAGACGATGCAGGCCAAGGTGTTGCCGCGGCTGCTGGCGAAGCAGCAGAAGCTCAACGTGTGGAGCGCCGGCTGCGCCACCGGAGAAGAAGTGGCGACGCTGTTGATCATGCTCGCCGAGGCGGGGGCGGCGGCTGAGAGCCTGGTGCTGGGCTCCGACGCGTCGCAGGGCGCGCTGCACCTGGCGCAGACGTTCACCTACTCGGCGGAGGCGATGAAGCACGCGCCGGGCCCGCTGAAGAGCCGCTACTTTCGGGAAGACAACGGGCGCTTTCAGCTGGTCGGTCAGTTGGCGGCGCGCTCGCGCTTCGTTCGCCACAACCTGATGGATTTTCCGTACCCGTTGCCCGACGGCGGCGGCGGGTTCGATTCTGATTTTGTGCCGCAACGTGCTCATCTATTTCACCGAGCAGGCGGCCGAGAAGGTGCTGCTCGGGCTGGCGGAGCGTCTTCGTCCCAACGGGGTGTTGGTGCTCGGCGCGGCGGAGCCGTTGAACGCGCCGGCGGGGCTGCAGCTGTGGCGCGAGGAGCACGCGTTCTTTCACGTGAAGGGTGACCCGCCGGTGGGCGCGAAGGTCACCTCGATGTCGGGCTTCTTCACGCCGGTGAACGGGTTGCCGCCGGCGGTGCCCGCGCCTCCGCCCTCGGTGCCACGCCCGCCTCGCCCCTCGGCGCCGGCGGTGTCGGTCGCGCCGATCGCGGCGCCCTCTGCGCTGAGCACCGACGATGGCGCCGAGCTGTTTCGCTCGTTGCTCGACAAGGCGTCGCACGGCGAGATGACCGAGCAGACCGAGGCCGACCTGCGCAAGTGTCTCTACCTGTCGCCTGGCCTCGCGCCCGCGCGGTATCTGCTCGGCGTGCTGCTCGAGCAGAAGGGGCAGCGCGCCGACGCCGCGGCCGAATACCGCCGCGCGGTGAAGTCGAGCCGCGATCGCCACGCGCCGAAGGTGGAATTCTTCTTGAACCCGCACCGTCTCGAGCGCGCCTGCTACGTCGCCCTCGATCGCCTCGGCTACCCCCGCGAATAGGCGAGAGGGTCGGGGAGGCGTCACCCCTCGCAAGGTCGAACTGTTGTCTGCTCGCACGCAGCTCGCCTTGCGAACAGACAACATTTCGCAACAGCAGTCGTTCGCGAGCAGACAACAGCTCGCAACGGCGGCCCTGCGCGAGCAGACAACAGTTCGCAACAGCTGCCCTTCGCGAACTGACAACAGCTCGTACCGGCGTCTCGCTCCGAGCTGACAACAGTTCGACCTGACGGACAGTGGCGCCGCCGCGGGTACCCACGCCCGAACATGTCAGGGGTGCGCGGTATACAGGCGACAAAGGAGAAGGGCGATGGGCGGGAAAACGAAGGTCGAATTGGCAGCGAACAATCTGCGGTGGGCCATCTTCAAGGGTGAGTTTCTCGACGAGTACATGCCGAGCGAGGCCGAGCTCGCACAGACACTCGACATCAGCCGGGTCACGCTGCGGGCCGCGCTGACGTTCTTGAAGGCCGAAGGGCTCGTCACCAGCGTGCCCGGCGTGGGATGGCGAGCCACCAAGGTGCTCAACGCTGTGAGCTTCGAAGTGATCGCACGCATGTTCGAAGAGCTCACCGACGACGATCAGCGCGCGATGCTCCTGAGCGTGCTCGAGATGCGGACCCGGCAAGTGGTCGGCGAGGTCACCTCGCTGGTGCGCGCACGCCAACCGATCAGCCGCTCCGCGAGTGACGCGCTGTCGAGAATACGCGTCGCCGTTCACTCTCAGCAGTACACCGACGCCACCCTCGAGATGGAGGACTCATTCCTCGCGGCGCTCGCCGCAGCTGCCGACAACACGCCGATGGATCTCGCCGCCTACCAGTCGCAGCGCGCCCTCGCCTTGATCCGAAAGTGGCTTCACCCGACTTGCCGGTTGAAGCCGATGGCCGCGCTCGCCACTTCGCTCGTCGATGCGATTGATCGTCACGACCCACAGGCGGTCGAGCTCGCGTACCAAGCCTGCACGCTTCGCAACGCGCTCTACCTCGACCTGGCCGACCAGCGCATCGCGCGTTTCCAAAACGGAAATACCGATGCGGAACTCCAAGTGGGGTGATGTGGGACACCACGTCAACCACCTGTAACCACACCGCGTTCGAGCAGCCCCGCCAGCATACTGGCAGCGCCTGACGCGATAAGTCGCTGAAACCTCAGCCGTTTCCAGGTTGCATCGACTCCCACACTTCTGTACTTGGTCGCGCCACGAAGTGAGCCCTCTGGCCGAGAGCGGCGAGCTTCGTGTGGAGGCAGCATGAGGTGGGGGTTCACTGCGTGGGTGAGCCTGAGCGCGGCAGTTGCGCTCGCGGCCCCGGTTGCATCGAAGCAAAACACTGACGTCTTCTTGAAAGATCGCACCCAGCGCCCGCTGGTCGACTTCAAGACGCTGACCGACAAGACGAGAAGCCTGGTCCAGTCGGGCCGCGTCTCCCAGGTGGAGCCGCGCTTCGGCGTGCCCTCGTTCTACTGGGCGAGCCGCGACCCCAAGTTCCAGTCGCTCCGCGATCAAGGCGTCACGCCGGAGCAGGCCGCGCGCCGCTACCTGTTCGCGTACTCGGGGCTCTACCGCCTCGACGCCCGCAACGCCGCCGAGAAGGCGCTCGCCCGCGTCTCTGATCACGGCGACGGCGCGGTGATCGTCACCTTCCAGCTGCCGGAGCACGGCCGGCTGGTGATGGGCGAAGAGCTCAAGGTGATCATGGACCCGAAGCTCCAGCTGGTCGCGCTCTCGGGCTGGCTGTCGCCCGCGCGCAAGGTGAAGGGCAGCTTCAACCTCGCCGAGACCACCGCGCTCGCGCAGGCGTACTTCGATCTCACCGGCCGAGGCCTCGAGACCAACCGGGTCGCCGCGCTGCCGCAGAGCCCCACCGACACCCAGTACCGGCACTTCAACCTCGCCGGCGAGTCGCACCCCGCGCGCACGCGCCCGGTCTACTTCGTCACCACCTCGGGCCTCACCCCCGCCTGGTACGTCGAGCTTCACCTCGAAAACCCGGAGGACACCTCGAGCGTCTACTTCTCGTACGTGATCTCCGCGCACGACGGGTCGGTGCTGAAGCGCAACGATCTCACCCGCTACGACTCGTACAGCTACCGGGTGTGGGCCGACGCGAGCGGCAACTTCGTGCCCTTCGACGGGCCGCAGGGCAACGACCCCTCGCCGCACCCGACCGGCACGCTCAACCAGTACCACCCGGGCTACGTGGCGCCGAACCTGGTCACCGTGCCGTACACCGCCACCACCATCACCGACCCGTGGCTGCCGGCGAACGCCACCCAGACCCAGGGCAACAACACCTTCGCCTACGCCGACATCAACGCGCCCGATGGCTACTCCAGCGGCGACCCGGTGCCGACGCCCACCGCGGCAGGGGTGTTCGATCGCACCTACGACACCTCGAAGAGCCCCGGCGTGTCGACCGACCAGCGCGACGCCGCGGTCACCCAGATGTTCTACGACGTGAACTTCTTTCACGACTGGTACTACGACGTCGGCTTCGACGAGACCGCGTTCAACGCCCAGACCGACAACTTCAACCGCGGCGGCGTGGCGGGTGACCCGGTGCTCGCCGAGGGCCAGGACTACTCGGGCAAGAACAACTCCAACATGCAGACCCCGGCCGACGGCGCGTCGCCGGTGATGCAGATGTACGTGTTCGACGGCGGCGGCGGCGCCCAGATCTTCGTCAACGGCGGCTCCAACGTCGTCTACCACTCGGGCGCCTCGAACTTCGGCCCCCAGACCTACAACGTGAACGCCGACGCGGCGCTGATCACCAGCAGCTCGGGCCTCGCCGACGGCTGCTCCGCCGCGCTCGCCAACGTCACCGGCAAGATCGCGGTCGTTCAGCGCGGCAACTGCCAGTTCACCCAGAAGGTCACCAACGCCCAGCAGGGCGGAGCGGTCGGCATCATCATCGTCAACAACCAGGCCGGCAATGCGAACGACCTCTTCGGCACCGGCAGCTTCACCATTCCCGTGCTCTCGATGTCGCAGGCCGACGGCCAGGATCTGCAGACCCGCGCGCAGTCGGGCACGGTGAACCTGACGCTCTCGAAGGCGGCGGTGACCGACTTCGACGGCACCATCGACAACACCATCGTCGCCCACGAGTGGGGCCACTACATTCAGAACCGGCTGATCGGCAACGGCAACGGCCTGGGCAACAACCAGGGCGGCGGCATGGGCGAGGGCTGGTCTGACTTTCACGCGATGCTGCTGATCGTCAAAGACAGCGATCGCCTGGTCGCCTCCAACCCCAACTTCAGCGGCGTCTACGCGCTGGCCGGCTACACCATGTACGGCCAGACCACCGACTCGTACTACTGGGGCATTCGCCGGGTGCCGTACAGCACCGACATGACCAAGAACGGGCTGACGTTCCGCATGATCGCCGACGGCAACCCGCTCCCCACCACGGTGCCGGCGGCGTTCGACACCGACGGCTCGTTCAACTCCGAGGCGCACAACACCGGCGAGGTCTGGGCCACCTTCTTGTGGGAGTGCTACGCGGCGCTGCTGCGCGACACCCCGACCCGCATGAGCTTCGACGAAGCGAACTACCGCATGCGCAAGTACATCGTCGACGCGTACAAGGGCACCCCGGTGAACCCCACCGTGCTCGAGGCGCGCGACGCGCTGCTCGCGGTCGCCAGCGCGAAAGATTCGATCGACTACGGCGAGTTCTGGCAGGCGTTCGCCAAGCGCGGAGCGGGCATGCTCGCCACCGGCCCCGACTCGGGCAGCTTCGACAACAACCCGGTGATGGAGAGCTACGTCGCCGGCAACGCGCTCGAGGTCGGCAGCATCACCCTCGATGACTCGGTCAGCTCCTGCGACCACGACGGCGTGCTCGACAACAACGAGACCGGCATGCTGACGATCTCGGTGAAGAACACCGGCACCGGCGCGCTGATGAACACCGTGGTCACGCTCGCCAGCACCAACCCAGGCGTCACCCTCGGCGCCTCGAGCCTCAACCTGGGCACCAGCCAGCCGTTCCAGGTGATCAAGACCACCGTGCCGGTCACGCTCCACGGCATCGTCGGCAAGCAGGCGATCACCATCAACGTGCAGGTGAACGACCCGCAGCTGGCGGTCGCCGGCCCGGTGATCGCGAACGCCGGCTTCCGGGTGAACTACGACGTCAACGCCACCGGCTCGGCCACCGACGACGTCGAGGCCCCGACCACGGTGTGGACCGCGAGCTCCGACAGCACGCTCACCACCGGCGAAGACTTTCACCGCCTCGAGAACTCGGCCACCGAGCACTGGTGGTTCGGCCCCGACAGCCCGTCGCCGGCCGACGCCTACCTGATCTCGCCGCCGCTCCACGTCAGCTCGACCGGCGACTTCTCGGTGGAGTTCGACCACCGCTACTGGTTCGAGTTCGATCAGAGCATGCAGGTCGCCTACGACGGCGCGGTGATCGAGCTGTCGACCGACAACGGCGTCACCTGGCTCGACGTCGGCGCCAAGCTGTCGACCGGCTACACCGGCACGCTCGACAACCAGGGCGCCAACCCGCTCGGCGGCCGGCAGGCGTTCACCGGCCAGAGCCCGGGCTACCCGATGTTCGCCCACGACAAGCTCGACCTCGGCACCACCTACGCGGCGCAGACGGTGCTGCTGCGGTTCCGCGTCGGGTCCGATGACGCGGTGGCCGAGAAGGGCTGGGAGCTCGACAACCTCGCCTTCACCGGCATCGACGACAAGCCGTTCGCCACCGTGGTGAACGACCCGAACGAGTGCACCAACACGCCTCCGGTGCTCACGGTGGGCGCCGATCAGTCGGTGCCCGAGGGCACGATGGTGACCCTCACCGCGACCGCGACCGACGCCGACAACGACCCGGTGACGATCACCTGGTCGCAGAGCAGCGGCCCTGCGGTGGCGCTGACCGGCAACACCTTCGTCGCCCCGGCGGTGACCGCCGACACGGTGCTCACCTTCCAGGCGATCGCCACCGACGGCAAGGCGGTGGTGGGCCCGCAGGCCTCCCACGTGACGGTGCAGAACGTGAACCACCCGCCGGTGGTGACGGTGAGCCCTCTGACCGCCACGGTCGACGCGGGCGCGACGGTGACGCTGAACGCCACCGCCACCGACCCCGACGGCGACACGCTCGGCGCCTTCAACTGGAGCCAGACCGGCGGCTCGACGGTGACCCTCGACGGCATGGGCACCGCCACCGTCACCTTCGTCGCGCCCAAGGTCGACGCCGACACCCACTTCACCATGCAGGTGAAGGTGAGCGACGGCACCGCCGACTCCGCGCCCGCGGTGGCCGACATTCTGGTCAAGGGCTCCAAGCCGGCCGACACCAACACCGGCAAGAAGAAGACCGGCTGCGGGTGCAACGAGGCCGACGGGCTGGTGCCGCTGCTGGCGCTGCTCGCGCTTGGCCTCAAGCGGCGCAAGAAGTAGTCAGCGAGAGTCTGCGACGGAGGGGTGAGCCCCTCCGTCGCTGGTGTGCGTTTGTCGACCCCGAACCCCATCGGGTACCATCCGCCGAATGCGGTTTGCTTTTGTCGTTCTCTTCCTGGTCGCGGCCTGTGCGAGCGCGCCCATTCGTTCCACCCTTTCGCCGCCGCCGGCCTCCAACGAGTACCGGCAGACGGTTCGTGAAGTGGTCGCCGATCACGTGATCGACGCCGAGACTTGCTACTACACCACCTCCGAGATGCCGCACCCGATGGGTCAGGTGCGGCTCGGCTTCTGGATCGCAGGCGACGGCGCGGTCTCGCGCGCCGAGCTGGAGCGCACCGACTTCGAGGGCGCCGACTTCAACGAGTGCATGGTGACGATGGCGATGCGCTGGCACTTCCCGCCGCCGCCGACGCGAGGCGCGGCGGTGCGCGTCTCGTTTCCCTACGTGTTCGCCGGCGGCGCCCCGGAGTGAGCGGGAATATGAATTTCAGACGCGGCGGGTCGTGGCGTATACACACCGCATGAAGCGACTGGCCCTTGCCCTCACCGCGCTCTTCTCCGGGTGCTTCTACCCGGCCGATCGCGGCCAGGTGCTCGAAGACAAGCTCGAGAAGCTGACCGTTCAGAACAAGGCGCTCGAGCAGGAGCTCAAAGAGAGCCGCGACAAGCAGGCGGCCACCCTCGACGACGTGCAGAAGGCGCTCGAGCAGCTCGACAAGGCCTCGCGCCGCTCCGACGCCGACGTCGGGGTGCAGATGCAGAAGACGGTCGAAGACGTGGCCACGCTCCACGGCTCGTTCGAGACGATTCAGTACCGGCTGGGCGTGCTCGAAGACGCCCAGAAGAAGACCAACGACGAGCTCGCCAAGCGGGCCGAGGCCGACGCCGCCGCCGAGAAGAAGAAAGAAGAGCTGAAGCGGCCCGACGACCCGAAGGAGTTTCTCAAGCTCGCGGAGTCGAAGATCAAAGACGGCGACGTGCCGCTCGGCCGCGCGCTCTACAACGAGTTCTTGAAGAAGTGGCCGAAGGACGGCCAGGCGGGCGAGGCCCACTTCGGCCTCGGCGAGACCTACTTCACCGAAGACCGCTGCCGCGAGGCGCTCTACGAGTACAACAAGGTGATTCAGGACTTCTCGAAGTCCTCCTCCGCGCCCGACGCGTACCTCCACACCTCGGAGTGCTTCAAGAAGCTGAAGATGGTGGCGGAGTCGAAGCTGGCGCTCGAGGAATTGGTGAAGACCCACCCCAAGTCGGAGGCGGCGAAGACCGCGAAGACGAAGCTGGCCGAGCTCAAAGGCGGCGGCGACAAGGCCGCTCCCAAGAAGGGCGGCACCAAGTGATTGCCGCCGCGCTGGCGCTGCTGTTGTCGGCGGCTCCCGCGGGCAAGCACGTCACCCTGATCTTCACCGGAGACGACGGGGGCGAGATCGCCCCCTGTGGTTGACGCTTCAACCCGACGGGCGGTCTGGCCCGTCGCAAGACCGCGCTCGGCTCGATTCGCTCAGGCGGCCCGGTGGCGCTGCTCGACGCGGGCAACGCGCTCTTCCACGTCGAGGGCGTCGACGACGCGCTCTCCGAGACCCGCGCGAAGCTGGTGCTCCAGACGATGGGCAAGCTCGGCACCCAGGCGATGGTGGCGAGCTCGCGCGATCTCAACGCCGGCACGAAGTTCCTCAAGACCGAAGCGGCGAAGGCGAAGCTGAAGGTGCTCTCGGCCAACCTGCGCGAGAACGATCAGCCGGTGTTCGACGGCTCGGCCATCGTCACCGTCGGCAGCGTGAAGCTGGGCGTGGTCGGCCTCTCCGCGCCCGGCCCGGTGAGCAACCACCCGGAGCTGAAGGGCATCGAGCTGGCTCCCGCCGCCCGCACCGAGCTCGAGAAGCTGAAGGGCAAGGTCGATCTGCTGGTGCTGCTGGTCTCGGCGCACACCGCCGACGCGATGAAGCTGGCGCAAGACCTCAAAGACGTCGCCCCCGACGTGATCATCCAGTCGGGTGAGGCGCGCGGAGGCCTGGCGCCGCAGCTGCTCGACAGCGGCTCCTGGCTGGTCGGGGCAGGGCAGAAGGGCCAGGCGCTCGGCAAGCTGGAGCTGAAGCTCGACGGCAAAGGCCCGTTTCACGATCTCGGCGAGCAGAAGCGCGAGCAGGAGTCGCTCTCGCACCTCGACTCGCAGCTGAAGCAGCTCGACGAGCGCAAGGCGAAGATCACCGACCCCAAGGTGATGGAGCAGTTCAACAAGACCTACTCCGACGTGAAGGCCCGGCGCGACGAGCAGAAGACCCGCGCTTCGGCGTCGCTCGCGCCCGACGCCCGCACCTTGAACCTCGAGTGGCTGGTGCTCGATCAGACCGTGCCCGACGATCCGGCGATCAAAGCCGAGGTCTTGAAGGTCGACCCGGCCTACGCCGGCTCTCACTGAACCAGCGCAGGGCAGGGAGTTTGCACAGCTCTCGCCCGTCCTGGTGAACAACCAGAGATTTCATAGGGTTTGACCGGTTTGCGGCCGGTTTTGCGGGGCGAAAAGCCCCTCATGGTCGCAAATCAGGAGAGTTCGAGCTCGCCGTACACCGCGAGCGGTTCGGCGGTCCCCCCTCCCTCCCGGGGTGGGACCGCCGTTTTTTTATGGCAGCATCGCGCCGATGATCGCCCTGGCGCTGGCCGTGATGCTGTCGGGAACGCCGAAGACCCCGCCTTCGAGCACCACCCGCATCGAAGGCAGCGCGTTGGCGGCCTCGATGGAGAACGCGCTCCAGGGGCTCGACGTGCACCTCGACTGCGACGTGGTCGACGCCGAGGGCAAGCACGTCGGCCGCTCGTACGTGTCGCTGCCCGAGAAGCTGGGCGGTGGCCGCACCCTGTTCTCGATTCCCGATCAGGTGGTCGACCTGGGCAGCCTGGGGCAGGTGAGCTACCAGCTGCGCGACGTCAACCTCTCGAAGCTCGCGGTGAAGGCGAACGAGAAAGCCTACGTGCTCACCCTCTGGTTCGAGGACAAGGGCCTCGAGCTGGTGCCGGCGCGGGCGAAGGCGGGCGGGTTCGGCCAGCTCGCGCCCGACGTGAACATGGATCAGATGCGCCTCGACGTGACGCTGACGCCGAAGCAGGGCGCGGCGCAGATCGAGAAGGGCAAGGTGGCCTTCGACGCCGACATTCGGCCCGCCGCGCAGGGCCTCGCCGCGCTCGCCGGCAGTGAGTCTCTGGGCGGTCTTCGCGAGGCGCTGCGGCGCGAGATCGAAAAGCAGATCAACCAGTCGCTCGCCAGCCCGGAGCTGATCTCGGCGCTCAACGCCCAGCTGAAGAGCGAGCTTTCGTCGCAGGTGAAGAACGGCGCGCTCGACTCCGCGCGCTTCGAGGGCACCGACGTGGTGATCGAGAAGAAGTAGCCCGCAAAGAAGAGCGGGCCGCTCCTGTTCGGAGGGGCCCGCGGGTGCGGCGACGGTCAGGGGAGACCGAGCGTCACTGGCACCAGTTGTTCACGCAGGCGTAGTTGCCGGGGCAGGGCCGGTTCATGTCGCACGCGATCGCGGTGCAGACGTTGGCCACGCAGAGCTCGGGCATCGCGCAGTCGGTGTCGACCTGGCAGGAGACGCCGCCGTCGACGCCGCCGTCACCCTGACCGCCGTCGCTGATGCCGCCGTCGGGGTTCATGCCGCCGTCGTTGATGCCACCGTCGCCGATGCCGCCGTCGTTGATGCCGCCGTCGGTGCCGCTCACGTAGCAGGTGCCGGTGTTCACGTCGCACAGCTGACCCATGGTGCAGTCGCTGTCCTGGCGGCAGTAGTTCACCACCGTGCAGTAGCCGTTCACGCAGCTCTCGCCCATCTGGCAGTCGGTGTCGACCTGGCAGGTGAGCCCGCCGTCGATGCCGGCATCGCCGCCGCCCTGGCCGCCGCCCATGCCGCCACCCTGGCCTCCGCCCATGCCACCGCCGACGCCGCCGCCGGTGCAGGCGCCGTTCACGCACTGCTCGCCCATCTGGCAATCGGAGTCGGTCATGCAGGCGTTGGAGCCGCCGCCCTGGCCGCCACCCATGCCGCCGCCCTGGCCACCGCCGACGCCGCCGCCGGTGCAGGCGCCGTTGCGGCACGCCTCGCCCATCGGGCAGTCGGTGTCGACCTGGCAGGCGTTGGAGCCGCCGCCCTGACCGCCGCCCATGCCGCCGCCGTTGCCCCCGCCCTGGCCGCCGCCGTTGCCGCCACCGGCGCCCCCGCCCGCGCCGCCCTGGCAGCCGCCGTTCACGCACTGCTCACCCATCGAGCAGTCGCTGTCGGTCATGCAGGCGTTCTGGGTGTTCGCCTGAAAGCTGGTGAAGCCGTCGATCTTGAAGGTGACGCTGGAGCCGACGATGGTCAGGTCGGAGCGCGGAATGCGGAAGGTGGTGCCGTTCGCCTCCTGCACCTGAATGTTGAGGTGATCGGTCGACTGCCCCTGCGCGATCGTCAGCGGCAAGGTGAGCGTCGCCGGAGTGGTGAAGTGGAGGCCGTCGGGCTTCCAGGTGGTGACCGGGCTGGCCGCGTTGCTGTTGACCAGATCCTTCAAGCCCAGCTCGAGGGTGATGGTCACGTCGGAGGCGAGCGCGCCGGCCGGCACCTGCAGCTTGGTGCCGTTGAGCACCGAGCTGTCGGACTTGGAGACTTCGATCACCGCGCCCTGGTTGGCCTTCACGTCTTGCGACTTCACGAACTTCGAGCCGACCATCGAAGGACCGCACGCGAGCAGCGCGAGACAACAACACGTCAGCAGATGATTGAGCTTCACGTTTTGTCTTCCAATCTGACGCGGGCCGACCCCCTGATCCCGCGGCGTTTGGAAATTGAATGACCTGAGCTGGAATTAGCGTTCACAAGATTTGAGCTGCCCCAGCCGGCAGACCTCGTCGCGGCGCTCACTGTCGGGAAAGCGCTCGAGAAATTGGGCGGCCGCGTCGTGCAGCGTGGCCTCTTTCATCGCCGAGAGCGCCTCCAGCCTCGACAGCGCGGCGTCTTGGGCCAGCGAGCCGTGGGGGAAGCGCCGCTCGCTCTGGTTGAGCACCTCGAGCGCGGCGGCGGGATCATGGCGGTTCCACAGCAGCAGCTGGCCCTGGCGCAGCAGCGCGGCCTCGGCGCGCAGCCCGTCGTGGCGCGACACGGTGCGGAATTTCTCGAGCGCGTGGTCGACGTCGCCCTTCGACGCCGCTTCTTCGGCGAGGCGGAACGCGCGGTCGTCGGCGGCGGCGACCGGCTCCTGGGGCTTCACCAGCTGATCGTCGACGGTGGCCGACGCGCCGTGCGGCCAGCGGTTGGGCGCTTCGACCCGCTCGCCGTCGACCAGCACGGTGCCTTCTTGAACTCCGACCACCACCGACTCGCCCGCCACCTCGAGGGTGAAGCGGGCGGCCTCGGCTTCGATCGTCTTCTTGCCCGCGCGCAGGGTGATCTTCTGCGACCAGGCCGACGCGGCGAGCCCGCCCTGCACCAGGGTGAAGCGGCCCGCGCCGTCGGCGGTGACGTTGGCGCCGGGGCGGGTCACGATCGCGAAGCCGTCGGTGGCGAAGGTCTGCGAGCGCTCCGGCACCACCTGCGGCGACCCTGCGTTGCGCAGCGCGAGCACTCCGAACACCGCCACGAAGCCGAGCGCCACCGCGAAGGCGAACACGGTGCCCCGACGCGAGCGCGCGGTGAGGCCGGGCTCGTCGAGCTTGCTCCACACCCGCTCGCGCGCGCCGCCGGGAATCGGGCGGGTCTGCCGCTCGAGCTGCTTCACCAGCTGGTCGAGATCGCTCACAGCAGCCCCCGCTTTCTCGCCAACTTCTCGAAGTCCTGCTTCGCGTAGAAGAGGCGGGTGCGAACCGTCTCGGCCTTGATCCCGAGCAGCTCGCCGATGCGCTCGTGGGTGAGGCCCTCGAGCTCGTGGAGCGCGAACACTTCGCGCTTGGCCGCGCTCATCGAGCGGAGCACCTCTTCGACCCGCTCCAGCGTGCGGCGGGCGGCGACGGTGTCTTCGACGTTCTCGCCCGACTCTTCGCTCTCGCTCGACCAGATGCCGTGGAAGAAGTCGCGCACCTTCTTCTTGCGCAGCCGCGCCGACACCACGTTCGAGACGATGCGGTAGAGCCAGGTGGAGAAGAGGCCGTGGTCGAAGTCGCCCAGCTTGCGGAGCGCGATCTCGAACGCCTCGTGCACCACGTCTTCGCACTCCGACTCGGGGGTGCCGAGGCGGCGGGCGGTGCGGTAGGCGAAGTCGAAGTTCTGATCGTAGAGGCGGCGCCAGGCGCGCGCGTCGCCCTCGCGGCAACGCTCCACCGTCTCGGCGTCGGCCGATCGCGGCACCTCGAACGTCGCCGGCAAAGTCTGGGTGGCCTCGAGAAGCATGGAGTCGCGCTCGCCAGTGAATGGCTCGAGGGCCTTCGGGCGTTCATTGAAAACGCGACTCATCGTGGGACCGACACGAGTGACCCTATTCCAGCGCAATATTCAACGGTTGAAGGTGGCTCCGAACGAAACCCGAAGGAGACCCTCGAAGGTGGGGAAGGGCACCGTCGCCGATGGATCCCCTTGAATTTCGAACTGCGCGGCCACCGGGTTGACCAGGCCGAGCAGCTCGACCCCCGCCAGAAGCCAGTGCCAGGGCAGGTATTGGAGCGACAGCGAGAGGCCGAACGTGGGCCGGGCCTGCCAGCTGGGCGACTTCTGAAAGAGGTACTCGCCGGTGGTCCACCCGCGGGCGAGGCGTACGCCGCCGGCCACCGACAGGCAGGGGCGCAGCTCGCGATCGATGCAGCGCCCAGCGGTGAGGATCGCGTTGAAGGTCATCACCTTCAGCGTGCCGCGGGTGACGTCGTTGATGACGATCACTTCTTCTTCCGGGATGCTGCCGGCGAGCTCGAGGGTGGTGCGCCAGGCGGGAGAGAAGAGCAGCCCCGCTTCGAGGCCGAACCCGAACCGGGTGCCGGAAGGTGCCGGAGTCCACCCGGCGACGTTCAGGCCGAGCTCCCAACGCGCGAGCGAGAGAAACGGCCCGCTCGGCTGCGGAGGCGCCGGCGGCGGCTGAACCGTCTCGGCGGGAGGCGGCGGCGCGGCGTCGTCTTCTTTCTTCGCGACCACCACGTTCGGCTCCACGCGCGTCGGCGGCGGGCTCGTCTGTTCGGGCGGCGGCGGAGGCGAAGCCGGTTTCTCCGTCGGCGGTGGCGCGGGAATCTCGGGAACGGGTGGAGTCGAGCGTGAGGCCCCTCCGCTGCTTTGCGGCACCTCTCCCGAAGGGGGAGGGACAGTCTTTGGCGCCTCGACCGCTCGAGGCTCACGTGCGGTTCTGCCTCCCCCTTCGGGGGAGGGTGCCCGAAGGGCGGGAGGGGCGTCGCTCTTCGGGCGTCCGCGCTCCGAACCCAGCTCGTGAAGGTACCGCTCGATCACCACCGCGGCCGCGAACGCCGCCTCGGCGCAGTCGCGCGCATCGAGCTTTCTGTCGAGGCTTTCAGCCCCGGCACGTTCGACCTTCAAGCGCCAGCCGGGCGGTTTCGCGTCGAGCGAAGCCCGCACCTCGGCGTCGGCCTCGACCAGCTGAGTTCTCGCCAGATGAGAAAGCTCACGGCGCAGCGACTCATCGCAGCTGCTCCCAGGCGCAACCATCACCTTGGTCTGCGCGTTTGCGGCGCTGGCGACGACGAGGGCAATCGCGACCCACCGCATTGAAGACGTCCTTACACGAAACATCGGAGTTACGCCGCCCTCGGGGGCTGGCTTTTGGGCAGCACTTCTTGCTATTCCGCCCGGCCAACTTGGAGGCAACGGTGAACGCACGCTTTGGGTTGTTGGTGCTGTCGGCGCTGCTGTTTCAGGCCTGCAACTGCGGCCGCCAGGGCCTGCTCAACGTCCACGACGTCTGCCACGACGACCCGGCGCGCTGCAAGTCGGGCAACTTCGACGCTCCGCCGCCGGCGAACCCGATCGCCACCAACGTCGGCTCGGTCGAGCCTCCGTGCACCACCGAGTACGGCGAGGTGCAGGGCAAGGTCTGCGCGCCCGATCAGATGACCTGGGTGAACGGCGCGGCGGTGACGATCGACGCGGTCGACTGCGAAGGCAAGCCGGCGAACCTCTCGGCCACCACCGGCAACGACGGCTCGTTTCACCTCACCAACGTGCCCGCCGGCCAGTGGACGGTTCACGCCACCCTCGGCGCGTTCACGCAAGATCTCCCGGTCACCGTCACCTCTGGCCAGACCTACCAGATCCCCGACAACCAGCTCTGCGTCGCGCAGCGCACGGTGAAGATCGCGGTGATCACCGGCATGGGCGACAAGATCGAAGACCTGCTCACCTCGCTCAACCTCACCTACACGTTGATCGGCGGCGACTCGGCGACCTGGAACACCCAGGCCGAGCCGTTCCTCTCCGACCTCAACCAGATGAAGAAGTACGATCTGATCTTCGTCGACTGCGCGGCGGCGCGCGGCACCAACTCGACGATCGACTTCGGTAACAACGCCACCCTGATCGAGAACAACCTCAACGCCTACGTGCGCGGCGGCGGCTCTCTCTACGCGTCTGACTGGGCGCTGCTGTTCGCGCTCTACGCGGCGCCGGGTGGCTTCTCGTTTCAGACCCAGAACCCGGGCGCGATCATCAACCCGCTCAACACCAAAGAGCTGATGGGCTACGCGCCTCAGACGGTGACCGCGAACATCGCCGACCCCGCGCTGGCGGCGTTCTTGAGCAAGTCGTCGGTGTCGATCAACTTCCCCAAGCAGACCGGCGCGGTCAGCCTCCACTGGGGCCTGATGAACGCGGTGCCGGGCGCCACCATTCTCGCCGAGGCGAACGGCGTTCAGACCTGCGCCGACACCACCTGCAGCTCGGCCGGCTCGACGATCAACCAGGTGCCGCTGGCGATGAAGGTGAAGCTCACCCCGGCGTCGGAGCGCGGCGGCTCGGTGCTCTACACCTCGTTCCACAACATCGCCCAGAGCGGTGGCGACGTGGCCCAGATCCTCAAGTGGATGGTGCTGACTCTCTAAAGAGTCTTCAGGAGTCGCCGAACGCGCGGAACCCGACCGACAGCGTTCCCAGCCAGTACTGGTTGTCGGGCATCGGAGAGCCTCCGACGTTGAGGCCCACCCAGAAGCGGCCCAGCATCAACCGCAGCCCGACGTCGCCCAGCACGTACGGCGCGACCGAGTAGACGTTGGCCGAGAGCGCCTGGTGGTTGGTGCCACCCGCGAAGGTCGCGGTGCCGAGGCCGAGCGAGAGCCCGGCGTTCACCTGCCAGCGCCCGTTGCTGTGGGCCCGAATCTCGCCCAGCACCGCCCAGGCCGAACGGCCGGCGTCGATCGGGGAGATGGTCATCAGCCGCACCGACGGGGTGAGGTGGTTCCAGAAGTCGACTCCCACCCGGCCGGTGAAGGTCGGGGAGCTGTCGGCGTGCCCGAAGACACCCCCGCCGGCCTCCATTTCGAGCGCTGTCGAAGCCGACGCCGCTGAACAAACGAGCACTGCCACCAAGAGAACCGACTTCGGAGCGCGCATGCCACTTCGTTGCCGCCCATTTTCGAACCGATCAGCCCGCCACCCTGAACAAAAGTATGGGCTCATACGAATGGCGCAGATGACCGACCGGTCACGATTTCAAGAGTGTCCCGGCGGGTAACGGCGCGATCGAATTCCGTTTCCTCCACAGGTCATTCTATGTGCGCCCAGCGTCTACCTTGGCCGATATGTCGAGTGGATTCAATATGCTGCCATCCCTCGGCTTTTTGTTGGCACAAAAGCATTCCTTGACCCTTTGGCACAATCGCGGCCCTGTTTGCATGGCAAGAGGTCTCGAAAGGAGTGGGACGATGGCTGATTCTAGTGATGGGGCTGCGCCAGCTGCCGAAACGGTGAGCGCGCCGTGGCTCGAAGTCTTGCCCGGTGCCCGCCGGTTTTTCGCCGCAAGTTTCATGACGCAGCTCGCCATGCTGGGTCTTTTTGGGTTCGCGGGGTGGCTGATCTCGGCCCGGCTGGCCTCCCAGGAGGCGTCGCTCTCGGCTCAGCAGCACGAGTCGGAGGCGCTCCGGATGAAGGTCGAGGGCCTGGCGACGGACACCCAGGGTCTGCGCACCGAGATGGTGAACCTTCGCCAATCGGTGTCGAGCCACACCGGCGAAGACGTGCTTTTTCTGAAGGTGTTGCTGCTGAAGCCGGAGATCGACCAGGAGCTGGCGCACAAGATCGCCGACGAGACGCATCGCAACGCGCAGCTGTACGGGCGCGACCCGAACCTGGTGCTGGCGATCATGGCGGTGGAGTCTGACTTCAACCCCAAGGCGACCTCGGCGGTCGGCGCGCAGGGGCTGATGCAGGTGATGCCGCACTGGAAGCGGGTGCTGGGGATCACCGGCGACCTGTTCGACGTCGACACCAACATCCACCACGGGATGCAGATTTTGGGCTTCTACCTGGAGATGTACGGCGACCTCGAGACCGCGCTCACCGCGTACAACCGCGGGCCCGGGCCGGTCGACTTCGCGCTCCAGAAGGGCAAAGACGCGCGCAACGGCTACGCGGCGAAGGTGCTGGCGACCTACGAGCGAATGAAGTCGCTCGACTCGCGGCCCACCGTCGCTCAGCGCGCGGCGATGCGTTAGGCGGAGCGCACCACTTTCGCGTCGACCACGTCGCCGCCCTTGGCATCGGGCGGCCCGATCGAAGCGGTGAGCTCGCGGTAGCGCTCGTCGAGCTCCTTGAGGTGCTGGTCGAGCCGCTGCTGCAGCTTGCCCGGCATGTCCTGGGTGTACTGGAGGTACCAGCGCAGATCGGCGAGCAGCTCGTAGAACGAGGCCACCGCGTTCTGCTCCGGCGGCTCGAGGATCGACAGCTCGCTGAAGGTGATGGTGACGAACCAGGTGTGCACCGCGACCAGCAACGGCTCGCGATCGCGCAAGCGCGAGAAGAGCTGAACCATCTCGTCGCGCCGGCTGGCGAGCCGCTTCATCACGTTGCGGGCGTCGAGGGCGATCAGGTGGCGAATGCGGGCCTGCTGATCGTGCTTCGTCTTTCGCCGCGCCATCTCGGCACGACACGGTAGCATCCTACGGCCCATGAAAGTCGCGATCACCGGAGCGAGTGGACTCGTCGGCGGCAACCTCGCCACCCAGCTGTGTGAGAAAGGCCACCAGGTGCGCGCCACCCGCCGCGGCACCACGGTGGTGAAGCACCTCGAGAAGCTGCCGATCGAGTGGGTGAGCGCCGAGCTCTCCGACGTCGAGTCGCTGAAGCGCGCCTTCGACGGCTGCGACGCGGTGTTTCACTGCGCCGCCCAGGTGAGCGTGGTGACGAAGATCACCCCGCAGATTCGCGCCGCCAACGTCGACGGCACCGCCCACGTGATCGCCGCGGTGCGCGCGGCTTCGGTGAAGCGGCTGATCCACTGCTCCACCGTCGGCGCGGTGGGGCTGTCGGTCGACGGCCAGACGCCGTGCGGCGAGAAGGCGGTGTGGAACTTTCCCGAGTACGGGCTGGGCGACGCGTACGTGACCACCAAGCACCTCGCCGAAGA
The DNA here is from genome assembly GCA_047602415.1 of Myxococcaceae bacterium. Lineage (GTDB taxonomy): Bacteria > Myxococcota > Myxococcia > Myxococcales > Myxococcaceae > JASGHH01. Next base: position 2,099,418 of record JASGHH010000001.1, on the reverse strand, counting down.
GCTGGTGCACACGGAGATCGCCAAGGGCGGCCTCGACGCGGTGATCGTCAACCCGACCTACATGTTCGGCCCGCTCGACTCGAAGCCGTCGAGCGGCGAGATGATCGTCGAGGTGTCGAAGCGCAAGGTGCCGGGGTGGACTCCGGGAATGAACAACTTCGTCGACGTGCGCGACGTCACCCGCGGCATGCAGCTGGCCTGGGAGAAGGGCAAATCGGGCGAGCGCTACATTCTCGGCGGGCAGAACATGAGCTACCGGGAGATCTTCGAGTTGATCTCGAAGGTGGCGGGGGTGAAGCCGCCGTCGATGCGCGCGCCGTACGCGCTCAGCCGGCTGATCGGTTGGTGGGGCGATCTCACCGCGGCGTTGAGCGGCGACGAGCCGATGCTGAACAGCACCAAGGTGCTCTACGGCTACACCCCGCGGTTCATCTTCAGCTCCGAGAAGGCGAAGCGCGAGCTGGGCTACACCAACGCGCCGCTGGAGCAGGCGATTCGCGACGCCTACGACTGGTTCAAGGCCAACGGGAAGCTGTGATCGACTTCGGGCCGTTCAAGCTCGGGCAGCCGCTCTTTCTCGAAGACGGCGGCTACGAACACTTCGCGACCCTCGACGGCCAACCGGTGGCGGTGTGGAGGTTCTCGGGCACCTCGCCGGAGCTGGCCACGGCGCTCGCCGGGGTGGTGCAGCTGCAGCGGCCGCTCGCTTCGCGCCGCTGGGTTCGGCTCGACCAGAGCGGAGTGGAGCGCGGCGCGCCGTGGCTGAGCGGCGAGCTGGTGACGGGTCTGCCGTTGAGTCACCTCTTGTACCGGCGGCGCAACCGCAAGCCCGCTCCGCCGCGGGCGCTGCCGGCGCCGATCGCCGCGGGGCTGGCGATCACCTTCGGCCGGGCGGTGATCGAGCGGGGCGAGCTCCCGATGACGGAGCACGAGTTTCGGGCCAGCACCGCCTTCACCAACGCCTGGGGCATGCGGGTGCAGTGGGACGGCACGCTCCGGCCGATGTTCGTGCCCACGATGTTCAGCACCGACCCGTACCTGGGCTTCTCGGGCGGCATCGAGCTGGTGACTCCCGAGATCGCCCACGCCGGCCGGCTTCGCTGGCGGGCGGCGAGCGACGTGTTTCAGGTCGCCGAATTCGCGGGCGTCTTGCTGCGCGGAGAGAGCCTGTTTCCCGAACGCAGCGTCGAGGGCGAGGTGCCGGAGGTCTCTTTGTCGGCGGTGTTGCCCCACGTCGACCCGGAGCTGCGCGCGGTGCTCTACCAGGGGTTGGTGCACGAGCCCGAGGCGCGCACCGGGAGCGTCGCCAGGTTGATCGAACAGCTGGAGCCGTTCGGCGACGAGGCGGGCGCCCAGGCCTGGCTGCGAGACGAGATGGCGCTGCAGCTGGCCGATCGCCGTCATCAAGAGCACGCGCTGGGCGAGCTTCGGGGCCGCCCGCCGGAGCCGATCCCCTCCGAGCTCGAGGCCCGGGTGTTGGCGGCGAGGAACGACCCCGCGGGTTGGCTGGTGCTCGGTGACTGGTTGAGCGCCAACGGCTACCCGCGCGGCGAGCTGGTGATGCGCCACCACCGCCAGCGAGGCAACCGCCCGGTGCTCGACCACGAGCTGCCCGCCGCCGAGGGCAAGGTGCTGGCCGCGATCGACGGGTTCAGCACCCTCCACGATCTCCAGGTGTACCTGCGCTACGGCTACGCCGACGGGCTCACCCACAAGGAAGACGACAGCTGGGGCGTCGCCCCGCGAAAGGCGCCCGAAGATCGCCGGCGGTTCGTTCACGTGATCGAACGGCAGCTGTTTCAAGCGCTGCTCACCCCGACGTTTCGATTTCTCAGGGTGGTGCTGGTCGACTCCGACAGCCCCGGCCTCGACGCGGTGATGCGGGCGCTGGTGGCCTCGAGGCACCCGGGCGTGCAAGAGGTGTTCGTGCCCGCCAACCGGGTGGCCGACGTGGAGGCGACGCTGAAGCCGGGGCTGTCGGGGCTGAAGACGGTGCGGGCGTGCCGCGAAGGCAGCGAAGCAGACCGGCAGCTGCTGCTCGGGTATCGAGCGTGAGCGGTCAGCCGCCCAGAATCTTGCGCGCGTCGACGGTGCTGACGAACGGCTCCTCGCCCTTCGCCCACGGCAGCGACGACAGCGCCCGTGACGCCGCGCTGGCATTGGGCGACGCATCAGACGGCAGCGCCACGATCGCCTTCTTCAGCGCCTGAAAGTCCTTCGCGTCGCGGGGGTCGCTGGCGATTCGCCGCTGCACTTCGCCGATCAAGGTGCTGTCGTTCATCAACAGCGGGTACTCGTGGGCGGTGCCGGTCATCGCCTGCTCGATCACCGCGACCGAGTCGTTGCACACGCCGGTGACGCCGTACCCGTCGGCGTACAGCCCGAGCGCCTTCGCCGAGCTGTGCACCACGTCGGTGAAGTCGCCCGCGAGCGCGATCGCGCGGGTGGCTTGATCGCCCGAGAGGGTGCCGTGCGAGACCTTGCCGCACCAGGTGGGCGAGGCGGTGGTGTTCGCGGGGAAGAAGCCGGTGGAGTTGATGCCCTGGTAGTACTTCACCTGCGAGTCGAGCTTGGGCTCGGGTGAATTCGGCCCCGACTTGATCGTGACCACCATCTCGGAGTGCGACGCGGGCACCACCGCTTCTTTGCCCATCGAATCGACCACCCCGGTCTTCACCATCAGCGGCGCGGGCACGTCGAGCCACTTCGCCGGGTTCGACCCGGGCACCGGGGTCTTCAGGTCGGAGAAGTTCGCGATGCGCTGATCGAACTCGACGTTCACTTCGTAGCCGGCCTTCTTCAGCGCGCCGAGGAAGTCGTCGGTGCGGGTGTACTTCTGCCCGTTGAAGGTGACGTCGAACTGCTGATCCGCGGGCGCCGAGAGGTTCGACGACAGCCGCTGGAGCACCTCGGCCATCGCGGTGTTGTTCTTCACCTCGGCGTCGGAGGCGTCGCTCGGCAGGTCGCCCTGATACAGCCCCGGCGCCACCTGCTTCAGCTCGGGCTGCTCGCGGGGAATGTGGGTCGAGGCGAGGTTGGCGAAGTCGAAGTGCTGGGGCAGCTGCATCACCCGCGGCGCCACCGGCGGAAGCTTGCCCGCCTTGTACGCGGCGTTCATCGCCACCGCGCCGGCCGCCATCTCTTTCGGGGTGACCTCGAGCGCCTGGGTGATCAAGGTCGGGTTGGCGAGGATCGCCGCGCGCACCTCGGGAGCGATCGTCACTCCGGCCTTGGCGGTGAGCTGATCGAGCACCTGATTCGCCGCCGCCTGGCCTTCGGGGCTCGACGCCATCTTCGCCAGCACGTCGGGCAGCCCGACCGCGTCGTTCAGCTTGCCGGGGATCAGCGCGTAGTCGCTCGGGCCGGTGTTCTTGCCGAGCGTATTGATCGTGTTCGCGACCGTGCGCGAGACCGCGCCGTCGAACCCGGTGCTCGCCGGCTTCGGGGCTGCGCCGCCCGCATTCCAGCCCGCCGCGGGCGCCGGAGCCGCCGGAGCGGTGGCCGGCTTCGGTGACGCCGCGGGTAACCCGCTCGACACGGCCGGTTTGGGAACGTCGTTGCGAATGCGCGAAGTCATGTCGCCTCCGGGCGTCAGTGTAGCTGCAAGCGCGCGGGCCGATTCGGCATTTGTGCCAGCTTTGGGGCACACATGGGCACGACGCTAGAATTCGAGGCGATGGTCCCCGCGCGATACGCAGGCTTCGAAGCAAAGCGCGAACAGTACGGGCACGCGCTCGACTCGTACGTGCAGTCTTCGCTCCGCGCCGACCCACTCGCCGACGCGGTGATCGAGGCGCTGGAGCCGTTCGAGCCGCGCCGCCGCGAGCAGCTGCTCTCTGCCGCGCTCTCGGGCCGCACCGACGAGGTGGTGCCGCCGGCGCTGGTCGAGCTGCTCCACCACGCGAGCCGGGTGCCGCCGTGGGTCGACTTCGAGCAGATGGAGAAGGGCGGGGCGGTGGTGCTGCGCGGCGGTCTGTTCAGCGCCGCGGCGTTGCTCTGCTACTCGCTGCCGCTCGGCTACCTCTCGCCCGGTGGCACCAAGCCGCTGGTGATGACCGGCGCGCTGGTCGACAACGTGGTGCCGCGGCTGCGCGAGACGGCGCGCTTTCTGGTCGAGACCTGCCGGCCGGGCGGCTTGCGTGTCGGCGCCACCGGCTTTCAGCACACGCTGCGCGTTCGCCTGATGCACGCGCGGGTGCGCCGCCGGCTGGCGAAGTCGGGCCGGTGGGACGCGGCGGAGTGGGGCGCGCCGATCAACCAGGCCGACATGCTCGGCACCAACCTGATGTTCTCGCTGGCGATGATCGACGCGCTTCGCAACATGGGCTTTCGCCCGGCCGAGCGCGAGGTCGCGGCGATGATGATGCTGTGGCGCTACTCGGGGCAGCTGGTCGGCGTCGAGCCGGAGCTGTTGCCCGAGACCGAGCACGGCGCGCGCCGCACGATGGAGATGATTCTGGCGATCGAGAAGACGCCCGACTCCGATGGGCGCACGCTCACCCGCGCGATGCTGGAGGCCCTCCGCCGCGGCGACTCGCCGTTCATGGGCCGGGTGCTCGAAGGCGTCACCCGCGGGCTGCTCGGCACCGAGTACGCCAACGCGCTCGGGGTGCCGAAGACGCCGTTCGCGCTCTGGGTGCCGATGATGCGCCCGGTGATCGGCGTGCTCGAGCGCGCCCGGCAGTGGCTGCCGATGGGCGAAGTGGTCGCCCGCGGCGCCGGCACGCGCGCCTGGGAAGCGGTGATCAACTCGAAGCCCGAGCAGATTCCCCAGGAGTTCAGCTTCGTGCGGCAGGCCGCTCACGTCGCGCGCACCCTGGTGCCGTCGCGGCTGGAGTCGACGTTTCGCAAGCTGAAGATCGTCGCTTAGACCAGGCTGCACACTTGAGGGTGCTGGCGGTTCTTCACTCTCACCTTGGACGTTTCACGAATCATCGGCGCCGTCGTGTTCGCCTCGTTGTTGGCCTGCGGCCCGGTCGCCGGCGGCAACAAGTGCGACCCCACCACCTGCCCGAGCGGGTGCTGTGACGCGATGGGTCAGTGCCACGCGTCGGCGATGCCGACCTGCGGCATGAACGGTGCGCTCTGCGTGGCGTGCACTCCGGGGTTCGTCTGCCAGTTCGGCATCTGCGCTGGAGTCACCGGGAGCGGGGGCGGCGCGGGTGGTGGCGCAGCGACGGGTGGAGGCGCGGCGACCGGAGGGGGCGCGGCGACGGGAGGGGGTGCCGCGACCGGTGGGGGCAGCGCAGTCGGCGGTGGATCTGCGACGGGTGGCGGAAGCGCCGGGGGCGGTGGATCCGCGACGGGTGGTGGCTCCGCGGCGGGTGGTGGCTCTGCGGTCGGCGGCGGCTCTGCGGTCGGCGGCGGTTCTGCGGCGGGCGGTGGCTCCGCGGTCGGTGGCGGCTCCGCAGTCGGTGGCGGCTCCGCGGCCGGCGGCGGCTCCGCGGTCGGTGGCGGCTCCGCGGTCGGCGGTGGCGCCGGCACGGGGGGCGGTTCGAGCGGCACGCTGTGCTTCGACCCCGGCGCTCAGAATCCGCGGCCCGCGGTGGTGCCGGTGGCCGGCGATCTCCGCGATCACCGAGTGGATGCCGAACCCCTCGGCGGTGAACGACGCCGACGGCGAGTGGTTCGAAGTTCGCGTGACGCGCGATTCCGATCTCAACGACGTGGTGATCACCAACGGCAGCAACCAGTCGATCCCGCTGGTGAGCAGCTCCTGTCTGCACGCGAGCGCCGGCGCCTACCTGGTGTTCGGCCGCAACAACGACCCGGTTCAGAACGGCGGCCTGCCGCAGCTGTTCGGCGTGTTCTCGTTCAGCCTCACCAACACCGCGGGTGGCATTCATCTCGAGCTCCCCGACGGCGGGCTACTCGACGCGGTCACCTGGTCGGCGACCGGCAACGGCGCCTCCAGCTACGTCGGCGCTGCGGCGTGCGACCCGTGGAACAACGATCTCCCGGCGAACGTGTGCAGCACCGTCGCCACCCGCTACGGCACTCTGCCCGACGGTGGCCCAGGAGACCTCGGCTCGCCCGGGCTGCCCAATCCCGGTTGCCCCTGAGCCGCGCGTCGGGTATCCACGCCGCTCCACTTCGGGCGAAAGGTTTACCGATGCGCGCGCTGTTCGTGATCGTCTTCTCCGTGTTGATCGCCGGCTGTGCGCTGCGGCCGCGCTACCGTGACCTCGCCAACGGCGTGCCTCCCGAGAACGCGCTCCGCATTCAGCTGATCGACCCCGAGGGTGGGATGCCGATCGCCGGCGCGAAGGTGCAGATGGGCGAGCGCATGCTCGACGATCGCGTGCGCGAGATCACCGGCGCCGACGGCATCGTCGTCATTCCGCACAAGAAGCGCTACTGGGACGACAACTCGATGTTGATCGTCGACCTCCCGCCCGGCGTCAGCCACTACCGGGTGCAGCTCGCTCCGGCGGTGATTCGCCAGCAGGTTCCGGTCACGCCGGAGCCGGCCGCCGACGCGCCGCCTCCGCCTCCGCCCGCTCCCGCCGAGACGAAGTAGCCGCTTAAGGCTAGGCTCGGTCTCGGGAGGACTCGTATGACCGAGTTGTTGCTGGCGTTGGCGCTCGCCGCGGAACCTGCTCGTCCGCTGCACCCGCCGAAGGTGGCACCGCACCCGGAGCTGCCGCGCCCCGAGCTCTACGACTCCGACGGCGACGGCCTCGACGATCTGCTGCAGGCGGCGCTGGCGACCGCTCGGCCCGAACAGCCGATGCGGGTGGAGTACGTGTTCAAGCGCCCGGTGACCCAGCGCCAGCTCGACGCGTTCGTCCATGCCGGGGGAACGTTGAAGTGGGTGTTCCAGGCGGTGAGCCACGGCTTCTGGGGTGAGATTCCCGCCCGCGAGCTGCGCCACTCGATGGAGTCGGTCGGCCGCGAGTCGCTGCTGCTGGTGGTCGGCGACGCAGCGATGGAGCGCGACCTCGACAAGGCGACCCGCAACGCCCGCGCGCGCGGCGTGTGGAAGCCGGGCTTCGCGGGCAGCGACGCCGGCTTCAACGGCAGCCCCAACACCACCATCGCGGTGGTCGACACCGGCATCGACCCCACCCACGTCGATCTCGCGGGTCGAATGGCCTACTGGAAAGACTTCGAGGGCAGCGAGCTGACCCCGAGCGACAACGACGGCCACGGCACCTGCGTGTCGTCGGTCGCCTTCGGCAGCGGCGCGGCGTTCGAGGCCACCAAACCGGTGCTGAAGTTCAGCCGGCCGGTGTCGCTGCTCGGGTTTTCGCCCGGAGCGTTTCCCGGCCGCGCGCCGCTCACCTACGGGTCGAGCTCGATCACGCTCGATCTCACCGGCTGGTTCGACAGCCCCGACCCCGCGAAGGTGAACGTGAGCGCCGCCGACGTTCCCACCGGCTCGACCCGCTCGTACTCCACCGTCGGCAGCCAGGTGGGCTTCTCGCCGATCTCGCTCACCTACGCGTTCACCCCCACGCCCGACTTCGTCTACTCCAACGGCATTCCGCAGAACGACGCGGGGACGATCACCTGGGAGGTGGTCTCGACCTCGGCGAACCCGTACCCGCAGGTGCCCGACGGGCTGCCCACGTTTCGGGGCATGGCGCCCGGTTGTCAGTGGGCGGTGGCGCACGCGGCCGACGACGTGATGTCGGTGGAGACCGCGCTCGACGACCTGATGACCCAGCGGCAGGCGATCTCGCTCAAGGTGGTGAACCTCTCGCAGAGCCCCGACACCGACGGCGGGGTGACGCTGCTGCCTCCGAAGATGACCACCCTGTCGCAGGGCGGCGTGCTGATCGTGAAGTCGGCCGGCAACAACGGGCGCTCGCCGATCAACCCGTTCATCACCGCGTCGGGCCGCACCGCGCTCATTCTCACCGTCGGAGCGACCAGCGCGATCAACCAGCTGACCCAGTACACCAGCGAGGGCGTGGTCGCGATCAACGTCAACGAAGACATGAAGCCCGACCTGCTCGCACCGGGTGGCTCGCTGCTCGCGGTCGACATGCTCTGCGCCGACAGCAACACCTCCGACAAGCCCGACGGCGGCGTGCCCGACCAGGTGCCCAACGACTACGTGCCGGAGGAGGGGACGTCGTTCTCCACTCCGATCACCGCCGGCGCGGCGGCGCTGGTGATCGAAGCGCTCGAGTCGCGCGGCTACACCTGGGATTGGAACAGCGCCGATGGCCCGAAGAAGGTGAAGGCGGTGCTGATGGCGACCGCCACCGAGACCAACCAGACCCGCGAGTTCGGCCCGTCGGGCGACCCGACGCTCGGCCGGTCGGCGGCTCAGAAGGATCTCAACGAGGGCTACGGCGTGCTCAACGTCGACGCCGCGCTGGAGGCGGTGACGATCGACCTCGCGCTCCCGTTCTCGGACTACACCGACGGTGGCTCGTTCGATCGGCGCGCCTGGGGCCGCAGGGTCGAGCTCACTCAAGGCACCGACTTCGGCGTCGGGCTCCAGGTGCCGGCGCCGGCCGACTACGACGTCTATCTGTACAGCGCCGCTCCCGACATGAACGGTGACCCGGTGCTGCTCGCCGCCTCCGACACCGCCGTCTACGGGGGCATCGAGGTGCTCCACTACACGCCCACGGTGACCGAGACCGGCATGCTGGTGGTGAAGCTGATCACCGGTCACGGGCAGTTCACGCTCGGGCCTCCGCCGAACTGCGGCAACGGGATGAAGGAGGCCGGCGAGGCGTGCGACGACAACAAGGGGTGCTGCACCGCCCAGTGCACCTTCGAGAATGATCAGACGATCTGTCCCACCGGGCTCTGCGTGTCGGGTCTCTGCCGTGCGCCGATCTGCGGCGACTCGGTGGTGAATGCGCCCGAGACCTGTGACGACGGCAATGCGGCCAGCGGCGATTGCTGCTCGTCGTCGTGTCAGAAGGAGAGCGACGGCTCGTTCTGCACCGGCGGGAAGTGTGCCGATGGGAAGTGCGTGCCGAACGCCGGGACCGGCGGTGGAGCGGGCGGTGGCTCCGGCGGCGGCGGAATGGCGAAGAAGGGCTGCGGGTGCTCGGCGGGCGAGGGTGGATTCGCGCTGGTGTTGCTGCTGCTGTTGCGGCGAGCACGGCGACGGGTGAGGTGACGCCTCCGACTCCCGTCAGCGCTGCTGCATCGCCCGCTGCTTCAACTGCGCCTCGAGCTGCTGCCTGACTTCAGGGGGCAGCTTGTCCAGGCCGGCCATGTTCATCGCGGGAACCGGCGGCGCCTTCTTGAACAGCTCGACGCCCTTCTCGAGGTTGGCGCGCTCGAACGCCGGTGCCTCGTACAGCAGCGCGTCGACCGAGCCCCTGGCGTAGGCCTGCCCGTTCGACGCATCGATTCCGAAGCGCAGCGACTGGGTCGGGCCACCGTCGACGCCGAGGTCGAGCGACACCAGCGGCGTCTTCAACCCCGCCTTGGCGTCGTCGACGCCGCTGACCACCTTGGTGCCGCGCAGATTGCCGAGCCGCGCGATCACCGTGTTCGCCTGTGCGAGGTCGAGCTCCAGACCCACGGGCGGCATCTTCGGCTCCACCAGCTGCCACGCGCCGGCCTCGCGCTTCAGCACCGTCTTGGTCTTCCCAAAGGTGATCGTCACCGAGCTCACCTTGGCGGGATCGACGTTCATCAGCTTCATGTCGCGCACGCCGTCGAGGCCCTTGGAGAGAAAGTCGGCGGTGTACCCAGACAGAAGATACGTCTGGGGATCTCCCTCGACGGTGAAGGGCGCGGTGCCGGCCTCCGACTTCACGCCGAGGTGCATCGTCACCGTCTTGCCGTCCTTCAGGGTGGCGGTGAACGTCGAGCGCGCCGCCGGCTTCTCTTCGCTGAAGTCCTGAGCGCCGACCGACGACAGCTGGGTCAGCAACCGCTCGGCCGCCGCGGAGTCGTAGCGCAACCCCTTCGGCGCGGCGTCGAGCTCCAGCTTGTCGTCCTTGCGCTCGAGGGTGAATGGCTCCTGCCCGTCGAGCGCGACGGTGAGCTTGCTCACGTCACCGGCCGCGAAGGTCGCGATCTGCTTCTTGCGCCACTGCGACACCGTCTTCTTCAACGACGCCGCGTTGATCCCCGGAGCGAGGAACACCGCATTGCTCTTCGCCTCGCGCACGTACGCGCCGTCGCGGCCGCTCTTGCCCAGCACCACGTCGAGCTCGGGCGTGATGCCGTGCACCTTCAGGTGCAGGCCCTTGCCGTCGTCGAGCTCCAGCTCCGCCTGCTTCTCCGGCTTCTGGGTGACGAAGTCGGTCGCCTTCAGCCGCTCCAGCTGCGCGAGCGCGCCCTTCACTGCGCCGTCGTCGGCCTCGTGTTTCTGGTCGCCGTCCCAGACGAACCACCTGCCGCTCTCGTTGGTGAGCTTCGCCGGCCCGTCTTCGAAGCCGGTGACCTTGGCCGCCTCCACGTGAGGCAGCGACAGCTTGGGCACGCCCTCGTTCACCTGGGTCTCGCGGGTGAGCAGCACCGCGGCGAGCAGCACCGCGAACACCGCGACCGCGATCAGCGCGTTCTTCATGGCGACACCTTCAGCCGGCGGGCCTCGCGCATCCGCCAGCGGAACAGGCCGTACAGCATCAGCAGCAGCGGCAAGCCGAGCGCGTTGCCGAACTTCGCCGCCGCGCGCAGCCCGTCGGGGAGCTCGGTGCGCAGCGGCGCCATCGCCAGCCCGCGGGTACGCATCTGCAGCATCGCCGGGTCGAGCAGCAGCCAGTCGGCGATGTTCTGAATCAGCGCTCCGTTCGAGCGCGAGGTCATCAGCTCGTCCTGCACCACCGCCGAGGTGCCGACCACGATCAGCCGCGCATCGGCCGCGCTGTCGCTCTTCAGCTTGCCCCACACCGCCACCATCAGCGGGTGCTGCTTGCCGTCGAAGGTCACCGTCTCGGTCTGCCAGTCGCGCTGCGGGCTCAGGTTGGGCGGGTTCTTCTCGAGCCAGCTCTTGGGCGACGAACGCGCCAGCACCGCGATCTGCCTCCCGTCGGCCGGCTGAGCGGTGACCTCGGTGGAGAAGGGAAAGCCGATCTCCGACAGGCCCTTCGACACCGGGCTCTCGCTCTCCAGCCGGTGCACCAGCGGAATGAACGGGTAGGGCTGCGCCTGGGTGATCATCATGTTGCCGCGCTGCTCGCTGACGTTGATGCTCTGCGAGGTGACGTCGCCGACGATCTGATCGCCCACCGTCACTCCGTAGCCCTTCAGCCAGTCGGTGAGGCCGTGCGCCGCCGGCTGGGTCTGGAAGGTGCGGGTATCGACCGAGACCGCGTCGAGGAAGAAGGCGATCGCTTTACCTTCCGCCAGGAAGCCGTCGAGCGCGTGCTGGGCGCCGGGGTCGAGCGGCTGCTTCGGCCCGAGCACGAAGATCGCGTCGACGTCGGCGGGGAACTTGCCGCTCGAGTCGGGCTGCACCTGCCGCACTTCGTAGGTCTGGCCGAGCAGGCTGTGGAGCGCGCGCAGATGCTCGTCGCTGACCTCGCCGTGCCCCTGCAGCAGGCCGAGCACCGGCGTCTTCGTTCGGGTGAGCTTGCGAATCAGCGAGGTGAGGTCGTACTCGAGCCCGCCGGTGCCCTGCACCACGGGGATCGTCTCCTTCTTCTCTCCGCTGCGAATCACCAGGCCCATGTAGGCCTGCTTGATCTGCTGCTGATCTTCTTCGATCACCCGAATCTTCACCGGCTGAACCCCGGCGGCAGAGAGCTCCTTCTCGACCTCGGTCGGCTCGCGGAAGGTGTTGCCGAAGATGTCGCGCTTGGTCTCGCGCTTGATCTCCTTGTCCTTCGCGCTCTCCTGCGCCGCGGGGTCGAACATCTCGAACGAGAGCTTGCCGTGCGAGGCCGCGCGGTACTCCTCGAGCAGGTCGCGCACGTAGCGCGCGTTCGACGAATACGGCGGAGGCAGGTTGTCGGAGAAGTAGGCGGTGACCGTCACCTGGTCGTCGAGCGACCCGAGCGTGTCTCGCGAGGCCTGCGACAAGGTGTAGAGGTGATCGTGGGTGAGGTCGGCGCGGCCGAAGACGCGCACCGCCAACAGGTTGAGCAGCACCAGGCAGCCGACCACCGCGGCCACCAGCAACGAGCTCTGAGCGAGGTTCTTGGCTTTCATCTGATCCTCACTGGCGGGCGATCGACAGCGACCGGGTGGTGAGCAGCAACCCGGCGGCGGTGAGCGAGAGGTAGAAGAGCAAGTCGCGGGTGTCGATCACGCCGCGGGCGATGTTGGCGAAGTGGTAGTCGACCGAGACGTACTCGAAGATTCGCCCCAGCCGCTCGGGGAGGATCACCGCGAACTTGTCGACGAACCAGAACGCGAAGCAGAGCACCAGGCCGACGATGAAGCCGACGATCTGGTTCTTCGACAGCGCGCTGCCCCACAGCCCGAGCGCGATGAAGGCGCCGGCGAGCAGCAGCAGCCCGAGGTAGCCGCCCACCACCGGGCCCCAGTCGAACGAAGCGCCGGGCGCGGTGAGCGACGACACGGTGACCGCGTAGGGCAGGGTCCACAGCAGGCCGACGCCGACCATCGCCAGCGCCGCGAGGAACTTGCCCAACACCACCTGCCAGTCTTCGAGCGGCATGGTGAGCAAGAGCTCGAGGGTGCCGGTCTTCCGCTCCTCGGCGACCGAGCGCATCGTCACCGCTGGCACCAGCACCATGAACAGCACCGGCGCGAGCGCGAAGAACCCGCGCATCGACGCCTGGCCGGCGAGGAACACGGTGCTGAAGTACAGCCAGCCCGAGAGCACCAGAAAGCCGCCCAGCACGATGTAGGCGATCGGCGAGGCGAAGAAGGTTCGAAACTCACGGCGAGCGATCGAGAGTGACGGGTTCATGCGGCCGCCTTCGGAGCGGAGGTGAGCTTGCGGAAGGTGTCTTCGAGGCTGGCCTGGGTGCGCTTGACCTCCAGCAGCACCAGGTCGTTCTTCACCGCCGCCTCGAACAGCGCGCGCCGCGGGTCTTCGTTCGCGTAGCGCAGACGGAAGCCGAGCGTGTCGCTGCTCTCGGCCTCCGCGGTCTCCACCTGGGTCACCCCCGGCACCGAGCGGAGCACCGTGGCCAGCAGCGCCGCGTCCATCGGTGCGCCGGAGCGGCTGCCCAACACCACGCTCACCGAGCCGCCGGCGCCACCGGCCGCGAGGTGCTCGGGCGAGTCGTCGGCCACCAGCTTGCCGTCGTTGATGATCAGCGCCCGCGAACAGGTCGACTGCACCTCCGACAGAATGTGGGTCGAGAGAATGACCGTCTTCTCTTCGCCCAGCTGTTTGATCAGCGAGCGAATCTCGACGATCTGGTTGGGGTCGAGGCCCGAGGTCGGCTCGTCGAGGATCAGCAGGTCGGGCTCGTGGAGGATCGCCTGGGCGAGGCCGACGCGCTGGCGAAAGCCCTTCGAGAGCTGGCCGATGTCCTTGTTGAAGGCCGGCTGCAGCCCGCAGCGCTCGATCGCGTTGCGAATGCGCTCGCGCCGCTGCGCCTTCGGCACCTCGCGCACCTCGGCGATGAAGCCGAGAAAGTCGAGCACCATCATCTCTTCGTAGAGCGGGTTGTTCTCGGGCAGATACCCGATGCGCCGCCGCGCCTCGACCGGGTGCTCGCTGACGTCGATGCCGGCCACCTTGGCCACGCCCGACGTCGCGCTGGCGAAGCCCGCCAGAATGCGCATCGTGGTCGACTTGCCCGCGCCGTTCGGCCCGAGAAAGCCCACCACCTGTCCCTTGGGTACCTGGAAAGAGAGGCCCTTCAGCGCTTCGGTGAGGCCGTAGCGCTTGGTGAGCTTCTCGATTTCGATCATCGAGGAGGTCATCGCCGCCCGTATTTCTGGCTTCGGCCCGTCAGCGTCAAGGCCGAACCCACGGTGGAATTTCATCGCCCCAGCCGCGGTTGAAACGTCCTTTTGTGCCTCGGGTGGGTTATGCCTTCGGCCTCAGGGGCATGGCGAACGAACGGCTCGGCCAGTACGAGGTGCTCACCCGGCTCTCCGTCGGCGGCATGGCGGAGATCTTCCTCGCCGCCGACGTTCAGCCCAACGGTCAGCGCCGGCTGGTGATCCTGAAGCGCATTCTTCCGCAGCTGCGCGAGCGCGACGAGTTCGTCCACATGTTCATGGACGAGGCGCGAATCAGCTCGCTGCTGAGCCACCCCAACATCGCCAAGGTGTACGAGCTGGGCAACGAAGGGCAGTCGCTCTTCATCGCGATGGAGTTCGTCGCCGGCCAGAGCCTGGCGAACATTCTGCGGCGCTGTCACAAGCTCGGCCGCCCGGTGCCGGTCGGCTTCACCGCGTTGATCGGCGCGCAGCTGGGCAAGGCGCTGGAGGCCGCGCACACCCTGGTGGGGCCGAACGGCGAGGCGATGCCGGTGATTCACCGCGACGTCTCGCCCACCAACGTGATGGTCACCTACGGCGGCGAGGTGAAGGTGATCGACTTCGGCGTGGCGAAGGCCGCGGGCAGCCTGTCGCGCACGATGACCGGCAACATCAAGGGCAGCCGCGGCTACCTCTCTCCGGAGCAGGCGCGCGGCGCACCGCTCGACCCGCGCAGCGACATCTTCTCCGCGGGCATCGTGCTGCACGAGCTGCTCACCGGGCACCCGCTGTTCCTGCGCGACTCGGAGCTGATGACGTTTCGCGGGATTTTGCGCGACGACATTCCCACCCCGCTCGACGCCAACCCGATGCTGCCTCCGAAGATGTCGGAGGTGGTGATGAAGGCGCTCCAGCGCCACCGCGACGATCGCTACGCCAGCGCGCGAGAGATGGAGCGGGCGATCGCCAACGCGATTCCCGGGCTGATGTTCACCCACGCCGAGGGCGCGAACCTGATGCGCGAGCTGTTCGCCCAGGAGCTGCGCGACACCGAGGCGTTGGTCGCCGCCGAGGTGAGCCGCCGCCCGCTGGAGACGCCCGCGCGCAAGGTCGGCGAGCTGGGCGTGCCCGCGCACCAGGGCACCGACGTGTTCGGCCCGCTGCCCACCGGGGTGATGCGCATCGCGCCCGCGCAGGTGCCGGCGTCGTTGCGCCCGCCCGAGAAGCCGGTGCCGGCCCCCGGCCGCGAGGCGGTGGTCGAAGGCGCGACCGTGCTGTCGGTCGACGACTCGGAGATCAGCCGCGACTTCATCGAAGCTCACCTCGAGAGCGCCGGCTTCCCGGTGCTGCACTGCGGCTCGGCCGAAGAGGCGCTCCGGCTGATCGAAGAGCGGGTGCCCGACCTGATTCTGCTCGACGTGGTGATGCCGCGAATGAACGGGTTTCAGCTCTGCCGCAAGCTGCGCGAGCTGTGCGTGGCGCGGCCGTTCCTTCCGATCGTGTTCCTCACCACCGCCAGCTCGTTCGACATGCGGCTGGAGGCGCTCTCGGCCGGCGGCGACGACGTGATCCCCAAGCCGTACGACCCGGCGCAGCTGGTCGAGCTGGTGCGGGCCCACTTGAAGCGCGCCGCGTTTCTCGAGCGCATGAGCATGACGAAATGATCGGGTTGCTGCTTGTTGCCGTGCTGGCGCAAGACGGGGGCACGGGTGAGGGCGCACCGGAGCCGACGGCAGCCCCGAAACTCCAGCACCCCGAGTCGATCGGTCCCGCGGTCGAAGTGCTGCCGCTGCTCGAGTTTCGCCACACCTCGCTCGGCCCGTTTCTCTCCGCGGAGATCGGCACCTCGACCGCCGGCTACCAGCTCACCGGCAACCTCGGCTTTCAGGTGTTCGGGCTGACCAGCACCGAGCGCAAGTACCTGCTGATCTGGGACGCGCAGGTGGCCTTCAGGCCCGGCGGGCTGGCGCGCACCCACACCAACGAGCTGTTTCTCGGCGGCGAGGGTGACGGCACGGTGAGCCTCCACCACCGGGTGAGCTCGAAGCTGACCGACACCTGGTGCCCGGTGGTCGGAGTCGGCGCCGGGGCGGGTCTGCTGGTGGCGGGCACGCCCGGCACACCTCTCTCTCAGCTCGACACCATCAACTCGGTCGACGGCTACGGCGGCATCGTCCCCTATGGCACGCTGCGAATCGCGGCCGGCTTCTCGTGGCTGAAGTCGCGGCACGCATTTCTGATCGAAGCGGTCGGGCAGGAGCTGCTCCGGGGCTCGGGCGTGGTGGCCCCGTTCGCGGCGTTCAGCGAGGGCGGCCTCTCGGCGCGCTACGACATCGCCGGCTCGCTGTCGCTGATCGGCGAGGCGTTCTACGGCGTCACCCCCGAGAACGGCTACCAGGGGCTGCACGCGCACTACCAGTCCCGCCGGCTGTCGCTCGATCTCAAGGCGCGCAAGACGTTCGCCAACCGGTGGTGGGCGGGCGCGTTCTTCGGGCTCTCTCAAGAAGGCGCCTCGGTGACCTACGAGCAGCAGAAGACGACCTTCACGGTGAACAACGCGCCGGTGTTTCGCTTCGGGCTCTCGGTGGGCCTCCCGCTCGGAGGTGAGCCATGAAGCGCGCCGCGCTCGCGTTGCTGTTGCTGGCTGCCTGCTGGGACGACCCGCAGAAGAGCAGCTGGGGCTTCGACGCGATCAAGACGATGAAGACGCCGGCCGACCCGATGCCGATGTGCGTGGCCGGCTGGCCGGTGGGCGGCCCGTCGAACGGCGAGCTCGACGCCAAGCGCTCGAGCTGCACCTTCGGCACCGGCGCGACCGCCGAGGCCTCGCTGGGAATCGACGGTGCGATGCGCGGCGCGCTCCCGATTCGCCACGTGATCATCGCGATGCGCGAGAACCGCTCGTTCGATCACCTGCTCCACTCGCTCCACGACGTCAGCCCGGCGGTCGACACGGTGCCGGCCGACTACGCCAACCCCGACCTGAAGGGCGACCTGGTGAAGCCGGTGCACGCCGACACCACCTGTCTCTCACCCGACCCCGGGCACCAGTCGCACTCGATGAAGGTCGGCTTCGACGACGGCAAGATGGACGGCTGGGTGAAGAACGCCGCCCAGACCACGCCGACCGATGGCCACTACGTGATGGGCTACTACGAGCCGGCCGACCTGCCGTTCGACTACTGGCTGGCTTCGACCTGGGCGCTCAACCAGCGTCACTTCGCGCCGGTGGTGAGCGGCACCTACGCCAATCGAAACTTCATGCTCTTCGGCGACAACGCGGGCGCGGTCGACACCGGCATCGTGTTCCCGTCGCCCGCGACGCCGTCGATTCTGCAGACGCTGATCGCCAACGGCTTCACCTGGGGCGTGTACGCCGACAAGATTCCGCTGTCGGGCACGCTCGACTGGAGCACCAGCGACCCGGGCGTGAAGCCGGTGCAGGCGCTCTACGACGATCTCGATCACGGCACCTTGCCGAACGTGGTGTTCATCGACGGGCTCGACAGCGTCGACGACGATCACCCGACCGCCGATCTCCACAAGGGCGAGGCGGCGGTGAAGCGGCTGTACGATCACGTGATCGACAGCCCGCAGTGGCCGCTGATCGCGATGATCTGGGTGTACGACGAGGGCGGCGGCTTTCCCGATCACGTGAAGCCGAACCAGGGCTGCAAGTCGATCTCCGGCTCGCCGTTCACCCAGCGCGGGCCCCGGGTGCCGTTCGCGGTGATCTCTCCCTGGGCGCGCAAGGGCTTCGTCTCGAACGTGGAGCAGGACCACACCGCGATCACCCGCTTCGTCGAGACGGTGTTCGGGCTGCCGGCGCTCACCGCCCGCGACGCGAACTCGCCCGCGCTGCTCGACCTGTTCGACTTCTCGTGCCCGGGCCCGGCGAGCTTCGACGCGCCCGCCGCGCCCGACGCCGGCACCGGCATGTGCGCCAACCCGCCCTAGTCGCATCGAGGTGACTGCGCTGGCGCCTGCACTGGAACCGACCCGCGCTCCGGGGCTATAGCCGCGTGCCGATGGCGCGCACCCAGCTCCGAATCGTCCTGCTGTTCACGGCAGTGATCTGCTCTTGCGGCCCGGAGGTCGATGAGACCGACACTCCCCGCCACCGCTCGATGAGCGACGACGCGATGAGCGTGGAGCAGGCGCTCACCGTCTGCCCCGGGCCGAACACGGTCGCCGGCATCGACATCTCGCACTACGACGGCGCGATCGACTGGGTGATGGTGAAGGGCTCGGGCATCGACTGGGCGTATGCCAAGGCGACCGAGAACCTCACCTACGTCGACCCGACCTTCGCCGGCCACTGGGCGGCGATGAAGAGCGCGGGTGTGACGCGCGGCGCGTACCACTTCTTTCACCCCGACGTGGACGGCAAGCAGCAGGCCGATCACTACCTCCAGGTGCTGGGCACCCTCGACGCCACCGACCTGCCGCCGATGCTCGACTGGGAGACCACCACCGCCACCGGCAACACCGCGGCGATGAACGCCCAGGCCTTCATCGACGAGATTCTCGCCAAGACCGGCCGCAAGACCGTGATCTACACCGCGTCTGGCGTGTGGAGCTCGATCGGCATCAGCGGCACCGCGTTCTCGGCCGAGCCGCTGTGGACCGCGAACTGGAAGGGCTGTTCGCCCGGCAGCAGCGGCACCTGCTGCCCGTCGGTGCCCTCGGCGTGGACCGAGTGGGTGATGTGGCAGTGGGCCGACGACGGCATGGTGAGCGGCGTCACCGCGACGATGGTCGACATGGACGTGTTCGACGGCACCAAGGCCCAGCTCGACACCTTCATCGCCTCGACGATCGTCGACGCAGGCACCGACGGAGGCACGCCCGACGGCGGCGCCGGTGGTGGCGCGGGCGGCGGCGGAGGCTCCAGCGACGGCGGCACCGGCGGAGGCTCGGCGGCAGGCGGCGGCGCGGCGACCGGTGGCGGCTCGGCGGCGGGCGGCGGCGCGGCGGCCGGTGGCGGCTCGGCGGCGGGCGGTGGCTCGGCGGCGGGTGGCGGCTCGGCGACGGGCGGCGGCTCAGCCACGGGCGGAGGCTCCGCGACCGGCGGTGGCGCGGGTGGCGGCGGCAACGCGAAGGGCGGCTGCGGCTGCAACGCGGCAGACGGCCTCACCTTCTGGGCGGCGGGCTCGTTCGCCCTGCTGCTGAGGCGGCGCCGCCGGTAAGCGGCCCGAATCGCTGGGGTGTGGGGCCCCGCCGTGCTACGCAGCCCGGCCATGACCGAGACTCCCGCCAAGCCCGTCGTCGCGGAGTTCAAGCCGTTCGTCTCCGACGAGACGGTGATGAAGGAGTTCACGATCAAGGCGATCGTGATCGGCGCGGTGTTCGGGATCATCTTCGGCGCCGCCACCGTTTACCTGGCGCTCAAGGCCGGCCTCACCGTGTCGGCCTCGATTCCGATCGCGGTGCTGGCGATCTCGCTGCTGCGCAAGCTCGGCGGCTCCACCATTCTCGAGAACAACATCGTGCAGACCATCGGCTCGGCCGGTGAGTCGATCGCCGCCGGCGTGGTCTTCACGCTCCCGGGCTTCTTGTTCCTCACCCGCGACTCCAGCGGCGTCAGCGTGGGCGCCCCGTACTTTTCGTACTGGACCATCTTCACCCTCGCGCTGCTCGGCGGCGCGCTGGGCGTGATGATGATGATCCCGCTCCGCCGCTCGCTGATCGTGAAGGAGCACGGCAACCTGCCGTACCCCGAAGGCACCGCCTGCGCCTCGGTGCTGATCGCGGGAGAGAAGGGCGGCAACCTGGCGAAGATCGCCTACCAGGGCGTCGGCTTCGCGTTCGCCTACGCGCTGCTCCAGAAGGTCTTTCACGTGATCGCCGAGACCCCGGCACTGGTGAGCCGCCAGGCGAACAAGTACTTCCCCTCGGCGACGATCAACGGCGACATCACCCCCGAGTACCTCGGCGTCGGCTACATCATCGGCCCCAAGATCGCCGGCGTGCTGGTGGCGGGTGGCGTGCTCTCGTGGCTGGCGCTGATTCCCCTGCTCGCCTCGCTGGTGCCGCCCGACGCGATCGCCACCCAGCTGGTGAAGCTGGGCTACCTCGCCGACATCACCAAGCCCGGCGCCAACGGCTGGGACCCGGTGACCCACACCTTCGCCAACATGCCGCGCGCGGTGTACCTGGCGTACGTGCGGCAGATCGGCGCCGGCGCGGTGGCCACCGGCGGCTTCGTCACCCTGCTCAAGTCGCTGCCGACGATCATCTCCTCGTTCCGCGACAGCGTGGCGGCGCTCCGCAAGGGCGCCGGGGCCGGCAGCACCAAGCGCACCGAGAACGATCTGCCGATCACGGTGGTGCTGATCGGCGCGGTGGCGCTGATCGTGATCATGGCGGTGCTCCCGTTCGTGCCCGGCACCGGCTTCGGCAGCAAGCTGCTGCTCGGCCTGTTCATCGTGGTGTTCGGCTTCTTCTTCGTCACCGTGTCGTCGCGCATCGTGGGGATCATCGGGTCGTCGTCGAACCCGATCTCGGGCATGACGATCGCCACCCTGATGGCGACCTGCCTGGTGTTCGTCGGCGTCGGCTGGACCGGCGAGGTCTACCAGCCGATGGCGCTCTGCGTGGGCGGCATGGTCTGCATCGCGGCGGCGAACGCGGGCGCCACCTCGCAAGATCTCAAGACCGGCTACCTGGTGGGCGCCACTCCGCGCTACCAGCAGATCGGCCTGGTGGTCGGCTGCGTGGCGGCGGCGACGGTGATCGGCCTCACCATTCAGGTGCTCGACATGCCGAACCAGGAGCAGATTGCACAGGGCGTCACCCACGCGATCGGCTCCGACCGGTTTCCCGCGCCGCAGGGCACTCTGATGGCGACCCTGATTCGCGGCCTGCTCGCCTTCAACCTCGACTGGCAGTTCGTGCTGGTGGGCGTGTTCATCGCGCTGACGATGGAGCTCTGCGGCGTGAAGTCGCTCTCGTTCGCGGTCGGCGCCTACCTGCCGCTCTCGACCACCGCGCCGATCTTCGTCGGCGGCATGATGAAGGGCCTGGCCGACTACGTCGCCGAGCGCAAGGGCGAGAAGGTCGACGAGTCTGACCTCGGGCCGGGCAACCTGTTCGCCACCGGCCTGGTGGCGGGCGGCGCGATCGCGGGCGTGGTGGTGGCGATCGCCTCGGCGAGAGACTCGTGGGCCAACGCCTTGAAGAGCGTCTCCGCCGAAGCGGCGCTCAGCTCCGGCCTGGGGGAGGGCGGCTTCATGATCCTCGGGGTCGCTTTCTTCGCCTTCATGTCCTTCGTGCTGTTCCGCGTCGCGCGCATGAAGGTCACCTGATTTGCGTGGAGATCTGATGGCAGACGGAACCCAGACTGAGCCCGACTTCAAGCCGTTCATCGCCCCCGACAAAGTGGTGCCGGAGTTCACTCCGCTGCCGCTGATTCTCGGCGCGGTGCTGGGCATCATCTTCGCGTGGTCGTCGGCGTACCTCGGCCTCAAGGTCGGCCAGACGGTATCGGCGTCGATTCCCGTCGCGGTGCTCAGCATCACCATCTTCCGCTGGCTGGCGAAGACGCTGCGCATTCGGCAGGCCACCATTCTCGAGAACAACATGGCTCAGACGGTCGGCTCGGCGGGCGAGTCGCTCGCGGCCGGCATCGTCTTCACCTTGCCCGCGCTGCTGCTGATGGGCCACGACATGGAGACCAGCCGGGTGCTGCTGGTCGCGCTGCTCGGCGGCTTGATCGGCGTGCTGATGATGATCCCGATGCGGCACGGGCTGATCGTTCAGGAGCACGGCAAGCTCACCTACCCGGAGGGCACCGCCTGCGCCGACCTGCTGATCGTCGGCGAGACCGGCGGCACCTCGGCGAAGACGGTGTTCCTGGGCTTCTTCATCGGCGCGATCTACGCGTTCCTCAACCTGATCGCGAAGGCGTGGGTCGACACCGCCAACTTCGCCTTCAGCTTCTGGGGCAAGCTCAAGGGCGCCTCGCTCGCGTTCGAGGTCAGCCCGCCGATGCTGGGCGTCGGCTACATCATCGGCCCCAAGATCTCGGCCCAGATGATGGCCGGCGGCGCGCTCGGCTTTCTGGTGCTGGTGCCGCTGATGCACCTGTTCGGCGACTCGGTCACCGTGCCGCTGTTCGACGCCGCCAAGCCGATCGCCGAGATGAACGCCGGCGACATGCGCGACGCCTACATTCGCTACATCGGCGCCGGCGCGGTGGCCACCGGCGGCTTCGTCTCGCTCGCCCGCGGCATGCCGACGATCATCGGCGCCTTTCGCGGAGGCCTGAAGTCGATTCGGGCCGGCTCGGGCAAGACCGGCAACGACGCGCCCCGCACCCGGCAGGATCTCCCGATCACCATCGTGTTGGGCGGCTCGGCCGCGATCGCGCTGGCGATCTGGCTGGCGCCCACGCTCCAGATCAACCTGCTCTCGGCGGTGCTGATCATTCTGTTCGGGTTCTTCTTCACCACCGTCTCCAGCCGGGTCACCGGTGAGATCGGCTCTTCGTCGAACCCGATCTCGGGCATGACGATCGCCACCCTGCTGATCACCTGCGGCCTGTTCGTGGTCGCGGGGTGGACCGGCACCCACTACAAGGCGATGGCGCTCACCACCGCGGCGCTGGTCTGCGTCGCCGCCTCGAACGGCGGCACCATCTCGCAAGACCTGAAGACCGGCTTCCTGGTCGGCGCGACCCCGCGGCTGCAGCAGATGGGCATCGGCATCGGCGTGCTCACCTCGGCGATCGTGATCGGCTTCGTGGTCAACTCGCTCAACGTCGGCAACACCACCTACCGGCCGATCGACATGCCCGGCTTCACCGCCACCGCCGAGCAGATGACCGAGGAGCAGAAGGGCCCCGACGGCCAGCCGTACAAGGTGGTCTACGTGTCTGAAGACGCGAACGGCGTGAGCCGCGGCAAGTACCTCGCCGACGCCAGCGGCAAGCTCCGCTTCCTGGTCGACCCGGGCATCGCCGGCGGCTTCCCGTACCGCCTCGAGAAGGCCAGCTTCGCCAACGTTCACCTCCCGATCGCGGCCAACGCGGCGAAGGAGATGGGCCTCGATCACCAGCTCTACTCGGTGGTCGACCTGCCCGAGCGCCAGGGCGAGGTCGCGCCTGGCCGCTACCTGGTGAACGACGCTGGTGAGATCACCTACGCCGAGAGCGTGGTGAAGAAGTTCCCCGCGCCGCAGGCCCAACTGTTTCGCCTGATCATCGACGGCACCCTGGGCGGCAAGCTCCCCTGGGGCCTGGTGATCGTCGGAGTGCTGATCGCGTTGGTGCTCGAGCTGGTCGGCGTGCCCGCGCTCCCGGTCGCGGTCGGTCTCTACCTGCCGCTGTCGACCTCGGCCGGCATCTTCGTCGGCGGAGTGGTGCGGGCGCTGGTCGATCGCCGCCGCAAGGGTGAATCGGCAGCCGACGCCGAGTTCAGCCCCGGCATGCTGATGGCGTCGGGCCTGATCGCGGGAGGCGCGATCACCGGCGTGATTCAGTCGGCGATCTTGATGGTCGAAAAAGATCGAATGTTCGACTTCAGCGAGTTCTTCGACAAGTTCGGCCACCTCGCCTCCAACGAGACCTGGGGCCCCTCGGTGCCGTACCTGCTGATGGCCGCGGTGCTCTACTGGGTGGGCGCGAGCAAAGAGAAGAAGGCGGCATGAGGCTGCTCTTCGCGCTGCTGCTGGTGCTGGCCGGCTGCAAGACCAGCTCGGCCTCGTCTTCCGGCGGTGGCGACGTCGACGAGGTTCCCCAGTACGACGATCAGCTGCGGGTCGAAGACTTGAAGCTCGGCAACGGCGCCGAAGCGCTCGACGGCCGGGTGCTGGTGGTGCGCTACACCGGCTGGCTCACCAACGGCACCCAGTTCGACTCCAACGCCGACGGCGAGCCGCTCGAGTTCAAGCTCGGCGCCCGGCAGG
This sequence comes from Myxococcaceae bacterium, assembly GCA_047602415.1. Taxonomy (GTDB): domain Bacteria; phylum Myxococcota; class Myxococcia; order Myxococcales; family Myxococcaceae; genus JASGHH01. Next base: position 2,075,736 of record JASGHH010000001.1, on the reverse strand, counting down.
TGATTCGCGGTTGGGATCAGGGGCTGATGAGCATGAAGGTCGGCGGCAAGCGGCGCCTCACCATTCCCCCGTCGCTGGGCTACGGCTCGCGCGGTTCTCCGCCTGCGATCGGCCCCAACGAGACGCTCCTGTTCGAGGTGGAGCTCCTCGACGTGAAGATTCGCTGAAGGGCATTTACAGTAACACTGTAATTTTACAGTCGAAACGCGTGCTTTTACGCGCCCTTGGACGGAGGTAAATTTACCTCGGAAGGGTGCGAGTTCATGACTGAAACGGTCAAAGGGGACCCGGTTCGGGTGGTGGTGATCGACGACGATCGCGACCTCCTGAAGGCGATCTCCAGGTTGTTGGAGCGGTCGGGCTTCTCGGTCGACGCGGTGTTCGACCCGGTCGAGGGCCTGTCGGCGGCGAGTGAGCCGGGCGTCGACGTGGTGCTCTCCGACGTGCAGATGCCCAACCTCACCGGCATGGACCTGCTGAAGGAGCTGAAGAACCGCAAGGTCGGCGCCGAGGTGGTGCTGGTCACCGGCCACGGCAGCATCGACGCGGCGGTCGAGGCGCTGAAGCTGGGTGCGTTCGACTACTTCACCAAGCCGTTCACCGATCACGATCGGCTGGTGCGCACGCTCCAGAACGCCGCCGCCCAGCGCCGCTTGAAGAGCCGCACCGCCCAGCTGGAGCAGATGCTGGAGGTGAAGGAGAACTTCGAAGACCTGGTCGGCACCAGCCCGAAGATGACCGACGTCTTCAAGCTGGTGAACAGCATCGCCTACGCCTCGACCACGGTGCTGATCACCGGCGAAGGCGGCACCGGCAAAGAGCTGGTCGCCCGCGCGATTCACCGCCGCAGCCCGCGCAAGAACAAGCCGTTCGTGGCGGTGAACTGCGGCGCGCTCACCGAGACCCTGCTCGAGTCGGAGCTGTTCGGCCACGTGAAGGGCAGCTTCACCGGTGCGACCTCCAACCGGCGCGGCCTGTTTCAGGCGGCCGATGGCGGCACCCTGTTCCTCGACGAGATCGGCGAGATGGCGCCCTCGCTCCAGGTGAAGCTGCTGCGCGTGCTCCAGGAGAGCAAGGTCAAGCCGGTCGGCTCCAACGACGAGCTCTCGGTCGACGTGCGGGTGGTGGCGGCGACCAACGTCGACCTCGCCAAGGCGAAGGCCGCCGGCCGGTTTCGCGAAGACCTCTTCTACCGGTTGAACGTGATCGCGGTCTCACTGCCGCCGCTGCGCGATCGCCCGGAAGACATCGCGCCGCTGGTGCACCACTTCATCGGCAAGTACGCCAAGAAGTCGGCCAAGACCATCAACGGGCTGACCCGCCCGACGATGGAGCGGCTGGTCGCGCATGGCTGGCCGGGCAACGTGCGCGAGCTCGAGAACGCGATCGAGCGAGCGGTGGTCGTCTCGCAGAGCAACGAGCTGGTCCCTGAAGATCTGCCGGGCAACATCGGCTCCGAGGGCAAGGCGTCGACCGAAGAGCCGGCGAGCCTCACCCACCTGCCGTTCTACCAGGCGCGCGAGCTCAACCACGCCGCGTTCGAGCGGCGCTACTGCACCACGATCTTGAAGCGGACCGAGGGCAACATCACCCGCGCGGCGGAGCTGGCCGGCGTCGACCGCTCCAACTTCCGCCGGCTGCTGAAGACCCACAAGATCGAGGCCAAGCCCGAGCCCGGCGAAGAAGGTTAGTGTTCCAGCTTCAGCCGCGCGTACTCCGCCGCCGCCGAGGCGGTGAGCGCGGTGGTGCTCGACACCCAGTCGCTCGCGTTCTTCGGCCAGGTCTCCCAGCCGGGCGGGAACTGCTTGTCCTTGAACATCGAGCTCAGGTCCTGAACGGAGATCGCCGGCTCGCCGTCGACCGTCTTCGCGCCGGGCTTGTTGGCGAGAAACGCGAACAGCAGCCCGAACTCGCCCGCCGAGCCCGAGAGGTTGTCTTCGCCCAGCGTCTTGGTGAGCGCGCGCAGCTCGGCCCGCTGAGCGGTGTCTTGGGTCTTGCCGGTGAGCTTGTTCTCGACCTTCTCGAGCAACGCCGCCGGCGCCTTCGCCGCCACGCCCGCGACGTCGCCCGCCAACTTGCCCGCCACGTTCAGCCCCACCACCTTGGAGTTGGGATCCTTGATGCAGTTCTCGGCGATGAACTTCCCCACGTCTGAGCGCTTGATGTAGCCGTCCTTCGCCTTCGACAGCAGCCGGTTGAAGTCGTCGTCAGAGAAGCGCCCGGAGTTCGGCATCAGCGGGTTGCCCTGCAGAATGCCGCTGTGGCCCGGGTGCGAGCCCTGCGAGCCGGGCAGATCGAGGCTGAAGGTGCCCTGCGGCACCGGCTGATCGAGCCGCCCGTCCTGGCCCGGCATGTAGCCGTGGTTGCCCTGCGCGAACAGCTCCAGCACCTTGCCGAGATCGCCGCCGCCGGTGTTGCCGAGCGCCACCACGTCTTGAACGCTGCCCAGCGGTTTGTCGGCCGAGTTGCGAACCGGGAGGTTGCCGGTCGCCACCGCGGTGCCGATGAACGGGCAGGTGCCTTTCTTCACCGCCACCTGGCCCTTCTGCTCCGGCGAGAGCGCGACCGGCTGGGTCGAGACGGGCGCCGAAGGCCGCGCCGCGGGTGCACCCGACAGGTTCGGCGGCTTGAAGCCTTCGCTCTTCGGCGCGGCGGCCGGCGCTCCCCGCGGGCCCCAGCCGGCGTTGGCGGGCGCGGGCTGCGCAGGAGCGAGCGCGGGCTGAGAGCCGGTGCTCGGCCCGGTGCGGGTGGTGCTCACGGGGAGGGGACGGCCGTCGTTCTTGATCGTCGTCATCGCCCGCAGGGTGTAACATAATGCCGTTATGTCACTCAAGGAGCGGAGGGCCGAGCAGTCGGAACAGACGATTGCGCGCCTGGTGGAGGTGGCCACCGCTCTGTTCGTGAAGAAGGGCTACGCCAAGGTCACCATCGGCGAGCTGTCGAAGGCGGCGAAGATGACCTCGGGCGCCATCTACCACCACTTCGAAGACAAGCTGGCGCTGTTCGAGAGAGTGGCCGAGACGATCACCGAGGAGCTGGTGGCGAAGGCGCAGTCGAAGCTCAGCGCGCACGCCGACCCATGGCTGAGGTTGTGCGCGGGCATCGACGCGGTGCTGGAGGCGTCGGGCACGCCCAAGGTGAAGCTGGCGTTCATCGAGGCGCCGGCGGTGCTCGGGTTGGACAAGTGGAGGCGCATCGAACAGCAGAAGACCGCGCCGCTGCTCCAGGCGTCGCTCGAGGGGCTGGTGCGCTCGGGCGCGCTCACCGTCGAGCGGGCGACGCTGCTCGCGCCCACCCTGAGGGGAATGATCGTCGAGGCGGCGATGGCGGTGGCGGAGTCGAAGACGCCCGAGAAGGTGCGCCCCGAGCTCTCGAAGATGATTCAGACGATGGTGCTCAGCCTTTCGCGGCCCCCAGCGCCTTGAGCAGCACCTCGCTGGTGGCCGGCTTGGTCACCACCGCGTTGAGCACGCCCTGCGACACCAGCTGCTGCGCGCGCTCCACCTCTTTGCCGGTGTGGAGCACCCGAATGGTGTGCGGCCAGCGCCGGTGCACCTCTTCGAGCAGCCGCATGCCGTCGGGCGGCCCGCCGAGATCGAGGTCGGCGAGCACCGCGTCGAAGTGCTGCTCCTGCAGCCGGGCGTAGGCCTCGTTGGCGCTGCTGGCGTCGACCACGTCGACGTCGTCTTTGAGAACCCGCACCAGCGCCTGGAGCACCAGCCTCTGGTCGTCGACCACCAACACCTTGGGCCGGGTGGGGAGCGGCACCGCCGCCGCCTGCATCGCCCAGCGAATGATGAAGGCGCCGTCTTTCAGCTCGCTCGCCACCTCGTTGCCGCCGCTGTTGGTGACCAGCTCCTCGAAGAAGCCGATCGTCTGCCAGGTGGCGGCCATCTCCGCCGGGCCGCTCATGCCGTAGCTCACCCGCACGTAGGCGCTCTCGTCGTCGACCTCTTCGACGGTGACGCACTCGAAGTCGAACAGGCTGCGCATCAACGTCTGCAGCCGCATGATCGCGTCGCGCGCGTCTCCCGCGTGGGCGAGATCGGGGAAGAACTTGAGCAGACCGGCGAGCTGGGCGCGGCCCCAGAGCCGAATCGAGTCGGTCTCCACTCCGACGATCTCGGAGAGGATCGCGAGGCCGAGCCGCTCGAAGGTCGACATCGGGTACCAGCCGTCGGGGTCGAGACGGCCGATCAAGAACGGCGCGTCTTCCAGCTCGAGGTGCTGACCGGCTTTCTCCGCCACTTTGTGGCTGCGGAGCATCTTCACGTAATCGATGAACAAAATGCCGCGAACGCGGCGCTCAGACTGCTGGGTCATTTGGGCGAGAGACACGAAGGTGGTGCTGCGCTTCGATGTTAGTCACAAGGTGGGAGCACCTGCGGCGGTAGAGTGAAGCACATCGGTTACCTTTTCGTTGCATGAAGGAATGATGACGGCCGCCACCGGGGCTAGAGTGCTCCGGCGATGAAGGCCTCTCGATGGGTGGTGCTGCCGCTGTTGGTGCTGTGCGCGTGCGGCGGCGGCAAGAAGTTCGCGGTGAAGCAGACGATGAAGGCCGACTCGACCACCGACACCGCCACCGCGACGGTGCTCTACGATCTGCTCTCGGTGCCCGAGATCGCCGCCGACGGCGCCGCCAAGGTCACCGAGCTGAAGTGCGACTCGGTGGTGGCGAAGATCACCCAGCTCGACGCCGCCAACAAAGCGGGCTCGATGACGATCACCCTCGCGCTCAGGGCCCAGTCGGCGCCCAGCGACGGCACCCACGACGTCGTGCTCGGCTCGCTGGGGCCGATTCTGCTGATCGCCGGGGTCGACGGGCCGCTGGGCGGCTCTCCCGACGTGGACAAGTTTCTGCTCGACACCCTGAAGAACGACGGCGGCAAGTTCTTCGTGCTGCTGTCGGGCACCGGAGACGGCGAGCCGCACTTCACCGTCGACGTCACCCTCAACGGCGAAGTCTCGCCTTAGCGCGGCACCAGCTTCTCGAGCGTCGAGAGCAGCGCGCGGCTGTCGACCGGCTTGGTGAGAAAGCCGTCGAACCCGGCGGCGCGGGCGCGATCTTCGTCTTGCTTCAGCGCCCAGGCGGTGAACGCCACCACCGGTATCGCCGCCGTCTTCGGGTCGGCCCGCATCCGCTCCAGCGCGCCGAAGCCGTCGAGGCGGGGCATCGCCAGATCCATCAGCACCAGCCTGGGCAACAGCTCCCGGGCGCGCTCCAGCCCGTCGGCGCCGTTGCCCGCTTCGGCCACCCGGTAGCCGGCGCGCTCCAGCACCGCCCGGGCGACCAGCCGGTTCTGATCGTGGTCGTCGATCACCAGCACCAGCGGCGCGTCGGCGCGGCGCGCGATCGCCTCCACCTCCGCCACCGGCGCGGGGGCCTCGTGGGTGGGCTCGAGCACGAAGGTGAACACCGAGCCTTGGCCGAGGGTCGACTCGACGGTGATGTCGGAGCCGTGCTTCTCGAGCACCCGCTTGCAGATCGCCAGCCCCAGGCCGGTGCCCTGGTGGCGCTTCACCATGTGGCTCTCGCCCTGCACGAACGGCTCGAACAGCTGCGGCAACAGCTCCGGCGGCATGCCCTCGCCGCGGTCGCGCACCGAGAACTGCACCCCCGCCTCGACGTCGGCCAGCGCCACCGTCACCATCGAGCCCTCGGGGCTGAACTTCACCGCGTTGGAGAGCAGGTTGAGCAGCACCTGGCGGAGCTTCTGCGGGTCGGCGTTCACCGCCCGGCGCGAGGAGCCCTGACGCTCCACCTTCACCGCGCGCTTCATCGCCATGCCCGAGATCAGCCCCAGCGCCTCGTCGACCACCTCGTCGGGGTGGAGGCTGGTCTTGCGCAGCTCCAGCCGGCCGGCCTCGATCTTCGAGAGGTCGAGAATGTCGTTGATCAGCGAGAGCAGGTGCCGGCCCGCGGCGTTGACGTCGTCGAGGTACTTCTTGTGGGTGGGAGAGATCGACTCCGAGAGCTCGTCGCGCAGCAGCTCCGAGAAGCCGATCACCGAATTCAGCGGGGTGCGCAGCTCGTGCGACATGTTGGCGAGGAACGACGACTTCGCCTTGTTGGCCTGCTCCACCTCGTGCACCCGGCGCGCGTCGAGCTCTCGCGAGAGCAGCTCTTCGCGGGCGCGGCGGTGCTCGTCTTCGAGCTGCTTGCGGCGCAGCTGGCCGCGCACCCGCGCCTTCAGCACCTCCGGCTCGGTGCCCTTCGACAGGTAGTCGTCGGCGCCGGCGGCGAGCGCGTCGATCATCGCCTGCTTGTCGTCTTGCGAGGTGAGCACCATCACCGGCACGTCGCGCACGTTCGACGACTTGATTCGCCGGCAGGTCTCGATGCCGTTCAGCCCCGGCATGTTGAGATCGAGCAGCACGCAGTCGGGCCGCTGCACCGAGAGCAGCTCCAGCGCCGCCTCGCCGGAGCGGGCGCACACCACCTCCAGCCCGTCCATTCTCAGCGTCTCTGCCAGGCTCTCGAGGTAGTCGGGGTCGTCGTCGGCCGCCAGCACCTTTCGGGGCCCGAGCGCGCTGGTGGTGAGCCTCGGCGGCGCGCTCGACTGGCGAAGCACCGCGGCCAGCTTGGCGAGCAGCACCTCGAGCGGCTGATCTTTGCGCACGAAAGCGTCGGCGCCCGATTCCAGCGCGCGCAGCTCGTCGCCCGGCTTCTCGGAGCCGGTGAGCAGCACGCACGGCGTCGCCCTCAGCGCCTCGTCGAGCCGCAGCCTGCGAATCACCGCCGGCCCGTCGATGCCCGGCAGCTGCCCGTCGACCACGATCGCCAACGGCGGGTCGGCGGCGGCCAACAACAGCCCCTCTTCGCCGCTCGGCGCGATGGTGACCTGGTAGCCGGCGCCCTCGCAGATCTCCTTCACCCGCTCGCGAAAGGTGACGCTGTCGTCGATCAGCAGCAGCGAGCGGCGTTGGGGCGCGCCGGCGGTGGCCACCCGCTTCAGCCGCAGAAGCTCCCGGGCCCGCGCCACCAGGTAGCGGGCGTCGTACGGCTTGCCCACGTAGTCGTCGGCGCCCTGCCGGTGGGCGCGGAGGCGATTCTTCACCTCCGCCTCGCTCGACAACATGATCACCACCAGCGACGGGCCCTGGGGCAGCTGGCGGAGCCGGCCGAGCAGCTCCACCCCGTCGCCGTCGGGGAGGTTGACGTCGAGCAGCACCAGCTGCGCCGGCCGCTCCAGCTGCAGCCGCTCGGCGTCGGCGCAGGTGGCGGCGCCCTCGACCTCGAAGCCCGCGGTGGCGAACGACTCCTGGAGGTCCATTCGCACCGTGAGGCTGTCGTCGACGATCAAGATCCGATCGGCCATCGTCAGTCTTTCGGGGGGCCGTAGCCCGCGACCACCTGCGCGATTTCGCCCAGCGGCATCACCTTCGACGCTGCCTCCAGCGCCGCCGCTTCGCGCGGCATGCCGTAGACCACCGAGCTCGCCTCGTCTTGCGCCAGGGTGAGCGCGCCCGCCTTGCGCAGCGCGAGCAAGCCGGCGGCGCCGTCTTTGCCCATGCCGGTGAGCAGCGCGGCCACCACGCCCGGCGCGGTTTCACCGGCGAGCGACTCGAACAGCACGTCGACCGACGGCCGGCAGGAGTGCCGCTCGGGGGCGTTCGACAACCGCAGCCTTCCTTGATCGACGTACAGGTGCTGGTCGGGCGGCGCCAGCGCGACCTTGCCGACCAGGCTGCTCAGCGGCTCGCCGTCGCGCGCGTAGCTCACCGGCAGCCGGGTGTGCTGGCCGAGCCACTCCGCGAACGCGTGCGCGAACGGCGCGTTGAGGTGCATCACCACCAGCACCGGCAGAGGGTAGGGCACCCCCAGGCCCCCCAGAATCTGCATCAGCGCCGCCGGCCCACCGGTGGAGGCCCCGAGCGCGATCAGCTTGCCGGTGTGCGCGGTCACCGCCGAGGGGATCACCGGAGAGGGAAACCGGGAGACCGGCGGGTAGAGGCCGAGGCGCGCGCGCGGGTGGGTGATCACCCTGACCCGCGAGGCCACCCGCAGCACCGAGAGCAGCTTCTGCTCCCACTCGCCGTGGGCCTCGGTGCCCTGCGGCTTGTCGATCACGTCGAGCGCGCCGGCGGCCAGTGCGTCGTAGGTCTTGAACAGCTCGCCCCGGTTGACCGAAGCCGACACCACCACGATCGGCGTCGGGCACTGGGCCATGATCTGCTCGGTGGCGGCGAGCCCGGTCATCACCGGCATCACCATGTCCATCGTCACCACGTCGGGGCGCAGCCGCTGGCAGAGGTCGAACGCGGTGCGGCCGTCGGCCGCTTCGCCCACCACCTCGAACTCCGGAGCTTGGGAGATCACCTCGAGCAACCGCTTGCGCACGGTCGTCGAGTCCTCCGCGATCAACACCCTGATCCGCGCCATCAACTCCCCACGAGCTGTTTGATGCGCGCCAACAACTGGGCCTGGTCGAACTGACCCTTCACCACGTAGCCCTGGGCGCCCACCGCTTCACCGCGGCGCAGATCTTCGCTCGCATCTCGTGAGGTGACCAGAATTGCCGGCAGGGTGCGGAGAACCGGGTCGGCCCGCAGCTTCTCGATGAAGGTGAAGCCGTCCATCCCCGGCATCTCCACGTCGACCAGGCAGAGCGCGTACGGCCGCTCCTTGAGCAGCACCAGGCCTTCTTCGGCGGAGGTGGCGAGGTCGACCTGGTAGCCGGCCGCCTCGAGAATGCTCTGCTCCAGCATGCGGGTGGTGAGCGAGTCGTCGATCACCAGCAGGTGGCGCTTCGAAGGCAGCGGCTCCCCTTCGTCGGAGAGGCTCGCCTGCGCGGCCGCCACCAGCGCATCGGGGTCGAGCACCAGCCGGGCCCGGCCTTCGGCGTCGACCGAGGCGCCCGCCACCACCGGGCTCACCTCCGCCACCTCGGGCACCGGGCGGAGCACCACCGTGCCGGTGCCGAGCAGCCGATCGACGCCGATCGCCGCCCGCCCGTTTCGGCCCTCCACCACCACCGCCGACCAGATGCCACGGTGGGCCCGCGCCGCGCCCGGCTTCAGCAGCCGCGAGAGCGGCACGAAGGGGATCGACGCGTGCTCGTAGGTGATCGCCTCTCCCGTGGGAGTCTTGAAGATCTCCGACGGGCTCAGCCGCACCGTGGCCCGCACCGCGTCGAGCGGGAGCGTGGCCGGCTGCTCGGCCGACTCCACTACCAGCCCCTCCAGCGAGGCGAGCGAGAGCGGCACCGTGAGCACGAAGGTGGTGCCTTTGCCGGGCGTGGTGCTGGCGGTGACGGTGCCCTTCAGCTGCTCGCAGGCCGCCCGCACCACGTCGAGGCCGACGCCGCGCCCCGACAGCTCGGTCACCTTCTCGGTGGTGCTCAACCCGCCGCGCAGCAGCAGCTGCAGCCACTCGCCCGCGCTCGACGGCTCCTGCCCGGCACCGCCGAGGCCCCGTTTGCGTGCCGCCTGGCGCACCGCCGCGACGTCGACCCCGCGGCCGTCGTCGAGCACCGCGAACTGAACTCGGCGGCCGAGGCGGGTGACGGTCACCTCCAGCCGGCCTTCAGCCGGCTTCTTCGCCGCGCGGCGCTCGTCGGGCGTCTCCAGCCCGTGCGCGACCGCGTTGCGGCACAACTGGAGCAGCGCGCCGCGCACGCCCTCGAGCACGTGGGCGTCGAGGCGCACCTCGCCGCCCTTGGAGCTGAACGCGACCTCCTTGCCGAGCGAGAGGGCGCCGTCGCGGGCGGTGCGCTCGAGGGTGGAGAACAAGGTGGAGGCGCTCACCAGCCGCAGCTGCTCGCCGGCGTCGCGCACCTGGCGCAGCTCCCGGTCGAGCTGCTCCCAGGTCGACGACAGATCGCGCGAGACGGCGGAGATCAGGCTCCGCAGCTCGGAGGCGAGCGCGGCGAGCTGGCTCGACTTCGCGGCCCGGCCACGGGCGCTCTGCTCGGCGAGCAGGTCGGTGATGCCCCGGGCGCGATCGAGCCGGGTGCTCACCGTGCGCAGCGCCATCAGCTGGGTGTGGGCCTCCGAGAGCCCGTCGAGCACCCGATCGACCTCCTCGACGTCGGCGCGCACCGTCTGGGCGGCGTCGGTGGCGGCGCCCTTCGGCTTCGCGGCCTCTTGCGGGAGCGAGAGCGACTGCACCTGGGCGGAGATCGCGTCGACCCGGGCGAGCAGCTTCTGCACCACCTCGGTGCTCACCGCCCCGCCGGCGCGAAACGGTTGGAGCAGATCTTCCAGCCCGTGGGCGTCTTCGGCGATCGCGGTCTGCTTCACCACCCGGGCCGCGCCCTTGAGGGTGTGCGCGAGCCGCAACAGCTTCGCCACCAGCGCCTCGTCGGCGCCCTTCTCGAGCCGCAGCACCCCCTTGGAGAGCTCGTCGGAAAGCTCTTTCGCTTCGACGCGAAAGTATTTGTAGGGGTCGGCGGCCATGGAGGTCTACGCGCCGGCTTGCACCATCTTCTGCAGCTCGCCCGAGAGCGTCGCCAGCTGGGAGGCGGTCTGGAGGGTCTGGCTGGAGCTCGCCTCGGTCTCGCGGGTGGCCTGCGCCACGTTGGCGATCGCCATGTTCACCTGCTCGACCGCGGAGGTCTGCTGCTTGGTCGACAGCTCGATCTCCTTCGCCGCCTCGGTGGTGACGATCACCTGGGAGGAGATCTGCTTGAACGCCACCGCCACCTCCGAGAACAGCCGGCTGCCGCTGTCGACGGTCTTGGCCCCCGTCTCGGTCGCCATCACCGTGGTGTTCACCGCCCCGCGAACGTCGTCGATCAAGGCGCGAATCTCCTTGGTAGAGAGAGAGACACGGTCGGCGAGTTTTCGGATCTCGTCGGCTACCACCGCGAAACGCTTGCCTGATTCGCCCGCGCCGGCGGCCTCGATGGTGGCGTTGATCGCCAGAATGTTGGTCTGCTCGGCCAGCTCCTGAACGATGTCGAGCACCACCCCGATCTGCTGCGACTTCTTCCCCAGCTCGAGCATGTGGGAGACGATCTGCTCCACCTGCCGCTTGATGCTCTCGATCGACTCGGCTGCCTTGTTGAGGGTGCCGTCGCCGGTGCGCGCCGAGCCCGCGGTCTGCTCCGCGATCTTCGCCACCCGCTGAGCGCTCTCGGAGATCTGCCGGGAGGTCGCCAGCAGCTCGGTGATGGTGGTGGAGATCTCGTTCATCGCCCCCGACTGCTCCTTGGCCGAGGTGACCTGCTGGTTGGCCGCCGCCTGCAGCTCCGCCGAGCTCGACTGAATGCGCTGCACCGACGAGCCGATCTGGCGGCTGAGGGCGCGGGAGATCACCCAACCGGTGAGCGCCACCAGCAGCACCCCGAACACGCTGCCGAACAGGATCACCGAGCGGGTGAGGTCGGCGCTCGCCTCGGCCTCGGCGGCGCGCAGCTGCAGCAGCGACGCCTCGGCCTCGTCCATCTCGGCCACCACCTTGCGCACCTCGTCGACGTGCTGCTTGCTCGCGCCCTTCACGATCTGGGCGCTGGCGGCGTCTGCCCCGCTCGCCCTCCGGGCGGCGATCACCTCGCGCAGCACCACCAGCTCGGCGTCGATCGCGGGCCGCATCGCCGCCAGCCGCTGCTGCTGGGAAGGGTTGTCGGAGGTGAGCCGGCGCACCTCGTCGAAGGTCTTGTCGATGTCACCCACCGCCGCCTGGTAGGGCTCGAGGTAGACCTCGTCGCCGGTGATCACGAAGCCGCGCTCCCCGGTCTCGGCGTCGACCACCCGGGCGAGCAGCCAGGCGAGCTGGCGGCGCACCTGGTGGGTGTGACTGACCAGCCGGTCGTTCTCGATCAGCCGCTGATTGCTGCGGTAGCCGGTGAGCGACACCACCAGCAACACCACGCCGGCGAGGGTGAAGCCGAACGCGAGCCGGCTGCCGTAGGTCCAATTGCGATTCATTCACGACCCTTTCATCTGCAGGTTCAACACCGGGCGCTTGGGAGGGCCCGAAAGGAGCTCGCCTTCGACGAGCGCGGTCTCGACGCGGAGCAGCCCGTCGAAGCCGTCGAAGAGATAGGCGGCGGGAGCGCCGGCGAGCGCGATCAGCCAGCGCGACGGCAGCGCGGTCGGCTTGCCCAGCACCGCGCGCAGGTCGAACACCGTGTGGAGCGTGCCGCGCAGGCTCACCACCCCGGCCACCAGCGGGTCGGGCGAGGGCAGAGCGGCGACCTTGCGATCGACGTGCAGCGCCGCCACCTGGGAGAGCCGAATCGCGTACGGCTCGCCGGCGACTCGCAGCCCGAGAAAGTCGGTGGTGGGCGGCGCGGGGCGATCGCGCGGCTCGGCGAAGGCGCGGTCGAACGTCTCCCGCAGCTGCCGGGCGCGTTGGTCGAGCACCCCGCTCATCGCGCCGCCCCCAGCCGATCGAGCTCCTGCTGACAGACCGAGATCAGCGCCTGGCGGCCGAAGCCGCCCGAGAACAACAGCAGCCGCGAGGGGTCTTCACGCTCCAGCAGCCAGAGCGCCTGGTGGAGCTCCTTGTGGGCGGCGAACAGGTCTCCGCCGCGGCGGGCGAGCATGCCGAGGTGCATGCGCGGCATCGCGAAGCCGGGGTCGAGGTAGGAGGCGAAGCGGTCTTCTTCTGCCGCGCCCGACAGATCACGCGCTCCGTCGCGGCAGAGCGCGAGCACGTAGTGGGCCCCGGCGTTGAGCTCGTCTTTGGCCAGCAGCGCGCGACAGGTCTCCTCGGCCGCCACCAGCTGGCCGCGCTGAAACAACGCCACCGCCCAGAGCAGCAGCACCTCGGGGTCGGAGCGCGACTCCGGCGGCAGCGCGCGGAGCAGCTCGAGGCCCTGGTCGAAGCGCTCGCGCTCGATCAGCCTGCGCGCCTCGGCCACGTTCCAACCCTGCGCGCTCTTGGAATCGGCCGCGGGCTCGGTGAGCGCGGCGACCCGCTCCGACGCGCGCTGAATCGAGTCGAACCAGCTGTCGGCCTTGCCGGCCGTGGGCGTTCTTTCGGCGGCGACCGCGGCGATGTCCAACGGCCGCACCCGCGGAGGCCCCGGCTTGCGCTGGTAGTAGAACGTGTCGTGGGTGTGGCGGAGGTGGAAGTCGGTCGACAGCCCTCGCAGCGTCTCGGCGTGACCCAGGAACAGGTGGCCGCCGGGCGCGAGGCAGCGCGCCATCTTCGCCACCACCGCGCTGGCCACCTCGGGCGAGAAGTACATCAGCACGTTGCGAAAGAAGATCGCGTCGTAGGCGCCGTCGGCCCACGCGCTGGGGTCGTCGGAGATCAGGTTGCGCTCCTCGAAGCGCACCGCGGCGCGAAGCTCGTCGGCCAACACCACCTGCTGGCCCTGGGGCCGAAACCAGCGCTCGCGCACCGGCTGCGACGTCTCGCGGAGCGACCAGCTGGAGTAGACGCCCTTCGCCGCCTTGGCGAGCGACTCGGGGTTCAGATCGAAGGCGCGAATCGACGCCGACCAGCCCCGCGCCTGCAGCGACTCGCGGGCCACGATCGCCAGCGTGTACGCCTCTTCGCCCGAGGCGCAACCGGCCGAGAGCAGCCGCGCCACCTTCACCCCGTTCACCTGGTGCTGGGGCTCGAGCACGTCGGCGAGCGCGTTGAACTGCTCCCGCTGGCGAAAGAAGTAGGTCTCTCCGACGGTGAGCTTCTGGGCGAGCCAGCGCAGCTCCGACTGCGACGGCATGTGCTCGAGCACCTCGAGGTAGGCCTCGGCCTGCTGCCGCGTCTCCGCCAGCCGCCGGGCGAGCACCTCGCCCAACCAGGTCTCTTTGCTCTCGTCGAAGGCGAGGCCGAGGTGGGCGGTGAGCGCGCTGCGAAAACGCTCGAGCTCCGCGCTCAAGGCATCACCCCGGCGCCCAGCCTGCGGGCCTCGCGCAGCGCGGCGCCGAGGTCGCCCTCGACGGGAACCGTGGCGAGCAGCGGCTGGAGCGTGTCGGCCTCGGCGAGCGTCTTCACGCGGTGCACCGCGTCGACCGCCAGCGCCACCGGCCGGGGCGCGGTCTTCAAGGTCACCCAGCGCCGTTGGCTGGAGCGTTCACCGGCGGCGAGCAGGCCGAGGTCGTAGACCGGAGTGGGCTGCCCGCGAATGGTGGCCTCGCCACAGTCGAAGGGGGCGGCGTTCGGAATGGAGCGAAGAGGGAGCGGTCGCATCGTCTCGCCCACCCTCGACAGCGGCAGCGAGACCCACAGGGAGCCGACCTGGCAGATCAACCAGCTCAGCCCACCACCGGGCCCCACGGCCCCAGCTGGAGCCTGAACCGCGCTCCACCCCCCTCGCGATCCTCCACCAGCACCTGGCCGGAGTGGGCGCTGGCCACCAGCCGAACCATGTAGAGCCCGAGCCCGATGCCACGCCGCTGGTTGCCCTTCTCGGCCTCGACCGAGCCGAACTTCTCGAACAGGTTGGCGCGGTAGGCGGCGGGAATGCCAGGCCCGCGATCGGCGACCGTGACCTCGGCCGAGTCGGAGCCGCTGCTCAGCCCGACGTCGACCTGGCCCTTGGTGTACTTCACCGCGTTGGAGAGCAGGTTCTCGATCGCGCGGCGCACCAGCTTGCGGTCGAGCGAGAGCATCACGTCGCTCGAGTCTTCGACCACCAGCTTCACCTTGCGATCGAGCGCGACCGGCTGCACCGCGTCGACCGCCTCCTGCATCACCTCGCGGGCGTTGATCGGCTCGAGCTTGAGGGTGAGCTTGCCCTCTTCGAGCAGCCGCACCTCGAGCAGCTCTTCGACCAGCTGGGTGAGCCGCGCGCCCGCCTCGCGCCCCAGCTGGAGGGTCTCTTTGGACGCCTCGTCGGTGGCGGTCATCTCCAGCATGCGCAGCACCATCATCAGCGCGGTGAGCGGGGTGCGCAGGTCGTGCACCAGCAGGTTCACCAGGTCGTCCTTCACCGAGGCGAGCTGGTTGAGATCGGCGAGCTGGTCGTTGAGCTGGCGATCTTGCCGCTTCAGCTTGAGGAACAACCCGACCCGCAGCTCGAGCTCGCGGCGATCGACCGGCTTGGTGAGAAAGTCGTCGGCGCCCGCGGCCAGCCCGAGGTTGCGATCAGACTGCTCGTCGAGCGCGGTGAGCAACAGCACCGGCAGCCAGTCGCGCCGCTCGGCCTTGATCATCTTGCAGCCGTCGATGCCGCTGATCACCGGCATCATCACGTCGAGCACCACCAGGTCGACCGGGTGAAGCTTCACCTGCTGCACCGCGGAGGGAACGTCGTGCGCGAGCAGCACGTGGTAACGCGACGACAGCATCGCCGCGACCAGCTCGCGGGAACGTGCGTCGTCGTCGACCACCAGGACAGTCTCGGGCGTGCTGACCAAAGAGGGGAACTCCAGCGCGGGGAATAGCTCAAACGACACCGTTCGGCGACGTCGTGGATCGGCCGGAGATCTTTGAAGGACGACTGGAAAATTACAGTCGTTGTGCGTGTCACCAAACGCGCCACTGCGGGGAAAACCGCGTGGTTGTGTACGGTTCGGAACGTCGCTGTTTCGTTACGCCGCGGTCATCACGGCGAGGTCTGAAGCCCGAACGGAATGGCGTCGGGGTTCGCGGCGACGCCGCCGCTGGGGAAGAAGGTGAGCGTGGGGTAGCGCTGCCCGTCGATGGTGAGATCGAAGAAGACCGGCTCGGTGGTGCTGGTGAAGTCGAAGCCGTCGAGGCCGGTGGTGGCGAAGGTGTCGAAGGTGATCACCGCTCCGCCCGAGACGGGAGTGACCGCGCTCAAGAAGTCGTCTGACTCGAGCGGGCAGGCATTGCCGGCGCAGCCGGGGGTGATCGAGTCGAAGGTTCCGCCGGTCCACACCGTGCCCGAGAACTCGCGGTAGGTGCCGGAGGTGCCGCGATCGCCGGTCCAGATCAGCCGGTAGCTGGCGCCGACGTTGGCGGTGATGCCGTAACCGGCCTGGCTGCCGGGCTGCACCACGATGCCGACGCCGGGGTCGACCAGAAAGGTGCTCGCGCCGGCGCTGCTCGGCAGCACGGTGACGTCGGGGGTGCAGCGCCGGTCGACGCCGCAGAAGCCGCTGTTGCAGTCGGTGTCGCCGATGCAGTTGAAGCCCAGGGCACAGGCGCCGCAGGTGCCGCCGCAGTCGACGTCAGACTCGTCGCCGTTGCGAATCCCGTCGTTGCAGCGATGAACCGGGCCACAGCCAGACAGAGCCGCGGCCGCCACGAGGAGCGTACAGATCGCGATGCGCATGGGGGCGATTGTAGCGCGGCGCTTCGACCGCGGAATGAAACGTCACCCTGGTGCGGCACCGTGTGGTGACGTGCCTCAGTCGTCCCACGGGTAGCGTGGACGCTTCGGTACAGGCGGCGGGTGGTCAGCGCTCGCGGTCCAACCGCTGCTCGATTGAGCGCAGCAACTCATCGCCGGTCACTTCGGGCTCGCCGCAGGCCTTCGCGAACGCGGTCGGCGTGTCGGCCCCGCTCTGAAACGCCACCAGCGCGCTGGAGACCGCCCGGTCGCCGGTCTTCTCGCGCATCAGCTCGGCCATCGCGTAGCTCTGGGCGTAGGCGAGGTCGGCGTCGGCGCCGTTGGCGAATACCTGAAAGCTGCCGTCGAGCGAGCTGAACGGAATCCACACCTTGTTGTTCACCATCTGCTTCCAGGCGCGCTTCGGCAGCCGCTCCTGCGCGAAGGCCTGGGCGACGCCCTCGTGAAACCACTTCGGCGCCAGCGGCGCGAGCGGGCTCAGCTGCGCGTGCAACGTCTCGTGGCGCAGCACCTTCAGGTCGACTCCGGCGTCGTTGGGCACCGCCACCGTGCGCAGCACGCCGTCGTAGAGCGCCGCGGTCCAGTTGCGCACGCAGCTCACCGCCAACAGCTCGGAGCGGCTCGGGTAGACCACCGCGGTCAGGTGGTCTCGCCGCCGGGTGGCGGTGAACGCCGCCGCGTCGTCGAGCCCGCGATCGATCGCCGCCAGCAGCTCGTCGGCCTGCGAGGGGGTGAGCGAGCCCTCGGGCCAGAGCAGGGTGATGCCGCCGCGGCTCGAGCGCCGGTACTCCTTCTGAATGTCGCGCTGCACCTCGAGCCGGGCGCGCAGCCGCGAGAGCGCCGGCGCCGCCTCGTGCTTCAAGTACACCGACAGCCCGTCGATCGCCTCGTCGAGGTCGGGCGCGTCGCGGGTCGCGTCGGCGAGCGCCATCGCCACCGCCGGGTCGTCGGGCAGCAGCTTGCGCAGATCTCGCAGCTTCTCGACCCGCTGCTCGTTCTGGCCGAGCGAGTGGAGGGCGATCGCCGCCGCCACCTTCGGCCACGGCGAATTCGGCAATGCCTGCTCGGCCTTCTTCGCCTCTTCGAGCAGCGCCTCGGGCTTCGCGCCCTGCACCCAGGCGGTCATCACGTCGGTGTCGGGGCCCGCCGCGCCGGAGTCGATGCGCTCCACCAGCTGGGCGCTGAGCAGCTTCTCGAGGGTGAAGTGGAGCACCACCGACTCGCCGCCCGACTCGGAGCAGAACCCCTCGGCGAAGTTCACCGTTTCGGGCACCGGCGCGCTCTCGGGCTCCGCCACCGCGACCTTGGGCGCCGCCACCGAGGCATCGGGCGCCGCCACCGCTTCGGGCACCGGCGGTTGAGGCGGGGGAGGGGGAGACCCGGGCAGAAAGTAGATGAACGCCGCGACCAGGCCCACGACCAGCCCGGCGAGTATGGCCCGAATGCTCACTGCGACTGATTCTCCCGCGAAACGAGGCTCAACGCTCCGAGGGGAAGTGATCTTCCGCGGCGGTTCGATTCACCGGGCTCAAGGACCGGCGTCTTTTGCCTCAGCCCGGCGCGTCACCACCATGTGCGAGCGCTTCTCGGGGCTTCCGTCGGGGTACCCGAACCTGAACGGGAGCGGCTTGGCCTTCTCGAACAGCTTCTTGAAGTCGCCGTTGTGCTGTTTGGTGGCGCCCAGAAACGAGACCTCGAACGAGCCATAGGGCTCCTGAACGAAGCCGGCCTTCTTGGCGTAGTACGGCGGCACGCCGGTGCTGTCGGACAGCATGTAGTCGGAGTGCGAGAGGAGGTAGTCGCGAATCATGTTCGCGTCTTCGCGCCACAGCAGGTAGCTCGCCGCCTTCACCAGCACCGACACCTTGCCCCGCGAGTCGAGGTACTTCATCAGCCCCGGGTTGGTCGACAGCCCGTTGGGCGGCTTGTCGAGCAGGTCGGCCGCGATGTGACGAAACACCCGCATCGGCGCGTTCGGCTGGCCCACCGGGCGGAACTGAACCTCGACGTTCGAGAACGCCACCGAGAAGTCGGGGTCTTTCCAGCTCCCGCGCAGGTGCTTGGCGTGCTCGCTGTCGAGCTCGGCGATCTCCGCCGCCGAGTAGTAGTGAAGCTGGCCGTCTTTCTCGACGCGAAAGTAGCGCACTGAAATGGGCTCGAAGCCGTGGGTCATCAGCCCCATCAGGTGCATCGAGAGCTGGCCCGGCAGCAGCCCGACCTGGAGCTTCGACATGTTCACGCTCTTCGAGTCGTTCGAGAGCATCGTCGACATCTCGGTCTGCTCGAAGTCGTGGAGCGCGTCTTTGAGCGCCTTCGCGTCTTTCACCGTCTTCAGCTTGCGGGGGTCGCCGGCGAGCTCGAGCGACATCGTGGTGACGCTGGTGGCGAACGGGTAGGTGTTCAGCACCGAGAGCATGTCGCCGCCGCAGAACGGGCAGACCACCTCGGTGGGCAGGCCCTGCGGCTCGAGCTTGGCGAGAAAGTCCTTCGCCTTGGTGCCCCACTGCTTGTTGTAGCGGTCGACCCACTCGTGCTGCGTCTTGCAGTGGTCGTCGACCACCTTCTTGTCGAAGTTTTGCGGCAGCGCGCTCTCGTCGCCGCAGTCGGCCACCCGAAAGACCAGCTTCACGTCGTCGATCAGATCGAGCGGGGTGGACGACGCGGAGGGCGCGGGGCCGGCGTCAGGTGCGGCCGCCAACAAGGTCAACAGGAGCAACGTCATGCGCGCGTTATAACCACAGGAAAGCGGCCAATGCCCACCACCGAAGAGCTCTTTGCGCAGGCGTACCTGCACCCCGGCGACGAGGCGCCCAAGCAGGTGCTCGCCGACCGCCTGTTGGAGGACGGCGACGCCCGCGGTGAATTCATCGCGCTCCAGCTGCGGCACGAGAAGGGCGGCCTGCCCCCCTCGGGGGTGAAGCGTGAGAAGCGGCTGCTCGACGAGAACGAGGTGAAGTGGCTGGGCTCGACCGCGCGCAAGGTGATTGGCCACACCACCCGGTGGCGGCACGGCTTTCTCGACGTCTGCGGCGCCACCCTCGACGGCACCACGGTGGGCTCGCTCGAGTGGTCGACCGTTCGCGAGCTGTCTCTCTACAACACCGACACCATGCGGCCGGAGGAGCTCTCGGCCGACTTTCGCTCGCTCCAGGTGCTCCAACGCGCCAACACCAACGCGCTCGACGTGCTGGTGAAGGCGCGCGAGAAGCCGCCGATTCGGTCGCTCAGCTACGGAGGCCCGACCCGGCACCTGCGGGAGTGGGCGCCGCGCGGGGTCGACTCGTTGCTCAAGCTCGCCGAGCTGCCGTACCTGAAAGAGCTGAGGCTGATGCCGCCCTCGGCGCAGGATTTGAACGGCAAAGACTTCGCGTTCTTCTTCGACAGCATGCTGGCGCGCAAGCTCGAGCAGCTCACCGTGACCGTGATTCGGCCGGGTGTGCGTGGCTTTCCCACTCCGATCGACCTCGTCAGCTTCGTGCGCGGCGCCGAAGGGCTGCCGCTGGTGGCGTACACCGTCGAGGTGCAGGGGCTGGTCTCGTACCGGTTCGAGCACTCGGTGCTGACGGTGACCGTGCTGACCCGCCCGTCGATGACCGGCGACGCGCTGCCGGTGATGATGCGCTCGCTGCGCGGGCTCGACCCGAAGTCGGTCGAGCGCTTCGAGCTGGTGTACCCGGGCAAGCGGCTGGCGAAGCGCCACCTCTCGCCGGTGGAAGAGGCGGCGAAGCGCTTCTCGAAGGTGAACGCGGTGGAGTACCGGTCTGCGCCCTGAGCGCTATTTCTCGGTGCCCATCTCTTTGGCGAAGCCGGTGCCGTCGGAGATGTAGGCGATGTTCTGCCACGGCACGAAGTCGTGGGGCGCTTCGTCCTGGTCGCCGGCCTGGCCCATGATGATGCCGTGGTCGAGCACGCGGAGGATCTGCGCCTCGGCGCCGGCCGGGTAGCCCCAGTTCGACAGCGGCGCCAGGGTCGACACCCGCACGTAGGTGGGGGCGGAGTTGAGCGCGAGGTACTTCAAGATGTCGGCCTTCGCCGACTTGCTGACCCGAAGCAAATACTCCTGCATGTGTGGTCCTCCCCCGACTGCGTTCAGCCGATGATCATGTCTTCGCGAATCAGCTCGCCGCGCGCGAACCGGTCGAGGGTGAAGCGCTCGAACAGCTCGTCTTTCTCCCCCGACATCCAGCTCGCCATTCGCTCCGCCACCGCGGGCGCCATCATGAAGCCGTGACCGACGAAGCCCGACATCTGGAGCAGGTTGGGCAGCTGCGGCGTGCGCCCGAGAATCGGTGAGTTGTCGGGGGTGACGTCGTACGGCCCGGCCCACTGGCGGAGGATCTCTGATCTGCCCCAGCCGGGGAATCTGCTCGCAGATCGCGGTCGAGTAGCGGGAGAGGAACCGCATCGTCGAGCCGAGCTGCATCGCCGCCGGCTCGCGCGGGTCGCCCATGCCGCCGACGATCTCTCCGCGCATCGACTGGCTGAAGTAGAGGCCCGAGTCGAGCACCGACACCAGCGGCCCCAAGAATGGCTTCAGCGGCTCGGTGGAGCAGATCTCGTGGCGGTGGGGCTCGTTGGGCAGCTTCACTCCGGCGAGGGAGGCGATCTGCGGGCTCCAGGCGCCGCCGGCGAGCACCACGGTGTCGCAGGCGATCTCGCCGCGATCGGTGAGCACCTTCTTGATGCGGCCCTGCGACTGCTCGAAGCCGACCACCTTGGTGAAGGTCTCGACCTTGATGCCCTTCTTCTGGCAGGCCTGCGCGTAGCCCCAGAGAAACGGCCAGGGGAAAATCACGCCGTCGTCCTTGTTGAACGCGGCGAGCTTCACGCCCTTCATCGTCAGCTCGGGCACGATCTGCTGCGCGGCGTCGGGAGTGAGGATCTCGGTCGGCACGCCGTACTGGTTGTGGAGCGCGGCGGAGCGCTCGAGGCGCTTGGCGATCTGCTCGCTCTTGGCGAGGAAGAGGTAGCCGCCCTGCCGGAGCCAGACGTTGATGCCGAGCTCGCGGGCGAAGCCCTTCATGATGTGAATGCTGCGCTTGGCGAGCTCGACGTTGGTCGCGGTGCCCCACTGCATGCGCACGCCGCCGCCGTTGCGGCCCGAGGCGCCGTGACAGAGGTAGCCCTTCTCGAGCACCACCACGTCGGTCTCGCCCTTGAGCGAGAGGTTGTAGGCCAGGGCGAGCCCCATGATCCCGCCGCCGATGATCACGATCTTCGCGCGCTCGGGGACCGGCGAGCTCGGCTTGAGCGGGTTGTCGGTGAGGCCGAGCGGAGCGGGCACGCCGCCGAACGGCGCGGTCTCGGGGTCGAAGTGCTGCGAGGCCCAGAGCGACATCTCGGTGGGGAACAGCGGAGGGCGCGGAGTGAATGGCACCAGCGTTCGCGGCGCCGCCTTCGCTTTCTCGGCGAGCACCTGGGCCACCGCCGAGAGGCACTGCTTGCCCTGGCACATGCCGGTGCCGAAGCCGGTGTAGCGCTTCACCGATTCGATGTCGCAGTAGCCCTTCGCGATCGAGTGCTCGACGTCGTCGACGCTGACGTCTTCGCACGGGCAGACGAGCGCTTTCATGGAGCGCCTCGATCGGCCAGCAGCGCCTTCGCGGCGCGTTTCCCAGACTCGTGTGCTTCCACCGACCCCATCGGCCCGAGCAGCTCACCCGCCGCGTAGACGCCCTTGGCCTGGGTCCGTCCCTCTGCATCGGCCTGAACACAGAACACCTGGGCCTCGGGGTTCCAGTCGACGCGGGCGCCACATTGGCGTGCGAGCTCGAACGACGGCGAGGCGGGCGCGCACAGGGCCACCGCGTCGCAGTCGATCTTCTGTTCTTTGCCGTCGAGGAGCACGGTGATCGACGACACGTCGCTCACGCCATGCGCACGCAGCGGCTTGCCACCGATCGCGACCGGGTCTCCGCCGGCGACGCGAATCAGCGCGGCGATCGCGCGGGCCTCGATCGGCTCGCCCACCACGGCGATCTTCTTGCCTGGCAGCAGGCGGTGGCGGCGAATCATGCGACTCACTGCGCGGGCCGCGATCACGCCGGGGAGATCGTTGTTCTCGAACGGCGTCAGCATCGGGTGGCCGCCGTTGCAGAGCACGAACCGCTTGGGGTGGATGGTGAGCAGCCGGTCGCTCGTCGATGCCGCGAGGAAGTGGCCGTTGGGCTCCTCGAAGACGCCGAGTGC
This sequence comes from Myxococcaceae bacterium, assembly GCA_047602415.1. Classification (GTDB taxonomy): domain Bacteria; phylum Myxococcota; class Myxococcia; order Myxococcales; family Myxococcaceae; genus JASGHH01. The sequence goes on along the minus strand of JASGHH010000001.1, from coordinate 2,053,387 downwards.
GGTGGTGCCCAGCCGAATCGCTTCGCCTTCGGGGAGGGCAGGGTTGGGCGAGTGTTCCTCGGGGGGGCCGAAGATCAACCGGCCGCCGGCCTCTTCTTCACGCTCGAGCAGCAGGTGGAGAACGCCCGCGTGCTTCAGCACTTCGGCGGCGCCGAGCCCCGCTGCTCCGGCACCGACGACGACGGTGTCGATCTGCACGTTCTCGGGCGGCAGCCTGCGGGGCGGCTCCTTGTCGGGGAGCTTGCCGAGGCCGGCGAGCTGGCGGGCGACCTTGGCCATCACCTGCTCGGCGATGGGAACACCGGCGAACATCTCGTGGTGGTTGAGCCCGCGGGGGAACAGCCAGTCGGTGAGCCCGAACAGGTCGAGCTTGGCGGAGGGAAACGCGTTCTGCCGCTCGAGCCGCATGCCTGGCGCCGCGGGGGTGCAGCAGGTGGCGATGTTGGGCACGCCGTTCACGCGCATCAGGCACTGCGCGCAGGAGCCGGTCATGCAGAACGGCCCGCGTGGGCGGTGGTACTTGATGCTGCGGGAGAAGACCTTCTCGTCGGCCGCCCAGAGCGAGACCGCGACCGGCTCACCTTTGCGTGCGGGAACGAGCTGGCCGTCGAGCTCTACGCTGATGTCGGACGGAGCTGAATCGAGCCGGGGCACGGCCCGAGTCATAACAGTAGATGACGAGCGCGTCCGCCTTCCCCCTCGGGGGAAGGTGCCCGAAGGGCGGAAGGGGGCTCACACCTCCGCTCATCGTGCTTGTGCCAAGATGAAGTCGGCCGAGAAACGTGAGCTTCAAATGTCGAAGTGGGCGTGGGTGATCGCGGCGGTGGTTGTCGTCGGTTGCGGATCGAACAACAGCTCTGGGGGTGGTGGGGGCGGTGGTGGCTCAGCGACCGGCGGCGGTTCCGCGACAGGCGGTGGTTCAGCGACAGGCGGTGGCGGTTCAGCGACCGGGGGCGGTTCCGCAACAGGCGGCGGCTCAGCGACCGGTGGCGGTTCAGCGACCGGGGGCGGTTCCGCAACAGGCGGCGGCTCAGCGACCGGTGGCGGTTCAGCGACTGGGGGCGGCGTAGCGACGGGCGGCGGCTCAGCGACGGGCGGTGGCTCAGCGACTGGCGGCGGCTCGGCAAATGGCGGCGGCGGCGGTTCGATCGGCGCGTGCCAACCTGATGCGGGCCCTCAGCCGCCGGGCTGCCCGGAGAGCTGGGCCGACGCGCGGGCACTCTGCACGGCGAACGCGAGCTGCGCCGGCGGGTCCGGCGACTGCCAATACCCGGGCGCGGGCGACGAAGTTGGCGGCTGCTACGCGACCGCGTTGCTGACCTGCTTTCAGCAGACCGACGGCGGCGGCGTATATCGCTGCGCGCAGTGAGCTACCGCGGAATACCGACAAATTTTGTGGGTATTCCGCGGACGAAACCGAAAAGCCGCGGGAAAGGCACAAAACATGTGCCTCCGCCGCGGGCGGCCGGCGACTGAGGCCCCTCGCGATTCCGATCGGACGGGCGACTCGCGCGACCTGCAGCGTTCGCGGTGAGATCGTGCGGGAAGGCGCTCAGGTCGTGGGGCGGGAGCGTGTCTCGAAGAACACGGCCATCGCCCGAGGAGGCGCCGAGATCGCGGGCGGAGCTCGACGTGGCAGTGCGCGGAACTCAAGCCCATCACCCCTCGAAGCAAAGCGCCGATCTCCGCACGCACCGGGCGACCTCACCGGCTGTACGCGTCGTACGCTGCCTCGAGTCCGGCGAGGTCATCTGCGTTGACGAAGTCTTCGCCGGCATCGAGCGCGGCGTTCCAATACGCCGGCACGTCGGGGCTCGAGTAGATGCGAATCTTGCGGCCCTTGGCGTGTGCGCCGGCGATCAGGTCTTCCATGATGCGCACCTGGGTCTTGGGCATCTCGGTGCCATCGCCGACCCACTGGAGGTAGTCGTAATAGAAGACGGCGTAGTAGCCCCACTTGCCGTCGGCGGGAGGGTCGCTCGCCGAGTACGGCTCGCCATCGCGAATGTAAGGTCGCGGAGCGGGGCGGTTCACCAGGTCGACCTTTGCTCCTCCGCCGGTGAGCACCACGGTGATCGCCTTCTTCATCGGGTCGCCGGTATCGGGGAAGAGCGTGAGGAAGTCGTACTGCGACAGCTCCCTCACGAGCTCGTCCTGCAGCGCTGAGCTCGAGTCCTTGAGATCGAGCCAGAGGTAGAAGTCTTTGCCGTCGCCGTAGACGCTGCTGTTGTTCGCTGCGAGGCGCGCCTTGAGCGGCTCGAGGTACAGCGCCTGCAGCGACCCTTTGAACGGAGGCCCATCGTGAGCGACGCCAAGCGCGCTGCCTCCGTCGGAGCCATCGAACCAAATGTCGGCCTCGACGCTCTCGAAGTGATGATCGAGCGCATCGAACAATGGGCGGGTGTGCTCGTAGTCGTTGTGGGCGTGCTTCACCGAGGTGAGCGGAGGCCTTTGCCCGGCGTCAGGCGGTTCTGTCTTCGGCGCCGAGCACGCCGCGACGCAAGCGAGTACGAAGAGCGCGCGCTTCATCCCTGAATCGGAGGCCGCTTCACCGCCTGGCGGATGAGCGTCGACTCTTCGCCGGCGTCTTCGGCCATCGCGGTGAGCTTCTGGTTGGTGGTGCGCAAGCGGCGGGACAGCTCGCGGCAGATGTTCTGCAGCACCATCACGTAGCCGGGCACGTCTTCCTGGTAGAGCTTGTAGAGCTCGCGGTTGCCGAGCGAGTAGAGCAGGGCGTCGCCTTCGACCATCACCGAGGCCGAGCGCTTCATGATGTCGATCAGCGTCATCTCGCCGAAGAACTCGCCTTCACCGAGGCGCACCATCTTCACCCGGTGGCCAGCGTCGGTGTCGCGGTAGACGATCGCCTCGCCGCGCCGCACCAGGAACATCGAGCGCCCCGGCTCGCCCTGCTTGCAGATGGTGGTGCCGGGAGCGAGTTGATGCTCGGCGAGCATGTCGATGATTCGCTTCAGCGTCGGCTCTTCGAGGCCGCCGAACAGCGGAATGCTCGGGAGGAACTTCAGCAGGTCGGCGACGTCTTTACCCACGGCCGCAACTAGACGCCTGATTTGAGGTCAAAGCAACTCCCCACCAGCCGCGTTGTGAGTAGAGTTCTTAGGCATGCGCTTGCGCGTGTTCGCGGTGTTGGTGCTGGGTTCGCTGCGGCTCGCCTGCAGCACGACACCTCAATACGAGCGCTTCACACCTGCGCAATCGATCGCGATTTGTCAGACGTTCAAGGTCTGCTTCCCGAAGGAGTGGTCCAGTGGCACCTGGTCGAGCTCCATCGGTCAATGCGCTCGTGCAAAGGTGAAGCAGACGCCGCTGGCTTCCCCGGAAGCGCTCGACCCGAAGAAAGTCACCCAGTTCACTGATTTCGCCGTCACGTTTCCGGAGTACACGTGCATTCTCAATGCGCACGGCGACTGTGCGAAGGCGCTGAAGTGCTTCCTCGGGCCCAACGCGGCCACGGAGCCATCGACGTGCGACCCACTTCAGAGCGCCCCATTGACGCGCGCATTCTGTGACGGCGGGGTCGAAGTCGCTTGCTTCCGAGATGGGGTTCCCTACCGGCATGACTGCGCTGTCGGCGGCGGCGTCTGCGTCGGCTTTGGCCAGCCGTGTCTGCCAGAACGCTGCACCCGCGACGGCGGTATGGCGTTCTGCGACGGCGATGTCGCAACGAACTGCCCCGACACCGCAGACTGCGCCGCGATGGGTGGAAAGTGCGTTCCACCCCATCACGGCAATCCCAACGCCGATTGTGTGTATCCGGCTTGCGATGCCGGGCCTTCGGGGTTGACGCAGACCTGCGTGGGGAGCGTGGTGAACTCTTGTTTCAGCTCGACGGGCTTCTCGACTTACGACTGCGCGCAGGACTCACTGCAGAGCCGATGTGACAACGGCAGCTGCTTGCCGCCAGGCACGGATTGTCTGTTCGCTCACGACGATTGTGACGACGGGGGAGTGCGCGTGTGCCGAGACGGCTTCCTCGAAACCTACAGCTGCGCGGCGATGGGATTCGAGCGTTGCATTCCGGACGCCGGCTGCTCGCACTGACCGCGCGCCGAATTAACGCCGCCCGCCCTTGGTGAGGTGATCGATCGCCTCGCCCAGGCCTTCGAGCGTGAGCGGGTACATCGGGAACACCCGCCGAATGATTCTCGATCGTCGTCTGCCACCACGCGGTCGTCGGCTCAGGGTTCAGCCACACCGACTTGGGGTACCGCTCGACCAGTCGCATCAACCACACCACGCCCTCGACCGAGTCGTCGTTGTACCAACCGGACCTGTCGGCCAGCTCCCAGGGCGCCATCAGTGCATCGCCGACGACGATCAGCTTGTACTCGGCGTTGGTGTCGGCGAACACCTGACCCAGCGGAATCGCGCCGCGCAGGTTCGCCGACTCGTACAGCCGCCCGTAGACGCAATTGTGAAAGTAATACGTGCGGAGCTCTTTGAAGTGCGACGCCTTCTTGGTGGCGGTGAACAGCCGCGAGACCAGCTCGGCGTACGGGTCCATCGAGCCGCCGACGTCCATCAGCAGAATGACCCGGGTGTTCGACTTGCGCGGAGGCCGCACCACCACCTCGAGGTCGCCGAGGTTCTTCGCGGTCTGCTCGATCGTCTCGTCGAGGTCGAGCTCGTCGGCGTGGCCCTCGCGGGTGAGCGCCCGCAGCTTGCGCAGCGCGAGCCCGAACTGCCGCACGTCGAGCACCAGGTCGTCGCGGTAGTCCTTGAAGTGCCGCTCGGTGGCCACCTGAAACGCGCGGCGGTTGCCGCCTTCACCACCCACCCGAATGCCGTCGCGCGCGGCGCCGGAGTGCCCGAACGGAGACTTTCCGCCGGTGCCGATCCACTTGTTGCCGCCGTCGTGCCGTTCTTTCTGCTCTTTCAGCCGCTGCTCGAACAGCTTCTCGAGCGTCTCGCGATCGAGCTGCTCGATCAGCGCCAGCTCCTCGGGCGTCAACTGCGGCCGCGGCTTGGCATCGCGCAGCCACTCGATCAGCTGCTTGTGAATCTCGATCGCCTCGAGCTCGACGCCCTTGAAGTGCTTGGCGAACGCGACGTCGAACGCGTCGAGCTGGTTCTCCGAGTGGCAGAGAATCGACCGCGCCACGTGGTAGAAACCGTCGAGCGAGCTGTCGTGCAGGCCTTCCTTCAGCGCCTGCGCGAGCGCGATCGCCTCCTGGGTGCCCACCGGCACCTTCAGCGCGCGCAGCTCGTAGAGAAACGGTACGAACATGAGCTACCCGCGCGCCCGCTTGCCCGGCCCGAACGCCTCCGAGAACACCTGCATGTCCTGCTCGCGCTTCAACAGCGCTCCGACGAACGGCAGCTGCTCGTCGAGCTTCAAGTTCCGCACGCCCGAATGCTTCAGCGCCGCCAGCCAGTCGATCAGCTCCGAGGTCGACGGCCGCTTGCGCAGTCGCGCGAACGCCCGCAGCTCGAAGAACACGTTGAGCGCCTGGTCGACCAGCTTCTGCTCCAGGTCGGGGTGGTGCACGCCGACGATTCGCCGCATCAGCTCCTGGTCGGGGAACTCGATGAAGTGGAACACGCAGCGGCGCAGAAACGCATCGGGCAGATCTTTCTCGTTGTTCGAGGTGATCACCACCACCGGCCGCTGCTTGGCCACCACCTCGTCGTCGGTCTCGATGATCTTGAATCGCATGCGATCGAGCTCGTGGAGCAGGTCGTTCGGGAACTCGAGGTCGGCCTTGTCGATCTCGTCGATCAACAGCACCTTGCGCTCGGTCGCGGCGAACGCCTCTCCGAGCGGCCCCAGCTTGATGTACTTGCGAATGTCGCGCACGTCGTGGTCGTTGAAGCGCGAGTCGTGAAGGCGCTGAACGGCGTCGTAGACGTACAACCCGTCTTGCGCGCGCGAGGTGCTCTTCACGTGCCACGTCAGCAGCTGATGCCCGAGGCCTTCGGAGATCGCCTCGGCCAGCAGTGTCTTGCCGGTGCCGGGCTCGCCTTTGACGAGCAGAGGTCGTTGCAGCACGAGCGCGCAGTCGACCGCCGAGCGCAGGCCTTCATTGGTGAGGTACGAGTCGGTGCCCTTGAAACGCATTCGGGCACCTTAACGCCGGGTGTTACCGGTTCGCTATTGGAGCTGCAGCTTGGCCAGCGAGAGGTCGAACTGGCTCTCCGCGGTGCCGAAGCTCGACGACGGAGCAGTGAGCGCCAGCATCACCGCCTGTTCGCCGTTCACCAGGTAGTAGAGGCAGGTCTTGTCGGACCCCTGGGCCCAGACGAAGCGGGCGACCTTACCGGCGGGAACCTCGCCCACCCGCTTGGAGATGATCTTCGAGCTCTGGGGCGCGACCGCGTCCACCAGCTCGTCGAGGTCGTCTTCGCCAAAGACCGTCGGCAGCCCGTGCTCCTTGGCGTCGAGCACCGAGACCTGCACCCCACCCGAAAACTCGAGCGTCGCGCCATGGCCCTCCGACAGCTCGTGCTGGAGCGCCACCCCGCGCGGCGGCTCCCACTTGATCCCGTGGCCCTCGTAGACCTTCTTGCTGCAGCCGGCGGCCAACAGCAGCGCGAGTGTTGCGAGAAGGAGACGGGGCGTTTTTCCGCGGCTACAGTCCCGTCGCGTGAGCTGGGTGAAATGGAAGCTGATGGTGACCACGCTGCCGATCGTCGGCGTGATCGTGGCGGTCAAGGTCGGGCTCGAGCAGGTCGTGGGGTGGCCGGGCATCGTCGACTTCTCCGAGGTTGGCATCGTGCTCACCGCGGGCGTGTTCCTCACCGGCTTCATGCTCGCCGGAGTGATGGCGGACTACAAGGAGAGCGAGAAGCTGCCAGGGGATCTTGCCTCGACCCTCGAGACGCTCGAAGACATCGTCGTTCAGGCGTGTGCCCACAAGCAGACGCTGCAGCCGCTCCCGTTGCGGCGCGCCGTCGCTGACCTCGCGGTCGACATTCGCGCCTGGCTGTTCAAGAGCAAGACCCAGGAGCAGGCTTACGAGGCGCTCACCAGATTCGGTGAGGTGCTGCAGCAGCTCGAGCGCGACGGCGGCGGCGCGTACGCCTCGCGGGCGATCGGCGAGCTCCACAACCTGCGCAAGACGATCACCCGCATCGGAGTGATCTCGCGAACCGGGTTTCTGCCGCCCGCCTACGCGCTGCTCGAGACGCTCAACGTGCTGATCGTGGTGCTGCTGGTGGCGTCGAAGTTCAAGAGCGTGCTCGCCGAGTTCATCTTGGTGCCGTTCGTGACGCTCATCTACGTCTACATGCTGCGCCTGATTAAGGACATCGACGACCCGTTCGAGTACTCGCCCGATGGGAAGAAGCAGGGTGGCGCCGAGGTCGAGCTGTTCCCGCTGGAAGAGTTCAGGCAGCGAATCGGGAGCAGGCTCAAGTAGGCAGAGCCCGCTTCGCCCGATCAGCGAGAAACGCCTCGAACCCCGCGCCCGACTCGACCCGCAGCTCGGGCACCCGCGCCAGCAACGCAGGGCCCAACCGGTACTGCTCGAGCACCAGCGAAGCGCGCACCTTCCCCGGCGGCAACCCGCTCGCGGGGGCCACCGCGTGATCCAGCTCGCCGTTGAAGTGCACCAGCGCGCGCTCTTCCGGCGTCACCACGCCCAACACGTCTGACCCGCGCGAGAGCACCAGCTCACCGCCGCGCGCTTGAGGCGCCTCGAGGTAGAGCACGCTCACCGCCACCGGAGTCGTGCCCGGCTTCTGCACCACCGCGGCGAGTGTCGCGTCGATGTGTCGTGTTACCTGCGCGCCCTCACCGACGAGCAGCAGGTTGAGGTACCAGGCGTTAGGAGGTTCGGGATGCCGCCACCACCGCATCGGCCAGGGCTCGAGCGCGCGCAGCGGCTCGGAGTCGATCGCCAGCGACACGAACGGCATCACCTCGGGCAGGCGCTCGGCGAGCTTCGCGCGGCCGGGTGTGGTGAAGGTGACGCCGAAGCCGCGGGTGGCTTCGAACGGGCCATTGAGGTTGCTCTGACCGGCGAGCGGAGACGCGAGCAGCTGCTCCCGCAGCGTTCGCACCGCGTCGCCCTTCATCGCACCCTTGAGCACCCGAAACGGTGGCACGAATGAAACCTAGGGTTGAAAACTTGCGGGTGCTACATCCTGCATCAGACTTGTGGCGCTGGAGGACCCCCACATGACGTCACTCAACCTCCCGCGCGCTCGTCAGCCGCGCGGCCCCCGAGTTCCGTTTCAGGCGCCGGTACGGGTCTGCGCAGAGAACAACCCCACCACCTACCGGGTGCTGTCGGCCGATCTGTCCGACGGAGGGATCTTTCTGCAGATGCCGATGCCGTTCGCGCAGGGCACCAGGCTGCAGCTCTCGCTCGAGGCCGGCGGCAAGGTGCTCCCGTTCGCCGAGGGCGAGGTCGCCTGGCGCCGCACGATGCCGCTCCCGGAGCAGGTGAAGCCGGGCGCCGCGGTGCGCTTCACCTCGTTCAAGAGCAAGCGGGCCAATCTGCTGGTGCAGGATTCTGGTTTCGGCGCTGCACAAAGGGGAGCAGCCGAAGCCGTACAAGAAGGTGCGGTTGAACCGGTGGATCGTCGCGATCGTCGCCAGCGCGCTGATCGGGCTGGTGGCCGGGCTTTCGCAGATCCAGCTGACCTCACCCGCTGCCCGGCCGTCGCCGGTCAGTCGGCCTCTCCCGTCGGGAGAGGTTTCAGCTCAGCCGGTCGAGTTCACCGAGGTGGAAGAGCCCGCGGTGCCGGAGCTGATCGCGATCTCCGATGCCCTCGAGAGCCCCGAGCAGTGGCTCGATCTCAACGACGAGCCGGTCGCCCCCGCCAAGACGGTGCAGCACTCGTGGGTCTGGCGCGCGAAGCCGGCTCCGGTGGCCGCCCCGGCCCGGCACCCGCTGAAGCCGGTGCCGCTCGCCGGAGCGATCGCGATCGGCGCCACCCGCGGCATCGACGCCAAGCACCTCACCGAGGCCCGCGCCGCGCCGTCGCTCGCCCGCCCGGAGCACGACGGCAAGCCGGAGTCGATCGCGGTGCCCGGCGGCGCGCTGAAGACGATTCACCTCGTTCGCGCGGGCAAGGGCTTTCGCTTCGACTTCGACGTCGCCAAGGGCTCGAAGCTGATCCACCTCACCACCCTGAAAGACCCCTCCCGGCTGGCGATCGATCTCGCCGGCGCTGCGCCGAAGAAGCCGATGGTGGTCGCCGGCCTCGACGGCATTCAGCGGGTGCGGCTGGCGCGCTTCGGCAACGGCACCCGGGTGGTGCTCGACCTGACGATGCCGGTCACCGTGGTCGAGCAGAGCGGCACCCACGTCGTGGTCGCGCCCGAGTAGCCGCTGCCCCTCTACGTTCTCTTCGCGCTCGCGGGCGTCGCCTTCGTCGCCGGCGTGGTCGACGCGATCGCCGGCGGAGGCGGCCTGCTCACCGTGCCCGCGCTGCTCGCCGCCGGGTTGCCTCCGCACATCGCGCTCGGCACCAACAAGGGCCAGTCGGTGTTCGGCTCGGGCGCCGCGCTCACCCGGTTTGCCCGCGCCGGCCTGGTCGACAAGCGGCGCGCCGCGATCTGCTTTCCCGCCGGGTTTCTCGGCGCGCTGGGCGGCGCCTGGCTGCTGCTCCAGATCAAGCCCGACGTGTTGAAGCCGATCGTGCTCGGCCTGCTGTTGGCGTCGGGCACCTTCATCGCGCTCCGCCGGCCGAACGCCGGCACCAGCCGCCCGGTGCGAGAGAACGCCCAACCGTTCGAGGCGGCGATCGCGCTCGCGATCGGCTGCTACGACGGCTTCTTCGGGCCCGGCACCGGCACTTTCTTGATCATCGCGTTCGTGACCGTGCTCCACCTCGGCCTCAAGGAGGCCACCGCCGATGCGAAGGTGGTCAACTTCGCCTCCAACCTGGCGACCCTGGCGGTGATGGCCTGGGCGGGGAAGGTGATCTGGGCGGTGTCGCTGCCGATGGCGGCAGGCCAGGCGCTCGGCGCGTGGACCGGAGCGCACCTGGCGGTGAAGGGCGGCGAAAAGGTGATTCGGGCAGTCGTTTTGGGCGTGGTCGTCGCCCTGGTGGGCAAGCTGGCCTACGACCTCTGGCGCTGACGGGTGGCCTTCGTTAAAGGACCCTTACGATGAAAGTGACCATCACCTATTGCACCAGCTGAGGCTACAAGCCTCGCGCGGCCCGGGCGGTCGCGTTGCTGAAAGACAGGTTGGACATCGACGCAGAGATGGTTCCCGGCAGCGGTGGTATTTTCACCGTCTCGGTCGATGGCACGGTGGTGGCCGAGAAGACCAAGATGGGGTTTCCGTCGGAGAACGAAATCGTCGATGGGGTCAGCAAAGTCGTACAGCCCTGACATGAAGACGAAGTACCTGCGGCCACCGCTCCGGCTGCACGAGCGCGTTCGACGCCGCATCGGAGCCGCGCTCACCGACGGCTTCTTCAAGGGCGCCGCCACCGGCAGCAGGTACCTCCCGATCGCCCAACCGCGCTTTCACGGCGTCGAGGTGCTGCGCGACCTCCCCTACACCGTCTCGAACGCGCACCATCACCTGCTCGACATCTGGCGGCCCACCAAACGAGAGGGAAAGCTGCCGGTGGTGCTGTACCTCCACGGCGGAGGCTTTCGCTTTCTCTCCAAAGACAGCCACTGGGTGTTCGGCCTGGTGTTCGCGCGCCGCGGCTTTCTGGTCGCCAACATCAACTACCGGCTCGCGCCGGAGCACCCGTTTCCCGCGGCAATCGAAGACGCCTGCGCGGCGTACAAGTGGGTGGTCGAGAACTGCGAGCGGCTCGGCGGCGACCCCAACCGCATCATCCTCGCCGGAGAATCGGCGGGCGCGAACCTCTCGACCTCGGTGGCGCTGTCGACCAGCTACCAGCGGCCCGAGGCGTTCGCGCGCGAGGTGTTCGAGCTCGGCGTGCAGCCCAAGGCGGTGGTGCCGGCGTGCGGCCTGTTCCAGGTCTCCGACCCGGAGCGCTTCGGCCTGAAGTCGAAGTACTTCTGGGATCGCATCGCCGAGGTCACCGACGCGTACCTCCACGGCGTCGAGACGCCCGAAGAGCACAGCCTCGATCTCGCCGACCCGGTGGTGGCGCTCGAGAAAGGCCTCCCGCCCGATCGCCCGCTGCCTCCGTTCTTCATTCCCGCCGGCGGGTGGGACGTGATCGCCGACGACGGGCCGCGGCTGGCCGAGGCGCTCCGCAAGCTCGGCGGCGACGCGGAGTCGAAGATCTACCCGCGCGGCTTTCACGCCTTTCACGCGTTCGTGCTCACCCCGAGCGCGCTGAGATGTTGGCGCGACACGTTCGCCTTCATCGACCGCCAGCTCGCGCGCTGATAATTCTGCTGGTGTGAGCGAGCCGTTCGCCAGCGCGGTGCTGTTGACCGGCATCGGAGTGCTGCTCGCCGCGGCGGTGTTGGTGAGCCGCCCGGTGAGCCGGCTCGGGCTGCCGCTGGGCCTGATCTTCCTCGGGGTCGGCATGCTCGCGGGAGAAGACGGCATCGGCCGCATTCCCTTCGACGACTACGCGCTCAGCTACCGGCTGGGCACCACCGCGCTGGTGTTCATTCTCTTCGACGGCGGGCTGAACACCTCGCTGGCCACCGTTCGCGCAGGCCTGGTGCCCGCGTCGGTGCTGGCGACCGCCGGAGTGGCCGCGACCGCGGGCGCGGTGGCGTGGGTCGGCCACTGGGTGGGCCTCGAGTGGCCGCAGGCGGGCTTGCTGGGCGCGATCGTCTCGTCGACCGACGCGGCGGCGGTGTTCGCGGCGCTGCGCGGGAGCGGCCTGCAGCTGCAGCGGCGGGTGGGTGTGACGCTGGAGCTGGAGTCGGGCCTCAACGACCCGATGGCGGTGATCCTCACCCTCGCGCTGACCGACGCGCTGCTGAAGAACGAAGCGCCGAGCGTGGGTCTGCTCACCGAGGTGGTGATCGAAGTCGGCGTCGGCGCCGCGGTCGGCTTCCTGGTCGGGTTGGGAGGCCGCGAGATTCTGCGCCGGGTGCGGCTGCCGGCCGGCGGGCTCTACCCGGTGCTCACCTCGGGCCTGGCGCTGCTCGCGTTCGGAGTGCCGTCGCTGTTTCACGGCAGCGGCTTTCTCGCCGTCTACCTCGCCGCGGTGATCATGGGCGACGAGGCGGTGCGGTACAAAGCCGGGCTCCACCGGGTGCACGACGCGCTCGCCTGGCTGGCGCAGGTGGGCATGTTCTTGATGCTCGGCCTGCTCTCGACGCCGCACGAGCTGGTGAAGATGGCGGTCCCCGGGCTCACCGTCGGCCTGGCGCTGGCGCTGATCGCCCGGCCGGTGATCGCGGTGGTGCTGCTGACGCCGTTCCGGTTCCCGCTCCGCGAGTCGCTCTACGTCGGGTGGGTCGGGCTGCGGGGAGCGGTGCCGATCGTGCTCGCCACGATTCCGGTGCTCGCCCAGGCCCCGGGCTCGAAGGTGCTGTTCGATCTCGTCTTCTTCATCGTGGTGGTGAACGCGATCGTGCCCGGCGCCACGGTGGGGTGGGTGACCCGCAAGCTGAAGCTGATGGCCGACGCGCCTCCGCCGCCCTCCGCGGTGCTGGAGATCACCTCGACCCACGCGCTCAAAGGCGAGCTGGTCTCGTATTACGTGAGGCCCGAGTCAGCGGTGGCCGGCGCGACGATCGCCGAGGTGCCGCTGCCGGAGCAGGCGGTGATCACGCTGATCGTGCGCGGTACCGCGCTGGTGCCGCCCAAAGGCTCCACCACGCTCACCCCGGGCGATCACGTCTACATGTTCTGTCGGGAAGACGACCTTCCGCTGATCGATCTGCTGCTCGGCCAGCGGGAAGGGCACTGACTAGCGGAGCGCGAGGCCTTCAGGCGTCGAGCCGGCCCGCGCGAGCGCCTGGTTCTTCGCCTCGTCGGTCATCGGCACCAGCACCCAGTGGCCGTCGTCGCCGAGCGCCGCCGCGTGGCCGCGCATCTGGCCCGACTTGATCAGCGACTCGAGCTCACTCATCGCGATTCGCTGCTCTTCCTGGCCGAGCTGCTGGAAGCGCGGGTCGCCCTGGAGCGACGAGGTGATGGTGTACTGGAGGTCCTGGTCTTTCCCGAACGGGAAGTTGTCGCCCACGATCGCGACGATGATCGCCTGAATCGGGAAGGTGGCGAGGTCGATCACCGCGGTGAACGGGAGCAGCACGATCCCGGTGACCAGGCGATCAGGAGACGACGGGCGCTTCACCGTCGCGCCGATGAACGCGCGATCCACCGCCCGGCTCAAGATGCAGCCACTGGCGCCGACGGCGAGAGCGAGCGAGACGGCGACGATCTTCACGTACGAGCGCATCAGTGCTCCTTGAGGAAGGACACCCAATCTTAAAGCCGCGGAGAACCCCGGGATCAACTTCTGTGACTGCTACAGGTTGCTACGGGGGGCCTCGACCGCCGGGTGCTCACCCGAGCCCCGCGCCTTGATCTGGTAGCGCACACAGGCCGACTCCACGATTTTGTTGATCAGCTGGGTGTAGGCAATGCCCCGCTCGGCGGCGGCCAGCGCCAGCTCGCTCTGGGCTTCGAGGTAGGGGTTGGGGTTCACCTCGAGCACGTACGGCTCGCCTTTTTCGCTCACCCGGAAGTCGACGCGGGCGTAGTCGCAGATCTTGAGCGCCCGGTAGGCGAGCAGGGCGGCGCGCTCGATTCGCGACTTCAGCTCCGGCGCGAGGTCCTTGGCGATCTTCAGCTTCGGCCCGTCGGGCGTGTCGGGGCCGAACTTCACCTCGCGGTCGGAGATCTTGGGCTCGTCTTTCTTCCACGCGCCGCCGAAGTCGAGCTCGACGATCGGCAGCACGTCGGGCCGGGTCGGGGGGCCGATCACGCCCACGTACACCTCGCGGCCGGGAATGAACTCTTCGGCCAGCGCCTCGTCGTTGAGCTCCTTGCGAATCTTCTGCACCCGCTTGGTGAGCTCGTCCCAGTCTTTCACCACCGAGTGGCGCCCGATGCCGATCGACGCGTCGGAGCGCGCCGGCTTCACGATCAGCGGGAACTCGACCCGGCCGCGCGTCTCGAAGGTCTCGCCGTCGAAGGTGGCGAACGCCGGGGTGGCGACCTCGTGGTAGTCGAGCAGCTGCTTGGTGATCACCTTGTCCTGCGCCAGCAGCAGCCCCGCGGCGCCGGAGCCGGTGAAGCGCACCTTCGCCATCTCCATCAGCGCGGCGACGTTCACCTCGAGGCGGTAGTCGTCGGCGAACGTCTCGCAGACGTTGAACACCAGGTCGGGCTCGGCCGCTTTGAGCGACTCCAGCAGCGGGAACACCCGGTCGTGCACGGGGATCTTGCTGATCTGATGACCCTGCTCGGTGAGCGCCTTCTCGATGTGGCCCACCACCGCGTCCTCCGGCTCGCCGGTCGGCTGGTAGTGGAGCACGGCGATCTTGAGCGGGGGGACCTGCACGCACGATCACAATAGCGCATGTCACAGTCGCCGCGGCTCGCCGCTCTCAATCCGCATGAGACCACTCCCGTTGGTGTTGTTGGGCGTCGGCTGCGCGAGCGCCACGCCGTCGTTGGCCGTTCGCGCGCCGTCGATCGAAGCCGGAGCCCCGCGCACGCTCGCGATCGTGAGAATTCAGCCGCCCTGGTACGCGCCGCGCTTTCTGATCAGAAAGAAGTTCGTCGAGGCGGTGCCGGAGTACGAGGCGTACGAGAAGCTCGAGTCGAAGTACTTCTCGATCGCCGCCGACGGCCGCTACGGAGGCCTCTACCTCTGGGCGACCCGCGGCGACGCCGAGGCGCACTTCGACGAGAAGTGGAGGCGGGGCGTGCGGGAGCGGCGCGGGGTCGAAGCCGACGTCGAGCTGGTCGATCTCCTCTACTGGGTCGACGGGGGCGCCAGGCTCGGCGGCGAGCGGTTGGGGACCCGCTCGCTGCGCGCCGACGCGGTGGCGACCTGGGTGAAGAACTCGGAGGACCCCGAGGCGCTCGCGCGGCGGTTGGCGGCGGCGCCCGGGTTGTTGCGGGCCGCGGTCGCGCGCGGCGCCTACCTCGCGCTCTGGAGCGACCGGTCGCACGCGCTCGACGAGCCGGGGGCGGTGTTCTTCGAGACCCCGGTGCTGATCGACGCGGGCCTGCGGTGATCACTGCAGCAGGTTCGGGCAGGCCTCGACCAGCTCCGCCCAGAGCTCGCGCGGCGCGGCCAGCGGTGAGCCGCGGTCGAACACCGGCCCCATCGCGCGCAGCGCTCCGAGCTGCTCGTCGGCGCGCGCCAGCACCGGGTCGGGCTCGACCGGCCGGCCCGCGAGCTTCAGCTTGTTCGGGTGCGCCAGCCCGGCCGCGCAGGCCGCCTTCGCCTGCTTCTCACAGCGGCAGGGGTTCTTCGGGTCGGCGAGGCTGCAGCGCTCCTGGAGCAACGGGCGCATCACCGCCCGCGCGCGCGCCAACCGCTGGCGAAAGGCCACCGGAGTGACCTCGCAGATCTCTCCGCCGATCCGATCGGAGGCGCCGAGCACGTCGGCGAGCACGTACGCCAACCGCTCGGGCCGGGAGAGCACGGTGAGCATGCCGTGGGTGCACGCCAGCTGCAGCTCGCGCTCCAACAGCGGCGCGTCGGTCGGGTTGAGCGCGCTGACCTTCTCGGCCAGCGCCAGGCCCTGGTCGAGCCTTGCGGCCAGCTCCTCGGCGGTGGTGGCCTGCTCCTTCGGGCGCTGCGACAGCTGGAGCAGGTGGCGGGAGGCGAGGGTGAACACCCAGGTGGTGAGCGCGCTCCGCCCTTCGAAGGAGGAGAGGTGGGTCACCGCCTTGATCAAGATCTCCTGGGTGGCGTCTTTCGCGTCGTCGGGGTCGCCGAGCATGCGGAGCGACAGCCGGTAGACCGGCCCCTGCAGCCGCGCGCAGAGGGTTCCCAACGCCGACTTGTCGCCTTCAGCGGCGCGGCGGGCCAGCTCGTTCAATGACGGGTCCATCAACGTTCGAGTGCCGAACCCGCCCGACTGTGACGAGAATTCGGCTTACAGCTCGAAGAACCGGTCGGTGTAGAGGAAGTTCATCGACAGCGCGGTGAGGAACGAGGTGAAGCGCAGCGAGTAATCGCGCGCCTTCTCGGCGTGCATCGAGAGCGACAGCTGGGTGGTGCGCTCGGTGAGGTGCTCGAGCACCGACCGCACCACGCCGCGCGAGACGCCGGAGTACTGGGTCACCGCCTGGAGCAGCGTCTGCCGCTCGGCGCGCAGGAACGTGTCGGCGCGAACCGGCGCCACGCCCGCGGGCTCGAACAGGTTCGACAGGTCCTGATCCAGGTGCTCGCCCAGCTGGAGGTCGACCTTCTCTTCCAGGTCGCGCGCCCGGTAGTGCTCGAGCACGGTGACGTCCATCTCGTCGACGTCGAGGTCGCGCTCCAGCGTCGACACCCGCGGCGGGCTCTTGCCGATCATCTGCGTCACCTGATCGACGTACTGGAGCTTCTTCAGCGCGCCCCAGCTCTTGTAGCGGGTGCCCCAGTCGCTGCCCGGCGTCAGCCAGACCGCGAACGTCTCGGCGAAGTCTTCGTCGGGGTGCTTCTGCGCGTACCAGCCGCTGATGTGCACCACGTACTTGCGCGAGAACGGCTGCGGCTTGAAGTCGTCTTTGTAGGGCTTGCCGTAGTCGCCGAACACCTTGCGCCAGTCTTCGGTCTCATAGAGCGCGTAGGCGTAGTTGAACGCGTGCCCCGCCTCGTGGCGCAGGTACATCATGATCTCGCGCTCGGTCTCGGCGCCGCCGCCGAGCTTGTCTTCCAGCGAGTGAAGGTGCGGGTCGGCCAGGTAGAAGGGAATGCCGATCACCGGCACGCCCGACGGGCAGCCCCACTGGTCTGAGAGGTAGCACTCCGGCTTCAGCGACAGGCCCTTGGCCTCGAGCTCTTCGTACAGCCGGGCGATGTAGCCCTCGAGCGGCGTGCCCTTGAGGTGAAGCTTGAGGTCTTTGATGCGCGCCTGGAGGAGATCTTCAGACCCCGGCGGCACGTCGAAGCGCGCCAACGCCGGTTTCTTCTCGACCGCGACCGCTGCCTGACTCGGTACCGCACCCATGACTCACCCTTTGAACGGCTTGTACCAGCGACCCCCGACATCTGAAGCACCCGGACCTAAGCAAATGGTCCAACAGCCCGCCAAGGGGGTCCGTTCCGATTCGTCAAAAGGCTTGAACTGACTGGAGATTGTCTCGCCGCGTCATTCAAATGCTTCGATGCCGTCCCCCGGTTTGGGCTTGGTTTTGCCCTTGTCGGAGGAGGTGCCAGACACTTTTCGAACTGCAACGAGCTCGACCTCGAATGACTCGTTCTTATCCAGGCGAAACGCGCGCTGGAGGTCCTGGTAGCCGGTCAGCTGGAAGGTGATCGAGTGGTTCGTTTCTCGCGGCCATTTGCGGTCGAGCGGGGTGGTGCCGACCAGCACGCCGTCTTCCAGCACCGAAGCGCCGGGCGGGGTGCTCTTCAAGGTCACCGTGAGCAGCTCGGGCGCCGCCTTCTTCGCTTCAGCCGGGGGATCCTTCTTCGCCGCCGCCGCCACCGCGGGCGGGTCGACCGGCTTCAGCTCGTTGGCGTCTGACCGCCGGAGGAAGAACCAGGTCGCGCCGGCGGCGATCAGCATCATCGGCACCATCACCGCAGCGATGCGGCCGACGTTCGACGACGGCGGCGGGGTCACCACCAGGGCCGGCTGCTTCGCGGTCTCGATCGCCTCCATCGCCGGCGCGGTCACCTTGCGATCGAACGGCACCGACTTGGTGCTCTCGACGATCTCGGGTTGAGCGGGCGCCTTCGGCAGCGCCTTGGGCACCGAGCCGCGCTTCTGCGACGCCGCCGACGGCTTCGAGCTCTTGTCGGCGCCGGAGCTGCCGGAGCCTTCTTTCGAGGCCGCCCCGCCGGTCTTCTGCGGCATCGCGTCGAGCACGGCGTCGCTCACGCCGTCCAGCGCCGCGTGCAGCTCGCCCATCATCGCGTCGGCGTCGGCGAACCGGTCGGCCTTCTCGACCGCCAGGCCCTTCTTCACCAGCGCGTCGATCCCCGCCGGCACCGGCGCGCCCACCCGCATGCTGCCCACGGCGGGGGCGGGCAGGGTGAGCGCCGCCTGCAGCGCCTTGCGCACCGTCTTCGCGCCGAACGGCGAGGCTCCGGTGAGCGTGTAGAACAGCACGCCGGTGAGCGAATACAGGTCGGAGCGCGGGTCGACCGACTCACCGCCGGCCTGCTCGGGCGGCATGTACTGCGGCGTGCCGAGCACCTGCCCGGTCGAGGTGAGCTGGTCTTCTTCTTCACCCTCGAGCGCCTTCACCAGGCCGAAGTCGAGCACCTTCACGAACTCCTGCTCGTCGACCCGGCTGATCATGATGTTGTGCGGCTTGATGTCGCGGTGCACCACGCCCTGCCGGTGCGCATGGGCGACGCCGAGCGCCGCCTGCTCGAGCACCGCCGCCGCCCGCCGCAGGGTCATCGGGCCTTCGCGCTTCACCAGCTGACGCAGGCTCTCGCCCTCGATCAGCTCCATCACGTAGTAGCAGGTGCCGTCCTTGTCCCTGCCGAAGTCGTAGATGGTGATGATGTTCGGGTGGTGGAGCCGGCTCGCCAGCTCGGCCTCGCGCTTGAAGCGCTCGTAGAAGGTGGGCGCGATCGCCAGGCTCGGGTGCAGGGTCTTCACCGCCACCGGCCGGCTCATCGAGGTCTGGGTGGCGCGAAACACCATGCCCATGCCGCCCTGGCCCAGCACCGCGTCGAGGCGGTACCGGCCGTCGAGCGTCTTGCCCAGATAGTCTTCGGGCTTGGGGAGCTGGGCTTCGTCGGACATCGGGGCGGGACTATACGTCGCGAACTCCTCCGTGTAGACGTCGACGGATGCACAAAGGGTTCGCGCTTGTCGTCGGGTTGTCGCTGGGCGCCGTCTTCGCGGTGGCGTGCGGCAGCAAGCCGGTCTGCAGCAGCAGCAACTGCATGGGCTGCTGTGACGCCGCCGGCGAGTGCCAGCTGGGCGCGACCGCTCAGCAGTGCGGTCGCGGTGGCTTCGCCTGTCAGGCCTGCGCGCTCGCCCAGGCGTGCGTGAGCGGCTTCTGCGCCACCTTGAACAACGCCGGCGGCGGCTCGGCCTCGGGCGGTGGCTTCTCGTCGGGTGGCGGCAGCGCCACCGGAGGCGGCGGCTTCGGCACCGGCGGCGGCAGCGCGACCGGCGGTGGCTTCTCTTCGGGCGGCGGGAGCGCGGTGGGCGGCGGCAGCGGCGTCGGCGGAGGCACCCCATCGTGCGCTCCGATGCCCAGCTTCAACTCGGTGCGCTCGGTAGGCACGACGTTGAGCGGCTTCGGCACCATCGCGGTGGACTACAACGCGTTCAGCGAGCCCTACGATCTGTTCGGCCTGGAGGCGATCGAGTCGCACGGCGGCACGGTGCCCGGCACCCACGATCTGTCGCAAGGCATCGGCTTCGGCAACTGCGCCTACTGCGTCGTCTACGGCCAGGGATGCCACACCGACGGTGGCTGCGCGCACGGCTACCTCGGCACCCAGGGCACCGCGACCGTCACCCAGGTCACCGGCGACCAGGATGCCGGCTCGGTCTCAGCGATCTTCAGCGGCGTGGTGCTGACCGAGTGGAGCTTCAACACCGACCTGCCGGTCAACGGCGGCCAGTGCTTCAACGTGCCGAACCAGAGTTTCTTCGTCAGCTGGCCGTAGCGCCCGCTTCGACGCGGCGCCGTTCGGGTTGGCGAAGGTCGCCAGCACCGAGAGCGCCACGCACACCCAGAGCGCGAAGCCCACCGTCACGCCCAGCACCGACAGGTCCATCCCCTTCGTTTTGGTCATCATGTTCAGCGGACACCGGCACTCCGGAAATCTTGCATCGCATCGGGTTTTTCGAAGGGCGGCGCGCCGTTACGCCTGTGGTAGAGCGCTTTCGCCGTGAGCCTGTTGACCGTGCAGTCGCTGAAGCTGGCGTTTGGCCCGAAGACGATCTTCGAGGGCGCCAGCTTCACCGTCGGGCCGCACGATCGCTGCGGGCTGGTGGGCCCCAACGGCACGGGGAAATCGACGCTGCTCAAGATCATCACCGGGCAGGTGCAGCCCGACGACGGCACGGTGACGATTCGCAAGCGCGCCCGCATCGGGTACCTCCCGCAGGAGCTCGCCGATCTGCCGACCGGGCCGCTGGTCGACATGGTGCTCAACGCGGTGCCTGGCAAAGAAGCGCTCGACGAGCGCCTCTCGAGCACCGAGACCCAGCTCGCCCAGTCGACCCAAGAAGCCGATCAGATGGAGCTGGCGCAGCTGCTCGCCGACCTCCACGCCGAGCGCGACCACTTCGAGGAGCGCTTCGGCCGCCACCGCGCGGAGTCGATTCTGGCCGGCCTGGGCTTCAGCGAAGCCGACTTCGTGCGCGACACCAACACCCTCTCGGGCGGCTGGCGCATGCGGGCCGCGCTCGCCTCGCTGCTGCTCCAGGACCCCGACCTGCTGCTGCTCGACGAGCCGACCAACCACCTCGACCTGCCGACGGTGGCCTGGTTCGACGCCTTTCTGAAGCGGTTCAACAAGGCGTTCATTCTGATCTGCCACGACCGCGGCTTCCTCGACTCGCAGATCGATCACGTGATCGGCCTCGAGGTCGATGGCGTGAAGACCTACCCGGGCAAGTTCGACGCCTACCAGGCCAAGCGCGCCGAAGAATACGAGCAGCTGCTCGCCCAGGCCGCCCGGCAGCAGCAGCGCCGCGAGCAGATGCAGGAGTTCGTGAACCGGTTTCGCGCCAAGGCGTCGAAGGCGCGCCAGGTGCAGAGCCGGATCAAGATGCTCGAGAAGGACGAGATCGTTCAGATCGCCCAGGAGCGCGACACGGTCTCGTTTCGCTTTCCCACCGTCGCCGCCTCGGGCCGCGAGGTCGCCACCTTCAAGGGCGTGAAGAAGGCATTCGGCGAGAAGGTCGTCTACCAGGACCTCGACGCGACGCTGCTGCGCGGCGAGCGGGTGGCGGTGGTGGGCGTGAACGGCGCCGGCAAGACCACCCTGCTCAAGCTGCTCGCCGGTGAGCTGAAGACCGACGAAGGCTCGGTCACGCTCGGCCACAACGTCTCGCTCGGCTACTACGCGCAGCACCACGCCGACACGCTCGACAAGAGCTCCACCATTCTCGACGAGATCTGGTCGCTCGCGCCCGACAAGGCGCAGTCGTGGGTGCGCGGCGTGCTGGGCAGCTTCTTGTTCTCGGGTGACGACGTCGACAAGAAGATCGGCGTCCTCTCCGGCGGAGAGCGGGCGCGGGTGGCGCTGGCGCGGCTGTTGGTGAAGCCGGCCAACCTGTTGGTGATGGACGAGCCCACCAACCACCTCGACCTCGACTCCTCGGAGGCGCTGATCGAGGCGCTCGACGGCTACGAGGGCACGCTGATCTTCGTCTCTCACAACCGCTCGTTCCTCGATCGGCTCGCCACCAAGGTGTGGGACGTGCGCGATCGCAAGGTGGTGCCGTGGGGCGGCAACCTGAGCGACTACATGCACCACCTCTCGCTCCAGGCCGAAGGCAAGCAGGCGAGCGGTGAGGCGGCCTCCGCGGCCGGCCCGGTGAACTCGCGCAAGGAGCAGCGCCGCGCCGAAGCCGAGGCCCGCCAGGCGAAGTCGGTGAAGACCGGCCCGCTCAAGAAAGAGGTCGCCACCCTCGAGGCGCGCATCGCCACCCTGGAGACCGAGCAGAAGCAGCGCGAGCAGCAGCTGGCCGACCCGGCGTTTGCCGCCGACTTCGCCGCGTCGCGGCCGGTGATCGAAGCGCACAAGGCCGCCGCCGAGGAGCTCGAGCAGTCGTACGCGCGCTGGGAAATTGTGTCGCAGGAGCTCGCCGCGCTCGGTTGATGCGCCTGCGGCCAACGGGTAGGGTGCCGCGCGTGCGTCACCTTCTCATTCTGATTGCGGCGACGGTGCTGAGCGGCTGCGGCGGGCCCACGATCGTCTTCTGGCAGGCGTCGACCTCGACGGTCGACTTCGCGTCGAACTGCTCCGACGAGAGCACCTTCCGCACCTCGATCATGCCGGTGGCGGTCGACCCGAACAGCTACCTCATCTACAAAATCTCGAAAGACGGGAAGACCGCCGTCGTTCAAGACTGCGACACGCTCGACGCCAACACCTGCAAAGACTCCAAGACCGGCATCACCTTCACCATCGCCGGCAAGGAGCTGTTTCGCACCGACACCAACAAGTCGGTGATCATGGGCAGCACCTGCAACCTGCTCGACACCACCAACTGGACCCTGACCGACATGGACAAGACGTTGACCATGGAGCAGGCCCACGTGCTCAGCCTGGTCGACGACCCGACCGCGTGCATGAGCGTCGACAGCAACTACAAGATGGCCTCACCCAACGGCATGGGGCTCGACGGCTGCCAGGTGACCTACCACCTCAGCTTCACGAAGAAGTGACGGTCGCCAGCGCGCGGGTGACGTCGGTCCAGATCGTTCGCAGCGCGTAGCCGTCGAGGTGGAGCGCCTTCGCGCTGGAGTCGACCTCGGCCTTGGCCTGCTCCGCCCGCGTCGAGTCGACCTGGTAGCGCACCAGCGCCGAGACCAGCCGCACCAGGTGGAGATCGTCGAAGCCCTCGGCGGGCAGGTCGAGCTCGTGGTGGCGCACCGCGGCCATCGTCGCGAACAGCGGGAGGTCCCAGTGCTGGTGAATCTCGCCGCCGGCCTCGACGTGCACCCGGTCGATCACCCGCGCCACCAGGTCGTCGGGCAGGTGGCCCTTGCCGAGCATCAGGCCCGCGAGCGAGCGCAGCGCGCAGGAGCGGCCGACGTCGTGGAGCAGCCCGGCCAGCCAGGCGAGAATCGGCCCGCGAGCCCTTGCGGCGCTGAGCGGCTTCGGAGGCCACCATCGCGGTCGCCATCGCCTCGGCGTGGTACCGGGTGAAGGTCGCCTGCAGCCAGCGCTGCTCGAGCCTCAGCTGCGGTTGAAACAGCGCCCGGGCGGCGAAGGTGCCGGCCACCCGCGCCACCTCCTCGCTGCCGAGGCGGTTGATGCCGTCGCGAAGGGTCTCGATGTCCTGGGTGCCGCGAAAGGCGGGTGAGTTGGCGACCTTGAGCACGCCCACGGTGAGCGCGGGGTCGCGTTGAACCAGCCGGGTGAGGGTGGCGAGGGGTACGTCGCCCTTGGCCACCTGGTTGAGCACCTCCAGGGAGGTCACCTGGCTGGCGGTCGGGGCGGGCTGGTTGGCGCGAAAGTGGGCGAGCACCTGCTCGGCCAGCTCGGTCTCGTCTTCTTCGTCGGCCTGGGTCAACGCGGTGTCGAGGGGTAGCGGCAGACCCATCAGCTGGTGCATCTGCTCGAAGGGGGTGCCGCTGAGGCCGCCTTTGATCACCTTGAGTGGCGGCGCTTTCGAGGGCGCCGCGGTGCGTTGATCGGCGGCGAACAGACGCCCGAGCAGGTTCTTGAGGCCCATGGTGGGGAACAATGCAAAGCCCTGTCCCAGGGGTGCCTTGACTTCATGGCACCCGATCCCCGATGGTCGCGCCCTCCAAAGGGACGTCGTCGTCGGGGCAGCAACGTGAGCGCACCACCTCTGAGCCTTGCCCGTCCGGCCGACTGGCCGAATGAGGGCGTCCTTTCGCTCGAAAAGCACGATCTGCCGCACGCGTCGTCGACCACCGAGTGGTGGTACGTCAACTCGCACCTCCGCGACGCGACCGGCCGTGAATATTCGGTGTTCGCGGCGTTCTTCCGCATTCTGAAGTCGCAAGACCCGAAGACCGGCGTGCGGGAGTGGGCGCACTCGCTCACCTGGGCGGTGAGCGACCTGAAAGATCAGCGGTACCTGGCCTCCAGCCGGGTCGACGCGGCGGCCCCGAAGATCGGCCTGGAGAAGATCAAGCAGGGCCACGGCTCGAAGGATCAGCGGCTCAACCGCGCGATGACCGAGCTGCTCGAGAAGGGCAGGGTGCCGCGGCCCGACCGCGTGTTCGGCGGCGAGGTGAAGGTCGCGCTCGACAAGCTGTCGCTCGACTTCGCCGGCACCACCTTCGACAAGCAGGCCGATGGGTCGTATCGCGTGGTGCTCGACGACGGCGAAGGCCTGCGCTGCGAGCTGAACTTCGCGCCGAAGAAGCAGCCGGTGCTCCACGGCGACAAGGGCGTCGTGCGCGGAGTGCACGGCGAGGACATGTTCTATTACTTCATCCCCCGCTGTGAGGTTGCGGGCGCGATGGTGCTCGACGGCGTGCGCACCGAGCTGAGCGGCGCGGGCTGGTACGACCACGAGTTCGGCTGTCCTCCGGTGAAGCAGGCGACCCAGTCGGCGCACGCCGGCGACGCGCACATCGCTTGGGACTGGCTCTCGTTTCAGCTCGACGACGGTACCGACGTCTCGGTGTACCAGCTGATCGACACCCGCAACGGCAAGGGCGCCGGGCGGTGGGCGGTGCTGGCGCGGCCCGACGGCTCGCGCGACGGCTTCACCGAGTTCGAGCTCGAGGTCAGCCAGTCGTGGCGCTCGGTGCGCACGTTTCAGGATTACCCGACCCGTTGGCGCCTCGAGATTCCCGGCGCGCAGCTGTCGCTCTCGGCCGAGGCGGCGTTCGCCGATCAGG
Source organism: Myxococcaceae bacterium (assembly GCA_047602415.1). GTDB lineage: Bacteria > Myxococcota > Myxococcia > Myxococcales > Myxococcaceae > JASGHH01. The sequence goes on along the minus strand of JASGHH010000001.1, from coordinate 2,028,872 downwards.
AGCTGGTGACGGTGCTTTCGAAGCCGGCGTTCTGGGAGGGTCGCGTTCAGTGCCGCGGCACCCTGGAAGGCCGCACCGTGAGCGGCCCCGGCTACGTCGAGCGCAACGGCTTCTCCGAGGTGGAGACCCTCGACGACTTCTTCTCGCGCGTGGGTGAAGAGGTTCGCAAGTCGGTGAGCCGGCTGTACCCGACCGAGCTGTCGGCGAAGCACGCCGCCCAGCTGGTCGGCGACCCCAACCGGCCGTCGGTGATCGACGGCGTCGACCTTCCGCAGCTGTCGCGCACGCTGCTCGCGCCCGTTCGCACCATCACCGATCGCGGCGGCAAGAGCTGGCGCTCGTACGCGGCGCTGGCGTGCTGCGACGTGGTGCTGGGCGACTCGCGCAAGTTCTCCGAGTGGCTGGCGATGCCGGAGTTCATTCACGTCGGCTCGCTGATCGTCGACGACGTGGAGGACCGCTCCACCGTTCGCCGCGGCGGCCCGACTTCGCACCTGGTGCACGGTGAGCCGCTGGCGATCAACGCCGGCACCGCGGCGTACTTCATGGGTGAGCGGCTGCTGCGCCGCTCGCTGGTGTCGCCGCAGAACCAGCTCAAGCTCTACGACCTCTACTTCGAAGCGATGCGCGCCGGTCACGCCGGTCAAGCGATCGATCTCGAGGGCCTCGGTGCGGCGGTGCCTCCCGCGGTCGAGTCGGGCGACGTCGCCTCGCTCGAGGCGCGGGTGCTCGCGATTCACCGGCTGAAGACCGCCGTTCCCGCCGCGTCGCTGGCGCGCATGGGCGCGGTGGCCGGCGGCGGCAAGCAGGAGCAGATCGACGCCATCGGCGTGTACTTCGAGTCGGTCGGCTTGGCGTTTCAGAATCATCGACGACGTGCTCAACCTCCGCGGCTTCAAGGGCAACCTGAAGACCCGCGCCGAAGACATCACCCACGGCAAGGTGACGCTCCCGTTCGTGAAGACGCTCAGCGTGCTGGAGCGCAACGCCCGGGCCGACTTCGCCTCGCGGTGGATGGCGAAGCCGACCGAGGCCCGCGAGCTGGCGGCCCTGGTGGAGATCGTCGAGCAGGCGGGCGCGCTGGATGGCTGCGTGAAAGAAGCCACCCGGCTGGTGGAAGACGCGTGGAATCAGCTCGATGCGGTGTGCGTCGACTCGCTGGCGAAGATCATGCTGCGGGCGTTCGGCTGGTACGTGCTCGAGCGGCACTACTGAGCGGCCGTCCCCCGGTTTGCCCCTCCCCTTTTCGGGGGAGTGAATTCTGCGCCTGATGCCCTCGTTGAGTGTCAGCGCCAGACCGGGGGAAAAACGTGACCAACCTTGACCGTAGAGCTCGCGAGGTGCTTTGCCGCCCCGCCATGCGTGGAATCTGGCTTGCGGTACCCCTCTTGGTGCTCCTCCAGGCGTGCGGCTCGGCGAAGACCTGCAGCGCTGCCAACTGCAATGGCTGCTGCGACGATCAGAACGTCTGCCACCAGTCGACCGACGTCGATCACTGCGGCGCCGACGGAGCCCTCTGTGAGGCCTGCGCTCCCGGCCAGACCTGCACCTTGGGTCACTGCCACACCATCAGCGGCGCGGGCGGCGGCTCGGCGACCGGCGGTGGCGCGGCGACGGGTGGTGGCGCGGCGACCGGCGGCGGTGCTGCGACTGGCGGTGGCGCGGCCACGGGCGGCGGTGCGGCGACCGGTGGTGGTGGTGCGGCGACCGGCGGTGGCGCGGCGACCGGCGGCGGAGGCGCGGCGACCGGTGGCGGCGGTGCGGCCACGGGCGGAGGCGCGGCGACGGGCGGTGGCGCGGCGACCGGCGGCGGAGGCGCAGCGACCGGTGGCGGCTCGGCGACCGGCGGCGGCGGTGCGATGGGCAACTGCAACCCCAGCAACTGCCCGGTCGGTTGCTGCAACGCGAGCGGCGTCTGCGTCGCGGGCAACACCCTGAACGCGTGCGGTGTCGCGGGCGGCTCGTGCAACGTGTGCGACGTCTCCACCGCGACCACCTGCTTCAACGGCCAGTGCGAGTGCGGCAGCGGCGCGGCGTGCGGCCCTGGCTCGGCCTGCATCACCGGCCAGTGCGTGTGCACCTCCACCAGCTGCCCGAACGGCTGCTGCCTCAACGGCTCCTGCAACCCGGGCAACACCGTCGGCGCCTGCGGCGACGCCGGCGGTACCTGCTCGGTGTGCGACGCCACCCACGCCAACAACTGCACCAACGGCGGCTGCGGCTGTGGCGTCAACCCGGCCTGCGGCCAGGGCGAGCACTGCGTGAACGGCGGCTGCACCTGCGATCCCGCGACGTGCAACGGCTGCTGCTCCAACAACACCTGCGTCAGCGTGCCCACCGCGGCGAACTGCGGTCACGGCGGCTTGTCGTGCTTCCAGTGCGACCTGGTGGCGAACGACACCTGCACCAGCAACGGGCAGTGCCAGTGCGGCACCGGAGCTTCGTGCGGCGCGGGCAGTGCGTGCGTCAACGGCGCCTGCGTCTGCAACGCCACCAGCTGCCCCAACGGCTGTTGCCAGGGCAACGTCTGCGTCGCCGGCACTCTGACCACCGCGTGCGGCATCAGCGGCCAGCAGTGCAACAACTGCGCGAACGTCGGCGGCGACAGCTGCGTGAACCAGACCTGCAAGTGCGGCGGCAACACCACCTGCGGCGCGGGCGATCGTTGCAACGCGGGCGCGTGCATCTGCGACACCACCTCGTGCCCCGGCTGCTGCTCGGGCAACAGCTGCCTCAACCCGGGCCCCACCTCGGCGTGTGGCACCGGCGGCGTCGCCTGCACCGCGTGCGACATGACCCGGGCCGACAGCTGCGGCCTGCTCGGCTGTCAGTGCGGCAACGTGGCGCAGTGCGCGAGCGGCGTGCAGTGCATCAGCGGCTTCTGCGGCGGCATTCGCACCTGGAATCGAGATCAACCCCACCACCAAGCCGCCCGCACGGTGGGGCGCGGCGATGGCGTACGACTCGGTTCGCCACAAGGTGGTGCTCTTCGGCGGCAACAGCAGCTCCACCACGCTCAATGACACCTGGGAGTACGACGGCACCAACTGGACCCAGGTGGCCACCACCGGCCCCGGCGCGCGCGAGTACTTCGCGATGGTCTACGACCCGGTCGGTCAGCGCACGCTGCTCTACGGCGGTCTCAACGGCAGCGAGCTCGGCGACATGTGGGCGTGGAACGGAACGACCTGGACCCAGCTGATGATCACCACGCCTCCTGCGCGTGGCTGGCCGGGCATGGTCTACGACTCGACCCGTCAGGTGGTGGTGATGTTCGGCGGCAGCGTCGCCAGCACCGCCAAGAACGACACCTGGGAGTTCAACGTCTCCACCAACGTGTGGACTCAGCGAACCTCCGCCGGCAGCCCGCTCGCCCGGTTCGTCTGGTCGATGATTGCGTACGACCCGACCCGGCAGCGGGTGGTTCAGTTCGGCGGCTTCGACAGCAGCGTCTCTGGCGGCAGCAATCAGACCCAGGAGTACAACGGCAGCACCTGGACCACGATCAGCACCTCCGGCACGCCGCAGGCGCTCTGGGCGTCGACGATGGCGTTCGACCCGCTGAACAACACCGTCTTCCTCGTCGACGGAGCGCTCTCGGGCGGCGTGGTGAACTCGACGACGTACTCGTACGCTTCTCCGGCGTACACCTCGGGCACCTCGCCGACGTCGCGCGGCTGGCACATGATGACGTACGACAGCTTCCGCAACCGGATGGTGGTGTTCGGCGGCTACGACGGCAACAGCTCGACCAACGACACCTGGGAGTACTGAGGGTCAGCCGGCGAGCAGCACGATCTTCGCTATCTCCGGCGGGCTGCCCAGGCGCATCGGCGGGCCGACGAAGCCACAGCCGCGGCTGACGAAGAGCTGCGAGTCCTGCTCCTTCGACAGCCCGTGGGCGCGCGGGCCCCAGAGCAGCGAAGCGGCGCCGGTGATCGGGAAGGTCTGCCCGCCGTGGGTGTGCCCCGACAGCTGCAGGCCCAGCTTCTTCTGAATGGTGTCGTCGAAGCTGCCCGGCTGATGCGAGAGCAGAATCGACGGGCGTGACGGGTCGCGGCCGGCGAGCGCCTTCTCGAGGTCGTAGCCGTCGCCGTCGTCGCTGTGGCGGCTGCCGTAGTCTTCGACGCCGATCAAATCGAAGCTGCCGCCGTCGTCGCCGACGGTCACCCAGCGGTTGCGCAGCAGCTGAAAGCCGCACGACGAGGGGAGCACCCGGCTCCACTCGTCCCACCCGGAGTAGTAGTCGTGATTGCCGGAGACGAAGAACACCCCACGCGACGCCTTCAGGTTGCCGAAGCGGGCCACGAAGCGGCCGAGCTCGTGCGGCTTGCCGTCGACCAGGTCTCCGGTGACCGCGATCAGGTCGGGCTTGAGCGCGTTGGTGCGCTCCACCAGCTCGTCGACGAAGCGCTCCTGAAGAATCGAGCCGACGTGGAGGTCAGACAGCTGGCAGATGGTGAAGCCCTCGAGCGACTTCGGCAGCCCGGGGAGCTTCACCTGCACCAGCGTCTCCCGCGCCGGCTCGTAGGCGCGAAACACCGCCAGCCCCGAGAGGCCCGCGCCGCCCACCAGCGCCCCGGTCGCCGCTGCGCGGGCGATGAACTTTCGACGATCGGGGTCGACCGGGTGCTTGGCGCGGCGGGCGAGCTTGATGCCCTCGATCACCAGCAGCGAGAGCAGGGTGTAGAGCAGCAGCCCCGCCCAGACCGCGACGCCGGTGGCGACACCGCGGCCGACCTGCTGGCGGAGCAGAATGCGCGCGAGCACGAAGCCGCCCATCACCGCGATGATCGAGACCGCGCCGAGAACCCTGAGCACCTTCGTCTCGGTCACGTCGCGCACCAGGCGCCGGTAGAGGTAGACGCCGGCGCTGAACAACACGCTCGCGAACAGCACGAAGAAGACAGCTCTCAGCCAGCCGTGCATGGTGTGGGTCGTCTAACCGCGAAACCGCAGATCTTCTTCCTTGGTGTGGTCCCCGACGAGGTCTTGCACTTCTTTACCGCCGACCACGTGTTCCTTCACGACCCGCTCCATCTTCTCGGCGGTCATCTGCCAGTAGTACGTCTCACCGGGGGTGAACTGGAGCTGGAAGTCTTCGCTCGAGAGCGGGTCGAGTGGCTTGCCCGGGTCGGGGCGGATGATCACGTTGGGGCCGAGGTGGCAGAGGCCGTAGCAGCCTCCGCGGAACAGATCGCAGCGGTCTTCGAGCTTGCCGTTGATCAGCTCTTTGGCTTTTTCCCAGACCGGCTGTGAGCCGTTTGCTCTGCAGTCAGGGCCTTTGCACACCGAGAGGCGCCACTTCGTCACGGAGTCGAAGTTACGGGCTTTGCGCCCCGCCGTCCACGAGCCGCCAGGAACGCCGCGGTGCCCAGACCCACCACCAGCCCGAACGCGACCGCCGAGATCAGATCGATCGCGGTCGACGCCGACTTCGGCAGTGCCGCCAGCAACAGGGAGTCGACGAAGTCGAACGGCTTGTGATCGCGGTAGTGCTTCACCGCGGTCAGCAGCGCCGACATCGAGAGCGCCGCGGCTCCTCCGGCCAGGGTGATGCCGATGCCCGACAGCCAGAGCAACGCGCGCGGCCACGGCGGGCCCGGCGGCAACACCTCGAGCGCGTCGCCGGTCATCTCCTTCGGCTCGGTGCCCCACGGAGCGAAGCGGGCGAGCAGCAGCAGCCCGGGAATCGCCATCGGAATGGTGAGGAAGAAGAAGTCGCGCCAGCCGAACGCATCGACCAGCACGCCCGCCGCGGGGCCGGCCATCGTTCGGGTGATGCCGACCATCGACGAGAACAGCGCGTACTGGGTGGCCGAGAAACGCTTGTCGGTCAGCCGCAGCAGCATCACGCCGAACGCGCCCCAGCCGAGCCCGATGGTCGCGGTCTCGAGCGCGATCGCGGCGTACATCAGCATCCACACCCACCAGTTGGTCTGGTAGCGGCCGTGAGCGGGAAGGCCCTTGAGCGCCTGGCCTTCGATCTCGATTCGGGCGCCGTACTGACCGAACGCACCGACCTTGCCGCGGCCGATCGACTTGCTGTCTTTGTCGAGCACCTCGACGTCGGAGCCCACGTGGAGGAGCCCGCCCTCCTGCTGCTGCAGGTAGAGGCCGCCGCTCTGCACCGTCACCTCTGCGTCGGAGGACGGCCGCGGTGCGACCGCGACCGCCACATAGCCGAGGTTGGCGATCGCGGTGATGATCCCGGCGAGCCAGAGCGAGCGGCCGACGCCCAGCTTGGCGGTCATCGCTCCGCCCGCGAAGGTGCCTGCCAAGGTGCCGATCAGGCCGACGGTGCCGCGCCCGATGCCCACCTCGAAGCTCGAGTAGCCCTGTTGCAGCAAGAACGGAGTCACCAGCGCATCGGCCATCGTCGCCGCGAGCCGGTAGACGAGAATGAAGCCGACCAGGGTGAGCGCGTGCTGTCTGCCGAGGAAGGCGACGAACGGCTCCCACACCGCGGCGCGAAGGCTGCGCGGAGGCTGGGGCAGGCCAGTCGGCTCGGGTGCGAAGACGGTGACCGGGAGCAGCGCGAGGTAGATCGCCCCCAGCAGCCCGAGCGTCAGTCGCCAGCCGATCAGACCGTGAGCAGTCACCACGATGTAGCCGCTGATCCACATGCCGGCGCGGTACATCGCCGAGCGCGCGCCGACGACCACCGCGTGCTCGTGCGGCTCGAGCAGCTCGACCACGTAGGCGTCGTACGAGATGTCCTGCGAAGCACTGGCGAAGGCGATCAGCAGGCTGAGCGCCGCGACCGCTCCGATCAGCGGCTTGTCGGCCTGGCTCATCAGCGCGAACGTCGCGGCGGCGAGCACCAGCTGACAGATCAGCACCCAGCCGCGGCGGCGCCCCAGCGCGGGAGGCATCAGCCGGTCCATCAGTGGAGACCAGAGGAACTTCAGGCCGTACGGCGCCTGCGCCATCGTGATCACCCCGATGGTCTTGATGTCGACCTGCTCGTCGGTCATCCACGCCGGTATGCCGGTGAGAATCAGGCCGAGGGGGAGGCCGGAGCTGACGCTCAGCAGCGAGACGGCGGCGAGACGCCAGGTACCGAGCGTGACCGCGAGCGAGGCGAAGAGGCCGAGCTTCTTCGGGGCAGCTGCGGGCTCGGAGCTCGGCACCCGCGCACGATAGCGGGTGGCGCGATCACGGCAAGGATCGATGAACTGCCGGTCCCGGGACCGGGACCGGGTTCGCATTCGGGGTCGGGGGCGCGATCGGGTCCGGGGGATCGGTTACCGGGTTCGCGTACGGCCGCACCCGAACCCGTTCTCCCGAACACGAGCACCGAACCCGCGACCCGAGCCCGGGCGCGAACCCGGTCCCGGTACCGGGCCCGGCAGTTCCTAAAGAATCACTTCAAAAACTTGGTGACCGGAACGTGCTGGCTCTTGTCGATCTCGACCCGCGGCCCCGCCGGCAGCTTCAGCGGCACCAGGCCCTCACCAATGCGCGTGTGCGCTTCCTTGTGCTGATGCGCCGGCTCGGCCGAGCTGACCCGCTTGTACCAGGGGTCAGAGGGATGCGTGACGGGCGGCCCCTTGAGCAGCTTGGGAATGTCGTAGACGAACCCCTGGCGGTTGTACTCGCTCGGAGTGTGCGTGTACGTGTCCATGCGAATCGCGTCTTTGGGGCACGCGTCGACGCAGAGCCCGCACACGATGCAGCGCAGCTCGTCGATCACGAACTGCTTGGGGAACTTCTCGATCACCCGCGACTCGCCCGACGGGTCGTCTTTCGCGTACTCGCCCGCCTCGATGTAGATGCACTGCGCCGGGCAGATCGTCGCGCACATGTAGCAGGCCACGCAGCGCGGCTTGCCGTCGTCGCGGGGAACCAGCCGGTGCAGGCCGCGGTACCCCTCGGGGTAGGGGATCTTCTCTTCAGGGTACTGAACCGTGGTCACCAGCGAGGTGCCGGTGCGGTTCACCACCTGCGGGTTCGGGTCGCGCTCGCCGAACAGGTTGCGCAAGAAGTGGCGGGTGGTGATCGCCAGGCCCTTCAAGAGCTCCGGCAAGAACATCCGCTCGCGCAGGTCGTCGGGCGCGAGGTCCTTCTTTTCCAGCGCGTGATCGGCGTGGCCGTGGGAGTCCATGGTCTCGATCCTAGTGGTGTGCGGCCGCGGCTGCACCGTGGCCGTGAGCGTCGTGTGCGTCGTGACCGTGCCCGTGCGCGTCAGCCTTCGCCGGCGCGTGGGAGGTGAGGGTCAGCGCGAAGACGATGAAGATCTCCAGCGCTCCGACGATGCCCAGCATGCGCAACGACGGGTCCCAGAGAATCAGCGCGCCGGTGACGAACAGGTTGATCAGGCCGGTGGGGAGCAGAATCTTCCAGCCCAGGGTCTGAATCTGGTCGTAGCGGAACCGGGGGAAAGTCCACCGGATCAGCAGCTGGAGGTAGCAGAGCAGGATCACCTTGATCCAGAACACCGTCGCCAGAATCGAGCCCAACAGCCACTGCTGGCCCGCCAGCTTGTGCGACAGCCACTGGTCGCCGATGCCGATGTGCCAGCCGCCGAAGAAGATCGCCGTCAGCACGCCCGAGAGCACCACCACCTCGACGAACTCGCTGATCATGAACAGGCCGAACTTCATGCCCGAGTACTCCACGAAGTAGCCGATGATCTCGGACTCGCCTTCGGGCACGTCGAACGGCGCCCGCTTCGTCTCGGCGAAGGCCGCCGCGAAGAACAGAATGAAGCCCGCCGGCTGCAACAAGATGCCCCACTGCGGCACCCCGATGTCGAAGCCGCCGTCGCCTCCGGTGAACTGCCAGAGGTAGCGACCCTGCATCTCGACCATGCCGTCGGCGCCCGCCAACCGCACGGTGGAGAACGCGATCATCATGCCCACCAGCGACAGGCCGAGCGCGACCTCGTAGCTGATCATCTGCGACGAAGCGCGAACGCCGCCCAGCAGCGCGAACTTGTTGTTCGACGCCCAGCCGGCCAGCGAGGTGCCGTAGACCGCCAGCGAGGCGATCGCGAAGATGAACAGCAGGCCGAAGTCGGGGTTCGCCACCACCAGGCCGACCTGGGTCGCGGTCATCGACACCATCGGCACCACGATCTCCAGCGCCGGGCCGACCGGCACGATCGCGAACAGACAGAACACCGGCGCGAACGCCAGAATCGGAGCCAGGTTGAAGAGGAACTTGTTCGCCGCCTGGGGCTGAAAGTCCTCCTTGGTCAGCATCTTCAACACGTCGGTGGCGACGTGCGGCAGGCCGGCGAGCGGCATCTTGCCCAGCACGGGGATGATCGAGAGCCGCGCCCGGTTGGGGCCGATGCGGTCTTGCATCAGCGCCGACCACTTGCGCTCGGCGAGGGTCAGCATCGTGGCGATCACCATCACGAAGGTGAGCATCAAGATGACCAGGTTGAGCACCATCGACGGAATGTGGTTGCCCACCTTGAAGTCGAGGAAGCCGCCCAACAGGTAGGCCGTCGCCATGCCGCCGAAGATGGCGAACACGATGAAGCCCATCGCGAACAGAACGATTCCGACCTTCTTCATCGTCAGATACCCCTCATGCGAGGAACGCCTTCGTCACGCCAACCCGGAGGCCGGCCGTCAGCGGCGGTGGGCAGAATCGCCGAGCCGCGGTGCGCCTTGTTCATCGGAGCCAGCTTGTCCCAGCCGAACTGCGCCAGCTCGGGCACCGACGGGGCCAGCGCCTTGAACAGCTCGCGCGACGACGCGTAGGCCATCGAAGCGCCCAGCTCCTTCGCCAGCTCCAGCGCCCACTTCCAGTGCGGCTGCGAGTCACCGCGCGGCGGGTAGGCCCGGCGGAAGCGCTGGGTGATCCCGTCGACGTTGGTGAAGCTGCCTTCGTCTTCCAGGTGGGTCGAGGCGGGGAGCACCGCGGTGGCCGACTGCGACACCGAGTCTTCGTTCATCGCCTGCACCACCACCACTTCGGCCTTCTCGAGCCGCTTGGCGAACTCGTCGGCGGCTTCCGGCACTTCGCCGCCCACCATCCACAGCGCCTTCACCTTGCCCTCGTCGAGACCGGCGGCGAGCGCGGCGAACGGCTTCAGCTCCAGCCCGAACGCCTTGGCGATGTTCTCCAGGCCCTTGCGGTTGGAGTTCTTGTCGGCGGTCATCAGCAGCTTGTCGCCTTCGCCGGTGGGCCGGCCGGTGACGTAGACCGACTCGACCTTGAACACGTCGCGGGCCACCGCGAGCGCGCCGAGAATGTCTTCGTTCGACGCGACCGGCGAGATCGCCACGTGCACCTGGCCCTCGAAGGGCTTCAGCTTCAGCGCGGCGTACTTCACCGCCTCCGAGCGGCTGGCCTCGCGCGCGTCGGCGCCACGGCCAATCACGGCTTCCAATTCACGAGGGTGGTTGAGCTGCTTGTAGGTGAGCCGGCCCTTGTCGCACATCCAGCTCTTGTTGATCTGCTCGTTCTCGCGCGGGCGGTAGCGGTACACGTCTTGGCCCATGAAGTCGGCCCAGGTCGAGCAGCCACGGGAGCAGCCGGTGCACACCGACGGCGCCGCGGAGAGGAACCACGCGCGGGCGCGGAACCGGAAGTCGGTGGAGAGCAGCGCGCCGACCGGGCAGAGGTCGACCACGTTGCCCGAGTAGTTGTTGTCGAGCTTGCCGTAGACCGGGTGCACGTCGATGCGCTCGTGGCTGCCGCGGCCGAACACGCCCAGCTGCGGCTCCTTCGCGACTTCGTCCATGAAGCGAACGCAGCGGGTGCAGAGAATGCAGCGCTCCTGATCGAGCACCACCATCGGGCCCAGCTGCCGGCGCTTGTTGCGCAGCACCTTCATGCCCGGGGCGTCTTCCACTCCGCCGATGCGCTCGAGGCGCGAGGGCTTGTGGTCGTGACGCATGTAGTAGTCCTGCAGCTTGCACTCACCCGCCTGGTCGCAGATCGAGCAGTCGACCGGGTGGTTGAGGAGCAGGAACTCCATCACGTCTTTCTGCGACTGCTTCACCTTCTGGCTCTTGGTGGTGACCTTGAGGCCTTCGGCGATCGGGGTCTGGCAGGCGGGCACCAGGCGGGGGCCGGGCGCTTCGACCAGGCACATGCGGCAGTTGGCGGCGATCGAGAGCCGCGGGTGCCAGCAGTAGTAGGGGATCTCGGCGCCGGCCTGCTTGGCGGCGTCGATCATGTTGGTGCCGGGCTTGGCGACCACTTCGACGCCGTCGACGGTGAAGGTGACCATGCCGGGGTTCTTCGGCGGGGCCTTCGCGGGAGGGACGGGCGCGGGCGCGGGGGGCGCGGCGGGCTTCGATTCAGGCTTGGAGTCGCTCACTGTTCAACCTCTCCGCCGATCATGTTGATGGTGTCGAAGGTGGGGATCAGGTCGGCCAACATCTTGTTTTCGATCATCCGGCCGACGCCGGACAGAATGTGGAAGCCCGGCGCACGGAGCCCGACCTTGTACGGGTGGCCGGAGCCGTCGGAGCGCAGGTACCAGCCGAGCTCTCCGTTGGCGGCCTCGGTGGAGTCGTAGACCTCGCCGGGCGGCACCTGCACGCCCTCCATCACCAGCTTGAAGTGCGCCATCACGCCTTCGATGGTGCTGTAGACCTCGGGCTTGGGCGGGAGCACCAGGCGCCAGTCGTCGATGATCACCGGGCCCTCGGGCATCTGCTCGAAGCACTGGCGAATGATCGACAGCGACTGGGCGATCTCTTCGACGCGGCAGAGGTAGCGATCGTAGTTGTCGCCCGACTTGCCGAGCGGCACCTCGAACTTGAGCCGGTCGTAGACCCAGTACGGCTTGTACTTGCGGATGTCGTAGTTGACGCCGCAGGCGCGCAGGCAGGGGCCGGTGAAGCCGAAGTCGAGCGCGTCTTCCTTCGAGATGATGCCGGTGCCCTGGCAGCGGTCGACGAAGATGCGGTTGCGGCTCAGCAGCGCGGCGACCTCGCCGGCGAGCTGCTCGACCTTATCGAGGGTCTTCAGCGTCTTCTCTTTCCAACCCGGGGGCGTGTCGCGGTTGAGCCCGCCGATGCGGCCGAAGTTGGTGGTGAGGCGCGCGCCGCAGAGCTCGGCGATGCGGTCCTGGAGCAGCTCACGCGCTTCGATGCCGTAGAGGAACGCGGCGAACGCGCCGAGCTCGAGGCCAAGCGCGCCGGTGGCGGTGAGGTGGTCGCAGAGGCGGGCCATCTCGGAGCCGATCACGCGCAGGTACTTGGCGCGCTCGGGGATCTCGAGGCCGATCAGCTTCTCGACGGCGTTGAGGAACCCGAAGTTGTTCATGAACGCCGACACGTAGTTGAGCCGGTCGGTGTAGGGGATGCACTGGGTCCAGGTGACGGCCTCGCAGGACTTCTGGAACCCGCGGTGGAGGAAGCCCACCTCGGTGTCGACCTTGCGAATGGTCTCACCGTCGAGCTCCACGCGCATGCGCACGGTGCCGTGCATCGCGGGGTGCGAGGGCCCGAGGTTGACCACCATGTTCTTGGTCTGGAGGTGGGCCTCGAGCTCGTCGTTCGAAGGAGTCGGATCGTATTCTTCGGCGGCCATGGGTTCTGTGTTCCTCGTTAGTCGACGACGCCGTTGGTGCCGGGGCCGCGGAAGATGTCTTTGATCGGGCGCTCGGGGATCAGCGATTGCCGCGCGCGAATGTCGTAGTCCTTGCGGAGCGGGTGACCCTTGAACTCCTCGTAGGTGAGCATGCGGCGAAGGTCGCCGTGGCCCGAGAAGGTGATGCCGTAGAAGTCCCAGGTGAGGCGCTCGGCCCAGTCGGCGCCCTGGAAGACGTTCTTGATCGTGGGCACCGAGCAGTCGTCTTCGGGCACCAGCACCTTCAAGCGAACGTGCTCGTTTCGCTCGAGGTTGAAGAACACGTAGACGACCTCGAAGCGCGGCTCCTGGCCGAGGTTCAAGCCATCGACGCCTTCGAGCTGAATGAACAGGCGGAAGTTGAGCTTCTCTTTGACGAACCGGCAGACGTCGGCGACGCGCGGGCGGCTCATCACGCCCCACTCCGAACCGGTCCGGTCGAAGTAACGCTTCTCCAAACCGCCGGGCAGTTGCGCCTGCAGCTGGTCCAGCGCGAAGGTGCTCACTCGTAGACTCCTTGTGGCCTTGTGCCGCGCTAAGCGCGGGAAAACACGGCGAGACTCATAGCAAGGGGGTGGGGCGCGTCAACGCTGATCTGAGGTGTCAGCGGGCGGCGGGCAGCCGTCGCAGATGCGCATCTGAGTCGACGTGTAAAGGCGCGTAATAGGGCGTGAACGCCGCCACCTCTTCGAACAGGTGGGCGGCGACCCGTGGGGCGTGTTCGACGTTCTTCAGGGCGTCGGCGAAGTTCTGATTCTCGTCGTGCGTCGGGCTGGGCGAGCCCTCCGCGGGATGCGTCGCGACCCATAACGCCGACTCGTCATTGGCCGGATAGTCGCGGGTTTCTCCTCCCGACGAGGTGGCGCGAAAGGTCGTCAGGCCCTCGCGTTGGGCGCGGCGAGAATGGAACAAGACATCGCGGTATTCGGCTTCGGCCTCTTTGCCGAGCTGCTGAATCGATTGGGGTACTGCGTCTGCAGCTCGAGCAGGCATTGCCTCGTCGATGCCGTCGAGCGCTGCGACCTGCAGGGCGGCTTTGTCGTGGAGCTCGTCAGTGGGGGGCGTGTTCGCGACCACCTGTTTGAAGAGCGAAAGCGCCTCTTCTGGCGACTCCCCCTTCAATTGATAGGCGCGCAAGTAGACCTGCGAAGCCGCGCTGTCGCGAATCGCGCCCGATTTCCTGCTCGCGCGAGCTGCCATCGCCTTCTCGAGCTTCGCTGGGTCCGCGTCTTTCAAGAGGTCGAGGTAGGCGGCGACCGCGTCGTCGCCGAGCCGTTTCACCTCAGGGGGAACCAGGTCGTCGTCATCGAGTGGGCTGGGTCCCAGCGCTAGAGCCTTCGGTGGCGAGTCCTCGGTGTACTTCAGCGGAGGCGGCGGAAGCGGCAACGCTGACTTCGGCGGATTTCGCGCGGCGATCTCGATTCCACCGTGGGGCCGCGAGGTGTCTTCGCCGGGCGCAGCAGGCAGATGCGGGCCGCGGTTCAGCTTCACGTCACATGCGCTGCAGGCGAACAACGCGATGAGCGCGAACCGCATCAGGGCGCGTTGGGGTCCGTGGGGTAGTCGCCCATCTTCATCCGCGGGTCCTTGAGCGTCTGCTCGAGCAGGTTCTGGCGGTAGTCGTCGTACACCTTCCACGACTGTTCTTTGACCGGCCGCGCGAGGCGCGACTTGGCGAGCATCTGCTGCTTCGCGACCTGGGCCGCCTGTTCGGCGAGCGCTTGCTGCCGATCGAAGCCGATCCACAGGCCGAACGCAGCGACCACGAGGAAGGTCAGCACCAATCCACCGAAGTACAGCTTCCACCAGCGGCTCATCGACGATCAGCCTAGCAAGGGTGGCGTGCGAACCGCGAACCGGGCCCCGGCTGCTTCGATTGGGGTGGGTGCGCGGTGGCCGGCGGAGGCTTCGCGGGCGGAGCTCGAACAGACAACAGTTCGCAACCGCCGGGAGTTGCGAGCAGACAACAGTTCGCAACCGTCGAGGGCTGCGAGCAGACAACAGTTCGACCTTGCCGACCCCAGTGCCCCGGGGAGCGCCCGTCGAGGCGGGCTACTTTGTGGCGCACACCTTCACGCCATCGCCGCGGTCCTTGCACCAGAAGCCGCCGTTGCAATCGGCACCCTCATCGCAGAACGCGCCGGCGCCACCACCGCCCATGCACACGTTCACGCCGTCGTTGCGGTGCTTGCACTTGCCAGGGAACACGCAGTCTTTCGACACCGCGCAGAACGCGCCGTTCTTCCCATTGCCGAGACACGCCTTCTTCCCGTCGCCGCGATCGCCGCAGGTCTTTCCCGCGCCGCAGTCTGCGTTCGCTTTGCACGCCGCCGCGGCCTCAGACGACGCCGAAGACGACGGCATCGAGTTCCACGCGCTCGGCTGCGTCACCGGCGTGTTGTCGTCGGGCTTCGCCGCGGCGGTGGTCTTCGCCGGCGCCGGAGCCGGCTTCGCATCGGTCTTCGCGGGCGCGGGGGCGGGCGCGGCGGCAGGAGCGGGTGCAGGCGCGGCCGTCTTCGGCGCCTCCTGCGCCGGCGCACCGCCGAGGTCGACCGCCTTCTTCAGCGCCTGCTCGCGATAGGTCGGCGACACCTCGTCGGTGCGCAGATCGGCGTACCGCTGGTAGTGCTTCGCCGCGTCTGCCTTGCGGCCGAGCGCCTCCTCGGAGCTCGCCAGCCACCACAATGCCGACGCCGAGTTCGGCTCGATGCCGAGCGCGTAGCTGCAGTCCTCCACCGCGTACTGGGGATACTTGAGCCCCGCCTGCGCGATGCAGCGCGCGGTGAAGACGGCGGCCCACTGGGGATACTGGGTCGCGAGCTCGTTGAGAATGCCGGTGGCGCCGCCGTAGTCGTGCGCGCCGATCTTCTGCGACGCCTCGCGGTACCGCGCCTTGGCGTCGTCGGTCGGAGGCGTTCCCTTCGGCGCATCCTTCTTCGGAGCGTCCTTCTTCGCGGCGGCGGGAGCAGGCTGCCCACCCGCCGGCGGAAACGACGACCACTCGTTGGGCTGACTCGCCTGGCCCAGCACCAGCAGCAGCACGCAGATCATCCCCGGCATCATTGCCTATGATGGGGCGATGCGCCTCAATCTCAAGGCGTTGTTGCTGTCATGGCTGTTCACCGTGCTGGTGGTGACCTGCGGCACCGCCGGCCTCGGCGTGCTCTGGGCCAAGCGGGTGATCGGCGATCGCAAGCGCGGCTGGGTCGAAGTGAAGACGGTGGTGGCCACCCGCGACCTGCCTGCGGGCACCGTGCTCAGCGCCGCCGACATCGCTCCAGGCACCACCATCGAACAGCTGTCGATGAGCACGCTCAACGAGGCCGAGCTCGGCGCTTCGCTCGGCAAGCGGCTCGACGTTCCGGTGGTGAAGGGCGACCCGCTCGTACGGTGGATGCTGATCGAACGGCCGTTGCCGAAGTCGTGCTTCGACCAGGCGCAGGAGGCGGCCCGCCAGGCGAAGCTCGAAGACTCGCCCGACGTGAAAGAGGCGCTGGCGGGGATCTCGAAGCGCAGCGCCGGAGGCTCCGATGGCAAGTGACGAACAGCGCACCGGCAGCTCGATTCTTCTCGGCGCGCTCGCGGGCCTGGCGATGGGCTGCATCGCCGGAGGCGCCGGCGCCTGGGTGGTGAAGTCGCGAATGGTCGAGAAGGCCTCCGAGTGGCTGCTGGTGCCGGTGGTGGTGGCGGCGGTCGACATCGACGAAGAGACGGTCGTCACCTTCGACATGATCAGCCAGCGCTCGGTGCCGCAGCGGTTCGCCACCAAGTCGGTGGTGAAGCCCGACAGCGCCTCGTACGTGGTGAATCAGAAGGTTCACGCGCCGCTCAAGGCCGGAGACCCGCTGCTCTGGTCGGAGTTCGAGAACAACCCCTGCAACGACGCGGTCGAAGCGGCCGCGAAATCGAAGCCCGGCTCGAAAAATCTCGCGGTCTGGGCCGCTCAGTTCAAGGCGAAGAAGTCGCCGCCCTGAGTCCCGTCAGCCCGCCGTGCGCCGCGCGTCTTCGCCGGCATGAACGTCGACTCGTTGGTCGCCCAGTTCGCGCAGGCCTGTCTGCCGCTCGTGGTGAGCGGTGAGCCGATCACGCGCGGAGGCGGCTTCGACATCTTCCAGATGGACATCCTCCGAAAGGGCGGGGAGCGCTTCGTGCTCTTCAAGGGCGCGGCGAACAACCGCGTGCTGGTGCAGGGCCGTGACGCGTCGAAGCGGCAGCTGGTCTTGCTGGTCGACGAGCCGCGCCGGCCGTTCACGGTCAACGTCTACCGCACCGCGGTCACCAACGACGACGAGGTCGTCTCTCGCAAGGGCAACTCCTTCACCGTTCGTCGCTGGACCGACGGCTCGAAGCGGCACCTCCTCTGCGGGCAGGACGAGCAGCACCTGTTCGTCGCTCCGCTGTCGGCCCGGGTGTCGACGGTGGGCGCGGCGCACCAGGCGCTCTTCAACCCCAACGTGAAGGACGCGGAGGCGAAGACGGGTGCGAAGGCGATTCGTCAGGGCGAGTGGTTCTTCGTGCCGGCGCGCGCCGAGCAGCTGTCGGAGCTGGCGGTGAAGATCGGCAAGTCGGCGTTCGTTCGTCACCACACGCCGGTGACCGATCTCTCCTTCGGCCGCCGCGGCCGACCGCACTGGGTCGATGAGCTGGTGGTCGTGGGCGCGCAGGTGTTCGCCCGGGGCAGCGTGCGTCACCCCGATCACAAGACGGTTCGGCTGATCGATTGGCACCAGGTCTTCGGCAACCGCGAGGCGCCGCAGCTGCGCGGCGTCACCTGGGTCGATTGACCGCGGCGGTCAGGTCAGCCCGGTGACCTGACCGTTCGCGGCCAGGTCGAGGTGGTACGCCGCCGGCGTCTTCGGCAACCCTGGCATGGTGAGAATTTCGCCGGTGAGCGCGAGTAGAAAGCCCGCCCCCGGCCGCACCCGCACTTCGCGTACGGTGAGCGTGAAGCCGCTCGGCGCGCCGTGCAGGCTCGCGTCGTCGGAGAGCGACATGTGCGTCTTCGCCATGCAGACCGGCAGTGAGCCGAAGCCCCACGCCTTCGCCTTCTCGAGGCCCTTCTTCGCCTCGGCGGTGAGCTCCACCTTCGCCGCCCCGTACACCTTGGTCGCCACCTGGCGAATCTTCTCCTCCGCCGGCTGATCGAGCTCGTACGAGTACTTCGGCTGCGGCGCGGGCGTCTTCAGCACTCCGCTCACCAGGTCGGCGAGCGCCAGCGTGCCCTGGCCGCCCTCGAGGTAGCCGGTGTTGCGCGCCATCTTCACTCCGAGCTGCGCGCACAGCTTCTCCACCAACTGCAGCTCCTCGGGCTTGTCGTCGGCGAACACGTTGAGCGCCACGATCGGCTCCAGGCCGAACCCGCGAATCGACTTGCAGTGGTGCGCCACGTTGGCGAAGCCCTTCTCGAGCGCCGCGAGCGTCGGCTCGTCGCCGCCGTGAAAGCGCATCGCCCGAATCGTCGCCACCAGCACCACGCAGTGCGGCCACAGCCCCGCCGCGCGGCACTTCAGGTCGAGGAACTTCTCGCCGCCGAGATCGAACGCGAAGCCGGCCTCGGTCACCACCACGTCGGCGAGCGAGAGCGCCGCCTTGGTCGCCGCCACCGAGTTGCAGCCGTGCGCGATGTTGGCGAACGGGCCGCCGTGGAGCAGCACCGGGTTGCCCTCCTGCGTCTGCGCCAGGTTCGGCAGCCGCGCGTCGGAGAGCAGCGCCGACATCGCGCCCACCGCCATCAGGTCTTTCGCGGTCACCGGCTTGCCGGCCTGATCGGTGCCGACGATCAACCGCCCCAGCCGCGCCTTCAGATCTTCCAGCCCGTCGGCGAGGCAGAGCACCGCCATCACCTCCGACGCCGCGGTGATGTCGAAGCCGTCTTCGCGCGGCACCCCGTTCGCGCTCCCGCCCAGCCCGATCACCATGTTGCGGAGGAAGCGATCGTTCATGTCGATGCAGCGCCGCCAGGTCACCGACTTCAGGCCCTGGTTGAAGTTCACCGCGTTGTCGCAGAGCGCCGACAGCAGGTTGTTGGCGGAGGTGATCGCGTGCAGGTCTCCGGTGCAGTGCATGTTGATGCGCGCCGCCGGCTCCACGCTCGCCTTGCCGCCGCCGGTGCCGCCGCCCTTGGCACCGAAGATCGGGCCCAGCGACGGCTCGCGCAGCGCCGCCGCCACCCGCACGTTGCGGCGCCCGAGCCCTTGGGTGAGGCCGATGGTGGTGGTGGTCTTGCCCTCGCCGTACTTGGTCGGCGTCATCGCCGAGACCAGCACCAACTTCCCGCGCGGAGGCCGCTCCCTCATCTTCTCGAACGGCGCCCAGGCGATCTTCGCCAGGTGCGGGCCGTACAAGTCGAGATCCTGCGGGTCGAGATCGAGGCGCTTACCGACGTCGGTGATCGGGAGCATGCGCCGAAACTCGCACGATTCAGGCTCGATGTGTGGCATCTGAAGCGCCCATGCGCGCTCTCTTTCTCATCGCAGCCATCGCCCTTGCAGCGCTGATCGCTTGCGGCTCCAACCCGCCGCCGAAGTGCAGCTCGGCCAACTGCATGGGCTGCTGCACCGGCGCGGGCGACTGCCTCGGCGGCAACACCTTCTTCGACTG
This sequence comes from Myxococcaceae bacterium, assembly GCA_047602415.1. Lineage (GTDB taxonomy): Bacteria > Myxococcota > Myxococcia > Myxococcales > Myxococcaceae > JASGHH01. Next base: position 2,009,729 of record JASGHH010000001.1, on the reverse strand, counting down.
CGGCAGCGGCGCCGAGATCTGCGCCACCTGTGAGACCGGGCAGGCGTGCATCCGTGGCGCGTGTGGAGCGGCTCCTCCCGATGCCGGGTGCGGGCTGACCAGCTGCGGCGGCTGCTGCGACGAGCACGACGTCTGCCGCAGCGGCCTCGAAGACGCCGCCTGTGGCGCGCACGCCAACCACTGCATCGACTGCACCGACGCCGGCTTCGGCTGCGACATGCACGCCTGCACCTGAAGCGTCAGTAGGTCGTGTTCTGGTACGAGCGGTAGACCGCGTCTTTGCCCATCTTGATCGTCGAGCTCGAGGTGCCGGGCGCCTTCTTCTGCACCGTGTTCGACACCTTGGTCTTCTCGACCTCTTCGGCGGCGGCCTTCTCGTTGTCGTCGATGAACTTCTTCACCGCCGCGGGAGGCGGAGCGGCCTTCGGCTCCTTCGCCACCGGCGCGTCGGCCGCGTCGATGAAGAGCGAGTCGAGCAGCCCGTCGCGGTACGAGCCGAACAGCTCGGGCGTCTGAAAGATGTCGACCGAGCGAATGGTGCCGTTCACCGCCGACACCACCCCGACCACGTCGGCGGCCTGGGGGAGCGCGGCGAGCGCGGTGCGCACCTTGTTGAACTTCTCCTTCGCCTTCTTGCCCTGATCGCCGGCCGCGAGGGTTCGGTAGGTGCCGGTGTCGCTCTCGGCCTTCAGCGCTCCGGTCTTGGTCGCCACCTCGCCCCACACCCGGCCCTGATCTTTGTCGAACTTGGCGAGCCGGCGGAGCTTGCCCTCGGCGAACCCTCCGCTCTGGTTGAACTGGCCGGCGCCGGTCCAGCGGCCGTGCTCGACGCAGAACACCGCCACCGTCTGGGTCTGCCGCGGCTCGATGATGGTGTCGGAGCTCATCACCCGATCCTGCTGGCCTCCGAGAATCAGCTCACCTCCGAGCAGCAGCAGCGGCTTGTCAGACTTGTTCTGCACCCGAACGTTGTTCACGCTCGCGCCCTTCTCGAGCTCGGTGACCGCCACCAGCTTCTCTTCGAGCCCCTTCTTCAGGGTGAGGAAGTCGCCCTTGGGCGCTTCTTTCTTCACCCGCACCACCGGAAACACCGCCAGCTGATCGACCACGATCGGCTCCAGCAGCGACAGCCCGGGGCCGAGGTCGACGTTCTCGGCGGCGAGCGCTCCGAACGGCAACAGGCAGGCGGTGAACAGCATCGACTTCAGCAACTGACGGCGAGCGAACATCGGTCGGTCCTTTCGCGAGGGAACGGACCGAAAACGCGCGCGCTGAAATTTCGATCTGAGCCGAGAAAAGCGGAACGCGACGATCAGCCTGGAGCGTTCATGGGCACGACACAGGCATCACCACGTAGTCGATGTCGCTCATGCCGGTGCCGCTCAGGTGCACCGCGTAGGTCTCGCCCACCGCCGGGGTCCACCCGTTGCGCTGGAGGTAGTACGCCGTCTCGCCATACCCGCCCGAGAGCGAATTCACGGTCACCGATTGCATCGTGCCGTTCGACATCTGGGTGACGGTGGCATTCAAGCCGCCGCCGAGCGCGTTGCCGTGCACCGTCCACTCCATCGTCGCGGCCTGGAGCGGCGAGTAGCCGGGCGGGGGCCAGGAGTAGAACGACGGGTGGGGCCCGTTGCCGCTGCCGCTGAAGACGCGAATGCACGACGCCGAGCCGTAGTTGTTGCCGCCCTCGTAGTAGCCGAACCCGACCGGGTCGAGCGGGGGGTTGAGCAGCCAGCGCCGGTGCCCGAAGGTGGTGAAGTTGCCCTGATCGTCGATCCACTGATCGATCGCCGCCGACGGGCTGCCGGAGCCCCAGGCGATGTTCGACGAGCCGGCCGCCGCGGCACCGCCGGTGGTGTAGCAAGTCGAGCTCGACGGAGGGTTGTGCGCCTGCGCGCCCGCCGGGTTCCAGGCCGACATCAGCGCGCAGAGTTGATCGTCGGCGTCGTCGGAGGCGTCGTGCGAGGTCGGGCCTTCGCCGACCATCCACCGGAACATGTTGAGCCGCTTCATCGTGTCGTCGAAGCCGCCGTCGCTGAGCACGCCGGGGTCGCAGGTGGCAGCGGTCTTCGAGAAGGGGTTGGGGTCGCTGATCGCGTGGCCCGCGGTCCATCCGTCGCAGACCTGCTGCATCGTGCGCTGAGCCGGGTTGCCGGGATCGGCGGGCAGACAGTTGCCCGCGTCGGGGAAGAAGCCGCTGTTGCACTCGCAGTGCGCCGAGGGCGTGCCGACGCAGTGCGAGTCGAGGCCGCAGGTGACGCTCGCGCACGGGTCGACTGCGCCACCACCGGCCGCGCTGCCGCCGCCCACTGCAGCCCCTCCGCCTGCCGCCGCGCCTCCACCGCTCGCGACGCCACCGCCCGTTGCGACGCCGCCGCCCGTCGCGACGCCGCCGCCGGTCGCGATGCCGCCACCCGCCGCGCTGCCACCGCCGCTCGCGACACCACCACCGCTCGCGACGCCGCCACCAATCGAGCTGCCGCCGCCGATCGCCGCGCCGCCTCCGCCACCGGGAAGATCTGCGGAACCGACGCAGCCGGTGATCAAGAGAGAGATGAGTACGGTGCGCACGACGAGGGCCCAGCTCCCCTTTGGGGCACGACGATTCTCGGCCACATCATTGCAGAGTTTCGCCGGGGATTTTCTCAACCACCTGTAAACTCGAGTTCTCATGCGCTCACTTCTGGTCGTGACCTTCGTGATGGCGGCAGGTTGCCAGTGCCAGAACAACGGCCACACCGACGGCGGGGGAGGCGGCAACGGCGGCGACGGTGGCAACTGCACCAAAGCGGGCGACTCCTGTACCAAAGGGTCCGACTGTTGCGCGGGCGGGGCGTGCACCAACAGCGTCTGTACCGCGAGCACCTTCTGCACTGCCGGCGGCAACGCGTGCAGCAGCTCGGCGGAGTGCTGCTCCAACTCCTGCGTGAACGGCGCGTGTTCCACCAGCGCGTGCGTCGACGTCGGCGGCGCGTGCTCTTCGAACGCGCAGTGCTGCACCGCGACCTGCAGCAACGGCTCCTGCGCCCAGCTCACCGGCGGCGGCTGCAAAGTGCTCGGCCAGGCGTGTGGCAGCGGCGGCGATTGCTGCTCCACGCTCTGCCAGGGCGGCGTCTGCGGCAAGGCGTTCTACTGTCAGGCGGCGGGAGACGTTTGCACCCGCGACTCCGATTGCTGCGGCAACGTCTGCAGCGGGGTCGACGGCGGACCCGGCCGCTGCCAGATGATCACCGGCGGCGGAGGCGGCGGCTGCATTCAGCAGGGCGAGCCGTGCAGCGGTGGCTCGAACTGTTGCTCGCGGGTGTGTTTCGATCCCGGCTCCGGCGCGACGGTGTGTCTGCCCGCGGGCGGCTGCCGGTTGACCGGCACCTGGTGCTCCGACGACGACGCGTGCTGCGGCGGCGGAGTGAACCCGAACGGCTCGGTGCAGTGCACCAACGGCCGGTGCGACAACGGGCAGGCGTGCAACCCGGTCGGCAACATCTGCGGCGCGCCGGTGCTGCCCGACGGCGGAAAGATCAACGCCTCGCAAGACTGCTGCGACGGCATGAAGTCGGTGTGCAAGCCCGACTCGTCGGGCATTCCCCGTTGCTTCGGCGGCGGCAGCAACAACTGCCCGACCGGTTACACCGGCCAGGCCCCGTGCTGCATCGGCCAGGGCGACGTCTGCCAGTTCAAGGATCAGTGCTGCAACGGCTCGCTCTGTCTGCCGGGCGCCGATGGTGGCGCGCTCACCTGCCAGGGCCTCACCTGCAAGCCGACCGGCGACACCTGCACCAGCAACGCCGACTGCTGCACGATGCTCTGCCAGAGCGGCGTCTGCCACGACCTGATCGAGACCGGTGGCACCGGCGGCGGGAGCGGCGCGGGAGGAGGCAGCGCGACCGGCGGTGGAAGCGCGGCCGGTGGTGGCGCGGGCGGCGGCACCACCTGCGTGGCCAACGGCACCGCGTGCACCGCCAACAGCCAGTGCTGCTCGCAGATCTGCACCAACGGCCTCTGCCAGCCCGGCGCGACCTGTCACGCGCAAGGCGGGGCGTGCACCGCGACGTCAGACTGCTGCAACGGACTGTCGTGCAACGTCCCGGTGGGGTCGACGGCGGGCACCTGCCAGGCCGCCGCGTGTCTGGGCACCGGTCAGTCGTGCTCCAGCGGCGGCGAGGCGTGCTGCAGCGGGTTGGCGTGCGTGACCTCCGCGTTCCAGGCCTGTGGCACCACCGGCGCCTGCTCGTGCGAAGCGATCATCAATTAGCTGGGTGGCGGAGGCGTCCGAGGTATGACGCCTCCGTTTCATGAGCGCCGAAACCACCGCCATTCTCTGTGCGCTGCACGACTCGCTGATGCTGCTGGCCCCTCGCGGCTGGCTGCAGGCGGAGCTCGAGGTTTCACCGGGTGCCCGGTTGGCTTCGATCTCCGCGCGCGGCGGAGGCGGAGCGAAGCCGCTGCCCCACCCGAAGCTGAACCTCGACCCGAAGCAGGAGGCGATGCGGTTCAGCGAAGGCCTGGCCGATCTCGTCTCTTCCACCGGCAAGGCGTGGAGCGAGGGGAAGATCAGCGTCGAGCGCGACAACGAGCACGCCGACTGGAAGCTGCTTCGCCCCGACGGCAGCGCGGCGTGGTTGGGCCGGCTCGATCGCGGCGCGCTCGAGTCGCTGCTCTACACCGACGGACTGTTCGCGATGCTGTCGGGCTCGGAGCGTGGCTTCGAGATGCTCCAGAACGATCTCACCAAGGCGCTGGGTGAGCAGGTCGGCTGGCGCGAGCAGGGTGGGGTGCTCGAGGTGCAGACCGCCGGCGGCGTGCAGCGCTGGAGCTACGAGCCGATCGGCGTCTACTCGCTCGACGACCTGTCGTTCACCTGGGCCTGGGCCGACGCGGCGACCCGCGCGCGCGCCGAGCGGGTGGAGAACGTGTGTGCTCCGAAGGCAAGACAGCCCGGTTTGTCGGTACTTTGGAGGCCGCATCTGCACTGCGACGAGGGGTTCGTCTGGGCGCTGGCGGGCCACTGCGCGGTGGCGCTCGGCTCCCGCGGCGTGTTTCGCGCCGAGGAAAAAGGCCTGGTTCGCCTGCACGCTTTGATGAAGCAGGTGTGATCGGCGCTAGACTGCACGCCGTGCGGTCCATGATGGTTGTTTTGGTGCTGGTGAGCTCAGGGGCGCTCGCCGCTGATGTGACGATCGACGCCGATGGCGGGCGGTACCCGATCTCTCCGTTGATCTACGGCGTCAACGCCGCGCCCATCGATCAGATGCAGCGCATGGGGGCGACGCTGCGGCGCCTCGGCGGCAACCAATGGGAGCGCTACAACTACCAGGCGTCGACCCTGAACACCGGCGGCGACGGCTACTTCTTCGAGAACCTGGTGATGGTCGACGGCGGCGCGGACTTCGCGGCGACCTTCGCGGCCGACTCGTTGGATGCCGGTTTTCAGGTGATGCTCGACCTGCCCGTGCTCGGCTGGGTGGCGAAGCCCGGCTCTTCGCCCGGCGCTCCGCACGACTGCGGCTTTCGGATCACCAAGTACGGCGCCCAGACCGGCGCCGACCCGCTCGACCCCGACTGCGGCAACGGCGCTTACGCCGACGGTGGCTTCGTGCTCGCGAACGACCCGCTCGACACGTCGATCGCGGTCGACGCCGGCTTCGCGGCCGGGTGGGTGGCGTCGCTCTCGTCGCAGCTCGGCCCCGGAGCGGTGCGCTACTACACGATGGGCAATCAGCCTGCGCTCTGGCGCGAGACCCACCGCGACGTGCACCCGGGCCCCGACTCGTACGACGAGGTCGTGGGGGTGATGTTGAACTATGCGCCGTTGGTGAAGGCGGCCGATCCCAACGCGCAGACGATGGGCCCGTCTCCCTGGGGCTGGCTCGAGTACTTCGACTCGAACATGAACGAGATGAACGTCGCGCCCCACAACGGGCTCGGCATGATCGAGTGGTACCTGGTGTCGGCGCGCGACGCCGAGGTCGCCAGCGGCCAGCGCGTTCTCGACTACCTCGACGTGCACATCTACCCCCAGTCGAACGGGGTGACGATCGGGCAGGTCGACCCCGCGACCCAGGAGCTGCGCGTTCGCTCCACCAAGATTTTGTGGGATCAGAACTACGCGTCGGAGAGCTGGGAGACCTGCTGCTACGACATCTATCAGTGGCTGCTCCCGCGCTTTCACTTCTGGATCGACAACGACTACCCGGGCACCAAGCTTTCGGTCAGCGGGTACTGGTGGGGCGCGCTCGATGACTGGTCGGGCGCTCTCGCGCAGGCCGAGGTGCTCGGTCTGTTCGCGCGTGAGCGGGTCGATCTCGCGGTGCTCGATGGCGCTCCGCCGTCGAACTCGATCGGCGAGCAGGCGTTTCAGCTGTATCGAAACTACGATGGCAACGGAGCGCAGTTCGGCTCGACGTATGTGGCGGCGACCAGCACCGATCCCGACACGGTGAGCTCGTACGGCGCGGTCGATTCGAACGGTGTGTTCCAGGTCGCGCTGATCAACAAGAGCGCCATTCTGCAGACGGTGAACGTGTCGGTGGCGAACATGCCCTCCGAGGGCACCTACCGGATGTTCTGGTTCAGCGAGGCGCAGCCGTTGCTGTTGCCCGCCGGGAGCGGCTCGGTCACCGGCGGCGTGGTTCAGCTGGCTTTGCCCGCGCACTCTGCGACGCTGTTCGAGCTCACCCCGACGCCGGGTCCCACTGATGGCGGCACCGGGGCAGGCGGCGGCTCTGGCGCAGGTGGCGGATCGGCAACCGGCGGTGGTTCTGCAACGGGCGGCGGCTCGGCCACCGGCGGCGGTTCGGCGGCTGGCGGCGGTTCGGCGGCTGGCGGCGGCTCGGCGGCTGGTGGCGGCTCTGCAGCTGGCGGTGGCTCTGCAACGGGCGGCGGTTCGGCGGCTGGCGGCGGTTCGGCGGCTGGTGGTGGATCTGCGACGGGCGGCGGTTCGGCGGCTGGTGGTGGATCTGCGACGGGCGGCGGTTCAGCGGCTGGTGGCGGCTCTGCGACGGGCGGCGGTTCGGCGGCTGGTGGCGGCTCCGCGACTGGCGGCGGCACTGCGACTGGCGGTGGTTCTGCGACCGGCGGTGGTTCTGCGACCGGCGGCGGCTCCGCGACGGGTGGTGGATCGGCGACCGGCGGCGGCTCCGCGACGGGCGGCGGTTCTGCGACCGGCGGCGGCTCGGCGACTGGTGGCGGCTCTGCAACTGGCGGCGGCTCTGCAACTGGCGGCGGCTCTGCAACTGGCGGCGGCTCTGCAACTGGCGGCGGCTCTGCAACCGGCGGCGGCTCTGCAACTGGCGGCGGCTCTGCAACTGGCGGCGGCTCTGCAACTGGCGGCGGCTCTGCAACTGGCGGCGGCTCGGCGACCGGCGGCGGATCTGCAACTGGCGGCGGCTCGGCGACCGGCGGCGGCTCTGCAACTGGCGGCGGCTCTGCAACTGGCGGCGGCTCTGCGACCGGTGGTGGATCGGCGACCGGCGGCGGCTCCGCTACTGGCGGCGGTTCCGCGACCGGCGGTGGCACGGCGACCGGCGGCGGCTCCGCATCCGGCGGTGGCGGAGGCTCCAGCACCAAGCCCGGCGGATGCTCCTGCGATGCCTCCGGCGGCGTGCTCGCCTGGGCGCTCGGTCTGCTCGCGCTGCGACGCCGCGCCAAACGACGCTGATGGGCTGCTAACCTCACCCCGCGGACGCGCCGCGTCCGTCGCCCTCTCCTGTCAGGAGAGGGATCACGTATGGCGAGCAACGACTACCAGTTCGTCACCCGGTGGCGTTTCGACAACACCACGCCCGACGAGGTCGATGCGATCCTCACACGCGGTGAAGACCTCGCGCGCTGGTGGCCTTCGGTCTACCTCGACGTGAAGAAGCTCGCGCCCAGCGGGCCCGATGGCACCGGCGCCCGCTTCGAGCTCTACACCCAGGGCTGGCTTCCCTATCGGCTGCGCTGGTCGTTCACCGTCACCAAGGCCAACCACCCCAGCAGCTTCGCGATCGCCGCCACCGGCGACTTCGTCGGCACCGGCGAGTGGAGCATCGTCGCCGCCGAGGGCGGCAGGGTCGACGTCACCTACGACTGGGTGATCAGCGCCGACAAGCCGTTGCTCAAGTACCTCTCGTTCATCATGAAGCCGTTCTTCTCGCTCAACCACCAGTGGGCGATGGAGCGCGGCCGCGAAGCGCTCGAGCTCGAGCTGCGCCGCGTGCACGGCGAGAAAGACGTGCCGCCGCCGCGCGGGCCCGTTCCCGCATGGAAGTCGGGCGGGATCGTGCTGTTCGTGTTCTCGGGAGCCGCGGCTGTGATCTGGGCGCTGCGAACGCTGCTGTGAGATGGGCCGTGCTCGCGGCGCGCCGAGCTCAGTCGCCGATGCGATCAGGGCCGAGCGGCTGACCGGCCCAGCACCGCTCGGCGCGGTCGAGCACCGGCCGGTCCTTCTTCTTGAGCAGCTGGCGGGCGCGCGCCGGCTTCACGAAGCGCACCTCGTCGATCTCGCCGTCGGTGGGGCCGCCTTCGCTCCGCAGCTCCATCAAGAACCAGTGGGTCTCTTTGCGCGCGCCGACCACCACCCCGAGGTACTCGATCACCTGCGCGTCGAGGCCGGTCTCCTCCAGCACCTCTCGCCGCGCCGCCCGCGAGAGGTTCTCTCCCGGGTCGACCCGGCCCTTGGGGAACGACCACTTCTTCTTCTGCCGCACCATCGCGATCGTCCCGCGCCGCACCACCACGCCTCCCGCCGACCGCCAGCGGCCCGCGCCGTCGCCCTCGAGCAGCGAGCGCGCCTTCAGCACCAACGACTTCAGCGCGCGCTTCAGACGGGACGGAGAGCGCCTCGGCGTTTTTTTTCGAACCTGCCGGGTGGTGCGGTGTTTCCCCGTCGCCATGAGAGCCACGATTATCGCCGCAATTGCGCTGCTGGGCTGCCGTACGATCACCAACTACAACCCCGACACCACCGAGGTGACCAACCCTCGCCATTGGCAGGTGGTCAACGGCCAGGCCGAGGTGTTCAACGACGGCGGAGCGAAGGCGATCAAGCTCGCGCCCACTGGCGGCAACCACGAGAAGGGGAGCAACGTCGCGCTCGCGCTCGCCCGCGGCTTCGAGCTCACCACCGGCACCATCGAGGTCGACTTGAAGGGGAACCCCGATGGCCAGTCGAGCTTTCTGGGCGTCGCCTTCAACATCAAGAGCCCGACCGAGTACGAGGCGATCTACTTCCGCCCGTTCAACTTCAAGGCCGACGGCGACAACCACGGTCACGCGGTGCAGTACGTCTCGTGGCCGAACAACACCTGGGAGGCGCTCCGCAACGCGTCACCCGGCAAGTACGAGGCGGCGCTCGAGCCCGCGCCCGACCCGGTCGACTGGTTTCACGCCCGCATCGAGGTCGGCGACAAAGAGGTGAAGGTGTTCGTCAACGGCTCGTCGACGCCCAGCCTCACCGTCGACCGCCTCGCCACTCCGTCGAAGACCAAGGCCGCGCTGTTCGTCGACAGCCAGCCGGGCGCGTTCAAAGAGCTCAGCCTCCACGAGAGCTGAGCCGAGCTCAGGGTCCGTCGAGCTCGGTCCACAGCCAGCTGAGGCCGCCGTCGGCGTCGCCGGCGCGCAGCGCCTGAAAGCCGACGCAGAGAGCGAGCCGGGCAGGGTGACCGGCTGCGCGCTGTAGAACAGGCCGTAGGTCACGCCTGCCACCACCCGCGAGTCGGCGAGCACGCCTTGCCCGCCGGCGACGAACGCGGTCACGTCGGCGGCGCTGCCCGAGAAGACGTACTCGAAGCGCTGCTCGAAGCCGCCGTCGCCGCCCACCCGCACGTCGACCCGATAGAGCCCGGGGCTCTGCGCCGAGGGAACGCAGGAGAGGTCGCGCGTCTGCAACACGCTGGTGTCGCGCAGCTGCACCGAGGCGATGGTGGGAATCGGCTGCGGCAGCGAGCCCGCATCGTCCGACAGCCCGGTTGGTGATGTTGGTGTACGAGCCCTCTTCGCGAAACGCCTGGCCCGAGGCGGTGTCGGCCGCCGGGAAGTAGACGATGCCGCCGTCGGTGAGCGCGTCGGCCGCCGACTGCAGCGCGGTGAGGTCGTCGGCCACGCCGTCGCCGGCCGCGCCGAAGTCCATCGGGTTCACCACCGGCATGCAGGTGAGGGGAGACCACTGCGCGATCGCCGCGCCGCCGCCGGTCGCTGAACCGCCGCCCGTCGCGGAACCACCGCCCGTCGCCGAGCCGCCGCCGCCCGTCGCAGAACCGCCGCCCGTCGCCGAGCCGCCGCCGCCTCCGGAGCTACCGACGCTCCCGGTGCAGGCGCACACGGCTGAGACCGCAAACACCAGAACTGCGCGCTTCATCGGCCCACCTGAGCAGGCCCCTTTGAAACTGTGTCCCCAAGGGGATTCGAACCCCTGTTACCGGCTTGAAAGGCCAGCGTCCTGGGCCACTAGACGATGGGGACTTCTGTTGCTTCGACTGCTGCTTCAATCATGAGTCGCGGGGGATTTGAACCCCCGACCCTCGGCTTAAAAGGCCGGTGCTCTACCAACTGAGCTAGCGACTCGTACGAGTTATTTCTTGGGCTTGGTCTTGTCGGGCTCCACCGTCACGTGAACTGACGACTTCACCCCGTCAACCTGAACCTCCACCGTCGCTTCGCCCGGGGCCAGGCCAAAGCAGTTGTTCTGGCCCATCGAGACCACCTTCGGGTCCGAGGAGCGGAAAGTCGGGCTGCGGTCCTTCAATTCGTGGCCCTGGTAGTCGAACGCCTTGGCGTGCAGCTCCACCGGGTCGCCGCCTTCGGTCACCGTGACCTCCTTGACCGTGGGCTCCACCTTCTCGACGAACAGCACGTCGACCGGCACCGACGCCTCGACGCTGGCGTGGCGGGCGATCACCTCGGTGTGGCCCGACTTCAGCGGGCGAACCTTGCCGGTCTTGTCGACGGTGGCGATCTCGGGGTCTTTGATCGACCAGCCGACCTCGGCGCGGGGCGAGTGCACGCCCTGCTGGCTCATCGCCTTCACTTCCATCCACACCTCGTTGTTCGGCTGCTTCAAGACCACCTGGGTGGGCTTGAGCTCGAGGTAGTCGATTCTTGTCGCAACCGAACATCAACACGGCGGCGAACGGCAGCAGGCGTCTCATCGGCGCGGGCTGATAGCAGAAATTACTGCCATGTTGTTGAGAAGCGCATATGTCGCGGCCCCCATGCCTCGTGACGACTCCGAGCTCGATTTCTCCGAAGAGGACGAAGACGACGAGCCCGCCCTCCCGAAGGGCAAGATCTACATCACCCGGCCGGGCGCCGAAAAACTCCAGGCCGAGCTGAAAGAGCTGGTCACCGTCGAGCGCCCCAAGGTCACCGCCGAGGTCTCCGCCGCGGCCGCCCAGGGCGACCGGAGCGAGAACGCCGAGTACATCTACGGCAAGAAGCGCCTGCGCGAAATCGACCGCCGGCTCCGCTTTCTGCAGAAGCGCCTCGAGAGCGTGACCATCGTCGACGTCGGCACCCAGACCGACACCAACAAGGTCTACTTCGGCGCCACCGTTTCGTTGCAGAACGACGAAGACGAGTCGAAGGTGACCTACCAGCTGGTCGGCCCCGACGAGACCGACGCCAAGGCGGGCAAGATTTCGGTCGATTCCCCCATCGGGCGTGCGCTTTTGGGACGAAAACGCGGTGAATCGGTGACGGTGGTGCGACCGAAAGGCGAGGCAGACTTCACGGTGATCGCTATCAAGTACGTGTGACGGCAAACACCTCTGGTCCGCTATACTCCGAAGGACGACGTTCCCCAGGCCTTAAGGATGACCCACTCGAAGTAGGGGGCTCATTGGCGCGCAAGAACTTCATTCTCGACACCAACGTCCTGCTGCACGACCCGAGGTCGATTTACAGCTTCGAAGACAACACCGTCATCATCCCGATCTACGTGATCGAGGAGCTCGACACCTTCAAGAAGGACATGAGCGAGCTGGGCCGAAACGCCCGCACGGTCGCCCGCTACATCGACACCCACCGCGCCGAAGGGTCGCTCTCCGAAGGGGTGCCGCTGCCGAACGGCGGCATGCTCAAGGTCAGCTTCACCGATCACGATCTGCCCAAGTCGATGGCCGACGGGCAGCTGATGGACAACCGCATTCTCGCGGTGGCGATCGACACCAAGCGGCGGGAGCCCGACACCCCGACCTTCTTCATCACCAAAGACACCAACCTCCGCATTCGCGCCGACGCGCTGGGTCTGCTCGCGCAGGACTACGAGCCCGAGCGGGTGGAGATCTCGGAGCTGTACTCCGGCCTCCAGGAGATCGTGTGCGACTCCGACCTGGTCGACCAGCTCTACAAGCCCCAGGCCGAGATCGACGTGCCGGGGATGGACAAGCTCGCCCCCAACCAGTTCGTGCTGCTCAAAGACGCCGCCAACCCGTCGCACACCGCGATGGGCCGGGTGAACGCGACCAAGGGCAAGGTGGTGCCCCTGATGCGCTGGGGCAAAGAAGGCATCTGGGGGGTTCGCCCGCGCAACATGGAGCAGAGCTTTCTGCTCGACCTGCTGATGAACGACGAGATTCGCCTCGTCACCATCGTCGGCAAGGCGGGCACCGGCAAGACGCTGCTGGCGATCGCCGCCGGCCTGCAGAAGGTGACCGAGGAGTCGACCTACCAGAAGCTCCTCGTCAGCCGCCCGATCTTCCCGTTGGGCCGCGACATCGGCTACCTGCCCGGCAGCGTCGAAGAGAAGCTCAACCCGTGGATGCAGCCGATCTTCGACAACCTGGAGTTCCTGCTCAACCTGTCGCGCACCGACAAGAAGGCCGGGCGCGGGTACCACGAGCTGCTCGACCTGGGCATCGTCGAGATCGAGCCTTTGACCTACATTCGCGGCCGCTCGATCCCCAACCAGTTCATCATCGTCGACGAGTCACAGAACCTGACTCCGCACGAGGTGAAGACGATCATCACCCGCGTCGGCGACAACACCAAGATCGTGCTCACCGGCGACCCGTTCCAGATCGACAACCCGTACGTCGACTCCACCAACAACGGCCTGGTTCACGTGGTGAACCGCTTCAAGAACGAGAAGATCGCCGGCCACATCACGATGAACAAAGGAGAGCGGAGCGCGCTGGCGGAGCTGGCGACCAACCTCCTTTGAGAAAAGGTGATGACGGAGAGCGCCGAAGAAAAGAAGCCGCTGATTGCCTACCCCACCGTCTACGAGTTCAAGGTGATGGGCAAGCAGGAGCACGGCTTCAAGGAGTTCGTGAGGGCGCTCTTTTCCCGCCTGATGGGCCAGGAGGTCTCTCTGGACTCCATTCGGGAGGTGCCTTCGAAGATGAACAAGTACCTGTCGGTACAGGTCTCCGTTTACCTGCTCTCGGAGGAGCAGCGGCGAACCATCTACGAGGCGCTTCACAAGGAGCGGCGCATCATCTACTACCTGTAGACTAAGACTTAATGGCCGACCCGTACCCCATCTTTCACCCCGCCGAAGCGCGCCGGCTGTTCACCGCTGAGTCGGTGGTGCGGCGCTTCGCCAAGGTGGCGCACTGGTCGGCCGGCACCCGGCTGCTCGAGCTGTGCGGCAGCGTCGGTGGCCTCTACCTCGCCAAAGAAGCCGGCCTGCCGCTGACGGTGGCCGACGCCGACGGCAAGGCACTCGACTCGCTCAAGGAGCGGGCGAAGGTGCTCGGGCTCGACGCCAAGGTTCGCTTTCAGCAGGCCCAGTTCAACGCGCTGCCCTTCAAGGAGGGCGAGTTCGACGGGCTGCTCGTGCTGGGGCGCCTGGTGATGCCGCTGGAGCAGAGCGCCCAGTACCTGCGCAAGTACCTCGCTCCCAAGGGCCGCCTGGTGATGACCTGGCCGGTGAAGGTGGGCCGGGTCGGGCTCCAAGACGCGATCTCCTTCTGGGAGAACCGGGTCGGCACCAAGCTGTTGATGCCGCGCGAGACGCTGATGGCGGTGGAGCGCCAGGGCTTCGAGCCGGAGACGATCGAGACCGCCTCGAGCGACGAGTTGGACGAGTACTACCGCGACCTCGACTCGGTCTCGAGCCGCCTCGACCCCAGCGACCCGCAGGTGAAGGCGGTTCGCCAGGAGGTCCAGTTCCACAAAGACCACGGCCAGAAGCAGGGCGTGTCTCTGGCGGTGCTGGTCGCGCGGCGAAAAGAGCCGGGTGAGCGGCCCCCTCCGTCGCGCGACAGCGGGTAATACCCGCCGTCGATCGTGCTTTTCGGTTACGGCGCGGTGAACGCGGTGCTCGCCGCGGTCGCCTGCGACTGATCGAGCGAGACGGTGGCGGTCATCGGGTGGTGAACGAAGTCGGCCGACGGGCTGCCGAACGCGGTCACCGCCACCACGTACTGCTGACCCGAGGTGAGCAGACCGGGCGGCAGCTTGATCGAGGTCACCGGGGTGAAGATGTTCGCCGCCAGCACGCCGGTCGCCACGTCGGTCACCGTCAGCTGATACGCCTGCGCGGTGCCGACCGAGGGCGCGGTCCAGCTGATGGTGGGGGTCAAGCTGCCGAAGGTGCCCGCGTCGATCATCCCGTCCTGGCCGTCGACGGTGACGGTCTGGGGAGGCGACAGCCGCAGCGCCAGCGTGGCGGTGGCGGAGATCGGCCGGGTGTCGAGCATTGTGACGCTCTGATTGTCGAGCGTGGTCGCGCTGTAGAGCACCACCACCTCGCCCTTCCACTCGGCGGGGAACGGGTTGCTGTAGTTGATCTCGGCCGAGAAGTCGGTGGTGTCGCCGGGGAGGAACAGGTCGAACATCTGGCCGGCGAGGCCGGGGAACAGCTCGGGCAGGCCGGTGGCCCAGGGCGACGGCAGGTACTGCACGTCGAAGGCGTCGGTGCCCGACTGCAGGTGCTGAGTCGCCTCGGCGAGGTGAGCGGTGTAGCTGCTGGTCGAGAGCGAGAAGTCGAAGGCCAGCGCGGTGCCGGCGTCGAGCGCGGTGGCGATCGAGCCGCCGTCGCCGTCGAGGGTGACTCCGGTCACCGAGGCGCCGGCGAGCACCGCCGTCAAGAAGCCGTTGGTCGCGGCCGCGCCGCCGCCGTCGAGGGTGGTGTTGGCGTACTCGGCCACCGTCACCGGGTCGGTCGAGGCCGGGTAGTCGCCGAACTCGAGCAGGAACGAGGTGCTGGCGGCGAAGGTGTCGCTGTTGGCGGTGTAGACGCCGAACTGGGTCTCACCGAAGAAGCGGCTCTCGGGGCCGACCACCTGGAAGATCGCGTCGGTCGCCACCGGCACCAGCCCGGTGAGGTTCAGGTCGATCGGGCTGTGCGCGTTGGCCGCGTTGCCGGTGCCGGGCCGGCCGAGCACCGCGGGGTTGATCAGGTCCAACGTGGTGTCGTTGACGTACCAGTACGAGCCGGAGCCGAAGGCGAGGAAGTAGTAGCCCGCGTCGACGTTGGGCGAGGTGAAGCCGCCGTCGCCGGTGGCGCTCATCGCCACGTGCTCGTAGCCGCCGTCGGTCTGGGGCAACAGCAGGGTCAGCCGCGAGCCCACCGTCGGGTCGGGCACGAACACGGTGTTGGGCAACTCCCAGTAGATGCTGCCGGAGATGCCGGTGATCGGGCTGCCGGTGATCGGGCCGCCGTCGGCGTTGCCACCGCCGCCTCCGCCCGTGGCCGAGCCGCCACCGGTCGCGGAGCCGCCGCCACCCGTCGCCGCTCCACCGCCGCCCGTCGCGGCACCGCCGCCGCCGGTAGCAGCACCACCCCCGGTGGCGCTACCGCCGCCGGTCGCCGAGCCTCCGCCCTGGCCGCCGTCTTTACCGTCGTTGGAGGGGCACCCCGCCAACGCCAACGACAACCCCACCAAACCCAAGATTTTGCGCATGACCCCTCCGTCGTCCCCGGCCGCGAAAGCAGCAAAGAGCGTACCCTGCTTGCCCGGGCGAACAAATGGGTGCCTTCGGTGTCCCGGTCATTCGTGCCCCAAGCTGAACTGAAACAAAACCGAGCGCTGCGTACACTTGTGCGCATGCGGGGGCTCTTCTTGTTCGCGGTGTTGGCGTTGGGCTGTACCCATCGCCTCGACGGCTGGCGGGCGGCCACGGTGGGTACCCCGGGCGACCTGCCTCTCGACCAGGTGGTTCAGCAGGCGCTGCCGTCGGTGGTGCTGGTGGTGAACCACCGCGACGACGGCAAGACCGGCTACGGCGCGGGGCTGCTGCTGGGGCCGAACGCGCAGGTGCTGACCAGCCTGCACGTGGTGCAGCACGCCCAGAGCCTGGCGGTGGTGCTCTACCGGCCCGACTTCGTCAGCTACACCCCGATGGACGGCGGGCTCGACCGGTTCTTGTTCGAGAACGAGAAGTGGTTGAGCGCAGGGCGCATTCTTCGCCGCGACGAGCCGAACGACCTGGCGCTGCTGAAGGTGGAGGCCGACACCTCTGCCTACCCCGCGCCGCGCTTCGCCACCGAGCCGGTGCGCCGGGGCGAGCCGGTGCTGGTGCTGGGCCACCCGGAAGAGACGCTGTGGTCGTTCACCTCGGGCATGGTGAGCGCGCTGCACCACGGCGCGATTCAGCACGACGCAGCGCTCAACCCCGGGAGCTCGGGTGGGCCGCTGCTCAACGCCCGCGGCGAGGTGATTGGGGTCAACACCTCGCGCATGTTCGGCAACGCCCAGGGCGTGTCGTTCGCGCGCCCGGTCGAAGTCGCCGGGTGGCTGATGACCGGGGACGGCGCTCCGTCGCACCTCGACCTCTCGACGCCCGAGCGCGCGGCGGCCAACTGCCTGCTCGCCCAAGAGAGCGGCTCGCCCAGCTACGCCGACTGCTTCGACTGGCAGGGCTGGTTCGCCTCGATGCGGGAGTCGGCCAAGGCGCTGTCGCCCTCGCTCTCGCTCTCGGCCTTCGACGGGGCGGTGGCGAAGCTCGGCGGGCCGCAGGCGTTGATCGCGGAGCGAAAAGAAGAGACCCGCGCCTTCGCCCGGGGCGAGCCCTGGGTCTCCGATGGCCCCGCGCGCGCCAGCCTGCCCACCTCTTTGAGCGGGCTGCTCGACCGGTGGGAGCGGGTGACCGCCCAGCGCAGCGAGCAGGTGGCGGCGCGCAACGGCCTGAAGGTGAACCTCGCCGACGTGGCGGCGATTCGCGAGGTGCTCCGCAAGGGCATGCGCATCGATCAGGTGGCCCGCGTGCGCGACGACCTGGCGTGGCTGCTGCTCACCGGGCGCAACACCGACGGCACCGAGTACCGGTACTCCGAGGCGTGGGCGCTGCGCGACGGCCGCTGGCTGCAGCGCTGGCCGACCACCTCCGAAGACACCCGGCTGCTGCCGAACGGCTTTCCACCGCCGCTGATCCTCGGCGACGAGGCGGAGCTGAAGCTGCAGCTCAACGCGCTGGGCATCGTGTTCCCCAACGCCGAGCGCGCCGCCCATGCGTCGAAGGGTTGCTGCGACGACGCCTGCTGAGTTCGCTAGGCTCGCCCGCATGAACGGGCGCGCGTGGGTGACGATCGCGGTTCTGGCGGCTTGGGCGGCACGGGCCGAGGCTCCGGCGGCTTCGAAGCGGGTGATGGTGGTGGTGAAGGGCGCCCTCACGCTCGACGGCAAGCCGGGCAGCTTTCTCACCGCGCGCTCCAGGCTCGAAGAGGCGTTCCGCGGGGCCGGCTGGCAGGTGGTGCCCTCGCAAGAGCTCGCCTCCGACTCGAAAGAGGCGATCGACGCCGCGGTGAGCAAGCAGCCGGCCGACGCGGTGGTCTACGGCACCGAGAGCTGCGTCGTCGCTCACGGCGACCAGGTGATCATGGAGTTCGACCCCCACACCCACCAGCAGCAGCTCTTTCTGCTCGACTGCAAATGGGAGCTGGAGCTGATCGACGGCACCTCCGCGCTGGTGGTCGCCCGCTCGAGCGGCAAGCACGTGGTGGAGCGGGACCTGGTGCTCAACGCCTCTTACGCGATGAGCGCCGACGAGTTTGCGAAGGCGATCGCCGCCACCGCCTTGCCCGCGCTCACCAAAGGCACGCTCACCGCGCCTGCTCCCGCGGAGCAGACCCTGGAGGTGAAAGGCCTGGCCGCCAAAGACGCAGCGGCCTTCGCGGCGTTGGTGCAGAAGGCGGCCGCGGTGAAGTCGATCGTCTTTCGAGACCCTGCGTTCGTGATCGAGCCGGGCGGCGCGCTCAACGAGGTCGCCAAGGCGCTCGAGGGCAAGGCCTTCAAGGGCAAGAAGCTGTCGGTGGTGAAGGTGACCGCCACCGCGATCACCGTTCAGCTGAAGCCGTGAGCGCTCCGATGCGCCGCCCGCGGCGGTGGTGGGTGCTCGCGGTCTACATGCTGGTGATCGGCCTCTCGCAGGCGCTGTGGCTCAACTTCGCGCCGCTGCTCACCCTGGTGCAGCAGCGCTACGGGGTGAGCGAGCTGGTCGCCAGCGGCCTGGTGCTGGTCTTCCCGCTGCTCTACGTGTTCGTGTCGTTGCCGGCGGGCACCCTGACCGACAAGCGCGGCTACCCGCTCGCGGTCGGCGCCGGCGCAGGGCTGATGGCGGTGGGCGCGCTGGTGCGAATCGCCGACGGCTCGTTCGCCGCGCTGATGGCGGGGCAGGTGCTGATCGCGCTCGCCCAGCCGTACGTGGTGAACGGGATCAACAGCCTGGTCGCCGACTGGTTCGAGCCCGCGCAGGCGGCGATCGCCACCGGGCTGGGCACGATGGGCATGTTCCTCGGCATGGCGGTGGGCATGGCGGCCACGCCTCCGCTGGTCGAAGGGCACTCGCTGCGGTTCGCGATGGCGGTCTTCGCCGGCGCCTCGGTGGCGATCGCGGCGCTCTGCGCCTGGGCGGTGCGGCCCAACGGCGAAGCGCCCGCGCGGCCGGCCCTCAACGAGACCGCGGGCGTGCGGGTGGTGGCGGCCGATCGAAAGCTGTGGCCGATGTACGCGCTCGCCTTCACCGGGCTGGGCGAGTTCAACGGGCTCACCACCTGGCTGGAGCAGATCGTCGCCCCGAGGGGCATCGACTCCGAGGGCGCCGGCTATGTGGGCGGGGTGTTGATCGTGGGCGGCATCGCGGGCGCGGTGGTGGTGCCGGCGATCTCCGACGCGGTGAAGCGCCGCAAGCCGCTGCTGCTGGTCTGCGCCGCGGCCGCGTTGGCCACCGTCTACCCGCTGTGCCACGCCGGCAGCCTGAAGACGATGCTGATTCTCGGCGGGGTGAACGGCTTCTTCTTTCTGCCCGCGTTCGCGCTGCTGCTCGAGATGACCTCGTCGCTCGCGGGCCGGCTCGCCGGAGCCGCCACCGCGGTGCTGATGCTGCTCGGCAACGCCGGCGGCGTGGTGGTGATCGTGGTGATGCCGCTGCTCAAAGAAGGCACCCGCTACGATCGCGCGGTGCTGCTGTTGGTGGTGCTGCTGGCGGTGGCGACCGCGCTGGCGGCGGCGGCGAGAGAGACCTACCGGGCCGGCAGCGCCTGATCGAAGAACTGCTTCGCCATCTGGTTCAGCTGCTGGTGCACCTTCACCCGGTCGACGCCCTCGGGGTCGTTGCAGATCATCGGCGCGTCTTCGGCGAGCGCCTGGGTGCAGGGCGCCATGAACACCCAGTGGTCGGCGCCCTTCACCTCGTGCAGCTCGGTGAGCGTCTTCGCCTGGGTGCGCACCTTCTCGGCGTTCTCGTCGGGCAACAGCACCCGATCGTGATCGCCCCAGGCGAGAAAGATCGGCGCGGTCACCTTCTCGAAGGCGTCGGCCCCGAAGAAGATGCCCAACGGCGCCATCGCGAACGCGGCCTTCACCCGCGGGTCGGCGGTGGGCCTGGTCTCGGTCAGGGTGTGCTTGATCTCCGGGAGCGAGCAGATCTCGTCCGACTCCGGGTGCCGCTCGCAGTAGCCCTTGATGCGCGAGAAGTCGGGGTGCGCCCCCACCACCAACAGCGAGGTGTAGCCGCCGGCCGAGAACCCGGCGACGCCGACGCGCTCGGGGTCGGCGTGCGGGCCCAACATCGGGTCGGCCAGCAGCGCGTCGAGGGTGGCGCTGATCTGGTAGGCGCGGCCCAACAGCATGCGGTCGGTGCCCACCGCGCTGCGATCGTCGTACGAGTCGCCCGCGTGCTGCACCGCCGCCACGATGTAGCCTGAGCGGGCGAGCGACTCGGCGAGGTCGTGGTGCCCGAGGCGGCTGCCGAGGTGGCCATGCGACAGCAACACCACCGGGTGGGTGCCCTCGGAGATCGGGAGCGCCTCCTTCGCCTCCAGCCGGTAGGGGCCGACCGCGGTGAACGCGCCCTCTTCGGGCTTCGGCGTCGGGTAGAAGACCAGCGCCTGGAGCGGCTGCTTCGTCGACGGGTCGGTGGGCGAGAGCTTCACCAGCCCGACGGCGGGGCCTCCGGGAATCGGCTGAAGCGTGGCGTGACCGTGAACGCAGGCGCAGAGGGCCAACAGGAAGATCGCAGCTCGCATCGCCCCTGTACTGTCGCCCCGGCGGTTCGATTGCAACACCCGCGAATCAGTCGAGCCACTCCCAGGTCAGCAGCCGGCGGTCGAAGTCACGCTCCCGGTCGGCGGGGAACGGCCCCTTGCCCACGTCGAGCATCACCTGGTGGCCGGGCCCATCGATCACCTCGAGCGCGATCGTCTCGCCGTCGGCGACCACGGTGTGCTTGCCGAACCCCAGCTCGTAGCTCGGCTCGCCGTAGCGCGGGTACGGCTTGGGCGGCAGCCCGTCGATCGTCACTGCCCCCGACACCCGCACCCGCACGCCCTTCGACACCATCGTCGCGCGCACCTGCTCGCAGTAGTCGCCCCGGGTCAGCGCGCTGCCCTCGGTGAGCCCCAGCGTGAAGCCGTACTCGTGCTGCTCGCCCTCGGAGGTGGTGTGCACCTCCAACAGGTGGCCGTCGGCGTCGAACCAGTAGGTCGCGCCGCCGAAGCCGCCGCCCCATTCGACCCAGGTGCCACGCCACCAGCTGCCGCTGCGCACGTTGGTGCACCGGGCCTCGGTCTGCCACTCGCGCCTCGCCGCGCTCCTCACCTCCGAATCGAAGTCGCGCTTGCCGACGCAGGCCCGCTCCCGGTCTTGCCCGCAGAACTTCGAAAGCGGCGAAGGCACCCAGTCGCCGCCGAAGTAGTACGCGCTCTGCCAGTGGGTCAGGAGGTGAACGCCGGCGCCGGCCACCGCTGCCGCGACCAGCGCTTTGCGCCACCGGCTCATCGGGTGCCTCCGTCGATCTCTTCGAGCCAGGGGCGGCCGCCGAAGCCCGCGCGGCCTCCGTCGGGGAGCTCGGCCTCGAGGTCGATGTTGTCGGCCGGGATCTTCACCCCCACCGCCAGCCTGCCGTGCCGGCCGAGCAGCGGCAGCTCGCCGTCTCCGACCACGATGAACACCTCGTGCTTGGGCCCTTCTTCGATCGTGATCGTCGCGGTGCGGCCGTCGACGGTGAGCGGGTGAGCTCCCAGGCGCAGGCGGCTGCCCATCGTCGGGCTGCCGGGGTCGTCGAGGTTGAGCTCGTGACCGTCGACCTGCGTCTTCCACTGGCCCCAGAGCTTCACGCCCGCGACCGCGAGGCCGGGCCGGGTGCGGGCGCAGAGATCGAACGCCGGCGTCTCGGTGAGGCTGGAATCGAACGCCATGCCGTAGTGGGTGACCTCGGCCTCGCAGCCCGCCCGCGCCATCACCATCTTGCCGGCCTTGTCGAACCAGGCCGTCTCGCCGCAGAAGTCGACCGGCCCCGACAGCCAGGTGCCGTTGGCCCAGGTGCCGCCGCCGCCCATCAGGCAGTGGCCGCCTTCGAGCCACTGGCGCCTGGCGTGGCCGAGCTCTTCGGCCTCCATCGTCGCGGCGTCGGGGCAGACGCCGTGGTGGTACTTCGCGCAGAAGTCTTTCAGCGGCGGGTTGGCGAGATCGAACGGGCTGAACAGCCCCGGCGGGCCGAGGGAGCCGCCGCAGCGGCAGCCGCCCACCACCAACAGCGAAACCAACAGCACCCCCGTGCGCATGCAGAGACCATCTCGCGCGAGGCGAGGCGGGCGCATCAGGCTTTTGGAGGATGCTCGGGCGAACGACCGATGGGGTCAGTTGACCGCGCCGGTGAAGTCGACCACCTCGACCGCGTCGGGGGCGACCTCGAAGCGAACCTCGTCGCGGTAGCCCTCGGCGTCGCCGGAGATTCTGAAACGGCATCGGCTTCTTGAACTTCACCGTGACGTCCTTGGCGTGCCAGTCCTGCAGGCCTTCGGGGAACCAGGTGCCGGCCCAGAGGCCGCCCAGGTTGGCGAGGATCTTCATCGGGGGCAGGGTGCCGAAGCGGAGGTGGAACATGCCGCGCCGCTTGCCCGCGTGGGGGAACATCTTCAGCTCGAACCCGTAGTAGGGAATCGTCGCCGCGGAGACCATCATCAGGTCGCCCTTGTAGATCACGCCGTTCGGCGCCACCGGGTCACCCACCGGCTTGCCGTCGGGGCCGAGGCGGTACGCGGGAGCAGACGAGCCGTTGATGATCTCGGCCTCCATCTTGGTGCCCTTCGAGACGTAGTGCGGCACCGTCTTGAAGGCGACCGAGGCGAAGTAGCCGCCCGCGCCGGTCATCATCGGCGACAGCAGGCCCTTGCCGAGGTTCTTCTTCACCCAGATGTAGTCGTTGAGCAGCTTGCCATCCATGCCCAGGCCGGCGAACGGCGCGCGGCGGCCCTCGACCATCAACAGATCGACGCTCTTGTAGCCGGGCACTTCGCCGGCGCGGGCGCGGAGCACGTCGTCGAGAATGCCGTCGCCCTTGGTGGAAGAGGAGTGGACCAGCGCGGCGAGCGAGTTGCCGGTGCCGAGCTTGAGCACGCCGAACCGCGGGGCCTGGGTGGCGCTGTGGTGCCGGCGGCGCTGTTCGACCTGGTTGAGAATCTCGTTCACGAAGCCGGTGAAGGTGCCGTCGCCACCGCCCAGAAACACGGTGTGGTACCGGCGGTCGACCACCGTCTGCGCAATGCGACGCGCGTCGAGCTCGGAGCGGGAGAGAAAGAGGTCGCCTTCGGGCACCACGTGCGAGAGCGCGCGCTGAACTCTCTCAGTGACCTTGCGGGCGTTCGCGTTCAGCAGCACCGCCACCTTGTAGTCCTCGGCTCCCTTTTGAGGAGGGAGCTGCTCGCTACGAAAGGGCTGTACCCACATGGTCGGCCTCCAGGATGACGCTTCCGACCGGTGACTAGCACCAACCACGCCAACTGCCGCACTGCGTTAAGGGCATGAAACCATTACGTTACAAAGATTTGAGAAGACTCGAAGTGGCGCGCGGAGGTGGCGGTAGTGCGAAGAAAATTATGCAGTGCGCCACCGCTTGCCAGGGCGAGTCGCATGGTTACGTTCGCCTTCGAATGCGGGTGAAACCCGCTGAGTTTTCGAGGAGAAGGACCACATGGGAAAGATCATTGGAATCGATTTGGGCACCACCAACAGCGTGGTGGCGATCATGGAGGGCCGCGAGCCCAAGGTGATCGTGAATGAAGAGGGCAGCCGGCTGACTCCGTCGGTGGTGGCCTTCACGAAAGATCAGGAGCGACTGGTGGGGCAGGTCGCCAAGCGTCAGGCGATCACCAACCCGGAGCGCACCGTCTATTCGATCAAGCGCTTCATGGGCCGGCGGTTCGAAGAGACCACCGACGAAGCCCACCTGGTGCCGTACAAGGTGGTGAAGGGCCCGAACAACGACGCGCGGGTCGAGATCGACGGCAAGATGATGTCGCCGCCCGAGATCTCCGCTCAGGTGCTGCTGAAGCTGAAGCGCGCGGCCGAGAACTACCTCGGTGAGAAGGTGACCGAGGCGGTGATCACGGTGCCGGCGTACTTCAACGACGCCCAGCGCCAGGCCACCAAAGACGCGGGCGAGATCGCCGGCCTCACCGTGCGCCGCATCGTCAACGAGCCCACCGCGGGCGCGCTGGCGTACGGCTTCGACAAGAAGAACAACGAGAAGGTCGCGATCTACGACTTCGGCGGCGGCACCTTCGACGTGTCGATTCTCGACATGGGCGACGGCGCGGTCGAGGTGTTGGCCACCAACGGCGACACCCACCTGGGCGGCGACAACATCGACCAGCGGATCATGGATTGGCTGATCAGCGAGTTCAAGAAGGACTCCGGCATCGATCTGTCGAAAGACAAGATGGTGCTCCAGCGCCTCAAAGAGGCGGCCGAGAAGGCGAAGATCGAGCTGTCGTCGGCGACCGAGACGGAGATCAACCTCCCGTTCCTCACCGCCGATGCGACCGGCCCCAAGCACCTCAACGTCAAGCTCTCGCGCGCCAAGCTCGAGGCGATGATCGACGATCTGATCGAGCGCTCGCTCGAGCCCTGCCGCAAGTGCATCAAGGACTCCGGGCTCCAGCCGTCGCAGATCGACGAGGTGGTGCTGGTCGGCGGCTCGACCCGCATTCCGAAGGTTCAGGAAGCGGTGAAGAAGCTGTTCGGCAAGGAGCCGAACCGCTCGGTGAACCCCGACGAGGTGGTCGCGGTCGGCGCGGCGGTGCAGGCGGGCGTGCTCGCCGGCGAGGTGAAAGACCTGCTGCTGCTCGACGTCACCCCGCTGTCGCTCGGCGTCGAGACGCTCGGCGGCGTGATGACCAAGCTGATCGAGCGCAACACCACCATCCCCACCCGCAAGAGCGAGACCTTCTCGACCGCGGCCGATGGTCAGACCCAGGTCGAGATTCACGTGCTGCAGGGTGAGCGCGAGATGGCGGGCGACAACCGCTCGCTCGGCCGCTTTCACCTCACCGGCATTCCGGCGGCGCCGCGCGGCATTCCTCAGATCGAGGTGGTGTTCGACATCGACGCCAACGGCATCTTGAAGGTGAACGCGAAGGACAAGGCGACCTCCAAGGAGGCGAACGTCACCATCACCCACTCGTCGGGCCTGGCGCGCGACGAGGTCGACAAGATGGTGAAAGACGCCGCGGCCAACGAGGGCAAAGACAAGGAGCGCCGCGCCCTGGTCGAGGTGAAGAACAAGGCCGAGCAGATGTCGTACGCGACCGACAAGCTGCTCAAAGAGAACAAGGACAAGATCTCCGCCGATTCGGCCAAGGTGCTCGAAGAGGCCTTGAAGGAGCTCAACGCGGTTCGCGAGAAGGACGACAAGGCCGCGATCGAAGCGGCGGTCGCCAAGCTCGAGCAGTCGACCCACAAGGTCGCCGAGGAGATGTACAAGGCCGCCGGCGCAGCGGGTGGTGCGGGTGCTCCGGGCGCGGGCGCGCCTCCGGGCGGTGGCGCGGCTCCGGGCTCGACCGCGACGCCGAACCAGAAGAAAGACGACGTCGTCGACGCCGAGTTCCGCCAGAGCTGAGCCCAACCCTCTCCTGACAGGAGAGGGCAGACAGTCACCAGGCCCCTTCGCTTCTTTGTTGAAGCGAGGGGGCTTCGTTTTACGCTCCTCCTCGCACCGGGAGGACACACCATGATGAGGTTGATGACGCTTGCTCTGCTCGCGCAGGCGGGGCCGAACGACGGCGCGCTTCGCTCGACCGAGCCCGAGAACCGGGTGCCGATGGTCGAGGCGGCGCCGGCTGCTCCGCCCACGCCGAGCTACTCGTCGATGAGCCGCGAGCAGCTGCTGCGTGAGCGCGCGAGACTGCTCGATGCGCGGCCGTCGGGCGCCGCGCTCCCGTTCGCGTACATCGGCACCGTGCTCTGTCTGGCCGGAGGCGTGACCTCGCTGGTCTTCCTCGGGCACATCGGGTTTCAGGATCTCGGGCCGCTGTTGATCATCCCCACCGTGGTCGGGTTCGGGTTGGCGGCGCTGCTGATTCTATTACATCGCCACCCGCACTCCGCTGAGGAGCCACCTCGGCAACGAGATCGACGTGATCGACGACCTGCTCGATCACCCGCAGCCCGCGCAGCCGATGTCGCTCTGGCCGAAGAACCCGGTGCCGCTGATGACCTTGGCGCGCTTCTAGAAGAGGGCCCGACGATGACCACCCTGATCTTGCTGGCGCTGCTTTCGCAGAACCCACCCGAGCGGGTGCCGTTTCACTCCACCTTGCCGCCGGCCGGCGCGGTCGACCCCGATCACCCGCAGTCGTACTCGACGATGAGCCGGGAGCAGCTGCTCCACCACCGGGCGCAGCTGCTCGACGACCGGCCCTCGATGGGCGCGATCGTGTTCGCGTACATCGGCACCATCATCTGCATCGCCGGTGCGGGGGCCTCGCTGACCTTCGCGTTCATCGCCGGCTCCGCCGACATCGCCCTGCTGCTGCTGATACCCACCGTGGTCGGTCTCGGGCTGGCGGCGCTGTTGATCTATTACATCGCCACCCGTACTCCGTTGCGGCGGCACATCGGCAACGAGCTCGACGTGATCGACGATCTGCTCGAGCACCGGGACCCGGCCCTGCCGATTCCGCTCTGGCCGAAGAACCCGGTACCGATGGTGACGCTGGCCCAGTTCTGAGCGGAGCTCAGTGCTGTCTGTGCCCGCCCGAGGGGTCCCGAGGCGTTCGGAGGCGAACGTCTTCTGCCGGCGGCAAGACCGTTTCGCCGGGCCAAACGTCCCCGCTGGGCAGCCAGTCGATCTCGGACCCGAGCTTGGGTGTCGGCGCCAGGGGCGCCGGGCAACGATCCAGCACGACCCGTCGTGTACTCACCCAGTCGAACGCGATTCCGTACCGCGGCGCCCAACGGTTGAGCTCCTCGACGACCTTGGCGGTGATCGGTTGTGGCCCATCCAAACGAAGGTGGGAATCGGACCAGCTCACGCGCAGCCCATCGGGTGACTCCCCACTGCATCCGTCATCTGCGACTGCGACGGAGTGGCCCTCGATGCCGGCGATCGACATCGCGAGCATTGCGAGCCTGGTGGTGCTCGCGGGCGTTCCGTCGACCCTCGCCACCTGAATCGGCTGCGGCGCAGTCCGCTGTTCATTCTGCGGCGTGGCCGGTGAGCGCGCCAGCGGCGCCGTAGAGCAGCCGATCAGAATCGTCGCTGGCAGGAGCCAAAGGCGCACGGAAAGAGGATCGGCGGTTCTCGAGGTGGAGACAAGGGCAGGGGAGCAGCCGATTCAAAGTGCGAATTCGTGGATCAGAAATTTCCCGATCACGGCGGGCGCCCAACTACGCGCGCCCGCTGACGAATTCGCGACCCGCTGATCGGCGTGGTTTTAACCGCTGATCGCGCGCGCCTCCGCGCTCCACTTCGCTTGGGTCACAGCCTGGCCGCGCCCGATCACCCGAAAACGATCGGCAACTCCGCGATCACGCGTGCCGTTGCTCCGCTTTCGGACAGCCCGTTCAGGCGCGTTCGTAGCGGTTCGAGACGGCCAACCCCGCGACTGACCTGAGGCAGGTGAGGGCCCGCCCCCGCGTTCGTCCGAAACGCGGCCGGACCCCGCTTGACACTTATACTGAATACCTGATACTCATAGGGGGCCACTCAATGCTCTACATTGAATGGATTCCGGAGGGGCCGTTCTGGAAATCTTGAAGCCGGAAGAGCTCGCGCAGATCGAGCGGGACTACCCCTCGGGACTTTCGGCGCGCGCGATCCTCGAGATCTTCCGCCCGAAGGGCGTGCGCCTCTCGGAGGCCACCTTTCGCAAGTACGTGCAGGCCGGCCTGCTGCCCCGCTCGGTGCGCGTCGGCCGCAAGGGCAAGCACCGCGGCTCGCAGGGCCTCTACCCGGTGGAGTCGGTGCGCCGCATCAACGCGATCAAGATGATGATGGCCCAGGGCCACACCATCGAGGAGATTCGGCGCTCCTTCGTCTTCTTCAAGAACCAGCTCGATCAGGTCGAGCGCGATCTGGGTCAGGTCTTCAACGGCCTCGAGTCGGAGCTGGGGGAGCGCACCTTCTCGAGCCCGCAGAAGAAGGTGATCGCCGACTCGCTCACCGAGCTGAAGCAGAAGGCCGAAGAGCTGGTGCGCCAGGTCGGCCGGTTGGGCTCGGTGGTGACGGCGCGCAGTGGCGCGGGCGGCGGCGGCGGCTTCGTGGAGGCGCGGGCTTCGTGAAGTTCAGCTGAACGGTCTTTCGCAGTTACACGCATCATTCGCGGTATTCAATGGAGGGGTTATGAGCCAAGCTGAAGAACAACTGCCGCTCTTGAAGTCCGACGAGGTCGAAGAGCAGCGGCGCCGTTCGAAGACGATGTCGCGCAAGGAGATGGCGCGCGATCTGCGCCGCCGCCGCCTCACCGGCGACGTCGATCCCGAGGAGCAGGCGCTGGTCACCGAGCTGGAGTCGACGCGCCCCAAGACGCGCGCCGACTGCGTCAACAGCCCGCGCCCGTGCATGTTCGTCTCGTGCAAGTACAACCTGTACCTCGACGTGAACCCCGAGACGGGGAGCATCAAGCTCAACTTCCCCGACAAAGAGATCTGGGAGCTGCCCTACAGCTGCGCGCTCGACGTGGCCGAGAAGGGCGGGATCACGCTCGAAGAGGTCGGCGACATCATGAACCTCACCCGCGAGCGCATTCGCCAGGTCGAGACCAGAGGCCTCACCAAGATCAAAGAGGCCACCGAGACCGAGCCGAAGCGGCGCTGACCACCCTGCCGCTCCGCGTGCGAGCGTGGGGCGGCAGCCTGTAACCTTTCGTCGCGAGCGATCGTGCCTCTGGCGCGCCCACGGGCGACGCTGTCGAGGCGTGCGCTCGCGCCGGGCCGTGATCGCCGTTCATTTGGGAGTGGGTGCGTGCTGTAGTCGCCCCGATGGCCACCGCGCAGATTCTCGGCAACTACGAGCTGCTCGGCCGGCTCGCCATCGGCGGCATGGGCGAAGTGTTCCTCGCCCGCCAGCGCGGCACCGGCGGCTTCGAGCGCGAGGTGGTGGTGAAGACGCTGCTGCCCGAGCTGTGCGCCCAGCCGACCGCGGTCGAACAGTTCATGGATGAAGCGCGCCTCGCGGCCCGCCTCAACCACCCGAACATCGTCTCCATTCTCGAGGTCGGCTCCGAGAACGGGCGCTACTACCTGGCGATGGAGCACATCGACGGCCCGCCGCTGTCGAAGCTCTCGAAGCACAAGGTGACGCCCGAGCTCGCCGCCCGGCTGATTCGCGACGCGGCGATGGGGCTCGACCACGCCCACCGCGCCACCGACGCCCAGGGCCGCCGCCTGGAGCTGATTCACCGCGACGTCAGCCCGCAGAACCTGATGCTCCGCCGCGACGGGGTGCTGAAGGTGGTCGACTTCGGGATCGCCAAGGCCCGTGGCAACGTCGGCCGCACCGGCACCGGAGAGGTGAAGGGCAAGCTCGCCTACCTCGCGCCGGAGCAGCTCAGCCCCGAGCGACTCACCCAGGCCGCCGATCAGTACGCGCTCGGGGTGGTGTTCTGGGAGCTGCTCACCCACCGGCGGCTGTTCGACGCCGAGAACGACGCCGCGATCATCACCAAGATGCTGGAGCAGAAGATCGACGACCCCAAGGCGCTCGAGCCCTCGGTGCCCGAGGCGCTGGCGGCGATCTGCATGCGCATGCTGCAGCGAAACCCGAAAGATCGGTACCCGTCGATGACCGACGTGGTCGACCGCCTCGACGCCCAGCCGCTCGCCACCCTCCAGGAGGTGGCCGACGAGGTCGCCGCGGTGCCGTCGCCGAAGCCGCACGCCGGCACCGAGACCTTCACCGTCGCCCTCCGCAGCGCCCCGTCGCTGAAGGCCCTCACCGCCGGCCTCACCCGCCAGGGCCTCAAGCCAGGCGCGGCCGCCTCGTATCTTCTCGCCGCGCTGGTGGCGGGCGCGCTCGGCTGGGGCCTTCGCGGGGTGCTCCGGCCGCCGCGCATCGTCTACGTCGAGACCGCCGCGCCGGCCCCCGCACCGCCGCCGCGGGTGGAGCCGGTGGCAGCACCTCCGCCGCCTGCGGCGGTCGAGAAGAAGACCTGGTTCGAAGAGGCCGCTCCCCACTGCAACGCGCTCGAAGCCCGCCGCTGGTTGGAGACCCACCCCGCGCTCCAGACCGCGGAGGGCGCGGCCGAGCGGAGCGTCTGTCTGCTGATGGCGGGCGCCAACGCCGACGCCCGGCGCGAGCTGCTCATTCGGCCTCCTTCTGATCGCAAACAGATGGCCGAGTCGGTGTTCGCGCTCGCGCAGCCGTTGGCCGACGCCGACATGCGCGCCGCCACGCCGCTGCTCGAGTTGGTGCTGGAGCTCTCGCCCGATCACCCCTCGGCGCTCTACAAGCTCGGCATGCAGAATCTCGCCGATCGCCGCCCCGAAGGGCGCGAGCAGCTGCAGCGGTTTCTCAAAGTGCACCCTGAGAACGATCCGTTACGGGCGGGCGCCCTCGCGGCGCTGAAACGGTGAGCGTGGCCGCCTCAAAAGGCCCTTTTGCGCAGATTTGGTGTACCGTTGCGCCGGTTTGTTCGCGCTCATCTCTGTCTCCGACAAGCGTGGGTTGGTGCCTTTCGCGACCGGGCTGGCCGAGCTCGGCTTTTCGCTGCTGTCGACCGGCGGCACCCTCGACGCGCTGAAGGCCGCCGGCATCAAGGCGACCAAGGTCTCGGAGCACACCGGCAGCCCCGAGATTCTCGGCGGCCGGGTGAAGACGCTCCACCCGAAGATCCACGGCGGCATTCTCGGGCGGCCCGA
Organism: Myxococcaceae bacterium; assembly: GCA_047602415.1. Classification (GTDB taxonomy): domain Bacteria; phylum Myxococcota; class Myxococcia; order Myxococcales; family Myxococcaceae; genus JASGHH01. The sequence continues at coordinate 1,979,226 of JASGHH010000001.1, read as the reverse complement.
TCTCGCCTCCGACGCCAAAGAGATGGCCGACAACGGCATCTCGCCGATCGCGCTGGTGGCCGTGAACCTCTACCCGTTTCGCGAGACGGTGGCGCAGGGCAGGAGCTTCGAAGACACCGTCGAGCAGATCGACATCGGCGGCCCGGCGATGGTGCGGGCGGCGGCGAAGAACTCCGCTCACGTGGCGATCGTGGTCGACCCCAACGACTACGAGAAGATCCTCGCCGAGCTGAAAGCGCAGAACGGGAAGAAACAGCTCAGCGCCGAGACCCGCCGCGCGCTGATGAAGAAGGCCTACGCGCACACCGCGGCCTACGACGCGGCGATCAGCAAGTGGCTCTCGGAGCAGGTTGAAGAGCCGTTCCCCGACGAGCTCTCACTCGCCTGGCGCAAGCTGCAGCCGCTCCGCTACGGCGAGAACCCGCACCAGCGCGGCGCTTTCTACCGGGAGTACGCCCAGCCGAAGGAGCCCACGGTGGCGTTCTCGACCGTGCTCGGCGGCAAAGAGCTCTCGTACAACAACCTGCTCGATCTCGACGCCGCGCTCGGCCTGGTGCTGGAGTTCCCCGAGGCGCCGACCGCGGTGATCATCAAGCACAACACCCCGTGCGGCGTGGCGCAGGACGCTTCGCTCGAGAAGGCGTACCGCGCGGCGCGGGCCACCGACGAGGTCTCCGCGTTCGGAGGGATCGTCGCGCTCAACCGCGAGGTCGACGAGGCGACCGGCCGGGCGCTGGCCGAGACCTTTCTCGAAGCGGTGATCGCGCCGTCGTTCTCGGCCGCCGCCAAAGACGCGCTCGCCTCCAAAAAAAATCTCAGACTGCTCGAGGCCGGCCCGGCGCTCGCCTCGACGACCGCGAAGCCGCGGCCCCAGCTCGACGCGCGCAGCATCTCGGGCGGCGTGCTGGTGATGGATCGCGACGCGCTCGAGCCCACGCTGGAGTGGAAGTGCGTCACCAAGCGCCAGCCGACCGCCGACGAGCTGAAGGCGCTGAAGTTCGCCTGGCGGGTGTGCAAGCACGTGAAGTCGAACGCGATCGTGTTCGCCAACGATCGCGAGATGCTCGCCCAGGGTGGCGGTCAGACCAGCCGGGTCGACTCGGTGAAGATCGCCGCCGGCAAGGGCGGTACGAAGCTGAAGGGGAGCGCGGTGGCCTCCGACGCGTTCTTCCCTTTTCGCGACGGGCTCGACGCCGCGGCGCAGGCGGGCGCGCGGTGCGTGGTGCAGCCGGGCGGCTCGGTGCGTGACGCCGAGCTGATCGCGGCGGCCGACGAGCACTCGTTGGCGATGGTGTTCACCGGAGTGCGGCACTTCCGTCACTGATCGATGCGCATCGTCTGTGAAAAATGCTCGGCCGCTTACGCGATCGACGACAAGTTCATCACCCCCAAGGGCATTCGGGCCCAGTGCCCGCGCTGCCGTCACCTCCAACTCGTCAAGAGAGACGACTCGGCGATCGCCACGGCGCAGGTGCCGGTGCCGGCCGCTCCACCTCCGGCCGCACCGCCTCCGGCCGCCGCGCCGCTGACCTTCGGCGGAGGCTTCGGGAGCGGGGCGCCGATCGAGGCGATTCCCACCAAGCCGCGGCAGGCCTCTCCGTTCTTGTTCGATCTCGAGGTCACCAAGCCGGGCGGTCCACCGCCGGGCGCGGGCGGCTCGATGTCGGCGCTCAACGCGGTGCCGGCCAAGCCTTCCTCGGTGGCGATCCCACCGCCTCCGCCTCCGATGTCGCCGCAGCCGCCGGGCAACACCGGCAGCGAGCTCGACTTCTCGGAGCTGAACTTCGAAGCGGTGCCGCCGACCGAGCAGGCCCCGGCGATCGCCGCGCCTCCGCCTCCCGCCGCGGCGAAGGCGGCCCGGCCCAGCTCGCTGCCGCCCCAGTCGAAGATCTTCTCTGCCCCCGGGCAGCCGCGCACCAGCCCGCCGGTGAAGCCGCCGGTCGCTGCGGCGCCGCAGCCTTCGGTGGAGCTGAACGCCTTCTCGTTCGACGACCTCGCGCCTCCGCCGCCGTCGAAGCCACCCCCTGCCGCGCCCGCCAAGCCACAGGCCCCGCTGCAGCCCGACCCGTTCGATCTCGCGATCGCCGCCGGCGCGCCGAAGGAGCCGCTCGGTGGTTCGGTGCCCGCCACCTCCGAGGTCGCGGCGGTGGTGAAGTGCAAGAGCTGCGGCAAGCCGCTCACCGACCCGTTCGATCAGGCGATCGGCACCTGCGACGACTGCCGCAACACCAGCACCCCGCTCACCGACGAAGACAAGAGCCTGCGCACCAACCCCGGGCTGGGCGCGATCGCGCCGTCTCCCGCGGCGCCCACCGTGCCGGCGATGGCGAAGATCGAGGCGGCCGCCGCCGCGACCGCCGAGCCCGAGCTCGAGGTCGAGTCGTCGAAGGCGCCCGCTCCCGCGGCGACCAACTCGATCGTTCGCAAGAGCCGCGTCTCGGCGATGCGCGACGACCTCGGCGACGACGAGGGGCCGTCGAAGGGCAAGCTGATCGCCGGGGTGGCGGTGGTGCTGGTGCTCGCCGCCGGCGCCGCCTACGTCGGCATCACCAAGCCGTGGTCGAAGAAGGCCCCGCCGCTGGTGGTGAAGCAGACCGGCGGTGAAGCGCGCCCGGTCGACAAGATCATCGAGGCGTGGAAGCTGCGGTACCTCGACGAGCTCTCCGGCTCCTCCGCCGACCACCTCGCCGCCGGTGAGGAGCAGCTCGCGAAAGACACCACCTCCGGCTACCGCGACGCCGAAGAGGAGTTCCAGAAAGCGCTGGTGCTCGACAAGGGCAACGACCGCGCGATCGCCGGCTGGGTGTTGGCGCTGGCGTTCGGCCGCGGGCTGCAGCTCGACGACGCCACCTACCAAGACGCGGTGTCGCTGGTCTCGGTCGCCGAGCAGCGGGTGCCCGGCTGTGGCCGCGCCTGCACCGCCCACGCGCACCTGTTGCTCGCGCGCGGCGCCAACCTGAACGACGTGCAGGCGCTGGCGGAGCGCGGCAAGTCGAGCCCCTCGCAGGGAGACCGGGCGCTGGCGCTGCTGGCGCTCGGTGAGTCGCTGCTGTCGCGCAACCCACAGTTCGCCGCCCAGGACTTCGACGAGGCGCTCAAGCTCGACCCGAAGCTGAAGCGGGCCTACCTGGCGCGCTCCAAGCTGTTGCTCTCGCAGGGCCGGTACCGCGAGGCGGTCGACAGCCTGCAGAAGCGGCTCGAGCTCGACCCCGAGCAGTGGGAGTCGTCGTACGAACTGGGCAAGGTCTACGTGGCGGTGGGCGACGTGGCGGCGGCGAAGAAGGTCTACGCCAAGGCGCGCGAGGTCGACCCGAAGAACTTTCGCGCCCGGCTGGCGCTGGCGGTGCTCGCCTACCAGCACGAGAACAACCTCAAAGACGCGCTCGCGCAGCTCGATGCGATGGCGGCCGAAGAAGACAAGATCGAGAAGCGCCAGCTGGTCGAGATTCTCGGCCACCGCGCCGCCGCCGAGCGCCTCACCGGCGAGCTCGACGCGGCGAACGGCAGCATCGACAAGGCGCTTGCGGCGGTGCCCGACGACGTCAACGCCAACCTGCAGCGGTTCGCGATCGCGGTGCGCGCCAACAAGGGCCCCGACGCCCGCGCGGTGTGGCCGAAGCTGCAAGGCAAGCTGGGCGACGAGGCGCTGGAGCTGACGCTCGAAGGCCGGCTGCTGTTCGCCGAGGGCACCCTCAACGACGCGCTGAAGAAGTTCCAGGCGGCGGTGAACAAAGACCACCGGCGCACCGACGCGATGCTGCTCGCCGCCGCGACCGCCGCGAAGCTGAAGATCGACGTGGTGGCCTACGACTACGCGATCAAGCAGGGCTCGAAGGCCGACCCGATGTCGACCGCGCCGGTGCAGCCGATGGCGCGTTACTTCATTCGGCCCAACGATCTGCTCTCGGGCATGGCCGACGCGTTCGCCCCGCTCCAGAAAGACGCCGAAGACCCCAACGTGCCGATGGCGCGCGGGCTGATCCTCTGGCACTCCGGCGACGCGGCCGGGGCCGAGAAGATGTTCGACCAGGTGATCGCTACTGACCCCGCCAACGCGCTCGGGCTGGCGTTCCGCTCGATCTCGTCGCTGAAGAAGAACGACCTCGCGTCTGCCGCCCGGTTCGGCTCGAAGGCGGCCGAGAACGGCAAGCAGGTCGGGCTGGCCCACGTCGCCTACGGGATGGCGCTGTTCGCCACCAACCAGCTCGACGCGGCGAAGAAGGAGCTGCGCACCGGCAGCGACCTCGAGCCGGCGATGCTGGCGCCGCGGGTGAAGCTGGGGGAGATCGAGGCCAGGCAGAAGCACCTCGACGAGGCCCGAAAGATCCTCGCCACGGTGCTGTTGCAAGACCCGATGTACCACGACGCCGAACGCGCGCTGTTCGCGATGCCATGAACGTCTTGCTGCTGGGCTCGGGCGGCCGTGAGCACGCACTCGCGTGGAAGCTCTTGCAGAGCCCGAAGCTGACCTCGCTCTGCGTGGCGCCCGGCAACCCCGGGATCGCCCGGGCGCTGGAGGCGAAGGCCGACCCGGAGCGCTTCTTCTGCGTCAGGGCCGACCCGACCGACGCCGGCCAGGTGGTTCAGCTCGCCGAGCGGGTGAAGGCCGGGCTGGTGGTGGTCGGGCCCGAGGCGCCGCTGGTGGCGGGGGTGGCCGACGCGCTCCTGGCGCGTGGGGTGCCGGTGTTCGGCCCCAAGGCGGCGGCGGCGAAGATCGAAGGCTCGAAGGCGTTCGCGAAAGAAGTGATGGCGGCGGCGAAGGTGCCCACCGCGCGCTTCGAGGTGTTCGACGATCTGGCGCTGGCCGAGGCGCGGGCGAAGGCCTGGGGCCCGGTGGTGGTGAAGGCCGACGGTCTGGCGGCCGGCAAGGGTGTGGTGGTCGCCTCCGACGGCGACGAAGCCGCCCGCGCGGTGAAGAGCCTGGGCAAGCTGGAGGCGGGCGCCCGTCTGCTGCTGGAAGAACGTCTGAGCGGCCCGGAGCTGTCGGTGATCGCGCTCTGCGACGGCGAGCGGCACGTGCTGCTGCCGGCCGCGCAGGATCACAAGCGCCTGCGCGACGGCGACCAGGGCCCCAACACCGGAGGGATGGGGGCCTACGCTCCGGCGCCGCTGCTCGACGAGGCGGCGCTGAAGAAGGTGAGCGAGCAGGTGATCACCCCGACGCTGCTGGAGCTTGCGCGCCGCGGCTCGCCCTTCACCGGCGCGCTGTTCGCCGGGCTGATGCTCACCCCGAGCGGCCCGATGGTGCTGGAGTTCAACTGCCGGCTGGGCGACCCCGAGACGCAGCCGTTGATGATGCAGACCAGGGACGATCTGCTCGAGGTGTTCGAAGAGTGCGCGCGGGGCGCGTTGAAGCGCGACCGGCTGGCGCTCCACCAGGGCGCGTCGGTGGGGGTGGTGCTGGCGGCTCCCGGCTACCCCGAGGCGCCGCGGCTCGGTGCGCCGATCGAAGGGCTCGATCAACCCACCGAGGCGGGGGTGGAGCGCTTTCACGCCGGCACCCGGCTCGAGAACGGCAAGCTGGTGACCGCGGGCGGCCGGGTGCTCACGGTGTGCGCGCGCGGCGCGTCGTTTCAGGAGGCCCGCGAGAAGGCGTACCGCGAGGCGGCCAGGGTTCGCTTCGAGGGCGCGCACTTTCGCACCGACATCGGCGCGCAGGCGATTCGGTAGCCCACCATGGGCACGCTCGGCCGGTACACCCTCAAGGAGATGCTCCGGCCCGCGCTGGCGTGGCTCGGCTTTCTGTACCTGCTGCTGTTGGTGATGGCGTTTCTGCGCGGCACCGAGGTGCTGCTCGGCAGCGCGGTGACCCTGGGCGATCTGCTCCGGTTCACCCTGATGATGACGCCGCAGTTCGTGATGCAGGCGGCGCCGGTGGCGTTGCTCTTGGGGCTTTTGCTCGGCTTCGGGCGGCTGGCCGACGACGGGGAGCTGAAGGCGATGCAGAGCCTGGGGCTGGCGCCCTCGCGGCTGCTGGGGGGCCCGCTGATTCTGGGCGGGCTGCTCTCGCTGGTGCTGCTGGGCCTGGTCTTCACCCTCCAGCCGTGGGGGCTGAAGGGCGTGCGCGAGGCGGCCAACGAGATCATCAAGCGCAACGTCGCCGCCAACGTGAAGCCGGGCGTGTTCGACGAAGAGGTCGCCGACTTCACCCTCTACGCCGAGCAGGTCACCCCAGACGGGTGGAAGAACGTGCTGGTGTACGACGGCCGCGACGCCCAGGCGCCGATGCTGGTGCTGGCGAAGGAGGGCAAGGCGGCGCCCCGGGCCCAGGGCGAGGGGCTGGAGCTGCTGCTGAAGGGCGGCGCGATGCACCAGCTCACCCGCTCGTCGGGCAGCTACGCGCTGGCGCAGTTCGGCGACGCCGCGCTCCAGCTCGACGTGGGCAACAACCTGTTCCGGCAGAACCGGTTCGCCTCGGTGCGCGAAGAGCAGAGCCCGTTCGAGCTGCTCGAGGCGGCGCAGCAGCCGGCGGCGCCCAACCACGGGCTGCCGTTTCTGGTCGCGTTTCACTGGCGGCTCGGTCAGGCGGCCACTCCGCTGGCGTTCGTGTGCATCGGGCTGCCGATGAGCCTGTCGCGGCGCGGCGGCCGGGCGCGCGGGCTGGCGCTCACCCTGGCGGCGTACCTCTCGTATTACCTGCTCGCCCGCTTCGGCATGTCGTTCGGCGAGAAGGGCATCTTCCCCGCGCTGGTGGCGGGGCAGATGGCGAACCTGCTGTTCATCGCGGTGGGGCTGGCCTGGCTGTGGCGCACCTCGAACCGGGCGGTGGCATGAGCCCGACGATCTTTCGCTACGTCGCCCGGCAGTACCTGGGCTGGTTCGCGGCGGTGTTCCTCGCCTTGTGGATGGTGTTTCTGGTGGCCGACTTCGGCGATCGGCTGAAGCAGTTTCTCGAGCACTCGCTGGCCGACATCGCCGAGCTCTACTGGAACAAGGGCCTGGTCGCCGCGCACCAGCTGTTCCCCGCGGCGATGCTGCTCGCCGCCGGCGCCTCGGTGACCGCGCTGCGCCGGCGGGGCGAGGTGACCGCGGTGCTCGCGCTGGGCGGCTCTCCGCGCATGTTGTTCGGGCCGATCGCTTTGGTGGGTGTGCTGCTCGCAGCCGGAGGGATCGCGTTCGACGAGTTCATCGCCACCGCGGCCGGGCGCAACGTCGACGAGCTGCACGTGCAGCGCTTTCAGTCGTGGGGCGACTACCGGCTCTTCTATTCGCCCAAGCGCTGGTACCGGGTGGGCGACGACTTTCTCTTCCTCAAGGGTGAGAAGACCGGCGACGTGCAGCACGACGTGTCGCTGTTTCACCTCGGCGAGGGGTTCTCGCTGTCGAAGCGCCTCGACGCGAAGTCGATGACCCCGCTGGCCGACGGGCGCTGGCGGCTGGAGCAGGTCGATCAGTGGGGCTTTCAGGGCGACGAGCTCTCCCGCAACCACACCGATCAGATCGACCTCGCCTTGCCGGGCACCTCGGTCGACACCTTTCGCATTCGCACCGGCCGGCCGGAGCAGATGCGCTTCTTCGAGCTGCTCGAGCAGCGCGCGCTCCGGGAAAAAGTGGGTCTGCCGGTGCAGCGGTACACCCTGGCGTTGCACCAGCGCTTCGCCTACCCGCTGACCGGGCTGGTGGCGGCGATGCTGGCGGTGGCGCTGAGCCTGCGGCGCGAGCGGCGCGGCCAGCTCACCCTGGCGCTGGTGGAGGGCTTCTTCATCGCGGTGGGGCTGTGGAGCTCGATGGTGGTGTTCAAGACGCTCGCGGTGTCGGAGCGAATGCCGCCCGCGCTCGCCGCCTGGGCGCCGATGCTGTTGCTGGTGCTGGCGCTGGCGGCGTTCAACCTGGCTACTTCTGCAGCGCTCTCCGGTACACCTCGAGCGTCTGCAGCGCACAGTCCTCCCAGGTGAAGCGGGCGGCGCGCAGCTTGCCCTTCTCGGAGAGCTCGGCGCGAAGCGCGTCGTCGCGAAACAGGCGCTGGGCGGCTTCTTTCCACGCGGCGCCGTCGTTGGGCGGCACCAGCAGCGCGGCGCCACCGCAGATCTCGGGGAGCGCACCGGCGTCGGCGGCGATCACCGGGGCTCCGCAGGCCATCGCCTCGAGCGCGGGCAGGCCGAAGCCCTCGTAGCGCGACGGCACCATCACCGCGATCGCGCCGCCGTAGAAGTTCACCAGCTCGGGGTCAGACAGCGGTGACAGCTCGAGCGTGCTGGAGGGGAAGCCGAGGTCGCGCTTGGCGCCGCGGCCGGCGAGCAGCGCCAGCTTGAGCGGCAGCTCGTCGGCGATCGGCGTCAGCAGGGTGAGGTTCTTGTGTGGCTTCACGCTGCCGATCGCCGCGAAGTAGCGGGGCGGCAGGCCGCGGCGGGCGCGAAAATCCTCCAGCGCGACCGCGGAGGGCGGGGCGAAGATCGGGTCGACGCCGTTGGAGATCACCTGGAGCCTGAACGGCGAGAGCCCGAGGTGCCGGGAGATCTCCTGGCGGGAGAACTCGCTCACCGTGATCAACGCCGAGGCGGTCTTCGCGCGCGGGCCGACCACCAGCTTGTAGTACGCGGTGCGCACCTTGCTGTTGGCCTCCTGGAGCGCCAGGTGGGTGGCGTCGTGGAGGGTGGCGACCAGCTTTCCCGGCCAGAGCGCGGGCACCGAGAACGAGGTGGCGTGAAACAGATCGGGCCGCTGGAACAGCAGGTGCGACGCCAGCACCGGCTGCTCGATCGGCGAGAGAAAGTCGGCGGCGCACTTCTGGAGCGGGATCGGCGGGTGGAGCGGGCCGAGGTCGTTGGGCAACCCGTCGGGGCCGGTGAGGCCGATGAACTGCCACGAGGGCTCGAGGCGGGGCAGACGGCGCGCGAGCTCCAACGCGTACCGGGCGATACCGTGCAGCGCGCCGCGCACCATGCGCAAATCGAGGACGACCTTCGCCACTGGTGGGCCGTTGTTACCATGGCGCAACGGCTTTGACTGCACCGTCGACGGCGCGGCCCCGAGCGATTACACGTTTGATTCCCGTGCGAGTCGCCCTGGTTCACGACTGGCTGATCACGCTCCGCGGCGGCGAGAAGGTGCTCGAGGCGCTCTGCGAGCTCTTCCCCCGCGCGGAGATCTTCACGCTCTTCCATCAGAAGGGCGCGATGCCGAAGGCGATCGAAGACCGGGCGATTCACACCTCTCACCTCGACCGCATGCCGGGCGCCCGGGGCCGTCATCGCGAGCTGCTGCCGCTGATGCCGGCGGCGATTCGCGCCTTCGATCTGCACGGGTTCGATCTGATCGTCAGCTCCAGCCACTGCGTTGCGAAGGGCGTGCGGGTGCCGGTGGGGGCGATGCACCTGTCGTACGTGCACGCGCCGCTCCGCTACATGTGGGATCGCTTCGAAGACTACTTCGGGCCCGGTCACGCCGCGCCGTGGGTGCGGGCGGCGGCGTTGGCGATGCGGCCGATGCTGCGCGCGTTCGACGTGAAGACCGCGCAAGACATCGATCACATCGTCGCCAACAGCTACCACGTGGCGCGGCAGGTGGGCCGGCACTGGGGGCGCTCGGCGACGGTGGTGCATCCTCCGGTGGAGCTGGAGCGCTTCAACGCCGCGCCGGTCGACGGCTCGGGCAAGGGCGGCTACTTCCTCTGTCTGGGCGCGCTGGCGCCGTACAAGCGAATCGACCTGGCGATCGAAGCGTTTCGCGCGATGCCGGAGCTGACCTTGTGGATCGCCGGCTCGGGTCAGCAGTCGAAGTGGCTGAAGGCGCTCCCGCCGAACGTGAAGGCGCTCGGGCAGGTGAGCGACGCCGAGCTGCCCAAGCTGTACCGCGACGCGCGGGCGCTGGTGTTCCCCGGCGAAGAAGACTTCGGGCTCACCCCGTTGGAGTCGCAGGCGGCGGGGCGCCCGGTGATCGCGCTCGGCCGGGGCGGGGCGCTGGAGACGGTGACCCCGAGCACCGGAGTGTTCTTCTCGGACCCGACGGTGGAGTCGCTCAGCGCGGCGTTGAGGGCGTTCGACGCGTTCGAGGCGCGCTTCGAGCCGAGCGCCGCCCGTCAAAATGCCTCGCGCTTCACCCGCGCCTCTTTTCTGGCGGGGATGAAGCGCGAGCTCAGCAGTATTTCAGTGACGGTCTAGCTTCAGACCGCGCCGCGGGCGCGGAGCACCGCTTCCATCGCGTTCTCGCGGCGCAGCTGATCCTGGTAGGCGCGCTGCGGGTTGTGGAGGCCGGTGGAGGTGAAGCGGCCGCGGTCGTCGAAGCAGGCGTTCTGGCGCGCGCGGGCGATGTTCTCGGGGGTCAGCTCGCGGCCGCCCAGCTGGCTGCCCATGCGCTGGAGGAAGCGGCCGGCCATGCGGGGCGACTGGTTGTAGAGGTCGAAGTACGCCGCCTGGAGCCGGGGGTTGTTGGGATCCAACCCGGCGCGCTGCGCCGCCTGCTGGTAGGCGGGGATCTGCCCGCGCAGCCGCGCCAGCTGGCGCTGATCGGCCTGCTCGGGAGTGGTGGCGCCGCGGCCCTGGTACGAGAAGGTGCCCATGTTGTGCGCGTGGTTACCCGGGTCGGTGTGGCCGTTGTACGAGCGGGTGCGGCCACCGTTGACGGTGCGGTTGCCCTCGGCGTGACCGATCGCGACCGAGAGGGTGGAGTCGGGGCTGCTGAACTGGTCTTGGAGGTTGAGCCCACCGCGGGTGGTCGAAGCGGGGCCCTGCACCGGCGACTGGGTCTGGGTGGCGGGCGCCTGGTTCTGGGTCGACGGGCCCTGGGTCTGGGGAGCGGTGGTCGACGGCGAGGTGCTCGACGGCGGGGTCTGGCGGGCGCCGGTGGTGTTGCCGTCGTAGACGAAGTACTGGGGCGCGCGGCGGCCGAACCCGCGGCTCACCGGAGCGTCGTTGTAGTTGTGACCGCCGGCCTGGGCGATGTGCACGCCGTCGGTCGAGCCGGGGCGCACCACCGCGACGTGGCCGTGGGGGCCGTTCGGGTTGTTCTGCGAGGCGAGCACCACCTGGCCGTTGTTGGCGGCGCGCTGCGCTTCGGCGGCCGAGACCTGGTGCCAGCCGTGCTGCGGGCCCTGGTTGTTCAGCCAACGGTTCATGTTGTTGGCGTTGCCGGTGGGCATGTTGTTACGGGGAACGCCGACCTGGCGCATGAAGTCCTGCGCGAAGACGTTGCAGTAGGTGGTGCGGCCGGGCGTGCCGCGAACGCCGCGCGGCTGGTAGCGCGACGCGTGCTGGGGATCCATCTGGTCGATGGTGCGGCGAATGCGATCGGCGCCCGGGCCGTTGCCGGTGCTGGTGGCGCTGGTGGGGGCGAACGAGTCGGCGGTGGGCGCGGCGGCCTGGGTCTGCTGGCCGAGCTGCGCCTGCTGGGCGGCCTGCTGCGCGCCGAGCTGAGAACCCAACGCCGACTGGGCTCCGAAGCTGTCTTCGCCCTGGCCGAGGAGGCTGCGCACCAGCTCTTCGAATTGATCCTGGTCGAACGGGTTCTGGGTCGCGCCGGTGTCGCTCTGCGCCTGCGAGGGCTGCGAGACCTGGTCGGTCTTCTGGGTGGACGGCTGCGGAATGATCTTCGGCAACAGGCTCAACACGTTGGTGAGGAAGGACATGTGCGTTCTCCGAGGGACCCTTTTGTGCGGCTCAAAAGGAGGACGAACGAACCGAAAAAAAAGTGCGGGCGACAATTAATGAAGAATTACCGCGCGCCAAATACGCGAAATAAGGGGCGACAAGGGCGTTGGTAGAGTCGATGAGGCAGATGAGCGAGAGCGATCGTACTCCTGAGGCAGGCACGCTGTTGGTGAGCGAGAAGGTCGCCCACCCAGACGACGGCGTGCTCGCCGCGATGGCCGAAAAGCGGCTCAAAGGGGCCGAGCGGGATCGGCTGCTGAAGCACCTCGACGGGTGCGCGCGCTGCCGCGAGGTGTTGGTGGCGTTGGAGGGCGAGGGCCCGTACGGCGCGGAGCCGAAGACGCAGACGCGCGACCCACTGCTCGGCGAGCGGGTGGGCGAGTTCGTGGTGACCGAGCTGATCGCCCAGGGTGGCATGAGCCGGGTGTACCGGGCGGAGCGGGTGGCCGATCACCGGCTGGTGGCGCTGAAGGTGATCATGCCCGACGGCGCCGACGACCCGGAGCTGGCGAAGCGAATGCAGCTGGAGGCGAAAGCGATCGGCGCGATTCGCCACCCGCACATCGTCGACATCTACGGCAGCGGCACCTTGCCCGACGGGCGCTCGTACCTGGCGATGGAGCTGCTCGAGGGCTTCACCCTGCGCGAGCGGCTGACCCAGAAGGGCCGGTTGACGCCGGCGGAGGTGGCGGTGGTGCTCGACCAGGCGATGCAGGCGCTCGCGGTCGCGCACGCGGAGTCGGTGGTGCACCGCAATCTGAAGCCGGGCAACCTGTTCGTGCGCGGGCTCTCCGACGGCGGGTGGCACCTGAAGCTGCTCGACTTCGGCCTGGCGAAGCGGCTCGAATCGAACCGGGCTCACCTCGGCGAACGTGGTGGTCGGCACGCCGGCGTACATGTCGCCGGAGCAGATTCGCGGGCAGGGCATCGGCGATCGCTCCGACATCTATTCGATGGGCGTGGTGGCGTGGGAGCTGCTGACCGGCAAGGTGCCGTTCGACGCGCCGTCGCTGGTCGACGTGATGCGGCTGCACCTCGACGCGATTCTGCCGACGCTGCCGCCGAACCTCGGAGTGCCGACGGCGCTGGAGTCGCTGTTGGTGAAGATGCTGCAGAAGCGGCCGACCGATCGGCCTTCGGCGCAGGCGGTGGCGCGCGAAGCGCAGGCGGTGCGGCGGTTCTTCAACATCGCGCCGACCTCGGAGGCGACCGAGCTGCAGGAGCGGCCTTCGTGGGCGAAGGACGGCTCCGACGTGCCGACGGCGTCGATGCCGCCGATACCCTCGTGGGTGGGCACCGGAGCGTTGTCTCCGCCGAAGAAGTCGGTCGAGCCGGTGACCGATCGCAGCCTGCCTCCGATGCAGCCGCTGCCCGAGACGATCAAGATGTCGCCCTCGGAGCTGCGCGCGAAGGTGGCGGCGGTGGCACCGGCCGCTGCGCCTGTGCCGGTCTCGGCGATGACGATTCGCGACCCGGTGCCGGTGATTCCCGAGCCGCGGTCGCGAAAGCCGCTGCTGATCGGCGTGGCGGTGATGGTGCTGCTGGCGGTGGCGCTGACGATCGCCGCGGTGGTGTTGCGCTGGCTGCCGGCGCACAGCCACGCGGCGCAGAAGGCACCGATCGAGGTGGCGCCGCCGCCTCCGCCGAAGGGTCACCTGAACTAGGTGCTCAGTCGAAGGTGGGCCGGAGGATCAGCCGGCTCAGCCGTTCGGCGAGCGAAGGGCGGAGAGTACGCATCAGGCTCTCCAGCTCGCGGGTGCGCAGGCCGAGCCGCACCTTGAGGTCTTCGCGCACCGCTTCGAGCAGATCGGCCTGGGCCTTCTCGAGGCGGCGCATCGCGGTGGTGCGGTGAACGCCGAGCGCGCGGGCGGCCTCGTCGATGGTGTTGCCGTCGACGAACCGCAGCCGGAGCAGCACCCGCGACTCGGTGTCGAGGGCGGCGATCGACTTCTTGAGCGCGGCGGTGAGGGCGGTGCGGTGGCCGCCGTGAGCGAGCGCGTCGTCGGGCGACAGCTGGTGTGCTGCGACGTCGGTGAGGCGCTCTTCGGAGTCTTCCTGGCGTTCGGGGTGGTGGGAGCGGCGGAGATCGACCGCGGTGGAGGTCACCACCACCTTGAGCCAGCTCTGGAGCGCGCCCTCGCCGCCGTAACGTTGCAGCGCGGGCCCAGTCTGCGGCGAGCCGACGAGAATCTTCACCCGCGCGGCCTGGAGCAGCTCGTCGCGGAAGGCGACGTCAGACTTGAACCGGGCGGCGGCCGCGGCGGCGACCTTGGCGAGCCGGCGATCGAGCTCCGCGACTGCGGCGTCGATCTCTGTCGAGCGCGGCGGTGGCGAGCAGCAGGTCCTCGGCGTTGACGGCGTCGACCGAGCCGGCCTTCTTCACCGCCTGGGTGAACCGCGGCAGAAAGCGCGATGCCCCGGTGCGCCACTCGGGGTGGTCGGCGATCAGCTCAGCGGCGAGCTCGGCGAGGGTCATCGGGGAGTTGTCGCGGGGTGGGCCCAGGTGTTGCTCAGTCGTCCGGAGGATAGGACGGATCAGGCGTGCCAGCGCCATCGGAGTGGGGCGGGGAGTGGCGCGTTGGACCATTCGAGGTGCAGCACGCGGCGGTGGCTCGGTGCTGCTGCCTTCGCCGAGGAGTGCAGCAGCAGCGGACGCAACAGTAAGACGTCTCCGCGTCGAGCGACGCACTCGGTCACGGGCCGGGCAGCCGGGCCGGCGTCGTCGAGTCGACGTCGATGAGAGCCGGCGATGACCCTCAGCGGTCCGTCGGTGGGTCCGCAGTCGTCGAGGTGAATGCGGGTGGCCACCATTCGCGTCAGCACCGAGTCGGGGGCGAGTGCGTGCGGAACGCCGGCCTTGACGCTCCAGGGACCGAACCCGGGGACTTCAGCGCGCTGGTGTACGGCGATGGCGAGATCCTGGTGCCAGGCGACGCCCCAGTTCGCGCCGCGCTTCTTGTCGAAGACGATCGCGCGCACGCAGAAGGGCGCCGGTCCCAGTGCTTCGGTGACGAGCGACCGCAGCCACGGTTGTCGGGTGAACCCTGCGATCGGTTCATGATCGAGTCCGTTGCGTAAGCCGCCGCGGATCGTCTCCAGCAGCGGGAGGTTGGAGGCGATGCCGCGTGCCCAGGTGAAGCCGTTGGTTTCGAGCTCCGCGATCAAGCGGGGAGATGTTGCCATGCCTGGGCTGTCGAAACGCATCGAGGGTGAGTGGGGCGTGGTCGACGCCGGGTGCCGTTGGCCGACTCCGCCCGCGATGCCGGGGCCAGCCGTGCGACGCGGGTGTACCGATCAGAACAGTCGGCTTGCGGTGGTCCCGGCGGCGACGGGACACCTCTTGTCGATGTCTGACGCGCCTATAGCTTAAACAAAAATCGATTTTGTATAGGTCCGGAGCGTATCAAGCATGAACAGAACCCGTCCTCTTGCCGGCGGGGCGACCTCGCTGGATCAGGAACAGTCGCGCCTGATCCAACCGTCGCCAGGCACACCCGCGTCGCACGGCTGGCCCCTTCATCGCGGGCGGAGCTCGCGGGAGGCAGTGCCGCGAGCCAACCCCTGCACCCCAATCAAAGCCCTTCACCGCTCCGAATCGGCTCCACCCGCACGAGCTGAAACCAGCGCACGGCTGAATCACGCGTCGCAGGGTTCAGGAACTTCGCGCGCGGCTGGGTCACCGAATAGTCCGCCACTCGAGCGAGCTTCTCGACCCGCAGGCCAGCGGCAGCGAAGTCCGGCCACTTCCACTCGGGAACGATCGCGACCTTCGTCTGTCCGGAGCGAACGAACTGCGCCAGCCGGTCGACGTCGATGCCGAGCTCCCAGCGATGCGAATACAGCCCGCTGGCGATCGGCGCCTCCTCATCGAGGAGGATCGGCATCACCACGCCATCGGGATCCACCCGCAGCGCGATCTCCCCCACGTTGCGCCCGAGTTGGTACGCGTTGATGCGCGGCAGAAAGTGCAGCTGATAGGTGAGCTCGAACGTCAGCAGCGACACCGCCGCGACGCCCGCGACTCCCGGCACGCGAAGGCCAGGTGCAACCAGCAGGAGCCCCAGCAGCGACATCGTGATCGCGCCCGCCCAGCCGATCGGAAACACGAACCCCAACACCACGGCCGAGGCCACCGCTCCGGCCACCGCGAGCGCCACGAACGAGCCGCGCGCCCATCGAACGCCGCGCTCTCCGAGGCCGCACGCGAAGTCGGCGCAGATCAACGCCACCGGCACCGAGAGGGGATAGATGTACTGCGGCAGCTTGTACTCGCTGATCGAGAACGCGGCGATCGGCACGACCAGCCACCACACCAACAGGCGCTCCGGCTTCGGCGGCAGCGCCCGCTCACGAAAGAGCGCCCGCGCCTTCACCCACAGCGCCGGCAGCAACAGCACGGTGGCCGGCAAGAACACCCACAGCGCGGTGTGAAGAAAGAACGCCGGGCTCGAGGCATTGTGAATGCCCGACTTGCCGACCAGCTTCCCGAACCCCTGGCCGGCCAGCAGGAACAGCAACCCCTTGCCGCCATCGCGCTCGTACACCGCCCGGTAGAACGGCGCACACACCAGCGCGACCACTCCCAGGCCCGGCAGAATTCGCGCACGCCAGAGCGCAACCGGCCACGTCTTGCCCTCGAACCAACCGGCGCGCACCGCCTCGGGCACCAGCGCGGCGGCAACCAGGCACAACCCGAGCGGCCCCTTGCTCAACACCGCCAGCCCGCACAGCACCCAACCCACCCAGTGCAACCACGGCCGCTGCCGCGCGAGCACGAACGCCAACACCGCTGACGACGTGGTGATCGCGAGCGCCCAATCGACCTTGGGGTCGGCCACCGACTGGTGCACCGCGACCATCGAGGCCACCAGCACCGCTCCGACGCCCGCCCGGGTGCGATCGAACAGCGCCAGCCCGAGCCGCCACGCGACCCACACCAACAACACCGCCGCCAGAAACGCGGGCAGCCGCGCCGCCCACGAGCTCACCCCGAACGCGCTCATCGACGCCGCTTCGGCCCAAAGCGCGAGCGGAGGCTTGTTCACGAACACGCCCTGCGACCACTCGAGGTGCACCCAATCGCCGGTCGCGATCATGTGTCGCGCGACGGTGGCGTACTGGGTGGCGTCGATGTTCTCGAGGTCGTTGTCGATGCCGAGCAACAACGGCAACAGCGCCAGACCTGCGAGGAGGAGGGGAGGGGCTCTCACGTCTTCGTCTGTGCTATCTCACGCCTCGTGTTCAGCCGGCTGCAGCGCTTCTACAACTCGATCAAGCTCGCCGCCGATCTGTTGATGATCACGGCGGCGTTCGGGGCCGCCTACTGGACGCGCTTCTACTCCGGGCTCCCTCACGAGTCGATCCCCGGGCCCGACGACTCGCTGATCACGCTCGGCCTCGCGGTGGTGATCTTCCCGATCGTCTTTCGCCAGACCAACCTCTACACCAGCAACCGCGCCCGCACCCACCTGGGCGAGGTGTTCGAGATCTTCAAGGCGATGGTGCTCGCCGCGCTGATTCTGATCGCGGTGGTGAACTTCGTACGCGATCGCTACTCGCGCCTCACCCTGGTGATCTTCTTCGGCTACGCCTTCCTGTTCATCTCCGCGGTGCGGGTGATGACCCGGTCGGCGTTCAACAAGCTCCGCCGCCGCGGCTACAACCTGAAGACCATTCTGGTGGTCGGCGCCGGCGAGCTCGGCCATCGCGTCTGCGACACCATCGAGCAGCACAAGGAGCTCGGCTTCAAAGTAAGCGGCCTGCTCACCCGCCACCCCGAGAAGGTCGGCACCACCTACAAGAAGGCGCCGGTGGTCGGAGTCGTCGGCGACGTCGAGAAGGTGCTCGACGACACCAAGCCCGACCAGGTGATCATCGCGCTCCCGATCGAAGAAGGCCACGTGGTGAAGGAGCTGATGGAGAAGCTCGCGCTCCGCACCGTCGACGTCAAAGTGGTGCCCGACCTCTACCAGTACCGCACCCTCCGCGGCGGCCTGGAGGAGTTCGGCGGGCTGCCGATTCTCTCGCTCCAGGGCGACCCGCTCCATGGCTGGAACGTGGTCCTCAAGCGGGTGTTCGACCTCGCGATCTCCACCGTCACGCTGCTGCTCGCCTCGCCGGTGATGGTGTTCGTCGCGCTGGCGGTGAAGTTTTCGAGCAAAGGCCCCGTCTTCTTCCGCCAGGAGCGGATGGGCATGGATGGCCGCACTTTCGCGATGTTGAAGTTTCGCACCATGAAGCTCGACGCCGAGGCGGCCGGGGCGCAGATGACCAGCCCCGACGACCCTCGCCGCACCGCGATGGGCGGCTTTCTGCGGCGCACCTCGATCGACGAGCTCCCCCAGCTGCTCAACGTGCTCAAGGGAGAGATGTCGCTGGTCGGCCCGCGCCCCGAGCGGCCGGTGTTCATCGAGGAGTTCAAGAAGCAGATTCCCCGCTACCACCTGCGCCACCTGGTGAAGTCGGGGATGACCGGCTGGGCTCAGATCAACGGCCTGCGCGGGCAGACCTCGATCGAGAAGCGCATCGAGTTCGACCTCTATTACATCGAGAACTGGTCGCTGCTGCTCGACGTGAAGATCCTCGCCCGCACCGCGCTGGGCGGCTTCCTCTCCAAGAACGCCTACTGATGGCTCCGCTGCTCGCACTGCTGTTGCTGGCGAACCCCACCGTGGGGCCGAACGCTCCCAAGGAGGGCCCCAAGCCCTCCGAGCTCGCCAAGATCTACTTCATCGCCGGCGACCTGGTGCGCGCCCGCACCGCGCTCGAGGGCGGCCGCAAGAGCGACCCCAAGGCCGAGCCGATGCTCAAAGAGCTCGCCGACTACCAGTTTCTCGTCTCCAAGGGCGCCGCGCTCACCGCCGCCGAGGCGAAGCAGCTGATCGCGATCGACCGGGCCTTCTCGCCTCAGGCCACCGGCAAGATGACCCGGCCGGTGCACGATCGCTTCGTGGCGATGCCGCTGCTCAAGGCCCAGGCACGCCTCGACGCCAACCTCCCCAACGACGCGCTGCCGCTCGCCCAGGCCGCCCACGACGCCGACCCGTTCGACGCCGACGCGATCTCGATGCTCTCGAAGCTCGGAGTCGACGCCGGCTCCCCTTCGGACGCGGGCCGGTGATTCAGGTCACCCACGCGTTCATGCTGCTCGCCGCGGCGCCGGGCGTGCTGCTGGCGATGCTCTCGTTTCGCCGGCAGATGGCCAACCCGCTCAACACCCTGGCCGCCTGGTTTCTCGGCGCCTGGCTGGGCGGCAAGGGCGAGCAGCTCTGGTGGGCGAGGGCCGAGTGGCGCCTGGCGCTGCGAGATATCTTGCACCACCCCCTGGCGCCGCTGGGTCTATGGGGCGTTGCCATCGGCAGCAGCATTCTCACCGCGCTCTACTTCGCCATCAGCCGGCCTCCGAAATCGTCATGAGCTTTCAACAGCAGAAGGCACGCCCCCACGTCTACGAGTTCTGCCACGGGCTGCTGCCGTACCTGGCGTTTCGCGAGCCTCAGGTGATGTTCGACTGGCTCGAGAACAAGGGCTCCCAGGCGTGGATGACCCGCAACTGGGAGCTGGTGAACATTCGCATGGAGAAGCAGGGCAAGGGCCGCATGGAGTGGGCGGCCGGCCCCGCCACCCAGGTCTCCACCGCGCTGGGCGACGCCTGGTTCGTGCACCCGCCCGAGCCGCTCGGCTTCGCGGAGTGCAGCTGGGTGGCCTTCATGCGCTTCAACGGGGCGCCGCCGGCGCAGCAGATGGGCTACTTCTGCCTCGAGCTCGGCTTCACCGGCGACGGCAAGCCGTACGACCTGCTCTGCGCGTGGAACGCCGCCGGCAAGCACCTCAACTCCGGCACCATGCTCGGCTCCCGCGACGTGAAGTGGGGCGCTCAGTCGATCGTCGAGTGGCTCAACCGGCCCGCGCCGTCGCCCGCGCGATGACAGCGCTGCGCACGTAAGCATCCGCAAATCCAGCAGGTTGAGCGGGTTCCCTTGACATGTCGGCTCCGGGGATGATACTACTGGCGATACCTTGAGGCCGGCCAAGCTTCGGAAGATCCGGCGCGAGATTGCGGCGATGAGGGCCCGCATGTGGACCCTGCGGTTTGCAGATTGTGAGAGCGTTGCGTTGGCTCTTGGACGAGTGAAGTCGAACCGCGGGAAAGAACCGACCTATGTGTCGGAATTGCCCGGCCACTTGCCGCTGAGCATTCCAAACCATCCGGGCGATCTGAAGATCGGTACCGCCAGGAGCATCTTGAACACTCTTGAGCAGGACCTTGAGGCGCTAGAACTGATTGCGGAGGCGGAGGTCGAAGCAGTGAAACCGGGCGACGCGGTCGATGGCGATGATGACGAGCTCTCGGACGTGATTGCGGACGCGGACGCGGAACAAGAAGAGGAAACAACCGATGAAGATGAATAAGGGACAACTTGCATTGGCTTCGATGCCCTACTGCCGGGTACTAATTCCAGACGAATCTGGTGGGTTTTCGGCTGAAGTTTTGGAGATGCCGGGATGCTTGGCGCAGGGAGAAACGGCAGAAGAGGCTTTTCGGAATCTAGAATCTGCAATGCAAAGTTGGGTCGAAGCTCTCGTCGACCAAGGTGGAACTGCGCCGGCACCCATTGGAGATGTTGATGCGAGCGGCCGACTTCTCCTCAGATTGCCGAAGAGCTTTCACCGACGAGCCGCCCTTCTTGCCGAGAAGGATGGCATCAGTCTGAACCAGTTTGTGGTGAACGCACTGGCCGAACAGCTTGGAGTCAGGTCGGCTTTGTCGCAGATCGATCGAACTTTAGGTGCCTTAAAAAGTCTCTTTTGGTCGGCCTTCGCACCTTTGCGAACTGGTACCTCAAGCGTTCGCAAGGAAGCGGTGAAACCCACGAAAACATCTGGCAGCGATGCATCGGTCGAATCTCAAAGGACTTACAACTAGGAGCAGCCATGGGTGAGGCCAAACAATACGTTTTTTCATTCAAAGAAATTGCCGAGCAGATGGTGCGAGCACAAGGACTCACCGAAGGGATCTGGGGCGTGTATTTTGAGTTTGGCCTCCAAGGCTCAAATATTGGACCAAACGATGCCGAGCTTGTACCGGCTGCAATTCTGCCCGTTATTCGAATTGGGATTCAGCGTTTCGATAAGCTGAACAGCCTCAGCGTAGACGCGAGCAAGCTGAAGACTCCCGGCGAAAAGAAATGAGCCCTGGAGTTTCCTCCAGGGCCCTTTTCCCCTCCCAATCATTCGGGTGTTCCGCGGAGTGACAGGGCTACGTGGCCCCATCCGGATTCCCCAGCCTCCCTCCTGCGGACGCCCTCGGGAAATCTCTCAGCACTGCGCGCAGGTCTGAGCCCAATCTTCCACGTCTTTGTCGACGTCGAGATCGAACTCACCCAGCCGCGGCTTCTTTGCATCGCCAATCGCGTCCATCGCGGCAGTGACTGCCTGCCCTCGATAGCGCGGCGGCATGCCGCGAAAATCGATCTGCCCCACCACCACCCCGCCCGAGAGAGCCGTACGAACACGAACCCGGTAGCTCATGTGTCTCCTGGAGTGAAACTTTGGACCGAACCGCACTAGGGATCTTGGTGTGCTTACCGGAGCCGCGCGAGCTTTTAGCCACGCGCGGCTCACGGATTTTCAGCGGGTGGAACCACTACTGAAATCTCAGCTGCAGCCCGAGGTCGCGCCGCAGTTGTGGCACTTGTAGCAAGCGCCGTTGCGCACGGTGATCGTGCCGCACACGTGGCACGGCGGAGCGTCGGCCTGGTTCAAGAACGTCTGGCGCGACAGCGGGGGCGGGGGCGGAGTGGCCACCGCGGCCTTCAGCTCCAGCTCCTGCGCCTCGGCCTGACCCTCTTCCGACGGCAAGAACTTCTTCGCCAGCCAGCGGAAGATGTAGTCGGTGATCGACTTGGCGATCGGCAGGTCGGGGTTGCCGGTGAAGCCCGAGGGCTCGAACCGCATGTGCGAGAGCTTGTCGGCCAGCACCTTGAGCGGCACGCCGTACTGCAGCGCGAGCGAGGTGGTGCAGGCGAACGAGTCCATCAGGCCCGAGACGGTGCTGCCCTCTTTGGCCATCGTGATGAACAGCTCACCCGGGGTGCCGTCTTCGTACATGCCGACGGTGATGTAGCCGTCGTGGCCGGCGATCGAGAACTTGTGGGTGATCGCCTTGCGCTCGTCGGGCAGCCGGCGGCGCGCCGCGCGCTCGACCACCGCTGCGTCAGCCTGGGCCTTCTCGGCGTCTTTCTTGGTGTTGAGCGGCTGGCTCTTCTTGCAGCCGTCGCGGTACACGGCGACCGCCTTCAGGCCGAGCTTCCACGCCTCGAGGTACGCCTGCTCGATGTCTTCGATCGTCGCCTCGTTGGGGAGGTTGACGGTCTTCGAGATCGCGCCCGAGAGGAACGGCTGGGTCGCGCCCATCATGCGCAGGTGGCCCAGGTAGTGAATCGAGCGGCTGCCCTTGGCCGGCTTGAACGCGCAGTCGAACACGCTGAGGTGGTCGGCCTTGAGGAACGGCGCGCCCTCGATCGTCTCGTTCTTGTCGAGGTAGTTGATGATGCCCTCGATCTCCTGCTGGGTGTAGCCGAGCTGCTTGAGCGCCGGGCTGACCGTGTTGTTCACGATCTTGAGCAGACCGCCGCCGACCAGCTTCTTGTACTTGATCAGCGCGATGTCGGGCTCGATGCCGGTGGTGTCGCAGTCCATCATGAAGCCGATGGTGCCGGTCGGCGCGAGCACGGTGACCTGCGAGTTGCGGTAGCCGTGCTGCTCACCGGCCGCCAACGCCTCGTCCCAGGCGAGCTTCTGGGCATCCCAGAGGGTCTCGGCCACGCCCTTGTCGTGCAGCTGGTACGAGGCCTTGCGGTGCTTGCGAATCACGCCCAGCATCGGCTGCGCGTTCTTCTCGTAGCCCTGGAACGGGCCCATCTGAGAGGCGATCTTCGCGCTCTGCAGGTAGGCCTGGCCGGCCATCAGCGAGGTGATCGCCGCGGCGTAGTTGCGGCCCTCGTCGGAGTCGTACGCGTGCCCCGACGCCATCAGCAGCGCGCCGAGGTTGGCGTAGCCGAGGCCGAGCGGGCGGTAGTCGTGGCTGTTCTTGGTGATCTTCTCGGTGGGGTACTTCGAGAAGCCGACCACGATCTCCATGCCGAGCAGGGTGACGTCGCAGGCGTGCTTGAACGCGTCGACGTCGAAGTCGCCGTCGATGGTGCGAAAGTGCATCAGGTTCAGCGACGCCAGGTTGCAGGCGGTGTCGTCGAGGAACATGTACTCGCTGCACGGGTTCGACGCGTTGATCCGCGCGGTGTTCGAGCAGGTGTGCCAGCCGTTGATGGTGGTGTCGAACTGGAGGCCGGGGTCGCCGCAGAGGTGCGCCGCCGAGGAGATCTCGCGGAACAGGTCGCGGGCGCGGTAGGTGTCCATCGGCTTGTGGTCTTTGACCGAGTGGGTCGTCCACGGCCGGTCTTCGACCACCGCCTTCATGAACTCGTCGGTGACGCGCACCGAGTTGTTCGAGTTCTGGAAGAAGATCGAGCTGTACGCCTCGCCGTTGAACGACGCCTCGTAGCCGGCCTCGATCAGCGCCCAGGCCTTCTTTTCTTCGGAGCTCTTGCAGCGAATGAACTCGAGCACGTCGGGGTGATCGGCGTTCAGGATCACCATCTTCGCCGCGCGCCGGGTCTTGCCGCCCGACTTGATCACGCCGGCGAACGCGTCGAAGCCCTTCATGAAGCTGACCGGGCCAGAGGCGGTGCCGCCGCCCGCGAGCAGCTCACGCGACGAGCGAATCGACGACAGGTTCGAGCCGGTGCCCGAGCCGTACTTGAACAGCATGCCCTCGGTCTTGGCGAGGGTGAGAATCGAGTCCATCGAGTCTTCGACGGAGTTGATGAAGCACGCGCTGCACTGCGGGTGCTCCTCGACGCCGACGTTGAACCAGACCGGCGAGTTGAAGGCGACCTTCTGGCGCAGCAGCAGGTGGCTCAGCTCGGAGTGGAACGCGGCCTTGTCGGCCTCGGTGGCGAAGTAGCCACCCTCGTGGCCCCAGCGGGTGATGGTGTCGACCACCCGGCCCACCAGCTTGCGCACCGACGACTCACGCTCCGGGGTGCCCGGGGTGCCGCGAAAGTACTTCGAGGCGACGACGTTGGTGGCCAGCATCGACCACGACTTGGGGACCTCGATGTTCTTCTGCTCGAAGACCGCCTTGCCGTCTTCACCCGAAATGGAGGCAGAGCGCAGCTCCCATGCAATCTCATCGGCCGGATCGACGCCCGGAGTCGTGAAATAGCGGGGCACCGCCAGACCCTTACCTGCGGCCTTTTTCGCCGAAGGCTTGGTCTTCACCGCGGGTGCCGTCTGCTGGGAAGAAGCTGCCAACTCTTTCTCCATAATGTTTCCCCTCCGGGTTCTCATGTTTCCAGATTGACTGCAGGTGTGAGTGAAAGGC
This sequence comes from Myxococcaceae bacterium, assembly GCA_047602415.1. Classification (GTDB taxonomy): domain Bacteria; phylum Myxococcota; class Myxococcia; order Myxococcales; family Myxococcaceae; genus JASGHH01. Next base: position 1,955,196 of record JASGHH010000001.1, on the reverse strand, counting down.
GAAGAGTGTCCGTTGCCCTGTCGTGGGCGATAAAGTGCGAAAGGTGGGATTTTGTGTGCTGGGTACCAGCCCCCTGGTCCCAGCTGTGTAACGCCCCCTCGGCGTGGGGCAGGGCTTGTAGCGCGGGCAACATCTGAGTGTCAACACTAAACCCCCCACATGTTGTGTCAAATTTTCGACCAATACCCCAGGGTTAGGGCATTTTCGGAACCTGTGGAAAAGTCAAGGAGCCCGCCGTGCCTACTTTTCGGCCTGAGATGAATTTATGGGACTTTTCCCCACACATGGGGCTTCGCGTGGTTGCGAGAAAGTGACGTGGCCATACGTGCATCGTCATCACGCGCGATGCCTCGCGGGCGTGCAACATGACTGAAAGTCACAGTCATGCACTGATCAACTGATCGAGGGGCTGCCGAGGGAAGACCCCTTGGGAGGTGCGATTTTTCGGGGTCTCGCGGCGTTTTGCGCGATTCCGCACCACCAGCAAGGCTCCCAAGGGACCCGCGAAATCGTACGGACACCAAACGAATTGGGCCGTGTTAGTCATCACCCCAAAGATGCCTCCTCCGTACGCCAAGCACGTCTTCATCTGCACCAACCGGCGGCCCGATGGCTCTCCCAAGGGCAGCTGCGCCGAGAAGGGGAGCGAAGAAGTGCAGCTCGCCTTCAAGAAGGAGCTCGACGCGCGGGGCCTGAAGAGCAGCATTCGCCCCAACAAGGCGGGCTGCCTCGACGCGTGCGAGCGCGGCTGCGTGGTGGTCGTCTACCCCGAGAACGTCTGGTACGGCGGGGTGAAGGTCGACGACGTGAAGGAGATCGTCGAGCAGCACCTGGTGAAGAACGAGCCGGTGAAGCGCCTGTTGATGGAGCCGTACTCCCGGAAGAAGGACGAATGACTCCTGCGGCTGACGACGTGCGGGAAGGCGGCTTGGTGGCCTGGCAGTGGCGCGGCTACCCCGAATACCACCGCGACCGGCGCAACCTGGCCATTCACCTGGCGACCGCGCCGCTGTTCTGGAGCGGGCTCATCTCTTTGGGCGTCACCCCGTTGGTGGGCGTGCAGGCGGCGTGGGGCGGGCTGCTGCTGCTGGTGCCGCTGATTCTGCAGGGGCGCGGGCACAAGATGGAGGGCGCTCCGCCGCTGCCGTTTCGCGGGCCGTTCGACGTGGTGGCGCGCTTCACCCTCGAGCAGCTGGTGAACTTTCCCCGGTTCGTGGTGACCGGGGGTTGGTCGAAGGCCTGGGCCGAGGCCGGCGCGGCGAAGAAGTAGCCGCTACGGCGCGGTCCAGATTCCCGACATCGTGTCGGCGCGCGATTCGTCGATCGTCCAGTCGCTCGAGCGCGGTGAGTGCACCAGGTCGAGGGTGGGCCCGTAGATGGCGCTCAGCCGCACCATGTAGGTACCTCCGGAGCTGAGGACGCCCGGCGGAACCTGGAAATGGGTGAACGGGGTGCGAAACAGCACCACCGTGGTGCGGTCGGTGACCGAGTTGTTCACCTCCAGCCGCTGAATTCTCCCTTGATAGCCGTTCGGGGTGCCGAGCGTCGGAGCGCTCCACTCGAGCCTCGGGGTGAGCCGCGCCAGAGTCTGCGCAGGCGCGGCGCTCTGGCCATCGACGGTGAACTGGGTGGGCGGCGACAGCCGGGTGGACAACGAGGCCGGCATCGCCGCCAGTGGGCGTTGCTCGGTGATCGACCCGTTGGACCGGCCGCTGGTGGTGCCGGGCAGCAGCGACGGGTGGCGGAAGATGTAGCTCCAGGAGACGAAGCGAACCCAATCGGCCGGGAAGATGTCGGAGTAGCCGAACGAGAGCGGCATGTCGGCCAGCGGCGCCTGAGGCTCGACCTCGAACAGCACGCCCGAGTAGCTGGCCCAGATCTCGGGCGCGCCCGCGTAGCCCGGCGACGGGTACACCGAAACGTCGACCGTGATCGGAGTGGCCTGCGGGTGCACCTCGGTCTGGTGCTGGAGGAACACCGCCGGCGCGATGGTGGTGCTGAGCTGCCGGCTCACTCCAGGTGCGAGAGGGAGATTGAGCATCGCGCCTGCGTCGGCGTCGATCGCCAGGCCGCCGATGCTCGAGGAGGGGCCGTAGGCGTAGCAGAGGTAGTACTGGCCGCCGTCGTCGGTGGTGAGGTTGGGGCCGCCGTCGAGCGGGAGGTCGCACTCCTCGACCTGGTTGAACCAGGTGTGGTCGCCCGTTCTACCGTCGGGCAGGTGGCCGCCCGAGGCGTAGAGGACGGCGGGCTCACTGCTGAGGTTCGAGCTCTGGGGCGGGTTGTCGAGCACGATGTAGCCCCAGAGGTTGGTGTTGGTGGTGGTGACTTCGAACTGCACGAAGTCGAGCGGGATCACCCCGGTCGCGTTCACCGTGACCGCGGGGCTGGGGCTGACGAAGCCCAGCTCCGGCCGCCCGAGCCAGTTGTAGTCGTTCAGGTCGAGCGTGCGCTGGTCGGAGGCCACCCACTCCAGGCCGTCTCGCAGGTAGTACTCCCCGGGCAGCGCGTCGGGCACGATGAAGTCGGTGCCCCCGTCGGTGACGACGAAGGTGAGCGGGGTGAGCCCTCCGTCGGCGAGCGCCGAGAACGCCTGGTACGAGGCCAGATTCGGGGTCGAGCCCGGTCACAGTGGTGGTCTCCTGACGGTAGTAGCGCAGCGCCTGGCCACGAACTGCGTCGGGCCCGCCGTCGATCGTCCCGCCACCTCCACCACCGCCGCCCACGCCGCTGCCTCCTCCGGTCGCCGAGCCGCCGCCGGTGGCGCTGCCGCCGCCGACCCCCGAGCCTCCGCCCGCGCCCGAGCACTTGCCCACCACGCAGGCCTGGCCCGAGAAGCAGGTGCTGCACGCCGCCGCTCCGGTGCCGCAGGCGTTGACCGAGTCACCGGTGTGGCAGGTGCCGTCGGTGCCGCAGCAGCCGGTGCAGTTCGAGGCGGAGCAGTCTTTCTGGGTGCCCCCGCAGCTGCAGGCGCTGACGATGGAGGCGAACGCGAGCACGACCAGGGTGTTGAGGCGCATGTCGCCTGCTTTACACCCCAGCCCGGCCTCGAATGCAGCGTCAACTCTCGTGCTGGTTGAGCCCCAAGGTGAACTTCGACCAGGTCTTGAACTGCGCGTCGGGGTCGCCGCCGAGCACCTCGGTGAGCGCCTTCCACCCGGTGCCGTCTTCGTCTTTCAGCTCGAGGGCGCGCTTGATGAACTTTCTCAGCAGCCCGCGCTCCTGCAGCCAGTAGATCAGGTAGCGCGCCTCGGCGTAGTTGGTGCCGCGATCATCCTGGTAGAACGCGTTGTCGGAAAGATGGGTGAGCTGGTGAAACGACATCACCTCGCTCCGCTTCAGCCCGGCCTGCAGCGCGGGCAGCCGCCAGTTCACCTTGCCGGTGATGTGGCCGTCTTTCTCGGCGGGGAACTCGAACAGCGACGCCAGCCCTTCGTTGAGCCACGCCGGCACGTCGGGCCAGGCGCGGTGCATGTACGGGTGCACCAGCTCGTGGCTCAGGGTGCCGTAGCCAGGGCCGATGTTCATCACCAGCGCGTTGCGTGACGACAGGTAGTAGCCGTACGGCGTGTCGGGGTCGGTGTTGAAGACCTCCTTCGAGGTCTTCACGTAGCTGGCGTTGTCTTCGAACAGCCAGACCTCGTTCAGCTGGGTGGGCGGGGCCTTCAAGAAGTCCTGCTCCAGCAGCGCGTCGAACCAGCGGGTGAACTTCTGCCCGTGGGTGCGCACCGAGGCGTTGCCGATCAGCAGAAACGGCGCCTCGTAGGTGACCCCGAAGCCCTTGGGCAGGGTCGACTTCTTCAGCTCCTGCACGTGCTGCGACAGCTCGGCGGGGGAGGGCCCGTCAGGCAGCTTCACCACCGGCTCTTCGCTCGGCTTCGGCACGCTGAAGCGAATCACGGTCCACTTCTCTTTCGAGTAATGGAAGGGCCACAGCTTCAAAAACATCGAGCGCTTCATGCGCTGGTTCTCGCCGTGGTCGACCGCGGGCTCCTGGTAGACGACCTCGTCGGTCTTCGCGTCGTAGCCGGTGATCAGCCTGAAGTGCTCGGTGGTGTCGGGCGAGTCGTCGTAGTGCATGCAGACGATGTCGGGGACTCCCGCCGAAAGGTCTTTCACCAGCGCGTCGAAGTGCGCGTCGAGCTGCTTGCTCGAGCCGGCGTCGATGCTGCCCCACACCGGGCCGGGGTCGACGTGCAGCGCCTTGAGCGCCTCCTTCAGCTCCTTGGTCCACACCCCGCGGCCGAGCGCCGGGTCGACGCCCGAGACGGCGAACACCTCGTCTTGCGAGACCTTGTACCCGTAGTGGCCGAGCGCCATCTCCACGTCGGCTTCCCCGCAGAAGTCGGGCTTCTGCTTCACGAACGGGAAGTTCTCGAGAATGACGGTGGACCCGGCGAAGGCAACGCCGGGGATCAAGACGGCGAGGGCGAGGGGGCGCATGAACGCCTTCGACGCCAGATGCGCCCCCGGTGTTCCCTCAGGGGGTGGCCCAAGTACCCGAGACGGCCTGGGCCATCGAGAGGTCGATGACCCACCGGTACGCCAGCGGCGCCTTGTTCACGTCGAGCTCGGGTCCATCGAGCGCCACCACCGAGAACACGTATTCGCTGCCGGCGAGGAGCAGGCCCGGAGGCAGCTGAAAGTGGGTGCCCGCGGTGACGAAGGTGAACACCTGCGCCGGCGTCAGCGCCTGCGGGCTGTCCGACCGCTTGTAGACGATGCCGAGGTAGCCCTTCGGGGTGCCGAACGCGGGCTGCTGCCACTCGAGGCGGGGCGAGAGCCCGGCCAGGGTGCCGTCACTGGCCGCGGGAGCGCCGTCGAGGGTGAGCCGGGTCGGCGGAGACAGCCGCGCGGTCACCGTTTGCTGGCCGCTCGAGGCGGGGCGGGTCTCGCTCAACGAGGCGGGCACCCCACTGCCGCCGGACACGCCGGCCGGCGTGGCGAACACGTAGCTCCAGGTCTGCACCCGCGACCACTCCGCGGGGAACGGGTCGGCGTAGGCGGTGCCGAACCCGGTGCCCTGGCTCGGCGGGTCGAACGCGATGTTGAGGAGGAGCGGCGGCTGGGTGGCACGCACCGGCTTCAGGCCGGGTGCGTTCGGGGTGACGAAGAGGCCGTACCAGAGTGCGGAGGGAGTCGCGCCCGGGTTCACGTCTGACGCATGGGCGAGCGCATCGGTGGCGTCGAACGAGGCCGACAGAGGCTGGGTGGTGCGGGGCTCGAACGCGAAGTCGAGCGCCACGGTCGCCGAGGGGTCGACCGCGAGGCCAGTGACCTTGGTGCTGCTGCCGCGGCCCATGCATCCGTGCGGCGCGCCTCCGAGGCTGATCAACGCGTCGACACACTCCATCTTCTCGCTGACCCAGCTCTCCTGACCGGGAGTGCCCGCCGGCAGGCCGCCGCCGAAGCTGGTGAACGAGCCGGCGATGCCGGTGAAGTCGCCGGTGGTGGGCCCGGGGAACATCACGATCGGCGACGGAGGCCCCAGGTCGGGGGTGAAGACCTCGAGCAGCGAGTATTTGGCATCGATGCCACCGGTGCCGCTCACGGTGACCGCGGCGCCTTCGGCGTCGCCCGGGCTCGCGGGGTGACCCAGCAGCCCGTGCACGTCGAGGTCGAGCTCGCGGCTGGTGGAGACGAACCAGGTGCCGTCGAGCTGCAGGTAGTACTCCGCGTCGGTCACGCTCCCGATGGTGAACCCGCCCTCGCCATCGGTCTGGACGGTGAGCTGATCGAAGTTGCCGTCGCCGCGCGCGCCCCAGGCGACCATCGTCGGCAGCGTGGGGTGAGGCTGGGTGGTCTCAGCGTGGGCGCCCCGGTAGAAGTCGACCGCGTGGCCGGTCACCGTTGGCACCTTGGCCGGCGCGATGCTCGGGCCGCACGCGGCAAGGGTCAGGCACATCAAAGCCGCCGCCAGAATCGTTCTCACGTGTGTGAACCCCCTGTTGAACAGGCGGGGCTGCAACGGGCGGGCCCCTCGCCAAGGCCGCGAGAACGCGGTGGCGTCACCCGAGCCGGCGGCGGCGGGTCTCGAGACGTCCCGTGACATCTGCCCCCAAACACGAACGCCCCGGGTGATTGGCACCCAGGGCGTCGCGGTTCCCGTTCGCTCTGACCGCGGTTACGTCAGTCGCGGCGCCGGCCCGTCAGCGACAGGATCGACATGAAGAGGTTGATGAAGTCCAAGTAGAGCATCAACGCACCGTTCACCGCCAGCGCCTGGGCGCTCCGGTAGCCGGCGGTGGCGTAGTACTGGCGCAACATCTGGGTGTGGAACGCGGTCAACCCGCCGAACACCAGCACCGCGGCGCAGTTGATCACGAACACCAACATCCCGGAGTGGACGAAGAGCGACACCAGGCTCGCCAGCACGATGCCGATCAACCCGATGAAGAGAAACTTCGACCACGGCATCAGGTCGCGCTTGGTCACCGTGGCGTAGGCGCTGAGCGCGCCGAACGCGCCGGCGGTGACGAAGAACGCCGAGGCCACCGAGCCCAGCTGGTAGACCCAGAACAGACCCGAGAAGGTGAGGCCGGTGAGAAACGAGTAGCCCAAGAACATCAGCGCGGCGACCGGCCCCGAGACACGGGGAGCCAGAGCGCTGAGCGCGAACACCACCACCAGCTGCGCGATCGCCAGCGGCCAGAACAGCCCTGCGACCACCTGCATCGCGGCGGGCGTGGTGGCGACGAGAAACGCGGTGACGCCGGTGAGCGCGAGGCCACCGACCATCCACGCATAAACGCGGGACATGAACGTGCCCGCCGCGGTCTCGGTGAGCACCTGATCTGCCGACTGATACTGCGGATAAATCTGACGCACCTGACGAGCCTCCTTTCAGCTCTTCTTTGCACGGTAAGCATTGAGGAGTGACCCGGCAACCTCCTCGGTCAACAGCGGTAACACCCCGCCACCACCGACGATGTTGACGATCTGCGAGAGCGAACCCCGGCAGACGCCTCCCCAATTGGGCTGCTTCCCCAGCCCCACGGACGCGTACGACGAGAAGTCCACATACAACCCCACGACTTCGGTGGAATTCCCCGAGCAGAGCACGTGCTCTTCGGGTTGCGTCGGCACCAGCTCCTGCACCACGAAGCCGCCGCCCACCGTGTCGGCGGCAGCACGCGCGCAGAGCTGCTCCCAGTCGAGCTTTTCGCCATACGCGGCTTTGGTGCGGTCAGAAAACGACGCGTTCTTGCGCGAAGTGCCGACGAACACCGCCCGGCCTCCGTAGTCCCAGCTGCGCTTGAGCACGTAGCGGTCGGGCTCGGCGGCGACCTTCTTCACCAGCGCCTCGCCCTGAAACGGCCGGGTCCACGGCACCGACTCTTTGATCGCCAAGAGCTCCTCGTCGTTCAGCCCGGCGCCGTTGCTCAGCGCGCGTTCTTCGAGCGCTTGGGAGAGCAGGGCGAACACCGCCTTCACTTCGACCTGCGAGGCGGGCGGGTTGAGCACCACCGCGCGCTTGCCGTTCGGCTCCGCCAGCAGCGCCTTCACGTAGTCGGCGCCCTTCATGTCGGGCTCCTCCAGGCGGCGCACGAAGAGGTGCCGGTAGACCATGTCGTAGGTCTTGCCGTTGGCCGTCACCGCGTCGTCGCCCGAGAGCTGGTCGGGGTAGACGACGTCGCACTCCTGGCCGAACTCGCGGAACCGCTCGCAGAGGTAGTTCTGCTCGGTGAGCTGGGCGTCGTTGCGGCGCACCAACAGCGCCAGCCGGTCGGGCGAGCGGCCGGGGCGCACCTTCGAGTAGCCGTCGAGGATCGCCCGGTACAACGCCATCGTGTTGGAGCCGTTCTTCGCCTGCCAGCCCGCGATCACGTGATCGGGCGCGCCGAAGTAGCGGCCGGCGACTTCGATCAGCGCGTTCGCCGCGATGTCGGAGTAGCCCTGCATCGCCGGGATGGTGGCGTTGATCTCCAGCGCCTTGGGCCCGGCCGCGCCGACGAAGAAGTCGACCCGGGTGGTGATCAGCGTGTCGAGCTTCGCCGCGGTCTGATCGGCCAGCTGGCGCTCCAGCGGCGACAGACCGCCGAGCGCGAGCGCCTGGTGATCGCCGGTCGCCATGTACCTCGACATCTTCACCCCCGCGCTCGACAGCCGGCGCGAGAGATCTTGCCGGCGCTTCAGCTCCGCGGAGGGCAGCACCATCGCCGTGCCGGTGACGGGAATCGGCTTGGTCGAGCCGTCGGTCTTGTCGGTCACCGCCAGCCCGCGCTGGTAGGCGAGCTTCGCCAGCTCGGGCCCGAAGTACTTCGCGGAGGCGCGCAACGGCTCGTAGAGCTGCTCGGCGATGGTTCCGTTCGGCATGCGCGACTGTTTAACCGTCGCCGCAGCCGAAACGACAGAGATTGTTAGGGTGTCAGAGACTCTTTCTCTCGTGCGTCAGCCGGCCATGGTTCCTCAGCACCAGATTCGCGCCCGCTTCGACGCTCAGAGCATCGTCGTCTACCAGGCGTTCAACCACGCGATCGCCGGCGCCGCGGTCGAGGCGCAGAGGCTCGTGCCCCCGTTCAGCTACGGCCGGATGACCTGGGTGAAGCCGTCGTTCCTCTGGATGATGGAGCGCTGCGGCTGGGCGTCGAAGCCGAACCAGGAGCGCGTGCTCGCGATTCACCTCGCGCGGGTGCGCTTCGACGAGGCGGTGGCGGCGGCGGTGTCGACCCGCGTCGAGCACTCGCACGCGGCGATTCGGGTGCAGTGGGACCCGGAGCGAGACCTGCGCGGTAACAAGCTGACGCACCGCTCGCTCCAGCTCGGCCTCGGCCGGCCGGTGTGCCGCGCGTACGCCACCGAGTGGATCGTTCGAGTCGAAGACGTCACTGCGCTGGTGAAGCGCCTCGACGCGCTCCGCAAGCGCGGGGATCACTCCGCGGCCGCGAAGCTGCTGCCGGTCGAGCGCCCGTATCAGTCTGCCGGCAGCGTCAGCGTCGAGCTGTCGAAGTAGATCGTGTTGGTGACCGGCACCGGAGCCCCGCCGTCGAAGTGATCGGCTCCGGTGTTCGCGTTGCGTTCGAAGCGCGGCCAGTTGCTGGAGCTGATGATCAGCCCGACGCGGTGGCCCGCCTCGAAGGTGTACCCGGAGTGCGTGGTGTAGAAGAGATCGACGCCGTAGCGAACGCCGGCATCGACCGGCGCCGCGGCCGCGTAGCCATTGCGCAGCTTCAGCCTCCGCACGCCCTCGGCGATCAGCAACTGGCCGCCGTCTTCGGACACGTCGGTGAGCCGCGCCTCGAAGTCGGTGTCGGCGCCGGTGGTGGCGACCTCGAGGTGGGTGGCGAGCGGCCCGCGAATGCGCAGGGGCTGGGTGAGCACGCCGGACTGGAAGGCGAGGTAGTCGTTGCGCGCGAGCACCGGCGCCTGGTCTTCGGGGCCATGGAGCAGGGTGGGGATCAGCGTCGCGCCGCCGATGGTGGGCGAAGGGTCGACCGGGTCGTACGGGTAGCTGTCGGAGCTGCTGCTCGGCGCCGCGGTGGCGAGCGCGCCGTTGGGCGACAGGTAATACGTCAGCGGCGTCTGGCCCGCGGGCGGCCAGGTGGGCGCCTGCTCCCAGAGGTGCTCGACGTCGCGCTCGTACTGCACCGCCTGCCAGCTCGCCGCCGCGCTCGAGGTGATGCCTCGCAGGTGGAGGTCGAAGAACGCGAGCGAGTCGGTCTGCACCACGTGCGTGGAGTCGACGTAGTTCAGCTCCTGCGCGGTGAGCATGCGGCCTCCGTGGCTCTCGCCCCCGACCGCGAAGTGAATCCACGGGCCGATCACCAGCCGGTGCTGACCCGCGACGCTGGTGCCGGAGTTGGAGAGCTGGTTCCAGGTGTCGAAGCTGCCCGCGGGGAAGAGGTCGTACCAACCGGCGACCTCCATCACCGGCACCTGAATGTCGCTGCCGCTGATTGCGCCCTCCGCCGCCGACCACACGCCGGTGCGGTACGGCACGGTGGTGATCGCCGCGGCGCCGAAGTAGCCGCCGACGAACTGCAGGTACTCTTCGCGCAGCACGCCGCCCGGGTAGTAGCCGAGGTAGGTGTTGTTCATCTCGCAGAAGATCGGCACCGCCGCCCCGAGGTGCGGAGGCTGCTTCGCCGCGGTCTTGTACTGCTGAATGCAGAGCGCGGAGACGCCCCAGGTGCCGACTTTGCCGTCGCTCCACGGCTGGGTGGCGATCCACTCCACGGTGTCGAAGCCGTCGTCGCCGAAGGGCTGCTGACCGGTCACCTTGGCGGCCATCGACGAGAAGAAGCCGCGCCAGTCGACCACCACGAACGCGTAGTCGGTGCTGTCGAACAACGGCTGCGGCGTGGTGGCGTTGAGCCAGAGGTCGAACGCGCTCTGCGCACCGTACGGCGTCTGAATCAGCACCGTGGGCAGATGGCAGTCGGGGTTGGTGGGCACCCGCGCCAGGCCGCCGAGCGACTTGCCGTCGCGCATCGGGATGCTGAGGGTGAGCATCTGGGTCGCGGTGCAGTCGGGCTGACCGGCGTCGCCGCTACCGGTGCCGCCTCCGCCTCCCCCGGTCGCGCCGGCATCCCCTCCGCCGCCGGTGCCACCGCCCATCGCGACGCCGCCGCCTGAGGCCGAGCCGCCTCCTGTGCCTCCGCCCGCGCCGCCGTCGGTGTTTTCAGCCGGTTTTCCGCAGGCGAACAGAACGACCACGAGGCAGGGCCAGAGTGCGCGCATGTGCCTTCAACCCGAGGGTTGAGGTTTGGTTGCGGGAAAAATGCGCTAGACGGGAGCGATGCGCGTGGTGGAGTTCTACTTCGACCTGATGTCCCCGTTCTCGTACCTGGCCGCGACCCGCATCGACGCGGTCGCCGCCGGCGCCGGAGCCGAAGCGCACTGGAAGCCGTTCTTTCTGCCCGGGGTGATGAAGGCCACCGGCAACCGCGGCCCCACCGAGATCATGGCGAAGGCGATCTACTCGCTGAAGGATCTCAACGACTGGGCCAAGCACCTCGGGCTGCCTCCGGTCGAGCTCCCCGATGAGTTCCCGTTCATCTCGCTCACCGCCGATCGGTTGGCGTTCGTCGCCGGCGAGCACGGCAAGCTGCGCGAGTGGTGCCTGCGGATGTTCAAGAAGATCTGGGCCGAGCGCGCCGACTGCAACAACGTCGAATTGCTGACCGCCGAGCTGAAGGCGATCGGGCTCGACCCGGCCGCGGCGTTCGAGCGCGCCAAGGCCGAAGACATCAAGGCGAAGCTGAAGGCGAACACCGACGAGGCGATCGAGAAGGGCGCCTTCGGGGCTCCGACCTTCTTCGTCGACGGCGAGATGTTCGTCGGCAACGACCGCTTGATGTTCGTCGAGCAGGCGCTTAGGCGTTAACCATGTCCAGTCACCGCTTCACCCGCGAAGGCAGCGCGCTGTTGGTGATCGACGTTCAGGAGCGCCTCGCGGCGGCGATGAACCCCGAGCGCTTCGCCCGGGTGCTCAACCGCACGCTCGCCGCGATCGCGGGCGCCAAGGCGCTGGGCCTGCCGATCGTCTACACCGAGCAGTACCCCAAGGGCCTCGGCCCGACGATGCAGGCGGTGAAGGCGGCGCTCGGCGACCTCGCCGGGGTCGAGAAGACCGAGTTCTCGGCGCTGCTGCCGGCGGTGAAAGAGAAGCTGACCGCGCGGCCGAACGTGCTCGTCACCGGCATGGAGACCCACGTCTGCGTGTTTCAGACGGTGCGCGATCTCTCGGCGCAGGGCTTCACGCCGTACCTCGCCGCCGATGCGGTGCTCAGCCGCGACAGCGTCGACCATCAGAACGGCATCGAGCTGTGCAAGCAGGCCGGCGCGGTGGTCACCACGGTGGAGACCGCGCTCTTCGACGCGCTCGGCAGGGCCGGCGGCCCGGAGTTCAAGGCCGTCAGCGCCGCGGTGAAGTAATCAGATCGAGATCGACCCTTCGCGGAAGTCGGTCTTCGCCAGGTGCACGTTGATGCACACCGGCTTGCCCTGCTTCGACAGCTTCTTCGCCTCGTCGAGAATCGCGCCGGTCTTCTCGGGCTTGTCGAGCAGCAGGCCGACGCCGCCGTAGCCCTCGGCCGCCACGTGGTAGGCGGTGCGGCGCAGGTTGGTGCCCACCGGCGAGCCGAGCAGGGTGGTCTGGTCGCGCGCGATCTGGCCCCACGAGGCGTCGGTGCCGATCACCGCGATCGGCGCCATACCGTGGCGCACGAAGGTGTCGAACTCGGCCAGCGAGTACGCGCTCGAGCCGTCGCCGTAGATGATCCACACCTCCGACTTCGGGCGCACCGCGGCCGCGCCGACCGCGAAGCCACCGCCGACGCCGAGGGTGCCGAACACGCCCGGGTCGAGCCAGCTGAGCGGCTTGCGCGGCTTCAAGATGTACGCCGCCGTCGCCACGAAGTCGCCGCCGTCGGCCACCAGCACCGAGTCGTCGTCGAGCCGCTCTTCGAGCTCGAGGAAGAACTGAATCGGGTCGACCAGGTCGCCCTTGGCCTTCGCCTTGGAGCGGATCTCGTTGTCGCGCGCGTCTTCGCGCTGCTTGCACTCGCCGATGAACTTCTTCCACGAGTCTTTCGGCTGCACCTTGGCCGCCAGCCGAATCAGAAACTCCGCCGCGTTGAGCTGCACCGCGACGTCGGGCGAGCGGTTCTTGCGCAGCTCCTGGGCCGAGAGGTTGGCGGAGATCACCTTCGTCTTCCGGCCGAAGCCGAGGCCGTACTTCATGCGGAAGTCGAACGGGAAGCCGCAGATCACCGCCACGTCGGCGTCTTTCAGGGCCTTGCCGCGCGCATGGCGGAACTGGAGCGCGTTGTTGCGGCCGAGCAGCCCGCGCGCCATGCCGCCCAGCCAGGTGGGCATGCCGAGCGACTCGATCGCCTTCGCGATCGGCAGCGGGTCGCGGCAGTTCACCATCGTCTGGCTGCCGATCACCAACGCCGGGTTCTGCGCCTTCGCCAGCAGCTCGGCGGCTTCGTCGATCGACCCGCCGACGCGCGGAGGCAGCTTCACCTCCGGCAGCTTCGAGGCGACGTCGACGTAGGGCGCGTGAAACTGCCGGTAGAGGTGCCCCTTCAGGTACATCCCGAGGGCCTTCTGGCCGATCGTCTTCGCGTTCGCCGCGCCGGCTTCTTTCAAGAACATGTCGCGTACGATCGCCTCGGGGTAGAGCACGTCGACCGGCACCTCGAGGAACACCGGGCCGGGAACGCCCGAGGCCGCTTCTTTGAGCGCGCGCTCCAGCATCGGCACCAGCCGCGCCACCGTCGAGCAGCGCGCCTTCCACTTCACCGCCGAGTCGATCAACGACATCTGATCGATGTCTTGGAGCGCGCCGCGGCCCTTCAAAATGGTGGCGGTCGCGCCGCCGAACAGCACCAGCGGGGTCTGCGCCATCTGCGCGTTCTTGAGCGCGGTGAGCGAGTTGGTCACGCCCGGGCCGGCGGTGACCGCGGCGACGCCCGGCACTCCGGTCATGCGCGCGACCGCGTCGGCGGCGAACACCGCGTTCTTCTCGTCGCGGCAGTCGATCACCTTGATGCCGCGGGTCTCGCAGCCGACCAGAATGGGAGAGATGTGCCCGCCACACAGCGTGAACACGTAGGGCACGTTCCAACGCGACAGCACGTTCGCGATCAGGTCTCCGCCGTGGCGAATCTCGCTCATGGCGGGGCGTCAAAGCAGAAGAACAGGGTAGGGTCTATCTCGATGGAGCCCGCCGACGTGTGCGCGAGTCACGAGCTGATCGAAGGCCAGCTCAAGCACGCGCAGGTGAACGGCCGCGACCTGGTGCTGCTGCGCCACGCGGGCATCGCCTACGCGCTCGACGGCCTCTGCCCGCATCGCGGCGGCGAGCTGTGGCGCGGCGATTCTGGTGAACGGCCAGCTGGCCTGCCCGCTCCACGCGTGGACCTACGACGTGCGAACGGGGGTCGCCTTCTTCCCCCGGGGACGAAACTGCCCACCCACCGGGTCGTGGAAGAAGCGGGGCGAGTGAAAGTGCAGTTGTCTGTGGCCGATCTTTCGGGTTTCACTCCACCCAACTTCTAGGAGGCGGCGAGCTCGATGCGGTCGTGGTGGCTGGCGTTCGTGATTCTGTTCGGGTGCCAGGGCTGCTTCTGGACCCATCGGGTCACCGACAGAATCTCGTCGAAGATCACCGGCCCGGTCGGCTGGTTTCACCTCGAGAACACGTTCGTGCTCGCGGCCGACGGCGGCGCCGAGATTCCACCCGCGCCGAAAGAAGGGCCCAGCGAGGTCGAGGCGCCCGACTACGACGAAGACGAGCAGCTGGAAGTGCGCATGAAGGGCCGCTTCGAGCGCTCGATGATCCAGATGGTGATGGACTCCGAGACCCCGTGCCCGGCGATCACCGGTTCGGTCGGAGCCCCGCCCAAGGGCCCGGTCTACCTGCTGGTGCACGGCATTCGCGGCGCGGGCATCGAGTGGTACCCGGTGCTGCCGCTGCTCGAGAAGACCCACCCGGCGGCGATGTTCATGTTTCGCTGGCAGATGACCCAGGACCGCTCGACCATTCTCGACACCCTGGGGCCGGGCATGGACCGGATCGTCGCCTGCTACCCGAACCACCCGATCTACGTGATCGCCCACAGCGCCGGCGGCGTGCTGATGGCGTTCGAGGCCAGCCGGCTCACCGTGGGCGAAAAGGTGGTCGTCTACACGGTGGCGTCGCCGCTGGCGGGCGTCGGCTACCGCTCCGCGGTCGAAGAAGACGACGACAACACCCGGTTCCTCAACGACCTCGGCGCGGTCCGCCACCAGTATTCGGCCGCGGCGCCGAACGTCGAAGTGGTGCACCTGCGCACCTCGTACCCCGCCGACAACGTGATGAAGCCCAACCGGTACGGGCGCCCGCCGAACCAGCGCGGCGTCGGGGTCGAGGGCGCGCGCGAGGTCGACCTGCCCGAAGACATCGGTCACGACGAGTCGCTGATCTACGTCGCGCGGCAGATCGTGCAAGGCAAGCATTTCTAAAGGCCGTTAAGGTGCACCCATGACGATGCGCCTCTCGGTCGACTTTCACTTTTCCGCCGCCCACCAGCTGCCGTTCTACGACGGCCCCTGCAAGCGCATGCACGGTCACAACTACCGGCTGCAGGTGACCGTCGAGGGTAAGCCGAACCCGAACGACGGAATGATCCGCGACTTCGAAGAGATCAAGAAGCAGGTCTGGGAGGCCGCGCTGGTGCGCTGCGATCACCACAACCTCAACGACCTGATGGAGAACCCCACCGCCGAGAACATGGGCGCCTGGTTCTGGGCCCAGCTCGAGCCGGCGGTGAAGGGCCTCGCCGAGCTCAAGCTCTGGGAAAACCCCGACTACTGCGTCACCGTCAGCAAGTGAGACGGCTGCTGCTGGTCGCGCTCGCGCTCGCCGCCTGCAAAGACGACCCGAAGCCGGTCACCGCCGCGGGCTACACCTTCACCGTCGCGGGGTGGGACGTGAACACCTCCAAGACCGAGCACGTGCAGACGGTGAAGTTCGAGGCGTTCAGCGAAGACTCCGCCTGCATGTTCCAGGTGGTCGACGTGCCCGACGTCACCGGCGAGAGCCTCGAAAAAGAGTTCCTCGCCGAGTTCAAGGGCCACGACCCGGTGGCCGCCAGTCTCGACACTCCGCTCGGCAAGTTCACCGGCCATCGCTTCGACGGCAAGGTCCCCGAAGACAGCACCGCCGGCAAGATCGCCCAGTTGGCCGGCACGCCCCACGTTCAGGTGATCACCCTGCGCGACGGCAAGAACCTGCTCGCCTTCACCATCACCTACTTTGGCGATGAGCGGGACGGCAAGAAGTCGGCCCAGCGGTGCTCGAAGATGCTCTCGACCATCACCCGCTCCGCCCAATAGCCGTCAGCCAGTGGCTTCGGGGCAGTCATTGCTGTTAGAGGAGCCCCGCCATGGAGATGTCCCTTTCGGTCGATTTCAACTTCTGCTCCGCGCACCAGCTGCCGTTCTACGACGGCCCCTGCAAGCGGCTGCACGGGCACAACTACAAGCTGTCGGTGACGGTGACCGGTAAGCCGAACCCCAACGACGGCATGATTCGCGACTTCGAAGAGGTTCGCCGCAAGGTCTGGGAGCTCGCGCTCAACCAGTGCGATCACCACAACTTGAACGACCTGATGGAGAACCCGACCGCCGAGAACCTGATCGAGTGGATCTGGCAGAAGGTCGAGCCCCACCTCGCCGGTCTCACCATGCTCGAGCTGTGGGAGACGCCCGAGTACCGCGTCACCCTGAAGCGCTGAAAGCATGAGCAAGCCCGATCGCCGCCGCATGGAGGCCGCCGTTCGGGCATTCCTCGAGGGCGCGGGCTTGAGCGCTCGCCGAGACGCCAACCTCCGCGAAACGCCGAAGCGGGTCGCCGAAGCCTGGGCCACCGAGTTTCTCGACGGCTACGCGAAGTCGCCGGCCCAGGTGCTGAAAGAGCGCTTCCCGGTCAGCCGCAAGAGCGACCGCGAGCTGGTGGTGGTGACCCAGCTCGAGTTTCGCTCGATGTGCCCGCACCACCTGCTGCCATACACCGGCCGCGCGCACGTCGCCTACCTGCCCGGCAAGTCGGTGGTCGGCTTCGGCCGGCTGGCGGCGCTGGTCGAGCTCTACGCCCACCGGCTGATTCTGCAGGAGGAGCTGGCCCAGAGCGTGGCGCGCGCGCTCGCCCGTGAGCTCGGCTCTCGCGCCACCGCGTGCGTGATCGAAGCCGAGCAGTCGTGTCTGCGCCTGCGCGGAGGCCACCAGCGCGGCGCGGTCACCCACGCCGAGGCCTACGAAGGGCTGCTCCGCAAAGACGGGCCGCTGCGCCGCGAGCTGTGGGCGCGAATCACTTCGAAGCCCGGCTCTTCGAAGAAGCGCTGAGAATCTCCGCCAGGCTCCCGCCCTGCGCGTAGACGATGTCGCTCACCTTCCAGCCCTGGTCGGTGCGCTCGGTTTTCAGCTTGATCGCGGTCTTCTGGTCGAAGTTGGTGAAGGTCACCTTCACCACGTTGGCCTTGTCGGCCTCGCTCACCTTCAGGTTGGCGATCGACGCGTCTTGCGCGTCGTAGAGCACGTCGAAGTCGGGCGCGCACTCGGTGCCCGGCTGACACGCCGCCCGCTCGGCGCTGAGCGCTTCGGCGAGCTTCGGCGCCAGGAACGCCGCGCGCTCGGCCGGCTCGACGGTGACGAAGTTGAGCGAGCGGGTGAGCTGCCCTTCGGGCGGGTAGGCGGCGTAGAGCGCGCGCACCGCGGCGGCCGGAGTCTGAAACGGCGGGCGCTCCACGTCGGACCGATCGAAGGTCTGCTGGGTGCCGTCGGGGTTGGCGCACTTCAGGTGATCGTGCGCGGCGGTCCACTCCAGCACGTACTTCTTCTTCGGGTCGGGGAAGGTCACCTGCACGATGCGCCCGGCGACGTCGCCCGACACCTGGAGCACCTGGCGTTTGCGGCCGGCCTTCGAGGCGTAGAAGACCTCCAGCTTGCCGTCGTACTCGAGCAGCAGCAGCTCCTCCTTCGACTTCGCGTCGACGAAGGTGCTGACCGAGCCGGCCTGGAGCACCGCCAGCACGAGGGCCGTGAGCATGCGCTCAGTGTAGCGTGGTCGGCGGCTCGGTCGGGGCGGGAGGTTCGGGCTCTTCGGGCTCCTGCGCGGCCTGGGCCAGCAGCTGCTGGGCGAGCTGTTCGGCCAGCGCGGCCCGGGCGGCGTCTTCGCGCTCTTCGATCAACGCCTGCTCGGCACGCAGCGCGAGCACCTGGCGGCGCCGGCGAATCGAGGCGAACACCACCATGCCCGCGGCGAGCACCCAGAGCGTCGAGCCGCCGGTGATGATCGGCCAGAGCGGGTAGCGCCCGGGCAGCTCGTCGGTGAACGCCTTCTCGTCGAGGCCCAACGAGGTGTGAAACGCCTTCGCGAACGCGGTCTCGAACGGCAAGCCCTGGTGCACGTGCTCCACCAGCTCCGCGAACTGCTTCTGCCCGTGGCGCTCCTGGAGGAACTGCACGAACGCGGCCGACTCGGCGTAGGCGATCTCCACGTTCGACGGCATGTCGGGGAAGCGGGTGGTGAGATTGTCGAGCTTGTAGATGCGGCCCTGGCTCACCGCCCGGGCGAGCGTCGCGTACTGGGTGAGCGAGTAAGCCCGCTCGCCGGTGAGCTGCTGCGCGAGGCCCTCCTGAAACCAGCGGGGCCAGCCCTTGCCGATGCGGCCCAACGCGGCGTGCACCAGCTCGTGGCGCAGGGTGGTGGTGCCTTCGGCCGAGGCCAGCGAGTGCGCCTCCACCAGCACGATGTTGGCGTCGGGGTAGGCGAGCGCGGTCGCCCAGCTCGGCGGAGCGCCGCCCGGCAGCGCGAGCGCCTCCATCTCGGCGCGGTCCCACCCGAGGCGAATCTCGGTGATGCCTTCCCAATCGCGGCCCAGCACCCGCTGCACCGAGTCGCGCAGGGGCTCGATGTCTTTGGCCAGCTGCTTTGCCGAGGCGGTCGCCTTCTCGGTGTAGAAGATACGAAAGCGCGCGGTGTCGAGCTCGCCCACCTGCGGCTTGGGGATCGGAGCGGTCACCGCGGAGGGCAAAGGCAGCGGCTCACCTTCCTCCGGCACCGGAGGAGGGGAGACGCTCAATGCCAATGCCAGCAGCGCGGCAATCACCGTTCCGAACAGATAACCATCGAAACGCGTGCTGCATCCAATCCGGTGATTTTGAGCCGCTTGCGACGCCCGGTGAGCCCGTCGAGCAGCTCGATCTGCGCGCGTTTGACGCCCACCCGTTCGGCCAGGAACTCGACCAGCGCGGCGTTCGCCTCACCGTCGACCGGAGGCGCGGCGAGCGCGATCTTGAGCCGCCCGTCGTGCTCGCCCAACACCTTGGTGCGCGACGCACGGGGCTGAACGAGCACCAGCAGCTCGACGCCGCCTGCGACGTCTTTCGCGAAGCTCAACCCTTCTTGACCAGGTACGCCACGTCGGGCAACCCGGTGCCCTTGAAGGTGTCGAGCAGCTTGCGGTGGCTCTCGATGATCGACTCCACCTGCGACTCGAACTGCACCCGCTGGCGCTTCAGCTCGTTGATCTCGGCCACCAGCTCGGTGAGCCGGTTGTTGGCCTGGGCGACGATCTTCTCGGCCTGCAGCTCGGCGTCGGCGACGATCACTTCGCCTTCTTTGCGGGCCGCGGCCTTCACGTCTTCGCTGATCCGCTGGGCGGTGACCATCGTCTCCTGGAGCGTCTTCTCGCGCTCGAGGTGCTGCTCCAGCCGGGCCTGGGTGCGCTTGAGCTCTTCTTTGAGCGCGATGTTTTCCTTCACCAGCTCTTCCAGCTCGCCGGCGGTGAGCTCGAGAAAGCCTTCGACCTCGCGCCGCCCGTAGCCTCGAAAGCCGACCTCGAAGCGCTTCTGGCGCACATCCAGCGGAGTCATCTTCATGGCTTCTTCTCCTTCTCGAGAAACGATTCGCCCAGCTCTTTGGCCCGCTCGGTGGCCGCTTCGACCGCGTCGATCAAGGTGGTGCGCAGGCCGCCCGCCTCGAGCGTGTGCAGCCCCGCGATCGCAGTGCCGCCGGGGGAGGTGACCTGGTCTTTCAGATGGCCCGGGTGCATCCCCGTCTCCAGCAGCAGCTTGGCGCTGCCGAGCACGGTCTGGGCGGCGAGCTTGAGCGCCACGTGCCGCGACAGCCCGACCTTCACGCCCGCATCGCTGAGCGCTTCGATCACCAGGAAGACATAGGCGGGGCCGCTGCCCGACAGCCCGGTGACCGCGTCGAGCAGGCCCTCGTCGAGCACGGTGGTGATGCCCACCGACTGAAAGATCTTCGACGCCAGCTCGAGGTCGCCCGCGGTGGCGTGGCTGCCGGCCGAGAGCGCGGTGGCGCCCAGCCCGACCAGGGCCGGCGTGTTCGGCATCGTGCGCACCACCCGCGACTTGGGGCCGAGCTGACGCTCGAGCGCGGCGGTGGGCACACCGGCGGCGATCGAGATCACCAGCTTGTTCTCGTCGATCGCGGGCGAGATCTGGGGAATCAGCTTGGAGAACATCTGCGGCTTCACCGACAGCACCACGATCTGCGCGCCCCTGGCGGCGGCGACGTTGTCGGGGGTGACGTTGATGCCCGGCGCGCGGGTGCGCAGCTCGACCTCGCGCTCCGGCCGCCGAATGGTGGCGGTGATCAGCTTCGCCGGGGTGCCGGCGCGAATCAGCCCTTCGATCAACGCCAGCGCCATGTTGCCGGCGCCCAGAAAGGCGATCGGTTGATCGATCACTTCGCCGCCCCCAACCGCTCGGGCGGGACCTCGGCGAGCGCCTTCTTCGCCTCGCTCTGGAGCGCGAAGTCGAACGAGGTGCCGCGCGCCACGATCGCCAGGAACGCCAGCGCCGAGTCGGTGTTCTGAAACACCAGCGCGTCGATCGCCGACAGCTTCAGCTTCGGCGGGAGGGTGGGGTGGCGCACCACGTTGGAGAGGATCTCTTCGGCCCGCGGGTGGCGAATCAGCGAGATCGCGCGAAGCGCCGCGTTCTGCACGCCCGGGTTGGGGTCCATCAACAGCTGGGCGAGCGCGTTGAGGCCGCGCGGGTCGCCGAGCAGCCCCATGTCTTCGACCGCCAGCTGGCGAATCTCGGTCGGCGCCGGCTCGAAGCAGAACATCATGCCCCGCATCAGCGCCCGATCGTGATCGTCGGGAACCTTGGCCGGCTTGATCCCGCTGTGGGGGGCGTCGTCTTCATCGCCCTTCGAGCCGAGCTTTCCGCCTCCCAGCGCGGGGAGGGCCAACAACAGCAACGCTACCGATAGCTTGCGCACGCTTGGGCCACCTTAGGCTTGAACAGAAAAGGGTGAAAATTTGCGCCGATCTGAGGCGGGGGTACAACAGGTTACAAGCCTGTTGCACTCCTGAGCGAGAGACCATGCGCGCTTCTGCTCCCTGCGTCGAGACCCTGGACGCCGTCGATGTCGAATGCACTTTTTGCCACGTGGCGATGACCCGCCATGACGGCCAGAACCCGACGCTCCGCTACTTCCACTGCCCCTCGTGTCATCGCTGGGTCACCAGCATGTACAGCGAGGTCTTCACCTCCGACGCCAAGGTTCGCACCCGGGCGCCCAGCGGCGACACCCGCACCCCGTTCGCGATGGTGCGCGATCGGTTGGAGAAGTGGCTGCGCTCGTTGGACCGTGACGACCCCTACCGGTTGTTGGGGGTGACCCCCGCCGACGGCCCGGAGCGGATTCGCGAGCGCTACCTGGCGCTGGCCCGGCAGCACCACCCCGACATGGGCGGCAACGCCGATCAGATGCGGGCGCTCAACGACGCCTACGAGCGGGTGCTCGAGCACCAGCGCACCCTTCAGCCGGTCTCGGGCGTGTCGACCACCCGGGTCTGATTGCCCGCCCGCAGCAGGTAGGCCCAGAAGGCCGCGCAGATCGCCAACCCGAGCACGATCTTGAACGGCGCGGGCACCACGTTGCCCGGCGAGACGAACCCCTCGACGAAGCCGGTCGCGATCAGAAACGGCGTGCAGCCGAGCACGATCTGCACCGCTTTCTTGCCGCGCTCCCGCAGCGCCTCGCCCCGGGGCAGCTCCTTGGGGTCGAGCAGCGCGTGCCCGACCATCAGCCCGGCGGCTCCGGCGAGCGCGATGATCGACAGCTCCAACCACCCGTGCGCGGCGGTGAACAACAGCAGCCGCGGCCCCACCCCGTGCTGAAAGCAGTAGGCCATCAGCGCGCCGAGCTGAACGCCGTTCCACCCCAGCACCACCACGGTGAGCAGCCCGGCGGTGAGCCCGAACGCGAACGCCTTGAAGATCACGCCCAGGTTGTTGGTGAAGATCGCGATCGCCATCTCCACCGGCGCCACCCGATCGGCGGAGTCGACCCACAGTTGGTGGTTGTCGACGATCGCCCGCAGGTTGTCGTCGACCAGCAGGTCGGCGCCGCCCGGCACGAAGACGACGCTGAAGGCCCCCACCAGCGCGCCGAGCGCGATCAACGACGCCGAGAGGCGGAAGTAGGCGAGCTCGTCGCGCACCGCCTGGGGAAAGTCGCGGGCGAAGAACCGCTTCACCGCCGCCAGTCGCGCCGGCGCCGCCCGGTAGATCGAGCCGTACGCCTTCGCCGAGAGGTTGTTGAGGTAGCGGTGCACGTCGGTGCCGGCGTAGGCGAGCTGGGCCTTGGCGAGATCGGCGGCGGTGTCGCGGTAGAGCCGGTCGAGCTCCGAGAGCGCCGCGAGGTCGGCCTTCTTGCGATCGAGCGCCGCGAGCAGCTCCTCCAGCCGCGACCACTGCGGGCGCCGGCGGCCGACGAACTCGGCGAGCGGCTCACTCACGACAGCGACCTCAGGTATTGCTCGGCGCCTTCCTTCGGGCCTCCCAGCTTGAGCGAGATCTGCTCCGCCAGCTGGGCCCGCGAGGAGGCGTCGAGCGTCTCGGCGCGGGAGAGAAACTGGGTCACCAGCTCGAGGTCGGCGTCAGACAGCTTCTGCGCGCCCGGGTTCACCTTCGAGTAGCGGTCGAGATCGATCTGCTCCTCGCGCACCAGCAGGGTGCCGGCGACCAGGTCGCCCAGCCGCCGGTGCTTGGCGTCGATCAGCATCGCGGTCAGCCCCACCGGGTAGCAGAACGGCGCGAAGTCGACCGCGCGCACCAGGTTGCGAATCGCGCACTCCACCACCGAGGCCGCCGAGCCGTCGCTCTTCACCACCCGAATGCGCATCGCCCGCTTGCCCGGCGTCTGCCCCCGCCAGAGCGCCTCGAGCGCGGTCCAGTAGACCCAGGTGAAGGTGAACAGCCCGAGCCCGAACAGCCCGCGCGCCAGACCGCTCGCCGCCTGCCAGGTCTTGGTGAGGTCGGGGTTGAAGAACGCGTAGATGAAGTAGGCGACCGCGGCGATCCCGAACACCACCGCCAGGTCGATCAGGTAGGCGATCGCGCGCGAGCCGATGCCGGCGATCGGCAGCGAGAGCGCGATCCGCTCCGGGGTCGCGACGGTGAGCTGGTCGGCCACCGGCAGACGATACCGCTACTTCTTCACCATCACCGCGCCGAAGAACCCGTCGGTGCCGGCCGAGAGCGGGTCGGCGTGAAACAGCCCGCGCTCGTCGACCAGCTTGTGGGCCTTCTCGGGCAGCGACTTCTTGGCGTCGAAGATCGTGAACTCGGGGTGGGCGGCGAGAAACCCGTCGACCACGCCCTCGTTCTCTTCGGTGAGCAGCGAGCAGGTGCCGTAGATCAACCGGCCGCCCGCCTTCACCAGCGGCGCGAACCGCTCCAGCAGCGCGCGCTGGGTGGCGGCGTACTCGGCGATCTCTTTTTCTTCGAGGCGGTACTTGGCGTCGGGCTTGCGGCGCACGGTGCCGGTACCGGAGCAGGGCGCGTCGACGAACACCCGCTCGCACTGGCCCACCAGCCGCTTTACCGCGTCGTGATCGGCGGCCTCGGGCCCCTCGGGAATCACCTGCACCCGCACGTTGTGAATGTCGGCCCTTCGCGCGCGGCGGCGGAGCTCCTCCAGGCGCTTTTCTTCGATGTCGAAGCAGAACAGCTCGCCGCGGTTCTTCATCTCGGCCGCGATCTGGAGCGACTTGCCACCCGCGCCGGCGCAGGCGTCGACGATCTTTCGGGGAGGCGCGTCGACCAGCATGCCCAACAGCTGGCTGCCCTCGTCTTGAATCTCGAAGCAGCCCTCTTTGAAGGGCGCGAGCGAGAACGCGTTCACCCGGGTGTCGAGCACCAGCCCGAGCTCCGACAGCTCGCACGGCCGCGCCTCGACCTCTTCGTTGGCCAGCCGGGCGATCAGGCCCTCGCGCGAGATCTTGAGCGGGTTCGCGCGCGCGCACAGAGGCGCCCGCTCGTTCATGCGCTCGGCCAGCGCCGCGGCCTTGTCGCCGTACTGCTTCTGAATGCGCGCCGCCAACCACTCGGGGAGCGAGTGCTCGATCGCGAAGCCGGCGCTCTTCAGCTTCCCGCGCGCGGTGTTGACCTTGTCGAAGATGGCGCGGTCTTCCGCGGTCGACCCTTCGCGCACCGTGTCGGCCTTCTCGCCCGCCAGGAACCGGCTGATCGACAGCCGCAGCAGGTCTTGCTTCGAGGAGGGGAGCTTCGAGAAGCCCGGCCGCGCCTGCTCCAGCAGCCAGTCGACCGTCAGCTGCCGCCGCAGCAGCGACCACACCCGCTCGGCCACCGCCCGCCGCTCGTTCGAGTAGAGGTGCTTCTTGTGGCGGAGCGAAAAGTCGAGCGCGCAATCCGCCAGCCGGCCCTCGTGGCGCACCGAGGCGTAGGCCTCGAGCGCCGTCTGGGTCACCAGGTCTTCCCTCAAACCACGTCCCACGGTCAGTCTTCTTCTTGGCGAAGCGCAGCCCCGCGGCCACGCCTCCGCCCACCAGGATCACCGCGAAGATGTACCAGGGCCACCGCGGCATTCTCCCGCCCTGCACCTCGAGCGAGCCGGTGAGCACCTTGTTGCGCGAAGAGGCGAACGAGACGTCGAGCGCGTAGCGGCCCTCCGCAGGAGGCGTGAACTTCGCGATCCACGCCCGCTCGTCGCCCGACCGCTTCACCAGCTGCTCCATCGTCGGCGCGCCCTCGCTGCGGAGGGTGAAGCGCACCGGGCCGTCGAAGTCTTGCCCCTGAAAGGTCCCCACCCGCACCGAGACCGTCATCGGCTCGCCTTCCATCGGGATCAGGGGGGTGATCGCCCCGGTCAGCTTGTCCTCCGCGTCTGACCAGGAGAGGTCGATCCCCGTCTTCGTGGCCATCTGCCTCATCTGGTACGGTGAAAATTTCTCTTCCACCCGGCCCGGAGAAGGTGAATTGACTTGGGTTTCGCCCACTTGCGTCAACAGCAGTATGGATAGGTAAGCGCTTGGGAACATTTCGGTTTTGTCCGCGAGTGCCCTAAGCTTGGAGGGCTCGGCGTATGCCTTCGCTCCAGTTCGGCAAGTACCAGATGATCAAGAAACTCGCCACCGGCGGTATGGCCGAGGTGTTTCTTGCGAAGCAACAGCTGGGCGCCGAGGGCGTGACCCGCCACGTGGTGGTGAAGCGAATTCTGCCGCACCTCGCTGAAGATCCCGAGTTCGTCCAGATGTTCATGAACGAGGCGATGATCGCCGCCAAGTTCAGCCACCCGAACATCGCGCAGATCTTCGACTACGGGCAGCAGGAGGGCACCTACTTCATCGCGATGGAGTTCGTGCACGGCGAAGACCTCGGCCGGCTGATGCGCAAGGCCTGGAGCACGGGGCAGTGGATCGCCCGGCCGCTCGCGATTCGCATCATCGCCGCCACCTGCGAAGGCCTCTATTACGCGCACACCCGCAAAGACGAGCAGGGGCGCCCGCTGCGGGTCGTTCACCGCGACATCAGCCCGCAGAACATTCTGATCAGCTTCGACGGCTCGGTGAAGCTGGTCGACTTCGGCATCGCCAAGGCCGCCGACCAGCAGTCGCTCACCAAGTCGGGCGCGATCAAGGGCAAGTTCGCGTACATGGCGCCGGAGCAGGCGGCGGGCAAGCCGCTCGACGCGCGCACCGACCTGTTCGCGCTGGGCCTGGTGCTCTACGAGCTGCTCACCGGGGTGCGGCCGTTGAAGCGCGACTCCGAGCTCGCCACGCTGCAGGCGGCGCTGGAGTGCAAGATCGACGCGCCCTCGGTGGTCGCCGAGGTGCCGGCCGAGCTCGACGACGTGGTGATGCGGTCGCTCGCGAAGGCCGCCGACAATCGCTACAAAGACGCCCGCGCCTTTCAGATGGCGCTCGAGGAGTACCTGATCGGCCAGCGGCTGGTCGCCACCAGCGTGCAGATCAGCGAGCTGATGGAGACCCTGTTCGCCGATCGCCGCGCCGAAGAGGAGCGCATCGGTGCGCCGAACCCGTCGAGCGCCGAGTCGGCTTCGGCCTCACCCGCGGTGCCCGAGCCTCCGGGCTGGGAGAACCAGCGCAAGAGCCGCTCGTCGAACCCTTCGTATCAGCCTTCGAACACCGAGCCGGTGCGCGCCAACGAGGTCTCGCAGAACACCGACATGGCGCGCCCGGGAGAAGCCGGCCGCTCCGCCGCCGCGCCGAAGGTGGAGGACTGGGAGGCGCCTCCCGCGGTGATGCCGTCGCGCCGCTACGCCCAGTCGGGCCCCAACCGAATGCCGTCGCCCCACCCCGACGAGCAGGAGGACAACTCCGCCGAGGCCTACGGCGCGACCGACTCCCAGCCGGCCTACAAGTCGAACGAGACCCGCGCCAAGCCGCTCACCCGCGCCGAGGTGCCGGCGGCCGACAACGACGCTCCGGTGCGGCCTTCGCGGCTGGCCTCGCGTCGCAACTCTTCGCTGGCGCCGAAGATCGTCGAGCGCGACGAGGGCGAGACCGACGCGATCGACCCCGAGCTCGCCACCCCCGCGCCTCCTCGCCGCACCTCGTCGGGGGTCGCCAAGCGGCGCACCTCGGGCAGCTCGACCAAGATGCCGGAGGCGCCGCCGAGGCGTGCCTCCCGGCCGGAGATGCCGGCCGCCCGCAAGTCGAGCCTCTCGAAGGTTCCCAAGTTCGACGCCGACAGCGACTTCGAGGCGCCGAAAGACTCCACCGCCGATCGGCTGGTGGGCCTGCCCGAGCTTCGCCGCAGCCAGCGCTCCCGCATGGGGGTGGTGATCGGGCTGATGGTGATCGTCGGCGTGGGCCTGGCCGCGTTCGCGTTCAAAGATCTGATCAAGCTGCCCACCGGCGACAAGGTGCCGATCATCGTCAACGTCACCACCACGCCCAGCACCCACATCTACGTGAAGCACAAGGGCGAGAAGCAGCCGGCCGACCTGGGCGACGTGCCGTACCACGGGCCCGGCGTGTTCGTCGGCGACACGCTGTTGATGGTCAACAAAGACCAGGGCATCGACTACGAGCAGAAACATTCCCTTCGGCGAGCCCGGCAAAGAGCAGATCATCGAGAAGAAGTTCTGCAACTCGGAGATCAAGGTCGGCACCAAGCCCAAGCTGGAGCCGGCGAAGTGCCCGGTGCAGATCTACCGCAACGGGCAGAAGCTGGGCGCGGTGGGGCTGAAGCTGTCGCTCTACGAAGGCGTGCAAGACCTCGAGCTGCGCGGCGACTGCCTGAAAGACGCGGTGCCGTTCCAGGTCACCATCGACTGCAACACCAAGCCCACCAAGGGCGAGGCGAAGGTGATCGAAGTCGGCATCGACGGTCACCTGGTGCCTTAAAAACACCGATGTTTTAATGTTTTGCACATCTCCTCGCACCCCGGGGTCAAGGGTGTGCGCGCGCGCACCTTCACAGCGCGCTCAAGGAGCCGACACATGCTTCGCGGAGCGTTTGCCCTCACCACGGGCCTGGCAGTGCTTTGCCTCACCGGCTGCGACGGCGTCGCCGACGACACCGGGCCGCAAGATCAGATCGTGCTCGACGGGCCGTTCGTGAAGGTTCCCCGCGCGGGGCAGGCGCTCCACTCGGGCGCGACCAAGAAGGGCGTGAAGCAGCAGGGGTTGGACGGCGGCTTCGAGGGCGTCGACACCGCCGGCGACCAGGCCTTCTACATCGCGATCAACTTGAACGAGCTGCCCAACAAGTGGTTCCTCTCCGCGTTCCTCACCCAGTGGGAGCCGTCGTCGAATCTGCCGGTGCAGTCGCTCGGCACCAAGGTGGTCTCGTTCAAGCAGCAGAACGGCAAGTTGTTCGTATTCGACGTCACCCCCAGCCGCCAGTGGAGCGACACCCTGAGCCCGCAGGTGGTGATCGAGGCCTACCCGATCGTCACCGACTACACCCCGTTCAACCGGCTCTCGAACCACGCCAACTACGTGCTGTTCGACCCCGCGGCGGGCT
Source organism: Myxococcaceae bacterium (assembly GCA_047602415.1). Taxonomy (GTDB): domain Bacteria; phylum Myxococcota; class Myxococcia; order Myxococcales; family Myxococcaceae; genus JASGHH01. Next base: position 1,927,434 of record JASGHH010000001.1, on the reverse strand, counting down.
TGAACCAGTTCAGCTTCGTCACCGACGCCTACGCCAGCAGTTACCAGGTGCAGTTCGACGTCGACGTCGCCTACTCGCAGAACTTTCGAAAGCTCAACGACGGCGTCACCTGGGACGAGATCTTCACCGGCACCTCCGCCGTGCCCGCGCCCGGCATCTTCGCCAACGACCAGCCGTTCCGCGGCTCGGGCACGCTCGGCATGTCGCTGCGCCGCTACTTCGAAGGGCAGGGGTTCACCGCGTTCCCGTACCCCCAGCAGCCCTATTTCTTCTCGGCCGACCCGTACCTGGTGAAGAACACCGGCAACACCGCCTCCAACGCGATCAAGTGGAACTTCCACCCGGGCATGACGCCGGTGCGTTGGTACATCTCCGACGCAGTCGGCAAGCTTTCGCAGAACCCCAAGTACGCCGGCTACGATCTCTACGGCGCGATCAGCCGCGGCATCACCGGCTGGAACCAGGTCTTCGGCTACAACGTGTTCGACGTCGCGCCGGCGCAGTCGACCGACAACGTCGGCCAGGACGAGAAGAGCTACCTCTTCTTCGACCCCAACCCGGCCGCCGGCCTGGCGTTCGCCAACTGGCGCAACAACCCGACCACCGGTGAGATTCGCGGCGCCAGCGTCTACCTCTCGAACGCGTTCGTCGACCTGGCGATCGACTCCTTCACCGACCTCGACGGCGGCACCTCGGGCGGCGGAGGCACTCCGCTCGACGGCGGCACCGGCACCGGCAGCACCGACGGCGGCACCTTTCGCACCGCGGGCGGCCTGGCCGAGCTCGCGCCCCGCCCGCGCTCGGGCGCGGCGCTCTCGTGGGGCCCGCTCTCGCACGATCGCATCTGCTCGCTCGACATCTCCGACGCGAAGAAGGCGTTCGCCAACGCCGACGACTCCACCGTCCAGGGGATGACCAAGAAAGAGAAGGTCGAGCGCTACCTCACCCACGTGGTGCTCCACGAGCTCGGTCACACGCTGGGCCTGCGCCACAACTTCAAGGGCTCGCTCTCGCAGGACTCGGTGATGGACTACCTCACCGACACCGAGTCGATCGTGCTCGACGTGCCCGGCGCGTACGACGTCTCGGCGCTGCAGTACCTCTACGGGCTGACCCCGAACGCGGCCGCGCCCACTCAGCCGTTCTGCACCGACGAGTACGTGGCGGTCGACCCGCAGTGCACCATCTTCGACCGCTCGAACGACCCGCTGGCGCTCTACTGGGGCCCGGTGTTCACCGAGCGCGCGAACGCGATGATGTTTCAGGGCGACCCGAACTTCACCTTCTACCAGATGGACAAGGTGCTCGATTACGTGCGCGCCGGCCCCCAGACAGTGCAGGCGTTTCAACTCGCCACCGCAGGCGGCATCGCTCCGCCGATCGACTCCACCAAGACGGCGATGTACCCGACCTACGCGCCCTACGCCGACCTGCTGGCGCAGATTCTGTTGTGGGATCTGTACCTCGCGCCCCCGGAGTACCGCGGCGACATCGTCACTCCGCCGGCGGCGAACGACCCGGTGACGCCGAACGTGATCGCGATGGCGAAGGCGGTGCTGGCGAACTCCGACGGCATTCGCTCGTTCGAGTCGCGGCGCACCATGGTCGACGTGCTGAAGGCGATTCAGACCAACGACGCCTACTTCGCGCTGGTCGATTCGCGCACCCAGATCGCGAACACCCGCAGCCAGTACACGGTGCAGAGCCAGCAGCTGATCGACGAGCTGCTCCGGCGCATCGACAACGCCACCTACAACTACTTTCAGTAGCGGGGCACGTCGGGGTCGATCTCGCACGACCAGTCTTCGATGCCACCTGAGAGCGAGGTGGCGTCGAGGCCCTTGTCGCGGGCGAACGCGGCGGCCGCGCGGGAGCGCATGCCCATGTGGCAGAGCATCACCACCGGGCGGCCCTTGAACTGCAGCAGCTCGTCGGAGCGCTCGGCGAGCTCGTGGAGCGGGATCTCGGTCGCGCCGGGGAAGGGCGCGATCAGCAGCTCCTGAGGCGTGCGCACGTCGACCACCACCGGGCGCTCGCCTTCGGGCCCGTCGAGCATCTTCTTCAGGGTGTGAACGTCGATCTCTTCCGGCAGCATCAGGCGGCGACGGAGCAGAACTGCTGGTAGTCGATGAACTCGATCTTCGCGCCCTCTTTGCAGACCGGGCACTCGGGGTCGCGGCGGAGCTTCAGGGTGCGGAAGTTGGTCTCCAGCGCATCCATCGTCAGCAGGCGGCCGTTGAGCGGGGTGCCGATGCCGAGGATCAGCTTGATCGCCTCGTTCGCCTGGAACAGCCCGACCAGACCGGGGAGCACGCCGAGCACGCCCGCTTCGGCGCACGACGGCGCCATGTCGGCCGGCGGCGGCTGCGGGTAGAGGCAGCGGTAGCACGGGCCGTTGTAGGGAATGAACGTCGTCACCTGGCCTTCGAACCGGTAGATGCTGCCGTGCACGTTCGGCTTCTTCAGCATCACGCAGGCGTCGTTGAGCAGGTAGCGGGTGGGGAAGTTGTCGCCCCCGTCGACGATGATGTCGAAGCCCTCGAGAATGCGGAGCACGTTGTCGCTGGTGAGCCGCTCCTGAAAGCCGACCACCTTCACGTCGGGGTTGAGCGCCTTGATCGCCTCCGCCGCGCTCGCCGTCTTCGGCTGGCCTAGCGTGTTCATCGAGTGAATCACCTGGCGCTGCAGGTTCGAGAGATCGACCACGTCCATGTCGACGATGCCCAGGGTGCCCACCCCGGCCGCCGCCAGGTAGAGCGCCGCCGGAGAGCCGAGCCCGCCCGCGCCCATCAGCAGCACCTTCGAACGGAGCAGCTTGGCCTGACCCTCTTCACCGACCTCGGGGATCGCCAGGTGCCGCCGGTAGCGCTCCTTCTGATCGTTGGTGAACACCACCGGCTTCTCGGTGGGGAAGCCTGCATCGGTCCACCGGGAGTAGCCGCCGGCGAGCGACTGCACGTTCTGGTAGCCCATCTCGAGCAGCGACTTCGCGGCCAGCGCCGAGCGGGTGCCGCCGGCGCAGTAGAGCACCAGGTTCTCGTCGCGCTGCGCCTTCTGCTCGATCCGCGGCTCGAGGAACCCGCGGGGAATGTGGAGCGCGCCCGGGAGCCGGCCCGCGCCGTACTCGTCGGTCTCACGCACGTCGATCAGGCGGGGCGGGTTGGGGGCGGCGAGCTGTTTCTTCAGCTCGTCGACGGTGACCTCGCGAATGCCCTTCTTCACTCCGGCAAGCAGATCTCTGAACGTCACGCTCATGGGGGTTTGCATATAACGCGGCCCCATGAATGACGCGACAGGACGTCCGCTGACCGGGAAACTGGCCCTGGTGACCGGCGCCGGCACCCGGCTGGGGCGGGCAATTGCCGAGCACCTGGGCAGGCTTGGGGCCGACGTCGCGCTCCACCACCACGGCTCGGCCGAGGGCGCTCGCGCGGCGGCCGCGACCATCGGCGTCGACGGCAACCGCGCCGAGACCTTTCAGGCCGACCTCTCGCAAGCCACCCAGGTGACCGCGCTGGCGGAGGCGGTGGAGTCGAAGCTGGGGCCGGTCTCGGTGCTGGTGAACTCGGCGGCGATCTACCTGCGCCACGACTTCTTCGACACCCCGCTGGCCGCGCTCGACTCCCAATGGGCGCTCAACGCCCGGGCGCCCTACCTGCTCTCGCAGGCGATCGGCCGCAAGATGCTGGCGCGGGGCGGGGGAGACATCATCAACATCGTCGACATCGGCGGGGCGTTCAACGCCTGGCGGCACTACTCGGCCTACGCGATGACCAAGGCCGCGCTGGCGGCGCTCACCCGGTCGTTGGCGGTGGAGCTGGCGCCGAAGATTCGGGTCAACGCGGTCGCGCCGGGCACCGTGCTGCCGCCCACCCACCTGGCGCCTGAGGAGCTCGAGAAGTTGAAGGCGAAGATCCCCGCCCAGCGGTTCGGGTCTCCCGAAGACATCGTGAAAACGATCGGCTTTCTGCTCACCGGGCCGTCCTTCGTCACCGGGCAGATCATCGCCGTCGACGGAGGCCGAAACCTGGCCTGAATAAAACGCGCCTTCGGCCGTCGATGTGCCCCGACTCGCCACCGACGCACCCGGAGGCACGATGAGCCGTCGTCGACTGCTGTGGGCCGGAGCAGCACTCGCGGTTCTCCTCACCGGGTGCACGTCGAAGTGCAACCCCGACAACTGCAAGAGCGGCTGCTGCGATTCACTGGGCCAGTGTTGGCCGGGTGACACCCTCGATCACTGCGGCACCGGCGCGGTCGCGTGCAATGCGTGCTTTCAGAATCAGCTCTGCATCGCGGGCGCGTGCGCCAAAGATGCAGGCGCCGGCGGCGGCCTCGCAACCGGTGGCGGGGCAGCGACGGGCGGCGGCGCTTCAGCGGGAGGCGGGACCTCGAGCGGTGGTGGCTCGGCGGGCGGTGGCGCGGCGACGGGTGGTGGAGCGGGCACTGGCGGTGGAGCAGCCACCGGCGGTGGAAGTGCGACGCCGGTGCCGTGCGCTGGCGGCGTTTGCCCGCTCGGCACCAGCTGCGCCGGCACCTACTGCACCTTCTCCGATGGTGGCGTGGCGTATTGCCAGCAGTTCGGCGCCTCCGAAGGCGTGCCGTGCCCCGCGGGAACCGAGTGCTACCTGACCTACAGCGCGGTGTGCCTGAGCTCGGATTGCACCGGCCACGCCGACGGCGACAAATGCAACGGAGGCCCGGTGAGCCCGGGTCAATGCTGCGGAGGACGGTGCGTCAACCTCTTCACCGACAGCGAAAACTGTGGCTCCTGCGGCGCGGCGTGCGACGGGGGCACCTTCTGCTCCGGCGCCTGTATTCCACTCCACACCTGCGCCGCGGGCGACACCGGCCCCTGCGAGGTCTCGCGCAACGTGCGGGGCTTCTGCTGCTACGGCACCTGCACCGACGAAGCGAACGATCCACTCAAGTGCGGCAGCTGCCGGGTGGCCTGCCCGGGCGGCTCCGACACCTGCGGTCAGGGCTTTTGTGTGTTGCCCGACGGGGGCCCTGACAGCTGCACCCCGGTCGACGACCACTGCCCCGCTGGCTCGGTGTGTTCTTCGGGCCGTTGTGTCCCCCTCGACTGTCCGCCGGGCACCGACGGCGAGTTCTGCGGCGCTGGACCAACGGTCTTCTTCACCGACGCGACCGGAGTGCGCCAATACGACACCCGCCAATGTTGCAACGGCCAGTGCGTGAATTTCGAGAACGACGGGGCCAACTGCGGCGCCTGCGGTAACGCCTGCGCCTCGGGCGAGTGCGAGCGAACGATCGGCTACGGCAACGCCGGCGTCTGCTGGCCCGCGGCCAGCAGCTGTCCCCAAGGGTGTCCGAATGGGCAGACCTGCATCTTGGGCGCGTGCACCTCCCCGTGCGACGGCCAGGGGTCGCAGTACTGCCCGCTCGCCGACGCGGGCCTGGGGTTGTGCTGCCTCCAACAGCAGAGCTACGTCTGTTCCGACCCGCTCAGCGATCCCAAGAGCTGCGGAGGCTGCGACCTCGCCTGCCCTCAGGGCCAGAGCTGCTCCAACGGCACCTGCAGCGGCACTCAAGCCCCCTGCAATGGCTCAAACCTGTTCTCGTATTGTGACCTCGACGCCGGCACCTCTCACGTCTGCTGTCTGGGCACCGGTTGCACCGACTTGGCGTCCGACCCTGCCAACTGCGGCCTCTGTTTCAGTGCCTGCTCCGGCGGCCAAAGCTGCGTCAATGGGCTGTGTCAGTGAGGCTTCGCAGTCGAGTTGAGCCCCGGCGCCTCGCCGTTATAAGAGGAATCATATGGATACCGCTTTGGCCGCCGAGGCCCCCACCACCACGACTCCCAGCACCGAGAAGAAGGCGATCTTCACCCTCACCGCGAAGGCGGTCGAGCAGGTCAAAGAGGTGATGAAGGGCCAGGGCTACGAGGGCTACACCCTCACCGTTCGCGTGGTGCCCGCCGGCTGCTCCGGCCTCGGCTACGACCTCAACCTGATGCGTGAGGGCAAGCAGGGCGACATTCTCTTCGAGCAGGACGGGATCAAGATTGCCACCGACCCGGTGAGCGTGAAGTATCTCTCGGGCACCCAGATCGACTACCAGGTCAACGACACCGCGGCGGGGTTCAAGTTCGAGAACCCGAACGCGAAGTCGGGCTGTGGCTGCGGCTCGTCGTTCTCCGTCTAAAGCGCACCGGTGAGCGCGGACGGGGCCGCCAAACGACTGTTGGCTGTTGCGCTGCTGCTCGGTGGCTGCATCACCACGCGCCCCGACTCGGTCGGCGGCGGAGACGCGCGCCTCGACGAGAACACCAAGCCCGACAAGACGGTGGTCGAGAAGGGCGAGAGCAACTGTGGCCCCGACAGCAAGGGCGACCTGGTGCTGCTCGACGCGCGCACCTCGGGCCCGCTGACCTGCACCCAGGTGGCGCTCAGCTACGAGCCCACCAGCTGCAAGCTGGGCGACGAGTGTCCATCGACTCCGCTGTGGTCTGGTCGCACCAACGCGCGCGGCCAGGTGGCGCTCAACACCAAGATCGCCGAGGTGCGGCTGGTGGCGGTGGCCGACGGCTTCTCGGCCAGCTACCTGCAGCCGGCCACGCTGCCCGCGTCACGCATCGTCGAGCTCGAGATGGCGCCCGAAGAGGGGTTCTGGCTCAAGGTGCTCGACCCCGACGGCAACTACCTCCAGAACATTCAGGTCTCGTTCAAGCAGGGCGACGACGTGGTCGCTTCGCTGCGCACCAACGATCTGGCCAATGTGTTCTTCAGCCAGCGCAACCCGTTCGGCGGTCAGCCGACGGTCGCTTCAGCCGACGGCTACAAGGCGGTCACCATCAACTCGGTGACCGACCTGGGCGACGACGGCCACACGTTGGTGCTGGCCAAATAAAGGGTCCGAGCTCGACCCCTCTCCTTTGGGAGAGGCCGACGAGCGCCATAGGCGCTCGCGGGTGAGGGACAGCCCCATCTACGCGTCGCAAGCGGGGCCGTGCCTTACCCGACGCGCGACCGCAGCGTGGCCAGCGCCTCCGGCGCCATGCTCTCGGTGCCCAGCTTTCGACCCGGCGCGACCTTCTCGCCGTGAAAGTCGCTGCCCGAAGTACTGACCAGGTTGAAGTCCTTGGCCCAGGAGCGGAACTTGTCGCGCATCGTCGGTGGGTGATCGGAGTGCTCTGCCTCCAGCCCCACCAGCCCGGCCTTCGCCATCTTCTCGACCTCGAAGCGCTCGACCCGCGACACGCCGGGGTGCGCGAGGGTCGCCGCCCCCTTCGCCTGGCGAATGATCGCGATCGCATCTTCGGCGCTGAGCTGAAACCGGCCCACCGCCGCCGGCCGCTTGTCGCCGAGGAACCGGTCGAACGCCTCCTTGGTGGAGGTGCAGTAGTTGAGCTCGACCAGCACCCGCGCGAGGTGGGGCCGGGCGAGGTGGGCGTCGCCGGCGATCCCGAGCACCTGCTCCATCGTCACCGGGAAGCCCAGGCCCTGCATCTTGACCACCATCTGCTCCATGCGTTTGCGGCGCTCGCCGCGGAGCTTCTCGGAGAACGACGAGATGCCGGCCTCGGTGCGGTCGACGAAGTGCCCGAGCACGTGCACCTCTTTGCTGTTGATGAACGCCGACAGCTCGATGCCGGGCACCAGGGTGAGGCCATGCTTCTGGGCGGCGTCTTCGCAGGCCTTGAGGCCGTCGACGGTGTCGTGGTCGGTGACCGCCAGGGTGTGCACCCCCGCGGCCTTGGCCATCTGAAAGAGCTCGTCGGCGGTGTGCTGCCCATCAGACGCAACGGTATGGGAGTGGAGATCGATCACGGCGGTTGCAGGGTATCCTAACGGCGGCTCAGCTCGTGAGACTCCGGCTCTCGGTACCCGAAGCGAAACGGCGGCGCGCCGGGCTGGAGCTCGCGCGGGCCCTCGGCGTGCCGGTGCCGATCGCGGTCGAGCTCTCCGCCCGGCCGGAGCTGCTGCTGGCGCTCGACGATGCGGCGGTGAAGCCGTTGCTCGGCGCGCTGACCGCCCTGGGCGCCACCGCGAGCGCCGCGCCGGGTGGAGGCAACGCCTGCCCGTCGCACCCGGCGCTCGGCACCCTCGATCGCTGCATCAACTGCGGCGCTCCGGTCTGCCTCGCCTGCGAGCTGTCGCACCGGTCGCGGCTCTGCGTGAGCTGTTTCACCGCCCGCAAGCGCCGCGCCCGCAACCGCAACGTGCGGGTGGCGGTGCTGCTGACGGTACTGGTGGCGGTGGCGCTCTACGGCTGGCAGCGCACCCGGCGGCGCGCGCTCCGCAACGGCTGGAACGGGCCGCTGCCGGTGGCGGTGGTGCTGGTGTCGTCGAAGCCGCCGTCTCCCGAGGTGGTCGCGGCCTGGACCCGCGGGCTCTCGCGCCTGGAGACGTGGATGCAGAGCGAGTACGCGCGGGCGAACGGGCCGCCGGGCGTGACGATGCTGCCGTTCAGCCTGCTGGGGCCGGTGACGGTGGAGCAGGCGCTCCCGCTGCCCCAGCCCGACGCCGAGGTGGCGGAGCGCACCCGCTCGGCGCTGGAGTTCGAGTCGGCGGCCTCGGCGATCGACGAGCGGGCGGGGGTACCCAAAGGAGCCGTGGTGATCGACGTCTGGCTGGAGCCGGCCGGCGGCTCGTCGTTCGTCGAAGGCCTGGGCGAAGCGGGTGGGGTGCGCGGCCTGGTGCACGGCAACCTGGCCGACACCCAGATCGACCTCGAGCTGATTGCGGTCGCGCACGAGCTGCTCCACTGCCTGGGCGCGAGCGACAAGTACGGGGCCGACGGCCACGCGCTGCCGAACGGGCTGGCCGAGCCTTCGCGCGACCCGCGCTACCCGCAGAAGTTCGCCGAGCTGATGGCGGTGGAGAAGGCCACCGCGGAGCACGACGGCGTGCTGCCGAACGGGCTCGACGAGGTGAGGGTGGGGCCCGTAACCGCGCGGGAAATCGGCTGGCGCGCGCTCGAAGTTGAATCGGGCCCGGGCCGGTGACACATTGGAAACGTGGGTCACCCGCTCCAGATCAGCCGGCGCACCGAATACGGCCTGAGGGCGATGGTTTACCTCGCGTCGAAGCCCCAGTCGGCGGTGGTGCCGTTTCGCGAGATCGCGGTGCGCATGGACGTGCCGCAAGACTTTCTCGCCAAGATCCTCAAGAAGCTGGTGAAGGAGCGGCTGGCGGTGTCGAGCCGCGGCGCGCGGGGCGGCTATTCGCTCGGCCGGCCGGCGACCGAGATCTCGATGCTCGACGTGATCGAGGCGGTCGAGGGCCCGGTGCAGGTGAACCTCTGCACCGACGGCGGCGACAACACCCACGACGGCTGTGCGTTCACCGGCGCGTGCACGATGTACGGCGTCTGGCGGTTGGGCCAGCAGCGCATGATCGAGGTGTACCGGCACGCCAAGCTCGACAAGCTGGCGATGGCCGGGCTGCAGGCCGAAGCCGACGCGGAGCAGCGCGCGGCGCAACCGGCCGTCGATCTGCGCCGCGCCGCGCTCAGCTGATCGCTTACTGCCCGACGCTGATCTTCAAGTCGGCCGCGGTGCCCGCCGGCTGGTTGTGATCGTCGTAGACCATCAGCGTGACCCGATAGAGGCCGGTCGCGGTGGGGTCGAGCGTCAGCACCTGGTTGTCGGTCGCGGTCTTCATGCCGTCGTTGGCGAGCGCGCCGTTGGTGGCGTTGGAGGGCTTGGTCACCAGGCGGAAGGTGTAGCCGGAGATCGGCGTCGAGCTGGTGTTGCCCGGGTCGTAGCTGTTCTTGCCCGACATGATCAGCGTCTTGTTGCCGGCGAGCGCCGAGAGCGAGACCGACATCGCGTTCTGCTGGCCGTTGGCGCAGGTGGGGTCGGTGGGCAGACAGCCGTCGAGCACCGCCACCGGGACCTGATCGAGCGGCGAGCTCGAGTAGAGCTGCACCACGTAGAAGCCGGGGCCAGACCAGGCGGTGTCGTTGGTGTCGATGCGCAGGGTGCCGACCTGGGTGCCTCCCGAGACCGGCTTGGTGAAGAGCACGTCGGCCTCGGCCGACATCCCCGCGGGGATTCTGGGTGCCCGGCGCGATCTTGGGGTCGATCAGCGAGAAGAAGCTGTTGGTGTCGATGGTGACGTTGTTCACCACCAGGGTGCCGCAGCCGGTGCCGTTCTGAACGGTGATGTGCTTCACCGTCATGTCGGTCGACGGCATCATGAAGTCGAGGGTGGCCTGGCCGGTCATGGTGTCGATCGGCGGGTCGGTGGTCAGGCAGGGCTTGATGCCTCCGCCGAGGCCGATGTTCGCCTTGCCGCCCGAGCCCGGGGTGCCACCCGGAGGAGACGACGCGGAGACGGTGAGCACGTCGGTCACGTACAGCGACATGTCGTTGTGGGTGACGACCAGGTCGACGGTGCCGCCCGGCATCACCGTCTGGCCGACGACGTTGCTCATGATGTTGAAGCGGTTGTCTTTGCTGGAGGTGGAGGAGCCGTTCGACTTGAAGGTGACGCCGTCGATGCCGATCGGCGCGGTGCCGCCGTTCTTGATGTGGAAGGTGGCGGAGTTCGGCACCCGGGTCGCGTTGCCGCAGAGATCGCTGTTGTCGGAGAACTGGCAGCCGGTGGGCACAGTGTAGATGTCGGGCTTCACGCCGTCGCCTTCGAGCGCGATGTCGTAGTTGCCCATCGTGCCGTCGCTGTCCTGCACGCTCATGTCGTTGGTGTGGAGCCGCAAGATCGAGCAGCGCTGCGGGTTGCCGGAGCCGTCGTCGGTCGGAGCGAAGGTGAGGTTGAGCAGCTGCTCGGGCGTGCCACCGGTGGTCGCGATCAACAGCGGCGCGGCCGCGGTCGGAGGCGTCGGCGACACCAGGGTGAACGGCATGTCTCCGGTGTTGCCGGGGCAGGGCAGCATCTCGATGCCGGTGAGCTTGAGCGCCGGGCACCCGCCGTTGGTGATCTGAATCTGCAGCGGGTAGCTCTGGCCGTACAGCGTGTCAGGCCAGAGCGCGGTGCACTGCGAGCCGACGAAGCAGCTCCCCGGCGGGTTGTCGGGGAAGGTCATGTCGGTCCACTGCTGCGGTTTCACGATCAGGCTGGCGGTGGCCGGGAGGTTCGGCGACGAGCCGAGGAGCGACACGTGCACGTCGGGGGTGTCGTCGACCTCGTCGGAGATCGCCAGGTCGGCCTTGCTGTCGCCCGACTTGAGCGGGGCGAAGTTGATCTTCACCTCGACGTGGGAGCTGGCCTCGATCGAGGTCAGGCCCATCTGGTCGACGGTGAACGCGTTGGCGTCGGTGCCGGTGATGCTGAGCTTGAGCCCGCCCGAGACGACCCCCCGGTTGTTGATGGTGATCGTCTTCTGGTCAGGGAAGACGTCGGGCACGTTGTTGCCCGCGGTGTCCTTCACCGGGCAGGCGTTGAACGACAGCGCCATCGGGTCGGGCAGATAGTCGGGCTTGAGGTTGTTGTGCATCGGCTTCCCGCAGTTGCAGGAAGACGCGAGGGCAACTGCAGCGACGACGACGAGTGATTTCTTCACCATGAACTCCGTTGCGGCGGCCGTGAGGGGTTCGAGGTATATCCCGCGCCCCCGATGGCCACCAAGACTCACGGCAAGTTGAGGCAGCAGTATCAGAAGGCGCGACGCGTAGACCCCAAGCCGATCACGGGCAAGGAAACTCCGCTCGAGCTGCTCGAGCACTCGTTTGGGGCCTATGTCGGCCGCCAGGAGCGCACCGCGTTCGAGCTGATGCGGCGCTCGCTCGACGAGAAAGCAGCGGTGTTTCTGACCCTTTCGGGCGCGATGACCCCGGCCGGGCTGCACCAGAGCTGCCTGATTCCCCTGGTCGAGGCGGGCGTCATTTCGTGCCTGACCACCACCGGCGCGAACCTCTACCACGACGCCCACCGCATCATCGGCCACGCGATTCGGGAGGTGAACCCGAACGCCGGTGACCTCCAGCTGCGGCTGGCGCGGGTGATTCGCATCTACGACCTCGGCTTCTGGGAAGAGGCGCTGCTCGACACCGACCGGCTGTTCTCGGCGATCCTGCGGGGGCCGGAGTTTCAGAAGAAGATGACCACCGCCGAGCTGCACTACCTGCTCGGGAAGAAGATCTACGAGATCGAGAAGCAGCTGGGGGTGAAGCAGCCGTCGCTGCTGGCCACCTGCTACAAGCACGCGGTGCCGATCTTCGTCGGCGCGGTGCAAGACGGCTCGATCTTCCTCAACGTGGTGAAGCTCCGAAGGCTGCTGGGCAAGGAGTTCAAGCTGGAGATCGACGTCGCCGAAGACGTCTACGCGATGGCGGCGATCCAGCACTACTGCCGGCACCACTTCGACGAGAAGATGGCGGTGTGGATTCTGGGCGGCGGCGTGCCGAAGAACTACACCCTGCAGGGCGAGCCGCTGCTCGACCAGATCTTGTTCGTGCCCACCCAGGGCTTCGACATCGACGTGCAGTTCTGCGTCGACCCGGTCGACAACGGCGCGCTCTCGTCGTGCCCGGCGGGTGAGGGCCACACCTGGGGCAAGGTCTCGGCCGACGCGGTCGAGACCGGCTCGATGTACGTGCACACCGACGTCACCGCGGTCTTCCCGTGGCTGACCCACGCGCTGCTCTCGCTCAAGAACACCCGCCGCAAGCCGTTTCGGTTGATGGAGAAGATGCCCGACGCGATGAAGTTCCTCGACGCCGCGGTCGAGAAGAACCGCGATCAGTTGATGGAAACCATCGAGTGGGACGTCAGCGAGGCGCGCTGACCCCGATCAGTGCGTCACCGAGGGCGCCTTCTCCTCCGGTGCCTTTGCAGCTGTGTCTTTCATCAGGCGAAAGTAGAGCGCCTCCCGTTCGGTGGCGACGCGTTCGGCGAGGAGCAGCGTTCGCGATCGGTCTCCGGCGTCCCAGGCGGCGAGCAGGTCCTGAAAGCCGGCGACGTTCGGGTAGAGGCCGAAGTCGAGGTTGAGCATTTCGCGCACGTTCTCGAGCGCTCGTCGCAGCTGATGGGCTGCAAGGTGCTCGACCAGGTTTTCACCTCCGGTCATCAGCTGGGTCATCAGCTCGTCTTCGGTGCGCAGCACCCATGCCGCACGCGTCAGAGGTCGCAGTTGGTCGAGTTCCTTGCGCGCTGTAGTGCTGACCTTCGTGCCGGCAACGAGCCGAGCGTCGACTCCGCTAACGAATTCGCGGCGCCTGAACTCGATCAGGTCGCGCACGTAGGGTGCTCGAGAGTCAGATGGAACGACGCGAATGAATCCGCCCAGCGCCGAGAACGTCGCCTCCCGGTCCGAGTCCGTCAGTTGCTGTCAGGCGTCAGCAATTTCTGACCCCCTGGCGTCACTAAAAGTGACCCCTCAGGGCGGTTGAGTTTGAAGCTAATTGTCGCCGTCGTGCGTGTCGACCGCCGGAGCGAGCGAAGCGAGCGCAGGCGCACTCTGTTGCGTCGAGATCATCCTTCTCGTTCCACTGGTCCTCTCGTCAGCAGCCCGGACTTCTTCTTCTGCCTGATGCGGTAGCTCTCGCCCTGGATGACCAGCGTGTGGCTGTGGTGCAGCAAGCGGTCGAGGATCGCCGCGGCCAGCACGTCGTCGCCGAAGACGCCGCCCCACTGTGCGACCAGCTGGTTCGTGGTGATCAGCATGCTGCCCTTCTCGTAGCGCCGTGCCACCAGCTGGAAAAACAGGTGAGCGCTGCGCTTCTCGAAGGGCAGGTACCCGAGCTCGTCGATGACCAGTAGTTTCGGCTTGGCGAAAAAGTTCAGCTTGTCCTTCAGCTGCCCCTCGCTCTCGGCTTTGGCGAGCGCTGCGAGCAGCGTCGTAGCGCTGACGAAGAGCACCGAGTGGTTGGTCTCGACCGCGCAGCGTCCGAGCGCGATCGCCAAGTGCGTCTTGCCGACCCCCGGCGGCCCGAAGATGAGGATGTTCTCGGCCTCGGCGATGTACCGACCGGTGGCGAGCTCTCGCACCAGCCGCGCGTCGACTGACGGCTGCGCCTTGAAATCGAAGTCCTCGAGCACCTTCACCGCGGGGAAGTGGGCGATCTGGATGCCCATTGCGATGCGCTTTCGCTGCTTCGCTTCGAGCTCGGTCTTGAGCAGGTTGTCCAGGAAGTCGAGGTAGGTCGGTTCGCTGCGTGCGGCGTCGTTGAGCAGAGCATCGAGCCGTTCAGCTGCGTTGCGCAGGTACAGCTGCCTCAGGTGGTCTTGCACCCTCGCGTGGATGATCTCGCTCATGCTGCACCCCGCTCGACGACGCTGGCGTAGTCATCCAGCGTCCGACCGAGCGCCTTCAGCGGCGACTCGCTGGCTTGAGGCGGTGGCGAGGCCCGCCAGAGACCTTCCCAGTGCGCCGGGTCCACGGCACGGCTGTATGGCTCGGTGCTGCGCCGATGGGTCGCGACCACCTTGCCGCCGTGAAAGATGCGGACCTGCTCGTCACCGAGCTGCACCTCGACGTGCTCACGGACCAGTCCGTGCGGGACGCTGTAGCGGACCGTGTCCACGTCGACGAGCGCGTCATGAGCGACGCGCCGCTGCAGCATCTGCCTTCGCCGCGGTAGCGGCTGCGCAGGCAGCGGTCTCAGGGCCGTCTTCTCGTCGCGAGAAAAGCGCTCGCTCGGCTTCTCGTGCGTCGTGCCGTGGATCCGATCGTCCGCGGTGTTCATCCACTGCGCCAGGTGGGCCTCGAGCTCGCCGAAGCTGTCGAAGTCCCGGCCAGCGAGCCCGTTGCGCTTCACAAACTTCACGCCCGACTCCGTCTTGCCCTTGGTGCGAGCGCGGTAGGGCCCGCATGCCTTCGGCTGGACGTCCCAGTCGCGACAGAAGTCGAGGTACGCCGGGTGGAAACGCACCGTGCCAGAAGAGCGGTTGTGCTCGACCACCAACGGCCTGGCGTTGTCGCCCAGCACTTCGAGCACCACACCGCCGAAGTGCATGAAGGCTGCGCCGATGCCTTCGCGCCAGTCGTCTCCGCGCTGGTTGAGGAAGGCCTTCACGAAGATGCGCCGCGAGTGGCTCAGTACCGCCACCAGCAGGAAGACCTTCACCAGCTTGCCGGCGATCCGAAGCTTCTTCTCGCCGAAGTCGACCTGCATCTGACGCCCAGGCGCCGTCTCGAAGCGCACCGTGGCCACTTCTGCGGCGTGCGTCTGCCGCCGCCGGCCTTCGACCGCTCGCTGCACCGTCCTCAGGCTTGCTTTGATGCCCTCAGCGGCGAGCATCTGCTGCACGACGACGCCGTTGCCCTCGGCGACGCCGTCCCAGAGCGCCACCGCCCGATCGACCCCCTTAGCGTCGAGCTTTCGAGCCGTCGGCCTCACCTGCACTTCGGCCGCTTCGCCGTGCCGCAGATAACGACGCACAGTGTTCCGCGCGATCCCCAGCTCTCGCGCGATCTGCTTCGTGCCCCAGCCGACCTCGTGCAGCACTCGCATCCGCTGCACGACTTCCTGCTCCACCATTGGCACCTCCGCTTCGCGGGGTGCCACAACTTCACGTCCCATCGTTGCCTCCTGTTGAGGCCCCGAGGGGGTCACTTTTAGTGGCGTCAGGGGGTCAGTTTTGCTGTCGCCCTACAGGGCCGAACGGTCAGCTCGGTCAGACACATGAGCTTCGCCTCGCCCAACAACGGCGGGGGTGTCCCCGACGGCCAGCGCACCCACAGCGTCTCGAGTGCGCATGAGGCAGCGTGATCGAGCAGTGGCTTCACTCCGTATGCCCCGACGGCTGCCGATTGAATCAGGCCGCGAGCCCATCTGAACCGGGTGTCGGCGTATGCAAAGGGCCCGAGCACGTCGCCATCGAGCTCCATCACGAGCTGGGCCCGCCACTCGCGCGCAGGGCCACCCAACGCGAGCACCATGTATTCACCGAGCTGGCGCCACCGCGGCTCTGACAGCAGCCAGTCGGCGTAAACCAGTCTCGGCTCGTCGCTCGAAAGGTGGCGCGCGATCTCCGCTTCACAGGTGAGGTTGCGCGGCCCCGGCGGCAGACGGTTCAACGACTCCCAACGGTGACGGAGGCACGCCGCGCGGAGCTTGTCGCCTCTGACCTCGATCGTCTGGAGCTTCACCAACCACGATGGGTCGGCGTCATAGCCGTCTCCGAGCAACCGCGAACGGTAGGCCTGCTCCGCCTTCAGGTGCCCGACGCGGCCGCCGAGCAGCGCGCGTTCGCGGGTCCACGCCATCGCCCGTTCGCTCTCGGGAAACGTGCTGAGCGTGGCGCTCAAGCGCCTGGTCTCTTTCTCCGCGGAGACGATCAGCTCGTCGGCGACCTCCCGGGTGTACCGGCTCCAGGCCGTCGCCAGCTCGTCGAGCAGCTGATCGTCGACCTCTCCGGTACCGATCTCGAGCGCGCGCTCGGCCCACCAGTGCAGGAGCCCGTCGTCGTAACCCCGGCTGCGAAGGGCCGCCGCCACCTCCCCCTCGAGGCGCTCGGGCGGCGGCAACAGCAGTGCGATCGAGCTCGACTCGGCGGGCATCTACTCGAACGCCAAGGCGCGCTCGAAGTCTGCCGGGTTGGTGGCGGCCTCTTTGGCCACCTCGAGCGTGATCTGCCGCTCGCGCAGCAGCTTTGCCAGGTGCATGTCGAAGCTCTGCGACCCCAAGATGTCGTGGTTCTTCTCGAGGTAGTCCTTGATCTCGTGGGTGCGCTCGGGGTCTTTGATGAACTCCACCACCGACAGCGTCGAGACCATGATCTCGGCGGCCACCACCCGGCCCTTGCCCGAGGCGTGGGGCAGCAGGCGCTGCGAGATCGACCCTTTGAGGTTCTCGGCGAGGCGGTTGCGCACGCCGGTCTGACCCTCGGGCGGGAAGACGCCGATGATGCGGCTGATGGTGCGGTAGCAGTCGGTGGTGTGCACCGTGGAGAGCACCAGATGGCCCGTCTCTGCCGCCTTGATCGCGATCTCGATCGTCTCGGCGTCGCGCATTTCGCCGACCAGGATCACGTCGGGGTCCTGGCGCAGGGCTGCCCGCAGCGCCTTCGAGAAGTCGGGCGTGTCGGGGCCGATCTCGCGCTGGGTGATGCGGCAGAACCGGTCTTCGTGCAGAAACTCGATCGGGTCTTCGATCGTCAGCACGTGCTTGCGGTAGTGCTGGTTGATGTAGTTCACGATCGCCGCCAGCGTGCTCGACTTGCCCGAGCCGGTGACGCCGGTGACCAGGATCATGCCGCGCTCTTCTTGCGACAGCTTCTCGAGCACCTTGCCCGGCAGGCCCAGCTTGGCGAAGTCGGGCACCGAGTAGGGAATCGCGCGCATGATCGCGCCCAGCGCTCCCTTGGTGCGGTGAATGTTGGCGCGAAAGCGCGACACCCCCTCGAGCGCGTAGCTGGTGTCCCAATCGCGCACGTCTTCCAGGTCGCCCTGCCACCGCGACGCCGACAAGATGTGCTTCGCGATGCGCGCGGTGTCCTCCGGCTGCAGCGCGGGCACCTTCACCGGCAAAAGCTGCCCGTTCACCCGCAGCGCAGGCGGCGCGCCGACCTTGAAGTGAATGTCAGACGCGCCGTTCTTCACCGACGCCGCGAGAAATTGATTGAAGGTGGCGAGTTCCATTTGTCCCCTCAGCGCATCGACACGTGCATCGCCTGCGTCTTCGCCAGCATCGTGGTGGTTCTCCGCAACCGGTCGGAGATGGTGCGGCAGAACGACCTGAACACCTTCACCGCCAGCTTGTCGTCGGAGCTCATCAGCGCTTCGAACTTGTCGCGCGGCATCTTCAAAAGCCGGCACGCGGTCACCGTGGTCACCCGCGCCGAGGTCAGCAGATCGTCGATCAGCGACATCTCGCCGAACAGATCGCCTTCTTTCAGCCGGCCGATCTCCTCGTTGGCGTCGTGCTTGCCGTCGGCGTTGGCGTCGCGGGTGATGCGCACCTCGCCCTTCGCGATCACGTAGAGCGCGTCGCCCAACGCGTTCTCTTCGATCACGATCGTCTCGGGCGCCACGTCGAGGTACTCGATGATGCTCCCCAGCCGCGTCGTCTCGTCGAAGGTCAGCTTCTTGAAGAGGTGGATCTTCTGCAGCAGATCGACCCCTTCGAACTCACCGAACCCGGTCAGCTCCAGCTCCATCTCGCCTCCAGAATTCTGCACGCTCAGAAACACGCTCCCAGGCCGTTCAAGCCGGTGAGGGTGCCGCACGCGCCCGCGTCGGGGCAGCCGACCGCTCCGCCATCGGGCGTGCACAGCAGGTGACAGGTGGTGCCGCCGGTCGAGCCCGACAGCTTCGCGCAGGTCATTCGCGGGCCGCAGTCGTTGGCGTACATGCAGGTGCCGCCCGGGCCGACGCTGCCCTCCTGGTAGCAGGCGTTGCCCGAGGTGGCTGGGTAGCAGGCGGTGCCGCCGATGGTGCAGTTCTGCGCGAACACGTCGCACGCCGGCGGAGGCGCCGCGCATACCTGGGGCAGCTCCGAGCCGCCGACGTCGAGGTTGACGTAGCAGCGCCAGCCCAGGTCGCAGTCGGAGTCGCCCCGGCAGAACCTGGCGCAGAAGAAGCCGGTGCCGCCGTCGGCCTGCGGCCCGTTCACGCAGGTCATGCCCTTCTTGCAGTCGGCGGTGATCGCTCCGCCGCAGGCGTCGCCCTCGTTGAGGGTGCCGTCGGGGAAGCAGTCGCGCCCGCCGTCGACCCCGTAGGCGCACTTCTGGCCGGTGCCGCCGCAGTCTTGGGCGATCACGTCGCAGCCGCCCAGGCACTGGGTCATCTCGGAGCCGCCGTCTTTCACCTGGTAGCAGTGGCCCGCGTCACACCCCGGGGTGCCCGACAGCCCGCACTCGCCGGGGATTCCACCTCCTCCGCCGCCGCCCCCCGCGCCGCCTCCGGTGGCCGAGCCGCCTCCGGTGGAGGTGCCGCCTCCGGTGGCCGAGCCTCCGCCCACGCCTCCGTCAGGCTTGTTCGAATTGCCGCAGGCCCAAAGCCCCAACAACATTGCCCCTAAGACGACACGCCGCATGAAAACCCTCAGACGTTTCCGACCCGTGGCCCGCTGGCCTTCCGAAGCGTAGCTCTGTTATTGAAGCAGGGTAGACTAGAAACGTTGTTGGCCGCCTCGACTTCGAGGACGCGTTGAACGCCCTCCCCAGGGTCACACTCTCAGCCCTCGCACTCCTGTGTCTCGCCGGCTGTGGGGCCAAGGGCCCACTGCCGTGCGGGCCGACGGTGTGCGCGGCCGATCAGCTCTGCTCGAGAAACAAGTGCGTCACCCCCTCCGACGCCGGTTCGGGCGGCGGAGGCGGCATGGCCGGCTGCGCCACCGACCAGGACTGCGCCGGCGGTCACTGCCTCTCGGGCTCCTGCGTCGCCTGCCTCACCGAAGCCGACTGCCCGGTTGGCACCTGCAGCCCCAACCACGCCTGCGTGCCGCTCCCCGACGGCTGCGGCACCGCGGAGCAGCTCGACCTGGCCAAGGGCCCGGTGCACGTCACCGGCAGCCTGCTCAAGGCGGCCGACGACACCCGCTTGTCGTGCGCCGCCTCCACCCAGGGCAACGATCTCGTCTACCAGCTCTCGGTGCCCTCGCAGGGCCGGCTGGTCGCCACCGTGATCTCCGACGGCAGCTTTCGGCCCGCGCTCGAGCTGCGCGCCACCTGCACCGGCGCCCAGACGCCGCTCTCGTGCGCGAGGGCGGGCGCGAACGCGGCGGGCACCGCCACCCTTCAGGTCGACGGCCTCGACACCGGCACCTACTTCCTCTGGCTCGACTCCGACGACGGCGCGGCGGGCGACTTCACCCTCGACGTGGCGATGGAGAACCCCGAGCCCTCCGACTCCTGCAGCATGCCCAATGGGGTCGAGCTGAAGAACTCGCCGGTGGTGATCACCGGCACCACCGTGGGCCTGAAAGACGACAGCGCCGGCACCTGCGGAGGGGACGGCGCGCCCGACGCGGTGCTGATGCTGCACACCGCCTCTGCCCGGTCGATTCGGGTCGAGCTCTCCACGTCGACCGCTGGCTTCGCGCCGGTGTTCTACCTGCGCCAGCAGTGCGACTCGGGCGACGCGCAAGATCAGGTGGCCTGCGTCTCGGGCTCCAACCAGGCGTTCACGGTGCCGAACTTCGGGCCCGGCTCGCTCTTCCTGTTCATCGACGGCCGGGGCGAGAACCAGTTCGTCACCGCGGGCGACTTCACCGTCACCGTCACCCCGACCGAGCCCGAGCCGCCCCCTCAGAACGACAGCTGCGGCCTGGCGCAGACGCTCCCGGTGCCGGCCACCGGCTCCGGCTCGGTGTCGGTGCAGAGCGACACCACCTCGGCCAACGACGACTCCGACGGCTGCGGCGGCACCGGCTCTCCCGACGTGGTCTACCGCTTTCACCTCGACGAGCCGCGCCTGGTGCAGACCACCGTCACCCCGCTGTCGGGGGCGAACTTTCTGCCGATGGTCTACCTGCGCCCGGCCACCGCCTGCGCGAGCGAGCTGCCCAGCGATCAGATCGCCTGCACCTACGGCTTCGACTTCGGCCAGAGCGTGACCGCGGTGGTGCCCTCGCTCCCGGCGGGCGACTGGTTTCTCTGGGTCGACGGGCTCTTCTCTTCGGGGCCGTTCAACCTCCAGGTCGACACCGCCGACCCTCCGCCGGCGCCCTCGAACGACACCTGCTCGATGCCGGGCGTGCTCAACATCTCCTCCGGCTACAGCACGGTGACCGGCACCACTCTGGGCGCCACCGAAGACGTCTACGACGCGCGCTGCGCGGCGGGCACCGCGTCGCCCGACGTGGTGTACGGCGTCTCGCTCGCCCAGCCTTCGTTCATCGGGCTCGATCTCAAGGCGGCCTCGGGCTCGGCGCTGGAGCCGGTGGTGGAGCTGCGCGGCGGCCAGAGCGGCTTCACCTGCACCGACAGCCTGAACGGCACCTCGCTGCTGGGCTGCAACTGGGGCGACGGCGCGGTCTCGAACCGCACCGTGTTCACCGCGCCTTCGGTCGGCCCGGGCGACTACTACGTCTGGGTGGAGGGCGACTACGGCACCCAGGGCGACTTCTCGCTGCGGGTGGTGACCGAGGCGACTCCGGCCGCGGCGCCCAACGACACCTGCCAGTCGCTCTCGGCCCCGCTGACGTTGGGCATGAGCACCAGCGGCGACACCCGCAACGCCCAGCCCGACGCGCTCGACCCGCTGCTCGACGGCGACCCGGCCGACTTCGGGCGCGACGTGGTCTACCCGGTGGTGGTGGGGAGCAACTCCACCCTCACCGTCACCGTCACCCCCGACGCGACCGAGGGCACGCTGCTGCGGCCGGTGCTGGCGCTGCGCACCACCTGCAACGACTCCAGCACCACGGTCGACGCGGTGTCGGCCAACGACTACGGCACGCCGTTCTCACACACCTTCACCAACCTCGCCCTCGGCACCTACTACCTGTGGGTGGGAGGCGTTCGCCGCTCGAGTGGTGCGTTCACGCTTCAATTGCAGTGAAGGCGCACTACACTGGCCGCCATGAGCGACCTCTTTCGCAACTCCGAGCGCCGCGCGCACCCACGCGTGGAAGCGAAGGTGGAGGTGCGGTTCAGCTCGGTCGCCGACGCAGCGAAGAACCTCACCGCCTTCTCGGTGAACTTCTCGGCCGGCGGGCTCTGCCTGAGAACGGTGGTGCCGCGATCGCTGGGCGAGCGGCTGAAGCTTGCGCTCACCATCGAGGCGCAGCAGTTCGAGATCGACGGCGAGGTCACCTGGCTGCACAAAGAGACGGTCGGGGTGCGCTTCGTCAACGTGGCGCCCAACGATCGCGATCGGCTGGAGGCGGTGGCGCGCTCGCTGCTGTCGCGGCTGCCCGCGCTGCCTTGAGAGCTACTTGAGCCGCCAGACGCTGGCGCCCGCCGCGTCGAAGCCACACTTGCCCAGGAAGGTCTTCGCGCCGTCGTCGTCGACGCCGAGGGTCTGAATCTCGACCCGTTTCACGCCCAGCACCTTGGCGCGATCGACGGCGCGCTTCAAAAGCTCGCGGCCGACCCCCTGCTTGCGCCAGGCCTTGGCCACCGCGAGCTCGTCGATGGTCATCACCCGGCCGGCGAGGTGAATCTGCGGGCGGTGCGAGAGCGCGAGCACGCCCACCACCTTGTCGAGCGCGTCGGCACCGACCAGAAGCTCCATCTCGGGGTGGCTGACGATCCAGGTGACGGTCTGGGCGTCGCAGCTCATGCCCAGCTCGGCCATCAGCGCGGTGATGCCCTGGGCGTCGCCTCGCCGGCCGGAGCGCACCTTGAACGCGGCTTTGGCGGCGGGCTCGGTCACGTGGCTCTAGAGGTCGACCAGGAACACGGTGCAGGCCTGATCGAGCAGCTCGCGGGAGAGCGCGGGCGGCGTCTGGCGAAACCGGGCGGCGTCTTTCACCAGCTGCACCAGGTCGCGGGGGTGGCAGGCGCGCAGCTCCATGTTGCGGGCCTTGTAGTAGTGCTCCATCAGGTAGGTGACGGCCTGCTCGACGTAGGGAATGCCCGAGGCGTCGCACACCCGGCGAAAGATCTCGCGGTAGGCCTTCTCGTCGGGGTTGCCGACCTCGATCTTGTACTTGATGCGCCGGAGGAAGGCCTCGTCGACCAGCTCCTTGGGATCGAGGTTGGTGGAGAAGACGAGCAGCTGATCGAAGGGGATCTCGAACTTCTTGCCGGTGTGGAGGGTGAGGAAGTCGACCCGCTTTTCCAACGGCACGATCCACCGGTTGAGCAGGTCGGTGGGGTGCACCTTCTGGCGGCCGAAGTCGTCGATCAGCAGCATGCCGCCGTTGGCCTTCACCTGAAACGGCGCTTCGTAGAGCCGGGCGGTCTCCGAGTAGGTGAGGTCGAGCGTCTCGAGGGTGAGCTCGCCGCCGACGATCACCGAGGGGCGGCGGCAGAGCTGCCAGCGGTGATCCATCTCGAAGGTCTGGCGCCGGCCTTCGCGGTCGCGGCCCATGTCGAGGCTGATCACCGAGTGGATCAGCCGGTCGAACACCTTCACGATCTGCCCGTCGATCTCGAGCGCGTGCGGCACGAACGCCTCGCCGCCGTACATCGAGCTGATCGCCTCGGCGAGCGAGGTCTTGCCGTTGCCCGGAGGCCCGTAGAGGAACAGCGAGCGGCCGGAGTTCACCGCGGGCCCCAGCTTGTCGCAGAGCTCGGGCTTCACGGTGAGGTGGCTCAACGCCATCATCAGGTCTTCGCGCGAGACCACCGGCTGTTCCTGGGTCTGCTGGGTGATCAGCGCGTTGTACTGCTCGATCGGCACCGGGGCCGGGCCGACGTAGGTGGTGCGGGTGAGCGCGTCTTTGGCGTACTCGCGGCCCTTCTCGGAGAGCACGAAGTCGACCGAGGCGCGGCCGAACCCCTTGCCGCCGCGCAGATCGACCAGCTTTTCCTGGGCGACGAAGTCGATCACCTTCTCGACCACCGCGGTCCACGGGAGCCGGAGCTCCTGGGCGACCTCCATGCCGGTCGCGCTGCCCGCGTAGTAGAGGTACTTGAGCGCGATGTCGGAGAGCAGGCCGATCTTCAGGCCGGCTTCTTCCAGGCTCTTGGGCTCGGGCGGGGCGATGTCGAGGATCGCCGGGTTCTCGAGGTTGAAGGGGTTGTCGCCGCCGGTGGGGCTGGCGGGCGTGGGCCCGAAGTTACCGGTCTTCTCTTCGGAGATGTCGCTGCCGACGCGCACCGGCTTTTCCTCGGTGAGCGACTGGTGGACCTTGCTGGCTCGCGGCTTGTTCATGCCTCGCCACGAGCCTAGCCCGAAACCGGGCTACTTCTTCTTCGGCTTACCGGCCGGGGCAGGGGAGCCCTCGTCTTTGAAGACGACCGCCTTGCCCTGGTACCAGCTGCCGCAGCCGCCGGAGGGCTCGCCGTTGAAGATGTCGCACTCGTAGTAGCGGCCGTCGTCTTTTCTGACCACCGCCTTGCCCTGGTACCAGCTGCCGCAGCCGCCCGAGGCCTCACCGTTGAACACGTCGCACTCGTAGTAGCGGCCGTCGGACTTTTTGACGACCGCCTTGCCCTGGTACCAGCTGCCGCAGGCGCTCGACGCCTCGCCGTTGAAGATGTCGCAGAGGTAGTAGCGGCCGCCGGCGAAGGCGGTCAGCGCGAACAGCGACACGGCCAGGGTGAGCAATCGGTTCATGTTCTTCAGACCACGGTGAGCCACTCGGCGTACTTGGGCTCCAGGCCCCGCACCACGCGGAAGTAGAGCTCCTGCACCGCCTTGGTGATCGCGCCGGGCTTGCCGGTGCCGACGGTGCGGTTGTCGACCTCGCGCACCGGGGTGACCTCGGCGGCGGTGCCGGTGAAGAACACCTCGTCGGCGATGTAGAGCGCGTCGCGGGTGAAGCTGACCTGCTGCACCTTGCGGCCCATGTCTTTGAGCAGGGTGATCACGGTGTCGCGGGTGATGCCGCGCAGAATCGGCGACGACAGCGACGGGGTGCGCACGGTGCCGTGGCGGCCGACGCAGAAGATGTTCTCGCCCGAGGCCTCGGCGACGAAGCCCGAGATGTCGAGCATGATCGCCTCGTCGTAGCCGGCGAGCACCACCTCGCGCTTGGCGAGAATCGAGTTCACGTACTGGCCGCAGATCTTCGCCCGCACCATGTTCACGTTCACGTGCATGCGGGTGAAGCTCGAGACCTTGGCGCGAATGCCGTCTTTCAAGCCCTTGTCGCCGAGGTAGGCGCCCCAATCCCAGGCGGTGATCGCGACCCGGGTGGGGTTGACCGCGCCCAGGCCCATCGCGCCGTCGCCCATGAACGCGATCGGCCGCAGGTAGGCGCCGTCGGGGAACCGGTCGGGCTGCGCGCGGAGCAGATCGAGGCACGCCTCGCAGAGCTGATCGACGGTGTACGGCATCTTCAG
The DNA here is from genome assembly GCA_047602415.1 of Myxococcaceae bacterium. Taxonomy (GTDB): domain Bacteria; phylum Myxococcota; class Myxococcia; order Myxococcales; family Myxococcaceae; genus JASGHH01. Next base: position 1,902,664 of record JASGHH010000001.1, on the reverse strand, counting down.
CAGCACCACGTTGGCGGAGTCGACGAACCGCTGCATGTGCTCGCGCAGGCGAAACACCGCCAGCCGCCCGTCTTTCTGCTTGTAGGCGCGAATGCCCTCGAAGACGCCCAGGCCGTAGTGCAGCGCGTGGGTCATCACGTGGATGGTCGCCTCGTCCCACTTGATGAGCTTGCCGTCCATCCACACCTTGTCAGCCTTCACGACTTGATTGGGCGTTGCGCTCACAAATGCCTCCCGTGTTGAGCGGCAGGTTGTCGCACAGATCGATGGCCTGATCAGCTGCGCTTTTTCGTGCGACCGAGCCCGATCAGAGCCGCAGCCGCGGCAGCGGCGCCAGCATTCGCGACAAGAACGGCATCTGCGAGGTGAGCGCCTTGCGCCCGAGGCCGACCGCGCCGGCGAGGGTGTGAACGTCGGGCACCAGCTCGAGCGGCGAGAGGGTCTTCTTGAAGTCGTGCATCAGGTGCGCCCAGGGCCGGTTGTGGCGCACGTTGATCTCCGCCAGGCGCTCCAGCGGCAGCCAGAGCGGGGTGGTGAGCTTCATCGAGAACCCGTTGAGCGCGAGGATGAACGCGTTTCGGGTGCCGATCTGCCCCTTGTGCACCGCGCGCCAGGCGGCCTTGGCGGGCACGTTGTCGACCAGGCCTCCGTCGACGAAGCGGCCGATGCGGTGGCGGCTCATCACCGACTTGATCAGGTCGTGCGCGTGGGGATCGTCGCGGAGCACGTCGTAGTGAATGATGCCCGGGAGCGCGCTGGAGAAGCCGGCGGCGTCGAGGGCGTCGAACTCCCTGGTCTCGTCGTCGGCCCCCAGGTGCATCTTCACCAGCAGCTCGGGGTTGTTCACCAGCTCGGCCACCGCTCCGAACGAGCCGGCCAGCGCCCGGGCCATGCCGACGGGGTCGGCGAGCGAGCGCGGCGAGATGTGGAGCAGCCGCTCGTACCAATCGAGCGGCCTCGGCAGCTTGCCCGCCCGCACGCCCGAGACGGTGATGATCGTCTTCACCGGCAGCTCCTTCAGCTTGAGCGCCGGGCGGGCAGGGTGGTCGGCGCCGAACCAGCGGCCGATGCCCGCGCGGAGGAACAGCCGCAGAGCGGCCGGCACCCCGTACCGGTTCTCGGCCGAGATCACCCGAAACAGCTTTCGCCACGAGAGCGAGCGAACGATGGAGAGGATCTCCTCCTGGTCGAACCGGTCGACCCGGGAGCGGAACAGGGAGAGGATCGCGCCCATCGAGGTGCCGACCAGCAGCTCGGGCTTGAGCCCGTACTCGTCGAGCAGGCTCATCACCCCGACGTAGACGTAGGCGGTGCCGCCGCCGCCGCCCGACACCAGCACCAGCGACTTGTGGCGCAGCTCGCGATCGATCGCCTCGGGCGAGAGCCGGCCTTCGAAGCGCTTCTCGAGCTGCGAGCGGGTGTAGAGCGTCTTTTCCTTCAGCTCCTTCAGGTGCGGCATCAGCTGGGCGCGCTCGATCTTCGGCGCCATCAGCACCGGCTTCAGCCGCCGCACGATCTCCTCCCGAAACGGGAGCAGAAACGCGCCCACCCCGATGTCGCGGCCGTTCTCGCGAACCTTGTACATCTTCGCCAGCGAGAGCGCGGTTCGCAGCACCGCCTCTTCGTGGGCGTCGACCAGCTTCGGGTCGTCGAGCGCGCCGCGCACCAGGGCGATCTCCATCTCCTCGAGGGGACGGGTGATCTCGAAGCGCTCTTTCAGCAGCACTTTCGCTCTACCGTTTGCCCTTGCCGAGCAGGCGCAGCTCGCGCAGCGCTTCGGTGCAGTCGGGGTTGGCCTGAATCGCCTTCTCGAACTGCTTCTCGGCCTTGTCGGGCCGGCCGGTCGCTTTGTGAATGTAGCCGAGGAACAGGTAGCTCTTGTCGACCTTGGGGTTGAGCTCGATCGCGTGCTCGATCGAGGCAATCGCCTGCTCGACCGCGGAGCCGTTCTTGGGGTCGATCTGAAACTGGCTCCAGCCCAGCCAGGCGTGAAACTCGCCCTCGTCGGGGTAGAGCCCGATCGCCTCGGTGAAGAGCTGAAACGCGACCGGGAAGTTCCGCTGGCGCATCATCTCTTCGCCCTTCTGGAACTTGCCCTCGGCCGCGAGAATCTTGCCGACCTCGTCGCCGATCTGCGGCTTCACGCCCTTGGCGAGATCCCTCACGTAGCGCTCGCGCTCGGTGGGGTCGCTCAGGGTGTCGTGCGCGGTCGAGATCAGGTCGTAGATCTGCTGCGCCAGCTGCCGCACCTCGGCCGACGACGAGCTGAAGTGCTTGTCGGGGTGGTACTCCTTGGCGAGCGCGAAGTAGGCCCGCTTGATGTCTTCGCGGGAGGCGGTGGCCGGCAGCCCGAGGATCTCGAAGTAGTCGAGCTTGCGCATCGCCGAGGCCTTGGCGACCAGCCGCTCGCGCAAGATGCTCTCTTCTCCGGTGAGCTTGGCGCCCGAGGTCACCGCCGAGAGCTCGGGCAACAGCGAGCCGGTGCGGGCCATCGCCGCCCGCTGCGACTCCTTGCGCCTCGGCTGCGATTTGACCGGCGCGTCGGAGTCGTCGATCGGGTTGACCGGGGGCCCCGGCTTCTCTGCCGGGCTGCGCTCCGACACCGGCGCGTCTTGCCAGGGCAGCTCGAACGCCGGCTTGGCCGAGGCGGCGGCGACCGGAGCGGCGGCCGCGCCCACTCCGGAGGAGATCGCGCCCCGCACCGGCATCGGCAGCGGAGGCGGCGAACCGCGCGGCGGCAAAGGCGGCGGCCGATCGGGCATCGGAGGAGGCTTGGTCGCCTGGGCGGCGAGCTGCGCGACCGACGGCTTCGGCTTGCCCTCGGCCGGCTTGTCTTTCAGCTCGACCATCTGGGCGCACTTCATCGCGAACAGCAGCTTGTCGGTCTCGATGCGGCTGAGCAGATCGAGCGCGTGCAGGGTGCTGACGGTCTTGTGGCCGTCGACCTGCGACATCACCGCCTGCTCCTCTTCGTTCAGCCCGGCGTCCTGGAGCGCGTAGAGCGGCTGGTCGGAGCCGTGCACGTACATCGCGTCGGAGATCTTGAAGACCTTCGCCAGCCGCTTCTCGTCGTAGGTGCGCTTGATGCCCTCGTGAATCAGCTGCGCGGGCGTGAGGCCGATCGGCACCGGGTCTTGCGGGGGCGCGACCTCGGGGTTGAACTGGAACTCGCCGTTGTCCCACGCGAAGCAGTCGTAGAGCTTGGTCTGCAGCTGCATCTGGAGCGCGTACTGGAGGTTGTGCGGGCTGATGCAGCCCATCTCGATCAGCACGGTGCCCTGCATGCGGCCGGAGCTCTTCACCTTCTTGAGCGACTCCTCGCACTCGGCCTCGGAGATCATCTTCTCGCGCACCATCACCCGGCCGAGGCACTCCGAGAGCAGGTTGCTCTTCACCGACTGGGGAATGCCGTCGCGAAAATAAATGATCTTCTTCGCCTTCTCGCGGCGCACCAGGAGCGCGCCCGACGCGCGGGCGCGGTGCAGCGAGGCCATCACCTCTGCGAACGGGCGCTGCTCGAAGTCGCCCACCTCTTTCGGCGGAGGCGGCGGCTTCTGCGGCAGCTTGTGGGTCGGCGCCTCTTCGCGTCGTTTGCTGGCCGGGGCCGGCGCGGGAGGCGAGTCGGGCGGAGGCGGCGGAGGCTTCGCCTGCTGCTTCTGCGCCTTGGCGATCGGCGAGGGAATGCGGCTCTCGGTCGGCGGCGCGTCGAGCTGGGGCAGCGCGCTCTGGGTCGGCGCGTCTTGGGAGTCGGGCGCGGAGGGGGGCGGAGGCGGAGGCGGCTTCGCGTCGAGCACCTCCTTGGGGATCATGATCTCCGCGGTGTTCTCGACCAGGTCGCGCTCGGCGAGCGCTTCGCGATCGGCCAGGTGCTCGCCGGTGGCGGGATCGTCTTCGACCGGCGGCGGAGGCGGCTCGGGCGGGCGCGGCTTGGGGTACTTCTCGCCCAGCGCCTGGCGGAGCGTGTCGTAGAGCGCCGACAGCCGCATCGGCTTCTCGAGAAACGCGAAGGCGCCGTGCTTCTGAACGGCCTCTTTCTGGTGGAGGGCGTTCTTGTAGACGCCGGAGATCATGATGATCGGCGTGCGCTTGCCCTTGGGCAGCTGGCGCATCTTGCGCGCCACCTCGTAGCCGTTGAGCGCGGGCAAGAGCAGGTCGAGCAGCACCGCGTCGAACGCCTTCTTCTCGAAGGTCTTCACCGCCCACTCGCCGTCGCGCTCGACGGTGACGGTGAACCCCTGCTTGGTGAGGGCGTCGGCGAGCATGCGCTGGGTCGCGCGGTCGTCATCGACGATCAGGACGTTGACGGTGCTGGGTAGTGCCACGGGCGTCGCCACCATACTCATTTCTGCGGTATGTGAAAGATGATGAAGACGACGACCGCCCTCCTGGTTTCGGTGCTCCTGGCTGCCCCCTCGGTGGCCCTGGCCGAAGACGCCGCCCCTGCCGCCGCCGAGAACCCGGCGCTGAAGGAGGCCACCGCCACCCTCAGCACCTACCTCACCGCGGTGAAGGCGAAGAAGTGGGCCGACGCGAAGAAGTTGATCCACCCCAAGACGCTGACGGTGATCGCCGAGCGAAAGAAGCGGCTGGGCAAAGAAGACCACGCGATGGCGCCCTGGGCGGCCGAGAAGACCGACTACTGGATGAAGGACTTCAAGGTCGGCAAGGCCACCGAGGGTCCCTTGGGCACGGTGAAGGTGGAAGACACCGAAGACAACTTCCAGGTCGAAGAGAAGGGCGTCGCCGAGGGCGATCCCCTCCGTCTACCTGCTGGGCAAGTCGGGCGGGAAGTGGTTCGTGGTCGACAAGATTCGCGGCGGCGGCTTCTCCGACGACTCGATCAAGATTGGCTACAAGGGCTACTTCGACAAGCTGCCCAAGGCCGAGAAGAGCGAAGAGAAGACCGAGTAATCAGCCGGCGCGGCCGAGCACGCACTCGCCGGAGCGAAGCAGCTCCGGCAGGTCGCGGGTGCCGAGGTGCCGGGCGAGCTCTGCCAGCACCACCGTCTCGCTCTCGGGCTCTGACCGGGTGGTCTCTTCGCCGGCGTCGAACCGGATCACCGAGGGCGCGTCGTCGGCGGCGGTGAACCCCCAGACGGTGCCGAACCGGGCCGAGAGCGCCCTCGGCCAATCGGTCTCGCCGGTGCGCATGAAGATGCCGCCCGGCGGAGCGACCACCACCTTGCCGTCGAGCGCGAAGAGCGCGAAGTCGGTGGTGTTGGCCTCGTAGTCCTGCCCGTGGTGAATCGTCTTCGCCAGCGCCCAGCTGCGGGGCGCGGTGTTCACCAGGGTGGTGGGCACCGGCAGGGCCGCGGCGACCTCGGCCAGCGGCGCGGAGGTCTCGACCACCAGAAACGCCAGCTCGGTCCAGAGGCTCATCAGTGCAGGAAGATGATCGCGTCGGTGCCGGTCGCCGCCGCTTCGGTGAAGAGATCGACCGCCGCCTCGAGCGCGAACCGCTCCATCTCTGGCGCCGGCGGCTCCACCTGGGCCAGCCGCTCCTTCAGCGCCTTCAGCTCTCCCGAGGTGGCGATGCCCACGAACGGCCACTCGGTGGAGTCGGGGATCGGCAATGGCCAGCGCTCGCCGACGTTGGGGAAGAGGGTGGTTCGGGTGAGCTTCTCGATCCGGTCGACGTCGCGGGTGTCGAGCGAGCCCAGCGAGGTGCCCAGGGCGAAGCAGACGGCTTCGAGCGCATACTGGAGATCGACCGGCTCGGCGTCGGTGCCGCCCAGAAAGAGCTCCGCCACCGCCCCTTTGCGCCGCTCGCCTTCGAGCAGGTAGCTCACGTAGCGGCGATCAGACCCGAGCACGCGGGCCAGCAGCGCCTCGTCGCGGCTGCCCCACAGCCGCAGCAGCTGCTCCTTCGGCATCGCCACCAGCTGGTACGAGTAACCCACGCCTGGAATGACACCGCAGACGTGAAAGTGGCGAAGTCAGCCCAACAACTGCTGCGCCTGGCCCTTGGCTTTCTCGATGTCGGGCTCGTGCTTGAGCGCCAGGTTGAGCGTCTGGGCGAGCAGCTTGGGGTCCAACGTGTCGGCGTTGAGGAGCGCGAGCGCCTGCACCCAATCGATCGTCTCGGCGATCGACGGCGCCTTCTTCAGCTCCATGTTTCGGAGCTTTCCCACCGCTTTGACCACCTGTTCCGTCAGCTGGACAGTCGCCTGCGGCACCCGGGCGCGAACGATTCGAAAGCTCCCGCTCGTAGCTCGGGTAATCGATGTGGAGGTGGAGGCAGCGCCGCTTCAGCGCGTCAGACAGCTCACGCGCCGCGTTGGAGGTGAGCAGCACCCGCGGCACGTGCACCGCCTTGAGCGTGCCCAGCTCGGGCACGGTGACCGCGTTGTCGGCGAGCACCTCGAGCAGAAAGGCCTCGAACTCCGGGTCGGCCTTGTCGATCTCGTCGATCAACAGCACGGTGGGCGTGTCGGACAAAAGCGCCTGGAGGACGGGCCGCGGTAACAGGAAGCGGCGGGAGAAGAACACCGCGTCGGAGGAGGCGACGCGCTCGGCTGCCTCGGTGAGACTTTTCGCTCCTTCGAGCAGCTCGCCGATCTTGTCCTTCAGCAGCTGGGTGTAGAGCAGCTGCTTGGCGTACTCCCACTCGTAGAGCGCCTTCGCTTCGTCGAGGCCCTCGTAGCACTGGAGCCGCACGAGGTTGCGGCCCAGCGCGGTCGAGAGGGCACGGGCCAGCTCGGTCTTGCCCACGCCGGCGGGGCCTTCGACCAGCACCGGTTTTTCGAGGCGGTCGGCGAGAAAGGCGGCGGTGGAGATCTCCGGCGACGGGAGGTACCCGGTCAGCTCGAGTCGACGCGCTGCGTCCTCCACGCTGATGAATGGATTCATCGACTTCCCGTTTACCAGGGTGTGGCAACGATGACAGCAGGGACCCTCCGGGGCGTTGGTGACTCGGTGTCGCAGTCGGCTCAACCGGGCGGATCGTCTGGCTTCGACGGGGCAACGAACAGCGGCACGGGTGCTGCACAGGTGCGGGGCAGTAGGGAGTGGACAATGGCTTTCATGAAGACGGTGGGGTTGGTGCTGATGGCGGTTCTTCCGGGCGGGCTCGTCTTCCTGATGGCGTTCGTCCTCGCCAAGGCGGTCAGTGAGCAGATGGAGCTCGAGTCGGGCTCGGGCGCTCAGCGGTTCGGCCGGGCGTTCAGCCACCTTCGGCTGGCCGACCTGATGGCGGCCGCCAAGCGGCTGTAATCGTTCCCCTTCGAATGCTAGAAGCCCGTCGTGGAACCCAGGTCCGCTTTGGGACCGGGATGCGTGGGCCGACGGTATTCGAGGGTGGGATGACGAAACGAATCGTGGTGGTCGGAGCCTGGGCGCTGGCGCTCATCGGCTGCCCCTCCAGCAGCAACATGGTGTGCGACGAGGCCGACCTGATCGACCTCACCGCCAAGGCCGGTACCTGCACCGGCATCCCCAGCATGGGTAAGGCGCTGGGCGGCAAGATGGCCTGCAACTCGAAGATCTCGGCCTGCACCAAGTCAGACCAGGCGACGCTGCAGTCGGCCGAAGACTGCCTCAAGAATCTGACGGTCTGCACCCCGGCGACCCAGGCGTCGTTCCTCAGCCTGGAGCAGGCCTGCTACGCCTCGCTCCCGCAGCTGTCGTCGGCCTGCTCGACCGCGTTCTTCCCCACCGGGTTGCCCGACGCGGGCTTCGACGCCGGGGTCGACGCCGGGCGAATGGCGACCTTCGATGGCGGCGGCGCGGTCGACCTGATCGGCGTGGCCGACGACAACGGCTTCGCGCTGGCGTGGGTGCAGCGGCAGAACGGCACCTTCGACCAGTGGGAGCTCGACTCGTTCGACTCCACCCACGACCGGCTGCCGACCGAGTTCCTCACTCCGCCGTCGCGGCGCACCTTCGACATCGACGACGCCGGCACCCTCACCAAGCGGAGCTTCTTTCTCGCCGCGGTGACCTCCGACGACGCGCTGGTGATGGGCGAGCCGCCCGACGCCGGTATGGACATGATGGACGGCGGCGCGATGTGCATGGTGGCGCTGAACTGCCCGATCGATCAGGTCTGCGACCTCGGCACCTGCAAGACGCAGACGTGTCAGCCCGGCGGCGCGGTGACCTGCCCGCCCGGCTACGCCTGCCAGCCGAACCAGAAGTGCGAGCGCATGTTCTCAGACGCCGGCACCATCGACGCGGGAATGATGATGATGGGCAACTTCACCGCGCTGCCCCTGCTCTCGAACGAGGTGACGCTGTCGACCGGCGCTCCCAGCTTCTCGATGGACATTCCGGTCGGCGGTTACGCGGGTCAGCGGCCGGCGATCGTCGGCATCGACTCCGCCCGGCAGTTCGTCTCGCTCGAGCAGGAGGCCCAGCCGTTCGGGCACTTCACCCGCAAGCGCGGCGCCGAGCTGCCGTTCGACACCGGGAGCGCCACCCCGATCGACACCCTCGGCTCGAACGTGCACCTCACCTACAACCCCGAGAGCGACACCCTGTTCGCCTGCTACGAGGTCGGCCGCGGCGTTCGGGTGCGCCACAGCCGCGATCAGGGCGTCAGCTGGGGCGCGCCGAGCGACGCGGTCGACGTGGTGCCGGTCGACGACGGCGGGTTCAGCTCCCACTTTCACGACTGTGCGCTGGCGCCTTGGCTCAACGGCGGTGCGCTGATGGTCACCATCGACGACGACGTGATCTCGGTGCGCACCGTCACCGAGGCGCTCTCGGTCTCGTCGCCCGACACCGCGTTCCTCTCGTCGCCGGCCGACGCGGGCAACATCTACGCGCCCGACCACCCGGTGATCGCGACGTTGCCGTCTGACGCGATCGTGCACATCGGGTTCACCGCCACCCGCACCGTCAGCATGACCGCCGACAAGGAGCTGTACGCGGTGTACCGCGACGGCACCACCGGCGGCGCGTTCCTGCCCGCCAAGCCGATCAACTACACCGGCATCGGCACCGGCAACCCGTTCCCCCAGGACTACGTGTCGATCGTGGTCGACCCGGTCACCAAGAAGGCGCTCGCGGCGTACCCCACGCTCGAGGACCAGGGCATGGGCTCGTACTCCACCGTCTACGTGTCGCTCTGGGACCCCGTGTCGAAGCAGTGGGGCACCGGGTCTGACCTCACCGTGTTCGCCCAGCAGCAGACCGCGTCGCTGCTGCTGCCCGAGCGGCAGGTCACCGAGCAGTGGGATGCGTTCTCGCCCTCGCTCGCGGTCACCCGGCAGGGCAAGGTGTTCATGAGCTTCCTCGCCGGCAAGCGGGTCGGCGGCGCCGACGACCTGCGCCTGTACCTGGTCGGGTGGGATTGGAACAAGCAGTCGCCGCTCTCGACCGCCAAGGGTTGGTACCTCGCGCCCGCGGTGAAGATGAGCAACACCCGGGTCTACTCGCCCACCGGAGGCGGGTCGTCGCTGCAGCAGACGTTCACCGGGCTCGCGGCGGATACCCAGCTGTCGCTCTATGGCGTGTTCATCGAGGGCCAGGGAGCCAATGGGGATATGCCCAACCGGGCGATGATGATCACCCGGCCGTAGGCGTCGGTGGTGGAACGGCCGGGCCCGGGACCGGGACCGGGTGCGCGTTCGGGCTCGGCTGCGGGTTCGGGCTTCGGGTCACGGGACTGCCGGGGTCGGGTTCGCGTTCGGGGCCGGTTCACGGGTCACGTGCCGCGAAGCGGCGGGTGAGGGGTGGCCGCACGCATCTGGTTTCGTCAGAGCTTCTCGAGCTTCCACAACCTGGCATCGACGCCGTCGCTGAACAGAATCCGCCGTGCGCGCTCCGGTCGACGGCAGGCCCAACGCTTCGAGCATGCCGCCACCACAGTCTGCCTTCGCGCGGCGCAGAGGGTAGGGCGTGTGGTGCACTTTCCCGCGGAGCAGCTTGTCGCCCCGGCGCGCGAACAGCCGGTAGCGCTCGGTCAGCCAGAACTCCAACGAGCCCGGCTGCGCTTCGCCGATCGCTTCGCCGATCTCGAACTTCGCGGTCCAGTGCGCCGGCGTCGGCCTGCGCCGGACCAGCAGCCAGCTGCCCTGCCTGCCGTCGTCGGCGCCTTCGATTTGCGCGTGCCAGTAGGGCAGGGGCCAGAAGGTGCGCGCCGCGAACGACGCCGGCCCGTTGTTGGCGTCGAGGCTGAAGAACCAGACGCCCGGGTCGCCGCGGTGGTGCACGTAGGTGCGCACGTTGATCTCGAAGAAGTTCTGCGCGCCCGGTACGCCCGGCAGCCAGCGCCACGGCCGCACGTTCTGCATCGCGAAGGCGACCACGCCGACGTAGGCGCGCCCCTCGAAGGTGTCGATGCTCAGCTCGGGGTGAACCAGCGGCTTCAGCCGCTCGGCCGGCACTTCCCAGTGCGAGAAGAGCAACCGGTGCCAGCGCTGCGAGCCCTGGTGAGGGCCGTCGGGCTGACGCCGCGGCCCTTCGCGGTCGATCGCTTCGCTCACCCGCCCGGGTTGATGCCGGAGACGATCGTCTGCAGGTCGAGACCGCCGGTGTAGCCGTAGCTCACGTAGGAGTCGTAGCCGAACACCGTCACGCCCGCGCCGGGCAGCGGGTTGACGCCCATGATCGGCGTCACGTCGATGGTGTGCGGGCCGGTCGACACAGGGTAGTTGCGCACGACGTAGTTGCTGCCCGAGACGGTGGTGAAGGTGTTGAGCGGCACCACCGTGCCGTCGATCGACACCGACTGCACCTTGGTCGAGTCGACCGAGATGCCGAGGTAGTTGTCGGCCACGTCGGGCGCCGCGAGCACGGTGTAGCTGGAGCGCCACTGCTCGATCGGAGGCAGCAGCACCAGCGACGGGTCGCCTTCGACCGGGTCGGTGTTCGCTCCGGTTGTGTTGCCTTCGCCGGGGAAGATCTGCGCCACCGCGATCGGGAAGTCGGCGGTGATGGTGAAGTTGTCGGTGCTCTTGAACTCCATGTAGCTGCCGCCGGCCAGCCGGCAGTTGTTGGCGGAGATGCTGGTGCCCGCCAGGCAGCGGTTCGGGTTGAGCACGTTGGCGCTCGAGGGCGCCGAGCTGAAGGTGATCGTGGTGCCGTTGGGGCAGGGCGTGTTCGCCGAGGTGGTCGAGCAGCTGGCGACGATCTTCCAGTGGTCGGGCGCCACGTTGTTGAACTGGCCGTTGGCGAGGCGGTACGGCGCGCTCCGCTGCGAGACGAAGGTCTTGCCCCAGGTGGTGAAGGGGAAGATCTGCTCCTCGATGTGATCGCAGGCGACCCGGTCGTACGGGCGCAGCGTGCAGGCCGAGCCGCCGAACAGCGCCACCGGCGCGGTCGAGGTCACCACCGTGCCGGTGAGATCGTTGTCGACCCGGCAGATCTTGCTGCTGTTGGTGTCGTCGAACGGGTTGTAGTTGCACTCGATGTGGCTGGTGCCCTGGTTGTTGGTCGCCAGCTGCAGCACGTCGTAGCTGTTGAGCGTAAAGGTCCGGGTGTCGCCCTTGTTCATCGCGGTGATGCCGGTGCCCGCCACCGTCACCGCCGACGACTTGATCGTCACGCTGGTGTTGTCCTGGGTGCCGACCACGGTGATGTAGCCGTTGGTGTCGCCCGCCGGCGCGCCGTTGTTGTTGGTGCCGTTGATGAAATACGAGTGCTCCTGGCTGACCGCGACGTGCTGGGTGCCGAGGTCGTGCGCCGGCAGCAGCAGCGACGCGTCGTTCGAGAACGCGTAGTAGACGCACTTGTTGCCGCCGCCCGGCGCCGCGCCGCACTGGCCGATGCCGTCGATGTCGCTCTGCACGCAGCCGAAGCAGCCGAGGCCGGGGAAGCAGCTCGACAAGCAGGCCTGGCAGTTGGAGGTGTTGCCACCCTGACCGCCGGCGCACTTGCAGTCGAGCGTCGGGCCCGCCGAGTTGTCGTTGTCGCTCAGGTTGCAGCTGGCGCCGTAGTGCGCCGCGCCCACCGGGTTCATCTGGTAGAGCGTGATCGGCCGGGTCGACTGCACCCGGTAGCCGTAGCGCGACTGCGCGGTGACGCCGACGCCGACGTCGACGCAGCCGGTGGTGGTGGTGCCCGCGCAGGTCTGCTGCGCCACCGACTGCCAGGGCACGTTGATCGTCACCAGGCCGTGGGTGGTCGGGTCGTTGCGGCCCGGCACGTTCACCGTGGTCACCGTCTGCACCGAGTTGCTGTACCAGCGGCTCACCGTCACCGACGCCGGCGAGGTGGAGCGGTTGGTGGCGACGAACGCGAAGTCAGACGGCGCGTTGGCCGCGCCCTGGCCCGAGGTGACGCCGCCCTTGAAGATGTTGTCGACCGAGTTGTCGAGGGTCGCGCCCCAGTAGTCGCAGCCGAAGTAGCTGTGCTGGGCGACCGCGTCGGCGCACTCGTGCACGCAGACGCCGTTCTGGCACTCGCCCGCCGGGTCGGTGCCGCCGTCGGGCAGGGTGAGGCACGAGACCTGCTGGTACGAGCCGGTGGTGCCGCACACCTGCTGGGTGGTGGAGTCGACGCAGCTGGCGGTGCCGGGGAAGCAGCTGGGCGGCACGCACTGCGCCATGCCCGCGGTGACGGTGCACATCTGGGTGATGCAGGTGCCGTCGAGGTTGTCGCCGCTGTTCACCCAGTGCCAGGTGTCGGTCTCGTCTTGCTGCTTGGTGCAGGTCTGCAGCGACTTGCCGTCGGGCGAGCACTGGGTGGAGTTGGGAATGCACTCGCGGCACTCGCCCATCGTGCACAGCGCGCCGGCGGCGCACTGCACGTTGCGAAAGCCCGAGCCGTCGTCCAAGCAGATCTGCAGCTGGTCGGTGGTGTTCGGCACGCACGCCGCCGAGCCCGGCTGGCAGGTGAGGCACACCTCGTTCTGGCAGAAGCCGTCGGGCACCGGGCAGGTCTCGGTCAGCGCCCAGCCGCCGTCGGTGTCGCAGCTCTCGATGCCCTTCGCGTCGTTGGTGCAGCGCACCGCGCCGTTGGTGCAGGGCGTGTTCTGCGGGCCCGCGTCGACCGGGGCCGGCTTCGCCTCGCACATGCCGGTGAGCAGGTTGCAGCGCTGGTCGGTGGGGCAGTCGCCGTCGCGGTGGCAGACGAAGCGGCAGGTGCCCTGCACCAGCGTCATCCCGACGTCGCACTCCGGGCCGGCGTCGGCGATCGGGTGAAACTTCGACGTCGGGCCACACTTGCACCCTGCGACGCTCACCAGCGCGGCGAGACAGAGTAGGCGGTGGGTGGAGGACATGCGGGCCCCTTCAAGAATAGACGGGGCCGTATAGCGAAAACAGAGGGCGGGTGCACCCCCTGTAGGGCCTCAGTCGCCCAGGTTGTCGATCAGGCTGTTGAAGTCGGCGTCGTCGTCTTCGTCGCCGCGCTTCGGGGGCAGGGGGCTGGCGCTGCCGGCCGGCATCACCACCGTGCGGTCTTCGCGGTCTTGGGCCTTCTGCGCCGGAGCCGCCGACATGCCCGGAACCGGGCTCTTCGCCGCGCCAGGCTTCGCCGCGGGCGACATCGCCGTCTTCGCCACCGCCGGGTTCACCCCCGACTTGGAGGTCGAAGGGGCAGGGGAGGCCGCGCGCACGTCCACCGGTACGGTGTTCATCTTGGTGGAGTCGTCGTCTTCGCCGATCGCGGAGCCGATCGCCTGCGCCAACGAGCTCTTCGCCTCCACCGCCTTGTTGACGCCGGTGCCGGTGGCCGCCGGCTTGGCCGCCGCCGGAGCAGCCGCCCCCGGAGCCGCGCCGGGCTTCGACTTGTAGCGCTGCAGCTCCAGCTCGACGACCTTGAGCTGCTTCGATTTTTCCTGCACCGCCGCCTGCAGGCGCTGAACCTCCTGCGCCTTCACCTGCTCGCGGCGATCGATCTCGCCCTTGTGTTTGACGCCGATGTCCTCGACGTCTTTCAGGTGCTTGGCCTCGAGGTCCTTGCGCTCGCGAATCGCGACCTGCAGCTTCGCCGCCGCCTCGTTTGCCTTCTGCTCTGCCGCCGCCAGCCGCGCCTGGAGCTCCTTCTCGGCCCGGGCCTTGGTGGCCGACGCGCCCTCCAGCGCCTGCTCCAGCTCGGTCACCCGCTTGGTGCGCATGTTGAGCTGCGCCGAGAGCTCCTTGTGGCGGTTCTCGATCTCGAGCAGCTTTTGCTGCGACTCCTGCTGCACCTGGGCGATTCGCGCTTCGGCCCGGGTCGCTTTGCCGGTCTGCTCGTCGACGTGCTTCTTCTTGTCGGCGCGCTCGGCCTCCAGGCCCTTGGCGGCTTCGCCCAAGCGGGCGTTGAGCTGCTGCACCTGGGCCTGCAGCTGCTGCTTCTCGTTGGCGTGCTGCTTGTCGCCGCCGTCTTTGGCCTGCTGCAGCTTGGCCAGCATCTCGGCCTTCTCGCCGATCTCCGCCTTCGCCGCCTGCAGCTCGTGGCTGGCGCCGGTGAGCCGGTTGTTGAGCTCGTCGGTCTTGCGCTTCGACTCGTCGAACAGCGTCTTCAGCTTCGCTTCGAGGGTCTTCGCCGCCTCGCCCTTGGCGGTGGCGTCGCGGGTGAGCGCGTCGACCTGGCGGGTCTTCTCTTGCGAGAGCGCGGTCAGCTTGCGGAGCGTGTCGGCCAGCTCCTTCGACTTCGAGGCGAGGTCGTTCTGGAGCAGCTCCTCGCGGCGCTGGGCCTCGTCGGTGAGGCTCTGAATGCGCTCTTCGAGGTGACCCTTGGTGTCGTCGGCGTGGGCCAGCTGCGCCGACAGCTGGGTGACCTCGGCCACCCGCTGACCGAGCTCCTGCTTGGTCGCGGCGAGCTGCTCGCCCAGGTCAGAGCCGGTGTCCTGCGACTGGTTGAGCTCTTCGGTCAGCCGCACCACCTCGGCTTCGAGCGCCTTGCGGCTCGACTGGTGGGCGTTCTGCTCCTTGGCGAGCGCTTCCTTGGTGTCGGCCAGGTTCGACTTGGTGGCGGCGAGGTCGACGCCCAACGCCTCGACCTGCTGCTTCTGCTGGTTGCGAACGTTGGTGAGGCTGGTGATCTCCTGCGACGACTCCAGCTGGAGGCGCTCGTGCGCCGCGGCCTCGGCCTCGTAGTTGCCCTGCGCCTCTCCCAGCTGGGTGCGCAGCTGGCCGATCTCGCCCGAGAGCTTCTCCTCCAGCTCGGCCTTCGATGCCTCGGAGGTGCGGAACAGCCCGGTGACCCGCGCGATCTCGTTGCGGGCCGCCTGCAGCTCGCCTTCGCGTGAGGTGCGATCGGCGCGAACCTTCTCGAGCTCGACCCGGGTGTTCTCGAGCGCCTGAACGGTCGCCTCCAGCTCGCCCAGCTTCTCCTGCAGCTGCTCCTGGGTGGTGGAGAGGGTGTCTTGGGTCTGCGCCAGCTGGGCCTGGTTCTGCTCGAGCTGGCCCTGGAGCCGCTCGATTTGAGCGTCGCGGCCCTGCAGCCCGCGCTCGAGGCCGTCGATCTCTTCGGCCCGCTTCTTCAGCTCCTCGGCCTGGGCGGCGATCTCGCCTTCTTTGTTCGAGATCGTCTCGTTGGCCTTCGACAGCTCGTCGGACAGGTCGGTGAGCTTGCCGTCGCGGTCGGAGACCTCGGCGTTGAGCCCGTCGATCTGCTTGCCCTTGCCCTCGAGGTCCAGCCGCAGCCGCTCGATGTTGCCCTGCAGCTCTTCGGTGGAGGCCTGGTGCTGCTCGCGCGCGCGGAGGAAGTCGGACTCGACCTGCTCCTTCGCCGCGCCCAACTCGCCCAGCTCGGCGGTGAGCTCGGCCTCGCGGTCGGCCAGCTGGCTCTTGACCGATTCGACCTCGCCTTCGAGCTCGCCGATCTTCTCGAGCTTCTCCTGCAGCTGAGCCTGAAGCTCGGCCTCGCCCCGATCTTTCTTTTCGATCGTGTCGGCGAGCTCCTTCTCGAAGTGCTGAATGCGAACTTCCAGGTTCGAGATCTTCTCGTCGAGGTCGGCCTTCTGCTCGTGCTTCTCCTGGCCGAGGCGGTCGTAGGAGCCTTTGAGCGCCTCGAGCTCGCCTTCGAGCTCGCCGATGCGGCCCGACGACTCGGTCTGCAGCCGGGTCGACTCGGCGCGCAGACGGTCGATCTCGGCATCGCTCTGGGTGAAGTGGTCGGTCGCGCTCGACAGCTGCTGCGACAGCTTCTCGACGGTGGCCTCGCGCTCCTCGCGGGTCTTGAGCAGCGTCTCTTCGAGGGCCGACAGCTTGCCTTCGTACTCCTGGTATTTGACGTCGCGCTCGTTGACCGTCTGGGTCAGCTGGCTGCCCTGCTGATCGAGCTCGCCCTTCAGCTTCTCGATCACCGACTCCAGGCCCTGCACCTTTTCCTGGAGCGACTTCTCGCGAACCTCGTTCTCGAGCGTGGAGGTGTTGAAGTCTTTCTCCAGCGCCGCGTACTCCTTCATCTGCTGCTCGAGGTCGCCCGACTTCTTGGCGATCTCGTCGTCGCGCTGGGTCAGCTCGCGACGGAGGATGTTGATGTCTTTCTCCTTCGCGGAGACGACCTCGATCACTTCCTTCTCGCCGATGAACTTCTGGAGCAGCAGGTCTTCGATCTGCCGGCCGTGCTCGCGCTCCTTGTCGACCAGCGTCTGCTGCGACTCGTTGAAGCGGCGCACCACGTCGTCGAGCTGAACCTTCAGGCCCTGAATCTCGACGTCTTTCTCGTTGATCCGGTCTTCGACCGAGAGCAGCTCACGCTCGCGAACGCTCCAGATCTCGCTGATGCGGGCGATCTGCGCCTCGCGAATCTTCAGCTCGTCGCGGAGGAGCTGAATCTTGCCCTCCGGCGTGCCCATCAGGTCGCGGCGCTGGCTGGTGGTGCGCCGCATCTCCTTCGATTCGGCGAGCAGCTCGGCCTTGCGGTCGGCGATCGACTGGAACGCGCGATCGAGGAACGACTTGTCTTCGTCGGTGATCGACGAGCGGCGCTCCCGCTTCGGCAGCTTGGGCGGCCCACCGGCGGAGGTGCGAATCGGCGGCGGCATCGGCGCCGGGGCCTCGTTCTTGGGGCCCGCACCGGTGAGCGCGTTGTCGAGATCGGCGTCGTCTTGATCGTTGCCCGAGCCACCCTGAGCGCCGTCGCCCTGGGCCGGCATCTCGGGCATCGTCGAGCCCTCGTTCGGGGGAATGATCACGTCGGTGAGGCGGGTGAGCTCGCCCATCTCGAACGGGATCGGCAGGTAGCCGTTGGCGGCGTTCACGCTCTGGGCGTGTTGCTGCAACGCCTCGGGCGCGACGTCGGAGGACAGCAGGATCACCGGCAGGTTGGCGCCGTATTTTCCCTTTCGAATCGAGCCGCAGAGCACGAAGCCCGATTGATCAGGCAGCTCGGCGCGCAACACGACCAGGTCGGGCCGGCGCTTCTCGAGCTCGCGGTGCGCGTCAGCGGCGCTTTGGGCGAGCGAAGTGGTGAAACCGGCGCCCTTCAGCACCGATGCCATGGTTAAGGCGAAATCGTTCTGGCTCTCGACGATGAGGACGCGGCGTTCCATTGGGGCGAAGGCAGAGCATCCCAGAGCCGCGCGAATGGGTAAACAGCCTCGTGCATCTGATCAGCGTGATCAGCTGTCGCGCCCTGGGAAGTTGGTCGGAGGTGTGTGTCTGGTGAAGGTAGCGGCGTCTGAAGGGCAGTAACCGTGGGCGACCTGGGCGAACCAGGGGTCGAGCTTCGAGGGCAGCGGCGCACCCTCGGGATCATTGAGAATCGGCCAGCTCGAGGCTCTCGGGCGTGGCAAAGGGCACCGAGTCGTCGCTGGGCTTCTTCGGCGGGTCGGGCAGCTCGCCGGAGCCCACCTCCATCACCTCTTCATCGCCGACCTCGGCCGGCTCCTCCGGCAGCTCCAACGCCTCGGTCTTCGGCAGATGGGGCGCAAAGTCTCCGGTGACCTCGGGCTTGTGCGCGATCAGCGGCTCCTGAGGCGTGTTGGCCTCGAAGTCGGCGGTCTTCGCCGTGTGTGCCGCGGGGTCGGTCACCGGCATCACCGGGGGCGGAACCTGCGGGGTGCGCGGCTCGAAGTCTTCGGTCAGCCCGGGAATCGCCGGCACCGGGCCACGCGCGGCGGCGATCGGCGGCGGGCGGTTTCGGCCCGCGGGGTCGATGGTGGGCACCGGGGGCGGAGGCGAGAGCGCGGGCACCGGCTCCAGCACCGGAGGCTCGATCTTCGGCGCCACCGGCTTGGAGCCGCTCTGAGGCGCGGCGCGGGCGGAGGCCGGGGTGACCACGTTGAGGCGCGGCGACGACTTGTCGCTCGGCTTCGGCTCGGCGCCCTTGGTGCCGCGCGGCGGAGTCACCTTCGGCGCGGCCAGACCCTTGCCCGCGGTCGGCTGTTTGAGGCCGGGTTCTCCAAGTGCGCCGAGCGCGCCGGCCGCGGGAACGCCATGGGCCGGCGTGTGGCGGGGCGCCGGCTTCTCGGGCACCGCCGCCTTCACGCCTTGCGCCGGGGTGTGACGGGTGGGCTTCTCGGCGGTGGCGGCCTTGATCCCGTGCGGAGGGGTGTGGCGCGGCACCGTCTTCGCCGGCGGCAGGCCGGAGGGCGGGGTGTGCCGCACCTTCTTCTTGTCGTCTTTCTTGGGCAGGTCCTTGTTGGGGCGAATCAGCTCCAGCGCGGGGAGCTCCTGCGGCGTCGGGTCGGGCGAGCGATCGGCGAGCGGAGTGCCCATCAGCACCGGCTGCTCGGGGTTGGCGCGATCGGTGATCGCCGCGCGGTGGGGGTCGTCGAGCTTGGGCAGCGAGACGCCGGCCACCACCGGGCGATCGTCGCGCACCGGGGTGCCCAGAATCGCGTTCTCGGCCGCGCGCGCCTCGGGGTCGGTGGTCTCCGACGACTCGCGCTGATCTCCGGCGCGAATCGCCGGGTCGGTCTTGTGGCGGTTCGACTTCGAGGAGTCGTCGCGGGTGGGGCGGCCGGCGGTGCGGGTGATCTCCGCCGCCGCTTCTTCGCCGGGGTCGCCGCGGGGCTTGCCCGCCAGCTCGGCGTAGAGATCGAGCAGCTGCCCGCGCACGAACGCCGCGTCGTATTTCTCGGAGAGGTGGCGGGCGGCCGCGCCCATGCGCACCCGGCGCTTCGGGTCTTGCGCCAGGGCGACGATCTTCTCGGCCAGCGCGCGAGGGTCTCCTGGCGCGTAGAACATCGCGTGCTCTTCGGTGAGCAGCTCGCGGGTGACCGGGAGATCGGCGGCCAGCACCGGGCGCCCGCCGGCGAGGTAGTCGCCCAGCCGCGCGAGCGGGCCACCCTGCCGGCGGTTGCGCTCGTTGTCGTCGAGGCAGACCGCGCCCACGTCGCAGGTGGCGACGATCTTGTGCACGTCGGCGCCGTTCACCGGCGCCTGAAACTCGACCTTCCCCGAGAGCTTGAGCTCGGTCACCTGATCCATCAGGTGGGCCTGCCACTCGTTGTGCTTCGGGCCGACCACGGTGAGCCGCACGTCGGCGTTCTGAATCGCCAGCTGCATCGCCTTCAGCAGCGTCGGCAGCCCCTGGTAGCCGAGCTGGCTGCCGAGGTGGAGGATCTTCATCGGCGACGCGTCGGGCCGGCCCATCGTCTCGGGCGTGTAGGGCGTGCGGTCGACCGGCGTGCGGAAGACGCGAACCTGGGTGCCCGGCACGCCCTGGTCGACGATGAACGCGCGGGTGGTCTCCGAGCCGGTGATCACCGCGTCGGAGTTCATCAGGCAGAACAGCTCCTGCCGGCGCACCTTGGAGAGGAAGCGGCGGTCGCCCTCGAGGTGCGGGTGCGAGTAGCGCAGCTCCTGCGAGGGAAAAGTCTGCGCGTCGTAGACGATGCGGTACGAGAGCTCGTCGCGCCGCTCGCAGAGCGCGTAGCCGGCGAACGGGTCGAAGCAGTGCACCAGCAGGTACTCTTCGCTCTCGAGCTGGCGGCGCACCGCGCGATCGAAGGTCTGAATGCGCGACTGCAGGTCTCCGGTGCCCACGGGAACGCGGAGCAGCCGCGCGCCACGGTACCGCTCGATGTGCGAGTGGTCGGGCGTCTTCGTCGACAGCACCACCACCTGGTACTTCTCCGAAACGCCCTCGAGGTACTCGGTGACGCGTCGAGAGATGCCGCTCGGCCCTGGCACCACTTCGAAACAGCAAAGCAAAAGGGGGGGCTGATCGGACACGGGCGCGCGAACGGAGTTTAGCGTATGCAGACCAAGCGCAAGCGCCGAAGAGGAGGCACACGTGAACCTCAAGCGAATGACCTTGAAGGAGCTGAAGCTGCTCGCCGGCCAGAAGCTGGGGGAGCTGGCTGCGCGCTTGAAGACCAAGGCCGACTTGATCTCCGCGCTCGAGAAGCTGGTGCCGGCCAGCTCGCCTCCTGTGCCCGCGCAGCCGAAGCTGGTGCCGGTGGAGCGCGCGGCGGTGAAGGCGGCTCCCCCGCCGGCGCCGAAGTACGGGGCTCCGAAAGCGCCGGTGGCGTCTCCTCCCGCGGTGAGGCCGACGGTGGTGCCGAAGAAAGTCGCCCGGCCCGCGGCGGCGGCAGCGCCGGTGTCGATGCCCAAGGTCACCCGCCCGCTCGAGGTGGCCGAGAAGCCGAGCCCGGTTTCCGCGCCGCTCCCTGCCAGGCCGTCGCTGACGGTGACCCAGGACTTCTTCGTGATGCCCGGCACCGCGCGGCTGCCGTCGGCCCACGCCGACGATCGGGTGCTGGCGTTCCCGCGCGACACCGGCGGCATCTACGTCTCGTGGGATTTTTCGGAGCGCACCTGGGGCTCGGGCCCGGCCACGCTGGAGGTGGTGGAGGGCGACGAGGTGCTCAGCTCGCACCCGGTCGACGCTCCGTGGGGCGGCCGGTTCATCGACGTCAGCGCGGCCGGCGCGGTGTTCGTCGAGGTGCGGCGCGGGCCGATGCTGCTCGGGCGCAGCCCTTTTCTCTCGCTGCCTCCGGTGCGCGGCCAGAAGGTGGAGCGCAAGCGGCTGAGCGTGCGGTGGAGCGAGCCGCTGCCGGCGCGCGGCCACGCGGTGCCGTCGAATCGCCCGTACACCGCGCTCACCAAGGTGCGCATCGAGCGGATCGAGGCTTCGAGCGACGTGCGGCGGATCGAGGAAGAAGAGCTCGGCTGGGACGTCTCCAGCAGCCAGATGGGCGTGACCAGCCGGATGGCGTGAGTGAGCACCCGGCTGCTGCTGGTGTTGCACGCCCACCTCCCGTGGATTCCGCGCGCGCACCCCGAGCGGGAGTGGCTGCTGCAGGCGATCTCCGACTGCTACCTGCCGCTGTTGGAGGTGATCGAGCGCACCCCCGAGGTGAAGCTCACCGTCTCGGTCTCTCCCACGCTGTCGGCGATGTTGTCGGAGCGCACCCTCGGCCGCGACTTCGACGGGTGGCTCGAGAAGCAGCTCGCGCTGTTGCCGAAGGTCGCGTCGCGGTCGCCGGCGGCGGCGGCCTTCTGGAGGAAGCGGTGGTCGGCGCAGCGGGCCCACGGCGCGGGGGTGCTGGCGCGGCTGCACCACGCGCAACGGCGCGGCCGGGTCGAGCTGATCGCCTGCAACGCCACCCACGCGTTCATGCCGCTGCTGGCGCAGTGCAAGGAAGCGGTCGAAGCGCAGGTGGCGATCGCGGTGGAGAGCCACCGCCGCCGGTTCGGCAAGGCGCCGCGCGGGCTCTGGCCGGCCGAGTGCGGCTACTTCCCCGGCGCGGAGGAGATCTTCGCCCGACACGGCCTGCGCTACTTCTTCGTCGACACCCACGGGCTGCTGCGCGCGTCGCCGCCGGCCACCTTTCGCGAGCCGGCCTACTGCGAGAACGGAGTGGCGGTGTTGGCGCGCGACCCCGAGGCGAGCGAGCAGGTGTGGAGCCGGCGCGCGGGCTACCCCGGTGACGCCGACTACCTCGACTACCACCACCGGCTGGAGGGCCTCCGGCTGTTCCGGGTGACCGGCCGCGAAGAGAAAGACGTGTGGCACCCGGAGGCGGCGTTCAACAAGGCGCGCGAGCACGCGGCGCACTTCGTTCGGTCGCGGGCCAAAGAGGGCGCGCAGTGGGCGGTGGCGCCGTACGACGCCGAGCTGTTCGGCCACTGGTGGCTGGAGGGCCCGGCGTTTCTGGCCGAGGTCTGCCGGCTGGCCGCGCAGACGCCGGGGCTCGAGCTGTCGACCGCGAGCGAGGCGGTGAAGGCGATCGACGACGCGGAGGTGGTGGCTCCGGCGCAGTCGAGCTGGGGGCGCGGTGGGCAGGCGGCGGTGTGGCTCGACGAGAGCAACGCCGCGTTCTGGCCGAAGCTGATTCGGGCGAGCGAGCAGATGCTGCGGCTGGCGCGCTCGCATTGCGGCGCGAAGGGTGTCGAGGAGCAGGCGCTCGACCAGGCGCTGCGCGAGCTGCTGTTGGCGCAGTCGTCGGACTGGCCGTTCTTGTTGGAGGCGAAGACCAACGCCGGCTACGCGCAGTCGCGCTTCGAAGATCACCTCGCGGCGTTCAACCGGCTGGCCTCCGAGCTCGACGCGGGCGCGATCGACCTGAAGCACCTCGCGCAGCGGCGCCGCACACACAATCTGTTTGGGTGGTTGGACTTCAGGATCTACGGTCCGTAAGCGGTGGCGGAAGGGCTCAACAAGCGGCGGGCGGCGGCCCTGCTCGGGCAGGCGGAGGCGACGCTCGATCGCGATCCTGCCGCGGCGGAGCAGCTCGCGCTTCAGGTGGTGGAGGGCGCCCCGAGCGCACACGCCTACGCCGTGCTCGCGGAGTCGAAGTGGAAGCGGGCGCTTCAGGCCGAGGCGCTCGCGGTCGCCGACGAGGGCCTGGCGAAGTTTCGCGACGACCCGACCTTGAGCGCGTGGAAGGGCGGGGCGCTGGTGCGCCAGCGGCGGCCCGACGAAGCGCTGCCGCTGCTCGAGCGCGCCCGGAGCAAGCACGGCAAAGACCCGGTGCTGCTGATCCACTACGCGTGGGCGCTGCACTACGTCGGGCTGTTCGAGAAGGCGGAGACCGCGGCGCGCAAGGCGGTGGAGAACGGCGGCGGCCCGGCGATGAAGCTGGAGCTGGCCAAGTTGATCTCGCTGGCCGGCAACTACGACGCCGCCAACGCGCTCTTCACCCAGCTCGAGAACAAGGGGCCCAACGCGCTCGCGCTGGAGGCGAAGGCCGCGCGGGGAGATGCGCTGCTCTTCATGGGCGACGCGGCCGGCGCGGTCGGCGCGTGGAAGCCGCTCGACGAGAAGGAGCAGCTGCCCAAGGTGTACCTCGGCCACTTCGCGTACGCGGCGCAGCTGACCGGCGACGCGGCGTTGGCCGACGAGCTGATCGCGCGCCGCACCGCCGAGGCGGGCCCAGAAGACCTGTTGCTGTTCGGGTTGATCGCGCTGCAGCGCGGAGAGCCGCAGGCGGCGCTCGAGCGGCTGGAGGCAGCGCGCAACGCCGAAGGTCCCCGCGCGAAGGAGTTCGAGTACGAGCGGCTGGCGGCCGAAGGGCGGGCGCTGCGGCTGTTGGGGCAGAGCGAGCCGGCGCGGGCGAAGCTGAACGAAGCGGCGAAGCTGCCCGAGTACGGCACCCGCCGTTTGGGTCCCCGGGCGCGCATCGACCTCTCGCACCTGGCGGCGGAGGAGGGCGACTTCGAGACCTCGGAGCGTTTGCTCTCGGAGGCGCTCCAGCTGGACCCCGGTGACCCCGAAGCGCTGCGCGCCCACGAGCTGACCCGCAAGCGGGTGGCGTGGAAGAGCGAGATCTCGGCCGACGCGGCGGCGCGGGTCGACGCGGCGAAGGCAGAGGCGGAGGCGATGCGCCGCCGCTTCTCGTCGCGCGAGTCGGAGCTCGAGGCCGAGGTGCGCCGGGCCCGGGCGGCGCGTGAAGAAGCCGAGCGCGCGGCGAAGGAGGCGCTCGAAGCGGCGAAGGCGGCGCAGGAGCGTGCCGCCGAGGCCGAGCGGGCGAAGCAGGCGATCGAGGCCCAGGTCGAAGACTCGCGCAGCCACACCGAAGAGAACGTGGCCCGCGCGTTCGAGGGCGTCGAGAGCGAGGTGCCTCCGGAGCTGCGCAAGGGCGTGACGGTGGCGGAGACGACCTTTCAGCAGTCGCTGTTGACCGATCTGCCGGCGACTCCGGCGGCGATGATGTTCGCCTCGGCGGTGCTCGAGCGGGCGCTGGTGGCGAACTACGCCGTTCGCTTCAACGACTGGCTCAAGCGCGGCGGGCGGCTGAAGGCGTTTCTCGAAGGCGCGGTGCGCAGCCGCGGCCGCCGGGTGGAGTACTTCGACAAATTCGTAGAGGCGTTCGACCCCGAGCAGAACGCGAGAGCGCCGGGCATGGGTGAGATCGGCCGGGTGCTGGAGCGCCGCCACGAGAGCTACCTGAAGCCGTTTCGCTCGTACCTGGCGGAGACGTTCGCCGCGCCCGACTCGTTCTACGCCGACCTGGCGGAGTTCGTGCGTTGGACCAAAGAGACGATTCGCGACCCGATCGCCCACGGCACCATCGACGAGCTCGACACCCGCGACCTGCGCAAGCTCCGCGAGCAGCTGATGTTCACCTTCGGCGGCCAGCCGCGCGGCGTGGTCGCCCAGATGCTCGAGCCGAAGAAGTGAAGGTGGTGCTGGTGCCCGGGTTCAACGGCACGGCGAAGCAGCCGATGCTGGTGCGGTTGTCGCGGCTGCTGTGCGAGCGCGGGCTGGAGGCGCAGGCGGTGACGCTCCGCTCCGGCCGGCCGAGCCCCGGGCTCGCGGAGGAGACGGCGCAGCTGAATCGGTTGGCGGGTGAAGGGCCGATCGCGATCGTGGGGCGATCGTTCGGCGGCCGGGTGGGGGCGAGGCTGGCGGCGCAGCGCGAGGTGGCGGCGATGGTGCTGCTCGGCTTTCCGATTCGGCCTCCCGGTCGGCCGCGGCCAGACGATGAGGCGGCGCTCAAGGCGTTGAAGTGCCCGGTGTTGATTCTGCAGGGCGCGAAAGACGAGCTGGGCTCGCCGGTGCTGCTGCGGCGGCTGACCCGGGGGATGAAGAACGTCGAGCTGTCGGTGGTGAAAGGGGCGACGCATTCGTTCGGCCGCGCCGAGGGCGAGGTGTTGGCTCGGGCGGCGGAGTGGCTGGTGGGCGTAAGCTCTTCGTCGTGACCTGGCTGTTGATCGCCCTCGCCGCCGCGGCACCGAAGCTGGAGCCGATCTCCGCTCCGTTCGGCTACGCCGGGCGCATCGTCACCGAGCCGGGCGCGCCGCCTGCGGGCACCGAGAAAGACGTCACCGTCGAGTTGCCCGGCTGTTCGACCCAGCAGACGTATCACCTGACCGTGTTGGTGAACTCGGCGCTGGAGGCGGTGAAGCAGCTCCAGCCGTGGCTCGACAAGCAGCCGGGCCTGGAGCACCGGCTGTTCGGCACCAGCTTCAAGCTCGCCGACCTCCAGGAGTTCGAGACGGTGGCGATTCCCGCGGCGAAGCACGCGTGCAAGGCGCCGCCGTTGGGCAGTGGCTTTCAGCTCCCGTGGACCGCGGTGCCGAAGCTCTGCGACGGAGCGATCGCCGGGCCGTGGGGCGACCATTGGTGGACCTCGCGGGGCACGGCGGCGATCGCGGTGGCGCTGACCGCGCCTCGGGTTCCCAAGAAAGGGGCGCCTGCGGAGGACCCTCCGTTGGCGTGCCGGCCCCGGTTTTCGGTGGTGCTGTTCGACGCCAAGGGCAACGCCCGGCTGAAGTGGAATGCCGAGTACCTGGGCGAACTTTCGGTGAGTCTGCTGGCCGAGAAGTGCCAACAGGTTGATTTTACTCTGGACGTTCCGTCGGTGGCGTTCGTGCCGGTGTTGCGGACCACGCCCGGTTGCCGCTAAAGACGCGCGCCTTCGTGCCGATAGCAAACATCATCGAGGTGGACGCCGTGCACCCGCAGCCGCGGGTGGTGGATCAAGCGGTGGCAGTGCTGGAGGACGGCGGCCTGCTCTCGTACCCGACCGACACCTATTACGGGATCGGCTGCTCGCTGAACTCGAAGAAGGCGATCGACCGGCTGTACCAGCTGAAAGATCGCGACCGTAAGAAGCCGCTGAGCTTCTTGTGCCCCGACCTGTCTGACGTCTCGCAGTACGCGTTGGTGAGCAACTTCGCCTACCGCACGATGAAGCGGCTGACGCCGGGCCCGTTCACCTTCGTGCTCGAGGCGACCCGGCTGGTGCCGCAGATGATGCAGACCAAGCAGCGCCAGGTCGGCATTCGGGTGCCGCAGGCGCCGTTGATGCTGGCGATCGCGGCCAAGCTGGGCCACCCGATCGTCACCACCTCGGCGACCGACGAAGAGGGCGAGCCGCTGATCGACGCCCGCGACATCAAGGAAAAGCTCGGCAACCGCCTCGACCTGATTCTGGACGGGGGCGTGCAGCCGATGGAACCTTCGACCGTGGTCTCGCTGGTGGGAGACAGGATCGAAGTGATGCGTCAGGGCAAAGGCATCATCGTCACGTGAGCGCGGCCGCCGAGCTCGGCCTGCTCGACGCGTACGTGGCGTATCTGCGCGCCGAACGAAACGCGTCTCCGCGAACGGTCGACGCCTATGCCCACGACATCAAGGTGTGGCTCGAGTTCGTCGCCGCTGCGGGGCGCAAGGTCGCCGACGTCGGGCGCGACGACGTGATCGAGCACCTCGCGGCGCTGAGCAAAGAAGGGCTCAACGGCAAGAGCCGGGCGCGGCACCTGTCGGCCCTGAAGGGCTTTCACAAGTTTCTCGAAGACGAGCGGCTGGCGCCGGCCGACCCGACCTTCGACGTCGACTCGCCGAAGCGCGGCTCGTCGCTGCCGGTGTACCTGACGTTGCCCGAGACCGAGGCGCTGCTGTCGTCGATCGACGAGAAGACCGCGGCGGGGCGGCGCGACCGGGCGATGCTCGAGCTGCTCTACGCGACCGGGCTGCGGGTGAGCGAGCTGATCAAGCTCAAGGTCGAGGACCTGAACCTGAGGGACGGCTTCGTGGTGGCGTTCGGCAAGGGTCGCAAGGAGCGCCTGGTGCCGGTGGGCCGCGCCGCGCTCGACAAGGTGAAGGTGTACCTGGAGACCGCGCGCGGGCTGCTCTTGAAGGGGAAGTCGAGCCCGGCGCTGTTCGTGACTCCGCGCGGCGGCCCGTTCTCGCGAATGGGCTTCTGGAAGGTGGTGCGGAAGTACGCGGTCGCCGCGGGGATCGACAAGCCGCTGTCTCCGCACAAGCTGCGGCACACCTTCGCGACCCACCTGGTGCAGCGCGGCGCGGACTTGCGCGCGGTGCAGGCGATGCTCGGGCACGCCGATCTGGCGACCACGCAGATCTACACCCACGTCGATGCCGAGCGGCTGCAGCGTGTGTACGCCGGCGCCCATCCCCGAAGTAAGCCCTCCGCGACGGGAGAGGGTGCCGCGAAGCGGCGGGTGAGGGGCGCTCGAACGAGTCCGGCCTCGTCAGGTTAGCCGTGCGTTGACGCTCTGTGCCGTCGTAGAAGGCACTCATGCGTATTCTGTCGGGCGTTCAGTCTTCGGGCGATCTCCACCTCGGGAACTACTACGGGGCGATCAAACAGTTCGTCGATCTGCAGGCCGAGCCCGGCGCCGAGACGCTCTACTTCATCGCCAATCTGCACGCGCTGACGTCGCTGCCCGACGGCGAGAAGATTCGTCACTACACCTATCAGACGGCTGCGGCGTACCTGGCGTTCGGCGTCGATCCCAAGCGATCGATCCTCTATCGGCAGAGCGACATTCCGGAGGTCCCCGAGGTCTTCTGGGTGTTCAACAACCTGCTGACCGTGCCGTGGTTGGAGCGAGGCGTCGCCTATCGGGAGAAGGTCGAGAATCGAAAGCAGGACGGTTCGCTGGGTTTGCTGGCGTACCCGGTGCTGCAGGCGGTCGACATTCTTCTCTACGGAACGGACCTGGTGCCGGTCGGGAAGGATCAGCAGCAGAACGTCGAGTGGGCGCAGGACATCGCTCAGAAGTTCAACTCGCAATACGTGCCTGGTTACGAACCCACGCTGCCGAACGGCGACGCCACGCACCCTGCAGGCGTCTTCAAACGGCCCGAGTTTCGAATCCAGGCTGCCACCGGGATCATCAAGGGCACCGACGGCAAGAAGATGTCGAAGAGCTACGACAACACGATTCCGCTCTTCGCCGACGACAAGACGATCGAGAACACGATCAAGAAGAAGATGCAGATGGACTCGACTCCGCTCGAGGCTCCGAAGCCGCTCGACGGTCCCCCTTCGACGCTCTACGAGTTGCTTCGGCTGATGGCGCCCGCAGATCGGTGGCCGGCGATCGACAAGTCGTGGCGCGAAGGTGGCCGCGGGTACGGTCACTTCAAGGGCGACCTGCTGGAGATCTTCCACGCGAACTTCGACGGCGCCCGGAAGAAGTACAACGAGCTGATCGCCGACAAGGGCGAACTCGACCGCATTCTGCGCGACGGCGCGGAGCGGGCGCGGGCGTTGGCGGCGCCGTATTACGCCAAGGTGCGCCAGCTCACTGGCATGTGAGCGACGTTCGAGCACTGCTGCTCGTGGTGTGACGCCCCTCCCGTCCTTCGGACACCCTCCCCTTGGTTGGGAGGAGGGGGTTATTGCGTCGCGAGCTCGAGCAGACGGCGGGCGCGGCGCTGTTCGACCCGGGCTTCGAGCGCGGCGAACTGCGCGGCGACGAACGTGTTCTGCGCGTCGAGCAGCTCGGTCGAAGTTCCGGCGCCGTTCTCGTAGAGACGCTCGCGCACGCGGAGCGCTTCACCGGCCGCGTCGAGCGCGTGGGCGGAAGCCGAGAGTTGCGTCTCGACGCTCTCGACCCGATCGGCCAGATCGAAGAGGTCGACTTTGATCTGTTGCACGAACGCCGCGCGCTGCGCTTCCACCGCTGCACGCTGCGCGTCGGTCGCGCGAACCGCGGCGCCGGCCTGCACCGCGTCGGTCAGACTCCACGAGAGCTGTACTCCGACCTGCGCACTCGGCTTGAACGCATCGGGAGGAGGGAAGTAGCGCTGGTTCGGGTTCGCGTAGGTCGCCTCGGCCGCGCCGTCGAGCCGCGGGAAGTACGACGCACGCTGCACCGTCGCCTGCGCGTCGAGCGCCTTCATGCGCTCGTCCAACGCCTTCAGCTCGGCGCGCGACGAGAGCGCCTGCTCCGTGAGCGCCTCCCGGTTGGGGACCATCGCCGGCAGCGGCGCGAGCAGATCTTCCTTCGCGGTCACCGCCTGCCCATCGGGGAGCATCAGCAGCCGGTCCAGGCGCTCGCCGGTCAGCCGCACCGCGTCCTTGGTGGCGACCAGCGAGAGCTCACTGCGCGCGACCTGCGCTTCGAACGCGGCCACCTCGGCCTTCGAGCCCGCGCCGGCGTCGACCCGCGCCTTCGCCGCCGCGAGGTTCTTCACCGCCAGCGCGTGCGCCTGCTCGACCACCGCCAGCGCGGCTTCGGCGCGCAGCTTTCCGTAGAAGAGCTCGACCGCTGCGACGCGCGCGCGGCGACGTGCCGCGACCGCGTCGTCGCCGACCGCCGCCCGCTGCGCCGCCAGACCGCGCCGCGCCGGAGCCAGCTTCAACGCATAGTCGCTCAGTGGAATCGTGAGCGCCGCGTGCACGCCGATCGAGCTGTCCGGCACGCGGAAGGAGAAGGGCGCTGCCACCAGCACCGTTCCCGGCTTCACTGGCCCCGCTGCCGTCGGCGAGACCACGATGTTTCCCAGTACCTGGGGATCGACACTCGAGAGTTTGACTGCGTGCGCATCGGCGCTGAATCGCGGCCAGAACAGCTCGAGCGTGCGGTCGTACTCGGCGTCGGCGGCGCGCTCGAGCGCATCTTGCGCTGCGCCTTCGAGGCTGACCTGTGCCGCGAGATCTTCGATTTGGTTCAGGGTCGAGCCTGCACGATCTCGAAGCGTCTCGAGGCGCTGATCGAAGCCGCTAACCTCACCCCGCGGAGGCTGCGCCTCCGTCGGCCCTCTCCTGTCAGGAGAGGGGTCTGCGTTCACGGCAACACTCAGGCAAAGCAATAGCGTCGTAGCGGTCATGACTGACCTCCGAAGGCACAGCGTGGGTTGTTATTGAGTCAGTGCTTGGAGCCCGAGCGGAACCCCTCGAGCAAAACGTCCATCATCAAGTCGACCATCTTCTTCAGCGGCTTCCAGGGCACCTTGCCGTCGTTCTGCATCGCGAACTGGAGCGAGATCAGCCCGTGAATGCCCGCCCACATCAGCTGCGCCGTCTGATCGGCGTCCTGGTGGTCGGCGTGGAGCGCGCCCTTGTCGATCGCGTGCTGCACCGCCTGCTTCAGCATCGCGTACGCAGAGCGCTCGGGGTCGTCGAACTCGTCTTTGTCGAGGGCCTTGCGCTCGTGGCGGTGCATGAACAGCAACATGTACGAGTTCGGGTGATCGAGCGCGAAGTCGAGGTACGCCCGCCCGAGCTTCTTCAGCCGATCGCGCGGGTCCTCCACCTTCTGGGCGCGCACCACCGCCGCTGACATCGAGCGGAAGTCGCCCGCGCAGAGCTCGCGCATCAGCGAGTCCTTGTCCGCGAAGTGCACGTAGATCGCGGTCGGCGAGTATTCGATTTTGTCGGCGATCATTCTCATCGTCACCGCCTCGAACCCTTTCTCGGCAAACAGCTGCCGCGCCGTCTCCAGAATGAGCTGACGGGTCTCGGTCTTCTCGCGTTCACGCCGTTCCTTGGAGCCCATGTTCGACCTTCACCTCCGGTGCGAGCAGCTTGTACATCACCGGCGTCACCAAGCGAGTGAGGAGCGTGGAGCTGAGCAGGCCTCCGATGATCACCAGCGCCAGCGGCGAGTAGAGCGGCGAGTGCTCCATCGCCAGCGGCACCAGGCCGCCCAGCGCGGTGGCGGTGGTGAGCAGAATCGGCACGAAGCGCGTCTCACCCGCCTGCTCGATCGCCTCGTCGAGCGGTACGCCCTTGGCGCGAAGCTGGTTGGTGAAGTCGACCAGCAGAATCGAGTTCTTCACCTCGATGCCCACCAGCGCGATGAACCCGATCGCCGCGGTGAAGCTCAGGGTGTTGCCCGAGAAGAACAGCGCCAGAATGCCGCCCACCAGCCCGAGCGGGATCACCGAGGCGACGATCGCGGTGCTCTTGAAGGTGCCGAACTCCAGCACCAGCACCGCCAGCACGCCGAACGCGGCGATGATCGCGGCCACCGACAACCCGCCGAAGCTCTCCTGGCGGCTCTCGATCTCTCCCGCCGGCACGTAGCGCACGCCATCGGGCAGCTTCTGGGTCGACAGCGTGGCGAGCGCGGTGCGGGTTACCCGGTCAGTGACGTAGCCGGTCTCGACCTGCGAGGTGATGGTGACCACGCGCTCGCGGTTGAAGTGGTTGATCGACGTCGGGCCCTTCGACAGCTCGAGCTCGCTCACCTGCGACAGCGGCACCTGCGCGCCGTTGAAGGTCGACACCTGCAGATCCTGGAAGCCTGCGAGGGTGGGGTGCGGCTCCGCGGGCAGGCGCAGCTGAATGTCGAGCTCGTCGCCGTTCGAGAGCTTGAGGCTGCCCGCCTTCACTCCGGCCAGGCCCATGCGCACGGTGCGGTTCACCTCCGCCACCGGCACGCCGTACAGACCGGCCCGCGAGCGATCGACCGCGACCTTCAAGTCGGTGCGCTTCTCAGACGACGGATTCTTCACGTCGCGGGTGCCGGGGGTGTTCTTCAGCAGCTGCTCCACCTGCGCGCCCGCCTGCTCCAGCGCGTCGAGGTCGGTGCCGATCAGCCGAATCGCGATCGGGGCGTCGATCTGCGGGCCGTTCGAGAACTCCAGCACGGTCACCCGGGCGCCCGGCACCTGGGCCAGCTCGGCGCGCAGCTGATCGATCAGCACCGGCGACTTCTGCTCGTCGTAGTGGTGGAGCTGAACCACCAGCTCGCCGAAGTTGGCGCGCTCCGGCGCCTGCGCGACGTTGTAGTAGACGGTCGGGTTGCCGCGGCCGAGGTTGGTCATCACCGTCTCGACCTCGCTGTGGCTGCGCAGCTTCGCCTCCACCTGCGAAAGCGCCCGGTCGGTCTGATCGAGGCTGGTGCCTTCGGGCGTCTCCACGTCGACGATGAACTGCCGCATGCCCGCCTTGGGGAAGAGGCTGAACCCGACCACCGGCACCAGGCCCAACGTGGCGACGAACAGCATCGCTGCCGCGGCCACCGTCACCTTGGGAAAGCTGATCGCCTTCTGCAGCACGCGCCGGTAGGTGCCCTCGATGCCCTTGTGGAGCGCCTTCATGAAGAAGTTGCCCTCGGGGTCGTGCTCCGGCTTCAAGAACATGCTCGAGATCAGCGGCACCACGGTGAAGCTCACCAGCAGCGACGCGAGCACGGTGAACACCACCGCCATCGGCATGCCGCGAATGAAGCGGCCCGGCGTGCCCGGGAGGAAAATCACCGGAACGAACGCCAGCACCAGGGTCGCAGTGCAGCCCAACACCGCGATGCCGATCTGCGCCGCGCCATCGCGCGCAGCCTGCAGCGGGGTCTTCCCCATGCGCAGGTGGCGCGACACGTTCTCGACCACCACGATCGAGTCGTCGACCAGCAGGCCGAGCGCGATCACGAAGCCGACGATCGACAGCTGGTTGATGGTGAAGCCGAACACATCGAGCGCGGCGAGGCCGAGCGCGAGCGACAAAGGAATCGAGAGCATCACCACGCCCGAGGCGCGCAGCCCGAGCGGCAACAACGTCAGCAGCACCAGGGCGATCGCGAGAATGAAGTCGCGCACGAAGCCGTTCAGCCGGTGCGACACGTTCTGCGACTGATCGAAGCCGGTCTCCAGGCGCACGCCCGCGGGCAGCGTCTTGCCGAACGAGCCGCTCACCTGCGCCAGCTGGTCGTGCACGGTGAAGATGTTCTGCTTGTCCTTCATCGTCACGGTGACGAACACCGCGCGCTCGCCGTCGTAGCGGGCGAGGTGGGCGGCGTCGCGATCGCGAAGCTCGATCGCCGCCACGTCCTTCAGGCGCACCAGGCCCTGCGGCGACGCCTGCACCACCACGTCGGAGAGCGCCTCGATCGAGCCCAGGTCGCCCGCGGTCTTCACGTTGAAGCGGCGCGCGCCGAGGTCGAGGCTGCCGCCGGGAATGTCGAGGTTCGCCAGCTGCACCGCCTGCATCACCTGGCCGAGCGTCAGGTGCGCGGCGAGCATGCGCGCCGGGTCGAGCGACACCCGCGCTTCCTGGTCGGGGTACGCCCAGAGCGTGGCGTCGCGCACGCCGGTGACCGCCTCGTACTGCTTCACCAGATCGTCGCCGAGCTTCTCGAGCGCCTCGTACTTGAGCGCCGGAGCCACCAGCGCGACCTGAAGAATGGCGACGTTGTTGGCCGAAAACTTCTTCGTCTCCAGCTTCTGCAGGTCCGCCGGGAGCGAGGCGCGGGCGGCGTTCACCTCGCGCACCACCTCGTCGTACTTCCGGTCGACGTCTTCTTCGGTGTTGAACTCGATGCGCACGAAGGCGAACCCGTCGGTCATCGACGACTGCAGCTTCTTCAGCCCGTCGAGCGGCTTGACCGCCTTCTCGAGCGGCTCGACCACCAGCTGCTCCATCTGCGAAGGGCTGGCGCCGGGGTAGACCGCGTAGACGCCGAACACGGGGAAGGGGACGACCGGGTCTTCGGCGCGGGGAATGTTCTTCAGCGCCGCGGCGCCGAGCGCGATCATCATCGCCAGCAGCACCAGGGTGAAGGCGCGGTTCTTGACCGAGAACTCGGTGATCTTCACGGCGCCACCTCGACCGCTTCTCCGTCGGTGAGCCAGCCGGCGCCCGCGGTCACCACCTGATCGACGCCGTCGAGCGCGCCGTCGACCATCGCCTTGTCGCCCTCGAAGTAGGCGACCGATACCGCCTGCTTCTTCACCTTGCCGGCGTCGACGGTGAACACCCAGCCCTTGTGGCCGTCGCCTTCGACCAGCGACTCCACCGGGAGCACGCTGTACGGGCGCTTGCTGCTGGGCGCGATCTCGATGTTCGCCACCACGCCCGAGGCCAGCCGCTTGGGCGCGTTGGCCAGCGAGAGCTCGAGCTCGAACAACCCGGTGGGGCCGGCGGCGGTGGGCACCTCGGTGACGGTGGCGTCGAGGGTGACGCCGAGCGCGTCGAGCCGCACCTTCGCCGGGTCGCCCTCGGCAAGCGCGAGCGCCTCGCGATCGGGCACGCCCGCCTTCACCACCCAGCCGCCTTCGGTGGAGCTCAGCGCCAGCACCGGCGTGCCGGGGCCAACCAGCTCCTCCGGCTCGGCGAGGCGCTTCAGCACCCGGCCGTCGAACGGCGCCCGAATGGTGGCGTGGGCCTGGTTGAAGCGGGCCACGTCGAGCTGGGCCTGGGCGATCTCGAGCTGGGTGGTGGCGTCTTGCAGCTGCTGGGTGGTGGCGACGTCTTCGGCGTGGAGCTTCTTCGCCCGCTCGAGGTCGCGCTTGGCCTTGTCGAAGCCGTTGGTGGCGAACACCACCTGGGCGTCGATCTCCTTCGGGTCGATGCGGGCGAGCAGCTGGCCGCGCTTCACCGTGGCGCCTTCTTCGGTCAGCACCTGCTGCACCACGCCGCCGACCTTGAACGACAGCTTGGCTTCGCGATGGGCGGCGACGAACCCGATCGCCTGCACCGGCCGCGACAGCTCGGCCCGCTCGACCTTCGACAGCTGCACGGCCGGCTTGGGAGCCGCCTTGCGGGTGGGCGCCGCCACCGCGTCTGACGAGCAGCCGCTCAGCGCCATCGACACCACCACCAGGGAAACCACCACGCTCCATCGGGCCATCGGGCACCCCCAACAAGGTGAACTTGGGACGTTCAGTTAACAGCGTTAAGTGTACGAGCGTGATTAACCCTGCGCAAGCGCCAGTTCCGTTAAGAAAGGTGTCGGACACTTTTCTGATCAGGTCTGCGGGGTTGTTGAGTGGGCCTAAACCGGGATATTGACTCGCCCCTCACGTGGCCGACCCCAACCCCGAGTTCGACGCCCTCTCAGCGCCAGCCGATGCTTTTCGGATCGCGCTGCCCAACTTCGAGGGGCCGCTCGACCTGCTGCTTCACCTGATTCGGGAGCACCGGCTCGACATTCTCGACATTCCGATCTCGCTGATCACCGACAAGTACCTCGAGCACTTGAAGCTGATGCGGGAGATCAACCTCGACATCGCCGGCGAGTTCTTGGTGATGGCGGCGACGCTGCTCCACCTGAAGTCGCGCATGCTGCTGCCGAAGGAAGAGCCGAAGGCCGAAGACCTGGGCCCGGTGGAGCAGGGGCCCGACCCGCGCCAGGAGCTGGTGCGCCGGCTGCTCGAGTACCAGAAGTACAAAGACGCGGCCGATCAGCTGTTCGGCCACGACCTGCTCGATCGCGACGTCTTCCCCCGCCGGGTGCAGATGACGCGGCTGCCGCTCGACCCGGAGGAGATCGGCTTCCAGGAGATCTCGGTCTTCAAGCTGATCGAGGCGCTCGACCGGGTGCTGAAGGCGCTGGAGCCGAAGTTCCAGCACGAGGTGGTGCGCGATCGCCTGAGCCTCACCTCCGCGATTCACAAGATCGCCGACAAGCTGCGCAAGGCCGAGAAGGTGGCGTTCTTCGATCTGTTCGAAGGCGCGCGCACCCGCTCGGCGGTGGTGATCACCTTCATCGCCCTGCTGGAGATGGCGAAGCTGAAGCTGATTCGCCTCGGGATGACCGAGAACGAAGAGATCTGGGTGAGCGGCAAGGCAGAGGCGCTGACCGGCTTCGGCGAAGAAGCGACCAAGGAGCTCGACCGTGAGTACCAATGAACCCAAGGCCGATGGATCGACCACGCCCTTCTCCGAAGCGGAGCTGAAGGCGGTCGAGGCTCCGGCGGTCGACCCCGAGCTCGACGAGGTCGAAGCCGCGAAGATCGACGCCGCCGAAGAAGAGCCCGAGACGTCGCTCGAGAAGCTGATCGGCAAGGGCAAGCGCCTCTCTGAAGAGCGGGTGCGCACCATTCTGGAGTCGCTGCTGTTCGTCGCCGACAAGCCGCTCTCGGTCGAGCAGCTGTGGGAGGCGACCGGCGTCGATCGCGAGCGCATCGCCACCGCGCTGGGGAAGCTGGCCGGCCTGCGCCGCGAGGGCATCTCGGGCGTGGTGCTGCAAGAGGTGGGCGGCGGCTGGCAGCTGCGCACCGACCCCGGCTCGGCCGACTACGTGCGGCGGTTCCTCAAGGTGAAGCCGCAGCGGCTGACCCGCGCCGCGGTGGAGACGCTGGCGATCATCGCCTACCGCCAGCCGGTGACCCGCCCCGAGATCGAAGACATTCGCGGCGTCGACTCCGGCGCGGTGCTGAAGGCGCTGCTCGAGCGGCGCATGATCAAGATCCTCGGCAAGAAAGAAGAAGTGGGCCGGCCGATCCTCTACGGCACCACCAAGGAGTTCCTCGAGTTCTTCGCGTTGAAAGATCTGTCGTCGCTGCCGACGCTGCGCGAGTTCCACGAGCTCTCCGAAGAGCACCAGGAGATCGTCGAGAAAGAAGCGCCGCCTCCGGTCGAAGGCACGGTCGAAGCGCTGCGCGACACCGCGTTCAAGGCGAAGCTCGACGACCAGAACGCCGCCTCCGAGGCCGCGCTCAAAGAGCTCGAAGACGCGATCGACGGCGCCGACGTCACCACCAAGGCAGCCTCCGCCGCGCTCGGGCCTCCGCCGGGCAGTGAGCCGGTGCCCGGTGCGCCGCTGCCGCCCGACGCGGTCCCCGCTCCGGCCCCCTCGGCCGACAACCACGAGCCGTAAATGCCCGCGCCCACCGAGCGGCTGCAGAAGTTCCTCGCCCGCGCCGGCGTCGCCTCGCGGCGCCACGCCGAAGGCCTGATCACCGCCGGCCGGGTCACCGTGAACGGCCAGAAGGTCACCACCCTGGGCACCAAGGTGGAGCCGAAAGATCTGGTGACCGTCGACGGCCGGGTGATCGAGGCCTCGAAGAGCCGCACCTGGGTGTTGCTCCACAAGCCGCCCGGCGTGCTCACCACGATGACCGACCCGCAGGGCCGGCCGACGGTGGGCGATCTGCTCCAGCAGCTCGGCTACGAGCAGCGGCTGTTCCCGGTCGGCCGCCTCGACTGGGACGCGGAGGGCGCGCTGCTGTTCACCGACGACGGCGAGATCGCCAACCGGCTGCTCCACCCGCGCTACGAGGTGGAGCGGATGTACCTGGCCAAGGTGCGCGGCGACGTCAACGACGGTACCTTGGAGCGGCTGCGCGGGGGAGTGCGGCTCGAAGACGGGCCCTGCACTCCGAAGCTGGCGGCGCGGTTCGAGCGCACCGACAAGAACACCTGGCTCAAGCTGGTGGTCACCGAAGGCCGGCAGCACCTGGTGAAGCGGCTCTGCGCCGCGGTCGGCCACCCGGTGGTGCGCTTGTTTCGCCCCGCTCACGCGGGCATCTCGGTGAAGGGCCTGCAGCCGGGCCGGGCGCGAAAGCTGAACCGCGAAGAGGTGCAGATCGTCGAGAAGGTGGCCCAGGGCGAGCGGCCGCCTCCGCCGGAGATCTCGCTCCCGCCGCGCCGCCACGGGCGCACCACCGACGACCGCGCCGACGAGGGACAGGAGACGACACTTTCGGTCCGCTCCCCCGACAGGAAGCGCCCCTCATTTCGGGGCATCAAGGAGCACGGCGCTCGTAAAAAGGGCTGATATAAGCGGACCATGGTTTTGCGCGGTTGGCGCCCCGGTCTCCTCGCCCTCTCGGTGCTGTTCGCTGCCTGCAACGGCGGCCGCGACAAGCTGATCGCCGATCTGCAGTCGAGCCGCCCCGAAGAGCGGGCGACCGCGGTGAAGAAGCTGGCAGAGATGTCGAACTCCGACGACCTGGTGTTGTTCACCCAGGCGGCGAAAGACCCGGTGTCGATCGTGCGCGGCGAGGCGATGGTCGCGCTCGGCAAGAGCCAGGACCCGCGGGTGGTCGACCTGTTGGGCGAAGCGCTCGGCGATCAGAACGAAGACGTGCAGGCGAAGGCGGCGATGGCGCTCGCCAGCATTCGCAACGAGAAGGCGAAGGCGTACCTGACGCTCCAGTACGCGCGGCGGGCCCGCGCCACCCGCCAGGTGATCGTGCAGGCGCTCAAGGCGGCGAACATTCCCGGCGCGATGGCGGGCGTGGTCGCCTCCGAAGCGCAGAGCATCTGGGATCGAAACCTCAAGGCGCTGACCGAAGGCACCCTGCCCGAGCGCGTCGGCGCGGCCGAAGAGCTCGGCAAGTCGGGCCGGGTCGAGGCGGTCGAGCGGCTGCTCAACGTACTGAAGGACCCGCAGGTGGTGTTGGTGGCGGCGGCGGCGCGCGGGCTGGGCAACGCCGGCGACAAGCGCGCGACCCCGGCGCTCACCGCGCTGCTGAAAGAGAACTCCGGCGAGCTGCGTGAAGCGGCGTGCGAGGCGCTCGCCCAGCTGAAAGACACCGCGGCGCTCCCCGAGCTTCAGGCGGTGGCGGCGGAGCACTCGCCCTCGAGCCAGTTCGCGGTGCGGGCGATCATCGCGCTCGGCAAAGACGACCCCTCCGACAAGGCGCTCTGCGAGCTCGCGCTCAGCGCCACCCCCGAAGGCGCGATGGCGGGCCGCGAGATGCGCAAGCGCGGCGGCTGCCCGCTCGACCCGATTCTCGACAAGCTGAAGAACACCTCGACCGCGGCCGACGCGCTCACCGCGCTTGGGGCGTTGGGGCCGACCGCGAAAGACGCCTCGGCCAAGGTGCTGCCGTTCATCACTCAAGACAACGTCGGGCTGAAGCGGCTGGCGATCGAAGCCGCCGGTGAGCTGGGCGACAAGGCGGCGGCGCCGGCGCTCTCGAAGGCGTACGAGACCGAGACCAAGGCGCTCGACGGCCTCCGGAGCGACTGGGTGCCGGCGAAGATGGAGCTGAAGTACGGCAAAGACTTCGATCCCGATCTGCCGGTCGACCCGAAGTCGCCCGACGCGCCGCTGCGCGCCAAGCAGATGGATCTGATGAAGAAGGTGCACCAGCTCGCGCTCGCCAAGGCGCAGGAGCACGGCAAGACGGTGCGTGAGCCCACGCCTCCGCGCGAGGTGGTCGACGACGCCACCGCCGGTCAGCTGGAGACGCTCTCGGTGCTGGTGCGGGCGATGGGCAAGCTGCAGGTCGAGGGGATCGAGGAGATCGCCGGCAAGTACACCGACGAGGCCGACCCCAAGCTGCGCGCGGCGGCGTACACCGCGCTGGCCGGGCTGGGCGCCGACGGGCTGAAGCTGGCCGAGCCGGGGCTGATCGACGGCGACCGCGAGGTGCAGGAGGCGGCGGCGCGCGGGTTCGGTGAGGCGGGCGCAGACGGCGAGGGCGCGCTGCTGGAGCAGCTGAAGACCCAGTCGGGTGATCGCAGCCGGCTGCTCGAGGCGTTTCGCACCCATCCTCCGTCGAAGGCGGCGGTGCCGGTGCTGGCGCAGCTGGTGAAAGACGGCGGCGTCGAGGCCGGCCTGGCGGCGCAGCTGTTGGGCGACATCGGCGCGGCGGAGGCGGTGCCGTACCTGGTGAAGGCGCTGGAGGACCCGACCCTGGTGCCGCGCCGCGAGGTGTTGCTGGCGCTCGGCAAGCTGAAGGACCCCAAGGCGGCCGAGGTGATCGCGCGCGATCTCTACAGCGATCGCTCCGAGGTGCGGGCGGCGTCGGCGGAGGCGCTCGACAACGGCGGCACCGCGGCGGCGCTCGACGCGCTCGACGCGCTGAAGGGCGACTACTACCGCAAGGTGCGCGACACCGCTTCGAAGGCGCTGGCGAAGCTCTCGCCGGAGGCCAAGAAGTAGATGGATCTGCGGAAGCTCAAGGAGAAGGCATCGGAGGCCTTCGCCAAGGGCAAGTTCGCCAAGGCCGCCGAGGCCTACGACGAGTACTGCAAGGCCGACCCGAAGGACCTGCAGGCGCGGCTGCGCATGGGCGACGCGTTCGCCAAGGCGGGGAAGAAAGAAAAGGCGATCGAGTCGTACGCCTGGGCGGCGGAGGGGTTCGCGAAAGACGGTTTTCTTCCCCGCGCGATCGCCGCCAGCAAGCTGATCCTCGAGCTCGATCCCGCGCACAAGGGCGTGCAGAAGATGCTCGCCGATCTCTACGCGCGAAAGACCAGCAAGACGGTGGCGTCGGCGCGCCCGCTGCCGCTCGCCAACGCGCCCGCCGCCAAGAACGGCTCCGAGGCCGCGCCCGCGCCGGCCGCCGCGAAGCCGTACGTCAGCCCGCCGAAGAAGGGCGCCCAGCTCGACCCGATGGCGGCGCCGAGCCCGACCAACCGCGCCGACGCGATCGATCTGCCCGACTACGAGGTGCCCGGCGAGGAGCCGCAGACCCAGGGCTCCACCTTCGTGCCGATGGCCGAGAAGGGCCCGTCGCCGACCAAGAACCTCGACGCGATCGAGATCGAGACCGACGACGGCCCCAAGGGGCGCTCCACGCTCGAAGAGGTCGAGCTCGACGTCGGGGTCACCGGAGTGGGGACGCCGGCGGTTCCTCCGCCTGCCGCGCCCGAGGTGCCCGCGCCGGCGCCGTCTGCTCCGCCGCTGGAGCTCGAGGTGGTGGCCGGCGCGGAGGAGGGCGAGGAGGTGCCGATCGCCGGCACGCCCGTCTACGACCTCGACTCGTCGATCCCCGACGAGGCGCCGAAGCCGATGCCGCCCGCGGTGGTCGAAGCGCCTCCCGCGCCGCTGCCGGTGGAGCTGGCGAAGCCGCTGCCGCCTCCGCCCGCCGCGGTCGAGGCTGCGCCGCCTGCGCCGGTGCCCTCGGCTCCCGTCTACGAGCTCGAGGTGGTCGAGAACGAGGAGCTGGAAGAGATCGTTCCGCTCACCGAGCAGATCGAGCAGTCGGTCGATCGCAAGCCGAAGCCGCAGCTCGAGGTGCTGGAGAATCAGCCCACGCTCGAGGTGGTGGAGCCGAAGCCGTCGCTCGAGGTGGTGTCGGCTCCGGTCGAGGGCGAGGTCGAGCTGGTCGAGGTGTCGGCCACCGAGCCGCCTCAGGTGCCGCCCGAGCCTCCGATGCCCGCGGCGCCCGCCGAGGCGCGGGACCTCAATGCGCCTCCGGGGATGAAGCCGAAGCGCCCCGCCGAGGCCGAGATGTCGATGCGGCTGGAGGCGATCTCCGAGCCGTTCGGTGCCGATGAGCCGGGTGCGGTGAGCGCGAGGGCTGAGGAGATTGAGCCCTCTCCCGCCCTTCGGGCACCCTCCACCGAAGGGGAGGGCGACTCGCTCTCTTCGCGTGGGAAGCCGAAGACCGACCCGGAGGCCTGGGCGGCGGCCGCACCCGAGGCGTCGCCTTCGTCGCCGCGAATCTGGATTCCCGGGAGCGAGGAGCAGTCGTTCGAGTCGCTCGGTGCGGCGGCGCAGGGCGAGTCGCCCGAGGCGTCGACCGATCTCGAGCGTGGCCTGGCGATCTTCTCTTCGTTCGAGGCCGACGACTTCATGCCCACGGCCACCCGGCCTGCCGCGCCTTCGGAGGCCGCGCGCGCCGCGCCGCCCGCGGCACCGCCTGCGCCCGAAGATTCGGCCGAGGTGCGGCGCAGAATCAGCTTCACCGAGCTCGAGCTCGAGGGCGACTCGCTGCTGCACGCGGTGGAGAGCGCCGCGGTGGCCGGCGCCAGCGCCCGTGGCGAGCTTCAGGCCACGCCGCACGAAGAAGCGATGGAGCCGCTCGAAGAGAGCCGGCAGGAGAGCGGCGCGCTCCCGAAGATTCCGCTCTTCTCTGACCTGCCGGAGGACGCGTTCATCGCGCTGTTCGAGCGCTGCCCGCTGCGCCGCCCGACGCCGAGCGAGGTGATCATTCAGCAGGGCAGCCTGGGCGACGCGTTCTACGTGATCTGCTCCGGCGCGGTGAAGGTGTTCAGAATCGAAGGCGAGCGCAAGCGCGAGATCGCCAAGCTGGAGGAGGGTGCCTTCTTCGGCGAGATGGCGCTGCTCTCGGGCTCACCGCGCACCGCCTCGGTCGAGGCCGACGGCGAAGACTGCCAGCTGCTGGAGATCTCGGCGCTGATCCTCACCGAGCTGTCGGCGAAGTACCCGCCGGTGGCGCAGGCGCTGAAGAAGTTCTGCCGCCAGCGCCTGCTGCAGAACGTGATGGCGAGCGCGCCGCTGTTTCAGCCGTTCTCGAAGGGCGATCGCCGCGACCTGGTGCAGAAGTTCCGCGCCCGTGACGTGAACAAGGGCGAGGTGCTGATTCGCGAGGGGCACCCCTCCGACGGCATGTACGTGATCCTCTCGGGCGAGGTCGACGTGAAGGTCGGCAAGACCCACGTGGCGAGCCTGAAAGAGGGCGACGTGTTCGGCGAGATGTCGCTGCTCACCAAGTCGGCGGCCACCGCCAGCTGCGTGTCGGCCAAGCGCACCTCGCTTTTGCGCCTGCCGAAAGACGACTTCGACCGATTGATCATGAGCCACCCGCAGGTGCTGGTGCTGGTGAGCGAGCTGACCGACGCGCGCACCAAGATGAACGCCGCGCTGGCGACTCCCGCGGCCGCGCCCGGGTCGGCGCCGATGGTCTGACCTCAGTCGGGCTTGTGGAGCTTGGCGAGGTAGTCCTCGCGCGAGATCAGCCCCGACTCGATCAACAGCTCGACCAGCGCCCGCAGCCCGCGCGTCTGTGCGGCGGTGCTCTTGTCGAGCGCCTCGATCTCCTCGCGGAGCAGGGCGATCTCTTTCTTCCACGCGCCGTCGTCGACCACCGGTGCGGGGGCCGGGGCCTTGGGCGCCGGGGCCACGCCGAGCAGCTCGTCGAGCTCGACGTTGGTCTCTTTCAAACCCAGCTGCTGCGGGGTGGCGGTCTTCGACGCGACGGTGCTCTCGCCGTAGTAGTAGCGGCGAATCGCGCGATCGATCGACGACGCGGTCGCCACCACCGCCACCACCTTGGCGTTGGTCGCGAACGCCAGCTCCGAGAGCGCCTCGACGTTGGTCGGGTCGGAGGTGGCGAGGTTCAGGGTGCGGGTGCGCGCGTCGCCGCCGACGGGAAACACGCCGTACCGCTCGCAGAGATCGACCCGGAGCATCGACGGGGTGGTGGCCGGCAACACCGCGGTGTCGAGATCGATCGAGTTGAGGTTCAGCTGTTTGGAGAGCGCCTGCACCATCACCGCCTCGGTGATGAAGCCCATCTCCACCAGGGTGCGGCCCAACTTGCCGCCCCACTTCTTCTGTTCCTGCAGGGCGGCCTTGAGGCGGGTCTCGTCGAGAACCTGCGCCTCGATCGAACAGCTCGCCCAGACGCCTGCGCCGTGGCGCCGTACTCACGGCTTCTTGGGCTCTTCCTTCTTCTCGGGAGCCGCCTCTTCCTTCGGCTCGGGCGCCTTGGCGGGCTCGAGCTTCTTCGCTTCGGCCTTCTCGGCCGCGGTGAGCGCCTTCAGCCGGAGGATCTTGTAGGTGCCCTGGCCCTCTTTGATGGTGAGGGTGCCGGCCATGCCGACGTTGTTGGTGCCGTCGTTCATCGGCCAGCCGATGGTGTCGGCCGGGCCCATCGCGACGTAGAGGTTCTTCGAGGCGACGCCCTCCTTCACCAGCTGGGTGCCCGCGGGGTCGGCCGAAGCGCGGCCACCGGCCTCCTTGATGTTCGAGAACGCGCCGAAGGCGATCGACGCCTCGGTGATCGTCTTGTTGATGTTGTCGTCGCCGACGTTCTGGCCGACCGAGGCGTAGTCGAGCGCGAGCTCGCCGTTGCCGTGCGGAGGACCGTGCGCCACAAGCATCACCGGCGCCTTCGAGTCCTTCGACATCTGAACCACCTCGGCGAGCGTGCTCTTGAAGTACTGGCAGCCGTTGGCGCAGCTGATGAACGCGGGGTCGTGGTAGCCGGGCAACGAGACCAGGGTGAGCTCCGGCCACTCGACCGCGCGCACCTCGTTCAGGTTGATCACGTTGGGGTAGTTCTTGCGCGCGGCGTTCACGCCGTCGGTGTATTCGGCGCGGCACTCGCGGTTGCCGATCACCACCAGCACCGGGAGCTTCGACTCGGCGAGCACCGAGAGCGCGCGGGCGATGCCGGCCGCGGGTTCACCGGAGTCGCCGGTGACCACGATCGCGTCGGCCTTCTCGTCCTGGAAGTACTTCACGTACTTCTTGAGGGCGACCATGTTCTCGCCCGAGTCCTCGTTGATCGGGCCCAACAGGCCGAGCACCAACGCGCCGTCGGCGTCTTTGTCGGTGAACGAGAGCTTGTAGCCGGCGAGCTTGGCGGCGCGCTCACCGAACTTGAGGTCCTGAGCAGGGCCGAGCTCGAGACCGGCGGCGCACTCCTTCAGCGCGCGCGGCTCGTTCTCTTTGGGCGCCGCCGGCGGAGCCTTCACCTCTTTGGGCGGCTCGACCGGCTTGGGCGGCTCGACCTTCTTGTCCGGGCAACCGGTCGTAAGAGCAGCGAAAAGACCGGCCAGAAAGAGACCCGACAAACGCTTCATGGTTCCAACCCTCCCCGACAAAGATGGCTAAGCGCCGGAGTTCGTAGCGATACATTCCGCCAAAGTCCAGTTGCTTTCGGGTACAAACGAGGTTCATGCGAGCACGGCTCTTCGTCCTGGCGCTCCTCTCGGCTGGCTGTTCCCACATCGCCATCACCGCGTCGGAGCTCGACCGGGTGAACCGGCCGGCGTTCGTGGCGCGTTTCGAGAGCGACGACTCGGGGCCGCACGCCCACGTGTTTCGCGACGACAGCAAGTGGATGGACGAGCTGCGCAAGAAGGGCGCGAAGATGAGCTCGTCGGAGGCCGACGAGAAGCTGACCGAGCACCTCGCCAAGGGCCGCACCGAGCACTACAAGAACGGCCAGAGCGAGTTCAAGGCGACCATCACCCGCTTCGAGGTCGCCGACGGCATTCGCGCCACCACCCTGGCGTTGCTCCCGAAGGAGCAGCCGTGGACCGCGACGGTGCCGCCTGGCG
This sequence comes from Myxococcaceae bacterium, assembly GCA_047602415.1. Lineage (GTDB taxonomy): Bacteria > Myxococcota > Myxococcia > Myxococcales > Myxococcaceae > JASGHH01. The sequence goes on along the minus strand of JASGHH010000001.1, from coordinate 1,858,038 downwards.
CGGTGTCGCGCACGCTCGAGAGCCTGCTGACCGAGGAGGTGCCGATCAAGGCGCCCGACTTCGAGCTGCTCCGGCCGCTGGGCGTCGACGCGGTGGTGGAGATCGTGGTCGAGGACTACGGCATGCGCTCCGACAACGGGAACGCCGGCTGCTACCTCACCGGCTACGGCCGCATGTTCATGATCGATGGCGGCTCGAACCTCTGGTACCGCTCGTTTCGCGCCGACGAGGTCGCGTCGGGCCAGGAGCCGTTGGACCCGTTCGCGGTGAACAAGGACCCGCGGGTGTTTCGCGAGCACATGAGCGCGCTGGCGAAGGCGGTGGCCGAGCAGTTCGCCGCCGATCTGCAGCCGCCGCGCGCGGGCGAGAGCAAGCCCCGGGTGATCGAGCGCAAACAGCAGCGCGAAGAGACCGCTCCTGAGCAGCAGCAGCAGAAGAGTGAAGATCTGCCGTAGAGAGGGATCGCAGGATCGCGGGATCGCGTTCAGGACAGGCGTGCGGTTCGACGCGCGGGCAGGGCTGTCCCTCACCCGCGAACGCCTATGGCGTTCGTCGGCCTCTCCCAAAGGGAGAGGGCTTGCTACGGGAGTCGGTTACTCTTCGGAAGGAGCGGAGCGGCGGCCACCGGCGTGACCGTCTTGCGACTTGAGCTCTTTCGAGGTGGTGCGGAACGAACGCACCATGAAGATCGAGCCGACGCCGAACGCGATCAGGGTGAGCACCACGAACGCCCAGGGGAACGGCTTGCACTTGCCGTTGCCGTTGAACGGGCCGCAAGTGGGCATCTCTTCCATCTTCTCGTCGAAGCCGTTGAGGTGCGACTTGCTGCGGGCCTTCGCCGCCGCCAGCTCCTCTTCGGTCATCTCGGGAGCCGCGTTGAAATCGGCGGGCTTGCGACCGGCCGCGTCACCCGAGAGCGCCCACAGGGAGGCGGCCAACATCATCGGCCAGAGGAGCCTGCGCATGGGCGAAGACCTTACCATTCACTATTCGAAAGAGAAACCCACGGAATGCAGGGGTTGGAGGTGCTCGTCGAAGCGCGCGGCGACCCGGTAGTACACCGAAATCGGCAGCAGACCGGCCATCGCGAAGCGCACGTAGACGCCGGCGCCGGCCGATCGCAGCCAGGGGTGATCGCGGTTGTCGGTGATCGCCGCCGCCCCGAACAGCTCGAGCTCGACCTGGCGGAAGAACAGCGAGGGGAACAGGTAGAGCAGCGAGGCGAAGCCGCGGTCGATGATGAACGGGTAGCGCCAACGGCCGGTCGCCACCGCCGCCGAGTTCGACGCCACTCCGAAGTCTTCGTAGCCGCGAACGGGCAGGGTGAAGCGCGCCGGCAGCACCAGGCTCGGCGGCACCGGCCCGGGCTCACCGCCGTGCGAGTAGAGATTGACGCCGCGGGGAACACCGCCGGTCTGCAGCATGCCGTCGAGGCCCTGCACGGTGCGGGCGTCGAGGTTGAGCACCAGCGACTGGCGCTTCAGCAGCGGGAGCGGCACTGCGAGCACCGCTCCGGCGCTGAGGTCGGCGAGATCGAAGCGGCTGCCCAGGCCCTTGGCGTACCAGTTGGCGGCGAGGCTGAAGCCGAGCGCGCGCTGCACTCCGCCGTAGGCGGTCGAATCGACGGCGACCCAGCTGAACGACGCCGAGGGGCCGATGAACCGGTTCCAGGTGCCGTCGTCGGCCCAGCGCGACAGCCCGCTCACGCCCAGCTGCACCGGCACGGTCCAGAACGAGCGCACCAGATTGACCGAGCCCGACACCTGGTTCACCCGGCGGCTGAGGGTGGCGCCGTAGCTCTCGGTGAACAGGTCGTAGCCGGCGCCGAAGCCCAACGCCCAGGGCGCCAGGGTCTCGTTGATGTACGAGGCGGCGAGGCTGACGGTGTTCGACGGGAACGCGGCGTAAGCGGAGATCGCCCAGTTGTGAAAGCTCAGCCGATCGCGGCCGCCGAGCGCGAGCTGATACGAGTGCACCAGGTAGCAGTCGGAGTTGCCGGCGCCGCAGGAGAGCCCGAAGTCGACCACCGACGGCTGGCGCAGCAGGGGGATCGCGACCTTCTCGGCGCCCGAGTACGGCTCGTCGCTCTGCACGGTGAGCTGCGCCGGTTCGGCCGGCTCCGGCGCGGGCGGTGGGCCGGAGAGATCGACGGTGTCTTTGCCCTCGAGCGGGGTGGCGTCGACGCTCCAGCCCCAGCCTTCGCGGTTGAGGAAGGCGAGCCGGCCGCCGCCCGGTGAGAGGTCGCGCGCGGCGAACGGCGCCTGGGTGAGCAGCGAGGCGGCGCCGCTGTCGAGATCGATCAGGTGCGCCTGGGCGTGGCCGTCGAAGTCGCGCAAGAAGACGACCCGGGAGTCGTCGACCCAGCGCGGGCCGTAGTTGAACCGGCCGTCGCGGGTGAGTTGGGTGAGCTCTCCGCCGCGCTCCCAGAGCACCAGGTCGAAGCCGTTCGGGCCGCCGCGGCTGAGCGCGATGCGGTTGCCGTCGGGGCTGACCGCGGGCGCCGCGAAGGTGGTGCCAGGGTCGGAGATCGCCAGCACGGTGCGCTCGCGGGTGCGCAGGTCGAGCAGGGTGAGCTCGGCGTGGCCCGGCTTGATCGCGACGAAGACGTAGCCCGAGCCGTCGGGAGTGACCGAGCCGCCCGCGCCGCCGACGTCTTGAATGATCTCGCTCGTCTCGCCGGTCTGGGCGTCGACCTTCCACAGCTGCGCGCGATCGTCGCCCCACGAGGTGAGGTCGTCGTTCATCAGGAACAGCCAGCGCGAGTCGGAGGTGAACGACAGCCCGCTCAGCTGGCCGGGGCTGGCGCCGACGTAGTCGCGGTCGGGGGTGATGCGGGTGAGGTAGCGCTCCACCCGCACCTGACCGCCGGGCTCGAGCAGCCGCAGCATCGGCACCTCGTCGCGCCCGACGCTGAGCACCGCCAGGGTGCCGTCGGGCGCCGCGGCGAGCCGCACCGAGTAGCCGGCGCCGGCGCGCACCACCGTCTGATCGGCGGGGCGCGGGTGGCCGTGCGGTTTGGCTTCGAGGTCGTGGCTCCACTCGTCGACCAGCGCGCCGAGCGACGAGCCGTAGATCGCCTTGAAGCGCAGCGCGACGCCGAACGGCGAGAGCACCGAGCTGCCCTGGAGGTCGATCAGCTCCCACAGCTTCTGCTCGCCGTACTTCTGGGCGAGGAACTCGATGAAGTGGAGGCCGGCGAGGTAGGCGCCGCTCGAGGGGTAGAGCTCGCGCTGAAACACGCTCAGGTCACCGGGGCCGACCTTGCCCTTGCGCTCGGCGAGGCCCGACTCGAGCTCGGCGCGGTAGAGCGGGCTGTTGGGGCGGCCGACGTGATGCTCGACCCGGCCCTCGTAGTACTGCGCGAGGCCTTCGGTGAACCAGCGCTCCAGCCAGGTCTGCGGGCCGAAGATGTCGCCCACGATCAGGTTCACCCAGCGCCAGAACCCCTCGACCTGCTCGAACTGCACGTAGTGGAGCAGCTCGTGGCAACCGATGTCGCCGATCGATTGCTCGGGGAGGTTGTCGAAGTGAAAGCCTTCGGAGGTCGCGTAGAGCGGGAGCACCGCGTGGAGCGGCTCGCCTCCGGTCTGGCCGTCGACGTAGGCGTTGTTGAAGTTCGCCGAGGTCAAATACAGCAGCAGCTTGCCGCGGTTGCGCTGGGTGACCGCGTGAGCGCGGAGCTTCGCCAGGCAGGTGGTGAGCCGCGAGGCGATGCCGAGCGCGGCGTCGTGGCCCTGCGCCGGGTAGTAGATCTCGGCCTCGGGGGTGGTCAGCTTTCGCATCTCGTCGTGAGCGAACGAGGCGGCGACCTCCTGGGAAAAACGGGGCCCGGCGGTGACGCAGCCGGTGAGCGCGAGCGCGACGAGGAAGTGTGCGGAGCCGCGCAAAGCGGCCTGACGTTGGCCGAAAAAGGCTGTTATGGGTAGCGAATGGAGATGCCAGTACCCCCGGAGCTCGAGCAGGCCCGCCGCCAGGTCGAAGCGGCGATGGAGCAGGTCGAAAAACGCAAAGTCGACCTGATGACCGAGAGCTGGACCGAGATCGAGAAGGTGGCGATCAAGCTGTTGGGCGGGCCGTTCAAGGTCGACTCGCCGCAGCACCACCTGGTGGCGTTGGGCCTCGCGGCGGCGTTCGGCTCGCGGCTGGGCAAGGAGTTCAACGCGTTCTGGTTTCCCTCCCGCGAGTCGCCGGAGGGCGCGGCGCTGGGCTTCCCCGAGGCGCTGATCATGCTGTCGCCGTACGGCGCGGTGATGGACGCGTTCATCGGCGCGAAGCTGGAGATGCTCGACCAGCTGCAGAAGGACGTGCGGGCGTCGCTGGCGCAGGTGAAGTTCGGCGCGGGCGGCGGGCAGGCGCAGCGGTTGGGCCCGGCCGACTACATGCGGCTGTTCGACCCCGGCTTCGTGCAGATGGTGGCGCTCGACCCGCAGAAGGTGAACGCGGCGTTCGACCTCACGCCCGACCGGTTGGCGATGGATCTGCGCGAAGCGCTGACCCGCATTCAGCAGAAGCTGCCGCCCGAGGCGAAGCAGCAGCTCGAGGCGCAGCTGGTGGGCGCGCTCTCGCGAATGGACAAGACCAAGCCGTTCAAGGAGTCGATTCCGCGCGCGCCGCGGGTGGCCGAGCTGGTGGCGCACCTGTGGGGCTCGACGGTGAGCTCCGGGTCGGCGCCGGAGGAGTTCTGGCACGACGCGATCTTCCCGCTCGCGTTCATCGGCGCGCCCGAGAAGCTGCCGCCGCTCGATCAAGACGAGCTCGAGGCGGCGAAGCAGGGCGTGCCGGCGCTGCTGCTGTTTCTCGACGTGGTGCCGTACCAGTTCAAGGCGCCCGAAGAGGGGCTGCTCGGCGCGTTCGAGGTCGAGAAGCTGGCGCTGCCGCACCCTGCGTTCGGGAAGACGCCGAACCTGCGGTTGGTGAAGGTGTCGATCGATTCGCTGAAGGAGCCGATCGCGAAGCTCGACCTCAACAAGACCCGCGAGGCGTTGAAGCGGTTCGAGGATCAGCTGAAGCAGCAGGCGGGTGGTGAGCTGCCCCGGTCGGCGGGTGAGACCGAAGCCGCGCGCATGCTCGACGCCGCCGCGGTGGTGCTGAAGGACGTGAAGGCGATCGTCGATGCGGGCAAGGACGTCTGCATTCGGCGGCTGACCGAGGCCGAAGCGGCGGCCGAAGGCATGTTCCTCGAGGTGAGGAATGCGCTGCAGGGCAGCCGGATCATTCTGCTGACGTAGACGGGCTCACCCCCGGAGCAGCCGTGCTCGAGAGGCGATCTCAGCCGCGACCGCCTCCTGCGCCTTCCACTGCCCGTACAGCACCTGCCTCGAAGCCAGGCGCTCCAGCTCGAGCTTCGTCTCTTCCGAGATGCGCCCGGGCGCCTGATCGCGAAAGGGCGTGCCGGGCAGCGGCATGAAGGTGTGCCCGTGCACCTTGGCGCCGAGCCCGGCGAGCTGCTTCATCAGCGCCACGGTCTGCGCGATCTCCTCCGGGCCCTCGCCAGGCAGGCCGAGAATGAAGTCGACGTTGGGCACGAAGCCGCCTTCGAGGGCCACCCGGGCGGAGCGCACGATCGCCTCCACCCCGTGCCCGCGGCGCGATTGCTCGAGCACCCGCTCGCTGCCCGACTGCCCGCCGATGATCAGGTTGTCGTTGTCGACGTACCGCTTCAGCAGCGCCATCGCCTCGGGCGTGACGTGCTCCGGCCGCACCTCGGAGGGAAAGGTGCCGAAGTACAACCGCCCCTCGGGTCCTGCCGCTTCGCGTGCCTTCACCAGCAGCTCTTCGACCGCGTGAAGGTCGGGCGTCTCACCGCTGGCGCCGTACGACAGCGAGGTGGGCGAGATGAACCGCACGTCGCGTTTGCCGGCCGCGCGCAGCGTTCGAATCCAGTGGGTGATGTCGTCGACCGAGCGGTGCCTGAACTTCGCCTTCGACGCGAACGGCGTCTGGCAGAACCGGCAGGCGTAGATGCACCCGCGGGTGATCTCGATCGCGCCCATCTGCCGGTGCCTGGCGGCGAACGCGGGGAACTCGTCGAGCTGCACCGGCTCCCCGCGCGGCGTGCGCACCTCTTTGCCCTCCACCCGCCGCGCGAACCCGATCGCCTCCAGCGGGTCGCGGCCCTCGTGCAGCCGGAGCAGCAGGTCGATCAGCGAGCGCTCGCCCTCGCCGGTGCAGACCAGGTCGAAACCGCCGTCGAGCGCGTCGCGCGTCTCGCCGATCGCGTGCACGCCTCCGGTGATCGCGAGAAACCGATCGCCCAGTGACGCGCGCAGCGCCTTCAGCTCGCTCACCGTCTGCGGAAAGCTGGGCGAGTACGAAGACCACGCCACCACCGTCTTGCAGCCGCGCTGGAGCGCCGATCGCGCCGCCGTCTCCAGCGCTTCCCCGTTCCGTGGGAAATGCAGCTCCACGGTGTCGAGCTCCGGGCGCGACTCGATCGCTCCGGCGAGCACGTTGAGCGCGTACTTGCCCGGGTACTGGTAGCTGAAGACGACGGCGATCGCTTGCACCAACCGCGGCTATAGCTCGCCGGCGAGGATCTTGGTGAGCGCGGTCGGCCGCTCGTGGTGCACCGAGTGCCCGGTCTGCTCCAGCCAGCGGCCGCGAATCTTCAACCCGGTGTCGCGCAGCAATCGCGCCGCGGCGCGAAACAGCTCGCGGGTGCCTCCGAAGATGTCGGCCACCGAGTGCCGGTCTTCGACGCCGGCGACGAAGTCGACGTCGCAGCCGATCTGCGAATAGGCCAGCCGCTCGAAGTGCGAGAAGCCGACCTGCGCCGCGGCGACCTCCCAGTGCCATGCGGCCCGCGCGGGCGTGAACTCGCGCTTCACCGTGCCGTAGCCGCGCTCGATCGCCTCGACCTTGCGCCGGCCCATCAGCGGGTAGACGTGGGTGGGAAAGTCGAGCGCCGGGCGCGCCACGCAGAGGCGGCACGAGCCCGAGCCCTTGCCGTTGCAGTCGCCGGCCTCGTGGCCCCAGCAGTCCCAGTACCAATAGGCCGGCTGCGGCGGGTGAATCGGAGTGAGGCGATCGCAGAACACCGCCTTCAAGAAGGCGTCGCGCGTCCACGTCTTGCGGGCGCGGTGGTGAAGAATGCGCGCGCCGATCGCCTTCTCCCAGGTCGGCTTCCACACCGAGGCCGGCGACCAGACGACGACCCGCTCCAGCCAGGCGGGCCGCGGCCGCGCCTCGGCGAGAAACAGGCCCAGGTTGCCGCCCAGACTTCCGCCTCCGACGATCACCGGCCGTGGCCCGGTGCGCGGCAAGATCACCTGCTCGACGAACGCCTGGGTGACCTCGCGCAGAAAGTGAATCACCTCGAGGCCGGGGTGGGCGCCGCGATCAGCCGACACCACCTCGGCCACCGCCACGTCGGAGGACCGGCCGCAGCTGGGCTGATCGAAGGCGAACACCTCGAAGTGGGGCGCCAGGTGCGCGTAGAGATCGTCGAACTCCCGAATCGACGAGCTGTGCCCGTGCAACAGCAGCAGCACCGGCGCGCCCGCACGCTCGGCGGGGAGATGAACGAAGTGCAGCTGCACCGTGATCGCGCCCACTCGCAGCCGCGCCTGGTGCTCGTCGAGCGGGGCAGGGCGAATCGGCAGCTCGCCCAGCGTGCCCGCGCCCAGAATCTGCTCGCGGTCGTCGATCAGCCGGCGATCGAGGCGGCCGGGCTTGCGGGCGCGCGCTCCGGTGTAGACCAGGCCGAGACCGAAGAAGGTCGAGAACCCGGTCACCAGCGGCACCAGCAGCGACATGAACAACGATTAGCGCACGCGATCGGCTGGCGCCTCAACGCCTCCATCGACGCTGATGTCGGTCACTTGAAGAACCGGAGCAGCCCGTCGAGCATTTCGGTCGCGATCTTGAAGCCATCTGAGGCCTTCGCCTTCTGCTTCGACGCTTTGCGCCGTGCGGGCAGCCCGAACACCACCTCGACCAGGCCCACGTCTTTCCCGTCTCGCAGGAACACCCCGCGACAGGGCTCGCACCCCTCGAGGGGGATACCGCCTGGGAACAAAACCTGGGTCATTTTGCGGTCGCAGCGCCCGCAACCCAGCGCCGAGGGGTCGCCCAACGCTTGGAGCTCAAACGGTTCGCCCGCCGCCTTCTCGAGCGTCGCCAGATCGACCCATACGCCCGGGCAGCGGTCGCAGCGGTGGGCTTCGACCCCCTCCAAAATCGCTGGAACCAGCGACGATCCGCATCCGGAACACTTCGGCGCTCCCATGGGGATCGACGATTGCACAGCTTGTGAGCACGAGGTGAAACCCATGGAAAGCCACGCCCGGCGTTACCCCGACGTGAAGATCGAGGACAGCCACCGTTACGGCACCGGAAGCTCCCTCGACAATTCGACCCTCGCAGCCGGTCTGGAGCGGGTCGCCCAGCTGATGGCGCTGGAGCCCGAGCTGGCCTATCGGGTCGACACCTACCGGGAGGCGGCCGCAACCGTACGCCGCGCTCCGAAGCCGCTCTGGCAGGTGGTGGAGGCCGACGGCGTCGAAGGGGTGCACGCGCTCGGCATCGGGTACCTGTTGGCGGGCCGGCTGGTCGACTGGATCAACAGCGGCGACTTTCCCCTGCTGCGGCGGCTCGAGCAGTCGCACTCGCCGACCGAAGAGCTGGAGCAGGTGCCGGGCATCGGCAAGAAGCTGGCGCGCCAGCTCACCGCGCTGGGCATCGAGAACGTCGATCAGCTCCGCCAGGCGATGAAGCAGGGGCGGCTGCGCGGGCTGTGCGGCTTCGGCCCCAAGCGCATCGAGCTGGTGCAGCAGATTCTCGACCATGGGCGCGCCCACGCCCGGCACCGCGACGCGCGGCAGCTCGATCTCGGCATCGACGCGGGCTGATTCGGCCGCCCGGTGACGGCGCGCAGGCGTTCGGGTCACAGCCACGCAACGATTGGTCTCCAACGCCGGCGCGGGCGCGAAAGAAATGGCGCGGGGCGCTGCGCGAGGCCCAAGGTCTGCACCGATGAAGCTCTACCTGACCCGCCACGCGATCGCCGAAGACGAGCCCCGCGACGAAGATCACCTCCGGCCGCTCACCGAAGAAGGGCGCGAGAAGTTCGAGCAGGTGGTCGACGGCCTCGACGCGCTCGGGGTGCGGGTCGACAAGCTCCTCTACAGCCCCTGGCTTCGCGCGGTGGAGACGGCGGAGCTGATGTCGAAGCTGGTGGCCGGCGACACCCAGGTCTGCGCTCAGCTCGCCGAGCCTCCGGGCCGTGGGCTGCTGGCGGAGCTGAAGGGCGACCCGATCGCGTTGGTGGGCCATCAACCGTGGAAGCTTTCGCGGTGACGACAGCAGGCGGCAATGGCTGCGATTCGGGGTCACGGGCCCGCCACCGCCGAGATGCGAATCGTTACCAGAAGCTGAAGTTGTGGAGGCCGTGCCGGGCATGCGCGGTGGGATCGGAACTTGCTCAACGGCAACGCTCAACAGGAACGGGAGTCACATGATGCTTCGCAGAGTTCCAGGGTGTTTCGAGGGCGAGACCGCCGAGCGGGCGGCGGTGCTGATGCAGGAGCACGGGGTCGACGTGGTGCCGGTGATGAACGACAACGACTCGGTCACCGGGTTGGTGGTGGGTCACGAGCTGCTGCAGGTGTTGAAGCGACCCGGGCCTTCGAGCGTTCGGCTGCGCGACGTGATGCGCCGGCTGAACTTCGTGGTGCTCAGCCTCACCGATGGGCTCGACGCGATCACCGCCCAGCTGCTCCAGATGCCGGTGCGCTACGCGGTGGTGGTCGACGGCGCCGGCCAGTGCGTCGGAGTGCTCGATTCGGTGGCGTTGATCGAGCGCCCGCTCGCGCGATCCTGATCGCGGCAGGCTGCTTAATCGCTGGGTCAATGTCTGTGGTTTTGCCGGGGCCAGCCCTACAATAGGGCGCGCCCGGTAATGAACACCCCCTCGGTTCGCGTTGGAATCATCGAGCATCGTCTGCGCGCCGGCGCCGCGCCCGAGGTGCGTTGGAACGACGTGATGTATGAGATCAGCGGCGTCGCTCCGGGCTCGCGCTGCAGCTCCGAGAGCTTCACCGAGCTGATTCACCCCGACGACCGGGCAGAGATCGCGCGCGCCCGCGCGGAGGCCCTGGCGAGCTCCGGCACCTGGACCGGGCCGGAGTATCGGGTGGTGAGGCCGAGCGACGGAGCGACGCGCTTCGTGCGGTCGGCGGCGCACTACGTCGGCGGTGACCGCGGCGCGCCGGAGTACCTGATCGAGGTGGTGCGCGACGTCACCGCCGATCACCTCGGGGTGGCCGCGCTCGCCGCGAGTGAAGAGCGAATGCGGCGGTTGCTCGCCAGCACCAGCGACGGAGTGCTGCTGCACGAGCCCGACGGCACGATCATCTTCGCCAACCTGAAGCTGGAGCAGTTTCTCGGCTACGGCCCCACCGAGCTGAACGGCAAGCACCTGCTGCTGATCCTCCCGTCGATTCGCCACCCGCGGCTGCCGGGAATTCTCGAGGCGCGAATGCGCGGCGAGTCGCTCGAGCTCGACGCCGAGTACGTGCGCAAAGACGGCTCGTTGGTCTGGGCCCACGTGCGCGCCGACCCGCTGAAAGACGAGCGGGGCAAGGCGATCGGCGGGATCACGACCTTCAAGGATCTGACCGCCGAGAAGGCGGCGCACGAGAAGGTGGCGCGGCTGGAGCAGCAGCTGCACGCGGCACAGAAGCTGGAGGCGATCGGCAGCCTGGCGGGCGGCATCGCGCACGACTTCAACAACCTGCTGAGCATCATTCTCACCAACGCGATGATGGCGTTGAGCGATCAGCCTCCGGGGAGCGCGGTGACGGAGATGCTGACCGACATCGAGCGGGCAGGCACCCGGGCGGCGGAGCTGACCCGGCAGCTGCTGGCGTTCGGGCGCAAGCAGGTGCTGCAGCCGAAGGCGCTCGACGTGTCGAGCCTGTTGCGCGAGCTCGACCCGATGATTCGCCGGCTGATGCGCGAAGACATCGAGCTTTCCTTCTCGATTCCCTCCCGCACCGTGCCGGTGATGGCCGACGCGAGCCAGCTGGAGCAGGTGGTGTTGAACCTGTCGGTGAACGCGCGCGACGCGATGCCGAACGGCGGGCACCTGTCGATCGAGCTGACCGAGATCGAGCTCGACGCCGACTTCGTGGCGCTGCACCTGGGCACCCGCACCGGGCGTCACCTGCAGCTGTCGGTGAGCGACACCGGCAGCGGCATGACCAAGGAGGTGCAGGAGCGGATCTTCGAGCCGTTCTTCTCGACCAAGGGCGACAAGGGCACCGGGCTGGGGCTGTCGACGGTGTTCGGGATCGTGAAGCAGAGCGGGGGCTCGATTTGGGTCTACAGCGAGCTCGGCAAGGGCTCGACCTTCAAGGTGTACCTCCCGGTGACCGAGGCGGAGCTCGCGGAGCGGCCGGTGGCGGCGGTGGCGGCGGGCGGCAACGAGACGGTGCTCTTGGTCGAAGACGAGCCGGGGGTGCGCAAGCTGGTGCGCGAGACGCTTTCGCGGGCGGGCTACACGGTGCTCGAGTCGGCCGGGCCAGGTGACGCGCTGCTGGTGTCGCAGCAGTTCGGGTCGACGGTGCACCTGCTGCTGACCGACGTGGTGATGCCGCGCATGAGCGGCGGGGCGCTGGCGAAGCAGCTGACGGCGAGCCGGCCCGAGATGAAGGTGCTGTTCATGTCGGGGTACACCGACGACGCGATCGTGCAGCAGGGCGTGCTCGAGGGGACGGCGGCCTTCATTCAGAAGCCGCTGTTGCCGGCGGCGCTGCTCCGCCGGGTGCGCGAGGTGCTCGACGCCGAGGTCAGGAGCGAGAGTGCGCGGCGTCCTTGACTGGGGCGCACGGTACGAGGGAGAAGTGCGCCCGACGTAAGCGGTGGTAGCTCAGTTGGTAGAGCACGAGCTTCCCAAGCTCGGGGTCGAGGGTTCGAATCCCTTCCGCCGCTCTCGAGTCGACGCCCGGCTCTCGCCACGTTGCGAGGCCGGGCGTGCTCGTTGGAGCGGTCCCTTTCATGTGAGACATTGTCCCGCGGAGGACACATGACTCGCGCGCTTGTCTGTTTTTGGTTGGTTGCTCTCGCGGCTTGTACCGAGAAGACCAGCGGGCCTCCGCCGGCCCAGCCGATTCCGCAGCTCTCGCCAGAGAAGCAGGCAGAAGCGGCGGCCAACGACGACGTTCAGCGGTTCCTCCAGGGCATGCTGATCGTGTCGAACGTCAAGCCGCCGAACGATCCCATCTGGCCCGCGAGCGACGACTCCAACACGCACTGGTGGTGGGTGAAGGGGCACCTGAAGTGGGGGCTGGGGCTTCGAGAAGCCCGAGCAGTTCGCGGCGGCGCTCAACAACCAGGACCCGAAGGACCTCGACCGGAGCGACGTCTGGTTGTTGAACAACGCGTACGACGAGATCACCGAGCTCCAGGGTTGGCAGCAGATCCTCGAGCGACACCCGGAGGACTGCGAAGCAGCCCGAAGCATCGCGCGGATCGCCCGGCGCCGCTTCGGCGCGAAGACGGCGCTCGAGATGCTCGCCAAGGCTGATCCGGTCGACGCGCCGAAGACCAAACAAACCGCGGGGTGCAGCCGGGCACATTTCTTCGCGGTCAAAAGTGATCTCTATTTTCGCGACCACCAACTCGACGAAGCGCTCGCCTCCGCGCACCGTGCCGAACAGCTCGACGAAAACGAGGGGCTGCGTGCCACCGCCAAGGTGTTGCTCGCGCAGGGCAAGCTGAAAGAGGGGCTGGTCGAAGCGCAGCGGGCGGCCCGGGTGCCCGATCAGAAGGACGCCGGCGCGGCCTTCTTTCTCGGCTTCGCCCAGCAGCAGAACGGTGACGAAGAGGGTGCGAAGAAGACGTGGCGTGACGCGCTCGCCCGGTGGCCCGGCAACACCCCGCTGATCGACGCGCTGGCGGGCTCCAAGCGCACGCTGTTCGGGTGGGAAGACGTGGAGCTGACGCTCGAGCGCCATGAGATGGCGAGGCAGCTCTCGTTCTGCGCCGGCATCTACGCCGAGCTCGGCTTGAAGGAGCGCTCCGAGGCCTGCTACCGCGAATCGGAGCGCCTCGAGCCCGGGGCAGCGCTCGCGCGGCAGCTCGTCTTCCTCGGGGTGAAGGAGCCCGACGAAGCGCTCGAGAAGCTGGCCGCGGCCACCAAGCCCGACTCGTCGATCGAGCTGATGACCGCCTACGGCTGGATTCTGCTGAAACAGAAGCGCGTCGCCGACGCCAAGGTCTGGATCGATCGCGCGCTCGCGGTGGCGCCTCACGACACCAAGGCGATGTCGGTCAAGTGGCAGATCTGCGGCGAGGAGAAGGACTACCTCTGCGTGATCGAGTACCGCCGCAACCTCGGGCTCCCCACCCACTTCAACCAGGAGCAGTACCGCGACGCCGCGAAGGCTTTCAAAGAGCAGGCCGAGAAGAATGGCGAAGGCCTCGCGGCCAAAGAGGCGTCGTCGGCCGACGTGGAGAAGCCGCCCAAGGTCACCGAGCTGGTGATCGTACCGCTCGGAGAGCGGGTGCCTCCGGAGGTCGAGGGCATCGAGAAGGGCCTCGGCAACCGGCTCCAGGGTGTGAAGGTGAGGGTGGCCGATCGCGAAGATCTGCCCGCGGGGACCTACAGCATCGAGCGTGACCAGGTGATCTGGGAGCGGTTGCTGCCGAAGCTGCGCGACGAGCCGGGCCGCATCTACGTGATCGAGCGTGACCTGGGCAGCGCCGACCACCCGTTCTCGTTCGCGCGCTTCGATCTGCCGCATGGCCGCGCGGTGGTCTCACTGTCGCGGCTGCGCAGCTTGACGGGCAAGCCGACACCGGCGGCGACTTCGCTCGACTCCGATCTGCTCCCCGCCACCCAACGGCGCCTCGGGAGCTTGACGCTCGGCGTGGCCGGCGCGCTCCTCGGCCTCTCGTACCCCTGCGACGACAAGCGCTGCGCGATGCGTGAGCGGCGGGCGGTCAGCGACCTCGCCGTCACCAGCCCGCCGTTCTGCCCGGAGCACACCAAGCAGCTGGCGCAGACGATCGCGGCTCCGCTGGCGAAGTGAGGCTCAGGAGCCCGCGAGCTGCACGACGAGGTTCAGCAACACCGCCACCGGCAACGACGCGGCGGCTGCCTCCAGCCAGCGCTCGCGCCCGGGTCGGGCGAGCGCCGCGCCTCCCACGGCGGTGAGCACGCCGGCGGCGGTCGCGACCAGCAAGCGCCCGTAGAAGTCCATTCCCAGGGTCGGAGGCGCGATCGCGAAGGTCCACCGGTGCTCGACTGGCAGGTACCAGGGCAGCGGCAGCCGGGTGAGCGCGCAGACCAGCCAGGCGGCACAGAAGCCGTGACCGAAGGCGACGCTGGCGAGCGCGCGTCTCATCAGGCGCCCCGCACCGCGGTCACGATCAGCCCCGCCACCAGGGTGAAGATCACCAGCAGGCTGAGCAGCAGGTTGATCCACGCGGCAGGCTTGAGCGCCAGCGACGAGCGCTCCAGCCCGAAGGCCGCGACCCAGAGCGGTGAGGCGAGCGCGCCGGCATGCTCCTTCAGCTCGAACAGCTTCGACGCCCAGGGAAACTCGCGGTCGAGCACTCCCTCTCTGATGTGCACGCGGTAGTGCGGGTAGGCGAGCAGCCCGAGCAGCAACGCCAGGCCGAGCGTGCACCCGATGGTGACCAGGTGCCGCACGACCCGCGGCCCCGCGACGTCTTTCCCGCGCAGCCGCGCGAGCGCCAGCCAGCCCAGGTGCCCCGAGGCTCCGGCCAGCACCACGCCCACCAGCGCGTGCGCGACCACCAACGCGTTCGCTGCGGTGTCACCGAAAACGAAAGGGTTCATCGGGTCGTTCAGGAGGCCGGTGTTTAGGGAATCTTGAGGATTCGAGCGCGGCGAAATGGCCCAAGCTCCCGGTTGATGCTCGAAGTGATCGCCGTTCGCTACCAGGGCAACGTCTCAATGCTCAAGCTCGCTGACGGCACGGTGGTGACGAAGCAGTTCTTTCTGCGCCAGCTGCTCGCCGGCCGCGAGGCGTTCACCCGGCCCCTGCCGCCGGCCGAGGGCGCCCGCATCTACCTGGTTCAGGTCGGGGTGTTCGAGTTTCTCTCCATCGATCCCGTGGGGACGACGAAAGACGACCTCGGGCCGCTGCCGACGTTCTGAGCCCGGCTTCACGGCACGGTGAAGGTGTCGACCACCGCGCCGGTCGAGTAGTCGTATTGATTGACCACGAAGCCCGACGGGCTCTGTTGCTCGATGGTCGCGAAGCCGTAGTTGGCGCCGCCGGTGATCGGAGCACCTCCGACGCCTTCCACCAGCGTGCTGCCCGAGTGCGAGTAGGTGTGGGTGTGGCCGATCAACAACATCGTCGGGTGCGCGTTGGTGATCATCGAATCGGATTGCGAAGTGCACGGCGCCGAGACGCCGAGGTTTTCGTGACGCACCACGAAGGTGAAGGTGGTCGAGCGCGCCAGCTCGCTCTGCAACCAGCTCTTCTGCGCCGAGTCCCAGTAGTTGCACGCGACGAAGAGAAACTTGGCGGTGTTGCCGGCCTGATCGGCGAAGTTGATCGTGTAGTAGGGCAGCGATTGGCCGATCGGCGTCAGCATCGTGGGAATGAAGTCGCCCAGGTTTCCCGAGGTGGTGCTGGTGCAGTTGGTCGCCGTCGCTCCGGTGCACTCGTGGTTGCCCATCGCGGGGAAGACCACGCCGGGGTACTGGCTCCGCGCGCTCTGGTACTTCGCGAGCTGCGGCGCCGCTTCTCCGCCTCCGGGAGAGGCGAACATGTAGTCGCCGGTGGTGACCACGAACTGCGGCTGCGGGTTGAGCGCGGCGAGCTTCTGGTAGATGCCGGTGATGATCGCGGTCGGGTAGGCCGCGGTGTCGTTGTTCACCGCCGGGCGGGTGTCGCCCACCACCGCGAAGTACAGGTGAGGCACCGTGCCGCCCGTGGTGCCCACGCCTCCGCCGACGCCGCTGGTGCCGCCACCCCCTGAGCCGCCTGCGCTCCCTCCGCCGCCGGTCCCGCTCGTTCCTCCACCGCCACCGCTCGAACCGCAGGTCGACGGCGGGCTGTGGCACTTGCAGCTGGTGCGATCGCAGTACCAACCGCCGTAGCAGCCGTTCGCCTGGCAGTTGCTGCTCCCCGCGGTGCAGCTGCTGCAACACGAAGACGTGCCGGGGTCGTCGTAGTTGCCGCACGTGCCGGCGCCACCTCCGGTGGCTGCTCCTCCGCCCGCAGCTGCGCCTCCGCCCGCGGCTGCGCCTCCACCTCCACCTGCAGCCACGCCACCTCCGGCCGCGGAGCCGCCGCCGGCTCCGGTCGTCGCGCCGCCCCCGCCCGCCGGTGAGATCCCACCGCCGCCGCCGCCTGCACCATCGGTCACGCAGGTGAGCGTCACCGTGTCGCAGTGTTCTCCGGCCGCGCAGCTGGGACACGACGGCCCGGGGCCACACTGGCCGTTGATGGGAACGCAGACCTGAACCTGGGTGCCGTCTGACGCGACCTGGTAGCCGCAGCTCTCGCCCGTTCGACATGGGTGGCCACCGTCGCAGAACGCGCCGCACGCGTCGTTGCCGCCGATCTGAACGCAGGCGCCGCTGCCGCCGCAGTCGGAGCTCATCACGCACGCTGAGCAGGTGACGTCGGTGCCGGCATCGGGCGCCATCTGGCAGGTGCCCGCGGCGCAGCTGAGCCCGGCGCCGCATGAGAGGCAGCTTGCCCCGTTGCCGCCGCACGAGAGCGGGTCGGTGCCCGGCACACACTCGCCGTCGGCCGTGCAGCAGCCGGCGCAGTTCGATTGGCCGCAGTGGTGACTCGGGCAGGCGGTGCAGAACAGCAGCAGGGCAGTCGACGACGCCGCGAGAGGAACGAAGGCTCGATGGAGAAGGCTCACGCCGCCGCCCCACTTCAAGCGCCGCACCAAAGGACATCGCCGCGCGTCGCGGTGCGAAACCGCGTGGCTTCCCCGGCAGTTCCGTTCGGAGGCCGTGACCTGTCTGGCACGTCTGCTTACAACCCCGCGGAGGCGACCAGCCCCGGTCGATGTCCTCGAGTCGAGCGCCGCGCGCGAAGGCGCTCATCGAATCTTTAGGTGTGCGCCGGTTCGTCGCTTGCGAACACTGCCGGGCGTGGGCATTCGCGCACGGGGCAAGAACTGGCTGATCACCGACGTCCTGGGCAACCACCTCGACGCGTTGGATCCCACCGGCCCGCGCCTGGTTCACGGAGAGCGCGGCGTGCGCCTCGGCGGCTACCTCTTCGACTACCTCGCGTCGAACGCCGAGGGAGGCCTCACCTCGGTGTTCTTCGAGGTCTCCGCGACCCGCGACGTGCTCGGGCGACTGCTGCTGAACGCCCACGTGCTCTCGAGGGCGGTGGGCTCCGGCGTGCAAGTTCGAATCGGTGCTGGTGGCGACCCACCTCGACTTCGCGGTGGTCGAGCTGTTGAGCCAGCTGCGAACCACGCACCCGATGGTGGTTCGACTCGCCGAGGAGCGCGGCCGTCACTACGAGTTGATCACCCCGCAGCTGGTGCAGCGCTGGGGCCGCGGCGTGCAGGTCGCCGATCGCTCGCAGGGGCGCGACTTCGAGGAGGAGCGCTCCCGAATCATGCGGCTGCTCCAGTTCTGAGCCGCGCTACCGGGGGTGACCCTGCTCGTCGAAGAGGAGCTCGCGGGTGCCGTGAGCGCCGGCGACCTCGACCTCGTAGGCCGGTGCGGCTCCGGGGCGGGTGATTCGCTCGGCCTTCACCAGCTTTATTTTCGCGCCGGCGCTGGCGGCGCGGCGAACGGCATCGGGGAGCGCCTCGAGAGGAACCTGCTCTTCCTCCGAGAGCACGGTGCCCTTGTCGTCGAGCTCGAGGTCGACCGTTCTTCCCGAGAACGTGAGCCTCAGCTCGTAGGTGGTCGCGTCTTTGGTTCGCTCGCGCTCGCACCTGACGATGGCCGCCTCGGGGTGCTCTTTGCGCGCCGCCGCCAGCACCTGGGGTGGCACGTCTTTCTCG
The DNA here is from genome assembly GCA_047602415.1 of Myxococcaceae bacterium. Taxonomy (GTDB): domain Bacteria; phylum Myxococcota; class Myxococcia; order Myxococcales; family Myxococcaceae; genus JASGHH01. Next base: position 1,840,068 of record JASGHH010000001.1, on the reverse strand, counting down.
GGAATCGTGACCTCGCCGGCGAATGCGGCCGCCGCGGCGAGCAACACCCACGCACGAAGCGCTCTCATCGCGCCTCCGAGAAGGGAACCCGCACCACTGCGCCCCGCGGGTCCACCAGGTAGGCGTTGCCGCTCGCGTCGGCCACCACCACCTTGGCGCCCGAGACCGTCGGCACCCTCCGCTTCTGGGTCAATGCGCCGTGCTCGCCGACTTGAAGCTCGTCGAGCAGCGCGTCTTTGCCCGCGGGTACCAGCAGCAACCCGAGCGACGGCACGTAGTCGATGTTGTCGACGCCGTTGCCGGTGGACACCTTGGCGAGCACCGAGCCGTCGTGCTCGAGGTCGAGCACCGACACCGACGAGGTGCAGGCGACGAACGCGAGGTGCCGGGCGACGTCGATCGCGACTCCGCGCGGGCCTGTTTCACCGCAGCCGGCGGGGTGATCGGAGACGATCTTCCGGGTGCGAACGTCGATCGACAACGCCCGGTCTTTGTCTTCGAGGTTGGTGAAGAACAGCCCGTGCTCGTCGTCGACGGCGTAGCCCTCGGGATCGCCGGGGAGGGCGATGCTCTCTTTCACCACCGGGCTCTCGGGCTTCGACACGTCGAGAATGGTGAGCGACTGCGACTTCGGCGTGGTCACCCAGAGCTCCTGGGTGGTGCCGACGAAGGCGAGGCCATCGGGCGGCGAGTCGAGCTGAACGCAGCCGTGCCGGCGCAGCGAGCGCTCGTCGATGGTGCACACCTCGGAGGAACCGCGGTTGCCGATGAACACCATGCCGTTGCCGAGTGCCGCCGAGCTGGGGCCGAGCAACCGCTTGCCTCGCCGGCCTTCGCGCTCGACCACCGTGAACCCACCGACGTCGAGCAGGGTGTCGGAGTGGGTGTCGAGCACGTCGACCCGGCCGGTGTTGGCCGCCGGGATCCACAGCCGGCCCTTCGCGCGGTCGAACAGCAGGTAATCGAGCGTGACCTCGCCGGTCGCGCCGGGGAGCGCCCAGCTGCGGAGCGCCGCGGCGGCAGTGGTGTGTGCACAGCCGATCGACACCAGGCCAGCGAGCAGCAGTCGACGCATGGTGCGCGGCCAAGTAACACGCGCGTTCGTTGGCGGAGCGGGCGCGCCCGCGTCTTCACGAACTCTTTAAGTCGGCGCGGCGGAGCGCGAAGGTGGCGAGCGAGGGCAGCACCACCAGGCTCACCGCGGTCGAGATCAGCAGGCCGCCGATCACCACCAGCGCGAGCGGGCGCTGCAGCTCGGCTCCCGCGCCGATGCCGAGCGCGAGGGGAGCCAGGCCGGCGATGGTGGCCAGAGTGGTCATCAGAATCGGCCGCAGCCGCAGCTCGGCGGCGCCGGTCATCGCCTCGGTGAGGTTCGCGCCGGAGGCGAGCAGATCTTCGGCGCGCTCGAGCAGCAGAATGCTGTTCTTCACCGCCAGGCCGAGCAGCAGAATGCAGCCCATCAGCGCTGAAGCGTTGAGCGGCACCCCGGTCGCCCAGAGCGTCACCAGCCCACCGACCACGGAGAGCGGCGCGGTCAGCAGCACCAACAGCGCCGTCGCCGCGCGCCTGAACTGCGCGAGCAACACCAGCAGCACCGCCAGCGCGCCGAACGCCGCCACCCGCAGCAGCTCCTGAAAGGTCTCTTGCTGGGCCTGGGCCTGGCCACCCAGCTCGAGCGAGTAGCCGGTCGGCAGGCGCAGCAATCTCAGGCGGGCCTGAACGTCGCGGGTGACCGAGCCCAGGTCTCTGCCTTCGTGATCGGCGGTGAGAATCACCACCGGCCGCATCTGCTCGCGCACCAGGGTGGTCGGAGTCGGGTTGCGCTCCAGCTGGGTGACGGCGGCGACCGAGGTGACACCCTGCGGCGCGAGCAACGGCAACTGCTGCAGCTGCTCGGGATCGAAGCGAACCGCGTCGGGGTAACGCACGCGGATCCCGATCGGTCGATCGGGTCTTCGAAACTGGGCCGCGACCTCTCCGTGGAGCGCGGTGTTGAGCTCGTCGGAGACGTCTTGGCTCGACTTGCCGAGGCGGGCGGCGTTCGCGGGGTCGACCCGGAGCGTGAGCTGCGGAGAGTCTTCGTCGAAGCCCTGGTACGCGTCGACCAGCCCAGGCACCGTCTCGATTCGGGCGCTGATCTCGGCCGCGAGCTGGCGGAGCACCGCGTAGTCCTCTCCGAAGACCTTGATCTCGATCGGCCGCGGCGTGCCGGCCAGATCGTTGAGCACGTCCTGGAGCACCATCACGAACTCGACCCGCGCCGCCGGCACCTCCTTCTCGACCCGCTCGCGCGCGTCGGAGATCACCTCTTCGGCGCTGCGGGTTCGCTGCGAGCGCGGCTTCAGCCGCACCATGATGTCGCCTCGGCTCACCAGGGTGGCGGTCACCGGGCCCAGCTCCGCCCCGGTGCGACGCGACCAGGTCTGCACCTCGGGGATCGTGCGCAGCACCGCTTCGATCTTCCGGGCCGCGGCGTCGGTGTCGGTCAGCGACGCGCTCGCCGGCAGAAAGTAGTCGAGCACGAAGGCGCCCTCGTCCATCTCCGGCAGGAACCCCGAGCCGACGAAGCGGAGCGATACCGCGCCCACCACCAACAGCAACGCCGCGCCGGCCCAGCCCAACCATCGTCGCTGCAGCGCGGGCGCGAGCACCCGGCGCATCGAGGTCTGTACCCAGCCCGCGGAGCCCGGGCCCGCCGCCCGGGGCTTCATCGCTCGCGACGCGAGCAGCGGCACCACCGTCACCGACACCGCGAGCGACAGAATCACCGCGCTCGCCAAGGTCGCGGCGAGGGCGGTGAAGAAGCGGCCCACCACGCCCTCGAGCCCCGCGAGCGGCAGCAGCACGATCACGGTGGTGGCGGTGGTGCCGATCAGCGGCCCGAGCAGCAGCCTCACGCCGTCGGTGACCGCGGTGGCGACCGGCGCGCCTTCTTCGAGCCGCCGGCGAATCGCCTCGACGACCACGATCGCGTCGTCGATCACCAGCCCGATCGCCACCGCCATGCCGCCCAGCGACATCAGGTTGAGCGACTGGCCGAGCCACTTCATCGGCACGAAGGTGGCGCCGAGGGTGAGCGGCACGGCGACCGCCGCGACCAGGCCGCTGCGCAGGTCCCTCAAGAAGAGCGCGATCACGCCGATCGAGAGCGCGATGCCGAGCAGAATCGCGTCGCGCACCGAGCGCATCGACTCGTCGACCAACGCCGCCTGGTCGTAGACGACGTCGACCTTCACCCCGGGCGGCAGCGCCGGCTTCACCTGGGCGATCGCCTCCAGCGCACGCTCCACCACGTCGGGGGTGCTCGCCCCGGGCAGCCGGCTGACGCTGACCAGCACCGTCTCTCCGAGCGGCCCGCTCACCCGCAGCAGCTTGTCTTCGGCGCCGTCGGTGACCGCGGCGATGGTGCCGAGCGCGATCGGCGAGCCGTCGGGCCCGAGCGCGACCGGCACCGTCTTCAGGTCGTCGACCGCGCGCGGCTCACTGGAGGCGACCACCGTCTCGAACGCGTGCGCCTCTTCGACCCTCCCGACCGCGGAGAGCACCACGCTCTGGCGCACCTTCTGGGCGACGTCTTTCGGCGTGAGGCGGAGCGCGGCGAGACGGCCCGGGTCGGCGATGATCTCGACCTCCCTCACGTCGCCGCCGAGCACCTCGACCCGGCCCACGCCCCGCACCCGGGTGAGCGCCGGCTTCAGCGTCAGCTCGCCCGCTTCGCGCAGCACGCGAGGGTCGAGCTGGCCCGACAGGTTGAGGGTGACCACCGGGAAGGAGGTGGTGGTGAGCCGCTCGACGCTGACCTCGGTGCCGGGAGGCAGTGACGCCCGCGCGTCGCTCACCTGCGCGTCGACCAGCTGCAGCGCGCGCCACATGTCGGTGCCGGGGGTGAACTGGAGCGAGATCTCGGTGTTGCCGCGTATGGTGCGCGATCGAATCCGCTCCACGCCGAGCACCGTCGCGAGCGCGGTCTCCAGCGGCCGGGTGAGCGCGACCTGGGTGACGTCGGGTGGCGCATCACCGGCGCGGGCCACCACCACGATTCGGGGGAACTCCACCTCGGGGTAGATGCCGCTCGGCAGCTGGTGGGCGTTCCACGCGCCCAGCGCGGCGAGGCCCAGCGCGGTGAGCCACACCAACGGCGCGCGCCCGCGAAGGCGGTTCATTTCTCCGCGGCTCCCCGCGGCTCGAGCGCGTCTCCGTCGGCGATGCCGAGCACCGGCTCGACCACCACCTGCTCTCCGGCGTCGAGGCCGGTCACCGCCACCTGGCCCGAGACGGTGGCCCCCCGGGTGACCCGGCGCACCGACGCCTTCGCTTCGCAGACGACCACTTCGGCCTGATCTCCGGCGGCGGCGCGGAGGGCGGCGACCGGCACCGCGATCTGCTCGGTGGGCGCGGCGAGCGCGACGTCGGCGGAGGCGAGGGTGCCGATCGGCGGCCGCGGCTTGCCGCTCTCGAGGGTCAGCTCGATGCGCGCCACGCCCAGGCCGGTGGCGCGATCGACCGCCGGCGAGACGGCGGCGACCTTGCCCACCCACTGGGCGTTCGGGAGCGCGGCGACGGAGACGGTCGCGCTCTGGCCGCTGTGCAACCGCACCAGGTCGGCCACCGCGGCGTCGGCCACCAGCTCCAGCCGCGACGGGTCGGCGACCTCCATCACCGCGGTGGCGGGGGTGCCGTCGACGAGCTCACCTGGCTTGCGAATCAGCTTCACGATCACGCCACCGAGCGGGCTCTTCACGGTGGCCCGCTCGACCTGCCGCCGGGTCCGCTGGAGGGCCGCTTCTGCCTCGGAGGCCGCCGCCGCCGCCGACTCGGAGCGCGCGGTCGCGTCGTCGAGCTCCTGACGGGCCGCGATGCCGTGATCGAAGACCCGCTTCACCCGCTCGAGGGTGGTGGCGGCGTTGCGACGCTCGGCCTCGGTACGGGCGAACGCCGCCTCGGCCGCCTTGGCGTCGTCGATCAGCGGGCCGTCGTCGATGCGCGCCAGCGGTTGGCCTGCGTCGACGCTGTCGCCCTCGCGCGCGAGCAAGGTGACGATGCGGCCAGCCACCTGGGGCGCCACCAGCGCGTCGCGATCGGGCAGCGGAGCGATGGTGCCGCGCAGCTTCACCGTCTCGGCCATCGCGAGCGCGACCGCGGGCTCGCAGCGCACCGCCTTGGCCGCCGTCTGCTCAGCGGGGGCGGCGGACTTGCAGCCCGTCGCGCAGAGCAGCGCCAGCAGCAGCCGCTTCATCGGCGCTCCGAGAGGTCGGCGCCGGTGGCGCGCTCGAGCTCGGCCATCGCGCGGGCGTAGGCGGCGCGCGCGTCGAGCGCCGACAGTCTGGCGTCGAGCACCGAGCGTTGAGCGTCGAGGAGCCGGAGGAGATCGACGCGGCCGTCGCGGTAGGCCTCTTCGGTCATCGTGCGCGCCTGCTGCACCGACGGCACCACCTCACTCTCGAACGAGGTGACCCGGGCGCTGGCGGCGGCGGCGCGAACGAAGGCGTCTTTCGCCTGCGCTTCGAAGCGCACCCGATCGCCCGACGACTGCTCGACCGCGAGCCGCTGTTCCGCTTCGGCGCGCGCGATCAGCCCCTGCCGCTGGTCGAAGAGCGGGAGGTCGACCGACAGCCCGCCGATCACGTCGGGCCGCCCGGGCACCGGCAGGGTGGGGTCGAACGCGCTCACCGTCACCTGGGCGGCGACGGTGGGCACGCGCTGGCGGCGCTCCGCTCTGAGGTGGGCGGCGGCTGCTGCGACCCGCTCGGCGTCGTGCCTCAGCGCCGGGTGCGAATCCATCTGGTCGAGCAGCGAGGAGAGCTCGGGAGGCCGGGCGGGAAACTTCGCTTCTCCGTCGGGCCGCCAGCCGCCGGCAGAGCGGCCCAGCCAGGATTCGAGACGGGCACCGGCCGCTCCGACCGCGGCGGACTGGGTCGCGGAGTCGGCCTTCGCCTGCACCAACGCGGCGTGGGCCCGAACCACGTCGACGCGCGGCGCGCTGCCGGCGTCGAAGCGCTCCTTGGCCACCGAAGCGAGACGCTCGGCATCGGTCGCGGCGGCGGCGAGCAGCTCCGATCGCGCCTGGGCCTCCCAGAGATCGAGCCAGGCGAGGGTGGCGTCTGCCCGCGCCTGCTCGCGCACCAGGGTGGTCTCGGCCTGCGCGGCGCGGTGGTCGGCGGCGGCGGCGTCGCGTTGGGTGCCGAGCTGGCCGAACACCGGGAGCGGCTGGCTGAGCCCGGTGCTGAGCCGCGAGGTCTGGGTCGCGGTGCTGACGGTGAGGGTGGGGTTGGGCCAAACGCCGGTGGCGCGAATCGAGGCCCGGGCGATCTCTTCGCGCGCCTCGCCCAACCGCACGTCGGGGGCGCGCGTCGAAGCGGCTTGGCGGGCCTGGTCGAACCCGACCGGGGTCTGGGCAAGGGCCGAGCAGATCAGTGCCGCGGAGATCGACGCAGGGGTGCTCATGGGGCACGACTCCCGACCCACGAGTTGCACGGAAGTGAGAGGGTCGCACATAAAGATTTGATGAGTGGTCGATCTGAGCTGAGCGGCGCTGCCCACGCGCCCGTACCATCGGTGTCGATGCACCTGCTGTTGGTGGAAGACGACCCCAAGTTGGCCGCGATGCTCGAGCGCGGGCTGCGCGAGGAGGACCACCGCACCACGGTGGCCGCGAGCGGTGAGAAGGGGCTCGAGTTGCTGCAGGCAGGCGCGTTCGACCTCTGCATTCTCGACGTGATGCTCCCGGGGTTGGATGGCTTTCAGACCCTGTCGAAGCTGCGGGAGCGGGGTCACGAGCTGCCGGTGTTGATGCTGACTGCGCGCGACGCGGTGCAGGATCGGGTGAAGGGCCTGCGCGCGGGTGCCGACGACTACCTCGCCAAGCCGTTCGCGTTCTCGGAGCTGCTCGCGCGTCTCGATGCGCTCCAGCGGCGCAACAAGCGCCAGGGCCAGGTGCTGCGGGTGGGGCGGCTGCAGATCGATCTGGCGCGGCACGTCTGCGAAGCCGGTGGCGAAGCGGTCGACCTCTCGGCGCGGCAGTTCGCGCTGCTGGCGCTGTTGGCGAAGAGCGACGGCGGCGTGGTGAGCCGGGCGACGGTGCTGAACGACGTGCTCGGGTACACGGTGACGCCGTCGGCGAACATCGTCGACGTGCACGTGTCGAACCTGCGCCAGAAGTTGGCCAAGGTCGACGCGGGGGTCACCATCGTCACCGTGCGTGGTGTCGGCTACCGGCTCGACGAGGCGGCGGAATGAACCTGCAGACGCTCCGCGCGCGGCTGGTGGTCTGGTACGGCATCGTGCTGGCGGCGACGCTGCTGGTCTTCGGCGGAGTGACCTATTGGGTGGTCACCGACTCCGAGCTCGACGAGCAGCGCTCGGGGGTGGAAGACCCGCAGAGCGAAGGGCTGCGGGTGTTGATGGCGGTCGGTATCGCGTTCCCGTTCGCGATCGCACTGTCGCTCTCGGGTGCCTGGTGGCTGACCCGCCGCAACCTCCAGCCGCTGGAGCACATCGAGCGCACGGTGCGCGAGCTGGGGCTGGAGCAGCTCGACCGGCGGGTGACGCTCGACGGCCGCTCGGCGCAGGAGCTGCGCAGCCTCGCCCAGTCGTTCAACGCGATGCTGGAGCGGCTGCAGAAAGCGGTCGAAGGCGTGCGGCAGTTCACCGCCGACGCCTCGCACCAGCTGCGAACGCCACTCACGGTGTTGCGTGGTGAGCTGGAGATCACGCTCCGCCGGCCGCGTTCGGAGGCGGAGCTGCGCGCAGCGATGGAGAACGCGCTCAAGGAGTTGGAGCGGTTGTCGTCGCTGGTGTTCGGGTTGCTGACGCTGGCGCGCTCAGACGCCGGCGATCAGGTGCCGTTGGTGGCGGTGGAGCTGGAGCCGTTGGTGAGAAAAGTCGTCTCCAGCTACGAGGCGGGAGCGACGCGCCGCGCGCTGAGGGTGGAGGTGAGTGGGTCGGGCGTCACCGCGCTCGCGGAGCCCAACTGGCTGTTCGAGGCGGTGAGCAACCTGGTCGACAACGCCTACAAGTTCACGCCCGACGGTGGGCTGTTGGGTGTCGAGGTGCTCGCCGACGGCACCAAAGCGGTGATTCGGGTGAGCGACTCCGGGCCCGGCTTCGGAGGCGGCGACACCGAGCGTTTCTTCGAGCGGTTTCGCCGCGGCGCCACGACGCAGGGCCAGGAAGGTTTCGGGCTCGGGCTGCCGATCGCGCGCGCGGTCGTTCGCGCGATGGGCGGCGAGGTTCGCGCGCAGACGGTGCAGAGCGGCGCGCAGACGCAGATCGAGCTGTCGCGCTCGTAGGCCAGTAGCAGAGGCTGTAGCCCTCGGTGGCCGTGTCAGGGACACCCGGCGTTACGCGGCTGGGTGATGTTGCCGGTGTTCTGAACGTCGTGCTGGTACTTCGGCCACTGGGCTCTCGGGTCGAGGTTCGGCGAATCGACGATCACCGACACCAGCGCACCGCCGTTGAAGAAGTAGAGGCTGCCGCTGCCGGTCGCGATGCCACCGTCGGGCCCGAGGCGATTGCAGTCGAGGTTCGCTGAACCGAGCGAGGCCGCCGACAAGCCACCCACGGTGCCCGACCAGCGGGGAGCGAGCGTCGCCGTATCGAACACCCGCAGCGTGCCGCTCGAGGTGAGCAGGTACAGCAGGCCGTTGTCGCCCAGCACCGGGCTGCCAGTCGAAGGCTCGGGCAGCGAAGCGGTGGCCACCACGCTGCCGTGGTCCACGCGAACCAGCTGCGGAGGACTGTCGGTGGTGAAGAAGACGGCCGACTCGTCGAGCGCGACTGGCCCGTGCGCGCTTCCCGTCGAGGTCGCCCAGTCGGGAGCCGAGGGTGTGCCAGGCGCGGCGAACGCGGCGACGCTGGGGCAACCGCCGTCGCACCCGGTGACCGAGCGCACCAGCACCTGGCCACCATCGGGGCGCTGCAGCAGCAACTGGCCCGAGACGACGTCTTCTCCGAGGGCGGGCGACGAGAACGACACTCCGTCGAAGGACTCGTTCGAGAAGGTGCCGCCGAGGTGTACGCCGAGCACAGTGCCGAGGCCGTCGATGGCGTAGAAGTTCTTCTCGTCGGTGACGATGCCCGCCGCCGGGGTGACCCTCGAGATGCCTCCAGTGAGCTCCCAGCCGAAAAAACCGTAGAGGGAGTAGCCCATCAATCGCGCCGGGGTACCGAAGTAGTCAGACGCGTCGATCTCGAACATCGAGCCCCAGCGGCTCAGCCACGCGGCCGGGGTCTGGTACATCGGCCCGCCGTAATAGCTGTCGAGGCCGGTGTCGTAGCAGAAGTGCCAGGCGTAACCGTCGAGGCAGCTGATCTCGTACGCGCGCCCGTGCGCCAGATTGTCGGTGAGCGTCACCGGCCCAAACCAACCCGAGGATTGCTGCGTGCCGTAGAAGAACGACACCAGCGATGGGCTCATCTCGATCTGCTGCTGATAGGGGTCGTTCATTGCGTACAGCAGCACTCCGTCGGGGCTGAAGACGAACGAGCCCCATGACGCGTTGCTGGCGTTGACCACGATGTAGCCGTCGAAGGTGACCGCCGGTGAGCCGGCGAGCGTCGCGCCCGCGCCGGCATCGGCAACCCACCGCACGCGGGTGGTGGGCAGGCTGCCGCTGGTCGTTCCCGCGATGCCGTCGGTGTCGATGCCGTTGGCTGAGAGCGCGAGCGTGCCGTCGAGCGCGTCGAGTGACGGCGCGTTCAATTGCAGCGAGTAGCAGGAGCAGGAGCCTGCGTCGCACGGCGCGGCCCATTCGCACCCATCGCTCGTCGCCGGCGTGACGCCATTGGCCGACCCCGCGAGGGTGGCCGAAGAGGTCGCCAGCGGCCGGTCACTGTCGATGCGCAGGTGAGGCGTCTCGTCGCGGCGCCACACCTCGGGCCGCGGCCAGGTGTCGTTGCGAGCAGGAGCCGGCTCCACCGAGAGGGACAGCGACGGCGGGTGGGCGACGGTGACCGTGCGCGTCGCCGAGGTGAGGCCGTTCACCTGGAGCGTCGCGTGGTAGGTGCCCACGTTGGTGAACGAGAACGTGCCTTCGTAGTCGCCATTCGGGCTTCGAGGCAGTTGCACCGCGGTCTGCTGACCTGCGTGGCCAGTGACCACCAGGGTGATCGAAAGCGGCGGGTGAGGGTGGGAAGGAACGAGCTGCCCGGCGAACAGCAACGAGCCGGGGGCGATCGCGACGTCAGCGCTCGGAGCGGTCATCACCAGCGCCGGGTGGCCACCATTCGGCGGACGCAAGCGAAGCACGCTCTGACTGGTGCCCGTGTTCGCCTGCGGCGCTTCGTGCGACGTTCCACAGGCGATCAATGCAACGCAAGCGAGAGCAGTGGCGAGCCTGAGCATGCGGTGAATGCTAAACAGACATTGCGGTGGATGGCATCAACCTGTTGACTGATGCCGATTCGATACATGTTCGTCAGCACGCCCGGCACCGATGCTCGGGTCGCTTGCCCGACCGGGACCTACGTCATCTGTCAGTAGTCTTTTTTGAACGCGAAGTGCGAGCCGCGAATCGTGCCCGCGAGCTTCGACTTCTGGCGCGCGAACTTGAACTTCGCCGCCAGCTCTTCGGGCACTTCCATGCCGTCTGAGAGCTTGAAGCCGACCGCGCGCTTGCCGCCGTCGTCGAGGGTGTACATCACGTTGATCGACAGCCCGCTCTCGTAGAACACGTAGGCAATCTTGATGTTCTCGACCTGAAACGCGCTGGTCTCGAGCGGCTTCGAGGCGATCGTCAGCCCGTCGCGGTCTTTCAAGATCTTGTTCACCCACTCCAACGTCGCCTTCGACTTACTGGCCGGCTCGGTGACGAAGGTGTGGTCGTACTTGTTCTTGAAGTAGCGGGCTTCGTTCGCGCGCAAGCCGGCGAGGGCAGGGGCGACCGGAGACGACTCGAGACCGACGGTGGAGACCTTTTCGAAATCGACGGTGTAGGACATGCCTACGGAAAGTACCCCGCCTGGAAGAAGTCGGAGAAGTCTGTTGCGTTCGACACCGTCGAAAGCGCCGGCAGCCGCAGAATCTCGTCGATTGTTCGCACGTAGCCGGAGTGGTTGATCGCCACGTTGCTCACGTAGCCGGTCTTGATGTGCGGCCCGACCGCGACGAACGGCTGGGTCGACGCGCTCGACGGCTCGTCCCAGACGACGAACAGCACGCCCTCGTGCGCGTTGATGAAGGTGATGATGTCGGGCACCACTGAAGACAGCCAGGTGTCGCCCGCGGTCACGCACGCCGTGCCCGCGCTGGTGCAGCCGTTCGAGCAGCCGCTCGCGCCGTGCATGTCGTTGCACAGGTTCGGAGTGATGAACGTGTACGCCACCACGTCGTTGTTCATCAGGTCGTCGTGAAAGGTGCCGCTGCCGGTGCCGGTCTTGAACTCACGGTGGTGGTCGGCGCAGTAGGTGTTCGTCTTCGACGGCGGGCTCCCCGACACGTCCTGGAAGAACACGAACGGGTCGTGCTTCGCCGCGTACGGGCTCGACGAGTTCACCGGGCAGGCTCCGGTCGTGCTGTTGATGCTCTCCTGGTAGGTGCGCCAGTCGCGCCCGTTCGCCGCGTTCTTCAGCTGGGTGACGAGGTGGTTCGTCTCGTTGGTGCTGTTCGACGCCGACGGGTCGTTGTCGTTGGTGAAGGTGTTGTCGCTGAACGCGTTCGTCCCCGCTTCCTGCCAGACGTAGTGCGGCTCGGAGGGGATCGAGGTGGTGAGCACGTCGCCGTACGCGGTCGAGTACGCGTAGGTGCTCCGCAACGTCGAGAGGTACGGCGCGTTGTTCGCGTTGTAGACCGCCGACGAGTTCTGGTTCTCCATCATGATTACGAACACGCACTGAATGCCGCCGAAGCCGCCGTCGGTCGCGGAGCCTCCGCCGCTCGCCAATCCGCCTCCGGTCGCCGCGCCTCCACCGCCGGTCGCAGCCCCGCCGCCCGCTGCAGCGCCACCGCCTGCCGCCGAGCCGCCTCCGGTGGCCGCGCCTCCGCCCGCCGCCACGCCTCCACCTGACGAAGAGCCGCCGCCGGCCGCTGCTCCGCCGCCGATCGCCGAGCCGCCACCGCCGGTCGCAGCGCCGCCGCCACCGGTCGCAGCACCACCGCCCGCAGACTCGCCGCCTCCGGTCGCAGCACCGCCACCCGCGGCAACACCGCCGCCGGCCGCGGAGCCGCCACCTGAAGACGAACCGCCGCCACCGCCAGAGACGTTACCGCTGCTGCAGGCCGCGAGAACGGCCGCGCACAGCACACAAAGGGATCCACGCATGGCCTGCAGGGGAGCAAGGCCACGCGTGGTTTTCAAGCACACTGCCTCTGCCGAGGCTTTCTGCACTGGTCAGATCGGCATGAAGATCTTCAACCCGGTGCGGCCGTGCGAGCCCGCCAGGGTGTTGCGCTCGACGAAGTCGCTGCACGAGGTGTGGCCGTCGCCCATCGTGATCGCGGTGTGACCGTACTTGCGGCCCAGCTTGGTCGAGGTGTGCTCCCAGGTCAGGATCAGGCCCGGGGTCTTCAGCGCCTGCGCCAGCGACATGTGCACCTGCTTGAAGTGCTTGCGGGGCAGGTTGTTGTCGATCTGGTTGCCGTTGCCGTGAACGTGCAGGCCGAGCGCCGAGGCGATCGCGCGGCTGACGCCGGTCGCGCAGCGCCCGAGGCCATGGTACCCGCCCATGCTCAGCGCGACGCGGTGAGCCGCCGCCGCCAACTTCTTCTCCTTCGAGCTGCCGTGGGTCGAGACGCCGCTCGAAGCGTGCGTCGTCGTGTGATGCGCCGCGGGATGCGACTGAAACGAGTCGACCTTCAGGTTCTGGCCGACGTGAATCAGGTTGGGGTTGTGGATGTGGTTCTCGGCCGCCAGATGCGAAGCAGTCGTATGGAACCGATGGGCAATGCCATTCAGGGTGTCACCACGATGCACGCGATAGTTCATGGCGCGATTGTCGACTTTCGCCCCATCGCGTTTTCCCCACGATGTGCAACGTGAGCTGACGTTTTCGGCGAATTTCCGGCTGAATTTCTACGGCGCTTTCGAGAGGTCGACCTCGACCGAGGCCGTTCTTCCCGCCCGCACCTGCACCTGCACTTTGCGCGTCACTCCGAGCTTGGAGTTCACCAGCGTCACCGTGTGCGTTCCCGGCTCGATCGCCAACGGCCCCACCGGGGTGATGCCCAGCGGCTTCGCGTCGAGGATCACGTCGGCCCACGGGTAGGCGTGCACCACCAGGCTGCCCGCGCGCGCCCGCGTCGTCTTCGGCGTCTGCGCGACCGGAGCGACCGGCGGTGGCGGCTGCTCGACGACTGGCTCGGGCACCACCGGCGCCGGCTCGGGTTTCACCGGCTCCGCAACGGGCGCGGGCGGCGGTGTGGGCTTCGCGACTTCCACCACCGGTGCAGGCTTCTCGTCGTGCGCGCGCGAGCCCAGCGCCAACGCTCCCGCCAGCACCACCACCGCCGCGACCAGACCTCTGATCGCGAGCTTCGGCAGCGCCCGGCGCGGCTGGGTCACGCTCACCACGCTCGCGGTCACGATCGGCGCCGAGGGCAGCGCGGTCTCATCAGGCGCGGGCGCGATGGAGGGCAGGGGAGGCAATAGCGCGCTCACCAGCTCCGACACCGCGCTGGCGGCCGAGCGTGGCGCGACCGCCTCCAACGCCCGCGCGAACGCCTCCGCGTCGGCGAACCGCTGCTCGGGCCGCGGCGACATCGCGGTGGAGATGATCGCGGCCAGCTCCGGCGGCGTCTCGGGCCGCAGCGTGGCCACCGGCGTCACGTTGCCCTGGAGCACGAGGTTGATCGTCTCCGCTTCGCTCGGCGCGCGGAACGGCTGATGAAAGGTGATCGCCTCGTAGCCGACCACGCCGAGCGCGTAGATGTCGCAGCGCGGGTCGACCTTCTCGCCGCGGTACACCTCCGGCGGAATGTAGGTGAGCTTGCCGCGCACCGAGCCGGGGCGGGTGTAGCTGGTGGAGTTCGACGCGCGCGCGATCCCGAAGTCGGCCACCTTCGCGTTGCCCGAGCGCGTTATCAGAATGTTGTCGGGAGAGATGTCGCGGTGAACGATGCCGAGCGCCTTGCCGCTCTCGTCGGTCTGCGCGTGCACGTAGACCAGCCCGAGGCAGGCATCGAGCATCACCCGCGCGACCACCAGCGGGTCGAGCTGCTCACCTTTCGCCCGCGCGGCGCGAATCAGCTGGCGCAGCGAGCCTCCATCGACCAGCTCCATCACCGAGAAGTAGCGGCCGTTCTCTTCGAGCAGCTCGTGCACCTGCACCACGTTCGGGTGGTTGAGCTTCGCGGTCAGCTTCGCTTCGGAGAGGAAGAGGCGAACGAACTCCGGGTCGGAGGCCAGGTGCGGCAAGATCGCCTTCACCACCACCCGCTTCTGAAAGCCCGCAGGCCCCGCACTCTCCGCGAGCCAGACCTCTGCCATTCCTCCCGTGCCCAGCCGGTGTCGCAGGGTGTAGCGCCCGACTTGCTGCCCAACTTCGGACATGGCGCGAGCATAACCGCCCTGCTTCACCGCGCGAGGCTGTTGCTGTACCTTGCGGCGGTGCTGCTCGCGCTGCTCCTGGCCGCCGCGCCGGTCCCCGACAACGCAGACGCCGAGGTGCAGCGCGCCGTCGAGCTCTATCGTTCGTTCAAGGTCGCCGAGGGAATCAAGGTGCTGAGCCGCGCGCTCACCCGCACCACGCTCTCGCCCGCGCAGCGTGCCCGGGTCTACGTCTACGTCGGCATCGGCGAGGCGAACCGGGGAGACGACGCCGCTTCCCGGCGCGCGCTGGAGCAGGCGCTGGCCTACGACGCCAACGTCGAGCTCCCCGACATCGCCAGCCCGAAGACGCGCTCGGTCTTCGAGCAGCTGCAACCGAAGGCGCCTCCGCCGGCCTCGACGCCACCTCCCGCCGAGCTCACTCCCAAGCCCGTCGCGCCTGAGCCGGTCGCGGTCGAGCCGGCCCCGCCTCCCGTGGTCGAGACGCACCATTCGCGGTGGTGGTTGGTGCCCGCGGTCGCCACCGTGGCGGCCGGCGTCGCGGGCGGGGTGCTGCTGGGCGAGTCGGAGTCGCGCTACCAGACGCTCCAGACCGGCACCGGCATCACGCTCACCCGTCAGCAGTCACTGGTCTCCGAGGGAAAGACGTTTCAGTCGGGTGCGTGGGTCGCGCTCGCGTGCGCCGGCGTGGCGTTGGCGCTCACCGCGTTGCTGGCGTTCGTGATCGAATGAAGCGGGCGCTGCTGCTGATGCTGTTGCTCGCCGGCTGCCGTGACTTCGACGCGGCGGGGGCCGACTGCGTACGCGAGGGGCGCTGTGGCGACGGGGGCGCAGGCGGCGGGTCGGCCGGCGGTGGCACCGGTGGAGGCGTCGCGGCCGGCGGTGGCTCTGCGATCGGCGGTGGCGCCGCCGGCGGTGGAGGCGGTTCGACCGGTGGCGGCACAGGCGGCGGCTCTGCGGTCGGCGGCGGCGTCGCAGCGGGCGGTGGCGTGGCCACCGGCGGTGGCAGTGCGGTGGGCGGCGGCACCGGCGGGGGAGGCGTGACCTGCACCGGCCGCTTGGTGACCGCGGTGCACCACCACCTCACCGACAACCAGGGCACCCAAGACGCGGTCGACTCCCAGTTGATCGAGGTCGAGCTCCCCGACGGAGGCGTCGACACGGCGATCACCGCGCTCGGCGACGGCGGTTGGTGTGCAGCGAACGCTCCCCAGGGAGACGTCTACCTGAAGGTGAGCACCTCGACGCCGGGTCTCTATCAATACGTGTTCACCTCCCAGCCGGCGACCGACTTGAGCACCTGGAGCTACGGCCACCTCGCCGCCGCCGCGTCGCTCCCCAACACCGGGCTGACCTACGCGAACGCCGGGCCGCTCTCGCCGCCCTGGAACGTGGAAGACGAGCTCAACATCTTTTCGTTCGGCAGCGGGCTGGCGCTGAACGAGATCTCCTACGACGCGGGCGCCACCTCGGTCTCGAGCTCGTTCACCTTCGCCACCTCGAACGTGGCGCGGGGCTACCTCGCCGCTCCGCCCGACATCATCTATCTGGCGCGCATGTACGACGCGGGCACGTACAGCGTGCTCAACCAGTACGCCGCCGGCACCGCGACGATGATCGACGGCGTCTCGGTGTTGGTGAGCGACGCCGGCTTCATCGACGTCACCCCGAACAAGAACGTCACCGTCACCTGGGTCGCGAAGGGCACCGCCACCAACTACCAGGGTGACATCTTCCCTGGCGGCTTCATGGCGGTGAGCGGGCGCGACGAGCTCGACCTGGTGCCCAACCTCGCTGACGCCGGCGCCGCCGACTCGATCATGGAGCTGGCGATCTCGGTCGGCAGCGGGCTCACCAACGCCAACATCGCTTACGGCGATCCGTTCGCTACCAACGAGCTGCTCGAGAGTGAGATTCACGCCAACGTCAACGTGCACTACCCCGACGCGGGCAACGTGAACACCGACCGGCTGCTGGCCTACTTCGAGACCACCCAGCCGGTGATCGGCTCGAGCATGGTGATCGACGTGCTGCTCTCGCCGCCGAAGAGCGTGGCGGTCAACAACCAGGCCACCGGCCTCGACGCCTACGTCTACGCGACCGCGCCGGTGTCGCTGAGCTGGTTGCCTCCCTCGCTCGGCTCGCCCAACTGGTACCTGGTGCAGGCTTACGCGCTCACCCACTCGGGCAACACCAGCAAGCTCAACCAGACCCCGGTGTGGAAGCTGCTGATCCCCGACGCGCAGGTCAACGCGGTGGTGCTGCCTCCGCTCACGGTGGGCGGCGTCTACGTCTTCAGAGTCACCGCGGGCAGCTCGACGCCCTACGACCCGGCGGCGCCGCTGAAGCCCCGAGAGGTCTTCAACAGCGCCGACGCGGTCACCGGCCCGGTGATCATTCGCTGAAACACCGCGTCCTGGGCGGTCGCACTGTTCACTGGAGGGTGCGACACGCCAGGCCGCACCTGCCGCGCATCCCCTGATTTTCGCAGGCCGAAGAGGTGGCGCGCTTCCTGCGATGGAAGCCGTTCATGCGCACCAGGACTTCGCGGGAGTGGACTCGCCGGGACTTCTTTCGGGCGGCCGGAATCGGAGCTTCGGCGGCGTTGCTGTACCGCTTCATGCCGGTGGCCCAGGCGCAGACCGCGCAGCAGGCGATCAAGCGGCTGGTGCTCTTCACCCACCCCGACGGCACGATCATCAACCGCTGGCGCTCCAACGGCACCGGCACCGCGTTCCCGGGCAAGCCGGCGGCCGGCACCACGGTGAATTCGGCGAAGACGCCGGCGCTGGTGGGCCCGGTGCTCTCGCCGCTCGAGCGCCACCGGAGCATCGTCACCCTGGTCGACGGCCTCGACAACAAGGCGAGCGTGCTGTCGCTGCCCGGCACCACCGGCTCGGGCAAGGCCGGCCACAACGGCGTCAACAACCTCTGGTCGGGCGCGCGGCTGACGATGGCGCCCGCGAGCCAGATCACCGACGCCCGCTACACCAACGCGGCGAGCATCGATCAGATTCTGGCGGCGCAGTCGACCACCCGGTTCCCGTCGATCGTCGCCTCCACCACCGACTACGCGAAGCAGACCTACGCGCCGACGATGGGCATGTTCTCGTTCTCGGCCGCCAACACGCCGGTGATCGGCATCGACAACCCGCAGGTGCTGTTCGACACCTTGTTCGGCAGCGGCATCGACCCGAGCGCGGCGGCGGCGGCGAAGCGCCGGGCCTCGCGCATCTCGATTCTCGACAGCGTGCGCGGAGAGCTGTCACGGGTGCGCCGCGAGCTGCCCACCGGTGACCAGGAGCGCCTCGACGCCCACCTGGCGGGAATCAGCGATTTGGATCAGCGCATCGCCGCGCAGCAGATTCAGACCTGCAGCCCGGGCACCCGGCCCACCACCGCGGGCAGCCCGAACGACCCGGTGACCCGGCTGCAGCTGCACACCTCGATCATCGCCCACGCGTTCGCCTGCGATCTCACCCGCGTCGCCAGCCTGATGCTCGGCAACGAGGCGTCGACCCCGAGCTGGGATGGCGACAACGTTCACACCACTTCGCACCTCACCTACCTGGCTTCGAACGAGACCGATCGCCGCGCCGCGGTCGACACGATGGCGAAGCTGCAGACCGCCGCGGTCATCCAGTTCGCCGCCATGCTCGACACCCTCGATGGCGCGTCGCTGCTCGAAGACACCCTGGTGGCCTGGGGCACCGGCATGGGGTGGGGCGGCCCGCACGTGAACTACTGCATTCCGTTCGTGCTGGCGTCGAAGCACCCGTCGTTCAAGGCGGGCTGGTACCACCGGTTCGGCAACTGCGAGCTGAACATCGACACCAGCGTGCCCAGCAACCCGTACCAGTGGCCGAGCGTGGTGACGCCGCACAACCGGTTGCTCACCACGATCATGCACCTGATGGGGCGCACCGACATTCAAGCCGTGGGCGACGTCGGGGCCAACGGTGAGACCGGTGGCGCCAACCTCGACAACACCCCGATCTCGGAGCTCTTCTCATGAACCGAACGCTCGTCGTCGCGGCGCTGCTGTCGATCGCCTGTGAAGGTCGCATCGGGCTTCCACCGGGAGAAGGGGAGCCGGTGGAAGTCTTGGGGGCGGGCGGAGGCGTGGAGCCGGGGCCGTTCGCGGTGGAGCGGCCGTCGTGCACCGGGCGGTGTCTGGGCACCACCGGGCTCACCCGCATCACCTCGCTGGAGTTTCAGAACTCGATCTCCGACGTGTTCGGGATCGCGGCGCCGGCCGACGCGCTGCCGGGAGACGGCGAGGTCGCGGGCGCGTTCTTCAGCAACGACCAGCGGGTGCTGGCGGGCAGCGAGGTCGATCTCTACCGCCAGACCGCGGAGGAGGTGGCCACCGCGATCACCACCCAGAGCGCGGTGCTCGATCGCCTGGTCTCGGCGCTGGGCACGGCCTGTCACGCCCGCAACGGCACCTGCGCCGATGCGTTCGTCGCCCGCTACGGCGGTCAGCTCTACCGGCGCCCGCTGACGCCCGAGGAGCGGAGCGACTACCGCGCGCTCTACGACTGGGCGGTGAAGCCGGCCACCGATCCCGACTTCGTCACCGGAGGCTCGGGGACCTTCGCCGACGCGATCGGTTACCTGGTGGAGCGGCTGCTCCAGTCGCCCGGCTTTCTCTACCGGCTCGAGGTCGGCACCCCGACCAAGGACCACGGCGTGGTGCAGCTGACCTCGTACGAGGTGGCGGCGCGGCTGGCGGCGTTTCTGCTTCGCAGCGTGCCCGACGAAGAGCTGCAGCAGGCCGCGGAGGCCGACGCGCTCCGCAGCGAGGAGGGAATCGCCCGGCAGGTGGAGCGAATCACCCACGGCCCCCGCGGCGATCGGCTGTGGACCGGCTTCGCCCGGGAGTGGATCTCGACCGGCCAGATCGCCGACTCGCAGGTGCGGGATCTGCCCGAGGCGCAGGCCAACTGGTCCGACGCGGTCGCCAACGGGCTCGAGCTCGACGTGCAGCAGACGTTTCTTCACCTGATCCAGACCGACGGCACCGTGCACACCCTGCTCACCTCGAGCGGCGGAGTGGAGCAGGGCGCCCAGCTGCAGTGGATCACCGGCTCCGGCGGGGCGAAGGGCACCTGGAACACCCAGCTGCCGAACCGGCGCGGGCTGCTCTCGTGGCCGGGGCTTTTGATCGCCAACGGCCACCCGGGCTTCACCCACGCCCATCAGCGCGGGCTGTGGGTGCGCGGCAAGCTGCTGTGCCAGACGATTCCTTCTCCCCCGGCGAACCTGGCCGACGCGATCGCCGCCGCCCAGCAGGCCGAGCAGAACATGCCGAGCGCGAAGACCGATCGCGAGCGCATGACCGCGCTCACCGAGGTGAACGCGGTGTGCCGCAGCTGCCACCACATGACCAACCCGATCGGCTACGGCCTCGACGAGTACGACGAGCTCGGCCGCTTTCGCACCAGCCAGGTGGGCACCGACGGCGCGAGCTACCCGATCGATCAGAGCGGCGAGATCACCGGGTTGGGCCCGCTCGCCTCCGACGCCAACGGAGCGTTCACCGACGGCTCGCAGCTGATCGATCGCCTCGCCGACAGCGCCACGGTGGCGCGGTGCATGGAGCGCCAGCTCGCCCGGTACGCGCTGCAGCGCGAAGTGACCGGCGACGATCAGCCGTCGCTCGACGCCGCCTACGAGAAGTTCGACGCCCAGCGCCGCGATCTGCGCACCCTGGTGGGGCTGATCGCTTCGACCGATGCGTTCCGCTATCGCCGCCTCACCCCGCGTTGAAGGCGCTACGCTTTCGGCTGCCCCGATGGCCGCCGACTATGAGCTCGACGTCGAACTCGCCCGCGGGGGAATGGCGTCGATTCACCTGGCGCGAATGAAGGACGCCGGCTTCTCGCGCACGGTGGCGATCAAGCGGCTGCAGCCCCAGTTCGCCGCCGACCCCGAATTTGTCGAGCTGTTCGTCGACGAGGCGCGGCTGGCGACGCGGCTCAAGCACCCGAACCTGGTGGCCGTGCTCGACGTGGTCGCCTCCAAGGGCGAGCTGCTGCTGGTGATGGACTACGTGTCGGGCGCCACGGTGCACCGGCTGCCGTCGCCGGTGCCCCCGCCGATCGCGGTCGCAATCGCGTTGGATGCGCTCCACGGCCTCCACTCGGCGCACGAGGCGCGCGACGAGCAGGGCAGGGCGATGAACCTGGTGCACCGCGACGTCTCGCCCGACAACCTGATCGTCGGCGCCGACGGCGTCACCCGGGTGCTCGACTTCGGAGTGGCCAAGGCCAGCAACTCGGTTCACGTCACCCGCGACGGCCGGGTGAAGGGCAAGCTGGCCTACGCCTCACCCGAGCAGCTGCGCGGGCAGCCCGCCACCCCGCGCTCCGACGTCTATTCGCTGTCGGTGGTGCTGTGGGAGATGCTCACCGGCCGGCGGCTGATCGCCGGCGACCACGAGAGCGCGATCGTCGAGGCGGTGCTGCTGGGGCCGATCGAAGCGCCGCGCATCTCGCCCGCGCTCGACGCGCTGGTGCTGAAGGGCCTCGGCCGCCGGCCCGAGCAGCGCTTCGAGAGCGCGGCGGCGATGGCGGAGCAGCTCACCCAGGCCCTCGAGCCGGCGACGCGGGTGCAGGTGGGCGCGTGGGTGCGGGCGCAAGCCGGGCCGCGGCTGCAGCAGGAGCAGGAGTGGGTGCAGCGGTTGGCGGCGCGGGCTCCGGCCGCAGTGCCCGCGGCGCAGCCCGACGCGAAGACCGAGCCGGTGTACGACGTCGAGCCCACCGAGCTGATCACCTCGCGCACCCAGCGGGTCGATCCCCCGAAGTGGCGCTGGTGGTGGCTCGCGGGGCCGGCGGTGCTCGCGCTGCTCGGCTACTTGCTCTTCGCCTTCAGCCGCTGAAAGTGGCGCCGCGCGATCCCGAGGGCGGCCGCGGCGCGTGAGACGTTGCCGCCGTGCTGGGCGAGCGCCCGCTTCACGAACCGCCGCTCGAACTCGGCGATCACCCGGTCTCTCGCCACCGGCAGCGAGAGGTCCTGCGCGAGAATGCTCTCGATCACGTCGGCGCCGGGAGCGATCGCGGTCTCCTCGGTCTGGGTGGGCTCGTCTCCCAGCGCGAGCTGCCGGGCGACGGCGTTGCGCAGCTCGCGCACGTTGCCCGGCCAGCTGGAGGTCTCCCAGAGCGCCATCGCGCGCGCGGGTGGCTCTCCCGGGCCGCCGAGGCTCGACCAGAAGTGCCGGGCGAGAAAGCGCACGTCGCCTTCGCGCTCGCGCAGCGGCGGCAGCTCGATGCGGGTCACCGCCAGCCGGTGGAAGAGGTCGTCGCGAAACCGGCCGGCCTGCACCTCCTGATCGAGGTCGCGCCGGGTGGCGGCGAGCACCCGCACGTCGACCGCGATGCTCTTGTCCCCTCCGACGCGCCGAACCTCGCCGCGCTCCAGCGCCCGCAGCAGCTTCGGCTGGAGCGAGAGCTCGAGGTCGCCGATCTCGTCGATCAGCAGGGTGCCGCCGTTGGCCTGCTCGAACACGCCCTGGCGGGTGGAGGTGGCGCCGGTGAAAGCGCCCTTCTCGTGGCCGAACAGCTCCGACTCGATCAGCGTCGGCGGCGCGGCGGTGCAGTCGAACACCACGTACGGCTTGTCGGCCAGCGGGCCCTTCTCGTGGAGCGACTCCGCGAGCACCTCTTTGCCGGTGCCGGTCTCGCCCTCGATGATCACCGGCACCCGCGCGGCGGCCAGCTTCTCGCACTGGGGGTAGAGGCGGCGCATCGCCCGGCTCTGGCCCAGCAGCCGGCCGAAGCGATCGGCCGCGGGCACCACCGGGTTCGCCCCGGCGGCGGAGTAGGTGACGCTCAACACCGTGTCGCCCAGCCGCACCGACTCGCCGCCGCCCAATGAGGCCTCGGTGATGGTGAGCGAGCCGATGTGGGTGCCGTTGGTGGAGCCGATGTCGGTCGCCCGCAGCCGCGCGCCGATCACTTCGAGCGCGAGGTGCCGGCGTGAGACCTTGCGATCGTCGAGCCGCAGCGCGCAGACCTCGGAGGTGCCGACCAGCACCCGGGTGGAGCCGTCGACCTCGAGCTGCTTCCCCGCGTTCGGGCCTTCGACGACCCGCACGATGAAGGTGCCGTCGGGAAAGTTCTTTCCCAGCGCGAGGTGAGGAACCGTCTCCTGTTGATCGCTCACGGCCCAGACCGTATCAGTGAGGGCGATTCGAATGAGACTCTTCGCGGCCACCTTCTGTGCCCTCGCGCTGCTCGCCTGCTCGCACCCCGCCGGGCCGGCGCCCGACGCGGGCATGGAGGACTCCGGCCTGCCCGATGCGGGGCCTGACGACGCGGGCCCACCCGACGCAGGGCCGGCCGATGCGGGGCCGAGCGACGCAGGCCCGGCCGACGCGGGGCCTTCGGCGTGCGTGCAGTGGGGCCAGCCGCGATCGGTGGGCGTGATCACCGACCCGGCGCTGGTCGAGCTGTCGGGCCTCGCCTACAGCTGGGCGAACCCGCACCTGCTCTGGGCGCACAACGACTCGGGCGACACCGCCCGCTTCTTCGGAGTGTCGGACGACGGCGGCGCGGTGGGCATCTACGATCTCGACGGCGCCACCGCGCTCGACTGGGAAGACATCGCGGTCGGGCCGTGCGACGCCGGCAGCTGCGTCTTTCTGGGCGACATCGGCGACAACAACCTGGTGCGCCCGACCCACACCGTCTACGCGGTGCCCGAGCCCGCCGCGCCGTTGGCGGGCGAGCACCACCTGCAGACCTTCGATCGCTACCCGTTTCAGTACCCCAACGGCGACAAGCACAACGCCGAGACGCTGCTGGTGCACCCGGGCAGCGGCACGATCTACGTGGTGACCAAAGAGACGCCGGGCGTGCGCTCGTCGGTCTTCCGCTTTCCGATGCCGCTGCAGCCGGGGCAGCTGGTCACCCTCGAGCCGGTGACGATGATGAAGGTGCCAGCGACCTCCGACTTTCAGCTCACCGCCGGCGACATCGATCGCACCGGCCGGCGGCTGCTGCTGCGCATGTACAACCGCGCGGTGCTGCTCGACCTCGACGCGGGCGCCGCCTTCGAGACGATCTTCGACGCCGACCCGGTGCAGGTGCCCACCGCGAACGAGCCGCAGGGCGAGGCGATCGCCTGGGGGCCCGACTCACACGCGTACTTCACCTCCAGCGAGACCGCGGGTGGGCCTGCGGTGCCACTGTACGAGATCGACTGCATGCCCTAGAAAATCCAGCCGGACTGTAAGATTTTGCTATGGCTGTAATTGAGCGCTGGCAGATCACCCTCTGCTAAAATCGCTGAATGCCCAACACCTCCCGTGAAGACTCCCCGGGCGTCTGGGTCCTGGACTTCCCGACCAAGGAAGATGTGGTGGCCGAGCGCTGTGCTCACCTGGTTCCTCCGATGGTGGCGGGGAGCGCCCGCGGGCCGATCATGCTGGTCGCGCTGCTGCCGCCCGACGTGCGCTTCGTCGACCCGCGCATGCCGGTGTTTTGGCTCGAGGCGGTGATCAACAAGGGCCTCCAGCTGCACGGCATCGCGATCGTGAGCAAGTCGCGCGCGGTCTCGGTGGTGGTGCAGGCCTTCGCGATGGCGATGAAGCTCCGCGAGCGGCCGATTCTCGCCAAGACGTTCGAGGCGAGCATCGACGCGCTCGCCTGGTCGCGCTCGGTCGTGCCTCCCCGAACGGAGTCGTTGACGTCTCAGCCGGCCGCGCCGCGGTAACCGTTTCGGACCCGTCGACGCCTCCGCCGGCCGCGCGGCGGTCACCGTTTCGTAGCCTCGGCGATTTTTTCGTCAGGCGTTCTGCTCGCTTCAGTATGGCTGTATTTTTCTGCCGCGCCCCCTTGTTTGCGCGCGGTGCGAGCGATTGTTACCCCGGGCCCGTTCACTCAACCGGGGGCAACAATGTCGTTCGAGTCGGGATCACTTCATCGTTTGGAGCTGCCGTGGAGCGGGCGTGAGCACCCGCGAAAGTTGGAGCACCAGGTTGCCGCGCAACAGCTCGCCGAGCGCGCAGGCCTGCTCGAGACGGCCGAGGCGGCCCGGCGTTTCGCCGCCTTCGTGCGCCTCGACTCCTACGTGTACCCGCACTTCAGCCCCGAGGCGCTGCTGGCGGCCGGCGCGTTCAACCACTGGCTCTACTTCCTCGACGACCAGTACGACGAGAACCCCGCCTTCGCCGATCGTCAGGAGGCGGTGCGCGAGCTGATGCGGCGGGCCTTCGAGGTGATGTTGTGGGGCCGCACCCGCGACGACGCCACCGCCTTCGAGCGGTTCACGCTGCAGGTGCGGCGCTTGCTCGAAGGTCAGGCGTTCGACGGCTGGATGCCCGGCTTCCTCCAGCACGTTCACGCCTACATGTTCGAGGGCTCGATGCGCTCGATCACCGTGTGGAGGAGCGGCCGCACGCCCGGCCTGGAGGAGTACTACCGGCTCCGCGCGCTCGACAGCGGCACCTACACCGTTCTCCACTGCTCGATGCTCGCCTGCGGCCAGGCGCTCCCCGACGAGGTGCTCGAGCACCCGATGGTGCGCGAGCTGTTGCTCCACGCCAACCTCCACGTCTCGTTCGCGAACGACCTCTTCTCGTACCAGAAGGAGGTGCTCCGCCACGGCTACCCGTGCAACCTGGTGCAGGTGGTTCGGCACGAGCATCGCCTCTCGCAGGATGACGCGCTCACCCAGAGCATCGACCTGGTGAACGAGGAGCTCCGCCGGTTCGTCGAGCTGCGCGACGGGCTCCCGAGCTTCGGCGCCGAGACCGACGCGTCGCTCTCCCGGTGGATCGAAGGCATGCAGACGTGGATGCGCGGCAACGTCGACTACTCGCTGCGCAGCCGGCGCTTCAACGCGCCCGACTCGCCGTTCCCCGAGCTGCGTCACACCCGAACCATCAGCATGGAGATCCCGCTCATCGGCTAGTAAGTGCTGCGGGTCATGAGCCCCAAGGTCGATTCGTTCATCAAGCGCCAGACCCACTGGCGCAAGGAGTTCGAGAAGCTGCGCGAGATCATCCTCGGCACCGGGCTCGACGAAGACCTGAAGTGGGGCCAGCCCTGCTACTCGCACGGCGGCAAGAACGTGGTGCTGATGCACGGCTTCAACGAGTACTGCGCGGTGCTCTTCCCCAAGGGCGCGCTGTTGAACGACCCCAAGCACCTGCTGATTCAGCAGACCAAGAACGTGCAGGCGGCGCGGCAGATTCGCTTCACCGGGCTGGCTCAGCTCGACAAGCTGGCGCCGGCGGTGAAGGCGTACGTGAAGCAGGCGATCGAGATCGAGAAGCAGGGCCTCAAGGTCCCGCTGAAGAAGACCGAAGACTTCGAGATGCCCGAAGAGCTCTCGCGGCGGCTCGGCGAAGACCAGGCGCTCAAAGACGCGTTCCGCTCGCTCACTCCGGGCCGGCAGCGCGGCTACATTCTCTACTTCGGAGCGGCGAAGCAGGCGGCCACCCGCGAAGCGCGGATCGAGAAGTACGTGCCCCGAATTCTCGAGGGCATGGGCTTGAACGACTGACGCTCAGGCCTCTTTGGCCATCTCCACCAGGCGGTCGAGGAAGTCGATGCCGAGCGGCTTCTGCTCGCACATCGCCGCGCCCAACCGCATGCAGGTCTCTTTCATCTGGTTGTCGAGATCGCCCGACACCATCACCACCTGAATGTCCTTGGTCATCGGCTCGGCCTTGAGGCCTGCCAGCAGCCGGCGCCCGTCGATGCCCTGGTGCACGTCGAGCACGATCAGCTGCGGCTGCATGCGAATCGCGGCCGCCCAGAGGTCATCGGCAGACGTCAGTGGAACCGGGTCGAGACCCGCCCGGCGCATGAACGTCGACAGCGCGGAGACCACGATCGGTTCGTC
This sequence comes from Myxococcaceae bacterium, assembly GCA_047602415.1. Classification (GTDB taxonomy): domain Bacteria; phylum Myxococcota; class Myxococcia; order Myxococcales; family Myxococcaceae; genus JASGHH01. The sequence continues at coordinate 1,813,735 of JASGHH010000001.1, read as the reverse complement.
GTCGCAGATCAGTACGGTGGGCAGGAGGGGCATCGTGGGCTCCCTATGAGCAATCGGCGATCCACCCGCTGCGGGGCCTGAAAATCGGGGCTTGCAGCGCGTGGGGCAGGGTCGCACCCACCCTTCGGGCCGAGGTGACCTTTCAAAACAGGTACAACGCAGTGAGTTGAGCGCGGTGGTTCTGCGCGTGGGCGCCGTCGGCGTACCGCTGCCCGTACCAGCTGTAGGCGGCTCCGAAGCGCACCGCCGGGCCGAGGTCCCAGAAGACGTTGGCCGAGGCCCAGTTCATCTGGGTCACCACGGTGGCCGCGGCGCCGTGCCCGCCGGCGTTGTTCGACGCCGCGTGGCCGTAGTCGAGCGCCAGCCACACCTGGTCGTTGCCGGGCAGGTAGTACTGAATGCCGCCCGAGAAGCTGCTCCAGTCGATCACCGAGAGGTGGCCCTTGGCGTCGTAGAGCGCCATGCCCGGGTCGACGTTGCCGGCATAGACCTGCCCGTTGGTGCCGGGGAGGGTGGGGCTGCTGACCCCGCCGCTCAGGTTGGTGAAGTAGTCGGCGGCGCCCGCGGTGCGGCTGAACGAGGCGGTGACCGAGAGCGCGTTGGAGCGGTCGGCCAGGCTGGCGCGAACGATCGGCGCGAACAGGCTCACCGAGTAGCCCCAGCCGTTGGCCGAGACGTCTTTCTTGGGGGCGGCCGAGAACTCGGGCAGATCGAACTTGCGCGCCAGGCCCGAGAGACCGACCGAGAGCGCCTCCGCGCTGGTGATGCAGCTGCCGACGGTGCGCACCGTCTTCCAGCCGTCGAGGTTCAGCCTCACGCCGGCCTGACCGTCGGGCATCGCGCTGTCGCGCTGACCGGAGCGGGAGACCGCGAGCGCCCAGTCGAACGACACCGGGCCGGCGGCGAGGTGCTTCGACAGCCGCAGCTGCGGGGCGCGCGCGAACGGCTCACCGACCGTGCCGGGAATCTCCGCCGCTCCGAGCACGAAGTACGGCTGCCAGCCGAACAGCTGCCAGTACTGGCCGGCGAGCACGTCGACCCACGGCGTCTCGAGCTTCAGGTAGGCGTGGCGCAACCGGAAGGTCGGGTTGACGAAGGTGGCGGCCTCCGAAGCGGTGGGCGGCTGGTTGCCGAGAAAGTCGGCCTCCAGCACGCCGCTCGACTTGATCCCGTTCCACTCCGGCGCGTTGAGCTTGAAGCCGATGCGGGTGTCGCGCGCGCTGAACGTCATGCGCCCGTGCTGGCCCGCGTACTTGTCGGCGCGGGGAATCATCGTGTGGCCGGCGACGTCGGTGAAGCCCTCGGTGCTGTCGTAGATGCCGTCGAGCTCGGCGAAGCCGTAGAGGGTGCCGCTGAACTTCGCCAGCAGCGGGAAGGTGGTGCCCTGCGGGTCGGCGGCGAACGCGGAGCTCGCCGTCACCAGCGCGAGCAACACGGCACGTGAATGCGGCATGACGCCTCCTTCAGTCGTACAGCCCGGTCAGCTGGCTCATCGAGGCGACCAGCTTCTTCACCGTGTCGTCGTCGAACCCGAGCAGCTTCTGCCCGCTGGGGAGCAGGATCTGCGCGTCTTCGATCTCGTCGGGGTCCTGGGTGTGGCCGTTCGCTTCGGCGAGCGCGTTGGCGAAGCACACCGCGTTGCAGACCGCGGTGCGATCGTTGAAGTCGTACTGGTAGCAGTCGCGCACGGTGCGCACGAGCAGTGCGGGCAGCTCCCACTTCTTCGCCAGGGCGACGCCCACGTCGCGGTGGCACTGGCTGATCACCCACATCCACTCGGGCGACTCGATCCACTTCTTGTTGCGCAGGTCGGAGACCTCGCGCTCGGCCTCGAGCAGAATCGTCGCCACCACCGGCTTGCCGATGTCGTGGAGCAGGCCGGCGAGCGCGGCGAAGTCGGCATCGGGCGACTGCACGAAGGTGGAGATGTCGCGCGACAGCTGGCCCACCACCCCGGAGTGCCGCCACAGCCAGCGGGTCGACTCGAGAATGCGCTGGTCGCGGGAGAGGAACATCTTCTGCGCCGAGGCTTCGATCAGCGCCGTCTTCACCGACTCGCGGCCGAGCCGCACCAGCGAGTCGAGCAGGTTGAGCGGCTTGCCGCCGGCCACCGCGTACATCGGCGAGGCGGCCATGCGAATCACCCGCACCGCCAGCATCGGGTCCTGCTCCAGCAGCGCGGCGATCGTCTTCATCGAGACGTTCTCGTCGCGCAGCATCTGGGTGCACTTCACCGCGATCGGCGGCAGGGTCGGCAGCTGGAGCGTGTCGGCCTCCAGCTTCGACAACACGACCCGCCTGATCGCGTCGGCGAGCCGGTGATTGAACGCCTGTGGCGCAGCAGCGACCATCTCTTTGTCCTCAGGCCGCCTTGGCCTCGGCGACGTTGGCGAACACCTTCAGGTTCTTCGTCTCTTCGAAGTTGTGGAGCAGCTTGGTGAGATCGGGCGAGCCGATCAGCCGCAGCGCGAGGCCGACGGTGCTGGCCTTCTTCGACATCTCCAGCAGCAGCCGCGCCGCGAGCTCGGGCGTCATCGTCAGCTGGGTGAGGTCGAGCACCGCGTCTTCGAAGCAGGCGGCGGCGATCGCATCCATCGCGGGGGCGATCAGCGCGCCCAGGCGGGTGTAGTAGCGCTCCAGGCGATCGGCCTTGCCGGCGCAGGGGCTGACCCGCAGCAGGTTGTCTTCGCGGGCGACCAGCTCCTGGCGATCGAAGAACTTCAGCACGAAGTCTTCGATGTTCTCGGGGCTGAACGGCTTCACCAGCACGTCGTTGAAACCCTTCTCTTTGTACTCCGCGCCCGGGTTGGGGGCGGCCGACTTCAGCACCAGCGCCACCACCATCGCGTGCGGCTGGAGCGTCTTCAGCTGCTGCGCCAGGGTGATGCTGTCGACCTCGGGAATGTCGGTGTCGACCAGGATCACCCGGTAGACGCTGTCGCGCGCCGACGAGACCGCCGACTGCGCGTTGGTGAAGCCGACCGAGCTGACGTGGGTGGGCATCAGGCTCTTCAGCCGCTTGGCCACGTTCTCCATGTCGTCGACCACCATCACGTCGATGAACTTCTTGCCGCCCGCCGCCACGCCGCCGTCGGCCTGCACGATGCCGAGGGGAGAAGGCGCCGCCATCGGCGGAGGAGGCGGGGCCGCGATGGCCACCGGGGTCGAGATCGCGCCGCCCATCTTCAGCGACTTGCGAATCTTGGCGAGCAGCTCCTCCTGCTTGAACGGCTTCAGAATGTAGTCGTCGATGCCGGCCTTCATCGCGTCGACCAGAATCGCGGTCTTCGACTCCGAGGTGAGGAGGATCACCGGGGTCTTGTCGCCCTTGTCGCGCAGCGCGTGCAGCATCGCGGGGCCGTCCATCACCGGCATGGTGACGTCGAGAAGCACCAGGTCGACCGGCTCTTCGGCGAGCTTGGCGAGGCCCTGCTGGCCGTCTTCGGCTTCGATCACGTCGATGCCGATCTCTTTGACGTGCTTGGAGACGATGGTGCGAACTGCGCGGCTGTCGTCGACGGTGAGAATTTTGGGCATGGGAGTCTCTTTCGTTACGGAGTGTGGTGGATGCCTTCGGCGACCCAGAGCAACAGGCCGAGGCCATCGGCTTTGAGGCAGACCGAGCGTTCTTCGGAGGGGGCGCTGGCGCGCGCGGCGCCGTCGACCACCTTGGGCAGCCCGAGCGCCTGGTCACTGGCCAGCCGGCTCTTCACCAGCCCGGCGGTCATGTTGACCAGCTCGCGCATCGCGTCGTTGATCATCGAGGCGTCGACCTGATCGGGCGGCACCGAGAACATCGCCGCCGACAGCTGCTTACAGCCCTGCTCATCGCTCGCCAGGCCGACGGTGAGCGGCCGCCTGCCGGGAATCGGCAACACCGCGGTGCGCCAGGCCTGCAGCTCGCCGACGTGGCTGGGGCGGTCGGCCTGAAACCGAATGCCCAACATCGTCTCGGTCACGTTCGAGACCATCTGCGCCAGCTGCGGCGGTTGGGGGAGGGGGGTCGGAGCGCTCATCGAAAAAGACCTTTGCGATTCATGTGCCGCGGGTGGAGAAGCGAAAACACTCGGCGTCGCGTACCGGGGCCGGCCGAACACCTGGGGTGGATGACCCACCCTCCTGGGTCATCGGCCCGTCAGAGCTCACCCCTCGACCTCGAGCGCGATGTCGAAGCGCGCGGTGTCTTCGGCGGTGAGCGACGCCCGGGTGCCACCCGTGGCCTCCGGCGCCGCGCCCAGCCACTCCACCTGGGGAATGCCGAGTTGGTACACGTCTTTGGTGCCCACCCAGTCGGCGAGCACCGCTCCGCACAGCACGTTGAGCAGCTCGCCCAGCGCGGCGTGCGCGAGCTCTTTGGCGTCGGGGCTGTCGTTGTCGACCCCGAGAAAGTTGGCCGCCAGAATCATGCAGAGGCCGCGGTCGGCGACCACCTCGAGGGTGCCCTTCTTGGGGCCGCTGAAGGTGACCTTCGCCTTCAGCAGCGGGTCGTTCCAGCTGGGAGGCGTGGCCGAGGGCTCGGCCCAGACGTAGGCGGCCTCGGAGAGGATCTGGCTGGTGATCGCCGCCAGCCGTTCGGGGCTCAGCGCGGCGGTCATCAGGCGGCTCCCTGGGCGAGCAGCTGGCTGACCAGGTCGCCGAGATCTTCGGGCTTGAACGGCTTGGCGAGGTAGGCGCGCACGCCGAGCTTCTTGAAGAGCGCGATCCGCTCCTCGGAGCGCTCGGTCGAGAGCACCACCACCTTCTGCGCCGGCAGCTGCCCGTTGGCGATCATGTGCTCGAGCAGCTCGATGCCGTTCATCTCGGGCATGTTGATGTCGGCGAACACCACGTCGAGCGGGCCCTGCTCGAGAACCTTGAGCGCCTCTTTGCCGTTGGCGGCCTGGTGCAGCTGGTCGAAGCCCAGCCCGCTCATCGTGAGCGCCCGGGCCACCACCCGGCGCACCACCGGAGAGTCGTCGACGATCAACGCGCGATAGCTCACAGATCTGCCTCCGTTCCCATCGATGAGACGACCAGGCGCCCGCTGCCCACGTGCAGCTTCAGCGTGCGCGACTTCTCGCCACCCACGTCTTCGGCGCTGACCTTCACGCCGGCTTTCCAGAAGATCTTTCGGAGCGTCATGTAGTTGCGTTGGCCGATCTCGAAGTGGCCGTTGGCGTCGTTGAGCCGCGCGCCCCCGGCGACCTTCACCACCAGGCCACCCTTGGTGCAGCCGTGCTCGTAGAGCTTGTTGAACAGCATCGGTACGCCGGTGTCGGCGAACATCGCCGGCCGCTCCTCCGCCTTCTCGGGCGCGGAGCTCGAGACCGGGAGCATGAAGTGAATCATCCCCGCCACCTTGCGAATGGGATCGAAAGCGGTGACGGCGATGCACGACCCGAGTGCGTACGTCGTCAACTGCGCGTCGGGATCGGCGCTCACTCGGTAGTCGGCGATCGCGACCGTGATTTCGGTCATGCGTCAGTCGTTGTGCAACGGTTGCGCCCAGCCGGTTTTCGAACGGCACCGCTGTTTCGGCGCAGGTTTCGTTCGCGATCAGCGGCCGCGCCGGGTCGGCCTGACTGGGCAGAAGCCACCCGGCAGTCTGGGCCGACCCGTTGGTGACTCGGGGCATTTCTCCTCTGGGTTCAATGGTGTCGCGGGCTGCGAGCGGTCTCTGACGCACGGCACATTGGCTGCAAACCAAGCCAGCGCGTGGATTCCCGAGCGAAGCTGATCGAAGAGTGCGCGGAGTGGGTGGCGATCGCCGGGCCGCGCGACCGCCGCAGCATGGAAGAGCTGTCGAGCTTGATGAAGAAGCTCGTCGACGCTCTGGCCGGCGACCCCAACGAGGGCCCGGCCCGCGCCTCGGCCACCGCGCTCACGGCCTACCTTGCGACCGGCGCCGGCGACCCCGCCCAGGCGCTGAACGCGGTGAGCCAGGCGATCACCCAGCTGCAGAACCCGGCGGCTCCGGCCTCCGGGTCGTCGGTGGAGCGCGACGCCGAGCTGATCGACCTGATGGCGGCCTTCCTCGAGGAGACCACCGACGGGCTGTCGCGCGCCGACGAGATTCTGATGAAGGGCGAAGGGCAGGCGATCGAAGACGCCGCGATCAACGAGCTGTTCCGAGTGTTCCACTCGATCAAGGGCACCGCGGGCTTCATCGATCTCACCGACGTGATCGCCACCGCCCACACCACCGAGACGCTGCTCGATCTCGCGCGCGATCACCGGGTGAAGCTCGAAGGCCAGCCGCTGGAGCTGGTGTTCGAGTCGACCAGCCTGATGCGCACCCTGCTGAAGGAGGTGCGTGGCGCGCTGGAGGGCTCCACCGCGATCGCCCACGTGGCCGAGGTCGACAGCCAGGTCGCGCGCCTGAAGGAAGTGATCGCCAAGGTGCCGAAGCAAGACGAGGCGCCGTCTGCGCCCGCGGTGACCGCCCCGGTTCCCGCGCCGTCTGCTCCCGCTCCGTCGGCGCCCGCGCCGTCGATGCCGGCGTTCGAGATCTTCCCGCCGCCGTCGATCGCGGCCGCCGCACCCTCGGCGCCGGCTCCTTCGGCGCCCAACCCGTCTGCCCCGAATGCCTCCGCCCCGCGCCCGAGCGCTCCCGGCGCCGAGGGCGAGCACCGCATTCGCGAGACCCTGAAGGTCGACGTGCAGCGGGTCGACAGCGTGGTGGAGATGATCGGCGAGCTGATCATCGTCGAGTCGATGGTGGCCAACGCGCCCGAGCTGGCGGCGGTGACCTCGCTCAAGCTGCGCAACTACCTCGGCCAGCTGACCAAGATCAGCCGCGACCTCCAGGACGTGGCGATGCGCATGCGCATGGTGCCGGTGCGCACCGTGTTTCAGAAGATGGCCCGGCTGGCGCGCGATCTGTCGCACAAGACCGGCAAGAAGGTGGTGCTGGTCACCGCCGGTGAAGACACCGAGATGGACCGCTCGATGGTCGAGCGCATCGAAGAGCCGCTGGTGCACATGGTGCGCAACGCGGTCGACCACGGCGTCGAGAGCGCCGAGCAGCGCGCCAGGAGCGGCAAGGCCGAGGTCGCCACCCTGCGCCTGTCGGCGATGCACGAGGGCGGCAACGTGGTGATCGAGCTCGCCGACGACGGCAAGGGCATCGACACCAAGGCGGTGCTCGAGAAGGCGAAGTCGAAGGGGCTGGTGCAGCCGAACGAGCAGCTGTCGGATCAGGAGATTCAGGCGCTGATCTTCGCGCCCGGATTTTCCACCGCCGCCCAGGTGACCGAGCTGTCGGGCCGGGGCGTGGGCATGGACGTGGTGAAGCGCAACGTCGAGTCGCTCCGCGGGCGCATCGTGGTCGACTCCACCTGGGGCAAGGGCACTTCGGTGCGCCTGGTGCTGCCGCTGACGCTGGCGATCATCGACGGCATGTTGATCGCCTGCGGCTCGGAGCGGTTCATCGTGCCCTCGCTGTCGATCGTCGAGTCGCTGCGGCCGACCGCGCAGATGCTGTGCTCGCTGGGCGGCTCCGAAGAGTTCGTCGACGTGCGCGGCGAGCTGCTGCCGCTGCTGCGGCTGGGCACGCTGTTCTCGATCTCCGACGCGGTCACCGACCCCACCAACGGGCTGGTGGTGGTGGCCGAGAGCGCGGGCCGCAAGGTGGCGCTGATGGCCGACGACGTGCTCGCCCAGCAGCAGGTGGTGATCAAGCCGCTCGGGTCGGGCGTGGGCGAGGCCGAGAACTTCTCGGGCGCCGCGATCCTCTCCGACGGGCGGGCCGGGCTGATCCTCAACGTCGATCGCCTGCTCTCGCTCACCCACCGAACTTCCACGCGCACCCGCCGTGAATCACCCACTCGAGCCGAGGCCAGACCATGACCCCTGATGTGACCCAGAACGAGGCCGCCCAGCCGGCCGACGCCCACGAGATGGGCGGCAAGTTCATGACCTTCAAGCTCGCCAGGGAAGAGTACGGCCTGGCGATCCTCAAGGTGCGCGAGCTGATCGGCCTGATGGACATCACCCGGGTGCCGGGCTCGAGCCCGCACATTCGCGGGGTGATCAACCTCCGCGGCAAGGTGATCCCGGTGATGGACCTGCGGCTGAAGTTTCAGATGCAGGCCGCCGAGCCCACCGACCAGACGGTGATCATCGTGGTGCAGATCGGCACTCCCCAGGGCGACCTCACCATGGGCGTGCTGGTCGACGAGGTGCTCGAGGTGCTGGGCATCGACCAGAAGAACATCGAGCCGCCGCCCGACTTCGGCGCGGGCGCGTTCGCCCCCGAGTACCTGCTCGGCGTCGGCAAGTCGGACAAGCGGGTGATCTTCCTGCTCGACATCGAGCGGGTGCTGTCTGGAACCGACCGCTCCGCCCTCGCTCAAGCCGCTGCCGCCTGACCTTCAAACGAATTCCAACCGCTGGAGAAGAACAATGTTCAAGACGATCAAGATGAAGCTGCTCACGGCCTTCGTGGGCATCGCGCTGGTGGTGCCCGGGGTGGGCATCTTCGCGGTCAACGGGCTCGACCACGTCGGCACCCTGTTCGACCACGTGGTCGACCGCCGGATGCCGAAGATGACCGCGCTGGCCGACTTCGACCATTCGCTGGTCGACAGCTTCTACCAGACCCGTTCGGCCGCCACCGCGCTGGGCGTGCACAACCGGGAAAAGTACGAGGCCGCGAAGGTGAGGCGGGCCGCCGACTGGGCCGCGCTCGACAAGGCCGCCGCCAAGTTCGACGCGCTGTGCGACGCCGGCCCGCCGAAAGAGCGCTGGGGCGTGCTGATGGGCCGGATCAACGAGTTCAAGCAGATCAACGAAGCCCAGTTCGCGGCGATGGACGCCGGTGACTGGGAGAAAGCGGTCGCGATTGGCTACGAGAAGGCGCAGCCGCTGGCCGCCGAGATCGAGAGCCACCTCCAGTGGTTCGCCACCCGGCAGATCGAGCAGGCGGAGGTCGACAAGAAGGAAGGCGACGAGATGAAGACCTCGATTCGCGTCGAGATGCTGATGATCTCGCTGCTGGCGATGCTCGGCGCGGTGATCGTCGGAGTGATGATGACCCTGTCGATCACCCGGCCGCTGAGCAAGGCGACCCAGGCCGCGGCCGCGATCGCGGAGGGCGACCTCGACCAGACCGTCGACCACCAGTCGGCCGACGAGATCGGCCAGCTGTCGGAGTCGTTTCGCCAGCTGATCGGCTACATCAAGGGCATCGCCGCGGCGGCCGACGGGCTGAGCCGGGGTGACCTGAGCATGAAGGTCGCGCCGAAGTCGCAGGCCGACGTGCTCTCGAAGAGCTTCATCGCCGCCTCGGGCAGCCTCAACAACCTGCTGGAGGAGACCAACGGCCTGATCGGCGCGGCCGAAGAGGGCCGGCTGAACCACCGCGGCAACCACGCCCGCTTCCAGGGCGCGTACGCCGACCTGGTGAAGGGCTTCAACCGGGTGATGGAAGCGATCTCGGTGCCGGTCGGCGAGGCCTCGGCCACGCTCGAGAAGGTGGCGGCGCGCGACCTGACCGCGCGGGTGCACGGCGACTACAAGGGCGAGTACGCGAAGATCAAGAACTCGCTCAACACCGCGGTCGAGAACCTCCACGACGGTCTGTCGTCGGTGGCGGTGGCGGTCGAGCAGGTCGCCAGCGCGTCGGGCCAGATCGCGTCGAGCAGCCAGGCGGTCGCGCAGGGCGCTTCGGAGCAGGCCCGCTCGCTCGAGGAGACCTCGTCGAGCCTGACCCAGATGGCGGCGATGACCAAGAGCACCGCGGCCAACACCACCGAGGCGAACTCGCTCGCCGCGGCGGCGAAGGCGGCCTCGGGCAACGGCAGCCAGGCGATGGTGCAGATGACCGAGGCGATGGAGAAGATTCGCGCCTCGGCCGAGGGCACCGCGGCGATCATTCGCGACATCAACGACATCGCGTTCCAGACCAACCTGCTCGCCCTGAACGCCGCGGTCGAAGCGGCGCGGGCCGGCGCGGCGGGTCGCGGCTTCGCGGTGGTGGCCGAAGAGGTGCGCAACCTGGCGCTCCGCTCGAAGGAAGCGGCGAAGAAGACCGAATCGCTGATCAAGGAATCGGTCTCGCTGGCGGTGCACGGCGAGGGCGTCTCGAAGCAGGTGAGCCAGAACCTGGGTGAGATCGTCACCTCGGTCGGCAAGGTCACCGACATCATGAAGGAGATCGCGGCGGCCTCCGGTGAGCAGAGCAAGGGCATCGCTCAGGTCACCCAGGCGGTCGGCCAGATGGACCAGGTCACCCAGCAGAACGCGGCGAGCTCGGAGGAGTCGTCGAGCGCGGCGCAGGAGCTGTCGAGCCAGGCCCAGGAGATGACGGTGCTGGTGGGCCAGTTCCACCTCGACCGCGAGGCGAAGGCGGTCAGCCCGAAGCAGAAGAAGATGGTGGCCGCTCCGGCGCCGGCCACGGTGAAGCCGAACGGCAAGAACGGCCACTCCAACGGCCACGCGAAGATGCTGATCCCCTTCGACGAGGACCCGGTCTTCAAGAACTTCTGAACGGGGCCTGAGCGCGATGGACTCCGCCACCTTCGCCGCCTTTCGTGCGCTCGCCTACGACCAGGCGGGCATCGACCTCGGCCCCAACAAGGCCGAGCTGGTGTCGGCGAGGGTCGCCCGCCGGGTGAAGGAGCTGGGGCTGGGCAGCCCGCGCGAATACGCAGACCTGCTCGCCGCCGACGAAGGGGGCCAGGAGCTGGTGAAGTTTCTCGACGCCATCTCCACCAACTTCACCTCCTTCTTCCGCGAGCCGTCTCACTTCGACGAGCTCCGCGACCACGCCCGGGCGCGGCTCCTGGCGGGGCAGAAGCGGTTTCGCTTCTGGTCGGCGGCGTCGTCGAGCGGTGAAGAGCCGTACACGATGGCGATGGTGCTGGCCGACGTGTTCGACAACCACAACGTCGACTGGGCGCTGCTGGCGACCGACATCTCCACCAAGGTGTTGGGCGAGGCGAGCGAGGGCATCTACACCGCTCAGCAGGTGCAGGCGGTGCCGGCCCAGACCCGGGCGAGGCACTTCAAGGTGCTGCGCACCGGCGGCGAGACCCAGTACGCGGTGAACGAAGCGCTGAAGAAGCACGTCACCTTCGCGCGAATGAACCTCTCGACGCCTCCGTTCCCGATGAAGGGGCCGTTCGACGCGATCTTCTGCCGCAACGTGATGATCTACTTCGACCAGCGGGTGCGGCAGGGCCTGGTGAGCGAAGCGGAGCGGCTGCTGGCGCCGGGCGCGAACCTGTTCATCAGCCACACTGAAACTCTGACCGGCGTGAGCTCTGGGCTGTCTCAGGTGCGTCCGTCGGTCTACCTGAAGCGTTAGGAGCCGGCCGTGATTCGCGTTCTCGTCGTCGACGACTCACCGATGGTGCGGGAGCTGTTTCGCGCCATCTTGTCCAAGGAGAGCGACATCGAAGTGGTGGGCGAGGCGCCCGACCCGTACGCGGCGCGCGAGCGGATCGCCGAGCTGTCGCCCGACGTGATGACGCTCGACATGGAGATGCCGCGAATGGACGGCCTCACCTTTCTGGGCAAGGTGATGCAGCACGCGCCGCTGCCGGTGGTGGTGATCTCTTCGCTCACCGCCAAGGGTGGCGAGCTGGCGCTGCAGGCGTTCGGTGCGGGCGCGGTCGAGGTGCTCCAGAAGCCGAGCGGCTCGAACAGCGTCGGCGCGCTGGCCCACGAGCTGCTTCGGGCGGTGCGGGCGGCGGCGGGCTCCAGGCGCTCGCGGCTGGGCTCGGCGTTCGTGCACGATGCGCCCCTGCGGCCGCTGAAGCGGGCGAGCAACGTGATCGTCGCGCTCGGCGCCTCCACCGGTGGCACGGTGGCGCTCGAGCACGTGCTGCGCCAGCTGCCCGAGAACATGGCTCCGGTGTTGATCACCCAGCACATGCCGCCGGTGTTCACCGCCGCCTTCGCGGAGCGCTTGAACGGCCTCTGCGCGGTGGAGGTGCGCGAGGCGAAAGACGGCGACGTGCTCAAGCCGGGCCTGGTGCTGGTGGCGCCGGGAGGCATGCACCTGCTGCTGCGCCAGAACGGGCTCCGCTTCGAGGCCGAGGTGAAGGAGGGCCCCAAGGTGTCGGGTCACTGCCCTTCGGTCGACGTGCTGTTCCGCTCGGTGGCGCGCGCGGCGGGCAGCCGGGCGATCGGCGCGATCTTCACCGGCATGGGCGCCGACGGCGCACGGGGAATGCTGGAGATGCACCAGGCCGGCTCGACCACATTCGCCCAGGACGAAGAGAGCTGCGTCGTCTACGGCATGCCGAAGGCGGCGGTCGATTCTGGGCGGAGTGACCGAGACGGTGCTGCTGAAGTCGATGGCGCGCCGGCTGGTGAACGAAGTGGAGCAGGGCGCGGCGGGCCGCCCTCACGCTCAGGCGGTGCCGGCCTAGTCTTTCGGCGTCGACGAAGCTTCGAGGCCGAACCGCTTCATCCAGCGGTGAATCTGCATCCGCGCCTTGCCCATCTCCTTGGCGACCTTGGAGATGTTGCCGTCGTGCGCCTTCAGCGCCGCCTCGAGCCGCGCCTTCAGGTCGGCGTCTTCGGCCTGCTCGGTGGCCGCGTCGGCGCCGCCAGCGAGGGTGAGATCGAGCGGCTCGCCGGCGCTCAAGGTCGAGGCCACCAGCATCGCCTGCTCCAGCTCGCGCACGTTGCGGGTGAACGGCGCCGCGAACAGCTTTCGAGCGGAGGACGAGCGCAGCGACACCTCGTGCGCGAGCTTGCGCTTGCCGATCGCCGCCAGCACCAGCCCGAGATCTTCACGGCGCGACCGCAGCGGCGGCAGGCGCAGGGTGAAGCCCGAGAGCCGCGCGAACAGGTCCTGGCGGAACTCGCCGCTCGCCACCATCGCCTCGAGATCGCGGTGGGTGGCGGCCACCACCCGAACGTCGACCGCGATCGCCTTCGCCGCGCCCAGCGGCAGCACTTCACCTTCTTGCAGCACGCGCAGCAGCGACGCCTGCACGTCGGGCGGCAGGTCGCCGACCTCGTCGAGGAAGAGGGTGCCCTTGTCGGCGCTCCGCACCAGGCCCGGCCGGTCGTCGACCGCGCCCGAGAAGGCGCCCTTGCGGTAGCCGAACAGCTCCGAGGCGGCGAGCGACGCCGGCATCGCGCCGCAGTTCACCGGCACGAACGGCCCGGTTCGGCCCGACAGCGAGTGGAGCGCGGAGGCGGCGAGCTCCTTGCCGGTGCCGGTCTCGCCCCGCACCAGCACCGCGATCTTCGATTGGGCGATCGAGCGAAAGTCGTCGAGGTGGCGCTCGAGCGCCGGGTTGAGGGTGGCGAGGCCGGGCTCCGCCGCCGACGGGTCGACCTCGAGGACCCGCGCGACGTCGTTGGGGGCCTTCAGCTTCTTGAAGATCAGAAAGGTGCGGCCGAGCTCGAGCAGCGCGCCATCGTCGAGCCAGGTGGAGGTGACGTTCTGGCCGTCGACCCGGGAACCGTTCTTGGAGCCGAGGTCCGACAGCTCGAGGCCCTGGGCGCGGTTGAACAGCTCGCAGTGCTCCTGGGAGATCCGCTCGTCGTCGAGCGACAGCTTCACCCGGTTGTCGAGCACCTGCACCCCGCGCTTGTCGCCGCGGCCGATCGACAGGCGTTCGACGCCGCGGAGGTTGATCCGCACCGCGCGGGCCCCCAGCTTGTTCGCCTGGAGCACCACGAACACGAACGGCTGGAGCGTCTCGGCGCTCGTCGCCGTGGAGTCGTAGGTGCCCGTCTGCGTCTCCTTCGCCACGCGCCGTTCGTAGCGCATGCGTGTTGGAATTCGAAGCCTCAGGGTGTGGCCGGGGTCTTGACGCCCTTGAAGAGCTCTTTCCACCGCGGCAGATCCATCATCGGTTTGAACGACGGCTCCACCAGCATGTGCCCGAGGTCCTGCGGGTCGATGTGGTGATCGAGCGCGAGCTTCACGTTGTCGAAGGCGGCGTCGTACTTGCCCTCGTCGGCGTCGGTCATCGCCAGGCCATAGTAGAGGCTGCCGATGCCGGGCGCCTCCGGGCCGAACACCCGGGTGCGGTTGTCGAGCGAGCGGTGGAACCACTTGCGGGCCTCGTCGAACTTCTTCTCCCGGCGGTAGACGTCGCCCAGCGCTTCTTCCTCGAGCATGGTGTGCGCGTGGTCGGCGCCCAGCACCCGGGTGCGAATCTCGTGGATCTGAAGGTGCATCTTCTCGCCTTCCTCGAGGCGGCCCTGCTCGATGATCGCGTTGGCGCGGTTGTTCCCCGCGGCGAGGGTCCACATGTGCTCGGGGCCGAGAATGCGGGTGCGAATCGTCTGCACCTGCTCGTAGAGCTTCTCGGCGCCGGCGAAGTCGCCGCGATCGAAGTGGTCGTTGCCGAGCGCGAGCATCGAGTCGAGCGTCGAGGGGTGCTCCGGCCCGAGCACCCGCTTGCGCAGCTCCATCGCCTCGGTGTCGACCTTCTCGGCGTCGGCCTGGCGCCCGAGCTTCTGGTACGCGCCCGACAGCCCGTTCATCGCCCACATCGTGTCGGGGTCGTCTTCGCCGAGGGCCGCTTTACGCCGCTTCAGCGTCTCTTCGAAGATCTTCACCGACTCGTCGTAGCGGGCCTGTTCGTGCACGTCGTCGCCGATGCGGCCGTAGGCGAGCAGCGTCGCCCGCGCCTCGCTGCCGAGCTGTTTCTTGCGGCCCTCGTAGACCTGGCGGTGGAGCTTCTCGGCTTCCACGTAGTGGTTCTGATCGCGGAGCGCGTCGCCCAGCACGTACAAGGTCGTCAGGGTGTCGAGCGACTCGGGGCCGCTCACCTTGGTCTGCCGCCCGAGCACCTCGCGCGCCAGCTTCTCGCTGTCGGCCAGCTTGCCCTGCGAGAAGAGCACCGCGGCGATTCGGCTCTTGATGCGCAGCAGCTCGGGGTCGTCTTGGCCGAACAGCTTCTCGCGCTCCGCCGCCGCCTGCTCGAGCAGCTCCCGGCTCTTCGCGTAGGAGCCCAGGCCCGAGTACACCTCGCCCATGGTGCGGGCCATGCGCGCGCGCACCTCGGGGTCGCCCAGGCTCTTCGAGAGGTTGCTCGAGCCGCGATCGAGGATCTCCTTGGCGGTGACCGTCTTGCCTCTGGCTTCCGAGGGGTCGACGACCTTGAACAGCTGCACCATGAAGTCCGACACCTGGCTGGCGACCGCGGCCTCGCGGTTGGCGCGATCGCGCGCTTCGAGCACCCGGCGCACGCTCACCACCGCCAGCACCGAGAGCACCACCAATGAGATGCCCACCGCGAGCAGCACCGGAGCGTTGCGGCGGGCCCAGCGGCCGATCAGCTGGCCGACCGAGTACTGGTGCGCCGAGACCAGGCGCCCGGTCTGAAACGCCTCCAGGTCTTTCGCCAGCGCGGCGGCGTTCGGGTAGCGCTGGGTGGGCTCGAGCGCCATCGCCTTCGCCACCACCGCGGCGAGCTCGGGCGGCGCGTCGGGCACCTTCACCGCCAGCGGGTCGGCGGCGCGGCGAGGGCCGGTGCCTCCGGTGTCTTTGCCGTGGGGTGGGGCGCCCGAGAGCAGCTCGTAGAGGATCGCGCCCAGCGCGTAGACGTCGCTGCGAGGGTCGACCGCGCCGCCGCTCAGCTGCTCCGGGCTCATGTACGCCAGCGTGCCGAGCACCGAGCCGGCGCGGGTGAGCTCGTGCGAGACGGTCTCGACGTCTGAAGGCGCGATCGGCTCCGCTTCGCCGACGCGCTTGGCGAGGCCCCAGTCGATCACCACGGTGTCGCCGAACTCGCCCAGCAGCACGTTCGACGGCTTCAGGTCGCGGTGAATCACGCTCTGGGTGTGCGCGTACGCGACGGTGTCGACCACGCTGAGCAGCCGGCCCATCAGCGCCAGCCGCGCCTCCAGGGTCTTCGCCTCCGCGATCGCCTGGCTGAACGGGCGCCCCTGCACCCGGCGCATCACCAGGTACGGCTCGCCGCTGGCCTTGCGCGCCACCTCGTACACCGGCACCACGCCCGGGTGCTGGAGCGCGGCGGTGAGAAACGCCTCCCGCTCGAAGCGCTTCACCGTCGAGTCGGAGGCGGAGAGCGCCTCCTTGAGCGCCACCTCGCGCTGGTTCAACCGATCGAACGCGACCAGCACCCGGCCCATGCCCCCGCGCGCGAGCTCCTTCACATCTTCGAAGCGGGCGGGCAGATCGGCCGACGCGGGCCGCTTCGCCACCGGCTGAACCGCGGCGGAGGAAGAGTCGAGCGCGGAGCCCGTCTGAGTCGGTTCACCCATGCGAGAAGGCTTACTTCAGTTCGGCACTGCGTAGACGACCACGTGGGCGAGCCAATTGCCGGCGATGCTGGCCTGAATCGAGACCGTGCACGGGTCGCTGCAGGCGTTCATGATTCCGCCTCCCGACTGGTCGTAGAAGACGTGGCCGTTGCTTGGGAGGATCTGCGAGCCGGTCGCCTGCACGGTGAAGCCACGCTGGGCCGGCGGGTTGGCGCCGCGTGACGAGATCACCGCCTGGGCGTTGTAGAAGACCAGCGCGCTCTCGGCGTTGAAGCTGAGCCCCACGCCGGTGCCCTCGAAGAAGTAGCCGTTGGTCTCGCCGTTCCAGGTGAGGAACGAGCGGTAGCCGCTCTGCTGGTTGTTGAACCGCATCAGCAGGTGGGTGTCTCCGGCGGTCGCGCTGGCGGTGTAGCCGTCGATGTAGACCAGGTAGCTGCGGGTGGTGTTGGGGTGAATCTGAAAGTCGATCGACCCGAGAAGAATGTCGGCGCCCGAGTCGTAGACCTTCACCCCGACGTTGGGAGCGGTGATCGCGCCGGTGGAGGTGATCGCGCCGGCGACGTTGAGCGCTCCGCCGACATTGGTCGCCTGCACACTGTGGGTCTGCAGGTTGAGGGTGCCGTTGACGTCGACCGAGTTGCCGTCGGCGGTGAGCTGCGCGGCTCCGCTCTGAAGTTTGAGCGGGGTCGCGCCCCCCAACGTCACCGCGGGTACGCCGGCGTCGGGGCCGACGCTCAACTTGCCCGGCACCGAGAAGTCTCCCTGGCTCATCGCCGCGTAGGGCGTGGTGAGCAGCTGCTGCCGCCCGGCCAGGTTGGTGAACGAGGTGTCGCCCGGGCCCTGCACCGCGACCGCGACGAACACCTGCGGCGAGCGGAACACGGTTGAATCGAGGGTTCCTCCGCCACCCAGCTTTACCGAGAACGCGCCGTTCACCACCGGCACCGCGCTGAAGGTGTCGGTCCAGAGCAGGTTGCCGCCTGAGGGCGCGTCGTAGAGGCTGAACTGGAGGTCGAACGCGCCGTTCTGAGGGTGGCCGGCCTTGTCGAGGCGGCCCTGGTACGGCACCTGAATTCCGGCGGCGAGCGCGGCGGTCGACAGCAACGACACGGCAAGAGCGAGCGTGCGCATGGAGCCTCAGGGTGACTGGTAGACCTGCACGTGCACGGTGCAGATGCCGCCGGTGGTGGAGATCAGCTGGAGGTCGTTGGGGCTCGACCCCACCCAGGCGCCGCTGGCGATGCCGATGAAATTTCTGCCGTTCGAAAGCTGCACCATCGAGTGGTTGCCGGCCATCGTCACGCTGCCGCCCGCGACCGCGACGGTGGCGTCGACGGTGAAGTCGTTGCTGACGTTGTCGGCGCTCCAGCTCATGATCATACCGGTGCCGTCGCTCACCCAGCCGGTCCAGTCTCCGTCGGGGCGCACCCAGCCGCGGTAGCCCGAGGTCAGGCCGTTGATCCGCAGCAGCAGGTTGCCGGTGGTGGTGGTGGCCGCCCAGTTCCCTTGGATGAGCACCTTGTAGAACTTGCCCGGAGACGCCGGAATGTTGAGAAACCCGAGCGTGGTCGTGGTGTCGAGCACTTTGGTCCACACGTTGTTCGCCTGGACCGAGCCGGGCGTGTAGATGCCGGTGGCGCTCACGCTCAGCGCACCGGCGACGTAGGTGGCGGCGCCGCTGCGGCTCTGCAGGTTGAGGGTGCCGTTGGAGTCGACCGAGTTGCCGTCGGCGGTGAGCGTCGAGGTGCCCGTCTGCACCTTCAGCGGCAGCGCGCCGTTGCCGAGCGTCACCAACGGCACCCCGGCGTCGGGGCCGACGGTGAGCACGCCGGGCACCGCGAAGTCTTGCTGCGCCTGCGCCGCGTACGGAGTGGTGAGCACCTGCTGCCGCCCACTGAGCGCGGTGAAGCTGGTCTCGCCTGGGCCCTGCACCGCGATCGCCACGAAGACGCTGCCGCCCCGCAGCACCGCCGCGTCGAGCGTCTTCACTCCGCCGCCGAGCTTCACCGAGAACGCACCGCCCGCCACCGGCACCGCGGTGAAGGTGTCGGTCCAGAGCACGTTCGAGCCGCCCGCCGAGTCGAAGAGGGTGAACGCGAGGTCGTAGCTGCCCGAGAGCGGCTTGCCCGCCTTGTCGAGCCGGCCCTGGTAGGGCAGCTGAACGTTCGCCGCGAGGGCGGTCGAGACGGCGAGACAGCAGAGGAGCGTGAGCGCGCGCATGGACCCCTTCAGTTCGGCAGCTGGTAGGCGACGACGTGCGCGGTGAAGATGTTGGTCGCGTTGGTGGTGATGCTGAGCGAGCTCAGGTTCGACGGCACGCAGCTGGCGGCGCCGCCGTTGACGCCGAAGAAGTAGCGGCCCTGCGGCACGTTGACGATGTCCCAGTTGCCCGAGACCGCCATCGCGATGCAGCCGTTCACGTTGTTGAAGGTGACGGTGAGCGCGGTGTTGTAGATGTCGTCGGTGTTGTCGGGGTTCCACCCGAGGATGAAGCCGGCGGTGTCGTTGAGGTAGCCGTTCCAATCGCCGAGCGAATAGATCTGCGAGCGGTAGCCGCCGACGCCGACCGCCTTCAGGTAGAGGCTGACGTTGGTGGTGGTGGCGTAGATGCGCCCGTCGATGAAGATGCGATAGGTCTTCGCCGCCGAGAGGTTGATCGGCACCGAGATGGTGCCCAACGCCGAGTTGGTGTCGACGATCTTCAGGCCGATGTTGTTGGCAGTGAGGTTGCCGTTCACGCTCACGTCGCCGCCGAAGTGAGAACCCCCGCCGCCCTGCTGAAGGTTGAGGGTGCCGCTCTGATTCACCGCGCCCGGGGTGATCGAGAGCGAGCTGCCCGGCTGGCTCAAGGTGACGGTGGGTACGCCGGCCGGGCTGTTGACGGTGACGCCCGCATCGGCGCCGACGGTGAGGTTGCCGCCCACGCCGAAGTCCTGCTCGCTGCCGAGCGCGTACACCGCCCGCGGGGTGCTGAGCAGCTCCTGCCGGCCGGCGAGCGGCGTGAACGACGTCTCTCCCGGGCCCTTCACCGAGATCGAAACGAAGCGGGTGCTCTTGAGCAGCGCGGAGTCGAGCGCCGCGCCGCCGCCCAGCTTCACCGAGAACGCGCCCGCCACCACCGGCACCGCGGTGAAGGTGTCGGTCCACAGCTGGTTGCCGCCCGACGGCGTGTCGAACAGCGTGAACTGCAGGTCGTAGCTGCCCGAGAGCGGCTTGCCGGCTTTGTCGAGCCGGCCCTGATACGGCAGCTGCACCGGAGCGGCGAAGGCCACCGTCGCGCACAGCGAGAGGAGAACGCTAGCGAATCGCATAACCACCTCCGTCAGCCGACGTGTCCACCAGTGGCTCGACGCTCGCGCGCACCACCGGAATCTCTGCCCGCACCGAGTAGCCGCCGTCGGGGTCGAGCGGCACATCGCCCAGGAACGGCTGGCCCGCGTCGGCGTAGGCGGTCGACGACGGCTTGCCGCACAGCCAGTACCCGTCGGCGTTGGCGACCAGCCCGCCATCGAGCCCGATGTGCTCGGGGCCGACGAACAGGTTGCTCATCGCCGCCGTGGGCCGGGTCGGGTCGCCCGGGCAGCTCTCGGAGCAATCGGGGCCCGAGAAGCGCGGGTCGCAGGTGCAGACCAGCTTGCCGTACTCGCCGTTCTCGGTGGAGCAGCTCGACGGGTTGATCGTCTGGGTGGGGTCGTAGCCGGGGCAGCGGTCGGCGTGCTCCACGCACTCGCTGATGCAGCCGCGCAGGTAGCCGCCCGGCACGGTGTAGGCGATGTAGCCCGCGGTGGCCCAGATCGCCTGGCCGTTGGAGAGCGCGGAGTAGTCGAGCAGCCCGCAGCTGAAGCCCGCGGACTTCGGGTTGTCGACCGGCACGCCCACCGGAGGCGGCTGAGGCTGACCGGCGGTGACGCAGGAGTCGGGCTGGAGGCCCTGGTTGAGCAGCTGGTTGACGGTGAAGAAGTTCGCCGGGTCGCCCGACTGCACCTGGGTGACTGCGACCACGCACTTGAACTGGCTGGAGTGGTTCATGCCCGACCAGCCGCCGTCGTCGGCGCCGAAGCGCGCGAAGTCGAAGTTCTGCTGCGGCGAGCCGGTGAGCACCGCGGTCTGGTAGGTGGAGTCGGTCATGCGGTCGCACTGGCGCCAGAAGTCGCCCGCGTCGGGCAGGCCCGCGAAGCCGACCGCGTCGCCGGAAGAAGCGGTGCTCAGCCGCGAGCGCTCCTTCACCCGCCAGGTGCCCGGCGCGCCGTTCTGGCCCGGCTCGTACCAGCCGTCGTCGAGCTCGCCGAAGTAGACGAACGGCGCGAACGGCTTGAACGCGGCTTTGACCGCGGTGAGGTCGGGGTTCGCCTGCCACTCCGAGGTGTCGGCCAGCCCGTTCTCGTTGAAGTCCGCCTGGGTGTCGGCGCAGAACTTGGTGAACGAGTTGAGCTCGGCGGCGGTGAGCGCGCGGCCACCGTCACCGTAGGCGTCGGGGAGCTTGCCGAGCGACTGGGCCTGGGTGAGCGCCACCTGATCGTCGTTGCGGTCGGTCTCGTAGAGCGAGGCGGTGGTGAGCGGCACCACCTTGGTCTCGCCGCGCTCGTTCTCGAGGGTGATGGTGTTGATCGCGCGCAGCGAGCAGCGGGCGTTGGTGCTCACCGCGTCGTTGGGCGACTCCAGCGCCAGCTTGGCGCTCTCGCGCACCCAGCCGTCGTGGTCGGCGTCGCACGCCTTCACTCCGGGGAACTGGCCTTCTTCCCAGAAGTAGCCGGGCAGGGTCTGGCAGATGCAGCGGCCCTCGCCGGTGAGCCCGCCGAGGTACGGCCCGTCTTCGCCCGCGGCCGAGTCGGTGCAAGGAGGGCAGCCGTGGCAGACGCCGGCGTCGTCGCCGATCGCGTTCGAGCCGCAGCCGTTGGCGCAGTAGGCGTCGCCGATGCCCGACGGCTCGAGGCAGCTCTCACCCGACGGGCAGTGGAGATCGGCGCAGGTGACCGGGGTGTGGCAGGGCCCTTCGCCGCCGTCGCGGGTGAAGCCGCTCAGGCAGTCGGTGCAGTGCCCGTTCGGGGTGTCGGAGCAGGCCTGGTTGGTGGTGTCGCAGGTGAGCTGGGCGCAGGTGGTGGGCACCTCGCAGCTGCCGGCGAAGTCCTGGTAGCCCGAGACGCAGGTGGTGCAGTGCGCGCCGCCGCTGGTGGCGCAGAGCCGGTGCTGGGTGGCGCACATCTCTCCCACCGTTCCCGCGCTGGTGTCGCAGGTCATCATCAACGGCTTGCAGGTGCCGTTGGTGAGCGTGAAGCCGGCGTCACAGGTGGTGACCGGCTTCGAGCAGTTGCAGCCGCTGATCGCGATCGCCGCGACCAAGGCGACCGCCCAGCCGAGTTGGGTGCGCATCGCGTGTCCTCTCACTGGCCGGTGAAGTCGGTGTAGGTGATGTACAGCCGCACGTCGGTCAGGCCGTTGAGGTTGATGTCCTGGTTCGCCGGCTCGTCTTTCTGGTTGAGCACCAGCTCCCAGTGGGTGTTCTTGAGCGGGCGATCGCGCAGGTGGTCGCTCTTGTAGACGCTCTCGTCGAACACCTTGGCGCCGTTGAAGAACGGGTTGAGCACCGCGGTGCGCTGGGGGAACGCGTAGTAGTTCTTGTCGCCGCCGAGCGCCTCCACCACCCCGGTGCCCTTCTCGCGCAGGTAGACGCGGCCGATGCTGTCGCCGACGTCGCTCCCGGTGACCTCCGCTTCGATCGAGAGGATCTTGTGATCGCGGGTGAGGGGAGACACGCCCGCGCTGGCGGTGGAGAGCGGGAACACCAGGTACCCGTTCTGATCGAGCTGCCGCGGGTCGGTGAGCGCCGCGCGGAACAACTGCAGCCGGGCGGCGTCGCCGAGCGCGGTGCCCTTGTTGTCGAAGCGGGGCACGTGGAGCACATCGTCACGCAGCGAGAGCACCACCACCCGCTGGTCGGGGTTGCCGTAGGTCTCGCGGAAGGTGCCGTACGCCTGCTGCAGCCCGAACAGGTACGCCTCGAGGCTGATGTCGCCGCGCGAGGCCAGCCGCACCAGGAACAGGTCGCCCTCGTGCGCGTAGCTCTGCGAGGTGTAGTACTCGAAGACCTTGGTCGCCTTGTACGCCTCGGCCACCGCCGCCTGGAAGGTGGTGTCGGCGGTGAGGATCGCGTCGTTCTTGTAGATGCGCACGTCGGGGTCGTTGCGTGCCGCCTCGACGTTGATCGACAGCTGCTCGGCCTGGGCCTGCTCGGCGATCAGCCGCTTCGCCTCGTTGCGCAGCCCGTCGACGGTGGCCAGCTTCTGCTTGATGTCGAGCTCGGCGGAGTAGGCGTCGATCTCCAGCTCCTTGAAGCCGAGCACCATGGTGGCGACCTTGGCGTTGGAGTCGGCGGTGGCGTAGTCGCACTGCCGCTCGGTCAACCACTTCGCGGTGTCGCGGTTCAGGTCGCTGATGTCGTGCTTGGCGAGCGCGATGCCCGCCTCGGCGATCACGTTGGTGATCGTGGCCAGCGTCTCGGTGGTCTCCAGCGCGGCGATGCCGGCGGCGGCCTGGGGGCAGTCGGTGCCACCGGCGGTGCCGACGATCGCCAGGCACTTGGCGAGGTTGGCGTGGGTTGCGACCTTGTCGACCTCGTGCTCGGCGATCTTGATCGCGCCCTCGTCGACGTCGATCAGCTCGTTCAAGGTGGAGACCTTCTCGTCGACCTCGTACTGGTACTCGGCGGTGCCGGCGATCAGCTCGCACTGGGTCTCGACCCGGGTCTGCTCGATCTCCACCGCCTGAACCAGGTTGTCTTGCTTGGTGCGCACCGCCTCGAAGTCGTTGAGCGCCTGGTCGACGTCGCCCATCGCCTGAAAGATCTGCCCGTTGCCCGCCAGGCCGCAGGGGTTGCCGAGCAGCTTCGCCTTGTCGTTCAGGTAGGCGTACTTCGGCACCGCCGGGTAGACCTGCCCGTCGTTGCCGGTGAAGGTGCCGCAGATCTGCGCCAGCTGGTCTTCGTAGTTGTTGCGAACGCTCACCAGCTCGCTCTGAAACGCGGCGGCGTCGGTGTCGTAGTCGCGGTTGGAGTTGATCGCGATGTCTTCCTTGGTGGCGGCCACCGCGAGCAGCGACTGCGCCGAGCCCAACGTCTTCTGAAACGCGTCGACGTCGGTGGGGTCGAGCGCGGGGAAGGGAATGTAGTCGGGCGCGAAGCCGAACACGGTCGGCTCGTCGGTGAGCGACTGGTAGGTCTCGCGCATCTGCAGAAACGCCGAGCGGTAGACCAGCGCCGCCGACTCGACCTCTCCCACCAGCTGCGGGCGATCTTCGGGCTTCAGCACGTTGCCCAGCTCGAGCACGATGCGCGAGAGCACGATCGCCTCCAGGTAGGCGGCGGTGTACGCGCGCTGCACCACGCCGCGTGCGAGGTCGGCCCGGTGAAAGCCCTGGTAGCGGCGGGCGATCTCCGAGAGCGCGCGCGACTTCTGCGACGAGGCGCGAATCAGGTGGGCGAAGTAGGTCGCCACCGTGTCTTTGCTGACGAAGCCGTTGTTGGCGCCCAGCGACGAGATCGACCGCCAGAGCAGCGGGCTCATCGAATAGAACCGGTTGAGCGCCTGCTCGTAGTACTGCACCGACTGGTAGAGGTTGTACATCTCGTAGCCGGCGCCGCCCGAGAGGCTGATCCCGTTCGGCTCGAACGAGGGCCCGTCGAACGAGACCACCGACTGCCCGGCGAGATCGAAACGCGAGGTGAACGCGCGGGTGTACGCGTCGTCGCCCATCATGATCAGCAGCTCGGAGTTCATCCACTCGAAGCCCTCGTGAATGATCGGCAGCGGCTGGGTCGGGTCGAGCTCCTGCTCGAACGAAAAATCGGTGGTGAGGTAGCTGCGCAACGCCACCTGCGAGGCGGTCGAGATCTCGGTGAAGTGCTCGGTGTAGATCGCCAGCGCGCAGTCGACCCGCGCCTGCACCGCTTCGATCGCCGCCGGGTCGTAGCAATACGGCACCTGGTCGGAGTCGGGGATGCAGATCTCCGGCGCGAAGCCGACCGCGTTGCCCTGGCGGTTGACGAACCGGGTCTTGTAGCGAAACGCGTTCGCCACCTCGGTGCGCAGCGGCAGGTACACCGCCTGGGTGACCGCGGCGAAGAAGCTCTTGCCGTCGCGCAGGTCGAGCCGGTTCTGGCTGCAGTAGGCCTGCGAGCTGTCGGCGCACACCCAGACCGGGTCTTCGGTGAGCGCGTAGAGCGCGTTGTTGCGCCAGTCGTTGAGCGTCGCCTGGCAGGTGCCCTTGGTGAGCACGGTGCCGTGGGCGTCGGCGTCGTAGGCGGCCTGGCAGGGGAGCGCTGCGATCTGCGCTGGGCTGAGGCCAGTCACCGTCGCCGAGCCCAGGGTGAAGTACTCGACCCGGCTGCCGGCGGGGCAGGCGACCTTGACCGCGCCTTGGGTGCCGTCGTCGCGGCCGTCGAACAGGCCGGTGTCTTCGCAGTAGTAGTGCACCGAGATCGGGTCGCCCGGCGCGATCGGCGTCGGCGGCCCGCCCGCGAGCGAGATGCCGGTGACCAGCGTCTGCGCCAATGCGTCGAGCGCGGCGCCGGTGGGCATGGTGGAGGAGCCGGTCGCGGTCTGGAGCACGTCGCTGCTGCAGCTCACCCCCAGCACGGTGTTGGGCGGGGTGCGGGTGTCGGCGATCGTGCCCGGGAGGTACGACGAGGCGTCGAGCTGCGACGGCTGCCGCTTCAAGGTCATGAAGCCGTAGGCCGAGAAGCCGCTCGAGTCGGTGCCGTCGAGGAAGGAGTCGAAGTGCTCCTTGAAGAGGATCACCAGGTCTTCGGAGTTGATCAGCACGCCGTCGACCAACTCGAGCCTGCGCGCACGGGTGCGCCCATCGGGGATCGGGTTGCCCGCGGCGGCGGCGTTGTTGGTGCTCTTCGACGCTTCTCCGCCGGGGATCATGTCGTCGCGGCACTCGTAGCGGTAGCGCAGCCCGGTGCTCTGATCGACGTCGGTGTCGTGCTGAAAGCCCGGCACCAGCCACGGGGTGCGGGTCAGCGTGAAGCTCTGGTTGCCGGCGGCGTCTTTCGGCGCGGCGGCGCAGCCGGTGTCGTGCGCGTCGGCGATGTAGCGGCCGCCCACCAGCACCTGTGCCGAGAAGCCGGTGACGTCGCACATCACTCCGTTCGGCTTCACCGGGCAGCTGTCGGGCCTGGTGCCGAAGGTGAGGGTCACCGCCGGGTCGCCAGGCTCGTGGAGCGAGTCGCCGGAGACGATCTTGCCCACCAACCCCATGCTCGCGTTGGGGTCGGCGGTGAGGTTGATCGTGATCGGCAGCTCGCTGACCCCGGTGGGAATCGGGTACTGGGTGAGCGAGCTCGAGTAGACGGCGTAGCCCTGCGGGTTGTCGAACAGGTAGCAGGCGGTGTTGGTGTCGGGGCAGTAGGTCTGCAGCGACGGCCAGCGCCACGACTCCTGCACCGTGGCCTGGGTCATCGCCTTCAGCTCGTCGACCGACATCAGCCCGGCGCGAAACGCCGCCCAGCGCTGAATGAAGGCGTTGCCGACGTTCTGGAGCGCGGTCGCGTCGGAGCGGTTCTGCACCCACGCGTCCAGCCCGGTGTCGGGGAAGTTGGTGAAGTACTCCATCTTCCCGTTCCACTGGCCGTCGGGCTGGGAGACGTAGGTGAGCTCGACGCGCTGGGTGCCTGAAGCGAGGTTGGCGATCTCCAGCTCACCGTCCCACCGGGTGTAGTTGGGGTTGGCGGCGCTCCCCAGGTTGATGATCGCGGTGGCGCCGTTACCGTCGAGCTCGATGGTGAGCTGCTGAACCTGCGCGGGCTTGTCGCCGTCGCGGCTCATCGTCAGCCAGGTGAGCGGCTGGTTCTTCTCGGTGGTGGCGTTGCCGTCGACGTAGGTGGTGTGCACCTTCTTCCTGACGATGAACTCCTGCGCGGTGGGCGAGTCGTTCTTGAGCGTGAACGACGCGGCGATCGCCACGTTCGAGAACGGCACCGCGTGCTTGTCGAGCGAGAAGCTGCCCGAGACCTTGGTGACGCTGGGGCCGCTCGGCGCCGCGACCGGGCGGCAGAAGCCACGCACCGCGTCGGTGGTGACGCACGACTCGCTCGCCTGGCAGCCGGTGTCGCTGGTGCCGCAGCGCGGGCGGCAGACGTGGCGGTCGCAGCCCTGGCCGGTCGGGCAGTTCGCGTCGACCTGACAGTTGGAGTAGCAGCCGCCGCCGACGCAGGTCTGGAAGTCGGGGCAGTCGG
Source organism: Myxococcaceae bacterium (assembly GCA_047602415.1). Classification (GTDB taxonomy): domain Bacteria; phylum Myxococcota; class Myxococcia; order Myxococcales; family Myxococcaceae; genus JASGHH01. Next base: position 1,787,319 of record JASGHH010000001.1, on the reverse strand, counting down.
TCTGGGTGCCGCAGCCGGGCGGCCGGGCGCCGGCGGTGACGCACGACCCGTGTACGCAGGAGCGGCCGGCGAGACAGCCCTCGAGCAGGCCCTCGGTGGAGCAGACCGAGGTGCCGCCGTCGGCCAGGGTCACGTCGGCGGTGCAGGGCGAGTAGCAGCGCTGCTCCTTCGGCGGGCAGCCCGGGTCGCCCAGCTTGCAGACCTGACAGGTGTTCTTCGCGTCGCAGACCGCGCCGTTGTCGGTGCCGGCGGGCTGAAAGCAGACGTTCGACGGGCCGCAGGGGCACTTCAGATTGCCGGGCGGGCAGGTCGAGTCATTACAGGCAGCGAGCGACACCAGCAGCGCGGCGCTGGCGAGCGAACGAAATCGAAGCACGGTGTGGGCCCCCGGCGAGAGTGGGTAGGGGTCCCAAAGCAACCGGGGTGCCCGCGCTCCGGGGCTCGAACGCCGCGGAACCGTTGCGCGGCGGGTGTAACAGCAGGTGCAACACCGCTCGGCCGCGACGGTGGGTGTGACACCCGTTAGACTTCGCGCCGTGCCGAGCTCCTCACCCGATGTGGTCGCTGGCGCCGCGGCCCCGGGGGCGGGCGCCGAAGCGCGGCCGGCGTTGATCCCGCTGGTGATCCTCGACCTGCTGCTGCTCGACCCGGTGGCGCGGCTCGGCCTGCGCGGAGTGCGCGGGCTGTCGGAGGGCCTCACTGTGCCTCAGTGGGCGCTGGCGGCGGTGGTGTTCGCGGCGTTCGTCTACGGCGAGGGCTGGCTGGCGCTCCACCGCAAGTTCTCGGTGCACGTGATCGCCCGGCTGCGGCAGCTCAAGTCAGAGCGCTTGCTGCTCAAAGTGTTTGGCTTTCTCTACGCTGCCTCGCTGGTGGGCGACCGCCCGAGGGCGATGGTGCGCGCCTGGCTGGGCGTGGCGGCGATCGGCGCGGCGGTGTTGATCGTCAAGCAGCTGCCCCAGCCGTACCGGGCGATGGTCGACGTCTCGGTGGCGGCCGCCCTGCTGCTGGGCATCGTCTCGCTCACCGGCCGGTACTGCGTGGCCTGTGCGAGGCGCAACGCCACGCCCCGGTCGTGACGTCTTCAAACGCGGGCGCGGCCGTGTTCGAACTGCAAATGCAGACATGTTCCGCCCATCGAAGAAGCCCAGCGAGCGCGTCGAGCAGATCCTCCAGCTGCTGGAGGAGTACCGCTCGGCGCCCAAGCGGCAGGTGGCCCGCGCGGCGATCGAAGAGCTGCTGATCGAGCGGGAGCTGCCCTGGCTGATGAAGCAGCTGGGCCGGGCGCGCAAAACCGAGCAGGTCAGGCCGGTCACGTCGCTCGAGCTGGAGAGCGGCGGAGCCCAGCGGTGACCAAGAGCCCGAAGCCTGACAAGCGGATCGGCGCGATCCGCGCGTTGCTCGATCTCTACCGCACCGGCAAGAAGCCCTCGGCGCGCGAGGCGGCGGCGGCGCAGTTGGTGGAGCGCGAGCTGCCCTGGCTGATCGATCAGCTGAAGCGCAGCAACAGCCTCACCGACGAAGAGGAGTAGCGGGGAACCACACCCGAATGCGGGTGCCCGCGCCGGGCTGGCTCTCCACCTCCAGAGCGCCCTGGTGGCTGCGAACGATGCCCAGCACCGCCGCCATGCCGAGACCGCGCCCGACCAACTTGGTGGTGAAGAACGGCTCGAACATCTGGCTCACCGTCTTGGGCTCCATGCCGATGCCGTCGTCGCGCACCTCGAGCCAGACGTGAGGGCCCGGCTTGAGCTCGGCGCCGGCGACGGTGCGGGGCAGCGCCGCCAGGTCCTCCGCGCCGGCCGAGAGCCGAATGGTGCCGCGCCGGCCCGAGATCGCCTCCGCCGCGTTGAGCACCAGGTTGAGCACCACCTGCCGCAGCTGGGTGGGGTCGCCCAGCATCGTAGGTACCTTCGGCAGCTGGCGAGAGAGGTCGGCCTTCGCCTTCACGCTCGCCTCGAGCATGTTGGCCATCTCCTCCACCAGCGCGTCGAGCGCGACCTCGCTGCGCTCCAACCGGGTGCGCCCGGCGTAGGCGAGCATCTGGCGGCAGAGGTCGGCGGCCCGCTCGGTGGCGAGCGCGATGTTGTCGAGCTGGGTCGCGATGGTGGGCGACAGGCCGGGGTCGCGCCGGGCGATCGTCACCCCGTTGGAGACGATGGTGAGGATGTTGTTGAAGTCGTGGGCGACGCCGCCGGCGAGCATGCCGAGGCTCTCGACCTTCTGCGCCTGCTGCACCCGGGCGTCGAGCGCACGCCGCTCCGCCTCGGCCTTCTTGCGCTCGGTGAGATCGTGCACGATCACCACCCGAAACGGCCGGCCCTGGAGCAGCAGGGTGCGCCCCTGGAGCTCCACCGGGAAGGTGCTGCCGTCTTTGCGCTTCGCCACCCCCTCGTACGGCTGGTGCGGCGCGGTGCGCAGCGCCTCGGCGGCGAGCGCGAGCGACTCGGGCGCGGTGAGCTGGCGCACGTCGACCCCGGCCAGCTCCTCCGCGGTGTAGCCGTACATCGCGCACACCGCTTCGTTGGCGAGCTCGATCTTGCCTTCGGTGTGGGTGAACACGCCCTCGGTCGCCGCCGCCGAGAGGGTGCGAAAGCGCTCCTCGCTGGCCTTGAGCGCTTTCTCGGCCGCCTCCTGGTCGGAGATGTCGGTGAGGAAGGCGAGGGTGAGCGGCCCGTCGTTCACCAGCACCCGGGTGGTGGTGACCTCGAAGGGGAACACCTGGCCGTTCTTGCGCAGGCCGAGGGTGCGGTAGCGCTCGGCGGTGGGCTCGCCGCGGGCGCGGGCCTCGATGCGGCCGAGCACCTCGGCGCGCTGCGACGGCGCGATCTGTGCGAGCAGCGAGGTGCCGATCAGCTCATCGGCACTGAGGTAGCCGAACAGCGCCACGTACGCCGGGTTGGCGTCGAGCATCACCCCGTCGCGGGAGAAGCCGATCGCCACCGGCGACTCGATGAAGAGCGCGCGCAGCGACTCGCTGGGCTGTGAGGTTGTCTTCAGGGCTCTTCACGCACGAGGGAGGACCGCGGTGACACCATAGATCACCACCGGGGCCTGACGTCCCTTGACCGTGAATTCTCCCAGCCTGCGCCCCTCGAAGCGCCCGCCCAGCCGCTCCCAGGTGGCCTCGCTCACCAACAGCATCGCGCCGGCTTCTTTGGTGAGCCCTTCGATGCGGGAGGCGAGGTTCACCGCGTCGCCGATCACCGTGTACTCCGACTGCGAGCTCGACCCCAGCATGCCCGCGGCGACCGCCCCGGTGTGCACCCCGATGCCGACCGCGATCGGCGGCTCGCCGGCGCGGGCCCGGTGGTCGTTCAGCTCGCCCACCACCTTCTGCATGTCGAGCGCGGCCTTCACCGCGTGCACCGGGTGATCGTCGAGGCTCTGCGGCGCGCCCCAGAGCGCGAGCATGCCGTCGCCGATGAACTTGTTCACCGAGCCGTCGTGGCCCTGAACGATCTGGGTCATGCGCCCGAAGTAGTCGTCGAGCAGCGCCAGCACCGCTTCGGGCTCGCGGCTCTCGGAGAAGCTGGTGAAGCCGCGCACGTCGGAGAACAGCACCGTTACCTCGCGGCGGGCCGACTTCAGCACGTCGCTGCGCCCGGCGAGAATCTCCTCCGCCACCTTGGTCGGCACCAGCCGGGTGAGCTGCTCCCGCCGCTTCAGCTCCAGAAACGCGGTGCGAATCGCGCGGCGGGTGGCGGTGAGCATCGACGCCAGCGCGATGAAGAAGAAGCAGGCCAGGGTGGCGCGGGGCAGGGTGTACTGGCCACCGAGCACCATCAGCCAGGTGAACACGCCGCAGGCGGCGACGGTGGAGATCACCAGGCTCTCCACGTGGTACCGGAGGATCGCGTACGACACCACCACCGCCAGGCTCACCCCGGTGATCGCCAATTCGTCTCGGCCCGCCGCGCGGTCGGCCAGGTGCATCGCGACGATGAAGCCGATGTCGAAGACGGTCGCCATCAGCGGGAACACCCGGGCCCGGAGCGGCGTGCTCTTCACCCGAAACCAGACCCCGAACGCGATGAACGCCGAGAATGCGGCGTAGGTGGCGACCGGCACCAGCCGCCGCGGGCTGATGTCGGTGGCCTGCGCCCCGCTCAGCGGCCCGATCACCGCCTGGCTCACCGACGCGAGGAACAGAAAGACGAGCCGAACGATCACCACCCGCCGCTCGCTCTCGACCGCGCGGGCGAGCAGCACCTGCTGTTCGTTGTATTCGGCGCGCGCGCGGGCGATCGCGGTCAGGCTGGTGTCTTGGGCTGCCATGTAGGTGCGGCGAGAATCTTGCTGTCGGACTGCAACTTACGCCAGCCCCTATGCGAATCACCCGCATGGGGCGAAGATCGTCGTTGGCGTGTCGTAGGGAGGTACATCTCGAACATCGGTACGTGTTCGCCACGGCGCATGTGGTGAACAGACGACATTGGCGTCGTCTGAAGTCTTAATGGTGTTCGGAGCTGGGGACGGTAGTGAAGGCAGGTCGGGATGAGGGTGATCGACACAGCGCCGTCGGAGGCACCGCTCGTCACCTTCGAGCTGGAGGTCGACGCGTCTTCAGCCGAAGAGGCGAGGCAGCTGGTGGCGCGCTACGGGGCGAGCAAGCTGCAGGCGCCGTTCATCGAGGCGCTCGGCGCGGCCAGCGACGCCGACCTCGACCTGCTCACCCGGGTCTCTCAGCTGGGGGGCCGGGGCATCGACTTCATCGTCGACCAGGTGTCGGGCCAACCGCCCCGCTTCAAGGTCAAGCTCACCGCATATCCCGGGGCTCTGCGCTGACTTGATATAGGCGTTCGCGATGAGACGGTTCGCGTTGGTGGCGGCGTTGTTCGCGCTCGGGTGCAGCGGCGGCGGGAGCACCGGCGGCGGCGGTGGGAGCGCCAGCGGTGGAGGCAGCGCGGCCGGTGGCGGCTCGGCGGCGGGCGGCGGGAGCGCGACCGGCGGCGGCGGCTCGGCGACCGGTGGCGGAGGCGGATCGTCGGCGCTCACCTGCACCAACTACTGCAACACGGTGATGACCAACTGCACCGGCGCCCACCAGCTCTACCTCACCAACGACACCTGCCTGAACAGCTGCGCCACGTTTCCCCCCGGCACGTTGGCCGACACCAGCGGCAACACCTTGGGCTGCCGGCTCCACTTCGCGGGGGCCTCCGACACCGACCCCACCCAGTGCACCCGTGCGGGGCCGGGCGGCGACGGGGCGTGCGGGCAGAACTGCGCCGGCTACTGCCAGATCGTGATGCGCTACTGCGCGCCGCCGGCGTTGCCGGGCACGATCTACGCCGACGAGAACGACTGCCTCACCACCTGCGCAAAGTTTCGCGACGACGCCGGCTACAGCGTGACCAACGTGCCGCTGCAGGCCAGCGGGACCACCGCCTGCCTGCTGTACCACGCGCAAGAATCGTCGGTGGTGCCGGAGTTCCACTGCCATCAGGACCTCTCGAAGGTCGACGGCGGCAACCTCTCGAAGAGCTGCAACGACGGGCCTGACGCGGGACCCTAGAAATGCGAAAGCCCGCTTCATCAGCGGGCGATCACGTTGCTTCACGGGAGCACTGCTCTGGGTAAGGGGGGTTACTGCTGCAGCAGCTTCAGCGCGAGCTGCGGAGCCTGGTTGGCCTGGGCGAGCACCGAGACGCCGGCCTGCATCAGCACGTTGATGCGCGCGAGGTTCGACGATTCGTTGGCGACGTCGACGTCTTTGATGCGGGCGTCGGCGGCCGAGAGGTCCTCGCTGTCGATCTGAATCGTCTGGGTGACCGAGTCGAACCGGTTGCTGGCGGCGCCGAACTGCGCGCGGGAGCCCGAGATCGACTGGATCGCGGTGTCGACGGAGGCGAGCGCGTTCTGCGCACCGGCCTGGGTCGAGAGGTCGACCGTGCTCACGCCGAGGGTGGCCGCGGTGGCGTCGATGCTGCCCACCACGATCTGGTCGTTGGCCGCCACGTTGCGAATGCCGACCTGGAACGTCAGCTGGAGCGCGGTGGTGTTCAAGAGCGCGGTGCCGTTGTACTCGGTCGAGTTCGCGATCCGGTCGAGCTCGGTCAGAATCGACGCGGCCTCCAGCTGAATGTAGCCGCGCTCGGTCGTACCCACGCCCGACGAAGCCGACTGCATCGCGAGCTCACGAAGACGGGTCAGAAGCGAGGTGCTCTGGTTCAGCGCGCCTTCCGCGGTCTGAATCAGCGACTGGGCGTCGGAGGAGTTGCGCGCCGCCTGGTCGTAGCTGCGAATCTGCGCCTCGAGGTTGCTGGCGATGCCGAGGCCCGCCGCGTCGTCGCCCGCCTTGGTGATGCGATAGCCCGACGACAGCTTCGCCTGCGAGGAGGCCAGCAACGAGCTGGAGGTGTTCAGGTTGCGCTGCGCATCGAGGGAGCCAATGTTGGAGCGAATCGAGAGCATGGTGTTTCTCCGGTTTGGGAAGTTCTTGGCGAACCTTGATTGGCCCGCCGCACTGATGTTGTCGGCCCGCCCGCCGGATTCCTTAAATGCCGTTGGCGCCAGAGTTCTGACGCGCTTCAGCGCCGTGATCCCGCGCGTTTACCGAGCTTCACCTCGCGCCGGCTGATCACCAGCCCGGGAACGAGGGGGAGCCAGAAGCTCAAGGTGCGAAAGAGCAGGGTGGCGGCGAGGCCCGCTTCGACCCTCACTCCGAACAGCGACAAGGTGCCCACACAGGCGCCTTCGAAGGTGCCGATGCCTCCGGGCACCACGCCCAGGGTGCGCGCGGCCGAGCCGATCACGAACGCCGCCAGGGTGGCGAACGGCGAGGCCTCGGCGCCGAGCGCGTGGAGGCACACCCACAAGGTGGCGGCGTCGAGCACCACGATGCCCACCTGGAGCGACATCGCCGCCGCCGACACCCACTTCTTGGCGAGCAGCTTCTTGTCGGCGGCGCCGATCGCCTCCAGCACCGTCTTCAACAGCTTCCACTTCTTCAGCTTCGGGCCCGCGGGCTTGAAGACGAGAAACAGCAGCAGCCCGCACACCAGCGCCGCGGCCACCAACAGCCCGGCGCTCACCGCCAACATCGCCGGCTTCAGGGTGCCTTCGGCGGCGAGGAAGCAGAGCGAGCCGAGCAGGGCGACGATGAAGCCGCCCCACCACGACACCAGCTCGAACACCACCCCGGCCATCACCGTCGGGCGGGGAATGTGGCGGCGCTCGAGGCCGGCCACCAGCACCATCGTGCCGCTCCAGCCCGCGCTCGGCAGCGCCTGATCGACGAACAGCTTGGCGAAGGCGAGCGCCAGCCGGGTGCTCCACTTCACGTACTTGCCGGCGCCCTTCAGCACCGCCAGCCACAGCCCCGCCTCGCAGAAATACGTGCCCGCCTGGAGCGCGACCGCCAGCAGCAGCCAGCGCGCCTTCACCTTCAGCGCCAGGCTGAGCGCGTACCTGGTGTCGCCGAACTGCATCGCCCCGATCACCACCACCCCGAGAATCGAGAGGCCAAACAGCCACGACAAAAGTCTCCAAGGCGTGCGCCGGCGCTCACCCGAATGTCGGTGCCGCATCGGCGTCGCGTGGGTCGCGGCTCTCATGCGGTTCCATCGAGTGCCACCGTCGTGCCATGCGCGTCAGGCAACCCCGCGACACGACGTCGGTGAAGCCGATGCGCTCTTCATCCTCAGCGTCTTCTTCACCCGCGGCGCAAAGCCACGGTGATGCCATGACCTGAGGGACGAAGAGAACGTCACTCCTGAATGAATCAGGAAAACCCCTCGAGGCCAGGCGCGGCTTCGAGGGGTTTTCTATTTCGCGCCAACAAGAGGAACGAAAGTCCAATGAACGGCAAGAAGCAGCACGTCAACATCGGTACCATCGGTCACGTCGACCACGGCAAGACCACCCTCAGCGCGGCGCTCACCTTCGTGGCCGCCCACCTGAACGGCGGCGAGAAGCTCGACTTCGAGCAGATCGACCGTGCCCCCGAGGAGCGGGAGCGCGGCATCACCATCATCGCCAAGCACCTCGAGTACGAGAGCGCGCGGCGGGTGTACGCCCACATCGACTGCCCGGGCCACGCCGACTACGTGAAGAACATGATCGCCGGCGCCTCCCAGATGGACGGCGCGATCCTGCTCGTCGACGGCTCCAGCGGCCCGATGCCGCAGACCCGTGAGCACGTGCTGCTCGCCCGCCAGGTGGGGGTGAAGCACCTGGTGGTGTTCGTCAACAAGGTCGACCTCGCCGACCCGGAGCTGCTCGAGCTGGTCGAGCTGGAGACGAAAGATCTGCTCCAGCTCAACGGCTTCACCGCGGTTCCGTTCGTGCGGGGCTCGGCGTTGAAGGCGCTGAACGCGGCCAGGGCCGGCGCGTTCGGTGAAGACACCGCCTGCATCGCCACGCTGCTCGACACGTTGGACACCGCGATCCCCGATCCGGTGCGCGACGAGGTGGGCCCGTTTCTGATGCCGGTGGAAGACGTCTTCTCGATCTCGGGCCGGGGCACGGTGGTGACCGGCCGGGTGCAGCGCGGCACGCTGAAGGTGGGCGATCAGGTCGAGCTGCTCGGCGCCGGCGGGGTGAACGCCCCGGTGGTGGTGATCAGCATCGAGATGTTCCACCGGGTGCTCGAGAAAGCGGTGGCCGGCGACAACGCCGCGCTGCTGCTCCGGGGCGTGGAGCGCACCGCGGTCAGCCGCGGCTGCGTGATCGCGGCGAAGGGCAGCGTCACCGCCCACAGCAGGGGTGAGGCCGAGCTGTTCGTGCTCACCGCGAAGGAGGGCGGCCGGCACACCCCGTTCGCCTCGGGCTACATGCCGCAGTTCTTCTTCGGCGCCACCGACGTCACCGGCGCGCTCGAGCTGGCCCAGGAGGGCGCGGTGGTGAACCCGGGCGACCACGCTCGCGTCGGGTTCACCCTGAAGAAGGCGGTGGGCATCGAGGTCGGCATGCGGTTCGCCCTCCGCGAGGGTGGCCGCACCGTGGGCGCGGGTGTGATCACCGCGCTCGAGTGAAGTGACTGTGCGCTGGGTGCGGAGCGACCCCAACCTCGCTCCGCACCCGGCGTCGCAGCGCTGATTTCGACCGGTTGGCGCGGGCACCGGCGCTGCAGTTGGCACCCCCGTGCTCGCAGACTGCGACCCACAACGGCTGCCCTCGGCGATCGCCGAGGAGGCGATGCGTGAGCTGTCGGCGGGTGGCGCCTGCTTCTATTTTGCCGGCCCCGATCGCCGGCTCTACCCCGCTGCGTCGGCGGGTGAGGCCACCGCGCCGCTGGTCGAGATTCCCTCTCCCCGGCTGCTGCTGGAGCGCTCGCGAATCGTGCTGCCGATCGCTTCGGGCGAGCGCCTGCTCGGGGTGGTGGTGATCGAGCGGGCGGCGTTCGAGACCCAAGACGCCGATCGCGCCGCGCTGTTCGGCGCCCAGGTTCGGCAGGTGCTGGAGCACCGCGAGCTGTTGCAGCGGGTGGCGGGGGCGGAGCGGCTGGCCGGCATCGGGCAGCTGGCCTCCGGCGTTTCGCACGAGATCAACAACCCGGTGGCCTGCGTGATCTCGGCGATCACCGCGCTCCACGCCGAGCTGGGCGACCTCGACTCGCTCGCGCCCGGGCCGGAGCGCGAGGCGCGGCTGTCGGAGATGCGCGAGATTCTCGCCGACTGCAACCAGGGGGCGCTCCGCATTCGCGACCTGGCGCGCGACCTGCGCTCGCTCTCGCGCGGCCCCGACAGCTCGCCGGCCCTGGCCGACGTGAAGGAGGCGGTCGCCTCCGCGCTGCGGGTGACCGGCGCGCACCTGAAGCGCTGCGCCCAGGTGAAGACCGAGCTCCAGCCCGACCTGATGGTGGCCTGCTCACCGGGCAAGCTCTCGCAGGTGCTGATCAACCTGCTGCTCAACGCGGTGCAGGCGATGGAAGGCCGCAGCGGCGCCGCCAACGAGATCTGCGTCTGCGCCCGCGCCGAGGGCGAGCGAATCACGATCTCGGTCAGCGACAACGGCCCGGGGGTGAAGCCCGAGCACCTGCCGCGCATGTTCGAGGCCTTCTTCACCACCCGCCGCGGGGCGACCGGGCTCGGCCTCTCGCTCGCCCGCGAGATCGTCGAGCAGCGGGGCGGCCAGATGAAGGTCGCCTCCGTCTACGGCGAGGGCGCCACCTTCACCCTCGAGCTCGACCGCGCGCCCGACCCTTAGAGCTCGCCCGGGTACTTCACGTCGGCCTTGGGCACCGAGCGCTCGGGCGGCGGAGTGAGCCGCACCCCCAGCTCCGACTTCGGCCGCACCAGCGGGAACAGCATCAGCCCCAGGCCGAACACCAGGTGCGAGGCCCAGCTCCAGAACGCGGGCACGTTCTCGGCCCACAGATCGTGGCCGTGGAGCCCGTTGAACACCATCGGGAGAATGATGTTCACGTCGACCACCTGGGCGATCAGCCCGGTGCCGATCGCCACCACCAAAAGTTTGCCGCCCTGACGCGCGTCGAACGCGTAGACCGCGGCGCCGAAGAGCACGCCCCACACCAGAGAGGGGCCGAGCTGGTGCAGCAGCAGGCCGGCGATGATCGACGGAACGTGGGTGCCGACGAGGGCGCGCTCGCCGTAGATCACCGAGCCGATCACCTGCACCGGGAACAGCGGGCCCCTGTTCAGGATCAGCGCGAAGACCACCATCATCACCAGCGCCATGATCAACCCGGAGAGCTCGCCGGCGATGACGCCACCCAAGACGTCGCGCCCGAGCACCTGCCCCTGTGCCGAGCGGGGAGTCACCCCGAAGTGTGGTGTTGCTGTGTGTGCCATGGCTTCCTCCGTGTCGTTGCCTAGTGAAGTGAGATCCAGCGAACCAGGTCTTGCCGGCGCACCAGCCCGAGCAGGTGCTCACCCTCGGTGATCGGTATCTGCTCGACGTCGCGCCGAGCCAGCGCGTCGAGCGCCTGGTCGGCCCTCGCTTCGGGCGGGAGCACGGTCAGCCGGTTCAAAGGCGTCATCACCCGATCGACCCGGGTCACCGGCCAGTCGGCCTGCGGCACCCGGCGCACGTCTTCGAAGGTGACCAGGCCGATCAACGCGCCGTGCTCCTCCACCGGGAAGGCGCGCTGGTCGCTGGGCATGATGTGGTCGCGCACCAGCTCGGTGATCGACAGCCCAGGGGTGATGCGATCGAGATGGGTGCGCATCACCCGTGTCACGCTGACCTCCTCGAGCGAGTGGCGCATCAGCGTCATCTGGTAGCTGCTGCGGGCGGCGTTGTTGAGGAACCAGCCGATCAGCACCATCCACACGCCCGACGCGAAGGTGCCGGTGAAGAACTGCACCACGCCGTAGGCCATCATCAGCCAGCCGACCGCCTGGCCCGCGCCCGCCGCCCAGCGGGTCGCCCGCACCAGGTCGCCGGTGGAGCCCCAGAGCAGCGCCCGCAGCACCCGGCCTCCGTCGAGCGGAAAGCCCGGCACCAGGTTGAACGCCCCGAGCGCGAGGTTGATCGGGCCCAGCCACAGCAGCACCGCCGCCACCGGCCCGCTCGCGCGCACCGCCTCGAGCAGCCCGTCGGGGTCGGCCAGCGCCGCCGGCCGAATGCCCGCCAACGCCAGGCCGGCAATGGTGGCGATCGCGCCGATCGCGAAGCTCGCCAGCGGCCCGGCCGCCGCCATCAACAGCTCCGAGATCGGCGTGCGAGGCTCTTCCTCGAGCTGCGCCATGCCGCCGAACAGGAAGAGGGTGATTCGCTTCACTTCAATTCCGAAGCGCCGGGCCACCAGCGCGTGCGAGAGCTCGTGGGCCAACAGCGAGGCGAAGAAGGCGAGCGCGGCGACGATCGCCAGCGCCCAGATGCCGGCGATCGGCCAGTCGCGGTGCCAGCGCGGCAGCACCCCGACGCCGAAGTTCACCGCCACCAGCATGAAGATGATCAGCAGGCTCCAGTCGAGCCTCACCTCGATCCCGAACAGCTGCATCAGGCTGAAGCCGGGCGGCTCGTGTGTGGCGGGAGCCGGTGAGGCGTTTGTGCCGGTGAGCGCTGCGGGGCGTGGCTGCATGGTCACTCCAGGGCGCAACGCCACGATCGACGCCGCCGTCGCGCTCGAAAAATTCTCTCACTCGGAGAGCAGCAATCGACGCGCCAGCGCGCTCAGACTTCGGCGAGCACCAGGCTCAGCCGCGAGGCGGTGTTCTGAAACGAGGCCACCGAGATCGCGTCGAGCAGGCCGAGGTCGTCCAACCCGAGCGAGCGCAGCTCGGCCAGCACCGCGTCAGACAGTCTCCACGGCGCCCGGGTGAGCAGCTCGCCGAAGCGCGCCAGCAGCTGCTCGCGGGCATTCGTCGGCGCCGCGTCTTCGAACCTGAGGTGGCCTCTGCGATCGGCGAGCGACGCCGCCACTGCGCGGGCCAACACCCGGCGATCGCGGCGCGACAGCGGCGCCTCGCGCTCGAGCACGTACTGCTCCCACTGGCGAAACGGCGCGTGGGTGTTGGGGCGCTGGGCCAGCGTCATCGCCAGCGGGGCAGGGCGCTGGGGCCACGCGGCCGGCTCGGGCAGCGGCAACGGCTCGCGCGAGCGATCGACCCGCATCTTCGGCAGCGGCGAGTCGTAGTCGAACTCGATGTCGACCGCGTCGGCCACCCGGTTGAGGTAGTTGAAGTAGCTCGCCAGCACCACCGCGTGGAGGATCGACGGCTCGCTCATACCCGCGCGGGCGAGCGCCTCGAGGTCGGAGCGCTCGATCGTCCACGGCGCCTCCGCCAGCACCCGGGCGAACCCGGCCAGCGCCCGCTCGAGCGCGGGCAGAGCCAGGCCCGACAGCAGCGCCTTGGGCTGGCTCTCATCTTGGGTTGCGGCACGCAGAAACTCTGCGTGAGCAGACGTTCAATACAAACACTGGTTGGCGAGCGAAGTGGCGGTGTTCACCAGCTCTCGCAGCGGCCAGGCCAGGGTGTCGTTGGTGGCCAGCGACGCCGACATGCCGCCGAACACGATGCCCACCAGCTTGGCGTCGAGGCTGTGGGCGCGAATGATGCCGGCCATGCCGCCGTGCTGGGGCAGGTAGACCTTCGGCATCGGGCGCTCCCGCATTCGCCCGTACATCACCGCCAGGTCCCCGGTCGCCTCGCCTGCGTCGATGAGTTGAATGCGCGCCATCGGGTCAGCATAGCCGAGCGGCCGAAACGTTTGCGCGGCGCGGGCGATGCACGGTCGACGGGTGAAAGAGGTGCGGCAGGAATGACCGACGCGAGAACGGGTGTTGCCCATGTGCGTGCTCCGCTGGCTGCCCAACCTGCTCAGCCTCACCCGCATCGTGCTGGTGCCGGCCTGGCTCGCGCTCGCGGTTCACCAGCGTGACCTCGCGCTCGAGGGGCGCACCCCTCACCACGTCGGCGTGCTGCTGCTGCTGTTGGTGATCGGCGCCACCGACGCGCTCGACGGGTTGATCGCCCGCCGCTTCGGGCTCACCTCCCGGCTGGGCGCGGTGCTCGACGCGGTGGCCGACAAGCTGGCCACCTTCATCGCGGTCGGGTTCCTCTCGCTGTTCGCAGGGCCGGCGTTCACCGCGATGCCGGTCTGGCTGTTCGCCGCGCTGGTGCTCCGCGATTTGCTGCTCGGCGCCGGCTACCTGTGGATTCTCCACGGCCACCGCGAAGCGCCGGTGGAGCACCGCTGGCACGGCCGGCTGGCGACCCTGGTGTTGTTCTTCACCGTCGCCGCCGCCTGCGCCCAGGGGCCGCAGCTGCTGGTCGACGCGATGTCGGTGGTGGTGCTGGCGTTGGTGGTGCCCGGCACCTGGGACTACCTGCGCTCGGGCGTGCGGCGCACCTCGCAGCGCTGAACGCAAAGGTTGCGCGGCCGATCGCGCGCTCTCGAGAGGGAAATGCAGGGGCACGCCGGTTGCTTCGCGCGGGCCTCCATGAGCGAGACGAACCCCGAGAAGCTGAGCCGCGATTGGTTCTTGTACGTGGTGGCAGGCGCGGTCGCCTTCTTGATCGGCATTGCGGTGGTGATGAACGTGATGAGCGGCGACACCGGCGCGACTCCGCCTGCCGCGGTCACCACCGCCAGCCCCTAGGCTCCTTTCACCTGCAGCAGCGCGCCGACACCCCACGCGAGCGCGGCGGAGACCAGCCCGATCGCCAGCAGGGTGAGGCCCTCGCGCACCCAATGGCCGACGGTGGCGCGCGCCTTCAGCGCTCCGATCGCGAACAGGGTCAGCCCGGCGACCGCGATCGCCGCCGGCACCGCCGCGCCGATTCGCATCAGCGGGAAGGGCGCCAGCGGCAGCAGCGAGCCGCCGAGCGAGGCCAGCCCGACGATCACCGCCGCCTGGAGCGAGCGGCCGAACGGCACCGGCGCCAGGTGGTGCTCTTCGGCCATCATCACCGCCACCCAGACGTCGGGGTCTTCGGTGATTCGCTGCACGATTCGAATCGAGCAGGTCTCCCGAGAAGCCCTTCGAGCGGTAGAGCTCGCGCACCTCCTGGCGCTCGATGCGGGGGCTGTGGCGCAGGTGGCGGTGCTCCCGCTCGCGCTCGGCCTCGAAGTAGTGCGCCTCCGCCCGGCTGGAGGTGAAGGCGACCGCCGCCATCGAGACCGACTCGGCGATCGCGGCGGCCAGCCCGGCGGCGAGCACGATCTGCGAGCTCTGGGTGGCGGCCGCCACGCCCAGCACCACCCCGAGCACGTTCACCAGCCCGTCCTGGGCGCCGAGAATGATCTCCGCGCTCCTCTCTCCGCGCCGGTGAGGGTCGACCACGTCGTGGTAGCGGCGCTCCGCCTCGAGGCCGGGCAGGGGCTCGCGCATCAGGCCGCCTTGCGCTGGGCCAGCGCGGTGACCAGCGCGTCGGCGAACGCCATCGAGGCCGCCGGCCCGTTGGCGGTGATCAGGTTGCCGTCGACGGTGACCGGGGCGCTCATCGGGAACGCGCCCGCCTCGGCGATCTCGATTCGTTCGGTGGGGAACACCGAGACGTGCCGGTGCACCAGCACCCCCGCGCGCGCCAGGATCACCGGGGCGATGCAAATCGCGCCCACCACCTTCTGCTGCGCGATCATCTGCTTCGCCAGACGCTGGGCGTGGGGGTCGTCGAACAACGTTCGCGCTCCTTCGCCGCCGGCGAAAACCACCGCGCCGTAGTCGCCGGCATCGGCTTTCGCGAGCGCCACCGTGGCCGGTACCTGAAAGCCCTTCACCCCCGAGCACTTGCCGCGGGCGACGCTGGCCAGGGTGACGTGATGCCCGGCCTCCTCCAGCGCGTCCTTCGGGTCGAGCAGCTCTTCGTCTCTGAAATTGACCGCCGCGACCACCATCAGCACGTTCATGGGAGCCTCTCCAAGCGCTCGTGTGCATCGGTGATGCCTCGCGAATTTCCGCAGGAGTGGCGGGCCTCGAGGCGCAAGGTTTGCGATTGGAGGCAGCGGCCACGCAAGCGCCGCGTGAGCCGAGCCGCGCATCCCCTCGAAACCTGAGCGCTCGTACGTTGGAACACCCGTTGCTCCATGTCTGGGTGCTGGCTCCGACGAAGGCCTGAGCGTCGTGGAGCCACGGACCGCGCGGTGTTGCTCGTTCTCCGCGCGGTCCGATTTTTCTCGTTAAGGATTGTCCAGTGCTCGTAGCTGTCCCTTGGGAGTGAACATGGATGACGCAACGATTCACATCACCTGGCATGGACTGGATGCATCAGAGGCGTTGGAGCAGCGCATTCGCGACGAGGTCGATCGGCTGCGATCGATCTACCCGCGGTCGACCGCGTGCCGGGTGGTGATCGAGCAACCGCACCGCCGGCACCGGCAGGGCTCTCACTTCGTGGTGAAGGTCGAGCTCACCGTGCCGGGCAAGACCCTGGTGGTGACCCGCGACCCGACCGAACACCGCGAGAACGACGACGCGTTCGTCGCCTGCGGCGAGGCGTTCGACACGATGAGGCGCCAGCTGGAGGAGTACGTGCGGCAGCTGCGCGAGCCCGGTTCGCGCGAGGGCCGCTTCGCCAAGCGCGCCGCCACCTGAGCGCGGCTCCAGCGGCTCTCAACACCCGGGTACGCGCGGCATTCCCCCACCGGTCTTCCAGTGGCGCGGCGCAGCGGCGCGGTTACCTTCGCAGCGTCTCATGAAGAACGAGATGCAGCGGCGCTGTTGCCGCTGGAGAGCAGGAAGCAAAAGCAATCATGATCAAAGGTACAGTGAAGTGGTTCAACGACGCGAAGGGCTACGGCTTCGTCGCGCAGGACAATGGCGGCCCTGACGTGTTCTGCCACCACACCGCCATTCAAGGCGATGGGTTCAAGACGCTGAGCGAAGGCCAGAAGGTCGAGTTCGAGGTCAAAGAAGGCCCCAAGGGTCTTCAGGCCGTGAACGTGCGCCCCGCGCAAGCGTGAGCGTCGCGTAGACGATTCGACATTGAATGACGTCAGCGGGGCCTGCGCATTGGTGCGCGGGCCCCGTTTCATTTGGGTGCCATCGCCGCCGCTGGCACACCCCACGCAGCACTTCGAAGCATGGAAACCGACGACGACCACGAGATGGAAAATTTGAAGCGTGACTGGCAGGGCGTGTTCAAGGGGCTGCGCGCGATTCGCGACGACCTCGAGGTGCGCAGCCACCTGGCCACGCTCGAGTTGAAAGACGAATGGGCGAAGCTGAAGCCGCGCTTCGAAGAGGCCGAGCAGTACGCGACCGTGATCTCCGACGCCACCCTGGGCGCCGCGCGTGACCTGCTCCGCCGCGCCAAGGAGCTCTCCGACAAGCTCAAGGGCCTCAAGGACCAGGACCCGGTGCGCCCGCACTGAGCGGTCAGGGCCGGCCTTCCATCATCGCCTCGAAGCTCTCGCTCGCCGCCATCGCCTCGGTGTCGGTGAGCCCGGCCCGGTTGAGGAAGGCGGTCTCGTTGGCGTCACCCTGCGCGACGGTGAGAGTGACCCCGGTGCCGGCGAGCTCGCGCCGCAGCGCCTGGGCGAAGGTGAGCACGAACGCCCGGCTGGCGCTGAACACCGCCTCGGGCTCTCCGTTGGCGTCGGCGAGCAGCGGCCCGGTGATCAGCACCCGGCCCGAGCGTCGCGGCACCATTCGCCTGAGAATTCGCTTGGTGAGGTGAACGGTGTGCGCGCAGTTGAGCGCGATCGTCTCCAGCTCGTCTTCGAGCGGCGTCTCGAGAAACGGCCCGAACACCTCGGTGCCGGCGTTGAGCAGCAGCGCGTCGACGTCGCGGCCGGAGTTGATGATCGCCGCGTAGAGGCCGTCGCAGCCCTCCATCGTCGAGAGGTCTTCGCGCACCGGGTAGACGCGGGCGCCTTCGCGCTGCAGCAGCGCCGCCGCGTCGACCACCTCCTCGCCCTCGGAGCAGAGCATCACGTCGAAGCCGTGCTCGATGCACTCGTTGGCGAGCGCGAGGCCGAGGCCCTGGGTCGCACCGGTAACCACGGCGAATTTTCTGATTGGAACGAAGCCCATCGGGCGCTCCTGGAGCTCGGGGTGAACGGGCCGTTGCTGCAAGTTTCGACGCGCTTCCAAACCCCTGCAGACAGCGCCACGCCGTTACCACCCGGCCACGGTTCGCCGGTGCGTGTGTTGCAGCGGTTTCAAGACATGGCGACCAAGCACAAGGTGAGAATTGCGGTGGCCGGTCTGGGGCACTTCGCGCAGTCGGCGATTCTGCCGGCGTTCGCGAAGGTGAAGCAGGCCGAGCTGGTGGCGTTGATCTCGGGCACGCCGAAGAAGCTGGAGCTGCTCCGCGACCAGTACGGCGTGCAACACGTGTCGGGCTACGCGGGCTTCGAGACCACGCTGCGCAACGCCCGCTGCGACGCGGTCTACGTGGCGGTGCCGAACGCGGAGCACGCCGGCCTGGTGCTGCGGGCGGCGAAGGCGGGCGTGCACGTGATCTGCGAGAAGCCGCTCGCGCCGACGGTGAAGGAGTGCGAGCAGATGATCGCCGCCTGCCGCCGCGCGCGGGTGAAGCTGATGACCGCCTACCGGCTTCACTATGAGCGCACCACCCTGAAGGCGATCGCCACCGCGCGCCGCGGGCAGATCGGCAAGCCGAAGCTGTTCAGCTCGACCTTCACCCAGATGGTGCCGAAGTCGAACACCCGCTACGAGCCGGCGCGCGAGGGCGGCGGGCCGCTCTACGACGTGGGCATCTACTGCCTCAATGCGGCGCGCACCCTGTTCGGCTGCGAGCCGTACGAGGTGTCGGCGCTGGTGACCCAGAACCGCAAGAAGGTGGAGGAGCAGGCGGCGGTCACCCTGCGGTTCGAGGGCGATCGGCTGGCCACCTTCGCGGTGAGCTTCGTCGCCTTTCACGACTCGCGCTTCGAGCTGATCGGCGACAAGGGGCTGCTGCTGCAGCACCCGGCGTATCAGCTCACCGAGCCGTTCGAGCAGGAGGTGGTGGTCGGCGAGCGGCACCGCAAGCAGGCGCTGGGTCCGCGCGACCAGGTGGCCGGTGAGCTGGAGGAGTTCTGCCGCTGCGTGCAGCAGGGCCGGCAGCCGGAGGCCTCCGGCGAAGAAGGGCTGCGCGACGTGCGGGTGATCGAAGCGCTCCACGAGTCGGCGCGAACGGGCAGGGTGGTGCGGTTGCCCCGGCTCCCCGCGCGACGCCATCAGCCGACCTTGCGGCAGCAGCGCAACCACCGCGTTCACGGCAAGCCGAAGACGGTCGGTGTGGCGCCTCCGCACGTGTGAGGCGCCGGAGCGGCCACTACATCGAGAGCACCCGCAGCTCGCGCGAGGTCGAGAGCGCGTTGAGCTTCTCGGCCGGGCTGGCCGCCTTCAGCGCCCGAATGAAGCTCGCCTCCATCTGGGCGCCGAGCACCTCCAGCTGGGCGGCCCCGAAGTCGCGCAGCGCCCGGGGGAACAGCTCCTCGCGCTCGTCGCGCATGTGCTGCTCCAGCATCTCGCGCAGCACCACGATGCGAACGTGAAACAGCTCGTCTTCTTTGAGCGCCTTCTCGCAGCGCTCCAGCCCCCCGCGCTCGGAGGCGTGGTTCTCGTAGGCCTGAACGATCGGCTGGTTGTCGGGGTTGGCCTTCGCCGTCGCCGGGTAGAAGAGCTCCTCCTCGATCTCCATGTGGGCGAGCAGGCCCAGCTGCAGCTTCTTGAAGCGCTCTTTGCGGTCGGCGCCGTTTCTCGAGCGGGCGAGCTCACGGCACAGCTCCAGCGCTTCTTCGTGCTGGAGCTCCAGCAATTCGATGGCATTCACAGGTACTCCGGGGGCGAGGGGCGAAGGGAACCAAGGGGTCGGTGTGCACGCTCCAAGCCACGCAACCTCAGGCTCTGCCGGCGCTTTTTCCCGCCGGGCGGTGCCTCATAAGCGCCACAGTTTTCCCCAGGGTGTCCCCAACCGGTGCCGTTGTTCCTCCACAGAGTTGTAAACAGCCTGTTGAGAAGTCGCGGTGTTACGGGATCGTTTCGTTCGGCCTGACACGCGCGGGTGCCATCGAAACCTGTGGAAAGCGGCCCGAGTAACGGCCCTTCAGATCGCGCAAGCGGCGGCCAGCGTGCGCCAGTGCTGCAGCTCATCGCGAACGCCGGCGCGGGCGAGGAAGTCGAGGTCGAAGGCCGAGTCGCCAGGGAGCGCGACCTTCTCGCGGAGCGCGGCGGCGAAGATGTTGGCGACGTAGACCGCCGCCAGCTCGACACAGCCGGCTTCGATCACCTTCGAAGGCTGGAGGTGAAACGCGACCGCCTCCACCACCCTGAACGGCAAGCCCCAGCTGCCCAACAGAAACGCGCCGGCCTGGGCGTGATCGAGCGAAAGCTTCTCGCGCTCCAGCTGCTCCAGCGGGCGCTTCTCGGCCTTGGCGGCTTCGATCGCTTCGCCGAACTTCGGGCCCATGCACTGGGAGAGGATCAGCTGCCCGACCCCGTGCATCAGGCCGCCGGTGAAGGCGACCTCCGACTGTTGCTTGCCGGTGACGAAGCGCTTGGCGAGCCGCGCGGTGAGCAGCGAGTGCTCCTGCAGCCGCTCGATCGAGAAGCCCTTCGGCCCCGCGCCCGCGGCGCTGAAGAGGCGCGCGGTGAGCGCCAGGCCCTTGAGCAGCTCGGCGCCGAGGTAGGCCACCGCCTGGCTGATCGACGCGATCTTCTGCGGCAGCCCGAAGTACGCCGAGTTCACCAGCTGCAGCACCTTGGCCGCCATCGCCGGGTCGCGCTCGATGATCTTCGACAGGTCGGCCGCCGAGGAGCTGTTCGACGACGCCGCCTGGGTGAGCTCGAGGTAGGTCTGCGGCACCGACGGCAGCCGATCGAGCTTGCCCGCGAGCGCGCGGCCCGCCGTGTCTTCCAGCACCGCCCGCATCCGCTCCGCGCGATCGACCAGGCCGATCAGGTCGTCGATCTCGTACGGCTTGGAGAGGAACTGGTGGCACACCGGCAGGGTGCGCATGATTGCGGCGTTGTCGCTGCCGCCGCTCACCACCACCCGCATCGAGCCCGGCCAGCGCTCGCGAACCTGGCTGAGCAGCTGCGCGCCGTCCATCACCGGCATGCGCAGGTCGGTCACCACCACGTCGAACGACGCGGTCTCCATCGCCGCGATCGCCTCCTGCCCGCTGGCGCAGTAGGTGACGTCCCACTCCCGGCGGCGGCGCATCAGCATGCGCGTCATCGCCAGAACCTGGAGATCGTCTTCCACGAACAGCACCCTCCGGCGGGGCGCGGTGACCGGCGCAACGGCGATGAGAGCGGCTCCCATGGGCGATCGCTTGAGCACCGGCTGTGCCACCGCCAACCCCGCGGAAGCTACCGGCTGCACCTGAGTCGACCCTGCTCTTGGGTTAGCGGTGACCCGGCTCGTCCAGGCGGGTAAGGTGGTGTGTTGAAACAGCTCGTGCCCTCGAAGACTCAGAGTGTGTCGCTGAACGATCCGCTGTTGGGAGCGCGCCTCGGCGAATACGAAGTGTTCGGCCTGCTCGGCGAGGGCGGCATGGGCGTGGTCTACAAAGCGCTCCAGCCGGTGATCAAAAAGCGGGTGGCGATCAAGGTGCTCAAGCCTTCGGCGATGGGCGACCCGTCGCTGGTGAACCGGCTGGTGGCGGAGGCCGAAGCGGTCAACTCGATCGGCCACCGCAACATCATCGACATCTTCGGGCTCGGGCGGCTGCCCGACGGCCGGCCGTACATCGTGATGGAGTACCTCGACGGCGAGCCGCTCGACGTCTACCTCCGCAACACCGGCAAGGTGGAGCTGGGCGATGCGCTGGCGCTGATCTCGGCGATCTGCGCCCCGCTCGGCGCGGCGCACCGGGCGGGCGTGATTCACCGCGACCTGAAGCCGTCGAACGTCTTTCTCTGCCGCCAGCAGGACGACGGCGCGCGCTACCTGAAGCTGCTCGACTTCGGGCTCGCCAAGCGCTCCGCCAGCCTCGACGGAGTCACCGAGCAGACCTCGCGCGCGGTGATTCAGGGCACGCCCGACTTCATGGCCCCCGAGCAGGTGCGCGGCCACGCGATCAGCCCCGCACCGACATCTACGCGCTCGGGGTGCTGTTCTACCGGCTGGTCACCGGGGAGCTGCCGTTCGTCGCGCCCAGCCCGCTGGAAGTGATGATGCTGCAGATCAACGGCAAGCCGCAGAAGCCGTCGAAGCTCGAGCCGTCGGTGCCCGACGACGTCTCCGAGCTGATCGAGAAGATGATCGCCAAGTCGCCCGACAACCGGCCTCAGACGGTGGAGGAGGTGCGGCAGGTGGTGCGAACGGCCAGCGCCCGGCTCGGCCGCAGCTCCAACCAGCTCGAGCTCGCCACCTCCGACTCGGCGCCCGAGCTCGCGAAGCCGCTGGTGACGCCGGGCGCCTTCACCGCGCAGATGGCGGCGCCCACCCAGGTGACGTTCCGCCCCGACCGGTCGCGCCAGCTGGCGATCGGAGTGGTGGCCGGGCTGGCGGTGGTGGCGCTGACGCTGACCGGGGTGGTGCTGTCGAGGCGGAGCGAGACGCCACCTCAGCCGGTGGTGGTGGTCGAGCCGCCCGCGCCGAAGCCCGAGCCGGTGGCGGTCACTCCGCCGCCGCAGCCTCCGCCCAAAGAGGCGGTCGCCGAGCCGGCGCCGATCGTCAAGCCGCCGGAGCCCGCGCCGCCGGTGGTGAAGCCGGTGTCGAAGGTCACCCGGCCGGTCGAGGCGCCCACCGCCGACGCGCTGGTGAAGCGGAGCGAGCGGCTCGAAGCGGCGTTGAAGAAGGCGACCCCGGCGGGTGAAGAGCCCGATCTGTCGGCGATCACCTTCCTGCGCAAGTACCGGCTGCAGGCGGTCGCCTCCAGCACCGAGGCCCAGCGCAGAGAGATCGCCCGGTCGCTCGACTCCTGGGAGCAGACGTTCTTGAAGAAGTAGCCCCCGTTTCGTGCGACAGTTTCACTCGTGGGCGTCGCGTGCGCGTTGAGCCTCGCATGGGTGCTGGCCGCGGGTGAACCGACCGCGGCCGTGCTGATCGCGCGGCGAACCTCGATTCCCGCCAAAGACGCCCAGGTGATCGCGCAGCAGCTGTCGTCGCGGCTGGCCGAAGGGGGCGTGCCGCTGAAGCTCGACGCCGATCAGGCCAGCTCCCAGCTCGGGCGCCTCGGGCTGAAGGACTCGGCGCAGTGCGCGGGCAAGCGCGGCTGCGTGGTCGAGCTCGGCCGCCAGCTCGGGGTGAGCCACGTGATCGCAGTGAGCATCAGTCAGATCGGCTCTGATCGATCGATCGCGGTGGAGCTGCTCGACGTCGAGAAGGGCGAGGTGCTCGAGAAAGACGCGTTGATCGTCGGCGCCGGTGCCGGCCTCGACGCCGACTCGGTGGCCGGTTTCGGCGGCAAGGTGCGCGCCCGCCTGGTGCCCGCGCCGGTGGTGGCGCAGAAGCCCGAGCCCAAGCCCGAGCCTCCGCCGAAGCTGACACCCCAGGAACCGCCGCCGGGCCCGCCAATCGCGATCGTCGAGCCCACCCCGGAGCCCCGCTCTCACACCGCGCAGCTGGTGATGGGCGGTGCCGCGGTGGTGGCGGCCGGTGCCGCGGTGGCGCTGCTGGTGTCGGGCCTCTCGGCGCGCTCCGATGCGAGCCGCACCACCAGCGCGCCCGACGGCAGCTTGCGCTCGCCGTACTCGGCGTCGGAGGCGCTCTCGAAACTCCACGGCGCCGACACCCAGCTCGGCATCGCGGCGGGCGCGGGTGCGGTCGCGATCGGCCTCGGCGCCGCGGTGGTGATCACGTGGTAAGGCGCGCGCTCGTCTTCTCCGCGGCGGTCTCGCTCGCGGCCTGCTCCGACCTCGACGGCAAGGTCCTCTACAAGTGCGAGGCCGATCACACCTGCCAGCAGAGCGGCTTCGTCTGTCAGGCCGACGGCTACTGTCATCCACCCGGTTCGTCGGGCGGCGGTGGCGCGGCGGTGGGCGGCGGCTCGGCGGGCGGCGGCTCGGCGGGCGGAGGAACGGGTGGCGGCTCGGCCGGTGGCGGCACTGGCGGTGGTGCGGTGGGCGGCGGTACCGGTGGCGGCTCGGTGGGCGGCGTCGGCGGTGGCTCGACCGACGGCGGCGAAGACGGGGGGCTCGACGGCGGCACCGACGGAGGAACCGACGGCGGCGCCGATGGAGGCGCTGACGCGGGCTGCGTGCCGGCGACGGTCTGCCCGAGCTCCGCGCACTGCGGCTTCTTCGACGCGGGGTGTGGCGTCGAGCTCGGCTGCGGCACCTGCAGTGGCCCGCTCGAGTGCGGCACCGTTCAACCGCTGACCTGCGGCCTGCCGAACGTGTGCACGGTGCAGGGCTGGTGCTTCGAGAACCCGCTGCCGCAGGGCTACACCATTCACGGCGGCTGGGAGGCCGACCCGCGGCACGTGTTCTGGGTCGGCGACAACGGCATGGTGCTGTTCTTCGACGGCGAGCGGCACCGGGCGATGACCTTGCCGGTGAACGTGCGCAACATCGACTTCCTCGCGGTCAACGGCACCGGGCCAAACGACGTCTACGCGGTCGGCAAGCAAGGCACCGTCATTCACTTCGACGGCGGCGCCTGGGGCACCGAGCTGCACAACAACCCGATCTGGGATTTTCGCGACGTGCTCGCGCTCCCGGGCGGCCAGGCGGTCGCGGTCGGTACCAGCGGGATCATCTTTCGCCGCAGCGGGGGCGGGCAGTGGAGCAGCGGCAGCGGCGCCGGCGGCGTCGACCTCAACTCCGTCACCCAGTCGGGCGGCGAGATCTACACCGCGGGCGACCCCAACAGCGTCTTCTTCCAGGAGAGCCCCGCGGGCGCGAACACCTGGCAGCAGGTCGACAAGGGGCCGCTCGACAACGTCTATTCGATCACCGGCGAAGCGGCTGGCTCGCTGCTGGTGGCGGGTGCGTACTCCGATGGCGGCATGCGCACCGGCACGGTGATGCGGCGCGAGCGGGACGCCGGGTGGTCGGTGCTGACCGAGCTCGCGCCCGACCTGAAGGTGGTGCGCACCAGCGGCGGCGACATCTACGCCGGCGGCGACAAGGGCATCTTCGTGCACCTCGGCATGACCGCCACCGTCCACTCGCAGGGCCTGGGGTGGAACGCGCTGGTGATCGAGCCCACCGGCGCGAAGGTGCAGGGCGAGCTCGGCACCTCCGGCGTCTACACCGTCGCGAACACCACGCTCGCGCTCACCAGCGTGGGCAGCACCCGTAGCGTGAACGCGATCTGCGGCAGCGATGGCGACAAGCCGTTCGCCGCCTCCGACGGGGTCGGCGGCTGCACCGGCCCCAACTGCAAGGTGCGCCTGCTCGAGCGGCAGGTCGACGCCGGCAGCGTCTTCTGGGCGATCACCGACGTCACCGTGCCCGACACCGGCGCCTTCACCGGCTGCAGCGATCGCCTCGGCATTCAGTACCTGAGCGGCGATGCAAACCACTACGTGTTCCGCCTGCCGAGCCCGCCCAACAACCAGTACTTCGATCTCACCAGCCAGGGCCTGCCGTCGGCCCACTACGACGGCGTCTGGCAGCGCGACAACCAACACGTCTACTTCGTCAACCACGACCTCGGCACGCCGCTCGGCCCGTTCGTCGCCCAGGCCGCGGGGCCGAGCACCGGGGCCACCTATCTCGCGGCGCCCTACAGCACGATGGCGATCGCCCGCTCGGTCGGCGGCCCGTACGGCAAGGGCTACGTGGTCGGGCAGGGTGGGTTGATGCTCGAGTTCACCGGAGACGGAGGGCTCACCAACGGCCCGGTGCTGGGCACCGACGACCTCGACTGCGTGCGCGGCGCCGATCTCGACGACGGCGGCACCTTGACCTTGATCGGCGGCGCCAACGGCGCGCTCTACCGCGACGACGGCACCACCATCTCTTTCGAGCCGCAAGGCAACGGCGACTTCGTCTCGGTGTGGGCGGGCACCAACGGCGACGCGTGGGCGGCGGCGGCGACCGACGGCGGCAAGTTGGGCAGCGCGGTCTTCCGGCGTGCGCCCGGCGTGAGCTGGTTGAAGGTGCCGCTCGACGTCGGCGTGCCTCCGCGCGCGATCTGGGGAGCGCCAACCGACGCCGGCACCTCGCTCTGGTTCGGTGCCAGCGGCGGGTTGATCCTCCGAAAAGACGACTAAGGCGTCGCGATCACCGTGGTGGGGCCGGCGAAGAAGGATCGGGCCTCGGCGCGCAGATCGGGCCACCTTCGCCGAGGTGGCGCGCAGCTCGATCACCGCGCCGTCGGTTCGGAGCGCCACCCCGGGCAGGTAGAGCGGGCAGCTCGCGCTGTCGTAGCCGTGGGCCTGGGCAAACGCGAGGTGACAGCTCATCGTCTTCGCCAGCGCTGCGGTGTCGACGCCCTCGCGAACGTGCAGCCTCACCCCGGCGGCGATCTCTTCGACCTTGGCGATCTTGGGGGTGATCAGCGGGCAGGCGGCGCGCGCTTCGCGGCTCACGCCGACGCAGGCTTCGTCTTCGAAGCGCTCGAGCTCCTTGGCCTGGGCGAGGTGCTGCACCGCATCGGCGCGGTGGGCCTTCGCGTCGTCGAGGTAGCGCGCGGTCGGGTTGTAGGTGGTCAGCCCCGGCAGCACCATGCCCGGCTCGCTGTCGAACGGCCCTTTGCCCGCCATCGCCGGTCCAGGCCCCCAGCCCTGCGCCCGCGCAGTGGGGTCGAACTTCGCTTCTTCGCTCTTCGCCTGGAGTTGATGGTCCTGCGCGGCCTGGCGGTGCTGCTCGGCGGTGAGGGTGGTGCTGCAGCTCAACGACAGCAACGCGATCAGATGAATCGGTTTCATGGCTGCTCCTCGCATGCGCTTCGCGAGGGAAAGCAGCATCAACCGTTCCAGCGCTTGAGCAGCTTGGTGATCTCCAGCACCGTCACGGGGATCAGGCTGACGCCGATGCAAATCGCGAAGTCTTCGGGGGCGAGCGGCTGAAGGCCCAGCAATTCTTGCGCGAGCGGCACCCAGTGCAGCACGCATTGCAGCACGGCGGTGAAGGCGACCGCGGCCAGCAGGCGGGAGTTGGTGAACACCCCCAGCTGCCAGAGGATGATCCGGTTCGAGCGGGCGGCCAGCGAGCGGAAGACCTCGTCGAACACCAGCGTCGAGAAAGCGAGATCGCGCGCTTCGTTCAGGTCCCGTGACTTCAGCGCCCAGAGGAACACGCCGAGGGTGACGCCCGCGCCGAGCAGCGAGGTGAACGCGATCTGCCGCCACTGCGGCGCGCCCAGCATCGGCTCGTCGACCGGCCGGGGAGGGCGCTTCATCGCGTCGGGCTCCGCCGGCTCGACCACCAACGCCAGCGCCGGCAGCCCGTCGGTGAGCAGGTTCACCCAGAGCAGCTGCAGCGGGAGCAACGGCAACGGCAGCCCCGCCACCGCCGCGCTCAGCATCACCACCAGCTCGCCGAGGTTTCCGCCGAGCAGGTAGACCAGCGCTTTGCGAATGTTGTCGAACGCGCCGCGGCCCTCTTTGACCGCCGCCAGCAGCGTCGCGTAGTCGTCGTCGGTGAGCACGATGTCGGCGGCCTCGCGGGTCACCTCCGCGCCCGAGCGGCCCATCGCGACGCCGATCTGCGACTCGCGCAGCGCGGGTGCGTCGTTCACCCCGTCGCCGGTCATCGCCACCACCGCGCCCTTCGCCTTCCACTCGCGAACGATGCGGAGCTTGTCTTCGGGGGTGGCGCGCGCGTGCACCCGCTCGGCCGGGTCGTCGCCGGGTTGGAGCAGGCCGATCTCCTTCGCGATCGCCTGCGCCGTCTTCGGGTGATCGCCGGTGATCATCACCGTGACGATGCCCGCCTCGCGCGCCGCCTTCAGCGCTGCTGCCGCCGCCGGGCGTGGAGGATCGGCGATGCCGAGCAGCCCGGTGAAGGCGTACGGCTCGTTGGCTCCCGTCGCCATCGCGAGCACCCGCAGGCCGCGCGCGGCGAAGGCTTCGGCCGCTTCGGTCGCGCCGGGCGCCGGCTGGCAGAGGGGGAGCAGCTTTTCGACCGCGCCCTTCAGGTAGGCGGTGTGGCCGCGGCGCACCAACATCATGCGGGTCTGCGCGTCGAAGGGCTGGGTCTCGGTGCGCGGCTCGTCGCGCTCCAGCGCCGGGCGCTCGATGCCCTTGGGCTTCGCCGCGATCAGGATCGCCAGCTCGGTGGGATCGCCGCTGCCTTGCTCGTCTTCGGTGAGCTCCGCGTCGCAGCAGCGCGCCGCCGCCCCGAGCACCGCCTTCTCGTCGCCCCAGATCTCGCGCACCCGCATCTGCCCGGTGGTGAGGGTGCCGGTCTTGTCGGTGCAGATCACCGTCGCGCAGCCGAGCGTCTCGACCGCCTTCAGCCGGCGAACCAGCGCGTGGCGGGCCGCCATTCTGCGCACGCCGACCGAGAGCGCGATCGTCACCATTGCGGGGAGGCCTTCGGGCACCGCCGCCACCGCCAGTGAGACCGCGCCCAGTAATACGGTGAGCGGCGCCTGGCCCTGAAGCAGACCGCAGAGCGCGACCACCGCTACCACCGCGAGGCAGAGCCAGAGCAGCATGCGGGAGACGCCTGCCAGGCGCTTTTCGAGCGGCGTGGCGCCCGAGTCGGCTGTGCTCAGCAGGTGGGCGACGTGGCCGAGCTCGGTTGCCATGCCGATCGCGGTCACGGTGGCGAGGGCGGTGCCGGTGACCACCGCGGTGCCTGAGAAGATGCGGGTGGGGTCGCGGGTGGGCTCGCTAACCTCACCCCGCGGACGCGATGCGTCCGTCGGCCCTCTCCTGTCAGGAGAGGGGCTTTTCTCGACCGGGACGCTCTCTCCGGTGAGGGTCGCTTCGTTCACCGCGAAGCGGTGCGCTTCCACAAGCGCTGCGTCGGCGGCGATCAGGTCGCCCGCTTCGAGGGTGAGCAGATCGCCCGGCACCACCTCGCGGGCGGCGATCATCTGCGGCGCTCCGTCGCGAATCACCCGGGCCCGCGGCGCCGCCAGCGAGCGCAGGGCCTCGAGCGCACGCTCGGCGCGGAACTCCTGGAAGAAGCCGAGCGCCGCGTTGAGCACCACGATCGCGCCGATCGCGATCGCGTCGAGCGGTGCGCCGACGACGCCGGAGACCACACAGGCACCCAACAGCAGCCAGATCAAAGGGCTCTTGAACTGCTCGAGCAACAGCGCCGCCGCCGAGGTGCGCTCTTCGGCCCGGAGCTCGTTCGGCCCCGACGCGTTCCGCCGTTCCACCACCTGGGCGGAGGTCAGGCCTCTGTGCACACGTCATCTCCCGGGCTGCGTGTGGCAGGCCGGCGGCACGTCTACCGACCGGGGCGCATGATAGCCGCGGTAGGCGAGCACCGTCGCTGCCACCAGCAGCACCCCGCGCCGCACCCACTGGCCGCGCGCCCCGAGGCTGAATCGCTTTGCGGTCAGCTGCACCGCCGAGAGTGCCGGCAGCGAGCCCAACGTGAACGCCGCCATCACCGCCGCGCCCGCCAACGTCGAGCCGGTCGACGCCGCGGTCAGCACGACCCCATAGAGCAGACCGCAGGGCAGCAGCGGCGTCAGCGCACCCCATGCGCCAGCTCTCGCCAACGGCGAAAATTTTGCGGCGGGGCGTGCGAGCGCCGACCACACCTTGGAAGCGCCCGGAAGCGTGGGGCCGAACGCGGCCAGCAGCAGGCCGGCCGCCATCAGCCAGGGGAGGGCGTGCTGCACCGCCGGTGCGTAGGAGGCCAGCGATCGCCCGAAGCCACCCGCCAGCGCGCCCACCGCGCCATAGGAGAAGAAGCGCCCCAGGTGCCAGGCCCACGCTGCGCTGCGCCCGTGCGCGTCGCTCCCCGCGGCGCAGGCGAGCGGCCCGCACATCACCGCGCAGTGCGCGCTGCCGGACAGACCGATCACCAGCGCAGCGATTGCGCCCGTCGCTCCAAAGAGGTCCACGGAGCGCAGAGATTTCAAACGATGTGCCGGGCACGCGTTTCGCACTGACGGCGTTCGCACCATGTCTCAGGCCTGCCAGCACTGTGGGAGCGCAATGCCTTCCGGCCTCGCCGGCGAGTATTGCTGCGCGGGCTGCGAAGCGGTCGCGCGGCTGCTGAAAGACGAAGGGCTGGAGCGCTACTACGGGCTCGCCACCGGTGCGCGGCCTCCGGCGCAGGTGAACCGCGGCGACGCTCACACCTGGCTGCTGCCGCTGTTGGGCTCGGGTCCGTCGAGGCGCCTCGAGCTCGACGTGCAAGGCATCTCCTGCGCGGCGTGCGTCTGGCTGATCGAAGAGCTGTTTCGCCGCGGCGGAGGTCAGCGCATCACCCTCAACCCGGCCCTCGGCACCGCCACGCTGCTCTACGGCGAGGCCTTCGATGTGCAGGCGTTCGTCGCCCACGTCGAAGACTTCGGCTACCGCTTCGGTCCTCCGCGCAAGGAAGCGGCGAAGGAGCGCGACCCGCTCACCTGGCGGCTCGGCGTCACCGCGGCGCTCACCGTCAACGTGATGCTGTTCTCGCTCGCGTTCCACTTCGGCCTCTCGCCCGCCGACGGCGAGGTGTTCAAGCTGTTCACCTCGCTCAGCCTCGCGCTCGCCTCGGTGGCGGTGGGCGTGGGCGGCTGGCCGTTCTTCTCCGCGGCGGCGAAGGCGCTGCGGCGGGGCGTACTGCACCTCGATCTGCCGATCGCGCTCGGCATCGCCCTGGCGTGGACGGTGTCGCTGGCGCAGGCCCGCTTCGGCCGCGGCGACCTCGCCTACCTCGACACCCTCACCACCTTCATCACCTTGATGCTGTTCGGCCGCTGGCTGCAGCGCCGCCTGGTGGAGCGCAACCGCCGGCTGCTGCTCGAAGACGACGGCGCCGACGGCCTCTTCGTTCGCCGCATCGAGGCGAGCGCGATCGCCACCGTGCGCGCGCCGCTGATTCGGGCGGGCGACGCGCTGCTGATCGCTCCGGGCGACGTGGTGCCGGTCGCGGCCACCTCGAGCGACGCAGGCGAGATCTCCACCGAGTGGATCGACGGCGAGCCCGCCACCCGTGGCCTGGCCGCCGGTGCTTCGATCGCCGCCGGCACGGTGAACGCCGGGCGCCGCGCCTTCACCGTGGTCGCGAGCGAGCCGTTCAGCGACTCGCGGCTGCTGCCGTTGCTGCGCAGCGTGAAGAGCGGCGGCCCCGCGCCCCACCTGCGCTTCTGGGATCGGGTCGCGCGCCGCTGGGCGCTGCTGGTGCTCACCGCCTCGGCGCTCGGCTTTCTGATCTGGCTGCCCACCGGCGCCGAGCACGCGATCT
This sequence comes from Myxococcaceae bacterium, assembly GCA_047602415.1. Classification (GTDB taxonomy): domain Bacteria; phylum Myxococcota; class Myxococcia; order Myxococcales; family Myxococcaceae; genus JASGHH01. Next base: position 1,756,751 of record JASGHH010000001.1, on the reverse strand, counting down.
TCGTCGCGGTGGGCATGTTGGTGGTGACCTGCCCCTGCGCGCTCGGCCTCGCGGTGCCACTGGCGTACGAGCTCAGCCAACAGTCGCTCCGGCGGCAGGGCTTCTTTCCGAGGCGGCTCGACGTGCTCGACCGGCTGCTCGAGGTGAACAAGGTCGTCTTCGACAAGACCGGCACCCTCACCCTGGGCACGCTGTCTCCCAGCCACCCGTCGGAGCTGATCTCGTTGATGCCGGCCGCGCGCGACGCCGCCTTCAACCTCGCGGTGCGCTCCAGCCACCCGGTCTCGGCCTGTCTCTCGCGGTACCTGGAGCAGCACGGCGCGCACTTCGACGCCTCGGCGCGGGTGACCGAAGTGCCGGGCAAGGGCATGGAGCTGATCGCTCCGGGCGGGATCTGCTGGCGGCTCGGCAGCGACGACTGGGCGATCGGTGGAACCGGCCGGCGCACCGTGCTCGCGCTGCAGGGCACGCTGATCGCCGACCTCTCGGTGCGGGAGGTGGTGCGCCACGACGCGCGGGCCGAGCTCGCGGCGCTCGAGGCGTCGGGCCGGCAGGTGTGGCTGATGTCGGGCGACAAGAGCGGCCGGGTCGACGAGCTCGCCAGCCGCCTCGGTGTTCCCGGCGACCGTGCGCTCGGCGGGCTCAGCCCCGAGGCGAAGGCGCACGCGGTGAAGTCGATCGACCAGGCCGACACGCTCTACCTGGGCGACGGCGTGAACGACGCGCCCGCGTTCGCCGCGGCCTTCGTGGCGGGGACTCCGGCGATCGATCGGCCGGTGCTGCCCTCGAAGAGCGACTTCTTTCTGCTCGGCTCCGGCCTGTCTCCGCTGCGGGCCGCGCTCGAGGGCGCCAACCGCCTGCGCAAGGTGGTGCGGGTGCTGCTCTGGGTGTCGTTCGGTTACAACGTGCTGGCGATCGCCGCCGGCCTGTCGGGCTCGCTCACTCCGGTGCGCGCGGCGATCGCGATGCCGCTCTCCACGCTCTCGCTCCTCCTCTTCACCGGCTGGAGCCTGACCCGACTCCCTCTCCCCGACGGGGGAGAGGGTGCCCGAAGGGCGGGAGAGGTCTCGTCGCAAACCCAGCCGTCTCTTCAGGAAGCCCACCCATGAACGTTCTGGTCCTGCAGGTCTTCGTCAGTCTGATGCTGGTGACCACGATGGTGGTCGCCTTCATCTGGAGCGTGCGCAACCGCGAGAGTGAGCACGCCGACCGCCTGGCTCTCGCACCCTTGCAAGACGAGCTCTCCCAACGCCCGCCTGAGGAGCACCACCCGTGAACACCATTCGCATCGAATACGACGACAAGACGGTTCGCCGCTTCATTCTCGCCTCGGTGATCTTCGGGATCGTCGGGATGCTGGTCGGCCTGCTCGCCGCCACCCAGCTCGCCTTCTGGCAGGCGAACTTCGGGGTGCCATACCTGACCTTCAGCCGCATTCGCCCGCTGCACACCAACGCGGTGATCTTCGCGTTCGTCGGCAACATGATGTTCGCCGGCGTCTACTACTCGACCCAGCGGCTGCTGAAGGCCCGCATGGCGTCTGACCTGCTCTCGAAGATTCACTTCTGGGGCTGGCAGGCGATCATCGTCGCCGCCGCGGTGACGCTGCCGTTGGGCATCACCACCTCGAAGGAATACGCCGAGCTGGAGTGGCCGATCGACATCGCGATCGCGCTGATCTGGGTGGTGTTCGCGATCAACTTCTTCTGGACCCTGGCGAAGCGGAACGAGAAGCAGCTCTACGTCGCGATCTGGTTCTACATCGCGACCATCGTCACCGTGGCGGTGCTCCACATCGTCAACAGCTTCGCGCTGCCGCTCTCGCCGCTGAAGAGCTACTCGATCTACTCCGGCGTGCAGGATGCGCTGGTGCAGTGGTGGTACGGGCACAACGCGGTCGCGTTCTTCCTCACCACGCCGATCCTCGGGATCATGTACTACTTCCTCCCGAAGGCGGCGGAGCGGCCGGTCTACTCGTACCGGCTCTCGCTGGTTCACTTCTGGTCGCTGGTGTTCATGTACATCTGGGCGGGGCCGCACCACCTGCTCTTCACCTCGCTGCCCGAGTGGGCGCAGTCGCTCGGCATGGTGTTCAGCCTGATGCTCTGGGCACCGTCGTGGGGCGGCATGCTCAACGGGCTGCTCACCCTGCGTGGCGCGTGGAACAAGGTGCGCGAAGACCCGGTGCTGAAGTTCTTCGCCGCCGGCGTCACCTTCTACGGGATGGCGACGTTCGAGGGCCCGCTGCTCTCGATCAAGTCGGTCTCCGCGCTCGCGCACTACACCGACTGGATCATCGGCCACGTGCACTCCGGCGCGCTGGGGTGGAACGGGCTGATGGCGGCCGGCATGTTCTACTTCCTCGTTCCCCGGCTGTTCGGCACCAAGCTGCACAGCAAGAGCGCCGCCGACGCCCACTTCTGGATGGCGACGATCGGCATCGTCATCTACATGATCTCGATGTGGGTCGCGGGCGTGACGCAGGGCCTGATGGCCCGCGCGTTCAACCCCGACGGCTCGCTGATGTACCCGAGCTGGGTCGAAATTCTGGTCGCGATCCGGCCGATGTACATCCTCCGCGCGACGGGCGGCGGCCTCTACCTCGCCGGGTTCTTCCTGATGACCTGGAACCTCTACAAGACCGCCCGCTCCGGCAAGGCGGTGAACCAGGTCGTCGAGGTGGTGCCGCTCGAGCGCGCCGCGGTGCCGAGCCCGATCAGCATCATCATGGGCCGCCCGGTGGTGTGGACGGTGCTGGCGATGCTCGCCCTGGTGGCGTTCGCGATGTCGGGTGCGATCAACGCCAGCTACCTGGTGTTCGTGGTGCTCGGCATCGGGCTCACCGCCTGGGTGGTGAGCGATCGCGACCGCAAGGCGGGCCGGCCGAGCTGGTTCGCGATCGTCGAGGGCCGGCCGCTGGCGTTCGTGTTCGCCACCCTGATCCTGGTGCTGATCGGCGGGATCGCCGAGCTGGTGCCGACGATCTTCGTGAAGCAGGCGGTGCCCGCGTTCGGCGCCGCGCAGCATCCGTACACGCCGCTCGAGCTGCAGGGGCGCGACGTCTACACCCGCGAGGGTTGCTACACCTGCCACTCGCAGATGGTGCGGCCGCTCAAGGGCGACACCGCGCGCTTCGGTGAGGTCAGCCGCGCCGAAGAGTTCATCTACGACCACCCGTTTCAGTGGGGCAGCAAGCGCACCGGTCCCGACCTTCACCGGCTGGGCGGCCGCTACCCGAACCTCTGGCACTACACCCACATGATCGACCCGCGCGCGACCTCGCCCGGCTCGAACATGCCCTCGTTCGCCTACCTCGCCGAGATGACGATCGACGAGAAGGCGGCGCCGAAGAAGCTCGCCCTGATGCAGAAGCTCGGGGTGCCGTACTCCAACGCGGAGATCGACTCCGCGCTCGAGGTGCAGCGCTCGCAGGCCGACACCGTGGTCGCCGACCTCAAGGCGCAGGGCGTGGAGGTGGCGTGGAACTCCGACCTGGTGGCGCTGATCTCGTACCTGCAGCGGCTCGGCAGGGACACCGGCGTTGCGTACCAGGCGCCGAAGCCCGCGCTCTCGCTCAACGGCGAGGCCGCACCCGCCGGAGGTCAGCCGTGAAACAGGACTTCTACCTGGGCATGCCCTACGTGGGCGCCGCGCTGTTCGCCTTCTTCGTCTGCGCGTCGGTGTTCGCGGTCGCTTTCATCAGGGCGATCTCGACCAGCAAGACCCAGCTCGACCCGCTTCAGCAGCTTCCCCTCGACGATGCAGGAGACCACCGATGAGCGCCGACAAGAACAACGTGCACGTGTACGACGACATCGTCGAAGAGGACAACCACCTGCCCAACTGGTGGCTGTTCACCTTGTTCGCGACGGTGGTCTTCGGCTTCGGCTACTGGATGGTCTACCACTCGGCGAAGCTGCTCCCGACGCCGCGAATCGCCTACCTCGAAGAGGCCGAGGCCGAGGCGGCCGCCCGGTTGCCCTCCGCGCCTCCGTCGGCGGCGATGCTGGCGGCGATGGCCAAAGACCCGTCGCAGCTGCAGCTGGCCGAGAAGGTGTTTCAGGGCCAGTGCGTCGCCTGCCACGGCCCGCATGGCGAAGGCCTGGTCGGGCCCAACCTCACCGATCACTTCTGGCTCCACGGCGGCAAGCCGGAGGAGATCTACCGGTCGATCTCCAAGGGCTACCTCGACAAGGGCATGCCCGCCTGGGGACCGCAGCTGGGCGACGAGCGGGTGAAGCTCGCGGCCGCCTACGTGTTCTCGCTGAAGGACAAGAACCTCACCGGCAAGGCGCCCCAGGGCATCGAGGAGAAGTGACGTGAGCGGTATTTCGCACCAGCTCGCTTCGGTGAAGGCCGATGGGTCTCGGCTCCCGATCTTCCCCTCCGACGTGCAGGGCCGCTTCATCACCGGCCGGAGGATCGTCTTCTGGGCGCTGATCGGCTTCTACGTGCTCGCTCCTGTGCTGCACCTCGGTAAGCACGCGCTGGTGCACCTCGACGTCGACGCGCGGCGCTTCTACCTCTTCGGTCAGACCTTCAACGCGCAAGACGCCTGGCTGTTGGTGCTGCTGCTCGCCTCCGCGGTGTTCTCGCTGCTCTTGGTGACCACCTGGCGGGGCAGGGTGTGGTGCGGTTGGGCCTGCCCGCAGACGGTGTTCGTGGAGGCGATCTTCAGGCCGATCGAGCGGTTGATCGAAGGGCCGCGCGAGCGCCGCATGCGCGCGCTGAAGGAGCCGCTCACCGCCGGCGGCGTGGTGCGCAAGGTGCTGAAGCACACCGGCTACCTGCTCGCGTCGCTGGCGCTCGCCCACGTGGCAGTGGCGCTGTTCATTCCCCGGGAAGAGCTGGGCGGCATGATCGCCGATGGCCCGTGGGCTCACCCGGTCGCCTTCGTGTGGACGATGGCGATCACCGGGCTGGCGTACTTCGACTTCGGCTGGTTCCGGGAGCAGTTCTGCGTGGTGATGTGCCCGTATGGGCGGCTGCAGTCGGTGATGCACGATCGCGACTCGGTGATCGTCGGCTACGACCTGAAGCGCGGAGAGCCGCGCGGGCAGCTGAAGAAGGCCGGCTTCGGCGACTGCATCGACTGTAAGAAGTGCGTCACCGCCTGCCCGACCGCGATCGACATTCGCGACGGGCTGCAGATGGAGTGCGTGGCCTGCGCGCAGTGCGCCGACGCCTGCGACCGGGTGATGGACAAGATCGGCAAGCCGCGCGGGCTGATTCGCTACGCCTCGATGAACGAGCTCGACGGCAAAGGGCGCAAGGTGCTCCGGCCCCGGCTGGCGGTCTACGCGGCGCTGTCGACGGTGTTCGCCGGCGCGTTCACCGCGGCGATCGTGCTGCGCAAGCCGTTCGAAGCCAACGTGCTCCGGTTGCCGGGGCCTCCGTACGTGCTCGACGAGGGCCGCATTCGCAACGGGCTCTTCGTGCACCTGGTGAACAAGTCGCCCGAGCGCCGCACCTATTGGGTGAAGGCCGAAGGGCCCGACGGCGCTGAGGTGAAGGTGGAGCCGAGCCAGGTCGAGCTCGGCTCGCTCGAGAGCACCCAGGTGTCGGTGGTCGCGTGGTTGCCGCGCGCCAACTGGCAGAAGGGGATGCACGTCGAGGTGCACGTGGAGCAGGACGACGGCACCCACCGCGAGCAAGACGTGCCCTTCGTCGGGCCGCTGCTGCCGCACTGACGCTGGCCTTCGCGATGCAGTTCTGTCGCATCGAAGGAGGCCGCAGATGGATGCGATCAAGAAGATCGTGGTGGGAATCGATGGTTCGCCGCAGTCGACGCAGGCCGCGATGCGCGCGTTGGAGCTCGGCAGACAGTTGAAAGCAGTGGTGAAGTTGGTGCACGCGCTGCCGCCGCTGATCTACCCGCCGGAAGCGATGATGGTGCCGACCGTTGATCTCGACGCCTCGCGCCTCGAGGCCGCCAACGAGACGGTGACGCAGACCTTGCGCGGGCTGCGAGAAGCGGCGCAAGGAATCGAGGTGACTGCCGAGGTGGTGAAGGGCACCGCCGCCGAAGCGCTGGTGGAGATCGCGGAGCGGCAGGGCGCCCAGTTGATCGTGGTCGGCTCGCGCGGCCGGGGCCCGATCTCGCGGCTGCTGTTGGGCAGCACCGCCGATCGGGTGGTTCACCTCGCGCGCGCGAACGTTCTGGTGGTGCGTTGAGCTCGAAAGGAGACGGTCATGGTTGCGAACAAACGGCGGGATGATCTCGAGACGGTGAAGGGCGCGCTCCGGGAGCTGCGCGATGAGATCAAGGTCTACGCGCACCTGGCGACGATGGACCTGAAGGACGAGTGGGTGAAGCTCGAGCCCAAGCTGCAGGAGGCCGAGAAGTACGCCGACGCGGTGGGCGATGCGGCGGTGGAGGCGGCGAAGTCGGTTCAGCACAGCGCGATGAAGCTGCGAGACAAGCTGAAGGCGCTGGGCGGCCAGCACGAGCTGCGACCGCATTGAGATGGGGTAAGTGGGACGTATCGCCAGCGCATTGCCCGTGGCGATCTCCGCCCGCGACTTCGTGACGTCCTCGTGCCGCGGCTCGGTTCTCTAAGCGGACTCGCCGAGTGCCACGGTCGCGGGCGTCGACCAACGCCGCCCGACAGATGGAGGTCTACCCACGCGTCTTGCCGATGAACGCACATACGAGTGCGATTCGCGCGGCTGCGATCGCCCTGAGGGAGCCCCGTGCCACCCCGACGATGGGGTTGTACCACCCACCCCTGACACCCTTCGGTGGTTGGTCGGCTGACCGCCGGATTGGTCGGCTCACCGCCGGATTGGTCGGCTCACCGCCGGTTTGGTCGGCTCACCGCCGGATTGGTCAGTCCACGGCCGAACTGGCTGGTCCACGACCGGATTGGTCGGCTCACCGCCGGATTGGTCGGCTCACCGCCGGATTGGTCGGCTCACCGCCGGATTGGTCGGCTCACCGGCGGATTGGTCGGCTCACCGCCGGATTGGTCGGCTCACCGCCGGATTGGTCAGTCCACGACTGGATTGGTCGGCTCACCGCCGGATTGGTCGGCTCACCGCTAGATTGGTCGGCTCACCGCTAGATTGGTCGGCTCACTGCCGGATTGGTCGGCTCACCGCTAGATTGGTCGGCTCACCGGCCAGGGGGCGATCCCTTGTCCGGCGCTGGAGGTGCTCGCCTGCCGCAAACAGCGATCGTGACCTTCAGGCGCTGAAAGTATGCTCGGGCCCCTCGATGGCGACGGTGCTCACCCACGGGGTGCTGCCGATTCTGGCGGGCCGCGGCTTCGTGCCGAAGGACCTGCCCCGTAAGCGCCTCGCCCTCGCGGCGGTGCTCTGCGCCTGTCTGCCCGACCTCGACTTTCTCGCCTTCGCCTACGACGTGCGCCCGCCCGACGCGCTGGCGCACCGAGGCTTCACCCACTCGCTGCTGTTCGCCGCCGCGCTCGCGGCGCTGTTCGCCGGCCTGATTCACCTCTCGAAGCGCAGCGCGCCGCTGAAGCCGGTGTTCCTCATTCTGTTCGCCGCCGGCGCCTCGCACGGGCTGCTCGACGCGATGACCCAGGGCGACGCCGGCGTGGCGCTGCTCTGGCCGCTCACCTCGCACCGGTTTCTGCTCCCGGTTCACCCGGTACCGGTGCTCCCGCTGGGCGCCGACGAGGTGCTCGGCCGCTACGGCTGGCTGGTGGTCTTCAACGAGGTGCTGCTGCTCTGGGTGCCGGCGCTGTTGATCTCGCTCGCCGTCTCACGCCGCAGAGATCGGCCTGCACTCGAGCGGATAGGGGACCTCGCCGCGATCTGGCTGATCGCGTTCGTGGTGCTCAAAGCCGCGTTCCCCTTCGAGCTGGCGCCGGTGCCGCGGCGGGTGGTGCGCTCGTTCGGACCGATCGACTCCGACGAGAACCCTTCGTGGATTCCCCGCGCGGGGCTGCCCGGCGAGCGGCTGGTCGATCGCTTCGGCGAGCTGCAGTCGCTCCACCTGCTCGACACCACCCTGACCCCGAAGGCCGAGCCGTGGTCGTCGAGCTTCTTCCCCTCCTGGCTGGGCGGCGCCAGCGGACGTTGGCACGACGGCAGGTGGACTTTGATCGGCCGCACGCTCCGCGGCGACGCGAAGACGCTCGAACCCGCAGAAGCGCAGAGCGTGCTCGCCGACCCCGCGAAGGCGTTCCTGCTCGCGCCGACCGAGAAGTACGACCTCGCGGTGGGAGACCTCGGCTTCGGCGCCACCCGGGAGTCGCTCGCCGCCACCCACAACGCCCACCCCAAGCCGCGCTTCTGGTACGGCATCTGTAACGGCGTCGCCACCGCGGCGGTCGAACGCCCGGAGCCGTTTCGGGTGGTCGACGTGATCAGCCCCGGCGGCCAGAAGGTGCGCTTTCACCCCAACGACGTGAAGGCGCTGCTCGGCGCCGCGTACTACTGGACGATCGAGACGGTGAACCTCGGTGCGCGCTGCCCGGTCGTCTCGCTCGACCCCACCGACACCTGCGCGATGAACCCCGGCGGCGCGGTGCTGGCGATCACCAACCGGCTCGGCCTCGCCCGCGAGTCGTTCTTGATCGACGTGCACCCGTCGCCGCAGTCGCAGTTCTACGCGGTGGCCTCGGCGAAGGTGGGCGTGCTCAAGGGCCCCTACGACTACGACGGGCGCTTTCTCTCGCCCAAGCTGGGCGACCGGGTCGACTCGCTGCTCGACGTCTCGATTCAGCTGCAGGGCAGCGCCACCACGCTCCCGCTCTCGGCCGGCGACGTGCCCACCGGCGACCCGACCCGCTACCAGAAGACCGGTCTCCACCCGGTACCGTTCGAGTGGGTGGCGACGCTGGCGCTCGACGACGCCGGCACGATCATCGGCGGCGCCTGGAAAGACGAGGGCCCCGACGAGATCACCTTCGTCGGTCCCACTCCGCTCACCGACGGCGGGACGATGTTGGAGAGCGACCCGCACCTCGCCTGGCCGCTGATCGACGCGATCGGCAAGGCGAGCGTCGACGATGACGCCGGAGTCCCCACCGTCGACGTGCGCTCCGTGCTGCCCTGAAAAGACGAACGGCACCGGCCTGTGAAGACCGGTGCCGCTCGAATCAAACGAACCCGAGGTCGCTTACGGGCCGCAGACCGGAGCCGGCGCCGAGCAGCTCACCAGGCCACCGAGCACGCTGAACCACTCGTCGCCGACGCGGGCATGGGCCGCCTCGGTCGGGTGCACACCGTCGTAGAGATCGGCGGTGGTGAGCACCGAGTAGATGTCGGCGAAGTGAACCTTCTTGCCCTGCGCCGCGCGGGTGGTGACGTTGTTCTGAATCTGCACGTTGAGGTCGCGCCCGAGCTGCGCGCGGTCGACGTTGTTCGGCGCGATGATCGACGAGGTGATCGGAGGAATCGAGCCGACGATCAGCGTCGCGTTCGGCCGATCGGCCATGATCTGATCCATCAGCGCCAGGTGTCGCGCGCCGATCTGCTGCGCGGTCTCCGCCGACCACCAGGCGATGTCGTTGGTGCCGATCATCAGCAGGATGTAGTCGGGCGTCGCCGAGGCGAGCCAGGCGTCGACGTTGCTGGCGATGTCGCCGATCGTGTAGCCCGGGTGACCTTCGTGATCGTGGTCGGGCGCCTTGCAGTACTGATCCGACTGCGAGCCGACGTAGTTCACGCCGCACGAAGCGCCGGTGAGATCGGTCCACAGCTGGTTGCGGTAGCCGCCGTTCACGCCCAGGGTGATCGAGTCACCCAGCGGCATGATCCGCATGCACGTCGGTGACCCGCCGGAGGAGCTGCCTCCGCCGGTACCGCTGACGCCGCCACCGCTGCCGCTGGTGCCGCCGCCCGCACCGCTCGCTCCACCGCCGGTGCCTGAAGCGACTCCCCCGCCGGTGCCGGAGGCCACTCCGCCGCCGGTCGCGCTGCCGCCGCCCGTACCCGAAGCGACGCCGCCGCCGGTGCCACTGCCGCCACCGGTGCCCGAGGCGATGCCGCCGCCGTTGCCGGTGGTGCTGCTGCCGCCGCCGGTGCCCGAACCGCCGCCGGTTCCAGACGTGCTGGTGGTGGTGCTGGTGCCGCTGCGCCAACCGATCGAGTCGACGTAGACCGACGACGAAGCGCCCACGGTGGTGTTCACCTGCACGCCCATCGACTGCAGCGGGCCGGCGTTGCTCGGCAGGGTGACCGTCATCGTGTTCCAGCCGCCCTTGGTGAGCGCGCTCACCGGCTTCCAGTTGCCGGTCCAGCGCCAGGCGTGCAGCGAGGTCTCCTGCACGTAGGTCTGCACCGAGGTCACGTTCGACGTCGCCGGCAGGTAGAGGTGGAAGGTGACGGTGGTTCCCGGCGCGATCGAAGGCGGCGTCACGCTCACCTGCACGCCGGTCGAGACGCCAGGCGCGATCACCTGCAGCGCATGGGTGCCCGCGAACGCCTCGGCGCTGCTGGTGCCCATCGCGCCGCTCCAGCCCTGAGCCCCGCTCTCGAAGTTGTACTGCGCGGGGTCGCCGTTGCCGCCGGTGTTGCCGGTGCCGCCGCCCGAGCCCGAGCCGGAGCCGGAGCCCGCGTCGGTGGTTCCGGTGCCGCCGCCGGTGCCCGAGCCGCCGCCCATGCCCGCGCCACCCAGCCGGGGGATCGCCAGGCCGCCCGCGGAGAGGAACTTGCCGGCGTACTTCTTGGTGTAGAGGTCGCCGTTGGCGTCGGTGTCGTTCTGGTACGACGCCTGGCAGCCTTCACCCTGGCCGAACAGCAGCGCCGCCACGCCGTCTTGCGCGAAGTTCGAGCGGTGGAGCGCGCCACCCGCGCCGAAGAAGTACTCGGTGCGGTTGTCTTTGTAGCCCTGGCGCGACTGCCCGTTGTTGCAGACGTCGAGGCTGTTCGAGTTGCCGAGCGCGATCTGCCAGAGCACCCAGCGCTTCGCAGAGGTCACGTTCCACAGCCGCAGCCACTCCGCATAGCGGTTGAAGCTCTTCGAGTTGATCGACGCGGTGTCGGCCGCGTCCCACCAGCGGTTATCGCCGCGAACGGTGGTGTAGTAGTCGGAGTCGCGATCGAGCGGGTCACCCACCAGCACGTCGTAGGTGGTGCCGGTCACGTTCGACACCAGGCCCAACGGCTTGAGGAAGTTGTAGACGCTGTCGACCGACGGCTGCAGCGACGAGGTCACGCTCCCGTAGAACAGGTCTTGCCCGGTGGCCCAACCCGACACGTGCATGCCGAGCACCACGTTCGAGGCGCCCACCGACTGCTTCAGCTTCAAGAACGCCAGCCCGAAGCCCGCCACCGTGTTCGGCAGCCCCGAGAGCTCGGTCAGGCCGCTGTCGGCGATCGCCGCGTACGCCTGGTTGTTGCCGTTCGACTGCTGCTGCAGGTAGCCCGTGCCGTCGGCCTCCACCATCACCAGCACCGGCTTGCCGAAGTCCTTCGCGCGCTGCATCAGCAGCTTGAAGTCGCCGAAGTACGACGCCATCGTCGACGCGGTCTGTGCCTTGGCGAGGAACTTGTCTTCGCCGCCGCCGGGCTCGTCGTTCATCACGTAGTACGCCAGCGCCGGCATGAAGTGCTGGGTGTCGCACTCCTGCATGAAGCTGAGCGCGAACGAGCCGTCGTGGTTGCCCCAACCCCAGTTGTTCTCCCAACCGTGGGTCAGATAGCGATAGCGGAGATCCCACGGCACCGCGCTCTGGGTCATCCAGGTGTTGCCGGTGTCTTCGAACAAGCCCACCGAAAGTCGCGCGGGCAGCCCCGCGGGCAGATCGCCGAACGGCGCGCTCTGAACCTGCTGTTGCGACGACCCGGTCTCATCCGGCTCGCCAATCATCCCCGTACAAGAAACAAGACACACTGCTGCCATCAGCCAGGCAAGGCTCTTCATTACGTCGACACTCCGAAGATGGAGTTCTTGGAAATCCCCTACCGGGCGGCTGTATCCACACCCGGGTTCGGCACTGCCTTCACTGTGAAGGGCCTACCCCTTCCGCGCGCCGACACTTCTTCGCCCCAGCCACGCGGCCATCGAACAGAATTTCTTCTGCGCGACGCGAGCGGAAATAGCGGACGACCAAAAACCCACTCAAGTCGCCGGTGTAGGCCGGTAGGGGTAACCGTTGCGCTACCCGGGGTTACGCTTTGGTGATTGTCACGTGCCTGTCAGCGTGAGCGGCGACGGCAACGGCGCGCAGAGCGCCGCACCCGAGGAGATCGAGATGTTGCCGGTGTTGGTGCCGAGCTCCAACAGCGCGCGGGAGTAGGTGGCGGTCTCTTGAGTGCTCGAGCCGCCCGCCACGCTGGTGGTGCTCGGGGTGACCGAGAACCGCGCCGCGTCGGTGCCTCCGACGGTGAGCGTGTAGGTCGCGCTCAGGTTGCCGTCGTTGTTCACGGTGAAGCTCTTGTTCGCCGAGCTGTTGTTGTTGGCGTTGATGCTCAGCGAGCCCGGGGTGAAGCTCAGAATCGCGCCCTGCGCGGTCTCGTGGAGCGCCACCGTGTGCGACTCGTTCACCGGGCCGCCGACGCCGGTGATGGTGAGGCTGTCGGCGTAGCCGTCGGCCGCGGTGGCCGACGCGGTGGGAATCATCTTCGGCGTCACCGTCACCGTGCCCATCATGCCCGCCGCGATCGTCGCCGGCCCGCTCACCGTGTACGGGGAGCTGCTGGCCCGCCCGAGCGCGTAGCTCATCGACAGCGATTGGGAGGAGGTGTTGGTGACGGTGATCGTCTGCGGCAGCGCGGTCGCGCCACAGTGCACCAGGCCGAAGTCGAGGCTCGGCGCCGACAGGGTCACCACGCTCGCGCCCGAGCCGGTGCCCACCAGCGACATCGACATCGTCGGCGGGAAGGGGAGCGGCTCGCAGAGCACCGTCTGGGTGGTGACCCCGAGGGTCGCGTTGTCGGAGTAGCCCATCATCGCGGTGGGCGAGAACTGCGCGGTCACCTGCTTGGCGCCGTTGGCGCCGACGGCGGCCGAAGCCGGCAGGGTGAACGCCGAGCCTGCCGAGAGCGCGAAGGTGAGCCCGCCGGCGGCGTTGCCGCTGTTGGTGACCGAGAACTGCGCCGAGCCGGTCACTCCCACCGGTACCGAGCCGAACGGCACCTGCTGCTGCGAGATCGAGAAGATCGAGCCGTGCGCGGTCTCCCTCAGCTCGATGTCGTGCGGCAGATCGCCGGTGACGTCGGTGCTGACGGTGAGGGTGTCGCCGTAGAGGTTGGGCGTCACCTGGGAGGGGAAGGGAATGGCCGAGGGGGTGACGGTGATCGACAGGGTGCCGCCGTCGGAGGCCACCACGCCGGAGTCGGGCGTCATCGCGAACGCGTAGGGCGAGCTCGAGCCGCCCATCAGCGATGCGCTCACGGTGTACGCCTGGTTGCCGGCGTTGCTGAAGATGATCGTCTTCGGGTTCGCGGTGTGGCCGCAGTCGACCAGCCCGAAGTCGAGCGCCACCGGCGAGTAGCTCACCGAGCCCATCGTGCCGGTGCCGGTCATCACCAGCGCCGGCGGCAGCGGCGAGCAGAGCACGCCTCCGTCGGTGGTGACGCTGATGCTCGCCGACTGCGGGTCGACCGAGCCGTCGGGGGTGAAGGTGCCCAGCACCGGCAGGTTGCCCGGCGAGAGGCCAGAGGGGCCGGTGGGCGACACCGCGAAGGCCGGGTTGTCGGAGGTGAGGCTGACGGTGACCCGCGCGTTGCCCGTGTTCACCACCGAGAACGGCGCGTTGGCGCTCGAGGCCGCCGGCACCTGGCCGTAGTCGATCGAGCCGGGGTTGAACGAGATCGAGGCGCCCTGAGCGGTCTGGTGGAGCGTGATCACGTGGGCGGAGTCGCCCGCCGCGTCGGTGTTGATGGTGAAGGTGTCGCCGAACGCATCCATCGCGGTGCTCGCCTGCTGGGGAATCGCGTCGGTGGTGATCGTGATCATCACCGACATGTTCGCGGGCACGGTGCCGCTGGTCATGTTGGCGTGAAAGGGCGAGGCGCCGCCTTTGCCGAGCACCCCGGTCCACCCGTAGGAGGCGGTGCCGAAGTTGCTCAGGGTGAAGGTCTGGCTGGTGGCCTGGGTGCCGCAGTCGACGTAGCCGTTGGTGCCGAAGTTCACGTCGCTGGTCGACAGCCCGACCTTGCCGTTGGTGCCCTGGCCGCTCATGTCGATCCGGCTGACCGAGGTGCCGCACACCGGCTCCGCCACCACGAGGGTGGCGAAGCTGGAGGCGCCGGTGGTGTTGGCGGGCGTGAAGCTGACGTCGACGCCGGTCTCGGTCGATGCCGCCACGCTGACCGTGCCCGCGTCGACGCTGAACTGCGGGTCGGCCGGCTGCTGCACGGTGACGGTGGCGCCGATGTTGCCGGTGTTCTTGAGCAGCACCGTCTGGGTGCCGGTCGAGCTCACCGGGCGCACCCCGAACGACGCCTGCGACGGCTCCAGCCCGAGGGTGACCCCGAAGGTCGAGTACGAGAGCGGCAGGTCGAAGCGCGGCTTGTTGGGGTCGTTGGTGAGCACGGTGAGCGTGCCGGTGATCGGCGCGTTCGCGTCGTGGGTCGACTTCGGCGTCGCGCTCACGGTGACGGTGCCCATCATGCCGGCGGCGACGGTGCCGCCCATGCTCACCTGAAAGTCGACCGTGTTGTCGAGCGAGGTGGTGAAGGTCAGGTCGGCGGTGCCGTTGTTGATCACCGTGAAGTGTTGCTGCACCGAGGTGCCGCAGCCCGCGTCGCCGAGGTCGACCGCGGTCGCCGAGAGCACCGCTTCGGGCACGCCGCCGTCTTGAGAGCCGCCGCCCGCGCCGCCGCCGACGTTGCCGCCGCCCGCGCCTCCGCCGCTGCTCCCGTTGGTGACGCAGAAGCCGGTCGCCTGGGAGCAGTGACCCCAGTTGCCGCAGTCGCCGTCGTTCTTGCACGCCACGCCGGGGCCGCACTGGCAACCCGCCAGCACCAGCGCGCCCATCAACACCAGTACGGCTCTCATTTAGAACGACCCTCCGAAGGTGAGCGCCGCGCCGTGCGGCGTCGGCACCAGCGCGACGTTCGACGAGCTCGACGGCGAAGAGATCGCGAAGCAGGTGATCGCGGCGACCGCGAGCACTCCCGCGGCGATGCCGGCGCCGAGCGCGATGGTGGCGCCCTGGTTCACCGAGGCCTGGGTCTTCGCCTGGTCTTCGGTGAGGTGCCCGTCGACCGGGAGCGAGCTCTTCGACGAGAGCGCGGTGAAGCCGAAGCCCGCCGCCACGCCCGCCGAGACAATCGCTGCGCCGCCGAACACGTAGCCCGCGATCTTGGTGCCGGGGGTGCCGGGCTCGGCCGCGGGAGGAGGAGGAGGCGGCGGCAGCATGATCACCGTCGGCTCGCTCGGGTTGGGCTGCTTCACCGGGGCGTCGGCCACCACCGGCGGGGTCTCTTTCTTCGGCTCCGAGAGCACCGCGGGCAGCCCCGAGAGGTCGAGCTTCTCGATCAGCTGGGCGAGCGCGTCTTTCGCCGCCTCCGAGATGTTGCTCTTCAGCGGCACCGTCACCCGGGTGGTGGGCCGTGCCTGCACGCCGTCTTGATTCACCACCCGCCCGGTGGCGGTGACCTCGGTGCCGGCGGCGTTGCGCTCCACCGAGGCGTAGATCGCGTAGAGGGTGCCGGCGCCGACCGCGAGCTGCTTCAAGCACTCGTCGCGCAGCTCACAGTCCTGCCGCTTGAGCGCCGCCACCGCCGCCTTCCAGCTCGACTTGGTGGAGACCATCACGCCCTTCTGGCGGGCGAGGGTGATTCGAAAGTCCTCCTCCAGCGAGGTGACGACCTGGTTGCTCACCGGCACCTTCACGTCGAGCGGGTAGTCGACCAACGAGGGCTTGCTCTGCGCCAAGGCGGGCAGCGCGAGCAGCGACAACAGGTGCAACCAACGGGTCCTCACGTGTTCACCTCTTTTGATTCAGTTGCACGGCCAGTTTCTGAATGCGCTGCTCGACCGCTTCGCAGTCGGAGCCGCTCGCGGCGCGCTCGATCAGCGGGTCGAGCTTGCCCTCGGCGTCTTCGAACAGCGCCCACGCCTTCTTGTCTTCCTTCGAAGCCGCGGTCTGCTGCAGCTCTTCCAGGTGCCGCTTCGCCGAGGCCCGCCACCGCTCGTTCGGCTCGCAGTTGAACTGCCGAATGTCGTAGCGCTTCACCTGGGCGATCACCGGCGCGGCCTTGCTCGGCGCCGCCACCAGGTCGTTGTCTTTCTCTTCTTGCGCGCGGTCGGCGGCCTGCACCGGAGTGGGAGCAGGCGACGGCGAGGCAGTGGGCACCGGCGCGGGCGGCACCGGCTTCACCTCGGGTTGAGAAGTCTCCGCCACCACGGCCGGTGGCGTGGTCGGGGGGTACTGCTCCGATTTGCCGGCCGGGGGCGGAGGGGGTGGCGCCACGTCGATCGGCTTTGCCGCGATGGGCTCAGGCTGGGGCGAAGGCCAAACGGCCAGCACCAGCCCGGCGATCGCGATCGCGGCAAACGCGATCAACCACGGGGCGCGTGAACGGGGTTTCTCGAAGGCTTCGAGCTCGGGGTCGGTGCCCGACTGGCGCTCGAGGCGCATCGTCATCGGCGGGCCGGGAATCAGGCCTCCGGTGGCGAGCTTTCGCTCTCCCACCGTCTGGGTCAGCTGAAGCGGGGCGCCGGTGGCGATCGACATCTCGCCCGCCATCAGGTGGCCGCCGCCCTGCCGGGTCGACTCCGCCTGGTACTGGCGCAGCACCTTGCGCAGCCGGGCCCGCACCACCGAGGCGCTCGACGGCCGCTCGTCGGGGTTCTTGTTGAGCAGGTCGGCGACCAGCTCTTCGAGCTCGAAGGGGAAGGTGAGCGAGCTGTGCTTCGACAGCTTGGGCGCCTGCTCGTGGAGGTGGGCGCGGAGCAGAATCGACCACCCGGTCGGCCGAGTCGGGGCCCACCTCGAACGGCTGATGCCCGGTGAGCATCTCGTAGAGCATCACCCCGAACGAGTAGAGGTCGGAGTGCTTGCGGGCGCCCAGGCCCCGCGCCTGCTCGGGCGCGATGTACTCGGGCGTGCCGGCCACCACCGACTTGCCGGCTTCGCTCACGGTGTTCTCGGCCAGCTCCACCGGTTGCTGCTTGGCGAGGCCGAAGTCGAGCAGCTTCAGCACCTCGGTGCCGCCCGAGACCTTGGCGAGAAACACGTTGCCCGGCTTCAGGTCGCGGTGAATCACCTCCACCGAGTGCGCGGCCTCGAGCGCGTCGAGCATGTCGTCGGCCAGCTCGAGCGCGCGCGAGGGCAGCAGCGCGCCTTTTTCTTCCAACTCGTCGGCGAGCGTCTTGCCTTCGAGAAACTCCATCACCATGTACTGGCGCTTCTCGTCGAGCTGCCCGAAGCCGACGATGTCGATGATGTGCGGGTGCTTCAGCTGCGAGAGCGTCTGCGCCTCGCGAATGAAGTTCGCCGCCACCACCGGGTCCTGCGCCGCCTCGGGGCGCAGCACCTTGATCGCGAACTTGCGGGCGATCACCGACAGCTTGGCCTGGTACACCAGCCCCATGCCGCCGACGCCGAGCAGCGCCTCGACGACGTAGCCGCCCACGTTCTGACCGAGCAGCTCCAGCGCCGGCCCGAGTGAGGGGTCGGTGGGGTTGCGGTTCGCTGGAGTTCCGTCAGCGGGCATGGGGAGGGTACCGGCCATTGGGTCGTTTCGTTTCGTCAGTTGCCGGTCATCGTCAGCGCGCTGGGCAGCGGCGCGCACAGACCGGCGGTGGTCATCAGGGAGAGGTTGGCGCTCTTGCTGCCGAGGTTGAGGCCGGGGCTGAAGGTGGCCGACTCCGAGCCGGCGCCACCTGCCGCCGCGTTGCCCGAGGTCGGGCTCACCGAGAACAGGTTGGCGTTGGTGCCGCCGACGGTGAGGGTGTACGGCGCCGCGAGGTTGCCGGCGTTGTTCACGGTGAAGTTCTTCGACTGGCTGCCGCCCACGCCCGCGGTGAAGGCGAGCGAGGTGGGGTTGAAGGTGAGCACCGCGCCCTGCGCCGTCTCGTGGAGCGCGACGGTGTGAGACTCGGTCACCGGGCCGCCCACCGCGCCGATGGTGAGGGTGTCGGCGAAGCCGTCGACGGCGGTCGACGCCGCGCCGGGAATCGCCTTCGGGGTCACCGTCACCGTCGCCATCATGCCGGCGGCGACCGTGGCCGGGCCTGCCACCGTGTACGGAGAAGCCGAAGCGCCGGCCGCCAGGGTGTAGGTGAGGGCGAGCGACTGCGAGGAGTTGTTGGTGACGGTCACCGTCTGCTGGGTCGCGGTGGTGCCGCAGGGCACCAGGCCGCCGGCGCCGAAGGTGAGGCTCTGCGCCGAGAGCGCCACCACGCTCATCGCCACGCCCTTGCCGGCGAGCGCCATCTGGTTGAACGGGAGCGGCTTGCAGAGCACGGTGGCGCTGCCGACCGCGATGCTCGCGGTGTCCTGGTAGTTCGACGGCATCATCGGGCTGAACGAGCCCACCTGGCCGGAGTTGGTGTTGGCGTTGATGGTCGCGTTCTGCGGCATCGCGAAGATGCTCGGCTGGCCGGGGGTGATCGTCAGCTGGCCCGAGGCGTTGCCGTTGTTGCTGACCGTGAACTGGGCGGTGCCGGTGCTGCCCACCGCCACCGAGCCGAAGTCGAGGCCGTTGGTGGAGATGGCGAAGATCGCGCCGTGGGCGGTCTCGCGCAGCGGCACGTCGTGCGCGGTGTCGCCGGTGACGTCGGTGGTGATCGTCAGGGTGTCACCGTAGAGGTTGGGGGTGACCTCCGAGACCGCGGGAATCGCGTTCGGGGTGACGGTGATCACCACCGTGCCGCCGTCTTGCGCGACCACGCCGGAGTCGGGCGACATCGCGATCGCGAAGTTCGCACCCGACGCGAGCGCGGGAGAGATCGTGTAGTCCTGGTTGCCGCCGTTGGTGAAGGTGATCGTCTGCGCCGCGCCGCTGGTGCCGCAGTCGACCGCGCCGAAGTCGAGCGCCGCCGGGGTGAACGCGACCGAGCCGTTGGTGCCGGTGCCGCTCATCGTCATCGGCTGGGGCAGCGGCGCGCAGAGCACGTCGGCCGCGTCGACGGTCATCGTCACGTTGGCGATCTGCTGGGTGGTGGTCGAGCCGGGAGAGAAGATCGCAGTGGCCGAAGCGAGCCCGCCGGCGCGCACCAGGGTGGCCGCCGAGGGGTTCAAGGTGAACGCCGCGTTGTCGGAGGCGAGGGTGACGGTGGCCTCGAGCGAGCCGTTGTTCTCGACGGTGTAGGGCGCGCTGGAGTCGCGCATGATCGGCACCAGGCCGAAGTCGATCGTGGCCGGCACGAACACCAGCACCGCGCCGCCGGCGGTCTGGTGGAGCGCGATCAGGTGCGGCGCGTCGTTCGGCGCGTCGGTGACGAAGGTGAGCACGTCGCCGAACGCGTCGGCCGAGGTGTCGGCGGTCTGGGGAATCGCGCCCGCGGTGACGGTGACCGTGATCGAGCCGTTGTTCGCCGGCACGGTGCCGCTCATCGGCGTGAAGGTGAACGGCGACGAGCTGCCCTTGCCCAGCGTGGCGGTGAAGCTGAACGCCGAGTTGCCGGAGTTGTTGATGGTGAAGGTCTTCTGCGCCGCGGTGGTGCCGCAGGGGACCACGCCGGCGGTGCCGAAGAAGACGTCGGTGCTCGAGAAGCCGACCTGGCCGCCGGTGCCCTGGCCGGTCATCGGCACCGAGGTGACCGAGTTGCCACACACCGGCTCGGCGACCGACAGCATCGCTGAAGAAGTCGAAGGAGTGATCTTGTCCGCCTTGAAGTTCGCGACGAGCCCAGGTGCAGTCATGTTGGGCGGCACCGAGATGCTAGCGGGTGATCCCGTCCAGTCGAGTGAGAACTGCGTGTCCACCGGCTGGGTGACGGTGATGGTGGCCGCGATGTTACCGGTATTGGACAAAGTCATCGGCAGCGAGGGGGCCTGGGTGGCCACCGGGAGCACCCCGAACGAGGCCACGGTGGGGTTCAAGGTCAGGGTCACGCCCAATGCGCTCGCCGAGAGGGTGAGGTTGGTCGAGGCGTGGGCGCTGTCGTTGGTGGTGACGGTGAGGGTGCCGCTCACCGCCGCGCCGGCCGCGGTGGCCGAGGGCACCGCCGCGCTCACGTTCAAGGTCGCGCTCATGCCCGCCGCGACCGAGCCGCTCGGCGGAGTGACCGAGAAGCCGCTCCCGCTCACCGCCGCGGTGTAGGTCAGCGTGCCGGTGCCGGTGTTGCTCAGGGTGATCGTCTTCGATGTCGACGATGCACCACAGCCGAGCGACCCAAAGTCGACAGATTGAGCGGAAAGCTGCGCGCTGGGCGTACCATTCCCTCCACCCGCGCCGCCGCCTGCGCCGCCGCCCGCTCCGCCACCGGTGCCCGAATTCGACTTCGGGCAGCCCGCTGCGAGGACTGCGATCGACCCGAACAGCACCAACTTGCACGCGTGTTTCAACATGTTCCTCCAGTTGGATCGGCCGCTTGTGAAACCCACGCAGGTGGGCGATGAATCGGGCCGAATGTTGGGTTTGCTGACCGACGCCGGTTTGGAGACACGGCGGCTGAAAACTTTGGATCGCGATCCAAAGCCCGCCCGGTCGGTGTCCCCCTCTCCAGGAGCGGTGAAGTGAGTCTGCTCCTCGAAGATCGAGCTCTGCTCGCCCGGTTCAGAGCGGGCGAACGAAAGGCGCTGGAGACGGTGTACCAGCACTACGCACCCAAGGTTTCGGGCATGGTGGCCAAGGGCCTGTCGGGTCGATCTCCGTTCGAGGTCGGCGCGCTGGTGCAGGAGGTGTTCGCCCGCGCGTTCTCGCAGGGCGCGCGCGACGGCTACACCGGGCTGACGCCGTACGTCGCCTACCTCGCCGCGATCGCGCGCAACCTGCTGCTCAACGAGCGCCGCTTCAAGGAGCACGCCGCCGACGCCGAGGCGATCGATCGCGCGCTCGGCGGTGGCCCCGACAGTGGGGTGGCGCTGTCGTCGCAGCCCGGCCCCGACGAGATCGCCGAGGGCAACGAGCTCACCCGGTTGATCGAGGCGTTTCTCGCCCAGCGCTCCGAGGCCGAGCGCAAGTTGTTCAAGGAGCGCTTCGTCGACCAGAAGACCCAAGACGAGGCGGCGGCCGCGCTCGGTTTGTCGCGCATTCAGGTCCGCCGAATGGAGGCCTACCTGCGCAAGGATCTGCTGGAGCGCTTCAAGGCCGCCGGCTACCTCGAGAAGACCACCGCCCACAGCTCGCTGCTGCCGCAGGGGCAGCCGGAGGCGGGGCAATGAACCACTCCGACGCCCGCGCGGCGATCGAAGCGCTGTTTTCAGGGGAGCGGCCGAAGCAGGCCGATCTGCGCGCGCACCTCGACGGTTGCCTCGAGTGCCGCGGTTACTACGACAACGCGGCCAGGGCGTTTCGTGCGGTCTCGGGGCGGCCCGATGAAATGACGGAAGAGGAGCTGTGGCTCTTCCAACCCGCCTTCCCGGAGGTGGAGGCGCCGGCGGGCTTTCGCGTACCCGTCTGGCTCTCTGGCGCCCTGACCGTCGCGCTCGCCGCGTCGATCGTGTTCGTCTTTCTGCACTCCCGAAAAGACGACGAGTTCGGCGCCCGCGGCAACAAGCCGGTGAGGCAGCACGCGGCGATGCGGCTGGTCTGCGCGCGCGAAGGCCAGGTGGTGGGCGAGCCGTCGCAGGGCAGCTGCCAGGCCGGCGACGCGCTGATGTTCGCGGCCCGCCCGTCTTCGAAGCGATACGTCGCGATCGCGATCGACCGCGGCCAGGGCGCGGCTCCCGAGGTGGTGGTCGACAACCTCGACGGTGAGCTCGGGTTCGACGACGAGCGGGTGCTGCTGAAGAGCGCTCCGTTCTCGGTCGGGCTGCGCGGCGTGGCGGTGTTCGGCGAGCAGCCGGTGCCGGGCGCGCAGGCGCTGCAGTGCCTCGATGAAAAGAGCTGTCCCCGCGAGCTCGAGCGGGTCGAGCTGCCCTTGGGGGCGGCGAAGTGAAGTGGGCGATCGCGGCGCTGGTGCTCTCGGCCGCCGCGCGCGCCGAAGCGCCTTCGCAGGCGCCGTACGTGGCCGCGCTGGTGGTCGGCTACAACCAGAGCAACGACCCGGCGGTTCCGAACCTTCGCTACGCCGACGACGACGCGGCCCGCTACGCGGAGCTGTTTCAGGGCGTGGCCGACAAGGTGGTGCTGCTCACCGTGCTCGACGCCGAGTCGCAGGAGCGCCATCAAGCAGCGGCGGCCACTGCCCGGCCTCCGACCAAGCGCGCGCTCGCCGACGCGGTGGCGTCGATCGCCGAGAGCGTGAAGGCGGCCGCGGGAGAAGGGCGGCGCACCGAGCTGTTCTTCGTCTACGCCGGCCACGGCACGCTCACTCCCGAGCACGAAGGCTCGGTGAACCTGGTCGACGGGGTGCTGCGCCGGCGCGATCTGTTTCATGACGTGCTCGGGCCGGTGCCCGCCGACTTCAAGCACGTGATCATCGACGCCTGCGACGCGTACTTCATGGTCGCCAAGCGTGGCGCCGCTTCGCCGAAGGACGTGCAAGCGATGAAGGAGCTGCTCGACAGCGAGGCGCTCGAGGGTCACCCCGAGGTCGGAGCGTTGATCTCGGGCTCGCGCGAGGTGGAGACCCACGAGTGGTCGGGGCTGGAGTCGGGCGTGTTCTCGCACGAGATTCGCTCGGCGCTGCTGGGCGCGGCCGACGCCGATGGCGATGGGGTGCTGCGCTACTCCGAGATTGCGGCGTTCGTCTCGGCGGCGAACGAGGGCCTGTCGGATCCCCGGGCGAAGGTGGAGGTGTTCGCCCGGCCTCCGCAGGTGGATCTTTCGCACCCGGTGATCGACCTGCGGCGCGGGCCTCGGCGTTTTCTCGAGGTGCCGGCGACGATGAAGGGCCTGGTGGAGGTCGAAGACGCGCGCGGCGCCCGCTACGCCGACGTCAACGCCTCGGGGGAGAAGCCGGTGTACCTGCGGCTGATCGGCGACCAGGAGTACTTCGTGTTTCGCGAGGGCCGCGAGGCGCGCATTCCCTCGGCGCTGAAGGGCATTCTGGCGGTGATCGAGTCGGCGTTCGGGCCTCCGCGGCGGCTGAGCCGGGGCGCGATCGAAGACGACCTGCGGCACGGGTTGTTCTCGGTGCCGTTCGGGCCGGGTTTCTTTCGCGGCTTCGTCGCCCACGACCCGGCGCTGGGCGGCATGCCGCACGTGACCCAGAGCTTTCCCGAGTTGACCGACGTGCGCACCGAGGTCACCTCGCTGCCTCCGGGCACCGTGGTTCGCCGCGCGGGCTGGGTGTCGATCGGCGCGGGCGTGGTGTTGGGAGCCGCCAGCGCGGTGGCGGCGGTGGAAGCGCGCTCCGAGTACGACACTTTTCTGCGCCGGCTGGGATCGCAGGGAACGTTCAATCCCAATCAGGTGAGCCGGGTGTCCAACTGGCAGCTGGCGACCAACGTGATGCTGGGCGCGGCGGTGACGGCGGGAGCGGTGGGCGTGCTGCTGTTGTTCTTGTCTGATTCGTCGAGTGGGCCCGCGCTGGGCAGCCCCGGCGTGAGCTCGTGGTTCCAGTTCGACCCGGAGCGCGGATTGGTGGTGGGCTTCTAGATGAGACGCGCCGCCGCCCTCGCGCTGCTCTGCGCCGGTTGCCTGCTCGACCCCACCGGCGAGATCAACCACTCCTCCTTGCGGGTCGACGTGAGCGGCCTCAACGGCGGCGCCGACCTGGTGGTGACCGCGACCGATGCCAAGGGCAACGGCGTGGTCCGCAAGAACCCTCTCACCGGTCAGACCGCGCTCGAGGTCGTCTTCGTCTCGGGCTCGCTGGCCGACGGCTCGGTCACCGTGGTGGGCACGGTGCACGACGCGCAGGGCAAGGAGATCGCCTGCGGCGCGGCGACCGGCACGGTAGCGAAGGGCGCGAAGGTGGCGCTGAAGATGAGCTCGGCCGACGACGACGCGAACTGCGGTGCCTGCGGGCACGCCTGTGACACCGGCCAGCACTGCTCGTCGGGTGCGTGTGGCTGCAATCCCTCCAGCTGCACCGACGGCTGCTGCGCGGGCGACACCTGCGTGAAGCTGGCCGACCAAACGATCGACCACTGCGGCGCGGTGGGGACCTCGTGCGGCGTATGCACCGCGCCGGCGAACTCGACCGAGCAGTGCAACAGCGGCGCGTGCTCCACCTACAGCTGCGCGAGCGGCTTCCTCGACCTCAACGGGATGAGCAACGACGGGTGCGAGTACCAGTGCACTCCGAGCGGCGGCGAGACCGACCAGGCGACCTGTACCGACGGCGTCGACAACGACTGCAACGGAGTGAAGGACTGCGACGAAGACGCGTGCCTCAACCTGCTGCGCAGCTGCTCGTTCATGTCGTGCACCGGTCAGCAGCAGTTCGACTGCGCGACGAAAACCTGGGGCATGTGCTTCGCCAACAACGGCAACGAGTCTGACGAGCAGACCTGCGGCGACACGATGGACAACGACTGCGACGGGCTGACCGACTGCATGGACCCGGGCTGCAACGACCTGATCCGCAGCTGCCCCTTCATGTCGTGCACCGGCTCGCAGACCTGGGACTGCGCGAGCAAGACCTGGGGCGCGTGCAGCGCTCCGACCATCGGTGAGAACACCGTAGCCGCCTGCAGCGACGGCGCCGACAACGACTGCGACGGGCTGCAAGACTGCATGGACCCCGACTGTCAGGGGCTGACCCAGTCGTGCTCGTACCAGACCTGCTCCGGCACTCAGACGTGGGACTGCTCGGCCAACACCTGGAGCGCGTGCACCGTCGATCAGGGCCTCGAGAACACCATCGCTTCCTGCAAAGACGGCATCGACAACGACTGCGACGGCAAGAAGGACTGCAACGATACCGGCTGCCAGAACATTCAGGTGCCGTGCGGCGCCGACGTCTGCGCGGCGGGGCTGAAGCTGTGGCTCTGCCTGCTCGACTCGTTCAACCTCTGCCTCCCGTACATTCCCGTCTCAGAGACCTCGGCGCTGGTCTGCGACGACAACCTCGACAACGACTGCGACGGGAAGATCGACTGCATCGACACCGGGTGCACCGGGCAGAAGTGCGCCACCGGCAGGGTGTGCTGCGGCGACGGTGGCTGCGCCGAGACCTGTAACTAGGTTACGCAACCGAGGCAGAACTAAATCCCTAGTGCGTGGCCGATCGCGGAAGTCACCAGGTCGCGGACCTGTTCAGAAGACTCAAGTTCCTGTGGACTCAGGGGCGCGATTGTCATTCGACCGAAGATGGCGCTTTGGCCGCTATCAAGCAGTCGAGCGCGGCCCACAACGCACCGATAGTCACTTTGACTCATCTGGCCACGTGGAATCGTGGTGTAAACGACCCATTGGGGCTGAATCAAAGCCGCTTGTCGTCGTGGTGATTGCGGAGTTCCGTCGCCCCAGGTGAGACCAACAATCGACGGTTGCCCATGACCTGCATGCCCGGGGTAGCCACGTGTAATCCCGAAATTGATTTGCTGCCCGTTCGCGTGGCGCAACGCGTACAGCGCCCACGGGTTTTCGCGAGGCTCGTAGCGACCCTGAACCAATTCCGTTAGTTGCCACGCTCCGCTGACCTCTTGTGCGACGGACAGCATGTCTTCAAATGCCCGGCGAGCGCCGGCCTCAACTATGGGCTGGGCGGCAAGCCACTCCTCCTTCATCGCTTGCGCGCGCTTGGCTGCGAGCTCTGTTTGTTCGCGCTCTGCCTGACGCTGTTTTCGGACACGCGCCAGCAGTGACTCGGCAATTGGATTTGATGTTCGGAGCGTCTTCGTCGCTCTGAGCTGGCGCCGAACTCCATCTAACGCTTCTGCGAAGTCAGCAGCCGTTAGGTACCGATGTTCGACGGGCCCTAACGCTCGGCTGATTACTGGGTCAAGTACTCCCAGATCCGGCTTCGAACTGCTTAGCGGGATAAGGGACTGCGTGTTCGGCAGCGACCCCTCAATGGCCTCGTAGAGGGTCACAGCTGCCGCGTAGATGTCCTGATTTGCCCTCGCTGGTAGCTTTCGGGCGACAACTTCAGGCGGAATGTAGCCTTGGGTCCCGACGTCGTACCTTGTTGTTAGCGGCGTGGTGCCATCATCGTCCGTCAGGAATGCCATCCCAAAGTCTAGGATCACAATCTGTCCATCGGACGCGCGCACCATGAGGTTGGATGGCTTGATGTCGCGGTGAAATACGCCAGTTGAGTGTGCGTGACTCAATCCGGAAAGAACTTCGATCATAAGCGAGAGCTTCAGGTCGCTGTCAGCATCGAGATCCGACCGGAAATGTGCGCCGAGAATGAGTTCCGTAACTAGGAATGGCACATCGCGATGCTCAGGACTTCGACCTACGTATCCGACGATTGCGCGGTGCCTAAGTTTCGACACAGCCTCGATTTCGCGGTGAAACCGCTCAATCGCCTTCGTGCGATTGTTGAAGCTACTTGGGTCGAACACCTTTAGCGCCACATGGGCATTCGGTTCGTTCGAGGGCGCAGCGCGATACACTGTGCCATAGCCGCCTTCGCCAAGAACAGCGTGGAGGACAAATCCTTCAATTTCGTGCCGTATCGGCGCGTTCATGCGAACGATTGCATCCCGTTGCGGCGCGTTTGTCTACCGGGTGCGCCGCCTGTCGACGATGTGCAGCGCTGTGATGTTGCCGACGAACGGGGCATCGATTGCGGTCTTTCGAGGCACCGTTCATTCCAAAAGTTTCGCAATCGTGACCTGATCGCGATCTCCGCGTCGTTTGTGGCGATCAGCATCTCGGCTCATGAACGTGATCGCGCTTTCGTTGCTCGGGCTGGCGGCAATCGGGTTGGCAGCGTTGACGTTGCAGCGGCTCGCGGTGTCGCGGCATCTGCGTGCGCCGCTGCCGTGGCCGAAGAGGCGGGTGGCGATCTCAGTGCTGAAGCCGCTCTGTGGCCTCGACGAGGGGCTGGCCGAGAGCCTGGAGGAGTGGGCGTCGCTCGACTACCCCCGGTACGAGCTGCTGCTCGGCGTTCGCGACATGAACGACGCCGCCTGGCCGATGGCGCGCAACCTCGAGCGCCGGTTTCTCGGGAAGGTGAGGGTGGTGCTCCAGCGCGGTGAGCCCGGGTTGAACCCCAAGGTGAACCAGCTGATCACGCTGGCGGCTCAGGCGAAGAACGAGGTGTTGCTGGTGAGCGACAGCAACACCCGCCCCGCGCCCGGTCAGTTGTTCGAGCTCGCGGCGCTGTTCGACGACGACCAGGTGGCGTGCGTGACCAACCCGGTGAGCGGTTGGGGCCAGCGCAGCCTCGGCGCACTGCTCGACAATCTGCATCTCGCGTCGTCGATCGGGCCCGGGCAGATCGGCGCCAAGCGGGTCGCCGGTAAAGACCTGGTGGTGGGCAAGTCGATGGCGCTCCGCCGCTCGGCGCTGAAGGCCATTGGCGGGTTCGAGGCGTTCAAAGACGTGCTCGCCGAGGACTACGTGATCGGCACCCAACTGCGCGCGCAGAAGCTGGCGGTGGTGGTGGCCCAGTCGCCCGCGGTGAACGTGGCGATTCATCGCCCGGTGGGCAGCTTCATCAAGCGGTACCTTCGCTGGAGCGTGATTCACCGCACCGCCGTGGCGCTGCCAACCTATGGGGCGCAGGCGCTGCTCAACCCCTGGCCGTTGACGCTGGTCGCATTGTTCCTCGCACCGTCGAAGGCGATGCTGGCCGCCTCGGCGCTGGTGCTCGCGGCCAAGGCGCTGCTCGACGTGTCGAGCGCGCGGGCGCTCACGATGCGCGTCGGGTGGAAGGCGGCCGCTGTGGTTCCGCTAAAGGACCTGATTCTGTTCGTCGCGTGGTGCAACGGGTTGTTCCAGCGCACCATCGACTGGCGCGGCAATCGGCTGCGCGTGGGTGCGGGCTCGCGGTTGATGCCGGTGGTCGGGTCGGTTGATCTCGAGCTCGGCCGCGCGGAGGCCTGAGCCCCTCCGTCGCTTCGCGACACGCTCTACATGTTCGTGTGGCCCGGCGTGGGCGTCGTCTGCCCGAACGAGCCGGTACCATCCGGCAGGCGTCCATACGAGAAACCGCTCGGCACCGCATCCATCGGGTAGAGCTGCTGCTGCACCACGCCGCCGCCGGGAGCGAGCAGCCAGACCACCTCACCGCGCGAGTTGCTCACCTTGAACGTGGCGCCGAAGCACGAGCTCGGGCCGCCATCGAGGCAGTCGGTGGTCAAGCCGGCATCGGCGACGTTGAGCACCACCAACAGGTGATCGCCGGGGGCCAGAGAAGTCCCCGACGGGAACACCAAAGCGCTGTCGAGCTTCGCGCCGCCGCCATCGTCGATCGAATCGGCAACGGCATACCCTCCGAGATCCGCAGAAGCGCTGCCGGTGTTCATCAGCTCGAGAAAGTCGGAGCCGCGCGCGCAGATCTCGTTGAACACCACCGCACCAGAACCGGCCCCGCCGCCCGTCGCTGCACCGCCACCGGCAGCCGCTCCACCCCCGGTCGCTGCGCCTCCGCCGGCCGCAGCTCCACCGCCCGTCGCCGCCCCGCCACCGGCCGCCGCTCCACCGCCACTCGCGCTGCCACCGCCAGCGGCACTCCCGCCTCCGGTCGAACAGGCGCCGACCGAGCACGTCTGTCCCGTGCCGCAGGCGCTGCACGACAGCCCGCCCTTGCCGCAGACATCGGCGGCCGTGCCGGGCCGGCAAGAACCCGAGCTGTCACAACACCCGGAGCAGTTGCTCGGATCGCATGTCGCGCTGCTCCCGCAGCTCGAGATCGCCACCAGCACGCCGGCCACCAGGCCCACCGCGAATGCACGCTGCATCGTCATCGCCAATCCTCCAGCTGCGAAAGAAACGGGTTGAGCCGCACCACCACGCGCACGACGTTCACGTCTGCGCCCGGCTGAGATGCACGTGCGAGCGGTGAGAGCGCGTCGCGCTCGTACTCGGCGAACAGCTCGCAGCCGAAGCCGAGACGCACGCCCAGGCCGGCAGCCAGCGTGCTCACCGAATCGTCGGCGGTGGCCGAGAAGTCACGCCAGAGGTGCTCGCCGCGCACCGCGAGCAGCAGCCGCTCGAACAGCTGTGCGCGCGCGAACGCCTGGAGCAGCAACCCGCGCCGGCCGCCGTCGTCGGCCAGACCCCAGAACGCGTGCGCGGTGACTCCGGCGCCGAGCCAGCCGCCATCCCACAGCACGCCGCCTCCGAGGCGGTCGGCCCGGGTGTTTCCGACTCCCGCGGAGCCCAACACGCCGCTCGCGACGACCTCGAGCGGCTTCAGGCCCGGCACCGGCCGCACGTTCGCCGCCAGGGTGAGGTTTTTGCCGGTGTTGAGCTCGCGCTGCCCGTACCCTTCGCCGTTGCTCACCGCGATCGCCACCCAGCCGAGCTCCGCTGGGAGCCACCCACGCACCGACGCGCCGAAGTCCGCGGGCGACGAGAGGTGAAACGCCTCCAATCCGTCTGGTGCGAGCTGCCGAAAGGCCCACGCATGCTCGAGCGGAGCGAACTGCGGGTCGGGAATCACCCCCAACCGCGCCTCGAGGAAGCGCCAGCGGTAGCCGCCCCACGCCTCGCGCAGGCGAATCACTTCGCTGTCTCCCGCGGTGCCGATCAGCGCGCCGCCCTCGGTGGAGTAGACGCCCTCGACCAGAAAGCGGCCGCGAACACCGTCTGCCTGCACCTCGAGGCCGGCGAGCGCACGTGGCACCGCGAAGCGGTCGTCACTCTTCGCTTCGGTGGGGAAGACGCCCTCGAAGGAGCCGAAGAGATCGAGCTGCGGAGTGAGCTCGATCGGCCCGAGCGTGAACGAAGCGGGCAGGGTGGCCGGCGCCGGTGTGCCTCCATCGGCGACTCCCGGCGGCTCGTCGGCCGCGAGCGCGCTGCACAACACCGCGGTGGAGAGCGCGAACGCGATCATGGAGCCTCGAAGAGGGGAGCGAGCGACGAAGAGACTTGCGGCGGAGTCGCGGGGTACCCGAGCAGTGGCCCGCGCGCCGTGAGCTCCCGGCCGAACGCGGCGAAGTCGGCCAGCGTCTCGTCGCTGCACGAGTCGCCGAATGCGGCCTGCTCGGAGACGAACGCTGCCGAGTCGTCGATCGCCGCGTGCAGGCGCGCCGCGGTGCCGGGGCCGGTCGCCGAGTGGATTCGGGCCAACAGCGCGCCGAGATCGGCCGCAATCGCGTTCATCGCCTGCTGGGTCGCGCGGTCGTCGACGAAGCGCTTCACCTTCACGCCCTTGTTCGCCTCCGCCTCGGTGCGCACCTGAACCGGAAAGCCCTGCCAGGTGCCGGTGAAGTAGCGAGGGTCAGCGTCGGGCCGGAACCAGGCGCGCCGCGCGCCGCTCTCGACCCGCTGTGCGGCATCGGTGACCGCGACGTCCGGCGCGTACCAACCGTCGAGCGCAGAAGCGCCTTCTTCCTTCACCTCGACGATGAAGTCGTCGCTGCCGTCGTCGGCCGGGCCGGCGAGCAGCACCAGCAACCGCACCCGCGGCCAGCTCGCCACTCCCGAGCCGTACTCGTGAACGACGTCGAGCACCCGCGTGCCGAAGCGGCTCACCAGCGTCTCGAGCGACGCCCGGAGCCACACCGGCAGGTCGGCCTGAACTCCGGTCGGGTCGGCCGGGTCGATCACTCCGCGAAGAAAGCGGCGGTGCCCGTCGGTGAGGCCTGCGAGCTCCGCGTGAGCGGCAAGATCGCGCGCCGAACGCTTGAACAGATCGTGCAGCACCACCTCGCCGCGATCGTTGTCGTAGCGCTGCGGCGCACCGCCGTTGGCAAGCCGCTCCAGCTCTGCCGCGTAGCCCTGCGCCGCTGCACCAGCGACGTCGTGCGCAGAGGCCTGCGGGTTCGAGAGCTTCGACACCAGCGCCATGCCAGCCACCAGCCGCCGCAGATCGAACAGCGCCGGCACCCGGTCGCACGAGTCGAGGTCGTTGGTCTCCAGCGCAGCGGTGCCGTCGCCAGCCACCAGCAGCCCGAAGTTCTCGGGGTGGGGATCACCGACGCCCCACACCGGGTCGCCGAGATCGAACCGGCTCTTCGAGAGGTGGCCGCTCTCCCAGTCGTGCCGAAACACCGCCAGCGTGCCCCGGTAATAGGAGTACGTGTCGGAGGCCATCAGGGCGTACTTGCCCGCCACCAGCGCCGGCCGCGTCACCAGCAGCGGCTCGTCGGCGCGGGTGAGCGCGGAGATCACCTCGTCTTGGCGATCTGACGACGCGCAGCCCGCGAGCAGCGCGATCAGCATCGAGAGCCGCGTCGTCCGCGAAAACACCGCGCGCGTGTACCGGGCAGGGTACCGCGTCTCAAGTCACGCTTCTGTTACGGGAGCTTCGCCGCGGCGGCGGTCGCCACCTTGCTCGCATCGGGCGCCGAGCTGGTGATCAGCGCTCCGCCGAGCAACATCGCCAACAGCGAAATGCCCGCGAACATCCAGCGAACGAGCGTCATGCGCGAATGGTGCGTTCGGCACGCGCCGCGTTCAACGGGCCGAGGTCGATGTTGCAAAGTGTTTTCACGGGCGTGACCTGAACGTGACGCTCAGCGCAGCGCGGCGAGCGCGAGGCCTTCGAACAGCACGTGCGCGGCGAGCAGACTGGTGGCGCCGTTGACGTCGCGCGCCGGGCAGACCTCGACCACGTCCATCCCGACCAGCTGAATGCCGCTCAGCTCGCGGAGCAGCCGGAACACCTCGCGCGGGTAGAGGCCTCCGGGCTCGGGGGTGCCGGTGCCGGGCGCGAACGAGGGGTCGAACGCGTCGACGTCGAAAGTCAGGTAGACCGGTTTGCCGGCGAGGTCGCGTTTGATCGATTGCCCCAGCTCGGTGGGGCCGCGGTCGTTGAACTGGTCGGCGCTGATCATTCGCGCGCCGTGGGAGCCGGCGAGCTCTCCGTCTTCTGCGCTGCCCCAGCTCGCGCGCAGGCCGACCTGAATCAGGCCCTTGGGAGCGATCAGCTTCTCCTTCAGCGCGTGGCGGAGCGGTGAGCCGTGGTGAAAGTCTTCGCCCCAGATCTCGGGGCCCGAAGTGTCGAGGTGGGCGTCGAAGTGGAGCACGT
Organism: Myxococcaceae bacterium; assembly: GCA_047602415.1. GTDB lineage: Bacteria > Myxococcota > Myxococcia > Myxococcales > Myxococcaceae > JASGHH01. Next base: position 1,724,788 of record JASGHH010000001.1, on the reverse strand, counting down.
GCACCGGCCCGTGCTTCGCCGCCACTGCCCGCAGAAGCGGGAGCGCGATCGAATGATCTCCTCCGACCACGAACGGGGCGACGCCTTCGCTCAGCAGGTGCGCGGCGTGCTTCTCGATCGCCTCGCGCACCTGGCGGGAGTCGAACGGAGGGAAGACCACGTTGCCTCCGTCGACCGCGCGGAGCCGGGCGAACACGTCGAGGTGATGGCCGGTGTGGTACGGCTGAATCGTGGCGCTGGCCTCGCGCACCGACCAGGGCGCGAAGCGCGCGCCGGGGTGGTGAGTGGCGCCCCCGTCGTAGGGCACCCCCAGCAGCGCGGCCTGTGGCTCACTCGGCGCGCGATCGGCGGTGGGCAAACGAAAGAACGTGGGCTGTCCGCTGCGAACGTAGTCGAGGGGAGAAAGCTGTCGCATCGTGACCTCTCGGTTGGGGGTTGAGGAACGGCCGCAGCACCCGAAGCCGCGCTTGCTCCGCGCTCCACGCCGGGGGCAGCTCGGGCTTGTGCGGCAGCGGCGCGCCGAAGTGGAGCCGCAGGGTCGCGCCTTCGGAGGTGCAACAGCGGAGCAGGTGCGGCAAGAACGCGTCTGCGCCCGCCCAGGTCAGCTCGAGGGGCAGCTCGATGCGCACCGGCACCACCGGCACCCGCAGCGCGCGCGCGAGGCCGAAGATGCGAGGAAGCAGGTCTCGGCGAAGAAATCGCAACAGAGACGAACGTAATACGGGCCCAACGTCTTCTCGCCGCTGCTCCCGAAGATCTCGTCCTCCAACGCCATCAAGGCGTTGAAGTCGGAGCTTCGAAGCGGCCGAACGGTGTAGCGCGCCATGAGCGACCTCCTCTTTCGAGGTTCTCTCGCGCTGAGGTGACTTGGGAACGGCAGCGAAGTCACGAGTGGGTAAGTGTTTCGTCACGAGCGTGTGGAGGCGTGAGCCCCTTCCGTCGCTGCGCGACACCTCCCCCGCAGGGGGAGGGTGCCCGAAGGGCGGGAGGGGCGTCACTCCTCCGACTTCAGCGCTCGCCTTAACGTCTTCCCCACCGGGTTCCTCGGCACCGCGTCAGCGAACACGATCCGGTTCGGCACCTTGAACTCCGGCAGGTTCTCACCGCAGATCTTCAGCAGTTCCTCACGCGTCGCCGCCGCGCCTTCGCGCAGCACCACGTGCGCTACGATCGCGGCGCCGCGCAACCGGTCGGGCACGCCGGCCACCGCCACGTCTTTCACCGCGGGGTGCTTCGACAGCACCGACTCCACCTCGCTCGGGTACACGTTGTGGCCCGAGGTGATGATCAGGTCGTCCTTGCGATCGACGATGTAGAACCAGCCTTCGCCGTCGACGCGCGCGAGATCGCCCGTGTGCAGCCAGCCATCGCGGAGCACCTTCGCGGTCAGCTCCGGCTGCTGCCAGTAGCCCTTCATCACCGTCGGCCCCTGGAGCGCGATCTCGCCCACGCCGTTCTCGACGTTGACCAGCTTCACCTGCACCTTCGACAACGGCTTGCCGATCGAACCGGCCGGCCCTCCACCGGAGATCGGAATGCAGTGGGTCGCACCGGTGGCCTCCGACTGCCCGTACGCCTCGAGAATCGTCTGGCCGGTGAGCGCGCGGTACTTCTCCAGCACCCACTGCGGCAACGCCGCGCCTCCGCTGGTGGCGACCTTGATGCACGCCAGCTTCTCTTTCGTCACTCCCGGCATCAGCAGCAGCGCGGCCCACAGCGTCGGCACCGCGGGAAACGAGTAGGGCTGAAACTTCTCGATCAGCTGCAGCAGCGGCAGCAGGTCGAGCGCGTCGAAGCGCGGCACCAGAATCATGCGATGGCCCTTCGCCACCGACAGGTGCAGCCCGATGGTGAGCCCGAACACGTGGAAGAAGGGGATCATGCAGATCACCCCCGCGTTCTTCGGCTCCTCCGCCGTCATCCAGGCGCGCATCTGCTCCACCTGCGCCAGCACGTTGCCGTGGGTCAGCATCACGCCCTTCGGCGTTCCGGTCGACCCGCTGGTGTACTGCAGCACCGCGAGGTCGTCGGCGCCCACGCTCACCTGCGGAGCGGGCGGCCCTCCGAAGAGCGACTCGAAGGCGCGGGGAGCGGCCACGCCCTCGGGCACCGGCAGCTTCTTCTCCAGCCCCTGCACCGAGCTCACCACCAGTTGTTTGACCGGCGACTGCGCCAGCACCTTGTAGACGGCGGGCAGAAACACATCGAGCGCCACCAGCACCTTCGCGCCCGAGTCCTTCAAGATCTGCAAAAGCTCCGCGCCCTGGTTGCCGGGGCTGATGTTCACCACCACCGCGCCCAGCCCGAGCGCCGCGTAGGTGAGCATCACGTAGGCGGGCGTGTTGGGCAGCATCACCGCCACCCGATCGCCCTTCGCCAACCCCAGCGCCGCCAGGCCGTCGCGCAGCACCTTCACCCGGCCGCGCAGCTCGCCGTAGGTGATGTTCACCTCTTGAATCGAGACCGCCACCGACTGCGGCTCACGCGCAGCCGTCGCCTCGAGGAGCGCAGACAGATTCACGTCGCTCATGGTCAGAACCTCCACGAATAGGCGGCGAAGATCGGCGCCGGCGGCAGCTGCGATGCGCTCGGCGGCGGGGGCGGGGGAGGAGGCGGCACCACGTCGCCTCCCGGCGGCACCTCTCCCGGTGGCGGAGGAGGCGCGACGGGCCCCTGAGGCGTTCCACCCGACCGCAGCTCGTCGATTCGCGCGTCGATGTTGTTCCGGGTGTTCACCCGATCGATGAGCACCCAGGTGGCGATGCCCACCATGATCAAACCGCTGACGATGCCGGTGATTCCGATCAGCACCGCGGTGTTGCCGCTCGAAGAGCTCGGGCTCGAGCTCGACCAGAAGAACCCCGAATAGGCCCCGACGCCGAGGCCGACCGCGCCCAGCGTGATCGGCAGCGCGAAGCCCGGCTTCTCCTGATCGAGCGCGTAGAGCTCGGTCTGGAGGTTCTCTGCCGTCGTGTTGGGCGAATAGGGCTCTTGCACCTGGCCGCTCTGAATCAGCGCGATGCGCTCGTGAACCTCTTTCTGTCGCTCGGCGTAGCGCGCCCGGGTGTCGATCCTCCCCGGGAGCATCACCAGCCCGACGATCAGCCCCGCCGCACCGACCACCGCGATCGCGCCGGTGTAGATCGCGAAGATCGCCAGAATGATCCCGCCCAGGCCCGCGCCGCTGATCGAGTTGATCAGAAAGTAGGTCGCCAGGCTGCCGCCGACCAACGCCACCCCGCCCACCGAGGCGAGCACGATCGGCGTCACCATCGACGGAGGGTCGGCCAGGCGCCGGTCTTCCAGCCGCAGCTGGCTGAGGTTGAGCAGTCCGACCGGAGCGTCGCCGATCTGCTCGGGGGTGAGTGCCTCGACCTGAAGAATGCGCGCCTGGTGGGGCGACGAGAAGGCGTGAATGAACTGCGGTTCGGCTGACAGCGCCATCGCAAGGCACATCGCAGCGACCATGCGGCGCACCTTACACGCAAAAAAGAACCGGAGCCTGCCGGCGTCTCCGCACGCCGACGGCTCCGGCTGACCTCTCGAGCTTCGAAAGGCTTAGACGAGTGCGGGCTGAATCACCGTGCCCTGCATGATGTTGGTGTCGAGGAACGTCTTGTCGACGCCGAGCGCCATGCCGAGGGTCTTGCCCATCGAGCCCATGGTGTCGGCGAACTTCACGTCGCCAGCGCCCGCCGCCACGCCCTGGCCAGTGGTGGAGTCGATCGACTGCGCGCGGTAGTCGTTGTTCGCCGATTCGATGCCGCCGATCACCGAGCCCTTGAAGCCGGAGCCGATCATGATCGAGCAGTGGTGATCGCCGTGGTGGTCGCGGCCATCGGTCTTGTGCGCCGCGCTCATCGTGCGGCCGAACACGTTCATCGCCATGAAGCTGATCTTGTCGGCCATGCCCGGCGCCGCGTTGATCTTGGTCATCATGTTGTTGATCGTCGCCAGCGCCGCCACGTGCTGGGCCGACTCGGTGGCCAGGCCGGTGTCGGTGTGGTTGTCGCCGCCGAACGGAATGTGCACGGTGACCACCGGGGTGACGTTCATCTGGAACAGCACCACCGCGGCGGTGATCTGCGAATCGGGGGTGTTGTCGGTCAGGCTCGCCAGCTGCGACATCAGCGTCTGGCCCACCGCGCGAACCTGGGTCTGCGAGGTGGCGTAGCGATCGATGAAGTCCTTCTGCGACTTGTTGCCGTTGGTCTTGAAGAAGTCGTTCAGCCGGTTCAGGTCGGCGTCGCGGTACGTCTGCAGGTTGTAGAGCGGGCCCGACGGCGCGGTGAGAATCGTCGCCAGCGACACCGGGGTCAGCATCGGCTGCGGCCGGCCCTGGTAGAAGATCGTCTCCGAGGCGCCCGCGGCGGCCACCGAGACCGGCTCCTTCTGAATCGTGCACAGCTGACCGGCGAGCTGCGAGGCCAGCAGCGACACCAGCATCTCGGAGCCGTTGGTGGCGCCCATCAGCGAGAGCACCTTCTTCTCGTCGGGGTGCACCACCGTGTAGGTGCCGTGGTGGAAGAAGCAGGTGCGCGCCACCGTCGCCGGCGCCAGGGTGGCCCAGGGAGCGGCCGCCTTGTAGGTGGTGCCGCCGATCGACATGTTGGTCGCCGTCATCGTCGGGTCAGCCGGGTGCAACACGTTCGGGTCGTTGATGTACGTGCCCGGCACGTTGCCGTTCATCGGGTCGCCGTTGCCGCTGGTGGCGAAGATCAAATACTGCGCCTTCGACACCGGGGTGCAGCTCTGAGCCAGCGCCGAGCGCGGGTTCATCAGCACCGAAACGGGAATCCCGGTGGCGAGCGAGCGAAGACCCCACATTCCCGCTCCGAAGAGCGCCTTCTTCAGCAGGGCACGGCGGCTGTCGGTCATCGGCATGTCGTTCGTGTCGAGGGTTTTCATTGTCCAACTCCTACGGTCGAGGGCGAGAGGCAGGCGACGACGAAGGTCGACTTGAGCGCGTTGGTGGCCGACGCGCCGTTGGTCATCGCGGTGTTGTAGTGGTCGGTGAGAATCTGAATCGGGGTGGCGTCGTTGGCCGGCGTCACGCCCATCAGGTTGTGCACCATCAAGGCGATCGCGGCGTCCTTCGCGGTCGACTTGTAGAGCGGGGTGGTGCCGGTATCGACCACCACGTTCGAGAGCGCGATGCACATGTTCTCGACCCCGGCGCGGAAGAAGAGGCCCGGGTCGTTGGCGAGCACCGGCTGCTCCGAGCCGCGGCTGTACTGGTCAGACGGGAGCACGCTGGCGATCGTCTTCGCCGGCTTGAGCGCGTTCGGGGTCACGGTGGTCGACAGCAGGCTGCACACGTCGGTCACCTGCAGGCGGCTCGAGAGCAGCGCGCAGAGGTGATCGCGGCGCGCGACCGGGAAGGTCTGGCCGACGTCGTCCTGGGTCTTGGTCTCCGAGAGGTAGGTGACCATCGGGGAGCTGAACAGCTCCTTCACCAGCAGGTTGTAGTCGTAGTTGCTGGAGATGAAGTCGCCCGCGATGCGGTTGAACTCCGGGTCGTCGGCGCTGCAGGGCGCCGAGTTGGCGTAGGTGCACAGCCGCTGCACCCAGGCGGGCGCGAAGTACGGGTGCTGCGCCAGCTGCGCGCCGAGGTCGGCGATGGTGGTGCCCGACATCACCACGCCGTGGAACGCGAACTGACCCTTCATCGCGGTCTGGGTGGTGTCGAGCTGCGGCGAGTAGTGGAAGCTGTACTGGTTGCGGAAGAACTGCCGCATCGGGTCCAACGCCTGGTGGCACGAGTAGCACTGGGTGCCGGGCGCGGCGTGGCTGGAGTCGAGCGCGCTCATGTCGAGCGGCTGCGAGGTGTTGGAGGAGTCGAACGCCTTGCCGAGCGCGACGATCATCGTCTGGTTGATGGTGACGCGCGCCTGGTTCGAGGAGTTGGTCTGCCAGCCGGCGAAGAACGCGGGGGTGGTGAAGAAGCCGACCCGCTGGGTGTTCACCAAGAGCTCGGTCGCGGTGCGGAGCGTCGGCAGGTCCCAGGGAATGGTGGTCTTCTCGGTGCCGGTGGGGGCGCGAACCTTGACCATCTTCCAGGCGGCGAAGTCGGCGGCGGTCCAGTAGTTGGTCGACTGGGCCTGGGTGATGTTGCCGGGGCTCGAGCAGCGGTAGGTGCCGTCGGGCGTGTACGGGTTCACCCGGTTGAACATCAGGGTGTAGAGCGCCTGGGGCACGTCGTTGTTGATGGTGTGGGCCTTGTCGTAGACGCGCGGGTCGGTGCGGCACTTGGTGTCGGTCGCGGTGGGAATGCCCGGCGCGTAGAACTTCATGTAGTTCGCGTTGCTCGGGTTGAGCGAGTCGGCGATCGGGATCGGCGCGGCCGAGGTGAGGGTGAAGGTGAAGGTCGGGTCGGCCTTGGTGATCGCGTCGGTGGTCTTGTTGAGGTCGTTCTCGTTCTTGACGTCGAGCATCGCGTAGTAGGCCATCAACGGCGGCGTCATCATGAACGTCTGGGTGCTGTTGACGTCGCTGAACGGCTTGCCCTCTTTGACCAGCTCGAGCGCGGTGCGGGCGAAGCTCTCGTGCAGGTTCTGGAGCAGCATCGCGTCGAACGGCGTGCCGCCGAGGCCGGCGATGGTGGTGATCGACTGATCAGAGAAGTCGGCGGTGGTGACCTGCGTCTGCTGAAACGCGATCGAGAGAAACACCCGCATCTTCGCCTCGTACTCGGGCGTCTGCATCCACTGGTCGACCAGCGACGAAAGCTGGTTCTGATCGGCGGTGACGGTGTTGATCTCCGCCTGGGTGGGGGGCAGACCGGTGAGCAGGTTCTTCACCTTGGTGAGCGCCGCCTCGACCGAGAGCGGCTCGTAGGTCGAAGTGCCGCCGCCACCGCCGGTCGCGCTGCCGCCGCCGGTCGCCGCGCCTCCTCCGGTCGCCGCACCGCCGCCGGTCGCCGCGCCGCCACCGGCCGCGCTGCCTCCGCCCGCTGCGGTGCTGCCGCCGCCGGCCGCCGAGCCTCCGCCCGAGCTCGAGCCACCGCCCGAACCCGTGTTGATCTTGCCGGTGCAGCCGAAGCTCAGCGCGACGAGGGCGCTCAGGAGCAGGGCAGCCGGTTGACGCAAGTGGTTGGTCCTCATGGCGCGTCCTTTGAGCAAGGCCCGGGCCGTCGAAACTCGCGGGGAAGATCAATGACTTGGATCAACTGTCGGAGGCTCCAACCGGGGTTTTGGACTGTCCGAAATCCGGCTGCTGTCCACCTGCAGAGGACACGGGTTTCGAAGGTGTCAGACACTTTTCGAATGTCCCTCCCGCAGGGACAGGTGAGGGGGAGGCCCCGCTCCATTTGGCCCGTCGCCCGCCGGTTTCACTCAATCAAATCAAGCAGATGCGGCAGGCACGCGGCTTGGAAAAGGGCCTCACCATGCGATCGCTGCTCCCCGCTCTGCTGATCCTCGGTTTGGCCGGCTGTGAAGGCCGAATCGCGCTCCCGAAGTCGGTTCCCGGCTCGCCCAACACCCCGACGACGCCGAACCCGACCAACCCTGATCCCACCCAGCCGATGCCCGACGCCTGCGCCAACGCGCCGATCAGCGTGCCGGCCTCGGCGCTCCAGCGAATGAACGGCGCCCAGCTGCTCAACACCGAGCGCACCCTGTTCGCCCAGCCGTCGTTCACCACCCCGCTCGAGGCGGGCTCGACCAACGTGATCACCCAGCTGGAGGCGCAGAAGATCGACGACGCCGCGAGCGCGCTGGTGCTCACCGGCGGCCACCACACCTACGCGCCGTGCGACGTCACCGGAGCGGGCAGCGATTCGTGCGCCCAGGGCTTCATCAACGCGTTCGGGCAGAAGGCGTTTCGCCGCCCGGTCGGCGCCGACGAGGTGCAGTGGCTGATGCAGGTGTTTCACGACACGCTGGCGATCGCGGGCCTGGCCTCGCCGATCACCTTCGAAGAGGCGGTCGACGTGGTGGCGCAGGTGATCGTCGAGTCGCCCCAGCACCTCTACATCAGCGCGATTGGCGTGGCCGATGCGAGCCTGCCGGCCGGCATTCAGCGGATGACCGGCTACGAGCGCGCCACCCGGCTCTCGTACATGCTCACCAACAACACCCCCGACGACACCCTGCTGACCGCGGCGGCGAACGGCGACCTCGACGACCCGATGGGCGTGCGCGCCCAGGCGCAGCGGCTGCTCGACACCACCGACGGCCACCAGATGGTGCGCGCGTTCGCGGGTGAGTACGCCGGCCTCAACGAGCAGCCGACGCTGCCCGCGCTCGAGGCTCTGCCGAAGGACGGAGCGAAGTTCCCCTTCGACTCGCCCGCGCTGCGCACCGCGATGCGGGCCGAGACGACCGCGCTCTACGAGCACGTGTTCTTCGGCGCCGGCGGCAGCTTCGCCAAGCTGTTGACCAGCACCGACGCCTACGTGAACAAGTCGCTCGGCGCGCTCTACGGGGTGTCGAACGCGCCGGCCGACGACTCGACGTTTGCCTGGGTGAACTTAGACGGCACCCAGCGCGCCGGCTTCTTCACCCGCGCCGCGTTTCTCACCGAGAACGCCAACCAGGACTACCAGTCGCCGATTCGCCGCGGGGTGCACCTCTACAAGCACACCCTGTGTCAGGTGGTGCCGCCGCCGCCGCCGAACGTGAACAACGTGCCGCCGGAGCCGAGCGCGACCTCGGGCATGAACCAGTCGGTGCGTCAGCAGACCGAGACCCGCACCGGCGACATGTACTGCCAGTCGTGCCACAGCCAGTTCAACCCGATCGGGTTCTCGCTCGAGCACTACAACGCGATGGGCCAGTGGCAGGACGTCGACACCGGCAAAGACGCCAACGGCAACAGCTTCACGGTGCCGATCGACGCGGCCTCGACGATCACCGTCAGCGACCTGAAGGGCGCGGTGAACGGCGGGGTCGAGCTCTCGACGAAGCTGTCGCAGAGCGGCCAGGCGATGAGCTGCATGACCCGCCAGTGGTTCGGGTACGCCTTCAACCGCGGGATCGCGCCGGAGGACACCTGCACGGTGGCGGCGATCTCCAACGCGTTCAACTCGTCGAACGACATGCACGCGCTGGTGCTCGATGTGGTGGCCAGCGCTCCCAACCTCTACGTGCGGCACGACTGAGACTACGACCATGAAAAACAAACTGTCCCGCCGTCTGATGTTGAAGGGCCTGGGTGGTCTGGGCGTGTTGTTGCCGGCGCTCGAGCTCACCCACGGCAAAGCCTGGGCGCAGGCCGCCCCGAAGCAGGCGAAGCGGTTCATCGTCTTCTTCGAGCACGGAGGCACGATCTCGAACGTCGATCGCGAGGGCAACGCGAGCTCGGGTCAGCAGTCAGACACCTGCATCGTCGACGCCTGGGCTCCGACGTCTGACGGGGTGAACGACCAGACGCTGGCGGGCAAGCTGGGCGACATTCACCAGCCGCTGGTGGGCTACGAGTCAGACCTGCTGGTGCTCACCGGCATTCACAACCTGGCGGTGCAGGAGCAGTCGCCGTACGCGGGCGACCACGGCTGGGCGAACGTGACCGCGCTCACCAACGCGATCGCGACCCAGACGGTGAACGGCTCCGACACCGAGTACTCGTCGACCGGCCCGTCGATCGACGCGGTGATCGCGGGGCGCATGTCGCAGTCGAACCCGGTGCCGTTCCCGTCGGTGAACCTGATGGTGTCGGCGCACAACTACGGCTCGCCGTTCTACGCCGCCGGTGGCCAGGAGACCGCGAGCGAGACCGACCCGCGCGCGGCGTTCTCGCGGCTGTTCGCCAACGTCAGCACCAACGGCTCGATGCCCGACCCGCGCATTCTGAGGGCGCAGGCGCTGAAGAAGAGCGTGCTCGACGGCACCACCTCGGGCCTCAATCTGTACAAGAACAAGCTCTCGGCGGCCGACAAGATCACCATCGATCAGCACCTGACGCTGATTCGCGGCATCGAGCTGCAGCTGTCGCAGATGCCGGTGCCGCTGGTGGGCTGCACCCAGCCGACGCTCACCGGCCCGTTCGCCTCGGCCAACGATGACACCGTGTACGACGCGATCATTCAGAACGTCGGGCCGGCGCAGGTGGACATTCTGGTGGCCTCGTTCGCGTGCGGCCTCACCAACGTCGGCACGCTCAACATCGGCGACTTCTACAACGACTGGATGAACGACCCGTACCCGGCCGCGTACAACATCGGCCACTCGCTCCACCACTCGGCGAACGACACCGCTCCGGCGGCGAGCGACGCGGTGCACTTCAACGACTGGTACAAGACGATTCTCGACAACCGGCAGTGGCGCACCTCGATGTTCAAGCGCCTGCTCGACGGGTTGAAGGGCCTGCCCGAGGGCACCGGCAACCTGCTCGACAACTCGCTGGTGCTCTGGACCAGTGAGTTCTCGTACGGCGGCCAGCACTCGTCGGCGAACCTGCCGATCATGTTGGCGGGCAAGGCGGGCGGCGCGCTGCGCACCGGCCGGCACGTGCACTACGGCCACATCGATCAGCCCACCGGCAAGTTCGTCACCAACGCGACGCTGAACAACCTGTTCACCACCTGCCTGCAGTCGTGCGGGTACAGCGACAACAAGTTCGGCGACACCTTCGGCGATCACCACAGCTACTACCCGAACATTCCGGTGACGATCTCGGTCGACGGGCCGCTGGCCGGGCTGACCTAACGCCTTCGGTAGTGCAGCTCGACGATCCCCGACTTCAGGCGCTTCGTGGCGAGCGGCTTCAGCTGCCGCACCGCCGCAAGGCCGGGGAACAGGTACGGGCCGTGGCCGGCGATCACCGGGTGAACGACGAACCGGTACTCGTCGATCAGGTCGAGCCGCTGGAGCGCCGCCGACAGCTTCGGGCTGCCGACCAGAATTCCGCGCGGGGTGGCCTTCTTGATCGCCTTGATCTTGCGGGTCAGGTCTCCGTCGAGGTGATGGGTGTTCTCCCAGGAGTAGTCGCGGCGGGTCGACGAGACGACGTATTTGGGTTTGGCCTCGAGCTTCTTCGCCCACGCGCGATCGGTCGGTGACGCCTTCGGGTCGCGGGCGATCGCGGGCCAGGCCTCCTCCATCATCTCGTAGGTGGTGCGGCCGAAGAGCATCGCTCCGGCGCTGTCCATCAGCCGGGTCCAGTAGCGCATCAGCTCGGCGTCGACGACGCCCACCCGGTGATCGCCACAGCCGTCGAGGGTGACGTTGAGCGCGAAGGTCAGTTTTCCCATGGGTGGGTTGTATCAGCCGCCCTTGAGGCCGTGTCGCTCGAGCAGCCGGTAGAAGTGCGAGCGGGCGAGCTTCGCCGCGCGCGCCGCCGCGCTCACCTGGCCGCCGTGCTGCTTCAGCAGCGCCTCGAGGTAGTCGTGCTCGAAGCGCTCGAGCGCCTTGTCGCGCGCTTCGATGAACGAGGGCTCCTGGGTCTCGCCCACGGCGAGTGACTCGGTGCCGAGCGCGAGCAGCCGCTCGACCGCGTTGCGCAGCTCGCGCACGTTGCCCGGCCACTGCATGCACTGAAACGCCGCCAGGGTGGTGGGCGCGAGCGCGTCGGGCTCGGCCTTCAAATCGCGGGCGAAGCGCTCGGCGAGCAGGGGAATGTCTTCTGCGCGATCGCGAAGCGGAGGCAGCTGCACCTCGGCCACCGCCAGCCGGTAGTAGAGGTCTTTGCGAAAGCGGTTCGCCGCCACGTCGTGGGCGAGGTCGCGGTGGGTCGCGGAGATCACCCGCACCTCGGCCTTCTTCACCTGCGTCGCGCCGACCGGGGTGTACTCGCGCGACTCGAGCAGCCGCAGCAGCTTGGGCTGGAGCGCCAGCGGCAGCTCACCGACCTCGTCGAAGAAGAGGGTGCCGCCCCTGGCCGCGTCGACCGCGCCGTTGCGATCGCGATCGGCGCCGGTGAACGAGCCCTTCACGTGGCCGAACAACGCCGACTCGAGCAGGCCCGCGTGGGCCGCCGCGCAGTCGAAGACGTGAAACGGTTTGTCGCGGCGAGGTGAGAGCGCGTGGAGCACCGCCGCCGCCGCGCCCTTGCCCGAGCCGGTCTCGCCGCGCAGCAACACCGCCGAGTCGGTGGGCCCGAGGCGCTCCAGCTGGGTGAAGATCTGCCGCATCTGCAGCGAGCGGCCGACCAGGCCGTGCAGCTCTTGCTGCTCGCTGGGCTTCGACGCGCCGGCGGTCGGAGGCTGGAGCTGCAGCGTCGTCTTCCCGACCTTGATCGAGCCGCCGATTGGAACCCGGGCGGTGGTGACCCGCGCGCCGAGGTACTTGGTGCCGTTGCGGCTGCCGAGGTCTTTGACGTCGACCTCGCCGGCGAGCAGCTCCAGGGCGACATGGCGGCGCGACACAGTGTCGTCTGAGAGCACGAGGTCACAGGAGGGGTCGGTGCCGATGAAGAAGGTGCCCGCGGTGATGGTGCCGCGCACGCCTTTGCCGGGCCCGTCGACCGCTTCGATCACCAGGCTCGAAGGGCGCTCCGCCGTCGGAGTGCCGATGGTCTTGGTGGTCTCTTTGCGATCGCTCACTGCAGGTTCACTTTAAGCGAGCTCTCTTTGCCCTGGTGCACCTTCACGCGGCGGGTGACCGACTTGCCGGTGTCGGGGTTCTTCAGCTCGACCTGCACGTCGCCTTCGTCGATCGGGAACCGGTAGAGCGGGGTGTCGCCGATCGGTTTGCCGCGCACGCTCACGCTCGCCCAGGGCACCGCGTCGACGGTGAGGTACCCGATGCGCGGGCCCTTTTTTGAAGCCTCTCCTGAAAGGAGAGGCCGAGTGTGCAGCGACGGCTGCACACCGGGTGAGGTCAGGGGACCTGCGTCTTGAATTTCTGGCGCGACCGCGACGATTCCCGCGTCGATCACCGGTTCGATTCTGGGCGGCAGTTTTTCCGTAACCTCACCCCGCGGAGGCTGCGCCTCCGTCGGCCCTCTCCTGTCAGGAGAGGGTTTCAGGGCGGCGTACGCACCGAGGGCGAGCGCGACCACGGCGATCGCGAGTGCGGCGAACATCGGCGCGCGGCTCTTCGGAGGCGGTGGCGGAGGTTGAGCGACCGTCTTGGTTTCGCCGGGTGCCACCACCTGCACGCTGAGGCTGGCTTCCTTCGTTCCGCCTCCGCGCAACATCTGCCGGGTGTTCGACGCGCGCTGATCGAGCTGCCGCACCGAATCGCCGGCCACGCGCTCGATCAACGCGCCGAGGTCGCGCGCCGCGGTCGGCCCGTAGATCACCGGGATCGCCTCGCGGAGCGCCAGCGCGGTGGGCGCCCGCTGCGTGGGATCGCGCGCGGTGCCCAGCTCGAGCGCCTTCTCCAGCGCCTCGGGGATCTCCGGCCGCAGCGCCCGCAGCTTCGGCAGTGGATCGTTGATCACCGCCTTCATCGTCGCCGCGTCGGTCTCGCGCCTGAACGGAGAGATCAGCGTCGCCAGCTGGAAGATCGTCACCGCCGCGCCGAACACGTCGGACTTTCGATTCGCCGGGACGCCGTCGAAGATCTCGGGCGCGAGGTACGACGGCTTGCCGCGCACCACGCCGGTGCGGGTGCTGGTTCGAGCGTCAGACGCGCGCGCGAGCCCGAAGTCGGCCAGCTTCACCTCGCCGCTCGACGACACCAGCACGTTGTGTGGCGAGACATCGCGGTGCACCAGCTCGACCAGCCTCCCGTTGGGATCCCGCAGCTCGTGGGCGTGGTGCAGCCCATCGAGCAGCCCATGCGCGATGAAGCAGATCAGCTCGGGCGAGAGGTGCTCGCGGCGGCGTTCGAGCCGGCTGAGCAGCTCGTTGAGCGAGACGCCACGCACCAACTCCATCGCGAGGAAGTAGCGGCCGCCCTCCTGCCCGACGTCGTGGATCTGCACGATGTGCGGGTTGGACAGCCGCGAGGCCACCTTCGCTTCGTTGAGAAACTCGGCCACCGCGTTGGTGTCTTCGGCCAGGTGGGGGAGCAGCAGCTTGATCGCGAGCGGTTTCTCGAAGTCGCCGAGGCCCTTCTGGACCCCGATGTAGACCTCACCCATGCCGCCGACGGCGAGCCGCTCGCCCAGCACGTACCGCCCGAGTGGAAGTCCCGCTGCGCCCACGTCACCAGTTCCAGATCAGCACCGCGCAGAGCGTCGCCGCGAGCAGCGCTCCACCGAACGTCAGCCACGCCGCGAGCGCCTTGGTGCGTGCGCTGTCGTCGAGCGAGCGGGTCATCAGCGCCGGCGTCATCGGCATCACCTGGCCGTAGTCGTGTGACGACGAGATCGCGAGGCCGGTGCCGGTGCCGATCGCTCCCAGCGCCAACGCCCCGACCAGAAACGCAGGCCAGCGGGTGGGCCCCTTCGGCGGCGCGGGCTGCACCAGGTCGGGCGCGGCGGTGGTCACCTTCGCCGGAAGCGCCTCGAACACCAGCGGCGCGTCGCGGGTCGCGAGCGCGGCGGCCACCTTTCCATCGTCGTCGAGCGCTTCGACGGTGCAGCGCCACGCCTCACCCGGCGGCGGAGCGAGCTCGGCCCCGGCGTGCCGCGCCTCGAGCGTCATCGGCTGCGCCGCCCACGGAGCGCCCGCCTTCGACAGCACCAGCTGCAGCGACTTCACCTTGCGCCACGGATCGACCAGCTCGACCTCGAGCCGGCCCGCGGCGGAGGGAGCGCGCTGCAACCGAACGAAGCCCTCGGGGTAGACGCTGCGCTTGGCGCGGTTGAACACCTCGCGGATCTTCGGCGAGGCACCGGCAGGGTCAGGCGCGTCGCTCTGCTTCGCGAGCAGCTCGGAGTAGACGCGCTCGGCGTCGGCGCTCCGGCCCTGGGCGATCATCGAGCGCGCGAGCAGATCGGCGATCTGCGCCTGCTCGGTCGCGCTGTTGTTCGGGGCCTGGGCGGCGATCTTCAGCCGCGCCTCCGCCTCGGGGTAGTGGAGCTGCTCGTAGAGCTTTCGCCCCTCGTCGAGGTGCGGGTTGGCGCCGAGCGCCAGCAGCAGCACCGCGGTGGAAAACATGCGCCGAGTCTACCCTCTCCCACGGGAGAGGGTGCCGCGAAGCGGCGGGTAGGGGTAATCGAACGCCGGGAGCCGCTGGACGGCGGAACACCCGGGTTTCAGTCTCGGATCTGCCACCCTCGCCCGCGGGAGAGGGGTAGTCTTTGCCTCGTGCGACGCTCGCTGCTGCTGGTCCTCGCTGCGGCCTCGTGTCTGCCCGCGTACCACGACCTGACCGGCCACCCCTGCAGCGCCGACAGCGACTGCGACAAGCTCGTCTGCCACCGCGGCGTCTGCGAATCGCCGGGCAGCGTCTCGACGCTGACGCTCGCCCCCACCGACCTGCAACGTCTCGGCTCGAACGAAGGCGGAGCCGATCTCACCGCAGGTGTCACCCGCGAGACCACGCTGCCGGGGCTGCGGCCGTTCATCGCCGACACGCCGCTGTCCACCGCACGGTCTTCGTTCGCCGCGGCCGAAGCCGGTGGCCACTGGTACCTGTTGGGAGGCAGCAGCGGTGGCAGCGCGATCGCCGCCGTGACCGAGCTCCCCGCGCTGCAGTCGTCGCCGGCGGTCGAGCGCACGGTGTTGCCCAGCGCGCGTTCGGGTCTCGCTGCGACGGCGGCGGGTGGCCACGTGTTCGTGCTCGGCGGACGTGCCACTGACGGCACGCTGCTGAGCGAAGTGCTGAGCGCCGAAGTCGCGGCCGACGGCACGCTGGGCGCGTGGCAGACCGAGCCGTCGCTCCCGTCTGGCCGTGCGTCGCTCGCCACGGTGGCCGCCGGCGGATTCGTCTACGCGATCGGAGGTCAGACCGCGGCCGGGCTCTCCGGCGATTTGCTCGCGGCTCCGATTCACGGCGATGGCCGCCTCGGCGCGTTCGCACCCGCGGGCACGTTTCCCGCTTCGAGCGGAGGCCGCGCCCAGTTCGGCGCCGCGGTGTTCGACCGCCGCCTCTACGTCGCCGCGGGCTCATGTGAAGGTGGGAGCTGTTCGCCGCTTCGGGCGGCGCTGCTCGACGACGGCGGCATCGGTGCGTTCGAACCGCTGCCGGCATTTCCGGAGCGCGTCGGCTCGGCGGTGATCGCAGCCGGGGGATCGCTGCACGTGATCGGCGGCTCCAGCAACGGCACCACCCTCGACGAGGTGCTCAGCCTGCCGCTCACCGAGTCAGGCCAGGCGCGGTGGCAGTCGCAGCAGGCGCTCCCCGAGGCGCTCGAGTCGGCGGTGGCGCTCGCAGGCTCGACCGAAGTGCTGCTCGCCGGAGGTGTCACCGCCGACGGAGGCACCTCGGCGCAGACCTGGGTCGCGTTTCAGATGCACTCCGGCATCGGCGCGTTCGACGACACCTCGGGAGTGCCGAAAGATCTCGAGCTCGCGCACGCGGTCACCTGGAACGGCGCGATCTACCTCGCGGGCAACGACGGCAACTCCGGACCGATGACCGAAGTGTTTCGCACCGTCGTGCTGCCCGACGGCGGCCTGGCTCCGTGGACGGTCGCCGGCAACCTGCCGGTGAAGATGGGCGACCTCGGGCTCGCGGCCTGGGGCGGCCGGCTCTACGTGATCGCAGGCTGCACCGCTTCGGCGCCGAACGGCGATTGCCTCGGCAGCAACACCACGATGGTCGCCGACTTTCTCGGCGACGGTGGCGTGGGCACCTTCAGGATGCTCGAGACGCTGCCCGACGAGCTCGCTGGCCCGGGAGTCACCGTGGTGGGCGGCTGGCTGTACGTGATCGGCGGCGTCGAGGGCTACACCACGAACCACGCCGAGGTGCGGGTGGCGAAGATCGATCCTTCGACCGGCGATCTCGGGCCGTTGAAGACGACGACTCCACTGCCCAGCCCGCGCTGGAGCCACGCCACGGTGAGCGCCCACGGCATGATCTACGTGGTCGGCGGGCAGGGGGGCGGCATCAACGGCTTCTACGACACGATCATCGCCGCGCAGGCGCTACCTGATGGAACGGTCGGTCCGTGGAGCACGGTGGCGACGATGCCCGAGACCCGCGGCCGTCTGAGCGCCGAAGTGATCGACGACACCATCTACATCGCCGGCGGCTGCAACGAAGACTTCGGTGGCGACTTCTGCAGCCACTACCCCGACGAGGTGCTTTCGACGACGATTCTGGCCGACGGAGGACTGACGACTCCGGCAGCGGTCGGAACGGTGAGCTGGGCGCGGCGCGCGCTCGCCAGCGCCAGCTTGGGAGGCCGCTACTTCACCATCGGCGGTTACGACGGCAACCCGAAGGGCGACACCCAGGTCGCTCCGATCTTCGCCCGTGGAACGATCGGCCCTCCGGTCACCCAGCCTTCACTGCCAGCGCCACGCTCTTCGTTCGCGAGTGCGGCGTCGAACGGTTGGCTGTTCGCAGTGGGCGGCGCGGAGGATGGGAGGTCGGTGCTCCAGGCTCCGTTCGGTGGAAGCTGGATGAGCGGGCCCGCGTTGCCGGTTCCGTTCGCGCGCGGCTCCAGCGCCGTGCTCCGTGGTCGCGTCTACGTCATCGCCGCGGGGCACATCTCGTCATCGGTCGTCAGCGGTGCGGGCCTCGTCGCCTGGCGCGACGAAGCGGCGTTGCCCACCACGGCGCCAGGAAGCGCACTCGCCGCGAGCGACACGTCTCTCTACCTGACCGGAGGGGACGGCAGCGCGGCGGTGGCGTGGGCGACTCCGGGCGCAGACGGGTTGATCTCCGCGTGGGCGATGGGCCCGGCGCTTCCTTCGGTGCGAACCGATCACCGCTCGTTCGTCGCCGGCGGAGAGCTGTTCGTTCTCGGCGGCACCGCGCCCGGAGACGTCGGCGACGCGCTGGTGTCCGCGCTCGGCGCTGACGGAGCTCCGGGGGAGTGGCGAAGCGCGGGCAGCTCGAGCGGCCCCAAGGCCCGCGGCGCGGCGGTGTCGAGCGACGGGTTCGCGTATTTCGCCGGTGGCACCGGGCCGAACGGCGACGAGCGCGGCGTGCTCGCATCGTCGATTCATTCCGATGGCCGCCTCGGCGGTTGGTCGGCGGCGGGGCAGCTGCCTTCGACGACCTCGAGTGGAGAGCTGGTCTCGAGCAGCGGTTGGTTGGTCGCGCTGGGCGGGACCGGTTCGAGCGCGGTGACTGCGTATCCAATGCTGACGGCTCCGGCGCAGGGCGTGTTCGCGGTGCGCGCCGATCTGGGTCACGCGGTGAGCCAGGTCGAGTCGCTCACCCTGACCGGAGCGGCGACTCCCGGAACCTTCGTGGTGGATGCCCGCTTCGCCGGCGACGACGGCGTGTTCGGCCCGTGGGTTTCGCTCGGCCGCGCGCGCGTGGGCCAGGACCTGGCGGTCGGGCAGGGTGCTCATTTCGTGTGGTTGCGGGTCACCTTGGACGATTCGGCGGGCTTTGCGGGGCCTGCTCCCGGGGCATTGCGCGACCTGGCAGGGGTGACCTTTTCGCTGAAGCTGTAGAGGCGTAGGCTGCCGCCCGTGAAGACGATCTTCCTCGCGGCGGTTTTGACGGCGGCGGTGGCGCTGGCAGGTGGGCGGCACGGCGGTGGTGGTGGCGGCGTGAACGTGCAGGGCAACTTCGGCCCGTGGCGCGTGCAGACCCAGGTGAACCCGACCTACCTGAATCCCTACGCGGGCAGCCCGTACGCGGCGCGCTCTCCGTACGCGATCAACCCGTACTACGGCGCGTACTGGTACTCGATGCCGTACACGCTCGACGAGATGCCGGCGGTGAACAAGCCGCGCGAGCGCCCCGCACCGGTCGAGCCGGTGATCTTCGAAGCTCCGTCGAAGCCGGAGGTGGTGGTGGTGCAGCAGCCTGCGCCCGAGCCCGCACCCGCGCCGCAGGTGGTGATCGTTCAGCAGCCGGTGCCCGTTGCCGCGCCCGCGCCGGTCGCGCAGCCTGAGCCTGCTCCGCCCGCCGCTCCCGCCGCTGCCGTCGAGAAGCCGCGCACGCCCGGCCCCGAGGTTTACATGTGGGTCGACGAGGACAACGTCACGCACTACTCGACCAACGTTCCCGACCAGTACAAGGCGAAGGCGAAGAAGCTGACCTCGTTGCGGGAGTAGGTCTCTTCAAGCACGGCTGTCGGAGGTGTGACGCCCCTCCGTCGCTTCGCGACACCTCCCCTCTGCGAGGGGAGGATCTCCTCCGCCAACAAGGGGGAGGTGCCCCGAAGGGGCGGAGGGGCGTCACGCCTCCGACCCCCGATTCTCAAGGCGCGAGCTTCACGTAGCTCTCGTAGCGCTGCTGAATCTGCGACACGTAGTTCACCGGCTCGGTCGCGCGGCAGTACCCGTGTCTCGCGCGCTGGTAGTACGCCGGCCGCTCGAGCAGCTGGAACGCCTTGTCGACGTTGTTGAACCACTTCGTCGGGTCGAGCCCGCGCTCTTTCGCCAGCCGCTGCGCGTCTTCGAGGTGGCCGAAGCCAGCATTGTACGCAGCGAGCGCCATTCGCAGCCGGTTCTGCAGATCGGCGCGGGTGTCGACGCGCCCCGAGAGGCTCGCCAGGTAGTCGGCGCCTGCTCGAATGCTCTGCTCGGGATCTTCGAGGTGAATCACCTTCAGCTCGGCCGCCGTCGCCGGCATCAGCTGAAACAGGCCTACCGCTCCGGCCCAGCTCTTCGCCTTCGGGTCGAACTTGCTCTCCTGGTACGCCTGCGAAGCGAGCAGCCGCCAGTCGAGCCCGGTGCGCGACGCGTGTGACTTGAACAGCGCGTCGAAGGGGCTGAGCTGACCGGTCTGCGCTGCCTCTGCGGTGCGCACCGCCTCCATCGCGCGGTTCGCGGTGATGTACCGCTTCTTCAGCATCGCGAACTCGAGCCCCTTCAGCTGCGCGTCGAAGAACCCGTTCACTGCCTTGAGCAGCCTCGGGTTCGTCGTTCGCGTCGCGACCACCAGCGGCTGCTGCGGCTTCAACACCGCCACCGGTACCGCCGCGGCGAACGGAGGCATCGCGTCGTAGAGTTCCTTGTCGATCACCGCCGCGCCCAGCTTGCCGTCGCGCACCTGCTCGACCAGCTCGCCGTCGTCGGCCTCCGCGTCGGTGCTCAACGTGCCGGGTACGCCGTGGGTGTTGCCCACCGAGAGCACCGGCGTGCCCGAGCCGACCTGCAGCAGATCGATCGACAGGTACGGCTTCGAATACGAGACGCGCTTCTCGAACGCCGGGTCGGGGTGCAACGACGCCGCGATCAGATCGCCTTTGCCCTGCTCGAGCCAGGACACCATCAGCTCGCGCCTCGGAGGCACCACCACGTCGACCCGCACGCCCAGCTTTGCCGCCAGCTGTTGGGTCAGCTCGTAGTCGAAGCCGAACAGCTGCCCGCGGTAGCCGAAGTACGAGAAGGGGTCGTTCCAGGTGATCAGGCGGATCACGCCGCGCTTCTTGATCGCGTCGAGATCTTCGGTGAACGGCTTCGACGACCACGAGGTCATCGCCTTCTCGACCAGAAACGCGTCGAGCATCGCCTTCAGCTGCTTCGCTTCGGGCCGTACCGCCCAGGCGATCTCCTTGCCCTCCGCGACCGGGAACAGCGCTTCGACGTCGCGGTTGTAGGCGGCGATCGAGTCGAACACGTTGCTGTCGGTCACCGTCAGCGGGATCTCGCCGCGCCCCACCAGATAGACGACCCCTTCGCTGTCGAGCTCTTCGGGCGCGTTGGCGAGCGTGAGGTCTTTGATGCCCAGCGCCTGCAGCGTCTGCGCGTACGCAGAGCCTGCGTGCACCGTCACCGTGCGCCCTTTGAGCTCGGCGGCCTTCTTGGGGTTGGTCTTCACGCCCTTCTTGCCGATCAACAGCTGCTTCACCGATGAGATCGGCCGGGTGAAGGCCACCTGCTTCTTTCGCTCGTCGGTGATGGTGAGGCCGTGGGCGACCACGTCGGCTTCTCCCGCCAGCAGCCGAGGGAAGAGGCGATCGAAGCTCGGCTCATGCAGGATTTCGAGCGCGAGGCCTTCGCGTTGAGCCAGCTCTCCGAGCAGCTCGCGATCGCGCGCTTTCGGGCTGCCGGCGCGGGGAAGAAAGTCTTCGTCGTCGCGGCCGAACACGAGGACACGCAGGGTGCCGCGGGATTTCAGAAGGCTGAGATCGGAGCCGGCGTCGGGGGTCGCTGGTGACGCGCAGAGTGCGATCGCAATTGCCCCCCAGAGCATCGGCGCAGAGTACCGGAACCGCGCGGCGTGCGGTGCAGGATCGGGCTGTCCCTCACCCGCGAGCGCTATGGCGCTCGTCGGCCTCTCCCAACGGAGAGGATTACGGGTCGAACCAGTCTCCGACACCCCGCAGCGCGTCGACGGTGGCGGGCACCAGGCCGTCCATCGCCGCGCCTTCTTCCAGTGCCGAGCGGGCGTGCTCCAGCTCGGGCTCGTCCCACACCCGCTGAAGCGCGTGGACCAACTGTTCGCACTGCTCGTCGCTCATCGAAGCGCGCGTCACCAGCATCGCGTTGGGCAGGTTCTCGAACCGCGCCAGCTCGACCAGCTGCAGCGACGGGTCCCGGCTCTTGTACTCGGCGAGCGCGGAGTCGAACGTCGCCGCGATGTCGGCCCGCCCGCTGGTGAGCAGCTGGAGCGCCTGCGAGTGGTTGCCCGCGAACATCACCTCGCCCAGGTCGGCCAGGTGCAGGCCCTTGCGCGCCATCCACTGCTCGGGAGCGATGTAGCCCGAGAGCGAGTCGGGCTCGACGAAGGCCACCCGCGCTCCGGTCAGACTCTCGGCGTCGGCGGTGAGCCCGGGCCGCGCCATCAGCAGCCCGGTGTAGGTGGTCGCCCCGCGAAAGCGGGTCTGGGCGATCACGTGCACGGCCAGGTGCGAGCGCTTCAGCAGGGTGTACGCCGACGCGCCGGGCAGAAACGCGGCGTCGATCTTCTCGTGCTCCAACGCCAGCGCGAGCTCGCCGTAGCGATCGGCGCGCCACAGCCGCGGGTCGGAAGAATACGTGTCGAGCAACGCGTCGCGCAGCCCCGCCCAGGTGCGCTGGGTGCGCTCGGGAGACGTCTCGGTCGCCACGCCCAGGTAGAACGTGCCCGCCTTCTCGCGCGCCGCCGCGGTCGCCATCGCCGCGGGAATCTCTTCGATCGCCCCGATGCGCGGAGGCACGTGACGCGACATCTGGTACCCGCCGGTCGCCGCGGCAGCGAGCACCGCCAGCGCGGTCACCGCGAACGTCCACAGCCGGCGCTGCGCCGCGCGCTCGGGCTTGAGGCGCTCCTCGGCCGACAGCGGCACCAACTTGGCGGCCCGCTCACGCTCGACCTGCGAGGCGGCCGCCGCGGGGAACCACGAGGTCATCGTCGGGCCGAGCGCCACCGCCAACCCGCGCCAGGCGAGAAAGCCGCCCAGTCCTCCGAGCGAGGCGAACATCGCGTAGGTGTGGAAATACGACGGAGGCAGAATCACGAAGCCGAGCACGCCGCCGGCGATCACTCCCGCGCCGCTGAGAATGTAGCGGGGCAGATCTTCGAGCTTCGTCTGGAGCGCCGCCAGGTAGCCGACCACCCGCCCGGTGTCGGCCGCCTTCTTCTTCAGCGAGTAGACGATCGTCTCGTTGGGGCAGGTGTTCACGCACTGCATGCAGGCGATGCAGCCCGAGCTCACCACCCGATCGAAGAGGTGCACTTCTTCGAACACGTTGATCCCCTGGGGGCAGATGTTGGTGCAGCGCTGGCACGAGAGGCAGGTGTCGCGCTCGAAGCCCTCGTTGCGGCGCACCCGGCCGAACGAGACCCGCGAGGTGAGGTCGAACAGGTAGCCGGTCTCGCAGACCAGCTTGCAGTACGGGCGGGGGCCGAAGAAGTACGGCAGCACCAGCCCGAGCACCACGAACAGCAGCAGCAAATCGAGCGCGAACAGCCCGGCGCGAAAGGGGAAGCCGAGCAGCCACGGCTCGCGAAACAGCCAGTCGAACTGCCACACCCGCACCGGCGCGGCGAGCACCGGCATCACCACGAAGTGGCCGAGAATGATGCAGGCCATCACCGCGCGCACCAGGTTCGGCTGCCGCAGCGGCCGGCGCAGCGGCACCTTCAGCCACTTGAGCAGCTTCTCGCCCGCGTCCTGAACGAAGCCGATCGGGCAGAGCCACCCGCACGCGAAGCGGCCGAAGATGAACACCGCCACGAACAGCGTCGCCCACAGCACCAGCGACGACGAGACCACCAGGTGGCCGAGGCTGTCGTACGCCATGAACGGCAGCAGGTTGCCCATCGGGCGAATGCGGGCCAGGTAGAACAGCACCGCCTGGCTGATGAAGCCGGCGAAGATCGCGGCCTGCACCGCGAAGCGCACCTTCTGCATCTTCGGAGTGCCGGTCTTCACCTCGAACTTCTTCTTCGGCGCCTCGGCGGTCTTCGGCGGCGGCGCGGGGATGAACGCGTCGGCGTGAATGTCGTCGAGCGAGGCGCCCAGGCGATAGGCGAGGGCGCGCGAGTCCTTCACCATCGCGGGGCTGCCGCAGAGAAACACCTGGAAGCCGGCGAGGCTCGGGAACTGCTCGGCCACCACCTTGTCGACCCGGCCCTGAAACGCGCCCGGCATCGGCTCGGCCTGCGACAGCGTGGGCAGGTAGCGGAAGTTCTTGTGGCGCTTGGCGAGCTGGCGCAGCTCGAGGTCGAGGTAGAGATCGGCGGGGCCGCGGCCTCCGTGCACCAGCGCGATCGAGCCTCGGTGCCCGCGCGCCAGGGCGTCGCGCGCGATGCCGACCAGCGGCGCCAGGCCGGTGCCGGTGCCGATCAGCAGCAGCGGTTGGTCGAGCCGATCGTCGAGGTAGAAGCAGTCGCCGCCCGGGCCGCGGAGCGACAGCGACTCGCCGACCTGGAGTGTGTTCGCCACCCACTCGCTCATTCGCCCCTTGGGCACCACCCGAACGTGGAGCTCGACGTACCCATCGGCCTCGACCGAGGCGACCGAGTACGAGCGGGTGAGGCCGTCTTTGCGGGTGAGGTTGACGAACTGGCCGGCGCGAATCGCGAACGGCGCCTCGGGCACCAGCCGCAGCCGCACCACGTCGGTGCCGAGGCGATCTTTGCCGGCGACGCGTGCGTTCACCTGCACGCTGGAGTCGCTGCGCGCGACGGTGAGATCGACCGGGTCGGTGGAGACGCAGGTGAGGCAGAGGCCCTGTTCCTTCCACGCGGGCTTGAGGCCGACCTGCGCGATCTCGGGGATCGGGCCTTCCTTCACCTTCACCAGGCAGCTGTGGCACGCGCCCGAGCGGCACGACGAGGGAATGTCGGCGCCGCCTCGCTCCAGGCATTCGAGCAGCGACTCGCCCTTGTTCCACTCGAGCTTCTGGTTTTCGAAGCGAACGACCGCCACGCGCCATTTCTACTACGGGAAGGTTTTCCACCCACCACGGCAATTGGTTTCCAGAACACGCCTTCTGGAGGTCACCATGAGCTTGAGATTCGCCGCCTTCGCGTTGGGTTTGATGTTGGCCCTGACCGCGATGCCTTCGTACGCGCAGGACAACCCGGAGTGCCTCAGCTCGAACTGCGGCACGCCCGAGGAGGAAGGCGGTGGCGGCCGCAACCCCTGCACCACCGGCGTCTGCACCGGCGGAGGCTGTTCGGTCTGGGTGACCTACACCGACGACGGCAAGACGCTCTCGTACACCGATGACGCCGATGGCGACGGCAAGAACGACGGCCACGACAACTGCCCCTTCACGCCGAACCGCGACCAGACCGACGGCGACGGTGATGGCGTGGGTGACGTCTGCGACAACTGCGGAGCGATCGCCAACCGCGATCAGCTCGACACCGACGGCGACGGCCAGGGCGACCTCTGCGACGCCGATCTCGACGGCGACGGGGTGGCGAACTCGGGCGACAACTGCCCGGCGGTGCCGAACTCCGATCAGCACCGCACGCTCGGCGGAGTGGGCGCCGGCGACGCGTGCAACCCCGACGTCGACGGAGACGGCATTCCCAACGGCCAGGACAACTGCCCGCTGTTCGCCAACCCGGGCCAGGCGCCCGACCACTCCGACGTGCCGGCGAGCGTGCAGTGCATCGTCGACACCGACCTCGACTCGGTGAGCGACAGCTTCGACAACTGCCCGGGGCTGGCGAATCCGAACCAGACCGACACCGACTCCGACGGCATCGGCGACGTGTGCGACCACGACATCGACAACGACGGCATTCCCAACGCGCTCGGCGCGCTGAAGGGCGCCGACAACTGCATGCTGGTTCAGAACCGCGACCAGAACGACGACGACGGCGACGGCGTGGGCGATGCGTGCGACTCGCACTACTGCGTGGTGGTCGACCCGTCGCACCCCGACGACTGCCTCGACCCGGCCGGCGCGTTCGAGGTGAACGGCGGCGGAGTGGTGGCGCTCAAGGCGGGCGACAAGTTCAAGCTCCCGCTGTTCGCGAACCGCGAGAACGTGGGCATCCAGTACCAGTGGACGGTGACCCAGCGGCCCGAGGGCAGCTCGGCTCCGGTGGTGAACCCGGTCGGCGCAGTCGCCAGCAGCAACCACTGGCAGTACGCGTACACTGCGGGCAAGGCGCCCAGCTTCACCGCCGACGTCGACGGTGTGTACACGCTGCAGCTGCAGGGCACGCTGATGGCGCCCGACCGCGCGTACCCCAATCACACCGTGTCGACCGCGCAGCTCAAGCTGTCGGCGAACCCCGGCTCGAACGGCGCTCGCGGCTGCAGCAGCGTCGGAGGCGGGTCTCTGGTGCTGCTCGCGGTGCTCGCCCTCGCGCGCCGCCGCCGGTAGCCCAGATGGAGTGACCGAAGCACAGACGCGGAACTCCACTGGGGTTCCGCGTCTTGTCGTATTTTCACCGCCGTGCCGAAGGCGTCACGCGCAGATGCAGCTGTCGAGAAGGTGGCCGCGCTCCGCGACGCGCCCAATGACGCCGCGCTGGAGAAGGCGCTGAATCAAGCGTTGGGTGACGCGCACCCGCGGGTGGTGCTCTCCGCGGCGAAGATCATCGAAGACCGCGAGCTCGAGGGGCACGGCACGCAGCTCTGCGACGCGTTCGAGCGGCTGCTCGGCGCCGAGGCCCCCCACAAGCTGGACCCGAACTGCCGCGCGAAGGCGGCGGTGCTGCGGGCCTTGCTGCGAACCGACGGCACCGCACGGCCGGCGATCTTCGAGCGGGGCGTGGCGTTCGTGCAGAGCGAGCCGGTGAGGGGCGGGTACGTCGATACCGCCGCGGAGGTTCGCGGCTACTCCGCGCTCGGCCTGATTCGTTCGCGGCACGCCGATGGGTTGGTGCTCAGCGCGAAGCTGCTCGCTGATCCCGAGCACCAGGCGCGTGAAGCGGCGGCCGATGCGTTCGCGGAGGCGCCGCGCGATTCGGCGTTGCCGTTGCTTCGGTACAAGATCGCGATGGGCGATGAGTCCGCGGGCGTGATGGGCGCGGTCTTCAGCTCGTATCTGGCGATCGACGCGGCGCAGGCGCTCGAGCTGGCCACCGAATACCTGACGCACGCGCGGGAGGAGTTCGCCGAGGCGGTGGTGCTGGCGATCGGCAGCGCCCGGCCCACGGGTGGATTCCCGATGCTGCGCGACTACTCGGCGCGAGCGCAGGGCGTGCTGAAGGAGACCGCGTTCACTGCGATGTCGCTGCTCCGTGATGACGCTGCCACCGCGTTCCTGCTCGAGGTCGTCGCCGAAGCGCCCGAGAAGCACGCCGAGATGGCGGTGAATGCGCTCGCGCACTTCAAGCACGACGACAAGCTGCGGGAGCGGGTGAGGGCAGCCGCGAAGGGCCGCGCTGAGGCGGCGGTTGCTCGAGCGGTCGCCAAGAGCTTCGGGTGACGAGCACGGTGGGGCTCGGGTGTGACGCCCCTCCGTCGCTTCGCAACACCTCCCCTCTGCGAGGGGAGGGGATCCTCCCTCCGGAACGGGGGGAGGTGCCCGAAGGGCGGAGGGGGCGTCACGCCTCGGACGCGGTCACGGACAGGGCGCATCAGCCGCGTCATCCGCCACGACGACGGGCGTGCCGCTGAGCCACGACTTCAAGAAGCACCGGTACTGATGCTTCGGCGGGTCGGTCTGAAACACGACCTCATGGCCATCTTCAATCCCGTCGCCGGCGTGCTGCACGACGACCTGAGTCACCCCGGCCTTGTTCCCCCGCACGGGATACGAGAGCGCGCCGTGTGAAACGAGCGGCAACAGGTCGAGCACCTTCTGCTGGTCGACGTACTCGGCGTTGTCGTCGAGCGGAGTGCCCGCGAGGTCCAAACCCACCGACAGCGACGTCGCGTTGGCGATCCTCGGCATGATGTAGTGATCGACGATTCCCTGCTCCATCAGCAGGTGCCGGCCAGCGAGCATCGACCCGTAGACCTGCGAGTCGGCCTCCTCCGCCGCCCACTGCACCATCGTCAGCGCAGGATCGAACGCGGTCATCGACCCGGCGGGCTCATTCGCCAGCACCTCCGCGAACGGCCGCACCTCGATCGGCTTCTGCTTGTAGACGATGTTCTCGATCCAGCTCCCGCCCGAGCCGCTCAAGATGATCGCCTTGTACTTGGGCTCCCACGCGGCAGCCAGCGGCAGGATCGACGCGCCCATCGAGTGGCCCATCAACCCGAGGTGCTGCATGTCGAAGTGCACCGGACCGCTCGCACCGGGGCAATCGCTGACGTCGGGAGCGACCACGCCCTGCTCGATCAGCTTCGCGTCGAGGATCACCTCGAGCGCGGACTGCCGCAGGTTGTCCCGCATCGCGACCAGGTTCTGCAGGTTGAAGATCAGAAAGTCTTCGTCACCGCCGGTGGTGTTGCGCGGGCCCTCGAGCGGTCCATCGATGGTGACTCCGGCGTAGCCGACGCGAGCGAAGTGCAGCGCCGGTCCGGTGCCCGCGTCGAGCGCCGGTCCCCCGGTCATCGCCTGTGGGCCGCGATCGACCAGCGCCCAATCCCCTCCCGCCCCGGTGCCGATCAGATAGACGACCGGGTAGCCCGCCGCCGGCATCGGCGTGCGCGGAATCGTCACGAACACCCGCGCGGTCTCGCGGCGCTGCAGCACCGGCGTACCGCTCGCGTCCACCGCCCACTCGCCACCCTCGGTGGAGAACGGCGGCACGCCCTGTTGGTACACCGGCATCTCGATGCTGCCCTGGTAGACGCAGAAGTCGGGGAACTCGTCGGTCTTCGCCAGCGGCGTCGAGAGCGCCGGCGTCGGCAGCGCGAGCACCGCGTCGCGGAACACGCCGAGCTGCTTCGCCGGCTCACCGGTGGTGAACACCGTCATCCCCGCGATGTCCTCGGTCTTCACCTTGTTCGACTTCAGCGTGTCGATCGCCTTCTTGTAGCCGTCGAGAATCGCCCGAGCTCAGCCCCGCGGCGAGCTCTCCTCCGAGCAGCTGCGCCATCGAGAGCGACACCCCCAACGGCTTGCCGGTGGCATCGTTCAACCCGCGCATCACCACCGCCGCGTACCGAGCGCCGGGGTGCAGCGGCACGCCTTGCAGCGGCAGCAACGTCAGCGTTCGCGCCGCGCCGTACGCGCTGCACGCCTCGCAGTACGACACCTCGAGCGGGAAGCGCCGGCCCGGCTCGGGGCCATCGAGCTCGATCACGAACACCGGGCTCGAAGGCTTCACCGTGTCGGCGATTGACGGCATCTTCGCCGGGTCCAGCGAGGTGGTGGTGGTGAAGAAGATCGCTCCGGTGGTGGCGAAGCCCTTCGCTTGCGAGTTGAGCGCCATCACCTGGCCGATCAGCTCGATCTGCCGCGCGTCGAACCCGAGCAGGTTCAGCTTTCCGTTCTTCACCCGGTCGTCGCTCGGGAACGGCGCCTCCCAGAAGGTGGGCCGGGTGAACGTCATCTGAATTTGGGTTCCCGGGATCTCGTGCGGTGATCCACAGGAAAGGCTTGCCAGTGCGAGACCGAGGACAAGGCTGTTCCTCACCCGCGAGCGCCTATGGCGCTCGTCGGCCTCTCCCAAAGGAGAGGGTTCGTGTAGGGCGATTTCAGCCGAGAAACGCATGACCCAACCCGCGGTAGGTGGCCGCGCGGCTCTCGACGCGGTCGCTACGGATCAGAACGTACTCCCGAAAGTGCTCTGAAAGCTCGCCGCTCTTGGCATGGCGAAAGAATACCGGGTCACCCAGCCGCAGCGGGCAGTCGTCGGGCACCGCGAGCGGCGTCTGCACCTCGCCCGCGCCCTCCAAATCGAGCAGCGAAAGTCCCTTGGGCCACATGGGCTTGGGCAGGCGATCGCGCCCGGCTTCTCCCGACGCGATGTAGCCACCACCGTGACAGGTGACGAGACCTTTGCCGGGGCGCCGCACCACCTGGAGCGCGAAGTACGCGGCCGGCGCCAGCGTCAGCCCGTGGTACCCGTCGAACAGGTGCCCGTCGAGAAACCCCGAGCCCACCGTCAGCTCGGTGAGCGCCGCCTCGGCCGCGCTGGTGCCGATGCTCCCGGTGCCGCCGCCGTTGAACACCGTGGGCTTCAGGCGCCGCGAGAGCTCCGCGCGGGTGCGCTCGATCGCGACGCGCGAACGGTCCTTGATCACCTTGCGCGCCGGCGTCTGCCACTTCGCGAACGGGTTCTCGTCGGGCAACCCGGCGATCTGCGACTCGTAGCCCATCAGCCCGTGAAACTTCAGGTGCGCGAACGAGCCCACTCGTGCCGCCAGCGCCGCCACATCCTCGACGGAGTGCAGCGGGCTGCGTCGAACCCCGACGTGCAGCCCGAGCGGCCGCCAGCCGCAGTCGACCTCCAGTACCACCGGCAGCACCGCGCCCACCTTCGCCGCGCCGGCCTCGAGCGCCTCGAGGTGCTCCACCGAATCGGCCACCACCGAGGCCACCGCGCCGTCTTGGTTGGTCTTCGCCAGCAGCTCGATGTCGGAGCCGAGCAGGGTGGGGTAGGCGAGCAGCAGAATCTCGCGACACCCCTTCACGCGCGAGGAACGCCGTCTCCGCCGCGGTGTAGGTCATCAGGCCGATCGCGCGCTCACCGGCCCGCGCCAGCGCCCGCCGGGTCAGCTCGACACAGCGAATCGACTTGGTCGCCACCCGCAGCTTCTTGCCGTTCAGCCCCGAGAGCACCCGCTCGACGTTGGCGTCGAACGCGTCGAGATCGACCAACGCCGCGGGCAGCGGCTCGTCACCCAACACCTTCTTCAGCCGATCCCAGCTCACGCTTGGGTCAGCTCGGAGGAGAGCTTCACCACCTGCTCGGTCTCGTTCGGGAGCGCGGCGTCGAGATTGATGGTGGTGTCGCGGTGGCCCGGCTTGGGGAAATAGGTGCCGCTCTTCCACTCCGAGTGGGTCGAGAGCCAGACCGGGTTCTCAGCCGCCTTCTCGACTGGAATGGTGATCAGCGGCCCGAACACCGCGAAGCCGAACCGCATCACCGCCGGCATCGCGCGCATGATCTCGGTCTTCACCAGGCCCACGTTGCAGACCGCGCACTTCACCGCCGGCTCCTTCGCCGCGAGGTGCTTCACGTAGTGGTAGTTGGCGATCTGCACGCCCGACAGCCCGCTCATGCCCGGCCAGGGCGCATTGGGCGTGAAGTGAGCGGTGTTGATTCGGCTCTCCACCGAGACGCCAGCCACCAGCAGCACCACCGTCGGGCTCGCCGACGCCTTCAGGTTCGGCAGCAGCCGCTGGGTGAGGTGGTAACGGCTCAGGTAATTGGTGGAGAAGATCGCGTGCAGCCCATCGGAGGTGCGCAGGTCGCCGGAGGTGGTGAGCACCCCCGCGCCGAGGATCAAGCCGTCGATCACCGGGTTCGAGCCCGCGATTCGCGTCGCGCAGTCGCGGGTGCCGGCGTGGGTCGACAGATCAGAGGCGATGAACTCGGCGTTGCTGCCGATCGACGCCACCGCTGCCTCGCCCTTCTTCGGGTCGCGGCCGAGCAGGATCACCTTGTGCCCGTCGCGCGCCAGCTGCCGTCCCGCCTCGAGACCGATGCCGCTGTTGCCGCCGCTGATCACGTAGGTCTTGGCCATCGTGCGAGCGAGATATCCGGCGTGCAGTGAATGCGCCAGCGCGTTAACTGTCGCGCCATGAAGACTCGCAAGCTGGGCAAGCAGGGGCTGGTGGTGTCGGAGCTCGGTCTGGGGTGCATGGGCATGAGCGAGTTCTACGGGCCCGGCGACGACGCGGAGTCGCGCGCCACCATCGATCGCGCGATCGAGCTGGGCGTCACCTTCTTCGACACCGCCGACATGTACGGGCCGTTCGTGAACGAGCAGCTGGTCGGCCGCGCGCTGAAGCAGCGCCGTGACTTCGTGGTGATCGCCACCAAATTCGCCAACATTCGCGACGAGAAGGGCAACTTCCTCGGCATCAGCGGCAAGCCCGAGTACGTGAAGTCGGCCTGCGACGCCTCGCTCCAGCGCCTCGGCATCGACTGCATCGACCTCTACTACCAGCACCGGGTCGACAAGACGGTCCCGATCGAAGACACCGTCGGCGCGATGGCCGACCTGGTGAAGGCCGGCAAGGTGAAATACCTCGGGCTGTCGGAGGCGAGCGCGAAGACGATTCGGCGGGCCCACGCCGTGCACCCGATCACCGCGCTCCAGACCGAGTACTCGGTGTTCGAGCGCCACGTCGAAACCGACATCCTCCCTACGCTGCGCGAGCTCGGCATCGGCTTCGTGCCGTACAGCCCGCTCGGCCGCGGTCTGCTCTCGGGCTCGTTCAACAAGAACACCCTCGGGGCCGGCGACGCGCGCGCCCAGCGCTTCCCCCGCTTCGACGGCGAGAACCTCGACCAGAACCTCCGGCTCGTCGATCAGATCAAACAGCTCGCCGCCGCGAAGAACGCCACCGCGGGCCAGGTCGCGCTCGCGTGGCTGCTCGCGCAGGGGGAAGACATCGTGCCCATTCCCGGCACCAAGCGGCGCAAGTACCTCGAAGAGAACTGCGGCGCGGCCGACGTGAAGCTCACCACCGAAGATCTCTCCAAGCTGTCTCAGTTGGGGCAGGCCGCCGGTCAGCGCTACGCCGATCTGCGCGCCATCGACACCTGAGCGGTTTCGCACCACAATCGCCCCTCGAATGAGGGGACTCGCATTGCTGCTCGCCGTCGCGCTGCTCTCCGCGTGCGACGGCGACCCGGTGTGCCCCAAGTCGGGCTGCGGGTTCGACGCCTCGATGGGCGGAGGCGGAGGCCACGGTGGCCATGGCGGAGGTGACGCCGGCTCCGACGCAGGCGACGGCTTCGACGCCAGCGTGCCGCCGTACGACGGAGGCGGCCCGATGGGGGTCTCCGACGGAGGCCCCACCACGCTCGCCGGCCCGCTCGCGTTCACTCCCGCCACCACCGCCGCCTCGCACTTCTTTCACGGGCCACAGGGCGAGGGGCTGGCGATCACGATCACCAACGAGCCGGCGACCTGCTTCGTCACCATCGACGCCGGGCTGATCGACGAGTACCAGGTGCTGACGCTGAACTTCTATGACCCGGCGGCGCTCACCTTGGGCGACTACCCGATCGGCACCGACGCCGGTCACTCGGCCGGAGCCCTCTACGTTCACGGTCTCCACGGCACCGCGCTCCCCGACGGCGGCGGCACGATGAGCACCTACTACGACTTCGACACCGGCACCTCGGGCTCGGCGTCGCTCGACTTCATCGATCGCCGCGACGGCACCACCTACGCGGTGCGCGCCAGCGGCCACTTCGACGCGGGCCTGTCGCTCCTCGACGGAGGCAGCGCGCAGGTCTGGGGCACGTTCGCAATCGACTGTGGCGGCTGAAGCCTGCACAATCGCGCCGATGCGCTCGCTGATCGCCGGAGGCCTCGCTGGGTTCGTGCTGGTACTCGCGCTCGAGAGCTGCGGCTCCAAGTGCGACGCCTCGAGCTGCGCCAGCGGCTGCTGTGACGCCCTCGGGCAGTGCGAGACCGGCGACTCCCGGTCGTACTGCGGCGCCCACGGCGCGGCCTGCAACGCCTGCTTTCAGAGCCAGGTCTGCACCGCGGGGGCGTGCGTCGATGGCACCGGCGGCGGTGGAGCAGCGACGGGTGGCGGCGCGGCGACCGGCGGCGGCGCGGCGACGGGTGGTGGAGCGGCGACCGGTGGTGGCGCGGCAACCGGTGGGGGAGCAGCGACCGGTGGTGGAGCGGCGACGGGCGGCGGATCGGCGAGCGGCGGCGGAGCGGCGACGGGCGGCGGAGCGGCGACCGGCGGCGGCGCAGCGACCGGCGGCGGCGCAGCGACCGGCGGAGGCACCGGCGGCCTCACCGGCGACGCGGGGTCGGTCGACGGCGGCGTGGGCAGCCAGCTCGGCTTTCAGCCCGCGGTCACGATCTACAAGACCAGCACGATGACCTCGGCGGGCTACGACAGCCTCACCCTCAGCGTGACCAACTACATCTCGTATTGCCCGGCGGCCGGCGGCACCGACCCCCTTGACTTCTACATGCTCGAGCTCACGATGACGGCAGACGCGGGCAGCGTGCTCGACGCCGGTACGGTGTACTTCTTCAACATCAGCCCCACCGGAGTCGGCGGCTCGACCGCGACGTACCAGGCGACGATCAACGACGGCGGCAACCAGACCACGGTCACCGGCACCGAGATCTCCGGCTACATCAGCCTCGACACCTTCGACCCTCACGGCGGAGGCGCCCAGATCGAAGCCTCGGGCACCTTCGACCTGCTGATGTCGTCGCCGCCGAACGGCACCCACTTCCAGATCAGCGGCGACTACTCCACCAACTGCGCTCAATAAGAACGTGCAAACAGACTCCAACCGACCCCTCGCCGCCGAGACGAAGGAAGCGCCCGAATCGCGCCGTGGCCTGTTGCTGCGCGCGCTGGTGAGCGTGGTGCTGATCGGCCTGTTCGGCCTGCTGGTCTCGCGGCTCAACCTGCGGCGCGACCTGTCCCGGCTGAACGTCGGCATCCTCTCCGGCGTGCCCGAGGGCAACTACCACAAGCTGGTCGACGGGCTCGCGGGGCTGGCCTCGCAGCAGAAGGGCAGAGTGCGCAACGTGCCGAGCGAGGGCTCGTTCGACAACGTTCGCAAGCTCGCCGCCGGTGAAGCGAAGTGCGACGTGATGTTCGGCCTCGCTCAAGACGGCACGCCTTTCGAAGAGCCGAAGCCGACCCTGATCGCGCGTCTGCCCAAGGCGGAGTCGGTCTTCTTCCTCGGCAAGAACGGCGATCAGATCAAGGAGTTCGCCCAGCTGCGCGGGCTCAAGATCGGCATCGGCCCGGCGGGCTCCGGCGCGGAGGCCCTGGTGCGCCAGCTGCTGCTGTTGCCCGAGCTCGGCGCGCTCGAGATGCAGCTGTCGAACCACTCGCTGGTCGATCAGCTCGAGCTGGCCACCAAGGGTGAGCTCGACCTCGCGGTGGTGGTGATGGATGAAGACGCCGCGCTGGTGAAGAAGGCGATCACCGAGCAGGGGCTGCAGATCGCCGGCTTCGCCCACTCCGACGTGATCGCGCGCCGCATCGCCCACCTGCGCACCGGCCGCATCGGCGCGGGAGAATACGACCCGGTGAAGATGCTGCCGCCCGACGACAAGCGGGTGCTGCGGGTCGAGACCCTGGTGCTCGCCAACGCCTGCGCCGGCCGCTCGCAGATCATCGACACCCTGATCCTGCTGGCGAAGCAGTTCCCCGAGCTCGTTCGCCACAACATCGAGACGCCCAACGCCACCGGGCTCGATCTCTCGGCCACCTCGCGCGACTTCTTCACCCAGAACGGCCCCGAGCCGGCCGACGAGTACGTGCCCTGGCTGGTCGACGTGATGCCGCCCGCCAACTGGGCCTACGTGGTGATGGGCATCTCGCTGCTGTTCAACGCGATGGGCTTCGGCCACCGCTTTCGCCTCTGGCGCATCGACGTGGCGCGGGTGAACCTCGAGTCGGAGCTCACCAAGGTGTTCGGCCACTCCGCCACCGTGGGAGACATCGCCCGCGCCGGCCCCAGCGGAGCGCCCGGCACCCCCGAAGGCAAGCAGACGATCGAGTCGGTGATTCGCGGCCTCGAAGACCTCTCCGCGAAGTCGAGGCGCTACTCGCTCTCGATGCTGGTGCCGATGGGCCAGGAGATGGCCTACCGCTACCAAGAGGAGCTGATTCACCAGACCCTGGCGGCTTTGCGCACCTTTCAGACCAAGGCCTGAGAAAACCTCAGTCTCTTGTAGAACTTAGAGCGCTGGGCTAGGACGCAAAGAATGCGCGTCTCTTTCGTTCACCCCGCGGGCTACAACTTCTGCCCCGGGCAACCGGACTTCACGCTGCTCGCCAACCGGATGGCCCCCATCGGCATCCTCACCTTGTCGGCCTGGCTCGACAAGCATGGTCACGAGACCCAGCTGGTCGACTGCCTGGGGCCCAACCCGCCCAAGGGCATCGAGGCCACCGTCGAGAAGGTGCTGTCGTTCAACCCCGACTTCGTCGGCTTCTCGACCACCACCTCGGCCTTCCTCGAGGGCTACGACATCGCCACCCTGATCAAGGCGAAGCGCCCGAGCGTGAAGACGATCTTCGGCGCGGTGCACCCCTCGTCGGTCGGCGCCCAGCTGCTCCCGGCGTTCCCGAACATCGACTACCTCTGCATCGGCGAAGGCGAAGGCGCGATGCAAGACCTCTGCGACGGCAAGCCGCTGCGGTCGATCCCCAACCTGGTCTGGCGTGACGGCGACAAGCTGGTCTCGAACCCCCGCCGCGGCCGGATCACCGACCTCGATACGCTCCCGTTCCCCAACTACAAGAAGCTCGACGGCTTCCCCAAGGGGTACCACCTCCCGCTGTTCAGCTACCGCAAGCGGTGGGGCGCGACGATGATCACCAGCCGCGGGTGCCCGTTCACCTGCAGCTACTGCGACCGCACCGTCTACGAGCGGCTCTACAAGTACAACTCCGCCAACTACGTGTGGGAGCACATGAAGTACCTGCGCGATGAGTTCGGCGTGCACCACATCAACTTCTACGACGACCTCTTCACCGCTTCGCGCAAGCGGGTGATCGAGCTCTGCGAGACGCTGATCAAGAAGCCGCTCGGCATGGACTGGAACTGCGCGATTCGCGTCGGCCACAACGACGACGACGAATTGTTCAGCCTGATGAAGCGCGCCGGCTGCCTCCAGGTCTCGATGGGCATCGAGTCGGCCGACCCGACCCTGATGGATCGCCACAAGACCGGCGTGAAGCTCGACGAGGTCGCCGAGGTGATCAAGCGCGTGCACAAGCTCGGCATGCGCGCCAAGGGCCTGTTCATCTTCGGTCTGCCCGGTGAGACGCCGGCGACGTTCAAGACCACCAGCGACTGGATTCAGACGCTCGACGTGGACGAGATGAACATGACCAAGTTCACTCCGTTCTACGGCGCGCCGATGTGGCACGAGATCATCGACCAGGAAGGGAAGGAAGGCTTCTTCCACGAAGACTGGCGGCTGATGAACTGCCTCAACTTCATCTACCGGCCGGCGGGCTTCGAGTCGGTCGCCCAGATGGAGCAGCTGTACAACGAGCACGTTCAGCGCTTCTACCGGGGCAAGCAGTACCAGAAGCGGTTCCGCGCCCGCATCTGGGAGCACAAGTGGACCCTGTGGCACCTCTTCAA
This sequence comes from Myxococcaceae bacterium, assembly GCA_047602415.1. Taxonomy (GTDB): domain Bacteria; phylum Myxococcota; class Myxococcia; order Myxococcales; family Myxococcaceae; genus JASGHH01. The sequence goes on along the minus strand of JASGHH010000001.1, from coordinate 1,688,372 downwards.
GAACCTGCCCTCGATGCTCGCGGCGCAGCGCTACTTCAAGAGCAGCCACGAGAAGCCCGACATGCTCGACTTCAAGAAGATCCCGCTCCACCCGCACCAGCCGAAGCGGCTCACCGCGGGGACCACTTCGAAGACGGTGTTCGAGGACATCGACAAGAAGTACATCCCCAAGGAGCTGCCCAAGGCTCCCGAGCAGGCCGACTCCGAGGCCGAGATTCAGAAGGCCAAGGCCGAAGCCACCAGCGGCATCACCCGGCCCGAAGCGTTCCGCAACCCGTCGGAAGCGCACTGAGCGTGCGGCGTGTGGTGAGGGCAGTCCCTCACCCCGCTGCGCTTCGCGCAGTCGGCCCTCTCCCAACGGAGAGGGCTAAGGGGCGTACGAGAGCGGTCTGACCCGCCGCGAGAGCACCACGCAGACCACCGCGACCATCAGCCACGCGCCCAGGTGGTACTTGAGCACGTGGTCCCAGCCGCGGGAGCACGCCAGCTCGCCGATCACCGCGCCGGTGGTGCCGATCGCCAGGCCACCGGCGAGCGCGCGCCAGGGGTTGGGAGCCGCACGCCGCAACGCCGCGATCATGAACCCGAGGGGAATCAGCCCGGCGCCCACGTGCGACACGCCGCACACCCACTCCGGCGTCTGAGACGGCAGGCCCGCACCGCGCACCAGCACCAGGCCTGCGGCTGCCGCCAGGCCGATCGCCGCGCCCACCACCGGAGCCGCCCGGCCCAACGGAGCCACCGCCAACCAACCCGACAACCCGGTGAGCAGCGCCAGCGAGATGATCAGCGGCAGCCGTGAAGCCAACAGCGGTGTCGCGTCGCCCAACCCGATCAGCGCTCCAGCGGCGGCGAGCATCACGAACCACGAGGCCACCACCGGCATCGCCAGCGACGCCTTCCACGAAGGCGCGGCGGGCTTTCGCAGCTCGGCCGTCAGCGCTGCTCGCGCCCGGTCCAACGGCGACATCGTCTGTGCGGTCTCGATCAAAAGGTCATCCAGCTTCGGCATGTCATTCGACTCCCAAGGGAGCGAGCAGCTCCCTCAATCTCTCGTAGCCCCGGTGCGCCCGAATGCGGGCCGCCGCCGAGGTGATCCCGAGCGCGTCGGCGATCTCCACGAATGAAAGCCCCTGCACCTTGTGCAGCACCACCACCTCGCGGTGCGACTGGGGCAGCTTCGAGAGCGCCTGCTCCACCGCCTTGCGCAGGCCGGGGTCGGTCTCGGTGCTCTGGCCGCCCGCCACGTCGCGGGGCAGCTCGCCGGTGTCGGAAAGCTCTTCGATCTTCAGACCTTTACGCCGCAACACGTCGCGCGCCGCGTTGGTCGCGATGGTGAAGATCCACGGCAGAACGGGGTGCCCGGGGGTGTAGCGGTCTTTGCTGCGCACCACCGACAGGAAGGTCGTCTGCACCAGGTCTTCGGCCAGCGCCTCGTCGCGCACCATCGACTTCATCAGCGCGTCGACCCGCCGCCCGTGCCGGCTGAACAGCTGCTCGCAGGCAGACGTCTCGCCCGCGCAGAAGCGCTCCATCAGCTGCTCGTCGCTCGGCTCCATCTGAGGGGAGACGGTCACGGGAGGCTGACGAATAGGTGACATTTTTTGTTTCACCCCCGCGGAAATACTCGTGTGCCGCCCTGTGGGTTTATCTCGCCCAGCACTCGTCCGGTAGATCGCTTCGCCTTCGCAAGGAGGAGTAACCGTAATGACGAAGGCGATGTACGCAGTTGCAGTGCTGGTGGCTTGTGCGTGCGGTGGAACCGCGGGGCTGACCGGAGCGGAAGAAGTGGGCAGTGACAACACCACCAGCGCGGCGCGCAGCGGCGATGGCAGCCCGGCGGGCGCAGGCGGCGGAGTGGCTTCAGGCGTGCGGCCCGATGGCGGCCCGTGGGATGGCCCGCGAGGCGGCGGCGCCGGGTTCGGCGGTGGGAGCAGCGTTGGCGGCAACCCGGGCACGGGTGGCGGCATCGCGGCCGACGCGGGCAACGCGACCGGCGGTGGCAGCGCGGTGGGCGGCGGCTCGGCGAGCGGTGGCGGCGCGGCGACCGGCGGTGGCCCGGCGGTGATGATCACCCCCGGTGACCCCGGCAGCGCCGACGTGCAGCTCGAGGTGCACTCCGATCAGAACGCGCGGCCGATCTCGCCGCTGATCTACGGCTCCAACGTGGCCGACGACATCGCGAACAGCCGCTACGGCCTCGTTCGCGCCGGCGGCAACCGGTACACCGCGTACAACTGGGAGAACAACGCCTCCAACGCGGGCAGCGATTGGCTCTACCAGAACGACGACAACCTCAGCGCCAGCAACACCCCGGGCGCGGCGCTCGCTCCGCTGCTCCAGTCGGCGGCGGCCCACGGCGCGGCCACCCTGCTCACGGTGCCGATCGTCGACTACGTCGCGGCCGACAAGAACGGCGGCGGCGACGTGCGCAACTCGGGCAGCAACTACCTGTCGACCCGCTTCAAGCAGAACCGCGCCACCAAGGGCTCGGCGCTCTCGACGACCCCCGACGCCACCGACGGCTACGTGAACCAGGACGAGTTCGTGAGCTGGGTGACCGCCAACTACGGCTCGCAGCAGGTCCTGTTCTCGATGGACAACGAGCCCGACCTCTGGAGCTCCACCCACGCCGAGATTCACCCCAACAGCGTCGGCTATGACGAGCTCTGCCAGCGCAACATCACCTACGCGACGATGGTGAAGTCGATCGCACCCAACGCGCTGGTGTTGGGCTCGGTGAACTACGGCTGGGGCGGCTTCGACAACCTCTCGGGGGCGCCCGACATGAGCGGCAAGGGCAACTACCTCGACTACTACCTGACCCAGATGCAGGCGGCGCAGACCAGCGCCGGCAAGCGGCTGATCGATGTGCTCGATCTGCACTGGTACCCCGAGGCGCAGGGCGGCGGTCAGCGCATCATCGGCACCGCGACCGACGTGGCCTCGGTGCAGGCCCGGGTACAGGCCCCGCGCTCGCTGTGGGATCCCACCTACGTCGAGACCTCGTGGATCACCCAGACCACCAACAACCAGGCGATTCAGCTGATCCCCTGGGCGAACGCGAAGATCGCGGCCCACTACCCGGGCACCGGGCTGTCGTTCTCGGAGTGGAACTACGGCGCCGGCGACGACATCTCGGGCGGCGTGGCCACCGCCGACGTGCTCGGCATCTTCGGGCGTGAGGGCGTGGCGGCGGCGACACTCTGGCCGCTCAACGGCAACGAGGTGTTCAACCTCGCCGCGTTCCACGCCTACCGCAACTACGATGGCAACGGCGCCGGGTTCGAAGACACCTCGGTGCAGGCGACCACCTCCGACGTGGCCACCGCGACGGTGTACGGCTCGCTGCACTCCACCGACCCGTCGAAGATGGTGATCGTGGCGATCAACAAGTCGGCCACCGCGAAGAGCGCGGGCCTCAAGGTCTACAGCACCGCGCAGTTCTCGAAGCTGAAGGTCTACACGGTGACGTCGGCCAGCGCTTCGGTGGTGCCGGGGAGCGATGCCCCAGCGGTCGGGGTGAACGCGTTCGACTACACGATGCCGCCGATGTCGGTGTCGGTGTTGGTGCCGGCGCCCTAGTTCAGTGCTTGAGTCCGGCGGCGATGCTCACCCACGCCGCCGTACTGCTGCTCTCGCTCAGCTCCGCCGCCGACGACAAACCGAACCTCGACGTCGTCTACAAGATCAAGGACGAGGCGTTCACCCGGGGCCAGGTGATGGAGCACCTGTTCTGGCTCACCGACGCCAACGGCCCCCGGCTCACCAACTCGCCGGGGTACAAGGCGGCGGCCGACTGGGCGGTGAAGACGCTCAAAGGGTGGGGCGGCCAGAACGTGCACCTCGAGAAGTGGGGGCACTTCGGCCGCGGCTGGTCGGTGAGCCGTTTCTCGGCCAGCCTGCAGTCTCCGGCCTACGCGCCGCTGCATGGCTCGCCCAAGGCCTGGTGCAGTGGAACCTCGGGCCCGGTGAGCGCGGAGCTGGTGGTGGCTCCGGTGTGGACCCGGGAGGAGCCGTACAACCGGTGGGACCTGGAGAAGATCTCCGCCCGCCTCGACGCGTACTTCGCCGCCGAGCACGGCAAGCTCAACGGCAAGATGGTGATGGTGAACGAGGAGCGCGACCTCGAGCTGCCGAAAGACTCGGTCGGCTCGCGCTTCGACGACCCCAAGCTGACCAAAGAGGCGATCGCGCCCGAGCCGTACCCGGTGCCGAAGTGGGAGTGGCCGCTGAAGAACCTGCCGCTCGACGACAAGCGGCGGCAGGCGCTGCTGGCGGCGGCGCCGCTCGAGGTGCTGGCCGAGTACGGCGACCGGGTGCGCGCGCAGTCGGCGCGGCTGGCCGACTTCTTTCGCACCGAGGGCGCGGTGGCGGTGTTCTCGACCGACGATCGCGGCGAGGGCGGAGTGGTGTTCGCCGAGTCGAACAACAACTGGGAGGGCGGCAAGCCGGCCGGCCCGCCGTGGGTGGTGCTCCAGCCGGAGGACTACAACCGGGTGATGCGGCTGATCGATCACAAGGTGCCGGTGAAGGCGCAGGTCGATCTCCAGGCCACCTTCGACGACGCCAACCAAGACGGCTACGACGTGATCGCCGAGATCCCCGGCGGCAAGAAGAAAGACGAGCTGGTGATGCTCGGCGCCCACCTCGACTCCTGGCACGCGGGCACCGGCGCGTCTGACAACGGCGCCGGCTCGGCGGTGGTGCTGGAGGCGTTTCGAATTCTTCAGGCGCTCAAGCTCCCGATGGATTGCACCGTGCGCCTGGCGCTCTGGAGCGGCGAGGAGCAGGGCCTGCTCGGCTCCCGTGGCTACGTGAAGGAGCACTTCGCCGACCCGGTGACGATGAAGCTCAAAGGCGAGCACGCCAAGCTCTCGGGCTACTTCAACCTCGACTACGGCAGCGGGAAGATTCGCGGCGTCTACCTGCAGGGCAACGACATGGCGCGGCCGATCTTCGACGCCTGGCTGATGCCGTTCAAAGACGAGGGCGCGAACACGATCTCGATTCGCAGCGTCGGCGGCACCGATCACCTCTCGTTCGACGCGGTCGGGCTGCCCGGCTTTCAGTTCATTCAAGACCCGCTCGACTACGGCACCCGCACCCACCACAGCTCGCTCGACCTGTACGACCACGCGCAGCCCTCCGACCTGATGCAGGCGGCGGCGATCATGGCGACCTTTGTCTACCTCACCGCCAACCGGCCCGAGCCGCTGCCGCGCAAGCCGCTCCCCAAGGCGCTGCCGCCGAAGAAGCCGTAGCCCTGGGTTGGGCTGACACCCCCGCGCGGTTTCCAGGTCGAAGCCGACACCGGCATCGTCTGCCGAACGGGTGCAAAGCCCGAAGGATACGGGTGGCACATGCCTTGATGAAGGAACTGGGGCGTGGACACTCCCTTGCCTCGAATCGTGGTGTGCGATGACTCGGCGACAATCCGTCAGGTCATTGGCGCGCTGTTGCGGCCGAAGCACCAGGTGATCGAGCTCGACTCGGGTGAGGCCGCGCTGGCCGAAGCCGAGCGTCAAGCGCCCGACCTGATCATCTCCGACATCGAGATGGGTGGCATCGACGGCTACCAGCTCTGCGCCGAGCTGAAGCGCCGGCCCGAGCTCACCCGGGTGCCGGTGGTGCTGCTCACCTCGCGGGTCGACGAAGAGTCGAAGGTCGCCGGCCTGGAGGCGGGCGCCGACGAGTACCTGTTCAAGCCGGTGCGGCCGCGCGAGCTGCTCGCCCGGGTCGCCTCGCTGCTGCGGCTGCGGTCGGCCACCCAGGCGCTCGAGCGCCGCTCGCAGGAGCTGCTCGACTCCAACAAGCAGCTGACCGAGGCGCAGTCGTCGCTGGTGGCGGCCGAGAAGATGGCCGCGATCGGCACCCTGGTGGCGGGCGTCGCCCACGAGCTCAACAACCCGCTCGCCTACGTGCGCGCCGGCCTCAACTTCATCACCAACGAGGTGAAGGAGCTCGAGAGCCTGCCCAAAGACACCCGGGAGGATCTGCTCTCGGCCGCCGGCGACTCGCTCGAAGGGGTGGGGCGCATCGGCGAGATCGTGAAGGGCCTCGAGGCCACTGCGCGCGTCTCGGCCGAGCAGCCCGAAGACGTCACCCTCGACGCCGAGGTGCAGGCGGCCTGGGCCAAGGTGAACAACCGCGGTCACGCCCAGCTCTCGTTCGCGAGCGGCGAGCCGTTCGCGTTTCAGACCGGCAAGTCGCGGCTCGCCCAGGTGCTGCGCGCGGTGCTCGCCAACGCCGCCGAGGCCACCCGCGGCAAGGGCAAGGGCACCATTCAAATCAGCGGCCGCCACGACGGCCTGATGAACCGCATCGCGGTGCGCGACGACGGCGTCGGCATCGCCCCCGAGCACCTCTCGCGGGTGTTCGACCCGTTCTTCACCACCAAGCCGCCGGGGCAGGGCACCGGGCTGGGGCTGTCGGTGGCGCAGGGCCTGGTGCGCAGCCTGGGCGGCACGATCACCATCGCGTCGAAGCCGGGCGAGGGCGCCACGGTGGAGATCGCGCTCCCTGATCGCCCGGTGAGCGACTACCCGCGTGACAACGAGGCGGCCGCCCGGTGAGCGCACACGGCGCAGCGGTGCTGCTGGTCGACGACAGCGAGGCGGTGCTGGCGTTCGGCCGCGAGGTGCTGTCGCGCGACTACCGGGTGCACACCGAGAGCCGCGGCGATCGCGCGGTCGAAGCGGCGCGCACCGTTCAGCCCGCGGCGATCGTGCTCGATCTCTCGATGCCGGGCGCCGACGGCGACGAGGTGCTGCGCCGGCTCAAGGCCGACCCTCAGCTGGCGCGCATTCCGGTGGTGATGCTGTCGTCGGAGCACGAGCGGGCAGAAGAGTGCCTCGACCTCGGCGCCTGGAAGTTCCTCGCCAAGCCGGTCTCCGCCGAAGTGCTGCGCGACACGGTGGCGCAGGCGCTCTCGGCGATGCGCGCGCAGCGGCAGACCACCGCCACTCCGCTGCTCCCGATGGAGGTGGGCGGCCTGGTGCTCTCGGTGCGGCTCGAGCTGGTGCGCCACGTCTGCCACCAGGCGTTGGCGGTGGCGCTCCCCGGCGCCCCCCAGTGGCTGAAGGAGGCGATTCAGCTCGGCACCACCTTCGTGCCGGTGCTCGAGCTCGCCGGCCGGCTCGGCCTCGCGCCGCCGCCTTCGTACGTCGAGCGGCAGCTGGTGGTGGTGCAGCGTGAAGACGTCGCCCTCGCGCTCGCGGTCGACAAGGTGCACTCGCCCGAAGAGACGCCCGCGCTGGAGCGGCTCGCCGCGACCGAAGTGACCGCGGAGTCGGCGGCGATTCAAGGGCTGGCGCGGCTCAGCCTCGGCGCGGTGCCGGTGCTCGACCCGTTCGTGCTGCTGTTCCCCGGCGAGTGGAGCCGGCTGGCCAACGCGCTTCACGCCCTCACCCGGGAGGCGGCGTGAGCGCGAAGGTGCCCTACGAGGTGGTGGCCAGGCTGCTCGAGCTCGCCTGCAGCGAGTCGGGGTTCGTGGCCGGCCCGCGGGTGCAGCAGTGCGTCTACGCGCTCGGCGGCAAGCTGACGCAGCGGTATTCGAAGGCCGCGCTCGAGCAGCGCCTCGACGCCAAAGACCCCGAGCTGCTCGCCGAGCTCCACCAGGCGATCAGCGTGGGCGAGACCTTCGTGTTCCGCCAGCCGGAGCACTTCGACTTTCTGCGCGAGGAAATCACCCGGCGCTTCGCCGGCCGCTCCGCGATCAACGCCTGGAGCGCGGGCTGCTCCACCGGAGAAGAGGCGTTCACCGTCGCCGCGGTGCTCCAGGCGGCGCTGCCCGACGCGGCGGTGTCGGTGCTCGGCACCGACCTCGATCGCTCGCGGTTGGTGCGCGCGCAGCAGGGCGTGATTCGCCACCACGCGGTGCGCGAGGGCAGCTCGATCGACGTGCCGCTGTTGGGCAAGCCGGTGCAGGGCGGCTACGAGGTGCTGCCCCAGGTGCGGCGCCTGGTGCGCTTCGAGCGCCACAACCTGCTCGAGGCGGCCCCGGGCGCGTTCGACGTGGTGCTCTGCCGCAACGTGCTCATCTACTTCACCGACGAGGCGGTCAACGCGGCCTGCGCGCGGCTCGCTCAGGGCCTGGCTCCGGGCGGGATGCTGATGCTCGGCGCGGTCGAGGTGAGCTCGACTCCGCCCGGCCTGCGGCGAATCGGCCCCGCCGAGCTGCAGGCGTTCGAGCGGGCGGGTGGCGATCGCCCGGCGGCCACGCCGCGCGCGACGCCGCCTCCTGCGGCGCCGAAGCCGGCCGCCGCGAAGGCGCCCGCTCCGGCCAAGCCCCGTCTTCCGCCCGCGCCGCAGGTGGTGCTGCACCTGAGCGCGATCGCCCGCCGCGACGGCGCCGATCTGCGCGGCTCGGCCGATCTGCTCGACGAGCTCTGCTCGCGCTACCCGAACTACCTGCCCGGGCTGCTCGATCGGGCGCTGCTCCACGCACGGTTGGGTGAGCGGAGCCGCGCCGAGACGGTGATGCGCCGGCTGGCCGAGCTGGCGCGCGCCTGGCCCTCGGGCCGGCAGGTCGAAGGGCCCGAGCTGTTGGGCGCGGAGTACTACCTCGAATCGGCGAGCGCGTGGCTGGCGCGGCCCCGGGGTGCCCGGTGAAAGAGCGCCACCTCGCGCTGGTGCCCGATGATCCGGCCGCGGCCGAGGTGCTGGCCGCGCGCGCGGCCCGTCTGCGCGCTCAGACCGCGGAGGAGGCGGCGGGGATCACCGTGGAGCTGGCGGAGTTCGTCGCCGGCGACGCGCGCTACGTGATGCCGCTCGAGCGGCTGCAGGGCGCGATCGCGCTCAAGTCGGTGTGCCCGGTGCCGTTCGCCGAGCGCCACGTGATCGGCGTGCTCCGCTTCGGCGGGCAGATCGTTCCCGCGTTCAGCTTCGCGTCGCTGGTGCACGCCTCCGGCTGGCGGCAGGACCCGGCGGTGCTGGTGGTGGTCGACGTCTCTCCGTTCGACGCCGAGTCGGCGCAGTGGGTGGCGTTCGATTGCGAAGAGATTCCCCGGGTGCGGGCGCTGCCGCGCGCGCTGATCGAGCGCGCGCTGGTGGAGGCGACCGGCCCGCTGACGCCGCTGGTGCACGAAGGCACCCGGCTGATCTTCGTCGACCCGGCGCGCCTGGTTTCGAAGGGGGAGGGCCGCGATGGCGCTTGATCCCTCGCTCGCCCAGTTCATTCCGGGCTTCATCGAAGAGGCGCTCGGGCTCTGCGACAAGCTCTCGGCCGCCGCGTTCGAGCTGGAGTCGTCGAAGGCCCAGGCGCCGGCCAACACCTGCGCCCGCGCGCTCCACACGCTCAAGGGCAGCGCCGGCACGCTCGGGTTCGACGACGTCGTCACCTACACCCACGCGCTGGAAGACGCGCTCAAGCCGTTCGCGAAGGGCAACGGCACGCTCCCCGAGGGCATCGTCGACGTGCTGGTGCAGTCGATCGGCGAGCTGCGCGCCCGGTTCCGGGGCGTTCAGGCCGGCAAAGACGAGCCGCTCAACGCCGACGACCTGATCGCGAAGCTGAAGAACCCGCCCACCGCCGCGGCGCCTGCACCTCCGCCTTCCGTCCCTGAGGCAGCGCTGGCCCCAGCGCCCCCCTCGCCCACGGGAGAGGGCGCCCGAAGGGCGGGTGAGGGCGTCCCGAATACACCGGCAGCACCTCCCCAGGCAGCCCCACCTTCGCAGCCGGCCGCCACCCAACCGCACGTCAGCGAGCGTCAGCTCTCAGGTCTGGTGGACAGCTCGGAGCGCCTGCGCGAGACCTGGCTCAAGCTCGAAGAGCAGCACCGGGTTCTCGGCCGGGTGGTCTCGCGCCTCGAAGGTTCTGCCTCCAGCCAGCGCCTCTCGCTCGAGTCGGTCTGGCTGCACTCGAAGTCGGAGCTGGCCGAGCTCAAAGAGCTGGTCGACTCGGTCGAGCGCGGCGTCAAAGACCTCACCACCCGTCCGCTGGAGGCGCTGCTGCCGCCGCTGCAGCGTGGCACCCGCGAGCTGTGCCGCAAGCTGGGCAAGCAGGCGCGGCTGACGATGGTCGGCGGAGAGATCTCCGTCGATCGCCAGGTGGCCGACGCGCTCCAGGGCGTTCTCGGCCACCTGCTGCGCAACTCGGTCGACCACGGCCTCGAGCAGCCCCACGTGCGCGAGCGCCACGGCAAGCACCCGGTGGGCGCGCTGGTGGTTCGCGCCGAGCGCCAGGGCAACGTGCTGTTCCTCTCGGTGTCCGACGACGGCGCCGGCATCGACCGCGAGGCGGTGAAGCGCTCGGCGATCTCGAAGGGAATGATCGACGAGCGCAGCTACTCGCAGCTGTCGGAGCGCGAGCAGCTGGAGCTGATCTTCATGAGCAGCCTCTCCACCCGCTCGCACGCGACCGAGATCTCCGGCCGCGGCGTCGGCCTCGACGCGGTTCGCGACGAGGTGCAGCGGCTGAAGGGCTCGATCGAGGTCGAGAGCACCCGCGGCAACGGCTCGCTGTTCACCATCTCGCTGCCGGTGGTCTACGGGAGCGCGCCCTACCTGGTGTTTCGCGCCGGCGAGACCTGGCTGGCGCTGCCGACCAGCTCGGTCGACCGCCTGCTGCGGCTCGACGAGAAGATGATTCAACCCGGCCTCGGCGGGATCGACCTCAAGCTCGACGATCAGCTGATCGCGCTCCGCGACCTCGGCGGCCTGTTCGGGCTGCGCGAGGCGATCGAGCCGTCGGCGAAGGCGAGCGCGCTGGTGGTGTACGCGCACGGCAAGCGCTCCGCGTTTCTGGTCGACGAGATCGAAGGCGAGCGCAACCTGGTGCTCCAGGTGCTGCCGACGCAGCTTTCGAACCTCCCCCAGTACCAGGGCGTGGTGACGCTGGGCCGCGGCGAGCTGTGCCTGGTGCTGCGGCCCCGCTGGCTGGTCGACGAGCGCCGCGCGTCGGAGACGATGACCCGCAACCGGCCCAAGGTGCTGGTGGTCGACGACTCGCTCACCGCCCGCGCGCTCCACCGCTCGATGCTGGAGGCGGCCGGCTATCTGGTGCACGCGGTGTCGAGCGGTCCCCAGGCGCTCGAGATGCTCGAGCACACGCAGTACGAGGTGATGGTGAGCGACGTCGGCATGGAGCCGATGGACGGCTACCAGCTCACCGGCCGGGTGCGCGCCCGCAAGGAGTCGGCGCAGCTGCCGATCGTGTTGGTCTCGGCGCACGACGACGAGGCCGATCGCGCCGAGGGTCTTCGCTCCGGCGCCGATGCCTTCTTGAGCAAGCGCGAGTGCGCCGCGGGCCGGCTGTTGGCCGAAGTGAACGCGGCGATCGGCCGGCGACGGGAGGCCGCGTGAAAGCGATCGGCATCGTCGCCTCCACCGGGGGCCCGCAGGCGCTGGCCCAGGTGCTCGGCGGCCTGCCGAAGGGCTTCGCGGTGCCGGTGCTGGTGGCGCAACACCGGGTCGACGGCTCGACCGCCGCCTTCGTTCGCTCGCTGGCCGGCCGAACCCCGCTGCCGGTGCTGATCGCCGCCGCGGGTGATCGCGCGCTGCCGGCGGTCTACTTCGCGCCCGACGGCTGCGATCTCGGCATCGATCGCGCCGGCCGGCTCGAGGTGTCGCCCACCCAGGACTGGACGCACTCCGGCGATCGCCTGCTGCAGAGCCTGGCGAGCTCGTGCGGCTCCGGCGGCTGCGGCGTGGTGTTGACCGGGCTCGGCGATGACGGCGCCGCCGGGCTGCTCGCGGTGCGCGAGGCCGGCGGCTTCACCGTGGCCCAGGAGTCGAGCGGGGCGATCGCCTCCTCGATGCCCGACTCGGCCCGGCCGGCGGCGCTTCAGGTCGCTCCGCTGAACACGATTTCCAAACTGCTGTTGCAGCACTTCGGAGGAAAAAGATGAGCTCCCGTCTCCTGCTGGTGGCCGCGTTGTTGGCGGCCGGCAGTGCCCACGCATTCGATCTCGCCGACGGCCGGTTCTCGATCGCCGGCTATGGCCAGGCCGCGGTCGGCATCACCGACGGCAACGAGTCGCACGGAGTGGGCAACACGCTCGACTTCGTCGATCCCGAGTTCACCCTGTTGGTCTCTGCCCGGCCGATCGACGAGCTGTTCATCTCGGTGCAGGCGGCGTTCAGCCCCAGCGGCGTCGAGATCGACTGGGCGTTCTTCGAATGGCGCTTCTCCGACCTGCTGCACCTTCGCATCGGCTCGGTGAAGCAGCCGTTCGGCCTGCTCGGTGAGACCCGCGACGTGGGCACCCTGCGGCCGTTCTTTCACCCTGCGGAGTCGGTCTACAACGAGGCGACCGAGCTCAGCACCGACGGCCTGATCGGCGTCGGCCTGCTCGGGCACCTCGAGACGGATCACGGGTGGGGCGTCAACTACGACCTCTACGCCGGGCAGCTGCGCCTGGGGAGCAACGACATGCTCGACCAGATCGCAGGCTACGTGCCCTACGCGACCGACGGCCGGCCGCGCCCGATCACCGAGTACAACACCGGCCTGCTGGGCGGCCGGCTCTGGCTCACCACGCCGATCGACGGCCTCTCGATCGCCGCCAGCGCCTACGGCACCCTCTACGCTTCCGACGAGGTCACCAAGCTCGGCGACCCCGAGGTGAAGATCGCCGCCGGCCCCTCGATCGAGTACCTGACCGAGAAGTGGATGATTCGGGCCGAGCTGTTCTTCCTCTTTCACGAGCACGACATGCGCCGCTTCGCCGCCTACGCCGAGGCCGGCTACTTCGTCACCCAGCACCTGCAGCCCGCGGTGCGGCTCGAGTACTCCGACGTGGGGCTGTTCGCGGGCCCGCGCGAATCGATCTACACCCACCACCGCGAGGCGAGCTTCGCACTCAACTACTGGTTCAACCGGAGCGCGGTGGTGCGGCTCGAGTACCACCTGACCTACGGCAACCTGCTTGCCCACCCGGAGCAGTTCGTCGACTCCTTCGTCGCCGGCACCACTCCGCGGTTCACCAACGCCGTGCTGCTCGGCAGCCAGTTCAGCTTCTGAAGGGGACTCTCATGCGAACCCGACTGATTGTGATGTCGCTGTGTCTTTCGCTGGCGAGCGCCGCCTCGGCCGACGAAGGGTGCAAGGTGATCGTCAACTCCGGCAACCCGCTGGCGTCGATCGACCGCGAGAAGCTGTCGCGCATCTTCCTCAAGAAGCAGTCGCACTGGGACTCCGGTGAGGCGGCGAACCCGGTCGACCAGGCCGACGGCGCCGCCCGCGAGGCGTTCAGCCGCACCGTGCTCGACAAGACCCCGGGCGCGGTGAAGAGCTACTGGCAGCAGCTGATCTTCTCGGGGCGCGACGTGCCGCCGCCCCAGAAGCAGAGCGACTTGGAAGTGGTCGAGTTCGTGAAGAACCACCCGGGAGCGGTCGGCTACGTGTCGGCCAGCGCGCCGGCCGATGGAGTGAAAATTCTGAAGGTGGAAGGAGCCAAGCCGTGAAGCTGAAATTCCGTCACCGTTTGCTGATTACTCCCGCGGTCGCCACCGCGTTCCTGCTGATCATTCTCGCGATTCTCGATCTGGTTCGGGCAGCGCAACGACGAGCAGCTGGCGTCGATCGAGAAGCGCTACGCACCCGCGGTCGAGGTGAGCCGCGATCTGGCCGGCATGCTCGGCGCGATTCAGCGCTCGCTGCAAGACGCCGCCGCGGCCGAAGACGCCGACGGGCTCCGGGCGGTCGACCCCAAGCGCGACGCATTTCGCCAGCGGCTGATCGAGGCCGGGCAGCAGGGCGTGCTCTCGCGGGCGGCCTCCGAGACGCTGCTGACCCAGTTCGACGACTACCTGTCGCTCGCCCGGTCGACCACCGAGAAGATGATCAGGAAGAGCGACCCGGCGAGCCTGCCGGCCTCGCTCGAGCAGATGACCCAGAGCTACCGCGGCATCGACGGCGCGCTCAAGGCACAGCTGGAGTCGGACCGCGCGGCGATGACCTCGGCCTTCGCCGGCGCACGCTCCGCTCAGCGCAACACCACCTTCGTCGAGGGCGTGATGATGCTCTTCTGCGTGCTCGGCCTGGTGCTGCTGTCGCTGCGCACCTACCGCCAGATGGCGCGGCCGCTCGGCCAGCTGACCAGCGCGGTCTACAGCATCGCGGTGAGCGGCGATCTCGCCACTCCGATCACGGTGAAGTCAGACGACGAGATCGGCGAGCTGGCCACCGCGTTCCGCGAGATGGTGGGCAAGCTGCGCGCGATTCCGCTCACCCTGCGCGACTCGGTCGGCCAGCTCTCGACCGCGGTCGGCAGCCTCTCGGAGCAGACCGGCGTTCAGACCGAGGTGCTCCAGCGGCAGGCCGAAGGGCTGTCGGAGGCGAGCGCGACCACCCAGGAGATTCGCCAGACCTCGTCGGTCGCGGTGAACAAGGCAGAGACGGTGCTCCAGGTGGCGCTGAAGGCCGAAGAGCTCACCGCCGCAGGCCAGAAGTCGGTCGAGGCGAGCTTGAGCGGGCTGCAGGCGATTCGCACCCAGGTCGATCAGATGGTGCGCAACATTCAGGACCTCTCGGAGCGCACCCTGGCGGTGGGCGAGGTGATTCAGCGGGTGAAAGACCTGGCCGACCAGTCGAACATGCTGGCGCTCAACGCGGCGATCGAAGCGACCAAGGCGGGCGAGTACGGCCGCGGCTTCGCGGTGGTGGCGCGCGAGATTCGTTCACTCGCCGACCAGTCGCTCCAGAGCACCAACCGCATTCGCGAGATCATCGGCGAGATTCAGACCGCGATTCGCGGTGCGGTGAGCAACTCGCAAGAGGGCGTGCGCAAGGTCGAAGAGGGCATCAACGACATTCGCACCTCGGGCGAGAACTTCCGCGGCATCACCGCGATCATCGACCAGAGCAGCCAGGCGGCGCGGCAGATCGTGGCCTCGGTGAACCAGCAGAACCTGGGCATCGCGCAGATCTCCACCGCGATCACCGACCTCAACACCGCGATGGAGCAGGCGCTCGCCGGCGTCGAGGTCACCCGTAAGTCGGCCTTCACCGTGTCGCAGACCTCGAAGTCGATCGAGTCGATCGTCTCCGGGTTCCGCACCTAGTCAGGGCCAGACCGGGCCTTGCGCCAGCTTGGTGAGGCCCGAGCCCTGGGGGTTGAAGACCGTGGTCCACTGGGCGCCATCGGTGGACGCGGCGATGGTGGCCGGCCAGCCGAAGCTCAGCCACTGGCCGGCGAAGTACGCGTCGGCACCGCGGGTGGCGGAGGTCAGGGTCCACTGGGCGCCGTCGGTGGAGCGGTAGGTGCCCGCGGTAACGCTGACCAGGAACTCGGTGCCGGTGAAGCTGAGCGAGACGCCGTTGGCCGCGCCCGGCGAGACCTCGTGCCAGGTGACCGCGTCGGAGGACCACGCCACCCGGCCGCTGTCTCCCGCCACCACGAACACTCCGTTGCCGAAGACGATGTGGTTCAGCCCATCGCCGGTGTTGAGCCGCTCGGTCCAGGTGACGCCGTCGGGGGTGGAGGTGACGACGCCCGTGCCGCTGTAGGTGTGGCCGGCGGCGACCGCGAGCCCGTTGCCGGTCGCGAGATCGCGGTAGTGGATCGACTGGTAGCCCGCCTCGTCGACCCAGGTCTTGCCCATGTCGAGAGACCGGGTGCGCAGACCGTTGCCGCCCGCGGCGATGAAGGTGCCGTTCAGGTAGCCGGCGTTGCCGATCCACGCGCTCGAGGTTCGCGTTTCGTTCGACCAGTTGACGCCGTCGGTGCTGGTCATCGTGAAGCCCTTCGTCGAGCCCCCCACCGCGATGAAGGTGCCCGCGCCATAGGCGACGCCGCGGAACAGGTTGTCGTCGTCGCCACCGTTCGGGGTCAGCTCGACGAAGTTGTTCCAGTGAATGCCGTCGGTGCTGGAGACCCGGCGCGCGCCGTAGCCGACCACCACCGCGATCAGCGTGCCCGCGTCTTCGGGCGTACCGGAATCGACCGGGCCCGCGTCTGGGGTGCCGGAGTCGAGCGGTCCCGCGTCGGTCGGGTTGCCCGAGTCGACCGGGCCGGCGTCAGGCTGCTGCTGGGTGGTGCCCGAGTCTTGCGGCTGGGTGCCCGAATCCATCGGGTGTTCGCCTGAGTCTTCGGGGGTTTGGCCAGCGTCGGGCATCGAGCCGATCGACCCGGTGCAGCCGGACAACAGCAGGATCAACGCGAGGCGCAAGCGCACTGGTCTGTAGATGCACGTGGGCTGGGTAGAAGCTCAAGCACGGGGATCGGTGGGGTGACGCCCCCTCCGTCCTTCGGACACCTCCCCCCTGGTTGGGGGGAGGGGATCCGCATCGCGACCCTCTGCGACCTACGAATCATCGATACTCGAACCGTGGGAGTCTGCTTCGCCGTCGCGCTGATCCTCGCGGTGACCGCCGCGCTGGCGCTGTCACTGCGCGCGCTCGGCTCGACCGGAGTTCCCGTGCGCGCGTCCACCGACGACGCGATCGCCGCCGCGCTCGATCTGCTCGAGCTCGAGCCCGGCGATCACCTGGTGGATCTGGGCTGCGGCCAGGGCGACGTGCTGCTGGCCGCCCGCCGCCGCGCCGACGTCACCGCCGACGGCTACGAGCTCAACCCCTCGGTGGCGCTGTTGGCGGCGCTCCGCGGGCTCACCGACTCGAAGTTGCACGTGCGCTTCGGCGATTCGCGGCAGGCCGATCTCAGCGCCGCGACCGCGCTCTACGCGTACCTGATGCCGCGAGCGATGACCGAGTGGGCCCCGAAGCTGGCCGCGTTGAAGAGCGGCACCCGCATCGTCTCGGTCGACTTCGAGCTGCCAGGTTGGACCGCGAAGGCGACCCGCACCGTCGGGCCGCTCGCACAGCCGGTGCGCCTCTACGTCGTTCAGTAGGGCGCGTTGTTCTGGGCGAAGTTCTGCATCCGCTTCGCCTCGAGGGTGGTGTTCGATGACTGGGCGCGCATCGACACGTTGTCGTTGCCCGCGAGCACGTCGGCCGACATGCCGAACAGCTTGCGAATGTTGTCGCCGAACAGGGTGACCACTCCGATCGCCGCGATCGCGATCAGCGCGACGATGATGATGTACTCGGTCATTCCCTGGCCACGGCGCTTCGTCAGACGGTTCTTCTTCACGTTGAGCTCCATTGGGCGGCGCGAAATGCGCTGCGTGTGAAGAAGTATCGACAGCGCGCGCCGCGGCCTCGTCGGTCATCCGCCTGATCTCCGGCGTCGGGAGGACGGTCGATCGACCGTCGGTCGAACGGCGGATACGGGTATGGTGCGCCGCCATGAACGCTCGAATCCTCCTCGGTGCCGCGTTGGTGCTCTCCGCGTGCGCCACCACGCCTGCTCCCGCTCCCGCTCCGGCCGCGGAGCCTGCCGCCGCCGCCGCCTCACCCGACGCAGGTGCTCAGGCCGCGGTGGTCGAAGACCCCAACCTCTGGCTCGAGGAGGTGACCGGCGAGAAGCCGCTCGCGTGGGTGAAGGAGCACAACGCGAAATCGACCGGTGAGCTGACCAAGGGCGCCGACTTCGAGCCGATGCGCAAACGGTTCCTCTCGATCCTCGACTCGAAGGACAAGATTCCCTACGCCGAGAAGCAGGCGAAGTGGCTCTACAACTTCTGGCGCGACGACGAGCACCCGAAGGGGCTCTGGCGCCGGGTCGGCTCGGTCGCCGAGTACAAGAAGCCGAAGCCCAACTGGGAGACGGTGATCGATCTCGACGCGCTCTCCGCCGCCGAGAAGGAGAGCTGGGTGTGGAAGGGCTCGACCTGTCTCTACCCGAAGTACGAGCGCTGCCTGCTGCGGCTGTCGCGCGGCGGCGCCGACGCGGTGGTGGTGCGCGAGTACGACACGGTGAAGAAGGCGTTCATCCCCAACGGGTTCACGCTGCCCGAGGCGAAGACCGAGGTGGCGTGGAAAGACCTCGACACCCTCTACGTGGGCACCGACTTCGGCCCCGGCTCGCTGACCGACTCCGGCTACGCGCGAATCGCCAAGGAGTGGAAGCGCGGCACGCCGCTCACCGACGCCAAGGTGATCTACGAAGGCCAGAAGACCGACGTCGCGATCAGCGCGTGGCGGTCGTGGGATCACGGTCACGTGCGTGACTTCGTCGATCGCGCGGTCACCTTCTTCGAGAACGAGTACTTCGTGCGCGACGGCGATCAGCTGAAGAAGATCGAGACTCCGACCTCGGTCGACGTCGACACCTGGGACGATCAGAATCCTGCTCCGCCTGCGCGACGACTGGGAGGCCGGCGGCAAGACCTGGCCGAAGGGCTCGTACCTCGCCACCGGCTTCGACGCGTTCATGAAGGGCGGCCGCGATTTCACCTCGCTGTTCGAGCCGGCGAAGAACAAGTCGTTCAACGCGTCGACCGCGCTCAAGTCGGCGCTGATCGTCGGCGAGCTCGAAGACGTGCGCAGCCAGCTCTACGTCTGGACCCACAAGGGCGGGAAGTGGGCGCGCACACCGCTGCCGACCTCCGGCATCGCGCACTACACCGCCTCACCGGTCGAGGCGAACGACTCCGACGACTACTGGTTCATCACCACCGGCTTCACCCAGCCGACCACGCTGGAGCTGGGCACCCTCGGCAAGCCGCTGCAGAAGATGAAGGCGTCACCGGCGTTCTTCGACGCCACCGGCCTGGTGGTGGAGCAGCACTTCGCGACCAGCAAAGACGGCACCAAAATTCCGTACTTTCAGGTCTCGAAGAAGGACGTGAAGCTCGACGGCACCAACCCGACGCTGCTCACCGCGTACGGCGGCTTCGAGGTGTCGATCGAGCCGTACTACGACGCGCTCGCGGGCGCGGCGTGGCTCGAGAAGGGCGGGGTGCTGGTGAGCGCCAACATTCGCGGCGGAGGCGAGTACGGCCCGGCGTGGCACCAGGCCGGCCTGAAGACCAAGCGCCAGAACATCTACGACGACATGATCGCGGTCTCGGAAGATCTGATCTCGCGCAAGGTCACCTCGACGCCGAAGCTGGGCATCGAGGGCGGCTCCAACGGCGGCCTGCTGATGGGCGTGATGCTGACCCAGCGCCCCGATCTCTTCGGCGCGATCGTCTGCCAGGTGCCGCTGCTCGACATGAAGCGCTACCACCTGCTGCTCGCCGGCGCCTCGTGGATGGGCGAGTACGGCGACCCCAACAACGCCGAGGAGTGGGCCGCGCTCTCGAAGTTCTCGCCGTACCAGAACGTGAAGAAGGGCGTGAAGTACCCGCGCACCCTGTTCACCACCTCGACCCGCGACGACCGGGTGCACCCTGGCCACGCCCGCAAGATGGTCGCCCGCATGGACGGCTTCGGAGACGACATTCTCTATTACGAGAACGTCGAGGGCGGTCACGGCGGCGCGGCGAACAACGAGCAGCGCGCGTTCATGAACGCCCTCGCATTCACCTTCCTCTCCAAGCAGCTCGGGTTGGCACACTGAATGCCTGGGAAGAGCCTGTGACTGCGAGGCGTTGACGCAACGTGATCAAACCGATCGCCATCGTGACGGTTTTGTCGGTGAGTGGCGCCACGCCGCCCGCTCGCGATGGCGGCGCCCAGACTCCGGCGGCCTCCACCCGTGCGCGAACGATGGTGGCAGACGCAGGCGTTGCGCCGATCGATGCGGGCACCACCGCTGCCGAGCCGTCGCCCGACTACAAGGCGCTCGCCGAGCAGATGAAGGCGCAGGCGAAGCAGCTCGATGAGCTGAAGGGTCAGCTGCAGAGTGAGCGTGACCGCACCTCCCGCCTCGAAGATCGCCTGCGTCAGGTCGATGGGATGACCGACCAGCTGGGCGAGCTGATTCAGCAGGTGCAGGGCATGCGCGGCGACATGCAGGCACAGACAGCGGCGAAGAACGACGCCGAGGCCCGCACCCAGCAGCACCTGGCCGACTCGCGGGCGGCGATCGACGGGCTGCTGTCGGCGCAGAACACGCTCGCCTATGGGTCGAACGCGATCGGTGGGCAGCTCGATCGCGCGCAGCAGGCGCTGACCGACCCCAAGGCGCAGGCAGACCTACAGGCGGCGCGGGTGTCGTTGGCGAACAACGATCTTCAGGCGGCCCGGCTGTACCTGTACCAGGCGGTACTCGACTCGCAGTCGACGCTGATTAATCCGAAATAGATCGACGCTCTGCACGCTAAGTTCTCGCTCCTGCCAACCAGATGGGGGAGCTCATGAACGGCGTGCGCTGGCTGATCGTTTCGTCCGCGTTGTGCTTGGTGGTCGCGTGCAGTGGAACGCCCAGCACCGACGGTGGAATGGGCGGTGGCTACGCGACCGGCGGCGGCTCCGCGACGGGCGGTGGTGGCGCGGCAACCGGCGGCGGTGGCGCGGCGACCGGCGGCGGTGGCGCGGCGACCGGCGGTGGCGGTGGCGGCGCGGCGACGGGCGGTGGTGGCGCGGCGACGGGCGGTGGCGGTGCGGCGACGGGCGGTGGAGGCGCGGCGACCGGCGGCGGTGGCGCGGCGACCGGTGGCGGCTCGGCGACCGGCGGCGGTGGAGCGACCGATGGAGGCACCGGCGGCGGCGGAGGCGTCACCCTCTGCACGACGACCGCGACCGGCTCGACCCACAGCTCCGCGATCGCGCTCGCCGGCGACGACTCGACGCTGCTCACCGTGAACCGCGACGTCGGCTCGGTCACCGCGATGGCGATCGCCTACGACGGCGGCAGCCCCGCGCTCACCTCGCTGGGCGAGCTCGCGGTCGGCGCCGAGCCGTGGTCGGTGACGCTCGATGCGTGCGGCACCACCGGCTACGCGGTGCTCCGCAAAGAACAGAAGGTGGTCGAGATCACCAACCTGAAGACGGCGCCCACGGTGGGCCGCAGCGTCGCGGTCGGCTCGGAGGCCACCGGCATCGCGATCACCCCCAACAACAAGAAGCTCTACGTCTCCAACTGGGTCGACGGCACCGTGAGCGTGATCGACGTCGCGACCTTCACCGTGACCGCGACCGTCGATCTCAACGTCGCCATCGCCGCCACCGGTCTGCTCGGCCCCGTCACCGCCCGCCCCGCGCTCGCGCACCCGCGCGCGATCGCGATCACCAACAACGGCGACGCCAACGACGACGACGAGACGGTCTACGTCACCGAGTGGTTCGCGCTGCGCACCGCGCCCGAGAGCGCGAGCGGCACCGGCTCCGACACCAACTGGAAGGGCCTGCTCTACACGATCGACGCGGGCACCGGAGCGGTGAGCACCATCGATCTGCCGCCGGTGATGGACACCACCTTCAAAGACGCGAAGGGCCAGACCACCGGCTGCTTTCCCAATCAGGTGGGCTCGGTCACCATCGACGGCGCCTTCGCCTACGTGACCAGCACCTGCGCGTCTCCGGTCGGGCCAGTGGGCGTGTTTCAGTTCGGCGCCTGTCAGGTCAACGCCAACTGCGCCGCGTTCGGGGCCCTTTCGACGTGCGACGTCAGCCTCGGCGCCTGCACCTCCAGCTGCACGACCGACGCTCAGTGCGGTGCGGGCACGTTCGGCACTTGCAACGGAAACGCGGTGACTGCCGGCACCTGTAAACCCTTCACCGACAACGCCAAGACCACCACCCACCCGGGTCTGAGCATCGTCGACCTCGCGGCCGGCACCGCCACCACCACCAACCTCGACGCGCTGTTCGCGAGCACCACCAGCACCGTGTCGGGCACCGCGTCGACCCGAATGCCGCTGCTGCCCACCGACGTCGGGTTTCGGCCGGGCTTCGGTTACGTCGCCGCCGCAGGCGCCGACGCGGTGTTCCGGTTGAACATCACCGCGGGCACGATCACCAACGTCGGCTCCTCGGTGAACAACTTCATCACCGTGCACACCTCGGCGAGCGCAGGCACCTTCAGCCTCCCGATCGGCCTCGCGGTGAGCGCCAACCAGGGCGTCGCGTTCGTTGCCAACGACGGCACCCGTGACGTGGCCGCGCTCGCGCTGAATTCCCAGGCGATGGCGGGCGGCAGCGGCACCGCGTCGTCGTCGTCGCTCCCGGCGGTCAACAGCCCGGAGGAGAAGGTGCTGAACGGCAAGCGGTTGTTCACCACCGGCCTGGGGCGCTGGTCGCTCGGCGGCGGCGCGTGGGGCTCTTGCGCGGCGTGCCACATCGACGGGCTGAGCGACAACGTGACCTGGTACTTCGCGCGTGGCCCGCGGCAGACGATCAGCCTCGACGGCACCTACTCGAAGGCCGACCCGGCCGATCAGCGCATCCTCAACTGGACCGCGATCTTCGACGAGGTCGCCGACTTCGAAGGCAACGTGCGCGGCATCTCGGGCGGCGTCGGAGCCTTGGTGAAGGTGGCGCCGGTCGCGTGCACCGTGGCGACCCAGGCCACCGACTGTCCCAACAGCCTGATCTGCGATCCCGCGACCCTGAAGTGCAACCTGAGCAACAAAGACCGGATCAACCTGCTGGGCGAGACGCCGCAGCAGCTGGGGCTACAGGGCTCCACCAATGAGCTCGCCGACCCCGCGGGCGCCAGCGCGCACCCGCACTCGGTGATCCCCGACTGGCTGCACATCATCGAGTACGTGAAGCAGATTCGCTCGCCGCGGGCGCCGACCACGCTCAACGCCGCCGACGTCTCCGCGGGCGCGACGTTGTTCAGCAGCACCTCTCAGGGCAACTGCATCGGCTGCCACAGCGGCGCGAAGTGGACGATCTCGAAGGTGTTCTACACACCGGGCGACGTGGCCAACGACGCGTTCGGGTCCGTCGCGTCCACCTCGCTGTCGACCCGATCGTGGTTCCCGGCTGCGAGCGGCTTCCCCACCGGGCTGTTCCCTTCGTCGACCAGCGGCAAGCAGATGATGCGCTTCGGCCCTCCGCCGACGTTCGAGCAGCTCCAGTGCGTCTTGCGCCCGGTCGGCACCAGCGTCGCCAACGGGGTGTCCCCGATGGGCGTCTCGGCCGCCGCGATCGGCGTGCTGGAGGTGCGCGACAACATGAGCTCCGGAGCGCAGGGCGCGGGCGGCACCAACGCCAACGACGTCGGGGTCGGTTACAACCCGCCCTCGCTGCTGGGCCTGCAGACGGGGGCGCCGTACTTCCACGCCGGTAACGCCCGTACCCTCGAGGAGCTGCTGTCGGCCACCTTCACCGGCCACCACCAGTCGGCGATCGCCAACGTGTTCGCGCCCAACGCCGCCCAGGTGCAGCAGCTGGTCGCCTACCTGCTGTCGATCGACGGGTCGACCACGGCGATCCCGGTCCCGGTGGCGGGGGCCGGCGGCGGCGACATCTGCGCCTACCCTTAGAAAACCCCCGGATAAATCCGGAATAATCAGCGAAACGTTTTTCCGGCCCGTCCGTCATCCCGCCAGGATGACGACTCCGGCGCCTGCGCAGGTGACAGTTTCTCCTCTCGAGTTGGCGCTGGCCGACTCGCTCGAGCTGCCCGACGAAGCCTCCCTCGACCCCCTCTGGACCCAGGCGTTCGATGCGGTCGGTCAGCTGGTGCTCCGGCCCGCCAAGCGGGTGCGGCCGATGCTGGTGCTGGC
The DNA here is from genome assembly GCA_047602415.1 of Myxococcaceae bacterium. Taxonomy (GTDB): domain Bacteria; phylum Myxococcota; class Myxococcia; order Myxococcales; family Myxococcaceae; genus JASGHH01. The sequence continues at coordinate 1,664,963 of JASGHH010000001.1, read as the reverse complement.
GGGTTACCGGGCGGCCGGGGCAGGGGAGCCCACCGACGGGGTGCTCCGGTTCGCCGCGGCTCAAGAGCTGCTCCACGCCTTCATGTTGGTGCACGATGACGTCGCCGATCGCGCCGTCACCCGCCGCGGCGAGCCCGCGCTGCACCACGAGCTGAGCCGCGACCCCCGCCTGGGTGAGCAGCTGGCGATCGTGGCCGGCGACCACCTGTTCGCCCTGTCGATCGAGCGCATGCTCACCAGCGGAGCGCCGCGCGCCGCCGAGGCGACCCGTTACCTGCTCGGCATCTGCCGCCACACCGCGGTCGGCCAGTACCTCGACCTCTCGCACGCGGGTACGCCGCTCTCGGAGCTCACCCTCTGGGACACGATGCGGGTCGCGCACCTGAAGACGGCCCGCTACGGCTTCGTCGCTCCGCTGGTGTGTGGCGCGATGCTGGCCGGCGCTCCCGAGCCGATGATCGACGCGCTCGCCCGGGCCGGCCGCCACGCCGGGCTCGCCTTTCAGCTCCGCGACGACCTGATCGGCCTCTTCGGCGACGACTCAGTGGCTGGCAAAGCCGGCGATGGCGACTACTTCGAGGGCAAGCGCACCTTCCCGGTGATCGCGGCCTGGACCCGCGCCGACGCGGCTGCCCGGGCCGAGCTCGAGCGCCTCTGGGATCTCACCGTGAAGACCCCCGCCAACTGTGAGGCGGCCCGCGAGCTGGTGCGCCACTTCGGAGGCGATCGCGCCACCCAGCGAATGGTCGAGCGCAGCACCCGCGCCGCCTTGAAGAGCCTCGCTTCACTCCCCGCTTCGTCCGCGCGCAGCCAGCTCGAAGCGCTCGTCTCCAAGCTCGCCCACCGCGGCAACTGAAAGGAACCCACCATGTCTCGTCCTACTGTGGCAGTGATCGGTGCAGGCGTCGGAGGCCTCTCGGCAGCGGCGCGCCTCGCGCACCAGGGCTTCGACGTCGAGCTGTTCGAGAAAGAAGGCGGCCCCGGCGGCCGCTGCAACCGGCTCAGCTTCGACGGCTTTCACTTCGACACCGGCCCCACGCTGCTGCTGATGCCCGAGGTGCTCGAAGAGACCTTCGCCGCCACCGGCCGCCGCGCGAGCGACTACCTCAAGCTGCACCAGTGCGATCCCAACTACGAGATCCACTTTCGCGACCAGAGCACGATCACCTTCTTCACGGACCTGGTGAAGATGCGCGCCGAGCTCGATCGGGTCGAGCCGGGCAGCTTCAGCAAGTACCTCGAGATGCTCGCGCTCGGCAAAGACCAGTACGACACCAGCCTCGAGCGCTTCGTCGGGGTGAACCACGACTCGGTGGCGAGCTTCTTCAGCCCGTCGAACCTGGCCAAGGTGGTGAAGATTCGCGCCCACAAGAAGATGTACGCCGAGGTCGCGCGCCGCTTCTCCGACGATCGGCTCCGCGCGGCGCTCACCTTCCAGACGATGTACCTGGGCATCAGCCCGTTCGAGAGCCCGGCGGTCTACGGCCTGCTCCCGTACACCGAGCTCGCGCAGGGCATCTGGTTCCCCGAGGGTGGCCTCTACGCGGTGCCGAAGGCGCTCGAGGCGGTGTGTCGCGAAGAGGGCGTGCGCATTCACTACCGCGCCTCGGTGGAGCGGGTGCTCTGCGAGGGCAACCGCGCGACCGGGATCGAGCTTTCGGGCGGTGAGCGGCGCGACTACGACGCGGTGTTGGTGAACGCCGACCTGCCGTGGGCGTACAAGCACCTGCTGCGCGACACCCCGGCGAAGCTGAAGCGCCTGGAGAAGATGAAGTACACCTCCAGCGCGTTCATGATGTACCTCGGCGTCTCGAAGCGCATCGAGCAGCTGAAGCACCACAACGTCTTCTTCGGCGGCGACTACAAGGGCTCGTTCGACGACATCTTCGAGAAGAAGGTGGTGCCGGAGGACCCCAGCTTCTACGTCAACGCGCCTTCGCACTCCGACCCGTCGCTGGCGCCCGCGGGCAAAGACGGCCTCTACGTGCTGGTGCCGGTGCCGCACCAGACCCAGGGCATCGACTGGAAGACCGAGACCGCCAAGGTGCGCGCCAAGGTCTTCAGCCGCCTTCGCCAGGACATCGGCCTCGACCTCGAGCCGCTGATCGAGACCGAGCGCGACTTCACCCCCGACGACTGGGCGGGCACCTACAACCTCGATCGCGGCGCGGCGTTCGGGTTGTCGCACCACTTCTTCCAGGTCGGCCCGTTTCGGCCCGCGAACCAGGACCCGACGGTGCGCAACGTGTTCTTCGTCGGCGCTTCGACCCAGCCGGGCACCGGTCTGCCGATGGTGATGCTGTCGGCGAAGCTGGTGGCCGAGCGGCTCGCGCAGTGGGCGGGCGCGCGGCAGGCGGCTCCGGTCGCGCAGGAGGCGGTGGCGTGAACACGCTGGTCGCCCGCGGCTACGCCGAGGCGCGCGACGTGACGCGCCACTACGCCCGGAGCTTCTACTTCGCCAGCGGCCTGCTGTTCGGCGCCCGCAAGCGCGCGGCGTATGCGCTCTACGCGGTGTGCCGCGGCCTCGACGAGCTGGTCGACGGAGGCTTCGCCGCCGACGGTGGCCGCCTGCAAGAGGCCGCCGACGTGGTGCGCCGGGCGATGGCGGGGCAGTGCGTCGCTCCGTCGCAGGCGGCGCCCTGGTCACACGCGCAGCTGGCCGCTTTGTCCGACGCGGCGGAGCGCTTCACCATTCCCGCGTACCCGTTCGCCGAGCTGGTGGCGGGCATGGAGATGGATCTGCGCGGCGTGCAGTACTCGACCTGGGCCGACCTCGATCTCTATTGCTACCGGGTGGCGGGCACGGTGGGCGAGCTGATGGCTCCGGTGCTCGGCTGCCGCGACGCTTCGGCGCTGGAGGCCGCGCGCGACCTCGGCAAGGCGATGCAGCTGACCAACATTCTGCGCGACGTGCGCGAGGACCACGAGCGCGGCCGCATCTACCTGCCGTCGGTGGAGCGCCGCTTCTTCGGGGTCTCCGACGACGACGTCGCCCAGCACCGGCGTCACGAGGGTTTTCGCGCGCTGATGAAGCACCAGATCAGCCGGGCGCGGGCGCTCTACGCCAGCGGCAACGCCGGCATCGGCGCGTTGGGCACCGTCCCCGCGCGCGCGACGGTTCGGGTAATGAGCTCCGTCTACGGCGGCATTCTCGACGAGATCGAGGCGCGCGACTTCGATGTCTACTCGCAGCGCGTCTCTCTCAGCACGCTACAAAAGCTCCGACGAGCCACCGTCAGCCTTCTCCCACTCGTTGGGAGAAGGTGGCGCGCAGCGCCGGATGAGGGCTCGTCGCAAACCCAGCACTCGCAAACCCAGCACTCGCAAACCAAGCAGTCCCTTCCAGGTCTTGTGGGATGACCGACGCCTACCGCTGGCTGTACCTCGACGTGACCTCGGGCACGCACACCGCGGTCGCGATCTTCATGCACGGCTCGCCGTTCTCCGCCGGCTACTCAGCGCGTGCGGCCTACGGCGCGCGGCCAGAAGAACATTCGGCGGTGAACTTCGCGCTCTACGAGTCAGGCCGGCGCGTGGCGTGGGTGATGACGGAATACGGCAAGGGCTCCTGGCTGGACGGAGACGTGGCGATCGGCGGCTCCTCGCTGCGCATCGATCGCTCGGGCCGGGTCACGATCGAGATCACCGAGCGCACGGCGCCCTGGGGCCGTCCCGTTCAAGCGAAGATCGAGCTCGAGCCTCTGGCGCCAGGGCTGCGCGAGCTCGAGCTGGTTCCGGGCGCGCCGCACTACTGGCATCCGCGCGCGCCGTACGCGCAGGCGAAGGTCGAAGTCGCCAGCCACGACCTGCGCTTCGAAGGCCGGGGCTACTTCGACAGCAATCGCGGCGGCGAGCTGCTCGGGCCTCAACTGCCGGGCTGGCGTTGGGCGCGGCTGCACACGAGAAAGGCGACCGAGGTGCTCTACGAGCCGCCGGCCGGCGCCATTCAGGTGTGGTCGGGAGACGCGGGGACCTCGATGCGGCGCACGCCGGAGCGGCCGCTGGAGCTCACCCGCACGGGCTGGGGCCTGCCGGTGCCGCGCACCTTCGCGCCCGCGACCTGGCCGTCGCTGAGTGAGCCGATGATGTTGGAGTCGTCTCCGTTCTACGCGCGGATGCAGTGTGCGGCGCCGAACGCCGAGCTGTTGGCGGAGGTTGCCGACTTTCGGCGTTTCCACCGGCCGACGGTGCGGTGGATGGCGCGGTTTCGCACCCGGGTCGAAGCATGATCGACGCGCTGCTCTCTGCGTGGGCGGTGGCAGCGCTGCTGTTCACAGCGGTTCTGCTCTACCGGCTGACTCGCCGAACCGCGCCAGGGGCGGCACACTTCGAGCACCCCGAGGTCCTCCTCCTCCGCCCGGTCGACGCGCCCACCGCGGCCGAGCTCGAGAACCTCGCCGACGTCCCGCCAGGCGTGCGTCAGATCGTAATCTCCCCGTACCGCCCGGCGCTGCCGCGCCACATCGAGTGGCTGCCGTGGGACCCGATCGCGCCGAACCGCAAGGCCTCGCACCTGGCCGCGGCGCTGATGCGCTACGGCCCGCAGAAGGTCGTGCTCACCGCAGACGCCGACGTACGGGTGACGCGCGAGCTGGTCGAGGCCCTGCTGGAAAAAGCGCGCGGGGGCGCCCAGCTCTGCACCGCGCCTCCGTCGATCGAAGCGACCGGGTGGGGTGGGCTCGCGCTGTCGGGCATTCTCGATCACGGCCCGCACTCGCTCACCGCGCTCGATCAGATGTCGATCGGCCCGCGGGCCGTCTGCGGCAAGGCGTGCGCGCTCGGTCCCGCGGCGCAGGAGCTCCTCCCACGGCTGACCCGGGTGGTGGGCGAAGACCTCGAGCTGTCGGTGCGCCTCCACGCCGCCGGTCACCGGGTCGAGCTCGCGTCGGCGCCGGCGCGGGTCATCCCCGGTGTGCTCCCGCTGCGTGCCACCGTCGACCGGATGACGCGTTGGCAGCAGGTGCTTCGCGCCCATCGGCCGGCGTTGTTCCCCACCGTGCCGCTGTTGATCGCGCCCACGCTGCCGCTGTTGGCGGCCTCGGTGCTCGCCGAGGCGCCGTTCGCGCTCGCGCTAAGCGCCGCCCTGGTGCTCGCCCGCATCGCGGTCTCCTTCGCGCTGAAGCGTGATCGGCACGCGAGCTGGTCGTGGGCGCTCGGAGAAGCGGTGCTGCTCACCGGTTTCGCGCGGGCGTTGGTGCGTCGCACGGTGGTCTGGCGCGGTCAGCGCCACCGCCTCGCGCACGGAGGCACGATGCAGTGATTCGCGCTCAGACAGGTGGACCGCTCGGCTGGGCCTGGTCGCGCTACCTCGACTGGCGGCTGGCGCGCGATTTTCGCGGCGTGTGGCTGACCGGCGGTGCCTGGCCGGAGGGCGACGGCCCGCTGCTGGTCTACGCCAACCACTCCAGCTGGTGGGACGGCTTCGCCCTCTGGCGCCTGGCGCAGGCGCACGGCTACGACGGGTACTGCATCATGGAGGAACACAACCTCCGCCGCTGGCCGTTTCTGCGCCGCCTGGGCGCGTTCTCGATTCGCCGTGGCGATCCCCGCTCGGCGCTGGAGACGCTCCGCTACGCCGCCGAGCTGTTGAAGCGCCCCCGCACCGCGGTCGCCGTCTTTCCCCAGGGCGTGCTCGACCCGCACGCCAGCCCGCCGTTCGCGCTCGATCGCGGCGTCGAAGTGCTCGCCCGCATCAGCGGCGCCACCTGCCTGCCGGTTGCGGTGCGCCCCTCGTTCCTCGAAGCCGAGAAACCGGATCTGCTGCTCGAGCTCGGCGAGCCGCACCCGCCCGCACCGCTCGACCACTTCACCCGCTGGCTGAACGCGATGCCGCTGCTCAGGGAGAAGGAGCCACCGCGCCTTCGAGATAGTCGAGATCTTTCCCGAAGGTCTCCTTCAGGTACCAGGTCGACACCGCGGCCAGCAGCAGGCACACCGCTCCCACCACCAGCGCCGACGTGACCGAGCTGCTCGACGCCTCGAGCGCCTTGTACGAGAGCGTGATCGGGATCACCGCGCCGCGCACGAAGTTGGGCACGGTGGTGGTGACGGTGGCGCGAATGTTGGTGCCGAACTGCTCCGCCGCGATGCTGACGAACAGCGCCCAGTAGCCGGTCGCCGCTCCGAGCAGAAACGCGAGCACGTAGAACGCGCTCAGGCTCAGCCCCGGCAGGTACATGTATGCCAGGCAGAGGATCAGCGACGAGCCGAGGTAGATGCCGACCACCTTGCGCCGGCTCCGCAGCCACTGGCTGAGCGCGCCGCTGATCAGGTCGCCCACCGAGAGCCCGACGTAGGCCCACATGATCGCGTCGCCCGCGCTCGCCTTGCCTCCGGTCACGCCGGTCGCGGTGGCGAAGGTCGGCGCGAACTTGATCAGCACGCCGATCATGTACCAGACCGGCAAGCCGACGCTGATGCACGCCAGGTAGCGAAGGAACGTCTCGCGGGTGCTGAACAGCAGCAGGAAGTTGCCGCGCAGAGCGGTCGACGCCTTGGTCTTGCTGAACATCGTCGACTCGAAGGTGCCGACCCGCAGCGCGAGCAGCGCCAGGCCCAGCCCGCCGCCGGTGAAGTACGAGACCTGCCAGGTGAAGTTCTTCGCGATCAGGTTGGCGGCCACCGCTCCCAGCGCGCCCACGGTCACCACCACCATCGTGCCCCAGCCGCGGTGCTCCTTGCCCATCGTCTCGGAGACCAGGGTGATCGCCGCGCCGAGCTCGCCCGCCAGACCGAGGCCCGCGATCAGCCGCGCCGCTTCGTACTGCGGCACGCTCACCACGAAGCCGTTGGCGATGTTGGCGAGCGAGTAGAGGAGAATCGAGCCGAACAAGATCGACTTGCGGCCCTGCTTGTCGCCCAGCACGCCCCAGATCAGCCCGCCCAGCAGCATGCCGCCCATCTGGAACAGGAAGAGCACGTAGTTGAGCTCGCCCAGCTGCTTGGGGTCGGTGATCCCGATGCCGTTGAGGCTCTTCTCGGCGACCAGGTTGAACAGCTGCAGGTCGTAGATGTCGACGAAGTAGCCGAGGGCCGCCACCACCACGGTGAGCGAGAGCACCGATCGCTTGAGCTGGTCTTCCGCCACGCGGCGGGTTTGCCACGAGACCCATCAGCGCGCAGCGAGAAAAATCAGCCAGAACACGAAGCCGGTGAGCGAGACGATCGCCGCCGCCAGCCCCAGCTTCACCGGGAGGCTCTCGTCGGAGAGCCGGCTGAGGAACCCGAAGCTCGGGTTCAAGTCGTTGTCGGTGTCGCCGCCCAGCTCGCGCGCGCCGGCGACCGGCTCGAAAGCGTCGGCGTTCATCGGTTGGGGCTTGTGCTTCGGCCGGTGGGCCCGGTTCACGCCCGACGCCGCGTCGAGCTTCTTCACCGGGCGATGCGGCGCCTGCTTGCCGGTGTTGCCCTTCGGCTTCACCGGAGTCGGGGTCTCGGCGGTGCTCTCGGCGATCGCCTCGGTCGCCTCTTCTTCGTCGTCGAACAGCGCGGTCGACGCCGGAGTCGCCGCCAGCCCCGAGAACGAAGGCACCGCGCTCTCCTGCGAGAGCCCGTCGAAGGTGCCGCGGGGCCCGCGCAGATCAGAGGCGCTGTCGCCGAGCATCGTCTCGGGCGGCTTGGGCGGCTCGGTGCCCGCCTGGGTCACGTCGTCGGAGTCGCTGGCGCCGGCGGGGGCGAGCCCGCTCCTCTTCTTCGGCGGCGGTGGCGCCGAGAGCGGTTGATGAACCGTCACCTCGGCGTCGAGATCGAACCGCTTCGGATCCTGAACGGGGTTCAGGTCCGGATCGGTGATGTCCGGCGTCGGGGGCGGTGGCTTCTTCTGTTCTGCCAACGCGCCCGATCTTCCTACTTGCGGCGGCGGAGCGCCAACAACACGATCGCGAGCGCGAAGGGCAGCGGTCCCGCGGCGTTGCAGCCGCAGCCGGTCTTCTTGCCCGGGGTCTCGGTGCCGCCGTCGGGGGTGCCGGCGTCGTCTTCCATCATCTGCATGCCGGCGTCGCTGCCGCCGTCGTCGATGGTGCCCGCGTCTTCACCCGCATCCACTCCGGCGTCGATGCCCGCGTCGGGAGGCGCCATCTGGGGGCCACCGCACACGCCGCTGTCGAGGTCGCACGCCTGGGTGCTGCCGAGGCTGGCGCAGCTGTCGATCATCATCCCGCTCATCGTGGTGCGAATGGTGCACTTGGGCAGACAGGCCGGGCTCCCGGTGTCTTGCGCCTGGCAGACCTGATCGGTGCGGCTGCACGCCTCACCCGGGTAGCCGCAGGTGCCGATGCACATCGTGATCTTCTGGAAGCGGCCGATGCTGCCGCACTCGCTCCCGCCCGGGCAGGAGCAGGCGTCGGTCGAGCTCACGCCCGGCTGGCAGGGGTAGGTGCAGTAGCCGTTGAAGCCGCGGCCGGTGTAGCAGAACGCGCCCGACGGGCAGTCGCTGTCGAGGGTGCAGTTGCCGCCGATGGTGTTGGTGTCGTTGCCCTGCGGCACGCAGACCTGCGCGCAGAGGCTGCACACCGTGCCGGCCTGGGAGGCGCAGTCGGCCGCGCTGGCGCAGCCCGGCACACAGAGGCCGTTGTTGCCCATCGCGAAGATCGAGTCGCCGTTGCACACCGTGCCGGTGGAGCAGCCGCCATCGCCGAGGGCGCACGACTGCTCGCAGGTCGAGGGGCCCTCGGGCAGGGTGAGGCAGCCGGGCGCGCAGCCGGCGCCGGCGAACGCGCACTGATCGTAGGGCGTGAGGCCCGCGTCGGGGATCCCGCCGTCGGCGATCGCCGGGCAACCGGGGAGCGCGGCGGCCAGCGCCGCCACGTCGATCGAGCCCCAGCCGGTGGCCTTGTCGTAGCCGACCGCGGCGAGCGGGCCGGGCACGCCGTTGTAGGTGAGGTTGCCGGAGGTGATGTCGTGGAACACCGCCGCGCCGCCGTCGAGCTGCGCCGCGCCGAGCTGGTAGAGCGCGGTGTGGAGATCGCCCAGCCGGCAGCCCATGCGACTCGCGACCAGCGCCAGCATGCCGGCCGAGAGCGGGGAGGCGACCGAGGTACCGAGCACCGGGTCGAGCGGGCCGGGCGGCTCGCTGTCGGCGATCGCCACGCCGGTGTTGCCGGCGATCAGCGCCAGGTCGGGCATCAGGCGGCCGGTGCCGGCGATGCCGACGTCAGACTGGTAGGTGGGCTGCGCGTAGTGCGCGCTGGTGCCGCCGCCCGCCGCGCCGCCCTGGGTGCCGTCGTTCCAGGTGACCTCCTGCTGGTAGCTGGTGATCGCGTTGTTGGAGTCCCACATCGAGGGCTTCACCTCGCTGCCGCCGGCCGCGATCATCTCGGGAATGTCGGAGGGGAAGTCGACGGTGGCGCCCGAGGTGCCGTTGCGGCAGTCGTCGGCCCCGTTGTCGCCGCTCGCCGCCGCCCAGATCTGGCCTTCCATCGTGCCCTGGATCACCACGTTGCGCAGCGCCGCCATCTCGTCGAAGTGGGTCTGCGCGATCGCCTGCAGCTCCGCCGGCTCACAGATGCCGAGCGAGATGCTGACCGCCGCCACGTCGGACAGCGCGTTGGCGATGTGCGAGGCGCCGGTGGTGAAGACCTCCGAGGCCGGCGAGACGACGAGGATGATGCTGTTGGCGCCCGGCACGCCCACCGAGTGCATCTCGGTGTCGAGGTCGAACTCCACGCCCGCGCCCTGCTGCGGGTCGAAGTCGTTCGAGGGGTTGGGCAGCACGTCTTGCACCAGCGTCGCCTTGGAGTCGGAGATGTTCTGGAAGAACCAGGTGATCGCCGCCGCCGAAGCGCCGTTGCCCTGGGTCTCGGCGGTGGAGAGCACCGCGGTGCGCAGGCCCTGGCCGGTGTAGCCCTGGTCGAGCAGCGGCTGCGAGTTGTACTCGTGGCGAAGATCCTGCGGGCCGAAGCTGACGAAGTTGTTGCCGATCGCCAGGTGGTGGTGAAAACGAATGCGGGTGTCGAGGCCCGAGATGTCGACGATCTGCTTGTCGAACGGAGCGGGCAGGGTGGCGGGGCCCGACATCACGTGCACGGTGTCGGGCTGGCCCTCGACCTTGTTGAGCTTGAGCTTGAGCAGGCGCTGCACCTGGTCGGCGGTGCCGGTCGCCTCGAGGAAGGCGCGGCTGGGCGCGAGCGTGACCTCGAGGCCCGCGGCGCGCAGCCACTGGGCGAGCTGGGTGTAGCTCTCGTTGCTCTGGCCGAAGCGGGCGCCGAACTCCTGCGGGGTCAGCCACTGACGAAACGCGGGCGACCTCGGGTCTTGCTGCGAGGCCTTGAGCGCGTTGAGCTCGTCGAGGTGGGTGAGGCGCAGCGAGATGCCGAGGTGCACCGGGGTCTTCGGAGGCACCGGGGTCGCAGTCAGCGCGGCGGCGAGGAGCAGGGTGGAGATCATGGCGCGCGGTGGTTACCTCAGAAACGCGGCCGCCGTCGAGCGCGCATCGTTTGGGCTTTCCTTCGACGAAACGGTCGTCTACGCGTTCGCAACACGTGAAGCGGCTCGTGTACTTCGGTCTGGTGGTGGCGGCGGCGGCGGCCTTCAGCGGCTGTCCGCATGACAACCACAAAGACGCGGGCCCCGGCGGCGGCTCGGGTGGGGGCAGCACCGGCGGCGGCGCGACCGGCGGCGGCACCCCCGATGGCGGCACCGGCGGTGGCTCGGCCGCGGGCGGAGGCTCGGCGACCGGAGGCGGAGGCGCAGGCGGCGGCCTCGGAGACAGCGGCGTGCCGCGGGTCGACGGTGGCTGGTGCGAGCAGTACGGTTCGTTCGTTCACGACGGCAGCGGCGTTCACGAGATCGGCCCCCACGTCGACGGCGGCGACCTGAGCTGGCTGAAGATCCCCGTAGGGTTCTGCGCGCACTACTTCGCCACCGTCGGCAACGCGCGCCAGCTGCGGTTCGCTCCCGGCGGAGAGCTGTTCGTCGCTTCGCCCACCACCTCGACCACCGGCGGCGGGCTGCGCGGCAAGTCGGCCTACGTGGTGCTCACCGACGACGATCAGAACGGCCTGGCCGACGACAACGTGATCGTCTGGCGGGGCAGCATTCCCTCCGCGCAGGGCATGCTCTTCTACGACGGCGGCTTCTATTACCAGGACAGCACCAAGATCATGCGCGAGCCGTACGCGCCCGGCGATCGCTCGCCGTCGGGCAGCCCGGCGTTGCTCGCCGACATCACCGTCTACGTCGACTTTCTGCACTGGCCCAAGACGATGGACGTGACCGACGACGGCACCATCTTCGTCGGCAACGGCAGCACCCAGGCCGAGACGTGCGACACCTCCCGGCCGTTTCGCGGCGGCATCGTCGCCCTCGACGCCACCGCCGACGGCGGGTACCGGCTGGTGGCGAAGGGCATGCGCAACCCGATCGACCTCAAGTGCCACCACGACGGTCACAACCAGTGCTTCGCCAGCGAGCTCGCGCTCGACTACAGCGGCTCGAACGCCGGCCGCGAGAAGTTGATCCCGATTCGCCAGGGCGACGACTGGGGCTTCCCCTGCTGCGCCACCCAGAACACCCCGTACACCGACGTCTGTCTGACCTGCACCAGCGCGACCGAGACGACCGCCAACTCCACCGCCACCTGCAAGGCGACCGGCAAGTGCTCGCCGAAGTGCGGTGGCGTGGTGGCCGAGAACGCGTCGTTCATCATCGGAGACACGCCGTTCGGCTTCGAGTTCATCGACGACCAGTTTCCTCCGCCGTGGGATCACATCGTGGCGGTGACACTGCACGGCGCCGCGGGCACCTGGATCGGCGCGCGGGTGGTGGCGGTGCAAGTCGACCCAGCGACCGGCATCCCACTCTTCGGGACCAACCTTCCGGGGCAAGATGCGGGCACGATGCGTGACCTCTTCACCGGTTGGGACGATGGGCACCTCGCGCACGGCCGGCCCTCCGACGCGGCGCTCTCGAAAGACGGGCGGTTGTTCATCGCCAACGACAACACCGGCGTGATTTTCTGGGTGGCACCGATCGGACCTTGATGCTCACCCTCGTGCTCCAGCTGGCGTTCAGTCAGGGGTTGCCGGCGCCGACGCCTGCTCCCGACCCGAGCCGCCCGTGGGAGCAACCGGCGCAGCCTCCGCCCGAGCCGGTGGTGCCGCCGATGGCGCCCAAAGACGCCGTCACTCCCGTTCCCGAGCCCGACGAGCTGAACCCCGAGGCGCCTCCGCCGGGCTACCTGCAGAAGCGCCCCGAGGGCCCGTCGCGGTTCGCGCGCTCGGCGGCCTCCACCGGTGGCGGAGTGATCGGCGGAGCGGCCGCGCTGGCGATCGCCGAGACGATCGGGCTGTCGAACCAGCGGCTCGACATCAACTTCGCCAACGCGGCGCTGGCGTCGATCATGATCGCCGGCGTCAGCTTCACCGTGCAGCACGCGATGGGCGGCCACGGTGAGGTGACCTTCGCGCTGTTCGGAGCGATCGCGATGATGGCCTGCGCGGCGCTGGTGGCCCAGGGGATCGACTCCACCGGGCAGAACGTCGCCTGGCTCACCACCGCGATCGGCAGCGTGCCGGCGGCGGCGGCGAGCGTGGCGCTTCTCGAGCTCTCGACGCCTGAGAAGATGTCGATCAGCATGAGCGCCGGCCCGGGCTCGCTGCTGGTGCGCTTCTAGACACCACTGTCCTCGGGCGCGTCACCCGCGGTTGCAAAACGCGGTGACGATTCGGGTTCTCGCCTCGCAGCCGGGCTTCGGCGTTGGCGGCGGCGGTCTCTCGACTGGCGGGAAAAGTCCAATCGGCGCTCCGGGCGGCACGCTTGCAGCGAAAAGGCGCATGAAAAGCTGCGTCAAACGTCAAAGCGATTTTCGAAACCGCGCCGCACCGATCTGCGTGCCGCACCCACAATGGCTGGTGATGAAAAATTCCTGGCTGCTGGTGGTGGCGTTGATCGCGTGCGGGCCGATGGCCGGCGACGAGCCCGGCAACATGGCGCTCGACTCCCACGGCGCGGGCAAGGCGAAGTCGGTGAAGCAGGCGCTGTCGGTCTGCTCCGGGCCGAACACCGTGCCGGGCATCGACGTCTCGGAGTGGCAGGGCGCGATCAACTGGCAAGACGTGGCGAACGCCGGCTTCAAGTACGCGATCACCCGCATCAACGACGGCTACCACCAGGACCCGTACTTCGGCGGCAACTGGGACTCGATCAAGCAGGTGGGGATGATTCGCGGCGCGTACCAGTTCTACGAGCCGAACATCGACCCCACCACCCAGGCGAACTGGGTGATCAACGCGGTCGGTGTGCTCGGGCCCGGCGATCTGCCGGTCACCCTCGACGTGGAGTGGACCTCGGGCACGCCGAACGCCGCCGACATCGGGAGCTGGGTGGCGCAGGTGCAGGCGGGCACCGGCAAGGTGCCGATGATCTACACCGCGGTCGGCTACTGGAATCAGTACTTCAACGGCGAGTTCTCCAACCTCGATCTTTGGGTGGCGAACTACGGCGTGAACTGCCCGAGCATGCCGTCGTCGTGGGGCGGCTGGTTGTTCTGGCAGTGGGGCGGTGGGCCCGTCGCGGGCATCGCCGGCAACGTCGATCAGAACGTGTTCAACGGCACCGAAGACGAGCTGCGCACCGCCGCCGGTCAGCAGGCGTGGTCGAACTGCACCGCGGGCCTGCAGGTCGGCTGCAGCCACTATGGGTGCAACTGCGCCGATGGAACGTGCTCGGGCGGGTTCTGTCCCGGCACGGGATGCACCGCTCAGCAGAGCAACAACTGCGGCGCGTTCGGCGTGAACTGCGTCGATCAGAACTGCGCGGGCGGGTTCGGGCCGGGCACCGGCTGCACCGCGAAAGAGACCGCCGACTGCGGCGCGTTCGGCTGCAACTGCGTCGACCACCAGTGCAACGGCGGGTTCTGCCCGGGCACCGGGTGCACCGCGAAAGAGACGATCGACTGCGGCAACTACGGCTGCGGTTGCGTCGATCACCAGTGCAACGGCGTGTTCTGCCCGGGCACCGGGTGCACCGCGAAAGAGACGATCGACTGCACCAACAACGGTGGCCAGGGTTGCGCGAACCATGTCTGCACTCCGGCGCCGGTCGTCGATGCGGGCACTCCGCCTGAGGAAGATGCTGGCGTGGTGATGATGCCGCCGCCCGATGCGGGGCAGCCGATGGTCGAGCCCGACGCCGGTCAGGTGATGGTCGAGCCTGACGCCGGCGCGGCCGAGATCGACGCCGGCATGACTCTGGCCGGGATGGCGATGAACCCGCAGGGTGAGGCCACCGGAGCAGGCGGAGTTGGCGCGGTGATGCCGCCGAAGACGCCGGCGAAGAGCATGATGGTGCACGGCGGGTGCTCCAGCACCAGCGGGCTCTCGTTGCTCGGGCTGGGGTTGGTGCTGAGCGTGCTCGCACGACGGCGGGTCGCGGTTCGGAACCGCTGAGGGCTTTGATTGGGGCGTGGGGGTTGGGCTTCGGCACTGCCCCCGCGCTGCTCCGCCTGCGATCGCGCGGCCAGCCGTGCCACGCGGGCGTGCCTCTCGCCGGGCTGGATCAGGCCAACGTGTTTCTGATCCAGCGAGGTCGCCCCGCCGGCGAAAGGACCGGTCCCGTTCATGTCTGATGCGCTCGGTAATTATAGAAAAACGATTTTTGTGTAAGTCCAGGGCGTATCAGATATCGAGTGGAGGTCGCCCGTCGCCGCCGGGGCGCCCGAACGTCTGACGTTCTGATCGGTACACCCGCGTCGCACGGCTGGGTCCGGGATCGCGGGCGGAGGTGGTGCGGGCAGTGCGACGAACCACGGCCCCCGCGCCCCTCGATGCTGTTTTTCCCGGAACATCCACCGAAGATCGCGTGTCATCAGCCCGGTGAACGCAGCGCTCCTGCTACTCGCACTGACCGCCTGGCCGGAGCCGGCTTCGCTTCACGTCCTCGCGGCTCCCAAGCCAGCCAAGAAGAAGCTCCGTGTCTACCTGGACGCAGGTCACGGCGCGAAGGACAACCACGGCAACACCGGCTGCCTCTGCCAGCGCGAGTGCGACATCACCCTCGACACCGAGGACAAGCTCTTCACCGCCCTCGAGAAGACAGGCCTCTTCGAGCTCAAGCGCTCGCGCTCGGGCGCCAACGAGCCCAGCTACCAGAAGCGCCTCGCCGAGGCCGAGGCGTGGAAGGCCGATGCGATCGTCAGCCTCCACACTGACGCGCGCGGCGAGGCGTACGCGTGGCGCCAGAACGACGCCGGCACGATCTGCTACCGCAACGACTCCGAGCCCGGCTTCGCGGTGCTCTGGAGCCCCGACGGCGACAAGCCGCTCATCGCCGCCCGCGAGAAGCTCGGCCGCGCCGTCAGCCGCAGACTGACCGAGGCCGGGCTGCTCCCTTACGACGGCATCAACTACGGCGGCCTCTACGACGCCGACTCCGTCGACGGTGGCTTCGTCGACATTCGCGGCCCCAAGACCCGGGTCTACTTTCTCCACGCCTCCAAAGTTCCCACCGTGATCATCGAGACCCACCACGCGCTCGACTCCCGCGAGGTCGCCCGCTGGGACGAGCCCGAGACCCACGCCGCCTTCGCCTCGGCCCTTGCCGCCGCTCTGCAGGATTTCGGCACACCGTGACTTGACCGTCACATCAATTTCAGTCCTTAGTGCGCCCCGAAAATGCGCACGCTCCTCCTGACGGCGGCACTCCTGGCTGTTGCAGCCTGCGGTCACCACAACGGCACTGGCGGCGGTGGAGGCGGCGGCAGCGCGACCGGTGGCGGCTCAGAGACCGATGGCGGCAGTGACGCAGGCTCGACCGGCGGTGGCACCGGCGGAGGCAGCGCGACCGGTGGCGGCTCGGCGACCGGAGGCGGCTCGGCGACGGGTGGCGGCACCAGCGACGGCGGCACCGGCGGGGGCAGCTCGACCGGTGGCGGCGCGGGCGGGGGCGCAGGCGGCGGCGATGCCGGCACGACGGGCTACCCGATTCACCACGTGATCGTGGTGGTGAAAGAGAACCACACCTTCGACAACTACTTCGGCTCGTTCCCCGGAGCGAACGGCACCTCGACCTACACGCTCTCCGACGGCGGCACGGGCATGGTCGGTCACGCTCCGCAGAACACCCTGCGCGACATGGATCACGGCCACGACCCGGGCATTCAAGACTGGAACAACGGCCTGATGAACGGCTGGGACCTGGTGAGCGGCACCAGCACCAACGGCGACATGCTCGCTTACGCGCAGTACCAGGAGTCGGACATCCCCAACTACTGGCAGTACGCGCGCACCTTCACCTTGGGCGACAACTTCTTCTCCGAGATGATCGGCCCCAGCTTCCCCGGTCACATCGCGGTGCTCACCGCGCAGGCCGGCTGGGCGGTCGACAACCCGAGCGGCCCCTTCAGCGCGTACTGGGGCTGCGATCAGGCCTCGAGCACCACCATCACCGTCGAAGACCAGACCACCTGCCAGCACAAAGACGTCTTCCCGTGCTTCCAGATTCCGTCGGTGCCCGACGTGCTGCCCCAGGGCGTGACCTGGAAGTTCTACGGCACCAACTTCTATTTGCTCCCCGAGATCTGGTCGATGTTCGACGCGGTCGACTCGATTCGCAACGGCCCGGGCTGGTCGAACGTCGTCAACGCCTCGCAGTTCGAGACCGACATCTCCAATCACCAGCTCCCCAACGTCGTCTGGCTGGTCGATCAAGACCTCGCCGACGAGCACCCGCAGGTGGGCAGCCCGTGCGTGGGCGAGAACTGGACCGTGCAGAAGCTCAACGCGCTGATGCAGTCGGAGTACTGGAACGACAGCGCGATCATCTTCACCATGGACGACTTCGGAGGCTGGTACGACCACGTGCCTCCGCCGCGCCAGTACGGCTGCGACCCCACTCACCCGTACGGCCTCGGCTTCCGCCTCCCGCTGATCGTGATCTCGCCGTACGCCAAGCCCGGCTTCATCTTCCACGAGGTCTCCGAGCACGCGTCGATCCCGCGCTTCATCGAGAAGATCTTCGGCTCCACTCAGACGCTGAACGATCTCGACCCCGCCGCGCAGGACAAGCAGGCCAACGACCTGATGGGCGCCTTCGACTTCAATCAGACGCCGATCGCGCCGCTGGTGCTGCAGACGCGGACCTGCCTCTAGACGTCTTTCAGGCGCTCGCGTGAGTCGGCGGTGAACCCGGCGATCAAGTCACTGCCGGTGTCGATCAGCGGGCGCCGCACGTAGTTCGGCTCGTCGACCAGCTTCTTCACCAGCTGCGCGTCGCTGAGGCTCTCGGTCTCGGCTCGGCGCTTGGGCGCCACCAGCTCCCGAATGCCGCCCAGCCGCTTCGCGAGCGCCTTCACCTCGGCCTCGTTCAGCGGCTGCTTCATGATGTCCCGCTCGGTCGCGTTCGCCTTCTTTTGCGCGAGAAACTCCCGCGCTTTCATGCAACCGGTTCAACCCTTCTTGAAATACAGGATCATCGCGAAGCCTTTCGGCGCCGGAGCGCGGTGAGCGCCAGCAGCGCAAACGGGAACAACGCACCATAGGAGCTGCAGCTGCAGCCGCCGCTCGAGCTGCCGTTGCCGCCACCGGCAGACCCGCCGTCGAGGGTGTCGCCGCCGCCGGCCGCCGAGCCGCCACCTGCCGCCGCTCCACCGCCGGTCGCCGCGCCACCACCGGTCGCCGCTCCGCCGCCGGTCGCCGCGCCACCGCCGGTCGCCGCGCCGCCACCGGTCGCGCTGCCACCACCCGCCGCCGAGCCACCGCCGGTCGCGCCGCCGTCGTTCGAGCCACCGCCGCCGCCCGCGCCGCCGCCGGTGCCGCCCGCGTCGGGAGCCACGATGTTGATGGTCGCACAGTGATGGTAGAAGCAGCCGCCCGGGTTGTTCAGCGGGTGCTGCGACATGAACTCGAGCACCTGCAGCGTGCAGTTGGTGCAGGTCACGTTGGTCGGCAGCGTCACCGTGGTGGTTTGGGGGCTGCCGAACGGCGTCGAGTGGTCGAACAGGTCGTCGGCGAGCACCGGGTACACCGCCGGGCTCTGAATGTCGGCCGTGCCGCAGGGCGTGTTGCTGCCCGCAGTCACCGCGGGCTCCGCGGGTAGGCTGGCCGGGCCGGTCTCACCCAGCGAAACCCGGTAGTGGCCCGGGTGGTAGATCTTCTCGTCGATCGTGATCGTCACCGTGTCGCCTGGCGCGTAGGTGGGAATGCCCGCGTCTGACGAAACCGAGCCCGAGACGAAGCCGCACGGCGGCGCCTTCTGCGGGTCGCCGCTGATCGAGTTCTGGTCGTACATGTTGTTCGGCTCGACCAGGTAGAAGTGCGCCAACGCCGGCAAACCGATCAGTACCGCCACTGCGAAGCCCACGCGGTTCATAGGCCGCGCAGTGTGGCGGTTCTCGCTCAGGGCCGCAACAGCCAGGCCGTGCCGAGTCCCAGATACGTTCCAAGCGCGATCCCGGCCAGGCCCATCGTCAGGCCGGGGCCCACCAGGTGCCGGTTCTTCAGCGCCGCCGCCACCGGCCCGATGAACGGAGGCCCGAAGATGGTCGCCGTCGAGGTGATCAGGGTGGTGTCGGCGTCGAGCCGGAACGCCGCCGAGAGCGCGAGGTGGAACACGATCGACAGCGTCATCACCATCACCACGAAGCTGAACAAGGTCAGCGACGCGCCGCTCACCTGGCGAACGTCGGCCAGCGCTCCCACCGCGAAGCAGAAGACGAGCAGAAAGAACTCACCCGCCTCGAAGCTGCCGTTCAGCTTTCGCACCGGCGCGAACAGCGACGCGGCGATTCCCAGGGTGGTGAGCGCGAGCAGGGTGAACGTGGGAGCGATCGAGCCGTAAATCGCGAACGACGCACCCGCCGAGCCGCCCACGATCGCGACCGACAGCGCGGTGGCGATCGCCGCGTCTCGCAGCTTGAACGCCGACTCCGCCGCCGCGCCTTCCACCGGCGCGCCGTGCTCGGCCGTCGCCTTGAACTTGGGCAGCACGATCTGGAACAGCCGCTGCGCCACCGTGAGCAGGAACAACAGGTACGCCCCGCCCACCAACACGTCGGAGGCGTTCAGCACCAGGAAGGTCTCCTTGCGAGCCCCGAGCGCGGTGCCGATCGCGCTCATGTTCGCGGTGCCCCCGACGTACACGCCCACCAACATGCCGGCGATCTTCCAGTACTCGTCGGTCGCCTTTCGGAAGATCACCCCCACCAGGCCCGCCGCCGCCATCGCCGAGACGCAGGCGAGCGCGAACGAGAGCAGCAGCGAGCGGGCCAGCCCCAGCCACCGCTTCAGCTCGGTCGAGAACAACAGCAGGGGAATCGCCAGCGGCACCATCACCTGCGAGATCTGCAGCCAGTGGTCGGTCTCTCCGCGCCAGGGCGAGTTGGCCAGCACGATGCCGGCGCCGTAGCAGAGCACCACCGGGCCGATCGCGTTCAGTACCTTCACCTTGGTGGCGGCGAACCGAATCAACAGCGGCACCCCCAGCGCAAGAACGACGGCGACGAGGATCATCGGTTGCTCCAGGCGATCGACGCACCGCCGAGCAGCAGCAACAGCGCCACTCCCGCCTTGAACGCGTCACGGCCCAACACCCGGTGCAGCTTGTCGCCCACCAGCCCTCCCAGCGCGAGCGGAGCGATCAACACCGCCGAGGTCAGCAGCGTCGCCGGCCTCAGCGAGCCGTTGTGGGTCAACCGCGCGACCACGCCCAGGTTCAGCACCAGCCACAAGCAGGCGAGGGTGGCACGAAACTCCTCTTTCTTCGGCAGCGCGCGCTGCGCCACGATCACCGCCAGCGGGCCGCCGGTGGCGAACAACCCGTGCGCGACGCCTCCCGCCACCAGCGCTGCCCACTGCGGCCCCGTCTTCAGCGGCGCGACCGGGCGCGCCAGCGTCACCAGCTGCCACGCGGCCACCGCGGCGACGAACAGCCCGAACCCGAGCGCGAGCGACGCCGCCGGCAACGAGGTGGTGAGCACGGTGCCGAGCGCAAACCCCACCGCCATCGCTGGCAGCGCCCGCCTGAGCAGAAACTCCCGCGACACATATTGCTTCTGCTGAAACAGAATCCACGACGAGAGCATCAGGTTGAGCGGCACCAGCACCGCCAGCAGCGGGTCGAGGCCGAAGTGCGCCGCGCCCAGCGTGAGCGCCACCACCGTGCCGCCGAAGCCGGTGGCCGCTTCGACACAGAAGGCGGTGGCCACGATCGCGGCCAGCCACGCCAGGTCGCCCCCGGCCGCGCTCACGGCTGGTAGAGCCCGTCGAGAAAGTCGCGCAGGTAGCCGGCCGCTTCGCCGGCCTCCATGCGCGTGGCGAGCCCGTAGAAAGCCGCCGCTCCTTCGTCTGCGGCGCCCCCTTTCTTCATCGCGCTCACACATTCGGAAAGGTCGGCCAACAACGGCGCCACCACGTGCTCGTGCGCCGGGGTCACCATCAGGTGCAGCGCCGGCGGGTTGTGCTGGCGATCGAGCTTCCACCCGCGCGCCTCCATCGCATCGCCCAGCGCGTAGATGTCGATCACGTCGGAGCCGAACGAGAACACCGACGCGTGCGGCGCGCCGTGCATCTTCAGCCCGTCGATCTTCTTCACCCCCGCGATCAGCCGGTCGGTGGTGTCGAGCAGCACCTTCGCCTTCGCCAGGTAGCCCTCTTCACCCAGGTAGTTCATCACCGCCCACGCCGAGGCGATCGCGCCGCCCGGCCGGGTGCCCATCATCGAAGGCGACACGTACAGCCCGCCCGGCCAGCTCGCGTAGGTGAAGAACTGGTGCTTGCGCAGCTCCGCGTCCCGGTAGAGCACCACCGAGGCGCCCTTCGCCGCGTAGCCGTACTTGTGCAGGTCGGCCGACAACGAGCTTACACCGTCAACCTCGAAGTCGAACTTGGGGATGTCCCGGCCCAGCTTGCGCGCGAACGGCAGAATGAAGCCGCCCAGGCAGGCGTCGACGTGGCACAGCAGCCCCTTCGACTTCGCCAGCGCGGCGATCTGCTCGATCGGGTCGACCACGCCGTGCGGGTAGGGCATCGCGCTGCCGATCAGCATCACCGTGTTCGGCGTGATCAGCTTCTCCATCTCGGCCACGTCGGCGCGAAAGCCGGCGTCCACCGGCGCATGCCGAATGGTGAGGTCGAGGTAGTGGGCCGCCTTCTCGAACGCCGGGTGCACCGTGATCGGCGCCACCACCTCCGGCCGGTCGATTTTTCGCTCGGAGCGGCCCCAGTCGCGGGCCGTCTTCATCGCCATCAGAATGCTCTCGGTGCCGCCCGAGGTCAGGGTGCCGCGGCAGCTCTCGCCGCCATGAAAGAGGTCTCCGCAGGCGCCCACCACCTCCGACTCCATCTGCTGGAGCGAGGGGAACGCGAACGGCGAGAGCGCGTTGGTCGCGATCAGCTCGGAGTAGGCGTCTTTCGCCACCTGCGAGACGTCGTCGCCCGCGAAGTACACCAGGCTGAAGGTGCGGCCCTCGCGCCAGTGGGCGTCGTTGGCCTTCAGGTCCTTCAGCTTCTTGAACAGCTCGCTGCGCGGAACACCCTGTTTCGGGAACGTGGTTGCCATTCTGGTTTGCACTGTATACTATGCGCCCGGGTCCGACAAGTGGCCCACGGAGAGACGTGACGATGACCGCCGCGAAGAAGATCACCGCCGCCAGCATTCGCCGTGGGCGCCGCGAGCCGCTCAGCCGCGACCGCATCACCACCGCGGCGCTCACCTTCATCGATCGCTGGGGCCTGGAGGAGCTCTCGACCCGCCGGCTCGGCCGCCAGCTCGGCGTCGAGGGCATGGCGCTCTACAAGCACTTCAAGAACCGCGACGAGATTCTCGACGCGGTGGCCGAAGCGCTGATCCTCGAGCTCGAGCTCCCGGCCGAGGGCAAGTGGTTCGACCGGCTGAAGGACTTCGCCCGGCGCTACCGCTCGCTCGCCCGGGTTCACCCCCGTGCCTACCCGCTGCTCGCCACCCGTCAGCTCGCCACTCCGCGGGCGCTCTCGCTGGTCGAAGAGGTGGTGAAGGCGCTGCTCGAGACCGGCTTCTCGCCCGACGACGCGGCGCTGGTGTTTCGCACCGTGGGCAACTTCTGCAACGGCACCGCGCTCGACGAGCTGGCGATCATGCGGCGCATCGCCGCCGAGCCGTTGGAGCGGGGAGAGAAGGGCAGCCACCTCGCCGCCCTCGACCGCTCGATGCACCCCTCTCACTTCGACGCCCAGTTCGAAGCGGGTCTGTCTATTCTCGTCGACGGCTTCGAGCGCATGCTCGCCGCCAGCCGGGGGAAGACGAAAAAATGAGACGAACTCTGGGAGCGCTGTTGCTGTGCCTTGCGTGTGGTCCGGCGAAGCAGCCGCCCACCCGCGAGCTGCTCCACGTGTCGGGCAAACCGTACGACATGGGGCTGCAGCACGGCCAGGCGCTGAAGTCGAAGATCCACTCCTTCTACACCCGCATGCTGACCGCCTCGCTGCTGCCGTACCTGGGCCGCGAACAGGCCGACATCGAGACCCTGCTGCCGGTCTACGGAGGCGACGCCTACGCCAACGGCGCCTTCGCCCACCAGCTGCTGGTCGACTCGGCGAAGAGCATCGAGATGTCGCTCGACGACGACGTGCGCGAAGAGATGAAGGGCATCGCCGACGGCTCCGGGCTCGCCTACGAAGACGTGCTGCTGCTCAACACCTTCACCGACTCGACGCTCGCCGTGCGCGGCATCTCGCTCGCGATTCGCTTGAGCCGGGCGCCCCGGTTCGACTCGTTCAGCGTCGAAGGCCTCGACACCGACGGGCTCGACAACGACGGCGACGGCACCAACGACCAGGCAGGCGAGGGCGTGATCGCGCCCTTCAACCCGATTCCCACCGCCCAGCTGGTGGAGGTGCCCGCCGCTCCCGTCTTTCATGTGCAGGTGTCAGACCCCGACGGCATCGACCCCAAGTCGGTGCGCCTCGAGATGGACGCGCGGGTTTACACTGAAAGCTCCGACGAAGTGGCGCTCGCCGATCGGCCCGACGGTGGCATGGAGATCACCTTCTCGCCCGGCGACCTCGGCCCTCCCGGGGTACACACCCTGGTGGTGAGCCTCTCCGACGCCAAGGTGCTCACCCGCCCGGCGCCCGATCACGAGTCGGTGATTCGCGACGAAGAGATCGTCTTCACCACCCAGGGCACCGGCCTCGAGCCCTGGGAGGTGCGCCGCCCCCGCCTCGACGACGGCCGCACCCGCGCGCCCTCGTTCGCGCTCGGCCTGGCCCGCAGCCGGGTCGCCGATGGGCCGATGCTGGCGCAGAACTTCGCGCTCCTCGACGCCAGCTCGGCGCACGAGCACACCCTGGTGCTGGTGCACCACCCCGAGCACGGCCCCTCCTACGTCACCGTCGGCTGGGCGGGCGTCATCTACGGCTTCTCGGGAATGAACAGCAACGGCGTCGCCTACGGCTGCAACCCCGCCGACTCGCTCAGCAACTCGGTGGTGCAGAGCGTGGTCGCGCAGGTCGGCGATCTCACCAAGGCCAAGCTCACCGCGTCGGGGTTGCCGGTGGGGTTCGCCACCCGCGAGGTGCTGAACCAGGCGACCGACGCGGCGAGCGCGTTGAGCGTGATGCAAGGCGAGAAGCACACCTA
This sequence comes from Myxococcaceae bacterium, assembly GCA_047602415.1. GTDB lineage: Bacteria > Myxococcota > Myxococcia > Myxococcales > Myxococcaceae > JASGHH01. The sequence goes on along the minus strand of JASGHH010000001.1, from coordinate 1,641,419 downwards.
CGGGTGGACCTGTAACTTCGTCGACAAGAGCGGGGGCATGCAGGCGCTGGAGCTGAACTCCGGCACCTTCGGCTCCGCGTTCGCGGCCTACGGCCCCACCGACCTCGACGCCCACGGGCAGCGGTTGGGCTCGGTGAGCGACGACGATCTGTTCGTCGCCTCGGCGTACCAGAAGAACCTCGACGACGCGCCGATGCTCACCATCGCGGGTCAGCGGGTGGTGCCCGAGCGCTTCTGGAGCGGCTTCTTCTACCGGTCGGTGCGCGCCGGCACCGAGCTCGGCCGGCAGGTGCGAGATCACATGTCGGTCGAAGACGTGGAGACGATGATCGGTGAAGACCACCTGGTCGATCACTCCGACTCGATGAACGCGGTGGTCTACGAGCCGGCCGCGCTCAAGCTGCACTCGGCGATCGGCACCGAGCCCGCCAACGCGTCGCCCTACGAAGACTTCACCCTCACGGAGGCCGCGCCATGAACGGTACGGCCACGAACGACATGGCTTGCCGTGCGACGCAGGGCAGGGCTGTCCCTCACCCGCGAGCGCCGATGGCGCTCGTCGGCCTCTCCCAATGGAGAGGGTTCGCGCTCGTGTGCGGTCTGCTCGCAACGTCGGCGCTCGCCAACGAGACGACGATGGCGCCGAAGGACACCTTCGTTCTCGACTTCGGCTACATCAACTCCACGCTCGACAAGGCGTGGGACGGCAACCGTCACGCGATCAGCCTGATCGACTCGCTGCCGCGTTACGAGCCGGGCGGCGGCCTGCAGGGCATTCTCTCGGCCCAGCCGCACGTCGAGTACCAGCTCGCCACCTTCCAGGTCGCCTACGGGCTGTTCGACTGGCTGATGCTGGTGGTGGCGGTGCCGATGGTGATTCAGACCACCATCGACGCCAACTTTCAGTGGACGCCGGGCGACTACCAGAGCTCGCTCGGCCGCCGGTACTCGATGGACGACTTCTGGGCGTGGGCGGCGAGCATGGGCCAGCCGCGGCCGCCCGATCACTGGGTGGGCAACCGCTCGACGATGGCCGACATGGTGATCGGCGCGCGCGCGAAGATCCCCGACTTCTCGTTCTTGCAGGCGGCCGGGCTGCGAATGACCGGCACGCTGCTGATCGCGCTCCCCACCGGCCGCGACCCCGCGCCCGAGGAGTTGGTCACCGCCGGCACCACCAGCTGGGATCTCCACGCCTACGGAGACGTCGAGGCGCACCTGAACTGGGATCGCCCGTTCATGACCAACGACGAGGGCATCTCCCGCTTCAACGTCGGCGGTGACATCTATTACGCGTTCTTCCGGCCGCGCACGCTCACCACTCCGACCGGCAAGAAGAACCCGCTGATCCTCGACTACGCGCCGTACGTCGGCTCGACCTACACCATCGACCCGGGCGACTGGTTCGGCGTCGGCATCAGCGCCGACTGGGCGATGTTCGACGGCCCGACCTTGAACACCTGGCTCTCGCGCAAGGCGGGCTCGACCGCGGGCTGGCCGGCGCTGTTCGTGGTCACGGTCGGCTACACGTACATCGCGACCGGCCAGACGACCTGGACCTCGAGCTCCGCGCTCTGGGACTGGGAGCGCGAGAAGCGCTGGCAGCCGGGCGACAAGAACCTGTTCAAGTTCATCGCCACTCTGTCGTTGCTGCGCGTCGGTCTGCCGCTGCAGCTGTACGCGATGTGGCGATCGCAAGACTTCATTCCCGGGCGCTACACGAGACCGGCTGAAGGGTTCACGTGCGGCCTGAGGGTGATCGCGAAGTTCTGGTGAGGAAGATGAACACTTTGATCAAGACGGCGGTGGTGATGTGCAGCGTGGTGCTGCAAGGGTGCGCGGCGACGTCGCTGCTCGCCTACAAGATCTCGCCCGACTACCCGGACGATCGCGCCACCGACCAGCTGAAGCTCGAGGGCCTCACCCAGCCGGTGATCGTCACCTACGACGACTGGGGCGTGGCGCACATCGACGCGCAGAACCTCACCGACCTGGCGCGCGCCGCCGGCTTCGTGCAGGGCCGCGACCGCTTCTTCCAGATGGATCTGCTCCGCCGGCTCGCCAAAGGCCGCGTCTCGGAGCTGGTGGGCGAGCAGCCGCTGATGGCCGAGACCACCGTCGACTACGACCGGGTGATGCGCGGCTGGCAGATCGAGCAGCGCTGCGAGGCGACGGTGGCGAAGATGTCGCCGCAGCAGAAAGAGCTCTTCGAAGCGTTCGCCGCCGGCGCGAATCAGGCGCTCGCGAAGTGGACCCCGCTCGAGTACCGGCTGCTCCGGGTCACGCCCGAGCCGTGGCGCCCTGAAGACAGCCTCTCGATCGGCCTGCTCAACGTCTGGAGCATCTCGCACAACTGGAGTCAGGAGGCCGACCGGCTGATCCTCGCCGCCGCGGTGGGCGTGGAGCGCGCGGAGCAGATCTACCCGCCCGAGGCGATGCCCGGCGGGCGCACGGTGGCGAGCGAGGGCAAGGGCGAGCTGCCTCCGTCGGTGGTGGCGGAGCTGAAGGACATGTTCCCGATGCACGTGAAGCAGGTGGCGTCGCTGGGGCCGAGCCACCTCGGCGTCGACCCGCTGCAGATGCTCGGCGCTTCGAACGAGTGGGTCGTGAGCGGCGCCCACACCAAATCGGGCAAGCCGATGATCGCCAACGACCCGCACCTGACCCACCTGCTCCCGTCGACGTTCTTCCCGATGCACGTGAAGGTGGCCTCCAAGGGCCTCGACGCGATCGGGGTGACGATGCCCGGCCTGCCGCTGGTGATCCTCGGGCACAACCAGAAGGTGGCCTGGGCGATGACCTCGTCGGTCGCCGACGCGATCGACCTGGTGCTCGAGAAGCAAGACGGCGCCAACGCAGTGGTCGACGAGCGCGGAGCGTGCCCGGTCTCGACCCGCGACGAGGTGATTCACGTTCACGGCGCTCCGGATCACGCGGTGAAGCTGCGCGCGACCTGCCACGGCCCGGTGTTCAACGACATCTACCCGGGGCTGTTGCCCGACGACGCGCTGGTCTCGATTCGGTGGAAGACGAAGGGCATCGAGACGGTGCTCGACGTGCTGCTCGACCTCGACACCGCGAAGACCGCCGCCGACGCGGGCGCGGTCGCGGGCCGGCTGCCGAACATGTACCAGGTGCTCGCGGCGGCCGACGTCGACGGGCACATCGGCGTCTGGTCGTCGGGTCAGATTCCCAAGCGGCCGAACCACCGCGGCACCTTCCCGGTGCCGGGCTGGGTGGCGAAGTACGACCTCGAAGACTGGGTGCAGGGAGAGCAGCTGGCGTACTCGTACGACCCGCCGTCGGGGATGCTGGCGAACGGCAACAACCTGGTGCGTGAGCCCGGAGTGGCGGGCTTCGTCACCGAGCAGATCGACTCCGCGCCGAGCTACCGCCACGACCGGATCATCGAGCTCTTGAAGGCGACCGAGAAGCACGATCTCGCCTCGTTCAAGGCGATTCAGGCCGACACCCAGAGCCCGCGCTCGAAGCTGTTTCGCGAGGCGATGGTCGGCGATCTGAAGGGCGGCCAGTTCGAGGGCACCGCGAAGGCGGCGCTGGAGCAGCTCGAAGCGTGGAACGGAGACGCCACCGTCGACGCGGTGGGCCCGACGCTCTTCTTCGCCACCTACCGCCAGGCGGTCGAAGCGGCGCTGGCCGACGAGCTGAGCGATCGCGGGGTTCGTTTCTTCCTCGCGCAGCGCTACTCGATCAACGCGATGGACCAGTGGATGGGCGAGGCCCAGCACGTGGTCTGGGACGACACCCGCACGCCGGCGAAGGAGACCCGCGCCGAGGTGCTGCGCGCCGCGTTCGTGAAGGCGGTCGACGGGCTGAAGGCGCAGCTGGGCGACGACCCGAAGACGTGGACGTGGGGCAGGGTGCACGTGATGCGGCCGATGCACCCGTTCGGCTCGAAGTCGGCGCTCGACTCGCTGGTGAACCTGGAGCCGACTCCGGCCGCGGGCGAGCTCGACTCGGTGTGGAAGTCGCACTTCGACATGGGCGCCGAGAAGACGCCGTTCAAACCGGTCGCCGGCCCGGTGTACCGGCTGGTGGCCGACCTCGGCGATCTCGACCACTCGGAGTGGGTGATCGACACCGGCACCTCCGGCTGGCCGAAGTCACCGCACTACGGCGACCAGTACGAGCAGTGGCGCAAGGGCGAGCTGGTGCCGATGCGCTACCAGATGAGCGAAGTGCGGGCGCACCCGCACGGCCTGCTCACGCTGTCGCCCTGAGCTACTCGGGGCACCAGTCGCGGCCGTCGTCCTTGATCCAGACCTTGATCATCCCGAAGCCGACGTTCACCTTCAGCATCGACCAGTGAACGCCGCTGTCCTCGGCCGAGTCCCACTTGCCGTACGGAGTCGGCTCGATCACCTGGCCGACCTTCTCGCCGCCGGGCCGGGCGAACAGCTCGGTGCCGGCCGCCAGCTGTTTCAGGCAGCCGACCTGCTGGGCCTCTTCCTTCACCCGGGCGCGCAGCGACTTCCAGCTCGCCGCCGAGCTCTCGGCCTTGGTGAGTGACGCCGCGGGCGCATAGAGCACCAGCGCCAGGCCGTGGCCGAGCGCGACCACCCGCTTGGGTCCCGAGTCGGCGCTGTCATCGACGCAGACGGTGTACGTGCCGGTCTCGACCGAGATCGCCGGCGCGACGTCGCGCAGCAGCGAGACCTTCCCGGAGTGAATGGTGGCCAGCGAGGCCTTCCGGTCGAGGGTGGGGCTGAGGCAGGCGGGCGAGATCAACGGCTTCGCCGGTGCCTCTGCCCGGGCCGCGACGGCAACCACGACGGCAAACGCCCAGAAGCGGTTCACGGGGGCACTTTGTCAGAAGCCCCGGGCGGCCGCGTCCAAACCGGCGTGAGAGCCCCTTGAAAGGGGCAGTTGACTGAACCGCGCGCTGTCGGTATGAGCGCCGGGCTTCAAACGGCCCCGTCGTCTAGTGGCCTAGGACGGTGCCCTCTCACGGCATAAACCCGGGTTCGAATCCCGGCGGGGTCAAAAATCCTGGAACGTCCTCCAGGTACCGAAGAAGCCCCGAGGGAAACCTCGGGGCTTTTTTGTTTGGGCGCCGGTTATCTGATCGTCATGGTCAGAGACTGGCGATCCCGCGAGGGCACCGAGCGCTTCGAGTTGCTGCAAACCGCGACCGGTTGGGCGTTGCAGGGCCACGTCGTTCAGGGCGCCGCCGAGACCCGCTACCTGGTGTTCGTCGACGACCGCTGGGAGACCGAGCGGGCGGAGATCGCCGTGAGCGGCCGCACGCTGCTGCTCGAAGTGAAGAATGGCCAGTGGCTGGTCGATGGCGTGGCCGCGACCGCGCTCGCAGGCTGCATCGACGTGGACCTGAGCCTCACTCCGAGCACCAACACATTGCCGCTGCGCCGGCTGCAGCTGCCAGTGGGCGCCTCGAGCGGGGAGGTGCGGGCGGCGTGGGTGCGTTTTCCCGAGCTGACCGTGGAGGTGCTCTCGCAGGAGTACCGCCGAGAGTCCGAACATGTGTACCGCTACCGGAGCGGGCAGCTCGAGTTCGAAGCCCGGCTGGAAGTGGACGACGAGCAGCTCGTCGTTCGCTACGGGGACCTGTGGGCGCTAGCCTGAGCGCATGCAACACCGCTACTCCGGCGACATCGGCGACTTCAGCAAGTTCGCGCTGCTCCGGGCGCTCGCGCCGGGGCGTACCGCCGGCCTGGCCTGGTACCTCTGCGACGGAGCCGGCGAGAAGAACAACGACGGGCAACACATCGCGTACCTCGAGCAGCCGCACCGCTTTCGTCACCTCGACCCGGCGACGTTCGATGGCTTGCGCACCCTGGTGCTGGCGCGCAAACGATCGGTGCCGCACCTCGAAGCGGCGAAGCTGGTGAAGGGCGTGCGCTACCACGGCGAGGTGGTGCCACGTTCGCGCGAAGACCGCAGCCGCTGGTTCGCTGGCTTGCAGTCCAAGCTCGATGCCTGTGACCTGGTGATGGCCGACCCCGACAACGGCTTCGAGCCCGCGACGATCAGCCCGAAGTGCATCACCTGGGACGAGATCCGCGCGCTGCGGCGGCGGGGCAGGGCGCTCTTGCTCTACCACCACCAGACGCGGCGGGCCGGCGGAGCGAAGGCCGAGGTCGCGCACTTCTCGCGCTTGCTCAAGTCACACGGCGCCAAGAGCGTGCGCGCGATCCGTTTTCGCCCGTTCAGCTCACGCTTCTATTTCGTCGTCGATCACGATGCCGCGCTCGACGCACGGCTGGAGCGCTTCGCCAAGCTCTGGGCCGGCGAGGCAGAGCTCTTCTAAGCCCGCGCGCGCTCTTTGATCGCGCGCAACGCATCGGCGACCGAGTCGTCGGGCGCACTTCCCAACACCACCCGCACCCGCTTGCTCTGGTCGAAGTCGCCCCAGAACGCGGCGTGCGGAGCCTCGGCCTTCTCGACCACCTCGATCATCAGCGGGCACTCGGCCGCGAGGTCGCGGGTGCGCAGCAGGTAGGCGGCCGGTGGAAGCGGAGCGTTGTTCGCCCCCGCCACCAGGTCGAACACCACTCCCTCGTCTTCGAAGTCCACCGCCGCCATCTCGGTGCCGTCTTCAGGGCCGAACATCGAGCTGCCCTTCAGCGCCGCCACCTTCGCGAGGAAACGATGAGCCGCGGTCCCCGGCGAAGGGCCGCCCACGAACACGCTGGTGACCTTCACGCCGTCGGCCTTCTTCGGATCCCGGCCGAGCTTCAGCTTCGGCCCCAGGTGAATCGCGGTTGAGCCCTTGGGGAGGTTCCAGCGCAGCCCGGTGATCGCGATCACTGAAGAGGCCGAGCCGTCCCAGGCGACCTTGAACTTCGCCGCGCTGAGCGCGGTAGCCACCTGCTTGCCGACCTGAACCTGCTGCGCCCACAGCGCGCGGTAGGTCAGCGGTGGCGTGGCTGCTCCGAAGCTGAAGATCAGCGCACCCTCTTGCAGCGCTCCGAACGAATGCGAGTCGGCGAAGCAGAAGCCTTTGAACGGCGTGCCCAGGTGATCGGCCTCGGCGAGCTCCTGAGCGATGAACAGGTGCGCTTCGCTGCGGCCCGACTCCGGGTAGAGGCGGCACATGATCCCGATGCTTTCGAGATCGCGGAAGACGACGCCCAGACGCTCCGGGTCGGAGGGTCCACCACGGAAGAGGTCGAAGAGTCCCATCGGCCGGGACCATATGCTCTCTAACCGCTCCCCGCGGACGCTGATGCGTCCGTCTGCCGCATCCTTCGTTCCACGAAGGAGTCCTCGCTTCGCTGCGGTGTCAGCAGAGGGATTACTGAACGGCGTGCGCGGCTGCGACGATGTCCGCGTCGGTGCCGCTCACCTGCGTCTTGATCACGCCCCCCGCGTCGAGCACCGTGAGGATGTTCGAGTGCGTGAAGTCGCCGCTCTCGAGCCGCTCGAACTTGAAGCCGATCACCGCCGCCAGCTCGCGCACCGAATCATCGCTACCGCTCAACAGCACCCAGTTCGAGCCGGTGAGACGACGCTCGCGCGCCACCTCGGCCAGCCGCTTCGGCGTGTCCCGCGCGGGATCGAACGAGACCAACACGAAGCGCGCCTGCGCCCGCGCCTTCGGGTCGAGCTTCGCTTCGATTCGCTTCATCTGATCGATCGTCAGCGGGCAGCTCATCTGGCAGCTCGTGTAGACCATCGCCAACACCACCGGATGCCCCGCGAGGCTCGCCAGCTCGACCTTCTTGCCGCGCGCGTCAGTCCACTTCGCGTCGAGCTGGTACACCGAGTGGGTGTCCAACGGCTCCGCTGCAAAAGCCGCGGAAGCCAGCAACAACGTCATCAGTCCTTTGCGCATCGGAACCCCAGGTCCTTCGTCGTGTACGAAGCCTTCAAGCTGCTTCGAAATGCGTACCGCATGAACTTCGCCTCGTCTGACGGGTCGGCCGCCTGTGCGCCGCCGCTGCCGCAGAACAGTCCCTGCGCTCCGCCCTCGCGCGAGTCGCTCACCGTCGGAGCGCCGTCGAAATCGAGCGTCCACTCCCAGACCAGCCCGGCGAGATCGCGCACCCCGTAGCCGTTGGCGACGCCGCTGCCCGCCTCGCGAAGCACGCCGCCTCGCGGCGCCTGGTACCAATCGATGATCCGCTGGGTCACCGCCGCCTGGTCGCGCCCCTGATCCTCGAGCGCCAGCTCCCACTCCGACAACGTGGGCAGCCGGGCGCCGCGGGCCGCGCAGTACGCCTTCGCGGCGAACCACGACACCTCGGTCGCCGGCGAGCGCGACGAGTCGCCGTTGGGCAGCTCGAGGTCTGACCTCCATCGCGACAGGTAGCGCTCGTCGACGAACAACCGGGGTGCGAAAGACCGCTGCCACTTGTGGTGCGTTTGCACGAACTGAAGAAACTCGCCTTCGGTCACCGGCCGGGTGTCGAGCCAGAACGGCTTCACCTTCACCGCCGGCAGCTCGGGAACCTCGGTCCGCTTGTCGGGCGCGCGCAGCTTGAAGAACGGCTTCACCTGTCCGCCCTCGAGGTGCGCCATCGAAGGCGCCGCGAGGAGCACCAGCGCGACCGGCCACATGGTCACGGCTCTCCGGCTTGGGTGGCGGCGCCGGCCACCCGGTTCGCCTTCACCATCTCGGCGGTGACGTCGACGCCGGCGTTGCCCCAGCTGTTGGAGATGAACGTCAGCACCGAGCCGATCTCGTCATCCGACAGCTTCCACTGCGGCATCACCCCGTTGAACTCCTGGCCGTTGACGGTCACCTTGCCGGTCAGACCGCCCGAGACCACCTTGATCGCCCGCTTGATGTCGGCGTTGAGGAAGTCAGACTTCGCCAGCGGAGGGAACGCCGCCGGCACGCCCTGGCCCTCGGCCTGGTGGCAGGCGACACAGTTGCGCATGAAGATCTCTTTGCCCGCCGCGATTCGCTCGTCCTTCGACTTCGTGCTCGGCGCGGGAACCGGCGTCTCGACGTTGCGGAACGCGGAGCCCTCCGGCAGGTAGACGGTGTCGCTGATCTTGCCCGAGTAGGTCTCGGCCACCTGCTTGCCCTCGACCTTCAGCTGCGCCAGCGCGCCCTTGTTGAATGCCCGGGTGATCGCGTGGTCGACCAGAATGTAGGTGCCGGCGGTGTCGAGCTTCATCTCCACCATCGCCGCTCCGCCCGGAGGCACCACCGTGGTCTGAATGTCGTGGGTGACCGCGGTGCCCGCCTCCTGACGAACGGTGTCGAAGATCTCCCCGATCGCGTGGAACGAAGAGGTGAGGTTGGGGCCGCCGTTGCCGACGAACAGCCGCACCGTCTCGCCTACCTTCGCCTTGAGCGCCTTCTCGTCTGACAGCGCGCCGACCGCGCCGTTGAACACCACGTACTCGGGCTTCTCGTCGATCGCCTTCACCATCGAGAACGGCTGCAGCCCGCGGTCGCCGTTCTTGCCCTGGGTGTAGAACTCGCCCTGCATCACGTAATACTCGTGGTCGACCTTCGGCAGCCCCTCGGGCGGCTCGACGAAGATCAGCCCGTACATGCCGTTGCCGATGTGCATGCCGACCGGCGCGGTGGCGCAGTGGTAGACGTAGAGCCCGGCGTTGAGCGCGCGAAACGAGAAGGTCGAGCTGTGGCCGGGCGCGGTGAACGACGACGCCGCGCCGCCACCCGGCCCGTTGACCGCGTGGAGGTCGATGTTGTGCGGCATCTTGTTGTCGGGGTGGTTGTCGAGGTGGAACTCGACCAGGTCACCCTGGCGAATGCGAATGAACTTGCCCGGCACGTGACCGCCGAAGGTCCAGAAGGTGTAGTCGACCCCGTCGGCCAGCCGCATCGTGATCTCTTTGACCTCGAGGTGAACCACCACCTTGGTCGCGTGATCGCGGGTGATCGCCGGCGGCACTTCGGGCGCGTCGGTGAGCACCGCGTTCTCGCTGCCGGTGATCGGCTCGTCGAGCACCGCCTTCTTCGGCGCCTGCGCCGCGGCGGCCTTCTCGCCGGGGGCGTAGCTCCGCGACGGCTCGGGCGGAGGGCATGCGCACAGCAACAGCGTCAGCGTGATCAGGGTCTTCTTCATGGTGGGGTTCCGTTAGAGCGTCACGCTGATGCCGGCGTGCGCGGTGATCCCGACCGTCTGGTCGGGGAAAAACGTGTAGGGCACCTGCAAGGTCACGGTGAGCTTCACGAACGACGAGAGGCTGAAGGCCGCGCCGATCACCGGCTGAACGCCGAGCGCCAGGTTCGAGCCGCCACCGGTGCGCGGGGCGAGGGTGAAGATGCCGGCCACGAAGAACGGCGGGTGAAAGTTCCAGCCCACCTGCGGCAGCACCGCGAAAGTGCGCACCCGGCCGCCGGCCTTCGGCATCGCGCCGAGCTGCTCCGCGAATTGAAAGTTGGCGCCCACCCGCACGTCGGAGCTGATGAAGTAGTGCGCTCCGACCCACTCCGAGACCACCGGGGTGTCGACGAAGTTCGAGCTCGAGCTCTTCGACAGGTTCCAGGTCGCGACGTTCGCGCCCAGGGTGTCGGTCTGAATCACGTCGCCGGCCTCGGCGGCGAACGCGGCCGGTGCCAGCAGCAGGGTGACGAGCAGCAGTGCGTAACGCATCAGGTCCTCCGTTTGCGCCATCACGCGCAACGGTTCGTACCCAGTGCAGGGGGCGGGCCGGTCGCAACCCATCGAAAACGCGTCGGCGCGACGCAACGTTTGCGGCCGATGAAATCGGCGCGAAAAACCTGCGCGTGTTTCATTCAGGGAATGGCGGGCCCCGGCGCCCTTCATTAGTTCGCCAGCAGGATGCCGCCGAACCAGTCCACCAGCGTCGGGAGTGGCCGCACCCAGGCGCTCGCCGTGATCGCGTTGATGACCGCGATTCGGTTGGTGATCGCCGCCACCACGCCGCTGACCGACTCCGAGTCGTACTACGCGATCTGGGGCCGCTTCCCCTCCTGGAGCTACTACGACCACCCGCCGCTGCTGGCCTGGTTGCTCTCGCTGGTGCAGCGCGAGGCGGTCACTCCGCTGGCGCTCAGGTTGGTGCCGATTCTGTGTGCCGCCTGGTTCGGCTGGCTCGTCTATCGCCTCGGCGAGCGCATGTTCTCGCCCCGCGCCGGCCTGATCGCGCTCTCGATCGTCACCGTGATCCCCGCGTTCTTCGTCAACAGCATCGCGGTCAGCCCCGCAGGCCCGCTCGCGCCGTTGTGGGTTCTGGCGCTGCTGCAGCTGTGGAGCATGCGCGACGGCGTTCAACCGTGGCGTCCGGCGCTCCTCGGAGCGGTGGTCGGCCTCGCGTTCCTCGCCGAGTTCACCGGCCTGTTGCTGGTGCCGGTGATCGTGCTCTGGCTCTCGGCGACTCCGGTCACCCGCCGCTGGTGGAGCCGGCCGTCGTTGATGTGGGGCGCGGTGATCGCGCTGTTGGTGGCGATGCCGGTGCTCTGGTGGAACGCCGAGCACGGCTGGCCTTCGCTCGAGCTCCGCTTCGTCGAGCGCCTCGCGCCGCTCACCGCCGACTCGCTGCGAACGCTCGGCCCCTCGGTGCTGCTGAAGCAGATCGCCGCCTACCACCCGTTGGTGGTGCCGGTGTTGATCGCCGCCGCGGTGTTCGCGGTGAAGGCCGCCCGCACCGACGACCGCTGCCGCCTGCTCGCGCTCGCCAGCGTGCCGGTGCTCCTGTTCCTGCTCGCGTTGATGATGCGCGTTCGCGACGCCGGCCCGCAGACGACCCTGGTGGCCTGGGTGCCGCTCGCCGGCGCCGCCGCCGGCTGGCTCGACGCCCGCCTCGCATCGCAGCCGGCGCCATCGCCGCTGCTCTGGCACGCCCGGGTCACCGTGGCGCTGTCGGCGATCGCCTTCACCATCGGCTTCGTGCACCTGAAGACGCCGCTGTTGCAGCAGCTGCTCCCCGACGCCGCCGCCCAGCAGGCCGACGCCGACGTCTCCAACGAGCTGTACGGCTGGGAGGAGATCGCGCCCGCGATTCGCGAAGACGCCGCCGACCTGGGTGACGGCGCGGTGGTCGCCAGCTGCCAGCACGCCCTCTGCGCCCAGCTGATGCGCCGCCTCAACGACAGCCCCCGGGTGTTCTGCCCGAGCGCCAACAAGAGCGAGTTCGACTTCCTCGACCGCCGCGACCCGCCGGAGCAGGCCGCGGTGATCTACGTCGACAACGATCAGCACCGCTCCGACCCGCTCACCCTGATGCCGCGCCGCTCCTGCCGGCCGCTGCGAACGATCTCGGTCGGGCGTGGCGGGCCGGTCACCCGCCACTACCGGTTGATCGCCTGCACGCCCGCCGAGACGCTGCGGGCCGCGCGCTGATTACTCCACCCGCTCCGAGGCCGAGTCGGTCAGCTGGGTGCCGCCCGGGCACACGAAGCTGGCGAGGTCGGCGGCGCGGCGGTTGAGGTCAGCGAAGCTGCGCGCCACTCCGCTCACCGGGTCGTTCACCGACTCGCCGGTGAGAAAACCCGACAGCTGCGCCGCCACGCCGCGCGAGCGGGTGCCGACCTGGAGGAAGCCGGTGTTGGTCTCGCGGCCGTGGCAGCCGTTGCAGGTGTTCACCGAGAGCTGAAAGCGCGCGTCGTTGTTGTTGATGCCGGGGGCGCTCCAGAAGTCGATGCTGTTGTTCAACGCTCCGGCGCGAAAGGGCGCGTTGCGGAAGTTGAGGGGAATGGTGCCCTTGCCCGCGAGCAGGGTCGCCTCGTTGGCGTTGATGAAGGCGGCCAGGGTGCTTTGGCCGTTGAACGACTCGTCGGGCGCGTTGGCGGTGGTCGCCTCGTGCAGCTGGCCATCGGTCTCGAGGTGAAACTCGCGCAGCTGCCAGGGCGCGCTGAGCGCGATCTCGTTGGTGCGAATCTGGCTGATCGACGAGCCGTTCGGCTTGGTCGGGTCGGCGTTGGCGCCGGCGAACCGGTCGGTGATCGCCTGGAGCGCGTTGTTGTACTTCGCGGAGGGGAAGGGCACCGTGCTGAGCGCGTGCCACGCGTCGGCCCAGGCCTGCACGTCGGCCTTGGTCGCCGCCGGCAGCTTGTACTCGAGGATCACGGTGAAGCTGAGCGGGTTGCCGCGGCTGTCGAGCACTCCGAAGACGAAGCGCCCCTCACCGGCGTTGCCCTTCGACAGCTTGCGCAGATCGAAGCGGTCGACGATCGCCAGCAGCCGCAGCGGCGCCTTGGTCAGATCGAGCTTGCCGTTCGCCAGCCGCGGCCAGGGGTTCAGCACCACCTGGTCGATGTTGGGCCGGGCCGGCACCGTGAACGAGTTCACCACCTGGGTGACCTCCCAGTGCTTGAACAGCGCCAAGGTGAAGTCCGACGGGTCGTTCGCCCCGGCCATCTGGGTCATCAGCCGGCCGAAGGTCCACGCGCCGTCTTTGACCCCGGTCTGACTGCCGGTCCACACCGTGCGCACCGGGTCTTCCACTACCGACAGATTGGTGATCATCAGCTCCTGCGGAGTGACGGTGCAGAGCGCTTCGCTGTTGCTGCCCAAGAGCTCTTCCTGATTCCCGCTGGGTCCTGCCACGCCGACTCCGCACGCCGCGCACACGAATGCCAACAGCGAACACGCCTTCTTCATCGCGATTCTCCTCCTCGACACGAGGGGTATGGGTTGGTGCTGCGTTCACCCACCCGAACGCGCAGCGATTTCGGCGCCTTCAAGCCTCGTGGTTGGACTCGGCGTGCGCGCCGAGGTGTCCACCGGCAGAGGACAGCACTCCCGCGCAAGCACGCGTGACGACGCGAGGCGGCTCGGGCGCGGCGCGCGACACGTCTCGTGCCACACAAATCACGGGCGAAATTCCCGGTGAAAATGGTACGCGCGGCGAATGACCCGAGTGCTCCTGCTGTCGCAGCTGCTCGCCTCGACCGCGTTCGCCACCACCCTGCCGCGAGAGCAGACCGTCGAAGGCGTTCGTTTCATCACCCACTACGTCGAGGGCGCCGACGACAGCTCGCCGCTGATCATCGCCATTCACGGCCGCGGCGGCACTCCCGAGAAGTTCGAGTCGGTCTTCGAAGGCTTCGAGACCCGCGCCGAGATCGCGCTCCCCCAGGGCTTCGACGCCTTCGACAAGGGCTTTCAGTGGTTCGACTGGCCGCGCGGCACCGGCGACGAAGAGGCCGGCCGGCGCATGGGCGTCGCGGAGGACCGGCTCTGGCGCGCGATCGCCGGGCTGGCCAAGGGCCGCAAGGTGATCGTCACCGGGTTTTCGCAGGGCGCGATGCTGGCGTTCACCATCGCCGCGCGGCACCCCAACGAGGTGCTCGAGGCGGTGCCGGTGGCCGGCCGCATGACCCACTCGCTGTTCCCCGAGCAGAAGGGCGCCCCGGTGTTCGCGATTCACGGCACCGCCGACAAGACGGTGGAGCTGAAGTTCGCCCGCCAGGCGATCGGCGCGTTTCAGATGTCGGGCGGCACCGCCGAGCTGCACGAGGTGCCGGGCGCCGATCACACCTTCGCCGCCGACGTGCAGCTGCTCACCCTCGCCGAGCTGAAGCGGGTGATCGAGTCGGGCCCGATCGTCAGCTCCGCCGCGGCCGAGGCGGTGGTGCGCCGCTTCTGGGAGGCCTACAGCCGCGCCGCCTGGGGCGACATCGCGGCGCTGGTCACCCCCGGCTACCAGCACCACCTCGGAGCGAAGTCGCTCAGCCTGGTTCAGTACAAAGACGGGCCTGGCACGCTCCACAAGGTGCTCGAGGGCTGCAAGGTCGAGATCGACTCGCTGGTGCCGTCACAGACCACGGTGGCGGTGCGGTGGACCGCCAAGGGCAAGCAGGCCAAGAAAGAGGTCACTGTCACCGGCATGACCTTCCACGAGATGCACGGCGAGAAGATCAGCGCGACGTGGGAAGTGACTTCTCCTCCACGGTGAACATCTCCTCGTCTTTGGTCTGCTCGACCAGCTTCGCCGCCTTGGGAAAGTCGGCGTAGTCGATCTCCCGAATGCGGTCGCGCCAGGCCTGGGTCAGCCGGTAGACCAGCTGCTTGCCGCACTTCTTGCAGCTCACCACCGTCTCGAGCTGATCCTCGGTGGCCACCTTCTCGACCGAGAGGTTCATCTTGCCCGGGCTGACCCCGGTGGCGGCCATCAACCCGTCGGCCATGCAGGTGTAGCGAATCGCCGGCACCGAGCGGTGCACCACCTCGAGCTGAAAGGCCTGCTCGCGGGTGAGGTTGAAGCGCTTGAGCGCGTTGGCGCCGATTCGAAACCCCGAGAGCGCCCAGGGGCCGGGAAAGCCGTGCTCGGGCGAGCCGTGAATGAAGCGGGTGGCTTCGACCGCGTTCGAGGTGTCGACCTTCGCGGGAGACCCCAGCAGCACCAGCAGCAGAACGGGAACCATGGCCGCGGCTTCTAGCATGGCAGCCGACGTGCTACGCCCGGGCCGGTGAGCGCCGACTCGGTGCAGGAAGCGTGGCTGAAAGCCTGGCAGTTCGCCGCCCGTGCCCACAGCGGCCAGCTGACGCCCGGTGAGCCGTTGCCCTACGTGGTGCACCTGGGCTCGGTGGCGATGGAGATTCTCTGCGCCCACCAGCACCAGCCGTTCGGCGACCCCGAGCTGGCGGTGACCTGCGCGCTGCTCCACGACACGTTGGAAGACACCAAGATCAAACCCGAAGACATCGAAGCCGCCTTCGGAGCTAGGGTGCTGGCAGGGGTGCGCGCGCTGACCAAAGACGCGTCGCTGCCCAAAGACCGCAAGATGCACGACAGCCTGGAGCGCATTCAGCAGCAGCCTTCGGAGATCTGGGCGGTGAAGCTCGCCGATCGCATCACCAACATGCAGACGCCGCCCTCGCCGTGGTCGCAGGAGAAGATCGCCGCCTACCGTGAAGAGGCGAAGGCGATTCACGCCGCGCTCGCCTCGGCCCACGCGTTTCTCGGCGCCCGGCTGAATCGCAAGATCGACGCCTACCCGCCGAAATGACCAACAAGCTCTACTCGGTCGCGTTCTGGTTCGCGCTCGCGTCGACGAGCCTGGTGATGTTCGTGGGCGCGGTGTTCCTCTGGTTTGTCACGATGCCGTTCGACCCCGATCGGCGCATCCTCCACCTGTACACGTGCTTCTGGGGGCACATGTACTTTCACTTCAACCCCACCTGGACCACCAGGGTCGAAGGGCGTCAGAAGCTGCCCTGGCGCGGCGGCGCGGTGTTGGTGTCGAACCACGAGAGCCTGGGCGACATCTTGATCCTCTTCGGGCTCTACCGGCCCTTCAAGTGGGTGTCGAAGCAGGCGTCGTTCAGGCTGCCGTTGATCGGCTGGAACATGACCCTCAACAACTACGTCTCGTTGGTGCGGGGCAACAAAGAGAGCATCGCCAAGATGATGGCCGAGTGTGAGCGGTGGCTCGATCGCGGCATGCCGGTGATGATCTTCCCCGAGGGCACCCGGTCTCCCGACGGCAACATTCAGGCGTTCAAAGACGGCGCGTTCCGGCTGGCGATCGCGAAGAAGGTGCCGATCTACCCGATCGTGGTCACCGGCTCGGCCGACACCCTGCCCAAGCACGGGTGGGTGGTGCAGAGCAGGAGTTTTTGCCGGGTCCGGGTGTTGGATCCCGTGCCGTGGAACGTCTGTGGAGAGAACGTCGAAGCCCTGCGCGACCACGTGCGGCAGATCATCGTCGACGAGAAGGCGCGCATGCTGGCCGAGAACCCCGGAGCCTCGCCACGGCTCGCGGCCTGATCGCTGCGGGCCTGCTGCTCGCCGCCTGTGCCCACACCTCCGGCGCGATACTCGCCGAGGGCGGCGCCAGCTTCTACGGCAACGAGTTCGCCGGCCGCCCCACCGCCAGCGGTGAGAAGTTCGACCCCCGTGAATTCACCGCCGCCCATCGCACCTTGCCCTTCGGCAGCTGCGTTCGGGTGGTCGCGGTGCGCACCGGCCGCGAAGTGAAGGTACGGGTGACCGATCGCGGCCCGCACGTGGCGGGCAGGGTGATCGACCTGAGCAAGGCCGCCGCCGAAGCGCTCGGCATCGTCGACGAAGGCGTCGCGCCGGTGCGGCTGTACGCGTGCCGTTGATACGCTGCTGCCGCCCGTGCCCTCACGCTTTCAACGCGCGCTCGAGAACAACCCCGCCTTCGAGCGGCTGGGCGACGTGAAGATTCGCTACGAGCCCTCGCTGCTGATCGCCGAGGCCGACCGGGTGAAGCCGGGGTGGGTGCCGGTCGCGGCGCTCTGCGTGGGGGTCGCCGGAGCCACCTCGCTGATCGCCGCCGGCCTCGCCAACGGGAGCTCCGGCTGGCTGGCCGCCTCGGCGCTCGCGATGCTGGGGGGCTTCTTCGGCGCGATTCGGCTTCGCCAGCAGGAGAAGCGCCAGCGCCGCTTCGTGCTCAACTTCGGCACCTACGCGCTCCGGCTCGACTTCTCGACCCCGATCGCCGGCAAGCCGAAGACGATGGTGATGCACTTCGACCTGGTGCGCGGGCTCGACCTGCTCGAGCAGGCCGACGGCAAGCTCTGCCTCACCATCGACTTCGCCGGCGCGAAAGACTCCAACCAGGTGCTGCGGGAGGTGCTGGTCGCACACGTGCCCGGCCCGAAGCGCGAAGAGCTCGAGCGGCTGCAGCGTCTGCTTCATGACGCGTTCGATCTCGGCCGGCAGAATTCGCCGAGCGAGGCCGATCCCGAGGTCGCCGCCGGTGGGTCTGAAACACCACCGGGACCGGCGTGACACCGGCTGGCGCCGCTCATCTCCTCTGAAACCGGTTCGGCACGCTCCCTGAAATGGGTAGCTGTGCGATGTCGAACAAGCTCTTCACCGCCGTCATTCTTCTGGCGCTGGCCCAGCAGGCCGATGCCTACGTGCTCCGCAAAGACTCCACCGGCGCGACCGTGCAGTGGAAGCAGGCGGTCACCTTCGTGCTCGACACCGAGACCGCCAAGAAGCTCGGTGACGGCGCCCTGGCCGCGATTCAGGCCTCGGCCAGCCAGATCGCGCTCGCGGCCGACGTCGGAGTGACCGTGAAGACCGGCGCCACCCACGGGGTGGGCTTCTCGGAGTCGGGCGCGAACGAGAACGCGATCGTGCTCTTGAAGGACTGGCCGTTCTCGCACTCGGCGATCGCCTCCACCGTGATCACCGTCGACGCGGTCAGCCACCAGATCCTCGATGCCGACGTGGCGCTGAACGGCTCGTCGCACCGCTTCGGGGTGATGGGCGGCGGCGAAGAAGGCGAAGAAGCGCCCGACGATCAGCCGACCGACGACGTCGAGAACACCACCTCCCACGAGCTGGGCCACGCGATGGGCCTGCAGCACAACCCCGACGATCCCAAGGTGGTGATGTTCCCCACCGCCAACCCGGGCGAGACCTCCAAGCGCGACCTCCAGGCCGACGACAAGGCCGGGCTGGTGGCCCTCTACCCCCCCGGCAGCGCCGCTTCGTCGGTGCCGCACGGCTGCAGCAGCGCCCCCGGGCCGTTCGCCGCCGCGATGGTGCTGCTGCTGGTGCTGGTCGCGCGCCGAAAGCCCGCCCCGGTGCCGGTTCGCATTCGCCGCACCCCGAAGCTCGCGATCGCCGCGGTGCTCGCCACCGCCGGCGCCGCGCGCGCCGCCGAGCCGCTCCACCCGGTGGAGCAGGTGGCCGAGGGCAAGGTGGTTCAGGTTCGCACGCTCGAGCCCAAGGCGGGCGAGCGGCTGTTGTTCACCGAGGTGACCCTGCAGCTGTCGAAGTGTCACGGCAAGCAGACCGCCTGTGACGGCGCGCTCAAGTTCACCGTGCCCGGCGGCAAGTGGGGCCGGTACGAGCAGGCGGTGACCGACCAGCCGGTGCCGGTCG
This sequence comes from Myxococcaceae bacterium, assembly GCA_047602415.1. Lineage (GTDB taxonomy): Bacteria > Myxococcota > Myxococcia > Myxococcales > Myxococcaceae > JASGHH01. The sequence continues at coordinate 1,622,681 of JASGHH010000001.1, read as the reverse complement.
AAGGTGAGCCGTTGGCGGTGGCGCTCTCGCAGAAGGTGGAGCGCGTCTTTCATCTCGAGCAGCCGGCCGACAAAGCCGCGCTGCAGAAAACCCTTACTCAGTTCAAGGAGGAGTCATGGCCGAAGTGATTCGTAAAGTGCTGATTGTCGACGACGAAGAGAACGTCTGTAACGCCCTGCGGCGCAGCCTCCGCAAGGAGGGTTACGAGCTCCACTTCGGCCACGAGCCGAAGGAGGGCCTCGAGCTGCTCAAGCTGCACAAGTTCGACATGGTGATCTCCGATCACCTGATGCCGAACATGACCGGCCTGGAGTTCCTCAAGCTGGTGCGTGATCGGTACCCCGACACGATGCGCATGATGCTGACCGGCCACGCCGACATGCAGACCGCGATCGACGCGATCAACCAGGGCCAGATCTACCGGTTCCTCTCCAAGCCGTGGGACGACACCGAGCTGAAGGTGACGCTCTACCTGGCCTTCGAGCAGCTCGACCTCGAGCGCGAGAACCGCAAGCTGCTGGCGATGGTTCGCCGCCAGTACGACGTGATCAAGGGCCTGGAAAAAGAGTACCCGGGCATCGGCGAAGTGGTGCGCGACGCGGAGGGCTACATCCTCCTCGACGAGCCCGAGCGCCTGGCTTCCTGACGAGGGTCCATGCGCCGCCACGCCATGGTCGTCGGCGAGGGGCTGACGGCGCCGGGCGGTCTCAGCGAATCGCTTCAGACGTCGGGCGTCACGCTCGAGCTGGGGTCGTTCGAGGAGGCGCTCGCCCGGGTGTCCGAAGGCACTCTCGCGGTGTGCCTGTTGCCGTTGGGTACTGAAAATCGAGCGCTCGCCGAGCGGCTCAAAGAGGCCGGCGCGGCGATCGTGTGGCTGGGGCCGCGCGATCAGTCGGGCTCTTTCGAGCTGCCTTCAGACGAGCACGCGCTCGTCTCTGCGATCGCGCGCGCGTTCGAGCGGCTGGAGGGCCTGAAGGCTCCGCCCACCGATCAGATCAACCGGTTCGCCCAGGCGATCGCCACCCAGTTTGCGCTGCCCGACGTGATTCGGGTCGCGATCGGCCGCACCCGCGAGCTGGTCGAGGCCGATGGCGCCACGCTCTTGCTGGTGAACAAAGACGGCCGCCTGTACTTCGACACCATCGACGGTGGCGCGGGCGACGGCTTGAAGCAGGGCCACCTGGTCGACGAGCGATTGATCGCGAGCTCGGTGGCGACCCGTGCGGCACCTCGGCTGGTGGCCGACGTGTCGGAGGCCGACGATTTCGATCGGAGCAGTGACGAGCGCACCGGTTTTTCGACCGGGTCGATCGTGGCGGCTCCGTTGGTGGTCGCAGGCGACGTGCTCGGCGTGCTGATGGCGGTGCGGAGCAAGACCAGCCCGCCGTTCTCGCCGGTGCACCTCGAGCGGCTGGTTCAGCTCGCGCCCCACGTGGCGATCGCGGTGCAGAACGCGCAGACCACCTCGGCGCTGCGGGCCTCGCAGGCGGAGGTGCTCAAGGCCTACGAGAGCCTGGAGCACAAGGTCACCGAGCGCACCGCGCAGCTGTCGCGGGCGAAGAAGGAGTGGGAGTCGACCTTCGACGCGATCTCGGAGCCGATCGCGATCATCGAAGGCCACGTGCTCAAGCGGGTGAACCTCGCCTACGCCAAGCGGGCGGGGCTGCCGGTTCGCGACATTCCCGGCAAGAAGTGCCACGAGGTGCTCGCGGGGCGGTCGACGCCGTGCCCCGGCTGCCCGTTGACCGAGCGGGTCGGCTCGGGCGGCGCCGCGGAGCTGAACTTCGACAAGGTCGGCACCTTCAAGATCACGCCCTACACCCTGAGCGACGACCCGAACGATCACCAGGTGGTGGTGCACTATCAAGACGTCACCCAGGCCCGGGCGCTGGAGCAGAAGCTGCGCGAGACCGAGCGGCTGCAGATGGTCGGGCAGCTGGCGTCGGGCGCGGCGCACGAGATCAACAACCCGATCGGCTTCGTCACCTCGAACCTGAACTCGCTCCGCGGGCTTTTGGAGGAGCTGGGGCCGGCGCTGGAGGCGCTCGGCAAGGCGCAGAAGGCGCTCGAGGCAGGCAGGCGTCAGGAGGCGATCGACGCGCTCAAGCCGCTCGACCCGCTCGACCCGCACGCGCTCGACGACGCGATGGAGATGGTGGAGGAGTCGCTCCACGGCGCCAAGCGGGTGGGCGACATCGTGCGCGGGCTGCGCGAGCTGTCGCGGCTGGAGATCACCCGCAGCGAGGCGGCCGACGTGAACGCGGCGGTGAGCCGGGTGGCGCGCGCGCAGCTCGGTGAGAACCCCGACGTGGTGCTGGAGCTGAAGGCGACCCACACCGCCGACATCGCTCCGCTGCAGCTCGATCAGGCGCTGCTCCACGTGCTCACCAACGCGAAGCAGGCGGTGAAGCCGGGCCAGCGGGTGAGCATTCGAACCTTCGAGCGCGATCGCGAGGTGGTGGTGCAGGTGCAAGACGAAGGCGCCGGCATTCGCCAGGAGCACCTCTCGCGGGTGTTCGAGCCGTTCTTCACCACCCGCGGAGTGGGCAAGGGCATCGGGCTGGGGCTCACCGCCGCCTGGGGCCTGGTGCGCCGCGCCGGCGGGATGATCGAGGTCGAGTCGGCCGGCGTCGGCCACGGCGCCAAGGTGACGCTGCGGCTGCCGATTGCAGAGGAGCCCGAGGTGGCGGCCCCGCTGCACTGAAACTACGGCGTCTTCGCGCCCGCGTAGATCTCCGCGCCGCCCGCCTTGAACTCGTTGGCTTTGGCGGCGAGGCCCTCGGCGGCGTACTGGCGCACGTCTTCGGTGATCTTCATCGAGCAGAAGTGCGGGCCGCACATCGAGCAGAAGTGAGCGGTCTTGGCTCCGTCGGCGGGGAGCGTCTCGTCGTGAAACGACTTCGCCTTCTCGGGGTCGAGCGAGAGGTTGAACTGATCTTCCCAGCGGAACTCGAAGCGGGCCTTCGAAAGCGCGTCGTCGCGTGACTGGGCGCCGGGGTGGCCCTTGGCGAGGTCGGCGGCGTGGGCGGCGATCTTGTAGGTGATCACGCCTTCCTTCACGTCGTTGCGATCGGGCAGCCCGAGGTGCTCCTTCGGGGTCACGTAGCAGAGCATCGCGGTGCCGAACCAACCGATCATCGCCGCGCCGATGCCGGAGGTGATGTGGTCGTAGCCGGGCGCGATGTCGGTGGTGAGCGGCCCCAGCGTGTAGAAGGGCGCCTCGTCGCAGTCCTTCAGCTGTCGCAGCATGTTCTCTTTGATCAGCTGCATCGGCACGTGGCCGGGGCCTTCGATCATCGTCTGCACGTCGTGCTTCCACGCGATCTTCGTCAGCTCACCCAGGGTGGTGAGCTCGGCGAACTGGGCCTCGTCGTTGGCGTCGGAGATCGAGCCGGGGCGCAGCCCGTCGCCGAGTGAGAAGGCGACGTCGTAGGCCTTCATGATCTCGCAGATCTCTTCGAAGTGCGTGTAGAGGAACGACTCCTGGTGGTGGGCGAGGCACCACTTGGCCATGATGCTGCCACCGCGGCTGACGATGCCGGTGAGGCGCTTGGCGGTGAGCGGCACGTAGGCCAGCCGCACCCCGGCGTGAATGGTGAAGTAGTCGACGCCCTGTTCGGCCTGCTCGATCACGGTGTCCTTGAAGATCTCCCAGGTGAGGTCTTCGGCCTTGCCGTTCACCTTCTCGAGCGCCTGGTAGATCGGCACCGTGCCGATCGGCACCGGCGAGTTGCGCAGAATCCACTCCCGGGTCTCGTGAATGTTGGAGCCGGTCGAGAGATCCATCACCGTGTCGGCGCCCCAGCGGGTGGCCCACACCATCTTCTCGACCTCTTCTTCGATCGAAGAGGTGACCGCGGAGTTGCCGAGGTTGGCGTTGATCTTCACCAGGAAGTTGCGGCCGATGATCATCGGCTCGCTCTCGGGGTGATTGATGTTGTTGGGAATGATCGCGCGGCCGCGGGCGACCTCGGCGCGCACGAACTCGCCGGTGATCTCCTTGGGGATCGAGGCGCCGAACGACTCGCCCGGGTGCTGCGGGCGCGGTGAGCTCAGCCGCATGTTCTCGCGCAGGGCGACGAACTCCATCTCGGGAGTGACGATGCCTTTCTTCGCGTAGTGCATCTGGCTGACGTTCTGGCCGGGCCTGGCGCGGCGGGGCTTGCGGGTGCCGTGGAAGCGCAGCGACGCCAGCCGAGGGTCAGCGGCGCGCTGCCGGCCGTAGGCGCTCGAGATCTGCTCGAGCCGCTCGACGTCGCCGCGGCCGTCGATCCACCGCTCGCGCATCGGCTTGAGGCCCGCGCGCAGATCGATCTCCGCGGTGGGGTCGGTGTACGGGCCGGAGGTGTCGTAGACCCGCACCGGCGCATTCTCTTCGAGGCGCCCGCCGGCGTGGTGAGTCGGTGACAGCGAGATCTCGCGCACCGGCACCCGAACGCCGTCGTTGCCCTCGAGGTACAGCTTCTTCGAAGCGGGCAGGGGGCCCAGGGTGATGCCCGAGAGCTTGCTCTGATCGACCTTCAGTGACGGCTTCATGCGCTTCCTCCGCCGGTATCAACCGGATCAGGTTCGAGGGTTGGCGGCCTGTCGCCTCTCAGCCCGCGAGGGCACCCCTGGCTTTCGACTGCCGAGATATCGGCGGACGGTGGCGAAAGCAACGGCGTCGGAACAGCTTTGATGGGGCGGGTGGGGTGGGGCGGTAGCACTGCCGTCCGCGATCTCCGCCTCCGATTGCGGGGCCAGCCGTGCAATGCGGGTGTACCGATCAGGCCAGGTGCCGTTCGGTGTCCCCCGCGGCGAATGCCGGTCGCCTTTCATGCTCCAGATGCGTCGGAATTACACAAAAACCGATTTCATATAGGTCTGAAGCATATCGAACATTAACGGAACCGGCCCTTTTGCCGGCGGGCCGCCGCTCCGGATCAGCGCAGATCCATTGGCACGATCGAGCAGGTCCAAGAGCGATCACTTCAGCCAGGAAGTCGCGGGCGGAGCTGGCTCGAGGCAGTGCCGCGATCAACCGACAGCGCACCCATCAAAGCCCTGCAGCCACCCGCAGGAGGCTCACTTCCGATTGAACTGATTCATCGCCTTCTGCAGCCCATCGCGCGCCCAGCCCTCACAGATCTCCGCCGACCTCGAGATCGGATCAGGAAGCGCCGGGGCCTCTTCGCCCGAGAAGTTCCCGAGCACATGACCTACGACGCGCTCCTTGGCATTGGGGCCAACTGGCTTCCCAATCCCGAACCGCAGGCGCACGAAGTCCTTCTCGCCCCATGACTCGAGCATCGACTCGAGCCCATTGTGCCCGCCGGTGCCGCCGCCGAGCTTGAGCGCCAGCTTCCCGAACGGCAGGTCGAGCTCGTCGTGCACCACCAGCACATCGGCTGGCGGCACCTTGTAGAAACGCGCCGCCTGGCCCAACGCCTGGCCCGAGGCGTTCATGAACGTCTGCGGCTTCAGCAGCAACACCTTGTCGCCGCCGAGCGAAGCCGTGGCCAGCTCGGCGTCCCACTTGCCGGAGGCGAACGACACCTTCAGCCGGGACGCGAGCGCGTCGACCACCATGAAGCCGATGTTGTGCCGGTGCCGGGCGTACTGGCCGCCCGGGTTGCCGAGACCGCAGATGATTTTCATGCGGCCGCCCGCCTCGCTGGTCGCTCCCGCCTGCGCATGCTTCGCACGCTCCGGTCGCTTCGCTCGGCTGCGCCTCGCTCCGCTCGTCCGCTCCGGTTACTTCTTCTTCGCGTCCGCCTTCGCAGGAGCAGCCGCCTTCGCGTCGCCCGCCGGAGCCTTCTCGCCCGGCTTCGCGCCCGCCGCCGGAGCCGCGCCAGCCGCCGCGCCTTCCGCCGGAGCCGCGCCCTCCGCACCAGGAACCGCCGCCGCCGCGACCGGAGTCGCAACCACTTCGGCCTCGGGGATGGTCACCGTCGCCAGGGTGTAGTTGACGTGCGTCTTCACCGTCACGCCCGCCGGCAGCTTGATGTCGTTGATGTGAAGCGCCATGCCGACCTTCAGCGGGGTCACGTCGACTTCGAGCTTGTCGGGGATCGCCTTCGGCAGCGCCCACACTTCGATGTCGCGGCGAATCTGCGCCAGAATGCCGCCCGTCGCCACGCCTTCGGCCTTGCCGACCAGCACGACCGGGAGCTTCACCTTCACCTGCTCGTTCTCACGAACCTCGATGAAGTCGGCGTGCAGCAGATCCATCGACACCGGGTCCTGCTGGTAGTCCTTCAGCAGCACGGTGTGCGCCGCGGCGCCGACCTTCAGGGTCAGCACGGTGTTGAGGCGCTTGGGGGTGTTGATCGCCGCCTTCACCGCCTTGGCGTTCACCGCGATCTGGAGCGGCTTCGCCAGGTGCTTGCCATAGACGATCGCGGGCACCAGGCCGGCCATACGGGTACGGCGAGCGGGGCCTTTGCCCTGACCTTCACGCGCGGTCGCCTCGAGGGTGGTATTTGCGGGAGCAGCGGTAGCCATTTGAAACTCCAAATTCGGTCGAGCCAGGCATCCCACCCATGTGGGCCCCTACGCTCGAAGTGAGGCCGCGGCTCATACGAGCACTTGCCGCCGGCCGTCAAGTCCTGCTATTGGCCCGCCTCCCGGCGACCTTTCTGCCGGTCATTTGGAGAGCTTCACATGCGCCCCGCTGCACTCGACTTCGTTGAATCGCGCCAGCTTCGTAAAGACGTCGCCCAGTTTCGCACCGGAGACACCGTGCGGGTGAACTGGAAGGTGAAAGAAGGCGACAAGGAGCGCGAGCAGGCGTTCGAGGGCGTCGTCATTCGCAAGACCAAGGGCGGCTCCCGCGCGACCTTCACTGTCCGCAAGACCTCTTTCGGCGTCGGCGTGGAGCGCATCTTCCCGCTGCACTCGCCCCGCTACTCGACGATCGATGTCGTCAACCACGGCGACGTGCGCCGCAACCGCCTCTTCTACCTCCGTGGCCTGAAGGGCAAGTCGGCTCGCATCGACGCGCTCGAAGAGGCCGACGAGGCCGCTCCGGCCGCGGCCGAGGCGAAGAAGTAATTCGCCGTTCCCGTAGCATGCGATAATCCTAGGGCTTCGCTCAGGGAACCGATCGCGTGCTCTTTCTGGAGCTGGCTGCACAATCCGTCCGAGGCTTCTCTCCCGCGGTGCGCGTCGCACTGAGGCCCGGCTACGTGCTGCTCAAGAGCCCGTCGACCGCGCTCTCGCCGGTGGCGGCGCTGCTGTCGGCGCTCGCTTTTCCCGATGGCCGCGGCGGCGACGCCTCGTTCATCGCCCCCGGCTCCAAGGCGGGCAAGGCGGGCTTCTCTTTTCAGGGCAACGATCAGAACGCCTGGCGCCTGGTGCGAGAGCTCGGCGGGGCGGGGTCGCTCCACAAGCTGGTGAAGGGCGGCACCACCTTCGAGCTGGTCACCCAAGACTCGAACGAGATCGCGCAGACCCTCCGCGCCACCGTCGGCATGCCGCAGAAGGGCGCCTTCGAAGCGCTGTTCGTGCTCGCCGCCTCCCAGCTGCCGTCGCGGCGCCCGCGGGTGCCGAAGAACGGCGCCGGCTCGAAGGGCAAGTCAGCGCCCAAGCCGCCCCCCGACGTGGTCGACGCCCAGGCGAAGATCGCCGCGCTCCAGAAGGAGCTCGTGGTGTCGAAGAAGGTCGGCGACCTCCAGTACCGCCTCGACGGCATGCAGGGCGAGATGTTCGCGGTCGAGACCAAGCTCAAGGCCTACGAAGACGCCAAGGCCACCGTCTCGCGCGCCCAGCAGGAGATGGAAGAGGCGCCCACCCTGCTCAAGCTCGGGCTGGCCCCCGACACCATGGATCGGGTGAAGCGCTACCCGGCCGAGCAGCAGAAGCGCGACGATCAGCTGGCCCGCATCGCCACCGAGCGCGAGCAGGCGGAGCAGAAGTCGGCCCCCGGCCCCGAGCGCCCGCTGCTGCAGGACACCCGCTTTCTCGCCGGCATCGGCCTCGGCCTGGTGGCGTTCGTCGGCGCGCTCTTTCTCGAGGGGCCCGGCCGCTACGTGGCGCTGCTGTCGATCCCCGCGTTCGGGTTCGCCGCCCTGGTCGCGCTGCGGTTCATCGAAGAGCTGCAGGCGGTGGCGCGTACCTCCAGCCGTGGCGATCTCTACGCCGCCCGCGAAAAGAAGGTCGAAGACGACTTCAACGCCTTCGCCTCGTCGGTGAAGGCCGCGTTCGCCAAGGCGGGAGTCGAGAGCGCCGGTGACTTCGCCGCGATCTTCGACCGCAAGGCCGCCGCCGAAGACGCACTCTCCCGCGCCCAGAACGCGCTCTCCGAGATGGAGGCCGACCCCGACACCTCCCAGGCGATCACCAAGGCGCAGACGCTGAAGGCCGAGCAGGAGCAGATCAACCAGAAGCTGGTGCAGATGTCGGGCGGCTACATTCGCGACGCCCGCGAGGTGGAGCGCGACATCGCCAAGCTCGAAGAGGCGCTCGCCCCCAAGCTCCAGCCGCAAGACGAGTTCAAGCCGGTGGAGACCGGGCCGACCGAGCTGGTCGACGACCCGTGCCCGGCGCTGCTCAAGACCGGCGCCGACCTGTTTCACAAAGACGTGCCCGGGCTGTGGGGCGCGCTCAAAGATCGCTGCGGCCAGTACCTCACCGCGCTCACCGATCGCCGCTACCACGGCCTCGAGCTCGACACCGCCGGCCGCGCCACCGTGCAGGCGCCCGGGCGCTCGGTGCCGCTGGGCGAGGTGCCGCCCAAAGACGTCGACCTGATCTGGCTGGGGCTGCGGCTGACCCTGGTCGAGAAGTACGCCGCGGTCGCCAAGGTGCCGTTGGTGGTCGAAGACACCTTCGCCGGCTCGATCGAAGAGGCGAAGACTCCGCTGCTGCTGCGCATGCTCAAACACCTGGGAACACAGACCCAGGTCCTGCATGTCACCCCCTCCACGCATAATCCCGGGAGTGAGCCGGCCCTGAACCTCTAACCCGCCGGCTCCGCAACAGGAGAGGCGTGATGGACGGTTCGATGGAAGTGCCGCGCAAGAAGCTGGGCGATGCCGCCGAGCGGGCGGTGGCCAATTACCTCGAGGGCAAGGGCTACCTGGTCGAGTTCACCAACCACCTCTGCCGCTACGGCGAGGTCGACGTGATCGCCCGGCGCGACGAGCTCTGGGTGTTCGTCGAGGTGCGCATGCGCAAGAACGCGGTTTTCGGCTCGCCCGCGGCCACCGTGCGCTCGGTGAAGCAGCGGCGGGTGGCGGTGGCGGCGCTCGATTTTCTCACCCGCCAACGCCTCTACGGCCGGGTCGCGGTGCGGTTCGACGTGGTCGCGGTGCTCGGGAGCGGGCCAGATGCGCAGCTGGAGCACTACGAAGGCGCGTTCGACTCGCCGTTCTGAGATAGAGGTCGGCCGATGGCCGGCACCCTCCACCTGGTCGCGACCCCGTTGGGCAACCTGGGCGATCTCTCGCCCCGGGCGGTGAAGGTGTTGTCGCAGGTGGCGTTCATCATCTGCGAAGACACCCGCCACTCGGGCAACCTGCTCTCGGCCCGGGGCATCGACAAGCCGAAGGTGAGCCTGCCGGCGTTCGACGAGGCCTCCCGCGCCGAGTCGCTGGCGGAGCGGATCGCCGCCGGTGAAGACGCGGCGCTGATCACCGACGCGGGCACTCCGGCGATCAGCGACCCGGGCGAGAAGCTGGTCGCGTTCTGCGTCGCCAAGGGCGTCACCGTCTCGCCGGTGCCGGGGCCGTCGGCGCTGATCGCCGCGCTCTCGGCCTCGGGGCTGCCCACCGGGCGGTTTCATTTTCTCGGCTTTCTGCCGCGGCAGCGCTCGGAGGCGGCCGCGATGCTCGCCGAGGTGCGCCCGCTGCGCGCCACCCTGGTGCTCTACGAGTCACCCCAACGGCTGGGCGATACCCTCGCGCTGCTGAGCGAGGCGCTGCCCGGGCGCCGGGCGTGCGTCGCCCGCGAGCTCACCAAGCTGCACGAAGAGCTGGTGCGCGGCACGGTCGAAGAGCTGGCCGCCCGCTACGCCACCGCCGAGGTGAAGGGCGAGATCGTGGTGGTGGTCGAAGGCCACGCCGGCGACGACCGCTGGAGCGAGGCGCGGGTGCGCGACGCGCTGGCGGCCGGGTTGTCGAAGGGCGAGCGGCTCAAGCCGTTGACCAAAGACCTGGCGGTGCTGAGCGGCTGGAGCGCCGGTGACCTGTATGAGCTGGGGCTGAAGCTGAAGTAGATCGTCACCGTGAGCTTCGCCCGAGCCCTCTGCGTGGTGGCTGCCCTCTCGCTCGCCGGGTGCAACTGCAAAGAGACCTGCGTCTTCACCCCGGTCACCGGGCCCGGCGATCTCAACCACAACCCGGGCGTGGCCGGCCGGCCGTACACGGTAAAGATGCCGGTGCCCGGCAACACCTCAAGCTGCGGCGAGAACAAGTTCGCCACCTCGGTCACCGCGCGGGTGGTCGACCCGAACAACATGCCGGTCGAGTCCACCGCCGATTCGACGCTCGACGGCGAGCGCACGCCGGTGAACATCACCTTCACCCCGGTGTTGCCCGGGCCGTACCACCTCACCGCGCGCTTCGAGCCGGGCTTCGGCCTGGTGCAGACCGACGTCTGGGTCGCGAATGATCGCTCCGACGCCGGCACCCACAGCCTGCCGGTGCCCTTCGAGTGCGCCCGGTGGGATCAGCTCGACGAGCGGGTGTTCTGCATCGCTCCCGACGCGGGAACGCTCGGCGTGGTGATCGACGGCGGGGTGGTGACGACCCTGCCGGCGTACGACTTCGCGCTCGCGCCCGAGCGCTCCGGCGTCTGGGTGATGGCGGCGGGCAACGGCGTCGACACCGACGCGCTCCAGTTTCATCTGCTCGACGGCGGCGGCTTGAGCCTGCTCGACCAGGCGCTGATCGTGAACAACAGCGGGCTCGGCGGCTGCGTGCGCGAGACCTGCCCGCCCGGCACGCCCTACCTCTCCGACGCCCGGGTGATCGATCGCGGGGGCAGGGCACTGGCGCTGTTTCCCCCGACGTACACCTACGCCACCGTCGACTTCGTGACCTCGAAGGTGGTGCCCCAGTTCTTCGGCACCAACGATGGGTCCAACGGCTTCAGCTCGCTCCCCACCACGCCCTACGCGCAGTGGGGACCTGACGACGCGGTCGCCGTCGCCGGCCCGAGCCCGTTCGGCGGAGAGCTCTGCGTGCTGCCGCTCGATGGCGGCCCCTGCATCACCACCCCCAACCAGCAGGGTGGGGCAACCGCCGACGCGGTCTGGCTGTTCAACGCCACCACCTTCACCCTCGACGGCATCGGCATCTCTGCCTCGGGTGCGCCGAGCGCGTTTCACGTGCCGATCAACCCGCCCGACGCCGAGTCGCAGTGGCCCGCGCCCGACACCGCACCGCACTGGTCGCTCCAGAACGGAGGCATGGTGGTGCTCGGCTCCAACGGCGGCGACCCGGCGTTCGAGTTCTTCGTTCTCGACACCTCCGACGCCACCTGGTGGGGCGTCGACGGCCGCCGCTTCTGGAAGTGGAGCGCCTCGACCCGTCAGCTGACCTGGATCGATCGCTAAGGGCCCGAGACCGACTCGCGGAACGCCACCGGCGTCTTGCCGGTGTGGTGGCGAAAGAACTTCACCAGGTTGGTGGGGTCGCTGAAGCCGAACTGTGCGGCGAGCGCCTTCACCGGGAGCTCGGAGTGGGCGAGCAGCCGCTTCAGCTCCAGCACCACCCGCTCGTCGATGTACGCCTTGGCGGAGCGGCCGAACCGCTTCTGGGTGAGGGCGTTGAGGGTGCGGGCGGAGACGCCGATCGCCCTCGCGTAGTCGTCGACGCTGCGGGTGGTGGCGTGGTCGCGCTCGAGCAGGGCGCGAAACTGCTCCAGCTCGGGTGAGACGCGCTTCTGCGACTGCGATCGGGCCGCCAGCCGCTCGCAGCGGAGCAGAAACGATCGCAGCAAGGCCGCCAGCAGCGAAGGCTGCACCGCGTCGGTCGGCCGGGCGTACTCGGTGCGCAGCTGGAGCATCAGTTGGGTGAGCTCCTTGCGCTCGGCCTTGGGCACGCTCAGCTTCGGAGGCACCCAGAACGGCGACAGCACCTGGCAGCCGGGGAGATCGACGAAGTCGGGGGTGAACAGCAGCATCCACATCTCCAGCCCCGGCGCGAGGTCGTACTGCTGCACCCGGCCCGGCGAGACGAACACCATGTCGTGCGGCGCGATGGTGAAGTGCTCGAAGTCGATCGCGTGCCGCGTCTTCCCGGCGACCCCGTAATAGACGAGGTGAAAGGTGAACCGGGTCGGCGCCGAGATGGGGTGGGGCAGCACCCGCGCGGTGAGCTCCGAGAACTTCATGATCTCGAAGCTCAACCGCGGTTTCACACTGCTGTCGAAACCGACCTCCACGATCATTTCGCCAGCCTAGACCCTCTCCTTCGGAGAGGGTGCCCGAAGGGCGGGTGAGGGCTCGACGCAAACCCAGCCCGTCGTTCGAGTTACTTCGAAGCGGCGGCGTACTGGGCGTCGGTGCCGAACTTGGCGATCACGTCGAGCGCCGCGTTGGGGTACTTCGCCTTCACCTTGGCGAGCGCGTCGGCCGCGGTCTTCGACGACGCCACCGCCTCGTCGAACGCCTTGAGGTAGTCGCGGGTGAAGGTGATCGCCGAGACGTCGTCTTTGGCGTCGGGGGTCTTGTGGCCGGCGACCACGATCTCCGGCTTCAGCGCCTGAAGCTTGTCGAGGGTGGCGAGCCAGGCCTTGCGGTTGGGGGCCTTGGTCTCCGCGGTCCACACGTGAACGCCGTTGTAGAGGGTGTCGCCGGCGACCACCGCCTTCAGCGAGGGGATCCACACGTACGAGTTGTGCGCGTCGTCGCCCTGCACGCCGCCGGTGACGGTCAGCGTCTCACCCTCGAGGGCGAGGGTGTTGCCCTTGAGTGCCTCGGGCACCACCGGCGCGTCGGTCAGGTTGGCGCCGTACATCGGCTTCCACTGCGCCAGCTTCGGTTTCATCGTCTTGTTGATCTCCGCCACCGTGTCGGGAAGCGCGACCAGCTTGGCGTCGGGGAACGCCTGGTGAATCACCGCCAGCCCGAAGTAGTGGTCGGGGTGCGAGTGGGTCACGTAGACGGTGGTGAGCTTCTTGCCGCTGTCGAGAATCGCGGCGACCACCCGGTGCGCGTCGGCGAGGGTGAAGGCGCTGTCGATCAACAGCGCCTCTTTCTCTCCGGTGATCAGGGTGGCATCGACGAAGAAGCCCTGGGGCGAAGCGGTGATCGTCTTCAGCTCCAGCTTCCCGGCGAAGGAGGGGACGGCGAACAGCAACGAGGCCAACAGGGTGAGCGTTTTCATGGCGCCCAAACTAAGGGCGCACCGCTCACCCGGCCATGGTCAGGAAGTGCGTTTCGATGGTGAAAAACGACGCTACGGCAGGATCAGCCCGCCCGGGCTGCGCGCCATCGGAGGCGCCAGCCGCGGAACGTTCGGCGCGCCCTGGGTCGCCGCGGCGGCTGCCTCCGCGTTCGCCGCGGCCTGGGCCTGCGCCTCGAGCGAAGCGTCGATCACCTTGGTGAACAGCCGCTCTCCGAACGGCGTCGGGCCGTCCTGGTGGGCGAGCACGTGCGCGGTCGCCGAGGCCAGCTCCGCCAGCTCCTTCTTGCCGACCACGCCGTAGTAGTCGGCCAGCTTCAACAGCCGCCCGGCGTAGACCTGCCGCACCTCGGGGGTGAAGAACTCCTTCGCCGACAGCTGCGCCTTCTGCTGCAGCTGCTCCGACTTCTGCGTCTCCGAGAGCTGGAGCGGCGAGGCGAGCACCTCCTGCACGCGCTGATCGAGCAGCTTCAGCGCCTCCTGCGACGGCAGCCAGCCCGCGGCCTCGTTGTCGTGCAGCGTCGCCGACCGGGCGACCGTCTTCAGATCTTCGGCGCTCGGCTTCGGCACCTCGCGCGGGCGGTCGTTCTTCTCGACCCCGAACATCATCATCACTTCGGCCGCGCCCGCCGGCAGCGGGTGCATGTTCTTCTCGTTCAGCGCCAGGCCGCGGCCCAGCTCCTCCAGCGCACGCTCGATCGGCAGCTCGTACGCCTCGCCGCGCGCGGTCACCCGCTCTACCGCCTTGCGGTACTCGCCCCGGCGGTACTCGATGCGCTCGAACAGCACGATCCCGGTCTCGTCTTGAACGATCGCGCGCCAGGCGTTGAGCCTGCCTCCGCGCTGCGGCCGCACCACGAACATCGCCTGCTCACCGGTGCCCGCCACCACCGACATCAGCGCCGGCCACTCTTCTTTCTTCGCGGGCAGCGCCGCGGGCGCCGGGGCCTCGGGCTTCTTCGCCTCGATCGCCACGCCGCTCGACCGCAGCTGGTAGGCGGCCTTCTTCGCCGCGCGCGCCACGTTCTTGTGCGCCGACTGGGAGAGCTTCTCGATCAGCTCGGTGCGCTTCGCCTTCACTTCTTTGGCCAACAGCGCCTGGAGCTCATCCTCGGAAAGTCTCTCGTAATCCATTGAGGGTTCTTCTAGCGCCCGGCAGGCCGCCGCACGAGCCAGAAGTCTCCCTGGTGGGCCGCCACCTCGAGCTCGCCGGCGGCCAGGTGCGGGCCGAGCACCTGCTCCGGCGACGCGCCCTTGATCACGAAGGTGTCGTACCAGCGGCCCTGCGACTCCCAGCTCATCGTGTCGGGGCGCCACTCGGAGGGGAAGGTCGGCGGCGTCTTGCCCTCCTGGTACATCAGGGGAGAGTGGGGCGTGGTGGCGAACGAGAAGTTGGTCACCCCGCCGCGCTCGCGCGCCACCACCGTCGACGCGTGGAGGTACACCGGGTGGGTCATCACTCTCGAGGCCGGGTTGTAGACCAGCCCCATCACCTTCGGCTTCGGCTGGGCCCACGGGTGGAGCGCCTCGAGCGGCGCCTCTTCTTGATCGAACTGCTTGAAGCCCTGGGCGAGCGGCCAGCCGCAGGCGATCGCCACCACCGCGCCCGCCACCAGGCCGAGCTTGTGAAACCGGGCCTCGATCTCGGGAACGCAGCAGACCAGCAGCGCCGCGAACAGGTGCGCGTAGCGGGTGTTGAAGTAGTAGACGAACCCGCGCATGTCGAACGGCACGCTGAAGAACAACAACAGCGCCAGCAGCGCGATCAACGGCAGCCGGGCGCGCGACAGCTTCGTCTCCTGAGCGGGGCCGACGAACACCAGCACCGCGCCGGCGGCCAGCGCGGTGACCGCGATCTTCGCCGCCGAATCCATCGGCCAGCAGGCGATCGCCGCCACCGCTGAAGCCGCGAGCACGATCACCTTGTCGCGCAGCACGTTGCCCTGCGCGCCCTTGAGCCAGAGCGCCACCGCCAGCGCCGCGCCGAGCCCCGCGGCAGAGAAGGCGAACACCACCGCCCGCGCGTCAGACCCGTCGCGCAGCAGCCCGCTCAGCACCCCGAACAGCTCGGCCCGGTTCTGCAGCAGCGGCTTGAAGGCGAGGTTGGCCTCCGAGAACATCGGGCCCCACTGGTGCCACGGCTCGCCGGGCCGAATGTCGGCCGGCTTGAGCATGTTCGGCCCGAACCAGGCGGCGAACAGCGCCACCCCGGGGATCACGCCGTACAGCGCGTACCGGCGCTCCTTCAGCCACTGCACCGCCGGGCCGCGAAGCGCACCCGAGGTCACCAGCAACAACGGCAGCGCACCCGCCAGCCAGGCGAACACCTGCACGTGAAACAGCAGCACCAGCGAGAGCGTCACGCCCAGGAGCACCGCCCAGCGCTTCTGCCGCGGCTCGTCTTCGATCGCGCGAATGAACAGCCCGCACGCCAGAAAGCCCAGCGGCAGCGCGGCGCAGTAGTTGATGAAGCCCCAGCCGAACGAATCGCCGTACGCGAAGGGCACCGCCAGCAGCGACGGCCACGCGGAGCGCTTCAGGCTCTTGAGCAGAAACGCCAACGACAGCGGCAGGCCCACCACGTAGCCGGTGAGGAACAGCCGGTTCGCCAGCTCGAGCGGCATCAGCCAGTTGAGGGTGGCGACCGCGTAGTAGTAGCCGAGGTACGGGGTGATCTCCGGCCGGCGCGCGAACAGCTCCGGGTAGATCGTCGACGCGTCGCCCAGCCGGTGCAGCACCGAGATCAGGTGGAGGTGCTGCGGCAGGTCGACCATCGGCACCGCGTGCGAGCTCCACAACGGCAGCGCCGCTCCCACCAGCGCCACCACGTAGATCACGAGTTCGGACCGGGGTTTCAAAGAGCGCGCAACATACCGAAATCCGTGCCGATTTCACTCCTCTGGATCGCGGGGTGTCACTTGGTGTAAGTGGGCGTCCGACGTTGAGCACCGGCAAGGAGAGGGAAACCATGCAGACCAGCCTTTTCAAGACTCTGGCGGTGGGCGCGGTGTTGGCTTCTTCCCTCTGCTTCGCGGCCACCAACCTGGCTCCTTCGCTCACCGACGGCATCACCCCGGCGAACTGCGTCAAGCAGGGCAAGTCGATGAAGTGCAAGGCCGCGCCGAAGAAGAAGGTGTTCGAGACCTTCAAGGGCGTGCCGGTCGACACCAAGCTGCCCGAGACCGCGCGCGTCGACGCGACCGCCGGCGTCTTCATCTGAAGCGGCAGCGGCCCGTGGGTCAGGGCCGCTCGGCTTTGAACACCACCATCGGCGGCACCCGCACGCGCTCGAAGCGCACCAGCCCCGCTTGCGCCACCAGCTCGCGCAGCTGCTGCTCGGGGTGAGGGTGAATGCCCGCCAGCCGGTGAAACGGCCCCAGCAGCGACGGCGTCGACAGGCAGCTCGCCACGTACACGCCCTTCGGCTTCAGCACCCGCGCCACCTCGGCGATCAACGACTCGGCGTCGAGAATGAAGTGGAGCCCGCCTGCCTGGAGCACCGCCCCCACGCTCTTGTCGTGGAGCGGCAGCGCCGGCACCTCCGCCCGCACGTAGTCGACCGAGACGCCGCCCTCGCGGCTGAGCGCGATCGCCTCCTCGATCATCGGCTTCGAGACGTCGAGGCCGATCACCTCCGCGGCGGGCGAGAGATCGCGCACCAGCTTGCGGGCGAACAGGCCGGTGCCGCAGCCGAGATCGAGCACCGGCATCTCGGGCCTGCCGAGCAGCGACTTGTAGACCAGGTACTCGCTGTCGCGATCGAACTGGCCCCGGGTGAGCAACAGCTCGAACGCCGGGCGCACGTACCGCTCGTAGCTGCGGGCGATCAGCGCGCTCTCCATGCCCCGCTGAAACCCGCGCGGGAGCTGCCGCTCGCCCACCAGGTCGATCATGCCCTCGCCGACCGGGAAGCGGGCGCCGCAGCCGAGGCAGTGCACCGGCCCGAAGTCGAAGCGGCGATCGGCCACGTCGGCTTCCGGCACCAGGCTGCCTCCGTTGCAGCGCGGGCAGACCAACAGATCGAGCGTCGATTTCTTCAGGACTTCGGCTCCACCATCACCACCCAGCCGCGCGCCATCGCCTCGCGAAAGAACTCGGCCAGCGCCAGCCGCGACTGGTTCACCTGAAACTTCGACGGGTCTGCCGCCTGGCCGTCGTCGAGGCTCTTGCCCGGCTCGAGGTCGACCGTGCGGCCACAGCGCTCGCAGCGAATCGACACCGGCCGCAGCAGCGCCACCGGCACCGCGTACCGGGCGCCACACGCGCAGCGCCACACCTTGGCCTGCTCGCCGGCCTCCTGGCGCGCCAGCGTCACCAGCTGATCGGCCAGCCGCAGCAGCGCGGGCAGGTCGGTCGGCGGCCGGGCGTACACCTGGGCGTCTTTCTTTCCCTCCAGCAACAGCTCGGCCCGGCGCCACGCCTTCTGATCTCTGAACTCACTGCGCGCGAGCGCGTCGACGACTCCGGCGCCTTCGGCTCCGTCGGCCAACGCGACCTCCAGCCGCTCCGCCTTGGGCGCGTTCTTCTGCTTCGGCGCCAGATCCCAGCCCGGCACGGCGTAGAAGCGCAGCATCAGCTCCACTCCAGCATGCGCTTCAGCGGCGCCTTGGCGGCGTCGCGCAGCAGCGGGTTGAGCTCGAGCGAAGGCGTCTGGTCGCGCATGCAGAGGTACAGCTTCTCCATCGTGTTGAGCCGCATGTGCGGGCACTCGTTGCACGAGCAGCCGTTGTCGGGCGGAGCGGGAATGAACTGCTTGTCGGGCGCCGCTTTTTCCATCTGGTGAATGATCCCCACCTCGGTCACCACGATGAACTTCTTCTTCGGGCTCGACACCGCGTAGTCGAGCAACTGCTTGGTGGAGCCGATGAAGTCGGCGTGCGCCAGCACCCGCTCTTCACACTCCGGGTGGGCCACCACCAGCGCGTCGGGGTGCTCCACCTTCAGCTGCACCAGGTGCTTCTCGCTGAAGATCTCGTGCACCATGCAGCTGCCCGGCCAGAGCACCAGCTCGCGGCCGGTCTTCTTCGCCACCCAGCGGCCCAGGTGCTGATCGGGCGCGAAGATGATCGGCCGGTCTTTGGGCGCCTTCTCGACGATCTTCACCGCGTTGGAGCTGGTGCAGATCACGTCTGACTCGGCTTTTACGGCCGCCGACGAGTTCACGTAGGTGACCACGAACGCGCCCGGGTGCTTCGACTTGAACGCCTTGAACTCCGCCGGAGGGCAGCGGTCAGACAGCGAGCAGCCGGCCTTGAGGTCGGGCAGCAGCACCAGCTTCTCGGGGTTCAGAATCTTCGCCGTCTCGGCCATGAAGTGAACGCCGCAGAAGACGATCACGTCGGCCTTGGTCTTGGCGGCCTGTTGGGCGAGCGCGAGGCTGTCTCCCACGAAGTCGGCGCAGTCCTGAATCTCCGACTCCTGGTAGTAGTGCGCCAGGATCACCGCGTTGAGCTGCTGCTTCAGCTTGGCGATTTCACTCTCGAAATCCATATCGGGTCGATTGTAACCGTTGGGTGCTGGGTGCGCCGTGAGGCGTCTCAACTTGATTCAGTCCTAGAATGAGTCCTACTTCACGCTCCTTCGGCTGTGTCGTCAAAAGGGGAACCTTCACTTGCGTAAGATCTACCCGCTGGTCGCGATCGCGTTGGCCATGTCGATGGCCGGCTGTACCTGCAAGTCGAACGGAACGAAGAACACCCTGAAGAACAAGGGCGAGGCCTGCAACACCGACACCGAGTGTGTCACCGGCCTCTGCGACGCGCCTCCCGGCAAAGACAAGTCGTGCCTCACCAAGTGCACCTCGGGCTGTGACTCGACCGAGGTCTGCATCTCGCTCGGCACCAACCGCTACGGCTGCGTGCCCGAGAAGCCGGGTCTGTGCGGCGCGTGCACCACCGACTCCGACTGCCCGTACCCGGGCGACCTCTGCATCAGCCTCGCGGGCGGCGAGAAGTTCTGCGGCCGCGACTGCAGCTTCGACTCCAAGTGCCCGGCGACCTACACCTGCGTCACCGCCACCGACAAGAGCGGCAACCAGATCGGTCTCCAGTGCGAGCCGAAGAGCGGCAGCTGCACCTGCACCCCCGACAGCGCCGGTCAGATGATCCCCTGCGCGCAGACCAACAGCTTCGGCTCCTGCATGGGCATGCAGACCTGCCTGGGCGACTCGTTCAGCGCCTGCGACGCGCGCATTCCCGCCACCGAGGCCTGCAACGGCATCGATGACGACTGCAACGGCAAGACCGACGAGAACCTCGGCACCAAGAGCTGCGGCATGGGCGAGTGCATGCGCACCGTCGACAACTGCGTCGACGGCGGCGCGGGTGTCTGCACCCCGGGAGACGCCGGCGTCGAGGTCTGCGACGAGAAGGACAACAACTGCAACGGGGTGATCGACGACGGCTTCGACAAGGTTCACGACATCAACAACTGCGGCATGTGCGGGCTCACCTGCTCGGTGATGAACGGCACTCCCGAGTGCGACGGCGGCAACTGCGAGGTCGCCAACTGCAACATGCCGTTCGCCGACTGCGACAAGCAGTACCCCACCGGCTGCGAGACCAACACCGACACCGACGTGAACAACTGCGGCGGCTGCAACCAACCCTGCGCCCGCGCCAACGAAGACGCCAACTGCGTCGGCGGCACCTGCCAGTACATGTGCAAGCCCGGCTTCGTCGACTTGAACGGCGACCCCAGCGACGGCTGCGAGTACACCTGCACGTTCATCTCCAACAGCGACCTGCCCGACCTGGGCTTCGTCGACGCCAACTGCGACGGCATCGACGGCGAGGTGGCCAACGGGGTGTTCGTCTCCACCACCGGCAACGACGCCAACGCCGGCGACAAGGCCCACCCCAAGCGCACCATCACCGCGGCGATCAACGCGCTCAACGGCAAGCGCGACGTCTACGTCTCGACCGGCACCTACATCGAGCAGATCTCGATCCCCTCCAACGTGGGCGTCTACGGCGGCTACAACCCCAACAACTGGCAGCGCGATCTCACCGCCAACCCGGTCACCGTCACCGGCGTCAACGCGCCGCTGCTGATCGACGGCTCGATGAACGTGAGCGTGCAGCTGATGCAGTTCGTCGGCTCCACCCCGAGCGGCTCGGGCGTCACCGCCTACGGCGCGTTCGTTCGCAACGCGGTCGCGGTGCTGGTCGAGGCGGTCGACATTCGCGCCGGCAACGGCACCCCCGGCTCCAGCGGCAGCTCCTCCAGCGCCGGAGCGAGCGGCGCCCAGGGCTCGATCGGCGGCGCCGGCTGCGAGAACTCCAGCTTCGTCTGCAACAGCTGCAACCAGCCGCAGGGCGGCGCGGGCGGCCACACCACCTGCCACGGCGTCGATCGCTACGGCGGCCAGGGCGGCAGCGCGGGGCAGGGCGGCTCGTCGGGCAACGGCGGCGCCCAGGGCTACGGCGGCACCGCTCAGGGCTCGGGCACGCCGTCGGGCGGCGGCAACAACGTGCCGGGCTCGGGCTACATCGGCGGCACCGGAGGGAACGGCGGCGCCGGCGCTCAGGGCACCTCGGGCGGCGCGTTCGGCTCCTGGAGCGCGAGCGGGTACGTGCTGGCGATCACCTCCGACGGAGCCGAGGGCGGCGACGGCAACGGCGGCGGCGGAGGCGGCGGCGGTGGCGGCGGCACCACCGACTGCGACAGCTACGGCGGCGGCGGTGGAGGCGGCGGCGCGGGCGCGTGCGGCGGTCAGGGCGGCCACAAGGGCACCTCGGGCGGCGCCTCGGTGGCGATGTTCCTCTGGAACTCGTCGGTCACCGCCAAGGGCGCCAGCCTCCACACCGGCAACGGCGGGAGCGGCGGCAACGGCACCCAGGGTGGCGGCGGAGGCACCGGCGGCGCCGGCGGCCAGACCGCGAGCGGCGCGGGCAGCAACTACGGCGGCGGCTCGGAGCAGGACGACGGCTCCAACGGCGCGCGCGGCGGCAAGGGCGGCGACGGCGGCAACGGCGGCCCCGGCGGCGCGGGCGGTGGTGGCCCGGTGGTCGGCGTCGGCATCGGCGGCACCTCGACCTGGTCGCCCGACCCGGCGACCACCATTCAGCTCGGCACTCCCGGCAACGGCGGCACCACCTTCGCCCCGGCCGCCAACGGCCTCAACGGCGAGTCCGACTCCACCAAGTAGCCCTCTCCTTTGGGAGAGGCCGAACGCGCCCAGCCCTCTCCTTTGGGAGAGGCCGACGAGGCCCATAGGGCCTCGCGGGTGAGGGACAGCCCTGCCCGCACGTCGCATGCGGGGCCGTCCCTCAAGGACAACCGCCTACGGCGTCACGGTCAGGGTCGTACTGCCACCGACGCCTGACATGGTGGCCTTGATCGAGCTCATGCCCTGCGAGACGCCCTTGGCGAGACCGCGCGACCCAGAAGCGTTCGACACGGTGGCGACCGACGGCACGCTGGAGGTCCAGATCGCGTAGTCGGTGACGTCTTCCTGCGAGCCGTCGTTGAAGATCGCCATCGCGGTGAACCCGAGGGTTGCATTCACCCGCACCGAAGAGTTGGTGGGGGTGACCGCGATCGAGATCGGCGCCTGAACGGTGAGCCACGACTGCCCCATCACGCCGGAGTAGGTCGCGTTGATCTGCGTCTGGCCCATGCTCACCGCGGTGACCAACCCGTTGGCGTCGACGGTGGCAATCGTCGGCGTGGTCGAGGTCCACGTCACCAGGTGGGTCAGCACGGCGGTGCTGCCATCGGAGTAGTACCCGGTGGCCGAGAGCTGCTCGGCGGTGCCAGGCGCGATCGACCCGTAATACGGCTCGACGTCGATGTACTGGAGGATCACGTTCGACACGGTGAGCGGGGTGGAGCCGCTGACGGTGCCGAAGGTGGCGGTGACGGTGGTGGTGCCGAGCACGATGCCCTTGGCCAGGCCCTGGCTGCCGCTGGCATTCGACACGCCCGCGATCGACGGCATCGACGACGACCAGATCACCTGGGTGGTCACGTCCTGCGTCGATCCATCTGAATAGGTCGCCGTGGCGGTCATCTGCAGAATGCCCGCCTGGGGCACGGTCGAGTTCGCGGGAGTGACCGCGATCGTGCTCAGGGTCGGAGCGCCGACGGTGAGGGTGGTCGACCCTCCGATGCCGGTCAGCGTCGCCTCGATGCTGGTGGTGCCGATGCCGACCGCGTTCGCCAGGCCGGGGCTGGGCGCGCCGTTCTGAATGGTGGCGACGGTGGTGTCCGACGAGTTCCACACCACCTGGTTGGAAATATCGGCCGCGTTGCCGTCGCTGTAGATGCCCCAGGCCGTGAACTGCACCCGGGTGCCCTTGGCCGCGCTGGGAATGGTCGGCTGCACGGCGATCGAGGTGAGGGTGCCGTTGTTGACGATCACGTAGCCCCAGCCCTGCTGGCCCTGGAAGGTGCAGGTGATGTTCGCCTGGCCGAGCGACAGACCGCTCACCACGCCCTGCGAGCCGGGCGCGTTGGAGATCGGCGCCACCGACGGCGTGTCGGAGGACCAGAGCACCTGGGTGGTGATGTCCTGGGTGGAGTTGTCGGAGTAGTAGCCGGTGGCGTGGAACTGCGCGTGCTGCCCGAGCTCGAGGTACGGGTAGTACGGCTGCACGTCGATGTACTGGAGCGCCGCGTTGGTCACCTGCAGCGGGGTGCTCCCGGTGGTGGCGCCGAGCGTGGCGGTGATGGTGGTGGTGCCGACCGCGATGCTGTGCGCCTGGCCGTGGCTGGTGGCCGCGTTCGAGATCGTCGCCACGCCCACCGCGGAGGACGACCAGGTCACCAGCGCGGTCAGATCGCCGGTGGTGCCGTCGGAGTAGATGCCGGTGGCGGTCAGCTGGGCGTTGGTGCCGAGCGAGAGCGAGGGCGCGATCGGGGTGATCTCGATGCGCAGCAGCGTCGCCGCGCTCACCGTGAGCACGGTCGAGCCGCTGATGCTCCCCACCTGGCAGCTGACGGTGCTGCTGCCCACCGCCACGCCGGTGGCGAGGCCCTTGCGGGTGCCGTTGTCGACCGTCGCCACCGTTGTGGTGGCCGAGGCCCAGGCGCAGCTCGAGGTGACCTCGGTGATGGTGCCGTCGGTGTAGGTGCCGACCGCGCGCAGCTGCAGGGTGCTCCCCTTGGCCACCGAGGGCATCGGCGGGTTGATGTCGATGCGGGTGAGCACCGCCGAGCCGACGGTGAGCAGCGCGACGCCGCTCTGGCCGCCGTAGGTGCAGGAGATGTTGGTGGTGCCGGCGGAGACGGTGGTCACCTGGCCCTGGCTGCCCGCGCTGTTCGACACCGTGGCGGTGGTGGTGCGCGAGCTCGACCACATGCACTGGGTCGAGAGGTCCTGGGTGCTGCCGTCAGAGAACAACCCGGCCGCGGTGTAGCGCTGCGAGAGCCCGGCGGGCAGGGTGAGGCCCTGCGGCGAGACGTCGATCATCGTCAGCACCGCCGCGGTCACCGTCACCGCGCTGTTGCCGCTGATCCCGTTCACGGTGGCGGTGATGGTCGACTGGCCGGCGGTGACGCCGGTGGTGAGCCCGCTCGAGACGGTCGCCACCATGGTGCGGCTCGACGACCAGGTCGCGCTCGCGGTGAGGTCAGAGAACGAGCCGTCGGAGTACACCCCGGTGGCGGTCAGCTGCAGCGAGGTGCCCTTGGCGATCGTCGGGCCCTGCGGCGAGACCTCGATCGACACCAGCGCGGCGTTGGTGACGCTCAGGTTGGCCGAGCCGCTGATGCCGCCCTGGGTCGCGGTGACGGTGGTGTTGCCCACCGCCACGCCGGTCGCCTTGCCGCCGCTGGTGATCGTGGCCACCGAGGTGCTGCCGGTCGCCCAGGTCACCGAGGCGGTGATGTTCTGCATCGAGCCGTCAGAGAAGAGGCCGGTGGCGGTGAACTGCTGGGTGCTCCCGATGCCGACCTGCGCGTTCGCCGGGGTGACGGTGATCGACTGCAGGGTCACCATCTGCACCGTGATCTGCGACAAGCCCATGAAGCCGCCGAAGTTGGCGGTGACGTTGGCCGAGCCGGCGCTGAACGCGGTGGCGAAGCCGGTCGCGTTCACGCCCACCACCATCGCGTTCGAGCTGCCCCACATCGCCTGGGCGCTCACGTCTTGAATCGAGCCGTCGGAGTAGCCGGCCATCGCCCGCAGCTGCAGGGTGCCGCCCGGGCTCATCGTCGCGTTGGTCGGCTGCACCACCAGCGAGACCAGGGTGGCGTTCGAGACCGTCAGACTGGCCGAGCCCGAGAGCCCGCTCAGCGAGGCGGTGATCGTGGTGCTGCCTCCGCTCGCACCGGTGGCCAGGCCGGCCGCCGAGATCGTCGCCACCATCGGCTTCGAGCTCGACCAGCTCACCTGGGTGGTGATGTCGCGCAGGCTGTTGTCGGAGTAGAGGCCGGTCGCGGTGTACTGCTGGGTGGTGTTGAGGCCGATCGTCGCGGCCGACGGGGTGACGGTGATCGACACCAGCGTCGCGGCGTTCACCTGCAGCGCGGTGGCGCCGGTGATCATGCCGATGGTGGCGACGATGTTGGTCGAGCCCTGCGCCACGCCCTTCGCCAGACCCTGAGAGCCGGGGCCGTTCGACACCGTCGCGGTCGACGGCGACGACGAAGCCCACACCGCCAGCGTGGTGACGTCGCTCTGCGAGCCGTCAGAGAACAGCCCGGTCGCGTGGAACTGCACCGAGCCGCCCACCGACACCGTCGGGTTCTGCGGGGTGACGGTGATCGAGACCAGCGTCGCCTGCTGCACCGACAGCTGCGCGGTGCCCGAGAGCCCGCCGAAGGTGGCGGTGATGATCGTCATGCCCGCGCTGAAGGTGGAGGCGATGCCCTGGGTGCCGGCGCCGTTCGACACCGAGGCCACCATCGCCTGCGAGCTGCTCCAGAGCGCGCTGGTGGTGACGTTCACCATCGAGCCGTCGGAGTAGGTGGCGATCGCGGTGTACGGCAGCTTGGCGCCGATCGGCGAGGTCGCCATCGCCGGAGTGACGGCGATCGAGGTGAGCGTGGCGGCGGTGACGGTGATCGACGCGGTGCCGCTGATGCCCGAGAGCGTCGCGGTGATCACCGCGCTCCCGCCGGCGTTGCCCTTCACCAGGCCCTGGCTGCCCGCGCCGTTGGAGACCGAGGCGGCCATCGCGTTCGACGACCAAGTCGCGACCGCGGTGACGTCCTGGGTGCTGCCGTCGGAGTAGGTGCCGGTGGCGTGCAGCTGCTGGGTGCCGCCGATGCCGATCGTCGCCGAGGCCGGGCTGACCGCGATCGAGGTGAGGGTCGCGGCGGTGACGGTGAGGGTCGTCTTGCCCACCACGCCCGCCACCGTGGCGGTGATGGTGGTGCTGCCGGCGGTGAGCGTCTTCGCCTGGCCCTTGGTCGGCATCACGTCGGAGACGCTGGCCACCATCGGGCTCGACGACGACCACGCCGCCTGGTTGGTGATCACCTGGGTGCTGCCGTCAGAGAACAGACCGACCGCCGAGAACTGAACCTGCGACGCCAGGCCCGCGGTGGGCGCCTGGGGGTCGACCTCGATCGAGACCAGGGTGGCCTGGGTGACGGTGATCAGCGCCGCCGCCTGCTGCCCGCCCATCGAAGCGGTGATGGTGGCGGTGCCGCCCGAGAGGCCCAGCACCAGGCCGCCGCTGCAGGAGGCGATCGAGCCGGCGCTCGAGGTCCACGAGGCGCTGGCGGTGATGTCCTGGGTGCTCCCGTCGGAGAAGTGCCCGAAGGCGGTCAGCTGGAAGTTGGTGTTCACCGCCAGCGTGGCGCTCGGCGGCGACAGCTCGATCGAGGTGAGGGTGGCGGTGGTGACGGTCACCTGGGTGCCGCCGATCACGCCGTTGAAGGTGGCGGTGACCTTCGCGCTGCCGCCGGCCATGCCCTTCACCAAGCCGCCCGCGACGGTGACGATGCTGGTGTCGGCCGAGGCCCAGGTCGCGGCGGCGGTGACGTCCATCGCGCTGCCGTCAGAGAACAGCCCGGTGGCGACCAGCTGCAGCGAGGTGCTGCGCGCGATCGTCGGGTCGACCGGAGAGATCTCGATGCGGGTCAGGGTGGGCGGGCTGACGGTGATCTTGGCGGTGGCGGTGATCAGCCCAACCGCGGCGGTGATCACCGAGGTGCCCTGGGCCACGCCGTGGGCGCGGTTGCCGGCGATGCTCGCCACGTTCGGCGCCGACGACGACCAGGTCGCGGTGGAGGTGAGGTCGCTGCTCGAGCCGTCGGAGAACTGGCCGACCGCGTTGAACAGCTGGTCTTGCCCGGGAGAGACGGTGGCGTTGCTGGGGGTGATCGACAGGCTCTTCAGATCCTTGTCGAGCACGGTGATGTGGGTGGTGCCGGTCTTGCCCTGGAGCTGCGCGTTCACCACCACCGTGCCGATGCCCTGCGCGGTGGCGAGGCCGGCGCCGTTGACGGTGACGATCGAGCCGTTGGAGGTGACCCAGTTCACCTGGGCGGTGAGGTCAGACTGGGTGCCGTCGCCGAAGTGGCCGATCGCGCTCAGCTGGCGGGTGCCGTTGCGGGGCAGGGTGATGTCTTGCGGCGCGACCTCGATCGACTGCAGCGACGAGGTGCTCACGGTGACGGTGGCGAGCCCGCGCAGCTCGCCCGACCTGGCGACGATGCCGGTGCTGCCGCCTCCCTTGGCAACCACCGTCACCCGCCCGGTGGCGTCGTGATCGATGGTGGCGACGTTCTCGTCGGAGGTCGACCACTCCAAGCTCGCTGTGACGTCTTGCTTGGTTCCGTCCGAGAAAGTGGCAGTGGCGACGAGATCCTGTCGCCCTCCCAGCCCCAGTGTCACCTGGTCAGGAGCGATCGAGATCTGCTCGATTCGAATTCGTTCGCCCGCACGCGGCGAACGCCAGCAACAGCGCCCACGCCAGCGCTTTCATTTTGGTCATTGAACCCAGAGCGCTTACGCGCCCCCCGGCAAGAGATGCGGCCCTCGGTATGGAGTCTTACACACCGCGTCGCCGGATGTGCAAACCGCGTTCCCTCTCCTGGCGGGAGAGGGTGGCCCGAAGGGCCGGGTGAGGCGCGTTACTCCGCCTCCTCCACCGTCAGCTGATACGAGTCTTGGAAGTTCGACTCCCGGTTCTTGGAGTCGCGCACCTCGAACACGTACTTCCCCGGCTCCGCGGTGAAGCGCACCGTCTCGGGCTTGTCGCCCTTGGCCGAGTCGGCCGTCTGCACCAGCTCGGCTTTTCCACTCTCATCGAGCTGGTGAACGTAGAGCCCCACGTCGACTTTCAGAATGCCGGTCAGGGTGGCCTTGAGCGGCGTCTTCACCGGCTTGCCCGACAGGTCCAACAAGAAAAAGTCCGTGTCCTTCTTGGGATAGACGGTCCCGCGAATCGCCTTGCCCAGCTCGATCACGGTGGCGGTGTCGGGGGTGTTGTTCGGCTCCCGCTCTTGCGACCCGTCGTCGGGGGTCAGGGTCGCGGAAATTCGATACGCCATGTCGGGATTGTCGTCGTCCTTCACCCACTTGCCGTCGACCTTGCGGGGCGCCGCCTCGACCTTGAACCAACAGTCGGGCCGGCAGGAGACCGCGTTGAGCTGCTCGGGCTCCTTGATCGCGCCGTCGTTCGCCTTCAGTACGACGCCGCCGTCGGCCTGGAGCGCCGAGAGCACCAGGTCGACCTTCTCGACCCCGGTGAGGTTCACCTTCGCCAGCGACGGCTGATCGGCGTGCACCAGGTAGTAGTCGACGTCGCCCTTGGGCGAGATGAAGCCCTCGCGGTAGGCGCCCGCCGGCAGGTCGGTGGCCCGATCGATCGAGTCGTTGGGCTCGATCTCCGCCGCCGCGCCGGCCTCTTCTTCGGCCACCGAGAGCGTGTAGTAGCTGCTCGCGTTGTACCCGCGCTTGGCCTCTTTGCCCGCGCCGGTCCACGCGCTCTTCACCACCACGTAGATCACCCGGTCGCTCTCGCGCACGCCGACGTTGCGCAGCGACAGCCCCTGGCCTTCTTTCGACTTGGCGGTGAACAGCGGCGCCTCGGCCTCCGAGAGCACCTGAACGTCCCACGCCACCCCGTCGACCGCAGAGAGCTCGATCTTGATCGGCAGCTTGTTGCCCTCGCCCGGCGGAGGCGGCGCGGCTTCACCGCCGTCGCCCGAGGCGGGCGCGCCGGAGTCGACCGCTTCGCCGGAGTCGGCCGCGGCGGGGCCGGAGTCGGGCTCCTCGAGCTTCACCATGCCCGCCGGCGTGGGCAACTCGAACCGGTACCAGTCGCCGTCGGCCGGGTGCGAGAGGTAGCCCGACACGGCTTGCCCCAGGGGTACCGGCGTGGCGTCGACCTTGCGATCGTTGGGCTCGAGCTCGAAGCCGACCTGGCGATCGGTCATCTGCACCGTCATCGTGTACGCGCCGCCCGCGCCCTTCTTGGCCGCGCTGATGCGCAGGTAGACCGGAGCGGCGACGTCGAGGTCGGGCATTCGCTCCGGCTTGCCGGGGCCCTCGGCGTTCACGATCAACAGCTGGTTGCGCGCGTCGTCGACCACCTCCAACTGAATGTCGGCGCCGGGCGGGCAGCTCACCTTCACGTCGGCGGTCTTCGGCAGCGACGAGCGCAGCACGTACCAGTCTTCGTCGGGCTTGGAGGGGTCGGCGCCCAGGTTCGCCTCCACGATCGCCGACGAGTCGATCAGCAGCGCCTTCTCGGGCGCGTCGTTCGGCTCTTTCTCGGTGAGCGTCTTCGGGCCGGCGTCGACCACTCCCGCGTCGGGCGCCGACTTGTTGCAGTCGCACGACCAGAGGCACGAGGCGGCGAGGAGGAGGGCGAGCCGTTTCATGCCGGGCTTAATGCCATGCGTAGGAAACGAGGCAAGGAAGGAAATCTTCCTAAGCGACCCTCAAAAGTTGCAGTATCCGCCCAATGAGAGCGCTGATGACGGCCGTGGTCCTCGCTCCGCTCGCCGCGTTCGCCGGCGGCGCGACGGCGGGGTATGCGCAGGCGACGGGCTACTTCAAGAAAGACTCCCGCCCCACGCTCTATCAGCCGCTCAACCTGCTCGACGGCCGCGACGCGACCGCCTGGTGCACCACCGGCTCAGACCCGCTCAACGATCACCTCACCTTCGGCTTCAAGGCCGACGTGAAGATCGACGAGATCAAGATCACCACCGGCAACAACTTCGACGAGCACACCTTCGCCGAGTTCGCCCGGGCGAAGAAGATCTCGCTCAAGGGCGTGAAGGGCGCCAACACCTTCTCGGTCGCCGATCAGCGCGGCGCGCAGTCGGTCACCTTCAACCCGCCGCTCGAGGGCGCCCGCTTCAAGATGGACGTGCTCGACTCGTTCACCGCCGACGACATCGATCAGCCGGTGTGCATCACCGACGTGATCTTCATCTCCGAGGGCAAGCCGCTCAACGGCTCGTGGATGACCAACAA
Organism: Myxococcaceae bacterium; assembly: GCA_047602415.1. Classification (GTDB taxonomy): domain Bacteria; phylum Myxococcota; class Myxococcia; order Myxococcales; family Myxococcaceae; genus JASGHH01. The sequence continues at coordinate 1,592,969 of JASGHH010000001.1, read as the reverse complement.
GCTCAAGTACGACAAGCACGTGCAGAGCGCGCTCGGCACCTGGTTCGGCGGCTACGAGGGCAACCCGCAGCACTTTCTGTCGTTCTTCTTCGACGGCACCTTCCGCTACACCTTCGAGCCGGTCGACGACAAAGCCGGCAAGCCGAAGTCGGTGGAGGGCAACTACGAGATCACCGGCTCCAAGCTGACCTTCGACATCGGAGGGAAGAAGTCGGCGATGCGCTACAACATGGACCCCGGCAAGCGCGGCGGTCACCAGCTCACCCTCGACGGAGACGTACCGCCCGACCTGCAGCAGACCTGGCGCAGCGTTCCTTAGGCCGCGCCGCGGTCGCTGACTCACTTACCGCCGGGCTTCGACTTCAGCCCGCGGAGGCTTTCTTCTTCGGCATTCCCTTGTTCGAGAACGCCTTGAAGAAGTTCACGATCTCCTGCTCGGCCTTCTTGAAGTCGGTCGCCTCCTGGAATTCGGATTCCAGGAACACGCCGCCGCACGATTCGCAGGTGTCGTAGCTGAGGGGGTGTGTCTTGTCTCCGCCTTCGACCCGCACCAGGTCGACCTGGCATTCGGAGCACTGGCCGCTCATCGCGTCGGTGTCGACCTTGCCGCCCAAGGTCTCCAGGCCTGGGAGGTTGCTGTGCAGGAGCAACCGGTTCAGGTCCGACACGTCGATCCACAGCCCGCCACACTCACCGCACTTGCGCAGCGTCTGGTCGTCGCCTTGAAGGTCGACCATCTCGACGCCGCAGCTGGGGCAATCCATTTTTTGCGTTCTTCTCCTGTTGGGGTTCAGGAGAAAGGCTACGCCCCACCCCTCGTCGCGCGCAACCGGTCATGCGTGCAGGGCGTAGCGCAGTGGTGACCTCGACCGGTCAGCCCTTGACTCTGCGAATTTTCGCGCCGAGACCCTTGAGCTTTTTCTCGAGGCGCTCGTAGCCGCGGTCGAGATGGTACACCCGGCTGACCGTCGTTTTTCCCTCGGCGCGCAGCCCCGCCAGTACCAGTGACGCCGACGCTCGCAGGTCGGTGGCCATCACCGGCGCGCCCGAGATCTTCGCCTTGCCCCGCACCACCGCGGTGGTGCCCTCGGCGGTGATGTCGGCGCCCATGCGGCGCATTTCTGCCACGTGCATGAAGCGGTTCTCGAAGATGTTCTCGTTGATCACCGAGGTGCCGTCGGCCACCGTCATCAGCGCCATCAGCTGGGCCTGCATGTCGGTGGGGAAGCCGGGGTGCTCCTGGGTGCGAATGTCGACCGCCTTCACCCGCTCGGGCGCCTGGAGCCGAATGCCGTCGGCCTCGATCGTCACCTTGCAGCCGGTCTCGCGCAGCTTCTGAATCACCGCCTCGAGGTGCTCGCTCACCGCGTCTTTCACCAACACGTCGCCGCCGGTGATCGCCGCCGCCACCAGCAGGGTGCCGGCCTCGATGCGATCGGGGATGATCGCGTGATCGACCGGGTGGAGCGTGTCGACTCCGTCAATCACGATCACGTCGCTGCCCGCGCCCGAGATCTTGGCGCCCATCTTGTTGAGCACCCGGGCCAGCTCTTCGACCTCCGGCTCGCGGGCGGCGTTCTCGAGCACGGTGCGGCCCTTGGCGAGCACCGCCGCCATCATCACGTTCTCGGTGCCGGTGACGGTGATCATGTCGAAGCTGACCGTGCCGCCCTTCAGCTTCTTCGCCCGCGCCTCGACGTAGCCCTCGGCGAGCTCGATCTCGGCGCCGAGCGCCTCCAGCCCCTTCAAGTGCTGGTCGATCGGGCGGGCGCCAATCGAGCAGCCGCCCGGCATCGACACCCGGGCGCGGCCGAGGCGGGCCACCAGCGGGCCCAGCACCAGCACCGACGCGCGCATCGTCTTCACCAGCTCGTAGGGCGCCTCGGGGCTGATCTTCTTGCCGATCTCGATCGTGGCCGAGTGCGGGTCTTTGCTCGAGCGCTCCGCCTCGGCGCCCATCGTGCGCAGCACCTTGAGCATGGTGTCGACGTCGACCAGCCCCGGCACGTTGCGGTAGGTGTGCACGCCCTCGGCGAGCAGCGAGGAGGCGATGATCGGCAGCGCGGCGTTCTTCGCGCCCGAGGCGTGGGTGGTGCCCTTCAGCGCTCCGTTGCCCTGTACGACGATCGAGTCCATCTTCAGCCGTCTCTTTCAGATGCGGGCCAGCGCGAGGCGATCGAGCCGCGCGAGATCTTTTTCCACCCGCACTTCGCGGTAGCCCGCCCGCGTCAGTATCTCGTTCACCTGCGGCCCCTGGTCATCGCCGATCTCCAGTGCAAGCAGGCCGCCAGTCTTGAGCCGCGCCTTGGCTCCGTCGGCGATGCGGCGCACGAAGTCGAGCCCGTCGCGGCCGCCGTCGAGCGCGGTCTTCGGCTCCCGCTGCACCTCGCGCTGGAGCGCCGCCAGCTCGCCGGTCTTCACGTAGGGCGGGTTGGAGACGATCGCGTCGAACTTCGCGCCCTCGGGCACCGCCTGAAACAGGTCGCCCTCCAGCACCGTCACCCGCGAGGCGACGTTGAGCTGCTCGGCGTTCTGCCGGGCGACCACCGCGGCGTCTTTGCTCAGGTCGGTGGCCCAGACCGAGGCCTGGGGGCGCTCGGCGGCGATGGTGACCGCGATGCAGCCCGAGCCGGTGCAGAGGTCGAGCACCCGCGAAGGCTGATCTTTCGGCAGCGCCCCCAGCGTGGCCTCGACCAACAGCTCGGTCTCGGGGCGGGGGATCAGCACCCGCGGGTCGACCGCGATCTTGCGGCCGTAGAAGTCTTTCAAGCCGGTGAGGTACTGGGTCGGCTCGCCCTGCATGCGGCGCTGAATCAGGGCGCGGTAGGTGGCGAGCTCGTCTTTGTGGAGCGGCCAATCGATCTCCATGAACAGCTTCACCCGATCGACCTTCAGGGTGTGGGCGAGCAGCAACTCGGCGGTGAGCCGGGGAGCGTCGACCTGCTGCTTCTCGAAGTGGCCCTGGGTCCAGGTGAGAACCCGGCGCACCGTCCAGATCTCGTCGGTCATTGTTTCAGCTGCTCCGCCTGGAAGAACGCGCGGCAGGAGGAGATCACCTCGTCGATGTTGCCCGCCATGATCGCGGGGAGGTTGTGCACGGTGAGGCCGATGCGGTGATCGGTGAGCCGGTCTTGGGGAAAGTTGTAGGTGCGAATCTTCTCGGAGCGATCGCCGGAGCCGACCTGGCCCTTTCGCATCGAGTCGCGCTCGTTCTTCAGCCGCTCCTGCTCGATCTCGTAGAGCTTGGCGCGCAGCATGCGCATCGCCATCGCCCGGTTCTTGGTCTGCGATTTTTCCTGCTGGCACTTCACCACGATGCCGGTGGGGCGGTGGGTGAGCCGCACCGCGGAGTCGGTGGTGTTGACGCTCTGGCCGCCCGAGCCCGTCGATCGAAACACGTCCATGTCGACGTCAGACTCGTTGAGCTTCACGTCGGCCTCTTCGGCCTCGGGCATCACCGCCACCGTCACCGTGGAGGTGTGAATGCGGCCCTGGGCCTCGGTGGCCGGCACCCGCTGCACCCGGTGCACGCCCGACTCGTACTTCAGTTGCGAGTAGACCGCGCTGCCCGACAGCTCGAGGGTGGCGTCTTTCAGGCCGCCCTGGTTGCCGCCAGAAGAGTCGACGACCGCGGACTTCCACCCCTGGCGGGCGGCGAAGCGGAGGTACATCTGCACCAGCTCTTCGGCGAACAGGGCCGACTCGTCGCCGCCGACCCCGGCGCGAATTTCGACGATCACGTTCTTCTCGTCGTTGGGGTCCTTGGGGAGCAGCAGAATCTTGAGCTCGGCCTCGAGCGTCGCCTTCTGCTCCTTGAGCGCGGGGAGCTCTTCTTTGGCCAGCTCCTTGAGCTCGGCGTCGCCCGGAGCGGCGAGCATCGCCTCGTTGTCGGCGAGGTCTTGGGAGATCTTCTTCCAGCGGCGAAAGGCCTCGACCAGCTTTTCGAGGCCGGCGCGCTCCTTGGCGACCTTCTGCATGCGGGCAGAGTCGGCCAACACCGTCGGGTCGGTCAGCTCGGCCGTGAGGCGCTCGAATCGGCGCTCCACGTCTTCCAACTTGTCGATCACTTCCAAAAGCGTCTATGAGACGACGCACACCTTTTCAAGGAACTGAAAAGAACATGGCCAAGGTCAAAACGAACCGCAGCAAGAAGAAGCTGAAGAACCGCGCGAAGGGCAAGCGTCAGCAGCTGAAGCGCCGCCGCGTCCGCATTCGCCGGATGAAGAAGCGCTACTAGAGGTTTCGCTGCAAAGACTTCGGGCTCTGACCGCGAGGCCAGAGCCCGTGTTGTGTCTGCAGCATGGGAGCGCACGCTCAGTACGGCGGCCGGGTCTCCACGAACTGCAGCTGCCCCAGGCACATCTCGTCGGTGGTGCCTTCGCCCCAGGTGACCGCCTGGGTGCCGGGGTTGTCGTAGGTGCACCTGATCGACAGGCTGTCGGTGCTCTTCACCAGAATCGGCTCCTGAAAGTAGTAGATGCCCTGCCAGTGGAAGTCCCACGCGGGCAGATCGAGCAGCACGTGCTCGCCGTTTGCGTCGCTCTGCACGATCTCGAAGTGACGCCCGAGCAGGTGCATGTGCCCGGCGACGCCGATCGCATACGCCTCGCCGCTGGTGGGGAACTTGCCCAACGCCCAGGTGCTCGCCAAAGCGGTGTTCTGCTCCAGGTGCTCGACCGCGCCCGGAGGGATCGACAGGTTGTGGCGAATCAGCGGCATCGTCTTGATCGGCAGCAGTGACCCGGCGGTGGCCGCGGGCGCGAACTGCACCTGCACCGCGGTGCGATCGGGGTCGTCGCCGCCGGCGAGGTTGTAGTGCACCTGAATCACCGCCAGCGCGTGCGCCGGGAACCGGTTCGCTGTGCCGGTGGGGTAGGCGACCGCGGCCACTCCCGGCACCCACGCGCCCAGCGAGCCCACCGGGTTGATGCCCGAGCCACTCGGCACCGGGCCGCCGAAGCACTGCCAGCCCGGGCCGGCCCACTGCTGGTCGAGCGCCTGCAGCTGCGAAAGCGAGCTCTGGTCGAACAGGGTGACGATCACGTGGTGCACCACCTTGCGGTTGCCGGGGGTGACCTGAAACGCCATCGCCATCTGGTCGGCGTCGACGCCCGGGTCGGCGAGAAAGCAGCGGTAGTCGTCGGTGAGCGTCGCGTCGGGCACGTAGTCGGCGCCGGTGTCGAAGCTCACGTCGGCCGGCCCGAAGGGAATCACCTCGGGCGGGGGCAGCATCGCCGCGTGCGCGGTGTCGCCCTCGGGCGCTCCGTTCGCCGCCCACGCCTGAAAGGTCGCGATCTCGGCGTCGGTCAGCACCCGCGCGTGCTGCAGCGCCGGCGTGTCGGCCCCCGGCATCCACGGAGGCATCTTCTTCGACGCCACGTCGGCCGCCATCGCCGCCGCCATCGGCTTCGCGTCGGCGTACGAGCCGAGCGCGAACGGTGCGATGCCGCCCGATACGTGACAGCCGGAGCAGTTCTTCGACACCAGCGGCGCCACGTCTTGCGCCCAGGTGGGGCCGGTCACCATCGCGCCTCCGCCGCCGCCCGCCGCGGTTCCGCCTCCCGTCGCGGCAGTGCCTCCGCCCGACGAAGGAATCGAATTCTGGGGCCCGCACGCCCCGAGAAACGCCACCATCACGGCCATCGACACGGTTCGCATGCCGAATCGAACACGGCTCGCCGCAATCGGTTGCGGGTCGCTCGCGCGGCGATTTCAGTTGGGCAGTCGAAACAACCTGAGGAGAAGTCTGATGGACACGAATCCCAATACCAACAGGGTGCAGAACCGGGCCTCCGGGTGGGTCTGGTGGGTGGTCGGCATCGTCGCGGTGATCATCATCGCGTTTCTGATCTGGGGCGGGCAGCGCAGCGCCGGCACCTCGCGCTACGACACCAGCCCTGCCGCCGGCCGCCGCATCACCGGCCCCAACCGGCCGAGCACCACCAACCCGAGCACGCAGCCGGAGCAGAACCCGAACCCGCCCGACCAGGTGCCCGCTCCGGCGAACCCGTAGCGCTCAGGCGAGCGGGAGCGTCACGGTGAAGCAGGTGCCGCGGCCCACTGCGCTGGTCACCCGAATCTCGCCGCCGAGCGACTCCACCGTCTCTTTGACCACCGCGAGGCCCAGGCCGCGGGCGACGTCTTTGCTCTTGGTGGTGAAGAACGGGTCGAACACCTGGGGGAGGTGAATCTCGGCGATGCCCGAGCCGGTGTCTTCGACCTCGACGATCGCCTTCTCGTTGTCGACCCGGGTGCGCACCACCACCTTGTGGTGCTCGGCCTGCCCGGCGGGGATCGCCTCGCACGCGTTCACCATCAGGTTCACCAGCACCTGCGAGAGGTGCGAGACGTCGGCCTGAACCGGCGGCACGTCGCCCAGCTCGAGAATCAGCTTCGCCTTGTGGCGGGCCTCGGGCCGCACCATCGCCGCGGCCAGCTCGACCGCGCGCTTGAGGTCGGTGCGCGCCTTGGCGTTGCGCCGCACCGGGGTGTCGCCCTCGCGGAACCGCTGAATGCGCTTCACCACTTCGGCCGCCGCCAGGTGCGCCTCGTGGGTGGCCAGGGTCAGCTCTTTGAGCGTGTCCTGCATCGACGCGCTCTGAGAGACGCCGAGCTTCTTGCCCGCGTCTTCCATCGTGGCGTCGATCCACTCCAGGTTGGTCAACAGCGACGCCATCGGGTTCGACAGCTCGTGGAGCACCCGGCCCAACAGATAGGTGGTCGCCGCCTGCTGCTCCTGCTTGAGCAACCGGGTCTGCAGGTCGCGGGTCAGCATGCCCAGCTGCCACGCCTCGAGCGCCGCGGTGAGAATCTCGGCCAGCTCTTCTTCGCGCCACGGCTTGATCAGGTAGCGGTTCACCTGGCCGTTGTTGATCGCCGCCACCGCCGCGGTGATGTCGGAGTAGGCCGAGACGATGATTCGCACCACCTCGGGGTGCTTGTTCTTCGCCAGCGCGCACAGATCGGAGCCGCTCATGCGCGGCATGCGCTGGTCGGCGAGCAACACCCCGATCGGCTCGCGATCCATGATCGCCAGCGCCTCTTCGCCGGTCTCGACGGTGATGATCTCGAAGCGGTCTTCGAACGAGTACCGAAACGCGCTCAGGTTGGCCGCCTCGTCGTCGACGTAGAGGACCTTACCCTTGGGCACTTGTGCCTGCACCGTCACTGCTCACCCCAACGGCAACCAGACTTGAAAGGTCGCCCCTGCGCTCGTTGGCACCAACGTCAACGTTCCTTTGTGAGCGTAGACGATTTGGCGGCTGACGTGCAGTCCCAGACCTGTGCCGACTCCGATTTCTTTAGTGGTGAAGAATGGGTCGAAGATCCGCTCGCGAAGGGAAGGCGGCACGCCCGGCCCGGAGTCGCTCACGGTCACCGCCACGCCTTCGGCTTGTTGCTTGAGTGTGACCTTGATCGCGCCCTTGTCGCCCACCGCGTGGAGCGCGTTGTCGAGCAGGTTCAAGAACACCTGGCCGATCGCGCCCGGCCGGCAGTTGAGGACACCGTCGTAGTCGTAGTCGCGCTCGAACTTCACTTCCTGGTTGGCCTTGTGCTCCAGCACCCGGATCGCCGCGTCGAGGCCCTCGCGCAGATCGTACGGCACCACGTCGGGCCGCTCGGGCGCACCGAGGGTGAGCACGTCGCCGACGATTCTCGACACCCGCTCCGCCGAGTCGATCGCCACCTTCAGCATCTGCTTCGCCGCCGGCCGCGCCCCCAACGTCTCGAGCTCGCGCGACAGCCGCGGCAGCCCGGCCAGCATCGCGGTCACCGGGTTGCGAATCTCGTGCGCCAGACCGGCCGCCACCGAGCCCAACAGCGCCAGCTTCTCGCGCTGCACCCGCTCGTTCATCAGCCGGCGGAGGCGAATCTGCACCTCGACCCGGGCGTGGAGCTCGTCGGAGTTGAACGGCTTCACCAGGTAGTCGTCGGCGCCGCTCTGAAAACCCTGCAGCACCCACTCGCGATCGTTTCGGGCGGTCAGAAGCAGAATCGGAGTGCCCCGCGCCACCGGCGACTCCTTCATGCGCTGCGCCACCTCGTAGCCCGAGATGCCGGGCATCATCACGTCGCACACCACCGCGTCGAAGCTCCGGTGCTCGAGCAGCTCCAGCGCCTCCAAGCCGCGTGACACCGCGGTCACCCGGTACTTGCGCGACAGAATGCGGGTGACGAACGAGCGCATCTCGTCGTTGTCGTCACACACCAGCACCGCCGGAGCGTCGGCCGCCAGCTCCTCGGGCGCGCCCGCCGGCTCCTCGGCCACCGGCTCGGGCAGCGGCTGGCTCATCGGCAGCGGCACGTCGCCGGCCGGCTTGCGCTCCAGCGGCTGCGTGCCGTCGGAGGTGACCTCGATGTCGCGGCGGAACGAGAGGCAGAAGGTGGTGCCCTTGCCCGGCTCGGAGGTGACGGTGACGGTGCCGCGGTGCAGCTCGACGATCTCTTTCACCACCGACAGGCCGATGCCGGTGCCGGCCGCGTCGGGCGCCGCCTTGGGCGCGAACTTGGTGAACCGCTCGAACACCTTCGGCAGCTGCTCCGCTTCGATGCCGACGCCGGTGTCGCTCACCAGCACGTCGACGCCGTCGGGCTTCGGCACCACCTTCAGCGAGACCGTGCCGCCCTCGGGGGTGAACTTGAACGCGTTGGAGAGCAGGTTGGTGAAGACGAACTCCACCCGGCGGGGGTCGAGCGGCACCTTCTCGGCCACCGGCTCGACCACCAGGTTGATCTTCTTGCGCGCCGCCAGCGGCACGAACGAGTCGGCGGTGTGCTTCACCAGCTCGCCCACGTCGGTGAGCTCGGTCTTCAGCTTCAGCTGCCCGGCCTGGAGCCGCGCCAGCAACAGCAGCTCGGTGACCAGGGTGTTGAGCTTCATCGCGCTCTGGTGGGCCAGCCTGAGCTCCTTCTCGGAGGCCTTGCCGGCGCGGCCCTCGAGCACGTCTTCCAACGGCCCGAGGATCAGGGTGAGCGGCGTGCGCAGCTCGTGCGAGACGTTGGCGAGGAACTCGTCTTTCACCTTGCCCAGCCGCTCCAGCTGCTCGAACGAGCCCTTCAACTGCTCGGTCGCGGCGCGCAACTCGGCGGTGCGATCGGCCACCTGCTGATCGACCTCCGCCTTCGCCTGTTGCAGCTCGACGAACCGGCGCTCGTTCGCCTTCTGGGCGTCGAGCAGCCCCTGGTTCTGCTCGGCGTTGAACGTCATCAGCTCCTTCGCCTGGCGGCGCTCGTCGACCAGCCGGCCCAGCGCCAGCCCGGCGAACGCCAGCGCCACGCCGATCGGCCAGCCGAGCAGAAAGCCGCTCGCGCCGCCCAACACCAGGCCGAGCGCTCCCCAGCGCCAGCCGGTGCGGGTCGCCCACTTCAACTCGTAGGTGCAGCTGTCGCCGCCCTTGGCCTGGCACTCGAGCTCGTTGAGCGAGGCCCTCGCCAACCCCCACACCTGGGGCACCGCGGCGAGCTGGGCCGCGCGCAGCCGGCAGATCAACGGCGAGTGCTCCTGGTGCTCGGGCGCCGCGGGGCGGTACTGAATCTTCGCGTGGCCGCGGCCGATCTCGAGCACCTTGACCGCGCTCACCTTGTTCAGCTGGCTCACCAGCGCGTCGACGCGGCCGTAGAGGGCCTCGGGCGTGCCGATCGCGCGCAGCACCGGGTACATGAACCCGATCGAGCTGGGAGCGAGGAACACCTCGACCACCTTGTCGACCAACACGTCGCCGCCGATCTTCGCGCCCAGCCACTCGGTCACCGCCTCGCAGAACTGGAGCGAGACCCAGTTGGTCTGATCGCGCACCTGGGCGAGGGTGACGTTCCACTGCTTGAGCAGCCCATCGAGCTCGGCGGCGGGCACCTTCTGCTCCGCCAGGTCGAGCAGCGGCTGGAGGTAACGGCAGCTCAGCTGGTGTGAGAGCGCTTCGGCCATCGGGTCACCGCTTTCGTCCACCGGCAGCGACTCCGGCCGCCGAAAAGAAGGCCCTCGGGCTCTGGGCCCAGGCGCGCAGCTGCGCCCACGCCGCGGCGGCGCTCTCCGGGTCGAGCAGATCGGCGTCGAGCGGCCGGGCCTGGGGCGCGAGAATCAGCTCCACGCACGAAGGGGCCGACAGCTGGCTGCTGGAGATCGCCACCGCGTAAGCCTGCACCTCCTCGAAGCCGGCGTCGACCAGCTCGCGGTGCAGCGTGCGCCCCATGAACGGGTTGGCGCCCCGGCGGCGGGCCGACTGCTCCAGCCCCGCCGACAGCTTCGCCCAACCTTCGGGCACCGGGTCGAGCATCAGGCTGCCGTCGTCGGCGTCGAGCGCGATCAGACGGCCGCCCGGCGCGAGCACCCGGTGCGCTTCTTTCAACAGCGCGCCCGGGCTCACCACGTGCCGCAGCACGTAGCGAAAGAACACCACCTCGAAGGCGCCGTCTCGAAAGGGCAGCCTGGCGCCGTCGGCGCGCGACACCGGGGCGACCGCCTTGGCGCGCCGGGCGTGCTCCCACTGCAGCTCGACGCCGAACGCCGCGCCCGGGGTGAATTCTTTGGCCACCTGCGAGAGCGCCGAGCCGTTGCCGCAGCCGACCTCCAGAAGCCGGGCGGCGCCGTTCACCAGCCCGGCCTGCTTCAGCCCGTCGCGCTCCACCGCCCAGAGGCCCTGGAGCTGCTGGGCGAGCCGGGCGGCCTCGGCCTCGGCGACCGACTGGCCGACGTTCTGGTAGCTGCCGGCGCGGGTCATGCGGCCTCGGTCGGGCGGGAGCGAAAGCGGCCGTGGAGGAAGCCGTAGCGCGAGACGAGAAAGCGCTGGTACTCGAGCAGCGAGTAGCGCTGCATCGCGTAGAGGGTGCAGCCGGCGACCTTGGTGAGGCCGGCCGCTTCGAGCGCGGCGCCGTCGGCGTTGGCCGGGGCGAGCATCAGCCGCTGCGGCTGGGTGGAGGGCAACGGCTCGCTGGCGAGCACGTCGACCAGCGACGCCAGCCCTTCGGGGTCGTTGCGCACCGGGAGCAGCACGCCGGCGTTGAGCAGCGAGCTCCAGCAGAGGCCGGGCGAGGCCCAGCTGCGCAGCATCACGTTGCTCGGCTCGGAGCCGGTGGTGAAGCTGGCCCACGCCTCGCGGCCGCGCTGCAGCCCGATCTTGGCGAACTGGGCCCGGCTGTCGGGGAGCGTGATCTGCCCCGGCATCAGCCCGAGCGCCGCGGCGCACACCGGGTCCATCGAGTGTTTGGCGGCGCTCTCGACCAGGGTGTCTTTGTCGCGGCCGAGCTTCTTCGCCGGCCCCGAGGGCACGCCCTTGCGCGGGCGCTCCCGCACCGACCAGAGCATGAAGTCGGTCGAGCCGCGGAACTCGGGCGTCGACCACTCGTGAAAGAACTCCCGCATGATTCTTGTTGAGCGACTTGGCGGTCTCGGCCACGTAGGTGCAGATGTAGTCGCCGTCGGGGCGCGCCACCGCCAGGCTCACCAGGGTGCCGAACAGCAGCCCGGGGCTGACCGGCACCGAGGGCGAGACCACCGCCGAGTGCTCGAACTCCCACGCCTTGTCGTAGGCGCGCACCAGGGTGGAGCTGCCGCCGACGCCGCCCTTCCACCGCAGCATCGCGGTGCGAATCAGCCCCTTGGGGTGCTGGTGGGCGAGCTTCCACTCCTCCTTCGCGCGCTCCTTGTTGGGGGCGAGGTCTTCGGCCATCGGCCCTTCGAAGAGGCCGACCTGGTCGTAGAGCGCGAGCAGCGGCTCCACGCCTTCGCCGTCGTGCAGCTCGATCGGCGCCACCGCCAGCTTGGCGAGCGAGACCCGAAACGCGTCGGCCGCCTCGTCAGACATGGTGCCGAAGCTCAAGCCGAGCTTCTGGTCGCCCGCCGAGCGCACCTCGGCGTCGGGCATCGAGTGGGTGATGCCGTTGAGCTTGAGCCGCACGTTGCGCACCGGCAGCCCGGGCCAGAGCTGCTCGTCGTCGAAGCGCTCCGCGGAGCAGCCGGTGACCGACACGTCGAGCAGCTTGCGCACCCGGGTGCCGCCCATCGGGTGGGTGAAGGTCAAGGTGCCCTCGAGCCCGGCGGGAATCGCGAACCGCTCTTCGTCGCGGCGGTGCCACTCGAACACCACCGGCGCGGGCTCGAGCTTGAGCAGGGTGCCTTCGGTGCCGCTCACCCGGCAGAAGCAGCGGTAGCCCGAGCCGTAGAGGGTGCACTCGAGGCTGACCGCGCCCGAGATCGCCGCCGCCGAGTCGAGCCGGCAGAGCAGGGTGGGCAGATCGTGCCGCGGGCCCTTCACGTGCTGGAGCGTCGCCGAGTAGACCCGGGTGCCGGCCTTGAGCGTCACCGGGTAGCCGAGATCGGAGAGGCCCCACAAGATGGTGCGCACCCGCTCGGGGTGGGTGACCCGCTGGAGATCGGCGGGGTCGTCGACCGGAGCCAGCCGCGCGGGCGGCTTCAGCCGAACGCCGCACTCGTACGAGATGTCGCCGTTGGGCGCGATCACCTTGTGGGTGCGGGTGATGATGCCTTCGCCCTCGCGGAGCACGTGCGGGTGCTGGAGCAGGCGCAGCTGGGTGAGCTCGGTGCCCGGCAAGAACGGCAGCCGCGACTGCATGCGCAGGCCGCGTTCGTCGAGATCGATCACCGGCTGAAACGAGCGGCCCAGCCCGGCGCCCTGGGCGACGAAGCTGACCACCACCGTGTACGGCGCGGGGCGAACCCGGCGGGAGCGGGGAGGGCGATCGTGCATCGGCCGGCGCAGACGCACGGTGACCGAGCCGTCGCTCCAACGCTCCACCACGCCCTTGGCGGTGAGCTGCCGGCCAGCGTGGTCGAGGTCGACGCTGACGTTGGCGCCGATGGCGGCGGGCGGGCCACCGATCGGAGCGAGGGTGACCAGCTCTTCGCCGTTCACCCGCTGGTACTTCGAGACATAGGTCACCCTGCGTTCGTCGGGCTTGAGGCCCAACGACGCGGGCGCGAGCAGCTTGACCGCGGTCTTCAGAACTGAAGAGCGGCGGTCAGATCTCTCGGAGTTGAGGTTCTCGGGCTTTGCGTGCAGCAGATGGAGCATTGGGAATTCCAGACTCTTGGGCCCGCCGTCAAGCGGGGTGGGCGGCCAGGGTGTAGACCCAGGGGGTCTTCGAGCGGGTGAGCTTGCGGTTGATCGACCCCAGCGCGGGGATCAAGGCGGCGATCACCCAGGGCGTGGTAGGCCGGGCGCGGCGCAGGTCGATGGTGATCGAGACGTCGTCGGGTACCGCTCGCAGCTGCTCGCCCAAAGAGATGGCGTCGGCGATGCCGAGGGCGCCTTTGAGCTCGTACTTGATGGTGTGGTGGGTCACGCAGGCTCCTTGTCTGGGGCCCGCACATGGAAGTCTCGTGCCGCAAAATGACCCGGTGGGTGTTCAACGAATACGGGGCATTCGGGTACCGGCCGGCACGCGCCAGGGGGTCAGGCGCTTTTCAGGGTCAACCCGACCCGCGGGTCAGGGCAACAGCGGGCGCTTGAAGCCCTCGGAGATCTTCTTCAGATGCGCGAGCACCGCTTGCGCTTCATCACCCTCGGCGAGGTACGGCTGCACCGGCCGCGCCGGGTAGTCGTCGCTGAAGGCGGGAATCACCTCGGCGTCGAGAAACCCCTTCTTGTCGAACCGGAGCTCGACCAGGGCGGTGCGCTTGTCGGTCGGGTTCCAGTTGCCGCCGAAGACGAAGTTGCCCAGGGAGTAGATGACCGGCCGCCCCTGGTAGAGCTCCATGCCCTGCAACACGTGCGGGTGAGAGCCCACCACCGCCGCGGCGCCGGCGTCGATCGCCGCGTGGGCCAGCTCCACTTGGTACGGCTCGGGCTCGGTGTGCCCTTCGCGGCCCCAGTGGAAGAAGGGGATCACCAGGTCGGCTTTGGCGCGGGCGGCCTTCACGTCGGCCTCCACCCAGGCGCGCATCGTCTTCAGATCGTCGTGGTGGCCGGCGACGCCCGGCTTGTCGGCGCTGGCGATCACCTCGGGCGGCTCGATGTTGCGATCGCCGAGAAAGAAGTAGCCCAGGAAGGCGAGCTTCACCCCGTTCTTCTCCACGATCGCCGGCTGGCGGGCGCGGGTGAGATCGGGGCCGGCGCCGAAGTGAACGATCTTCTGCGCGTCGAGCGTGGAGATCGTGTCGGCGAGCCCGGCGGCGCCGTAGTCCATCTGGTGGTTGTTGGCGAGGCTGACCACGTCGACCCCGCCGGCCAGCAGCGCGGTGACCAGCCTGGGCGAAGCGCGAAAGTTGAAGTTCTTCGGCAGCCGCTCGTTCGACTCGGTGAACGGGCACTCCAGGTTGGCGACGAAGAGATCGGCTTTGGTGGTGCGCTCGCGAACCTTCTCGAAGCCCCACGGCTCACCGGGGAGGAAGCCTCCGTCTTGCCGGGCCGAGACGTACTCTTCGTAGTGGAACCCGAGCGTCACGTCGCCCGCGAACAGCACGTTGACGCCCGCGTCGGGCGGCGCGGCGGCGAGCGCGAGTGCGGCGAGGGCGAGCATCTGAACGCGGCGACTCTAGCCCTCGATTGGTGCTAATTGCTCACGACGATGTCGGGTTCGAAAGACACCATCGCCCAGTCCGACGAGCACAACTCGCGCGGCATCGAGCTCGCCGACCGGGGCTGGCTCGACGAGGCGATCAAAGAGTTCAAGAAGGCGATCGAGTACGACCCGAACTCGGCACACGCGCACGACAACCTCGCCACCGTCTACGCCGAGAAGAAGCTCTACCGGGAGGCGCTCGCCGAGTACCTCACCGCGCTCAAGCTCGAGCCCGACTCGGCCACCGCGCACTACAACCTGGCCTGCTTTCTCTCGACCCACGCCAACGAGTTCGCGATCGCCGAGTACAAAGAAGCGATCGCGCTCGACCCCGAGTACCCCGACGCGCACCTGAACCTCGGGCTCACGCTCGCCGAGTCGGGCCGCTCCGAAGAGGGCATGACCCAGCTGAAGACCTCGATCGAGCTCGACCCTTCAGACGCGTTTCCCCGGCACGAGCTGGCGGCGCTCCAGATGGACGAGGGCGATTACCGCGGCGCGATCAGCCAGCTCAAAGAGGTGGCGCGGCTGGAGCCGGAGAACTTCGAGGCGTTTCTCGACCTCGGCATCTGCTACGCGCAGAAGGGCTTCTACGCCGAGGCGGAGCGCTCCTACGAGAAGGCGCGGTTGCTCAACGCCGACGACCTGCTGCTCCAGTACAACCTCGGCGCGCTCTACGCGCTCTGGGGGCGCAAGCCGCAGGCGCTGGAGCACTTGAGGCGCGCAGCGGCGATCGACGCCACCAAGGTGCGTTCGTGGCTCGCCGCCGACCCGATGTTCCAGTCGCTGGAGGGTGACCCGGAGTTCGAGGCCCTGACCTGATGGAGTGGGCGGCGCTGGGCCTGGCGGTGGTGCTGGTGATCTTCAACGCCTTCTTCGTGGCGATGGAATACGCCATGGTGAAGGTGCGCCCGACCTCGCTGCAGGCGCTCGCCGATCAGAGCACTCCGGGAGCGGCGCGGGCGGCCGAGATGCGGGGGAAGATCGAGAGCTGGCTCTCGGCCACCCAGATCGGGATCACGCTCGCCTCGCTCGGCCTGGGCTGGGTCGGTGAGCCGGCGTTCGCCAAGCTCTTGATGCCGGTGTTCGTGCGCATCTCGGCCGAGTGGGCCGAGAAGATCGGCCACACGGTGGCGCTGGTGCTGGCGTTCGCCACGATCACGTTTCTGCACATCGTGTTCGGTGAGCAGGTGCCGAAGATGCTCGCGATTCGCAACCCCGAGAAGGCGGTGATCGCGCTCGCGCTCCCGCTGAAGGCGTTTCGGCTGCTGCTCTACCCGGTGATCGCGGTGCTCAACCGCGGCACCACCGGCGCGCTGAAGCTGTTCGGCCTCGACCAGCAGAAAGAGGAGGGCGGCTCGGCGGAGGTGCTCGACGCCGACGAGCTGAAGCTGGTGTTCGCCAACTCGGTGCGCGCCGGCCGGCTTCAGGGCGACCGCGCCGATCTGCTCAACCGCGCGCTCTCGATGATGGAGAAGACGGCGCGGCAGGTGTTGGTGCCCCGCACGATGATGAAGTACCTCGACCTCGACGCCACGCTCGAAGACAACCTGCTCGAGGCGCGCAACGCGGGGCACACCTGGCTGCCGGTGGTGCGCGGCTCGTTGGATCAGGTCGAGGGCCTGGTGAACGTGAAGGACCTGCTGTTTCTGCTCTCGCGCGGCGAGCTGAAGTCGATCGCCCAGGTGCAGCGGCCGGTGCTGTTCGTGCCCGAGAACGTGACGCTCGAGCAGCTGCTGGCGGAGTTCAAGCGGCGGGGCAAGCAGACTGCGGTGGTGGTCGACGAGCACGGCGGCACCTCGGGCATCGTCACCCTGGCCGACGTGGTGGCGGAGCTGGTCGGCTCGGTCGCCGAGGTCGGCCGAAAGGTGGAGCAGGTGAAGAGCCTGCCCGGCGGGCGCCTCGAATTGCCGGGCACCGCGCAGCTCGACGATCTCGAGCACACCCTGGAAGTGAAGTTCGACGTCGACCGCTCGGAGATCACCACCATCGCCGGGTTCTTGATGGCGAAGCTGGGCCGGGTGCCGGTGTCGGGCGACGTCTGGGTGCTCGACGAGTACCGGATCAACGTGGTGCGCACCGAAGGCCCGCGGGTGCAGACGGTTCGCATCGAGCCGAAGAACGCGCCCGGGCCGTCGCCGTCTCCGCCGATGAAGAGCCCGTCGAAGCCCGAGCTCCCGCCGGTCAGAAGTTAGCGGCCGCCTCCAACCTACGAGACGGGAACGCCCGCTCGCCTCAGCAGCTCGAGCGCATTGGTCGTCTGAGCGATGCCCTCACGCAGCCGGTAATCGAACGTCATCTGCACGCCGTCGACCGAGTCGGTGAAGTGCACGTTCACCACCTTCCCGCCGGCGAGCTCGGTGAGCGCGAGGTCGTGGGTGGTGATCGCTCCGATGCCGCCGAGCTCGAGCAGCTGCTTCACCAGCGCCTTCGAGGCGATCGCCCGCTCGCGGGCATTGGTGCCGAGGAACAGCTCGTCGAGCAGGAACAGACAGCCCTGCGGCCGGGCGCGCGCGGTGTCGAGCAGCAGCTTCACCCGCTGCACCTCGGCGTAGAAATACGAGACCCCGCGCTCGAGCGAGTCTTTCAGGCGCATCGAGGTCATCGCCTGCATCAGCGACACCTCGCACTGCTTGGCCACCACCGGCAGCCCGGCGAGCGCCGCGACCTCGGTGATGCCGATGGTGCGCAGGAACGTGGTCTTGCCCGACATGTTGGAGCCGGTGATCACCAGCGCTGCGCCCGGCTGCGACAGCTCGACGTCGTTCACCACCGGCTTCTCGAGCAACGGGTGCCCGAGCCCCACCGCCTTGAACCGCGCCGGGCCGTCGAGCAGGGTGGGGAACACCGTCTCGGGCCGCTCGAAGCGAAAGGTCGACAGCGACGCCAACGCCTCCAGCTCGGAGAGCGAGTCGAACCAGCGGCGCACCTGCTTGCCGTGCTTCGCGCGCCACTGATCGAGCCGCACCAGAAAGTGGAGGTCCCACAGCAGCAGCCAGTTGAAGATCCAGTGCACTTCCTTCGCCGCCTTCAGCGAGGCGAAGCCGAACAGCCGCTCGAAGCGCGACAGCTTCGCCGCCACCGGCTGACCGTCTTGCTCGGCGCCGGTGCGAAGCCGCGAAAGCAGCGGGTGCTCGAACTTCTCGGCGGCGACGGCGGCGAAGGCGCGCTCGAACCGCACCGCTCCCTGCTCGGAGTGGAGCAGCGCCTCGAACAGGCCGCCGAGCGGCTTGAAGGTGGCCATCATCAACACCAGCTGCGCGAGCAGCCCCAAGAACGGCACCCAGGGGAGCAGGATCTCCTGCTGCGCCAGCACCTCGAGCACGATCGTCACCAGCGGCAGCACGTGCGCGAGCGCGAACGCGACCGTGAACAGAC
The DNA here is from genome assembly GCA_047602415.1 of Myxococcaceae bacterium. Lineage (GTDB taxonomy): Bacteria > Myxococcota > Myxococcia > Myxococcales > Myxococcaceae > JASGHH01. The sequence continues at coordinate 1,575,074 of JASGHH010000001.1, read as the reverse complement.
CGCCCAAGCCAGGCCCTTCGGCCCAGGCGAGAAACTTGGCGAGGTCGGCCTTGGTGGGGCCGGCGAGCTTCGCCTCGGTCACCAGCGCCTGGCGAAACTCGAGCTTCTTCGACAGCTCCTCCACCGCGCCCTGGCGTTCGCGCACCTCGGCCAGCGCCTCGGGAGGCTTGAACAGCCAGCGCGCCAGGACTTCTTCTCCCTGCCGGGTGGCGGTCTCGTCGAGCAGTTGAAAGAGCGAGCCCTGGCCGAACACATCGAGGTCGGCGCCGTACAGGTGGCCCTCGACCGCGAACCGCTCACCCTTGGAGGCGAAGTTTCTCCACTGCCCGTCGAGCCGCATCAGGCCGCGCTTCTGCAGGTCGACCAACGCCTGGGTGCGGGCCTCTTCGCGCGCCACCGCGGCGTGCCAGAAGACGAACCCGACGAAGATCACCATCGAGGCGGCGGGCAGCCACCAGCTCTCGAGGTAGTGGTAGGTCTTCGCGCCCGCGCCTGCGGCCGCTCCGAGAAAAAAGATCAGCCGAGCGTGCCCAATCAGCTGGCTTCGCGTGTCAAGGCGTCGGGACACGCTCTGTAAAGCAGTCAGACGACCTTGATATTGGGTTCTCGCGTCGCTCATTCGGGTGGAACAACGCATCAAAGGAACAAGGTTTTTTCCGTGAACGCAACCCAGATCCAACGGGTACGAAAACCACTGCCAGGTAGGGCGGGGTGGGCGCAGGTGGGGGTCGCTTGCAATTCAGTGGGGAGAAGTGCACCATGCGCCCGATTTTCTACGGGTTTCGCGGGCAGGGCCGACCGAGACAAACTTCTGGGTTCTGAGGGCGGACACCGCCTTTCCGAGGGAGCAACATGATGCGAGCAAAGGGGCAGTGGATGACCCGCGGTGTATTCGCGTTCGTCGCTGCGGCGATGGCGCTCACTGGTTGCCGGTGCGGCGACACGGTCAAGAAGCAGCAGGGTGAAATCTCGATCGTCTATGACGAGATGGGAGTCACCAAGACCTCCACCATGGGCGGCACCTACGACTTCGGCACGGTGCCGATGGGCAAGGTCGAGCACCTCAAGCTGACGGTCAAGAACACGGGCGGCGGCTCGTTGTTCCTGGACTCGCTCACCAAGGTGTCGGGCGACGCGGTCAACATCTCGATGGCCGGTCCCGAGATGGCCAACGTGGTGTTCGAGCTGCCCGACTTCGTCGGCAACTCCAACGAAATCGTCTCGAACGACGTGAAGACGTTCGACATCACCTTCGACTCTCCGACCGACGAAACCCAGACCAAGGTCGACCACCAGGTGATCCTCACCCTGAAGGCGACCAACACCCAGCCCGACCCGAACTCGGTGCAGATCACCATCAAGGGCACCTCGGTCTCCGGCGAGTGCAACCTCCCCAAGGAGCTCGACTTCGGCGCGGTGAGCCGCGGCGACACGTTCTCTTCGGCGAACTTCGATCCTCCGCAGATCTCGATCACCAACACCCGCCCGATCGACTCGATGGGCTTCGTGGGCGACATCACCTCTTCTTCGGGTGACGACAAGGCGTTCAGCTTCTCGCCCGACTCGCCGAAGGGCAGCTTCACCATTCCGACGATGCAGACCCGGAAGGTGACGATCAGCTTCACCCCGACCGAGATCAAAGACTACCTGGCGCTGGTGAAGATGACCGCCGCCGACGGTTGCCCCGAAGTGGTCGTGAAGCTGGTCGGCTCTGGCGTCGACTCGGTTCTGACCTGGGCGCCGAACCCGCTCGACTTCGGCTACATCACTCCCGGTCTGACCGCGCCCGGCAAGCTCACCTTCTCGAACATGGGCCTCAAGCCGGTGGCGCTGACCAACTTCGTCACCACGCCGAACCCCTCCGACTTCAAGATCATGGACACGATGGCGACCGTTCCGCCGGCGACCCGTGACGCGAACAACAACCTGGTGGCCGGCACGGTCGACGTGAACCTGACCTTCAAGCCGACGCTGCTCGGGCCCCGCACCGCGGGCCTCAAGTTCGACACCGACCTGCCGAAGCAGCCGAGCGGCATCGCCCAGCTGAAGGGCTACGGCGGCGGCCCGAACATCAACGTGAAGCCGAACCCGGTCGACTTCGGCCGGATCGCGTTCTTCGCGGGCTCGCCGACCCCCGCGGTTCGCAAGATGACGATTCAGAACATCGGCACCTCGCCGCAGCCGCCCGACGTGAAGGCGAACCTGCACCTCGGCATGAGCGGCACCGGGTCGCAGTTCTGGTCGATCACTCCGATGAACGCCGACTCCACCGCCGCTGAGATCTGCGTGGGTGGCTACAACAACGGCGTCTGCGACGGCACGCTGCCTGCGACCGGCCCCGGCTCGTACGATCAGAACACCGGCATCCCCGCGATCGGCACCGCGGCCCTGCTCGACGTGCCGATCACGATCATCCCCGCGACCGGCACCACCGCCGGCATCGCCAAGGACTGGATGATCACCATCTTCTCCAACGACCCCGACCAGCCGAGCTACACGGTCGAAGTGACGGCGACCTCGCTGCAGCTGCCCCCGTGCAACTACACGATCACCCCGCTCAACCTGAACTTCGGTCTGATCTCTCCGCCCTCGTACAAGGACCTGTCGTTCACCATCACCAACAACGGCACCGGCTCGGGCGACATCTGCCTGATCTCCAGCGTCGACATGGCGGCGGGCTCCGACACGACCTTCTCGCTCCCCGCGGGCCCCCAGTACGACCAGGAGCTGCAGCCCGGTCAGTCGAAGAACATTCTGGTTCGCGCGTGGCCGCAGGGTCAGGTGCCGACCACGATTCAGAACATCAACGGCACGGTGGCGTTGACGGTGTCGTCGCAGCTGGCGCCGAACCCGACGGTGACCTTGTCGGCGACGCTCGCTCAGAGCTGCTTGTCGATCGTGCCCTCCGACCTGAACTTCGGCACGGTGCAGAAGGACTGCAGCAGCGCGACCCGCACCTTCACCATCTACAACACCTGCACCTCGTCGGTGACGATCCAGAGCTACTCGATGGTCTCGCCTGCCGGTGAGCCCGCGGGCGGCCCCGACTGCCCCGGCACCAGCGCGTGCCCGGAGTTCGTCGCGGTCTCCACCGCTGGCATCGCGCCGAACACCACCATCGCGCCGGGCAACTCGCCGGTCACGTTCTCGATCAAGTACCACCCGATCAACTACGGGCCCGACAACGGCGCGTTCCTGATCAAGGTGACCCAGAACGGCTCGACCGTCGACTACATCGTCACGCTCGAGGGCAACGGCGACACGATGGGCCTCAACACCGACACGTTCAAGCAAGACACCAAGCCCAAGGCCGACATCCTCCTGGTGGTCGACAACTCGGGATCGATGAGCGACAAGCAGCAGGCGCTGTCGCAGAACTTCGCCAGCTTCATTCAGTACGCGCAGGCGGCGAACGTCGACTACCAGCTCGGCGTCACCTCGACCGACATGGACGACCCGACCCAGTCGGGCCACCTGCTCTGCACTCCGAAGATCATGACGCCCAACACGCCGAACGTGGAGTCCACGTTCTCGGCCTGCGTGAACCTGGGCATCAACGGGTCGGGCCTGGAGCACCACTTCGACCCCGCGCTCGCGGCGTTGACCGCCCCGCTGATCACCTCCGACAACGCGGGCTTCCTGCGTGCCGACGCGGTGCTCGCGGTGGTGAGCGTGTCTGACGCCGACGACCAGTCGGTGCAGCCGGTCAGCTACTACGTGAACAACCTGCTCAACATCAAAGGCATTCAGCGGGCGAACATGTTCACCTGGAACGCGGTCGCGCCTCTGCAGCAGCAGGCGCCGGCCGGTTGCACCTACGACGGCACCGGCAACACTGCGCCGCGTGACACCTCGATGGTGCAGCAGACCAACGGCGTGATCGAAGAGATCTGCACCCCCGACTGGGCGAAGTCGCTGCAGGAGATCGGCAAGAACGCGTTCGGCTACCGCACCACGTTCTTCCTCACTGCGACCCCCGACCTGACCGGCGGCAAGGTGATCACGGTGTCGATCGACGGCACGCCGCTCGCCTCGACCGACAGCCGCGGAGCGACCGTGTGGTCGTTCGACGCGACGGCGAACGCGGTGAACTTCCAGCCGCTGTTCGTGCCCGAGCCTGGCCAGACCTTGACCATCACCTATTACGTCGCGTGCATCCCGTAACGGGCGCGTGACGATTGTGGGGGAGCGCGGCACGGGCGCTCCCCTTGTTCGATTAAACGGCCAATCTTTGTCACTGCTGGGCGTGGGCGGCGTGGCCGAACGACTGAGTCTTTTGCTTCGAGCTGAGTGAGGAAAAGTATGAAAACGCAGGTTCGGTGGTCACTGATGTTGGCGTTGATCGCGACGAGCGCGATGGCGCAGACGTACGTGCTGAGCACCTCGAGTTCGACCTACTCGCCGCTGTCGGGCGGTACCGCGGTCACTTGGACGGGCCGGGTGAACTCCGGCTACACGAGCTCGAACGAGGGATACATGGACATCCCTCTCCAGTTCTCGTTCCCCTGGTACGGGCAGTCGTACAACCAGGTGCACGTCGACACGAACGGCTTTCTCTCGTTCGATTTCACCACCTGCGACTCGACGGCGGTCTACCCGTACTACTGCGAGTACATGTACGCGAGCAGCCTGCCGTCGACGACCTACGGCCCGTACTCGATGATCGCGGGCTGGTGGTACGACTTCGACATGAACGCGTTCGGCGCCACCGCCGGCTCGGTCACCTACAAGAGCTCCGCCACCCAGCTCGAGGTCGAGTACCTCAACATGCCGGACTACTACGGCGAGTGGACCGCGACGATGAAGTACACGATCAAGAACGACGGCACCGTTCAGGTCGCGTACGGCAGCCTCGGCGGCTTCAGCCCCACCTACGCCGAGGCGTACGGCCAGGGCTATGAGAACGCCGACGGCAGCAAGGGCGGCCGCTTCATCTCCACCTGCACCTCGTACTGCGACTACACCGAGTGGCCGGGCAACAAGATTCTCACCCTCGGCCCGCCGGCCGGCGCCGACATGCTCGTCACCCAGGTGTTGGTGTCGAACATGGTGGTGCTGGGCAACGGCAACCTCACCTTCAACGTCGCGCCGACCTTCCTCAACTTCGGCCAGACCGCGGTCAGCAACGTTCAGTGGAAGGCGTACCTCTCGTACGACAGCTTGCTCGATCCCACCGATCAGGTCGTCTACACCTCGGCCTCCAACCTGAACCTCGGCACGGTGGCCAGCGGCACCAACACCGCCAGCGCGACCGGCGCGGCGGCGACCACCACCGCTCCGACGGTGAACACGCCGTTCTACATCATCGTGCAGGTCGACTCTTCGGGCTGCGCCAACGGCTCGACCACCGGCACCGGCTGCGGCACGGTCACCGAGCAGGACGAGAGCAACAACACCGGCATCACCGCCAATTACTTCATTCAGGGCGTCGACCTGGTCGCGACCAGCATCGCCGGCCCCGCCACCACCGGCCCGGGCAACACCGTTCAGTTCGAGGCCCAGTACTTCAACCAGGGCACCCAATCGGCGGGCACGGTGCGGTACCAGATTCTGTTCTCGGTCGACCAGACCCCGAGCGCGGGTGACTTCGTGGTCAGCGACGCCACTCGCACCGTCACCGGTGGTCAGAGCGTCGACGACGTGCTCTCGATCACCTTGCCCGACAACACTCCGGGCGGCGACTTCTACATCATCCTGGTGCTCGACCCGGCGAACGCGATCGCCGAGGCCGACGAGGGCAACAACTACGTCGCCTCCTTCAGCCAGACCGCGATTCGGCCTGCGGAGCTGGTGAACACCTCGACCGACTTCCTCGACACCGTGACCTCGGCGTCGACGCGCATCGGTTACTTCGGCGGCAACTCGCGGGTGGTGGTGAACGCCACCAACACCGGCGGCGCCGATGCGAAGCCGTACAAGATCGGCGTGATCGTCTCCACCGACTCCACCCCCTCGCTGCTCCAGGACACCCTGGTGTGGGAGCAGGCGGTGCCGTCGCTGGCCACGATGGCCTCGCAGACCTACGACTTCACCTTCCAGATGCCGCTCAACGACAAGAACGGCAACCCGTTCGCGACCGGCAACTATTACGTGTTCACGGTTCTCGACTCGACCAGCGCGGTGAACGAGATCAACAAGACCAACAACATTCTCCCGATCTCGGGCGTGGTTCAGCTCCGCGCGCCGGGCATCGACCTGACCCCGAGCTCGGTGCAGGCGCCGTCGGCCGGCGGAGTGGGGGAGACCGTTCCCGTCGTTCGCACCCTGAAGAACATCGGCAACCTCGACTCGACCGCGGCCAAGTACCGCTACTACGCCTCGGCGAACGCGATCATCACCCCCGACGACACCCCGATGAAGATCGTGGGCTCCTCGGGCACCACCGACTTCGGCACCGTCACGCTGCTCGCCGGCCAGGCCGACACCCAGACCGAGCTGGTGCAGCTGCCGCCCACGCTCCCGCCGGGCACCTATTACATCGGCGTGATCATCGACACCGACGCCACCGTCTCGGAGTGGGATGAGACCAACAACTCGCTCGCCTCCACCGCGATCAACCTCGCGGGCGGCTCGCTCACCGTCACCACCAACCAGCTCCCCGATGCGATTCAGGGCCGGCCGTACTCGTTCGGCCTAGCCGCCGTGGGCGCGATGGGCACCCTGTCGTGGAACGTCGACACCACCCAGGGCGACCTGCCGATGGGCCTCACGCTCTCGACCGACGGTCTGCTCTCGGGCACCCCGACCGCCACCTCGGTGAGCGCGTTCACCGTGCTGGTCTCTGACGGCGTGCACCAGGCCGCGGGCCGGTTGGTGGTGCGCGTGCTCCCGACCACCACCGAGGTCGAGATCACCACCACCTCGATTCCCCCGGTGATCAACTCGCCATCGCTGATGTACTCGTACCAGCTGGGCGCCGCCGGCGGTCTGCGGCCGTACACCTGGACCGTGGTCAGCGGCACGCTGCCGGCGAACCTCAAGCTCTCTCAAGACGGTCTGCTCTCGGGCTCGCCCCGCGCCGGCCTGATGGAGGGCCGCACCTCGGTCACCGTGCAGGTCGCCGACTCGCTCGGCACCAAGGCCACCCAGGTGCTCTCGGTTCGGGTGCTCGCCCCCGGCTCGATTCAGTTCAGCACCCTGACGCTGCCCGACGGCCTGGTCGGCCAGGACTACGGCACCGACATCTCGGTGCAGAACGGCGACATGAGCGCGCTGGCGACCCCGGTCGTCTTCGAGCTCGGCGGAGCGCTCCCCGACGGCGTGCTGTTCGACCCCGAGGGCAACGTGGTGCTGCTGTCTGGCCGCCCGACCCACGCCGGCACCTACCCGTTCACGATCACCGTGACCGACGCCAAGGGCCGCAGCGACACCGCCGACTTCCTGATTCACGTCTACCCGTCGGGTCTGACGGTGACCGGCAAGAGCATGCCCGACGTGATGCACCCGGGTGACTCGGCCGGCTTCTCGTTCGTCGCCTCCACCGGCCTCGCGGCGCACTTCACGATCTTCTCCGGCGCGATGCCTCCGGGTCTGTCGCTCAACGACGACGGCACCGTCGGCGGCAAGGTGAACAGCTCCGGCGCGGTCGGCAGCTGGGACTTCGTGGTTCAGGCCACCGACGCCACCGGCGCCACCGGCCTCGGCGCGTACCGGGTCGACGTGGTCGCGGTGCCGAAGAAGGCCTCGGGCTGCGGCTGCAACGACGGCTCGGGCTCCGCGCTCTGGCTGCTCGGCATGCTGATCCCGCTGGCGGTGCGCTCGCGCCGCCGGTCGGGTGGTGCTCGTGCGCCGAAGCCGTCTGCGGCCGCCCGCAAGGCGATCGTGCTCGGCGCGGCGCTCGCGGTGCTGCTCCCGGCCGCGGCCTTCGCGCAGGACTACCAGCTGGTCGGCCCCACCAACATCAGCTACCAGGCGATCCCCTCCGGCACCGCGCTGAACCCGGGCTTCGAGGGCGTCACCTACGCGCTCCCGTTCCCGTTCAGCTTCTACGGCACCACGGCGGGCAGCTTCACCGTCTCGCAGTACGGCTACGTGGCGTTCTCGGGCGACGGCTACGAGGAGTACAACAACGGCATTCCCGGAGGTCAGTTCTCCGACCCGTTGGCGTTCGTGGCGCCCTGGTGGGACGACCTCGATTACTCGATCGGCACCGTGCGCGCGCAGACCTTCGGCACCGCGCCGACCCGCTACACCGTGATCGAGTGGGCCGGGATGCAGCCCTCTGGCTACACCGGCACCTTCAGCTTCGAGGCGATCTTCTACGAGAGCACCAACCAGATTCGCTTCGCCTACGGCAGCACTCCGCCGTCGGCCGGCTCGGCCACCGTCGGTCTGCAGAAAGACGGCAGCACCGGCCTGGCGGCGCTCTCGTGCACCTCGTCGTCGAGCGGCAGCTGCGGCGTCGGCGGCTTCCCCGCCAACTCGGCGATCGACTTCTTCCTCCCGCCCGACCTGGTGATTCAGCAGGTCTCGGGTGATCAGGTCGGCTACGCCAACGTCGCCTACCGCGCCTCGGCGGTGATCTCGAACATCGGCGGCCGCGGCGTGCTGGCGTCGCCCGGCGCCAAGGTTCGCTTCTACCTCTCGACCGACGCCACCTACGACTCCGGCGATCAGCTGATGGGCGAGTCGGTGCCGGCCGCGATCGACCCCTACCAGCAGAAGCTGGTGCAGGGCGCGACCCACATGCCGGCCAGCGTCACCCCGGGCAACTACTTCGTGATCGGCGTGATCGACCCCGACAACGCGGTGGCCGAGAGCAACGAGAACAACAACATCGGCGTGGCGAACCCGGTCACCATCGGGCCCCCGACGCCCGACCTGATCGTCACCCAGGTGACCGCGCCCACCACTTCGGGCCCCGGCCAGCAGATTCAGATCAACCGCGCGATCTCGAACATCGGCAACGCGGCGGCGGGGAGCTTCAAGTACACCTACTTCATCTCCAACAACTCGGTGGTCACCATCTCCGACGTGAAGCTCGACCCGGTCGGCACGGTGGCGAGCCTCGACCCGTCGATGAGCGACTCGGCGATGGAGTTGGTGACGCTCCCGTCGAACCTGCCCGCGGGCAAGTACTACATCGGCGCGTGCGTGAACTACGACGCCAGCGCGACCCAGCCGTTCGGGATCACCGAGATCTCGCTGGTGAACGACTGCGCCACCGGCAACGCGATCACGCTCTCCACCGGCCAGCTGGCGGTGGTGACCCCGGCCTCGCTGCCCGCGGCCACCAAGTTCGCTCCCTACGGCGCGCACCTGGAGGCGACCGGCGGCGACGGCACCTACGTGTGGAGCCTGACCGGCGGCACGCTGCCGCTCGGGATGACCCTGTCGGCGACCGGCGATCTCACCGGCAACCCGAACAAGTCGGGCGCCTTCACCTTCACCGTCTCGGTGGCCAGCGCCGGCACCAGCCAGACCTCCGACCTGACCCTGACGGTGGCCGACGGCAGCCTGCCGCTCGCGATCGTCGACCAGCAGCTCCCGGCGGCGGAGTTCTCGCGCAACTATCAGGTGGCGCTGGTGGCGGTGGGCGGCAAGCCCCCGTACACCTGGACGCTGAACTCCGACTCGGTGCTCCCGGCCGGGCTGGCGCTCTCGCCCGACGGTCTGCTCGAGGGCCGCGCGGCGCAGGCGGGTGACTTCCCGTTCTCGGTGACCCTCACCGACGCCGACGGCACCACCGCGGCGAAGGACCTGCAGGTGTCGGTGGTGAACCCGGCCAACCTGGCGATCGCGCTCCACGCGCTCCCCACCGCGTACCTGAAGTCGTCGTACCTGGTGCCGCTGGCGGCGGTCGGCGGCAAGGCGCCCTACACCTGGGACCTGGAGTCGTTTCAGCAGCTGCCCCAGAACCTGACCGAGGGCCCGGGCCCGGTGCTCACCGCGTTCCCCGACGGCTTCGGGATCGCGATTGAAGACGGCGGCAACGGCTCGCAGTACCTCCGCGGCACTCCGGCGTTGGCGGGTCTGTACACGCTGACCCTGAAGGTGACCGACGCGACCGGCGCGACCGACTTCGCCCAGCTGTTGCTCGAGGTGAGCTACGCGGCCGGCCTGCAGATCACCACCACCGCGCTGCCCGATGCGTTCATCGGCCACGACTACAAGACGGTGCTGTCGACCAACGCCGAGTCCGACGTGACCGGCCTGCAGTTCGACATTCCCTGCGTGATGCAGCCCGGCAACAACGGCCAGTTCGGCTGCATCACCGTGGCCGACCCGCACCAGAACGTGCCCCCGGGCATCGTGCTGGCGGCCGACGGCAGCATCGAGGGCACCCCGCTGGCCGACTCGACCGCGAAGGCGGGCACCGCGACGACCTACACCTTCCTGGTTCGGGTGAAGGACGCCTCGGGCCGCGAAGACGTGCGCGGTCTGGCGGTGAAGGTGCAGCCCGACTACGCCAAGGTGAAGAGCGGCGGAGGCTGCAGCAGCTTCGGGCTCGATCCTTCGATGCTCGGGCTGCTCGGTGCGGCGGCGCTGTTGCTCAAGCGGCGGAAGAAGTAAGAGGCCGGCACTTTGAAGGGGCTGCCGGCGTTCGGGAGCCCCTCACCCGGCCGGGCTGCGAAACGCCCGGCCACCCTCTCCCGTGGGAGAGGGCAATTGCTACGAGGGGCTTACAGTGAAGCGTCAGGTGTTGTGGGGAGCATTGGCATTGGGGTTCTTGGGCGGCGTCGCGCTCTCTTCGTGCAGCAGCGGCCAGACCAACCTCTGCACCAGCAAGAACGTGAAGTGCGACAGCTCGCTGATCTGCGACCCGTCTGACGGCATCTGCAAGTGCGGTGGCCGCGGCGGCGTGGTGTGCCCCGACCAGTGGGTGTGCGACCCGGTGTCGAACACCTGCAAGTCGACCCTCTGCGCCGCGGTCGACTGCTCGGCGAAGATCGGCACCAGCTGCGACGTGGTCGACGGCACCTGCAAGTGCGGCGGCACCGGCGGCAAGACCTGCGCGGCGAGCGAGGTCTGCGACCCGAACGCCAAGCAGTGCAAGCCGGCGGTCGACTGCAACAGCAAGGCGTGCCCCCGCAACCAGGTCTGTGACACCAGCACCGGTGCCTGCAAGTGCGGCGAGTCGATCTGCGACGCGGGCGCGTTCTGCAGCGTCACCGGCAACAACGACGCCAAGGCCTGCATCGACAGCCTCTGCGCCACCGTGCAGTGCCCGGGCGACGGGGTGACCGCGTGCGACCCGAACGACGGCATCTGCAAGTGCAACGGCGTGGTCTGCCTGAGCGGCGAGGCCTGCGCGTGCCCGGCGGGCACCACCGGAGCCGACGGCGGCGCCTGCGACTCCTCGGCGCGCGTCTGCGTGCCCGGGAGCGCCTGCGCGACCCCGCACTGCGACGGCGGCACCACCTGTGACCCGGCCGACGGCCAGTGCAAGTGCGGCGGCCCCGGCGGCCCGCTCTGCTCCAACGACCAGCTCTGCTCGCTGACGCCTGCTCCCGCCTGCCAGGGTGGCGCGCAGTGCACCCAGCCCGACGGCGGCCCGAAGGTGTGCGTGGGCGGTACCTCGTGCAACCCCGAGAACGGCGTCTGCACCTGCGGCGGCCTCGGCGGCACCGTGTGCGCGGCGGCCACCGGCACCGAGCCGGCGTACATCTGCGTGCAGATCCCCAACGGGCAGCAGTCGTGCAAGCGCCCGTGCGACGTGCGCTCGCCGGACTGCCCGGCCGGCACCTACTGCTACTTCGACTCCGAGGCGGTGACGCCCGCGGCCTACTGCTCGGCTCCGACCGGCACCGCGAAGGAGGGCGACGCCTGCATTCACGCCACCGACTGCTTCGTGAGCAACCCGCCCAAGTCGCTCGACTGCAACGGAGTGAGCCTCGGCCAGCCCGGCATCTGCCGCGAGTTCTGCGACGTCGCCGCGGGCAACCAGGGCTGCACCCAGGTGCCCCGCCCCCAGACCTGCAACCAGATCAGCGGCGCGCCGACCGGCTTCGGCTACTGCCAGCCGCAGTAAGGCGGCCTCGCTTCGAGTGAACGGCCGGGGGCTCAGCGCTCCCGGCCGTTTTTCTTTGCGGGCGCTTCGCGGGTTGATCGCGGCCCGCGGTTCAGATATTGATTTCGAAATCAATTTTCCACGAGGACCACACATGAGCCACTTCACTCCGGAACACGATGCCTTCAGGAAGTCGGTGAGAGCGTGGGTGCAGAAGGAGCTCGCGCCGCACTCGCTGGAGTGGGATCGGGCGGGCATCTTCCCCAAGGAAGTGTTCAAGCAGGCGGGTGAGCTGGGGTTTTTGGGCATCAACCACGACCCCAAGTACGGCGGCTCGGGCCTCGACTACTGGTACGTCACCGCGTTCACCGAGGAGCTGATTCACAGCCGCAACGCGGGCGTGAACATGGCGCTGTTGGTGCAGAGCCAGATGGCGACCCCGATCATCAACGAGATCGGCACCGACGAGCAGAAGCGGGAGTTCCTCGCTCCGGCGCTGGCGGGCGAGAAGATCGCCGCGCTGGGCATCAGCGAGCCGGGCGCGGGCTCCGACGTCGCCAACATGAAGACCACCGCCAAGCGGGTGGGCGACGACTACGTGATCAACGGCTCGAAGATGTGGATCACCAACGGCACCCGCGCCGACTTCATCACCCTGGGTGTTCGCACCGGCGACCCGGGCTACGGCGGCATCTCACTGGTGACGTTCCCCACCGACACCAAGGGCTTTCAGGTCAGCAAGAAGCTCGACAAGGTGGGCAACCTCTCGTCTGACACCGCGATTCTGTTCTTCGAGGATTGCAAGATCCCCGCGCGGTACGTGCTCGGCGAAGAGAACGAGGGCTTCTACCACATCATGACCAACTTCCAGGGCGAGCGGCTCACCGCGGCCATCATCGCCACCGCCGCGATGGAGGTGATGATCGAAGACTCGATTCGCTACGGCCGCGAGCGCGAGGCGTTCGGCAAGCCGCTGATCAAGTTCCAGGTGTGGAAGCACAAGTTCGTCGAGCACATGGCGAACATCGAGGCGGCCAAACGGCTCACCTACCACGCGGTCGATCTGTTCGACAAAAAGGAGAACCCGGTGAAGGAGATCTCGATGGCCAAGCTGGTGGCCGGAGATCTCGCTCAGAAGGTCGCCTACGACTGCCAGCAGTTCCACGGCGGCATGGGCTACATCGAGGAGACTGCGATCGCGCGCGCCTGGCGAGACATTCGCTTGATCACCATCGGCGGCGGCACCAGCGAGGTGATGAAGGAGATCATCACCAAGCTGGTGGGGCTCTAGGCCGTCGCTTCGACAGGGCCGCTCCTCTTGCGGCGTGTGGGCAGGGCTGTCCTTCACCCCGCGGGCGCGTTGCGTCCGTCGGCCGTCTCCCAATGGAGAGGGTATAAGGGCGGCGTGCGCACCTTCGTACTCACGGCCCTGCTGGCGGCGACGGCTGCCCGCGCCGACTACATGGATCACTTCGTGGTGCGGGAAGACGTCGGCCCGCACAAGGCGCCGTACCTGGGCAACGCCGAGATCGTGGTGATGCCGGTGGAGGTGGCGACCGCTCCGCCGCTCGACATCGACGCGATCACCCGCTTCTTCGCCAGCGACAACAACGACGGCTTCGTTCACTACTACGAGACCGCGTCGCTCAACCGGTACCACCCGCACGTCACCGTCGCTCCGAAGGTGGTGTACGCGACCTGCCCGCTGCCGGTGGCGCAGTTTCCCGACTGCAACGTGGCGCGGGGCGACATCGCCGCCTTCACCGCCGGCATCGACATGATTCGCGACGTCGTTCGCCGCGAGCGCGACGAGAACGGGTTCGACTTCTCGACCACCGACGTCAACGGTCACGCCGGCACCAAAGACGGCTGGAGCGACGGGGTGATGCTGCTCACCAACGTCGAGTTCGGCGGCATCGCCTTCCCGTTCGGGTACTTCAACCGCGGAGACAACCTCAACGGCGGCACCGGCGGCCCGCTGATCGTCAACAACACCAAGGTCGGCCACGTCGCGATCACCGGTGACGGCGACTTCATCACCCTGGTGCACGAGTTCGGGCACGTGCTCGGGCTGACCGACCTCTACAGCGAGTCTGACGCGTACGCCGGGCTGTGGCTGTCGCAGATGGGCGCCTGGGGCTACGACTCGAAGATCCCGCTCCCCGACGCGGAGTCGCGCTTCAGGCTCCGCTGGGACGACTGGCACCAGGTCTCGGGCAAGCAGCGGGTGAAGATTCACCCGGTGGAGACGCTCGGCGAGGTCTGGCGGCTCGGCGTGGGCGACGAGTACTTCTTGATCGAGAACCGGGGGCCGGGCGACTACGACAAGTTCCTGCCCTCGCGCGGGCTGGCGGTGTTTCACGTCGACCGCACGCTGCCGCAGCTGAAGGGTGACGAAGGGTACTTTCAGGAGCGCACCATCAACTGCGTCGACTGCGACCCCTGGCACCCGTACATCGGCTGGGTTCAGGCCGACGGGAAGTTCAGAATCGAGGCGAACCAGAAGCCCGATTACCCCGAGATGCTGTTCGGCCCGGGCGACTCGCTGAAGCCCGACCCGTCGGGCATGGCGCCGTCGAAGGACCACATGGTGCTCTCGAGCAATTTCTACTCGGGCGCCGCGTCGGGCATTTCGATCGAAGACATCGTGCTCAACAAGGACGGCTCGTTCGATGTCACGCTCACCGGGCCGAAGGGGTGCGACGAGACGCTCTGTGCTGATGGTGATGGGTGCAAGCCGGTCACGTGTGAGGACCCGAAGGAGTGGAATGCCGGAGGGTGCTCAAGCGTCGGCGGTGCGGCGTGGGCGGTGGGCGTGCTGCTGCTGCGTCTGTTGAAAAGCCGGGCCCGGGACCGGGACCGGGTTCGCTGACGGGCACGGGGGCGGGTACGGATTCGGTTTGCGGGAAAGCCTCGGGTTCGGGGCCGCTCCCGGGCACGAACCCGCGATGCGAGCCCGTACCCGATCCCGAAAACGCACCCGGTCGGTCCCGGGCCCGGCCGTTCATCGAGCCCGCGGCTCCTCACTTCTTCTTGAAGATCGCATCCGCCGCGGCGAGCAAATCCTCCCGCGACGGTCCCTTGCGCACCGACCCCTCGCCAATCTGAAACAGCTCGCAGAAGTTGGCGTTTTCCTTGTCGTCGGGCACTTCGGCGAACGGCTCTTTGCATTGTTTCGCGACCGCTTCGTCGTAATGCCGGCAATGAATGCACGCGTGAAGGTCGGCTCCACAGTGGGGGCAGGTGTCTCTGCGGCCGACGTGGCCGGCCACCAGGTCCAACGTGCCTCCGCACTTTCCACACCCCGCCTGCATTCGTCTATAAGTGCCCCCTCGCCGCGGAGGTTTCAAGCTTGATCCGTTTCGTCATCTCGACCTGCATCGTGTTCACCGCCACCCAAGCGCTGGCGTCGGAGCCGTTCCCGCTCACCCGGGACGAGTACAAGATGTACAAGCACTACCAGGACGCGCTGGGCGACCCCCGGGTGCAGAAGATGAAGCCCGAGGCCCGCCTGGGCGCGATCGCCAAAGACGCCCACTACAAGCCCAAGGAGCTCGCCGCCGCGGTCGAGAAGGGCGACGCCGCCGGCGATCTGAAGGCGAAGTGCGAAGCCGGCCTCAAGGAGGCGCTCGACGGCTCCGCGCTCAAGGGCCTCACCGGCAAGGTCGAAGCCGACCTGGGCGAAGAGCACGGCGTCGCCTATGTGCAGTGGATGAACGAGAACCCCGACAAGCTCGCGCCCGAGGCGTGCGTCGCCGCCAAGGCCGCCGTCGACGGCTGCCCGCTGGTGTCGAGCATTCAGGTCTGGGCGCAAGACAAGGCGAGCCCGAAGACCCGCGTGTTTCAGGGGCTGATCTCGGCCAGCGCCGCGCAGAACATCAAGCTCGACAAGCTGAAGGACTTTGCCGAGACCCGCTACATTCGCCTCTTCGAGAAGGTGAAGAGCGTGAAGAACGGCGACGACCTCTCGAACGAGAGCGGTACGCCCGCAGGCAAGTAGTGGCCCACCGCCGCTACAACCCGAAGGACCACTTCTTTCGCAAGGCGAAGCAGGAGGGCCTGCGCGCCCGCTCGGCGTTCAAGATCGACGAGATCGCGAAGCGCTTTCCGATCTTCTCGCGCGGGCAGACCGTGCTCGACCTCGGCGCCGCGCCGGGCGGCTTTCTGCAGATCATCGCCGAGGCGGTGGGCCCCAAAGGCACCGTGATCGGCGTCGACCTCGCCGCGATTCCCTCGATCGGCCGGCCGAACGTGAAGACCGCGGTGCTCGACGTGCTCGCCGACGACTTCGGCCAGAAGCTGCTCGAGCTGCACAAGGGCAACTTCGACGTCGTCGTCTCCGACCTCGCGCCCAAGACCACCGGCATTCACTCCACCGACGAGGCGCGCTCGCTCAACCTCGCCGGCATCGCGCTCGACCTGGCGAAGACCCGCGGCAAGCCGGGGGGCCACTTCGTCGCCAAGCTGTTCATGGGCGGCGACTTCGACTCCTTCCGCAACACCGTGCGCGAGTCGTTCGAAGAGGTGAAGGTGGTGCGGCCCGAAGCCACCCGGGGGGCCTCGATGGAGGTCTACCTGGTCGGCCTTCGCCGTCGTTAATTTGAAACGAACGGGAGCAGGGTGGGGTCTAAGTTCCCGCCATGCTCAGCCTGCTCCTCGCCGTCGCGGTCACTCAAGCGCCCCCGTCGTGGAAGCAAATCGACCAGCTCTCCGATGAGCAGAAGTACCAGGCCGCGGTCGACCTGATTCAGAAGCGCCTCGACGCCGACCAGAAGTCGGGCGACGACGTCGACCAGGCCAAGGCGCTGATCAAGCTCACCCAGCTGCGCATGGCGCTCGGCGGCTACGAGACCGCGGTGAAGGAGCTCAAGGCCCACCCCTGGCCGAAGGGGCTGATCGGCAACTCCGCGGTGCAGCTCTATTACGCCCAGGCGCTCTGGCAGTACGCCCAGTGGTACTCCTGGGAGATTCGCAAGCGCGAGAAGGTCGACACCAAGGGCGTGGTCGACCTCAAGGCGTGGACCTTCGAGCAGATCTACGCCGAGTCGAACGCCGCCTTCGCCTCGGTGTGGACCCGCCGCGAACAGCTCGGCGCCCAGCCGGTGAAGGCGTTCGGCGAGTGGCTCACCCCCAACGACTACCCGAAGGGCATTCGCGGCACCCTGCGCGACGCGGTCGGCTACCTCTGGGCGGAGCAGCTGGCGAACTCCACCGGGTGGACCGCCGACCAATCGGCCGACGTCTACAAGCTGCGGGTCGACGAGCTGCTCGCCAACGGCGCCGCCGCGAAGTGGAAGCCCGACGACGCGCAGCTCCACCCGCTCCAGAAGATGGCCGCGGTGACCGACGACCTCGAGGCCTGGCACGCCAAGGCCGGCGAGAAAGAGGCGGCGCTGGAGGCCCGCCGCAACCGCCTCCAGCTGCTCTGGTCGGCCGAGAGCGACGAAGACGCGCGCGCCCTCTTGATGAAAGACATCGCCGCCCGCATCGAGTCGTCACAGGGGCTGGCGTGGTCGGCGATGCTGCGGCACCTCCAGGGCACCTGGCTGCAGACGCTGGGCGACTGGGTGCAGGCGCGGCAGGTGGCGCTCAAGGGCGCGGAGGAGTTTCCCAAGTCGGTCGGCGGTCAGCGCTGCCGCAACCTGGTCGCCACCATCGAGGCGCCCGACTACTCGGTGGAGTCGATGCAGAACGACTCGCCCGGCAAGCGGTCGATTCAGCTTTCGCACCGCAACCTCAAGCAGCTCTACTTTCGCGGCTACAAGCTCGATCTGCGCGAGGCGATGAAGGCGCAGACCAGCTGGGGCGTGCTCCCCAACGGCGACGACATTCGCCGGCTGATCGCGCGCACGCCCGACGCGAAGTGGACCCAGGAGCTCCCCGACACCCCCGACTACAAGCTCCACACCACCTGGGTGACGCCCCCGATGAAGGACCACGCGCTCTGGGTGGTGATCGCCTCGGTGCGCCCCGACTTCGTCGACGGCCAGAACCGGCTGATGGGGGTGAACCTGATGCTCACCCGGCTCGGCCTGGTGGTGCGCCAGACCGAGGGCCGCGTCTCTGCCCAGGTGCTCGACGCCGAGACCGGCGCTCCGGTGAGCGGCGCCGACGTCGAGCTGTGGAGCCAGCGCTGGAACAACCGCTACGAGCTGAAGCGCGAGGAGACGAAGCCCAGCGGCGCCGACGGCGAGGTGGTGTTCGAGCAGGCCGGCCACCCACAGGATCGCAACTACATGGTGGTGGCGCACCAGGGCGCCGACGACGCGCTCGACAGCCAATCGATCGGCTTCTACGCGTCGAACCCCCAGAAGGGCACCCAGTCGCTGATCTTCACCGACCGGAGCGTCTACCGCCCGCAGCAGAAGCTGCTCTTCAAGGTGTTGGGCTACGCCTTCAACGCCGAGCACACCGACCTCAAGACCCAGCCGGAGCAGAACCTCACCGTCGAGCTGATCGACCCCAACTACCAGGTGGTGGAGAAGAAGAGCCTGCGCACCAACGGGTTCGGCTCCGCCTCGGGGGAGTTCACCATTCCCACCGGGCGGCTGCTGGGCGCCTGGCAGATGCGGGTGAGCGACGGCAAAGGCGGCTTCGGCGGCAACTCCGGCATTCGGGTGGAGGAGTACAAGCGGGCCACCTTCGAGGTCGGCTGGAAAGACGCCGGCCAGGTGGTGCGGCTGAACGCGCCCGCCACCTTCACCGGTGAGGCGCACTATTACTTCGGGCTGCCGGTCGCGAGCGGCCAGGTGCGGTTCGTGGTGAAGCGCACCCCGGTGTGGCCGTGGTGGTGGGGCGAGTGGGGCTGGGCTCCGGCGAACACCGGCACCCGCACCGTCGCCTCGGGCACCGCGCCGATGAAGGCCGACGGCACCTTCGAGGTGAAGTTCACTCCCGAGGCCGACCCCAAGCAGCCGAAGGAGGTCAGCTACACCTACAGCATCGAGGCCGACGTCACCGACGACGGCGGCGAGACGCGCTCGGCGAGCAAGCACACCCAGGTCGGCTTCGTCTCGGTGCAGGGCTCGGTCAACCTCGAGCGGCAGGTCTGGCAGGAGGGCGACAAGGTCGGCGGGTCGATCGCGCGCTCCGACCTCGACGGGAACCCGCGGGCGGGGAAGGGCAGCTTCAAGATCTTCGCGCTCCAGCAGCCGGCTCAGGCAGTGCTGCCGGCCGACGAGCCGGTGGTTCGCTCGCCGCAAGAGAAGGCGGGCACCTTTCACACCCCGGGCGATTCGCTGCGGCCGCGGTGGAGCGGGTGGGGCGGTTGGAACTCGACGGTGCACCAGTGGGCGCAGGGCGCGCAGGTCGCCGGCGCCGACGTCGATCACGACGCCAAGGGCCAGGCGAAGCTCGACGCGGGCGCGCTCAAGGCCGGCGCCTATCGCATCGTCTACGAGACCAAAGACGAGGCGGGCCAGGTGGCGAAGGTGCAGCAGGACTTTCTGGTCGCCGGGCCGGCGCTGTCGCTGAAGCTGCCGGGTCTGCTCAGCGCCAGCGCAGGGCAGCTGGAGGTCGGGCAGACGCTGAAGCTGGTGGCGGGCACCGGGTTCGACGCCCAGGTGGCGTTCCTCGACACCTATCGCAGCGGCAAGCGGATCGAGCGGCGCCAGTTGAAGACCGGCGAGCAGGCGTTCATCGACCGGCCGATCAAGGCGGAGGATCGCGGCGGCTTCGTGATCGACCTGGTGCTGGTGCGCGACCACCAGCTGGTGCACCTGTCGCAGTCGATCTCGGTGCCGTGGGACGACAAGAAGCTCGACCTGGAGTTCTCCACCTTTCGCGACGTGATGCGGCCGGGCGCGAAGGAGACCTTCAAGGTGACGGTGAAGTCGCACGGCAAGCCGGTGGAGGCGAACGCGGCCGAGGTGCTCGCGTACATGTACGACAAGTCGCTCGACGTCTTCGCGCCGCACAACCCGCCTTCGGTGCTCGGGCTGTACCCCTCGCGCGCGTCGTCTCCCTGGTTGCGCTCGAGCTTCATCGTCACCAACGCGCAGTGGCTGTCGCAGCACGACTGGTACCAGCTGCCGGGCTACCCCTCGCTCAACGAAGACCGGCTGGTGTTCCCCAGCGGCTACGGCATCGGAGGGATGGGCCGGGGCGGCGGTGGGATGCGCAGCGTGATGTCGAAGCACGCCGCTCCGGGGGGCCCGATGCCGGCGCCTCCGCCCTCCGCGCAGCCGGTGGGAGGGATGGCCGCGGGTGAGCTCGGCTACGCCGATGCGACCACCGAGACCGGCAGCCCGTCGCCCGATCTGGCCAGGCGCGAGCCCGAGAAGAAGGCCAAGGGCAAAGCCGAGTTCAAGGGCGATGAAGAGAGCCGGAGCGACGAGGCGCAGCAGGCGGCGGTGCAGGTGCGGAGCGACTTCTCGGAGACGGCGTTCTTCAAACCGCACCTGATCACCGACGCGAGCGGCTCGGTGTCGCTGGAGTTCACCGTGCCCGACTCGGTGACCAGCTATCACGTGTGGGCGCACGCGGCGACGCGGGCGATGGCGGGAGGCGCGGTGCAGCAGGAGACCCGCGCGGTGAAGGAGCTGATGGTGCGGCCGTACCTGTCGCGCTTCTTGCGCGAGGGCGACGTGGCGACGCTGAAGGTGCTGGTGAACAACGCCTCCGCGAAGGACCTCACCGGTGAGCTGAAGCTGGAGGTGATCGATCCCGAGACCGAGAAGCCGGTGTCGGCCGAGCTGCTGCTGTCGCCCACTGCGCCCCAGGCGTTCTCGGTGAAGCCGAACCAGGGCGCGACGCTGACCTTCTCGGTCACCGCTCCCAAGCGGGTGGGGCTGGTGGCGTTCAAGGTGGTGGCCAAGGCGGGCGACCTGTCTGACGGAGAGCTGCGCCCGGTGCCGCTGTTGCCCTCGCGCATGCACCTGGCGCAGTCGAAGTTCGTCACCCTGCGCGACACCTCGAAGCGCACGATGACGTTCGACGACCTGGCGAAGGGCGGCGACCCGACGCTGATCAACGAGCAGCTGGTGGTGACCGTCGACGCGCAGCTGTTCTTCACCGTGCTGAAGGCGCTGCCCTACCTGCAGCGGTACCCCTACGAGTGCACCGAGCAGACGCTCAACCGGTTCCTCTCGTCGGGCATCGTGGGCTCGGTGTTTCGCGACAGCCCGCAGGTGGCGAAGATGGCGGCCCGGTTCGCCGCGCGGAAGACGCCGCTGGAGCCGTTCGATGCGATGGACCCCAACCGCAAGCTGCAGCTGGAGGAGTCGCCCTGGCTGTTGGAGGCGCAGGGTGGCAAAGACCCGCGGCGCAACGACGACTTCATCGACATGCTCGACCCGAAGGTGGTGGAGGCCGAGAAGACCAGCGCGCTGGCGAAGCTGAAGAAGGCGCAGCAGCCGTCGGGCGCGTTCCCCTGGTTTCCCGGTGGGCCGCCGTCGCCGTACATCACGCTCTACCTGGTACAGGGGTTCTCTCGCGCGGTGGAGTTCAAGGTCGACGTGCCGAAGGACATGGTGCAGCGCGCCTGGAGCTACCTGGGCAACGAGCTCCGCGGCGATTGGTTCACCTGCATGGCGCACGACGGGTGCTGGGAGTGGATCACCACCGTGAACTTCGCCGCCTCGAGCTTCCCCGACGAGTCGTGGCTGGGGGGCGCGCTCTCGCAGGAGGAGCGGCAGCGAATGCTCGACTTCAGCTTCAAGCACTGGAAACAGCACTCGCCGCTGCTGAAGGGCTACCTGGCGCTGACGTTGAAGCGGGCGGGGCGCGATCGCGACGCGAAGCTGGTGTTCGACTCGGTGATGGACTCGTCGAAGACCACCCAGGACGAGGGCACCTTCTGGCAGCCGGAGGACCGCGCCTGGCTCTGGTACAACGACACCATCGAGTCGCATGCGTTTGCGCTGCGCACGTTGACCGAGCTGGCCCCGAAAGACGCGCGGCGTGACGGCCTGGTGCAGTGGCTGCTGCTGAACAAGAAGCTCAACCAGTGGAAGTCGACGAGGGCCACCGCCGAGGTGATCTACTCGCTCACCAAGTACATGCAGTCGGAGCACCAGCTGGGGTTGAAGGAGGTGCTCGACGTCGAGACCGGGCCGGTGAAGCAGCAGTTCGTGTTCGAGCCCGATCAGTACGTCGGCAAGCAGCAGCTGGTGGTACCGGGGCCGCAGGTGACCGCAGCGAACGCGACGGTGACGGTGAGCAAGCAGACCAAGGGGTTCGACTTCGCGTCAGCCACCTGGATGTTCTCGACCGACAAGCTGCCGCCGCAGGAGCGCGGCGACTTCTTCCACGTCACGCGCACGTATTTCAAACGCGTTCAGCAGGGGAAGCAGATGGTGCTCCAGCCGCTGACCGATGGCGCCGAGCTCGAGCCGGGCGATGAGCTCGAGGTGCAGCTGTCGATTCGCGCCAAGCAGGCCGCGGAGTACGTGCACGTGCGCGACCCGCGTGGGGCAGGCTTCGAGCCGGAGAACCCGGTGTCCCGCTACAAGTGGGAGCTGGGCCTCGCCTGGTACGAGGAGTTCCGCGACTCGGCGACCAACTTCTTCTTCGAGCAGGTGCCGCCGGGCGAGTACACGCTCAAGTACCGGGTGCGCGCTGCCCTCGGCGGTACGTTCCGAGTGGGGCCGGCCACGCTGGAGTCGATGTACGCGCCGGAGTTCACCGCGTACTCGTCTGGCGCGACGCTGACCGTGGCGACCGGCGGGAAGTAGCGCCGGCATTGATCGGGGGGTCGGTGACGGCGGTGCAGTTCCGTGCTCGTGCGTGACCGACGCGGTTGGCGTGCGGCGGAACAACGGCATTGATGGGGTGGTGGGTTTGGTCGGCGACGGCAGTGCCGCTGGCGGTGTCCGCCCGCGATTTTGGAGCTCATACGGCCGGTGCCGTGCTGCGTTCGTTGCGTGACCGATGGTTGTGCGATTGGTTCTGATTCTGGGCCTTGTTTCCACGTGCTCAGATTGAAACTGTCGTGGAAACCAGGCCCAGAATCGATGAACGCCACGGTCGGGAGGTCGTCGAACGCACAACAGCGATTCGAGCCGAGATCAGCCACGAGATCGCGGGCGGTGGTCGCGCGAGGCAGTGCCCCGAACCACCAACAGCACCCCCATCAAAGCCTGCAGCGCTCGCGATCGCTACTTCGGCCTGAACTTGCCATCGCTCACGTACCCTGCGAGCGCTCGCTCGATCTTGATCCGCAGCTCCTCGGGATTCTTGGTCACATCCTCCCAAGTGCAAGGAATCTCGCGCCACCCCATCGAGCTGAGGCTCGCCATCTGCCGCTGGTCTGTCCGCCAGCGCTTGGAGACGCGGTGGAACTCCTCACCGTGAGTCAGCACTGCCACGGGCGGATCATTCTCGGGCCAGGCAAAGTCAGCCCGCATCACCAGCTGCGTGCCGTCGTACACGGGGTGCTGCGTTTGAGGCACCGGTAGGCGCCATCTCCTCAGCAAGCGCCGGAGGCGAACCTCGAGCGTCGAGTCGACCGCGGGCTCGCCCCGACGCACGAGAGCGAAGAGGTTCGCCACGCCCTCATGGCCACGCTTGGGCATCGCTCCGAATTGATCGTCGAGAGCGACATGGAGCTCGGGCTCTTTCTTGAGCGCGGAGTTGTAGGCAGCCTCGAGCGCTCCAGCAGTCATCACTTCACTGAGGTCCACCAGGGTACGGGCCAGCGTCGTGACGGGTATGCCGCGTACTTTCGTCTCGTGTTCCAGAATGAAGGACCGGCTGCGGTGTACCTTTGCTCGATCCACACCGCGTTTGTTCCAGTGTGGGACGATCACTTCGATCCGGTCGGGGGGCTCGTGTACGCCAGACAGCCTCCACAGCCAGGCAGCGCTGCGATGCGACGCCACTCCGCCGGTCTGCAGAATCGCGGTCCACATGCGCCGCTCCCACGACTCCGCTGAACCCGGGAACCGGTACACGCCCCGAGCGAGGCGTTCGTAGCCGAGCAGCTCGAAGTCACGACGTGGAATGCCCAGTGCAATGGCTTGCGCCACCGACACCGCGCCGGCCTGCTCTTCCGCGAGCTGTTCCAGCTTCTTCTCGAGTGCCGCCCCCATCGGCGCTCGAGACCGCTACTGCGCGAGCTCGGCAGCCCGGCGCCGCACCAGCTCGACCAGCGTGCGCACGCCGACGCCAGTGGCGCCCTTGCCGTAGTACCCGCGCTCTTTCGGGCTCTGCGACGGGCCGGCGATGTCGAGGTGCACCCACGGGGTGGTCCCGACGAACTCTTTCAAGAACAGCGCCGCGTTCGAGGCGCCGCCCCAGCGCTCGCCGGCGTTCTTCATGTCGGCCACGTCGGAGCGCAAGGCGTCGCGCTGCAGCTCGGTCACCGGCAGCCGCCACAGCTCTTCACCCGCGGTGCGCGCAGACTCGAGCACCTGCCAGGCGAGCTGGTCGTCCTCCGCGAAGACGCCGGTGATGTAGTGGCCGAGCGCGATCATGCAGGCGCCGGTCAACGTCGCCAGGTCGATCATCGCCGCCGGCTTCAGCTCGTTCGCGTACGCCAGCATGTCACCCAGCACCAGGCGGCCTTCGGCGTCGGTGTTGGTGATCTCCACCGTCTTGCCCAGGCGCGAGACCAGAATGTCGCCCGGCCGGTAGGCCGTGCCCGAGGGCATGTTCTCGCAGGCGCCCATGAACGCGTGCACCGGGAACGGAGGCTTGAGCGTCGAGATCACCTTCATCGCGCCCAGCACCGCCGCCGAGCCGGCCATGTCGGTCTTCATGTCGACCATGCCGTCGGCCGTCTTGATCGACAGACCTCCGGAGTCGAAGGTGATCGCCTTGCCGATCAGGCACAGCGGCGCGCGCTGCTTCGCCTCTTCGCCATCGGGAATGTACGAGACCTGAATCAGCCGCGGCTCCTCCTTCGAGCCCTGGGTGACCCCGATGAACATGCCCATCTTCAGCTCTTCGATCTTCTTCCGATCGCCCAGCTGGAGGTTGAGCCCGGTCGCCTTCGCCATCGCCTTCGCCTGCTCGGCGAGCGCGGTGGGGGTGAGCGCGCCGGCGGGCTCGTTCACCATGTCGCGGGCCCAGTTGGTCGCCTCGGCCACCGACTGACCGAGCGCGAGCGCGGCGTCGATCGACTTGTCGCGCTTGATCCCGTCGGGCAGGGCGAGCGCCACCTTGTCGATGCGCGGCGCCGACTTCTCGTCTTTGTTGGTGGTGCGCCATTTGTCGAACCGGTACGCGCCCAGGTCGATGCCCTCGGCGATCGCCCGCACCGCCTGGTCGATCTCCCGCACCACCGGCAACGAGAAGGTCATCGTCTTCAGCCGGCTGCGGTTGGCGTTCTTCACCGCGCGGCCGGCCGCCATGCGCAGCGTCTCGAAGGTGAACTTCGCCCGCGAGCCGAGGCCCAGCAGCATCACCCGCGCCGGCGAGATGCGGCCCTGGCTGTGGAGCATGAAGACCTGATCGGTGCGACCCTTGAACCCTTCCTGCGCCGCGGTCTTGAGCAGCAGGCCTTTGAGCTTCTTGTCGGCCTGGGCGAGCGCCTTGGGCTGCTTCTTCTTGTCGGACAGCTCGTTGTCGAACAGGGCGATGACGAGGAGATCGGTCTTGGAGCGGGTCTGGTCGCCGCTGGCGAAGGTGAAGTGCATGTGGGTCGAAAAGACTAGCGAAGCCACAGCGTAGGGCTAAGGAGTTTCTTCAAGTGGGTTCCCCGTGAGCGGACTGCTGTTGCACCTCACCGCCGTCGAGCGCCTCGCCGCGCACGCCAGCCAACTGCCCGCCGAGTTCTCCAAGGCGCTGGCCGAAGATCTCGAGTACGCGCGCTTCGGCGCCGCGCTCCCTCAGCTGCCCTGGTTCGACGGGCTCACCAAGGGCGTGGGCGCCTTCGTCGGCAAGGGCGAGGCCCCGCGCTTCACCGAGCTGCTCACCAAGCAGCAGCCGGTCGCGTTCGGGCTCAAGGCCGCCGAGCTGGTCGCCAACGGCGCCCTGGTCGGCACCGAGGCCGGGCTCGCCTTTCTCGCCGGCTACTTCGCCCAGGTGTGCGTCGCCCGCGCGACCGAGTCGATCACCGCCCGGTTGATCGCCCGCCACCGCAAGGCGAAGGAGACCGAAGCCGCCGCACGCATTCGAATCGAGTGGGCGCAGTCGCTGCTGTTCATGCAGGAGCTCCACGGCGAGGTGCTGGTGGGCACCCCCGCCGTGCGCGCCAAGCTCCACGTGCGCAAGGCGTCGGCGGCGCAGGGCATCGGGCGCGGGCTCTACGAGCTGATTCGGGTGTCGTCGGCCGATGCGCTCAGCGAGGTGCCCTCGAAGGAGCAGATGGATCGCTGGCTCCGCGGCCTCTACGTGTTCTCGCTCGCGCTCGGCTCACCGCTGGGCAAGCTCAAGATCGGCACTCCCGATCGCGCCTTCTACCGGGGCGAAGGGGTCGACGTGTGGGGCGCGGTGGAGGCGGGGCTGGAGCGGAGCCGGCAGGTGATTCACGTGCTCGGCGGGATGCTCCGGCGCGGCAGCTTCACCGCCCGCGCGAAGGCCAAGGTGTTCGCGCTGCTGCCCGAAGGGCCGCCGAGCGTGGGGCTGGCCCAGATTCAGGCGGCGTAGGGGCTCTGACCCCACCCCGGAGCGCTTTCGCGCTCGCGGCCCTCTCCTGTCAGGAGAGGGTTCGCTTACGGCATCGTCACCGTGGTGGTGACGTCGGTGGTGCCGGTCTGCACCGTCGCGTGCGCGGGCTGAGTGGCGAACGGGTTCACCACCCAGGTGAGCGCGTCGGTCAGCGGGTTGCCGGTGCCGCCGGGCGCGTTGTTGTTCACGAAGATTCGCATCGCGAAGGTGTGGTTCGCCCGCAGCGCCTCGGCGCCGAACTGGCCGCTCAAGTCGCCGGTCATCGCGTCGGGTGCGCCGAAGATCACCGGCATCAGCACCGCCTGAATGCCGTCGGAGAACGACGACGCCCGCGCCGCCACCACGCCGTAGGCGAAACCCTGGGGCGCCGACGCCGCCTTCACCACCGCGGTGCCGCTCATCGTCACCGGCCCGAACGCGACGTCGTAGACGGTGGTGTTGCCGGCGGTGACGTTCGCCGGCATCAGCGGGTTGGCGACGAAGTTGAGCGCGATGCCGCCCTGGCCGAACCCGAACAGCACCGGCACCGGCATGTACTGGCCCGGCATCAGGTCGGTGATCACGTACGGGTACTGCATCGTGCCGGGGTCGGTGAAGATCTGGTACCCGGCCTGGAGCTGGTTGAGCAGCGCCATCGGGTCGGTCGCGCCGGTGGTGAACGCGCCCGCGTTGAGCGCCGACATGCGCAGCGACTGGCCCAGCGGCGGCTTGGGCAGGGTGATGGTGCCCTCCAGCGTGCCGAGCTCGGGCGCCGAGGTGCCGAGGTAGATGTGCACGTTCTCGGCGCTGGCCTTGAACGGGTCGGTCAGATCGATCTGAATCGGCACCGTCGCGCTGGCGTAGTCGATGAACGGGAACAGCTGATCGTCGCCGTTGCGATCGGCGTAGGCGACGAGGTTGTGGGTGCCGGTGGCGACGCCGGTGAACAGAAACGGCACCTCCTGCGGCGTCTGCGGCTTGCCCAGCTTCTGCAGCTCGTTGTTGCGGTAGACGCCAATCGTCTTGCCGGCGGCGAAGTCGCCCACCACCACCACGCCCGAGATGGTGCCCTTGGGCCCGCCCGCGCGAATCCACATGTCGGTGTGGAGGTCTTCGTCTTTGCCCTTCTGGCTGGCGAAGTAGTTCACCGTGGTGGTCGCATCGAGGGTGATCTGAAACGGCGACTCGCCCTGCTGGCGGCCGACGCTGGTGGTGCGCGGGTCGCTCCCATCGGTGCTGACGTAGACGGTGGCGGGGCGATCGGTGGTGAAGGTCAACGTCACCTTGCCGTTGAACGGGCCCGGCTTGGGGTCGACGGTGGTGACCGGCGGCGGCACGGTGGCGTTGGGGGTGAACACCAACGGCTCGGGAGTGGGGCCGCACGAGAACGCGAGCAGCGCCAGAACGGCGAGAGACACAATGCGCATGGGAGACGCCTCGAGGGGGAGCGGCCGGCCGCGCGCATACTCGGCCTATTTGGGGTCGCTCTGCAAGTTCCGCGCTTCGTGGTTGAGGAGCGGCGAGAAGAAGCAGTCTTTCTTGGTGTACTCGTCGAAGCTGAAGGCGAACCGGTAGCTCGCCGCTGCCCGCTGGTTGCAGTCGGTGCGCTCGCAGAAGCGGCAGCTGATGCCGATCGGCACCGCGTCTTTCTTCAGGTCCTGGCTCACCAGCCCGTAGGCGAGGTGCTTGGCGTTCTCGGCGTGGGTGCCGAGGCCGATCGAGTAGGCGGTGCCTTTGGCGATCGAGCCCTCCACCGGCTGCAGCTGCACCCGGGCGAAGTCGAAGAAGGTGGTGCCGTCGGGCATCGAGCTGAACTGCCGGGTCAGCTGCGACGGGTTCAAGAAGGCGAGGTGAGCGGCCCACTTGCCGCAGCTGCCGTTGGTGGCGAACCTGAAGCCGGTGCCGCTGTAGCGCTTGGAGATGTTGCCGGCGACGTCGGTGCGAATGAAGTGAAACGGTATGCCGCGCCGCTTGGGGTCAGACAGGTTGCAGACCCGGTGCGCCACCGTCTCGTAGGTGACCCCGAACACGCTCGAGAGCAGCTCGAGGTCGTAGCGGGTCTTCTGCACCTGGGCGAAGAAGTCGCCGTAGGGGAGCATCAGCGCGCCAGCGAAGTAGTTGGCGAGGTTCACCTTGATCAGCCGGGGCGTCTCGGCGTGGCGGGTGGCCTTGCCGATGATCCGCTCCAGCAGCCGCGCCTTGTCCATCACCAGAATGCCGACCGCGGTGGCGAGCTGAAACTTGAGCGGCTGTTCGGTGAGCGACGGTGACAGCACCAGCCGCTGCAGGTCGGGCTCGATGCGCCGCACCACCGAGCTGCCCTTGGGCGACTCCTCGAACTCGACCCGGTACTGGAACTTCTTCTGCACCAGGTTGACCAGCTGCGAGCTCATCAGCTGGCGCTCGAGGCCGAACTCGGCGCGCAGGCCTTCGGCGGCCTCTTCGAGCTCGGGGAAGTAGTTCTTGTGCTCCTGCAGAAAGTCGGAGACCTCGTCGAACGGCGAGTAGTCGTAGGCGGGCCCTTCGGCGGCGCGGGTGCGATCGCCGGCCGACAGCTGCGACATCACGTTCTCGAGCTGCGAGCGGGTGTTCTTGTAGAGGTTGAACACGGCAGCGACGGTGCCGGCGAGCTTCGGCTCCGCCGAGAGCGACTGGAGCGACTCGGGATCGAGCGCGAGCGTCTTCAAGAGCGGCTCTTCGAGAAGCCGCGCGAGCGCCTCGTCGACCTTGCCTTCGCCCAGCTCGCCCATGAACTTCTCGGGGTCGACCTGGTAGAGGCGCAGCGCCTTCCACAGCAGGGGAAACGGAGTGACGCGTTTGCCCTTCTCGATCAGGTTCAGGTACGCGGCGGAGACGCCGAGCTCCTTGGCGGCGTCGGCCTGCTTCACGTTCTTCGACATGCGCAGCGCCCGCAGCCGGTGACCGACGTTGGCGTTGAGCGCGGTTTCGTTCATGACGGCTCTTCTCTAGCACTTAAGTTGAGTTACCTTCGCGGCCATGAAGAACAAGCGACCGGTGAGAAGAAGCGAGCTGACGTGCCCCGGCCATTCGCTGGAGAAGATGAAGAAGGCGGCAGAGAGTGACGCCGACGAGGTGATCTTCGATCTCGAAGACGCCTGCGCGGTGTCGCAGAAGGAGTCTGCCCGCGGCACGGTGATCGAGGCGTTCAAGAACCTGAAGTTCACCAAGGGCAAGGTGCGGGCGTTTCGCTGCAACGGCCTCGAGACCCCGTGGTGGAAAGACGACCTCGAGCAGGTGATCACCGCGATCGGCGACAAGATCGACGTGGTGGTGCTCCCGAAGATTCGCCTCGCCAACGACGTGCGCCGGGTCGACGAGCTGATCACCGTGCTCGAGAAGGGCAAAGGCCTCGCCCCGGGCTCGATCGGCATGGAGGTGATGATCGAGACCGCGGCCGGGGTGATCATGGTGCACGAGATCGCCAACGCCTCGCCCCGCATGCAGACGCTGATCTTCGGGGTGGCCGACTACGCGGCCGACACCGGGGCCCGCGACTTTCGCCAGAACCAGGAGGTGTTGTTCTACTACCCGCGGGCGCGCATTCTCGCCGCCGCCCGGGCCGCCGGCCTCGACGCGATCGACTCGGTCACCGTGCAGTACAAAGACCCGGCCCAGGTGGAGCGCGACGCGGCCGCGGGCGCGCAGCTCGGCTACGACGGCAAGTGGGCGATTCACCCCTCGCAGCTGGCGCCGATTCACGCCGCCTACACCCCCAAGCCCGAGGAGCTGTCGCGGGCGAAGAAGATCGTCGCCGCCTACAAAGACGCGAACGAGCAGGGGGAGGGCGCGATCGTGGTCGACGACGAGATGATCGACGCCGCCACCATCAAGGTGGAGCAGAAGAAGCTGGCGATCGCGATGAAGGCCGGGCTGGTCTGAGGAAGCGAGCCAGCTAGACAGCCACCAACCGCAGCTTGGGCGCGGTCGCCTTCTCGCGCGGGGGAAAGCGCGCGGTGACGGTGGTGCCCTGGCCGAGCTGGGAGGTGACCGAGAGGGTGCCGCCCATGCCCTCGACGATGGTGCGGCTGATCGGCAGGCCCAGCCCGGTGCCTTCGCCGATCGGCTTGGTGGTGAAGAACGGGTCGAACACCCGGCCCAGCACCTCTTCGCTCATCCCGGCGCCGTTGTCGGCGACGTTGAGCAGCACCGCGCCGTCGGCCGACTGCTCGACCGAGATCATCACCCGGTTGAGCTCCTTCGCCCGGGCCGGCATCGCCTGGCTGGCGTTCATGATCAGGTTCACCAGCACCTGACAGAGGCGCGACTCCGAGCCGCGCACTTCGGGCACCTCGTCGAAGCGGGTCTCCAGGGTGGCGGTCTTCACAGTGGTGCGCACCAGGTTCACCGCCGCGTCGACCGCGCGCACGATCGAGACGCTGCCGGCGTCGCCGTCGTCGGCTCTCCGCGAGAGCCCGCGCATGTCGTTGACGATGCCGCGCACACGCGACGCGCCCTGGGCCGACTCCTTCAGCGCGTCGGCCACCTCTTTCAGGTCGGGCTGCTCGTTCTTCAGCTCGCCGAGCGCGAAGTCGAGGTTGGCGCTGATGTACGCCAGCGGGTTGTTCACCTCGTGGGCCACGCCCGCGGCCAGGGTGCCGAGCGCGGCGAGCCGGTCGGCCTCGGCCATCACCGCGCGGGTCTCGGCCATCAGCCGTTCGCGCTCCGCGTCGAGCAGGCGCTGCTCGAGCAGCTCGCGATCGGAGGCGTCGCGGAGCATCACCAGCACCTCGTCGGGCGAGTCGGCCACCGCCCGCACTTCGATGCGCTTCACCGTGCCGTCGCCCGGAGTCAGATCGGCGAGCGCGAAGCCGTTGCCGCGCGCGGCTTGAATCACCGGGTGGAGTGCCGCCACCGGGGCGCCGGAGAAGTTCGCGGTCGCCCACGCCACCAGCTCGGCGCCGCCGTTGGGGCAGTGGAGATCGATCACCTGCTGGTCTTTGCCGACCCGAATCAGCACGTCGGGAATCGCCTTCACCATCGAGCTGTAGCGGGCGTTCGGCTCCGGCGGCTTGGCGGCCCGGGAGACGTCGCGCTGCCAGAGGCCGAGGTAGCCGGCCAGGCAGAGCGCGGCGGAGGTGAAAGCGAAGAGCGCCGCCACCCCGAGGTCGCCTGGGTGCGAATACCCGCACCAGGTGGCCTGACCGATCAGCGCGGCCAGCGCGATGGCGAGAGCGACTGGCGAACGACGCACCCCCGCGCGGTGTGCAAGGGGTACGCCGCCCTCAAATCGTGCGGTCTTTGGCGCTTTTGGGTGGGTCAAGCCCCGGTGTGAGGGTCGCCGTGACCCAGCCAGAATCAGCCGACTTCGAGCAGCTCGACCTCGAACACCAGGGTCGAGTTGGCGGGGATCACGGGGGGAACGCCGCGGGCGCCGTAGCCGAGCTCGGGCGGAATGGTCAGCTTGCGCATGCCGCCGACCTTCATGCCGGCCACGCCCTGGTCCCAGCCTTTGATCACCTCGCCGGCTCCGAGGTTGAACTCGAAGCCCTCGCCGCGGTCGCGGCTGCTGTCGAACTTGTTGCCGTTGGTGAGGGTGCCCACGTAGTGCACCGTCACCCGCTGCCCGGCCTTCGCTTCAGCGCCGGTGCCCACTTTGATCTCGTCGATTTGGAGCGGCATCTGTTGGTCTCCTCTCAAGAAAAGTTCACGCCACCGCCGTCACCAGCCCGCGCGCCAGCCGCGCCAGCCCTGACAGATCTTCAATCGCCTCACCCAGGTAGGGGGCCGCCACCGCGACCGCCTTCGCCGGCAGCTCGGAGGCGAGCTTCTCGAGCAGCGCCCGATCGCGCTCGGAGCGGGCCTTCTCGCGCTCGGCGAGCGGCTTCAGCTTCTCGAGGCCCTGCTTGAGCAGCGCGTCGTCGGCGGAGGCGAGGTCTTCGGGGTTGGCGCCCGCCACCCGGGCCCAGCTCCGGTTGAGCACGAAGCCGGCGAACGGCAGACCCATCGCCGAGATGCGATCGCGAAAGTAGCGGGCCTCCGCGAGCGCGGCGCCCTCGGGCGAGGTGACCAGCAGGAAGGCGGCGTCGCTGGAGCCGAGCAGCTTGCGAACCCCTTCGGCGTGGGCGCGCATCGGGCCGAACATGCCCGAGAAGCCGTTCAGGAAGTCCTGAATCTCGCCGAAGAACTCGGCGCCGAACACCTTGGTGAGCACCGAGGAGATCAGCTCGCTCGCCTTGCGCAACAGCCCGAAGCGCTGCTTCGAAGGCAGGAACAGGTTGAGGATCTTCTCGTCCAAGAAGCGGGTGAGCTTTCCCGGCGCCTCGAGAAAGTCGAGCGCGTTGCGCGCGGGCGGCGTGTCGAGCACCACCAGGTCGTACTTGCCGGAGGTGGCGAGCTCGTAGAGCGCCTCGGCGGCGGTGAACTCCTGCATCCCGGCGATCATCTCCGACAGGTGGCGAAACAGCCGCGAGTTGAGGATGCGGTCGGCCTGGTCTTTGTTGGTCGCCATTCGCCGCACCAGCGACTCGAACACCACGTCGGGGTTGAGCATCCACGCGTGGAGGGTGCCGTTGACGACGCCCGCTTCGCCGAGGCGATCGGGCGGCAGCGGCGCGGGCTCGCGGGCGTTCTCTTTGATGCCCATCGCCTGGGCGAGGCGGCGCGCGGGGTCGATGGTGAGCACCAGCACCCGGCGGCCGGCGTGGGCTCCGGCGAGACCGAGCGCGGCGGCGGTGGTGGTCTTGCCGACGCCTCCCGCGCCACAGCAGACGATCACCTTCTTCTCACGCACCAGGCGGTCCAGCTCCGAGGCCGTCATCTCTGGCGACGAGCTTAGAAGATTTCGAGTTGATTGCGCCGGGAGAACGTCCCCCTTATGCATGCGCCCAAATGAGCGACATGACCGGCAGGACCGTGTTGGTCACGGGGGCGACCGCGGGCATCGGCAAGCAGACCGCGATCGGCATCGCACAGCAGGGCGCGCGGGTGGTGATCGTCGGCCGCAACCCCGAGAAGACCAAGGGCGTGGTGGAGGAGATCAAGACCCGCACCAGCAACCAGCAGGTCGAGTCGATGATCTGCGATCTGTCTTCGCTCGCGCAGGTGCGGCAGCTCGCCGCCGACTTCAAGGCGAAGTACGGCAAGCTCGACGTGCTGGTGAACAACGCCGGCGCGATGAACCCGTCGCGCAAGGTCACCGCCGACGGCTACGAGCTGACCTTCGGGCTCAACCACCTGACCTACTTTCTGCTCACCGAGCTGTTGCTCCCGGCGCTGGAGGCGGCAGGCACGCCGGAGCGCAAGGCGCGCATCGTCTCGGTCGCCTCCGAAGCGCACCGGAGCGGCAAGCTGAACTTCGACGACCTCAACGGCGAGAAGAGCTGGTCGGGGTGGGGCTCGTACGGCACCTCGAAGCTGGCCAACATTCTCTGGACCCGCGAGCTGTCGCGGCGGCTCAACGGCAAGAACGTGACCGCCAACTGCCTGCACCCGGGCTTCGTCGCGTCGGACTTTCTGTCGAAGGGCGGGATCTGGACGGTGATCAAACCGATCGCCTACCTGTTCGCGATCGACGAGGTCGAGGGCGCGCAGACCAGCATCTACCTGGCGACGTCTCCCGAGGTCGAAGGCAAGACCGGCGACTACTACGCGCGCTCGCGGTTGAAGGCGCCGCGCAAGAGCGGGCAAGACGACGCGGTGGCCAAGCAGCTGTGGGAGGCGAGTGAGAAGCTCGTCGCTCCCAGCGCCGCCAAGCAAGCGGCCTGATAGCCTTCTGCCCCGGCCGGGGAGAGGGATTCGATGACCATCGCATTGTTCGCGGCGCTCACCGTGTTGGCCGCGGGTGAGGAGCGCCTGGTGCGCGCACCCGAGGGCTGGGTGACGTTGGGCACCCACCTGTCGACGCAGGCGTACCCGGGCGACCCCGAGCAACAGGCGCGCGGGTTCCTCCGGGAGCACGGCCCGAAGTACGGCCTCGCGCACGGCGACGAGGGGCTGCGGTTCGCCAGCGGGCCGCGCACCGCCGGCGGCTTCGGGGTGGTGGTGTTCGGCCGCGAGGTCGCCGGGCTGCCGGTGCTGCAGGGGCAGGTGATGGTCGCGCTCACGCCCGAGGGGCGGGTGCACGCGGCGGGCTCGAGTGGGCCGCTGCCCTCTGCGCGCGGCGCGTTCGTGGTGAGCGCGGCGGCGGCGCGGGCGATCGCGCTTCGCCGGCTCGAAGGAGAAATCGTCTCGTTCGTGCCCGCCTGGGCGTTGGAGCCTTCGCGGCTGCGGCCGGTGTACCGGGTCGGGGTGGTGGC
The DNA here is from genome assembly GCA_047602415.1 of Myxococcaceae bacterium. Classification (GTDB taxonomy): domain Bacteria; phylum Myxococcota; class Myxococcia; order Myxococcales; family Myxococcaceae; genus JASGHH01. Next base: position 1,540,340 of record JASGHH010000001.1, on the reverse strand, counting down.
GCAGCTGCCGTACCGGAGCGAGTCGTTTCTGATCGACGCGCAGACCGGCACGGTGGGGCCCTCGGTCTCGCAGTTGCTCAACGCCGGCCAGTCGGTGGCGTACGCGGTCAGCCCTTCGCAGCCGGGAGCGCCGGCGGCGGCGTGCTCGACCACCACCGCGTCGAACGGCAACGTCACCTACGACCTCTGCGCCACGCCGGGCTCGGTGTCGCTGCTCGATCTCAACGCCAACGCCACCACCCTGAGCGGCTCGCGCACCGTGGTCTACAACTGCCAGGGCGGTGCCACGTACTCGTCGAGCGCGTGCTCGCAGACGCTCCACGCGAACGGCTCGGGCGACTTCATCGCCTCCAATCCCTCGTCGTACGACTTCAACGCGACCGATCAGGAGAGCGAGGCGATGGCGTACTACCACGTCGATCTCCACTCCCGGTTCATGAGCGGGCTCGACCCGGGGTTTGGGGGGCTCCCGCTGATTCCCGCGTACACCAACGCCTATGCCGGCACCCAGCCGTACGAGAACGCCACCTACGACCTCAACAACAAGATCATCGTCTTCGGGCAGGGGCAGGGCGTCGACTTCGCCTTCGACGGCACCATCATTCACCACGAGATGACCCACGCGGCGTGCGACGCAATCGCCACCGCGGGAGGCATTCAGGGCTCGCTCACGGTGAACATCGACCAGGGCGGGATCTTCTGGATCCCCTGTCGCTGAACGAAGCGAACGCCGACGTGTTCGCGTCGATGGAGCCCACCACCGACAGCCCGCTGATCGGCACCTTCGCCGCGCGCGAGGTGGTGACCAACCTGGCGGGCGTGCAGGGGCCGATCAACCCCAAGGGGTACTTTCGCGATCTCGCTCCCGCGACGGTGAAGACCTGCGAGGGCTCGGGTGTGGCCGACGACCCCGGCCGCGACGGTGAGTCGCACGACGACGGCGAGCCGTGGAGCGAGTTCGCGTTCGAGGCGTACCAGGGCTTGAAGGGCCTGCCCCAGAGCGCGCAGCAGCCGGGTGGCTCAGCCGCGCCGGCGCCGATGTTCCAGGCGCTGGAGGCGCTGATCGCGCTGCCGGGTTCGCAGCAGACGTTTCACGGGTTCGGCGATCTGTTCTCGAGCGAGGTGAACGCGATGTACGGGCCCGACGCCGGCGCGTACGTCGACTGTCTCGAGGGCCGGCACGACCTCGCGGGCTGCGACAGCCGCACCGTCACCGTCTACTCGGGCGAGACGCCGTTCAACGACCCGCTGGTGCAGAACGGGTGGAAGGTTCGCTACTACTCGAAGGGCGAGGTGTACGGCGGCGTGGCGCCGGCGAACTTCGACGGCATTCCCGCGGCGACCCAGTGGAAGATCGAGGTGCCGGCCGGAGCGACCTCGCTCACCGTCAGCGTCTGCGACCTGCTCAGCTCGGGGAAGGTGTTCTTGAAGAAGGGCGCTCCGGTGTCGCTCACGGTGAGCAACGGCGACTGGGTGTTCCCGATCGCGGCGTCGCGGGCCGGCAGCTACAACACCTGCTCGAACCCGCTCACGCTGACGTTGACCACCAGCGGCTGCACCGGCTGCGGCAGCGGGAGCGCGCTCACCAACGACAACCTGAGCGCGGGCGATTGGTACATTCTGGCGACCAACACCGGGCCGTCGCGCTCCGCGGCGAAGGCGGTGTTCACGCTGGCCGGCACTGGCATTCCCACCCGGCCGCCCGTTTCGCATCAGACCTGCACGCCTCCAACGGGAGGCGCTGGCGGCGGGTCGGGCGCGGGTGGCGGCTCGGCCACCGGCGGTGGCGCTGCTGCGGGCGGTGGATCTGCTGCGGGCGGTGGATCTGCTGCGGGCGGTGGATCTGCGGCGGGCGGCGGATCTGCGGCGGGCGGCGGATCTGCGGCGGGTGGCGGCGCTGCTGCGGGCGGCGGATCTTCTGCAGGGGGCGGATCTGCAGCGGGCGGCGGATCTGCGGCAGGCGGTGGTGCAGCGGCCGGTGGAGGTTCGGCAGCGGGCGGTGGTGCTGCGGCCGGCGGCGGCTCGGCGTCCGGCGGCGGTGGTGGCGCTGGGTCGAAGAGCGGCTGCGGCTGCAACTCCGGCGGCGCTGATTTGATCGCGGCGATCGGGCTGACGGTTGCGTTGCGTCGAAGGCGACGCTCGTCGGAGGCGTGACGCCCTACGAGAAGTTCGACGCGAGCGAGCGCGACAGCTCGATCCCGCTCAGCTCGAGCTCGGGGAGGGTGAGGAACGCGGCGCCCTCCTTGGCCTGGAGCAGCTGCAGCGCGGTCTCGGCGCGGCTGATGCGGCGGAGCTCGCGCTGACCGAGCACGTCTTTCCCGTCGAGGGCGCCGTCGAGCGCGGCGCGCTCCTCTTTCGAGAACGGGTTGGGTGGCACCCGGTTCACCACCACGCCTGCGACCGGCACCCGGTGCTTGGTGAGGCCGTCGCGCAGCTCGAGCGATTCGGTGATCGGCAGCGTCTCGGGGAGGGTGACGATCAGCGCGGCGCACTTCGCCGGGTCGGTGAGGTACGCGAGGCCCTCTTTCGCGGCGCGCACGATCGGCCCGCCGGGGATGATGCGCGAGAGCAGCTCGGGAATCTGGGCGAGCGCAAGCGCGTGGCCGGTGGCGGGCGAGTCGACGATGCACTGCTCGAACATCTCCGAGCCGTCGGGGTGCCGGCGGCGGAGGAAGTCGAGCATCCGGTACATCACGCCCATGTCCGAGAAGCCGGGGGCGGCGTTGAGGAAGCGCTTGATCCCGGCGGAGCGCATCGCCGCGTCGGCGAGCAGCTTGATCGGCAGGGTGTCGGCGAGGAACTTGTGGTGACCGGCGGTCGGGGTGAGCAGCGCGGCCCACATGCGCTCGCCCACCAACGCGGGCTCGTTGGTGAGGCGGCCGCAGTCGAGCGAGGCGCGCAGATGCGACGGCGTGTCTTCGGTCGGAGCGATCTCGGTGAGCAGCACCCGGCGGCCCGATTGCGCGACGGCGCGGCCGAGCGCGGCGGCGACCACGCTCTTTCCAACGCCTCCCTTGCCGGTGACGATCACCAGCCTACGTTGCGCGAGATCGGCTAAACGCATCTGTCGATGGCCCTTCTTAGACCCTTCAAGGGGCTGCGCCCCCCAAAAAACCTGGCTGAGCAGGTGGCGGCCCCTCCCTACGACGTGGTGTCGAGCGCCGAGGCTCGAGCGTACGCCGAGGGCAACCCGCGCTGCTTCTTTCACGTCTCGCGGCCGGAGATCGACGTCGAAGGCACCGACGAGCACGCGCCCGAGGTCTACACCCGTGGCCTGAAGAACCTGCAGCGCTTCGTCGCCGACGGCACCCTGAAGCGCGACGAGCACCCCCGGCTGTACGTGTACCGGCAGAAGATGGGCAACCACACCCAGACCGGGGTGGTCGCCGCGGCCAGCGTGGCCGAGTACGACGGCGGCAAGATCAAGAAGCACGAGCTGACCCGCGCCGACAAAGAAGACGACCGCACCCGCCACATCGACGTGCTGGGGGCGAACGACGAGCCGGTGTTCCTCACCTACCGGGCGCAGCACGCGATCGACGACGCGGTGGGCGAGATCGTCGCCAGCCCCTCCGAGTACGACTTCGCTTCGAGCGACGGGGTGAAGCACACCTTCTGGCTCGCGCCTCCGGCGTTGGGGCAGAAGGTGCTCGAGCTGTTCAAGGGCGTCGACGCGCTCTACATCGCCGATGGTCATCACCGGAGCGCCGCCGCCTCCCGGGTGCACGCGCTTCGGCGGGGCCGGCCCGGCTCACACGACGCGTTTCTGGCAGTGATCTTCCCCCACGATCAGATGCAGATCCTCCCGTACTACCGGTTGGTGAAAGATCTGTTCGGCCACTCGGTGCAGTCGCTGCTGGCGAAGATCGGCGAGAAGTTCGTGGTCACCAAGGGCGGAGGCCAGCGGCCCGCGGCGCTCCACCAGTTCGGGCTCTTCATCGAGGGTGAGTGGTACCTGCTCACCGCCCGCGAGGGGAGCTGGCTGAAGACGCCGGTGGGCGAGCTCGACGTGAGCATTCTGCAGACCAACCTGTTGGGCCCGCTGCTCGGCATCGGCGACCCCCGGGTCGACAAGCGCATCGACTTCGTCGGCGGCATTCGCGGGCCAGAAGAGCTCGAGCGCCGCGTGCGCTCGGGTTCGGCGCAGCTCGGGTTCACCTTGTTCCCGACCTCGTTGGAGCAGCTGATCGCGATCGCCGACGCCAACGAGATCATGCCGCCCAAGTCGACCTGGTTCGAGCCGAAGCTGCGCTCGGGCCTGGTGCTGCACGAGTTCTGAGCCGTGGGCAGCCGTAGACTTCTCAGACGCGTCATCGCTCCGGCGTTGCTGGCGATCGGCTGTGCCCACCACCCCGGCATCTTGTTCGCTCCAGGCGAGCTGGCGTACCGCATCGAGCAGACCGCCGACGGCGACGCGCTCGACGTCACCGTCACCCGGGTGCGCGCGGGCCCCACGGTGCTCACCTTCGGCGCGCCGACCGCGGTGTCGGCGGTGGCGGTCACCACCCAGAAGGGCGAACACGCCGAGCTGAGCCCGCGCTCGAACGGCGACGTCGAAGCGCCGCTCGACTGGGCCGAGCTCCGCTACCAGTACTCGGTGAAAGACTCGCAGCGCAGCTTCGGCGGCGACCTCGTCTGGGGCCGCTCCGATGGGCGTGAGCTGCTGGTGTCGGGCAGCGCCTACCTGTTGCGGCCGAAGCAGGCCCACCCCGAGCTCAACGCCACCCTCGAGCTGAAGCCGCTCGACCCTCCGGCCTCGCTCCCGTGGCTCCCTCAGGAAGACGGCCGCTGGAGCGTGCCGTCGATGCTCCTCGCCCAGCCCGGCTTCCACGTCTTCGGCGGCCGGCGCTGCTTCGTGCAGGCAGGGGAGGGCAAGCTCGAGGTCGCGCTGGTCGGCGCGCTCGACGACGACGCCCGGCTCTGCGAGTGGATCAAGGGCTCCGCCTCCGAGGTGCTCACCCTGCGGCCCGACTTTCCCGCCGGCCGGGTGCTGGTGGCGCTGATCGCCGCGCCCTCCAACGAGGCCAGCCCCTTCGGAGAGCTCGGGCGCTCGTCTCCGCCGTCGATCGCGTTTCTGGTCGGCCGTGAGGCGAAGCCCGAAGACTTCAAGACCGACAGCATGGCGCCGGCCCGCTTCGTGTCGCTGGCGATGCCGCACTTCGACCCTCCCGCGCCGTGGCTCTCGGCCGGGCTGCTCGCCTACGGCACCGCGCTCGCCCGCGGCCGCTCGAAGCAGGTCACCGCCGAGAACGCCTGGCACGAGCTCTGGCAGGGCATCGAGCTGGGCGCGATGGAGGCCGACGGCTTTCGCGGCGACGAGCTGATGCGCGATCTCGCCGGCGGCCGCTACCGCGCGCTGGAGGCGTTCGGCGCGGTGGTCGCGCTCCACCTGGACCTCGAGCTGCGCCGCGCCACCCAGGGCAAGAGCTCGCTGTCGCAGCTGCTCACCACCTTCGGCACGGTGCCGATCTCGTTGGCCGACTTCGGCCGCGCCTACGACGCCGCCGCCGGCCAATCACTTTATGAATCGGTGATGCGGCCCCACCAGGCGGGCCTGAGCCTCCGCGAGCGGCACGATCTCTTCTCGGCGCTCGGCCTGAAGTGGCATTCCGAGCAGGTGACGTTGATCGACGCTCCCGACGCCGCGATTCGCGACGCCATCATCCCTCCGCGCTAAGAACCGAACCCGATGACGTTCCTGCTCCTGATGCTCGCCGCCGCTCCGGTGCCCGATGCGGGCCCCGCCGACGCCGGCGCTCGCCCGGAGCCGGATGCGGGCGCCGTCGAGGCCGCGCTGCCCGACGGCGGGGTGCGCTACAAGTTCAACGACCCCAAGCACCGCGACACGCTCCGCTTCACCCTCGACGCGCCGCAGCTGCAAATCAACGGCGTCACCTCCGACCTCGAAGGCGAGCTGAGGGTGGTGAACGGCAAGCTCTCGGGCGAGCTGAAGGTGCAGCCGGCCGGCATTCGCAGCGGAGACGCCAGCCGCGACAGCCACTTGCGCGGTGAGGAGTGGCTCGAGGTGAAGAAACACCCGTACGCGACGTTCAAGCTCGATGAGGTGGATCTGCCCGCCGAGGTGAAAGACGGCGCCAAGCTGAGCCTGAAGGGCAAGGGCGAGCTGGAGCTCCGCGGGGTGAGGCATGAAGAACCGGTCGAGCTGACCGTCTGGTTCTTCAAGGCCCCGGAGCAGACCTCCAAGACCCCCGACCCGGCGAAGGCGCCGCGCCACGAAGGTGATCTGTTGCACGTGCAGGGCAAGTGCAAGCTCAAGCTCGACCATTTCAGAGTAGAAGCGAGAAAGAAGATGCCTTTGGAAGCCGCTGAATCCGCCGAAGTCGCGCTCGACGCGTGGGGGAGCACCAAGCTGTGAACACCTCGACCAACATCAAACGAGTCATCAACTTCAACGCCGGTCCCGCCGGCCTGCCGCTGCCCGCGCTCGAGCGCGCTCGCGACGAGCTGCTCGACTTCAACGGCACCGGCATGTCGATCATGGAGCACTCGCACCGCGGCAAGGCTTACGAGGCCGTGCACGACGAGGCGATCGCGCTGCTCACCGAGCTGCTCCAGATTCCCGACACCCACCAGGTGCTGTTTCTGCAGGGGGGCGCGTCGCTCCAGTTCGCGATGGTGCCGATGAACTTTCTCAAGCCCGGCCAGAGCGCCGGCTATGCGCTCTCGGGCGGCTGGGCCGAGAAGGCCTACGAAGAGGCCAAGCGCATCGGCAACGCCACCGTCGCCGCCAACACCCGCGAAGAGAGCGGCGTCTACTTGAAGGTGCCCAAGCAGGCCGACCTGAAGCTCGACCCGGGCGCGGCGTACCTGCACACCACCAGCAACAACACCCTGTTCGGCACCCAGACCTTCAGCTTTCTCGACTCCGGCAGCGTGCCGCACGTCTGCGACATGTCGTCGGACTTTCTCTGGCGGCCGATCGACGTGAAGAAGTTCGCGTTCATCTACGCCGGCGCGCAGAAGAACATCGGGCCCTCGGGCCTGGTGGTGGTGGTGGCGAACAAGAAGTTCCTCGAGGGCTCACGCGAAGACATCCCGAAGATCCTCCGCTACCCGACCCACGCGAAAGAGAACTCGCTGTACCACACGCCCAACACCTGGGGCATCTACCTCGCCCGCAACGTGCTCGCCTGGCTGAAGGGCCTGGGCGGTCTGCCGGCGATGGAGCAGCGCAACCGCGCCAAGGCGACGCTGCTCTACGGCGCCCTCGACGGCATGACCGGCTACTACAAGGCCCCGGTGGAGCCCGCGTCGCGCTCGGTGATGAACGTGGTGTTCCGGCTGCCCAACGAGAACCTGGAGAAGAAGTTCGTCTCTGACGCCGAGGCCGCGGGCATGGTGGGCTTGAAGGGCCACCGCAGCACCGGAGGCATTCGCGTCTCGACCTACAACGCGGTCTCGGTCGAAGACGTGAAGACGCTGGTCGCTTTCATGGAGTCGTTCGCGAAGAAGAACGCCGTTTAACCGGGAGGAACGATGTTCAAGAACGTGTTTTTCAAGACGCTGCCGTTGATGTTGCTGCTCGCCGCGCCCGCTTTCGCCAAAGAGCTGAACGGGATCAAGATGGACGACTCCGTCACCGTCGACGGCAAGGCGCTCAAGCTCAACGGCATGGGCCTGCGCAAGAAGCTGATGTTCAAGGTCTACGTCGCCGGCCTGTACCTGGAGGAGACCACCAAAGACGGCAACACCGTGGTCACCAAAGACCAGGGCCGCCGGGTGGTGATGGCGATGATGCGCGACCTCGAGAAGGGCAAGATCGTCGAGGCGATCAACGACGGCTTCGAGAAGAACAACTCCGACAAGATGGCCGCCCTGAAGGAGCGGCTGGCGAAGTTCGTCGCGGTGATCCCCGACCTCAAAGAGGGCCAGCACCTCTCGGTGACCTACCTGCCGGGCAAGGGCACCACCATCGAGGGCCCCAACGGCATCAACTTCACCGCCGAGGGCAAAGACTTCGGCGACGCGCTGTTCTCGGTCTGGTTCGGCAAGTCGCCGGTGAGCGACGACCTCAAGAACCAGATGCTGGGCAACGAGTAAGAATGTAGAGGGGTGGGTATGCGTACCCACCTCGCCGTTCTCTCGTTCGCCGTTCTCGCCGGCTGCGCAACCTCGCAGCCGGCCCAGCAGCAGACCCCTCCGCCCGCGCAGAACCAGGGCCCCACGCCCGAGCAGCAGGCGGAGCAGGACGCTGCCAACAAGTACAAGGCCGAGATGGAGTCGCGCGCCAAGCTGCCGATGCCTCCGGGCCTCGACGAAGCGGCGATGGACCCGAGCGCCGACCCCTGCAGCGACTTCTACCAGTACGCCTGCGGCGGGTGGATGAAGACCACCGAGATTCCCGCCGACCGGCCGCTCTACACCCGCGGCTTCGTCGCGATCCTCGAGCGCAACGAGCTGGTCGAGAAGCAGATTCTCGAAGACGCGGTGGCCGGCAAGCTCAAAGACGAGCCGTACGCCAAGCAGCTGAGCGACTACTACTCCACCTGCATGGACGAGCCGAAGCTCGAGAAGGGCCTCGCCGAGGTGCAGAAGTTCGCCTCCAAGTACAACGCGCCCAAGAACGCGAAAGACGTCGCCAAGCTGGTGGGGCAGCTGCACGCCAAGGGCACCCCGGCGCTGTTCGGCTTCGGCGCGATGCAAGACCTGAAGGACTCCAACGAGGTGATCGCCGGCCTCGAGCAGGGTGGCCTGGGTCTGCCCGATCGCGACTACTACCTCGACGAGAAGGACCCGAAGAAGGCCGCCGCCCGCCAGGCGTACGTGCCGTACATCGAGCAGATGCTCACCTTCTGGGGTGAGCCGGCCGCGATGGCGAAGGGCGACGCCGCCCAGGTGATGGAGCTCGAGACCGCGCTCGCCAAGGCCTCGATGGCCCGGGTCGATCGCCGCGACCCCGACAAGATCTACCACCGCCTCGATCGCAAGGGCCTCAAGGCGCTCGCCCCCGACTTCGACTGGGACGGCTACTTCACCGCGCTCGGCGGCAAGGGCATCGACGCGATCAACATCAACAGCGAAGACTTCTTCAAAGAGGTCGCCCGGCTCGCCAAAGAGACCAAGCCCGCGGCGTGGAAGGCGTACCTGACCTGGGTGCTGATCCGCTCCTCGGTGCCGGCGCTGCCGAAGAAGTTTCAAGACGCGGCGTTCGCGTTTCAGTCGGCCAACTTCACCGGCGCGAAAGAAGACCGCCCCCGGTGGAAGAAGTGCGTCGGCTTCACCGACCACGAGCTGGGCGAGGCGCTCGGCCACGAGTTCGTGCGCCGCACCTTCGGTGAAGACGGCAAGGCCCGCACCAGCGCGATGGTGCAGGCGGTTCAGGCCTCGCTGAAGCAGGACCTGGAGACCCTGAAGTGGATGGACCCCGCCACCCGCGCCGAGGCGATGAAGAAGATGGAGCGGATGGTCGGCAACAACAAGATCGGCTTCCCCGACGTCTGGCGCGACTACTCGAAGGTGAAGACCGACAAGGCTTCGTTCTTCGCCAACTCGCTCGCCACCAGTGCGTTCGAGGCCGACCGCCAGCTGAAGAAGGTGGGCCAGCCGCCCGACCGCAAGGAGTGGGTGATGTCGCCTCCCACGGTGAACGCCTACAACGAAGGCCAGAAGAACGAGATCGTGTTCCCGGCCGGCATTCTGCAGCCGCCGTTCTTCAACCGTGAGGCGACCGACGCGGTGAACATCGGCTCGATGGGCATGGTGGTGGGCCACGAAATCACCCACGGGTTCGACGATCAGGGCCGCAAGTTCGACGTCGACGGCAACCGCCGCGACTGGTGGACCCCCGAGGTGGCGAAGCAGTTCGTCGAGAAGGCCGACTGCGTGAAGCGCCAGTACGACGGCTACGTGGCGGTCGACGATCTGCACGTCAACGGTGGGCTCACCCTGGGCGAGAACGTGGCCGACCTCGGCGGCTTGAAGCTGTCGTACGCCGCGCTCGCTGCCTGGTACGCGAAGAAGGGCGACAACAGCGACGACACCAAGTACCGCTTCAGCGCCGCTCAGCAGCTGTACCTGGGCTTCGCGCAGTCGTGGTGCTCCAAGGTGCGCCCCGAGCAGGCGCGCCTGCGGGTGCAGATCGACCCCCACGCGCCGCCGTACTGGCGGGTCGACGGGCCGCTCGGCAACCTCGACGGCTTCTCCACCACCTGGCACTGCCCGAAGAACGCGAAGATGGTGCGCACCACCGACCGCTGCGAAGTCTGGTGACTCAGGCCGATTTGGTCATTTGACCAAGAGTCTGATACGGTCTTGGTCAAATGACCAAGGCCGCGCACCGGCTCCAGAGCGACGACGAGATCGACCTCAAGATCCTGAGGGCGGCGGCGAAGCTGTTTCGGGAGCAGGGCTTCGACGGCACCACGGTGCGTGAGATCGCCAAGGCGGCGCAGATGCTGCCCGGCAGTCTGCACTACCGGTATCAGAGCAAAGACGAGGTGCTGGTGGCGCTGATGCGCCGGGGCACCACCAAGGCGATGGAGGCGGTGCGGGCCGCGGTGGCGAACGAGCCCGACCCGATCGAGCGGCTGCGCTACGCCCTGCGCGCGCACCTGAAGCTGCTGATTCACGGAGACGACGCGCTCTACGTGCTGCTGTTCGACTGGCGGGCGCTGCCGCCGCGGTCGCGGGCGGGCATCGAGAAAGAGCGCGCCAAGTACGAAGCGTTCTGGGACGAGCTGATCGCCTTAGCGGCGATGAGCGGGCGGGCGCGGCCCCAGCTCGACCTGGCGTTGATGCGGCGGTTCAGCTTCGGGGCGATCAACTGGGTGGCCACCTGGCACCACGAGCTCGACCGGAGCTCCGACGAGATCGCCGACGCGTACTTCACCTACGTCGCCTACGGCCTGCTCGACGAGCACGCCCGGCCGAAGAACATCGCCCCGTTTTTCGAAGCGCTGATGCACCCCAAGGAGAAGAAATGAACGAGAGCAGCCTGTCGTCTGCCCTGAGTGCGCTGTCGGACGCCCCCGCGATGCTGCGCGACGCCACCGCGAGCGGCAACCTGAAGGTGTTGAAGTCGCTGCTCGGCCCGGCCTATCGGGGCCTGTTCGACAAGCGCGGGCAGAACCCGTTCACCACCATGCCGGTGAAGTACGGCGCGCACTTCGACTGGGAGTACATGCGCGACCGGCCGCACCTGGCCCGGCTCTACGAGGCGGCGAAGTCGTCGCAGTGGAACGCGACCACCGACCTCGACTGGAGCATCGACGTCGACCCGGGCGACCCCGAGACGCCGCTGCTGCCGTACGAGTTCTCGCCGGTCTACCACCTCGACGCGTTCAAGAAGCTGTCGGACAAAGAGAAGGCCGATCAGCGGCGCGACTTTCTCGGCTGGTTTCTTTCCCAGTTTCTGCACGGCGAGCAGGGCGCGCTGTTCGCCGCCTGCCAGGTGACCGAGGCGGTGCCGTGGATGGACGGCAAGCTCTACGGCTCGACCCAGGTGGTCGACGAGGGCCGGCACGTGGAGGTGTTTCACCGCTACCTGACCCAGAAGCTCGGCCGCAAATACGAGATCAACGACAACCTCTACGTGGTGATCGACGCGCTGATGAGCGACTCCCGCTGGGACTTCAAGTTCCTCGGCATGCAGATCATGATCGAGGGCCTGGCGCTCGGCTCGTTCGGGATGATTCAGCAGAAGACCAAGGAGCCGCTGCTGAAGAAGATGCTGAAGTACGTGATCACCGACGAGGCGCGGCACGTGCACTTCGGCGTGCTCGCGCTTCAAGAGGCGGTGAGCGGGCTCTCCGAGAAGGAGCGGCGGGAGCGGGAGGACTGGTGCTTCGAGGTCTCGCTCTTCTTGCGCAACCGGTTCTTCGCCCACGAGTTCTTCGACGAGCACTACGCCCACGCGATGACGCGGGCCCAGTGGGATCAGCCGATCCTGAGCTCCGAGATGATGTCGGTGTTTCGGCACACGATGTTCAAGCGGGTGATTCCCAACCTGAAGCGGATCGGGCTGTTGTCCGACCGGATCAAGCCGCGGTACCACGAGCTCGGGCTGCTCCAGTACGAGCACGAGCGGGCCGCGCCCGAGCTGACCGCAAACGACTTGCTGGAAGGCCGATAGGGAATAGTGTCGTGAGGCGGTGGCCAACGACATCGACCTGATCGAGCTGATTCGGACCAAGCCCGCGATGTACGTCGGGCGGGGCTCCGCGGGGCTTCACCACCTGGTGTCGCGGTCGCTCGACAGCTTCAGCGTGCTGACGCCGGCGACCTCGCTGGAGCTGCACCTGCGTGACGCCAGCACGCTCTCGGTGCGGGCCACCACCGAGCGGTACGACTTCGAGCGCGCGTTGTCGGTGTTGGGCCGGGCGATGAGCCAGCCGTGGCACCCGATCGACTTTCTGATGCTGGTCGCCTGCTACAGCGACACCTTCGTGCTCGGAGGCACCAAGGCACCGCAGGCGTGGGCGTCGAAGCTGGGCCGCAAGAGCGACGAGGTGCCGGTGCCGCCGCCGAGCGCCGACGTCGAGCTCCACCTCAAGGCCGACACCGCGCTGTTCGACGGCGCGCACCTCGACTTCGATCACCTGAGCGCGGGCTTACGGCTGCGCGCGGCGCTGACGCCCGGGCTGTCGGTGAGCCTGAAAGACGAGCAGGGGCGCACGATGGCGCTCCGCTACCCGCAGGGGCTGGTGAACTTCGTTCGCGAGGAGGCGGGGGTGCAGGTCGATCTCCCGGAGCCGCTGGCGATCGATCAGAAGTGGAACCAGCTGCGGGTGCGGGTCGCGCTGCAGTGGATCAAGCCTTCTGACCGGGCCGCGGTGTTGCCTCGCATCTGGTCGTCGTTCAACGGCAACCGCACCCGCGGCGGCGCGCATCACCGAGGGGTGATCAAGGCGGTCGGCAAGTGGAAGCGCCAGAGCGGCACCTCCCAAGACGGGCTGGTGTGCGCGGTGGCGGTCGACGGCTGGGGCGGCGGGCTCGAAGGCGAGCTGCGCGACGTCTGGGAGTGCGACGGCTTCGAGGCCGAGCTGGCGAAGATGATCACCGAGGCGCTGGCCGCGCTCTAGTGGCTTGGCTCGGGTCTAGAACAGGCTCATCTGCGCGGTGGGCTTCACCGGCCGGGTGAAGGTCGATGCGCGCGGCGTGCTCCGCTCCTGGTTGAAGCCGAGCTTCTTGGTGGTGGCCTTGAACGCCGCGGCGATCGCTTCGGCGTACTGGCCTTCGCCCCGGCCGCGCACGCCGTAGCGGGAGTCGTAGAGCGCTCCGCCGCGGGTCTCGCGAATGCGATGGAGGATCTTGTCGGCCCTCATCGGCAGCGTGGCCCGAATGCGCTCTTCGAAGACGTCTTTCACGCTGCCGGGCAGGCGCAGCAGCACGTAGCCGGCCCAGCGGGCGCCGGCCTCGCGCGCGGCCTCCAGCACCTCGGCCATCTTCTCGTCGCTCACCGCGGGAATGATCGGCGCCACCATCACCCCCACGGGAATGCCCGCCTCGGCGAGCCGGCGAATCGCCTCCACCCGCCGTTTCGGCGTCGCGACGCCGGGCTCGATCGCGCGCGCCAGCTCCTGATCCCAGATCGGTATGCTGATCGCCGCCGACACGCCCGCCACCTCGTTGAGCCTGGTGAGCACGTCGAGGTCGCGCTCGATCAGCGGCGCCTTGGTGATCAACATCGCCGGGTTCTTGTACTCGACGCAGACCTCGAGGCAGGCGCGGGTGAGCTTCAGCGACGCCTCCAGCGGCTGGTAGCAGTCGGTGACGCCCGAGAACATCAGCGGCTCGCCCTTCCACGAGGGCTTGTCGAACGCGGTCCGTAACAGCGCCGCCGCGTTGTGCTTCACCACGATCTTGGTGTCGAAGTCGCTCCCGGCGCGAAACGAGAGGTACTCGTGCGAGGGGCGGGCGTAGCAGTAGGCGCAGCCGTGGTTGCAGCCGCGGTACGGGTTGACGCTGAAGCTGAACGAGAGGTCGGGGCTGTCGTTCGACGCGATGATCTGCTTGCTCGCGTCGGCGTAGACCTCGAGCTGGGCGCGGGGAATCTCGTCGAGGTACTCGACCTCGGAGCTCGCCCAGGGGTTCGGGGGGTTGGAGATCGACTGCGGCCGCACCCCGCTAGAATACTGAAAATCTGTTCAGATGCAACGCACAAAGGCGGTGCCGGCGCTTCCAGGCCGTGACGCTTCTTGCAGCAGCCCCTCGACGCTGGAGATGTGAATCGCGCCGATGCCCTGGTCGAGCATCGCGAGCGACTCTTCGACCTTGGGGATCATGCCGCCTTGAATCGCGCCGTTGGCGATCTGTGCCCGCGCCGCCTCGGGCGTGAGCAGGGGAATGCGCGAGCTGGGGTCGTTCTTGTCGCGGAGCACGCCCGGCACGTTGGAGATCAGGAACAGCCGGGTGGCCTTGAGCGCGGCGGCCAGGGTGGTGGCCACGGTGTCGGCGTTGACGTTGAAGACATGGCCTTCGGCATCGCCCGCGAGCGAGCTGAGCACCGGAACCACGCCGGCGGCGGCGAGGCGCTCCAGTAATACGGTGTCGATGCGGGTGACGTCGCCCACCAGGCCGTAGTCGACCTCCGCGCCGGAGACGTTCTTCGGAGCCCGGCGGGTGGCGTCGAGCAGACCGGCCGACACGCCGCTGGTGGCGAGCGCGGGCACGTGGGCGATGCGCAGCGCGGAGGCGACGTCGACTCCGGCCTGGCCTGCGAGCGCCATCTTCATCACCTCGAGCGTCTCCGCGTCGGTGACCCGCTGGCCGGCGACCATCTGAGGCTTCAGGCCGAGACGGCTCATCAGCGCGTTCGCCTGCGGGCCGGCGCCGTGCACCACCGCGACCTTGTGGCCCGCATCGAGGAAGCCGCGAATCGCACGGCCGGCGGTCTCGGCGAGGCGAGGCACGTCGAGCAGCAGCTCGCCGCCGAGCTTCACCACGAACCAGCTCATCGGGTCTCCTCGAAGAACGCCTGGAGCGGACGGGGTGCGCGCTCGCCGGCCGCGCGTGCCTCGAGCGCGGAGACCAGCAGTCGCGCGGCTTCCACGGTGGAGAAGTGCGGCACGCCCGACATCACCGCTTCACGGCGGAGGCGATCGTCGGAGTGGGTGTCGATCAGCATCGCCAGGTTGGCCGCCGACGGGTTGACCGCGAGCTGGGCCGAGACGCGCTTGGTCACCAGGTAGGTGTGCGTGCTCTGGGGCGCGTGCACGTCGAAGCCGAGCGCCTCGAGCCGGCGCGCGAGATCTACCGCTGACGGGTTGTCGTCGTCGGTGAGCGCGAGCAGCACCCGGCCCGAGCGGGGCAGGGCGGTGCCGGCGGCGAGCTGGCTGTTGGCAAACGCGGCCGGCAGCGAGTCGGCCAGGCTCATCACCGAGGTGGTGGCGCGCGAGCTGGGGCCCAAGCGAACGGCGCCGGTGGTGACCGGGAGCACCGCTTCTTTCACCGCGTGGTGCTTCGGCTCGGGGTCGCTCTCGATGCCCAGGCTCTTCAGGGTGTCTCCGAGCGCGACGCGGACCGCGAGCGAGACCAGCGGAACGCCGGTGGTCTTGGCGACGAAGGGCAGGGCGCGCGAGACGCGAGGCGACGCGTCGACGATCGCCACCGACTTGCCGCGAACGGCGCAGCGCAGCGAGAGCAGCCCGACCACGCCGGCGCGCTGAACGAAGCCGGTGGCGGCGTCTTTGAGGCGCTCGACGATCTCGGGCTTGAGCGAGTGCGGCGGCAGCGAGAAGGCGGCGTCGCCGGGGTGGACGAGGGCGGGCTCGACCTGCTGCAGCACGCCGCCGACCACGATCTTGCCGGTGCGATCGGCGACCAGCTCGAGGTCGACCAACACCGCGTCGGAGGTGTCGGTGCTGAGCAGCTCTCCGTGCACGTTGTGGATCGCCGCGGCGGGGCTGCCGAGCAGGAAGATGCCGGCTGCTTCGAGCGCCGGCGCGAGGTCGAGCGCGGTCTCTCCGCCCGCCTGCACGTAGGCGAAGGTGGCGCCCACGCTGCGGCAGGCGGCGATCACCGCGTCGGGGGTCAGCGGGACGAGCAGGTGCTGGCTGACCGCCTTCAGCTCGACCGCGACCGAGTCGGGGTTCGGCGAGAGGAGGATCGTCTGGAAGCCCGCCACCTGAAGCGCACGGCCGGCGTGAACACAGGCCCAGTCGATCTCCTCATTGGGCTCTGCTCCCGCGCCGAGGATCGCCACCCGCAACCCCTCTCCTGACAGGAGAGGGCGGACGAGCGCATCGCGCTCGCCGGGTGAGGTTACCTGGACCGGCTGTTCCATCGCCTGCCAGGCATTGCGCATCGCTTCGTTGACGTCGGCGCCGCAGCCGATGACGTGGCCGCGCGAGCGGCGAGCACGGCCCAAAGCTGAATCGTTGGCCGCGTCGAAGACCGGAAGACGAACGAAGGTATGGCTAACCTCACCCCGGAGCCCGTTGGGCTCTCGGCCCTCTCCTGTCAGGAGAGGGGTTCCCAGGGCGTAACGGGTGGCAATCGAAGCGACAGGAACGCCGCTGATGCGCGTGGCGAGGCCGCACTCGTGGCTGAAGTACGGCGCGGCGTCGATCACTTCGATCGTGGTGCCGACGGCGACGCGCACGGTTCCGCCGAACGCGCCCATGCGCTCGAGCGCGGCCGCGGCGAACGCCTGTGCCTCGGTCAGCTGCTCAGGCGACAACCGCGCCGGCGAGATCGCGACGCTGTCAGCGGGATGATCGCCGCGCGCATCGGGGTGCTCGAGCGTGCAGACCACCTGCGACGACTTCGCATCGCGCAGCAGCACCATGTCGACGATCAACCCATCGGCGCTGCCCCAATACCGCGGGGCCTCGGCGACGCTGGCGCCGAGCACCTGCAGCCCGGGCCGCTTCAACGCCAGCGCCAGCTTCACGCCCTCGGCGCCGCCAGTGGTGGCCAGCACCGCGTCAGGCTTCTCTGCCGCGATCACCTTCTCGGCGACCTCGCGGCTGACGGGCTCGAGATAAGTGCGGTGCGCCAGGTCGGGGTCGGTGGTGATCGACGCCGCACTGGGATCGATCAACACCACCTCGCAACCCGCTGCGCGCAGCGCCTGAATCGCCTGCACTGTCGCGACCGCCGGCTCACCGGGAGCCGGCCCGAGCACCATCACCTTCATCACTGCGCCTCCATCCGCGCGGGCTCTGCGATCGCGGGGACCTTGAGCATCGAGCGCGAGTCGAGAATCAGCGTCTCGAGCAGCGCCTTCTGCACGTGCATCCGGTTTTCGGCCTCGTCCCAGGCAGCCGACTGCTTGCCTTCGAGGACCTCGGCGGAGATCTCCTCGCCGCGGTGCGCCGGCAGGCAGTGCAGCACGATCGCGTGCGAGGCGGCGGCCTTCATCAGCGCGCCGTCGACGATGAAGCCCTGAAACGCGGCCTTGCGGGCGGCGGCCTCGGCCTCCTGGCCCATCGAGGTCCACACGTCGGTGGCGATCACGTCGGCGTTCTGCGCCGCCTCGAGGGGCGACGAGTGCACGGTGACCCGGCCTGGCGAGAGCGCGAGCGACGCCTTCGACGGCCAGTAGCCCGTGGGAGCGGCGACCCGCAGCGAGAAGTCGAACAGCGCGGCCGCCTCGATCCACGAATGGGCCATGTTGCAGCTGCCGTCGCCGATGAACGCCACCGTGGTGCCCGCGATCGAACCCAGCCGCTCTTCGATCGTCATCAGGTCGGCGAGCAGCTGCACCGGGTGGCCGCCGTCGGTCAGCCCGTTGATCACCGGGATCGAAGCGTGGCGGGCGAACTCGCGAATGCGCTCGTCGGCGAAGGTGCGCACCATCACCGCGTCGGCGTAGCCAGAGACGACGCGCGCGGTGTCCGACAAGGGCTCGCCGCGGCCGAGCTGGCTGTCGGCGATCGGCAGGGTGATCGCGTGGCCGCCCAGCTGCTGCATCGCCGCCTCGAACGACAAGCGGGTGCGGGTGGAGGCCTTCTCGAAGATCAGGACCAGCGTCCGGCCGGCGAGCGTCGACACCACCCGCCGCTGGTTCCGCGCGTCCTTCAGCAGCCGCGCGCGGTGAATCAGCGCGTTGCGCTCGTCCTTCGAAGAATCCGACAGCTTGAGAAAGTCACGCTTCATCGAAAAGTGTCCTCCAGCGCTTTCCAGAGCGCCGCGATGCGGGGAATGGCGGCCGCTTCTTGGGACAGCGCGGCCGCGTGCGACTTCAACTGCTCCCACTGCTTCTCGAGCGCGTGGGGCCCGGTGGCTCCCGCGCTCTCTTTGCGCGCGACGGCGGCGGCGGGCTCGAGGCACGCCAGCGTCTTCGCGTCGAACCGCGCGTCGATCGCCTGCGCCTGCTCCACCGTCACCTTCGACAACACCACGCCCTGTTCACGCGCCAGCCGAACGAGGCTCCCGACCTTCTGGTACGCCTCGCGAAACGGCACGCCCTGCTTCACCAACGCCTCGGCCAGGTCGGTGGCCTGGGTCGGGCCTTCGAGCAGCCCTGCGGCGCACTTCTCGGGCACCCACTTCACGTGCCCGAGCGCCAGCGACAGCACCGGCAACGCGCTCTTCAGCCGCGCGCTGGTCTCCAGCAACGGAGCCCGATCTTCCTGAAGGTCGCGCGAGTACCCGCCCGGCAACCCTTTCACCGTGGCGAGCAGCCCGGTCAACGCGCCGATCGCGTGCCCCGACTTGCCGCGGAGCAGCTCGAACACGTCAGGGTTGCGCTTGTGCGGCATCATCGACGAGCCGCAGGCGATCTCGGAGCCGAGCTGAACGAACCCGAACTCCTGCGACGAGAAGTCGATCAGGTCGGCGCAGAGGCGGCCGATCCGCACCGACAGCTTCGCGGCCGCATAGAGGTAGTCGAGCGCGAAGTCGCGATCGCCCACCGTGTCGAGGCCGTTCACCGTCGCCGCCTGGAACCCGAGCGCCTTGCGGGTGAGCTCGCGATCGTTGGGCAGCGAGGTGCCGCTGATCGCGCCCACGCCGAGCGCCGAAACGTCGGCCTGGTGCATCGCGAACGCGAACGCCTGGGCGTCGCGCAGAAAGCCCGCCGCCCACGACGACCACCAGTACGCCGCCGAGACCGGCTGCGCGCGCTGGCGGTGGGTGTACGAAGGCATCAGCACCTCGCGATCGGCCTGGGCGCGGGCGACCAGCTCCGAGGCCAACGTGCACAGCGCGGCGACGGTGTCGGCGCACTGCTCGCGCACGTGCAGCCGCAGGTCGGTGGCGACCTGATCGTTGCGCGAGCGTGCGGTGTGCAACGCCCGCGACGGAGCGCCGATGCGGGTGAGCAGCTCGGCCTCCACCGCCATGTGCACGTCTTCCTCGTCGGGAAGCTGCAGTGCACCGGCGGCGGCGTCCTTCCACAAATCCTTCAGCCCGCGCGCGATCGACGCGGCGACGTCACGCGGGACCAGCCCGGTGGCGGCGAGCATCGACACGTGCGCGAGGCTGCCGAGCAGGTCCTCGCGCAAGAGCTGCCGGTCGAGCGACAGCGAGCTGGTGAAGGCGAGCACCTTCTGATCCAGCGCGCTCCCGCCCGCGGCTTCGGTCTTGGCGACGACGCTGCTCACTGCTTCTGACCTGCGTCGGTGTGGAGCCGCGAGTACTCGAACAGCTGCAGACCGACGAGCTTGATGAAGCCTTCGGCGGCGCGGTGATCGAACTTGTCCTCCTTGGAGTAGGTGGACATCGCGAGGTTGTAGATGCCGTCTTTCGACTGGCGGCCGACCACCTGGCAGGCCCCCTTGAACAGGCGCAGGGTGACGTCGCCGTTGACGGTGGCGTTGTGCACGTCGTTGAACGCCTGAATCGACTCGCGGTACGGGCTGAACCAGAAGCCTTCGTAGACGAGCTCGGCGAACCGCGCGTCGAGGAACGCCTTCACCTTCTGGCTCATGCCGAGGGTGGTGAAGCGCTCGAGGTCCTTGTGGGCGGTGATCAGCGCGATCGCGCCAGGGCACTCGTAGTTCTCGCGGCTCTTGATCCCGACCATGCGGTTTTCCATCAGGTCGATGCGGCCGACGCCGTGCTCACCGGCGATGGTGTTGAGCTTCTCGATCAGCTTGCCGGGGGTGTAGCCGTGGCCGTTGAGCGCCACCGGCAGGCCCTTCTCGAAGCTGATGGTGACGCGGCCGGGCTCGGTGGGCGCGTCGTTCCACGACTTGGTCCAGGCGAACGCGGCCTCGGGCGGCTCCTGGTTCGGGTTCTCGAGCACGCCGCCTTCGATCGAGCGGCCCCAGAGGTTCTCGTCGATCGAGAAGGGCGACTTCGCGGTGGTGGGTACCTCGATGCCGTGCTTGGCGGCGTACTCCATCGCCTCGTCGCGGCTGATGTTGCGCTCGCGCTGCGGCGCGATGATCTTCAGGTCGGGCGCCAGGCCCTTGGTGGCGAGGTCGAACCGCACCTGATCGTTGCCCTTGCCGGTGGAGCCGTGGGCGACCGCGACCGCGCCGTACTTCCGCGCGACGGCGACGAGGTGCTTCGAGATCAGCGGACGCGAGAGCGCGGCCGACAAGGGGTACACGCCCTCGTAGAGCGCGTTGGCCTGGAGCGCGGGGAAGCAGAAGTCCTTTGCCAGCTCCTCGCGGGCGTCGACGATCTCGCAGGCGATCGCGCCTGACTGCTTGGCCTTGGCGACGATCTTGGAAGCGTCGCGCGCCTCGCCCACGTCGACGTGGCAGCAGACGACGTCGTAGCCGTACTCGAGGTTGAGAATGCGCACCAACACCGAGGTGTCGAGGCCACCGGAGTAGGCGAGAACGATCTTCGGGCGCTGCGTAGAGGTGTTCGTGGTCACGTCGGTTGTCCTTTTTTCCAGATGGTCCGGAGGTCCTTGGCCACGCGCGCCGGACGGAACCCGCGCGTGGGAACGATGAAGATGGTGTCGTCGCCGGCCAATGAGGCGAGCACGCCCTCGGGCCGGCCGGAGTCGATTGCCGCGGCGACGACCGAAGCGCCGCCGGGCAGGGTGCGCACCACCACCATCGCGTCGGCGTCGTCGATGGTGGTGACGAGGTGGTGCACCGCCGCCAGCCCTTGCGAGCCGGTCGACGGAGAAGAGCCGGGCAGTTCGTAGACCGAGCCACCCTCGACCCGGGGCACCCGCCGCGCGCCGAGCCGGGCGAGATCGCGGCTCAACGTGGCCTGGGTGACCTCGAAGCCTTCGCCGCTCAGCAAGGAGACGAGCTCCTCCTGGGTGCCGATCACGCGGTCGCGGATCAGCCGGCGAATCGCCTCGCGGCGCTGGGTGGCGGCGGCTTCAGCCAAGCGTCACCAGGGTGCCGACGCCTTCGTCGGTGAACAGCTCGGCGATCAGCGAGTGCGGTACGCGGGCGTCGATCACGTGCACCCGCTCGACGTTCTTCTTCAGCGCCTTCAGCGCGCCCTGGGCCTTGGAGCTCAGGTTCGGAGTGAAGCCGGCGGTGACCAGCTTGCTCTTCAGCTGCGACGCGGTGACCTGACGGAGCAGCTCGTCGTTCTCGGTGATGCCCGCGCGGCCGGTCAGGTAGACCAGCTTGGAGGCACCGAGCGCTCCGGCGACCTCGGCGGCGACCTGATCGGCGTCGAGCGGCAGCGAGCCGGTCGGGGTCATGCCCACCGGCGCGATCACCGGCACCATGCCCTTGGAGAGGAACATCTCCAGCAGCTCGCCGTTCACCTGCTCGACCTCGCCGACCACCAGGCCGTCTTTCATCGGCGCGCCCGGCTTCGCCTTCAACAGCCCACCGTCCTGGCCGGAGACGCCGATCGCGGTGGCGCCGGTGCGGTTGATCAGCGCGACCAGGTCGGCGTTGGTGGAGCCGGTGACCAGCACCTGGCGGTGCGCCGCGTCGTGCTTGCAGGCGTCGGGGCCTTCACCGTGAACGACGATCGGCACCAGGCCGACCGACTTCAGCAGCGCGACGTCTTCGCAGAACGCCTGGCGCAGCGAATCGCGGGCGAGCGTCTGGCGGCCGACCTTCAGCACGCAGCGCTTGTTGGCGAACCGCGAGATGTACGAGAGCGCCTGGGTGAGCAGGCCGACCTTGAACGAGGGGCTGTAGTTCGAGAGCCGGTCGTCCTTCTCGATGCTCCCGTCGGGCGACGTCTTCAGCAGCGAGGTGTAGTCGGCGTTGATCTTCACGTAGTCGTAGCTGAGGTCGCAGCCCCAGGCGGTGGCCGCGGCGTCACCCGCGCGCAGCTCGACCAGCACGTGCACCCGCGGTTCGCGCATGCGGGCGCGCAGCCGGGACGGGTCGGCGTCGGCGGGCTTCTTGTCGTAGACGACCAGGCTCTGAATGGTGACCTTGGCTTCCGCCGGGTCGAGCGACAGCCCGAGGGTGCCGGCGCGGGCGCCGACGGTGGCGAGCACCCGGCCCCAGTTCGGGTCGGCGCCGAAGATCGCCGCCTTCACCAGCGACGAGCCGGCGACGCTGCGCGCGAGGTCGAGCGCGATCGTCTTGTCGGGCGCGCCGGTGACGTCGATCTCGAGCAGCTTGGTGGCGCCTTCGCCGTCGGCGGCGATCTCCTTCGCCAGTTCCCTGCAGATCGACGACAGCTCGGCGGCGAACGCAGTGAACGCGGGGCCGGGATCGCTGATCGGCTGGTTGCCCGCCAGGCCGTTGGCGAGGGCGTAGACCGCGTCGTTGGTCGACATGTCGCCGTCGACGGTGAGCGCGTTGAAGCTGTCGCCCATCGCCTCGGAGAGCGCGGCCTGCAGCATCGGCGCGGTGATCACCGCGTCGGTCGCCACCACCGCGATCATGGTGGCGAGGCTGGGCGCGATCATGCCCGAGCCCTTGCACATCGCCGACAGGGTGACCTTCTTGCCGTTCAGCGTGAGCACCCGCGACGCGACCTTCATACGGGTGTCGGTGGTGAGAATCGCCTCCGCGGCGGCCTCGGGCGCGGCGCCGAGCGAGCCGACCAGCTTGGGCAGCGCGGCGAGGATCTTCTCGCGGGGCAGCCGCACGCCGATCACGCCGGTCGACGCCATCAGCACGCCGCCGGAGACGCCGAGCGCGTCGGCCGCGGCCTTGCTCACGATCGCCACGTCTTCGACGCCCGCGGGCCCGGTGAGCGCGTTGGCGTTGCCGGAGTTGATCAGGACCGCGTGCATGCCCTGCGCAGGGAGCCGGTTGCGGCTGTCGATCACCGGAGCGGCGCACGCCTTGTTGGCGGTGAGGCAGGCGGCCGCCGTGCATGGCGTCTTCGAGAAGACCAGCGCGAGGTCTTTCTTGTGCGGCTTGATGCCCGCGTGCATGCCCGCGAAGGTGAAGCCCTGAGCGACGTTCATTTATTGAATTCCTTCCAGCTCGGAGAAACCGAACGAGAGGTTGAGGTTCTGAACCGCCTGGCTGGCGGCGCCCTTCAAGAGGTTGTCGATCGCGGTCACCACGACCACGTGGCCGTCTTCAGCGGTGGCGCCCAGCACCACTCGGGGCGTCAACGCCGCCGAAGCGAGCCGAACCGCGTCGGCCTTGTCGGTCAGCGTCACCAGCGGTTCCTGCGCGTAGGCGTCGGCGAACGCGGCCTTCACCTGGGCGGAGGTGACGCCCGGCTTCAACGAAGCGACTGTGGTGCAGACGATCCCGCGCTGGAGCGGCAGCAGGTGAGGGGTGAAGACGATCTTCGCGCCGGTGGCCTGCTCGATCTCCGGCGTGTGCTGGTGCTTCAGCGTCTTGTACGGCCGGAAGTCGGTCGAGACCTCCATGAAGGAGTACTCCTCCGAGGCCTTGCGGCCCGCGCCCGAGACGCCCGAGGCGGCGTTGATCACCACGTTGCGCTCTTCGATCAGCTTCGCCTTCGTCAGCGGCGCGAGGCCGAGCGCGGCGGCGGTGGGGTAGCAGCCGGGGTTGGTGATCAGCTTCGCCCCGCGGATCGCCTCGCGCGACAGCTCGGGCATTCCATAGACGGCCTTCTCGAGCAGCGCAGGGTGGGCGTGGGTGAAGCCGTAGAACTTCGGGTAGAGCGCGACGTCCTTCAGCCGAAACGCGCCTGACAGGTCGACCACCCGAACCCCGGCGGACACCAGCTTCGGCACCAGCTCGTGAGAGGTCTCGGCGGGCGTGGCCAGCAGCGCCACGTCACAGCCCAGCGCGGCCTCGAGGCCCGCTTCGTGAGCGACGTACTTCGCGGCGACGGTAGCGCCGGTGCGGGCAGAGACGCTCTCGCCGACCCAGCGATCAGAAGTGAGCGCGGTGAGGGCGACCTTCGAGTGGCGCGCGAGCAGCCGGGTCAGCTCGATGCCCGCGAACCCCGATGCTCCAAAAATGGCGGCCTGAATCATCCCGTCCCCTCGTGAATGCGACGTGCATGTATATGCATTGAATATGCAGTGCAAGACGAAAGTGCGATCGCGTCCTGACGGGTCGGTCATCTGGCCGTGCAACCCGCGGGTGACGCCGCCAACCTGCGGGCGCGTGGCGCGTTTCACCCCGGAGTAAATTCACGCTGCATTTCGCTGGAAAAACAACCGCCGCGCCGGGCGAACATCTCGTTGCGAAGCACGAGAAAGGGACGAACCGATGAGCCGCATCAAGGACGACCTCTCCCCGAAGCCGCTGCCGCCGAAGCCGGTGCAGCCGGCGGCGAAGCCCGCTCCCGTGGCGAAGAAGACGGCGCCCAAGGGCTTCGGCTCCGACGATCTCTCGAGCGGGCAGGGCGGAGCGCTTCGGCGGGCCGCGGTCGCTCAGCTCGGCGCGCAGGGGCTGAGCGCGAACACCGGCGCGGCGCCCACCGGGTTGCCCGCGTTCAAGGCTTCGATGCTCGGCTCGGTGGGCTCGACCGCAAAGCTGTTCGGCCCCTCGCAAGCGACGCCGGTCACGCCCACCACTCCGGCGCAGACCCAGCCCACGGTCGACCCCGCCCAACAGGCGAAGGACGACGTGGCGGCGCTGCAGAAGGCGAAGACGTATCTGACCTCCTCCGACGTCGCGGGGCTGATCGCGTCGCACCCGAACGATCCCGTGTACGCGGGGAACGTGGTGGCGGCGGTGCAGAACAGCAGCGACGGAGCGGTGATGGCGGCGTTCAACGACGGCAACGCCACGCCCGAGGAGCGCCAGGTGATCGCCGCGGGCATCAGCGACGCGCAGAACCAGGGGCTGCTGCCGAAGGACTTCGCCCAACAGGTGGGCGGCGCGTTCCCGGCGACCGGTGATGCGATGGCGGCGTCACTGCAGCAGGTGGCGGGCAAGGAAGCCCAGGCGATCGCTCAGGGCGCCGCCTCTCCCAAGGTGCAGACCGACGCGGTCGACGCGCTGACCCAGGTCGTCGATCAGAAGAAGCAGGGCGTGGCCGAAGCGGAGCAGGAGCTCGGCCGCCTGATGAGCAAGCTCGGCCCCTTGAGCGCCGATCAGAAAGCCGCCTTCGTGAAGCAGTTCGAGGCCGAGCACCCCGAGTTCGCCGCCTACCAGGCGTCGGAGGCGAACCTCGCCAGCTACATCGGCGCGAACCAGCCGGCGCTCACCGCGGCCGCGAAGAGCGACCCGGACTCGGCGAAGGTGCTCGCCTCGGCGTACAAAGATCTCGTCGGCAGCCCCGAAGAGGCGCAGCTCGGTCTCACCGACCCCGCGGCGCGGCGGCTGGTCGCGCAGGGCCTCACCGACAAAGACGTGGTCTCCGCGCTGTCCGCCGCCGATCCTGACTTCGCCAACGTCACTGCGCCCGCGGCCGCCGACGCGCTGTTCGAGCAGATCGGCACCGGCGAGGCGCCCGACGGAGCCTTCGAGCAACTGCACGAGCTGGTCGAGGCGTACGGCGAATCGGGCGTGCCCGGCCTGGCCGACAGCGCCAAGGCGCTCGCCGATTCGATCCCCAAGCTCCAGGAGGCGCTCACCAAGCTCAAGAGCGCGCCGATCACCCGCGAGTCGCTCGGCGAGTTCGAAAAAGAGTGGCAGGACATCAGCGGCGAGGCGGGTGAGACCAGCCCGCTGGGCAAGGTGTTCGCCGGCGCGGGCTTCGCGTTGGGCGTGCTCGAGGTGGGCGAGGGCGTCTCGAAGAACGATCAGGCCGAGGTGCTCAAGGGTCTGGGCGACACCGTCACCAGCTCGGAGGCGATCGGCTACGGCGCGCAGATGGTCGCCCGCTGGCTCCCCGAGGCGATGCGCGACGGCGCGAGCAAGTTCGCCGAAGGGCTCACCGGCGCGCTGGAGGACGTCAGCGGAGTGGCTGGTGCACTGCTCGGCGCGATCGGCGTGATGCAGGACCTCGGGCACCTCGACAAGGGCTCCGACGTCGCCAAGCTGGTCGGCGATTCACTCACCACCCTCGGCGGAGCGCTGCTGCTGGTGCCGGGCCTCGAGGAGTTCGGCGTGGTCGCGGGCATCGCGGGCACCGTCACCAACTTCGTCTCGGGGTTGATGGCGCAGGGGGAGCAGCACGACCTCGACAACAAGTACGACGCCGAGGCGAGCCAGATTCTCTCCGGGCTCTATGCGCTCCCGTCGACCGACCCCGCGCACGTCGACCCCAAGCTGGGCGCGATGTTGATGAGCCTGGACCCCGATGTGACCCAGCGGCTGACCAAGGACCTCGGCCTCGGCTCTGCCGATTGGTTGCACCTCGCCAACTCCGACCCCGACGCGGTTCAGGCGCTGGTGCAGCAGCTCGATCAGGCGGAAGGCAACGGCTCGCTCCAGGCGATCACCGCGACCGGGATCACCGGAACGCGGCTGCTCGACATGTTGCAGGCGAACCCGTCGATGTCGGTGATGCTGAGCGACGGCCGCTACGGCGCCGGCATCGCAGCGCTCCAGCAGGCGTTGAACCTCACCCCCGATCAGCTCGCGCAGACGTTGGTGCGCATGTCGCAGGCCGGCGGCGACGGTGATGCGTTCCGCGAGGTGCTCAACGACATCACCCTCGAGGGCGGCGGCGAGAACAACCAGGCGATGCTCCAGTTCTTTCGCGACCAGGCGCAGAACGGTGGCCTGGGCTCGGAATACCAGGCGGTTGTGAAGGCGATGCTGGGCCTCTGACCCTTCGAGTTGCATGAAAAAGTGAACGCGTTTACTTTTCTGGCATGATGAGCCGGGGAAGACGAGTCGCGCCCAAGCCCGCCGAGGAGCCGTCGACCAAAGGGGAACGCACCCGGGAGCGGTTGTTCCAGGCGGCGATCTCGGAGTTCTCGGCCAAGGGCTTCGAGGGCGCGTCGATGCGCGAGATCGCCAGGCGCGCCGAGGTGTCGCCGGGGCTGCTCTACCGCTACTTCGACGCCAAAGAAGACGTGGTGCGCGAGCTCTACGCCCGGCTCTCCGCGCAGTGGGCCGAGCGGGGCAAGGCGCTCCCAGCGGGCACCTGGACCCAACGCGCGATCTGGCTGACCCGGAACTCGCTCGAGGTGCTCCAGGGCCACCGCGACGTGCTGCGCTCGATGTTGGGAACGATCTTGAGCGGGCTCGACGAGCTGAACCCACCCGACAACGCCTACTCGCGGGCGCACGTGCAGCCGCTGTTCGCCCAGGCTGTTCAAGGCGCGGTCGACGCTCCGGCCGAAGCGGGCGAGCTGGCGCACGCGCTCTACCTCGGTCACCTGATGCTGCTGTTGTTCTGGCTGGTCGATCGCACCCCGAAGCAGCGCGCGACGCAGGAGCTGTTGGCCTCGGTCGAGCTCTCGGCGCCGTTGATCGGAGGCGCGCTGGCGATGCCGATGGTGCGTGCCGGCCTCGATCAGTTCACCGCCACCGTTCGGAAGGGACTGCTCGGATGAGCCCTGAAATCGGAGTGGTTCGCTTCTCGTGGCACAAGGCGGCCTGGCTGTGGCTGAACCTGGCGGGCGCGGCGTTGGCGATTCCCTACGCGTCGAAGCACATGGCGGTCTCGCTGACGCTCACGTTCCTCACCTTGTGCGTGGGCCACTCGGTGACGCTCCACCGCGGCATCATTCACCGCACCTTCGACTTCGCGCCCGGCGTTCGCGGCCCGCTGCTCTGGCTGTTCGTCTTCACCGGCCTCGGCGGCCCGCTCTCGTGGGTTCGCCTGCACTACGTGCGCGACCACTGGCAGAACCAACGCGAGTGCCCCGATTACTTCGCCTACCGGCATTCATTGCTACGCGACTTCTGGTGGAACCTCCACTGCGCCTTCACTCCGCGCGACTGGCAGCGCTATCGCATTCCGCCCGAGCTCGAGGCCGACCCGCAGCTCCGCTCCCTCGAGCGCACCTGGTGGCTCTGGAACCTCGCCTTCTTCGCGGCCCTCGCTTGGGTGGGCGGCGTCGAGCTCGGGCTGGTGGCGGGCTTCGGCCGGGTCGCGGCGAGCATCGTCGGCCACTGGGCGATCGGCTTCTTCACCCACAAGCACGGCGGGCGCAGGTACCAGCTCGCCGGAGCCACCGAGAGCGGCACCAACATCACCCCGCTCGGCTGGGTGAGCTTCGGCGAAGGCTTTCACAACAACCACCACGCGTACCCGGCGTCGGCGCGGATGGGCGTTCGCTGGTGGGAATTCGATCTCGGCTGGCTGACGGTGCAGGTTCTCGAAGCCCTCGGCGCCGTGAAGCACGTGCGCGCATGGTCGCGAGGCAACGCCGCGCTGAAGCCGAACGCCAGCGCGGCGGCCTCAGCGGCTCACTGACAGTACTTGCAGTAGGTGTCGCACTTGTTGGTGGTGCAGGTGCTGTCGCTCGGGTCGCAGCAGCTGTTGTTCTTGTTCGGGCCGTCGTTGGTGCAGACGCACGAGCCGTTCTGGCAGGAGTGGTTCTCGTTGCAGGTCTGGTTCGAGCTCCCGCCGCCGCCACTGCCGCCGCCGCTCCCGCCGTTGTTCGATCCACCGCACGCCGCCAAAGCGAAGGCGAGCGCGAACGCGACCGCCGTAAAGGTCTTCTTCAAATTCCCTCCCGTGAAATGACCGGAAAATTCCGGTGACGGCTTCAGGGACAGGCCCGCTCGGAAAAAGTCGCATTCGAAACAAACAAGACAAATTCGAAGACCCGGTGTCCTCGCTCTCGGTATGAGCCTCGACACCACGATGGACTGCCCCGACGAAAACCGGCTGGTGGAGTACGTCGACAACCGGCTGGCCGCGAGTGACGCCGCAGTGCTCGCTTCGCACACCGAGTCGTGCGCCAGCTGCCGCAAGTTGGTGGTGGCGCTCACCCGGCTGCGCAGCGGTGAGCGGCCGCCGGGCTTCAGCGCGACCGCTCCCTCAGCGAGCGGCGAGCTCGAGCTGCAGCCGGGCACGCTGCTCGGGCGCTACCTGGTTCAGAAGCGGGTGGGCGAGGGCGCGATGGGTGTCGTCTACCAGGCGCACGACCCCGCGCTCGATCGCAAGGTGGCGCTCAAGTTGCTGCGGTCAGGCGCCACCGGTCCCGCCGGTGAAGCGCAGGCGCGGCTGAAGCGCGAAGGCCAGGCGGTGGCGCGGCTGTCGCACCCCAACGTGATCACCGTGCACGACGTCGGAGAGCACGACGGCCAGTTCTTCGTCGCGATGGAGCTGATCGACGGCCAGACGCTCCGCCAGTGGCTCGCCACCCGCCGCGCCACCAGCGTGAAGCTGTCGATCCTCGTCGCCGCCGGCAAGGGCCTCGCCGCCGCGCACGCCGCCCAGGTGGTGCACCGCGACTTCAAGCCCGACAACGTGCTGGTCGCGCGCAACCGGGTGGTGGTGACCGACTTCGGCCTGGCGACCGAGCCGCAGCCGTCGGACGCGAACACCCTCTCGAATGCGCTCGGTGATTCGGTGACCACCCGCACCGGCGCGCTGCTGGGCACGCCCGCGTACATGGCCCCCGAGCAGCTCGAGGCCAAGGGCGCCGACGCGCGCAGCGATCAGTTCAGCTTCTGCGTCACCGTCTACGAGGCGCTCACCGGGGTCCGTCCGTTCGGAGGCACCGACCTCAAGTCGTTGCGCGCCTCGATCGGGCAGGGCGTGCCGGCGTCGGGGTGGGCGAGGGTGCCGGCGCAGGTGCGGCGGGTGCTCGAGCGCGGCCTGAAGGACTCTCCGGGCGATCGCTACCCTTCGATGGAGGCGCTGCTCAAAGAGCTCGAACCGAAGCGCGTCGGGGCCTTCGTGCCGGCGGCGTTCGCGAGCGTGGCGCTGGTGGTGATCGGCGGCGGCGGGCTGCTCCAGCTCTCCCGCGCGTGCTCCGGAGCGAAGGCGCATCTGAGCGGCACCTGGGACGCGTCGAAGCGGCAGGCGCTGGCGAAGGCGTTCGAAGACTCGAAGCTGCCGTTCCAGAAGGCGTCGTTCGATGCGCTCGCCTCCGCGCTCGATGGTTGGGCCGATCAATGGGCGCAGGGCTGGGAGAGCGCCTGCGTCGCCACCCGCGAGCGCGGTGAGCAGTCGGAGGAGCTGCTCGATCTGCGAATGGCCTGCCTCGACCAACGCGAGGCCGAGGTGCGCTCGCTCACCGAGGTGCTCGCCCATGCCGACGAGAGCGCGATTCGAAATGCGCCCGCGATGATCGCGCGCATGCCTCCGGTGTCGAGCTGCGCCGATCTCGCGGCCCTGCGGGCTCCGGTGGCGGCCGCCGCGCCGGCGCTTCGTGAAGAGCTCGGGCGGTTGCGGCAGGAACAAGCGCAGGTCTCGGCGCTCGACGCGGCCGCGCAGTACAAAGAGGCGCTGCCCCGCGCCGACGAGCTGGTGAAGAAGGCCGAGGGGCTCGGCTACCGGCCGTTCGAGGCCGAGGCGCGTGTGCTCCACGCCGAGGTGCTCGACGGCGCCGACGAAAACGCCAAGGCCGAGGAAGAGCTGAGCGCCGCGGTGGTGGCGGCCGAAGCGGGAGGCCACCTCGCGATCGCCGCCGAGGCGTGGACGCGGCTGGTGCGCGCCTACTCCCACCGGCTGGGGAAGTTTCCCGAGGCGCACCGCAGCGCCAAGCACGCCGAGGCGGTGCTCGAACGGCTGGGAGGCAACCCGACGACGCGCTCGATCCTCTACCGCTACGAGGGCGATCTCGCCGACGACGAGAACCACTACCCCGAGGCGCTCGAGCTCTACGGCAAGGCGCTCGAGCTGCAGAAGCGCGAGGCGCCGGGCTCGACGCTGGTGGCCGGCACCCTGAGCGCGATGGGCGACACCCGGCGCGCGATGGGCGACCTGAAGGAGTCGGTCGAGCTCCACACCGAGGCGCTGCAGCTGCTGAAGGCGAAGCTCGGGGAGGCCCACCCGACCGTCGGCATTGCCACCAAGGTTCTCGGCAACGACTACTGGAGCAAAGGGCAGCTCGACGATGCGCTCACCTGGTACCGCAAGGCGGAGGCGATCGAGCTCGCCGCGCTCGGCCCCGACGCGCTGGAGCTGGCCTCGGTGCGCACCAACATCGGCAGCGTGCTGATTCGCCAGCAGAAGCTGAAAGAGGCCGAAGAGATCCTCAAGTCGGCGCTGGCGACCGAAGAGAAGAAGCTGGGCGCCGAAAACCCGTCGCTGTTCGCCGAGCTGAACAACCTCTCGGTCGTCTACCAATACGAGGGCAAGCTCGACGAGGCCGAGCGCACGCTGCGGCGCTCGCTGGCGATCGTGGAGAAAGCGCACGGCCACCTCCACGACGACGTGGCGACCACCCACATCAACCTCGGCGACGTGCTGCTGTCGGAGAAGCAGTTCGAGGCGTCGGTGGCCGAATACGAACAGGCGTCGGAGATCACCGAGAAGCTGCTCGGGCCCGATCACCCCAACCTGGGCGAGTGTCTCGGCGGCGAGGCGTTCCCGCTGCTCCAGCTGAAGCGCTGGCCCAAGGCGCTGCAGGTGACCGAACGCGCGCTGAGCATCTTCGCCAATAAGCCGGCCAACCCATTGATCGACGCGTTCGTTCACGTCGCTCACGCCCGGGCGCTCTGGGAGGTCGACGCCAGGCGCCGCAGTCAGGCGCACGCCGAGGCGAAGACCGCGCGCGCGGCGATGGTGACCGCCGGCGCGCAGGACACCGAGCTGGGCGAGGTCGACGCCTGGCTCAAACACCACTAAGACGGTCGTCGCGTGGAGCTCGAGCAGGTGGTCGCACACGGGAGAGCGGCCTTCCCCGGCATCGGGGTGAACGCCGCTGCGTTCAGCGCCTTCATGGCGGGCCTCGGCTTTCAGCCACCGTTCAGCGACGAGCTGCACCTCGACGACCTGGTGCTCGCGCACGCGTGCCTCGACGGTGATCCGGTCGCGCTGAAGACGTTGGACACGCAGCTCGCTCAGCTGAAGCCGGCGCTCTCGTCGTTCCGCGACCCCGACGAGCTGTTGCAGCGGGTGCGGCAGCGGCTGCTGGTGGCGCAGGGTGGCCCGCCGAAGCTCGCCGCCTACGGAGGCCGCGGCAGCCTGGTGAAGTGGGCGAGGGTGGTCGCGCTGCGGGTGGCGATGTCGGCGCAGGAAGACGAGGGCCGGCACGACAGCGACGACGATCTGCTCGAGCGCCCCGACCCGTCGGACTCGCCCGAGCTGAAGCTGCTGAAGGAACGGCACGCGAAGGACTTCTCGGCGGCGTTCAAAGAGGCGGTGGGCGCGCTGAGCCCGAAAGAGAAGAACGTGCTGCGCCTGTCGTCGCTCGATCGCATGTCGATCGACGAGATCGCCCAGCTCTACGGCACCCATCGCTCGACGGTGGCCCGGTGGATCGCGGCGGCGAAAGACAGCGTCGCCACCGCCACCCGCCGCGTGCTCGCTCAGAAGCTTGGGCTGCCGCAGTCACAGGTCGACAGCCTGATGACGGCGGTGGTCAGTCAGCTCGACGTGTCGCTCAACGCGCTGCTGCGAGACTAACCGCCGGTCGCGGCGCCACCGGCGAGCTTCAACACCCCGGTGGTCATCACGTCGAGATACGTGATCAACAGCACACCCACCGCGAGGATCAGCAGGTACGGGAAGGTGTTCTTGTACATCTGCGGCAGCGGCTTCTTGAACCGCGTCGCCGACAAGAACAGGTTCACGCCCATCGGAGGGAACAAGAACCCAAGCTCCAGGGTGGCCAGAAAGACGACGCCCAGGTGCACCGGGTGAATGCCGTAGGCGGCACCGATCGGCACCACCAGCGGGGCGAGCACCACGATCGCCGCGTAGATCTCGACCGCGCTGCCGACCACCAACAGAAACACCGTGAGCAGCAGCAAGAACACCATCGGGCTCTTCACGTGGGCGGTGGTCCAGTCGAGCAGCTGCGACGGAATCTCAGCGTCGACCAGCCAGGCCGACAGCCCCATCGCCACGCCGAGCAGAATCACCACCGCGCCGACCAGCATCGCCGCGGTCACCAGCACCCGCGGCAAGTCGCGCCAGGGGTGCAGATCGCGAAACACCACGATCTCGACGATCAGCGCGTAGGTGCAGGCGAGCGCCGACGCCTCGACCACGGTGGCGAAGCCGGAGCCGACGGTCACCACCATCAACAGCGGCAGCCCGAGGTCCCACTTCGCTCCCCACAAGCCGCTCGCGGCTTCCTTGAGCACGAACTTCTGCCGAGGCACCTTGTAGCGAACCCCGGTGATCACCCCGTACACCGCCACCATGCTGATCATCAGCAGCCCCGGCACCAGGCCGCCGAGGTAGAGCTGACCGACCGGCACCCCCGCCACCACCGCGTAGAGCAGCACCGGCAGCGACGGAGGGAACAACAGGCCCAGCGAGCCCGACGCGGTGACCAGGCCGTACGAGAACGGGTCGGGGTACTTCTCGTTCTGCAGCATCGGCAGCAGCAGGCCGCCGAGCGCGAGAATGGTGACCCCCGAGCCGCCGGTGAAGGTGGTGAACAGCGCGCAGACGACGGTGACCATCACCGCCACGCCGCCGGGCAGCCAACCGAAGAAGCCCTTGTACGCGCGCACCAGCCGCCGGGCTGCGCCGCCCTCCGCCAGAACGTAGCCGGCGATCGTCAGCAGCGGAATCGCGGGCAAGGTGGCAGAGGAGACCAGGCGAAACGTCTCCGCCGGCACCGCCGCGATCGGGGTGCCGCCGTTCCAGAACAGCAGCATGCCCGCGCCGCCCATCGCCACGAACACCGGGGCGCCGGCCAGAAACGCCACCAGCGTCACCACGCCCAGCACGCCCACCAGCACCGGCGACGGCGAGAAGAAGCCCAGGCAGAGCGCCAACACGGTGGCCACCAGCGCGATGCCGCGATCGCTCCAGTGCTGCTCGCCCTTGCCCTCGCGCCAGATGAACCGCAGCGACATGAAGCCGAAGGCGATCGGCATGATCGTCTCGCTCCAGCCCACCCGCACCACCCAGAACACGGTGCGCTCGCTGCCCCAGTCGGCCTGCACCACCTTCACCGACGCGTACGCGAGCAGCGCGCAGACCGCCGCCGCCACCGCGCGGGAGATCACCTTCGCCACCCGCCGCGGCCAGCCTTCGGGAATCGCCTCCGCGGTCGAGAGCGCCAGGTGACGGCCCGTGCCCGCCGCCAGCAAGGCGCCGAGGAACCCCACCCAAAGGGTCAGGTTCTGCACCACCACGGACGCGCTGGGGATCTCGGCGCCGAAGAATTTACGTGCCACCGTCTGCGCGACCGGCAGCACGATCATGATCAAACCGAGCACGCCGACCACCGAGCCGGCGCTCTTGTTGAAGCCCGTCTCGACCTGCATCAGCGCCTTCATCGAGGCACTGGTGGTTCGCTCCGGTATCGGTTGAACGTCCGGCGTCACGAGTCGTTGACCCTTGAGACTACGGCTCTTAATGAGTAGCACAGCAAAAGGAGGGAGAAAGTGAAGCTTTACGCGTTGGCTTCGCTGTTGTTGGTGCTGACCGGTTGCCGAGGGATCGCCACCGGCGCGCTCGCCGACGCGATGTCGGGCACCGGAGGCTCGCTCGCCAGCGACGACGACCCCGAGCTGGTGCGCGACGCGGCGCCGTTCGGCCTCAAGACGATGGAGAGCCTGCTCCCCGAGCAGCCGCACCACATCGGCCTGCTCACCGCGCTCACCTCGGGCTTCACCCAGTACAGCTACGCCTTCGTGCAGCAGGAGGCCGACGCCGCCGAGCTCGACGGCAAGAGCGCCCGCGCCAAGCCGCTCAAGCTGCGCGCCAAGAAGCTGTTTCTCCGCGCGCGCGACTACGGCCTGCGCGGGCTCGACGAGTCGCAACCGGGCGTGAGCGAGAAGCTGAAGTCGATGCAGAACCTCGACGCCGCCTGCGCCGGCTTCAAGAAAGAAGACGTGCCGCTGCTGTACTGGACCGCGGCGGCCTGGGCGTTGGCGATCTCCGACGGCAAAGAAGAGATGGAGATGGTCTCGCAGCTGCCCGCGCCCGGTGCGCTGGCGAAGCGCGCGCTCGAGCTCGATGAGTCGTGGGAGCAGGGCACGCTCCACGACTTCATGGTGTCGTACGAGACCTCCCGGCCGGGCGGCTCGGAGGCCGAGGCCAAGAAGCACCTCGACCGGGCGATGGAGCTGTCCAAGGGCCACCGCTTGGGAGTACAGGTCTCGTGGGCCGAGGGTCCTTTGGTACAGGGCCAGAAGCGCAAGGAGTTCGAGGCGTCGCTGAATTCGGTGGTTGGCTTCGACGTCGACTCAGTGCCGGCGGAACGGCTGGCCAATACCATTGCCCAACGGCGGGCGCGTTCGCTGCTGTCTCACGCCGACGACTTGTTCAACAACTAGAGGAGCCTTCGATGCGTTCACTCACCCTGGCCGTGCTGCTCGCCGCGACCGCCGCGTTCGCTCAAGACGTGACGATCAAGCTGGGCACCCTGGCTCCGGTCGGCTCGACCTGGCACAACATTCTGAAGGACCTCTCCGAGAAGTGGTCGGAGACCTCGGGCGGCAAGGTGAAGCTGAAGATCTACGCCGGCGGCACCCAGGGCTCCGAAGGCGACATGGTTCGCAAGATGGGCGTCGGCCAGCTGCAGGCGGCGTCGATCACCGACGTCGGCCTCCACGACCTGGTGGAGGAGCCGATGGTGTTCTCGACCCCCGGCCTGGTCGACGAGA
This sequence comes from Myxococcaceae bacterium, assembly GCA_047602415.1. Classification (GTDB taxonomy): domain Bacteria; phylum Myxococcota; class Myxococcia; order Myxococcales; family Myxococcaceae; genus JASGHH01. Next base: position 1,504,572 of record JASGHH010000001.1, on the reverse strand, counting down.
AAGACACCACCTACGTGCTCCCGAAGGTCCAGGAGACGATGGAGAAGGAGCTCGAGAAGAAGGGCTACGTCGCGCTCAACTGGGTGCAGGTCGGCACGGTGAACATCTTCTGCACCAAGGGCTACCCCGACCCCGACAAGATGGGCGACGCCAAGTTCTTCGCCTGGGACGGCGACCCGGGCTCGATCGAAGCGTTCAAGCAGGTCGGCTGGCGGCCGGTGGTGCTGGCGTCGACCGACATCGTGCCCTCGCTGCAGACCGGCATGATCAACTGCGTCTCGCAGGTGCCGGCGTACATGCTGACCGGCCGGCTGTTCGAGAAGGCGAACAAGATGATGGACTACCCGTGGGCGTACCTGGTCGGCGCGACGGTCGTGAAGAAAGACACCTGGGACAAGGTGCCCGCCGACCTGAAGCCGAAGCTGATCGCGATCGCCCAGGAGCTGGGCAAGAAGATCGACGCCGAGGCGAAGAAGCTGAACGACGACGCGATCGCGGCGATGAAGAAGCAGGGCCTCGAGGTGGTGAAGGTCGACTCCGACAAGTACCAGAAGGCGGCCGAGCGCTCCTGGCCGGCGGTGAAGGGCAAGGTGGTGCCGGCGCCGTTCTTCGACCAGGTGCTGAAGCTCCGCAACGAGTCGCGCGGCCAGAAGTAGTAGAGTGGCGCCCCGGGCCGAGGGGAGCACTCGATGTCATCACCATGGGTCGCGCTGGTCGGGCCGGAGCTCGAAGAGAACCTGTCTCTTCGCTACCTGTCGTCGTCGCTGCAGCGCAAAGGCTTCGGCACCGAGATCTTTCCGTTCAACGAGACCCGCCACCTCGCCGGCATCGTCGAGCGCATCACCACCGCGCCCACGCCGCCGTTGCTGGTGGGCATCTCGATGGCCTTTCAATGGCGCGCGACCGACATGCTGGCGCTCGCGGTGGCGCTGCGTGAAGCGGGCTACCGGGGCCACCTGACGGCCGGAGGTCACTTCGCCACCTTCGCCAGCGAAGACGTGCTGCGCGACTTTCCCGAGCTCGACTCGATCTGCCGCCAGGAGGCAGAGGAGACGATCGTCGAGCTCTGCTCCTCGCTGCGCGACGGCAAGCCGTGGAGCGCGCTGCCCGGCCTCTGCGCCCGAAACGCGAGCGGCACGCCGGCGCTGACGCCGCTGCGGCATCCTCCCGAGCTCAGCGGGCTGCCGCCGCCCGATCGCCGAGGCGAGCCGGCCGCGTGCTTCGGCCACAGAATCGCACCGCTGGTGTCGACCCGCGGCTGCTACGCCAACTGCACCTTCTGCTGCATCGCCGCCTGGCACGAGCTGACCCTGCCGGGAAAACGCTACCGCGAGCGCCCGCTGGAAGAGGTCGCCGACGAGATGACGGCGGAGCACTTCGAACGTGGCATTCAGATCTTCGTCTTTCATGACGACAACTTCTTCCTTCCGTCGGGAGTGAAGAACGCGCAGCGGCTCAACGCGCTCGCCGACCTGTTGGAGGAGCGCAAGGTGCGCGACTTCGCCACCGTGGTGAAGGCCCGCCCGACCGACGTGCAGCCGAAGGTGTTCGAGACGCTGGTGAAGCGGCTCAACTGCATTCGCTGCTACGTGGGCATCGAGACCGACGCCGATCAGGGGCTCGAGACGTTGCGGCGGTGGGCGCAGCCCCGGCACAACCACAACGCGCTGGAGCTGGTCGAGTCGCTCGGGCTCTACGTCTGCTTCAACGTGCTGCTGTTCGACCCCGACACCAACGTCGAGTCGCTGAAGATCAACTTGGACTTCATGCACAAGTGGGCGGCGTACCCGTTCAACTTCGGCCGCACCGAGCTCTACGCCGGCACGCCGCTGTTGAAGCGAATGCAGCAGGAGAACCGCGCCCGCGGTGACTGGCTCCAGTGGGACTACACGATGACCGACGCGCCGACGGAGCGGATCTTCCAGCTCAGCGCGAAGGCGTTCTTCGAGCGCAACTTCAAGCCCGACGCGCTGGCGAACACGATGATGTCGACCCGCTTCGATGTCGAGGTGGTGCGCCGGTTTCACCCCGAGGTGCTCCGGCCGGAGTGGAAAGCCGAGGCCCGCGAGCTGTCGATCGCGCTCGGCCGTGACAGCGTCGCCGGCATGCGCGAGGTGATCGCGCGGGTCGAGGCGAAGGCCGACCCTTCGGGCGATCACGCCTTCTGCAACGAGCTGGCGGCGCGGCTGCGCGAGGCCGAAGACAAGCTGCGGGGCAGGGCGATCCAGCTGGCGCGCGACATTCAGTCGAGCGTGAAGCAGGGCACTCCGCTCACCTTCATCGGAGACAAGGTGGCGACGCCGCTCCAGAACGCCCGGCCGCAGGTGTCGCCGTGAGCGACGAGAAGAAGAAGCTGATGAACGAAGTGCTGCCCGCGCCCACCGTGATCTCGCAGGGCCCGAGCGTGCGCGACCGCGTCACCCAGAAGATGAAGCTGGCGCTCGCGGCTGGGGTGGCCACCGCGACGATCAACAGCTGCTCGACGCCACCGTTCGGCGTGGTCGACCCGCTGCCTCCGCCTGCCGCGTGCGCCGACATGGGGCCCACTGCGTCGGTCACCGCGGCGGCCTCGCCGGTCGCGAACAGCGCGCCGCCCCAGGTGCACCTCGCGGTCGACTCGGTGAAGCAAGCGGGCATGACCTTCGAGGCGAGCACCTCGATCGACGGTGGAACCATCGTCTCCCAGAGTCTCCGCTCCGATCCCTCCGACGAGTCCGAGCACGGCACGTTCCTGCTCCAGGCCGACGCCAACGCCACCCAGATGGTGTTGCGCATGCCGATCAACTGCCGGAGCTCGGCGCGCGGCATCAACACCGACTCGATTCTGGTGTTCACGGTCTCGATGCTGTCGAGCACACCTTCGGTGGTGGTGACCGGAGAGGCCGCTCCCGACGGAGGTGTCGATGGCGGGCCCTGACGACAAAGACGAGAAGAGCGACGTTCGCGCTCGGGTGATGCGCCAGCTGCGCACCGCGATCGCCGCCAGCGCCGCGCTCGCCGCCGCCGACTGCGCCCGCTGCTCGAGCCCGTACGGGGTGGTCGACCCGATGCCGCCTCCGTCGCGCTGCGGCTACGGCGGTGCGATCGACGCCATTCTCGGCAGCGTCACCGTGAACGAGAACGGCGGCGTGCGAACGCTGAAGCTGGTGGTCACCTTGAAGGGCGACAGCAACTACAGCTTCGCCACCGCGCTCGACGTCGACGGCGGCACGCTCAACGGCCTTCACGCCCGGCCGCGCTCGATCGCCGCCGACCTCGAGGCAGGCTCCGACGCGAAGCCGATCGCGATTCGGGTGCCGGTCAGCTGCGAAGAGACGCCCGGCTCCGGCGCACCGCTCAAGGCCACCATCGTCGCCACCATCAACGAGCCCGGGGCACCGCACCCCGAAGTGACCTTCGTGCAGGAGCCCTGAGCTGGCATCGCCGCTGCACTACGCGATGGCATGCGCACCATTGTGTGGCTGTGCAGCCTCGCATTCGCCGCTTCCGCGTGGGGGCAGGGCCTCCGCTTCGAGCAGAAGCTCACCGAAGCCCATGGACCTTCTGAGGTTCACGTCGCCCAGCCCGTGTTCAAGGGTGGCGATTCGGCCACGGCCGAGCGGCTGAACGCGTGGGTGAAGCGCACCGTCGGAGTGGTGAGCTGCCCGTCGTTCGGCAACATGCCCAGCAGCTACTCGCGCGACCTCACCGTCGATCGCCTGAGCGCCGACTACCTGGTGATCTCCGACGCGGCCGAAGAGCTCTGTGGTGGCTCGGCGCACGACAACTCGTGGAAGGCGCAGTTCGTGATCCCGCTCGCCACCGGCGAGACGCTCGACGTCTGGAGCGGACTGTCGGAGGCCTCGCAAGACAAGCTGCGCAAGACGCTGATCGCGCACGCGCGCAAACAGTTCGGCAACGACGAGTGCGGGCGCATCTACAAAGAGAACGGCTGGCTCGAGCAGCTCTCGCTGCACTTCACCTCGAAGGGCGTGATCGTCTCCAGCGACTTCCCCTACGTCGCGCGTGCATGCGACTCCCAGGTCACTCTTTCAGTTACCGATTTCCGCAGCACGGTCGAGGCGTCGCCCGATGTGCGCGCTTTTCTCGATCGCTGGTGAGTGGTAACTCGACGCCCCTCTCGCAAGGAGGCGTCTTGAAGCCCACCTCGACCTCGCAGTCTCAGCTCCGGCCGGCCGAAGAAAAGAACGTCAACCCGGCGTGGCAGCGGCAAGACACCGCGCCCAACCTGCAGAGCGCAGTCGATTGGCGGCCGTTTCTCACCCGGCTGATTGCGACGCTGCAGCAGCTGAACGATCCCGGCCTCAACGACGAGCAGCGCGTGCAGGGGCTGGAGACTCTGGTTCGTGAGCTCGGCGGCAAATTGGGGCTCCGGATCGAGCCGCAGGCCTGACTCAGCGCGCCAAAGATCGGGCGCGAAACGACAGGCGTTATTTCGGCAGGGATCGGTTTCGCCCGCTCCGGCGACAATCTTTATGTAGGTCGTTTGAAAGGGGACGGCCTCGCAGGAGCGCACCATGCGGATCACGTCTTCGAACCCGGCGTTCGTCCCCCAGACGCAGAGCAGCCCCATCTCCAACAGCGGCATTCAGCCGGCCTTTCGCCCGGCGGGTGACGGCTTTGACGGCGTGACGGGGCAGAAGGTGGCGTCGCCTCCGAGCCCGTTCGCCGGGCGCAACGACCCACCGGTGTTCACCGGGTTCGACAACTCGAAGCTCGCCGCGCCGCTGGTGATGCAGCCCGACGGGCAGCCGAAGTCGGCCAAGTACACCTTCGCCAAGCTGGCGCAGGACTCGGGCGCGATGCCGCGCACCAAGGCCGAGGCCGAGCAGTGGTTCAACCAGTACATCAAGCCCGGCATGGAGGCCGCCGGCTTCCAGGTCGATCAGGTGAAGGGCGACTCGGCGTTCATTCACACCCGCGAGAACCCGCAGGGTGAGTGGGTCGACTTTCTGCGCGGCGCCGGCAGCGACGACAAGAACTACCAGGCGCTCGCGTGGCAGAGCCAGGGCCCGGGCAACGCACCTGCGGCCGGCGCTGCCTCTGGCGCTTCGAGCGCGACCGATGCGAGCGCGATGCTGCAGCAGCTGATTCAGATGCTGCTGAAGCTGATGGATCCGAGCGTCACCGACGACCAGCGCAAGCAGGGGCTCCAGCAGATTCTCAGCAGCCTGCAGGGCGTGAAGGCGGCGTAATTTCTCGCTACACGAGAGTGGGTAATTCGCGCCACGGCCATGCCGACAATCGTGCATGGTCTCGCGAATCTCGAAAGACCCGGTGCAGTTTCGCCCGGTTGCCGCCACCCAGACGCAACCCCGCGGCGCAGTCACCACCGCGTCCCGGCCGGCGCTGACCGACGAGATGTCGACCGGCAAGACGCTCAGTCTTCGGTCGCGAATGGAGCTGCTGGGCACGCCCCCGGCGGCTCCCTCTTTTCCCGCCGGGCCGCTGAAGCCGGGGCAGAAGAGCGCCGACATCGACACGATGCAGAAGAAACTGGAGCAGCTCGGCTTCCTCGATCCCGCCAACGTGAAGGGCGCCGAGGGCGTGTACGGCCGGCGCACCACCGAAGCGGTGCGTGAGTTTCAGCAGGCGAACGGCATCAAGCCCGCCACCGGTCTCGCCGACGCGGCCACCCTCGCGCGCATGGGCAGCGACACCGCGCTCTCGCACGATCAGGCGATGGCGCAGGTCGCCGACGGGGGCACCACCATCATCGTGCCGTCGATCGGCGCCGCGGGGCCCGGCGAGGTGCCGACCCAGCAGACGCTGCAGACGCCGTCGAGCGCGACGATCACCAGCGACGCCAACGTGCGGCAGAGCGCGAACGCGAACACCCAGCTGTTGGGCACGTTCAAGCAGGGCACCCAGGTTCAGGTGGTGCAGCCGCAGCCGGCGGGTGGGCAGCCGGGCTGGGTGTACGTGAGCGGAACCGACGCCAAGGGCAAGGCGCTCGAGGGTTGGGTCGCGCACGGCGCCAGCGGCGTCGATCGAATGACCGGCCTCACCATGGGCGACCCGCGGGTGCAGGCGCGCATGGAGCAGCTCGGGTACTGCGCGCCCGGCTACGGCTACGACGCGAAGACGATCTCCGACTTTCAGCGCATGAACGGGCTGCCCGACACCGGCGAGGCCAACGACGCGACGCTGACCGCGATGTGGGGCGCTGGCGCGAAGATCTCGACCGAGGTCCGCCAGGCGTCTGATCCGAACTACAACCCGTCGAAGACGGTGGCCGCGCCGAACGAGAACTGCGGGCCGACCTCGGTGGCGATGGCGCTGGCGTCGTTGGGCATGATGCCGCTCAACAACGCCGACCCGAACGCCGACATCGAAGCGATGCGCAAGCTCACCGGCGGCAACGATCACACCGGCACCGGCCACGGCCAGCTCGAGACCGCGATCTCGAAGATGGGTGGCTCGAGCTACCCGGTGCAGTCGTGGGACGACGTGAAGATGGCGGTCAGCCGCGGCAACCCGGTGATCCTCTTCAACAACGACTACGGCGGGCACTGGGTGACGGTGGTCGGCTACGACCCGAAGACGAATCAGTTTCTGGTCGACGACCCGATGAGCAAGACCGGCTCGAAGTGGGAGTCGCCCGATGCGACCCACGCGAACTTCAGCTCTCCGAGCGTGGCGGTCGAGAACCCGAACCGCTGAGTCAGAACGAGTTGTAGGTCGTCATCGTGACCTGGCCCGACTGAACGTCGGCGGCCATCTGAGTGCCGGCCAGCCAATCGCGCGCCGCGGTGTTGCCCTCGAGCTCGAGCTGCGCGAATGCGGTGAGGTAGCGGTGCACCAGCCGCGCGGAGTTCGCCGGGACATCGGTGCCCGCGGGACAGACCGAGCAGGCGACTCCGCAGTTCGGGTCGTCGAGGAACGACATGTGACTCGCGCCGGTGACGGTGATCTCCACGGTCGGAGATACCGCGTGGGTCGCGTACTGGTCGTAGTTGTCTGCCGCCGGCGCGCAGGCCTGGCAGAAGGCGCCGCTGCAGGCCGAGTTGGTGGTCTCGCCGGCGAGCGCGAGGGGTACGGTGAGCATCGACATCAGCTCCGGCGTCACCGAGGGGTAGTCGGCCGACGGCATCGTCGAGAGGGGATCGATGCTGTCGACCGGATCGATGCCGAAGACCGCCTTCACCCGGGCGTCGGCGGTGGCACGGAGCAGCGAGATCTTTCCGCCGAGCGAGTGGCCTGCGAGCAGCAACTTCGAGGGGTCGATCGCAGGCAGCGCTCCCGACGCCGTGTTCTGCGCCACCGCCCAGTCGATCACCTTGCCGAGGTAGGTGGACAGCTCGGCGTGGGTTGGACCGCCGAAGATGGCGTACGGCGGGTCGACGATGATCGTGGTGAAGCCGAGCGACGCGAGGTGCTTGCCGTACGAGTCGTACATGCTCGCCGTCAGCTGGAACCCTGGGTGAATCACGATCAGCGGAGAGCTGGTGGCTCCGGTCGGTACGTAGAGGTTGAGCCCCACGTTGCGCGTGCTGGTGACCGACAGACTCTGAGTCGAGGTGACCACCGCGAATGAGCCGTCGGTCTCCGGAGGAGCCGCGGTGCCACCACCCGTCGCTGAACCGCCACCCGTCGCTGAACCGCCACCGACCGCCGAGCCGCCACCAACCGCTGAGCCGCCACCGACTGCTGCGCCGCCACCGACCGCGGAACCGCCGCCGACCGCGGAACCGCCACCGACCGCGGAACCGCCACCGACCGCGGAACCGCCACCGACCGCGGAACCGCCGCCGGTCGCTGCACCGCCGCCAGCCGCGGATCCTCCGCCGGCCGCTGCGCCGCCTCCGCTCGCTGAGCCGCCGCCCGTTGCGGAACCACCGCCTGTCGCCGAGCCGCCTCCGGTTGCCGAGCCGCCTCCGGTCGCGGAGCCGCCTCCGCCATTCGCTGGAGGCCCGCCGTTGCTGCCACAGCCGATCACCACCGCAGCCAGCAGCCACGCCATCGAGGTGCGCATGGGGCGCGGCTATATCTACCGATCGGTAGATATGTCAAACTGTGACGGTGCGACGTTCAGGCCGGCCCAAGAATCCGCTCACCCGACCGCAACTGATCGCGCTGGCGCGAAACGTCTTCGCCAGCCGCGGCGTCGACGGCGTCAGCCTCCGTGAGGTCGCCGACCTCGCCGGCATTCGCAAGGCGTCGCTGCTCCACCACTTCGAGAGCAAGCAGGACCTCTACTCGGCAGTGCTCGAGGACACGCTGGCGAAGATGCTCGAGCTGATCGGCGCCGCCCGGCTCGACGAGGGCGACTTTCTCGAGCGCCTCGATCGTCTAGGCACCCTGGTGACGGAATACTTCGCGACCAACCCCGAGACCGCTCGCCTGCTGGTGCGCGAGCTGATCGGCGAGGGCGCCTACCTCGACGACCCGAAGGGCCGGCAGCGCGTTCAGGAAGTCCTCGAGCTCACCGCCGCGTTTCTCGAGGCCGGCATGGAGTCAGGCGCGTTCGGCCGCTCCGATCCCCGGCAGCTGGCGCTCTCGATCGCGGGCCTGCACCTGCTGCCGTACTCGGCGTGGCGCGCGTCGGAGACGTTCCTCGGCGGCAAGCTCGACTCGAAGACCCAGATCGCCGAACGGACCGCCGCGGTGTTGCCTCAGGTGCGAGCGCTCTGCGGCGTCACGGGCTCCACTTCAAGCCTGCGCAGCTCGACGTGAGCAGCTCGCCACCGGGGCAGGTGTGCGAGGCCGGCGGCGCGCAGCTGGCGACGGTGGTGCTGAACCCGCACGAGGTGAAGTTGTCGACGCAGCTGCACGCCTGACCGTTGGTGCAACACTTGTCGCCGGTGCAGGTCGACGACTGCGTCTCGGTGCCGCGCGGTTGTGGGTACGAGTCGATGCTCCCGCCCACCGAGAGGCTGAACAGGTAGTCGCACCCGCAGATGAACGCGTCGTTGCGCTGAGCGCACATCGCCACCCCGCAGCCGCAGAAGGTGGTGATGCCGGTCGAGCTGACGTCGTGACAGCAGCTCCAGGTCACGCCCGAAGGCGGAGCGTCGCAGTTGTCGACCGCCACCTCGTCGAGCTGCAGCGTTCGTCCCACTGCGTCGGCGAGACAGCGGCAGCCGCCCGTCTTGGTGTCTTTGGTACAGGCGCCCTTCGGCGGCCCTCCGCTGTTCATCATCTGCGACGAATCGTTGTTGCACGCGCAAAGCGCCAGCAGCGCCAACGGCGCCCACTTCAACCCAGTCATGAAAGTCCTCCCGGGCGAGCAGCCTAGTTGATGTACAGGCCGACCTGCACGAACACGCCGAACGGCGACAGCCCGTACTCGCTCTGCGCCGAAAGCGTCGTCGTCGCGTGCTGCCAGGCGGCGCTGTTGGTGGCCACGTCGTGCGCCGACAGTTGTTGAAGCGTCGCCACGTCGACGCCGCGCCCGAGCGGAATGAATGCCCCGGCGCGAATCAGCACGTGTTGCTCGAAGGAGTACTCCGCCACCGGCACGATGGTCGCCGATGGGTCGGTGAGGTTGGCGATCGCGGTCACGTTCACCGTCAACAGCTCGGTGGCGAGGTAGCTGGCCACCAGCCCCGCGTAGTGGCGCCCGGCGCCGAAGATCTCTCCGCGAATCACCCGCGGGTCGCGCAGCTTCTCGACGATTCTGATCGCGCGAGTGCGCGCCGAACCCGTTGAAGTAGTACTCGCCGGTGAGAATCCACTTCTCCGAGGGGCGCCAGTCGAGCCCCGCCACCGCGCGCACGAAGCCCTCTTCGAGGCCCAGCTTCTTCGAGTCGTCGATCCCGTCGATCGGCATCGTCCACGCCGCTTCACCGTGGGCGCCGAGCGGCCCCGAGATCGCCCGCCACGTCGCCGCCGAGCACCAGGTCGCTGACGTACTTCGCCGCGGTCAGCGACACGTCCCAGCCTCCGAAGTTGGTGCGCCCGCGGAGAATGCCACCGTTGTCGGCCGCCTTCTGCTGCGGCAGCCAGAGCACCTCGAGCTGGGAGGTCGCGCCGAGCGAGTACGAGAACCGCAGCGCATCGGCGCCGCGCCGCACCTCGCGATCGAAGTCGGTGGGAGCGAACGGGCTCACCAGATCGGTGGGGTTCCACAGCCGGCCGGTGCCCCACGAGAGCACCTGCCTGCCGAGGGTGACGCTGTACTTCTCGCCCGCCCATTTGAGCGACAGCCGATCGAGGTTTTGCTGGAGCACGAAGCCGCTGTCGTTCACCAGGTAGGGAGAGAGATCGGCGAACCGCCGTTGCGGGGTCACCAGCTGCGCACCGAGCAGATTCGACGAGCCGGCGGCCGCAAACTGGGGGCTCGACGCGATCACCGCCGCCAGCTGGTAGGCGACGTTGAGCTCGAGCTTGCTCTCCCAGCTCAGCTTCAGGTTCGCACGCACGGTGCTGGTGGTGAGCCCGATGTTCGAAGGGAGCGCGAAGCTCGAAGGCAGCGCCGCCGCTCGCGCGGGCGGGAGCAGCGGCCGGGCGCCGTCGATCGCCGATTGCATCGCCTTCGTTCCGTCGACCAGCGACGGAGGCAGCCCCAGCCACGACACGTACGGCTTGTAGAAGCCGGTGCCCTCCAGCAGCCACGACTCCGACTGCGACTTCCAGATCTCCGACGCCGACGCGAGCGCCGGGATCAGCGAGATGATCGCGCAGAGGGCGCGCATCGCTCAGCTCTTCTTCTTCCGCTCGTCGGAGACGATCTTCCCGTCGACCAGCCGAACCACCCGGTCGGCCTGCTCGAGCACCATCGGGTCGTGGGTGGAGAACACGAAGGTGGTGCCGCGCTCGCGGTTGAGCTCGCGCATCATCTCCACCAGCGCGCGCCCGGTCGCCTGGTCGAGGTTGGCGGTCGGCTCGTCGGCGAGCACCACCTTCGGCTGCGCCGCCACCGCCCGCGCCACCGCGACCCGTTGCTGCTGGCCACCGCTCATCTTCAGCGGCCGCGCGTCGAGGAACTGGCCGATGCCCAGCCGCTCGAACACCTCTTTCACCCGCGCCCGCCGCTGGGCCTTCGGCATGCCTTGCAGCTGGAGCACGTACTCCGCGTTCTCTTCCGCGGTCAGCACCGGGATCAGGTTGTAGGCCTGGAACACGAAGCCGATCTTGTCGCGCCGCAGATCGGCCAGCCCCTTTCGGCCCAGCCCCGCCAGCGACGCGCCGCCGACCTTCACCGTGCCCTCGCTCGGCACGTCGAGCGCGCCGATCAGGTTGAGCAGGGTGGTCTTGCCCGAGCCCGAGGGGCCGGCGATCGCCATGAACTCTCCGTCTTCGACCGTGAGCGACACGCTCTTCAGCGCGTCGACCGCGGTCGCTCCTGGGTACCTCTTGGTCACTTCGATCACTTCGACTGCGCTCATGGCATCACCTCACTTCGCGTGCAGGGCATCGACCGGGCGCATCCGCGAGATCCGCCAGGCAGGGTAGAGGCCGACCAGAATCGCCATCACGTAGACGTAGCGGGCAGCGGCGACGCCGTCGGCCAACGAGAAGCGGGTCTTGAAGGCCGACTTCACCGTCATTCCGCCCATCGCGAAGCTCTCGCCGACCGCTTTCGACATGTCGAACATCACGTGGCTCTGGCCGTACCAGGTGAGCGAGAGCCCCAGCGTCAGCCCGAGCACCACCGAGATCGACGCGATCCAGAACGACTCCGCCAGCACCACCGAGATCACGCCCCACGGCCGGGTGCCGAGCGCCTGCATCACCCCGAACTCGCGGGTGCGCTCCAGCACCGACATCAACATCGTGTTCAGAATGCCGAGGCCGACCAGCAGGTACACGAAGATCGAAATCACGCTGATGATGCTGTCGATGTACGTCTCCAGCGTTTTGAAGATCGGCACGATCTGGGCGTAGGTCAGCACCTCGACCTTGCCGCCCAGCTGCTGCTGCCACTTCGCCGCCAGCGCGTCGCCGTCGGCCGGCCGCTCGAGCTGAATGACGATCTGATGCGCGCCCTTGGCCCCGAGGATCTCCTCCGCGGCGGCGATCGGCACCAGCACCCGGTGGCGCGACAGCCCCTGAGAGATCGAGTGGTAGATGCCGCGCACCCGAAACAGCTGGGCGCCCATTTCTCCGTCGGTGCGCTGCACCATCATGCGCACCTTGCCGCCCACCGGCACGTGGAGCCGCTGCGCCAACGCGTCGCCGATCAGAATGCCCTTCAGATCGTCGGAGGCGGGCAGGGCGCCTTCGCGCACGTCGTTCACGTAGGAGGCGAGCTTCTTCTCGTCGTCGAAGTTCACCCCGTGCACTTCGATCGCCTCGTTGCCGTGCGCGCTCGACAGCAGCCCTCGGAGCACCATGCGCGCGCCCACCTCGGCACCGGGCGGCAGCTGCAACGAGCCGATCACCGCCTTGGGGTCTTCGATCAGCGCCGACGAGGTGCGCCGCTCACGCCACTGCGGAGCCGTGATCTCCACATGCCCCATGCCGGTGGAGTCGAGCTGGTTCTTGGCGTCGCTCATCATTCCGGAGATCAGCCCTCCGTAGAAGACGACCAGGGTCAGGCCGAGCCCGACCGCGCTCATGCTGATCAGTGTGCGCCGCTTGTTGCGCCAGATGTTTCGCCAGCCGAGCTTCAGCGTCGAGAACATGGCTAGGCCTCCCTCACCGCATCTGCCGCCTGCAGCCGCGACGCGCGCCACGCGGGCAACAGACCCGCCAGGAACATCGACACCAGCACGGTGACCGACGCGTTCTTCATCGCGTTGAGCGCCAGCTTGAGGTGGATCTCGGAGGGCATTCGCACCCCCACCATGTCGGTCTGCGAGAGCGCGCCGATGTGCACCACCCCGATCGCCGCGAACACCAGCTCGACGAAGATCAGCCCCGCGATCAGGCCGAGCACGCCCTGGAGCAGCGCCTCGGTGACGATCATGCGCACGATCGCTCCCGGGCGGGTGCCGACCGCCAGCATCACTCCGAGCTCACGGGTGCGCTCGAAGGTCGACATCGTCATCGCGTTGAGCACGCCCAGCGCGACGATGAAGAACACGATGTAGTCGAGGCCTTTTTGGCTCTGCCGCTTCTGCTCCATCGTGCCCTTGAGCTCGGGCAGCAGCTGGTTCCACGAGACCGCCTCCAGCGTCGACAGGTCGAGCGCCGCGCGGGCCGCGTTCAACGGCCCGGAGACATCTTCCTGGTCGGTGGGCAGCCGGAGCACCAGCTCGTGCACCCCGTCGCCCAGCCCGAAGAAGTCCTGCGCGTCTTTGAGGTGGAGAAAGACCGCGGTCGAGTTGAGCTCGGAGGTGCCCGCGTCGGCGATGCCCACCACGGTGAAGCGATCGTTGGCGGTGGACCCGTCGGCGCCCTGGCCCAAGAGCACCAGCTCGCCGCCGACCTTCACTCCGAGCTGATCGGCGAGCTCTTTGCCGATCACCGCTTCCTTGTGAGGCTCGGCCGAGAGCATCTTGCCCTCCAGCACGGTGAGCATCTGGGTGCTGCCGGGCTCGAGCCCGGTGACCAGCACGCCCGACGACTGATCGCCCGAGCCCGCGAGGCCGCCACCGATGACCCGCTGCTCCGCCTTCACTCCGGGGAGCACCTTCGAGAGCTTGGCTTCGACTGCCACCGGGTCGCGCACCAGCGTCGAGATCTCCGGAGAGTCCTGGTAGCCCTTGCCGTGCACCTGCAGATGGCCGACCAGCTGCTCGGTGATCGAGCGCATCATTCCGCCGTAGGCCGACTCGCGGTAGCTGGTGATCCCGACGATGCCCGCGGTGCCCAGGGTGATCGCGGCCAGCGTGATCAAGGTGCGGCGGCTGTTGCGCCAGATGTTTCGCCACGCGAGGCGCAGCATGGCTAGTGCTCCTGCTGGAGGCGGTGGAGGCTGAAGGTGTCGTCGGAGATCTCGGGGTCGAACTCGATCGACTCGTAGGTGATCGACGTCTCGCGGCCCGGCTCAGAGGGCACCACCGTCATCTTCTGGGGAAAGTGGCGCCAGCCGACGTCCTTGAAGTCGGAGAACGCCATCTTGCGTACCTGCTTGCCCTCTTCGTCGAAGAAGCGCTGCTCGAGCGGCACGCACGACGCGCGATCGACCAGCATCTCGATCTTGCCCCACACCACCACCGCGTCCTTCTTGGGGATCAGCACCACGTGCCAGGCCTTCTTGCCGTCGACCTCGATTCCCTTGGGGTCGACCTTGGCGTCGAAGTCCTTGGTGATCGAGCTGCCCTTCACCAGATCGTCGTTGGTGAAGTCGGAGCCCATCCACGAGTCGCCGAGCATGCCCGAGGGCAGCTTCATCACCCGGCCCGCCTGGGGCAGGTAGTTCCACAGCTGCTTCTCGCGCTTGAGCGTCATCATCCCCGCTTCGTGGGGGCCGCCCTCGAGCACGCGAATCAGCGCGTAGTCCTGCCCGCGGGCCCAGACCTTCATCTTGATCTTGCGGCTCCAGGAGGGCGTCTTGATCGCCATCGTCATCACCGAGATCGACGACTTGCCGTCGAGCAGCTGCTCGGTGCGCTTCACCAGCTCTTCGACGTTGGGTTGATCTTCGCTCGAGGGGCAGGCGGGCACGTTCGGCGGAGGCGCGGCAGACAGCACCGCGGCGAGGACCAGAGCGTTCATGGCTTCACCATCCTTTCGATCAGGTCGAAGTAGACGTCGTTGAAGCGCTCGATGTCGGCGCGGGTCACGCCCTCGCGGGGGAGCATCGAGGCCGCGAGCGAGGTCTTCGCTCCTTGCATCACCGACATCAGCGTCTCGGCGGGGAGGTCGCTCCGTACCGCCTTCAGCTTCTGGCCGCGCTTGATGAACGCCACCATCTGCTCGCGAAAGCCCTGCAGCCGAGGCAACACCTGGGCGGCGACCTCGGGGTGCTCGACGTAGGCCATGCCGAGCTTGGCCACCAGGTCGAGCCGCGATTGGGTGCCGAGGCCTTCGTCCATCGTGCGGCTGGCGTAGGTGCGCAGCGACGACCAGAAGCCCTTCACGTCTTTCGGCTCGCCCAGCTGTTCGAACACCGGGCGCAGATCGTCGATCAGCTCCGCCAGCGTCGCCGCCGCGAGGTCGGCCTTGTCGTCGAAGTAGTAATAGAAGCTGCCCTTCGAGATCCCGGCCTTGAGCAGAATCCGGTTGAGCGAGGCGGCCTCGTAGCCCTTGGTGGCGAACTCTTCGGTGGCCGCTTCGAGAATGCGGCTCTGGAGGGCGGCGTCGGCGTTGGCGAAGCGAGGTCTGGGCATGGTGGTTCGACCGGTTGGTCTAGACCATGTGTATAGACCGGTTGGTCTAAAAGCAAGGCTTCACAGGCCGCCCGGGTTGGGGGATCTGGAGGAATGACCTTCAAGCATGCGTGGTGTCTGGTGATTCTGGCGTCGGCAGCAGCCGCCGCCGAGCCCGAGTTCCCCTACGAGAAGGCGAGGGCGGCGACGATGTTCACCGCGGTCGCGACCGCCTTCCCCGATGGCTCCACGGGCTTCACCACCTGCGCGGCGGTGATCGTCGACGCGAAGAAGAAGCAGCTGCTGGTGCCGTTGCAGTGCATCGGCTCGGGCAAAGAGCTCGCGTGCAAGAGCGCGCTCGAGGCGCCGGCCGATCAGCAGCAGGTGCCGAACGACTTTCGCAAGTGGCTGGCCGAGGGCCACGCCTGCGAGGTGGTGCGGAAATTTCCCGAGCTGAACCTGGCGCTGCTGAAGTCGAAGGTGGCGTTGCCGCCGGCGGCCGGGGCGGCGCCGATGCGCGAGGCGGCGCTGAAGATCGGCGAGCGCGCGTGGTCGGTGGGCTTCCCCGAGCAGATCCCCGCGCTGCTCACCCAGGGCACGGTGGCGGTGGTGCTGAACAAGGTGCGCATCGACCGCATGCCGCCCGAGTTCAAGGGCACGCTGATCGGCGTCTCGGGCGCGATCTCGGAGGGCTCGGCGGGGGCGGGGCTCTATGACGCCGCGGGCGCGCTGGCGGGCATCATCATCGCCGACGCGAAGTACTTCGACGGCGGGTTCGCGGTGCCGGCGAGCACGTTGGCGAAGCTCGACCTGAAGTGAGTTGTGGTAGCAGTCGCTGCCGATGGCCGCCGACCCGCCCGCCGAAGGCTTCCCGGTGATCTCCCTGCGGGGCGTGACGTTGTTCCCCGGAGCGAGCCTGCGGGTGGAGATCGAAGCCGAAGACGAAGGACGGCTTCGCAAAGCGTTCGCCAGCGGCGACTCGGTGGCGGCGTTGACCCGGAGTCCGACGGAGGATCGTCGCTTCTTCACCGTCGGCACGCTGGCCCGCGTTCGGGGCTTCGAACAGATGCCCGAAGGCGGCACCCGGGTGGAGCTGGAGGGCGTGGCGCGGTTTCGGGTCAACCGCGTCGGCGCCCGCAACGATGCGCACGTGAGTGTGCTCACCGAGCTGCCGGGCGATGGCCTCGACGAGCAGACCCGAAGCGCGATGACGCGCCTGAGCGCGCTGGTTCGCGAGCTGTCCGCCGGCGATCACACCGCGATGCTCGGCCGCCTCGACGCGAACACCGACCCGGGAGCGCACGCCGACCTGATCGCCTCGGAGCTCGACTCGCTGGCGGCTCGGCTGAAGCTCTTCGGCAATCAGCGCATCGCGATCCCCGTCGAAGAGAAGCAGGCAGTGCTCGAAGCGGTCGACCCGTGGGCGCGAATGGCGCTCGTCACCAAGCAGCTGCTCCGGTTGCGGCAGATCTCGACGCTCTCGACCCGCATCGAAGAGGCCCAGGCCCGTGAGCGCCCCCAGACCCGCGAACAGCATCTGCGACTGGTCGTGAAGGTGATCGAGCAGGCTCTGGCCGAGAACCCCGATGATCCGCGCTACCTGAGCTCGTTTCTGGCTGGCCTGCGCAAGGAGCTGGGGCAGACGTAAGACGGAAAGCGGTAGGTTGTCTGAGATCGGACAACTTGCGGGCCAAAGTTGTCGAATGAGTCCCAACGACTCATTCGAAATCAGACAACCTACCGCTTTTGACTCCGCCCCCGGTCACCCCCGGCGGGTCACGACCCCGAGTCGTTTCAGGACGTTATGGCGCATCTTCTCGTATTCGGCCGCCTCGAGCGCAGCGCCGTGAATGCCAGCCGACTCCCAGGCGCCCGACTCCGCGGTGGGTGAGCGCCGGGTGTCCATCTTCTCAGGCAGCACCAACGCGGCACCGCGCAGCACCTCGAGTACGGTGGCGCCGCCCTCTCGCAGGCACCACTCGACGACGTCCCACCCGTGCGCCGCGTGCCGGCCTTCGTCGGCCGCGATCTGCAGCAGCACCTCCTTCACTCTGGGCTCGGTGCAGCGCTGGGCCAGTCGCGCAATCACCGCCGCCGAGAGCCCTTCGTGGAGCGCTCCGTCGATCAACGAGTCGACCGCGAGCTGAGCCAAACGCAGCCGCCGGCCGGGCAGGCGAACCGGCACGTGAACCGCTTCGGGGAACTCTCCGGGCCCCAGCGCTCGGCCATCGAAGGCGGTCGCGAGCGAGAAGCAGAGCCCGGTGTGGGCGATTTCGTCGAGCGCGTCTTGCTGCGCCGCTTCGAGCAAGGCGCGCGGCGCGTTCAAGGCCATCAAGTCGAGGGTGAGCCGGGCGAACGCGGCCACCGAGGCGTGCTCGGTGCGCCCGTTCTCGCGCCACTGCGCCGCGATCGCGTCACCGTCGCGGTGGACGATCGGCGAGGCGGCTTCGCCTGAGTTAGAAGGCGCGACCGGCGGCAGGAGGATTCGACCGCGCCGGCGCAGCTGCCGCCCGCGCGAAAAATCGGCGGTGGTGGTGAGCGAGAGCACCACGCCGATCAGCGTCAGGAACGCGCCTCCCAGAACCGGGAACAGGGCGGTCAGCACCCCGATGCCGAGTGCGCTCCCACCGGGGCCAGGCGCAGCGAGCGCTCGAATGCCCTGAACGAAGCCCGCGAACGCGACCAGGCTGAACAGCGCGAACGCGATCGAGAAAGGCCGGTAGACGTCTTCGAACCGGCCGGAGATCACCCCGGTGGCGAACACTCCTGCGAGCGCCACTCCAAACAGCTTGAACGCCAGCCCACCTCTGGCCCGCATCTGCCGGGCGCGAGACTCAATCGGGAGCTGAATCACTGCCGCTGCGGGTGCTTTGCCCATCGAGGCCTCCGAGGCGGGCGACGGGTGCAACGTGCGCGCCGATTCTCGAAGTGCACGTGATGCGGGCTCGAAGATGCAGCCACGTGGACCCGAGCCCTCGGGCGCTGCGGTTGCCAGGCCTCTACCGTGGCTCCAGCTTCTTCTCGAACCAGTGCGCGGCGTACGGGTTGTCGTTGTACGCGGGCACTTCGCGGTACCCACTTCGCCGGTAGAGCTTGATCGCGGCCGGCAGGTGCGAGCTGGTGTCGAGCCGCAGGGTGTGGTGGCCCAACGCGCGCCCCGATGCCTCGAGCTGAGCGAGCAGACGCTGGCCGACACCGCGCCCTCGCAGCTCGGGGTGGAGCCACATGCGCTTGATCTCTCCGACGCCGGGCTCGAGCGTCTTCACCGCGCCACACCCCTTGGGCCTTCCGCCCGCCCGCACCAGCAGAAACTCCCCCCGAGGTGGCGTGACCTCGTCGGGGGTGGCGCTCACGCTCGCGGCGACGTCGAAGCCTTCGGGGAACAGGCGCTGCAGCTCCGAGTAGTAGGCGTGCAGACAGGCGCTCGCCTCGGCAGAGGTGGCCGGCTCTGGGGCGATCGACACCGGCTCGTCGAGCAGCTGCATCAGCTCCAACATCGCGCCCACCACGCGGTCGCGCGCCTTGGAGTCGAGCCCGCGCACCATCTGCTCCGCCGCGAGGTCCGACTTGCGGTCGATCTCTGCCAGCTTGCGGCGGCCCTTCGCGGTGAGGGTGATCGGCTTGCGTCGGGCGTCGGCCCGCGCCGCGGCCCGTCGAATCAAGCCCGTCGTCTCGAGCTCGGCGACCCGCTTGCTCAGGTACCCGGCGTCGAGCCCCAGGTGGGCCTGGAGCGCCCGGGCCTCGACCGGCTCCAATTGCCCGACCTCGAACAGCACGCGCACCTGCCCCAGCGGCAGGCCGAGGCCGAGGTGTTCGTCGGCCAGCACTCCCGCGAGCCGCGTGTAGAACCGGTTGAAGACCCGCACCGTGCCCGCCGCGTCTGAGCCCATGGCCGGGTTATTAGTTGACTCAGGTCAACGAATTCAAGACGGGCTGGACGCCCGCCGCCGAGAGTCACGCCGGCAGGTGCCGCAGCGAAAGAATCGGAGCCCGCCTCCGGGGTCGACCTCCACGAGGGGTCCACCGCACCGAAGGCACTTCAAGCTGGGAGTCCTAGGATCGTATCCCTCAACGTCCAGTGTGCTTCGCCGCACTGTGATTGCGGGAAGGGATGCGAGGCAGAGAAGAAGACGAACCCCGAAGGCGTAGCGAGCGAAGCGAGCGGAGCCGAGGGCACCGACACCGCTTCGAAATCTGCTGGGCCTGTGGAAAACCAAAATTCCGCCCCGGCTGTTGAAAACTGCTGCCGCCACTGCGGACCCTGCGACGCAGAGAACAACTGCTGCACTCACGAGCCGGGTGGCGAGGCGTGGTGCTGCATCGCCGCTGCTGCCGTCGCAGAAGCGGCGCTGAAGGAGCGGCGCGAGCTGGAGCAGTCGATGAACCGCGCCGACCTGCTCACGAAGAAGCAGCGCAACGCCGTGGGCAACGTGCTCGTGCTGATCGACGAGCTGCGAACGATGGTGGTGAAGCAGCTGCGCCCGGCGTTCAACCGCGACGTCGTGAGCGAGCTGCGGGTGCAGGCGGTGACAGCAGACCTCGCTACCATCGAAGACGAGATTGCGGCGCTGCTGCCCGGCAGTGACCGGCCGGTGCGGCTGTCGACGCGCGAGGAGCTGCAAGCGCAGGTCGAAATCACGATGACCGCGCTGGAGAACATGCGGCGCGGCTTCCGCAAGCTCGGTGACGAGCGCGACTTGCTGGTCACGGCAGTTGCCGTCGCCAGTGACCTGATCGACGAGAAACAGCCCGGCAAGGCACAGCGCGAACTCGACCGCGCGGCGTACGAGGTGTCGCGATGAGCCGGTACAGCGTCGGCGGGCCGTCGCTGTTGGAGGCGGTGAGGAAGAATCGCGAGCTGCGCAAGACGCTCGGCGGCGCCGGGGCAGTGCCGGACCAGGTGAAGCCGAACGCCGGGCTTCTCGTCGCGCGAACGCACCAGCCTGCGGTGATCGCGCGCTCGCACTCGAAGGGCGCTCAGCCACTCCGCGTCTTCTGCTCCTGCGGTCGGCCGATGCGGCGGTGCGACGACTGCGGGCAGCACGCCTGCGATGCACCGGGCCACGCTCGCCACCTCTGCGGGGGTGCGGCATGAACTCAACGCACTCCAACACCTGCGCCACCTGCGGCGCGCTGCTGCTGGTGCCGGTGACGACAAAGCGAGCGCGCTCGATCGCGGCGGCAATTCGGCAGTGCCTCGACGTCGCCCCGATGACGGTCGACGAACTGGAGCATCACCTCAGGGTGGGGCACCAGTCGATCAGCGCCCGCGTTCACGAAATGGCCAGCCGGGGCGTGCTCGTGCCGATCGGTACTCGGCCGGGCCGCTCGGGCAGGCCATGTCGCATCTGGCGCACGCGCACCCTCGCTGAGCAGTCGGCGGCGGCGGAGGGATTCGCGCCATGAGTCTCGAGAATTTGTCAGCAGCGATTGAGACGCTCGACGACTCGCAGCCGCGCGACGCGGCGACGCGTGACCTGTTCCCTGAAGTGTTGCCCAACGCGGGCAACGACGACGAGAACCAGCGCTACACGATTCGGCGCGCCCTCGGTTGGGTGATGCAGAAGGTCGGTATCCTCGGCTTCACGCTCGACGTCGCGGCATGTCGCGCGGCGCACGTGGCGAAGCACTGGTACGGGCCAGAGCAGCCACACCCAGAGCTGCGCGACGGGCTTCAGCGCATCTGGTTCGGAGACACGTTCAACAACCCGCCGTGGTCGGATATCGAGCCGTGGGTGGTGAAGGCGTGGGCGGAGTGGCGAAACGGCACCTGCACGTCGATCGCGATGCTGCTGCCCGGTAGTCGTCGACACTCGAAGTGGTGGCAAGAGCACGTGGAGCCGTACCGCGATCGGCCGGGCTCGCCGCTCCGCACGTTCGAGCCACCGGAGCGCTTCCCCTACGGCAACCCGAGCAACCCCCTCGGCGTCGGGTGTCCCGAGCCGAACTTCACCAGCGTTCTTCTGGTCTGGAAGGATTGGTGAGCCGTGGCACAGCTCAGTCAGGGAAACAGGCGAGGAGCCTGTTTCACGGTGAGGCTCACGCCTGAAGAGCGCGCGGCGATGGACGCCGCGCAGCAAAGGGGCGGTGGCCCGCGCGCTGTCGGCCCTTGGATGCGCTGGGCGGCGCTGCAGTACGCCGGCGCAGGTAGTGCCTCGCCGGCGCAGGAGTTGAGCTCGGGCAGTGCCCCGGCGATCGCCGAGGCACTACCGGCTCGAGCGCAGGTCGAGCTGTTTCCAGCGGCCGTCGCGGCAGTGCCCGAACCAGGTTTCGGCACTACCGAGCCGCGGCGAATCGTGCTCGACCTCTGCGGTGGTTCCGGCAGCTGGGCAGTGCCGTACGTCGAAGCAGGCTACGACGTCAGGACGATCACGCTGCCCGATGGCGACGTGCGCACCTACGTGCCGCCGCCGAACGTTCACGGGGTGCTCGCCGCGCCGCCTTGCACCGAGTTCTCGCTTGCGAAAAACGGGCAGGCGCGAAACCTCGTGGTGGGCATGGAGACGGTCAACGCCTGCATGCGCATCATTCTCCAGTCGCGGCCGAAGTGGTGGGCGCTAGAGAACCCCACTGGGCTGCTCGGGCACTACCTCGGCCGGCCGCGAGACGTGTTCGAGCCTTGTGACTTCGGTGACCCCTGGACGAAGCGCACCGCCATATGGGGTGACTTCGCGATTCCAGAGCGCGGGCCGTTCGTGAAGCCGACCGGCAGCGCGATGGATCGTTCGACGGCGGCGGAGAGGGCGATCACTCCGCCCGGCTTCGCTCGCGCGTTCTTCGCGTCAAACCCATGAGCCGCTCTGCGGCACTACCCCTCTTGCGGCACTGAAAGCGCGTGTAGTAGGGGTAGTGCCGTAACCCTTCCGCAACGGAGGGGTTCTCGAACCGGCTGGGATTGGCCCGGTCAACGGAAAGGCAGAGAGTACGCATATGGACGCAAAGAGCGAAGAACGTGAAGGCGACATGACTGAAGCGCAGTGGTTCGCCCGCTGGGCCCAGGAGGCTGATGATGCCGGGTTCCCGGAAGCGGCGGCGTACTTTTGGGCCGAATCGCGGAGGCTGCTTCTTGCGGCCATCCGCCAATAACGGTCGTTTTTGACGGGTTGGCCGACCTGTCGCTAAGTGATCGATTCGATAGACCCCACCGGGCTCAAAACTCGGTGGGGTTTTTGACGCTCAGCGGACCATTCGAGCGCTCACCACGACCTCGAACAGCAGCCCCGCCGGTCCCTGAAGCACGCACGCGCGGCTCGTTAGGCCTTCCATCGTGTTCGAGGTGATCGCTCGGAAGAGCGACAGCAGTCGAGCCGCATCGTTCTCGCACAGCACGCACACGGTGCGCGGCTTACCGTTCACGAAGAACTGGCGAACGGTGGGCGAGTCGTGCGGGCAGTCGGCGTCGATCACGCTGCACCAGGTCCGGCACTACCGGAGCTCGCGCCGGCGGAGGTAGTGCCCGCGCTGCTCGCCTTCAGCGCACGGCGGAGGCTCGACTCCGAAACGCGAACGCTGCGCGCCGCGACCTTGATCGACTGGCCGCGTCGCACGCCTTCAACGGCGAGCTGCAACGACGGAGACGGCACGCGAGGTCGACCGAGGGTCTTGCCCTGACGCCGCGCGCGCTCAAGCCCGGCTTTCGTTCTCTCGCGCAGGCGGTCGCGCTCGAACTGAGCGAACCAGCCGAAGATAGCGACGAAGAGATCGCGCATCGGCCCCTCGACGTCGACAAAGCTTTCCTTCACCGAGAGCAGTCGCACGTTGAGCCGGGCCAGCTCGGCGACGTCTGCCACGAGGCGGTGCATGTTGCGGTGAACGCGGTCGAGCGCCCAAACGCAGACGGCCTGAACGTGCCCGGCTCGAACGTCTTTCATCATCGCGTCGAACACCGGGCGGTGCTTCACGGCGCTGCCCGTCTCTTCGTAGAAGCGCGGCTCGTAGCCGCGAGACTTCGCAAGGCGCTCGACCTCGGCGCGCTGGTTCTCGGTGGTCTGCTCTTCGGTCGACACGCGGACGTAGCAAGCTGCGACTTTCATCGGTGCCCTTCGGTGCAACGGGTTTCGACGCGGCCGGAAATCCAGCCGCGCCAGTAGTCGCCGCGTGCGAGAAAGACGCGCGCGGTGCACAGCGAACAGGTGATGGTTCTCACGCGCGAGGTGCCGGGTCGCAAACGCGGCCGTCGTTGGTGATCGCGATGCGCCATGGGCCGGTGCCGCAGGCGAGCCGGTACGCCTTCACCAACCCGCGCAGACACCAGCGCCGCACGGTCTTCTCGTGAACCTCAGCCACCGCCGCCGCCTCTTTTGGACCCACCCAGCGAAAGTTCATGCCCCAACATGTACCAAAGTGATCCGAGGAGAGGCAAGACACTCAGTCGTTTTGCACACGTACTTTCAGTAAACAGATCCTCGTGACGGCGAAGAGCAATCGCAAACCGGAAAACAAGGGGACGATCCCCGCTGGTGGTGAGGGTCAGGACGTCAGTTCGCCTCCCGAGACAGCGACCGATGCGCCTGCCTCCGAGCCGTCCATTTCTCCTGAGGGCGGCGCGGCTGGTTCCTCGGAGGCGGTGGTCCCGGAACCACCGCCTCCGAGTGAGCCGGAAGCGAAGCTCGAGAAGTCGGCGGGCAAGGCCACGAAGGCGAAGCCCGCGCACAACACTGAGAGCGCGCGCGAGGCCGCGCCCTCGCAGCCCGGTTGGCTCAAACGAGCCGCGCTGTGGTTGGGAACCGACCTCGACGGAAAGTGACGGGCGGCGGGATGGACGAGGCAAAGAAGAAGCAGATTCGGCGGCGGCTCAACGAGCAGGACGGCAGCCCCACGCAGTTCAAGCGCATCTTCGACGAGCTGGTTTCGCGCTCGCTCGACGAGCGCGGTTCGGGTGATCGGTACGACGTCGGCAGCGCGCGGCAGTTCGGCGGCAACGTGTCGGCGGCGCACGATCGCGCCTACGCCGGGATGCCGCAGTACCTCGCGTACTTCGACGACCCCGAGCACCCCGAGCGTTCGGCCGACCACTCGCTGACCTTCGAGCAGTTGGAGCGCAAGGTGTTCGAGGCGATGAACCCGCCTCGCGCCGCGCTGACTCCGAGTCGCGTCGCGACCAAGCCCCAGGGCGTGCCCGCGATCGTGCCGCCTCCGCCTGCCGAAGCCGGCGCGGGCACTACCGGCTCGAGCACGCCGAACGTCTGACGACACACGATGGCCACCGGCCGGTGACGTCTACCGCGCCGGTCGGCTTCCACCCCGAGGCGAACGATGGACGGAGAAGTGACAGCTGAAGCACCGGCAGCTGGCGCGCCAAAGAAGAACCTGCGCGACCCGGCGAAGCTCGCGGCGATGGCTGCGAAGCGCAAGGCGACAACGCTGGTGAAGCAGCTCGAAGGCTCGACGTCCATCGACGAGTTTTGGGATCGCATCGACAAGATCAAGGGCAAAAACTCCGAGCGTGCGGCGGGGGAGGGCCCGGGCTCGGCGCAGACGCAGCTGACCGCGCCTGCGCCGGGCTGGCCGGGCGACGAACAAATCGCCGAGGTCATGCCGACGATGCTCGGGCTGTGGAGTCAGGCGGAGGCCGGGCTCGCGGGCACTCCGTTTCAGCTGCCGCCGCGCAAAGAAGTCGAGCTGCGTACGCAGAAGGGCGAACAGATCGTCACCGAGAAAGTGACGATCGACCCGGTGGTGGGGCTGGCGCAGGGCACCGCGCCGTTGATGGCGAAGCTCGGCTCGAAGTCTGTGGGCAGCCCGCTGACGCTCGCGCTGTTCACGGTGGGCATGATCTTCGGGCCACCCGCGATTCAGCTCGGCGTCGGGCTCGGGCTGGCGTGGTGGCAGAACCGCGACCGCGCGCCAAAGGCGAAGTTGAGCTCGGGCACTGCCGAGCCGCGGCAGACCGGCGCCGGGGCAGTGCCGGACCAGGTGGAGGCGCGATGAGCACGAAGCGACGAGAGAAGATGTTGAAGGAGCGTTCGCGGCGTCGGGCCGCGAAGTACGAGCGCTACCAGCGCGCCGAGAAAGACGCGCAGGGCCTCGCGCCGTCTGACTGCCGGCTTCGAAAAGCGGCGCGCCTGCGCGGCGAGCCGATGGCAGCGCGACCGATGAAGGTGGCCGTGGTCAGCGTCGCCTCGAAACCGGGCGCTGACTTCGAGGCGTGGCTGCGCTCGACGTGGGCCACTCGGGTGAGGCTCGCGGCCTGATGCTGCCTCCGATTCAGCCAACCTCGCGCTACGCGTTTGTGGGAGTGAGCGGCACCGGCAAGAGCCGGGAGGCGAAGCTCTTCCTGAAGCGCGAGATCAGCGCCGGTCGGGTGAAGCGGGTGGTGGTCTACGACCCGTGCGACGAGTGGAGCGAGGCCGGGCGGGCGACGTCGCAAGTCGACCTAGGCCCGTGCAAAGAGCGGGTGACGTTCGACGAGTTCACGGGGAACGTGCTGCGCTACCTTGATCGAGAGCGCTACTCGCTGGCCATCGTGCCGGGTACCGACGACGCCGACGAGCAGGCCGAGCAGGTAGCGACGCTCTGCGCGTTCATGATGCATGTGGGAAACGTGCTCGTGGTGCTGGAGGAGGTCGGGGCGTACAGCTTCGACAACACGCACCCCGCGAAGGCGCAAAAGGCGATCAACGTGGTGGCGAATCGCGGCCGTCACGAAGAGCTGCCGATGGTGATGGTGTGTCAGCGAATGGTGCACATGTCGAAATCGACGCGTGCGCAGCTGACGGCGCTGGAGACGTTCGCGCAGCTCGACGACGACGACGTTGACGCCATCGCCGCGCGTACGCGCAACGCCGCGTGGGTCGAAGAGGTGCCGAACCTGAAGCGCGGGCAGTCGCGAGTGTGGGTCAGCCCGCTCGTCAGCTGAAGAGGAGAGAGACGTGAAAACGGGAATCGTCATTCTGGTTTCGACCGTGCTCGGCGCGGCGGTCGGAGTGGGCGCGGTGGTCGCGCTCACGAAAAAGGGCGTCATCAAGCTCGCCTGAACGGCGCGCTTTCAACGTAGGGCGGGAAGGATGGGCGGGTAGGAATGCTTCGAAACAAGCTGACGCAGTTGCAGATCGCTGCCGGTAGCTCGGGCGGCCAGAAGGCGGAACGCGGAAAGATCACCATCGAGCGCGGGCTGAAGATGCTCGCGCTGTACCTGAAGGTGGTCGTCAACATCAACAACACCACGGGCGGCGCGGTCACTCTGTCGGACACTCAGAAGCAGGCGCTCCTCGCGCTCTTCAACATGACCCTGAACATGGGTCCGCAGGGGAAGACCGAGCTGATCTACTCCGTGCTGGGCTTCGACAAGATTCAGCGCGAGGCGCGGCGTTCGAACTGGAGCGAGATCGAAGGCTACACCGACACCTCGACCGGCATGCAGCGCTCGCTGCCGAACGGCTCGACCACGGCGGTCACTTTCTACCTGCCGATTCCGCTCGGTCGTCAGGCGTGGCTGCAGGATCGCTTCGTCGACATGTGGGGCGTGGGCGCGTTTCAGGCGAAGACGCTGGAGCTGCAGGTGACGAACCCCGGCGTGACCATCGCGGCGAACCTCGTCGTGACCGGCACCACCACCATCGACCTGATCCCGTTCGCGGTGAAGAGCGAGTACGAGGTGTACTCGATTCTGCCGAAGATCGAGCAGAAGAACGAGACTGACAAGAAGCTGGTGTCGCCGGAAGGTCTGCACCTCGCGCTGATCGAGGAAACCAACGCGATGGCGTCGTGCCCGCTCACCAACTTCTCGCTGTGGCTCGACCGGCCCGGCGAGCCGTCGAAGCTGCTGTACGACCAGCTGAGCGCGGCGGAGGTGAACGTCTGGCTGCAGGAGACTTCGATTCTCCCTGCGGCGGGCCTCACCACCGATCGCGAGTCGATGCTGTTCGAGTTCACCGACAGCGACCGGCCGTTCCAGAAGGCGGTGTCGGGCGTGCTGCGCGTGGTGCAGAACAACAAAGACCTCGCGACGTTCGCGGCGAAGTTCGTGTACTTCCCGATCATCACCGAAGATGACCGCGACAAGGCGATGCAGGACATCTGCACTCGCGAAGGCGTGGCCATCAAGGTGACCGGGCTGCACGCGGTCGAGGGCTGGAGCATTCCGCACGAGCTGGCGTTCGCGATGCCGTACGCGATCTTCACTCAGCAGGATGCGGGCTTCGAGCAGTTCCCCGGCCTGCTGTACGAGCCGGGCAAGCTCGGGCCGACCATCGACATTCCCAAGCACATCGGGGATGCCGCCAAGGCGCTCGCTTCGAAGCACGCGGCGCAGGGTCGTCAGCTGTCGGCGCAGCAGGTCGCGGAGCATCTCGCGAACGCGGTGCCGGGCGCGGTGCAGTCGTCGGCGGGCTTCAAGGCGAACCCCTCGGCGACGCTGCAGCGCATTCGTCAGGCCATTCACGCCTGATGCAACTCGGTAGTGCCGAGGCCTGGCCTCGGCACTGCCTGCTCGAGGGAACCATGCTTTTCGTCGGACTCGCAGCGTTGGTGGCAGTCGGTGGCGGGCTCGCCTACTGGCATTCGCGCGGCGTGGTGGTTCCTCCGCCGCCGCCCGCACCGGTTGTGCAGCAACAGACCGGCTCGACGGCGACGAGCACTCCGGCCCAGCAGAAGACGCCTGCGGCCGGCGCGGGTAGTGCCCAACCTGGTGGAGGCCTCGGCGGCGGTGCGCTGGCGGTCTTCACCAAGGTTGGTGAGCTGGGCGCGGGCTTCGTGGCTTCGACGCTCAGCGGAACGCAGACGCGGTGGACGCAGCAGCACGCGACGGAAGTCGGAGCGGGCATCGGCGTTGCCGCGTTCCTCATCAGCTACGCGGCGGGCATTTCGTTGCTCGGGCTCGCGGGGCTCGCGGTGGCGACGGCGGTGGTTGCAATCTCCGAAGCTGCGACCGGGTACATCAGCATCGTCGACAACGCGATGACGTCGGCCGACGACAAGAAGCGCGCGGCGACGGTGACGGCGGCGAAAGACGGCAACGACTACGGCGGCGCGTGGACGCAGTGCGAAGACTGGGCGCGCGCTCGCAGCGAAGGCGTTCGCAAAGACAACTCGGTGAGCGGTGCGAGCACCAAGGCGTTTTGGAACAGCGCGCTGGCGACGGCGGCCGACAAGACGCACAGCAGCTACTCGCCGCAGTCGGTGACCTTCAACGTCGGTGGCAAGTCGCAAGAGCTGCCGGTGACGCCGCTTCTCGACGCGGCGTATTCGGTGGGAGCGGACAGCGACGCGGCGGCGTTCGTGAGCGGCGCGCAGTCGCTCAGCACGAACGACCTCGGGCAGCTGGCGCACCTGGGCACGGTCGGCGGCGACATGTCGACGATGATGCAGAAGGCGATTGCCGCGAAGAACGTGGCGGCGGTCGCGCAGTATTGGGGCGACTACTGGGCATTCGCCTGCGCGCAGCAGGTGCCGTGGCTGGCGTTCTGGCCGCGCAACGCGAACGAAGCGGCGGTGAAGGTGCTGAGCGTTCGTCTCTTCGACAACCCGTACCAGCGGAACCTGTTGGGCAACCTCGACGGTTGGTACTGGTGGGAGACGGCGGGGGAGCGCAACGCGCGGCACGCGGCGACGCAGCAAGAGACGCAGCAAGAGCGGGCAGAGAGCGCGTCGGACATGCGTCAGGTCGGCGGCACCTCGACGCCAACGGCGACGAGCAACCCGGCAGCGGGTCCGCCGCCGTCTCGGAGCTCGGGCACTACCAGCTCGAGCACGAGCACGGCGACGGCGACCACCGCGCAGGAGCAGACGCGCGGCGGGGGTGGAGTGGGCGGCACGAGCGCGAAGCAGGGGCGCGACTACTGAAAGGCGGGCGGCGGTGACGACGGGCGACAAGGTGGGGTTGGCGATTCTCGGGTTGGTGGTGGTCGGTGGCGGCGGCTTCGCGGTCTACAAGCTGACGCAGCCGCGAATGTCTCTCGCGCCGCAGGGGGCGAATGTGAACGGGCAGCAGCTCCCGGCCACGCCGAACCTCGCGCCTCCGCAGCCGCAGGCCGCGCAGGGGGCGGGCGGTGACTCGACGGCGGCGACGCTCAACGCGTTCAACGGGCTCTTTCAGACCGGCGTCGGGCTCTTCAATTCGCTGAACCAGGGCGGCTTTTTCAACTGAGGTGACGCATGCAGCTCACGATTCCGATCGGCTGCGACAACGCGGCCGGGAACATTCAGCGTGCGGGCACCGAGGGCATCGGGCTGCGTTTGGTTCCGGCAGTGCCGGGCCCGAACGATGCCGGTGACCTGAACATCGGGCTGTTGCCCGCCAGCTTTCCGATTCGGGCGCGCATCTACTTCAGGCGGAGCGGCGCGCAGGTGGTGTTCATTCCGAACAGCGACGCGATCTTCTTCGACGAAGAGTTCACCAACTTCGACCTGCTCGACCTGAACCAGAACGACGCGGTGCAGGTGCAGGTGTTTCGCACGCGAGACGAAGACGTGCGGCCATCGGGCTCGAAGACCCGCTGCGTGTCGCGGCTGGTGGCGGCGAACACGGCGGTCCCCAACGCGTCGCCTGCGTTGGCGACCGATGGGTTTCGCGTGCGGCCCGGTGAGCAGTTCCTCAATTTCTACTTCGCCGGGTTCGGCGCGGGGGAGACGGTGGAAATCTGGGTCCGCTCGGTGGCGGGCAACTGGTACGCGACCGGCGACGTCATGACGCCTGCGGCCGATGGGGCGGTGCAGGTGCGTCAAATCACCGTGCCCGGCGACCGGGTGGCGCTGAAGGCGTCGGTGGGCGGTCGCACCTACGAGTGCGACTGCGCGATCGAGGTGGGGTGAGCCATGAAGGGGCGGGGTGGGGTGCGA
Organism: Myxococcaceae bacterium; assembly: GCA_047602415.1. Taxonomy (GTDB): domain Bacteria; phylum Myxococcota; class Myxococcia; order Myxococcales; family Myxococcaceae; genus JASGHH01. The sequence continues at coordinate 1,474,654 of JASGHH010000001.1, read as the reverse complement.
AGATCGCTCAGAGACGTTTTTGGCGGCCTGTGCGTGGCCTTTTCGGCCGTGGCAGTGCCCGGCCTGGCGGCTCCGGCTGGAAGTCACGCCCGGTTGCTGGAGCCGACTCCGGTGCAGGTGGTGGCGGCCGGACCCTACGAGGTGCCGCCGCTGGCCTTCGAGATTCCGGCCGTAGGCGGGCAGGCCTCGCCGCTGGGCGGTGCCTCGGGCATCACCGGCTCGGGCGCGGCCGGGCAGCTGGCGGTGTTCTCCGCCACGAAGAAGCTCACCAGCTACGGGACGCTCACGTTCGACGGCGCGACGCTGACGGACACGGGCGGCAACATCAACCTCACGAACGGCTACTACCAGTGTGCGGCGGCGTTCCCGGCCGGGACCTGCTTCTACGCGCCGAACGGTGGTGCTTTTCAGACCGGCGCTGCGACGCTGCACATGTTGTCGGGCGTGCCTGACGGCGCGAGCGCGGTCGGAGTTCGAATCGGCACGGCGAACGCGCTCGCGACGGCCGGGGCAAAGCTGGTGAGCATCACCAACGCGGGCACCGAGAAAGCCTACGTCGACAAGGACGGGGCGGGCTTCTTCGCCCTGGCTCGCGGGCTGGCGATGGTGGGCAACTCGTCGAACCTGTCGGCGGCCGAAGTGCTGCCCGGCACACTGTCTGCGACGTATCCGGGGCCGTCGTGGATTGCGGCCGCGCACGGCGTAGAGATCGTCTTGCAGGCGAAGGCAAAGCACTTCGTGCCGAGCGGGACGGCGGTGAACCTAGAAGCGTTCGTGTATCAGATCGGCGTCGGCGCGGGAGCGATGACGATTTCGCTGTTCGACAGCACCACCTCGACCACGCTCGCATCCATCAGCACTACGTGCGCGGTCGCGGCCGGTCAGCTCCAGCAGGACACGACCCTTGCGGGTGCGATTACACCGGCTGACTTCATTCAGCTGCGCATCGACACCACGAACTGCACGACGAACCCCGGCGTGAACATCAACGCGAACTGGTGACGAATGAAGACTCTCTTTCTCGCGGTGTCGTTGGTGGTCGGCCAGTCGCGTACGGTGGTGATCGACACGCCAGACGTTGACCCGAAAATCGCGGGCGCGTTCGTCGCTCCGTTGTCTGACGGCGGCTGCACGCTTCAGGTGTCCTATGCGCCGGGCGGCGTAGGTGACGCGGGGTTGATGCCGAGTTCGCAGCCGTACGCGTTCAACGGTGGTCGCTGCAACGTCGCGCGCATCGCGATTCAGCAGGCGGCCTACCGCGACTTCCGGAGTTGGGGACGGAGGTGCGCCGTGAGCGGTCGAAGCGTCGTCGAGTGGGGAGTGACGATCGGCGGAGTGGTGGTCGGCGTCGTGATCATCATCGCGTCGTACAAACACGGGGTGGGCAAGTGAGCGGCGGCTACAGCTTCACCGAGAACGCGAGCGTGACCGGCGCTGCGTACCTCGACCTCATGAACCCGGTGAACTGGGCCGACAAGGCTGCGAGCTACGTCACCGGCAGCAATGTGAATCTGCCGGGCTCCTCGACGTTCGGCGCGGAGGTCGCGCAAGAGCAGTTCGAAGCGCACGGCGACGACACGAGCGCGGCGAACGCCCAGACGCATATCGACGCGGGCGGAGCTGACGCGCTCAGCACCACGGGCGCGGCGGTGGAGCAGACCGCGAACGACGTGGCGGACAAGGCGAACAAGGTCGGCAGCGTGCTGACGAATCCGTTTTTCATCGGCGGGGTCGCCGTGGTGGCGCTCGTCGTGTTGGTGGGTCCGGCGTTCTGGAGGTGAGGGCGGCGATGCGGAGCAGAGAGACTGAAGTGCGGTACGCGTTGAAGCGGGCGGCGCTGTTGGAGCGGAAGCAGAAGTGGCGCGAGCACGAGCGGCGCGGACAGATCGCAGTGAAGGGCTCAATCGCGGCGGCGTCGCTCGCGCTGTTCCTCGGCGGGCTGGTGGTAGGTCACCGAGCTGTCGGCGGTTGTCCGAAGCACCCGGTGGCCGCGTCGGTGAGCGCCAGGTCCGGCACTGCCTCGGCGCCGGTGAGGCTCGAGCGGGCAGTGCCCGCGCCGGCTGCGGAGAGCGAAGGGAGCGGGCTGATTCATGGCGGGTGACGAGAAGAAGACGGTGGGCGATCAGTTGAAGGCCATCGCGGCGAGCTGGTGGTTTCAGCTCTTCGTGGTGCCTGCGATCGGCGTCGGCATGGGTGCGGCGTGTCACGCGCTGCCGCCTGCGGCTGAGCCGGTCTGCGAGGCGGTGGTAGGCATCGCTGAGAGCGGCCTCAAACAACTGGGCAGCGGGAGCACGGGTGGCGGCGCGGGTGGCGTCGCTCCCGCTGTCCCGGTGCAGGCACCGCTGCGCATGGTCGATTGTGGACCGGGCGGGGTGGCGAACTGCGACGACAAGACCGGCGAGTGCCGGTGTGAAGGGGACGGTGGGGCGTGATTCCAGAGTTCAAGGTGAAGGACGTGGTGTTGTGGTCGCTCGGCTTCACGCTGGGCATGACTCTCGGCGTGACGATCTACGGCGCGGTGCAGGCCAAGATCGGCGGCCAGAACTACCACGAGGTGTGAAATGCCTTGGGTGCTTGTGGCGCTGGCGGTGGCGGCTGTTGGCGGCTTGCTCGTCGCCACTCGCACTCCGGGTGATGCAGTCGATGATGTGACGAACGCGGTGGAGGACACGGTGACGACGGTGCTGGAGTTTGTGCCGGGGACCTATCAGGCGTTGGTGCGCGCGGGGCTCACCACCGAGGGCGCGTTGATCGCGCTCGCGCAGGCGGCGCTCGAAAGCGGCATGGGGAAGACGCCGCAGGCGAGGCAGGGCTTCAACGTGTTCAACGTCGCGGCAGGAACCACCGACCAGCCCGCCGTGTGGTGGGGGCAGCGGCCGGTGATGGTCGGCGGCGACGTCGAGTACAACACCAACGACCCGAGCGCGCCGCCGCGCTCGATTCAGCAGCGGTGGTGCGTCTACGCGAGCTACGACGAAGCGGTTTCGGAGTGGCTCAAGCGAACGGCGGCCGGGCGCAACCTCACTCCGCTGAACGCGGGCGACGCGCACGGCTTCGTCTACGGCTTGTACGCAGGGAAATATTTCACCCTGCCACCGGACCAGTATTTCGCGCGGCTGGCTCCGTTCATCGAACAACTGCGCGGGCAGGTTTGAGAGGAAGGTGACAAGGTGAAGGAAGACGCGAAGAAGGTTCTGATCATCGCGCTGGGCGTGACTCTCGGCAGCACGATCGGCCTCACGGTGTACAACGTGGTCGCTTCGAAGGTGCGGGGCGCGTGAGCGCGGGCCGCGTAGTTGCGGCCGGGGTGGAGGGCGCGCTCACGGGCGCGCTCTTCACGTACGCGGCTGCCGGAGTGAAGGTGGCCGAAGGGCAGAAGGTGCGCGCCGACGTGCATCGAATCGCGGCGGTGAGCGCGTTCGGCGTCGGGCTCGGCTACGCGCTCTTCGAGCTGTTGTCGCAGGTGCTCGACAACTACGAGACGCGGGCGCAGCTGAAGAACGCGTACGACGTGATCGACGACAAAGATCGGACCATCGGCAAGCAGCGCGTGTTGCTGGTCGACCTGAGGCGAGATCTGGCGCACGCGCGAGCTCCGGCAGTGCCGAACCAGGTGGGGCCGACCGAGCTGGAAGCGGCCGTCGAGCACGCAGCGGCGGCCATCGCTGAGAACGGCGGCGTGCTGCCGCGCGAGGCGTTCAACCCGGAGGACCCGACCGGCAAGGTGCTGCGCGCGGGCTTCCTCGAAGGAAAGAACAGGAACTATTGATGAAGGCACTTCTCTACATCGGCGGTGCGTACCTCGCGGCTGGCGCAATCGCCTACGGAGTCTCGCGGTACAAGTTCGGCGCGACGTCGCCCGTGCTGGTGCTGACGTGGCCTGCGTCGGTGAAGGCGCTGGTGGCCGCGAGCGCAGGCGCGCCTCCGGTTGCGACGCTGAGCACGCCGCCACCGAAGCAGATCTACTACCGGGGTTGAGCTCGGGCAGTGCCCGGCCGCGGCTGTCGCCGAGGCACTACCTGCTCGAGGGAGGCGCGTTGCCCTGGGGCATTGCCACCTCAGAGCGCGCGCACTCCCACGGGCCGATGGTCCGCCGCGTAGCGAAATTCGGCGGGCCAATTTCGTAGGTGCAGTCACGCACGCAGAACAGGTCGAGCGACTGCCCACCATCGTCGTACGACTGCGCGTAGCTCCCGTAGCAACTCTGCGACTCGGGCTGCTGCGTGCAGCTGGCGAGGGCGAGCGCGGCGAGCACGGCGAGGGCGGTTGCTTTCATGCCCCTAACGATCTCCCGAGTCGGAGAAAAATTCAGCGGGGGTAGTGCCTGCGCCGGCGGTGGAATTTTCCAGCGTCGCCAATCGCCCCACGTCGTCTGAAGAACACATCGAGGCACTGCCGGGGCGTTGACACCGGCTGGTGACCTGCGGGAGTGTGGCCAAAGACGAAAGATACAGTCGTTCAGTTGGGTAGAGCCTTCTGAACGATCTAGAAGACGAGCGGGACCTGTCCGTACGCTCGTTTCAGGGTTCCAACGGAAGCCGCGCGTCAGGGTGCTCTACCACCCCGGCGTCGCGGCTTCCGCCTTTCCGGGGAGGGGCGCAGTGACAGGAGAGTTGGTGTCGATTCGGCCGGGTGAGTTTGTCCCGGTCGATCGTCGAGTAGGGCCACAGCCGGTTTCATCGCTGTGGGAGCTTTATTTCGCGTGGTCGGGTTTCTCTCAGCACTCCGCGAGCGCGCAGAAGAACATGAAGCGAACGGCAGCCCTCTGCGCCCAGCTCGGGCTCGCCGGGCAGCCGTCGCCGGGCGACGTCGCGATTTGGTTGGAGCGACTTCGCCAGCTGCCCGGCCGCAAAGCGCGGCTCATGTCGGGGAACACCGTCACCCTGCATCACGACAACCTGCACGCGCTCTACGAGTGGGCGAGCGCGATGGGGAAGGGGTGGAGCACCGGCAACCCGGTGAACAAGCGGCTGTGCCCGTTCCGTCGCGGCACTCCGCTGCGCGTCGCAATTCGCAACCTCGACGAGACGTGGCCGTTCATCCTCTCTGCCGCAGAGCGCGACGTGCGGTGGCGAGGCTTCCTCGCCGTGATGCGCTACCTCGGCGTGCGAAAGGGTGAAGCGCTCGCCCTCCGGGCCGACGACTTCACCCGCGTTGACGGTCACATGTGGTGCCGCATCGAGCGGCAGCGCCACGCCGCGAATTGGGAGACGCGCCCGCCGAAGTTCAACAGCGTGCGCAAGCTGGTGTGCCGTCGCGAGCTGGTGCAGCTGATCGAGCCAGTGCTGAAGCGCGGCGAACCGGTGGTGGGAGTCGGCTACGGGAGCGCGAGCACGAGACAGGTGCCGTTCATCTTCCCGTTTCGCGAGCACGAGCTACAGGAAATGCTCGAAGTGCTGCGCGGCCGGTTGCCGGAGGACTTCCCGAAGGGCGACGCGTGGCACGTGTTCCGCCACACCGTCGCGGTCGAAATGGAGCTGAAGAACGTTCCGCTTCAGCGGGTGTCGGAGTGGCTCGGCCACAAGTCGCTTCGGCAAACGGAGAAGTACCTGCGCAGCATCGTCGGCCAGCGAGTCGACGCGAGCATCCTCGACTACTTCGACGAGGCCCCGGAGGTGCCTCCGCCGCGACAAGAAAAAAGCTCGCGTGGTCGGCTGCAACCGACCCCGCGAGCCACTAACCAGATCCTAGAGCAGAACGCCGCTACCAAACGTCGTAACCACCCAAGGAGCCGTACAAATGTCGACTGAAACTGAAACCACAGCTGGGGAACTAGGATTCGAACCTAGATAACCAGAGTCAGAGTCTGGTGTCCTAGCCGTTGGACGATTCCCCAAAAACCGGCACTGCGACTTCCACTTCTACTTTTTTTTGCCCCTCTTACCAGAGTCTTCGGTGAGGACAACATACATGCGGATGTCCTCAGGCGTTTGGTACACGTTCACGCCTTCCCACCCTCCACGGCCGGTGGGGTTCTGCACGTAAACCGCCTTGATTCCCGGCTGGTTGATGATGTTTCGCCGGGGGTAATTCGACTTCGGCAGGACCTTGTCGAAGGCCTTCCACGTGTATTCCCAGTCGTGCGGCGACCGGTATCGGTTCTCTGCAACCTTGTGGCTGCCCTCGGGAAGATACGACGGAGCATCACCGGCCCACGCCCCCAACGCCCAAAGTGCTGCGACTGCGGCCAGCGATTTCATCGACGACCAATGTACGGTCCCCCTGACGATCCGTAAAGGCGTTCGACGCGTGGGCAGGGCAGTCCCTTGTATGTCGGAAGTGCGGTACGAGGGAGATGCTGGGCAACGGAGCCGGCAGTCCGCGCGTCCCAAGGTCTCTAGATCGCGGGTGAGCAAGGTCGCCGGTTCCGATGCCTCGGCTAAGAGCCCGAACAGTTGCCAGGACACAGTCCGGATAACGCAAGGCAGGGAGAAGCCGAGGCGACGCTCCAGCGGTAAAGGAGAGTCGATGGAGAACAAGACGCGAGTGGGTGTCGACGTCGCGAGCAGCACGTTGGAGGTCTGCTGGAGCGATGGAAAGACTGAGCAGGTCGTCAACGAGCCGACGGCGGTAAAAGCCTTTTCCCTCAAGGCTGCAGCTGCGGGCGTCGAGCTCGTCGTGATGGAGGCCACGGGCCGCTACCACTTGGAGCTGATGTTGGCTCTCGCAGCGGCGAAGGTGCCGGTCGCGGCGGTCAACCCGAGGCAAGCCAGAGACTTCGCCAAAGCGCGAGGGAAACTGGCGAAGACGGACCGAGTCGACGCGCAGGTGCTGTGTGATTTCGCGATGCGGATGGATCCGCGACTGACGGAACCGCCGAGCGAAGCGCAGCTCGAGCTGGAGGCACTGGTGAGCCGTAGAAGCCAGCTCATCGAGATGAGGACCGCGGAGATGAATCGCCAGCAGCAGACTCGCTCGAAGGCCGTGAAGAAGAACCTTCAGAAGCACATCGCGTGGCTCAACCGACAGCTGAAGAACGTCGAGAAGGACACCGACAACCATCTGCGGGGCCAGTCGCACTGGAACGAGACGGTGAAGCTGCTGGACGAAGTGCCAGGCGTCGGCGCCCAGACAATCGCAACGATGATCGGTCGGTTACCGGAACTCGGGAAGCTGAACCGAAAGGAAATCGGAGCGTTGGTGGGGGTCGCCCCGTTCGACTGGGAGAGCGGCGAGTTTCAGGGCTCGAAGAGGTGCCACGGAGGACGAGCGGACGTCCGTAGGGTGCTTTACATGGCAACGCTCACAGGCATCCGCTGGAACCCTGCGCTCAAACAGGTCTACGAGCACCTGACGGTAGAGCAGAAGAAACAACCGAAGGTCGCACTGATCGCATGTGCGCGGCGCTTACTGACCTGGCTCAACGCGATGGTGCGCGATCGCGCGAACTGGAGCCCGAAGCTGGCGTTGACCGGCGCAGCCTGACCTGGAGACGGGATGAACAACACAGTTGCTCACCCCGGAGCGCTGCGCGCTCTCGGCCCTCTCCCAACGGAGAGGGCTACTTACCCGCCAGCAGGTGCGGTATCGAGACGAGGCAGTCCATCCACAGCGCGACCGCCATGTGGAGCAGCGCGCCGTACCAGAACGATCGGGTGCGCAGCGCCAACACCCCCAGCGCGATGCCGGCGATGATCGAGCCCAGCGCCTCCAGCTCGGCCTTGCCCAGGTGCATGATCGCGAACGGCGCCATCTGAATCAGAATCGCGCCCGCCCGGCCGAACCGCGGCAACAGCCCGTTCAGCATCCACCCGCGGAAGAAGAACTCCCAGCCGATGAAGTACGCCATGTACCCCGCCTCGTAGACGAGGAAGAGCGTCCAGCTCAGCTGCTCGGGCTTGCCCTGCGGCCGCAGCGTGTACGCCGACGGCCCCGCCAACGGGTACTGGCCCTCGAAGGCTTTGAGCCGCGAGGCGATGAACACCGCCGGCAACATCACCGCCAACAGCAGCCCGGCGATCTTCAACCCCGCCCGCCAGTCGCCCAGCCGCAGGCCGTACGATCGGTTGAAGCTCCCCTTGGTGCCGTAGGCGATCAACAGCGGCAGCGGCATGTACAGCACCAGCGCCGAGCAGAACCACCACAGGTGCGAGAGCACCATCTGCGCCGGGTGGGTGTCGAAGGTGGTGCCGGTGACGACCCTGAAATACCCGGTCGCGCCCTGGTAGTGGCTCACCACCAACAGCGCCGACGACGCGATCATGATCACCGTGGCTTCGCCGCCCAGCTCGCGCAGGTACGGCTTGAGCCACTCGATCAGCCGCGTCATCTCAGCCCTTCAACGCCTCATCGATGCGCAGGAGCGACTCGTCGCGCCCGATCAGGAACAGCGTGTCGCCGATGCCCGGGCTCTGCGCGTTGCCGGTGACCGCCACCCGAATCGCCTGCGCCACCAGCCCCTTGGGCGGCTTGTTCTTCACCAGCGGCAGCTCGCCCGCCACCGTGTCGACCACCGCCTCCAACGGAGCGGCCTCCCAGGCGGTCATCGCGCCCAGCAGCGCCCGCGCCTTGGTCAGCGCGGCCACGCCCTCGGCCGACAAGTGCTTGGTCTTCGCCGCCGGGTCCAACAGCACGCCGCGGCCGTAGAACATCTTCGACTTCTGGGCGATCTCGAGCAGCGTCTGGCCGCGCTCGCGCATCACCCGAACCACGTTCGACAGCTTGGCCGCGTCGCTCACGTCGAGCAGCTGGCCCTCGAAGAACGGCTTCGCCTCCGCCACGATTTTCTCGAGCGGGAGCGTCTTCAACCAGTGGGCGTTGGTGGCGAGCAGCTTCACCGGGTCCCACTTGGCGTTCGAGGCGCCCACGTGCGCGAAGTCGAACAGCTCCACCATCTGCTCCCGGGTGAACAGCTCATCGTTGCCGTGGCTCCAGCCGACGCGCAGCACGTAGTTCACCAGCGCGTGCGCGAGGATCCCGTTCTTGCGGTGGATCATCACGTCGGCCTCGTCGTGCTTTCGCTTCGAGAGCTTCTCGCCCGAGGTGTGCATGATCAGCGGGAAGTGCGCGAACTGCGGCGGCTCCCACCCGAGCGCCTGGTAGAGCGCCAGCTGCGGCAGGGTCGAGTTGATGTGCTCCTGGCCGCGCCCGACCAGCGAGATCTCCATGTCGTGATCGTCGATCACGCAGCCGAAGTTGTAGAGGGGAATGCCGTCGCGCCGCAGCAGCACGAAGTCGTCGAGGTCGTCGTGGGTCTTGCTGATCGGGCCCAGCACCGCGTCGTTGAACGACAGCGTGCCCGGGGTGAGCGGCATCGCGAACCGCACCACCGACGGCAGGTCGGGCACGTCTTTGCGGTCGCGGCAGGTGCGATCGTACTTCCACCCCTCGCCGTGCGCCTTGCGCTTGGCCTCCAGCTCGTCGGGCGTGCAGTAGCAGCGGTAGGCCTTTTTCTGCGCGATCAGCTGAGCCGTGACCTCGGCGTAGCGGCCCATACGCTCGGTCTGAAAATAGGGGCCGAATTTTCCCCCCACGTTGGGGCCCTCATTCCAATCGAGGGCCAGCCACTCGAGCCCGTCGAGAATGGCCTTCACCGACTCGGGGGTCGACCGCTTGCGATCGGTGTCTTCGATGCGCAACACGAAGGTGCCGCCGTGCCGGCGGGCGAACAGCCAGTTGAACAGGGCAGTCCGGGCCCCTCCGATGTGGAGGTAACCCGTGGGAGACGGTGCAAAACGGACCCGTGGAGTCATCGGTGGGCGGTGCCGTACCATCGGGTGGTAAGGTGCAGCAATCATGTTCGTTTTGACCGTCGCCGCGTCGCTCGCTTCCCTGACTCTGGGCACCACCCAGGTGGCGGCCGATCTCTCCACGCTGTCCCAGGGCGCCGACGCGATCGTCCACGCCAAGGTGATCGAATCGCACGCCCGCCGCACTCAAGACGGCATGCGCATCATCACCGACACCACCCTTCAGGTGACCGAGTCGCTCAAGGGTGACGCCAAGCCCGAGACCCAGGTGATCGTGATGCAGCCGGGCGGAGTGGTGGGCGAGATCGGCCAGCGCGTCGAAGGCGCCGCCACCTTCAAGCCGGGAGAAGAGGTGGTGCTGTTTCTCGAGAAGCGGGGCGACCGCTTCACCATGGTCGGCATGTCGCAGGGCAAGTTCACCATCGAGAAGGCCTCAGACGGCAAGGCCACCTTCGCGATTCCCAACGCCGAGCACGCGGGGCTGCTGGTCGACCCCGAGACCCACCAGCCGATCGCGTCTCCGCTGGTGACGCTCGAGCTGTCGAAGCTCAAGGCTCAGATCTCGCAGTCGCTGCAGAACGCCCGGCCGGCACCCAAGACCACTCGTCCATGATCTCCGCGCTCCTGCTGGCTGCTTCGCTCGGGCAGTTCCCCGGCTACGTACGCACGCGCATCGACGACTCCGACCCCCAGTCGGGCTGCCTGTATTGGAAAGAGAACACCACCATCAGCTGGCAGGCGAACCAGCAGGGCAACCCCGAGACGATGCCCACCGGCTCGGAGTTCACCGCCTTCGAGCACTCCTTCGCCACCTGGGAGACCGTGCTCGAGAGCTGCGCCAGCGTGCGCTTTTCCCAGGGCGCGATGACCACCACCCGCTACGCCGGCTACAAGGGCGACGGCAAAGATCAGAACGTGCTGCTGTTTCGCTTTCAGACCTGCGCCTCGATGGTGCCGGCCGGCGACGCTTGCAGCAAAGACGACAGCTGCGGCAACAAGTACGACTGTTGGGATCACGGGGCAGGGGCGCTGGCGATCACCACCACCAGCTACTCGCCCTCCAGCGGCAAGATCTTCGACGCCGACGTCGAGTTCAACAACCCCAACTTCACCTTCACCACCGTCGACACCCCGCCGTGCGTGCGGCCGAACTTCAACCAGAGCTGCGTCGCCTCCGACATTCAGAACACGCTCACCCACGAGATCGGGCACATGCTCGGGCTGGCCCACGACCCCAACCCGATCTCCACCATGTACGCGAGCGCCGACCCCGGAGAGCTGAAGAAGCGCATGCTCGACACAGGCACCGCCCAGTTCCCCTGCGACGTCTACCCGCCCGGTGAGCCGTCGCGGCAGTGCGGGGTGAAGCCGGTCGACGATCTGCTCGGCAACACCCCCAAGGGCTGCACCGCGTTCGGCGGCGCGCTCGGCTGGCCGCTGCTGGTCTACCTGCTGCGCAAGAGGCGCGCCGCGTGATCGAGAGGGCGCTCACGCTCGGCCTGCTGCTGGCCGGTTCGTTCGCGTGGGCGCAAGAAGACGCGCCGTACGTTCGCACCACGATCGAGAACCTCGACGGCGGCGCCGACCTCTGCCTCGCCTGGAGCCACCGCGACTTCAACTACTCGCTCGACTCCGCCGGGAGCAGCAAGACCCCGGGCAACTCCGAGTTCATCGCCATCGATCAGGCGATCGCCACCTGGCGCGCGCTCTCCGACGGCTGCTCCGACTTCGTCTACACCGACCTGGGCCTGGTCGACATGCCGCAGGTGGGGCAGGGCACCGAAGACAGCAACGTGATCGTCTTTCGCGAGACCGCCTGCCGCGACGTGGTGCCGCAAGACGACAACTGCCTCGCCGACGGCAGCTGCATCAACCTCTACCGCTGCTGGGACCACGGCGATCTCACCATCGCGCTCACCACCACCACCTATTCGATTCGCACCGGCATCATCTACGACGCCGACATCGAGCTGAACGCCGCGCCGCACCTCGACGGCACCACCTTTCTCTTCACCACCGTCGACGCGCCGCCGTGCCCGATCGATCAGCAGTCGCCCTCCTGCGTGGCGACCGACATTCAGAACACCATCACCCACGAGTTCGGCCACGCGATGGGTTTCGACCACACGCTCTACCCGAACTCGACGATGAACCCGACCGCGCCGGTGGGCGAGACCTCGAAGCGCATCATCGACCTCGGCACCGCGCAGGGCTTCTGCAGCGTCTACCCCAAGGGCCAGCCGCCGCTGTCGTGCAGCGAGGTCGGCTCGCTGCAGCGAAGAATCATCGCCGACAACCAGGGCACCCCCGGCCTGACCGCGATCGGCTGCAGCGCGGTGGGCCCGATTTCTCTCGCCGCGATCGCGCTGCTGCTGCCGCTGATTCGGCGCCGGCGTACGCGCTGAAATGTGCTTCGCGGCGGAGGTGTTGAAGGCGCGTGCACGTCAGAGTGGGCGACAACCCACCACGACACCACTCGGTAACCCAAGGAAACAAAAGAGCCTTGGGCACTTGCATCCACTCGCGGCGCGGCCGCATCTTGTTCGCACAAAGGAAGGGAGTCCCACGTGCTGGATATCTTGCTGGTAGACGATGAGCCCTCGATTCTCGCGCCGTACGCCGAGGCCCTGAGGGGTGAAGGTCACCGCGTGATCACCGCGGAGGATGGGTTGTCGGCGCTCGCGCTCCTCGCCGGGCGCACGTTCGACGTGATCATCTCCGACATTCGCCTCCCGAAGGTGAACGGGCTGGAGATCTTCAAGCGCGCCCGCGCGCAGTCGCCCGACACCAAGTTCATTCTGATGACCGCGTACGCCAAGGTCGAAGACGCGGTCTCGGTGATGAAGGACGGCGCGATCGATTACCTGACCAAGCCGTTCGTGCTCGACGATCTGTTGGGCCGGCTGGAGCGCATCGCCAAGGAGCGCGCGCTCACCCGGCAGTTCGACGACGCCCGCTCGCAGGCCAAGCCGCACGAGGGCCTGGTCGGCCGCTCGCCGTCGATGGCGCGGGTGCACGACCTGATCGGCAAGTTCGCCCAGAAAGACGACACCGTGCTGATCACCGGTGAGTCGGGCACCGGCAAGGAGCTGGTCGCCCGCGAGCTCCACCGCAAGTCGCGCCGGCGTCAGGGCCCGTTCGTGGCGGTCAACTGCGCCGCCTTCCCCGAGACGCTGCTCGAGGCGGAGCTGTTCGGTCACGAGCGCGGCGCCTTCACCGGCGCGGTGAAGAAGCGCGAGGGCCGCTTCTCGGCCGCGAATGGGGGCACCCTGTTCCTCGACGAGGTCGCCGAGATGTCGTTCTCGGCCCAGGCCAAGCTGCTGCGGGTGCTGCAAGAGGGCACCTATCAGCCGCTCGGCACCAACACCACCGAGCGCGCCAACGTGCGCATCATCGCCGCCACCCACCGCAACCTGAAGGAGCGGATCACCCAGCACGCCTTCCGCGAAGACCTCTACTTCCGGCTCAAGGTGCTGGAGCTGCCGGTGCCGCCGCTGCGCGAGCGCCGCGGCGACCTGATGCTGCTGGTGGAGCACTTTCTGCGCGGTGACGGCACCGGGCCCAAGGTGGAGATGACCGGCCGCGCGCTGGCCGCGATCAACCACTACGGCTTCCCCGGCAACGTGCGCGAGCTCGAGCACGCGATTCGGTACGCGCTCGCGCTCGCCGAGGGCAACATCGTCGACCTGAACCACCTGCCGCCCGAGATCGCCGGCGTCGGGGTGGGTGAAGGCCAGGGCCAGCCGCGCTCGCTGTCGGAGGCGATGCGCGACTTCGAGCGCGAGTACCTCAAGCGGGCGCTGGTTCGCGCCAGCGGCAAGCGCACCTACGCCGCCCAGCTGCTCGGCATCTCCCGCAAGAACCTGTGGGAGAAGCTGCGCGCCTACGGGCTCTCGTCGGAGCTCGATCACCCGGACCCGGAGCCGGTGTCGGCCGCGCACGTGTCACCCCCGTCGAACGACACGCCCCCACCGAAGCCCGACTGAGCGGGGCTCAGTAACGCTCCTGAGGTCGGTTTGGCAGCGCCGGTAACTTCGGCGCTGCCTTTTTCGTCTCTCCACGAGGGAAATCGTCAGCAATCTCAACGGGCACGCTTCTTGGAAAGAGTCGGCGGCAACTCCTTCGCTGCCTGGAGCTCCCCCAAGATGCTGTCCGATCTCCCTGATACCGGCCCCGTCTCCGGCGCCTTCTCTGTCGTCGAGCGCGTGTTCGAGCGGGCCCCGCGCACCGTGGTGGTGGCGGCCGACGACGACCAGCTTCGCGAGCGGCTCCGCGACGAGCTCTCGCGCGACGGCTACCGGGTGATCGAGGCGGAGGAGGGCGCCGAGGTGCTCGACTACTACGCGCTCAACGGCGTCAACGGCCACCGCTTTCCCGCGCCCGACCTGGTGGTGGCGGAGGTGCGCATGAGCGGCATCGACGGGGTGACCCTGCTCGGCCACCTGCGCGGCAAGGGGGTGACCACCCCGTTCATTCTGCTCGCCCCGAAGAACGACCCGGCCGCCTACGAGCTGGCCGACACGCTCGACGCCGAGTTCGTGTTCGAAGAGCCGGTCAGCTGCGACGAGCTCTGCGAGGCGGTGGCCTCGCTGGTCGGCTGAGGCTGCGGCAGGCCGATCGCGAACCGGGTGCCCGACGCGTCCGACTCCACCGCGATGGTGCCGTGGTGGCGCTCGATCAGCTGCGAGACGATCCACAGGCCGAGGCCGAAGCCGCGCGCGTCGTCGGGCAGCTCGGCCCGGGTGAACCGCTGGAAGATGGTGGGCAGCCGGTCGGGGGGAATGCCCGGCCCCTGGTCGCTCACGTTCAACAGCGCCCGCCCTCCGCTCTGGGTCAGCTGGAGGCGCAGCCTCGCACCGGCGGCGTACTTTCGCGCGTTGTCGATCAGGTTCGAGAGCACCTGCTCGAGGCGCCCCTTGTCCCACCAGCCGACCACGTCGTCTTCCACCGAGAGCTCGACCTCGATGCCCACCGCGGTCAGCTCCGGCGCCTGGCGCTTCACCACCTCGCGCACCAACGAAGAGAGGTCGACGGGGGCGAGGTTGAGGTGGAGCTTGGAGGCCGACAGCCGCGAGACGTCGAGCAGGTAGTCTGACAGGCGCACCAGCCGATCGACGCTCTTCTCGATCTCGTTGATGCAATTGAGCACCTTGGCCGGGCCGGTGGGCGACTTCTGCCAGGCGACCTGGGCGTTGCGCACCTGAAACTTCACCGCGGTGAGCGGGGTGCGCAGCTCGTGCGAGCCGACCGCGAGAAAGTCTTCGCGCGCCTGCACCGCGTCGCGCAGCTGGTGCTCCAGCCGCTTCAGGTCGGTCACGTCGAGCAGCGACACCAGCAGGGTCTCGGTGCGGCCATACGCCGCCGCCAGCCGCTCGGAGTGCACCTGCAGCTCGCCCTCCTGGCCGGCGTAGCGCCAGCGCAGCGTCTGCCCCTTCAGCTGCTCGCCCTGGGCCAACCGGGCGGCGGGCCGCTGCGCGGGTGACAGCGGCACCCCGGCGTCGTCGAACAGCTCCACCTGATCGCCGTGCACGTCGGCGAACGCCCCCGAGGCCAGCCCGCGGGCGGCCCGGTTGGCGAACATCGGGGTCATCGCGGGCGGCTCCAGCAGCAACAGCGGGGTGGGCATCGCGTCGAGCACCGCCTCCAGCCAGGCGCGGTGGTTGGCGCTCGCCTCCACCTGCTGCCGCAGCAGCACCCGCTCGTGCTCCTGCTTCTCGTTCTGGCGCACCAGCTCGAGCGCCCGGCGCACCTGCTCGGTCTTGAGCGACAGCTCGACGAACACCGAGACCTTGGAGCGGAGGATCTCGGGCTCGAACGGCTTCACCAGGTAGTCGACCGCGCCCAGCGAGTAGGCCTGAAACTCGGGCACGCCGCCCTTGTCGAGGCCGGTGAGAAAGATGATCGGGGTGCGCGAGCTGCGCGGCCGCTCGCGAATCAGCTTCGCGGTCTCGAAGCCGTCCATACCCGGCATGCGCACGTCGAGCAGCACCACCGCGAAGTCGCGGTCGAGCAGCAGCTTGAGCGCTTCGCGGCCCGACTGGGCCTTGAACAGCCGCTGCCCCAGAGGCTCGAGGGTCGCCTCCAGCGCGGCGAGGCTGGTGGCCTGATCGTCGACCAGCAGAATGTCGGCGGCGTGGGCTTCCATCTAACGCCTCACGCCTGCGCCTGCGGAGTCTGGGCGGCCGGCAGCGAGGTCTCCCAGCGCGCACCCAGCCAGACCCGAATCAGGGAGATCAGCTTGTCGACGTTGACCGGCTTGGCGATGTAGTCGCTCGCGCCCGCGGCGAGGCACTTCTCGCGGTCGCCCTTCATCGCCTTGGCGGTGAGCGCGATCACCGGCAGCTGGGCGAACGCCGGGCGGGCCCGAATGCTGCGCATCGCCTGGTACCCGTCCATCTCCGGCATCATCACGTCCATCAGCACCAGGTCGATCGGCGCGCGCTCGAGCAGCTCCAGCCCGTCGATCGCGCGCTCGGTGTGGTGCACCACCATGCCGTGGCGCTCCAGCAGCGCGGTGATCGCGAAGATGTTGCGCACGTCGTCGTCGACCACCAACACCGAGCGGCCCACCAGCGCGCGGTCGTCGTCTTGCGACGGCTCGAGCACGTCGGCGCTCACCTGTACGATCGGGCCCTGGGTGAGCTCTTTGAGCGTCTGGGCGACGTCGGCCAGGCCGTGGCCCGGGTCGATGCGGCGCGCCACCCCGGCCTGGGCGGCCGGCTCCTCGGTCTCGGGCGGGCCGACCAGCAGCACCGGCACCTGGCGGGCCTGGGCGTCGTGCTTCAGCCGGTCGAGCAGCACCCAGGCGTCGCGCCCGGGCAGCCCGTGGTCGATCACCACCGCCGCCGCGCCCTGCCGCGCCGGTTCGATCGCCGCGTCGGTGGCCTCGGTGACCTGAATGCGCAGCCCGAGCTGCTCCGCCACGTCGGTGAAGTGCCGGGCCAGCTCGGAGTTGGAGGTGGCCACCACGATCAGATCGCGGGGCAAGGGGAGGATGCCCGGCTGCGAGTCGGAGGACTTTCGCGGCACGAACGGAGTGGGGGTGGGCTCGCGCGAGCCCATCATCGGAGGAGCGCTCACCGCGGCGAGCGAGGCGTGCCGCTGCGGCAGGTAGAGGGTGAAGGTGCTGCCCACCCCGACCTCGCTCTCGACCCGAATCTCGCCCCCGAGCAGGTGGGCGAGCTCGCGGCAGATCGACAGGCCCAGCCCGGTGCCGCCGTACTTGCGGCTGGTGGTGCCGTCGGCCTGCTGAAATGCCTCGAAGATCAGCTGGTGCTTCTCGCGGGGAATGCCGATCCCGGTGTCGGTGACCGAGAAGGCGACCACCTGGCGCGCCTGCGAGAGCACCGGGTGCTCCCGGCTCCAGCCGGCGAGCGCGGGCTCGATCTTGAGCGAGATGCGGCCCTTCTCGGTGAACTTGAAGGCGTTCGAGAGCAGGTTTCGCAGCACCTGTTGCAGCCGCTTGGCGTCGGTCTCCAGCCGGTGCACGTGGTCGCCGAGGTGAATGTCGAACTGGAGGTTCTTCTTCTCGGCCAGCTGGCGGAACCCGCGGTCGACGAAGTCGCGCACGTCGCCCACGCTCACGGTGCCGATGTTCACCGCCACCGTGCCCGACTCGATCTTGGCCAGATCGAGAATGTCGTCGATCAGCTCCAGCAGGTCGGTGCCCGAGGCCTTGATCGCGCGGGCGAACTGAACCTGACGTGAGGTCAGGTTGCCGTCGGCGTTCTCGGCCAGGTTCTGCGACAACAGCAGCAGCGAGTTCAACGGGGTGCGCAGCTCGTGCGACACGTTGGCGAGAAATTCAGACTTGTACTTCGAGGCGAGCGAGAGCTGCTCGGCCTTCTCTTCGAGAGCGATCTTGGCCTGCTCGACCTCGCGGTTCTTGTGCTCGACCTCGGTCTTCTGCTGCTCGAGGCGCTTGTTGATCTCGGTCAGCTCCTCGGTGAGCGCCTGCGACTGGGCGAGCAGGGTCTCGGTGCGCATGTTGGCGCCGATGGTGTTGAGCACGATGCCGATCGACTCGGTGAGCTGGCTGACGAAGTCGAGGTGCACCGCGCTGAAGGTGCCGAAGCTGCCCAGCTCGACCACCGCCTTGATCTCGCCCTCGAACAGCACCGGGAACACCGCCACCGACGACGCGCCGGCGACCCCGAGCCCGGAGCTGATCTGCACGTAGCCTGCGGGCACCCCGGTCATCAGAATCGGCTGCTTGTCCTCCGCGCACTGGCCGACCAGGCCCTCGCCCAGCTTGAGCGGGCGGCCCTCGCTCTCGCGGGGCCCGTGGGCGTACGAGGCCCGCAGGCGCAGCGCCGGGTGCTCGCCCTGCTCGAACACGTAGAAGGCGCCGTACTGGGCGCCCACCAGCGGGCAGAGCTCCGAGAGAATCACCTTCGACACGGTGAGCTGATCGCGCTCGCCCTGGAGCACCCGGCCGAAGCGGGTGAGGTTGGTCTTCAGCCAGTCCTGCTCGTTGTTCTTGCGGGTGGTGTCTTTCAGGTTGCGAATCATCTCGTTGATGTTGTCTTTCAACGCGGCGACTTCGCCCTCGGCGGTGATGGTGACCGACCGGGTGAGGTCGCCGGTGGCCACCGCGGTGGCGACCTCGGCGATGCTGCGCACCTGGGCGGTCAGGTTGCCTGCCAGCTGGTTCACGTTGTTGGTGAGGTCGCGCCAGATGCCGGCCGCGCCGGGCACCCGCGCCTGGCCGCCCAGCTTGCCCTCGATGCCCACCTCGCGGGCCACCGTGGTCACCTGGTCTGAGAACATCGCCAGGGTGTCGATCATGCCGTTGATGGTGTCGGCCAACTCGGCGATCTCGCCCTTCACCTCCAGCACCAGCTTGCGCTTCAGGTCGCCCATCGCGAGGTGGGTGGCCACCTTGGCGATGCCACGCACCTGAATGGTGAGGTTGGAGGCCATCGAGTTCACGTTGTCGGTGAGGTCTTTCCAGGTGCCGGCGACGCCGCGCACCACCGCCTGGCCGCCCAGCTTGCCCTCGGTGCCGACCTCGCGCGCCACGCGGGTCACTTCTGAAGCGAACGAGCTGAGCTGATCGACCATGGTGTTGATCGTCTTCTTCAGCTCGAGGATCTCGCCGCGCGCCTCGACGGTGACTTTTCGCGAGAGGTCGCCTTTCTGCACCGCGGTGGTCACCTCGGCGACGTTCTTCACCTGGGTCGCGAGGTTGAACGACATCGAGTTCACGTTGTCGGTGAGGTCGCGCCACACGCCGCCGACCCCGCGCACCTCGGCCTGGCCGCCCAGCTTGCCTTCGGTGCCGACCTCGCGCGCCACCCGGTTCACCTCGGAGGCGAACGAAGAAAGCTGATCGACCATGGTGTTCATGGTGTTCTTCAGCTCGAGGATCTCGCCTCGCACGTCGACGGTGATCTTCTTCGACAGGTCGCCCTTGGCGACCGCGGTGGTGACGTCGGCGATGTTGCGCACCTGGGTGGTGAGGTTGGTGGCCATCGAATTGACGTTGTCGGTGAGGTCTTTCCAGATGCCTCCCACGTCGACCACCTGCGCCTGGCCGCCCAGCTTGCCTTCGGTGCCCACCTCGCGGGCGACCCGGGTCACCTCAGAGGCGAACGAGCTCAGCTGCTCCACCATGCCGTTGACCAGCTGGGCGGTGCGGAGGAACTCGCCCTTCAGCTTTCGGCCGTCGACCCCGAGCGAGACCGTCTCCGACAGGTCGCCCTCCGCCACCGCGCCGAACACCTTCGACAGCTCGTTGTTCTGCTGGGCGAGCGCGTCGACCACCGCGTTCACCGAGCGCACCTTGTCGGCCCAGGCGCCCTTGCCGAGCACCTTCGCCCGGTAGGTGATTCGCCCTTCACGCCCCACCGCGGTCGAGAGCTCCTCGAACTGGGTGGCGGTGTGCTGGTTGAGCTCGATGATCGCGTTGAGCGCCGCCGCGATCTCGCGGTTGGCCTTCGCGCCCTTGGCGGTCATTCGCACCGTGAAGTCGCCGCGCTTCACCGCGCCCAGAACGCGCAGCAGCTCCTTCACCTGAATGGTTTCCCCGTTGGTTTGTGCTGGCATGCCGTCTCCGTCGCGCGAAACGTTCGCGTCAGACAATGACCACCGGCAACAGGCGGCCGCAACGGGGGATTTTGCCACCGCTACCGAGGGGTAACGGTCACTGGTTCGCAGCGGTAACGAATGGCGTTGAAACCGACGTCACACCCGCCGCGCGCTGCGTTTGACGAACTTGCCGGCCCCTTTTTCCCGAGCCACTGATCGCCTTCGACGATCAGGGTGCCGCGGGAAAAGACGTGCGACGGCCCGCCCTTGGTGGTGCGGCCTTCGTAGGGGTTGTAGTCGGCCTTGGAGTGGTGCGACTTCGCCGACCACTTCATCTCGCGGTTGGGGTCGAACACCACCACGTCGGCGTCGGCGCCCGGCGCGAGGTTGCCCTTCTTCGGGTAGAGCCCGAACATCTTCGCCGGCGCGGTCGAGGTGATCTGCACGAAACGGTTCACGTCGATCTTGCCGGTGCGCACGCCGCCGTCCCACAGCAGGCTCATGCGCATCTCCACCCCGGGCGCGCCGTTGGGGATCTTGGCGAAGTTGTCTTTGCCGAGCTCTTTTTCCTTCAGGCAGAAGGGGCAGTGGTCGGTCGACACCAGCGCGAGGTCGTCGAGCTGCAGGCCCTTCCACAGGTCGAGCTCGTTGCCCTTTTCGCGCAAGGGCGGGCTCATCACGTACTTGGCGCCGTCGAAGCCGGGCTCCTCGTAGTTGTCGTACGAGAGGAACAGGTACTGCGAGCAGGTCTCGGCGAAGGCCGACACGCCGCGGTCGCGCGCCTCGCGCACCTGCTGGAGCGCCTCTTTGGCCGAGAGGTGCACGATGTACACCGGCACCTTGGCGACCTCGGCGAGCGCGATCACCCGGTGGGTGGCTTCGCCTTCGAGCCGGGCAGGGCGGGTGAGCGCGTGGTACTTGGGCGCGATTTCGCCGCGGCCGAGCGCCTGCTCGATCAGCACGTCGATCACCGGGCCGTTCTCGGCGTGCATGCAGATCAGGCCGCCGTTCTCGCCGGTCTTCTGCATCGCGCGGAAGATCGAGGCGTCGTCGACGTAGAAGACACCCGGGTAGGCGGTGAACAGCTTGAAGCTGGTGATGCCCTCGTGCTTCACCAGCTGATCCATCTCGGCGAGCGACGACTTGTTCACGTCGCGCATGATCATGTGGAAGGCGTAGTCGGCGCAGGCCTTGCCCTCGGCCTTCTGGTGCCAGTCCTCCATGCCCTGCTTGAGCGAGCCGCCCTGGGGCTGAATCGCGAAGTCGACGATGCAGGTGGTGCCTCCGAACGCCGCGCCGCGGGTGCCCGACTCGAAGTCGTCGGCGCTGGTGGTGCCGCCGAACGGCATGTCCATGTGCGTGTGCGGGTCGATGCCGCCGGGGAGCACGTACTTGCCGGTGGCGTCGATGGTGCGGTCGACGTTGCCGACCAGCTTCTCCAGCCCGGTGCCGACGAGGGTGATCTTCTCGCCCTCGATCAACAGGTCGCCCTGAAACGTGTCAGAGGCGCTCGCGATGGTGCCGTTCTTGATCAGCGTACGCATGTGCTCCCCCAGTGGGTGGTGGCTTACGGCAGCTGCTTGACCATGTTCTCGTAGGTCTCGGGCCGGCGGTCCCGGTAGAACTGCCACACCCGGCGAACCTCTTCGATCGTCTCGAAGTTCATGTCGGCGGTGATCAGCTCGTCTTTGTCTTCAGAGCCCGTGGCGAGGAAGTTGCCGCGCGGGTCGACGAAGTAGCTGGTGCCGTAGAACTTGCCGATGCTCCAGGGCGCCTCGGTGCCGACCCGGTTGATCGCGCCCACGAAGTAGCCGTTGGCGACCGCGTGCGCGGGCTGCTCGAGCTTCCACAGGTACTGCGAGAGGCCGGCGACGGTGGCCGACGGGTTGAACACGATCTCGGCGCCGTTGAGGCCCAGCAGGCGCGCGCCCTCGGGGAAGTGGCGGTCGTAGCAGATGTACACGCCGACCACGCCGTACTGGGTGCGGAAGGTCGGGTACCCCAGGTTGCCCGGCTTGAAGTAGTACTTCTCCCAGAAGCCCGACGTCTGGGGGATGTGGTTCTTGCGGTACTTGCCGAGGTACTTGCCGTCGGCGTCGATCACCGCGGCGGTGTTGTAATAGACGCCCGCCATCTCCCGCTCGTACATCGGGACGACAATGACCATCGAGTACTTCTTGGCCAGCTCCTGAAACATCGCCACCGTGGGGCCGGGCACCGTCTCGGCGGTGTCGTACCAGTTGGGGGTCTGCGCGGGGCAGAAGTAGGGGGTGTCGAACACCTCCTGCAGACACAGCATCTGCACGCCCGCCTTGCCCGCCTTCTCGACGAACGGGAGCGTCTTCTCGACCATCGCCTTCTTCACTTCAGCCGCGGCACCCTCGGTCTTGGTGCACGAGACCTGGATCAAGCCGCCCTTCACGATTCTGGCCATCTGTGTGTAACCCCCTGAAGAATGTCTTGGGGTTCGCCACTTACCACGCCCCCGGGCGATTTGAATCCCGAGGGAGGGTTCGCCGTCTGAGCTGCCCGTGCACGTCGCGCTGGTTGCGGTGCTGGTGGGGTTGAGCGCGGGGGCGCAGAGCCCCGACGAGCCGCCGCCGCCGCCTCCTCCTCCGGTGGTCGAAGCGCCGCCCACGCCGCCGCCGCCGCCGATCCCTCCGTCGCTGTTCGGCGCCCGGGTGATCGGCCGGGGCAGGGTGCTCTACGGGCTGTCGGCCTGGTACGCGATCGCCTCGGGCTCGACCTTCATTCCCGCGCTCCGGCCGACGGTGGGCTTCGGCCTGGGCGGAGGCTTCGACGTCACCGTGGGCCTCGACGTCACCCTCCCTCCGTGGCCCGACCGCGAGACGATGGAGGCGGTCGAGCTCACCGTGCGCCGCGAGCTGCCCAAGGCGGGGCCGGTCGATCTCGCGCTCACCCTCGAGCTGTTGGCGGCCCGGTTCGGCTCGAAGGAGAGCGCCGAGAACCTCGCCGGCCCGCGCCACACCACCGGTCTGCGCGACCTCAACGCCGGCTTCGGGTTGCCGATGAGCTTCGGCCCGCGTGCCACCTACACGGTGAAGCCGTTCGTGATCGCCTCGTTCGATCTCCAGCCCGCCTCGAACGGCCCGCTCACCGGAGCTCCGCCGCAGTGGACGCTCGGTTGGACCGTGGGGCTCGACGCCGGCTACGAGCTCGCCTGGCCGATCACCGCGATCGGCGCGCTGAGAATTCGCCCCGGAGCCCGGGTGCTGCTCCACACCCGGCCCGATGACAAAACGGTAACGCTGCTCAGCACGCTGACGATCAGCGGAGGGTGATTCTTCGTTCTGGCTGTATGTTGCCCAGCCAGATGGAGCAGACCGTACGCGAGCTCAAGGAGCTCACCCACAGCCTCACCCGCGACGCGCTGCTGCAGCAGCTGGGGCCCTTCGTGTTGGTGCAGCGGCCGTTCACGCCCCAGCCGCGGGCGATGGCGCGCGGGGTCACCGCGCCGCTGGGCAAGCGCCCCACCGCGTCGTTCGACTTCGAAGACCTCTGGATTCTCACCTTGCCGCCGGTGCGCTCGCGCGACGCCTTCACCATCGGGCGGGGCGCCGAGTGCGACGTGGTCGTCGACGAGAAGACGGTGTCTTCGGTGCACGCCAAGATTGACTGGGCCGACCTCGGCCCCAATCACCGCGCGGCGATGCTGTTCGACATGAAGAGCTCGAACGGAACCCTGCTGAACGGAGACAAGGTCAGCCCCGACGAGCCGAAGCTGCTGCGCGACAACGACGCGGTCGACATCGGCTCGGTGCGGCTGCTCTACATGACGACCGACACGTTCTTGAAACGCATCGGCCGCAAGTAGATCGCGCTACTTCGCGACGTCGGCGCCGATCGCGTGATCGAGCCGCACCCGCGCCACCTTGAGGTCGGCGTAGGCGTTGAGCAGCGAGAGCCGGGCCGAGATGAACTGGGTCTCGACGTCGATCAGCTGCGACTCGTTGCTCTTGCCGTTTCGGTAGAGCACCCGGGCGACGCGAAACGCTTCTTGGCTGGCGGTGAGCTGGCGCTGCGAAGACTCCACGCTCGCCTTGGCGGAGTTGAAGTCTTCGAACGCCTGGGTGGTCTCGAGCACGATCCCGTCGGCGGCCTGCTGCCGCTGCGCCCTGGTCTGGGCGATGCCGGCCGACTGCTGATCGACCTGCGCGGTGGCCACCAGCACGTCGTTGGGCGACCAGGTGAGCGAGGCGCCGACCTGCCAGGTGCCGGTGAACTTGTCTTGCTGGGGGAAGATGCGGGGGTTCGGGTTCGAGTACTCCGCGGTGCCGCTGGCGCTGATCACCGGGAGGTAGCCGGCGCGGGTGATCGCCCGCTGGTGCTCGAGCGCCTTCAGGGTGGCGTCGACCGACTTCAGCTCCGCGCGGTTGTCGCCCGCCTGGGTCAACAGCTGGTCGAGGGTGCCCCCGGGAGCGGCCACCGGCGAGTCCAACGCCTCGCCGACCTTGAACTGCTCGTCTTGCGGTGCGCGCAGCGAGATGCGCAGCACCTGCTCGGCCACGTGGGCCATCGCCTGCGAGCGCACCAGGCTCTGCTCCGCGGCCTGCACGGTGGCGTCGGCGCGCAGCAGGTCGGCCTTCGAAGCCGCGCCGGCGTCGAACAGCACCTTGGTGTCGGCGTAGTGCTGCTTCTGATCGTCGAGCGTCTGCGCCGCCACCGTCACCGCGCCCTGCGCCCGGAGCCAGTTGTAGAAGTTGATCTGCGCGTCGCTCTTCGCCTTCGCCATCGCCGCCTTGAGGCTGAAGTCGGCGCCTTCGCGGGCCGCCTTGGCCGCGCTCGAGGCGCGGGTGATGCGCAGCACGTAGTCGGACAACGGCACCGACAGCGTCGCCTGAAAGCTGGTGTTGTTCTCCAGCAGCGGGAACGACAGCGGGAAGGCGACCGCCGGCGGGTTCACCGTGCCCGCGGGCGCCTGGGTCACCAACAGGTTGCCGAGCGACACCGAGTCGATGTGCGAGAGCCGGGTGTACGCCGCGCGCCCCGAGAGCCGGGGAATGAACGAGTAGAACGCCTGGTCGACCTGGGCCGCCGCCGACTGCAGCTGCTGGCGCGCGACCTCCACCGCCGGAGACGGCTCGCCCGCCCGCTCGGCGCACGCCTGAGCGGTGAGCCCGCCCTGGGTGACCGGCACCAGCTCCTTCGGGGGCCCGGGCTCGGCCAGCGGCATGTCGCCACCGGCTTGAGGGGCTTGCGACAACAGCACTGCGAGAACGAGCGCGTTCACTTCGACACCTCGCCGCCGACCGGCATCTGCGCCGGCTCTTTGCGGCCGAAGAACAGCCGGTAGAAGAACTGCTGAATGTCGTCGAAGAACGAGTACGCCACCGGCACCGCGAGCAACGTCAACGCGAGCGAGAGCGACTGGCCACCGACGACGACGCCTGCGATCGCGCGGCTGAAGTTGGCGCCGATGCCGCGCGCGGTCACCAGCGGCATCATGCCGGCGACGAACGCCAGCGTGGTCATCAGAATCGGCCGCAACCGGTCTTTGTTCGCCTGCAGCAGCGCTTCGTAGCGGGGCATCCCGCGCTCACGCAGCTGGTTGGTGTGGTCGATCTGCAGAATGGCGTTCTTCTTCACCACTCCGAAGAGCACGAAGATTCCCAAGAAGGCGAACATGTCGAGCGCCTGGTCGAAGATCACCACCGAGAGCGCCGCGAAGGGAATCGTCAGCGGCAGCGACATCAGAATCGTGATCGGGTGCAGCCACGACTCGAACTGCGCCGCCAGCAGCAGGTACATGAAGATGAACGCCAGCAACAGGCCGAGCGCGAAGCTCTTGCCCATCTGCGCCATCAGCTTGGTCTGGCCCGAGGCGCGCATCGCGTACGAGGGCGAGAGGTGCTCGTCGGCGACCAGCTTCTGCATCTCATCCGAGATCTTCGACTCGTCGGCGCCCGGGGCGCCGTTGGCCATGAAGGTCACCTGGCGCGACCGCTGGTAGCGGTTGATCGTCGCCGGGCCTTCGTTGTGCCGCATCGTCACCACGTCGGCGAGCGACACCTGGCCCAGCTTGCGCGAGGGCACGGTGAGCAGGCGCAGCGCGTCTTCGTCGGTGCGGAACTTTCGGTCGGCGCGGAGCCGGATGTCGTACTGCTCGCCGTTCTCGGCGTAGGTCGAGACCTTCTGGCCACCGACCAACAGCTGAATCGCCTGGGCCACGTCGGCCACCTGCACGCCGAGGTCGGCCGCGCGATCACGGTCGACGTAGACCGAGAGCTCGGGCTTGCCGGTGATCATCGAGGTGTCGACGTCGACCGCGGTGGGGAACTTGCGGAGCTTCGCCTCGACGTTCTTGGCCGCCTTCTCGAGCACCTCCAGGTCGGGGCCGGTCAGAATCCACTGAATGCGGGCGGTCGACTGGCCGCCGCCGAAGTCGTTCACGTCGGCGATGGTGATGCGCAGATCTTTCGGCTGGTGCTCGATGATCTTCTTTCGCACCACGTCCTTCATGTCGTTCTGGGTCAGCTCGCGTTCCTTCGGGTCGACCAGCTTGACGTAGATGCGCGCCAGGTTCGGGGTGCGCGCGTCGTCGTCGCCGACCGAGACCAGGGTCGCGTTCACGTACTTCACCTGGCGAATCTCGCGGGCGATGCGCTCGCCCACGACTTCACTGGCGGCCACCGAGCGGCCTTCGGGCAGGCGCACCAACACCTCGAACTGCGCCTTGTCGTCGATCGGCAGGAAGCCCTTCTTCGCCAGCTTGCCGGTCACCCCCAGCGAGCCGCAGGAGCCGATCACCATCAGCACCAGCACCCAGCGGTGGCGGAGGAAGAAGCCCAACACCGACACGTAGACCCGCTCGATCGGCCGGTAGAAGACGTCGACCACCTTCTCGCCGAGCGACTTCTTCGCGTTCTTGTCGTGCGGCTTCAGCCAGCGGCTGGCCAGCATCGGGGTGAGGGTGAAGCTGACGAACAGCGACACCGCGATCGAGAACGCCATCGTCACGCCGAAGCTCGAGAGGAACCGGCCGGGAATGCCGCCCAGGAACGCGATCGGCATGAACACCGCGATCAGCGACAGGGTGGTCGCCAACACCGCGAGACCGATCTCCTTGGGGCCCGAGACCGCGGCCACCATCGGCGTCTGGCCTTCTTCGACGTGCTTGTAGATGTTCTCCAACACCACGATCGCGTCGTCGATCACGATGCCCACCGCCAGCGCCAGCGCGAGCAGGGTGATGGTGTTGAAGGTGTAGCCCTTCATGTACATCAGGGTGAAGGTGCCGATGATCGAGGTGGGAATCGCGACCGCCGCGATCACCGTCGAGCGCACGTTGCCCAAGAACAGCAGCACCACCAGCGCCGCCAGCAGCGAGCCGAGCGCGAGGTGTTCTTTCACCGCGTTGGTGGAGGTTCGAATCGTCTGCGAGTTGTCGCGCAGCACCTTCAGCTCGTAGCCGGGCGGGAGCTCCTTCTGCACGTCGGCCATGCGGTCGAGCACGGTGTCGACCACCTCGACGGTGTTGGTGCCCGACTGCTTGCGGAGCGCCAGCTCGACGATCGGCTCGCCGTTCCAGAACGCCGAGGTCTCGAGCTCGTCGACGCCGTCGTCGACCGAGGCCACCTCTTCGAGGCGCACCGAGCGGCCGCCGGAGTCTTTGACGATCACCCGGCCCAGCGCGGGCACGTTCGGCACCCGGCCGTTCACCCGCAGGGTGACCAGGTCGCGGCTCTCGTCGACGCGGCCACCGGGGAGGTTCATGTTCTGGGCGTCGATCGCGCGCGCCAGCTCGGCGGCGGAGACACCCTGGCCGCGCATCTGCAGCGCGTCGGCCCAGACGTTGATCTGCCGGTGGCGGCCGCCGATCAGGCGCACCTGGCCGACGCCGTTCACCGACTCCAGCCGGCGCCGCACGGTGCGGTCGGCCAGCTCGGTGATGTCGCGCACGTCTTTGCCGGGCGCGGTGAGCGCGATGTACAGAATCGGCTGCGCGTCGGGGTCGAGCTTGGCGATCACCGGCAATTCGATGCCGCGGGGCAGGTCGACCACCGCGCGGTTGATCGCGTCGCGCACTTCTTGAGCGGCGACGTTGGGGTCTTTCTCGAGCACGAACGAGACCACCACCGTCGAGACGCCTTCGCTCGAGATCGAGCGGAGCTCGTCGATGCCGGCGATGGTGTTCACCGCGTCTTCGACCTTGTCGGTCACGTCGGTGTCGACGTCTTCGGGCGAGGCGCCCGGCAGACGGGTGGTGATCACGACCACCGGGAGGTCGACCTTGGGAAACTGGTCGACGCCCAGCTGCAGGTAGAAGCCGACGCCGACCACCACGATCAGCAGACTGAGGACGGTGGCGAAGATCGGCCGTTTGACGCAGATTTCAGCGAGCCATTGCATGGTGGTGGCTCCTCACTCGATTCGAGCTGCCGTCGCGCAGACCGGGCGGCGGCTTGATGATCACGTTGTTCTGATCAGAGAGCGCCTCGAGCACCGCCACGCGGCCTTCCTTGGTGCCGCCGGTGCGAACCACCATCTCCACCGCCTGGTGATCCTTGGCGATGAACAGCCGCTTCACCGGGCCTTCCTCGGTGATCGCTTCGGCGGGCACGGTGGGCAGGTTCTCTTCGCCGGTCAAGAGCAGGGCGGAGGCGAACATGCCGGGCTTCAGCTCTCCGCCCTTGTTCTCGGCCACCGCCTCGATGATCAGGTCGCGGGTCGCGGTGCGCAGCGCGGGGCTGATGAACCGCACCGTCGCGGGGAACTTCTGGTTCGGGTAGGCGGCCACCTCGACGTCGAGCTGTTGGCCCATCGCGATGCGCGCCACCTCGGCCTCGGGCACCGAGACCTGAATGCGGGCCGGGCTCACCACGTAGATCGACGCCACCTTCGAGTTCGGCGCCACGTACTCGCCGATGTTCACGTACCGCTCGCCCACCACCCCGTCGAAGGGGGCGCGAATCACCGCGTCGCCCGCCATCTTCGCCGCGAGGTCGGCGTTCGCCTGCGCCGCGCTGGCCGAGTAGAGCTGGCCTTCGCACTGCGCCTTCTGCCGGTCGTACTCCGCCTTGGTGGTGGCGCCCTGCTTGTAGAGCTCTTCGACCCGGGCGCACTCGCTCTGGGCCAGCGCCACCTGGGTCTGCGCGGCCTTGTAGTTCGAGTTCGCCGCCGCGGCCGAGAACATCGAGGCCTTGGAGTCGATCAGCGCGATCGGCTGGTTCTGCTTCACCGGCATGCCGCGCTCGACGTAGGTGGCGACGATGCGCCCGGCCACGTTGGCGGCTACCTCGGAGTTGCGGTCGGCCAGCACGGTGCCGGTCAGGGTGAGGTAGCGGGGCATCTTCTCGATCTCGACCTTCGCCACCTGCACCTTCACCGGCGGAGCGACCGCGGCGGGCTTCACGTTGGCGGCGACATCGGGCGGCGGCTTGTTGCAGCTGGCGAGGGCGAGGGCCGCTGCGAACAATGCGGAGTGCCCAGAAAAACGATGGGGGGTCATGGCTGAGGTCCTTCTTCTTGATGTGCGCGGACTGCGGGTTGAACTTGAAAAGCTTTGGCCCAGAGCGACGACATCGGGCCGACCATCTGACGGGCGTCGCGCTTCCAGGTGCGCTTGCCGAGGTGGTGGGTGAGCATCGCCGGCATGAAGATCGAGGCGAGCAGCGCGACCGCGGCGCCCTCGGGGTCGGCGACGTCGGCGAGGCCCTTCTCGACCGCGCGCTTGAGCCAGCCGATCAGGCCGTTCAGGGTGTAGAGGCCGAACGGCTTGCGATCGACCTCGGAGGGCGGAATGCCGCTCTCCCTCAGCGCCGAGATGCAGGGCGCCACGTCGTCGAAAAAGTCGGCCATGTCGCCGAACAGCTCCTCGAGTTGAACCACCAACGGCCGGTCGTCGGGGCCGGCCTCCAACCGCGGCAGAAACGGGGGCCGCTCGGGAGGTCTCAACGCCGCGATGAACAGCTTGTTACGGGTGCCGAAGCGCTTCAGCAGGGCGGGCTGGGAGAGGCCGATTCTGGCGGCGATGGTGTCGAGGCTGACCGCGGGGCCCTTGAGGCGCACCGCGGCCCGGGTCTCCGCCAGAATTCGCTCGTCGCTGACTGTTCTCGGCCTGGCCATCCCACGCACTCCCCGGGGCCCCAATGCGGGCGGTTAGTACTTACTCACTAACCAACCCGGTGCAACGTAAAGTCGTGTGAAATCGCGTGTGACAACGCAAAGGCGCAAAGAACCTTGGGGTTTGTTATTCACGACAGTAGTGACGGAGAACCCCACCCATAAGGCGTTGCGCGAGCCGACGGTCGACGAGGTCGAGTTTCGCGCGCTCTACAAGAAGACGAAGTACGTGGTGGAGACCGCCGACGGGTGGTCGTTGGCGATCACCCGGTACCGGCCGACCCCGCAGCACTTCGCCCAGCCGTTGTTCGGCGAGCCGATGCTGCTGGTGCACGGCTTCTCGCAGAACCGCCACGCGTGGACGAGCGGGGAGTTCGTGAAGAACCTGCTCTTCTTCGGGCTCGACATTCACATTCTCGAGCTGCGCGGGCACGGCAAGAGCTCGATCGAGTTTCAGAAGGAGCGCGCCGAGCGGTTCAAGCGCAAGCTGCCGGCCGACCTCGACTGGTCGTGGGACATCGACTCGTATTTTCTCTACGACATCCCCGCGGCGGTCTCGGGCGTGAAGCGGATCACCCGGCGCGACAAGATCTTCTTCTGCGGGCACTCGATGGGCGGCATTCTCGGGTACGGCTACGCGGGCATTCACGACGACTTCGAGGGCCTGGTCACCATCGGCTCGCCGGCGGAGCTGGGGAAGGGCTCGTTGCCGCTGAAGGCGCTGGCGCTGTTCGGCCCCTCGCTCGGGCTGGGCATCGACGCCACCCTGGGGGCGCTCAACGCCCAGCGCGGCCTTGGGCACCTGGCGGCGAACGTGGCGAGCCGGGTGAAGCGCAAGCTCACCAGCGACGAGAAGCCGCGGGAGCTGAAGTACCGCTACATTCCCGTCGACACCTGGCTGAAGCTGGCCGCGAGCGCGCTGGAGCAGGCCGAGCGGTCGCCGCTGTTGGGCGCGGTGGCCTCGCAGGTGAACTGGCTCGCCCGGCAAGACAAGTTCTCGGCGGCCGACGTGCGCTGGCTGCTCCGCGAAGGCGGCGAGAAAGAGCCGCGCAAGGTGGCGGAGCAGTTCATGCGGTGGATTCGCAACAACGAGGTCTGCTGCTACCGCACCGGCTACGACTTCAAGCGCGCGTTCGAGAAGATCAAGATCCCGATGGCGATCATCTTCGGCGATCGCGACCCGCTGGCCTCGGTCGAGTCGACCGCCCGGGTCTACCGCGCGGCGAAGAGCGAGTACCTGCTGTGGCGGCCGGTGAAGGGCAACAGCCACATCGAGCTGACGATGGGGCACGACATTCGGCAGGTCTGTTACGACATCAAGAACCTGGTCGAGTACGCCCGCCAGCACCGTGGCCGTACGCCCTCGTTGCCGCGCATCCAGTAGGAACCGGTCAGGAAATTTCCCTCTCCATGGGGCGTAGTACCCTGTAGCGGGATGAAGCACCTCGGCTGTCTCTTGTTGTTGTTCGCGCCGCTCGCGCTCGGGCAGGAGCGCGTGTCGCTGAACACCATCTCCAAGGTCGAGGTGAAGGGCACGTCAATCGAGATCACCGGCAGCCGCAAGCCCTCGTTCACGACCTTCTCTCTGCCCGAGCCGCCGCGGCTGGTGCTCGACATCTCCGAAGCGGTGCTGGCGGGCGTGCCGCCCGAGATTCAGGTCGGCAACGGCGTGATCACCGGGGTGAAGACGCAGAGCTACAAGTCGGAGTCCTCCGCGATCGCGCGGGTGGTGATCGGCTTCACCAAAGAGACCGAGGCCGACGTCACCACCAACGGCAACACGCTGATCATCCGCCTGCCGAAGGTCGACCCCCGTGACGTGGCCCGCGCCGAAGCGGTCGCGCGTGCCGACGCCAAAGCCGCGGCCGCCGATCAAGCGAACGCCGACGCCAAGGCGAAGGCCGAAGCCGAGACCCGGGCCCGTCTCGAGGCCGAAGCGCGGGTGAAGGTCGAAGCGGAGCTGAAGGCGAAGGCCGAAGCCGAAGCGAAGGTGCGTGCCGAGGCGGAAGCGAAGGCCAAGGCAGAAGCAGAAGCCCACGCGAAGGCCGAAGCCGAGGCCAAGGCCCGCGCCGAGGCAGAAGCGAAGGCGAAGGCAGAAGCCGAGGCCAAGGCGAAGGCGTTGGCCGAAGAGCGCCTGCGCGCCGAAGCCGAGCTCAAGGCCCGCCAGGAAGCGGAAGCGAAGGCCAAGGCAGAAGCGGCGGCCCGCGCGAAGGCCGAAGCGGAGGCCCGCGCGCGTGAGGCAGAAGCGAAGGCGAAGGCCGAAGCGGAGGCGAAGGCCCGTGCGGAAGCGCAGGCCAAGGCCGACCGCGAAGCGAAGCTGAAGGCGGAGGCGGAAGCCAAGGCGAAGGTCGAGGCCGAGGCCCGCGCGCGCGCCGAAGCCGCGGCCCAGGCGGCGGCCGAGAAGGCCGAGCGCGAGCGTCTCGAGAAGGAACGCCTGGCGAAGGAGAAAGCCGAGCTGGAGCAGAAGCTGGCCGAAGCCAAGGCCGAGAAGGAGCGCATCGCCCGCGAGGCGAAAGAAGAGAAGGAGCGGCTGGCACGCGAGGCGAAGGAGCAGCGCGAGCGCGACGCCGCCGACAAGAAGGCCCGCG
This sequence comes from Myxococcaceae bacterium, assembly GCA_047602415.1. Taxonomy (GTDB): domain Bacteria; phylum Myxococcota; class Myxococcia; order Myxococcales; family Myxococcaceae; genus JASGHH01. Next base: position 1,442,265 of record JASGHH010000001.1, on the reverse strand, counting down.
CCGAAGCCGACAAGGCCGCGCGTGACGCCGAGGCGAAGGCGCGCGCCGACGACGCCGCCCGCGCGAAGGCCGAGGCGCTGGAGAAGATTCGCCAGGACAAGGAGGAGAAGGCCCGGCTGGCGCAGGAGCAGAAGGACCGCGCCGAGCAGGATCAGAAGGACAAGGCGAAGCTGGCGGCCGAAGAGAAGCAGCGCAAGCAACAGGAGCTGGCCGACGCGAAGGCGCGCAAGGAGCAGGACGACGCCGATCGCCAGGCCGCGCTGAAGGCGGAGCGAGAGCGCACCGTGCCAGAGAAGTTCGCTTCGGCGAAGAAGCCGGCGCGGGTGACCTTCATCGGCTTCAAGCAGGACAAAGGGGTGGGGCGGGTCTTCGTTCGCACCTCCGAGGCAGTTCGCTACGGCCTGGGTGAAGACGCCGAGCGCAACGTGGTGGTCACCTTGCAGCACGCGCAGATCGGGCTGCCGAACAACGAGCGGCTGCTCGACACCAGCTTCTTCGACACCGCGGTGGCCCGCGTAATCCCCGAGGAAGGCGGCTCGGGCGACGACGTGCGCGTCGTCATTCACCTGAAGGAGCCGGCGCCGTACCACGCGACGCAAGACGGCTCCGAGCTGACGCTGGAATTCGGCAAGCGTTAGCCCGCCCAACCCTCTCCTGACAGGAGAGGGCGGACGAGCGCGACAAGCGCTCGCCGGGTGAGGTTAGCAAGACTAAGAACCCGCCCCGATGCGCCTCCTGGCGTTGCTCCTGCTCGGGCAACTCAACGACCCCTCCGTCGTTTCGACCGTGCGCGGGCCCGGAGAGATCTCGCTCACCGCGGAGCAGATCATCCACCGGGACAAGGAGAAGCTGACGGTCGCCGAGGGCAAGGCCGAGCTGCGCACCGACGACTCTGCGCTGTCCGCCGATCAGATCGCGTACGACGGTGAGAAGCAGCTGGCGACCGGCATCGGCCACGTGACGGTGCGCTTGCTGAAGGGCGGGCAGGTGGCAGCCCTGGCCGACGTGGCGACGCTGAAGCTCGACCACAACCAGGTGACCGAGGTCTTCCTGCAGAACGGGTCGGCCTACCGGAAGAAGGGCATCGCACCGGCGGCGTTTCTCGAGATTCGCGAGGCGGAGGCGCTGAAGGCAGCGGGGGTGACGACGTTCATGCTCACCGCGAACCATCTGGCTCGGGAGGGCGACGAGTGGAAGATGGAGAACGCCGACCTGGTGCCGTGCGAGTGCGATTGGCAGCACCCGAACTGGGGAATTCGAGCGGGGTCAGCGTCGATCGATCCCAAGTCGGAGCGCGCCACGTTGACCAACGCCACCGTGCGGGTGCACGACATTCCGATTCTGTGGATTCCGTGGATCAACCTGCCGCTGGAAGATCACGCCACCGGTCTGTTGGCTCCGAAGCCGAGCTTCACGGCGTTGAGCGGGTTCTCGTTGGAGCAGCCGTTCTTCTGGGCTCCGTCGCGCAGCTACGACTTCACGTTCACGCCCGGGTATTTCTTCGGCAACGGGCGCGATCAGCAATACGGCGTGTCAGGCCCACGGCTGATGGCGGAAGCACGCTGGGCGCCGGTGCAGGACATGTTCGGGCGGGTGCAGATCGGGCTGATCGACGATCTGAACTTCATTCGGGATCCGGTGACACCCGGTGCACAGCTGAACAAGGCGCGAGGGCTCCGCTATGAAGCGGTTCTGCAGCATCGGCAGCGTCTCACCGGAGACTGGTACGCGCGCGTCGACGCCTCGCTGCTGTCCGACGGGTACTACTTTCGCGACATCACCAGCGACGTGCTCGCTCGTGAGGCGTCGTACCAACGTTCGAGCGCGTCGGTTTATCGGCGCACGGGCGACAGCTGGCTCGGGTTCGACGTGGTGCTGCGCCAGGACCTCAACTGGGGATACCCGGTGTTTGGCGCGCCGCAGTTCATCTCTGATCCGACGACTACGCCTGGTCTTGGCCCTGCGACCCTGCAGCGCCTTCCCGCGTTCACGCTCGCGATTCCAGAGCGGCCTCTCGCGGGCCCGGTGACGTTCTCGCTCACCGGCGGTTTCGTGCGGCTCGCTCCTGCGTTCGGCGTCACGGGCGACGAGGGCTCACAAGCGAATGAAGGGCGCCCGTTCGTCTTCTCGAACGGAGTCGCCACCGCGCTCGACACCGCATGCCAGGCGTACTGGCTCTACAACCCGGGCGCACCGCCAGCGGGTTGCATGGCGCCCAACAAGCTCGCGAACGGGGAGGGTGACGGCCGCTGGCAGCCCGGTGAACGCGAGGCGCGCGATCGCCTCGATCTCTTCCCGCGGCTCGCGGCCTCGTTGGGTCTGGGCGACGTGGCGCGGCTGACGCCTTACGCGGGCTGGAGACAAGACGTCTGGTTTGGCGAAGCGTCGAGCACGCTCACCCAACGCGGCTACGGGATCGTCGGAGCCCGTGTCGACTCGGAGCTTGCGCGCACCTTCGGCGACTCATGGCGGCACACCGTCGCTCCGGCGATCGAAGTGCGCGGCGTGCCTTTCGCGTACGGCACTCAGCCGGGACCGTACGACGAGCTCGACACCTCGATTCCCATGGTGACGACGCAGCTGCAGGCGGTCGCCGAGCTCCGGCAGCGGCTGCTGTTCAAGTCGGGCGGCGTCGCGCGCGAAGTGGGGCGGCTCGAGCTGTGGCAGGGCTTCGATCTGCTCAACTCGAACGGCGCCAAAGTGGGCGAGTCGATGGGCCGGCTGACCACCCGCTACGGCTACGGCTATCTCTCGGCGCTCGCGCGGGTCGACTTTCCAAACCATCACCTGAGCCGCCTGTCGACTCAGGCCGGTCTCGACAGTGGCAAGGGCGACGGAATCTACGCGGGCTACGAGAACATCGCGTTCGAGGGCACCGACCGCACCCGGCTGCCGCTCGACATGTTGGTGGGGACTCCTCCTCCGGGTTTGGCGATCGGCAACAGCCAGTCGATCTCGTTCGGAGGTCGCGTTCGCTTCAAGGGCTTCGGGCTTCGCTACGACGCGCTCTTTCTCGACGAGAATTGGTCACACTCGTTGAATGCAGACGGGACGTTGGCGCCCGCGGTCACTGGCCTGGCATTCGCGCAGCACTCCGTTGGAATCTCGTACGGCCCTGCCTGTGATTGCTGGCGCCTCGAGGTTGCCGCGGTGCAGCGGCCAAGGGCAGTGAAGGACGGCACCGGCCCCAACTACGGCGGTGTGCCCGACTTCGGCGCCACGCTAACCATCCAGAACTTCGGGACGTTCGGCGTCGCCCGCTGACCCGCTGCTACTGCCGGAGCACGCGGCGTGTCGGCAGATCGTGAACCCCAAACGGCCGCGGAATCGTCGATTCGTCGTCCTCTCACTCGCGCTGGCGATGCCGTTCGTCGTCGCCTGCGGTGGAACGAAGGCGCCGTGCAGTCCGGCGAACTGCATGGGCTGCTGCGCGGCCGACGGCAGCTGCCACGACGGACGTCAGTTCAGCGCGTGCGGGGAGCAGGGCGCGAGCTGCCAGGCATGCTTTGACGGCCAGGTCTGTTTGGTCGGCGCCTGTATGTCGGTTCCTCAGGGGGTCGGCGGAGGCAGTGGAACGGGTGGCGGATCAGCCGCGGTGGGTGGTGGCTCTGCGAGGGGCGGCGGCGCGGCGACCGGTGGTGGGTCAGCGGCGGGTGGTGGTGCTGCGACTGGCGGCGGCTCCGCGACTGGCGGTGGTGCAGCGACCGGCGGCGGCTCAGCGACGGGTGGCGGTGCAGCGACTGGCGGTGGCGCAGCGACAGGCGGCGGTGCAGCGACTGGCGGCGGTGCAGCGACGGGCGGCGGTGCAGCGGCAGGCGGCGGCTCTGCGGCGGGCGGCGGCTCAGCGGCGGGCGGCGGCGCAGCGACTGGCGGTGGCGCAGCGACCGGCGGTGGCGGCAGCTACTGGGGTGACATCACGCGGCCAACGCTCACCGGCTTCACTTTCACTCCGACCACCGCTGACACCTCCAACGGCGATGTCACGCTCACCTTCCAGGTGACTGCGGCCGACGATCTCTCTGGCATCGATCACATTGAAATCGACCTCGATGCGTTCGCCAGAGGCACGCTGACGCTGACTGCCGCGAACCTGATCTCGGGGACCGCGATCGGCGGCACCTGGCAGGGAACGCTGGTGGTGCCTCGTTACAGTTACAACGGCCAGTGGGAAATCGGAGTCGATCTGTTCGACCGGGTGGGCAACGAAGCGTACTTCGACTCGGGTGCACTGGCGACGGTGGGCCCCACCGGCTGGCTCACCATCACTGGCCCAACCCAAGACGTGGCTGAACCGGTGCTGAGCAGCGCCACCTTCTCGACCACCTCGTTGAACACCTCGAGCGGGTCGCAGACCCTCAACGTCACCTTCACGGCCACCGACAACCTCTCGGGCGTGAAGGACATCACCTTCACCCTGCTCGACGCATCGTCGTATCAGATGGCGTCGGGCACGGCGTCGGCAGCCAACCGCATCAGCGGCACTGCGCTCAGTGGCACCTACCAGGTCGCGATCCCGATCCCGCAGTACTCTCACACCGGCATCTGGCACCTCGACCAGGTCAATGGCGAAGACTTCGCCGGCAACTCGTTCTTCTTCGACCGGTTCGATCTCGGCTCGTTGGGGTTGGGCAACAACGTCACCCTCACCGGCAGCGGAGACACCACCGACCCGGTGTTGACCGGGTTGACGTTCGCGTCGAACACCATCGACGCCAGCCTCTCCGCCCAGACGCTCACTGTCACCGTGAACGCGACCGACAACCTCTCGGGCATTCGCCAGGTGGTGCTCCACGTCGGAAACACGGCGCCCGGAATCGATGACGAAGGCACCTCGCTGACTCCCGTGAGCGGCACCGCGCTCAATGGAACCTGGCAGGTGAGTGTTCCCATTCCGCAGTACAGCCCCACGGGCCCGTGGTGGGTCTACACGCTCGAGGTCGACGACAACGCAGGCAACTACATTTACCTCGCAGACACCGACCTGGCCTCCATGGGTCTGCCCTCGACCTTCACTGTCCAATAGGCAACAGCATCCGCCGGTTGACCGATTCGCCCCCGGGGGTGCCCTCTGTCCTTGACCCGGGAGCGCCCGACTTCGATGATTGGCGCCTCATGCGCAAAATTTCGCTCCTGGCGCCGCTGTTGGCGGTGATGCTGACCGCCTGCGACAGCAACGTCGCCACGCTGACCTTCGTGTCGATCGACCCGTCGCAGCCGAAGATCGGCGACGTCATCAACGTCACCTACAAGCTGACCGACTATCGCGGCGAGCCGCTCGCGGGCGTCAACGTGCACTTCCGTCTCGAGCAAGACAAGCCGGGCGTGAAGCTGTCGCCGACCGACAGCCCGTCGCTGAAGGGCTCCGGCACCGCCAGCACCCAGCTGACCGTGACCGGCACCGTGAGCGCGGTGACCGTGATCGCCAGCGCGGGCGACAAAGAAGTGCGCTCGCCTCCGATCTCGGTCGCGGGCACCACCGCCTCGGCGCGCGGCTTCACCTTTCAGTGCGGTGAGTTCGCCGGCAAGGCCTCGGGCGGTATTCACGCCCTCGGCGTCTACGACTGGGCGCGAAACATGATCGCGGGCTCCAAGCTCAACTGCCACGCCCACGTGGTCGACCGCAACGGAGACGGCATCGCCGGCGCGGTGGTCAGCTTCCTCACCGAGGCCGGCACCATCGGCGGCTCGGGAACGTCGGTCTCCGACGTGGTCGGCAACGCAGACATTCTCTACAAGGCGACCTACCCGCTGCCGCTGGGCGCCGACACCGACCCCAACCACGCGCTCGACCCGAACGTGTTCACCTGGATGCCGACTCAGGGGCAAGGCTTTACCGGCGACCTGCTGGTGCCGCTGTGGATGGTGCCCTGGGAGTGGACCACCAACCCCTTCGGCACGATCACGATGAACACTCCGCCGGCTCAGGTGCAGCCGGTGTCGACCGCCCAGGAGCCCCGCCGCACCGACCCGATTCGCAAGACCCTCACCGGCGGCCCGATCAAGAACAACCCCCGCGACAACCTGGTGACGATGATCGCCTTCACCTCGGGCGAAGAGTCGTATTACGACGCCAACAACAACGGGAAGTACGACGAGAACATCGACACCTACACCGACCTGACCGAGCCGTTCGTCGACTCCAACGACGACGGTCAGTGGAACGCCGGCGAGCTGTACGTCGATCTCGACGGCGACGGCAACTGGACCGGCGGCAACGGCAAGTGGGACGACAACACCATCATCTGGGTCGCCGAGAAGATCATCTGGACCGGCATTCCCGCCGATGAGGACTACAACAACCCCGAGCCGGTCGCGCGCGCGGTTCAGCGCCGCGACGGCCAGCCGATCTACATCGGTTGCAACGGCGGCGTGGTGGTCGAGCTCGACGTCTCCGACCCCTGGTTCAACGGCCTCGCCCGCAACGGCGAGAACGACGGCTGCACCCTCGAGGGCAACCAGGTCGTCACTGGCAAGGGTGGCCTGGTCGGCATGGCCTTCGACTACCCCGCGGTCACCGTGCTCGACTTCGAGCTCCAGGACGCGCTGCAGCGCCAGCCCGCTCCGATGACCAGCCCGCCGCAGCCGGGCTGCTTTCCCCCGCCGGCCTACGCGCCGGTCGTCTGGGAGGCCGCTGCCACCTGCACGTTCACCTCTTCGCCCCTCGAAGGCTACAAGGTCGTGATGGGCGAGATTCTGAACGGCACCAGCGCCAACAACTTCCCGATTCCTCCTTGATCGACGGCCCCTTCAGCGGGGCTTGAATATTGATTCGAAAATCAATATTCATCGCGCATGGCGAGAGCCGCGAGCGCGAAGGTCAACGGTAACGGGAAGGCCGAAGGGCTGAGCCGCGAGGAGGAGCGACGCCGCTCGATTCTCAAGGCCGCGGTCGAGGTGTTCTCGAAGAAGGGCTACCACGGCTGCCGCATCGCGGACGTCGCCAAGGAAGCCAACATCGCCTACGGCCTCGTCTACCACTACTTCAAGAACAAGGATGAGCTGCTGGAGTCGGTGTTCGACTCGGGGTGGCAGGCGTTCATCGCCCGGGTGACCGAGGCGGCGATGAAGGCCGACTCGCTGCCCGATCGGGTGCGGGCCGTCGTCAAAGTGGCGTTCGAGGCGTACCGGCGCGACCCGCGCGGGGTGAAGGTGCTGATCCTCGAGGTGGGGCGGAGCCCCGCCGGTGGCTCGGTGAACCGCGGCAACGTGTTCAAGCAGGTGCTCGCGCTGGCGAGCCAGCTGTTCGACGAGGCGAAGACGCGCGGCGAGGTGCGCGAAGACTTCGACTCGATGCTCAACGCAGCGCTGCTGTTCGGCACCATCGAGATGGGGCTGACCGCGTTCGTGCTCGGGTTCGTCGAGCGCACCGACGAAGCGCTGGAGCGCGCCGCGAACCAGGTGGCAGAGACGTTCCTCAACGGCATCGTACCGAGAGACGGAGACGAGTCTTGGAAGACCGAGAAGTCCAATACCAGGCCGAAGCTGGCCAGGCGCGCCTGACCATCAACCGCGAGGCGGCGCGCAACGCGCTGTCTCCTTTGGTGGTGAACGGGTTGATCGAAGGGCTCGCCCGGGCCGAGGCCGACGACGGCGTGCGGGTGGTGGTGCTCACCGGCGCGGGCGAGAAGGTGTTCTGCGCCGGCGGCGACCTGGGCGGCATGTCGTCTGACGGGTTCTTGTCGGGCCACGACAGCCGGCGGCGCTACGCGGTGCTGCTCGACAAGATCTCCACCTGCCGGGTGCCGGTGATCGCGCGGGTGAACGGGCACGCGCTCGCGGGCGGCCTGGGGCTGATGCTGTCGTGCGACCTGGTGGTGGCGAGCGAGACCGCCGGCTTCGGGACTCCCGAGATCGATCGCGGCCTGTTCCCGATGATGATGATGGCGCTTCTTCAGCGGCACCTGGGCCGCAAGCGCGCGCTGGAGCTGATGCTCCTGGGTGAGCGGCTCGACGCGAAGAAGGCGCTCGAGTGGGGCCTGGTGAACCAGGTGGTGCCGGCCGCCGAGCTCGAAGCGGCGGCGAACGCGATGGCGCAGAAGGTGGCGGGCAAGAGCCGGGCGATTCTCGCGCTGGGGCGCCGGGCCTTCTACACCACCGAAGATCTGCCGCTCGCGCAGGCCTACGAGACGCTGGCGAACTATCTGTCGTTGAACGTGCTGGCCGAGGACGCGGCCGAGGGAGTGACCGCGTTCCTGGAGAAGCGCAAACCGCAGTGGAAGGACCGGTGACCTGTGGCCGTCTCTAAAGACAAAGTGTTGATCACCTGCGCGCTGACCGGCGTGCTGGCGAAGCGCGAGCAGTGCCCCTACCTCCCGTACTCCCCGGCGGAGATCGGCGAAGAGGCCAAGCGCGCGTACGACGCGGGCGCGGCCCAGGTGCACATTCACGGCCGGGAGCCGGAGTCGGGTGACCAGAGCTGGTCGAGCGACATCTACCAGCAGATCAAAGACGAGGTTCGCAAGCGCAGCCCGATCATCGTCAACTTCAGCACCGGCGGCTTCAACATGGGCGTCGAGGCCGAGGCCGACAAGAAGCAGCGGCTCGAGTACGTGTGGAAGGTGAAGCCGGAGGTCGCGGCCCTCAACATGGGCTCGATGAACTACGCGAAGTACTCCGAGAAGCGTAAGGGCTTCGTGTTCGACTTCGTGTTCCAGAACTCGTTCTCGGACATTCTGATGTGCGTGCAGGCGATGCGCGAGGGTGGGGTGAAGCCCGAGCTGGAGTGCTTCGACGTCGGCCACATTCACAACGCGGTGCCCCTGCTCGAGATGGGCGCGCTGAAGCGGCCGCTCCAGTACTCGTTCATCTTGAACGTGTTGGGTGGCGCGCCTCCGACCACCGACACGCTCTCGCACATGGCCAAGCTCACCCAGCCGGGCGACTCGTGGGAGATCATCGGTATCTCCAAGCCCCAGTGGAAGCTGGTGGGCGCGGCGCTGGCGCTCGGCGGCAACGTGCGGGTCGGCCTGGAAGACAACTTCTACCTCGACGCGGCGGGCACCAAGATGGCGAAGTCGAACGGCGAGCTGGTGGCGAAGGCGGCGCAGATGTCGCGCGACGTCGGCCGCGAGCCGATGACCGTCGACGAAGCGCGCGAGGTGCTGAACCTCCCGTGGAAGTGGTGAGCCGCGCCCAGTGCGTGGCGTTTCTGCGCGTGACTGAATCTCGATCGGTCAGCCAAACCGGCGGGTCAGCCCGACCCGGCGACGGTCGACGAAAACCCGCGAGTCCACTCGACCCGGCTGCGGACCGGTCTTTGCTCAGGTCACGAGCATGGATCACGAGATCGATGTTCCCAAGCCGACCGTACTGATCGGTGACGACGACGCGAAGTTGGTCACTGCGCTCTGCCTGTTCTTCAAGCGCTCGGGGTTCGAAGTCGTCGCGGCGAACTCGGCCTCGCAGGTGCTGTCGGCGGCGGTCGAGATGCGCCCGGGGTTGATCCTGCTCGACCGCCACCTCGAGGGCCCCGGCCGGGGCATCGTCGAAGAGCTGAAGCTCAACCCGGTGACCCGCGGAATCCCGGTGGTGATGATCACCGGCGACGTCGACCAGAGCATCGGTGCGGTGCGCAGCCGCGTCGGGGTGAAGTTCGGCCTCGAGTTCCTGGTCAAGCTCGCGGGCCGCAAACCGAAGAAGGCCGCCGCGCTCGAGGTCTGAGCGCTCGCCACCTTTCTGTGTGGCCCCGGTTTCCAGGGGTGAAACCAGATCAACACAGAACGGTCTGAAGGGCGCGGTCGACCACTCCCGCACCGCATACTCAGACGTTCGCACGGCACTCCTGTGTCGCACGGCTGGTTCTCACTCGCGGGCGGACGTCGCGAGAGCGCAGAGCGTGAAGCCCTCGTCCCCGGCCCCATCAAAGCCGTTCAGCGCGGCTCGCTGAGACACGCGTCGAGCAGCACCAGACAGGTGGGGCAGGTCGGCATGTCGCGCGGCCGCTCGCCTCGGCGAAGCTGCTCGATCTCTCGCGCGCCCAGCGCGGCCACCGGCCCGTGGATCAGCTCCCACTCGCATGCGCTGAGGCTGATCCACTCCATGCCGGCGAGCTCGTGGGTGCCCATCACCGTTGCGCCGGCCAGAACCGTCATGTGAATCAACGCCACCGCCTCGACGCTGGCACGATTTGCCGTGACGAGTACACGCGCTCGAACTCAGATGCGTCACCGTGCGACTGCTCCCGCTGTTCGCTGCACTGGTGCTCGCGGCCTGTCACTCGGGCTCCGACGCGTGCAAGGGCCTCGACGTCCCCACCGCGCAACCCGAAGCGATCGCCAAGCGCGCTGAAGAGCGCACCGGCACGATGGTCACCGCTCCCCACGCGATCGTCGCCGCCAGCAGCCCGCTCTCGGCCCGCATCGCGTTCTCGGTGCTGCGCAAGGGAGGCAGCGCGGTGGACGCGTTCATCGCCGCCACGCTCGCGGACGACGTCGTGCTCCCGGGGCAAACCTCAGCAGCGGGGCTGGAAGGCATTCTCCTCTACGCCTCACCGACCCAGGCCAGCTCGACGGCCGGCCGCCGCCTCGAGTACCTCCACGGCGCCCTCGCCACCGCCGCCTCGCCCGCGGCGCTCTACCATGACGGCGACACCGCGCTCGGAAAGCACGTGCTCATCCCCGGTGAGGTCGCGGCGCTGGAGCAGGCCTGGCTCAGCTACGGCAAGCTGAAGTGGGAAGACGACGTGCTGCCGGTGGCGCAGCTGGCACGCGAGGGTTTCCCGATCGACGAGGCCTACGCGAAGGCGATCGCCGAGCGCGCCACGGTGCTGCAGGCCTCCGACTACGGGAAGGCGACGTTCTTCAAGAACGGCCAGCCCCTCAAAGCCGGCGAACGCCTCAAGCAGCCCCAGCTCGCCGACACCCTCGAGCAGCTGGCCCACCACGGCGCGGCGCACTTCTACAAAGGCGACTGGGCGAAGCAGCTGGTGGCGGCGGTCAAAGCGAAGGGTGGGGCGATTGAGCTCACCGACCTGAGCTCTTACCAGCCGGCGAGCTCCGAGCCGCTCCACGGCGCGTACCACGAGCTCGACGTCGCCACCTCGAGCGGGCTTTCGTCGGGCGGCGCGAAGCTCCTTCTGTCGCTCGCCGCGCTGGAGCACTTCGATCTCTCCAAGCTGGGCCGCCGCGAGAGCTCACCCCGTGCGCTCGAGCTGTTGATCGACGTGCAGCGCGCGGTGGAAGACGAGCGGTTCCTCCGCGACCCCGAGGAGCTGAAAGACCGCGAGCGCCTCACCCGCACCATCGCGGTCGCCGCGTTCAACATCGCCAAGCAGGTGACCGAGAAAGAAGCCGCCCGAACCCCCTACGACGTCAAAGGCGGCACCCACAGCGCGCACGTGATCGTGGTCGACGCCGACGGCAACATCGTCACCGGCACCCACACGATGGAGGCGCCGCCCTGGGGCGAGGGCTTCTTCGTCGGAGGGGTCGCGCTCGCCACCTCCGCGCCCTACATCGGCCAGAACCTCAAGCCGGGGATCAAGCTGCTCGACCCGCTTTCCACCGAGATCGTGTTTCAGGAGGGCCAGCCGCGGTTGGTGCTGGGCGCGTACGGCACCGGGCTGTCGCCGGCCGACGTGCAGGTGCTCTCGGGCCTGGCCGACTACGGCCTCAACCCCGAGCAGGCGGTGCTGGAGCCGCGCCTGGGCTGGTTCGCGGTCAACCCGCTCTCGCACCACCCCGACCCGACGGTGAACCTGCTCGACCCGCGCGTTCCCCGCGACGTGGTGTGCGAGCTGTTGCGCCGCGGCGTCGAGGTTCGGCAGCGCGACGAGTCGGCCCCCGACGGGCTGCTCGACCTCGGCTACCCGATGGTGGTGAAGCTGAACACCGGGAAGGTTCAGGCGATGGTGCCCGAGCTGTCGAACGGTGAAGCGGTCGGCTACTGAAGCTTTTCGAGGTCCCGGGCACTTCTACGAAGGTGGCCTCACTCCGCCCAGTCGAGCTTGATCAGGCTGGCCGCGTCGACCCAGTGGCCCTGCAGCTTGGCGCCCCAGTGCAGGTGCGGCCCGGTGACCCGCCCGGTCTTGCCGATGAGCCCGAGCTTCTCGCCGCGCTTCACCTTCTGCCCCTGCTTCACCAGGATCTTGGTGAAGTGGAAGTACGCCGTGTAGAGCCCGAGCCCGTGGTACAGCAAGACGGTGTTGCCCGAGCCGAAGCACTCGCGGGCCATCACCACCTTGCCGTCGTTCGCAGCGAAGGCGTCGTCGCCAATCTCTCCGTCGAGGTCGACCCCGAAGTGCTGGCTGGCGCGCTTGCCGTTGAACATGCGCAGGTCGCCGAACGGAGCGTTGATCTCCGCCACCCGCGGCCACTCGAACTGGCCGGTGAACAGACGGGGCGACATCGGCTGGCTGAAGGCGTGGTTGAACGCCACCTGATCGCGGGCCGACCACGCGCGCTGCGCCTTCGACGGCGAGATGAACTTCTTGTCGACGGTGAGCTGCTTGGCGGGAAAGTTCGGAGGCACCACGTCGAGCGAGCCGGCGATCGAGAGGTCCTCGCCTCCGGTGACGATCGCCACGTCGAGGTCGTACTCGCCCTCCTCGAGATCGACCGGCAGGGCGATCAGCGCCTCCCAGTCTTCGCCGTTCTTCTGAAAGTCGAGCAGCCAGTTGCCGAGGGTGCCGTCGGGCTGCTTCTCGGAGCCCCGCACCCCGATTCGCACCACGTCTCCGGGCCGGGCCGTGCCGGGCTGCACCGACACCGCCGCGGTCAGCGCCAACGAGCAGATGTGGGGAAGAATGCTCATCACCACGGACTGGATGGTCTCACGACGTGGGCGCCGGTCAAGGGCAGGGTATGATGGAAAGCTCCATGCGCAAGCTCGTGCTGCGGTCGTCCCCGGCGCTGTTGCTCCTGGTCGCCTACGTGTTCAACGGCTGCGGCAGCAGCACCACGGCGACCGGCATCGTCGACCCCACCGGTGGTGAGATTCGTCTCCCCGACAACTCGGTCTGCATCGACATTCCCCCCGGGGCGCTCGACCAGGCGGTCACCATCACCATCAAGCCGACCTCCGACGTCGCGCCCGCGGCGATCGGCCAGGGGTACGACATCAGCGCGGGTGACTCGGCGACCAACGCTCCGCGCGAGGTCACCTTCATCAAGGAAGCGCAGGTGAAGTTCAGAATTCAGACCTACCTCGACCAGGGCACCGACTCGGGCTTCGACCCGTACATTCTGCGGCTCTTCACCCGGGAAGAGGACCAGTGGGTGCCGTTGGACACGATCACTCCGCCGATCGACATGGTGCGCGGGTACCTGACTGGCTCCACCTCGCACCTCTCGCCGTTCTTCATTCTGCGGGCCGACTTGCTGCCCGACGGTGGCATTCCGTTTCAGATCGACGGCGGGCCGAAAGACAGTGGCTATGAGCTGCCTCCGGTCGACGGCGGAATGAAGGAAGACGCCGGCGGCGGCGGTGCGGGCGGTGGTGGCGGCGCTGCGACCGGTGGCGGCGCGGCGGCCGGTGGCGGCGCGGCGTCGGGTGGTGGCGCGGCGGCCGGTGGTGGCGCTGCGACGGGCGGTGGTGGCGCGGCGACTGGCGGTGGCGCGGCGACCGGTGGTGGCGGCGCGGCGACCGGCGGTGGTGGCGCGGCGACCGGGGGTGGTGGCGCGGCGACCGGCGGCGGTGGTGCGGCGACCGGCGGCGGTGGCGCGGCAACCGGTGGCGGCGCGGCGACCGGCGGTGGCGCGGCGACCGGCGGTGGATCAGGCACCGGTGGTGGCTCGGGCATGGACTCGGGCACCGATGCCGGCTTCGACGCGGGCTTCGATGCGGGTGATGACAGCGGCGTCGACGCCGGTGGACCCGACGGCGGGTCAGACGGCGGCATCGATGACGGTGGCTGCGACGGCGGCGACTGCTGATCGGGTTCGGCTTCGGGGAACGCGAACGGGTTCGGGAACGGGTTCGCGTTCGGCTTCGCGTTCGGGGGCGGGCACGTTTGACGGGATCGGGTGACGGTTCTCGGCCGAGCCCGTGATCCGTACGCGAGCTCCGAACCCGAAGCCGCACGCGAACCCGACCACGAACCCGAGCTCCGTGCCCCGAAGCCGTGCCCGAACCCGGCTGTTCAACGCGCTAGTCGTGGGCTTTGAGCCCGTACTTGGTCACGAGACGGTGCACGTAGTTTCGGGCGATGCCAGCCTCGCGGGCCATCTGCGAGATGTTCCCGTTGCACTTGTTGAGCAACGCCACCAGGTACTCGCGGGTGAACGACTCGACCAGACGCTCCTTCGCTTCCTTGAAGGGCAGGTCGGTCACCACGTCGACCGGCTGCATGCCGCGCTGGCTGGGCGTGCCGCTCGACTCGCTCAGCGGGAGCGGGTCGACGTCGGCGCCGGCCAGTGATCGCTCGACCAGGTTGCGCAGCTCGCGCACGTTTCCAGGCCAGTGGTACGCCGAGAAGCGCGCCATCAGCGCCCGCGGCACCTCGAAGTCTCCGCGGCCCATCTGCTCCACGAAGTGCTTGGTGAGCAGCGGAATGTCTTCGAGCCGATCGCGCAGCGGCGGCACGTTCACCACCACCACCGCGAGCCGGTAGTAGAGGTCGCGGCGAAACCGGTTGGCGTCGATCTCTTTTTCGAGGTCGCGGTGGGTGGCGGCGATCACCCGCACGTCGATGCGCCGGTGCTTGTCTTCGCCCACCCGCCGAACCGTGCCGGCCTCCAGCACGCGCAGCAGCTTCGGCTGCAGGTCGAGCGGCAGCTCGCCGATCTCGTCCAAGAACACGGTGCCGCCGTCGGCCTCGAGGAACGCGCCGTTGCGATCAGACACCGCGCCGGTGAACGCGCCCTTCACGTGGCCGAACAGCTCACTCTCGATCAGGGTGGGGGCCACCGCGCCGCAGTCGACCACCACGAACGGCTTCTTCGCCCGCTTCGAGTTGGAGTGGAGCGCCTCGGCCAGCACCTCTTTGCCGGTGCCGGTCTCGCCCAGCAGCAGCACCGTCGAGTCGGTCGGCGCCACCTTCTCGAGAATGCCGAACAGCTGGCGCATCGACTCCGCCGCGCCCATCACCTTGCCGAAGCTCGACAGGCCCTTGGGCACGCCGAGATCTTCTTCGACCATCGAGATGCGCAGCGACGTCTTGCCGACCGTCACCACCGCCTGGTCCTCGACGATCACTTCCTGAATGCGCGCGCCGCCGATGTAGGTGCCGTTGCGGCTCTCGAGATCGCGCACCCGAACCCCGTCGGGCCGGGCCGAGAGCTCGACGTGGTAGCGGCTGACGGTGGTGTCTTTCAGCGGCAGGCCGGCGCCGGTGTGGCTGCCGACGGTGATGGTGGTGAGGGCGTCGAGGGTGCCGGTGACCGGGTTGTGAATCGCGGCGTTGGGGTCGCCCAGCTCGACCGTGCGGCCGGAGTCGGGCCCCGCGATCACCGAGACCTTGTACTTGCGCTGACGGAGCGTGCCGGTCTTGGTGTCGAGCCGAAGCAGCGCTGACGCCGGCTTGAGCTCTTCGGTCAGTTGTTGCCCGGCCCTGGGTGCCGACTCGTCCGCCGTACTCATCGAAGGCCGCTGACTATAACCGCATCGCGCCGTTTAGGTGGGCTTGTAGCGTTCGCACACCTATTCGTTGACCTTCACTGGCCCGGGGGCGAGATTGCGCCCGCTCACAACCCTCGAACGCAATAGGAGCAGTTCATGGCCTCAGGTCAGAAGATCACCCTCGAGAACGGCAAGCTGAACGTCCCCGACAACCCGGTCATCCCCTTCATCGAGGGCGACGGCACCGGCCCCGACATCTGGAAGGCGTCGCAGATGGTGATCGACGCCTCGGTCGAGAAGGCCTACCGCGGCAAGAAGAAGATCTCGTGGATGGAAGTGCTGGCCGGCGAGAAGGCGTTCAAGGCGAAGAACACCTGGCTGCCCGAAGAGACCCTGCAGGCGTTTCGCGAGTACCTGGTCGGCATCAAGGGCCCGCTCACCACTCCGGTCGGCGGCGGCATTCGCTCGCTCAACGTCGAGCTGCGCCAGAAGCTCGACCTCTACGTCTGCCTGCGCCCGGTTCGCTACTTCAAGGGCGTGCCCTCGCCGGTGAAGGCGCCCGAGAAGGTCGAGATGGTGATCTTCCGCGAGAACACCGAAGACATCTACGCCGGCATCGAATACGCGGCCGGCACTCCCGAGGCGGCCAAGGTGCTCGCCTTCTGGGAAAAGGAGTTCCCCAAGGACTTCGGCAAGATTCGCTTCGGCACCGAGAAGGCGACCAACGACTTCCAGAAGGCGCTCGAGGGCATCGGCGCTCCCAAGCGCGAGCTGAAGCTCCAGGTCGGCGTCGGCATCAAGCCGGTGAGCTACCTCGGCACCGAGCGGTTGGTGCACTCCGCGATCAGCTACGCCATTCAGGAGAAGCGCAAGTCGGTGACCCTGGTGCACAAGGGCAACATCATGAAGTTCACCGAAGGCGCCTTCCGCGACTGGGGCTACCAGGTCGCGAAGACGATGTTCGGCGCGGTCGAGATCGACGGCGGCCCGTGGTGCAAGATCCCCGAAGGCAAGCCGGGCGCCGGCATCGTGATCAAAGACTCGATCGCCGACATCACCCTGCAGCAGGTGCTGACGCGGCCCGACGAGTTCGACGTGATCGCGACCCTGAACCTGAACGGCGACTACCTGTCTGACGCGCTCGCCGCGCAGGTGGGCGGCATCGGCATCGCGCCGGGCGGCAACATCAACTACATCACCGGCCACGCGGTGTTCGAGGCCACCCACGGCACGGCTCCGAAGTACGCCAACCAGGACAAGGTGAACCCCGGCTCGGTGGTGCTCTCGGCCGAGATGATGCTGCGCCACCTGAAGTGGAACGAGGCGGCCGACCTGATCATCAAGGGCATGGACGGCGCGATTTCGGCGAAGACGGTCACCTACGACTTCGCCCGCCTGATGGTCCAGGAGGGCCAGAAGGACGTGAAGGAAGTGAAGTGCAGCGAGTTCGCCCAGGCGATCATCAAGCACATGTAGTTCTGGCACTCAGGAAAACGGAGAAACGACAATGGTGAAGCGTCCCAAGATTGCAGTCATCGGAGCAGGCGGAAACGTCGGCGCGGCCGTCGCGCAGTGGGCGGTGACCAAGGAGCTGGGCGACCTGGTGCTGGTCGACGTCAAGCCGGGCCCCGCTGAAGGCCGCGCGCTCGACCTCACCCAGGCCGGTGCCTGGGAGGGTTTCAACAACACCAACTTCGTCGCCACCGACAAGATCGAGGCGATCGCCGGAGCCGACGTGGTGGTGATGACCGCCGGCGTGCCCCGCAAGCCGGGCCAGTCGCGCGAGGAGCTGATCAACATCAACGCGGGCATCGTTCGCGACATCTGCAAGAACGTGAAGCAGCACGCGCCCGACTCGGTGTTGATCGTGGTCAGCAACCCGCTCGACGCGATGGTGTTCGTCGCCAAGCAGGTCACCGGCTTCCCGCGTGAGCGGGTGATCGGCTCGGCCGGCGTGCTCGACTCCGCGCGCTTCCGCACCTACCTGGCGAAGGCCGCCGGGGTGAGCATCGAAGACGTGCAGGCGATCGTGCTCGGCGCCCACACCGACAAGGACATGGTGCCGATTCTGTCGACCGCGATGATCGGCAACGTGCCGGCCGCCAAGTTCCTCGACGCTGCGAAGTTGAATGAAGTCGTCGAGAACACCAAGAAGGGCGGGGCGACGCTGACCGGCCTGATCGGCACCTCGGCGTGGCTGGCTCCGGGCGCGGGCACCTGCCTGATGGTCGAGGCGGTGGTGCGCAACCAGGGCCGCATTCTGCCCTGCTCGGTGGAGCTCAACGGCGAGTTCGGCGTCAAGGGCGCCTTCGTCGGCGTGCCGGTGAAGCTGTCGGCCAAGGGCGCGGAAGCCGTGTATGAATTCGAGCTGTCGGCCGCCGAGAAGGACGCCTTCGCCAAGTCGGTGGCGGCCAACGTCGAGCTGATGAACATCGCCCGCGGCTTCCTGGGCTAAAGTTCAGGCCTGCGGTGGTCGCAGGCCCACAGACAGAAGATGCTTTCTTGAGCGCGATCGCAGCGCGGCCCGATGACGGCGCGCTGCGACGTGTTTTTTGTGACTGGCTCCTCGAGCGGAGTGACCCCCGCGGCGAGGTGATGGTGTTGTCGCAGCAGCCCGAGGTGAGCTCGGCCGACCGGCGGCGGTTGGAGCGGCTGACCAAGGGCCACGCCCACAAGTGGCTGGGCCCGCTGGCGCCGGCGGTGATGGGCTCGCACGAAGAAGACGACGTCGACGGGCTGCAGGTGCGGTTCAACGGCGGCTTTCTCGAGCACGTGCGCTTTCGGCCGATGGAGGCCGCCGACTGGCGGCTGCTGGTGGGTGAGCCGCGGCTGGCGACCGTCACCTCGGCGGTGTTCTCAGACGCGCGCGGGCACCCTCCAGCGGAGTTCCTCTCCAACCCGGTGCTCCGCTCGCTCACCCATCTGGAGTGCAGCGCGGAAATGCTGGAGGTCGCGAACGAGCTGCCGTTCGCCCCGGTGTGGCTGCGCATTCACACCTGGAAGCACAAGGCCGACCTTCCGGTGCTCGAGGGGTTCAAGGGCCTGGGCTCGGTGCGAGAGCTGGTGCTGTCGATGCACGCCAAGGAGTCGAAGACGGCGTTTCTTCGCGCGCAGAACGCCGAGACCTTGATCGACGAGCTGCTCGAGTCGCCCGCAGTGCTCGCCCGCCAGCACTTCGAGCTCGACGTGGCCAGCTCGACCGTGGAGGGCGTGGCGGAGGCGATGCTGTTCGGCACCACCCAGCTGCGCCGCATGCGGCAGCGGGTGCTGGAGCGCTTCACCGTGCGCTACCGCGACACCCCGTTCACGCTTCACGGCGACCAGCTCCAGTTCCTCGAGATCGACCCCAGCTCGCGAGAAGGGGAGTGGACGGTCGATTCGCGGTTCGCCGCGGCGGCAGCGGTCGTGGCCCAGCTGTCGGGCGTTGCGCTGCAGGCGATCGAGGTCAAGGCGCCTCCGGGAGGCCGGGTCACCCGCCAGGAGCTTGATGCCCTGCGAGCCGCCGCCCGCCGTCTGCGCAGCCTGGAGTCGCTGACCGTCGCCGGTAACCGGCAGCCGCCTTGACAGATCTGGCTCCCAAGCCTACGAACTCGGGCGCGTTGCCGCTTTTCACCCTCGGAGCACAATGACCCCGCAGGATCAGCAGCAGCAGAGCCCCATTCAGCCGGTCGCCGGGACCGACACCGTTCGCGAGCAGGACAAGATCATGTTGATCCTGGCCTACCTCGGGATCTTCTCTTTGATCCCCCTGCTCACGGTGAAGGACTCCGACTACGTGAAGTGGCACGCCAAGCAGGGCCTGGTGTTCGGGGTCGGCGGCGGCATCGCCCTCACCATCGTGATGGCGATTCTCGGTGCGATCCCCGTGGTCGGGTGGATTCTCGACTGCGTGCTCTGGCTCGGGTTTCTCGGCACGAACGTCTTTTGCATGACCAAGGCAGTGAAGGGTGAGCGCTGGCCGATCCCGGTCGTCGCTGACATCGCCGCCAAGCTGTAGACGTAGAAAAGCCCGGCTGCCTCTGGGAGGGGGGGCCGGGCTTTCCAACAACAACCGATGATGTGCGCTAGCGGCTAGTCGTCGTCGCCGGCGTCTTCGTCTTCATCCTCGTCTTCGTCGTCGTCATCATCATCGTCGTCGTCATCATCGTCATCGTCGTCGTCGTCATCCTCGTCTTCATCTTCGTCCTCGTCGTCCTCGGCCTTGGCGACCTCGGCGGCGTCGTCGGTCTCGATGGTGAGGCTCATCTCGAACTTCTTCGAGAGGGCGGCGACCTGAGCGATCAGATCGGTCAGTGCTGAAATCAGATCGTCGGTCTGGGCCTGGGTTGCCTTGGCTTCGCAGTGCGGGCACTCCAGTTTCTCGGAGCCGTCGATCAAATCGGCCGAGTCGAGCTCGAAGCTGCCCTCGCATTTGGCGCAGGTGAAGTCGATGGTCATGGCGAAAAGGGAATTAAGCACCGGCCAAATCGGCGTCAACCGCTTTAGAGTGAGGTGATGCGGATTCCACGCACGATGGTGCACCAGCTGTTCGAGCAGGCGGAGCGGCTGCGCGATCGCCCCGCGCTGTGGACCCGGCGCCACGGCGCCTACCTGCCGATTCTCGTGGCGCGAGTACGCCCGCAAGGTGAAGCTGTTCGCCCTCGGGCTGATGGAGCTCGGCTTCAAGCCCGGCGAGCGGCTGCTGATCATGGGCTTCAACCGCGAGGAGTGGCTGGTCGCCGACCTCGCCGCGATGGCCGCCGGCGGAGTGCCGGTCGGCATCTACACCACCTCCAGCCCGGAACAGATCGAGTACATCGCCGGACACTCCGAGGCACCGATCGCGCTCCTCGAGAACGAGTCGTACTTCGAGCGCTTCGCCCTGGTGCGCGCTGGGCTGCCCAAGCTCCGCGAAGTGGTGCTGATGGAGTCGCCCAAGACGCCGCGGCCGGGCGCCCTCTCGTACGAAGAGGTGCTGCGCCTGGGCGAGGCCGCCGACGAGGCCGACCTCCACCAGCGGCTCGAAGGGCTGAAGCCCGAGCAGCTGGCGACGATGATCTACACCTCGGGCACCACCGGGCACCCGAAGGGCGTGATGCTCTCGCACCGCAACCTCACCTGGACCACCGCCTACCTCTCGACCTGCGCCGACCTGGCCGAGAGCGAGGTGATGATCTCGTACCTGCCGCTCTCGCACATCGCCGAGCAGGTGTGCTCGCTCCACGCGCCGATCTTGAACGGCTTTCAGGTCTACTTCGCCGAGTCGTTCGAGAAGCTCCCCGAGAACATTCGCGACGTGAAGCCGACGGTGTTCTTCGCGGTGCCGCGGGTGTGGGAGAAGTTCAAGGCCAAGGCCGAGGCGGGCGTCGCCGCGCTGCCTCCCCGCCGTCAGCGCATCTTCGAGTGGGCCCGCAAGGTCGGCTTCGAGTGGAACGCCGAGGTGTTGGCGCATCGCACCCCCGGCATCGCGCTGGAGGCGCAGTACCGGCTCGCCCAGCGGCTGGTGTTCAAGGCGCTGAAGGAGCGCATCGGGTTCGGCCGCTGCCACATCTTCGCCACCTCGGCGGCGCCGATCGGCAAAGACGTGCTCGACTTCTTCGCCTCCACCGACATGGTGATTCGCGAGGTCTACGGGCAGAGCGAGGTCACCGGGCCCACCTCGGTGAACACCAAGACGAACACCCACCTCGGCACGCTGGGCCAGCCGATGCCAGGCGTCGAGGTGCGCATCGCCGATGACGGCGAGATTCTGGTGCGGGGTGAGAACGTCTGTCAGGGGTACTTCAAAGACGAGACCGCCACCCGCGAGCTGATCGACCCCCAGGGGTGGCTGCACTCCGGTGACGTCGGGGTGCTCGACGGTGAGGGTTTTCTCCACGTCACCGGCCGCAAGAAGGAGATCATCGTCACCTCCGGCGGCAAGAAGACCGCGCCGTCGAACATCGAGGCGCTGCTGCGCTCGGTGGAGCCGGTCGGCCACGCCCTGGTGATCGGCGAGCGGAGGAACTACCTGGTCGCGCTGCTCACCATCGACCCCGAGAAGATCGAGGCGTTCGCCAAGCGTGAGGGCATGCCCGGCGAGGCGGCGGTGCTGGCGAAGGACCTGACGTTTCGCACCTGGCTGCAGTCGAAGATCGAGTCGGAGGTCAACGCGCGGCTGTCGCGGTTCGAGCACATCAGGAAGTTCGAGGTGCTCCCGCACGACTTCACCACCGAGACCGGCGAGCTCACCTCGACGCTCAAGATGCGCCGCAAGCACTGCGAGCAGAAGTTCGCCGCGGCGATCGAGGCGCTGTACTCGAGTGGTGCAGAGCGCGCGGCGTAACCCTTCTATGTGGGTCGAGCTGTCAATCTCGGTTTGATTGATGGTGGTCGTATTTAGGAACTGGGACGCCGACGTCGGCTCGTGGGCAGTGGCAGCGACAAGCGCTGCTCACGACCTTCTATCCGTGCGGCCTGTTCGGCCGATCACCTGATGCTGCATGCGCGTCTGCGCGGAGCCTTTTCACGAGGGTACCCATTCTCTACGTACGGTCCTTATCGGACCCGAGGGTTACCCGGGCACCTCGATCGTCAGAGTCTTGTCCTTCGATTCCTCCTTGGGCGGGTCGTTCGGATTGTCGTCAGTTCGAGAAGACGGCGCCGGCAGGCACCACTCCTTGCTCGACGAAGCGCCAAAGGGCGATCAGCAGCCGCCGTGCGAGAGCGACGATTCCCGTGCGGCGTAGCCGCGCGTTGTGGTCGAACTTTTTCGCGTACCAATGGCTCAATGCGCTGTCGGGCTGAAATCTCAGCCAGCACCAGGCGATCTGCACTGCGAGTGTGCGGACGCGCCTATTGCCGGCTTTCGTGATGCCTTGGTCGTATTCCTCGTTGCCGCTCGCGTGCGGCGCACTTCCGAGGCCGGCGAAACCACCCACCTGGCGTCGATTCCTGAATTTTCGCCAGCCGAAGGCTTCCTCAACGAAGGTCGATGCGGACGCTTCACCGATGCCCTTCAGCGTCGACATCAAGAGAACCTTTTGCAGCAGTGCCGATGGCTCCTTCTTTTCGCGCTCGGCCTCCAAGCGCTCGCTGCGCTGTTTGGCGATGGTAGAGATCTGCTTCCGGACGACCTCGAGCCGGGCGTATTCGCGCTCGAGCTCGGCGCGGAGATTGGCGGGCAGAGGCTTGCCGTTCCAGATGTGCACTTCGCCGAGCTTCTTCGGCAGCTTCTTGCTGCGCACCCCGACCAAGACCAGCAGCGCACGAATCCGGCAGAGGTGGCCTGTCTGCTCCTTCTTCAGCCTTTCCAGCTCTCGGCCGGTGCGCCGAAAGTCCTCAGTCTCCTCGTCGGGCACGGTGACTACTCGCAGGGCCGCTTTGTCCTGGGCGTGATGGCGGATGAGGTGACGCATGATCTTCCGGAGGTCCACGCGGTCGGTCTTCACCCGCCGCATACGCTGATCGACCTCGATGCTGGCCGGGTCGATGACGATGTTTTCCACTTTGCGCGCGAGCAGCGCTCGGTGGATCCAGAAACCGTCGCGCCCTGCCTCGTAGCAGCTCACGACCGGGCAATCGGGACGAAGCCCGAGCTTCTCCTTCACCTGGTCGATTCGCTGTGAGAGCGCGTCGAGATCGCCGACCGGAACGGAATCATGCCGAACGCGGTCGCCGCCATCCCCGAACAAAAGGCACCAGCTCTTCTCGCTGAGCTCCAGTGCCAGGTACAACTTCTTCTCGGACGTCGTAGTCTTCATCTGCGGTGTCGCCTGATTCATGCGGTACTCCTCAAGGTTAGGGATAGCCCCGAGGATTGATCAGGCGACGCCGCATAGGATCTCTCCGTTGGGAGAGGGCGGACGAGCGCGCAGCGCTCGCCGGGTGAGGGACTGCCCCGCCCGCAGCCCCGAATCGCGAGACAGTCGCTTTGGAAGATCGCTCGTACGACACGGCCACTGCCCCGCCGGCAGCCCCGATCGCGAGACAGTTGCTTTTGGAAGATCGCTCGTACGACACGGCGTCTCGTTCCACGCGCAGACAGGGCTGTCACTCACCCGCGAGCGCCGATGGCGCTCGTCGGCCTCTCCCAAAGGAGAGGATCTACCCGTTGAACTTCGTAGACCTCGCGCAACAGCGCCCGGGTGAACGCCTTGCGCTGCACCACGGTGGTCTTCGACAAGAACGAGCTCACCGTCAGGCCGGCGTGGTCGGCCTCGAGCACGCCCAGGTCGACGCCGTCGGGGAGCATCATGTCTTCCTTCAGCATCAGCCCGTCGTTGTCGCCGGAGCCGAACGAGGAGAGGAACAGCCGCGAGATCTTCAGCTCGGCGGCGACATTCTTCTGCTCGAACGAGCGCACGTAATAGACCCGCTGGAACAGCTGCTTCATCCCCTCGTCGCCCACCTTGGCGCGGAGCCCCTCCAGCTCCTTCTTGAACAGCGCCTGGGCCTCTTCGCGGGTGAGCGACTGGAGCCCTTTGATTCGGGTGAGGGGACCGTGGGCGAGGGTGTCGGCCAAGGGCGAGCCGCCGACCGCGCCCTGAATCACGATCACCTTGTCGAGCTTTCCCTGCTGCACCAGCTCGGGGTAGCGAATCAGGCAGAGCAGCGACGACGCGCCGCCCATCGAGTGGCCCACCAGCACCACCGGGCGCTCGTCTTTGCCGTACGCGCTCAGCACCCGCTGCTGAACCTTGTCGGCCTCGTCGGTCATCGCGGTGAACGACGACGGCTCGAACACCTGGGCGGTCGCGCCCAGCTCCTTCACCACCGTGACCTGGTCTCCGAAGTACCCGGGGATCGCCTCGTTCAGAAACCCGGAGACGAACAGAAAGCCGCGGTGGTCGAGCTGGTGGAGCGGTGAGCCGGGGTCGAGCACGAGCGGCGCGTCGCGCTTCAGCTCCTCGGCGTAGAGCTGCTCGAGGCGGCTGACCACGGGCGCCGGGGCGACCGGCTCCGCCGGGTCAGGCTTGGGCTTGGAGCTGGCGCAGGCGGCCGCGAGCAGCGCGACCGCCAGGG
Source organism: Myxococcaceae bacterium (assembly GCA_047602415.1). Classification (GTDB taxonomy): domain Bacteria; phylum Myxococcota; class Myxococcia; order Myxococcales; family Myxococcaceae; genus JASGHH01. Next base: position 1,417,788 of record JASGHH010000001.1, on the reverse strand, counting down.
CGACGCGAATCACGCGCGCTTGTCGATCGAGACGTAGTCGCGGCGCTTGGAGCCGAGGAAGATCTCGGCGCGGGCGAGCGATCTTCTGCTCGTTGTCCATGATCATCTCTTCCCACTGGCTGACCCAGCCCACGGTGCGGGGAATCGCGAACAGCACCGGGAACATGTCGACCGGGAAGCCCATCGCCTCGTAGATGAGGCCCGAGTAGAAGTCGACGTTCGGGTACAGCTTGCGCTTCACGAAGTAGTCGTCGGAGAGCGCGATGCGCTCCAGCTCGACCGCGATGTCGAGCAGCGGGTTCTTGCCCGTCACCTCGAACACGTCGTCGCACACCTTCTTGATCACCTTCGCGCGCGGGTCGTAGTTCTTGTACACGCGGTGGCCGAAGCCCATCAGCTTGGCGTTGTCGCCCTCGCGCACCCGCTTGATGAAGGCCGGCACGTTCTTCACGTCGCCGATCTCGCGCAGCATGCGGAGCACCGCCTCGTTGGCGCCGCCGTGGAGCGGGCCGTAGAGGGCAGTGACGCCCGCCGCGACCGCCGAGTACGGGTCGACCTCGGAGCTGCCGACCGAGCGCACCGCGGTGGTGGAGCAGTTCTGCTCGTGGTCGGCGTGGAGGATGAACAGCACCTCGAGCGCGCGCTCCAGCGCCGGGTTCACCTTGTAGGTGCCGCCGATGCGCTTGATCATGTTCAAGAAGTTGGCGCAGTAGCCGAGCTCGTTCTCAGGGTAGATGTACGGCAGGCCCTGGGTGTGGCGGAAGCTGAACGCCGCGATGGTCGGCATCTTCGCGATCAACCGCATCATCTGAATGCGGCGGGTGCGCTGGTCACGAACATGCTTCGCCTCGGGGTAGAAGCCCGACAGCGCCGCCACCGTCGACGACAGCATCGACATCGGGTGAGCGTCGTAGCGGAACCCGCTCATGAACCCTTTGACGTTCTCGTGGACGTAGGTGTGGTGGGTGACGATGTGCTGGAACTCGGCGAGCTGGGTCTTGTTGGGCAGCTCCCCGTTCATCAGCAGGTAAGCGACCTCGAGGTAGGTGCTCTTCTCGGCGAGCTGCTCGATCGGGTAGCCGCGGTACTCGAGAATGCCCTTGTCGCCATCGATGAAGGTGATGTTCGACTTGCAGTTCGCGGTGTTGAGGAACGCAGGGTCGTACGCCATCAACCCGAAATCCTCCGCGCCGGTCTTGATCTGGCGCAGGTCCATCGAGCGAATGCAGCCATCTGCGATCGGCAGCTCGTAGGTTTTTCCAGTGCGATTGTCGGTGACGGTCAGGGTGTCTTTCGCCATGACGGGAGGATTCGCTCCGGGGTGAGACGAATTCAATGAAAAAATGGCCCTCACGGTGATCGAGCACTGGCTCACATTGATTCGAGAATCGTCTTCCGAGCCGTGGGCGATCCCCGCGTTCGCCGGTTGTTACTTGCTCGGCACCTCGCTGTTGATGCCGGCGGTGAGCTTTCACGTGCTCGCCGGCCTCACCTGGGGCCTGGGCCCGGGCATTCTGGTGAGCGAGCTCGGCCTCAACGTCGCGGGCAACGTTCAGTTCCTGATCGGCCGCAAGCTCGGTCAGAAGCGGGTGAGCGCCTGGCTTCTGAAGAAGAACATGGGGCGGGTGGAGGAGATGTTCCACGCCAACGGCCTGTGGGGAATGATCGCGCTGCGCCAGATGCCGTTGCCCTTCGTCGGCGTGAACCTGATGGCCGGGGCGTCACCGCTGCGCTGGTGGCACTTCGCGGTCGGCTCGGCGGTGGGCGCGCTCCCGCCGATGGTCGTCTACACCTGGTTCGCGGCGGAGATTTACAACGGCGTCGCCGGCGCGAAGCAGGGTGCGCTCTGGCGTGGGCTGTTGGCCGGCGCGGCGATGGTGCTGATCGCGGTGCTGCCGAAGCTGGTCTCGAAGCTGCGCCAGCGTCAGACGTCGCCCAAATAGACCCAGGCGGTGCCGAGCCAAAGCGGCACGGCGCGGGTGGCGGTGAAGCAGCCGGCGTCTTTCATCAGCGCGACGAACTTCTCGCCCGCGGGGAACTGGGCGGCGGTGCGCGGCAGGTACTCGTAGGCCTGGCGGTTGCCGGTGAGCAGCTGGCCCAGCAGCGGCATCACGAACCGGGAGTGGAAGCGGTAGAGCGCGCCGTAGAGGCCGTCGGGCTGGCCGAACTCGAGCACGATCACCCGGCCGCCCTTCTTGGTCACCCGGGCGAGCTCCTGGAGGCAGCGCTTGGGGTCGTCGACGTTGCGAATGCCGAACGAGATCGAGGCGCGATCGAACTTCTGATCGGGGTAGGGGAGCTGGAGCACGTCGGCCACTTCGAAGCGCACGTCGAGGCCCGCGCGGGCGGCCTTCGCCGGAGCAGGGACGATCATCTCGGCGCAGAAGTCGGTGCCGATCACCTCGCCGGTCTGGGTGGCGCGCTTGAACGCCAGCGCCAGGTCGCCGGTACCGGTGGCGCAGTCGAGCACGCTCATGCCCGGCTTCACCTCCGCCAGCTGCACCGCGCGCTTGCGCCAGGAGCGGTGCACCCCGAAGGACAGCGCGTCGTTGGCCAGGTCGTAGCGGGGCGCGATCTGCGCGAACATCCGCTGCACGGTTTCGCTCATGTTCCGGTCCTCTTGGTGTCGAAGGCGTGGAGCCCGCGGCCGAGCGCCGACAACAGCGGCGGCAGCGCGGCCATCAGCGACGAGAAGCGCCGCTCGTCGAGCGCCTGGGCTCCGTCGCAGAGCGCGGTCTCGGGCTGGGGGTGAACCTCGACCAGCAGGCCGTCGGCTCCGGCGGCGGTGGCGGCGAGCGAAAGCGGCACCACCAGGTCGCGATCGCCGCACGCGTGCGACGGGTCGACCAGCACCGGGAAGGGCGTGTTGCGCTTCAGCCAGGTGACCGCGCCGAGGTCGAGGGTGTTGCGCAGCCGGGTCTCGAAGGTCCTGATGCCCCGCTCGCAGAGGATGATCTCGATCGTTGCCACCCTCGAGCAGGTACTCCGCCGCCGCGAGCCACTCGTCGATGGTGGCAGCCAGCCCGCGCTTGAGCAGCACCGGCTTGCGGGTCTTGCCCAGCGCCTTGAGCAGGCTGAAGTTCTGCATGTTGCGCGCGCCCACCTGGAGCAGCTCGGCGTGCTCGGCGACACTCTTGATCTGCGAGGTGTCCATCACCTCGGTCACCACGGGAAGAAGATGACGGCGGCCGGCGCGCGACAGCAGCTGGAGGCCAGCTTCGCCCAGACCCTGGAACGAGCGCGGGCTGGTGCGGGGCTTGAAGGCGCCTCCGCGCAGGCCGTGGGCGCCGTGAGCAGCCACCAGCGCGGCGGCGTGCTGCATCTGCTCGGGGCTCTCGACCGCGCAGGGGCCGGCGAACACCACGAAGCCCTCGCCGACGGTCACGTCGCCCACGGTGACCTTCGACCGCGGAGCAGGCGGCGGGAGGCGCCGCGCCATCGAGAGCCCTTCTTCGGTGACCGCGGTCGACATCGGCGCCGCCTTCGTGTTCAAGTAGTTCAAGATGTTTTGAACTACTTGGTGCATGTATAGCGCGATGGAGTTAGAAGACAACCGGCAATGAACGGCTCGGCTCATTCAGCGGTGGTGCAGCCGTTGGAAGCAGGCGCGCTGCTGCGGTTGTCGTTGGAAGGCGCGGCGCCGTCGTTCACCTGGGCACACCCTTCGCGCGGCATCTGGGCCGCCGGGTTGGGTGAGGCTGCGAGCGCGATCGGCACCGTGCAATGGCAGGGCGAGGCGCCGGCGGGAATGCCGGGGCCGTTCTTCGGCGGCTTCAACTTCGAGGGTGTGGAGCAGTGGCGGCTACCGAGGGTGCTGGCATTCTGGAGCGCCGGGCGGAACTGGGCGGCTGCGTTCGACGACCCCACTGCGTTCGCGCGGCTGTCCGAGGCCGAGCCGGTGGTGGCCGAGAACGCCGGGCGGCGCGCGGGCGGCACCACCGTCGATCACTGGAACGCGCTGGTGGCGAAGGCGCTCACCGCGATTCGCGGCCGGGCGATGTCGAAGGTGGTGGTGGCGCGCACGATCGAGGTCGAGTGCGAGCGGCCGATCGAGGTGCGCCGGGTGCTCAAGGCGCTCGAGGCGCGCTTCCCGACCTGCCGTACGTTTTCGTTCCGCACTGGCGAAGAGACGTTCGTCGGCGCCACGCCCGAGCTGTTGGGTGAGGCGAGCGGTGGCCGTTTCTCGACCGAGGCGTTGGCGGGCACGTCTTCTCGGGCCGACGCCGCGGCCTTGCTGAAGTCGGAGAAGGATCGCGCTGAGCACCAGGCGGTGGTCGACGGCATTCGCGCCTCGCTGTCGAAGGTGACCCAGGGCATCGAGCACGCGGCGGAGCCGGAGCTGCGGCTGTTGGCGAACGTGGCGCACCTGTGCACGCCGATCTCCGCGGCGCTTCCCGAGGGCGACGACGGCTTCTCGTTCGCGCGAGCGCTGCACCCGACCGCGGCGACCTGCGGAACGCCGCGCGAGGCGGCGCAAGCGTTCCTGAAGCGGCACGAAGGCTTCGATCGCGGCTGGTACGCGGGCGCGGTCGGCTACCGTGGCGCGGGCAGCATGCACCTGTCGGTGGCGCTCCGCTGCGCGACCATTCGCGGCAACCAGGCGACGCTCTACGTCGGCGCGGGCATCGTCGAAGGCTCGACCGCGGAAGCTGAGTGGCTCGAGACCGAGCGCAAGGCATCCACGATGCTCTCCGCCCTGGGGGTGACGCCATGAACCCCTCTCCTGACAGGAGAGGTCCGACGGATGCATCGCGTCCGCGGGGTGAGGTTAGCGGCGCTCTGAACGTGCGCTGGGCAGCCGCACTCCTCGCCGAATGGCTCAATTCCGGCCTCGAGCACGTCGTGGTCTGCCCGGGCAGCCGCTCAACGCCACTCGCATTGATCGCAGCGAACACGCCGGGTCTCACCGTGCACTCGGTGGTGGACGAGCGGAGCGGCGGCTTCGTCGCGCTGGGCCTCGCGCTCTCGACCAGCAAGCCCGTCGGCCTGGTGGTCACCTCGGGCACAGCGGGAGCCAACGCCTACCCGGCGGTGATCGAAGCGCACGAAGTGGGCGCGCAGCTCTGGGTGGCCACCGCCGATCGCCCCTGGGAGCTGCTCCACTTCGGCGCGCCGCAGACGATCGATCAGCGCGGCCTGTTCGGCCGGTTCGCGGCCTCGGTGGAGCTCCCGGTGCCGGAAGAAGGCGAGCACCTCGAGCGCCACATTCGAGCGCTGGTCTCGCGCGCCTGCGCCACCTCGGTGGGCCCGATTCACTTCAACGTCCCGTTCCGCGAGCCGTTGGTTCCGCCCGCCGGAGAACCGCTTCCGATCCCGAACCGTACGAACGTGCCGGTTCGAATGCAGCCCCAGCCCTCGCTCGAAGATCTGAACGCGAGGCTGCTCGCGGCGAAGCGGCCGCTGGTGGTCTGCGGCCCCCGCGCACGCTCCGACGGCTTCGCCAACAAGCTGCACGAGTGGGCGGCGGCTCACGGCGTGCCGGTGCTCGCGGAGGCGTGCTCGAACGCCCGCTATGGGTACCCGCGCGCGATCGCCCAGTACGACACGCTGCTGCGGGTGGAGCGCTTCTCCTCCTCGATGCGGCCGGATCTGGTCCTGCGTTTCGGCGGAGGCCTCACCAGCAAGGTGCTCAATCAGTGGCTCACCGCCCCTTCGGTGGTGGTGCACGAGAGCGGCGCGGTGGTCGACCCGCAGCACCAGGCGCTGGCGATCCTCGACGGCGCGGCGGCAGACGTGGTCGCGGGCCTCGGCCGCTGTGCTCCCGAAGCCGGCTGGAGCGAGCGCTGGACCCAGGCCGACGGGCTGGCGCGCGAAGCGCTCACCGGTCTCGAGCACGGCGAGCCCGCGATCGCGCGAGCGGTGGCGGCGGCGCTCCCGGAGCAGGCCAACCTGGTGGTGGCGAGCAGCATGCCGATTCGCGACCTCGACGGCTTCGCCTCGACCGCGCGCGCGATTCGGGTGTTCGCCAACCGCGGGGTGAACGGCATCGACGGCACTGTCTCGACCGCGGTGGGCGTCGCGCTCGGAACCGGCCGGCCGACGGTGCTGCTCACCGGAGATCTGGCGGCGCTCCACGACCTGCACGGCTTCGTCACCGCGCGGCGGCTGCGTCCGCGGCTGTCGGTGGTGGTGGTGAACAACGACGGCGGAGGCATCTTCCACTTCCTGCCGGTGCGCGAGCAGGCGCCATTCGAGAAGCTCTGGGCGACGCCGCACGGCCTGGGCTTCTCGGAGGCCGCGAGCCTGGCCGGCTGGCCGCACGTGAAAGCCGCCGATGCCGTGGGGCTGCGCGCGGCGCTGGTCGAGGGCCTGGAGCAGGGCGCGCTGATCGAGCTGCGCACCGATCGCGAGAGCAACCTGAGGCAGCACGCGGAGCTCCACGCGAAGGTGGCGGCGGCGATGGAGGCGCGATGGTGACCCGGGTTCACCGTTGGGGTTCTGGCCGGGAGCGGCTGTGGTTGTTCCACGGCTTCACCGGCAACGAGCACGCCTTCGATCACCTCGAGCCGTTGATCGGCGATCGATTCACCGCGCACGTGCCACTGCTTCCGGGGCATGGCGACGCCGCCGGCCCGACCTGCTTCACCGACGTGTCGCGCGATCTGGCCGAGCTGATCGAGCCGGGAGACGTGCTCGCGGGCTATTCGATGGGCGCGCGTCTCGCGCTGGCGGCGGTGCTGCTCGGCGGCGCGCAGCCGCGGCGCCTGATCCTCGAGAGCGGCACCGCGGGCCTGAAGCGCTCGCACGATCGGGTTCAGCGCCGCCTGGAAGACGAAGCGCTCGCCGCGCAGCTGGAGCGCGACGGCGTCGACGCGTTCGTCGAGCGGTGGCAGGCGCGGCCGATGTTCGCCGGGCTGCGTGCGCTGGCTTCCGTTGATCAGTCGCACCTCGCCGAACGGCGCCGTGCGCACACCGCCGCGGGGCTCTCCGACGCACTCTGCATTCTCGGCACCGGCGCACAGCCGAACCTCTGGCCGAGGCTCCCGCGGCTGCCGATGCCGCTGCTCTGCCTGACCGGCGCGCGCGACGCGAAGTTCACCGCCCTGGGCGCGGCGATCAGTGCCGCGGCTCCGCTCGGCTACCACCGCGTGCTCGACTGCGGGCACGTAGTGCACCTGGAGCGCCCGCGCGAGTGGGCGGCCACGCTGCTCGACTTCACCAGCACCCCTTTCCCAGTCCGATATTTCTCAGAGGAGGCCGCATGAAACCGCAGTGGACGCCCGCGCCTGCAGGCAAGGGCTTTGAAGACGTGAAGTACGAGAAGTGGGACGGCATCGCGAAGATCACCATCAACCGCCCCGAGGTTCGCAACGCGTTCCGCCCCCAGACCCTGTTCGAGCTGGAGAAGGCGTTTCACGACGTGCGTGAAGACCCCAAGGTCGGCGTCGCGATTCTGACCGGCGAGGGCGATCACGCCTTCTGTTCCGGCGGTGATCAGCGGGTCCGCGGCAACGAGGGCTACGTGGGCGGCGACGGCGTGCCGCGGCTCAACGTGCTCGACCTGCAGAAGCAGATTCGCTCGCTCCCGAAGCCGGTGGTGGCGATGGTGCGCGGCTACGCGGTGGGTGGCGGCCACGTGCTCCACCTGGTGTGCGATCTGACGCTGGCGGCCGACAACGCCCGCTTCGGTCAGACCGGCCCGCGCGTCGGCAGCTTTGACGGCGGCTTCGGCGCCTCGTACCTGGCCTCGGTGATCGGCCAGAAGAAGGCGCGCGAGGTGTGGTTCCTCTGCCGGCAGTACGACGCGCAGCAGGCGCTCCAAATGGGCCTGATCAACGCGGTCTTCCCGCTCGCGGAGCTGGAAGAGAAGACGATCGAGTGGTGCCAGGAGATGCTGGGCCACAGCCCGCTCGCGCTGCGCATGCTGAAGTCGTCGTTCAACGCCGCGCTCGACGGCCAGGCGGGCGTGCAGGAGCTCGCCGGCAACGCGACGCTGCTCTACTACATGAGCGAGGAGGCCCAGGAGGGCAAGAAGGCCTACCTCGAGCGCCGCAAGCCGAACTATTCGAAGTTCCCGAGGCGGCCGTGAGCTCGAGCCCGGCGGCGGCGAGCGCACCGTCGGGGATGGCGGCGTGGGCGCTGGCAGCGCGCCCGCGTACGCTCGTCGCCGGCCTGGTGCCGGTGGCGGTGGGGAGCGCGCTCGCGTTTCGCGATCATGGGTTCGTGTTGCCGGTGGCGCTCGCCGCGCTCGCCGGCGCGCTGCTGATTCAGATCGGCACCAACCTGGCGAACGACTACTTCGACTTTCGCCGGGGCGCAGACACCTCGGAGCGGGTCGGGCCTCCCCGTGCGTCGCAGCAGGGGTGGCTCAAGCCCGAGGCGGTGTTTCGCGGCGCGCTGGTGTGCTTCGGCGCGGCGACCGCGATCGGCGGGTACCTGGTGGCGGTCGGTGGTTGGCCGCTGCTGGTGATCGGGCTGTCGTCGGTGGCGGCGGGGTACCTCTACACCGGAGGCCCGGCGCCGCTCGGCTACCTCGGCCTCGGTGAGGTGTTCGTGCTGCTGTTCTTCGGCTTCGTCGCGGTCGGCGGCACCTACCTGGTGCAGGTGGGGCATCTCACGCCAGACGTGGTGTTCGGCGCGCTCGCGGTGGGAATGCCGGGCGTGGCGCTGCTCGCGGTGAACAACCTGCGCGATCGCGAGGGAGACGCGAAGGTGTCGAAGCGCACGCTGGTGGTGCGGTTCGGCGCCGGGTTCGGCCGCTTCGAGTACGTGGCGGCGGTGGTGATCGCTGCGTCGGCTCCGGTGATCGGCGTGGCGCTGGGGCGGTTCTCGTTCGCGGCGCTGGGCTCGTTGCTGGCGTTGCCGTTGGCGTGGCCGGCGATTCGGCTGGTGTTCAACGCCCGCGGCGCGGCGCTCAACCAGGCGCTGGCGGCGACGGCGAAGTTCCAACTGGTGTTCGGGCTGCTGTTTGCCTGGGGAGTGAGCCGATGAAGCTGTCGCTCAAGCCGTTCAAGTTGAAGCCGCGCCGGGCGCTGCGTGCGGTGCCGGGTGAGCTGCACGAGCGCGACGGTCTGCGCCTGGAACTCGAGATCGACGGCGCGGTGGGGCAGGGCGAGTCGTCACCGCTGCCCGCGTTCGGCACCGAGACGCTGGAGCAGTGCCGCGCGGCGCTGGAGTCGTTTCAGGTGCCGGGGCCGTTGGAGAGCGTCGAAGCGATCAACGGCGCGCTGGCGCATCTGACCGCGACCCCGGCGGCGCGGTATGGTCTCGAGGTGGCGTTGCTCGACATGCTCGCGCGTGCGCGCGGGGTGCCGTTGTACACGCTGCTCGGCGAGCCGATGCGCACCGAGCTGACCTCGCACAAGTTGATCGACGGTGAAGACGCCAAGGCGCTCGCGCGCGACGCGGCGGCGGCGATCGAGGCGGGCTTTCAGGCGGTGAAGGTGAAGGTCGGCACCCGGCCGGTGGAGCACGACGCCCGGCGGCTGCTGGAGGTGCGCCGGGCCGTGGCCGGTCACCGCATTCGGGTCGACGCGAACGCGCGCTGGTCGGAGGCGGATACCCGGGTGGCGCTCCGCGGGATGCAGGCATTGGACCTCGAGCTGTGCGAGCAGCCCGTTCGCGCCGATGACTTCGACGCGATGGCGCGGTTGCGTGGCCGTGTTCCCGGACGGCTTGCCGCTGACGAGGCGCTGCTGATCCCCGACGGGTGGAAGAAGCTGCTCGGGCAGCGCGAAGACGGCATCGAGCGCCCGCGTGCGGCCGACGTCTGGGTGCTGAAGCCGATGGCGTTGGGCGGTCTGCTGCAGGCGCTCGAGCTCGCGCGTCGCGGCCACGCCGCGGGAGTCGACGCGTACGTCACCACGCTGCTCGATGGACCGATCGCGCGTGCGGCGGCCTGTCACCTCGCAGCGGTGATCCCGCAGCAGATGGCGGGTGGGCTCGCCACCGTGGAGCTGTTCGACGGCGTCGAGCCTGATGCGTTCACCCCGGTCGGCGGCAAGATTCGAATGCCGTCTTCGCCCGGCCTCGGGTGGCGTCCCGCATGAACCCTCTCCTCTCAGGAGAGGGGTTTGCGGTCTTCGACTCGCGTTGGTGGCCGGCCGAGGAGATCGGCGCCGCGTGCGAGCGTTCAATCGCGTGGCTGCAGCGCAGGGGAGTCGGGCCTGGCGATCGGATCGCCGTGCTCGCCAACAACCGCATCGAGATCGTGTTCGCGATCTTCGCCGCGCGGGCCGTCGGAGCCCGGGTGCTGATGCTCAACGCGCGGCTCACCGCTGCGGAGCTGGCGCCGATCGTCGCCGCGCATCCCGCCAAGGTCGTGCTCGCTGACGCCGAGCTCCGATCGCGCGTCCCTGGCAGCGATTCTGATCTCTGAGCTCTCGACCGGCGATCAGCGATCGGTCGACCGATCGACTCCGCCAGCATCCTCGGGGGAGCCGTGGATCGAGCTGCTCACCTCAGGCACGACCGGGCCCTCGAAGTGCATCGGGCTCAGCGCCGCCAACTTCGAAGCCCACGCCGCGACGAACGCCAGGCACTCGGGCGCCAGCGCGAGCGACCGCCACTACTGCTGCCTCCCGATGTTCCACGTCGGCGCCCTGGCGATGATCACCCGCGCGGCGATCGAGGGCGCGTCGGTCGTGATCGCGCAAAGCTTCGACCCGCAGCGGTTTCTCGACGACGCCGAACGGCACCGGCTCACCCACGCCTCGCTCGTCTCCACCCAGCTCATTCGGGTGCTCGACCTGCTCGGCACACGGCCTTTCCCCGACAGCTTCAAGGCGATTCTGGTCGGCGGAGGTCCCGTGACCCCAGCGGTGATGCGCCGCGCGCGCGAGAAGGGCGCGCCGGTGCTGCAGACCTACGGGCTGACCGAGGCCTGCAGTCAGGTCTGCACCGAGCAGCTCGGCGACGCCGATGGCACTTCGGCGGGGAAGCCGTTGCCGGGCGTCGAGGTCAGCATCATCGACGGCAGAATCCATGTCGGTGGCCCCACCGTGGCGCCGATGTTCGGAGGCAGCCTCGACACCGGCGACCTCGGCTATTTCGACGAACGCGGCCGGCTCCACGTGCTCTCCCGTCGCACCGACCTGATCGTCACCGGCGGCGAGAACGTCTACCCGTTCGAGGTCGAGCAGGCGCTCCTCGACATTCCCGGAGTCACCGACGCCGCGGTCGCCGCGGTCTCGGACCCCGTGTGGGGCCAGCGGGTGACCGCCGCGATCGTGGGAACGCCCGACGACGCCACGCTGACCGCCACGCTCAAGCAGCGCCTGGCCGGCTTCAAGGTGCCGCGAGACTACCTGCGGCTCGCCGAACTCCCGCGAAACGCCACGGGGAAAGTCGACCGGCGCGCGCTCCAGGGCCTGCTCGAGATGGCCTGCAATGGCCCGGCGCGTCGCCCGTAATACGGGCATGGACACGAAGACCTGCCCCGCCTGCTACTCCACCATCGACGCCCGCGCCCTCAAGTGTTCGTCGTGCGCGGCGCGGCAACCCGACGCTCCGATGATGCACCGCAACCTGCCTGGCCGCGTGATGGGCGGTGTCTGCGCCGCGCTCTCGCTCCAGCTCGGCTGGGACCCGGTTGTCGTTCGCGCGCTGTTCATCGCCAGCTTCGGAATCATCGGCCCGATCGGCATCTGGGTGTACGCGATTCTCTGGCTGATCACCCCGTTCGACGCGCTCGGCAAGTCGCCCGCGAAGCGAATGGTCGACTGGGCGAGCGCGCTGTTCAAGGTGCGCGACCCGGAGCCGGCCACCGGCCCCACCGACGTCCTCTGAGGTGATAGACGGGCGCGATGCTCAGCGCCCTCGTCGCAGTCGCGCTCGTCGCCGCGCCCGGCTCATACGTCGAGCTGAAGAGCGGCGTGAAGATGTACTTCGAGAAGCACGGTGAGAGCGGCCCACCGCTGTTGCTCCTCCACGGAGGCACCGGCTCGGCCCACAACTTCGCCAAGGTGCTCCCGGCGTTCGCCAAGGGCCACGTCGTCTACCTGCCCGAGTTTCAAGGGCACGCGCACACTGCCGACATCGATCGCCCGCTCACCTACGACGGGTTGAGCGAAGACGTCGCCGAGTTCCTCGGCCAGCAGAAGCTCGAGCACGTCGACATCGTCGGCCTCTCCGACGGAGGCATCATCGCGTTGATCCTGGCGGTGAAGCACCCCAACCTGGTGCGCAAAGCGCTCGTCACCGGCGCCAACTGGACGTGGAACGGCGCGATCGAGCCCGACGCGCTGAAGTGGCTCCAGAACGCCAAACCCGAAGACTGGGACAAGACCTTCATGGCCGAGTGGTCAGACGGCAACCCCGACCCCGCGCACTGGCCGGTGTTCTTCGCCAAGATCAAGAAGATGTGGGTCGGCCAGAACCGCCCGCTGAAGGAGCTGGAGCAGATCAGAGCCCCGGTGATGGTGATGGCCGGCGATCAAGAATCTGGTGAAGCTCGATCACACCCTCGAGCTCCACCGCAGGATCAAAGACTCCGAGCTGGCGATTCTGCCTGGCACCGGTCACGACACCCCGTTGATGCGCCCGGAGTGGTTCACCGCGATCGCGCTCGACTTCTTCGCCACGCCGCTGCCCGAGCCCGTGGGGCCCCCGGCTACCGGCACCGCGCCCCCGCCCAAACCGAAGCCCACCGTCGCTCCCGCGAAGTAGCGTACAGACCTGTAGCGGTTTTCTTGCGGGTCGATCGCGCGCTGGTAGCGTTCGCAACGCATGGGTTCTCGCCGCAAGTTGCTCTGGGCCTCGGTCTTGGCCGCGGCGGTTCTGCTGGGTTGGTCGATCAGCGCCGAAGGCGGCTTTCGTCGCTACCTCCGGCTGTCGCACGACCTGGAGACGCTGAAGGACAAGAACCAGAAGCTCACCGCCGAGAACGGCCGCCTGCTGCGCGAGGTTCAATCGATGCGCGGAGACGCCAAGGCTCTCGAGCGCTCGGCCCGTGAAGAGCTTGGCTTCGTCAAACCCGGCGAGCTCGTCGTCACCGTGGAGGCCCAATGACGCCCGCCTTCGGCGCAGCACGCGTTCGTCCGCGCGACGTGGTCACCTTCAGCCCGGGCAAGATCGCCGGCCAGCTGCTCCGGCTGATCCCCGGCCTCTCGGTGTTCGCCACCGTGGCGGTGCTCGCCCGCGGCGGCTTCACCTCGCTCGCCACCGCCGACATGCCCGAGCTGGTCGTCACCGCGCTGCTGCTGGCGGGCGTCGCCGTCTCGGGCGTGAGGCGCTGGCGCCGGGCGCGGGTGGGTGCACCCAACCTGCTGCGCGACGAGCTCGAGCTGGGCGGAGTGCTGATCGCCTGGGCCAACGTGCTGGTCGCGTTCGGCGGCCCGGCGCTGTTCCCGTTGCTGTGCCTTGTGATGGCGTTTCTGGTCACCTTTCTCTCCCGGCCGGCGGAGGTGACGCTGGTCTGCGGCGCGATCCTGTTCGACGCGCTCCAGACGCTGCCGAGCTCGTTCCCCACCTTCGCCGCGCACGCCGCGTTCCTGGCGACCTTCGCCGCGATGTACCACCTGGTGCTCTCGGCGCGCATGTTCGCCTCCCGCAAGGCCGAAGCCGACGCGGTGAAGAACCGGATCAAAGAGGTCGAGGAGCGCGCCCGCACCTTCCGCCTGGTCTCCGCCGGCAGCCAGGACTCGCTCAAGGGCCTCGACGATCAAGAGAAGTGGCTGCTCGCTTCGGTCAAAGAGATCGAAGGCACGATGGGCAACGCGCTCCAGATCGCCGAGTGCGCGCTGCGAACCCACACCGTGGGCGCGTTTCTGCTCACCACCGACGAGCGCTCGCTCAAGCTCCACGACTGCCGCTCACAGTCCGATCGCGTACAGCGCGACACCTTCGGCGCCAGCGAGGGCGTGGTCGGCGCGCTGCTGAAGCGCTCGCTGCCGGTTCGCATGGCGTCGCCGGGCGGCGTGAAGGGCGTCACCTGGTACGACGACTCGGGCCCCAAGCCGGCGGCGATTCTGGCGGTGCCGATCGTCGAGGCCGGCGGCCTGGTGCGCGGAGTGCTGATCGCCGATCGGCTCGAATACTCGCCGTTCAACGAGGCCGACGAGCGCCTGCTCGCCACCATCGCCGAAGAGGTGCTGCGCGCGATGGAGGTGGAGCGGGTGATGGGCTACATCCGCAAGGCCCGCGACGAGAAAGATCGGTTCTTCCGCGCGATCGAAGAGCTCAACCGCGCCAACTCGCCCGACCAGGTGTTCCTCGCGGTGCTCGAGAGCGCCCGCCAGATCGCTCCGCTCGAGCTCGGCGCGGTCACCCTGGTGTCGGAGCAAGACGGCCAGCGCATGCACCGCATCGCCCGCATGACCGGCGTCACCGCCCAGGGCCGCGCGATCGAGGGCAAGTCGTTCGCCGACAACAACGGGCTGGTGGCGAACGTGGTGCGCTACGGCGCGCCGCTCCCGGGTCGTGAAGCGGCGGCGATGGATCGCCAGGTGATCTTCGACGACGAGATTCAGGTTCGCGGGCTGGCGGCGCTGAAGATCTTCCCCCTCACCGCGGGCGAGCGAATTCTCGGCACCCTGGTGGCCGGCTCGCGCAAGAAGGGCGCCTTCGACGGTGACGTGCTCCGGATGCTCGAGGTGATCGCGATGCAGGCCGCCCAGGCGGTGCTCCGCGCGCAGCTGTACGAGCAGATGGAGAAGATGGCCACCACCGATGGCCTCACCGGGCTGTTCAACCACCGCACCTTCCAGAGCCGCTACGACGAGGCGATCGCCACCGCGCGCCGCTACGGCCGCAAGGTCAGCTTCATTCTCACCGACATCGATCACTTCAAGTCGGTCAACGACACCTACGGCCACCCGATGGGCGACGTGGTGCTGAAGGGCGTGGCGAAAATCCTCAAAGACAAGGCGCGCGACACCGACATCGTCGCCCGCTACGGCGGCGAGGAGTTCGCGATCGTGATGCCCGAGACCGACTTGAAGGGCGCCCAGGTGATCGCCGAGCGCATTCGCGAAGCGGTGATGGCCGAGGTGTTTCAGACCGACCAGGGCCCGCTCAAGGTCACGCTCTCATTGGGCATTTGCACCTGCCCCGACTCCGCGACGGTGAAGCAGCAGCTGATCGATCTCGCCGACCAGTGCCTCTATTTCGCTAAGCGTCACGGCCGCAATCGCTCGGTCACGGTCGCGCAGATGCAAGCGGGTAAGTAGGCTCGCAGGGTGGGCATTCGCGGCCAGCTGACCCTGCTCATCCCCGGGCTGGTGGCGTGCGGTCTGGTCACCATCGCGTTCCTCGCCGCCGAGCAGCAGCGCCGCGAAGAGCTGGTCGACATGCGGGTGCGCAACCAGCAGCTGCAAGAAGGCCTCGGGATCACCGCGGCGATGTTCATCTCGCAGAACGACATGTCGAGCCTCGACAACCTGGTGGCCCACGTCACCTCGGTCGAGCGCGACGACAAGCTGCTCGAGCTGGCGGTGGTCGACGAGCACGGCCGGGTGCTGGCGCACTCCGAGCCCACCCGCTTCAACCAGGTGATGGACGACCCGTTCACCCGAAGCGCGCTGGCGTCGGATCGGCCGGTCTGGGTGCGCGACGACCAGACGCTGCGGTTGGCGGTGCCGTCGCAGTCGGGCATTCGCTGGGCGACGGTGATCGCGACCTACTCGCTCGATCGCCTCGAGGCCAAGGTGGCCCGCACCCGCTACGAGTGGCTGATGTTCGCGCTCGGGTTGTGGATGGTGATCTCCGCCATTCTCTACTTCGGCGTCGATCGGCTGGTGGTGGCGCCGGTGCGCTCGCTGCAAGCGGCGGTGCGCAAGATGGGGGAGGGTTCGCTCAACACCCGGGCGCCACCGCTGCGGGGCCGCGAGATGTCGGACCTGTCGTCGATGTTCAACAAGATGGCCGAGACGCTCCAGGCCGAGCGCGACAACCTCGAGCGCGCGGTACAGGAGCGCACCAAAGAGCTGCAAGACGCCAACGCGCGCCTGGAGCGGCTGGCGGTGACCGATGGCCTCACCGGGCTCTACAACCACCGGCGCTTCCAGGAAGGGCTCTCGTCGGAGCTGCTCCGCTCGGGCCGCACCAACCGGCCGCTGGCGGTGCTGATGGCCGACGTCGACCTGTTCAAGAAGGTGAACGACGCGCTCGGGCACCCCGCGGGTGACGATCTGCTGCGCCGGCTGGGGGCGGTTCTGCTGGCGAACACCCGGCAGACCGACCTTTTGGCGCGGTACGGCGGCGAGGAGTTCTCGGTGCTTTTGCCCGAGACGTCGAAGGCCGAAGCGCTCCAGGTGGCCGAGCGAATGCGGGCAGCAGTCGAGACCGAGCTCAACCGCGACACCCAATGGCCACAGAAGATCACGATCAGCCTCGGTGTCGCCGCTTTTCCAGAAGACGGAAAGTCGGGCGAAACCGTCTTGCTGGCGGCCGATCAAGCGCTCTACCTGGCGAAGCGTCAGGGGCGTAACCGGGTGATCGCCGCATGAGAACCCCTCTCCTGACAGGAGAGGGCCGAGAGCGCGCCGCGCTCCGGGGTGCGGTTATTTCGACCGCCTTGCTGGTCCTCGCCGCCTGCGTGGACGAACCGCGTTCCTACCTGCCGCCGCCGCCGAAAGTCCTGGCGACCGAGAGCGACCAACCGCCGCTCCCGCCAGGCGTCGACAAACTGCGCATCGGCCTGGTGCCGATCACCAACCCGGAGGCGTTGCAGGCCAACTGGTCGAAGCTGGTCGCCTACCTCTCCCAGCGCCTGAAGGTGCCGTGCGAGCTGGTGATGGGCGCCGACTACGACGACGCCGGCAAGAAGCTGGCGGCGAACGAGGTCGAGCTGGTGGCGTTCTCTCCCTACGCCTACGTGCGGGCGGGGCGGCAACAGAAGCTGAAGCCGCTGGTGACGGTGGTGGCCGACGGCTCGCAGACGGCGGGCTCGTACATTCTGGTTCGGCAGGACAGCAAGCGGCAGACCTTCGACGACCTCAAGGGCGCGAGCTTCGGCTACGTCGATCGAGCGTCGACCTCGGGCTACCTCTACCCGGTGAAGCTGATGCTCGATCGCGGGTGGGATCCGAAGACGGCGTTCGGCCGCACCGAGTTCTTCGGTAACCACGAGGCGGTGCTGATGGCGATTCACGACGGCAAGGTGGAGGCCGGGGCGACCTACTTCGGAGCGATGAAGCAGCTGAAAGAGCACCGGGGCATCGACCCGCTCAGCTTCAGGGTGGTAGCGAAGACGGAGCGCACCCCGCACGACGTGCTGGCGATGCGGGCCGACGCCGACGAGCGCATCGGCAAGGCGGTGAGCGCGGCGCTGCTGCGGCTGTCGGTGCGCGACGAAGAAGGGCGCGAGCTGCTCACTCCGCTCGACATGAACGGCTTCTACCCGGCGGAAGAGAAGCTCTACGACCGGGTGCGCGCGGTCTCCGAAGAGGTCGAGGCGAAGGTGCCGTGACCGAGCGTCTGATGGTCGCGGTGAGCTCCGCCGGCTCGCCGAAGCACGTCGCCCGGGCGAAGAAGCAGGCGGCGGAGTGGGGCGTGCCGTTCTTCTCGCGCCCGCGAAACTCGGGCATCACCAAGCACCTGGGCACGGTGTCAGACGCTTTTCTGGTGCTGGGCGCCGACGGCTGGAAGCTCACCGACGCGGGAGGCGCGCTGGGCTTCTCGCCCAACCTGGCGATGCTGCGGTTGAAGCGGTTCGACAAGGGCGAGCGCGACGACGCGATGCTGCGGGTCTCGGAGCTGCGCGAGGGCGATCAGGTGCTCGACTGCACGCTCGGCCTCGGAGCCGACGCGCTGGTGGCGGCGCGCGCGGTGGGCCCAAAGGGCAGGGTGCTCGGCCTGGAGAAGAGCTTGCCGCTGTGGTGTCTGATGAGCGCGGGGCTGCGCGACTGGAGCTGGCCTGGTGCGGTGGCGATCGAGACCCGGCGCGCCGACTTCGCCGAGTTCCTCGCGAGCGCGGAGCCGAAGAGCTTCGACGTGGTGATGTTCGACCCGATGTTCGACAAAGACACCAACGCTTCGCCGTCGTTCGAAATCTTGAGGCGCTACGCGATCGACGACGTGCTCACGCCCGAGCTTCTTCAGCGGGCACGTGTGGTGGCCCGCCGATGGGTGATGGTGAAGGCGGCGCGCTACTCGCCGGCATTACCGCGACTCGGCCTGGTGCCTGAGCGGGCGTCTCGCTCTTCACCGACCGTTTGGGCGAGACTCCCGGGCGCTTGAGCCTGCTGCGACCGATCGCCGATCGTATCTGGATCGCCACCGCTCCCGTGCGGTTCAACGGCCTGCGCTTCACCGCGAACATGACGGTGATTCAGCTCACCGGTGGCTCGCTGTTGCTCCACTCTCCGATCCCGTTCACGCCCGAGCTGAGCCGGGAGGTCGACGCGTTGGGCCCGGTGGCGCACCTGTACTCGCCGAACACGTATCACCACCTGCGCATCGGCGACTGGCACCTGGCGCACCCGAAGGCGACGCTGCACGCGCCGCGGGGCCTCCGAAAGAAGCGGCCCGATCTGAAGATCGATCGGTTTCACGACGGAGCGCCCGACCCGGCGCTGGGCGATCTCGACGAGCTGCCGATCGACGGCTTCATGCTCGAAGAGCGGGTGGTCTTCCACCGTGCGACCGGCACGTTGATTGTCGCCGATCTGGTGCAGAACATCGGCCGGCCCGAACACTGGTTCACCCGCATCTACAGCAAGACGTTCGGCTTCTACGATCGACTGGCGCTGAGCCGAATCATTCGCCTGGCGTTCACCGACAAGAAAGCGGGCCGCAAGAGCATCGACGCAGTGCTCGCGCTGCCGATTCAGCGCCTGATCGTGGGGCACGGCGAGCCGGTGCTGAAAGACGCGAAGGCGGCGCTGACCGAGGCCTACCGCTGGCTGCCCAGGTAGGTGCGCCAGGCATCGAAGCCGCGGCTGGCGTCGGCGGCGCTGAAGTCGATGCACTCCCCGGTGCTGAGGTCGAGCGCGGGCACGCCGAGCGCTTCGCTCACCTCGCGCACCGCTCCGAACGCAGCAGGCCCGCCGCGCACGTGCAGCATCAGCGAGTCGGCGATCGGCGCGGCGCCGAGGTTGAACTCGATCGAGAAGCCGGGGCCTTCGAGCACGCCCCAGGCGCGATCAGAGAAGTCGAGCTTCGGCAGCCGCGCGGTCAGCTTCGCGATCACCTCGTGGGCCGGGCCGAGCGGGTCGGGCACGAACTCCTCGGTCATCTCCTCGAGGTTGGTGACCCCTTCAGGCCACCGCATGAAGTGAACGTCCCAGCTCATTGATGGTTCTCACACCTCGAGAGGATGAGATGTGCAACGGCGGCTCAGTTGCCTAGTCTTCGGCTACTTGGTTGGGTGATTTCGCACGACTTGACTGTCCACACCGCGAACCTCGAGCCATGCCCGGAGTCGCTCCAGTGTTACGTAACGTGCCCCGGTGCCTCGATATAGATCGCGAAACGAAGACCAATGTCGCTCGACGAGCCTGTGGACCTTGGAAAGTCCGCCAGGTCGGTCGCACGCAAGCGCAATCACGCAGTCGGAAAGCTGACTTTGTTCGAGTCGTCGAAGAGTCGGTGGGGAATCGGGCACGCCCACTCTTGGAATCAGCAGCGTTTCGCCTGCTACCACACCCCGGCCAATTTCCGCGACTCGACAAGCGTTCTCTCGGTGCAGCTCAGTGGAGTGCAAGAAAGGAAGTGCGAACTTGGAACGAGACCTCCGCATTTCGTGACATGGGAGGCCACCCCGCACGATGAGGACGTCGGTGCCCAGATCAGCGGCTGGCCTGCTGGCGGGGTCTGCGACGTAAACATGGGGGTGGCGAACTCCTTGTACCAACAGAGCATTCGCCCGTGCCCCGCGGAACGTCGTGCTCTTGAGCCCACGCACGATTTCCAGACTGTAGCGTTTGCGAAGGACGGCGCGAATTGGGTCGTCAACCTTCGAAAACAATGACGACTCCGGCAAGATTGCAACGAACCCAGCCTTGGGGCGAAAGCTTTCGATGTTCTTTGCGAGATGCGCCATCGCAATTGAAGAACGCACCGGCTGCCGCCAGACGATCGTCGAAACGGACTTAACGCTTCCAAGCGAAAACGGTGGATTCGCGAACACCCAGTCACATCCACGCTTTGGAACTAGATCTTTCGCGACCGAAACCCCGTTATCCGCGAGGAAGTCTGCAACCCCTAGTCGCCATCCAGGAAACGAACGGCGGAGGCGTTCGATCGCGCGAGCATCCACGTCAGCTCCTAGGCACTTTGCGGTGGCATCGAAGCCGTGCGCTGCCCGGAGGAGGGCTCCCTGCCCGCAGGCTCCATCTGCACACCAACCAAGAGAAGTCGCGTCCGTCTGCTCGACCATCTCCGAAGCTAGTGTCGCCGGTGTGTAGTACTTGTCGAGTGTCATGGGCATTTCACTCTGTAAAAGTGAACTGGCCCTACGCCCTGAGTCCTTTGTGGCTTTCTCTTCGGATGGTCGTACATCAACTCGACGTTGCTGGAATTCTCTGTCGCGAAAATGACTGCAGCAACCGAGTGGGGCTTGGTTCCGACTGGAGCGATGTACAAATAGTGGTCAGAATACTCTGACCGAATTTCGTTGAGGGCATCGAGCGCTTGGAACGGGCACGACGCTTTCGCATAGCGCACGTTCGGATAGCTGTCGGTTTCCGAGAGAAACTCACGGTTACAGGACACCGTGTGCGCTGGATACTCAAGGCGAAAACCCGGAACTCCGATGATCGGGATTGTGCGCGGAACTGGGTCGAGAGTCTGGGCGACCTGCCGAGCCCGGACGCCTTCGAACCCCAACATGGGTATGAAGATCGAGAGATTCTCTTCGTCAGGTCCGCGGAGTTTCGCAAAACCAGGAAGCGGGCCCACGCCCTGGAACCCGTCCGTCAGATCATAGGATGACGACGAGGTTGGGCTTGTGTGGACTTTGTAGGCGATCGGCTCAGCATAGACGACGGTAATGTTTTGAATTGCTGACCAGAACGCGCGAAGAATAGGTGCCCAAACAGTATGCGCTAGACCGCTGATGTCTAGATGAACACTGGTGGTGCCGGCGACCATCGCAAGGATACTGTCGGGGTCTCGAAGGCGTACGGTTTGGTCCGAACCATTTCCAAGCCGTAAAACCGCGGTATCCTCCCGCTGGTCGCCGACCAAGAGGCACTTCGAAGGTAGGGCGTTCAGACGAGTCCGCCACGCTTCGAGCACGCTTCGATCTTCCGTGCCCGACGCCGCAAAGACCAATAAAGAGTCGGCCGGCACTGGGAGTTGCGGTGCGTTCTTCAGCGTCAGAGTGCGAAGGTCGCCGAACCTGCTTTTAGGCATCCTTGCCCCCGCCGTAGAACGTCGAAAAGATGTCGAGCTGAGTTGGGAGATCCGCCTCGTCAGTTACTGGCCGCCCTTTCAGGAGCTCCCGGACTGCCTTTCGTGGGTTCGACATCACGAGAAGCAGGTCTTCGGCTGAGAACTGCGTCCTACGCTTTCGGCGATAGCTGAATTCGAAATATGCACTGAAGATCGGATGGAGCCGAAACTCCTCGTCTTTAAGTTCTACGGGACTCGTCGGTTTTGTTCTTGGTGCCACCTCGAAAGCCAGGTGCGAAACGCCATCCTTTAGAATCTCTAGCACACGAGATTTTGCCTCCTCGGTGCCTTCCAAGACGAACGAGTTGACTTCGGGGGCGTGGCCTTCAGGGGCTCGCGCGTACTCGAAGAACACGCGCCCAAGAGCTAGTACCAGACGTTTGATCTCGATGCTGCGTTCACCGAGGCCCTCAAGCTGATCTAGGCGACGCTTGCTCACGTCGCGAGCAGCGACACTCTGTGCCGCGGGCTCGATGAACCGCACCGTCGGTTCTTTCGAATCCTCAAGATGGCGCGCGATGCTCTCGTGAACCAGTTCGAGGAAATATCGAATATTCCCGGAAGCGAGCCCAAGGAAAGTGTCCACACCACAGTAGTACTTTCTGATGCGCTGACCCTTGTGCCCCTTGCTTATCCAGAACAGGCTTGCGTATCCGTAGTTGCCCACGCGTGTTGCCCATTCGTCTCCTTCGCTTACGGACTCCTTTGCTACTTCCGACAAGGGGGCCTTTGTCGCTTCCTGCCAGAAGCGAACGAAGTACGCATCGATGCCCTGTTGCGCAACCTGGTCGGCAAATTCCGGCGCTTGCCTCTTGAGTTCGAGGATTACCGCGTCCGCTATTCGTTGGCCGCCGAGGAGTGCAGCTTCGTCCTTACGCGAGAGCCCAGGAAGGAGTTCTGAGATGTCCTTCGGCAGGGGCGCTCCGCGACGGACCGCTCGCGTCAGTCGCATGTTGGCCACTTCGATCGCAAACGCTGAGAATTCGCTCTCTGCAATGTCGATCATCGCAAAGTCGTCCGGCGTGGCGAGCAGGTCTCCTTGCGTCGAGGTCTGTCGCGAGCGCAATCCGAATCGCCGCACACCCACTTTGAAGCAGAGGGGAAATTCAGAGTGCTTGATGTACGTGTTCGCGATCTCTTGTTCGCGGTCGCTGAGGTTTTCGTACTCGTCGATACAGCAATAGAACGGGCGATTGGACCAACGCGGATCTTCCTTTAGGACCTCGATGAAAGCCCTCACAGGCGACTCTGCCATCGAGAGAGTTGGTTGCTTCTGTGTGCTCGCGTTGTTGACGAAGACCTCCAGGACGTCCAATGCGTGCTTGAGACGAGTTGTAAGCGTCGTGAGGCTCTCGCACTTGTCGAGCGTGAGGGGCGTGGTCAGGCGCTCGAGGGTGCCTGTGTCCGGCTGCGACCAGCCCTCGTTGGTGATGAGCCATCCCCAAAGACGGGCGAATTCGAGGCAGATATTTAGATTGAAATAATGCGCGAAGAGCTTGTCCCAAGTCTGCCGATCAAGCGACGAACCGTAGAACGCTGCGGATCGGTTCTTGTTGATTCGCAGGTAGGTGCCCAAATAGGGAAGTTGTGCGTCAGGCTTCTTGTTGAACGTCTCAATTCTCAGGCGCGCAGCGGCTGCTTGCAGAGATTTGAGAGCGGTCGTCTTCCCAGTCCCGCGACCACCTACCAGGACTGACGGTCGCGGCGCCTCAAGTTCGTCGAAGTAGGGTGGCCGTATGAAGAGTTCGGTAAATAGGTCAGGTCGCCATTCGGCTCTGTAGTCACCGAACGCTTCGACGATCGCTTTCCGAGCTTTTTCGCCTTTGTTCATGGGGAGGCCACGAAGAGGGGTTTCCAATCCTTCGATGCGGGCGCCCAGAGAACAGGCAGGGACCCATCGGGTGCCCCATGCGAGAAAATGAGCGAGAGGCCCTGTTCACCAAATCCGAAGGCTCTCTGATCTCCTTGGAGGAACGGTTTGGCCGATAGGTCAAGACGGGGAGATACACGCCGTAGCAGGTCTGCGACCTTCGACCTCAAGTCCTGATGCTGCGGTAGTTCTGCCATGTCTGGCAGCGACTGAATCTTGTATCGATCATCGATGAGTTGCTCCGCGAACACAGGCATTCCTGTCGATCCAGTGATTCGTTCGGCGCCGCCGCGGGTTGCGACCGCGCAGACGACGGCAACTTCGATACCGCTGATGCCCACTGCCTCCTTGAGGCTCTTTGGTGACGAATCCGCGTAGTCACGTGCCCACATTTTGACGACTTGCTCGCCGGTTCCGATGAAATCGTCCAAAAGGTACAGCGTGTCGCCGGGCCCCAGGCCCTCCAATGCTTCCTTCGGATCTCGAATCTTGCTTTCATCAATTCCGAGAATTTCGCGTGCTTTCCTGCAGAAGAAATTCCCCGAATCAGTGGGATTGGGCGTTTCACCTTCAACCGGGGTAAAAAGTGCTGCCTCGAGCCGCTGATAGAAGTCCAGGCGGGCTCGTTGCAGTTCCGACGACGGGTCGAAACGTCGGTGTTGGAGTAGGAACAACGCGGACGCGAACATCGTTTCCGTTGCTAGATCGGAAAAGTACGTCAGCTGGCTGAGGATGGCTGCCGCCAGGACCCGATCCTTTTCTTCGAAGTTTCCTAGCCAGCGCCGAGGGCTCAGCTTCGGCTCACTGTCCCAAAGTTTTGCGGCCTTGAGTGAATCGCACCTCTCGAGGACCTGATTGACGAAGGCGATGTCCTGCATTTGCGACCCGATGAACGCGCAACCGACGCAATGCGGCAACGCTTTTCTCGTTTTTACTCCGCGCGGTTGGTGCCCTTGGGCAGACCTTCGGAGCCGAACGGAGACAGGCGCACCCCGGTCTGCTCGTGGGGCAGCAGCGCCCGCGGCGAGCGGAAGTACTGCAGCGGCGAGTAGAAGACGAAGTTCGACACCCGCGAGGTGTAGATGCAGGCGTACGACTCGACCTGCTCTCCGAAGCGGGAGTTTTCGTTGCCTTCCTTGAACAGCAGGCCCCAGTTGCCGTTGAAGCCGCGCTCCACGTCGACCTCGAGCGTCTGGCAGATCTCGGTGCACTCCTTGTACGCCTTGCGGAGCTTGTCGAGGTCGGCCTTCACCCGCTTCTTCTCGTCTTCCAGCTTGGCGCGCGGTTCGGCTTCGAGCGTCTCGCGCTCCAGCCGACGGTCGACCGCGTTCAGCTGCGCCTTGTAGATCGACAGCTCGTCGTCGATGCGGGCGAGCAGAAACTCCAGGTCGGCCAGCTTCTCGGTCTCGGAGCGCCGCGAGTCGATGTACTCGAGCTCGTCTTCGATCTCCTGCACGATCATGCAGGTGCGCCACATCGAGGTCTTCTTCGACTTCAGAATGTCGCCGTAGATGTGGTCGCCGACGTAGAGCACCGCCTCGCCGGCGTGCCCCGACATGCGCTCGAACGCCGAGAGGTTGCCGCCCTGGTAGAGCTTGCCGCGCTCGAAGGTCTCGGCCGGGCCGAGCTCCTTCAGCGAGGCGTCGATCTCGATGAACGGGTTGTGGTCTGAGAAGAACCCCGGCTTGCGCGCGCCGGTCACCACGATGTCGAAGTAGTTGCGCCACGACGGGTACTCGGGGAGCACGCCGTCGAGCAGGTACTTCATCACCGCGTCGGTGTAGTCGAACAACGAGTTGGTGAGCACGAACAGGTGCTTGCCGCCCGAGCGCAGCCGGTGGAGCGCCGGCCCCAGCTCGGGGTCTTTGTAGATGTACTTGCCCAGGTCCTGCTTGATCACCGCCTTGAGCGAGTTGTCACGGTGAACGGTGTCGATCGCCTCGCGAATGTCGTCGTACAGCTTGGCGTAGTCGAGCTTGCCGCCGGGCGCGGTCTTCTCGAGCAGCTCGATCGCGTCGGCGAACAGCGACGCCTCGGGCAGCGCGAACAAGGTGTCGATCCACGCGTACTCCGGGTTCTTCAGCCGGATCCGCTCGTTGCGGTAGAGCGTGGTCAGCTCGGCCTCGGTCAGCTGCCGCCGCCCGTGGTACGCGCGCCCGACCGAGCCGTAGCGATCGATCTTGAGCAGGTTGCCTTCGCGCTTGTCGACGAACAGCCCGCGCATCACGAAGCCGCCGTCGTATTTGATCGTCTTCAACTGCTCGGTGTACCCGAACGAGGCGATCAGCTTGTCCACCGTCATCCTGAACGAGAGCTCTTCGAGCGCACGGTGGTGGTAGATCGCCAGCGTGTAATCCATGTCGAAACCGACCAGCTTGACGTTCGACATGTGGAGGTTGCGGTTGACGAACATCTGCCGCGCGTGAGGCACCTGGTGCCCCGGCGTGGAGTCGAGCAGGCGCAACAGCTTGTCGTCCCCGAGGATTTTCGACGCCCGGTCGATCGAGTCGTGAACTTTGGCCTGATCCGAGACGCCGAGGACGGCCCCATGAAGCGGTTCCAAGAGTTTCCCTTCATAACAGTTCGATGGCACGCTTTGGGGCTGGAAGAGGCGTATGCGAAGCAGGGCAACGGTCACCAAACCCGACGAAGAAGACGATCGCGCGAAGCTGCTCCAGCGGCTCGAAGACCTCGAGCTGCGGGTGAAGCTCCTCGAAGCGCGGGTGAGGTCTACCTTGCGGGCGGGCCCGAAAGAGACCGCCGGCCTCGAAGAAGAGACCTCGTCGCGCCCCCGGCCCCGCTGCCCCGGCTGCACCCTGGAGCTCCCGAAAGGCAAGCGGGGGGACTCTTGCGTGTGGTGCGGGTTCCAGTTCGACGCGCTGGGCGCTAACTTTCGATAGATGGTGGAGCGGACGAGCGTCGCGAGGCGCAGCCGAGCAGAGCGCCCGGAGCGTGCGCAGCACGCGCAGGCGGGAGCGACCCGATAAATGGTGTCGTATCGCCTGACGGGCAGGCTCGAGGCGGGCGACCTCGCCGAATTGTTTCGCGCCGAGCGTGACGACGGCTCCGGGGCGGTGCCGGTGGTGGTGAAGCTGTTTCACCCCCGCACCACCGACCCGGTCTACGCCACCGAGATCGCCGAGGTCGAACAGCGGCTGGCGGGCGCCTTCCACTCCGGCATCGCCCACGTGATCGACATCGGCCTGGTGAAGCAGCGCCTCGCCATCGTTCGCGAAGACAAGGGCGGGTTCACCCTCGGCCAGGCGCTCCAGCGACTCAACACCAAAGAAGTGCTGCTCTCGATGCCGCTGGCGCTCTCGTACGTGCTCGGCCTGCTCGAGCTGATGCAGCTGGCCCACGACAACGGGGTGCCGCACGGCGCGCTCACCCCCGGCAACGTGCTGATCAGCTCCGAAGGCCGGCCGGCGGTGTGCGACTTCGGAGCGATCGCCGCCCTCGAGAAGTCGGCCGCCCTGAAGAAGAACTTCGGAGGCCGCGGCCGCAGCACCTACCGCGCGCCCGAGCTCTCCCGAGGTGGCGAGGGGTCGATCGAGAGCGACATCTATTCGATCGGCGCGATCACCTACGAGCTGCTGACGCTGAAGGAGGCGTCGACCGGCACCGCCGCGGTCTCCACCCGCCGTGAAGCGGTGCCGCCTCCGTCGCGGGTCGATCGCCGGCTCAACTCCCGCATCGACCCGGTGGTGATGCGCGCGCTCGACCCCAGCCCGAACCGCCGCTTCAAGTCGTGCAAAGAGATGACCCAGGCGATGCGCGACTTCCTGGTCAACAACGGTGGGCTCCCGCCGAAGGAAGACCTGAAGCGCTTCGTCGGCGAGCTGTTCCCGAAAGAAGTGAACGTCGAGCACATGCAGCCGCCTCCGTTCACCGAGAAGTTCAGCCTCACCGAGGTGCGCGGGGTGGAGCTGCCCGAGCCCGACGAGCGCTCGATGGTGATCTCCCAGCGCCAGGCGTTCTCGGGCGGCAAGGTCGATCACGAGGCCGAGACGAACATGTCGCTGCCGGCGCTCGACGCGCCGCCGTCGCTGGTGGAGAAGCCGCCCGAGCACACCCCGACCACCGGTCGCGGCTACCCGCCGGGCATGGAGCGCACGCCGACCGGCAAGGCCGACCCCGAAGAGATGCGCGAGGCGCAGCGCGGCCGCGACGAGCTCTCGTGGGATGCGCCGCCCGCCGAAGGGCCGGTGGCGAAGAAGGTGGTGCAGGCCGCCCAGGCCAACGTGATGAAGCGGGTGCGGGTGATCGAAGACTTTCAGGTCGCCGACGACGCCGCGCCTCCGGTGGGCGGAGTGCCGAACGACACCGTGAAGATGGCCTCGCTGCCGGTGATGGAGCGGGTGAAGTCGAAGTCGGAGCCCAAGCTGTCGCCCTTCGAGTCGCAGCCGATTCCCCCCAGCGAGCGGGTGAAAGAGGCGAACGGCCGGGTGCGGCGGTTGCTCACCGAAGAGAAGAACCTCCGCGCGATCGGCCGCCGGCGCCTGCAGATGGCCGGCATCGCGATGGGCATCGCGCTGTTGGCGGTGGCGGCGCTGCTCAAGTTCAGCCCCGAGACGCTGTGGATCTTCAAGCCCAACACCCCGGTGAAGTCGCTCCCCACCTTCACCGGCAAGGACAAGCCGATCGACCCGAACAAGTTCAAAGACCCGCCGCCCAAGCCGAAGAAAGACGACAAAGAGACGCAGACCGCGCCGCCGCCGAGGCCCGAAGTGCCGGCGGCCGACTGCTACCAGCCGCCTGCGCGCAAGGGCGCTGGCCTGCTCACGGTGATCTCGAAACGGTCGTTGCGCGTGGAGATCGACGGAGACAAAGTGTGCCAGTCGCAGATCGTGCAGCTGCCGGTGGCACCGGGGAGACGCAAGGTCGTACTGACCGACTTGAAGACGGGACAAAAGCAGGAGCAGATGCTGCCGATTCAGGCGGGCACGCAGGCGAAACTGGAGGCGATGTTCAAGTGAGCGACGAGGTTCAGCCGCAGAAGGTTCGGGTCTTCGTGGTCGAAGACCAGCCGGCGCTCCAGAAGAACCTGCTCAAGGCGCTCGCCACCTTCCCCGAGATCGAAGTGGTCGGCGCGGCGATGGAGGGCGAGCTGGGCCTGGAGCAGATGGCGAAGCTCGACCCCGACCTGGTGCTGCTCGACCTGGAGCTGCCCGGCATCGACGGCATCGAGGTCACCCGCCGGCTGAAGCGCCGCGGCTCGAAGACCGAGGTGTTGATTCTCACCAGCTTCGACGACGAGCAGAAGGTCTACGAGGCGATTCAGGCCGGCGCGTCGGGCTACCTGGTGAAGCGGGTCGGCCCCGAGAAGATTCGCAAGGGCATTCAAGACGTGATGGAGGGCGGCACCGTTCTCGAGGCGATCATCGCCAAGCGGTTCTGGAACTACTTCCAGTCGATTCAGGCCAAGCCCGCTTCGGCGCAGAACCCGTGGAACCTGACTCCGGTCGAGTTCGACGTCTTGCGCTACGTGGCCAAGGGGTTGTCGAACGCCGAGGTCGGGCGGGTGATGACGCTGGAGCGGCGCACGGTGCGCACCCACCTCGGTCACATCTACCGGAAGATGGGCGTCAACTCGCACGTCGAGGCGGTGGTGATGGCGCTCAAGGCGGGGATCGTCGAGCTGTGAGCGCGCTGTTGGCCGTCGCGATGTTGCTGGCGGCCGACCCGATGCCGGTGGCGCACCGAAAGGTGGTCGCCTCCGATGGCACCACGCTGGCGCTCTACCGCTACGGGCCGCACGCCGAGGGCAAGCCGGCGGTGCTGATGGTGGCTGACCTGGGCGTCTCGCGCCGCCTGTGGGACTTCGATGGTCACGGCCTGGCGCAGTACCTGGCGGAGCGCGGCTACGAGGTCTACGTCGCCGAGCTGCCGGGGCAGGGCGCGGCGACCGCGAACGCCTCGATCGACGACTGGGTGCGGGTCGATCTGCCGGCGATCGCGAAGGTGTTGCCGGCGAAGTTCGACCTGGTGGCGCACGGGTGGGGCGGGGCGTTGGCGATCGCGGCCTCGGGCCAGGAGCTCGACGGCCGGGTGCGCCGCATCGTGGCGCTCTCGACGCCGGGCTCGGGTGCGGTGCCGAACCGGCTCGCGGAGCGGGTGCTGGAAGACGACGGCAAGCTGGCGTCGCTCGGGCAGGACCCTTCGTCGAACCGCATCTTCGAGCTCTTGTTCGCGATGAACGCGCGCTGGAGCAAGTCGACCGCGATGACCGCGCACGGCATGTTGACCGATCTCGGGCACACCGCCGCCTCGCAGCTGCTCCAGTGGATGCGCGACGGCGACTTCACCCTCGGCGACAAGGTGACCGTCTCGCAGCGGCTGGCGATGGTGAAGACGCCGATGCTGCTGGTGCTGCCGCTGGCCGACGAGTGGGCGCCGTCGGAGCTGGCCTCGACGATGCGGATCGCGGTCAAGGGCCCGGTGAAGCTGAAGACCTACTCGCGCTTCGAGTACGCCGCTGAAGACTACAGCCACCTCTCGCTGCTGATGGGCGACGGCGCCAAGAGCGACGTCTACCCGCCGGTCTACCGCTTCCTGGTCGCGGAGGACTCGCCATGAGGCCCCTCTCCGTTGGGAGAGGGCGGACGAGCGCGAAGCGCTCGCCGGGTGAGGGACTGCCCAACCACACGTGGCACGTCTGTGCCCTCGTCGGAGCCGCCCTGCTGTCCACCGGCTGCGCCTCCTCGCACTTCGTCGCGCTCCCAGCCTCCGCCGAGGTGCACCACGTCAAAACCGAAGACGGGTGGACGCTCGAGCTCGTCCGCTACAAGCCCGAAGGCCCGGTGCGTGGGCGGCCGGTGTTGATGTGCGCGGGCATCAGCGCCAACGCCCGCAACATGGATCTCGACGACACCCACTCGTTGGCGCGCTGGTTCGCGGCGCACGGCCACGAGGCGTGGACGATGAACTACCGCGGCTCGGGCGGCTCCGACATGCCCGATTCGTCGGCGGGCCGCGCCACCGGCTACGACTTCGACGTCTACTGGATGTACGACCTCCCGGCGGCGATCAGCGAGGTGCGCCGGGTGACGATGGCCGAAGACATCGACTACGTCGGCCACAGCATGGGCGGCATGATCATGTACGCCTACCTCTCGCAGGGCGGCCCGTACATTCACGCCGCCTCCACGCTGGGCAGCCCGACCCGGCTCGACTGGGGCACCGGGCTCGAGTCGCTGATGGGCATCGGCGGAGCGGTGCTGCCCAACAAGTGGATGATCCCCTCCGACCTCGGCTCGCACATGAGCGTGCCGATGCAGGGCATGATCGACGACGGGCCGTTTCAGCGGTTCTTCTACAACCCCGAGAACTCGACGCTCGAGTCGTGGCAACGGCTGATGGCGTACGGCGTGGCCGGGGTGTCGACCGGCGTCGCGCAGCAGCTGCTGAACGTGGTGAAGACCACCAACTTCTGCAGCGCCGACGGGAAGAAGGACTTTCGCAAGGCGATGCACGAGATCAAGACGCCGATCCTGGTGGTGGGCGCGCGGCTCGATCGCATCGCGCTCACACCCGCGGTGTACGACGGCTACCGCGCGCTCGGCGGCGAGAAGAAGTGGCTATTGGTCTCTCGCGCGAACGGCGCCCGCGCCGAGTACGGCCACATGGACCTGGTGATCGGCGAGTACGCGCCCGAAGACGTCTGGTCGAAGGTCGACGACTTCTTCGACGCCCACGAGAGCGCGGCCGCGGCCAGGTGACCATGGAAATTCTGAACGTTCCGTTCGAGGCGATCGATTGGTCGAAGGTGACTCCGACGGTGCACCCCGGGGCGCAGGGCAAGGCGACCTGGTGGACCGTCGAGCGCGGCAACGTGCGCATTCGCCTCGTCGAGTACTCGAAGGAGTACCTGGCCGATCACTGGTGCGAGCGCGGCCACGTGGTGCACGTGCTCGAGGGTTCGTTCGTCTCGGAGCTGAAAGACGGCCGCAGCTTCACCTTGAGCGCCGGCCAGGCCTACGTGGTGAGCTCGGGCGACGGCGCGCACCGCTCCCGCACCGAGACCGGGGTGCGGCTGCTGATCGTCGACTGACCGCTACCCGGGCTTGACCGAGAACACGATCTTCGCCGGCAGCGGCTTCTCGGGCTTGAACGGGAACACCCAGCCGTGCATCACCGCCTTGATGCAGGTGCCGACCGCTTCATTGCCCAGGTCGTCGCTCAGGTTGACCTCGGGCGCGCGGCCATCGGTGGTGACGGTGAACTGAACCGTGACCGTGCCGGCGAGCTTCGGCGACTTCCTCAGCTCCTTCTCATAGCAGGCCTGAAACACCCGGATTCGCGCCTTCACGTAGCGGGTGAACATCTCGGCGTCTTTGCCCGGCAGCTCGATCGCCTTCACGTCGAGCTGACCGCGCACGTGGGCGTCGCTCTTCGACTCGAGCATCGGCGGGCTGGACTGCAGAATCGAGATCGCCGCCGGGCCGCCGTCGGTGCCTGCGCACAACACCGTTACGACCAGGCCCAGAGCGATCATCACGTGATCTTATCGTTTGTTGTGGGCCGCGCGCCCCGTGGCCGCTACGTTTTGCGTACATGAGCCCCGCCCCCAAGACGCCACCTCTTCTGCCCGCGCTCCAGGCGATCGCCGACTCGGTAATCGAGGCCAAGCTGCCCAACGGGCTGCGGGTGCGCCTGCTCCCGTCGAGCACGGTGCCGACCTGCAGCTACTACACGTTCTTTCGGGTCGGTTCGCGCAACGAGCGCCCCGGTGTCACCGGCATCTCGCACCTGTTCGAGCACATGATGTTCAACGGCGCCAAGCGGTACGGCCCCGGCCAGTTCGACCAGGTGCTGGAGTCGAACGGCGGCTCGTCGAACGCGTACACCTCGAACGACCTCACCGTTTATTACGAAGACTTCATGGCCGAGGCGCTCGAGAAGGTGATCGACCTCGAGTCTGATCGCATGGCGAGCCTGCAGGTGACGCCCAAGATGCTCGAGAGCGAGCGCCAGGTGGTGATCGAAGAGCGCCGGCTGCGGGTCGACAACGAGATCCCCGGCCTGATGGACGAAGAGCTCTCGACGCTGATCTGGAAGGCGCACCCCTACCGCTGGCCGGTGATCGGGTGGATGAAGGACATCGAGGCGATCAAGCGCGAAGACTGCCTCGACTACTTCCGCACCTACTACGCGCCCAACAACGCGATCGTCTGGGTGGTCGGCGACTTCGACCCCAAGCAGGCGATGGCGCTGATCAAGAAGTACTACGCCAAGATCAAGGCCGGCCCCGCGGTGCCGCCGGTGCTCGACGCCGAGCCGGAGCAGCGCGGTGAGAAACGCGCCGAGCTGCGCCACCCCGCCCAGGCTCCGTCGTTGATGATCGCCTACAAGGGCCCGCGCGCCGCCGACTTCGACACCCTGGTGCTCGACGTGGTGCAGTACGTGCTCAGCGTCGGCCAGTCGAGCCGGCTGATTCGCGAGCTGGTCTACAAGCAGGAGGTCTGCGTCGGGGTGTCGTGCGACTGGGCCTGGCGCTTCGACCCCGGTGCGTTCGTGGTGGGCATGGAGCTCAAGCCCGGCGCCGACCCCAAGGCGACCGAGGCCGCGCTCTACGCGCAGCTGGAGAAGATCGCCAAAGACGGGATCACCCAGGAGGAGCTGGAGCGCGCCCGCAACAACCTCTCGGCGCACCAACTGCGCGAGCTGGCCACCAACAACGGCCGCGCCCACGCGCTCGGCAACTACGAGGTGATGCTCGGCAACTGGCGCGACGGCCTGGCGCTGGCGACCCGGTACGAGTCGATCACCCTCGAGCAGGTGAAGGCGGCGGCGAAAAAGTACCTCGACCCGTCGTGCCGCTCGGTGGTGACGCTGGTGCCGATCTCCGAGCCGGCTTCGGAGGTCGCAGCGTGAAGACCCGCCCGGTGGTGCAGAAGTCGAAGCAGAAGAAGGCCTCGGGCGCCGCGCTCCGCCCGCTCTCGGTGCCCGAGTCGCACAGCCACACCCTGCCGAACGGCTTGAAGGTGACGGTGGTGCCGCGGCCTCAGCTGCCGCTCACCGCGGCCCGGCTGACCTTTCGCGCGGGGTCGGCCTACGACCCGGCCGATCGTCATGGCGCCGCCGATTTCTCCGCGCGGCTGGTGCGGCGTGGCGCGGCGGGCATCACCGGCGACCAGCTGGCCGACAAGATCGACTTCATGGCCGCCACCATCAGCGGTTGGGCGAGCGAAGATCAGCTGGGCATGGTGATGGGGGCTCCGGCGAAGCACCTCGACGCCACCCTCGAGCTGTTCGCCAAGATGCTCACCCAGCCCGACTACCCCGACGCGGAGGTCGAGCTGTCGCGGCGCCGGGCGCTGGCCTCGATCGCCAACGAGCTCGACGACCCGGGCTCGATCGCAGAGCGGGCGTTGTTGCGGGCGCAGTTCGGAGATCACCCCTACGGCCACGAAGTCGGAGGCGACACCAAGGACATCAAGGCGCTCACCCGCGCCGACCTGGTCGCGAATCACAACCGGTTGTCTCCCGGCATGGGCGACCTCTACCTCGTCGGCGACGTGTCGCTCGACTCGGCGCTGCTCACCGTCGAGAAGCACCTCGGCAGCTGGAAGGCCGAGGCGGTGCGTCTGCCGGAGGTGCCGAAGTGGGAGGGCCCGGCGCGCAAGGGCCAGGTGATCATCGTCGACAAGCCCGAGCAGACCCAGGTGCAGGTGCGGCTCGGAGCGCGCGGCATTCCCCGCGGGCACCGCGACCACTTCGCGGTCAGCGTGATGAACACCGTGCTGGGCGGCAGCTTCACCTCGCGCCTGGTGAAAGAGATTCGCGTGCGCCGCGGGCTCACCTACGGCGTCGGTTGCCACTTCGACATGATGGCGGCGGCGGGCACCTTCGGGCTGAACAGCTTCACCAAGACCGAGACCGCGGTGGAGCTGGTCGAGATCGGCCTGGGCGAGATCGCGAAGATGCGCGAGAAGGGCCCCAAGGCGGCCGAGGTCGAGTCGGTGCAGCGGTACATTTGCGGCCTCTACCCGGCGCGGCTGGAGACCAACGAGGCGCTGGCCGGCGCGCTGTCTGACGTGCAGTTCTACGGCCTGCCGTCGGATTGGATCTCCCAGTTTCGGGAGCGGATCTCGGCGGTGACGGTGCAGCAGGCGACCGAGGCCGCGGGTGCGCACCTGCCGTCGGCGAGCGACACCGTGCTGGTGCTGGTGGGAAATGCCGAGGCGCTCCGCAAGCCGTTCGAGAAGTTCGGCGCGGTCTCGGTCTGGAAGCCGTCGGACCTGGAGTGATCTTTTCGATCCTCTCGGAGGGCAAGGGCTGGGTGGCGATCGACAAGCCGCCCGGCCTCCCGGTGATTCCCGGCCGCGATGAGGAGTCGGGCCCCAACGTTCGCGGGCTGCTCGAGAGCCAGTACGGCCAGCGCTTGTTCGTGGTGCACCGGTTGGATCGCGACACCAGCGGGGTGTTGCTGTTCGCGCTCGACGAAGAGACCCACCGCGAGCTGTCGCTCGGCTTCGCCACCGGCGACGTGAAGAAGCGCTACGACGCGCTGGTGAAGGGCAGGGTGGAGACGGCGAAGACGGTGTCCACCCGGCTGAAGAAGACGCGCGGCGGGAAGATGAAGACCGCAGCCGAGGGTGAAGACGGCAAGCCCTCGAAGACCCGGGTGCGGCCGCTCGAGGTGTTTCGGGAGGCGACGCTGCTCGAGTGCGAGCCGCTGACCGGGCGCACCCATCAGATTCGGGTGCACCTGGCCGACTCGGGCAACCCGCTGCTCTACGACCACCAGTACGGGCGCAAGGAGCCGATCACCGAGAATGAGCTCGGCGGGGATGAGCCGAAGGTCGTGCTCGCGCGCACGCCGCTCCACGCGAAGAGCGCGGAGTTCACGGTGGCGAAGAAGAAGTTCAAGGTGGTGGCTCCGATGCCGGCGGACATGGCGCGAGCGCTGGTGTTGTTGAGGTCGGTCGGCCGTCACGGTGCGCAGTAACGCGCCACCCACGGCTCGATGTTGCCGGAAGGGTCGAAGCCGTAGCCGGTGACGGTGACCACTCCGCCGTCGACCGCGATTCCGACGAGGTCGTCGAGCGACCAGCCCGAGGGCACGGTGACGCCGTGAGCGGTGAACACCTCTGTGGCGGGCCGGGCGACGCGCGCCGCGTCCCAAAGCACGGCGCGGTGGCCCGCGTCAGTAGCGGCCACTCCGCCGATCAGGTCGCCGGTCGGGCTGATTGCGAACGCGGTTCCCCACAAATCGGGACCGGGGCTGAGCAGTGCGGCGATCCCTCCGTCGGGCGTCCAGAGAAATGCCTGATGGTCGAACGGGCCCTTACCTCCGCCGACGACGATGTTGCCGTCGTCGGAGATGGCGTTGGCGCCCGCGAAGAGATCACCGCCGTCGAGATCGCCGATCACGTCGAGGTGGCCGGCGGCCGAGAGCCGAATCGCCTGGTACGAGGCGCCCGCGTCGACCCGCCAGGTGCCGGCAAACCAGGCGCCGTCGGGGGTCACCGCCGACAAAGAGCTCGAGTTGTCGATCTCGGCGGCCACGCCGAAGTCGAGCCAGCCACCGTCGGCCGTCCAGGCCGCCGCGGTGTTCGACAGTGTGTTGGTCGCTCCGCCCGCGACCACCGAGCCATCGGCGTCGATGGCGTAGGCGTACGAGTAGAAGCACCCGCTCGGCAGGTCGCCCAGCCCGGTCATCCCGGTCGCGGCGGTCCAGCGGAAGGCCTCGTCCTGTTGGCCGGGGCAGGTGGCGTTGCCAGAGTTGCTGGTGCCGACCACCACGGTTCCGTCGGCCGAGACGCCCCAGGCGGTGCTGCTGAAGGCGCTGCCGGGCAGATCTCCGAGCAGCTCGAAGCCCGAGTCGGCCCTCCAGCGAAAGGCCTCCGAAGGGCCGGCAGACACCATCGCGGCGAACCCGACCACGGTGTTTCCGTCCCGAGAGACTGCGGTGGCGAAGGTGGACGCTCCCGGCTCAGCCTGGCCGAGGCCGACGAAGGTCGCCACTGTGCAGGCTGCGCCGCCTCCGGTCGCAGCGCCACCGCCGCTCGCTGCACCGCCACCGACTGCTGCGCCTCCGCCGGTCGCCGAGCCTCCGCCCTGGCCGCCATCGGAGCTTCCAGCGTCGCTGCACGCGCCGAGTGCGAGCAGGGCCAGCCACACCACGCGTCTGCTCCGAGCCATGTGACTGCCCGACGGTAGCAGCATGGCCCTACTTGATCGTCACGAAGCTCTGCTGATTGAGCGCCACCAGGCGCCCATCGCGCGTCCACAGCTCGCGCAGCTCGACCGCGAAGCCATGGTGCGACGCCGGCACGGTGCAGCGGTACATGAACGGCGCCTGCGCATCGAGCGAGGCGGGGTCGACCAGCGGCTCGAACGTAAAGCTGACCGTCGCCATCGGCCGCGGCATCGGCTCGATCGCGAAGGTGGCCGGCCAGTACGCGTCGATCAACCCGATCACGTCGTGCATCGACAGCTTCGCCGGGCGCTGCCTGAACTGCACCCAGCCGAGCGCCCCAGGTAATTGCGCGCCCGAGAAGGGAAGCGGGTCAACCGGCCGGTAATCCATGTGCTGGGTGAACTTGGGGACGAGGTCGTTCGGCGGCACCGGCTCGAGCTGCTCGAACGGCGTCATCACCGGCGGGGTCAGCGTGGTGAGCTCCCGGTCTTGCACCCGGGCCTTGCCGAAGATCGCGGTGGCGCGCGCCCGAACCTCGCCCGCCTGGTTCAGCCGCACCAGCAAGGTCGACATCCCGCTGCCCTGGCGCATCGTCTCGACCACCACCTCGGCGCCGCCGACCACCACCGGCGCGAAGATCTCCGCGTTGAGCGCCCGTAGGGGCCAGCCCGGCTCGGCGACCAGCTGCTCGGCGGCGCGCTCCATCAGGCCGACCGCGAGGCCTCCGAAGGCCCCGCGACCCTGCTCCCAACCTTCTGGAATCTGTGCGTTGAACTTGCCGGGTCCGGCTGCACCCGGAGTCGTCGCCTGGTTGAAGTCGGTCATAAGTGCGAGGCGAGGTATAATGAGCCCTTCGGGAGGAGTCATCGCATGCCAGTGAACGGAGTGAACGGAACCGGTGGGGTCACCGGTGTGACCGGTACAGGCTCGGGGGCGGGCGCGCTCGGCTGCGCGGCGTTCAAGAACGACCCCACGCTCGCCAAGATCGCCACCGGCGCTGCGCCGGCGATCGCCAAGGGCGCTCCGAAGAGCGACACCGTGAAGACGATGCAGTGCGCGCTCTACTCGCTCGGCTACATCGACAAGCGCACCTCGCTCGACGGCGCGTTCGGTCCGGGCACCGAGACGGCGGTGAAGGCGTTTCAGGCCAAGGCGGGCGTCGCCCAGTCGGGCAAGCTCGACGCGAACACGCTGCAGGCGCTCGACAAGGCGTCGTCGGCGCAGATCGCGCAGCTGCAGAAGCAGCAGCTCCCCGACGGCAGCAAGCGCGGCCAGTACAAGATCACGGCCGACATCTCCGACCCCACGCAGACCCGGCTCTACGTGATCGGCAAAGACAACAAGATCGCCGCCCGCTACCTCACCTCGCCGGGCTCGTCGGCGTTCCCCACCCAGGGCACCAACTTCACGGTGAGCGACGCGCTGCCGCGCCAGCCGTGGAACCCGCCCGCGTCGGGCTGGGCCGCGAAGGCGAAGCAGGTGCCTCCGGGCATCGACAACCCGATGGGGATCATGAAGCTCTCGCTCGGTCAGTACGCCGAGTACATCCACGGGATTCCCGCGAGCGAAGAGGCCGAGCTCGGCCACGCCGCGTCGCACGGGTGTCTGCGGGTGAGCGGCTCGAACATTCTCGAGCTCTCCGAGAAATACGCCGAGGCGGGCACCAAGGTGACCGTCAACCGCGACAAGAACCTCGGCGCGCAGCTCCGGCAGGAGTACCAGACCGAAGGCGTGCAGGACCGCCCCACCACCGCTGGCCGCGAGTACATGTTCGGCTACATGAGCGGTGAGCTGGGCAAGCGCGGGCACTACTCGCCTGCGCCCGGCGCCTGACGAGCCCCTCTCCTGACAGGAGAGGGCCGACGGACGCGATCAGCGTTCGCGGGGTGAGGTTAGAGCCCCATTACTCGGCGAACTTGCAGCCGGGCGCCCACGAGCCATCGGCGTTCTGCGTCGGCGCCGGGCACATGCCGCCGTTGTAGGGCTTGGGGTAGCCCGTCAGCGCGGTCTTCACGTGGTACGGCACGTCGGCGTAGCCGTTGCGATCGACCGCCACGACTTTCACGTAGAAGTGGCCGCCCTGAACGAAGCGGGGCTCGATGCAGAAGCAGCCCCACGCCAGCGCGGTGACCTGCACCTTATCGGTCATGTCCTGCAGCTGGTACACCGGCTGGAACGTGATGCCCTGCATGCCCGACGAGTGCCAGCTGCCCAGGTCGCCGCCGGTGTAGCCCAGCGTGCGGCTGACGCTGTTGCACCCGCCGCCGCCGCCACCACCCGAGCCGTCGCAGAACTCGACGTCGAGCGCGATGTCGTACGGCGCGTTGCCCGAGCCGTCCTTCTCGATCTCCCACTGCAGCTCCCAGGTCTGATCGAGCGGCGCGTTCAACCCGGCGGGGAACACCAGCTCGTACCGGTCGCCGTCGGAGCTGATCGCGTCGTAGTCGTCGTGCGCGCGCACGCCGTCGCCGTGGAGCGGGTCGTTGTTGCGCCAGTAACCGCTGCCGTACGAGAGCGTGCCGGTGAGATCGTTGCTGGTCGACATCGGCACCGGGAACGCCGAGGCCGCGCCGTCGACCGAGATGGTGCTCGAGAGCGTCTGCTCGGTGGTGCCCGACCAGCGCATCGTCTCGTCGCCGTCGGTGCGCCACTGCACGTCGAGGGTGTACTCGACGTCGTCGGCCCAGTCGTTCTCGCTGTCCTCCATCAAGATGTAGTACCGCACCGTGCCCGAGTGCGCCGGCACCGGGATCGCGCCCTCGAAGTTGCGGAGGTTGCCGAACTTCACGTCTTCCTGGCGGCCGGCCCACATGCAACGCGGCACGTCCTGGTTGCAGTACGCGGCCACCGTGCCGAGCATGTTGTTGTCGGCGTCTTCACGGCGGGGGCAGGTGTTCGGGTCGCTGTTGCACTTCGACTGCTTGTCGGCCGCCGAGGTGCCGTCGACCGCGGTGAACACCCGCAGCTGCCGGTCGAGAATGCCGGGCAGCGCCGGGAAGCGGCCGCTCGCCTGGCCGGGGGTCAGGTGCCAGTACAGCGTCGAACGGCTGGTGGTCGCCGGCAGATCGAACGCGTACCAGTCGGCGTCGGGCACCTCACCGAGGCGGCCGTGAATGGTGGTGCTCGCTCCGGGCGCGTTGAACGTCTGCGCCGAGGCGGTGTCGATGGTCTCGTTCGGCTCGTGGGTGTCGAGCTCGGGGATCACCAGGGTGTCGATGGTGTACTTGAGCCGCAGATCGCCGGGAATGTGCTGGCCCATCTGCGAGTGGTAGCCCTGCAGCTGGAGCACGTACTTGCCGGTCACCGACCGCCGCGCCGTCGCCAGGTCGACCGCCAGGTACGCGTTGGTCATCACGCCCTGCGCCACCGGAACGCCGGAGGGGTCGTTGAGCGTGTACGACATGCGGTAGTTGGCCATCGGCGCCACGTCGGGCGAGCTGATGTGGAGGTACATCACCTGCCCGTTGGCGGGAATGTCGATGCTGAACTCGTCGACGTCGTCGGTGGTCGCGAGGTAGCCGCTCGCGCTGCCGGTGATCATCGGCGCGCTGCCCGCCAGCGGGAGCACGGTCGGGGTGGTGTCGTTCGGCTCGTTCACGTCGGGGTCGTCGACCACCTCGATCTTCAGGGTGTACGGGTTGCGCCAATCGAACTGCTTGCCGCTCTGGTCCTGCACCATGATCAACAGCTGCACGCCCGAGTTGTCTTCACGCACGATCATGTCGAGCGGCGTGGGAGCGGCCTGGCCGTGCTTGTCGATCATCAGGCCGACCGACTTGTTGTTCGGCTCCAGCACGTTGATCTCGAGGTTCACCGCGGTCGCCGGCGCCGAGATGCCTGCGGTCACGTGGAGCAGGCTGCGCGAGGTCAGGCCCGGCGGCAGCTTCACGCTGTACCAGTCGACGTCGCCGGCCAGCCCGATGTACTCGACCTTCTCGGTGCCCAGTGTGAGCTGACACTCCGCCACGTTCACCGCGTCGCTCTGCGAGTTGCACTTGTCGGGCGGAGGCGGCGTGCCCACGTCGCTGTCGTCACCATCGTCGGGGTCGTCGATCGGGTCGCCGGGCAGGCTCCCCAGCGTGCCATCGCACGAAATCGTCCCGAGGCTCAGCACCAGCAGCGCCGACAGCCAACGATAGGAACGCATCGGTCTCTCCAGTTCCGGCCCGCGGAGAAAGGGCAGGGCGAACGCCCACATCGCAAGAGACGTGCTCACCTCGTTTGCCAGTGGTTACAGATGGTTGAACCGGCTGGTGGCGCACACAGGCACCCGCGCGCGCACTCCACTGAGCACGGCGGTGAACAGGTGGCGGGTGTAAAGCGCCCTGCTTTTGCGAGGTTCCCGCTACTCGGGCGTCGCAGGCAGCCCGGCCTGGTTCAGCCGCGCGAGCGCCTGCATGAGCACCATCAACGCGAAGGCGGCGTCGTCGATGCGAATCGGCTGCTTGCTCTCGAGCTTCTCGAGCGCGACCAGATCGCGGCCGTCGAGGCCGAGCAGATGCGCCTGCGCACCGGCCGGGCCTTCGCCGGCGAACTGGAGCGCTCGGCGAACGGCGTCGCGGCAGGCGCGCACGCAGCTCAGGTGATCGTTGCTGTTCCACGCGGCGTCGGCGGCGCGGGCAGAGTCGAGCAGCGCAGACGGAGCGAGCGCCGCGCACGGCCCGAGCTCGGGCGGGTTCGGGCGCGGAGGGCGATCGAGCGCGGGCGCAACGGCGGCGACTCCGGCCGAGGGCGTGGCGAGCGGAGGGCGGCGCGCCAGCTGTGGACGGCCGGCGAGCGCGGAGAGCTGATCTTCGAGGCCGGCGACGCCCGACGACGGCGACGGGGAGGGTGC
This sequence comes from Myxococcaceae bacterium, assembly GCA_047602415.1. Lineage (GTDB taxonomy): Bacteria > Myxococcota > Myxococcia > Myxococcales > Myxococcaceae > JASGHH01. Next base: position 1,376,667 of record JASGHH010000001.1, on the reverse strand, counting down.
GGAGGGCTTCGCCGACGGCACCACCCGCTTCTCGCGCAGATCTTCGATCACCAGCCGCATCGCCGCCTTGAGCGCGTTGAGCACGCCCTCGCCGGAGGTGGCGCAGGTCTCGAAGTCGGGCACGCCGCGCGCGTTCAACATCGGGCGCAGATCAGAGACCGGGAGCACTTCTTCGAGGTCGCGCTTGTTGTACTGAATCACCAGCGGGAACTTCTCGACCCGAATGCCCTGCTCGGCGAGGTTCTCTTCCAGGTTCGCCATCGACTCCACGTTGGCGTCGCGCATGCCGGGCTGGCTGTCGGCGACGAACACCACTCCGTCGGCGCCCTGGAGCACCAGCTTTCGGGTGGCGTTGTAGAAGACCTGCCCGGGCACGGTGTAGAGCGCGAGCCGCACCGCGTAGTCACCGACGCGCTCGACCCGCACCGGCAAGAAGTCGAAGAACAGGGTGCGGTCGGCTTCGGTGGGCAGCGACATCAGCTCGCCGCGGTGGGCCGGCTTCACCGAGTCGTAGACGCGCTTGAGCGAGGTGGTCTTGCCGGAGAGACCGGGGCCGTAGAAGACGATCTTGGCGCCGATCTCGCGCGCCATCACGTTGACCGTGCTCATCGTCGCCCCCGGCTCACGGCGTCAGCTTACCCAGGATCACGGGTTTCGACGCACCCGTTGCTCTGGGTACATTCTGTGGCGTCCCCGACAGGTGCTCACAGGCCAGTAGCGCGAAGCAGGCCGCCTCTTTCGCGCCCTCGGGAAAGCCGAGCGCCTCGAGCGGGCGAACCGGCAGCGGGTGCAGCCGCTCGGTGAGGCCTCCGACCAGCCGCGGGTTTCGGCCGCCACCGCCCGAGACGTAGACGGCCTCCAGCTTGTGCTTGGGGAAGACGAAGCGCTGGTAGGCGTCGACGGTGGCTTCGACGGTGTACGCGGTGGCGGTGGCGATCAGGTCGTACGGCCGGCGGCGAAAGCGGCGCCACATCGACTGCGCCAGCGGCTCTCCGAATTGATCGCGGCCGGCGGAGCGGGGCGGCGGCTTGCGTAGAAACGGGTGGCGCATCAGCTCGGCGAGCAGCGGCGCGATCACCTTGCCGCGGAGCGCGAGCAGGCCGTCTTTGTCGAAGGTGCGGCGGCCTCCGGTCGACAAGCGCACCAGGGTGTCGATCAGCATGTTGCCGGGGCCGGTGTCGAAGGCGAGGGTGTCGTCGAGCTTGTCGGAGACGATCGAGAGGTTGGCGATGCCGCCGATGTTCTGCAGCGCGCGGGTGGAGCCGGCCCTCCGGAAGAGCACCCAGTCGGCGTAGGGCACCAGCGGAGCGCCCTGGCCTCCGGCGGCGACGTCGCGCACCCGGAAGTCGGAGACCACCGGCACGCCGGTGCGCTCGGCGATCACCGCCGCCTCGCCGACCTGGAGCGTCGCGCCTTCGAGGTGAGCGACGGTCTGACCGTGCGAGCCGATCACGTCGACCTGCGACGGAGAGAGCCCGGCCATCGAGATCACCGCCAACGCCGCCTCTGCGAAGAGCTCGCCGAGCACGAAGTTGAGCGCGCAGACGTCGCGGGTGGTGGTGGCGCCGAGAATGCGCTGCGAAAAGCCCGGGGTGAACGGGTGCGAGACGTGCCCGAGCAGCGACAGCTCGAGGTTCTTGCCGGTGCCGGTGACCCGGCAGGCGACCGCTTCGATCGCGTCGACGCTGGTTCCGGAGATCAGCCCCACCGCGATGCGGCTGCGCTTCTTGCGCGCTCGGTCGTAGCGGGCCAGGGCAGAGGCCATGCTGTTTTCATAGCGCAGGTAGAGGAGGTGGCCAGTTACGGCGTCAGTTCCTTCTCCAGCCGCTTCAACGCCGCCGCCGCCGCGTCTTGCCCGCAGTCGTCGTTCTTCGACTTCTTCGGCAGGTCCCTCAGGTGCTTCAACGGCTCGACCGCCTCGGGAGCGCGCAGCTCGCCCAACCGGTTCGCCGCCGCCCAACGCACGCGGCAGTCGGAGCTGTCGAGCGCGCGAATGTACAGGTCGACCAGCTTCAGGCCCTGCCCGGCGTACTCGAGATCGACCAGCCGCAGCGCGCCCCACTGCGCCTTGTCGGGCGGCTCGTTCGCGAGGTCCTGCAGAATCGGCAACAGCGTCGCCTTGGGCCAGGCGGTGAGCGCTTTGCGAATCGGCGCCGCGTCACGCCGGCCGAAGTCGTCGGCCAGCCCGCGAATCACCAGCGGCTCGAGCTGGGTCTCGGGCGCCGGCGAGATTCCCGAGAACAGCTCGAACTCCTCGTCGTGCCGGTTCACCTGGTGGAGCGCTGCTGCCCGCAGCATCTTCATCTGCGGCTGCTGCGCCTTCTCACCCGAGTCGTCGATCACCTGCAGCGCGAGCGTTCCGTCGTTGTGCTCGATCAACCGGCGCGCCTTCCGCTCGGGCGCCAGGTAGAGCACGGTGGCGGCCACCGCGGCGGCGATTACCGCCACAGCCACCGCTCCGCCGATGAACATCGGCTTCTTGCTCTTCGGCGGCTTCTGCACCGCCACCGGCCCGGTGAGCACGCGGCCCCACGAGCCCGAGTTGGCCAGCTGCACGAGTGGAATCGGCCCGCCGCCGGACACCAACAGCTGATCGACCAACACCGCGGCGCTCTGCGGCCGGGCGGCGGCGTTCTTCTCGAGGCACTGCATCACCAGCGCCGCCAGCGCGGGGAACTCCGACATCATCGGAGCGGCCTCGAGCAACGGCTGCGGCGGGTGGGTGATGTGCTGGTTGATCAGCTCCGCCGACGATTTGCCGGGCAGCGGCAGCCGGCCCGAGAGCATCTGATAGGCGACGACGCCGAACGAGTAGATGTCGCTCGAGGGCAGGGGAGGCTGCCCCAGCGCCTGCTCCGGCGAGAGGTACTCCGGCGTGCCGATCGCCATGCCCATCTGGGTGACGCCCGGCGCGTCGGGAGTGGCGAGCCGCGCGATGCCGAAGTCGAGCAGGCGCGCGACCTCACCGTCGAGCGTCTTGGTGAGCATCACGTTGTCGGGCTTGAGATCGCGGTGAACGATGCCCTTGGCGTGAATCGCCGCCAGGCCCTGCGCCAGCTGCACCAGCAGCGGCACCGCGCGGGCGGGCGCCATCGGCCCTTCGCGCATCGCCAACGAGAGCGCGTCGCCCTCGACGTAGTCGAGCACCAGTACCGCCAGGCCCTGCTCGAAGCCGAAGTCGATCACCCGCACCACCGCCGCGTGCTCGACCGACGAGAGCAGCTGGGCCTCGCGACGAAAGCGCTCCGACATGTCCGACTGCGAGATCATCTCTGCCCGCAGCACCTTGAGGGCGACCTTGCGGTGCAGCGCGACCTGCTCGGCCTGGTAGACGACGCCCATGCCGCCCGCGCCGACGTAGGAGACGATCTCTGAAGCGCCCGTCGAGCACGGTGGCGCCCATCGGGAAGGGCCCGGCCTCGCCGACCTTCGTCTTGGTGAGGGAGTCGACCGGGCTCACGGCGCCACCATATCCAACGAAGAACCGTGCTACGCGAGTGAAACGTGGCGAAGAAGCGGCGCAATGTCAGCGAGCCTCCGGCGAAGGTCGCGGCCCCCGCGCAGTGGAGCGAGACCGCCGCCGCTGCACTCCTCGGCGTGCTCACCTTCGCGCTCTATGCGTTCTGTTTCGGTAACGGGCTGACCAACTGGGACGACCCCGAATACCTGGTGAAGAGCCCGATCGCGCAGGCCGGTTGGGGCGGCGTCGCGATGGCGTTCAGCCGCTCGTACGAGGGCGGCTACTACCCGCTCACCCACTCGGTCTACGCGATCGTCCACGCGATCGCGGGCGACTCGCCGGTCACCTTCCACGTGCTGCAGGCGTTGATGTTCGCGCTCACCGTCGCGCTGGTGCCGCGGGCGCTGAAGGCGTTCGGTGTCTCTCCGGTGGCCGGGTTCGCCGCGGCGCTCTTGTGGGCGGTGCACCCGTTTCGGGTCGAGTCGGTGGTGTGGGTCGCCAACCTCAAGGACACGCTCGGAGCGCTGCTGGTGGTGGGCGCGTTTGCGCTCGAGGCGGGCAATCGCCGTTGGGCCGCGGTGGCGTGCTTCGGAGCGGCGCTGCTGGCGAAGTCGATGTTCTTCCCGCTGGCGCTGTTGTTCCCGGTCGCGGCATGGCTGCGATGGGCGACGATCGCCGAGTCGGTGAAGCGCGGCGCGGCCCCGGTGGCGTTGGCGGTGGCGGCGGCGATCGGCGGAGCGGTGATTCACCTCGGCCTGGTCGCGAACCGGGATCTGCGCACGCCGGCTGAGGCGATCGGCACCGCGCTCTGGACGCCGTGGTGGTACCTCGGCCGCACGCTCTGGCCCGCCGGTTCGCGCGCGGTCTACGACTTCAGCTACGTCGGCCTCGGGAGCGCGCGGTTCATCTTCGCGACGGTGCTGTGGGCGGCGCTGGTGTTCGTGCTCTGGCGAATGCGGTCGAAGGCCGCCTGGGTGGTGGTCGGTGCGTACCTGGTGGCGCTGGCTCCGGTGTCGGGCCTGGTGCCGTTGATCTACCCGGTGGCAGATCGCTACTCGCTCTTCCCGTCGCTGGCGCTGTTCGCGGGGCTGGCGGTGCTGGCGGAGCACTTCGCTCAACGCCGGGTGGTGGTCGCGGCGGCGGTGCTGGCGCTGGTGTTGGCGCCGTTCAACGTGCTCCGTCAGCGCGAGTGGGCCGACAGCATCACCCTCTGGGAGGCGAACGAAGCGTGGGCGAAGCCGTGGGCGGTGCACGCAAACCTCTCGTACGCCTACGGCGCGGCCGAGCGTTGGGCCGACGCGGCCCGTGAGCTGAGCGCGGGGTTGAAGCTCAAGCCCGATCGCCGCGACGCGGTGGCGCAGCTGTTCTTCTACGAAGGCGCGAAAGACGGCGTGCCTCCCGACGAGCTGTTTCGAATGCGCGAGCAGATGGACCGCAGCGGCGCCGATGAGAAGTCGCTCACCTCGGCCGCCGAGTGGTGCATCACCCATCGCGCCTTCAACGCCGCGCGCGCCGCGGTCGAGCACGTGCCGAAGCTCGAGTCGAACGGGTACGCGTTGCGGTTGCTGTCGGAGATCGATCGCAAGCAGTCGCGGCTGCCCGAGGCGGTGGAGCACGCGCGCTCGGCGATCGCGCACGGTGAGCCGAAGGCGCGAATCGAGCTGGTGTACGCGCTGGCCGACAGCGCGCAGTTCGACGTCGCGCTCGAGGAGGCCACCCACGGGTTCGATGAACCGGTGGCGGCGGCGCTGCTGCGCGGCGCCCGTGGGTACACGCTGATTCGCATGGGCCGCACAGAAGAAGGCCAGGCCGAGGCCGAGGCCGCGATGCCGGTGATTCAAGGGCAGTAAGGCCGAGCTTCAAGGCCTGACGGTGATCTCGAAGTACCTGCCGAGCACCGTCATCGACTTGAACTTGCAGTGTGTGGTGCCGGGCGCTTTGCCGCTGAGCTCATACGCCGCGGTGAGCGTTTTCACCTCGACCACATTCAAATCATCGCAGACGACGCCGGTGTTGATCGGCAGCCCGATTCGCTTCGTCGCGCCGACCTTGAGCGTGACGTAGTCGGTCACGCCATTCGAGCCCACCGCGCCGCCGTCCCACACGATCCACTCTGCGTCAGCGGCGGCTTCAGGCGCATCCTCGACGGCGCCGGCATCTTCGACCGACAGCGCTGGGCCCGCGTCGGGCGCCCCTGCATCGACGACGACCCGCGGTGCTTCCACTCCGGCGTCGACCACGATCCGCGCGTCGATCACCGACAGCTGCACGACGGTCGTCGCCGCGTCAGGCGTCTCTTCAACCGGAGTGCCCGCATCGACCGCCGCCTTCTTGTGGCAGCCCGCCAGCAACACCATCACCAGGAGCGCTCGCTTCATTCGATTCGCTCCTTCTTCGGCGCGGCATCGATCGCCTTTCGAACGTCGCCCTTGGCCCGCTTCAAGAGCGCCTTCGCGGTGGCAGCATCGACGCCGGCCAGCTCGCTGACGATCCGCTGCGCGCGCTCCGCCAGCTTGGCGTTGGTCGCCTTCAACGCCACCATCCGCCCGCGCTCGATGCGCCCGATCCGCGCCATCGCCGCGGTGGAGATCGCATTCAGCGTCAGCTTGGTCGCCGAACCCGCCTTCAGCCGTGTCGATCCCGCGATCAGCTCCGCGCCGGTGTCGAGCGTGATGCGCTCGTCGACGTCGCCGGGTGCTCCGGTGTTGCAGGTGATCAGCACCGTGAAGGCCTTGCGCTTCTTCGCTTCGACGAGCGCCGCTTGAACGAAGCGCGCGCGGCCGCTCGCCGAGATCCCGCACACCACGTCGTTCGGCCCCACCTTCAACGCCGCGATCGCGCGCTTGCCGTCCGCGGCGCGGTCTTCAGCACCTTCGACTGCGCGCGTGAGCGCTCTGGGGCCTCCGGCGATCACAGCCTGCACCCACGTGGGAGGAACGCCGAACGTGGGAGGACATTCCGCCGCGTCGAGCGCGCCGAGCCGGCCGCTGGTGCCCGCGCCGACGTAGATCAGCCGGCCGCCCGACAGGAACGCCTGCGCGGCCCGCTCGGCGACGTTGGCGATCGGCCGCGCAGATTGATCGACCGCGCGCACCGCACGCTCGTCTTCACGGCCCAGGGCGCGCACGATCTGGATTGCGGGGGTCTCGGGCCCGATGCGTTCGGCCAGCGGGTGAAGCGCTTCGGTGGGGCTCGCCAAACTCACCCGCGAGTCCCCCTTCGCGGCCTCGTCGGCCTCTCCTGTCAGGAGAGGTTTTCGGGTCAACGCGCTCTCCGAAGCGGGTCGGTCTTGCCCATCGCTTCGTGCACCAATTCGGCGACGCGGGCGCCGGCGCGGAACTCACCTTCGAGGCCGAGCCCGGGCAGCACCTCGCGGCTCGCCAGGAACAGGTTCTTCACCGGCAGCCGCAGCGGCAAACCGCAGATCGACAGCGGCGACTCCTCTTCGAACGACAGCAGTGGGTGAGGCAGCAGCCGGCTGCCACGCACGCCGCTGGCGTGCAGATACGGCGCCGAGATCGCCTTCACCTGCTTGCGCGAGAACGGCATCAGCTCTTCCAACCGCCGGCTGAGCTTCTCCATCAGCGAAGTGAGGTGCTCTTCGCCGAGCTCGCGCGCGCTCGCGGGCGCAAACGCCGAGGCGCTCACCACCCGGTCCTCCGCGGCGCTCTCGCCACCCAGCCGCCGGGCGTGGCTGACCTGAACCAGGGTCGCGTTCGAGAGGTCGGGCTGATCGTCGGTGGCGGTCTGCATCAACAACAGCTCGCCCATGCCACGTGGAATGGCCTTCTCGGGCAGCACCCAGTTCACCGTGAACAGCACCTGCTTGGTGTTGGCGCCGTCGAGCACTTCGGTCAGCTCGCGGTGCTTCTTCTTGTCGCTCACCAGCCGGCGCATCGCGCCCGCGTCGGTGGCGCCGATCACCACTCCGGTGCGGTAGAGCGTGTCGCCACGCACCAGCTTGATCCCCGAAACCTTCGAGCCGTCGAAGCCGAGCTGCTCGACCACGGTCGTCTCGTCGTGGGCGAGCACGTCGCCGCCGAGCTCCTTCAACCGGGTGAGGAACAGCTCGCGCAGGCCGTGACGCCCGCCGTCGATGGTGTACGGCTCCTCCAACACGCCCGCGAGCGGGAACCCCCGCGCGAAGCCGTCGGCCTCGGAGTAGGTGACGAACTTTCCGAACTCGCCCAAGAGCTGGGTGTCGGGCTCGAGCTTCAGCGGGCTGCCGCCGCCCTGCGACTCCATCTTCTTCGCCAGCGAGTTGAAGCGGCGCCGCGAGAAGAACCCGTCGGGGGGCAGGTCGGGATACCCGCGCAGATCGGGCCGGAACTTCTGGGTCGCGAGCGTGCCAATCGAGCTCAAGAACCCGGCGACGCGTTCCTTGCCGAGCGCGCGCTCGATCTCGATCGGCAGCCGGCCGGTGTCGGGCGACTGACGAAACAGATCGATCCGCTCGTTCGGGCGCACCAGCTGAATCTTGGGCACCGCGCGAATCGCCCGCTGCAACACCTGGGTGAGGCCGAGCTCGGCGGCGGCCTCCTCCAGCGGAGGCAGCGAGCGCAGCGGCGCCATCACGAACGGCGCGTACGGCAGCAGCCAGCCCTCGTGGCCGTAGCCGGGGCCCAGCCCGTCGTGATCGACGTAGAGCACCTGGTACCCGCGCCGGGCGAGCAGGGCGGCGGCGAGCGCTCCACCCATCTGCGAGCCGATCACCGCCACGTCGTAGACGTGACGCGAAGGCGCCGAGGCCGAACGGAGCTTCACCGCTGCTGCCGTGGTGCCGCTCATCGCACTGCCTCCTGCACGTGAACCCGGCGTCCCTTCACCGAGAGCTTACCGTCGGCGAACCACTTCACCGCCTGCACGTACAGCCGGTGCTCGTCGGCGTGAATGCGGGCGGCGAGCGAGGCTTCGTCGTCGCTCTCGAGCACCTGCTGCGCGGCCTGCGCGATCACCGGGCCGGTGTCGGTGCCCTCGTCGACGAAGTGCACCGTGCAGCCGGTCACCTTCGCGCCGTAGTCCAAGGCCTGCTTGATCCCGTGCATCCCCGGGAACGACGGCAGCAGGGCAGGGTGCACGTTGATCACCCGCTGAGGAAACGCGGCGAGAAACTTCGGCGTCAAAAGCCGCATGAAGCCCGCCAGGCAGATCAGCTCGACCTGGTGCTTGTGCAGCGCCGCGATCAGCGCCTCGTCGTAGGCGTCGCGTGAGCCGAACGGCTTGTGATCGAGCACCTCGGCGGTCACGCCGAGCGACTTCGCCCGCTCGAGGCACTTCGCGCCCCGCACGTTGCAGATCAGCACCGCCACCTGGGCGTTCGAACCGCGCAGGCCTTCCACCAACGCCTGGAAGTTGGTGCCGCTGCCCGACGCGAGCACCCCGACGCGTACGGTCACGGCTCGATCACCGCCACGGCCTCCTGGCCGGCAGTGCCCGCTTCGATCTTCCCGACCTCGAACGCCTCGACGCCGCGCGACTTCAGCAGCGCCAACGAAGCCGCCACGTCGCCGGGAGCGACCACCGCGATCATCCCCAGGCCCATGTTGAAGGTGTCGAACATCTCCTTGCGCTCGACCTCTCCGTGCTTCTGGAGCAGCTCGTAGATCGGCGGCTTCGGCCAGCGCTTCTCGCTCAGCATCGCCTTCAGCCCATCGGGAATGCAGCGGGGCAGGTTGCCGGGAATGCCCGAGCCGGTGATGTGCGCCAGGCCCTTCACCTTCACCGTCTTCAACAGCGCCAGCACGTCGAGCACGTAGATCTTGGTCGGCGTGATCAGCGTCTCGCCGAGCGACTTCGTGAAGCCGGGCGGCACCGCGTCGAACGACAGCTTCGCGTCGGAGACGATCTTGCGCGCCAGCGAGTAGCCATTGGAGTGCAGCCCGCTCGAGGCCATCCCGATCAGCGCGTCACCGGCCGCGATCTTTCGCCCGTCGATCAGCTCCGACTTCTCGGCCACCGCGACGCAGAAGCCGGCCAGGTCGTACTCGCCGTCGCCGTAGAAGCCGGGCAGCTCCGCGGTCTCACCGCCGAGCAGGGTGCAGCCCGAGAGCTCGCAGCCTTTGGCGATGCCGGAGATCACCGCCTCCGCCCGCTTCACGTCGAGCTTGGAGGTGGCGAAGTAGTCGAGAAAGAAGAGCGGCTCCGCGCCCGAGCAGAGCACGTCGTTGACGCTCATCGCGACCAGGTCGATGCCGACGGTGTCGTGCCGGTCGAGCTGAAACGCCAGCTTGAGCTTGGTGCCCACGCCGTCGGTGCCCGACACCAGCACCGGCTCCTTGTATTTCGACGACGCGAGCTGAAAGAGGCCGCCGAAACCGCCCACCCCAGAGAGCACTTCAGGCCTCAGGGTGCGCTTCGCCAGCGGCTTGATCTTCTCCACCAGCGCGTCGCCGGCCTCGATGTCCACGCCGGCCTGCTTGTAGGTGGTCGCCACGCACGCCAGATATATGATGGCAAAGGGATGGGGAAGCTCTTGCCGCGCCGCATCGAGTGGGTGGCGCTGATCGTGCCGGTGCTCCTCGCTGCGGTGCACTTCTGGTCGATTCGGCAGTCGCCGATCGGCCTCGACGTCGGAGGCGAGCGCACGCCTGCTTTGGCGCGGCTGATCCTCCAGCTGGAGGGCAGGGCGACCGACTTCAAGTTCCGCCTTCGAGGCACCCGCGCGCCCAGCCCCGACGTGGTGGTGGTCGAGGTCGACGAGAAGGGCGCCCAGAAATACGGCCTCTGGCCCTGGCCGCGCGACCTGATGGCCAAGGGCATCGAGCGGCTGATCGACGCCGGCGCCGGGGCGGTTGGCACCGACATCAGCTGGACCGACGAGACCCACGACTTCTCCCAGGTGTACCGCGAGCTGCTCGCCAAGCTGCCCGAGGGCGACGCGACCGCGGCGGTGCGGGCCGAGCTGCAGGCGAAGATCGCCTCCTCACCCGACGAAGCGCTCGAGGCGTCTCTCAAGCGCGCCGGGCCGCAGCTGGTGCAGGGCGTGCTCGCCTTCAACGAGCCCGAGCTGAAAGACCTCTCGGCCGAGAAGGCGAAGAAGAACACCGAGCTGCTCACCGGCAAGGTGATCGAAGCCGCGAAGGCCTCGGCGCACTCCACCCTCAAGGCCGAGAAGGTGCGCGCCTGGAGCCAGTACTCGGTGCTCGCCCCGCTGGAGCGCTTCGCCAACGCCGGCAATCGCCTCGGCCACTTCGCGTTCGTGCCCGACATCGACGGCACCATTCGCCGCACCCCGCTGTTGATGAAGCTGCAGCAGCCCCCCGGCTTCATGCCCTCGCTCGCGCTGCAGACCGCGGCCGCGTTCCGCCACGCCACGCTGGAGGCCACCGCGTCGGCGGGTGAGCTGAGCGGCGCCCAGCTGTGCAGCGGCGAACAATGCACCGGCGTGCCGCTCGAAGAGGGCCAGCCGTTCATGCTGGTGAACCACTACGGCCCCGGTGAGAGCTACGCGCGCCTCTCGCTCGCCGACGTGATCGACGGCACCTTCGACGCGGCGAAGGTGAAGGGCAAGGCGGTGCTGATCGGCGTTACGCTCTCGGGCAACTCCGGCGATCAGCGGGTCACTCCGTTTCGGGAGCTCGAGCCGGGCATCTACTCCCACGCTGCGGTGCTCTCCAACGTGCTCCAGGGCGACTACCTCACCCGGCCGTGGTCGCTGGTGGTGATCGAGCCGCTGCTGATGTTCGTGCTCGGCGTGCTGCTGGTGGTGTGGGTCGCCCGCTCGAAGCGCTTCACCACCAAGGCGGCGGTGATGGTGGCCGCCGGCGGCGCCTGGGTGATCGCCGGGCAGGTGCTCTTTCAGCGCGGGGTCGAGCTCTCGATGGTGATGCCGCTGTCGAGCGTGCTGCTCACCTCGTTCGCCTCGGTGTTCGCCGGCTACCTGAGCGTCGATCGCGAGAAGCTGAAGCTGCGCGCCACCTTCAGCAAGTACCTCGGCGAAGACGTGATGGAAGAGGCGCTGAAGAACCCCGACAAGCTGAGCCAGGGCGAGAAGCGCGAGATGACGGTGATGTTCTCCGACATTCGCGGCTTCACCACGCTGTCCGAGCGAATGCTCCCCGAGAAGCTGGCGGTGTTCATCAACCAGTACCTCTCGCCGATGACCGCGATCGTCTTTGAAGAGAAGGGCACCCTCGACAAGTACATCGGCGACGCGGTGATGGCGTTCTGGAACGCGCCGCTGGACCAGGCCGATCACGCCCTGCGCGCCTGCCGCGCCGCGATCGCGATGACGAAGAAGCTGGAGGAGCTGAAGGCGAAGTGGCGCTCCGAGAACTACCCGGAGTTCGACATCGGCATCGGCATCAACACCGGCCCGATGATCGTCGGCAACATGGGCTCCGACGTGCGGGTCGACTACACGATCATGGGCGACTCGGTGAACCTCGGCAGCCGCCTGGAGGGCACCAACAAGGAGTACCAGACGCGAATCATCATGGGGGAGGGCACCTACGAGCGGGTCAAAGAGGCCGTCTTCGCCCGGCGGCTCGGCGCGGTGCGGGTCAAGGGCAAGCGCAAGCCGGTGAAGATCTACGAGCTGCGCGGCATCGGTCTGCCCCAGGGCTCAGACGCGCAGGCCACCCAGGCGTTCGAAGCAGGGCTCGACGCCTACGCCGAGCAGCGGTGGGCCGACGCGCTCGCCCGCTTCGAAGAGGTGCTGAATCTCTGGCCAGAAGACGGGCCATCCCGCCGCTATCTGGAGGAGATCCCTGCGCTCCAGGCCAACCCACCGGGTCCTGGATGGGACGGCGTCTACACGGCGCCGACGAAGTGAGCCAACTTCGCGACATTCCTGTAGCGTTTTCCGCTAGGTTAGACAGCTTGCATTAATTGACCGGCTTCACGACCCGTAGCTAACTAGCGAGAGCAGCAACGTCCAATGGGCGCAGAAGAAACCCTCTTTCAGAAATTCGGAAAAGAGCTCGCCAAGGGCACGGTGCTCTTTCGCGAGGGGGAGCCCGGCAAGGAGATGTTCGTCCTCCAGTCGGGCAAGGTCGCGATCTCGAAGAAGGTGCGCGACGTCGAGAAGGTGTTGGCGATTCTCGGCCCCGGCGAGTTCTTCGGCGAGATGGCGATCATCTCGAACAAGCCGCGCAACGCCTCGGCTACCGTCGAGGAAGACGCCAAGCTGTTGATGATCGACCCCCGCACCTTCGAGGCCATGATTCGTGGCAACTCGGAGATCGCGGTTCGAATGATCAAGAAGCTCGCCGAGCGCCTCAGCGACGCCGACGCGCAGATCGAGAACCTGCTGCTGTCTGACCCGAACAGCCGCATCGTTCACCACATTCTTCACGTCTGTCAGACCCGCGGCCGCCCGGGCGAAGAGGGCATCGAGATCGACTTCCCGGTGCGCGACCTGCCCCGTGAGCTGGCGGTCGGTGAGCCGGCGATTCGCTACATGCTCCACCGCCTCGAGCGCTCGGGTCTGATCGACGCCCAGGGCGACCGGTTGACCGTTCGTGACACGGCCCGGTTGTTCGAATTTTTGCGCTACCTCGAAATGAAGTGGAAGTTCGGAGACCTCTAGCGTGCACCTGAAAGTCCTAGGCTGCCATGGCGGTGAGCTCCCGGACTGCCGGTCGACCTGCTTCCTCGTCGACGGAGTGCTGGCGCTCGATGCAGGCGCATTGACCCGCGCGCTCGATCTCGACGAGCTGGCGAAGGTCGATCACGTCATTCTCACCCACTCGCACTTCGACCACGTGAAGGACCTGCCGATGATGGCGGACCTGCTGGTGGGGCGGCGCGACAAGCCGGTGATGGTCTACTCGTCGACCGAGTGCATCAAGACGCTGAAGGCGAACGTCTTCAACAACGAGCTCTGGCCCGACTTCACCGCGATCCCGAACAAGAAGAACCCGGTCTTCAAGCTCAAGGCCTTCAAGGCGGGCGCGACGTTCAAAGCCGGCCCGTACACCGTGAAGTCGGTGCCGGTCACCCACCCGGTGGAGTCGTGCGGCTACCTGATCTCCCAGGGCGGCTCGACCCTGGCGATGAGCGGCGACACCGGCCCGACCGACAAGTTCTGGAAGGTGCTCAACCAGGCCAGCTCGGTGAAGGCGCTGCTACTCGAGACCAGCTTCCCCAACATGCTGCAGGGGCTGGCCGACATCTCGGGCCACCTCACCCCGCAGACGCTCGAGTCGGAGCTGAAGAAGTACTCGAAGCGAAACGGCGCCGAAGTGCTGCTCTACCACCTCAAGCCGCCGTTCGTTTCGCAGCTCAAGGCCGAGGTGAAGCACCTGCCGGTGAAGGTGCTGGAGCTCGATCAGACGTTCGAGCTGTGACCCAAGCGCAAGTCTGGTAGTAGCGGCTGCGCAATGGGTGTTCCTCTCGTCGTCGGAATCGCCGGTGGTACCGCTTCGGGCAAGACCACGGTCGCGCGCAAGATTCACCAGGCGCTGTCGCCCTCGCGGGTGGCGTTCATCGATCAAGACTCGTACTACGCCGACCTGAAGGACCTGCCGTTGGCGCAGCGGCGGGAGATCAACTTCGATCACCCCGACGCCTTCGACACCGCGCTGCTGGTCGAGCACCTGAAGACGTTGAAGTCGGGCAAGCCGATCGAGAAGCCGGTCTACGACTTCGTCACCTCGACCCGAAAGGGCGAGACCCACACCGTTCAGCCGGCCGAGATCATTCTGATCGAGGGCATTCTGGTGCTCCACATGGAGCCGGTGCGCAGCGAGCTCGACGTGCGCATCTACGTCGAGACCGAAGACGACGTGCGCATCATTCGGCGCCTCACCCGTGACATCAAAGAGCGCGGCCGCGACTTCGATCACGTGGTGGCGCAGTACTTCAAGCACGTGCGGCCGATGCACTTCGGCTTCGTCGAGCCGTCGAAGCGCCACGCCGACATCATCGTGCCCCACGGCGGCAACAACGACACCGCGATCGAGATGCTGGTCGGGGCCCTGCGCTCGAGAATGCAGGGCAGGGCGGTTTGACCGCCGCTGAGCTCGACTGCCAAGCGTGCGGCGCCTGCTGCTGCAACACCGATGACAACCGCGCCGATGGCTTCTCGTATTACGTCGAGGTCGAAGAGAGCGACTCGCTCCGAATCGAGCCCGACCTGCTGGCGAAGTGGACGGTGAACGACGAACAGGGCATTCCGCACCTCAAGCTCGATCCGGGTGGGCGCTGTCAGGCGTTGGAAGGCAAGCTGGGTGAGAAGGTGCGGTGCGAGATTTACGCCCTGCGGCCGAGCGGCTGCAGGCGGGTGGTGGCGGGGAGTGAAGAGTGTCTCGACGCGCGACGTGAGCGCGGCATCGGGGGATGAACGTGAGTCAGCTGCCGCGGAAGTGGTCGACCGGGTTGGGCGTGTTGTTTCTGCTCGGCATGGCGGCCACCACGGTGATGCCGTACGGCCTCGCGGTCAGCGTGATGGATCGCTACGACGCCCGGCAGATGCTGGAGCACACCGGCGTGTTGCTGACGCTGGTGATCGCGATTCACGTCGTCGCCTGCATCGTGCTGGCGGTGCTCGGCTTCATCGCGATCAAGGGCCGGCCGGTGTCGGCGGCGTTCACTCTGGCGATCGTCTGCACGCCGCTGATGTTGGGGTTGATCTTGGGTCGCATCGAGATGGGCTCGGCCGGAGCCCACGCGCTGGCGCTCTCGACCGACGCGCGGCCGGGAGAGATCGCCCACGCGCTGGCGTACACCGCCGCGCCGCTGCTGGCGGGTCTCTTCGCCACCGTAGCGCTGCTGTTCGCGTTCTGCTGGTCGGCGGTGTTGGCGCACCTCGCGCTCCACAAGAAAGGCGTCGGCGGCGCGGTCGGGGTCTACGCGGTGCTGTCGTGGCTGCCCGCTGTGATCGCGCTCACCGCGCTGGTCTCGTCGATCGTGCTGATGCGGCAAGAGCCGCCGCACTACAGCCTGCCGGTCTGGCTCGCGGCGGTGTTGTTGACCTTGGCGGTGCCGTTCGCACTGCCCGCGTCGAATGGCCTGAAGACATTCGCCGATCGTCCGGCGGCAGAGAAGGCGCAGCGCCGGCTGTTGATCGCGGTCTGGACGTTCCCGTTGGCGGTGCTGCTGCTCGCGTTCGCGCACGCGCTGCAGGTGCTGGGCGAAGGCTTGGAGCAGGTTCAGCGCGGCGGTGGAGCGGCGGCGGTCACCCAGGCCGAGCTCGAGATCTCGCATGCCTGGCCCTGGGTGGGCATCAACCTGCTGCTGGCGCTGATCGTGATCGCGCCGTTGTTCTTCGCCGGTGGAACGTTCCGGCGTGTGGTCGCGCCTGATCGCCTGGCGTTGATCGTGATCGCGGTGGTGACGCTGGGCGCTGTCTGGTTCGGGCAAGGTCGCTACGCGCTGTTGGGGCTGGCGCGCGAGCCTGACCCGATGGCGGCGCAGTACGCGGGTATCGGCCTGCCGAAGGCCGCCGGCAACACCCAACCGGGTAAGGGGCCGACGCTGCGTCTCGATCCTTCTGGCGAGCTCAAGCTCGATACCGGCGACGGCACGCTCGGCCCCGTCGAGGCGTCTCGGCTCGCCGGCGCGGAGTCGGTGCGGCTCCTGCTTCCCGCGGGTACTCCGTTCAAGAAGCTGAACAAGGCGTTGTTGGACCTCGCGTCGGCTCAGCCGCTGGTGTTTCGTCTGGTCGAGCAGCGACAGGCCTTGGCATCGTCGACGCCGCCGTTGTCGATGCTCGCGAAAGCATTCGAAAAGCAGGACTCCGGGCTGACGGCGTTGGCTTTTCGTGTCGGCTTCAACCTACGGGACCCATTTTCTGCGCTGCATCTCGACGAGCCGGTTCATAGCGCTCTGTCCATTGGCGAACGTGATGACGGCACCCATGTCGATTGGTTTCTGGTGGGCGGCGTGCCGACGCATGAGGATCTGGACGTCCAAGCGTCGTGGCAGGTTCAGTTTGATGCAGCTGAGAGCAATGGGCTACTCGAACTCCGCGCACACCTCGATGAGAGTCCATGGGTCGTCATGACGGTTGGGGGAGACTGGACCGTGCAGAACCTGGCAACCCTTGCGGACAAGGTGGGGGCTCGAAACGCGATCGAGCTTGTGGTGCTGCCCGTGCCTTCAGAGTGACCCGAAGAACTCGCCGAACAGGTCGACCAGCCGCCCCGATTCGCTGAGCAGGTACGCGTGCCCGCGCTCCTCGACCAGCTCGCGCAAGCGGCACTGCGCTCCGGCCGATTCGAGCTCGTGGTACGCGTCGCGAACACGCGCAGGAGGCGCGAGCTCGTCGTGCGAGCCGGCCACCAGCAACACCTTGGCGCTCACCTTCCCGAAGGTGCCCTTGAGATCGGCGTTGCAGTACGTCTGCGCCAGCGACACGTACGCCTGCGGGTTGTAGTTCTGGGTGAACGCTCCGGCCTGCTCGTGGAGCCACTTCTCCATGCCCTCGCGCCCGCCGCACTGCTTCAGCAGGTGCTCGCGCCGGTGGGTCCAGAGCAAGAAGTCGCCCCGCGCCTTACGAAAGCTGCCCGCCTGAACGAACTGCCGGGTGAGGCCCAACAGCTCGCGCGCGCCCAAAGGCAGCGCCAGCCCGGCGCCGATCGCCACCACCCCGTCGCACAAGCCATCGAACAGCGAGAGCATCTTCAGCGCCACCAGCCCACCGAGGCCGATGCCGACCACCGCGCGCACGCGCTTGGCGCCGAGCATGCGAGCGCCCGCCGCGGCGGCGCGGGCGAGATCTTCCACCGACAGCTCGAGGCCAGGGCGCCCGTCAGGTCCCGAGGGCACCATCGACGACGAGGTGCTCCCGAACGGGCTGCCCAACAGGTTCATCGACACCACCCAACCCGAGTGCGGCGTCAGCACGGGCCCAACCAGCTGCTTGCCCCAGCCGTCGCAGAAGCCGTCGCCGGTGGCGCGGTGCGAGTCGGTGAAGTCGTGGAGCAGCAGCACCATCTGGTCAGGCTGCACCGGGCCCCAGCTCTGGTACGCGAGCTCGCCGTCCATCAAAAGGCCTCCGCCCTCCAGGGGCAGGGGAGCGGCGAAACGCAGGGTACCCGCACTGGCGGGCGCTGAACCGGGCTGGATCACTGGACTCGTAAAGATTCTCGTATCAATCTGCCGCCCCGGACAGTTTCGAAGGGCAAAAAGGGCATCCCCTCTGCCAGGAGCACAATGAAGCGTTACATCGGCGTTCTTTTCGCGATCGCGTTTGTGATCATCGCCATCGTCTTCGCGTACAAGAAGTACGACCAGAAGGCGACCGAAGCGGCCCGCGACGTGACCGAGGCCCAGCTCCGCCAGCAGTACTACGAGCGCGTGGCGTGGATTAACAACATCCCCGACCAGAAGGCCTACACCAACGAGGTCACCACCTTCCTCGGTTGGTGGTTCAAGCAGGTCACCGAGTACAACAACCGCTTCCACGGCAACTCCAAGTTCGACGACTACCTCGCCGAGCTGAAGGAGCGCGAGGGCAAGCCGGGCAAGAACGAGAAGCTCGACGACAAGAAGGCGGTCTACGAGTACGAGCGCAAGATCTTCGACATGCTCAAGGGCGGCAACTACTCGCCCCAGTGGTCGGCCACCGACCACGGCATTCGCCTCGACATCGTCTCCACCGACCCGGTGAACGTCGGCGGCGAGCAGAAGATCCGCTACCAGGTGATCGTGTGGGGCCTCCCCCGCGAGACCCGCGAGACCGACGAGCGCCACACCAAGAAGGTGCAGACCAACGCCTCGTTCCAGATCACCTGGAAGTTCACCGACGAGAAGGGCCGCCTGCTCGCCGAGATGAACGCCAACGGCGACCCGTCGAACAAGATCGATTACCCGGAGCGCTTCATCAAGTGGTTCCCCCCCGGGCTCTACCTGGGCCACTACGACGTCGACCTGATTCCCAACGAGGTCCCGCCGCAGGACGAGAAGGCCAAGGACAAGAAGCCGGTGCCGGTGAAGACCGCCGAGATCACCTTCCACATCGGCGCGCGCTCGCCGTCGGGCGGCGACATGGGCTCGACCCTGACCTGGAAGCTCGACGTGCCCGCCGAGTGGAAGCTGAAGCCCGGCGAGGTGTGGAAGAACGCCGGCGTCGACGTGCGCCCCGAAGAAGAGATCGACCCGTCGAAGAAGGAAAAAGAGCCGAAGGGCTAATCCTTCTTCAGCAGCATCCCGACGGCCTTCTTCAGTCGCGTCTCCCTCGTTTCCGCCTTCTTGGCGGAGACGATCCACTCCACCAGCTCCTTCTGGTGGGTGAAGCTCCACGACTTCCACGCCTGCTTCGCCTTGGCGTTCTTGCCCAATAGCCGGGCGAGATCGGCCGGCGGCCTCACCGTGCGCTTCGAGGTGTCGGCTTCGATGGTGACGGTGACCTTGCCGTTCGCCTCCACCCCGGCCTTCTGCCGAATCTCGCGCCGCATCGGGAAGAAGTAGCGCCCCGCGTAGACCGCCACCGTCGAGGGGTACTTCACGCCGTTGACGGTGACGGTGATCGGCAGCCGCTTCTTGCCGAACACCTCTTCGACGTCGAACGGCACTTCGACGCCGCCGTCTTGAACCAGGGTGGTGGTGAAGGTCTTCGCGGTCATTTGGCCTCCGAGAGCTTGAAGCGAATCGCCGACCAGACGTCGTCGATCGCGATCTGCGCCACCGAGGTCAGCCCCTTGGCGTCGAGCCACACCCTCAAGATGTCGCGGTTGAGGTCGGTGCCCAGCCCGTTCGCCTTCGGGTAGCAGACCCAGAGCATCGACTTTTCGTGCATCGCCTTCTTCAGCGCCGGGAGCTTCTTCTCGAGCTGCGCCTTTCGGGTGACGAAGATCTGCAGCACGTCGAGCTCGCCCTTGAGCGCTTTGGCCTGGGTGGCGGGCAACGCCTTCAGCGACGCCTGGTAGCCGGCGGGCGCGTCGGCCACGAACATCGTCATCCCCGGCTTCAGGTGGAGCTTCTTTTCGAGCGCGCTCATTGTCAGCTCCCCAGCACGAACGAGTTGCCGTCGGGGTCTTTGAAGATCGCGGAGGTGCCCCACGACTCCTTCTTCGGAGGCGCCACGAACTCGACCCCCTTGGCCGAGAGCTCCTCGTAGGTCTTCTGCACGTTGTCGCAGTCGAACGAGATGTTCTGAAACTGGCCGATGCGCGCCTCCTGGCCGGGCGGGGTGAACAGCACCAGGCCGGTCTGCGCGCCGGGGATCTTCAGCTCGATCCAGCGAACGCCCGGCATGAACGGCCGATCGGTGGTCACTTGAAAGCCGACCTTCTCGGTCCAGAACTTCAGCGCCTGGTCCTGGTCGCGCACGGGAATGCTGGTGAACTTCATTCGCTTGATCATGACCGGTCTTATCGCTCAACTCGCGCCGCGAATTTCGGGGGCAGGGCGATTTGGGCTGAACCGCTGACTATAGTCATGATGAACTATAGGCATTATGGCCACGGCACTCTCGCTCGACGCGTACCTGGTAGACGTGCTGCTCCCCGATCTGGTGGGGCACGACAAGCGGCCGGCGGCGTTTCTGCTCTTCCTCTGGCTGTGGGCGAACACCAAGGGGGTCGGCCGCCGGAGCGCGTTCTTCAGCTACCAGATGCTCTCTGATCGCACCGGGCTGTCGAAGCGGGCGGTGCAGCGCTCGGTGGCCTGGCTCGAGAACCGTGAGCTGCTCAAGGTGACCCGCAAGTCGAAGACCGCGGTGCCCGAGTACGCGGTGCTCGCGCCCTGGGTGCGCTGACCTCAGATGCCGATGCCGAGCCGGCCCTGCATGAAGAACCCGTTCAGGTCGACCAGGGTCGCGTCGAACGGGGTCACCTGCATGCCGCTCTCGTAGCCGACGTCGAACGCGAACGAGACCGCCAGCCACGAGAAGAGCCGCGCCGCGAGCTCGAACCGGAGCGAGCCACCGACCAGCGCTGCGTCTTGCGAGAAATTCGAGAAGCTCGGGTTGTACGACTGCACCGAGGCATAGCCCAGGCCGCCTTCGACGAACGCGCCGGCGCCGAGCTCCCAGGAGCCGCTCTTCCACCTGAACGGCACCGCGCCCGCCTGGGCGAGCAGGGTGGTGACGCTGATCTGGGAGTTGCGATCGCCCGCCTCGCTCCCGCCGGCGACGAACCCGAGCCTGAACCACCGCCAACCCGCTTCGATCGCCCCGCTGAGCACCGCGGTCGGTTGCAGCGGGTACACCCGGGTGTCGAACGAGACGCGCGCGAGCCACTCGTGGCCCGCCGGTGAGACGCTGTCGGGGCCGAAGAACGAGAACGCGCTGGTGGGCTGGGCGTCGCGAATCAGCTGCCGGGCGACCAGCGAGATCACCCGCGGCCAAAGCGCCGGCGGAGTGGTGGCCAGCTCCACCCGCAGCTCGGAGCTGGTGCCGCCGTGCTCGACGTTCACCCGCGCGATCGCGTCGGGGCCGCAGGGCCACTGCACCCAGACGGTGAACTGGGCCTGCGCGCTCGGCGGGCCCAGCTCGAGCTGCATCGACTGGTCGAGCTCGGGGTGCTGCACCAGCTCTTCGCCCCCGCAGCCGAGCAGCCGCAGACGCCACCCGTCGGCGCCGTAGGCGGCGCCGCAGACCAGGACCGCGAGCGCGGCGGCCAGTCGCATCACCGGTTGAGTGCCTGCCGTGCCGTTTCTGCGAGGGGCCCCGAGAGACCCAGGTCGAGCGCGCGCTGGTACCAGTGGTGCGCCGCCTCGAGGTTGCCGGAGTCCTCCGAGAGGTTCGCGGCGGTGAGCGCCGCCAGCGGTGCTTCAGGCGAGCCCGGCCAGCGGTCGGTGACGCTGGCGAGCAGCGCGATCGCGTCGGCCTGCCGGCCTTCACGGCGAAGACGATCGGCGTCGGCCATCACCGACGCCGGGCTCTGAGGCGGCGCGCGCGGCATGGCCGCGACCGGCGCGGGCAACAGCGGCGGCGGCGAAGGCGGGGAGGGCGCGATGCTCGCAGTGGGCTCCTCGATCGCCGGCGCAGGCTCGGGCGTCATCACCGGCGGCGGCGCAGGGGGCGGTGGGTGCACCGGCACCGCCACCACCACCGGCGTCGGAGCGGGGACCGCCACCGGAGCCGCCTCGGCCACCGGGACAGGTGCAGGCGTGGGAGCCGGCGCGGCGTTCGCGATCGGCCCCACCGACAGCTCTTCTCCCGCGGTCAGCCGGCGCACCCCGTCGGGCACCCGGGCGCCGCGCACGATCACGGTGCCGCGCTCGACGGTGACCTTCGCGCCCGCGGTGCCGCGCTCGACGGTGAAGATGGTGCCGGTCACCTCGACCGAAAGCTCACCGGCCTCGACGCTCCAGTGCCGGCCGGTGCCGGGGGTGACCTCGAAGCGCGCCGCGCCGCTCATCAGGTGGAGCGCCAGCTTCGCCTTCGAGTTCTCCAACACCTCGACCGCGCCGTGCTCGGTGGTGACGATGCGCGAGTCGTCGGCCAGCCGCACCGTCTCGGCCGCCGCCACCCGGTGAAACGCCTGGCCGTCACTCTGCGCCAGCTCTCCGGGCGAACGCGGCCAGAGCGCGACCCCTGCCACTGCGGCGACCGCGACCGCGAAGGCGAGCACCGCGCCCCGGCGCCAGGCGGTGCGTTGGCCGCGCGCGCTCCGCGACGACTCGATCTCCGCCCAGGTGGCCGACAGCTGCGGCTCCGACACCGCAGATTGGAGGTGGGACGCCAACGGCTTGTTGGGTTCTGGACTCATCGGCGTACCTCATCGAACAACGTCTGCTGAGCGGCGGCGAGATCACGCTTCACCGTCGCCACTGAAGTTCCACACGCTTCGGCGACCGAGGGCAAGGTCTCGCCTTCGATTCGGTGAAGCACCCAGGCGATTCGCTGACGCGCCGGGAGCAGCGAGAGCCGCTGGGCGACGGTGTCGAGCTCCACCTTCACGTCGGGAGGGCAGCCGGGGCTGGCGAGCACCGACAGGCTGAGCTCCTCGCTCGTCTGCCGGCCGAGCCACCGCCACCACGAACGGCGGCGAAACCTCCGGTGCACCTGCCGCACCGTGCGCTGCACCAGCCAGCCTCGCAGCGCCTCGGGGTGGCGAAGATCGCCCAGCTGATCGAGCGCCTCGACGAAGACGTCGTGGAGCACGTCGAGCGCCTCGTGGTGGTTGCCCAACATGCGGGCGGCCAGGTTCGACAGCGGCTGGGCGTAGCGGCGGTAGATCGCGCCCTCCGCCCAGGTGTCACCCTCGCGGGCCCGCGCCACCAACTCGGCGTCGCCGGGGGCGTTGTCGGCCAGGGGAGACAGCGCGGGGGTGGGGGACGCCATGCCTGTCATAGGGCCGTAACCCCTCGTGATCGGCTCATGCCAACCGATTCAAACCACACTGAGGGCGGAGCGAATCGCGTGCGCCTTGAGAACGCCAGCATCGTCGAGGGTGTAGAAGTTCAGCCGCCGGTCGCCGCGCAGCCCCACCAGCCCCGGCCCCGCCTTCAGCTCGCCCAGCACCCGGCCGCTCTTCGTCTCCACCGCGCGAACCACCTCGCCGGCCAGCAGCACCATCTCTTTGCCCACCACCGGAGCGATCGGCCAGCCGAGCGGCTCGCCGGCGGCGCCGATCACCCACTCGATCTCTCCCGAGGGGCTCACCAGCGTCGCCGCGCCGCGCGAGTCGTAAGCGAGCACGCCGTCTCCGCACTGCACCAGCGCCGCCTTGCCCGCCTCCAGCGGCACGTGGCGCTCCAGCACCAGCTCGCCGAAGCGATCCAACGCCAGCAGCGCGCAGCGCCCTTCCGAGGCGCCGGTGATCCACAGCCGGTTCTTGAACAGCAGCGGGGCGGCGGGCCGGGTGATCAGCATCTCCCTCGTCCAGCTGATGCTGCCGGGCGGGCGGGCCGGGTTGCCGGTGGTCTCGGCGCCGAAGATCGCGCTTCGATCTCCGCGGGCGACCAGCGCGACCACCCGTTTGCCCCAGACCAGCGGAG
Source organism: Myxococcaceae bacterium (assembly GCA_047602415.1). GTDB lineage: Bacteria > Myxococcota > Myxococcia > Myxococcales > Myxococcaceae > JASGHH01. The sequence continues at coordinate 1,353,377 of JASGHH010000001.1, read as the reverse complement.
CGGCCGCGAACGGCATCGAGGCGCGAATGCGAAACCGCACCTGGCCGTCGTCGACGTCGAGGCCGAACAGCGAGCCCGAGTCGGTGGCCCAGAGCAGCCAGCTCTTGGTCAGCGTGCGCCAGCTCTTCTGCCCGCGCCCGGGCTCCAGCCGCCAGCGCTCGTAGCCGGTGGCCGAGTTGTAGGCGAGCAGCCCGCGCGCCTCGAATGGCGTGATCCAGAGCGAGCCCGAGACGTCGAGCCACGGCCCCACGGTGCCGCCGTCGTGCCCGCGAAACCACTTCGCCTCGGTGGCGCCGCCTTGAAACGCGGTCACCCGGCCGCTGCCGGCGAGCAGCACCTCGCCCTTCGGCCCCACCGACACGCCTTGAGGGCTGACCCGGCGCCACAGGCTCTTGCCCTTGGCGTCGAAGGCCCAGGCCGCGTGCGGCGCCTGCACCACCGGGCCGGTCGAGATCCACGACAGCTCGGTCGGCTCGTCGACCTCGGTGGAGCGCTCCCACTTCTGCTCCAGCTTCACCCGCCGCAGCTCGCCGGTGACGCCCAACGCCGGAGCCTGGGGCGCGCGCTTCTCTTTCGGCCGCTCGGTGTTCGCCTTCAGCTGCGGCACATCGGTCTTCAGCTGCGAGAGCCCCTCGGTGCAGCGCTGCGAGAGCGCCTCCACGTGCGAGCTGCGCGCGAGCGCCGGGTTGCGCGCCGACACCGCCACGCACAGGTCGAGCCCCGCTTCGAAGATCGCCCGCGCCTTCGCCCGCGCGCCGCCGGGCAGCTCGACCTCTTCGCCGCCCGAGGCGGCCGCCTTCTTCGACAGCTCGTACAGCTCGAGAAAGGGGAGGCCCTTCGGCTTGAACTCGCCGCTCGAGGTCGGCACCGACAGCTCGCCCGGCACCAGCAGCGCGGTCAGCATCGCCGCCGACTTCCGGTGAAAGGCCACCATTCGCCCGTCGGGGTCGAACAGCTTCAGCTTCACGCCGCCCTGCGCGCCGAAGCGCTCGAACGCCCAGGCGCCCGGGTCGACCGGCTTCAGCTCCGCCGCGCCGCCCGACTCCAGCGCAGGCAGCCGCTTGTTCATCTGCTCCAGCTTCTGGGTGGGCTTGAACGAGGGCGCCGACTCCGAGAGGTGCTTCGACAGCTGCCGCCCGCACCGCGCCGCCGCTTCGCACAGCTCGTCGAGCCCCACCTTCACCGGCGGCCGCGACAGCTTCACCGGCTTGCCCAGGCTCGCCACCAGCAGCTCGACGTCCTGGCCCTGGCGCACCAGGCACAGCTCGAGCTGCGCTTCGGTGAGCGAGACCTCGCCCAGCCGCTCGCCCTGCTTCAGCCCCCAGACGGTCTCCACCAGGGCGGGCACGGTGAGCGCCAACGGCTCGTCGCCCGCGCCGGCCAGCAAATCGACGCCAGAGAGGTCGAGGCCCAATGCGTCGGTCGGGCCGTCATCGCCCACCCGTTCGCCCCTCCACCTCGTCCCCAGCTTGAACTTGAGCATGAACTGGTTTCGCGCGTTGACATCCAGTCTAGCGCTGCCTACCTTCCGCCCGGGCCATTAATCGAAGCCCTCAAAACTGTTGAGAAACTTCAGGAATTCTCCATGACTTTCTATGAGGCTGCGCTCCGCGTTCTCGAAGAGGCGGGCAAGCCGCTGTCCCACCTGGAAATCACCAAGGTGGCGCTCGAAAAAAATCTCCTCTCTCACGTCGGCAAGCTGCCCGAGACGACGATGTTGGCGCGGCTGGCGGCGATGGCCAAGCGGCCTCGTGACCGCAAGGTGATCGTCACCGCGAAAGACACCTTCGCGCTCACCGACTGGATGCTCACCGAAGACGCCGCGGCGCTCGCCGCCACCGGCGTGCCCGAGGTGAACCCCGAGGCCGACATGCCGCCGTACCGGCCGGCCGAGCGCCACCCCGAGGCGAGCCCGTCGTTCGCGCGCTCGCTGGGCCGTCAGGGCGATCGCGATCACAAGCGCCGCCGCGATCGCGACGACGATCGCCGCCGCAAGTACCCGCCGATCGCCGAGGTGGCCTTCGAGCTGCTCTCCGAGTCGGAGACCAAGTCGATGACCCCGCAGGCGCTGCTCGAGGCGGGCCGCGCGAAAGAGGTCTGCTCCAACGAGCTGTCGCTCAACCAGCTGCTCAACGCGCTCCTCGACGACAACCAGCGGCGCATCGACGCCGGGCGAAGGCCGCAGTTCGGCTACCTCAAGCCCGACGACGGCGAGGCGATTCTCGCGCTCGACGAGAGCACCGAGACGCCGCCCCAGGAGATTCAGGAGGCGTTCTGCAAGCTCGCCAACGTTCCGTTCGAGAACGGGCGGGCGGTGCTCCGCAACCGCGATCGCGGCGGCGACCGCGAGGCCCCGCAGCTGTCGGCGGAGGACCAGGAGCTGGTGCACACCGCGAAGTCGGCGGTCAAAGACGCGAAGCGGGCGCTGGCGCGGGTGTTTCGCCGCCGGCTGGCCGACCTCGAGGCGGGCACCTTCGAGAAGGCGTGCGTGCGCCTGATGCACGGGCTCGGCTACCGCGAGCTCAAGGTGGCCAAGCGCTCCAAGGAAGGCCCGTTGCTCACCGCCCGCAAGCGCGACGGCTCGCTCGAGCTGCGCATCGCGGCCCGGCTGCTCAAGGGCAACCAGGGCGTCGAGCGGCGCCACGTCAACGAGCTGCGGCGCGACCTGCACCACTACGGCGCCAACATGGGGTTGATCTGCTCCACCGGCGACGCGCGCGGCGACGCCAAGAGCGAGGCGCTCGGCAACGGCGCGATGATCATGCTCTGGTGCGGCGAGGGCCTGGCCGACAAGTTCTTCGAGGCCCACGTGGGCGTCGAGGTGCAGACCTTCGAGCTCTACGAGATCGACGAGAGCTTCTTCGAGAAGGCGAAGACCGACGCCGACGCCGCCGCGCAGCGCCGCGAAGAGCGGCACAAGGAGCGCGACGAGCGCGACGGCCGCGACAGCCGCCGCGAAGAGCCGACCTCTCCGATGGGCGAAGCGCACGAGGCGCACGGCGACGCTCCCGCCGCCTCCGAAGATGCGGGTGCTCCGCCGGCCGCGGAGGCCCAGCCGCAGGGCGACGCGGGCTTCGACGATGGCGACGACGGTGAAGAAGGTGACGACGAGGGTGGCGAGGAGGGGATGGAGGCCGAAGGCGCTCCGCACCCCAGCCAGCCGGGTCAGCCCGGGCAGCCGGGCGCGGGTGGGCCGGGAGGCGAGCGCAGGCGCCGCCGCCGCCGCCGCCGGCGTCGTGGCCGCGGTCAGCGCCCCGACGGCGCTCCGGGTCAGCCGGGGCAGCAGGGGCAACCCGGTCAGCAAGCTCAGGGCGGGCAGGGCGGTGGCTCTCCCGACGCAGGCGGTGGTGGTGGTGGGGGTGCGCCCGCCTCGGTGCCGCCGCCTCCTCCTCCGGCTCCCGCGGGCGGGGGCTCGGGCAGCGAGGGCGGCTGATGTCTTTCGCGGCGTCCGCCTCCGTGAGGTTGGGCGCCCTGTTGTGCCTGGCGTTGCTCGCCGCCTGCAGTGGCAAGAAGGTGGTGGTGGAGCGGGTCGACGTCGACGACGAGGGCCTGAAGGAGGCCCCCGATCTCGCCTGGCCCGAAGCCACCGCTAAGAGCGAGCTCGAGGCGCAGCTGAAGAAGGCGCACTTCACCCTTCTCGGTGACGGCGAGACCGCGCCCGACCACTCGGTGCGCATGAAGCTCGAGCTCCAGGTGGCCGAAGACGAGGCCGACGATCTCGGCCCCGACGAAATCGACGGCGGTGGCGCCAGCCCGGCGGCGGTGGAGGTCGGCGCTTCGCTCGAGCTGCGAATCAAGGGCGACCCCGAGCGGCGCACCCTCACCGAGACCGGCCGCCGCAAGGTGAACGGCGAAGGGCTGGAGGAGCGGCGCACGGCGTTGCAGGGCGCGGCGAAGAGCGCGCTCGAGAAGCTCTCGGGCGAGGCCTACGCGCTGGTGAAGGCGAGCACGATGAACGACGACGAGCTGGTGAAGCAGCTCGACGCCCGCTCGCTGAGCGACAAGCACGCGGCGGTGCGCATTCTCGCCGAGCGAAAGAACAAGGCCGCGGTGGCGCCGCTGTTGGAGCAGCTGAAGCTCGACGACGACAACCTGGTGCGGCAGGCGATCGGCCAGCTGGTCGACATCGGCGACCCGCGCGCGGTGCCGGGCATGATCGAGGCGGCGCACGGCAAGAACGAGATCTTCCAGCGCGAGGTGGTGTTCGCGGTGGGCGCGATCGGCGGAGAAGACGCCGAGGCGTACCTTTTCACCGTCAGCTCGGGCAGCCCGAGCGACTCGTTGCGCGCGGCGGCAGATCAGTCGCTCAAGGAGCTGAAGGCGCGCCAGGCGAAGAACGAAGACGCGGGGAGCTGATGCGAAAACTGGCGATTCTCTTCTTGGCGGTCGGTTGCACCACCCCCTCGGGCAGCACCAAGACCGAGGACAAGCCGAAGGGCAGCTCGGCGGCGGAGTTCTACCCGCTCACCGTCGGCAACAGCTGGACCTACCACGTCAAGGCGCTGGGCGAAGAGCGCGAGCAGACGATCACCATTCAGGGTGAAGAGGGCGGCTTTCTCAAAGACAACGCCGGCAACGAGCTCACCACCGACGCGTACGGCGTGCGCGACAAGCTCCGCTACCTGCTGCGCGAGCCGGTGGAGCCGGGCAACCACTGGACCAACGTGGTCTCGGCCTCCAGCATCGAGGACTACAAGATCGTCTCGGTCGAGTCGTGCACCGTACCGGCGGGTACGTTTCCCCGCTGCGCGATCGTGGAGAGCCGCAACAAGGCCGACCCCAAGCACACCCTGATCAACACCTTCACCTTCGCGGCGGGGGTGGGGATCGTGCGAATCGAGACCGAGCTGCTCACCGGGCAAGACAAGATTCCGCAGGTGCGCCTGGAGCTGCAGAAGTACTCCCTGGCGCCGAAACCCGGCGAAACCCCTTCACATTGATCCGGGGGCAGTTGGGCAATACCCTTTGAGTGACGCATGCAGACGGAGCTTTCCAACGAGGAGTTGATCCTTTCTTTCCTGGTGGAGAGCGGGGACGACTTCACCTCGGGCGCGGCGCTCTCCGACAAGCTGGGCCTGTCGCGCACCGCGATCTGGAAGCACGTCGAGACGCTGCGAAAGCTCGGCTACCGCATCGACGCGATCCCCTCCCGCGGGTACCGGCTGATCGAGATTCCCGATCGGCTCACCGCGCTGGAGCTGTCGGCGCTGCTGGCCACCAAAGAGCTCGGCCGCACGCTCCACTACGAAGAGAGCGTCGAGTCGACCAACTCGCTGGCGTTCGAGCTGGCGCAACAGGGCGCCTTTCACGGCGAGATCGTGGTCGCCGAAGAGCAGACCAAGGGCCGGGGGCGGCGCGGCCGCGGCTGGGTGAGCCCTCCGGGCAAGAACCTCTACTTCTCGGCGATTCTGCGGCCCGAGCTGCCGCCCGCGCGCGCGCCGGAGCTGACCCTGGTGGCGGCGGTGGCGCTGGCCGAGACGATTCGCGAGGCGGGCGCCGAGGCGTTCATCAAGTGGCCGAACGACGTGCAGGTCGACGGCAAGAAGGTGGCGGGCATTCTCACCGAGCTGTCGGCCGACACCGAGCGGGTGCACTTCGTGGTGGTCGGGGTGGGGGTGAACCTCAACCTCGACGCCGCCGATTTTCCCCCCGAGCTGCGCGAGCTGGCGACCTCGCTGTCGGAGGCCCGCAAGCAGAAGGTGCCCCGGGCGCTGTTCACCGCCGCCCTCTGGACCCGGCTCGAAGAGTGGCTCGACCGTCACGCCGCCGAGGGTTTTCAGCCGGTGCGCGAGGCGTGGAAGAAGCTGTCGTCGACCCTGGGGCAAGACGTGCTGGTGCGCACCGAGCGCAACGAGCTGCGCGGCATCGCCGAAGACATCGACGAGAACGGCGCGCTGCTGGTCAAGACCGCCGACGGCAAGGTCGAGAAGGTGCTCGCGGGCGACGTCGAGCAGCTGCGCTCTCGTAAAGATTAAGCGTTCGACGTGTGAGCGGGGCAGTCCCTCACCCGGCGCTTCGCGCCACCCTCTCCCAACGGAGAGGGTAAGATCTCGCCGTGCTCCTCGCCATCGACGTCGGCAACACCAACACCGTGCTCGGCGTCTACGACGAGAAGAAGCTCTGCTCGCACTGGCGCCTCGAGACCACCGCCCGCCGCACCTACGACGAGTGGGGCATCACCCTGTTGCAGCTGTTTCAGCACGCCCAGTTGGACCCCAAGAAGATCGACGCGGTGGCGGTGTCGTCGGTGGTGCCGACGCTGCAGTTCAACCTCCAGCAGATGTCGGAGCGCTACTTCAAGCGCCCGCCGATGTTCGTCGGCCCGGGCGTGAAGACCGGCATGCCGATTCTGTACGACAACCCGAAAGAGGTCGGCGCCGATCGGGTGGTGAACGCGGTGGCCGCCTACGAGCTGAAGAAGTCGGCGCTGATCGTGGTCGACTTCGGCACCGCCACCACCTTCGACGCGGTGAGCGAGAAGGGTGAGTACCTCGGCGGCGCGATCTGCCCGGGCATCTCGATCGCGATGGAGGCGCTGTTTCGCAACGCGTCGAAGCTGCCGCGGGTGGAGTTCGCCCGGCCGCCGCACGTGATCGGCCGCAACACGGTGCACTCGATGCAGTCGGGCCTGGTGTTCGGCTACGTCAGCCTGGTCGACGGCATCTGCGAGCGAATGACGAAAGAGATCGGCGCGGCGAAGGTGAGCGTGCTCGCCACCGGAGGCCTGGCGCCGCTGATCGCCGCCGAGAGCAAGATCATCTCCCACGTCGACGAGTTCCTCACCCTCGAGGGACTGCGCATCATTCACGAAAGGAACCGGTCATGAGCGACCAGATCGCACCTCCGCCGCCCGACGGTGGGGCGCCTCCGCCCGCGGCGGCGATTGCCGAGTGCCCGATCAACGCGGAGTTTCTGCCTCCCGACAAGCGCAAGCACGTCGACCCGAAGGCGCCGGTGCCGCTGCGAATGATGGCGGCCAAGGGCCTGGTGCCGCTGGCGCCCTCCGACAAGATCGCGGCGATGTTCATGCTGACCTACGACCCCGATCAGAACGTGCGCGACACCGCGTCGAAGTCGGCGGCCGCCCAGCCCGACGTGATCCTCGCGCCGGCGCTGCGCGACGAGCGGCTGAAGCCCCCCGTGCTGGGGTGGATGCTGACGCTCTACGGCACCAACGACGCCTACGCCGAGATGCTGATTCTGAACGCCGGCACGCCCGACGAGTCGGTGGCGGTGGTGGCGGCGAGCTGCTCGCTGAAGATCCTCGAGATCATCGGCCAGAACCAGCTGCGCATTCTGCGGCACGACGACATCATCAGGCAGCTGGTGGCGAACCCGAACGCCACCCCGGCGCTGATCGACTCGGTGTGTGACTTCGCGGTGCGCTCCGGCGTGGGCCTGGCCGACGTGCAGGCGATGACCGACGCCCGGGTGCGCCTCTACGGCCCGCAGGCGGCGGAGACCCCGCCCGACATCGGCCCCACCGCCGACGACGTGCTCCACGAGTTCGAGGAGATCTCCGACGAAGGCGCCGCGCCGATGGAAGAAGGCAAGCGGATGAGCGTCTCGCAGAAGATCATGAAGATGAGCGTCTCGGAGAAGGTGAAGCTCGCCAACATGGGCAACAAAGAGATCCGCGGCATTCTGCTGCGCGACTCGAACCGGCTGGTGGCGGTCGCCGCGATTCGTTCACAGCGCATCACCGACGGCGAGATTCTGGTGATGGCGAACAACAAGACCGCCAGCGACGACGTGCTCCGGGTCATCTACCACGACCGGGAATGGACCAAGCAGTACCCGATCAAGCTCGCCCTGGTGCGGAACCCCAAGACGCCGCAGGCGCTGGCGATGAAGTTCCTCGGCGGGCTGCGCGACTCCGACGTGAAGAGCCTCTCGCGCGACAAGAACGTGCCCAACATCGTGCAGCAGATGGCGCGGAAGATGATCGAGAAGAAGGAATCGCCGAAGAAAGACGAGAAGTAGGCCTACGCCTCAGCCAGCTCGTCCTCGCTGAGATCCAGGTCTGACTGCGGAGCCTGTTCTTCGAGCATCTGGGTCGCGTCGGCGAGCGCGGTCTTCACCTTCTCGCGGAGCGCTTCCTCGCTCTTCACCCGGGCGAACAGCGCCTTGACCCGCTCTTCGTGCTTGGCGGCCGACTCTTCGAGCTCGGTGATTCGCCGGCGCAGCCCGCCGATCTCGTCGGCAAAGCTGGTCGCCTGCGCGGTGAGCTGGTTCTTCGCCGAGTCCAGGTCGATCTGCGCCTGCTCGTTGGCCGAGCGCGCCTCTTCGGCTTCGGTGGTCTTCGCCTCGAGGTCGAGCTTCGCCTGCGCCAGCTCGTCGTCGAGCTCCTTGGCCCGGCCCGACGCCTCGCGCTTGGCCGACTCGGCCTCGTCTTTCTCGGTGCGGAGGGTGGCGATGTCCATCTGCAGGGTCTCGTTCTTGCCCTGCAGCTCCTCCAGCTCGGCTTCGACCGTGGTCAGCTTGGCGGTCGAGCTGCGCGCCTCTTCGCGCGCGGTCATCAGCTGCTGGTCGATCTTCTTCCGCTCGTTCGAGAGCTGATCGGCCTTGGCGGTGGCGGTCTTGAGCTGGGCGTCTTTCTTCGCCATCTCGCCGCCCGACTCCGACAGCTGCTGCTCGAGGGTGTTTTCCTTCTCGTGGAGCTCGATGACCTCTTTTTCTTTGTCGTTGAGCTCGGTCTTGAGACGGAGAATCTCTTTGTCCTTCTTGTTCGCCTGCTCCTTGAGCGCGAACACCTCTTTGTTGTCGCTCTTGCCGGCGCTGGAGGTCGACTTCGCCGTCTCCAGCTCGGTGGTGCGGTTCTCGAGGTCTTGCTCCAGCTCGCGAACCTTGGCTTCGAGCTCTTCGGTGCGCGAGTGGGCGGCCTCGAGCGACCCGGTCAGCTCGGCCACCTTGGTCTTCAGCTCCCGCATCTCGCCGTCGCTGCGGCCGGAGGTGGCCGCGGCAGGGGGCGGGGGAGGCGCGGGGGCCTCGCCGATCATGGTGCGCTCTTCGAGCTGGTACTCCTCGCTGCGAAGCTCCTCGTGATCGCTGGTGGCCGGGGCGTCGGTGGCGCCGGTCTTCACGTCGTCGAACACCGAGTCGACCATCTCGAAGTCGGGGTCGGCCGAGCCGACCGTCTCGTCGGTGACCGGCGGCGGAGCGTCTTTGTCGGCCGCGGTGTCTTCGTCGAGCAGCTCCGAGAGGTTGAGGCTGTCGTCTTGCACCACCTCGGGGGTGGTCGGCTCGGGGAAGCCGATCAGCGCGCCCGCCCGGTCGACGATGGTCGAAGGGTCGAACGGCTTGCCGAGGTAGTCGTCGGCGTGGGTCTTCAGCTTGCGGTGGGCGGCGAAGCCGTCGGGGTTGCCGACGATGATCACCGGGATCGCCTTCAGCTCGTCGTCGCTCTTCAGCTTCTTGCAGATGATGTAGCCGTTCTGGCCGGCCGCGAAATCCACCGCGAGCACCACCAGGTCGGGTTTGGTCTTCCGAATCAGCTCGGCCGAACCCTTGCCGTCGTTGGTCTCTTCGACGTCGAAGCCGCGGGCGCTCAGCTTGTCCCGCATCGCGTGGGAGAGGTTGGAATCGTTCTCGACGATCAGTACTTGTTTACTCATTGGGGCGTGACCCCGACGCTAGCACCAAAGCCCCCCCAGGGCCCGAGTTTTGGGCCCGTTTTCAGAGGGGAATTCTCTAATGTTGGAGCGACGCGGGCTGGGCGTTGAGGGTGGGCAGCTGGGTGCCCCGGGGACCCGGCACCAGCTGCCGAATGTCCTGCTCGTCGAGGTCGGTCAGCAGGTGGTAACCGACGTTGCCGTCGTGCCAGGTGACCGCGTTGTAGCCCTTGGCGGCGTCGTACTCGGGCTCAGGTTCGCTCTTGGTGAGATCGTCGTCGGCCACGATCAGGCTGAGCGGCTGGGAGTGCCCGGTCAGCTCGTAGCGGATCAGCACCGCGTCTTTGCCGCGCACGTGAATGAAGCGCGCTCCGGTGGCGGTCGCGTTGGGGATCTGGGGGACGTGAACGTTGTAGCCGAGCTGGCTGGCGATCGCGCTCTCGAGCTCGGCGGCGCGCTTGGCGCGAACGTCGAGCGGGTACTGCTTGATGTGAATCGCGACCCCGTCTTCGACCAGCAGCTTGGCCTGGAGCGCCCGCCACTCCCGCTGGCCGGCGAACATCGCGATCCCCGCGGCCGCAGCGGCCGCCGCCCACCTCATCGCCGCCCGGCGCTGGGCGATGCGGCTCTCGGCGTGAATGCCGTCGAGCAGCTTCAGCTTCAGCGCCTCGGGGGCCTTGGGCTGCGCCGCCCGCGCCTGGGAGCGAATCACGTCGACCGCCAGCCGCTCCTGCTGGGTCTTCTGGGCGCAGGCCGGGCAGCCGACCAGGTGCGATTCGAGCTCGGCCCGATCAGCGGCAACGAGCTCGCCATCGATGAACGGGTGCAGCAGAGGTTCGAGTTCTTCGCACGTCATCTTTGGTCTATGAACGATTATTAGCCGAGGTTCTTCCGCAGTCGATACTGCTCGAGGTCGATCGTCGTCGAATCCGAGCTGTAGCGCTTCTCGGCGAGTGCCTTCTGTAACTGTCTGCGTCCCCGGAAGAGGCGGCTCATCACCGTGCCCACCGGCACGTCGAGAATTTCGGCGATCTCCTTGTACGAGAACTCCTGGAGGTCGGCGAGGATCACCACCATGCGAAAGTCGATCGGCAGAATGTCGATCGCCTTCAGCACGTCTTCGCTCATCACCCGCTCGAGCAGAAAGTCTTCGGGGTTGGCGGCCTGATCGGTCGCGTCGTGCGAGAAGAAGTTCGCCGCCACCGACTCGCGCTCGTGGTCGTCAGAGAGGTTTCGCTCCTTCACCGAGCGGCGGTACTTGTTGATGAAGGTGTTGGTGAGAATCTTGAACAGCCAGGCGCGAAAGTTGGTGCCGCGCTCGAACTTGTCGAAGAAGCGAAACGCGCGCATCACCGCGTCTTGCACGAGGTCCTCGGCGTCGCGCTCGTTGCGCGTCAGCCGCAGCGCGGAGGCGTAGAGACCGTCGAAACAGGGCGCAGCCAGCGCTTCGAATTCGGCTTTCGCTTTGTTGCTTCGGGCAAACCCCAGCATGAGTCCTCCTCGGGCTCGTAGGTATGAACGGCCGAGCCGCCGTTTCATTCCAATGTGTTGCAGAAGGTAAGCCGGTTTCGGCGAGGTGCAACCCCGCGAAAACAAAGGCCCCGCGCACGGTGGTGCGCAGGGCCACGTGACAGATTGTCCTCGGTGCGGCCAGTGGCGGACGGCTGTTCTTGCTCGCCGCCGACGCGGCTTCGCCGCTTCCAGTTCGGGCCAACTGCGGCCCTCACCCGTCGGCTTCGCGTGTTACTTCGCCGCGCGCAGCTTCGGCTTCGACGACGAGCCGCCACCGATCGCTTCCATGATCGGCACGTACGGGTAGCCGAGATCGTTGGCGACCGCCTCGTAGGTGACGTGACCGCCGTAGGTGTTGAGCCCCTTGGCGATCGCCGGGTCCTGCTTGATCGCCTCGACCACGCCGAGGTCGGCGATCTTGCGGCCGTAGGGGCGGGTCGCGTTGTTGAGCGCGAAGGTGGAGCTCATCGGCACCGCGCCCGGCATGTTGGCGACGCAGTAGTGCACCACGCCCGAGACCTTGTAGGTCGGGTCGTCGTGGGTGGTGGGCCGGCAGGTCTCGATGCAGCCGCCCTGGTCGACCGCGACGTCGACCACGACCGAGCCCTTGCTCATCTTCTTGATCAGCTCCTTGCTGACCAGCTTGGGCGCCTTCGCTCCGGGGATCAGCACCGCGCCGACCACCAGGTCAGACTCGCGCACCACCTTCTCGATGTTGGTGGTGTCGGAGTACAGGGTGGTGATCTGCCCGTTGAAGATGTCGTCGAGGTAGGTGAGGGTGTTGAGGTTCACGTCGAGCACGGTGACCTGCGCGCCCATGCCGACCGCGATCTTCGCCGCGCACGAGCCGACCACGCCGCCGCCGATGATGCCGACCTTGGCCTTGCGCACGCCGGGCACGCCGCCGAGCAGCAGGCCCTTGCCGCCGCGCTCCTTCTCGAGCGACATCGCGCCGACCTGAATCGCCATCTTGCCGGCGATCTCGCTCATCGGCTTCAGCAGCGGGAGCGAGCCGTCTTCGGGCTGAATCGTCTCGTAGGCCACCGCGGCGACCTTCTTCTCGACCAGCACCTTCGCCAGCGCGGGAACCGCCGCGAGGTGGAAGTAGGTGTAGACGACCTGGCCGACCTGCATGCGCTCGTACTCGGGCTCGACCGGCTCCTTCACCTTGATGATCATCTCGGCGCGCTTCCAGACGTCGTCGGCGCCCTTCAGCATCTTGCAGCCGGCCTTCTCGTACTCGGCGTCGGCAATGCCTGCGCCCTCGCCGGCGCCGCGCTCCACGAACACCTTGTGGCCGTGGTTCACCATCGCCTTCGCACCGGCGGGAATCATGCCCACCCGGTACTCACGCGTTTTGATCTCCTTGGGGACGCCGATGATCACTTGAGGCTCTCTTTTTTTGTTTGGGGGAGGGTTGTGCCGACAGCAGACGGAAACGGGGCGGAGAGGACAAAAAACGCCTAGCGGAGTCAATGTTTTTGGGCTGACACCGCGCAGCAAAACGCGCCGCTCCAACTGGTGCGGGGTGGAGCCCTCATGCTGTCTAGAATTCGGGCGAATGCCGGCCGGGCAGTGCACTTAAGTGTCCAATAGTACGACCGGTTTTGGTGGCTCGGGGCTTGCGATGCGTGCTGCCCGTAATGCGCGCACCCCTCGCCGTCGCAGTCTCGAGCCTGCTGCTGTTCGCGTGCGAGGGCCGAATCGCGCTCCCGTTCGGCAACAGCGCGCCTCCGCCCGATCTCACCGCCGGCGAGAACGTGGGCGAAGAAGGCATGCGGCGGCTCTCGCGCTACGAGCTCGACAGCGTGCTCGCCGATCTGCTCGGCGACACCTCGAACTCGGCGCAGGCGCTGCTGCCGCAAGACACCACCGACCCGTTCGACAACGACTTCACCGGCCAGCAGCCGTCGCTCACCCTGATCACCGCCGCGGAGCAGCTGGCGATCGGCGCCGCAGATCGCGTGCTCGCCGACCCGGTGAAGCGCGCGACGATCGTGCCCTGCACCCCGACCGGCCCGTCTGATCAGGGCTGCCTGCGCTCGGTGGTCACCTCGCTGGGCAAGCGCTTCCTCCGCCGCACCCTCACCGCGCAGGAGGTGAACGACTACCTCTCGCTCCAGTCGCTGGCGATCGAGGCGAACGACTTCGACGTCGGGGTGAAGCTGGTGATTCGGGCGCTGATTCAGGAGCCCGAGTTCCTTTACCGGATCGAGCTCGGCGCGCCGGTGGCTTCGCAGCCGGGCGTGTTCAAGCTCTCGCCCAACGAAGTCGCGACCCGGCTCTCGTTCTTTCTCTGGGGCACCACGCCGCCCGACTGGCTGATCGACCAGGCCGAGGGCGGGCAGCTGCAGACGAAGGAGCAGATTCGCTCGGCGGCCGCGCAGCTGATCGCCGACCCGAAGGCGCGGGCGCGCATCGAGCGGTTCCACGCGCTCTGGCTGGGGTACTGGCGGCTGCCGCACGCGCTCGACCTGACCACCGCGATGCAGACGGAGTCGGGCGCGCTGGTCGACAAGGTGGTGTTCGACTCCGGCAGCGCCGACTACTTCGACCTCTTCAACTCCGACCAGACGTACGTGAACCAGCTGCTGGCCGACAACTACGGGATGACCGGGTTCACCGGCGGCACCGGCTTCGCGTGGATGCCGTACGGCTCTCTCCCGCGCAAAGGCCTGCTCGGGCAGGGCTCGGTGCTCTCGCAGGGCACCAAGTTCGCCGACTCCTCGCCCACCCAGCGCGGCATCTACGTGCGCACCCGGCTGCTCTGCCAGACGATTCCTCCGCCGCCGCCCTCGGTGAACGCCGATCAGCCGCCGACCTCGGCCAACTCGAGCCCGTGCAAGGTCGATCGCTACTCGTCGCACTCCACCAACGGCAACTGCCACAGCTGCCACATGAACCTCGACCCGGTGGGGTTCGGCCTCGAGAACTACGACAAGCAGGGCGCCTGGCGCACCACCGACACCGGGCTGCCGCAGTGCCCGATCGCCGGCACCGGCACGATCGCTGGGCTGCCGGGCGGCGACAAGGCGTTCGCCGCCGAGCCGGGGCTGACCGACGTGCTGCTGCAGTCGGGTCAGTTCGAGCAGTGCATCGTCACCCAGGTCTACCGGTTCGCGATGGGCCGCCGGGAGCAGGCCGCCGACCAGCCGCTGATCTCGAACCTGACCACCGCGTTCAAGTCGAACGGCCGGGTGTTCAACTCGATGCTGCTCGACTTCGTCTCCGACGAGACCTTCACCTACCGCAAGCAGGAGCCCTGACCGTGGCGCGCGAAAAATTCAGACTCGATCGCCGCGCGATGCTCAAGGGCCTGGGCGGGGTGAGCATCGGCCTGCCGCTGCTCGAGGTGATGCTCGACGGCTCGAAGGCGTTCGCGCAGGCGGCGATGCCTCCCAAGCGGTACGTGGTGTTCTTCAACGGCCAGTCGACCGGCGCCGACGACGACCCGCAGCACAACGACCTGGTGCCGAACACCGTCGGCCCCGGCTACGACCTCAAGTCGGCGCTCGCGCCTTTGGGCGCGCTGTCGAGCGAGGTCTCGGTGATCTCGGGGTTGAAGATTCCCACCGCGCACGACAACGGCGGCACCATTCCCGCCGGCGGCCGGAGCGACGACTTTCACGTCAACTCGCTGTCTCCGTTGCTGTCAGGCATGCGCTCGCCCTCGGGCACCCGCGCCGACGGCCCCACCTCGGACCAGGTGATGGTGCCGCTGCTCGCCGGCAACACCCCGTTTCAGTCGGTGCAGTACCGGGTGCAGGCCGACTGGTACCTCTCGGTCTCGGCGCCGTACGGCCGCGACATGATCAGCTACAAGGCGAACACCGGCGGAGGGAACCCGATCGCGATTCCTCCGCAGGTGAGCCCGCACCAGGCGTTCACCTCGCTGTTCGGCAACTTCACTCCGCCGGGCGCCGACCCCGCGCAGATCGCGGCGATGCAGTTCGACCAGAAGTCACGTCGCAGCGTGCTCGACCTGGTGTTGGGCCACGCCACCACGCTGAACGGCAAGCTGGGCCGGGCCGATCAGGCGCGGCTCGCCCAGCACATGGATGCGATTCGCCAGCTGGAGATGCAGATCGCGGCGCTGCCTCCGCCGATGACCAGCACCTGCATGCTGCCGGCTGATCCCGGCTCCGACCCCGCGGTGGGCAACCCGCAGGGCACCGACGCCAACGGCGACAACACCTACAACGTGAACCTCGGCTACTCGGGCGAGGAGCAGCGCGCGAAGGTGTTCTGCGACATGCTCCACATGGCGATGGTCTGCGACCTGACCCGGGTGGCGACGCTGCAGATGACGATGTTCCAGTCGCACCTCAACATGAACGCGTTGACCGGGCAGGCGACCGACCTCCACGAGATCAGCCACAACGGCGTCTCGGGCGGCACGATGGCGGTCTCGAAGGCGATCGCCTGGCACGTGAAGTGGTTCGCGTACCTGCTGCAGAAGATCAAAGACACGCCCGAGGCGAACGGGTCGATGCTCGACAACCTGGCGATGGTCTACCTCTGGGAAGGTGGCCACGGTTACGACCCGGGTGGCGGTGTCGACAACTCCGCGCACTCGACCGAGAACATGGCGGCGATGGTCGCCGGCCGGGTGGGGCAGCTGCACCCGGGCCTGCACATTCCCGCTCCCGGCATGCACCCGGCGAACGTGATCATCACCGCGATGCGCGCGCTCGGTTATTCGCAGAGCTCGCTCGGTGAAGTGACCGGCGAGATCCCCGGCCTGCGCGGGTAAGCTGCGCGGCCGATGATGGCCTGGATCCTCCTCGCGGCGTTGGCGAACGACACTGCGCTGGTGCGTTCATTCGGAAACCAGGTGTTCCTCTCCGATCTCGGTCCGCCCCAGGCGATTGCGGCGCTGAAGCACGCACCGCCCGAAGCGATTCAGGACGCGATCGTGGTGCTGCTGGTCGACCGGCTGAAGAACGACGCGTATGCGGAGTACCTGCGCGAGAAACAGCTCGAGGTGAGCGCGGTCGAGCTCGAGCGGTGCACCGCCGGCCTGAAGAAGAAGGGCACCGCCGGCAAGCCGGGCGACAACGCGCGCGAGATGATGATCGCGTGGAAGGCGAACGTGGCGCTGTTTCACGAATTCGGCGGGCGTCTGGTGCCGACGCTGTTGGGCCTCGAAGCGATCGACGCCGAGCGGGCGCTGATCAGCCGCTACGAGGCGAAGAAGCTGATCGTGTGGGCGAACCCGAACGTGCGTGAGGCGGTGAAGAGCCGTCTGGGCGGCGCGGTGATCGACGTCAGCTCCGATGAGCGCTCGGTGAAGGAGTTCGAGGCCGGGCCCCGCTGCCTGCACTGAGGCTCAGGGCCTGAAGATCTGCGCCTCGGTGTTCGCCCAGAGCGCCGCGCGGTCGAGCTTCTTGCCGCTGACCTTCTCCACCGCCCACGAGGTGACGTCGCCGGTGGTCGAGTACATCTTCGCCTTGGTGTACTTGTTGGCGTGATCGACCGAGTCGTCGAGCGTCTCGCCCTCGGTCCACCGCTTCAGGAACTCGACGTAGAAGATCGGCGCCACGTTGTTGCCCGGGTGGGCGACGTAGGCGTGCACGCCGAGCCGCAGCCAGTCGGAGGCCTCCGACGCGCCGCCACCGCCGGTGTTGTAGACGAGCCGAATCTTCGCGCGCTGCGGCGCCGGCACGTCTTCCATCCACCTGACGTAGGCCGAGTTGCCGAGCACGAGAATGAAGACGTCGACCGCGTCGTAGTCGCGGGTCGCCTCGGTCACCGCGTCGACGAACGCCTTGCGCTCGTGCTTGCCGTCCTTCTCGGTGAGGTACCAGTGCTTCGAATAGAACGAGTCGAGCTTGGGCACCGTGAACCACTCGGTGCCGAGCTGCTGGTACCCGGGCACTTCGTCGCGCAGTGCGACCGCGGCGGTGCGCAGGGCAGGGCCGGCGTCGGCGCTCGACGCCTGGTGGCAGGCGGCCGACAGCAGCACGAGCGCGAGACACACCGGTCGCATCATCGAAGTGACCCGTCAGACACGCGCGGCGTGAAAACGGTTCAGCGGCTCAGCCCTGCGCGAACAGCCGGGCCTGCTTCACCTCGGCGTCGAAGCCGGGCACCTTGGCCAGCGCGTCGGCCAGCTTGCCCCACATCTCCTTGGTCATCGCGGGAGTGGCGCCGTTGCCGAACTCGATGCCGAGCGCGTAGTACGCCGCCGCCGCCTTCGGGTCGGAGGCCGCGTTCATGTCGCCGTATTGCTCGTACGCCGACTCCGCCGCCTGGTGCGGATCCCAGTTGGGCCACCAGTCCTTGTAGTCGGAGTTGTACTCCTTGCGGCGGAGCCCATCGAGGAACGCCGAGGTGTCCACCGGCTGCGGCGCGGCGTTGAGCACCACCTGGGCGGTCGCGTCGGTGGGGCTTTTCTTGATCGTGCCGTTCTCGAACTGCTGCGTCAGCGTGCCGTTGATCTGGGTCGCCTGGCCGGTCGGAGCGCCGAGCTTCGCCGCGTTGTCGCCCTGCGCGTACGCGTCGCGCGCCGGAGCCACCAGGGCGAACGTTCCCTTCGGTGAGGTCACCAGCGTGGTGGGGCCGTTGGGCGACTGGTAGTCCTGCGCCCAGCCGTTGCCGAGCTTGTAGGGGCCGGCGCCGTGGCCGAGGTCGGCCTTTGCTCCGAGCGTGTAAGCGCCGCGGTTGACGTTGAAGTACTGATCGAACGCCTTGCCCGCGTCGTCGGCGGAGCCGCTGCCGTCGGGCCCCTTCACCGTCTGAAACGCGGTCACCACGCCGCCGCCGTCGATCACCGGGTCGTTCGACTCGTTGAACTTGGTGAGGTTGTGCACCTCGTGCGCGTCTTCGTTCCAGGTCGGGAGCACCTGGCGCCGCGCGTTCAGGTAGAGCGTGTCGAACAGCTTGGAGTCGGGGGCGATGCTGCCGTCGGGCATGTGCGCGTGGGCCGACTCGTAGTTCGAGACGTTGACCGGGCCGGCGTCGTACCAGGTCGGGTCGGTGAGGTACTGGGTGCCGTCGTCGAGGGTGGTCTCGAGGAACGCGTGGTACCCGCGGAAGTTGCCCTTATCGTCGTCGGCCTTGGCGGTGACCATGCGCGAGCCGATGCCGGCCATCTGACAGCACACCTGCATCAGGATCGCCTGATCGCGGCAGACACCCTTGCCGGTGTCGATGATGTCGCCCAGCTTCGCCGGGTTCCAGTTGGAGTGGGCGTTCTCGAGCGCCATGTACTTCTTCGAGCCTTCGTCGGTCGTCTTGGGATCTTCGTCGGGGTACGACATCACCTTGTTGCAGTAGATGGTGAGGTCGGTGAGCGCCTGCTTCTGCGACGCCGAGATCTGCTCCGGCGTGCCGGTCTTGACGATGTCCTTGTCGATGATCGCCTGGGCGCCGTCGCAGAACTTCTTCAGCGAGGGGTCGTGGTCGATGTCGAGCCGAATGTCGGAGTAGGTCGAGCCGTGCAGGTCGTAGATCGTCGGGTCGTTCTGGGTGCGAATCTGCTGCTCGGTCAGCTTCACCGTCGACTTCTTGCCGTCTGGAGCGGTGACCTCGACATCGTAGAGGCCGTTGCCGTCGTACTTGGTGATCTTGCCCGCCTCTTCGCGCTGCGGGCTGTGCACCACGCCGAGCGGCGAGCCGTCTTCACCCTTGGCGTCGCCAGGCAGAATCTCTTTCTGCAGATCCCAGCCCTGCGCCTCCATCTTGTCGCCCGCGGTGTTGGGCGTGATCGGGGTCGACACCCGCACCACGATGTTGCGGCCGACGCCATAGTCGGGCGGCAGGGTGGGGTTGATCAGGAACTTCACGTCGGGCACCCGCACCGCGATCTGCTTGCCGGGCCCGAGCTCGGAGGCCATGAAGATCTGCCCGTTCGCGTCGGGCGTTTCCTTCAGCTTGCCGTTGAGGTCTTCGAACTTGTGAACGCTGCCGTCCTTCGCCTTCACCAGGTAGTAGATCTGATCGTCGTTCTTCACCGACGCAGTGCCGACCAGGGTGATCGTCGAGCCGGGGAACTTCGTCTGCAGCTGCGAGTAGGCCGAGCCCTTGTTGTTGGCGGCGTCGGCCGTGGCGAGGAACCGGGTGGCCACCTGCTGCACGTGGGCGCGCTCGCCGTCGGTGTCGAGAAGGAAGTTCTTCCCGTAGCTGCCGATCACGTTCATCACCGAGTCGGCCACCACCTTGCCCTGCGCCTTGATCGCCGCCGGGTTCGAGGTCTTCGAGACGTCGATGCTCGCGGTGTGACCGGTGAAGGTCGACTTCACGTCTGACGCCGGCGCGGCCTTGCCTGCTTTCTCAGCGGCGGCGGGCGCCTTGGGCGCGTCGGTCTTCGAAGTGGGCTGGCTGCGAACGGGGAGGGGGGAGTTCTTCGTTCCGCGAACGGTCATGCGCCCTAAGACACTGGAACCCCGGTCGAAACGCAAGGGTCGAACGTTGTGCAGACGCCCGCCCGTGACGTTACAGTGCGCGCCGATGCGGGGGCTCATCGCTTCAATCTCGATCGCGTTCGCGGCCACGGCGTCGGCAGAAGACGCCAAGCCGGCCGACCTGTTCGCGCCGATCTACTCGGTGCTCCAGTCGCCGCGGTGCATGAACTGCCACCCGGCCGGCAACGCGCCGCTGCAGACCGACATCTCCCGCGTGCACCGGATGATGGTGAGCCGGCGGATGACCGAGCTGGGCATGAAGTGCACCGGCTGCCACGCGCTGCAGAACCCGGCCGACGAGCATCAACCGCCCGGCGCGCACGGCTGGTCGCTGCCGCCGAAAGAAACGCCGATGGTGTTTCAGGGCCGCACCGCGCCGCAGCTCTGCAACCAGCTCAAAGATCCGAAGCAGAACGGCAACAAGTCGCTCGACCAGCTGAAGTCGCACTTTCACGAAGAGCCGCTGGTGAACTGGGGCTTCTCTCCGGGCGCGGGCCGCAGCAAACCGCCGCTCACCCACGAGCAGCTGCTGGAAGCGGTCGAGAAGTGGATCAAAGCGGGCGCGCCATGCCCGAGTGAGGCGCCGTGAAAGAAAAGCTGAAGGTGAACGGAGTCGAGCACGAGCTCGATCTGCCTCCGATGGTGCCGCTGCTCTGGGTGATTCGCGAAGAGCTGATGATGACCGGCACCAAGTTCGGCTGCGGGGTCGCGATGTGCGGCGCCTGCACGGTGCACATCGACGGCGAGGCGGTGCGCAGCTGCGTCACCCCCTGGAGCGCCGCGGTGGGCCACGAGGTGACCACGGTCGAAGGCCTCGACGGGCTGCACCGGGTGCAGGTCGAGTGGGTGATCGGCAGCGTGCCCCAGTGCGGCTACTGCCAGTCGGGCCAGGTGATGCAGGCGGCGGCGTTGCTCAAGGCGCAGCCGAAGCCGACCGACGAAGACATCGACATCGCGATGGGCGGCAACATCTGCCGCTGCGGCACCTACCCGCGCATTCGAAAGGCGATTCACGCCGCGGCAGGTGAGAAGTGATCTCGCGACGCGGGCTGTTCCAGGCGGGAGCGCGGGTCGGCGGCGGGCTGATGGTGTCGATGTGGCTGCCGGAGCTGGCCTTCGCCGAAGAGAAAGCGCCGGTGAAGCCGTTTCGCCCCAACGCGTGGATCGCGATCTGGCCCGACGATCGGGTGCAGTTCGTGCTCGACAAGATGGAGATGGGGCAGGGCGTGGTCACCTCGTTTCCGATGATGGTGGCCGAGGAGCTGGCGCTGAAGACGGAGCAGATCGAGGTGCTGTTCGCTCCCGCCGATCGCACCTACGACAACCCCAAGCTCGGCTTTCAGATCACCGGCGGCTCCACCAGCGTGAAGAGCAGCTGGGTGCCGCTCCGCACCGCTGCCGCTTCGGCGATGCAGATGCTGAAGCTCGCCGCCGCCGAGGGGTGGGGCGTGCCGGTCGAGAAGGTCACCGTCGATGGCGGCGTGATCTCGCACCCGGAGTCGGGCCGCTCCGCGCGCTACGGCGAGGTGGCGACCAAGGCCGGCGCGGTCGCGGTGCCCGAGGTCGACCTGAAGACGCGCGGCTTCAAGGTGATCGGCAAGGCGCAGGCGCGCACCGACGCGAAGCTGAAGGCGTGCGGCCAGGCGATCTACGGCATCGACGTGAACGTGCCGGGCATGGCGAACGCGATCGTTCTCAAGTGTCCGGTGTTCGAGGGCAAGCTGAAGTCGTTCGACGCCGCCGCGGCGAAGGCGCTCCCCGGAGTGGTCGACGTCTTCTCGATCGACGACCGCGTCTTCGTGGTGGCCGAGAAGTACTGGCAGGCCCGTGAAGCGGCGAAAGTGGTGAAGCTCGACTGGGACGAAGGCGCGAACGCGAGCGTCGATTCGGCGGCGCTGTTTCAGAAGTTCCGCGACCGCGCCAAGGTCGAATCTGGCACCCGGGTGCGCGACGACGGCGACGCCAACAAGGTGCTCTCGAAGGCGCTCGGTGTGATCGAAGCCGAGTACGAGTGCCCGTACCAGGCGCACCTGACGATGGAGGTGGTGAACGCCACCGCCCACGTGCAGAAAGACTCGGTCGAGATCTGGGCCGGCATGCAAGGCCCCGCCGAGGCGCGCGACATCGCCAAGCGGCTGACCGGGCTCTCGCACGATCAGATCTCGGTGCACCCGGTGTGGCTGGGCGGCGGCTTCGGCCGGCGGCTCCACAACCACTACGTCGAAGAGGCGATCCTCGCGTCGCAGAAGCTGAACCGGCCGGTGAAGGTGATCTGGTCGCGCGAGCAAGACGTTCAGCAGGATCGCTACCGCCCAATGGTGTTCAACAAGCTCCGCGCGGCGCTCGACGCCGACGGCAAGCCGAAGGCGTGGCACCACCAGACGGTGAGCCAGTCGATCATCGGCTACGTCGGCCGCGAGTGGGTGCCGCAGATGCTGCCCTACGGGATCGCGCAGGGCGTTCGCGAGTGGACCGGCGGGCTGGCGAAGTCGCTGATGGCCGGTGGCACGGTGGTCGACCCGACCGCGGTCGAGGGCGCGCACGATCTGCCGTACGAGATCGACCACCTCGCAGTCGACTACGTGCCGGTGCAGACCCACGTGCCGGTCGGCTTCTGGCGCTCGGTCGGCAACTCACACCAGGGCTTCGTCACCGAGGGCTTCATCGACGAGCTTGCGGCCGCCGCCAAGCAGGACCCGTACGAGTACCGGCGCTCGCTGCTCAAGCACCACCACCGGCACCGCTGGGTGCTCGACAAGGTCGCCAAGGAGTCGGGTTGGGGCTCGCCCGCGCCCGAAGGGCAGTTCCGCGGCATCGCGGTGCACAAGAGCTTCGATTCGTTCGCCGCCGCGGTGGCGTTCGTCTCGGTCGAGAACAAAGAGATCGAGATCCACCGGCTGGTGATGGCGATCGACTGCGGCCAGGTGGTGAACCCCGACGGCGTGGTTCAGCAGATGGAGTCGGCGGCGATCTTCGGGCTCAGCTCGGCGCTGAAGCAGGAGATCACGATCGAGAAGGGCAGGGTCGCGCAGAACAACATGTACGACTACGACCCGATCCGGATCTTCGAGTCGCCGAAGATCGACGTGCACCTGGTGACCAACGAGGCGCCTCCGACTGGTTGTGGCGAGCCTGGCGTGCCGGTGATCGCTCCCGCGGTGGCGAACGCGGTGTTCGCGGCGACCGGTCAGCGGCTGCGGCGGTTGCCGTTGAAGCTCGCGTAGCTGGCTCGCCTCCCTTCGCGGGCTGCGCCCGCTCCCGTTTCGGCCGAACGACCGGCCTCAACCCCGGTCGGCTTCGCGGCTAGAAGACCTTGTTGAGGATCGCGAGCGCGCCGAAGTCGAAGGTGGTGCCGAACACGTTTCGGAAGTCGGGCGAGGCGACTCCGAAGCTGCCGTAGATGTCGAGCTGGAAGTCGCCCTGCAGAAGAATGTGGATGCCCGGGCCGCCGGTGCCGCCGAAGCGCAGCGTCTCGGGCCGGACGCCAGGGCAATTGGTGACGTCGATCGTTCCATCGGGATCGCGGCAGAGGCCGAGGCGCCCAGACGGCTGGCCCCAGGCGGCGAGCTCTACGAATAGAGAGAGCTTGAGGATGTCGCGGGTGACGCTGAAGCGGTACTCGGCCGAGGCGTTGATCGCCTTGCGCACCCAGATGATGCCCAAGATGCCGCGGAGGTACTCTGCGAGCGGCTGCTCGTCGTGGAACGCGACGTCGCCCCAGGCGAAGCGGGCGTGGCTCTTGATCCAGAGATCGTTCCAGCCGAAGTCGAAGACCTTCTGGTACTTCTCGTAGATCCAGCCGTAGGGAGCCTGGGTGGTCAGTGGGTCTCGCTGGGCCGGGTCGACGCCGAAGTAGTAGCGCGTACCAGCCTCGAGGAAGTGATCACGGTCGGGCCGTTCGGGATTCTTCAAGATCATCCAGTTCGCGCGGATCTCTCCAAATGCACGAAGGCGTTGCCGCACCTGGTCGAGGTTGACGCCTTCACTGTCTTTCAGAATCCCCGGAACCTGATCGTCGGTGTGGGGCACCGCGATCGACATGTGCACGTTGAAGATCTGCCGGTACTCGGCGCCGATCCCGAACGCCAACGAGAAGCCATGTCCGAACTTCACACGCGCATGGCCAGAGAGGAGCGTCGAGCCCTCGTTGTAGTTCTCGAGCGCGAGGTCGGGCCGGTTTCGCCCGATCACGGTTCCGGTCAGCCAGAAGTAGACCTCGAGCTGATCGCCCGCGAACGGAGGCAGGAAGTACTTCAGCTCTCCGAACGCGCGGGAGAAGTGCGGGTAGTAGCTCTGATCGAGAATGCGCTTACGAATGCCGCCACCGATGCTGACCGCGGCGCGCCAGCGGTCTCCATCGACGACCAGCGAGCGGCCCTGGCGGTTGACGCCGATCTCGAGTCCGTCGAGGTAGCTGCTGCGCAGGTCGGCGCCGGTGCCTTCATTCCAGTCGTGTTCCTCGAACCAGAAATGGAGCTCGTAGGGCTCGCGCTCGTGCAGCAGCTCCATGCCTTCGATCGCGGGAATGTGGGTCAGCTGCCAGCCGATGTGATCGGGGTTCGCGGTCGGCACCAGCGCCCAGCGCACGATGTGAATGCCGATCGACTTCGACAGGCTCTCGATCTGCCGCTCCAGCGCGTAGCGGTTGTAGATGTCTTGATCGAGAAACAGCGCGACCTTGAACTGCAACGTCTGCACGGTGAGGCCGCCGCGAAAGACGATCTTCTCCAGCCGGCCTTCGTCGATTCGCAGGGTGATCGTGCCGTTCTCGAGCTTGGCGTTGACGGTGGCGATGTCGTAGCCGGCCCTGCGCAAGAACCGGTACGCGGTGTGCTCGATCTGCGAGCGCATCTCTTCGCTCGGCTCGGCGTCGGGCGGCAGGTTCAGCTCGAGCTTGTAGACCTCGTCGGGGAGCACCCGGTTGCCTTCGAAGCGCAGCCAGGAGGGGCCGAGGCGGACGCCGGCGTCGGGGTAGAAGTCGATCTCGCCGCCGTCGGGCACTGCCTCGTAGTCGCCTCCGTCGGCGCTCAGGCCGGGCAGGGGAGCCAATCCACCGTCGGCGTACGTCGGCTCCTGGGCGGCGAGGGCGATCGCGAGCAACGCGAAGTTCACGTTAAACCGAAGCTTTCTCGACCTTTGGCCCCGCTGCAACGCCCTTGCACTCTCGGAGCGCTTGAAGTGTCCTCGGTGGGTGAGCTCGAAAGCCCTCTTCGGCGGCAGTCTCGTCCTGGTCCTCTTCCTCGCGGCTGATTGCGGCACCAAGCCCGCCTGCAACGCCGCCAACTGTGCCCTCGGCTGCTGTGACGCCCAGGGAACCTGTCAGACCCCAACCACGCAGAATTGCGGTGACAACGGCGGGGCGTGCACCGCTTGTAACCTCGGCCAGGTCTGCCGTTTCGGCAGCTGCATCAACCCCAACCCGGTTGCGGGTGGCGGCTCGGCTTCGGGCGGTGGCTCGGCGGTCGGCGGCGGCTCTGCAGCCGGTGGTGGCTCGGCGGTCGGCGGCGGCTCGGCGGTCGGCGGCGGCTCGGCAGTCGGCGGCGGCTCCGCAGTCGGCGGTGGCTCTGCAGTCGGCGGCGGCTCGGCGGTCGGCGGTGGCTCGGCGGTCGGCGGTGGTTCGGCGGTCGGCGGCGGCTCCGCGGTCGGTGGCGGCTCGGCCACCGGCGGTGGCGGCTCGTCGTGCGGCCCGAACAACTGCGCCGGCTGCTGCAATCAGTTCGGCAGCTGCCAGTCGGGCAACGACATCACGCTCTGCGGCGGCAACGGCAACTCCTGCACCAACTGCGAGACGTTCGGCGAGACCTGCGGCTTCGTCTCCTCGAGCGGCACGTTCCAGTGCGTGGTGCCGTGCAACTCGAGCACTTGCTCCGGCTGCTGCGACTCGAGCGGCACCTGCCAGAGCGGCTTCTCCAACACCGTCTGCGGCTCCAGCGGCAACAGCTGTAATGACTGCACCAGCTTCGGTGAGACCTGCCAGTTCAGCGGCTCGGGCTACTTCTGCAACACCGGTACGGGCGGTGGCGCGGGTGGCGGCGGCGGCACCGGCGGCGGCGCGGGCGGAGGCACCACCACCACCGCGTTCGACAACTGCGGCCTGATCACCGGCAACCTGATCGCGTCGAGCGGCACCGTGACCTTCAGCGGCAACACGCTGAACGCCACCGCCGACTACACCTCGGGCGCGGACACCGGCATCGGCTCGCAGTGCAACGGCAACGGCGCGGGGATGGACTACGTCTACCAAATCAGCCACCCGTTCAGCGGCACCATCTCGGTCACCGTCAGCGCCACCGACACCACCTACCGGCCGCTGATCTACATCCGCGATGTCTGCACCGGGAGCACCACCGACGAGGCCTGCTTCTACGACGGCGCTTGCACCTCGACGACCGCGACCATCACCACGCCGACGCTTCCCGCCGGCACGTATTACCTGGTGGTCGACAGCTGCGGCTCGACGACGAGCGGCAACGGCGCGTACAGCGGTTCGATCACCCAGTAGGCGCCTGCGCTAGCCTCGGCGCATGACCGAGGCTCCGCAGGTGAAGCCGTTTCCCACCCACGCGCTCGCGGCCGCGATCGCGTGTCTGGTGATCCCGATCAACGTCGGCGTCTGGTGGTGGATGATCTCCGCCCGGGCCAATGAGAACCCGGGCCTCGCCACCTTCACCGTGCTGGCGGTGATGCAGTTCGCTGCCGGCGGCACCGCGGTGGTGTTGGGCATCAAGCACCACCGGGCCACCAAGAAGGGCGGCATCGCCTCGGCGATCTTCGGGGGCATGGCCTCGCTCGGTGCTCCGGTGGGTTGGTTCGGGGCGATCGCATCGCTGGCGATCGGCTCGGCGGGCGGCGCGTGGGGCCGGCCGCTGCGCATTCGCGGCAAGCAGCTGCACCCGAACCTGAAGGGCGGAGCCGACTGGACCGGCGGCGATGAGCCGAACCCGGCCGGCCTCGACGAAGCGACCCGCGCCGCCCTCGAAGCGCTGTGGCTGCACGACGCGCAGAAGGAGCACGCGTCGGTGCCGGCGTTCTCGCGGGTGTCGTGGCTGCTGGCCTCGGCCGGCGCTCCCGCGGAGCTGATGGCGTGGGCCCATCGCGCCGCATTGGAAGAGATCGATCACACCCGTCGCTGCTTCGCGCTCGCCAAGGGCTACGCGGGGCGTTCGTTCACGGTCGAGGCGATGCCCGAGCTCCTCCTCGGTGGCCTCGACGCCAAAGCCGACCCGTACGTGACGTTGGCGATCGAGAGTCTGGCCGACGGCTGCCAGCTCGAAGACTTCAACGCTGACGTCGCCGCTCGCTGCGCTTTGGTCTGCGAAGAGCCCGCGACTCGTTCTGTTCTCGAGCGGATCGCCCGCGAGGAGCGCTCCCACGCCGAGCTGTCATGGGCGATCTTCGAGTGGGCGCTGAAGTCGGGCGGCGAGCCGGTTCGCGAGGCCGCACGCCAGGCGCTCGCCGACCTCGAGCAGTACGCCCGGCCGACGGCGGTGAGCGCAGACAAGCAGTCGTCGGTGGCGAAAGCAGACGTGGCCGCCCTCCGTCGTCACGGCCGCATCAGCGACGCCGAGTGGGCCGAGGCATGGGACGTTCGTCTCGAGGCAACGCGTCGCCGTGCAACCCCTCTCCTGGAGGGAGAGGGCCGACGGACGCAAAAGCGTCCGCGGGGTGAGGTTAGTGCCCCGCGTCTTTCCGCTTGAAGTGATGCTTCTCTTCATCGCTGCCGCGCTTCACGTTCACATCGAGTCCATCGCCTGAGCGCAGGTACTCGACGCTGACCGGGTCACCGAACTCGGTGACGAAGACCGCGCGGTCCTTGCTGAGCGAGTCGAGCACCAGGCGTGCGGTCTCATGCTCGGTCTTGGGGTGTACGGCGAGCTCTGCCTTGAACATGCGAATGGTCATCACCCATTCGCCGTCTTGTGGCTCCACCGCGGCGAGCTCATAGAACACCGGCTTCCCGTTCTCGTCTTCGCGCGCGCTGCCGAGCAGCCCGTGTTCGCTCCAGGTCCAGGTCTCGAGCTGTTGGCCATCAGGGCTGACATAGATGCCCTCGAGAAAGTGCAGCGCTTCAGGGGGCACGGGCGCCCACGGGCTCTTCCAGTCGATCGGCGCTCTCCTGAAACGATGGGCGAGCCGTGCGAGCGCAACGTCCCAGGCGTGGCCGGCGGACTCGTCCTTCCTGCCAATCTGAGTCAGCCGCACCTTCACCGTCTTTCCCTGGGGGAACAGCTCGATGGTGACGGTGGCTTGCGCCTGACAGATGAGCTGCAGCTTCTTCAGCGGCTCGGCTGACACCACCGTGCAGCGCTCGGCGTCTCCGATCTCGTACGCGCCGCCCGGCTTCGCCTCGATCTTCGCCTCGGGAGCGAAGAACGTGCGTGCCCCCGCGGAGGTGGTCCACGCCTTCCACACGTCACCGGGGCTGGCGCGAACCTCGATCTCCTTCACCACGTCGGCCGGAGCCGCCGCCAGCCAGAGCGCAATCGCGGGAATCACGCCGCCTCACCATCTGGGCTGACCACCACCACCACGTACCCATCGGGATCGCGCAGCCAGATCTCCCGGTGCATCGGAGCCTCGTTCACGTGCGGCTTCACCAGCACCTCGGCCTTCAGCTTCTTCGCCCGCGCGACCGCGTCATCGAAGTCGTCGACCTCGAACCACAGCAACACGCCGTGGCCCACTGGCGCTTTCTCCCGGTTCATCAGGTTGGGGTGCTCCTCGCGATCCCATGCGTGGAGCTGCAGCACCAACTGCTCACCCGTCATCAACCGCTCGTACAACCCGCCATGGGTCTCGCCGTTGCCTTCGAGGCCGAGCAGCTCGGCGTACCAGCGCGCGCTCGCATCGACGTCGCGCACCGCGATCAGCGGTTGAGCTCGGGTCATCGGTCACTCCGGTTGCGGGTACAGCCGCTGCAGCTCCTCGGGCACCAGGCGCTCATCGGTGATCCATCGGTAAGTGGCGACCGACTTCTTCGCCACCCGGTGCTTCATCGGGTCGTTCTTGTCGATCCCGTAGAGGCCCATCTTGATGTCCATGCCGTGGTTCCACTCGTAGTTGTCCATCAGGGTCCAATAGAAGAACCCACGCACGTCGGCTCCGTCGCGCACCGCGCGCTGAGTCCAGGTGAGGTAGCGCGCCAGCCAAGAGCTGCCCGAGCCGTCATCAGAAGGATCTTGCGCGCCGGTCTCGGTCACGATCACCGGCAGGCCGAAGCGGTCGTGCACGTGCATCGACATCTCGTAGATGCCGCGCGGGTAGTCCTCCCAGACCTGCAGCGTGAGCGGGTTGAAGTTCGAGAGCGGCGACAGCTCGGGCAACGACGCGCTGTCGGTGCCTTCGACGGTGATCCGCGTGTAGTAGTTGAGGCCGATGTAATCCATGCGGCCCGCGAGATCATCGCGGTGCTGCTTGGTGCCGTCGAGGTTCGCGTCGACGTCGCCCTTCGCCACCGCGTCGAGGAACACGTCGTTGTACAGATAGAAGAGGTGATTGGCGGCGGTGACGTCGACCATCTTCGACGCATCCTTCGGCCGCGCCGGAGTCATCGAGTACACCAGCCCGATGAACGACTTCACCCCGTCGCCATCGGCGTCGACGGTGTCGGCCGCCTTGAGCGCGTCGTACATGCGTGCGTGGGCCTCCTCCATCGCTAGCATCACCTGCTTCGCCGCCGCGAACTGAAACTGCACCCCGGGAGGGTTCACCCGGTCGGCCGACGGCAGCAGAAAGCCGGGGAGCACCACCGCGAACGGCTCGTTCTCGGTCACCCAGAAGTCGACGTCGCCGCCGAACTCGCGCCCGCAGAACGCGGCGTACTTGGCGATCTCCTTCAAGATCCGGTCGTGGTCCAACCACCCGCGGTTGGCGCAGTGGGCGAAGTCGTTGTGACAGGCGACGCCGTCGTGCAGCCACTTGGGCAGCGTGTAGTGGTTCAGCGTCACCAGCGGCTTCAGGCCGCGCGCCTTCAGCGCCGCGAACATCGCATGGTACTTCGCCACCGCTTTGGGGTCGGCCAGCGCGTTCACCGCCGTGTCGTCGTTGGCCGCGTCGGTCGCGCTGGGGAAGATCCGGCTCCACTCGATCGACAACCGCACCGAGTCCAACCCGAGCTGGTTCTTCGCCAGGTCGTAGTCGTGCTCGTACAACTCCCAATGCCCCGGCCCGGCGTCGGGCGCGTCGGTGCTCAGGTACTGCGCGATGTCACTCATCTCACCGCGGCGGGTGACGAAGTCGTACCAATCGCTGTTCGGGTCTTCGCACTCGCCATTGGGCAGGGTGGGGCAGCCCATGTCGACCTGAAAGCCGGCGATCGAGGCGCCGAACAGAAACGTGTCGGGCAGCGGCGGCTTCGCCTTGCTCGTGCAGCCCAGCGCCAGCAACAGCAACGCCCCGAAGAGCGCGCGCATCAGACGAACAGAGAGCTGAGCGACTCGGCGCGGTGAATGCGGGCGATCGCCTCGCCGAACAACCGGTCGGTGGGCACCGCGCGAATCTTCTTCGCCGCCAACGCCTCGCGGGTGAGCGGCACCGAGTCGGTGAACACCGCCTCCTCGAGCACCGACTCGCTGATGCGGGCGATCGCCGGGCCCGAGAGAATCGGGTGCACCGCGTAGGCGTAGACCCGGCGGGCGCCTTTTTCCTTCAGCGCCGCGGCGCCGAGGGTGAGCGTGCCGGCGGTGTCGACGATGTCGTCGACGATGATCGCGTCTTTGCCCTTCACGTCGCCGATCAGGTTCATCACCTCGAGCGCGTTGGGGCGCGGGCGGCGCTTGTCGATGATCGCCAGCGGGGTGTTCAGCCGCTTGCTGTACGCGCGGGCGCGCTCGACGCCGCCGGCGTCGGGCGAGACGATCACCAGGTCTTCGGTGTTGGTGAACTTCTTGCGAATGTCCTCCAGGAACACCGGCGACGCGTAGAGGTGATCGGAGGGGAAGTTGAAGAAGCCCTGAATCTGCCCGGCGTGCATGTCGAGCGCGACCACCCGCTGAATGCCGGCCGAGGCGAGCAGATCGGCCACCAGCTTGGCGGTGATCGGCGTGCGCGGCGCCACCTTGCGGTCCTGCCGGGCGTACCCGTAGTAGGGGATCACCGCGTTGATCGAGGCCGCCGACGCGCGCTTCAGCGCGTCAGACATGATCAACAGCTCCATCAGGTGATCGTTCACCGGCGGGCAGGTGCTCTGCACGATGAAGACGTCGAGGCCGCGAACGTTCTCGCCGATCTCGACCTGAATCTCTCCGTCGGAGAACCGATTCACATCGGCCTTCGAGAGCGGCTTCTTCAGGTAGTCGCAGATCCGCAGCGACAGCTCCCGGTTGGAGTTACCCGAGAAGATCTTGAAGTCGTGGCTGACGGGCATGAACGCCGAGTTAGTTCACGGCGCAGCGAGGGTCAATCCACGAGCCACTAGTCAGGGTCGGGGTAGACCTCGACATCGCGCTTCTGAGCCGGGGCCGGCACGCCACCGGCGGCCTTCACCTTCTCGTACTCGGCGAGCACGATCTTCTCCATCTTGTCCCGCATCTCGGAGTTCAGCGGGTGAGCGATGTCTTTGTAGGTGCCGTCTTTGCGCTTCTTGGCCGGCATCGCCACGAACAGCCCGGTGTTGCCGTGAATCACCTTCAAGTCGCGCACGACGAAGCACGCGTCCAACGTGATCGTCACGTAGGCACGCAGCTTGTCTTCATCGACTGGGAACACCTTGACGTCGGTGATCTCCATAACCTTTTGGCCTTCCCCCCGAAGCACCGTCAGTTACGAGAGCTGAAGTGCTTCTGTACCTCGCCACAATGTGCTCAGGCGAAGTTCAAAGGCAAGCGGGGTTGACGAATAGATGAATGTGGGTACATTGCGCCGCCTTCGGGGCAGTCGCCCCGCTGCAGATACCGACTCGTAACGGCCGTAAACGAAAACCAAGGAGCTCCGCCATCGCACGCGATCAGAGAACGAACCGACGTATCAAGGCCCGCCAGGTACGGGTGATCGGTTCGGGTGGAGAGCAACTCGGAGACCTGTCCATCGAGGCAGCACTGGAGAAGGCCCAGTCGGAGGGACTCGACCTCGTCGAGGTCAACCCGATGGCGAAGCCGCCCGTCTGCCGGATCATGGACTACGGCAAGTACAAGTACGAAGAGAAGAAGAAGGCCAACGAGGCCAAGAAGAAGCAGGTCGTGGTGAAGGTCAAAGAGGTGAAGCTGCGCCCCAAGACCGAAGAGCACGACTACGACTTCAAGATGCGGAACATTCGCACCTTCATCGAAGAAGGGAACAAGGCGAAGGTGACCATCATGTTCCGCGGCCGCGAGATCACGCACCGCGAGCTCGGGCAGCAGGTGCTCGACCAGGTCCTCCAAGACATCAAAGACATCGCGCAGATCGAGTCGGCCCCGAAGATGGAAGGCCGCCAGATGTTCATGATCGTCGCTCCCACCGCCAAGGTGGCTCAGCGGGCCCGCGACCAGCACCGCATCGCGCTCCAGGAAGCCGAGAAAGAGAAGCAGGCCCGGCTGGCGAGCAAAGACCACAAAGATCCGTCACCTTCGTCGCCTCAGGGCACGGCTCCGGCCGCTGCGCCTCAGGCCGCTCAGGCGACCGGTACCGGCCCCGCGGCGCCCCCGCCGTCAGCCGGTCATTAAGTCAGCGAATACCGCTGCTTGACATCAGAGGGGGGCTCACGCTACGAGCGCGCTCCCTCATCGGAGAAGTCATGCCCAAGTTGAAGACCAAGTCGGCCGCGAAGAAGCGCTTTCACGTGAAGAAGAGCGGCAAGGTGAAGCACGCCAAGGCGTTCGCCAAGCACCTCTTCACCCACGCGAAGACCGCCGACAACGATCGCCGCAACCGCGGCACCGCTCACCTGCGCGACATGGACGCGAAGAAGGTGATCAAGGAGATGTTCCCCTACGGGGCGAACTGAAAGAGATCTATGCGCGTCAAAAAAGGATTCAAGGCCCGCCGTCGTCGTAACCGCGTACTGAAGCTCGCCAAGGGTTTCCGCGGCCGCCGCAAGAATTGCTACAAGCGCGCGAACCAGGCCGTCGAGCGCGCGCTCGACTACGCCAGCCGCGACCGCGCGCGCCGCAAGCGCGAGTTCCGCAGCCTGTGGATCGTCCGCATCAACGCGGCCGCCCGGCTGGTCGGTCTGTCGTACTCGAAGCTGATCGCCGGTCTCACCAAGGCGAAGGTCGCGATCGACCGCAAGATCCTCGCGGACCTCGCGGTGACTGATCCCGCCGGGTTTGGGGCCGTCGCCCAGCTCGCCAAGGCGGCCTAAGAAAACGGTTTCGAAGTAACGAGTTTTCGGGGTCGCCTCAAAAGGGGCGGCCCCGTTTCATTTTCTGCACTCGAGGGAACGATGGAAGAACAGCTCCGGGCATTGGCGGCGTCGGCGAAGGCCGAGATCGCGGCGGCGACCGATCGCGCCGCGCTCGACAAGGTGCGGGTGAAGTACCTCGGCAAGCAGTCGGAGCTGCAGAAGGTGATGTCGCAGGTGGGCAAGCTCCCGCCCGATCAGCGCAAGGCCGCCGGCGCGGTGATGAACCAGGTGAAGACCGAGCTGGAGGCTCAGCTCACCGACGCGGCGTCGAAGGCCGACGAAGCGGCGCTCTCGGCCGAGCTGAAGGGCCAGAAGGTCGACGTCACGCTGCCCGGCCGTGGCCGCGGCGCCGGCCGGCGTCACCCCGCGTCGCAGACGCTCGACGACATCGTGGCGATCTTCGCCCGGCTGGGCTTCGAGGTCGCGCACGGCCCCGAGATCGAGCTCGACTGGTTCAACTTCGAAGCGCTCAACATGCCGCTCGATCACCCCGCGCGCGACATGCAAGACACCTTCTACGTCGAGGGCGGCTGGCTGGAGGGCGGCTTCGCGAAGATGCCGATGCTGCTGCGCACCCATACGTCGCCGGTGCAGATCCGCCACATGCTGACCAAGAAGGGGCCGATTCGGGCGGTGATGCCGGGCCGGGTGTACCGCCGCGACTCCGACATCACCCACACCCCGATGTTTCACCAGGTCGAGGGCCTCTACGTCGACAAGGGCGTCACCTTCGCCGAGCTGAAGGGCACCCTCGACGCGTTCGCGAAGGCGTTCTTCGGCAGCAACGTGCGGGCGCGCTTTCGGCCCAGCTTCTTCCCCTTCACCGAGCCGTCGGCCGAGGTCGACATCTCGTGCGCGAGCTGCAACGGCTCGGGCTGCCGCATCTGCAAGATGACCGGTTGGCTCGAGGTGGGCGGCTCGGGAATGGTGCACCCCAACGTGCTGCGCATGGGCGGGCACGACCCCGAAAAGGTCACCGGCTTCGCGTTCGGCATGGGCGTGGAGCGAATGGCGATGTTGCGCCACGGCATCGACGACCTGAGGTTGTTGTTCGAAAACGATCACCGCTTCCTCTCGCAGTTCTGAGCGACCGCCATGAAGATCTCTTTGAACTGGCTGAGTGAGTACGTCGAGCTGCCGAAGAGCGACTCGGGCTCCGGCTTCAACTGGCAGGAGCTCGCCTCGCGGCTGACGATGGCGGGCCTCGAGGTCGAGGGCATCGAGCGGCCGGGCGAGGCGCTCAAGGGCGTGGTGGTCGCGCAGATCATCAGCTCCGACAAGCACCCCGACGCCGACAAGCTCTCGGTGACCAAGGTCGACACCGGCGGCGCGAGCCCGCTGCAGATCGTCTGCGGCGCGAAGAACTACAAGGTCGGAGACAAGGTGCCGCTGGCGACGCCGGGCACGCTGCTGCCGGGCGCGAAAGACGCGATCAAGGTCGGCAAGCTCCGCGGGGTCGACTCGTTCGGCATGCTCTGCTCGGCGCGCGAGCTGGGCCTGTCGGAGGACGCGGCCGGGCTGTTGATTCTCGACCCGGCGGCGAAGCCGGGCGAGCCGATCGCCCAGGCGCTCGGGCTCGACGACGTGGTGTTCGAGCTGAACGTGACGCCCAACCGCCCCGACGCGCTCTCGCACCTGGGGATCGCGCGGGAGGTGGCGGCGCTGTACGCGAAGATGGCGAAGCCTCCCAAGCCCAACCTGCGCGAAGGTTCTGCGAAGGCGGCGGAGTCGATCGGCATTCGCATCGAAGACCAGGAGCGTTGCCTGCGCTACTCGGCGCGGGTGATCGACGGGGTGAAGGTCGGCCCGTCTCCGGCGTGGATGCAGCAGCGCCTGAAGGCCTGCGGGGTGCGCGCGCTGTCGAACGTGGTCGACGTGACCAACTACGTGCTGCTCGAGTACGGCCAGCCGCTGCACGGGTTCGATCTCGATCAGCTGGGCGGCCACCAGATCGTGGTGCGCACCGCGAAGGCGGGCGAGAAGCTGACCACCCTCGACGGCAAGGAGCGCACGCTCGCCGCCGACGACCTGCTGATCTGCGATCGCGAGAAGCCGCACGTGCTCGCGGGCGTGATGGGCGGAGCGCAGAGCGAGGTCACCGACAAGACCACCCGGGTGCTGCTCGAGGCGGCGACCTTTCAGCCGTCGTCGATTCGGCGCTCGTCGAAGCGGCACCAGCTGCACACCGAGTCGTCGCACCGGTTCGAGCGCGGCACCGACGTGGGCCGGCTGCCCGAGGTGTTGGATCGCGCTGCGGCGCTGATCGCCGAGGTCGCGGGCGGCACGGTGCTGCAGGGCGTGGTCGACGTGTACCCGAAGCCGAAGGCGGCGAAGAAGGTGACCCTGCGCAAGGGCCGCACCAGCGAGCTGTTGGGCGTGAGCGTGCCCGAGGCCGACGGCGAGCGCATTCTCACCGCGCTCGGCTTCAAGGGTGCTCCGGCAGCGAACGGCACCGAGTACGAGGTGCCGCTGGCGCGGGTCGACGTGAGCGGCGAGGAAGATCTGATCGAGGAAATCGCGCGGGTGCGCGGCTTCGAGTCGATTCCTCCGGCGTTGCCGCGCACGGTGCCCGAGCTCTCACCCGAGCCGGCCTCGGCGGTGCTCGAGCGGCGGGTGCGCACGGCGATGGCCGGCGCGGGCCTGACCGAGGTGATGAACTACTCGTTCGTCGCCGAGAAAGATCTGGCGGCGATCAACGAAGAGAAGGGCGCGATCAAGATCGGCAACCCGCTCTCCGAAGAGCAGTCGGTGATGCGCACCTCGCTGTTGCCGTCGCTGGTGCACAACGTGTCTCGCGCGGCGCGGCACCAGGCGCAGGGCGTCGGCTACTACGAGATCGCCCGCAGCTACCGGCCCGACAAAGAAGGCGCCAAGGGCGGGGAGGGCGCTCGCCCGGGCATGCACCCGATCGCAGTGGAGGTGCAGCAGGTGGCGGGCGTGGTGTGGGGCGCGCGCGAGGGCGCGGTGTCGTGGACCGCGAAGGACGCGAACGCCGACTTCTTCGACGCGAAGGCGGCGGTGGAGAAAGTGCTCGGCGTGCTGCACATCGACGACGCGCGCTACGAGCCGCTCGAGAACGACTGGTACCACCCGCGCGCGGCGGCGACGGTGTGGAGCGGGAAGACGCGGCTGGGCACGGTGGGAGAGCTGCACCCGCGCGCGGCGAAGCGGCTCGACGCTCCTTTGGGCATCTACCTGTTCCAGCTCGAGATGGAGGCGTTGTTGGCCTGCGCCAGGCTGGTGCCGGCGAGCGCCACGCCCAGCCGTTTCCCGGCGGTGTTGCGCGACATCGCGGTGGTGGTGCCGGCGGCGTTGGCCTCCGAGCAGGTGCGCGGGGTGATTCTGGAGGTCGGTGCGCCGCTGGTCGAAGAGGCGCGGGTGTTCGACGTGTACACCGGCAAGCCGTTGCCAGAAGGCCAGAAAAACCTAGCGTTTGCGCTGCGTTACCGGGCCGGCGACCGCACGCTGACCGACCAGGAAGTCACAGCGGCGCACGAGAAGATCGTGGCCGAGGTGAACAAGCGGCTGGGCGGCTCGCTCCGGGCCTGATCGTCAAAAGCGTAAGGAAGTCATGAAGTTGACTCCTACATGGTCGTGGGAGACGATTGGGTCATGACCAAAGCGGACATCATCGAGAGCGTCTACGAGCGCGTGGGCTTCTCGAAGAAGGAGTCGGCCGAGATCGTGGAGCTCGTCTTCGACATGCTCAAAGAGACGTTGGAGCGGGGGGACAAGGTCAAGATCTCAGGATTCGGGAACTTTCAGCCGCGGTACAAACGCGCGCGCCCGGGTCGTAACCCTCAGAGCGGCCAACCGATCGAGATCACTGCGCGGCGGGTGGTGAAGTTCGTGCCGTCGCAAGTGCTCAAGGCGGCGTTGAACCAGGGCCGCGACGATCAGGGCAACCCGATCGACATGTCGAAGCTCAACCCCGACGACGTGGATGAGAGCGACGACGGCGATGACGATGACGACGAGTGAGAAGTAGGCGTCGTCTCGGTTGACGTCCTCACGTCAGGCGGGCATAAGGGCGCGCGTCGTTTCCCTGCAGTTCTCGGGGCGTAGCGCAGCCTGGTAGCGCACTTGCTTGGGGTGCAAGTGGTCGCTGGTTCAAATCCAGTCGCCCCGACCATTCGAAGGGCCTGATTCCTCTCGGAGTCGGGCCCTTTGTCTTGCGGGCTCAGTTACAACCGCCAGAAGGTTTTTGCGTGTTCGGCACGCCACCACGGTCCTCCCGGCGGGAGGATCGGAATGCACGGCTTGGTCGCGGCACTGGTGTTGGCATCGACGGCGGCGCCGGCCGGCGACAACGCCGCGCTGATCGGCAAGACGCGCAGGTGGGCGGCGGTGCTGGAGGGGCTGCCGACCTCGGGGTCGGTGCCTGTCACGCTCGCCGAGCTGTCTCATGCGGTGCCCGACGCGGTGGTGCTGTCGCGGGTGACCTACGACCGCAGCCGCGCCCGCTGGACGATCGAGCTGTCGAAGGGCTCGAAGATCGACGCGCTCGCGGCGCTCGATCGCCTGGCTGCCGCTGGCCTGTGCGCGCACCCCAGCGTGACCGATCTGAAGGGTGTGTCGGCTTCGTGTGATGCGACGCTGAAGGCCCAGACCACCAAGGTCGGCCCCGAGTCTTCGTACGCGCTGAACGGCCGCGACGAATACGGGAGCGAGCTCCAGCGAAGACTCGGCGCGCTCCGCGAAGCGGTGCCGGCGGTGGTGACGGGCATCGACGTGGTGGGTGGCCTCGAAGACACCCTTCGCCTCGACGAGCTCGATCTCGCGTCGATCGATCGGCTCACGACCACCACCTCTGGTCCCGTCGACGAGATCGGCTTCCTCGTTCGCGGCTCGGCTCCGTTTCCCGTGCTGTGGAGCGCGGTGCAGCGGCTGACGGCTGGCCGCCGCCGCGCGGTGATCGAAGGGCTCGACCTCACCGCTCCCAGGCTTCGGCGCGGCGATTGGGTGGTCGACTTCGTGCTGCGCGTCGGCGTCTGGCGTTACCGGGTGGAAGAAGAGGCGACCGAGCAGGCGTTGAGCTCCGCGAAGGAAGACCGCCTCACCCCCGAGCTCGCCAATCGAATTCCCGATCGCAACCCCTTCGGCCCTCTTGGTGAGACCTTCGCGGGCTCGCTGCGCGCGCTCAAAGGAGACGAGTGCCGGCAGCCGCAAGACGTCGCGGCGTTCGACGGCGACGACCTCGACGCGCTCTCGGTGGTGTACCTGGGGCCCGCATCGCGCTGCGCGATGGTGATCGACGACCGCGGCGTGTGCCACGAGCTGCAGCTGAGCACCAAGGTGGGCGCGCAGAGGGTGACCCGCATCGACCCCAGTGCGATCACGTTCGGCAGCTTCCTCACCGCCCCGAGTGGCTTTCCGATCAAACGCGAGGTGGGGCTGAAGTCCGCACCTGCTGGCACCAAGCCTCCGCCCTGGTTTTGCCGCATGTAGTGTCTTGTCCATGTCAAAGACGGCGATGGTCACGGGGGCGACGTCAGGCATTGGACTCGAGTTCGCGGAACGGCTGGCGAAGGAGGGCTACACGCTCACCGTCGTCGGCCGCAGCGAACCCAAGACGAAGGAGCTGGCCGCGAAGCTCGGCGCCGGCCACCGCGCGCTGGTCGCCGATCTCTCGGTGGCCGCCGACGTCGCGCGGGTGGCCGAAGACGTGCGCGCCAGCCGCTACGATCTGTTGATCAACAACGCCGGCATGGGCGTCTACGGCTTCTTTCACGACCGGCCGGTCGAAGAGCTGCAGTCGATCACCCGGCTCAACATCGACACCATCGTCACCCTCTCTCACGCGTACCTGGCGGGCGCGAAGAGCGGCGACGCGCTGATGAACGTCGCCTCCTCGGTGGCGCTGCTCAGCTTTCCCGGCTCGGCGACCTACTGCGCCACCAAGGCGTTCATCGCCTCGCTCTCAGAGTGCCTCTGGTACGAGAACAAGGCCCGCGGCGTCTACGTCGCGGGCCTGCTCCCGGGCGCCACCAAGACCAAGTTCCACCTCGCGGCCGGCGGCACTGCGCAGAACGAAGCGCCCGACTCGATCTCTCAGACCGCCGCCGGAGTGGTCGACGCCGCGATGGCGGCGCTCGCCAGCCGCTCGTCGCCCACCGTGCTCACCAGCTTCACCAACAAGGCGATGGTGTTCCTCAACACCCGGTTGATGCCACGCAAGTCGATGGTGAACATGATGGGCGGGCTTGGGCCGATTGGGCCCAAGCAGCTCGCCGCCAAGTAGCGCCTCAGGGCGTGACAGTGACCGTCGCGGTGGCGGTGTTGTTGCCCTCGTCGAGCTCGGGCACCGCGAAGGTGGAGTCGACCATCAGGCCGACGTGCCAGGTGCCCGGCGACGGCGCGGTGGCGTAGGTCAGGCACGCCTCCACGTACGAGTTCCACGACAGCCAGCTCTTGGTCACCGTCGGGCCGACCGGCACGCCGAGGCCTCCGCCCGCCAGCACCCAGGTCGGGCCCGCCCAGGTGTTGCCCGCGTTCTTCACCAAGGTGCAGATCTGGTACTTCGAGCCGGCCTTCACCGAGCCGACCCAGGTGCCGCTCGCGTCGCGCAGGTAGGTGGCGGCGATCAGCAGATCGGCCAGACAGGGTTTGAAGCACTGACCAGTTCCCGTCTGGAGCACGAAGCCCGCGCGGCAGTAGCGCAGCTCGTGCGCGATCGGCCCGCCGGGGTACGAGGGCCCGGTCTGGCACGAGCCGTAGGTCTTGCCCGAGGCGTCGACACCCGAGCCGGCGTAGCTCTCGCCCGAGTTGCAGAGCGGGAGCGAGCTGCCGCAGGTGCCGCCTCCGCAGATGTTCCAGGTGCAGTTGCCGGTGCTGGCGTTGATCGTGCTGCCCGACGGGCAGTAGTCGAGCTGGTGATCGCAGAAGCCCCACCAGTCGCAGTAGTTGCAGACACCGAAGGTGTTGCCGCTCGCGTCGGTACCCGCACCCGAGAAGCTGTAGCCTGAGGGACAGACGCCGAAGTCACAGGTCTGGGCGAACGCCGGGGCGGCGAACAGAACGACGAGAGCTGCGAAGAGTGAAGCGCGCATGGTTTCTCCAAAGTGAAGCGAGGTGCGCCGCTCCAGAGCACGCAGCACGCCAAGCGCTCTCGCCTTTGAATGCGAGTGGTTGGCGGCGCGATCGACGATCGATTGTGAACGACGCGTTTACGTTGTGGTCAGACAGGTCACGGAGCAGCGGTTGCTCAGCGCGTGAGCACGCCTTGCCCACGCGATCGGGCGGCAGCGACGCGCTCCCTGTGGTTTCGCGGAGCTCTTCGACGGCACGCGAAGTGAAAACGCGCCCGGCCAATGAAAACCCGACTGCTGTTGCTGACGTGTCTGCTCGCGACGCACGCGTTCGCGGGCCCCGATCGAGCCTATGTGCTCACCACGGTGCTTTGGCCTTCGCGCTCGATCCCCGTCTGCTGGGAGTCGAACACCACCACTCAGAACACCGAGCGGGGCTGGGTGCAGAGCGCGGTGCAGACCACCTGGGAGGCGAACTCGTCGCTCAAGTTCACCGGCTGGGGCGTCTGCAACTCCGGCTCGAAGGGCATTCGCATCAAGGTCGACGACGTCAACCCCGCCACCTCGGCGCTGGGCGCGCAGCTCGACGGCATGGCCAACGGCATGGTGCTCGACTTCACCTTCGTGAATTGGAGCCCGTCGTGCGCGAACCAGAAGCAGTTCTGCATTCAGGCGATCGCGGTGCACGAGTTCGGTCACGCGCTCGGCTTCGCCCACGAGCAGAACCGCCCCGACACGCCGGCGGGCAAGTGCGGCGCCAACGAGCAGCCCCAGGGCACCAACGGCAACCTCGAGGTCGGCCAGTGGGACCTCGACTCGGTGATGAACTACTGCAACCCGAATTGGAACGGGAACGGCAAGCTGAGCACCGGCGACGTCAACGCGCTGAAGATCTACTACTCCGACGACTGCGAGCACTCGGCGGGCGGCTTCAGCTGGAGCTGCTATCGCCCGGTGCCCGGCAAGGTCTGCACCCAGATTCGCGAAGACGCCGACCCGCACACCTGGCAGGACAACTACTTCTGCTCCGATACCGACGTCGGCATGCGCTGGTCGTCTGCGGGTCCGATTCCCAACATGCGCTGCACCCAGATCCTCGAGACCGCCGACCCCGACACCTGGAGCGACAACTACCTCTGCGTGCCCGAGTCGTCGAACGTCTACTTCGCCTGGAGCAGCGCCGGCCCGGTGAACGGTCTGGAGTGCGTGAAGTGGCACGAGCCGGCCGACCCCAACACCTGGAACGACAACTTCCTCTGCCTCGACCACGCGCCGCCGCCGCCGCCCGCCTGCGAGAGCAAGAGCGGCCCCTTCGGTTGGAGCTGCTACCGGCCGATCCCAGGGATGAGCTGCACCCAGATTCGCGAAGACGCCGACCCGCACACCTGGCAGGACAACTACTTCTGCACCTCCGAGGCAATCCCGTTTCAGTGGTCGTCGGCCGGGCCGATCGCCGGCTGGCGCTGCACCCAGATCCTCGAATCGGCCGACCCGCACACCTGGAGCGACAACTACCTCTGCACCAGCAGCACCAAGTACGACTTCAGCTGGAGCTCCGCGGGGCCGATCGCGGGCAAGAGCTGCGTGCAGTGGAACGAGCCCGCCGACCCCGACACCTGGAACGACAACTTCCTCTGCTGGGGCCCGCACAAGACGGTGAAGCCGGTCAACAGCTGCCCCAAGGGCCAGGTGATGTGCGGCTGCTACAACGACGGGGTGCCTCGCTGCGTGGGCGCGGGTCTCTGTCAGAAGTGCTGCCAGGGCATGATCCCCGCGTGCAGCGGTGATCATCTGAAGCCGCACCAGCCGCACGACTTTCAGTGAGCGGTGACCTCGGCGGCGGTCGCAGTGGCGGCCGTCGCCCGACGTCGTGCATGAACGTGTGGTGTGAACGCGCAGTTCACGATGTGTGAACCAGCTGTTCAATTCCGTGCGCACGATCGTGGAGCTATGAGCTCGGGGATGCGCTCGATTCTGGTGGTGGTGGCGGTGCTCGCTCTCGGAGCTTGCGGTTCAGATTGCAAGACCGACGACGATTGTGACGACACGCTCTTCTGCAACGGCAAGGAGGCGTGCGTGCTCGGCAAGTGCACCAAGCCGGCGCCAGTGAACTGCGACGACGGCATCGCCTGCACCATCGACACCTGCAGTGAGGAGTTGCTGGGCTGCCGCCACCGCGCGCCCGACGTCGACGGCGACACCTTCGGCGATCGGAATTGCGTCAACAGCGCCAACACCCCGCTGGGAGACGACTGCGACGACAACGACCCGCTCCGCTACCCGGGCAACCCCGAGATCTGCAACGACCACGACGAAGACTGCGACCCCTCGACCGTGGGTAGCCTCGACAAAGACAACGACGGCTACATCTCGAGCATCTGCACCAACACGTGGATCGACGGCGGCATCACCCGCGGCCTCGACTGCGACGACTCCACCGAAGGCATTCACCCGGGCCAGCTCGAGGTGTGCAACGGCATCGACGACAACTGCAACGGCCTCACCGATGAGGGCGCGACGACGGTGCGCTACCCCGACCTCGATGGCGACGGCTGTGGCGCGGGCACCGCGGTGGTCGGCTGCGCGAGCGACCCGATGACCTCGGCCTTCGACGGCGACTGCGACGACACCAACCCGGCGATGCACCCGGGCCAGTTCATCTGCGAGAACCCCAGCCAGACCGGAAAGGTCGATCTCTGCGAGACCGACGGCGGCTACACCGCGACGGTGTGCCCCCTCCAAGCCACCTGCCACGCGCAGCCCAACGGCACCGGGGTCTGCTTCTAGCGGTGACCGGTCGCCACCGCGGCGGTGCCGACGGCGAGCGGCTTCACCTCGATGCGCCCGAAGCCGGCGGCGGTGAGCTCGGCCTCGGCGCCGCGCCGCAGCCACTCCAGCGCCTGCGGCGGCTCCGAGACCCGGAGGTAGGCCCGCAAGCCGAGCCGAAAAGGGAGCAGGGAAGGCCGCGCGAAGTCGAGAATGGTGAGGCTGCCGCCCGGCGCGAGCGAGCGGTGCGCGGTGGCCAACGCCTGCGCCCGAATGTCGCTCGTCATCTCGTGGAGCACGAAGCTGATCAGCGCCCGGTCGAACGGCCGCTCCGGTTGAAACGAGAGCATGTCGCCGGCGATGAAGTGGGCCTCGGGGGCCTTGCGCCGGGCACGCTCGAGCATGTGTGGCGAGAGCTCGATCGCGGTGACCTCGGCGCCCGCGTCGAGCAGCAGCCGGGTCATCGAGCCGGTACCGCAGCCGAGCTCGAGCACCCGACTGCCGCGCGAGAGCCGCATCGCGTCGACGGCGGCGCGGCGAAAGGCCTGCTCGCCGCCGAAGGGCAACAGCATCACTCGCGCCGAGAGGTCGTAGAACGGCGCGAGGTAAGGGTAGGGGTCGTGGTGGTGTGCGGGCACGGCGAGCGGGGTATCGCACGCCGGCGTCGCTGCGTCGAACGCGCGGTTTACCGGGCCTCCGCCTTGGCGAAGCGGCGGCGAAAGCGGGTCATCGACATCAGGCCGAGCAGCGCGAAGGGGATCGCGGTGCCGATGATGCTGCAGCCCGCGCCGCCCGGGCCGCCCGCCTGCGGCTGCTCGCCGAGCGCGCCGAGCGACTTCGAGGTCCAGGCGCCGTTCTCACTGCCGTCGGTCGAGAACACGGTGAGGTCGTAGCTGCCCGAGAAGACGTTCGCCGGGTGCCCGCCCACCGAGGTGAGCGCCACGGTGGAGTCGAGCGGCGCCGAGGCGTGCCACACGCCGTCGCTCTCGGTGAACGCGCGGTAGCCGGCCTCGTCGCGAATCAGCACGCTCTGGCCGTCGAGCGCGAACACCACCTTGGCCGCGCCGGTGCCGACGGTGGACCCGCTGGTCCAGCCGGTGGTGTCGTGCCGCATCAGCTGCAGGCCGCCCTGCTCGGTGTTGGTGCCGAACGCGATCGCCTTGCCGTCGGTGCCGAGCGAGAGGCTCTTCGCTTCGAGCGGGAGCGTCGCCGTCTGCATCTTGCCGCCCGCGACCTCGAAGGCGACCGGGCCGCAGAGGCCTTCGATGGTGCCGTCGCTTTCCACCGCGATGTCGAGCATCAGCACCGGGCCGCAGTCGGCCTTCAGCGAGCCGACCTTGTCGAAGCGGCCGGGGTTCGCCTCGTGAAAGTAGAAGATCGTCTGCTGAGTCGCGTCGTAGGTGAACACGTTCCAGCTGTCGTCTTTGGAGAGCGCCGCGCCGAAGACGTCGACCTGCGCGCCCGGGTCGTCGCTCAAGGGCGCGATGGTGGAGGCGGCGATCGAGACCACCTTGCCGTCGACGCCCGCGATGCCGGTGTTCACCCGCGAGTCGGTCTCGACGCTGCCCGAGAAGCGGCCGGGGATCTGGCCGATGGTCTGGGTCTGCATGTCGGACAGCGTCACGCGCTGCCAGAGGTAGCCCTGGGCGTTGCCGACGAACATCGACACGGTGCCGCCACGCTCGGCGACGGTGGTGCCGGTGTAGCCGGGCGTGGGCAGCGGCCGGGCGCCTCCGCAGGCCAACGCCACAGAAGCGATGAGAACAGACGAGACCGCGGGAATGACGACCAGGCTCTTCATTGTGGTGACCCTCCGGGGCGCCGCGTTGTGCAGCGCTCGGGCCACCTCGACGAGCCCTGGATTTCGCGGAGTTGGACCACTGCGGCACGCGCGCGCATCTGACACGCGCGCCTGCATTCTCAGGGAACGAGGAGAATCAGCGGCGGCGCCGGAGCATCAACACCGCGAGCGCGGCAAACCATACCGAGCCGAAGGTGCTGTCGCAGCCGCAGCCGCTGCTCGACATGCCGCCTCCGCCGGTGCTGGCGCCTCCGCCGGTCGCCGATCCGCCACCAGTCGCTGAGCCGCCGCCAGCCGCTGAGCCTCCTCCTGCTGCAGAGCCGCCCCCGGTCGCCGCGCCACCGCCAGCTGCCGATCCGCCACCAGTGGCCGAACCGCCCCCGGCCGCTGAACCGCCGCCGGTCGCTGAGCCACCGCCCGTCGCGGAGCCACCGCCAGCAGCCGAACCGCCGCCACCCCCCGCGCCGCCGCCGCTGCCCCCGTCGACGGCGGTGCAGACCGCGCTCTCACAGACGCCGATCGAGCACATCGTGCCGT
Source organism: Myxococcaceae bacterium (assembly GCA_047602415.1). Classification (GTDB taxonomy): domain Bacteria; phylum Myxococcota; class Myxococcia; order Myxococcales; family Myxococcaceae; genus JASGHH01. The sequence continues at coordinate 1,308,396 of JASGHH010000001.1, read as the reverse complement.
CGGGCGCGCCTGGGTTGGAGCAGCTGCCCGTCGACGGGTCGCACATACCCGCGTCGTGGCAGTCGTCACTCGCAGCGCAGTCGAGCGGAGCTCCGGCGACGCAGACGCCAGACACGCAGCTGTCGCCCAGAGTGCACTTCGAGCCGTCGGCGCACTCGGTGCCGTCGAGCACCGCGGGCGTGGTGCACATGCCGGTGCCGACGTCGCACACGCCCGCGTCATGGCACTCGTCGATCGCTGCGCAGGTGACCGGGTTGGCGCCGGTGCAGCCACCATCGAAGCAGGTGTCGGTCTGGGTGCAGGGGTTGTTGTCGGAGCACGCCGCGCCGTCGTTCTTCGCCGGGTTGGTGCAGACGCCGGTGACCGGGTCGCAGGTGCCGGCCATGTGGCAGCCGTCGAGCGCGCTGCAGGTCGTCGGCGCGCCGCCGACGCAGACTCCCAACTGACAGGTGTCGCCGTTGGTGCAGAGATTCGCGTCGTCGCAGACGGTGCCGTTCATCTTGGTCGGTGTCGAGCACAGGCCGTTGTTCGGGTTGCACGTGCCCACGTCGTGGCATTGGTCGAGAGCAGGGCAGCTGACCGGAGTTCCACTGCCGCACACGCCGCCGCTGCAGACGCTGTTCACGGTGCAGGCGTTGCCGTCGTCGCAGGGGAGGCCATCGGAGTTGATGGTGAACACGAAGCGCTTTGCCGGATCGCCAGAGGTGATTCCGTTGTGGTTGGAGCCCATCACCCAGACGTGGAGGTCGGCGGAGCAGGCGCCCGTCGCCGGTAGGTAGTTGAACGCGTACGTCACCTGGCTCGAAGTGACGCTTCGCGGCGCGATGTGGGTGATCTGAGGGCCGTAGGTGAGTGCCAGTCCCCCTCCACCCGTCGAAGGCGCCTGGAGTCCTGTGCAGCCTGTTCCGGTACAGAGGGAGAGCGTACCGGCCGAGGTGGTCTGTGGCGAATAGGAGGTGATGTTGATGCCCGAAGCGGAGGCGGTGCCGACGTTGAACACCATCGTGTACAGCCCGGTCACTCCAGCGTCAGCGCTCAGGGTCCCCGCGTCGGTCAGCGTGCCACCAGGTCCGGTGAAAGACACCAAGGTGGGGTTGGAGATGCCGACGCCATTGGTGTGACAGCTGTTGCACGCCAGCGTGCTGGTGTAGCCCCAGATGTCGCTGGTGTTCCCGCTGGAGTAGCCGAGCGCGGTGAGGGGCAGCGCAACGAGGAACCACGCAATCGTCGATGAGCGCATCGGGCGAGCATACGTCTTGATCGCCGCACCGGCGCGCCTTACACGACACCGAGATGTCCGACACGAAAGACTACGGGCAGCTGATCGCGGTGCTGTTCAGCAGCTTCCCGCTCTCGCCCTCGGTGGCGATGACGCTCTACGAGACCTCGTTCGAACTCCAGCGCACCGGCGACAGCGAGTCGAAGGTCGCCGGCGACATGCTCTCGGGCACGGTGCGCAACCTGAAGAAGCACTCCGCGCTCGGCCACATCGCCGGCCCCGCGTTCGAGGCCGACGTCGAGACCGAGCACGGCAAGGGCACGGTGCGGTTTCTGCTCACCCACCAGGGCCTCGAGTACCGGGGCCTGGTCGACGTGCCGAAGCACCTGCGCAATTAGGTGCCGTCGCCGTCGCCCGGCTCGATGCGCCGGTTCTTCTTCTCTTCGTCGGTCCAGCCGTTCACTTCGGAGTCGATCTCGCCGTAGTACTTGCTGCGCTCTTCACCGAGCGCGGCCTCGACCTCGGCAGCGCGGCCCGGCTCGATGCTCACCGGCGACAGATCGCGGGTGTACGTCTTGCGCTGGTTCCACTCTTCCTTGTCGTTGCGCGGGCTGATCGTCTGAAACGTGATCCCTCCCATGCGGAAGGTGACCACGAAGTAGTAGACCTTGTTCGCCTCGACCGTGCCGGCGACGCGATCGCCGCGGTCGTAGACCTTGCCGGGAAACGCGGCCATCTTGAGCTCGCCCGGCGGCACGTTGAACACGGTGTACTGGCGCGGCCCCACCTGGCCGAGCACCTTGCCCGCGGGATCGATGATGTTGATCTGGGGGTACGTGTACGACTGCGCGACCACGATCGTCGCCTTGTCGGGCGCGGGCGTCGCCGGAGCGGCGCCATCTTTGGTGACGTAGGGGATCGACTTGCAGCCGACCAAGAACAACGGGACCGCGAGCAGCGTCAGGCGAAGCGTCTTCATGGTGAACCCTCCCGGAAAACCAGTTGTCCCGCGACGGTAGCCGTTGAAGAAGAGGATCGAAATGAAGATCACCACCTGGAACGTGAACGGCCTTCGGGCGCGCGAAGGCGATCTCGCCACCTGGCTGAAGACCGAGAAGCCCGACGTGGTCTGCCTGCAGGAGATCAAGGCCTCGCTGGCCCAGGTGCCGGTGTCGCTCCACGCGCTCGAGGGCTACTGGCGGTACTGGCACGGCGGCACCGGCGGGTACTCGGGCGTGGCGCTGTTGGTGAGCAAGTCGCTCGCGCCCAAGCACCCGAAGTTCGCGCACCCCGAGTTCGATCACGAGAGCCGCATCGTCACCGTCGACCTCGCCGGGGTGACGGTGGCCTCGATCTACGTGCCCAACGGAGGCAAGGACTTCGCCGCCAAGATGCGCTTCCTCGAGGCGATGGAGCGCTTCACCGCCACCCACCAGAACCTGATCCTGTGTGGCGATCTCAACGTGGCGCTCGAGCCCCGCGACGTGCACGAGAAGCTCTCCAACCCGAAACAGATCGGCCAGACGCAGGAGGAGCGCGAGCTGCTCTCGAAGATCATCGGCCACGGGCTGAGCGATCTGCTGCGCCGCTTCAGCCCCGACGACCCCAACCTGTTCACCTGGTGGGCGCCCTGGCGCAACTACCGCGGCCTCAACGTCGGCTGGCGCCTCGACTACGTGCTCGCCAGCGACGCGCTCGCCGCGAAGGCGAAGAGCTGCCGGGTGGAGCGCGAGTTCGGCCAGAGCGACCACGGCCCGGTCACCGCGGTGTTCGAAGGCCCGCTGTTCGACCCCGCGAAGCTCGAAGAGGGCCCCGCGCAACCCAAGCCCGAGCCGGAGCAGAAGCCCCAGCTCGGGTTGTTCGACTAGAGGCTGGGCGCGTTCAGCTTCGCCCACTCTTCGAAGGTCATCAGCGGCCGCCCGAGCACCTCGCGCGCCACCGGGCTCTGCATCGTCACCTTGTTCGCCCGGGTGTTGGTCCACAGATCCTTCAGCGCGGCGATGATCGGCTCCGGAGTGCCGGCCTTGCGCGCGTCTTCGGCCGCCTGGTCGGGCGGGTTGTCGATCACCTGCACCGGCTTGCCCCACAGCTTGGAGAGGATCTCCACCTGCTTGGGCGCGGTGATCGGTTGGTCGCCGGTGAGGGTGTAGTGCTTGCCCTCGTGGCCGCCCTTCGTCAGCGCGAGCACGCCCACCGCCGCGATGTCCTCCGGCGCGATCGGGTACATCAACCCTTCGCCGTAGTTGTTCTTCACCGAGCCGGTGGCGCGAATCTGCGGCAGCCAGCCGAGCACGTTCGACATGAAGAAGCCGGGGCGCAGCATCGTCCACCCCATGCCCGTCGCTTCGAGGATCTTCTCGCGCTCGCGGTGAAACGCGCCCAGCCCGATCGGCTTCTCCTGCTGCGCGCCGATGCTCGACAGCTTCACCACGTGCTTCACCCCCGCGGCCTTCGCCGCTTTGAGGATCAGATCTTCGGTCGGAGGAGGCGCGCCGGGCGGGGTGAGCAGGAACAGCTTGTCTGCCCCCTTCACCAGCTCGGCCACGTTCTTCTCGTTCAGCTCACCGACCACCTTCTCGACGCCCGAAGGCGCCTTCGCCGCGTCGCGGGTCGCGATGCGCACCTTCTCGCCGGCCTTCAGCAGCTGCTGCACCAACGGCTTGCCCACGTTTCCGGTCGCCCCGATCACACCGATCATGTGCTGCCTCCTTGTTAGCCGGCTAATTAGTCGGCTAATATTCTGCTCGCAATGCTATTGGATCCTCCGAAGCGGGTGAGCGAAGCGCTCGTCCGTGCGGCGAAGTTCTATCTGCGGCAATCGGCCGCGGGGCTCACCGCGCTCGGCCTTCAGCAGGGCCAGGACGTGCTGCTGCGCCTGCTGTGGAAAGAAGACGGCGTGCTCCAGTCGGAGCTGATCGGCCAGCTCAACGTCGAGCCGCCGACGATGACCAAGATGCTGGCGCGCCTCGAGAAGGCCGGCTTCGTGAAGCGCAAGCGCGACCCCAAGAGCGCACGGCAGTGGCGGGTCTACCTCACTGCCCAGGGCAAGAAGGTCGAGCCGCTGGTGCACGCCCACTGGTCGAAGATGGACTCTCGCGCCACCCAGGGCTTGTCGGCCGAAGAGCAGCGGCTGTTCGTCGAGCTGGCGATTCGCATTCGCGACAACATGCGCGACTAGCGCAGCTCGGCGAACCGGGCCGAGAAGTGCCGCAGCGCCTTCGGCTGCTCGGTGATGCGCAGGCCGTGCAGCTCGCCCCGTTTCTCGAACACCTTCTCGACCACCTCGATCACGTAGTCGATGTGGCTCTGGGTGTAGCTGCGCCGGGGCACCGCCAGCCGCACCAGGTCCATCGCGGCCGGCGACTCGGTGCCGTCGGGCGCGAGGCCGAACATCACGGTGCCGATCTCGCAGCTGCGCACGCCGCCCTCCCGGTAGAGCGCCACCGCCAGCGCCTGCCCCGGGTACTCGAGCGGCGACAGGTGCGGCAACATCGCGCGGGCGTCGAGGTAGACCGCGTGACCTCCGACCGGCCGCACGATCGGCACCCCGCGCTTGAGCAACGCCTCGCCCAGGTAGGCGGTGGAGCGGGTGCGGTAGCGGAGGTAGTCGTGCTGCACCACCTCGCTCAGGCCCTGGGCGATCGCCTCCAGGTCGCGGCCCGAGAGCCCTCCGTAGGTGGGAAAGCCCTCGGTGAGAATGAGCAGGTTGCGGCACTGCGCGGCCCACTCCGGGTCGTTGAGCGCCAGCCAGCCGCCGATGTTGGCGAGGCCGTCTTTCTTCGCCGACATCGTCATCCCGTCGGCGAGCGCGGCCATCTCCCGCACGATCTCGATCACCTCGCGGTTCTGGTAGCCGGGCTCGCGCTCCCGAATGAACCAGGCGTTCTCGGCGAACCGGCAGGCGTCGAGAAACAGCGGCACCCGGTGGTCGTCGCACACCTGCCGCACCGCCTTCAGGTTGGCGAGGCTCACCGGCTGGCCGCCGCCGGAGTTGTTGGTCACCGTCACCAGCACCAGCGGCACCTTCTTGGGGCCGTAGCGGGCGATCAGCCGATCGAGCGCCTCGACGTCGACGTTGCCCTTGAACGGGTGATCGACCGACGGCTGGCGGCCCTCGGGGCAGAGCAGATCGACGCCGGCCGCTCCGGTGGCCTCGACGTTGGCGCGGGTGGTGTCGAACAGCGTGTTCGAGGGCACGATCTTCCCGCGGCCGCCCACCACGCTGAACAGAATCTTCTCGGCGGCCCGCCCCTGGTGGGTGGGAATCACGTGCTCGAAGGCGAACAGGTTCTTCACCGCCGCTTCGAAGCGGAAGTACGAAGGTGAGCCGGCGTACGACTCGTCGCCTCGCTGCACCGATGCCCACTGCTCGGCCGACATCGCGCCGGTGCCGGAGTCGGTGAGCAGGTCGATCAGCACGTCCTCCGACTTGAGCGCGAAGAGGTTGAAGCCCGCGTGGCGCAGCTGCCGTTCGCGCTCTTCGCGGGTGGTCAGCTTCAGCGGCTCGACCGACTTGATTCGAAACGGCTCGATGATCGTCTTGAACCCGTGCACCCGTGGCACCACAGCAACTGGCGTGCCCTCCGGCTCCCGGGCAAACGCCGGAGGAGACGCGCAAATCTTTCGCCACCCCGGCTGGATTACCGCCCGGTGCGCGGTGTTTGCTTCCCACGTGCCGCGAATCGTCCACCTCAGCGACGTTCACGTTCAGCTCGACTGGCGCCAGCGCTCGCTCTGGCACTCCGGGTGGCGTGGGGTGCCGGGCCGGTTCGAGCTCCATGGCATGGGGCGGTTGAAGCGGTTCGCCGAAGCCGAAGCGAACGTGCGCCGGTTGCTCGAGGCGGCCGAGCGGCGCGACGCCGAGCGGGTGATCCTCACCGGAGATCTCACCGCGCTGGGCGACCTCGACGAGCTGAAGGTGATGCGGGAGCTGCTCTCGCCGCTGATCGACGCGGGCCGGCTGTTCCTGATCCCCGGCAACCACGATCGCTACACCGACTCTTCGCGCGGCCGGAGGTTCGAGCAGGTGTTCGGCGATCTGCTCGGCAGCGATCTGCCGGAGCACGCCGACGCCCGCGGCTACCCGTTCGTGAAGCTGTGGGGCGATCGCTGGGCGGTGGTCGGGCTCGACTCCACCCGGGTTCATGGCTGGAGCCAGTACGTGGTCGGCCGGGTGGGGCAGGGGCAGCTCGACGCGCTCTCACGGCTGCTCGACGATCGGCGGCTGGCGGGGCGATCGGTGCTGGTGCTCAGCCACCACGGGCCTCACGGGCCCAGCGGCGAGTTCGACTGGCGCGAATCGGGGTTGCTCGACGCCCAGGCCTTCGTCGAGGTGCTGCGCGATCGGCCGGTGGTGTTGATGCACGGCCACTCGCACCTTCGCTACTGGCACCGCGCCGGAGCGGGAATGCCGCACCGGCTCGGCGGAGGGAGCTCCACCGAGCCGGGCAATGCGGGCTTCTACGAGATCGAGCTCGACAGCCACCTGCACCTCGAGGCGATCGAGCACCGCGGCTGACTGAGATGGATGGCCCGTCAAGCAGGCAGAGGGGTTGATTGTTCATTCGACTCAAGCGCTCGAGTGGTCGGGAGAGGTTTGCCGACGATGGACCAGACTGAGATGCGCGGGTTGGGTACCGCATGACCTGATGCCGTCGGGGCTTCCCTCTGTCTACTTGTCGAGCGTGGGCTCCTTTCGGGGCGTGCTCATAGTCAGCAGGCGAGGATTTCCCTTTCGCGGATCTCCCGACCGCTCGAGCGCTTGAGTTCGATTCATGCCGAAGCCAGCGCCTCCTTTCCGGCGGCCCAGACGAAGCCCGCGAGTTCGCGCGCTACGGCCACGATTGCCTTGGGCCTGGCGACGCCGCGGCCCAGCAGCTTGTTGAGTTTCCGGTGGAGCCGGTCATCAGCCTTCGCCGCGATTCGTTGCAGCTCTGGAGGCGCCGCTTCTCGGCGTCTTCGGATGGCTTTCGAGGGACCGTTGCGCCGGTAATTCCACGCGGCCTCGACGAGCAAGCGCCGGACATGACTGTTGCCTGTTTTGGTGATGCGGCCGCGTCGCTGACTGTCGCCGGAGGAGAATTCCCCCGGCACCAGTCCCAGGTACGACATGAATTGCGGCGCACTGGCGAAGCGTTGGAAGTCTCCGACCTCGGTGACGAGGCCCACTGCTGTCACGAGCTGCACTCCACGCAGAGCCTGCATCGCGGTGACGGCGGGGCCTCGCGACCAGCGCTCGACGAGCTCGGCGATGTCACGCGTCAGCCGTTCGATGCGCTCAACGCCTTCTTCTGTCGCGCGGATGTAGTCTGCGACCACGCGTCGTTGTGCTTCGAATCGAAACTCCTGGGTCTTCGCCCAGGTCAGGAATGCAACCGCGTTCGTCCTCTTGCCTTCGTAGCGCCGACCGTGGCGCACGAGAAAACGCGACAACTGCTGCCGAGCGCGTAACTGAGCCTGCACTGCGTCGAGCCGGGCGCGGGAAAGATCCCTCATCGCTTCTGTCTCTTCGTCCGGGACGTGGATGGCGACGAGGTCTCCTGAGCGAAGAAACCGAGCGAGGCGCACAGCGTCGCGCTTGTCCGTCTTCACTCGCTCGCCACTCTGCTTCGTAGGCACCAACGAAGGCGCGACGATGATGCAGGTGATTCCTTCTTTGGTGAGCGCACGTTCCAGTACGAAACCGCCGGCACCCGCTTCGTAGCAACACCGCAAGTTGCTCGCAGGCCCGAGCTTCTTCAGCTGCTTCACCAGCCGAGGAATGTCCGAGCTGAAAGTGCCGACGACCGACGGCGCAGTGCCGTCGGCGTCAGCTACCGCCATTGTGATCGTGTCTTGATGGACGTCGAGTCCGACGAAACGTACCTTGTGCATGGACCAGCCTCTCGTTTGTGGCTCTGCGCCGCGAGGCGTAACCCACGTTCAGAACGTGAGCGCTGGTCCATCCATAGGTCTACTTCCAGACGATCGCCGGGCCGGTCTGCACCGACCACGAGCCCGAGGTGCTGAGGCTGGTGAGGTCGTGGTGGTTGCCCGACGCGTCGTTGAGCATCGAGTCGGTGGCCTGCAGCGGGTAGAAGGCGTGCAGATCCATCGTGCGCTTGGGGCTCATCTGCTGCGACTCGGCCTCCAGCTCGCCCTCGGTGAGCACCGCGCTCCACACCTTCACCCCGGCGATGTCGCCGTCCATCCAGCCGGCCGAGCCGTCGTCGTCGATGCCGATCAAGAACCGGGTCACCCCGTCGAGCTGCGGGTGGGTGTTGCCCGAGACCAGGGTCAGCATCGGGTCGCCTTCCTTCTTGAAGTAGAGCTTCGTCTCGGGGCCGTTGGGGCCCATCAGGTCGTTGGTCTCGGCGACGAACCACCAGCTCATGTCGATCGGCGCGAACAAGAAGCCGCCCTGCACCGAGTCTTCCAGCTCCCACTGATCGGCGTGCCAGGCGTTGTTGAGCTCCTGGTACGAGGTGCTCGGGGCGGGCAGCTGCAGCGCCCACGCGGTCATCTGGCGATCCGACGTCACCATCGACGCCTTCATCCGGTACCAGCCGGCGATGGTGCGGGTGTTCGGGTTCACCGGGTCGGCCGACACCAGGCCGTCACTGCCCATCGTGGCTCCGAAGCGCAGCGCCTGGCTGGCGGTGCCGCTGTAACCCATCGCCGCACCGCCGCCGCTGCCGCCACCCGCTCCCTTCCCGTTCCCTCCACCGTCACCACCGTTGTTCCCAGCCGTGCCCTTGCCACAGGCCAGGGCAAACACGCACATCATCGAGACGACCACCGCATGGCGTTTCATTGCGAACCCTCCTCACCGCGAACTTTCGCGTCGGCACGCAGCAACCGCCGTGCCTCGAACGCAACCGCGCTCGATCGTGAGGAGTGGGGCGCGCTGCCCGTGACAGTTCGCAACGCGCGCGCGGGCGGCGAGCGCGAAAGTGCCGCGCCCGTCTGGGTAACGGTCAGCGCTGAGACGCTTCGTGCATCGGCGTGTGCGGCTCGGGGCCGGCGTCAGGCCACGGCTTGAAGCCCACCAGCAGCAGAATGATCCCGATCATGAACGCGAGCCCGCCGAGCGCGATGCCGAGAAACCAGCGCTGACTCACCTTCTCGGGGCTGTACTTCATTCGAAACGCCAAGGGAGGAACGGCCATGATGCTCTCCTTCGCTTCTTCAACCCGCGAGCAGGGCGGTTCCAATCCCGCGTGACAGTTTGCGACGGCGAACGCGCGAAGGTGACCTCGCCGCCACGAGCCGTGCGCGCCAAGCGCTGAAGCGTCGAGGAAAGCGCGGTGGCCGTGGCCTTGCAATACTTCGAATCAACAAAGGAGGCGCAATGAACTGGGATCAAATCAAGGGTCAGATGCAGCAGGTGCAGGGCAAGCTGAAGTCGAAGTGGGCCAAGCTCACCGACGACGATCTGATGCTGCTGAAGGGCAAGAAGGACATCTTCCTCGGGCGGCTCCAAGAGCGCACCGGGATGAAGAAGGAAGAAGCGGAGCGCGAGCTCGACTCGTTCCTCAACGACATGAGCGAGCCTCACAAGACGTGAGAGGTGTCGCGGTCACGGCCTGACGCCGAGTGGTTCTTCATCTTTGAATGGAGGCCGTGGCCGCGCGCGAAGGCATCAGCTAGAGACGCGCACAGATGCGCGCGCTCACTCTGGCCTTCGCGGTGTTTTTCTCGGCTTGCCAACCCTCGAGCTCCACCGACGGAGGTGCCGGCGGTGCTGGAGGTGTTGGAGCCGGTGGTGGTTCGGGCGGCGGCGGCGGTGGCGGTGTTGGAGTGGGCGGTGGCGCAGCGGGCGGCGGCATGGGCGGCGGGTCGGTCGGCGGGGGTTCTGCCGGAGGCACGGGCGGTGGCGGTGGTGGCGGGGTGGACTCCGGAGTGGTGCTGCCTCCCGCGTGCGCAGGTTCACAGGTGCTGGCGCTCACGCGTCAGGGGCACACGGTCTACGTGACGGTGACGGTCGGGTCGTCTCCGCAGACCGGCTCGGGCCCGTTCTTGATCGACTTCGCGACCAACTTCTCGGCGGTCGATCTCTCGGCGCTCTCCGGGCCCGGGCCCGCGTATTCAGGCTGTCAGCCCGACGCGGGCAACACCAACGCCTGTACCTTCACCGACCTCGACTTCTTCGGCAGCTGGGGCAGCGTCACGCTCTACCCGGAGGACTTCTCGTATCTGTCGCTCACCCCTCCGCAGGCGGGGATCATCGGCACCGACTTCTTGAGCGTGCACCCGTTCACCGTCGACTACCGCGGCGCTCAGCTGATTCAGGGCGCCAACAACGCCTTCTGCTCCGACGACGAGCTGTGGGATGCCGGCTTCGGCCCTCTCGCCACCGACGGCTTCTTCACCAGCGACTACGCGAACCTGAAGCCGCTGACCGACGTCGACTCAATGGCCACCCCGGGCCAGTACACGGTGCCCGACGTGCCGACGGTGCCGGTGCGTTTGGCGGGCATCGACGCGCTGGCGCAGCTCGACACCGGCTTCAACGACGTCGTTCACCGCCACTCGATCAACGTGAACCAGGCGCTGGTGAACGCGGTGCTGAGCGCGCACCCGAACGCGCTCTTGCGCGACAGCTCGCTCGATCTCACCTTGAGCACCTGCGTGGGCGCCTCCGAGCCGGTGCAGGCGTACCGCCTGGCGCCGGGCTCGAGCTTCGACTTCGTGATGCCCGACGGCGGCGCGGCGCGCAGCTCGGCCGACGCGCTGATCTACGCCAAGGACACGCCGATGGCGGCGAAGGTGTGCGGCGGCATCGGCACCTGGACCGTGCCCGCGGCGCAGGTGGCCGGCTCGTTCTACGACGACGATCAGGTGGTGGTGTTCGACCCGATTCGCAGCCGGGTGTGGATTCCGCGCCGCTAGAGCAGCCCGGCGAGCGGCCCCGAGCCGTGGTCGATGGTGCCGTAGGTGTCGACGTCGGTGAAGCCCATGAAGTGGCACATCGACACCAGCAGCCGCTGCACCATCGTGCCGCCGGGGAAGGTGAGGTAGCGGTTGCCCACCACGCCTTCGAGGCCACCGCCGGCGATCACGAACGGAATGTTGCCGATGTCGTGGTTGGAGCCTTCGCCGATCTCCGAGCCCCAGACGACCAGGGTGTGATCGAGCAGTGTGCCCTGGGCCTCGGTGAAGCTGTCGAGCTTCTGCAGCAGGTAGGCGAAGCGGCCGGCGTACCAGCGGTAGATGTCGGCGATCTGATCTTGCGCGGGCTGCGAGGTGTCGTGGGTGGTGAGGTGGTGCTCGGTGGTCTGCCCGAGCCAGTCGTAGATGCCCTGCGCGCCGCCGTCGTTCTCACCGGGGCGAAACTGGAGCGACGCCACCCGGGTGAGCCCGCACGCCAGCGACGAGGCGAGCAGCTCGATCTGCCGGTCCATCGCCCAGGTGCGCCACATCGGGTCGCTGTTGGTGAGGTGCTGGGGCGCGGTGGGGAGCGCGCACATGCCGGCGTTGTTCTGGAGCGAGCCCTGAATCTGCGAGAGCGCCGCCGCGTGCGAGTCGAGCCGCAGCTGGTCAGACGCGCTCACCTTGCCCTTGAGCGCCTTCAGATCGCCGTTCACCGCGTCGAGCACCCGCAGGCGCCGGGCGAGCAGACGATCGCGTTGGGCCTGGGAGCCGGTGAGCGGCTGAAACAGCTGCTGGTAGGCGACGTAGGGATCCTGCCGGGGCGGGTTGGGCTGGGCCGGCGCCGCATAAGAGATGTGTGCGCCGGGGAAGCCGCCGCCCGACGAGACGCCGAACTCCAACGACGGGTAGGGCGTGACCGAGCCGAGGCGGGTGGCGATCTCCTGATCGACCGAGTGATACGTGTTCCAGCCGAAGGTGCAGCCGCCGGAGCAGTCGGACCGGTTGAAGGTGGAGTCGCTGGCGAGCGGAGAGCCGGTGAACAGCACCGCCGGCCCACGGGTGTGCGGCGCGCCGGGGCCGTCGTTCGGCAGGCCGACGCCTTCGATCAGCGTCACCTTGCTCTGCAGCGAGGCGAGCGGCTCGAGAATGTAGGGGAAGACGATGTTGGTCTGGCTCGCCGGGCGCCACTTGTTCCACACCGTGCCGTGGGGCGTGAAGAACAGCACGATGCGCTTGGGGATCGTCTGGGTCTGCGCCTCGGCCTTGAACGCCCGCAGCGCGGCGGCGACCAGCGCGGTGGAGGCGTAGCGGCCGAGATCGCGGCGCGAAAAGCTCATGGGCTCCTCCGCTGGGTGAATGCGTCGGAGCCGATCATCGTCTGCACCAGCTGGTGGAAGCCGTCGGTGCTCATCGCCTTCGTCATCGCCTTCACCGTGCAGGTGTCGTGGGTGCCCTCGGCGTGACCGAGGCCGAAGCGGTACCACTGCTGCGAGAAGCAGCTCTGCGCCAGCTTGCTCTGGGCCAGCTTCGCCGAGAGTCCGGGCAGGCCGGAGTAGTCGCCGTCGACGTCGGTGCCCACCAGGGTGCCGGTGTCGTCGACCGGCTGGCCGTTGTCGGTGGTGCGGTGGCGGCCGTACTGGTCGTACGCCTCGAAGCCGAAGCCGACCGGGTCGAGCAGCTTGTGGCAGCCCGCGCAGCTGGGGTCGGTGCGGTGCGACTCGAAGCGCTGGCGGGTGGTCTGGCCGGGCATCGGCGGAGGAGGCACCGCGACCACCGTCGGCGGCGGGTCGGGCACCGGCTCACAGAAGAGCGTCTCGCGCACCCAGCGGCCGCGGAGCACCGGCGAGGTCTGCTCGGAGTGCGCGTGGGTGAACAGCACGCTCGCCTGGCTCAAGATGCCGAAGCGCTGATCGGCCGGGAGCGCGATGTCTCCGTTCGGGTCGGGCGCGGTGGTGACCCCGTAGACGGTGCTCGCCAACACCGGGTCAGCGGGCGACAGGTGACCCTGGAACAGCGTCGTCAATTGTCCATTCTCCAGGCGGAGCACCTGGTCGACGAAGCCCACCGTCTCGTCGTGCATCATCGGCACCAGCGAGGGGTCGAGCGGCCCCAGCCGGCCGGGGCTGGAGGCGGCGGCGGGGAGCTGCTCCATGCCCGCCCAGGCTTCGGCGAAGGCGCGGCTGGCGTTCTTGCCCCGCGGGTCTGAGAGCATGCGGCTCGCTTCGGCCGAGAGCACGTCGGGCATCAGCAGGGTGCCGTCGGCGGCCTTGTCGAGCAGCTGCTGGTCGGGGCCGCTGTTCCAGAGCAGGAACGAGAGGCGGCTGGCGAGCGCGTAGCCGTCGACCGCGTAGGCCTCGGTGGTGGAGGGGTCGACTCCGGCCGGGAGCGGCTCGACCCGGTAGAGAAAGTCGGGCGACTGCAGCATGCCCTCGACCACCGCGCGAACGCCGCCGGCGTAGCTCGTGTCGGCTTTCTCGAGCGTGTAGAGGTTCATCCACCGGGTCTCGTCGTCGGTGCCGAGCGGCCGGCGAAAAGCGCGCTGGCCGAAGTCGCGCACGAACGAGCGCGCGCACTCGTCTTCGGTGTGCTGCGCAGTGTCGCAGGGCGCGAACTGCTGCACGTTGGCTTCGACCTCGTCGCCAATCGACTCGGCCACGAACTGGTACTGCTGAGCGAGGTCGGCCGACATGGTGGTGATCGCGTTGACCGCGAACGGCCCCAACTTCTCGTCGTTGGGCAGCACCGACGAGGGCACGAACTGCGCGCCGAGGAGATCGCTGACCAGGTTGTCGGCCTGCGAGCGGGTGATGCGCAGCATCGGCGCGGAGGTGACGTCGCCGCTCGGCACGCACGGCTGCTCTGCGGTGCCTCCGCCTGCGCCGTCGCCGCCGCCGCTGCCGGGGTTCCCGTGGGTGAACGGGAGCGCGATCTTGCCAGTGCAGGCGGCGAGGCTCAGCAGGCTGAGGAGCAGTGCGCGACGCATCGACGAGGGGCGAAATTACCGCGGCTGATGCGTCGCCGTCTGCTGGTAACCGGAGTTCACACCAGGTGGATCACAGTCAGGTCGCGCGGTTGCGCGATCAGCCTGGCGAACTTTTTTTCGGCTTGGGTGCTTCTAACGGTGACGTCGATGGGCCAGAGGGCGAGACCCGGGAATCCCCCCGGGCTCGCCCATTTTTCCCGTGCTACACGCTCACGTTCGGTGAGCGGCGATGGGCACCAGCGAACGCGTTTCGTCGGGCGTGCGGCTGAGCTCTCCGCGCTCGCGTCACAGCTCGCCACCGCGCGTTGGGTCACCGTGGTCGGGCCCGGCGGCGGAGGCAAGACCCGGCTGGTGCGGCAGCTCGGCGAGAACCTGTTCTGCGATTTGTCGGAGGCGCGGACTGCTCCCGAGGCCACCGCTGCGCTGGCCCGCGGCCTGGGCGTCTCGGCGGAGTCGGGCGAAGAGCTCGCGGCCTGGCTGAAGGCGCGGGGCGGGGCGGTGCTGGTGCTCGACAACTGTGAGCAGCTGCTCCCCGAGGCGCGGGCGTCGCTCGCGGGTTGGGTGCAGGGCGCGGGTGAGCTTCGGGTGGTGGCGACCTCGCGGGAGCCCTTGTCGGTGACCGGCGAGAAGGTGTTCGAGCTCGGTCCACTCTCCGCCGTCGACGCCGCGGCGCTGTTCGTCGAACGCGGCCAAGCGTGGGATCAGCGGGTGGCGTCAGACGCGGCGCGCGACACCGTGAAGGCGCTGATCGCGAAGCTCGATCGGCTGCCACTGGCAGTGGAGTTGTTGGCGGCGCGGCTCGACGTGCTGAGCGCGCCCGAGCTGTTGTCGCGGCTCGAGCAGCGCCGCGAGGCGTCCGGCCCGGCACCCGCCGGCGCACCGGCCCGCCACCAGACGTTGAGCGCGCTGCTCGCGTGGTCGGACGAGTCGCTCGACGTTGCCGAGCGCGCGTTTCTTCTCGCGGCGAGCGTCTACCGCGGAGGCTTCGGGCTGGAGCTCGCTTCGCGCATCGCGGGTGGCGAGAGCGCGGCGCTGCGGCTGCTCGGGTCGCTGCGGCGCAAGTCGCTGATCGTGGTGTCTGACGGCGCCGGCGCCACCCGCTACCAGCCGTACGAGGTGGTGCGCGCGTTCTACGAAGGGCAGCTCGACGCCACCGGCCGTGAGCGAGCCGAGCGCGCGCACGCCGAGGCGCTGATCGCCTTCGCGCGGGAGCGGGTGCTGCTGCTCGACCGGCCTCAGGAGCAACCGGCGATCGAGGCGCTGGCGACGGAGCAGGAGAACCTGCTGGCGATCGACGATCGCTTCCATCACCGCGAGCCTCCGCTCGCCGCCGAGGCGCTGCTGGCGTTGCACCCGGTGCTGCTGGCGCGCGGGCCGGTCGATCTGCACCTGTCGCGGCTCGATCGGTTGCTCGAGTCGTTGGCGGGCGACGACCCGGAGTTCGTCTCGTTGCTGATCGCCCGCGCCGACGTGCGGAGGCTGAAGGGCCGGCACGACGGAGCGCTGGAAGACATCGAAGGCGTGCTGGCGCGCCGCGAGGTTCGAGCCGAGGCGCGGGTGGCGAGCGAGGCGCTGCGGCGCTGGGCGATGATCGAAGGTGCGCGAGGGCGGCCGATGGAGGCGCTCCAACGCATTCGTCGCGCGCTGACGTTGGCGCGCTCAGTCGAGGATCGGCTGCTCGAGGCGAAGGCGCTCGGCTCTCTCGGCGCCGCGCAGCAGAGCCTGGGACGGTTGCCTCGCGCGATCAGCGCGCACTCACGGGCGTTGGCGCTGCTTCGGCGGTTCGGCGCCCCGCGGCTGGTGGGAATGGAGACGTCTTATCTGGCGGTCGCGACCCATCGACTGGGGCACGTGGCCGACGCCGAGAGCCTTCACCGCCAGGCGCTGGCGCTGCACCGCGAGCTCGGCCATCGGCGCTTCGAAGCGGTCGAGCTGACCCATCTGGGGTACCTGGCGCACGAGCTCGGCTCGTTGGAAGAGAGCCGAAAGTCGTATCGCTCCGGGCACGAGATCTTCAGGCAGATCGGCGACGTGTTTCTCCAGGGGGTGTCGCTCACCTTTCTGGGGCGCGCCGAGCTGGAGGCGCGGTCGGGCGAAGCGCTGACCGTGCTCGAGCAGGCGCTGGCGATTCACCGCGCGTCGAACCATGCACGGCTGGAAGCGACCACCCTGGTGTTGCTCGGGCACCTCCGGCGTGACGCGGGGGACTACGCGGGCGCGGCGGAGCTCTACACCCGTTCGCTCGAGCGCTCGCAGGCGGTCGAGGTGGGATTCGAGACGCTGGTGGAAGGCTGGCTGGGTGAGGTTCGCCGCGCGATGGGCGAGGAGCGGCCGGAGCTGTTCGAGGCGGCCCAGCTGCGCGCTGGGCGCCACGGAAACCCGGCGTACGGAATGGCGGCGCGCGTGCTGGCAGGCGAAGAGGTGAGCGCCGCGGAGCTTCGGGCGCTGGCTGCGCGCTCGAGCGAGGTGCGGCGAACGATTGCGTTGACCCAGGTGCAGCTCCCCGCGGCCGCTGGTGCCCGCCTCGACGTTGCCGCCGATGGCGCCTGGTTCAGGCGCGACGACGGGGAGCCGGCGATGCTGGGCCGGCGACGCGCGCTGCGGCTGATGATGCAGGAGCTCACCCGCGCGCGGCTCGATCGACCGGGAGATGCGCTGACCTGGGAGGTCTTGCTGTCGATCGGCTGGCCCGGTGAGCGGCCGGTCAACGACTCCGGGCTGAAGCGCGTGTACACCGCGGTCTGGACCTTGCGGAAGCTGGGCCTCGAGGGCGTGCTGCAGACCCGAGGCGAGGGCTATCTGCTGGATCCCGGAGCCCAGGTGAGGGTTTCGGAGGTCTAAGCCGTGTTTTGATCTTCTTTGAGGCCTCAAAGCCGGAGTCCTGGGCCACCTTGCGCGCCTTTCCAAGGAGGCCGCATGCGTCGACTCGTTCTTCTCTCCTCACTTTTGGCCGCCGCAGCCTGCGGCCCCAACTTCGCGGGCGTCGATCAACTGCCTGACGGCGAGTCGACCGACAGCTCCGACCTGCGCCACCGCCACGATGCAGGCACCGACGCCGGGCACCCCGACGCGGGCCCGGTGATCGACCCCTGCTCGATGACGGGCGCCCGCACCGCGCCGCTCGAGACCTTCGCCGCTCCCGACGTGGCCGAGGGCCCGTTCCTCGATGCGATCAACTCCGCCACCCACACGATCAAGATCGAGATGTACCAGTTCACCAACTCGTCGATCCGCGAGGCGGTGAAGGCGAAGGCCACCGCCGGCCTCGACGTGCAGGTGATGTTCGACGGCAGCCAGCAGCCGGTGAACCAGACCAGCTTCGATCAGCTCCAGGCCGCGGGCGCGAAGGTCTTCTGGAGCAACCCGTACTTCACCTACACCCACGCCAAGTTCATGGTGGTCGACGACACCGTCGCGCTGATCTCCACCGGCAACTACGACGGCTACATGCACTCCGGCCGCAACTTCGGCGCCATCGACCGCGACCCGACCGACATCGCCACCCTCGACACCATCTTCCAGGCCGACCTCGACCACAAAGCGCCGAGCATCGCCTGCACCCGGCTGGTGGTCTCGCCGCAGAACTCCCGCGCGCGGCACCTCGAGCTGATCGGCTCGGCGAAGCACACCCTGATCATCGAGTCGATGCAGTTCTCCGACGCGGCGATTCAGAACGCGGTGCTGGAGCGCAAGCAGGCCGGGGTCGACGTTCGGGTGCTGATCGCCGCGCCGAGCTGGGTGAGCGAGAACACCAACTCCGGCGGGTGGCTGAAGTCGAACGGCATTCCCGCCCGCTGGCGCAAGACGCCGGCGATTCACGTGAAGGCGTTCGTGATCGACGGGGTGACCACCTTCCTCGGCTCCGAGAACCTCAGCAAGACCTCGCTCGATCACAACCGTGAGGTGGGCGTGGTCAGCACCGAGGCCGACGACGCCGCGCTGGTGACCGACACCTTCGAGACCGACTGGGCCACCGCCACCGACTTCTAAGCGCTAGTCTCGCCGGCCATGGAAGCGCCGGCACTGCTCTACGGCACCGCGTGGAAGGAAGAAGACACCGAGCGCTGCGTCACCGCGGCGCTCGAGGCGGGCTTTCGCGGCATCGACACCGCCAACCAGCGCAAGCACTACTTCGAGGCGGGCGTTGGCAAGGCGGTGCAGGCGGCGATCGCGCGCAAGCTCGTCACCCGCGAGCAGCTGTTCCTGCAGACCAAGTTCACCTTCATCGACGGGCAGGATCACCGGCTGCCCTACGACGCCGAGGCGCCGATCGCGACCCAGGTGCAGCAGTCGGTGAAGAGCTCCTGCGAGCACCTCGGGGTCGACGCGCTCGACTCGTACGTGCTCCACGGCCCGTCGTCGCGCTTCGGCTGGCAGGCCGAAGACATCGAGGCGTGGGAGGCGATGGAGGCGCTCGCCGATCAGGGCCGGGTGGCGCGCCTCGGCGTGAGCAACGTGTCGGTCGATCAGCTCTCGGCGCTGCTCGGCCGGGCGCGGGTGAAGCCGGCGTTCGTGCAGAACCGCTGCTACGCCCGCTTCGGGTGGGACGCGAAGACCCGCACGCTCTGCCAGGAGCACGGCGTGCGCTACCAGGGCTTCTCGCTGCTCACCGCCAACCCGCAGGTGGTGGGCCACGGCGACACCCGGGCGATCGCGAAGCGCCGCGGGCTCACCAACGAGCAGGTGGTGCTCCGATTGGCGGTTCAGCTGGGCATTTTGCCGCTCACGGGCACCACCGACTCCACCCACATGAAGCAAGAATCTTTCGGTCGTGGGCTTCGAGCTCGAGCCCGCCGAAGTCTCACAGCTGTCCCGGCTGGCGTGACGCTTAGGTAAGCTGCCGCCGTGCCTCCGTTCGAGCCGGTTCAGTTCGGCAAGTACCGGTTGATTCAGCCGCTCGCTCAGGGAGGCATGGCCGAAATCTTCCTCGCCAAGCAGCAGGGCCCGAAGGGCTACGAGAAGACGGTGGTGATCAAACGCATTCTCGATCACTGGTCGTCGAGCCCGGAATTCGTGGAGATGTTCCTCGACGAGGCGCGGCTGGCGGCGCAGCTGTCGCACCCGTCGATCGTGCAGATCTTCGACTTCGGCGAGGTGAACGGCAGCTACTACATCTGCATGGAGTACCTCCGCGGCGAGGACCTCCACACGCTGGTGAACATGTCGCGCAAGAAGCGCACGCCGATCCCTCCGCAGGTGGCGGCGACGATCATTTCGGCGGCGGCCGACGGGCTTCACTACGCGCACACGCTGGCGAGCGAAGACGGTAGCCCGCTCAACATCGTTCACCGCGACATCTCGCCCTCGAACATCTTCCTCACCTACCAGGGGCAGGTGAAGGTGCTCGACTTCGGCATCGCGCGCGCCGAGGGCAAGGCGGTGCGCACCGCCACCGGAGTGGTGAAGGGCAAGCTCGCGTACATGTCTCCCGAGCAGGCGATGGGCGACAACATCGACGGCCGGGTCGACGTCTGGGCGCTCGGCGCGACGCTGTACGAGCTGCTCACCTCGAGCCGGCTGTTCTCGAAAGACACCGAGGCGCTCTCGCTCAACGCGCTGCTGAAGGAGCGCATCCCGCTCCCGTCGGAGTCGGCCGCGGCGATCCCCAAGGAGCTCGACGAGGTCTGCCGCAACGCGCTCGATCGCGATCTGAACAGCCGGTACGCCGACGCGCAGCAGATGTACAAAGACCTCGACGACTACCTCGCGTCGCGCACCTACATGCCGGCGCAGCGGTTGCTTACCCAGTTCATCACCGACATGGTGGGCGCCGACGTGGTCGCGCAGAAGCTGAAGGCGACCGGCACCATTCCCCAGGTGGAGGCGCCCGAGGCGCTGGCGAAGTCGGCCTCCAAGCGCACCTCGGCCACCTCGAACGAGAAGCCGAAGCGCGCGCCGACGTCGAACGAGACCCGGGCCGCGCCGGCGTCGAAGCGGCGCCTGACGACCGACGCACAAGACGACAGCGAGATCGTCCCGCTCGATCCCGATGTTCCGCCTGCGCCGCAGCCGAAGAAGCAGCCGGTGCCGGCGAACATCGCGGCGACCGATCGCGACCTGCCTCCGTCGCCCAAGCGGCCTCCGGTGGCGATGTTCGTGGGTGGCGGGCTGGCGCTGCTGGTGCTGGGCACCGGAATCTTCGTCGCGCTGCGCTCGTCGGCGCCGTCGCCCGAGGAGTTGCCGGTGCGGTACGCGAAGGTCACCATTCACGACGAGCATCCCGAGGAGCCGAAGCCTCCGCCGGCGGAAGTCGACGCGGGCGCCGGCGAGAAGGTGGCCGCGCCGACGGGTGGCGGCGTCGTCGCCGAGCCCCACGAGCCCGCGAAGCCCACCCGAGGCACTCTCGACGTGAACTGCGTGCCGTGGTGTCAGATCTTCATCGACGGCAAAGACACCGGCCGGCAGTCACCCGCGATGGGCATCGCGCTCTCGAGCGGCAAGCACCACCTGCGGCTGGTGAACCCGCCGACCGGCGTCGAGCGCGAGGAAGAGATCGTGATCCACGGTGGTGAGCGGTCCACCAAGATCGTGAAGTTCTAGGCCGCGAGCTCGACCGAGACGACGATCTGCCCGCACACGGCGATCGCCACCACCGCCGCGTCGAGCGCGGTGTGGATCACGGAGGTTTGCGGCCACTGACCGAGGCGCTTGGGGACCGTGTGAACGAGGAGGTGTCCTCGTGCCCGATCCTCGGCGTGGACGCGGAGATCGCCGCTTACGGCGATCCCATGCGCGGCCAACGCGGTCTTCACCGAGGCGGCAAGCGTGGGATGAACGTCGCTCAGCAGTGGGCCGGGCCGCGGCTCGGGCGGGAGCCTGGCGAGCCACGACTCGAGCTCGATCGGCAGCCCCCAAACGCAGCGCAGGGCGGAGCGGAATCGCTCATCGGCGACCGCCGCGGCCTGAAGGCGCGCGTTGAGGTTCGGCAGTGCGCTCAGCCGAATGAACGGCTCGAGCAGCTCCACCGCGAGGCGCCCTCGCGTGTACGGATCGGGCGCGTCGCAGCACAGCGCCTGCACCAGCTCGAGCGCGCCCTCATCGGCGCGGCAGACGAGGGCACGAACCGCGAGACACGCGTCGAACGTCTCGGAGTCGAAGCCGTACACCTCGAGCTCTACGAACGGAGCGAGGCACGTACGGAGCAGGGCAGGGTCCAACGCCATCCCGGCAGGACGCGGGAGGTGCCCGGTGCTGACTTTTCACCCCTCGACCGGCCTCAAGAGATACGATGCCTCTCGATGCGAACGTTGGCGCTCGCGCTCGCCTTGCTCGCCTTTTCCGCTTCCGCACAAGCCCGACGGGTGGCGACCGTCGGCGTTGCCTTGGGCGATGCCTCCACCTCCGATGCGGAGTGGGGGGCGCACGCGATCGCGGCCTGGCTCCAGTCTGACTCGCGCTTCGAGTGGGTCTCGCCGGCCGTGCAGACCCGTGACGACGGCCCGGTTCGCGAGGCCAAGGCGCTGGAGGCCAAGCGCACCTTCACCGAGGCCCGCGAGCAGCTCGACAACCTCAAGGTGCCGCAGGCGATCTCGAGCTGCGACAAGGCGATCAAGTTCTACGAAGAGAGCGACCTCTCGTTCGGAGTCGCTCCGTTGCTCGACGCGCTGGCCCTGCGCGCTCTCGCCAACCTCGCCAAGAACGACAAGGGCGGCTTCTCGAACGACGCCCAGCGCGTGCTGGCGATGAACCCCGACTACCAGTGGGATCCCGGCCGGGTGACGCCGACGGTGAAGGCCGCGCTGGAGCCGCTCCACAAGAAGGCCAAGAACGCCGCTCCGGTCGCGCTCGAGATCAACTCCACTCCGGAGCACGCCTGGGTCTACGTCGACGGCCTGTTTCGCGGCGTCACCCCTGCCTCGGTGCCCGGCCTCGCGCCCGGCAGCCACATGGTCGACATCGTCGCCGAGGGCTACGAGCTGACCCAGGAGTCGGTGTTCGCCGGCGGAGGCGCCTCGCCCAACTTCACCCTCAAGCCGTCTCACGCCAGCAAGGACCTGCTGGCGAAGATCGGCGAAGTGCGCGCCTCGCTCGACAGCAGCGCGCTCGAAGCCGCTACCCAGGCGCTCGCAAAGTTCCTCCAGGCCGACGAGCTGCTGCTGGCGGTGGTGCGCACCAAAGACGGCAAGCCACAGATGGGCGTGGTTCGCCTGGTCGCCGATGGCCAGGAGGTCGGCCGGATCGAGCGCGCGTTCGACAAGGTGAGCGACTGGCAGGGCATGGCGAAGGAGCTGGAAGCCAAAGACGCTCCCGCGCCGAAGATCTTCGAGGCGCCGAAGAAAGACGCCGAGCAGGTGCACGCCATTCTCGCCTCGCCCAACGCCTGGCGCCGCCCGGTGGGCTGGATTCTGGGCGCGGTCGCGGTGGTCTCGGTCGGCGTCGGCGTCGCGCTCGGCGTCACCTCGCAGTCCACCGCCGACAAGGCGAACAAGACGCCCCAGCTCGACGTCACCGGCTACAACCGGCTCGCGTCGCAGGCGAAGACCCAGGCGTTGATCGCCGACTGTTTATTCGGAGTCGCGATCGTCTCAGCCGGCGTCGGGCTGTTCATGCTGATCACCGGCTACGCCGACGACAGCAGTGACGAAGAGGCGTTGCGCTTCAACTTCGGCCCCGGCTCGATGCAGGTGAGGTTCTAGATGCGCGCCTTCTTGATCGCGCTCGCGCTCGGTTTCGTCGCCGGCTGCTCGCTCACCCTCAACCTCGAGGGCAACTCCGGCCGGCCCTGCGAGAACATGCAGTGCCTCGAGGGCTACACCTGTTTCAAGGGCACCTGCGTGCTCACCTCGGGCGGCGCCTGCAAGACCGCCGGCGACTGTCCCTCGGGGGTGTGCCGCGACGGAGGCTGTGCGCTCCCGCCGTGCGCCGATCACGTGAAGGACTTTCACGAGACCGACCTCGACTGCGGCGGCAACCTCTGCGCGAAGTGCGACGCCGGCCAGAGCTGCAAGGTCTCGGGCGACTGCGTGAGCAAGTCGTGCGACGCCGGCACCTGCCTCGAGCCGTCGTGCTCCGACCAGGTGCTGAACGGCGTCGAGACCGACATCGACTGTGGCGGCGACGGAGGGTGCCCGAAGTGCACCGACGGTCAGGCGTGCAAGGTGGGCACCGATTGCCTCACTGGCAGCTGCTCCGGCGCGTGCCTCTCGGCGGCGTGCATGGACACGGTGAAGAACGGCACCGAGACCGACACCGACTGCGGCGGCGCCTGCCAGAAGTGTCCCGACGGCAAGCACTGCTTGATCGCCGGCGATTGCCAGTCGGGTGTCTGCCCCACGAACAACAGCTGCGCGGTGCCGGCCTGCAACGACCAGGTGAAGAACGGCAACGAGAGCGATGTCGACTGCGGTGGTACCTCCGGTTGTCCCGGCTGTGCCGACACCCGTTACTGCTCGTCGGGCTCCGACTGCACCAACGGCGTCTGCCAGAACGCGTCGTGCCGGCCCGCGCACTGCGGCAACGGCACCAAAGACGGCGACGAGAGCGACAACGACTGCGGTGGCGCGTGCAAGAAGTGCGGGCTCGCCGACAAGTGCAACCACGACTCCGACTGCGACTCCGACAACTGCACGCTCGGGTACTGCATCCCCTAGGTTTGAACATGCGCACCGCTCTCTGTTTCGCCCTCCTGGCGCTCGCTGCCTGTTCGCGCGCCGATGCCCCGATCGAGGGCAAGGTGGTGGCGGTCAACGCCGACAGCTTCGAGCTCGAGGTGAAGACGCTGCCCGGGCTGAAGGTCGACATCGAGAGCACCCGCGACCTGGTCGCCGATGAGCAGGGGCTGGTGAAGTACAAGCTGCCGTTCGCGCGGCTGAGCTACGCCAAGAATTCGCGCTCGCTTCACATCGGCGCGTTCGGCCGCAAGGGCCTCACCAAGTACAGCGCCTCGGGCGAGCTGCAGCTGCCGATGTCGGTCAGCGAGGCGGAGTCGGCTCCGAAGGGCGACCACTGGGTGAAGGTGGTGGGCGGCATCGGAGGCGTGAGCGGGGGCATTCTCTGGTCGCTCGACGACAAACAGGGCGCGCTGCTGAAGAAGGACCTCGGCCTCGAGCTCGATCTGCTCGCGCCCGCGAACGCCAAATTGAAGGCGCTCGGGCACGAGACCACTGCCGACGGCTTCGGCCACGCCACCCTCGCGGTGACGCCGGAGGAGATGCTGAAGCTGATTCCCGCCGGCGCCGGCAACTTCACCCTCGGCGGTCCCGCGGCGCTCGCGTTCGAGGTCACCAACGCCGGCAAGACCGAGACGATCACCCTGAACGGGCGCATCAACCTCACCGCGCGCGAGCTCGCGCCCCGCCTGCTCGAGGTGCCGTCGAAGCCGCTCGGTGGCGAGCGCAACCCCGACCCGCTGGTGTTCTACGCCGACTCGCACGGCGGAGTGTCGGCCGCCGGGCGCGACGGGCCGCTGGCGACGATCGACGTGGTCGGGCAGGGCGCCGCGAAGCCTGCGCGCAAGGTGAAGCCGTGTGGCGGGTATCACTCGGTGAAGCCGGGCGAGTCACCCGGCAAGGGCCCGGGCATCACGCTGGAGCGCGAGGCGATCGACGAAGAGGTCACCGCCTATGACGCACACACCGGCCAGAAGCTGGCGTCGAAGGTGTTCGAGGCGATGGACTTCTGCCCGGTCGAGCTGCGCAACGAGCCGGTGCTGCGGAACTACCCTGACGAGAAGGCGGTGAACGCCTGGCTGATCTCGGTGGTGAAGCCTGCTCCGGTGGCGGCGACGAAGGCGCCGGCGAAGGCGAAGAAGAACAAGAAGTAACGGCTGGGTTTGCGCCGAGCCCTCTCCGAAGGAGAGGGGAAGTTCGTTTCAGCCCTCGCGCAAGATCGTCACCTTGTCGCTCGGGTCGAGCTTCACCACCCGCGGCGCGCCGGGGCCGGTGAGTGCGAACACGCAGCGCTGAAGCCCGTCTTCCATCGCGAAGCCGCGCACCGCGCCCGCCCACGAAGACGGGCGCTCGACCTCCACCCAGACGTCGGGGAACAGCCGCACCGTGCGCTCGCCGTACTTGCGCACTTGAACCCGCACCCCGGGCGAGCGGAGCACCTCGCGCAGCTCTTTCTGCGGCTCGGCGAGCGGCTCCGAGACGGGCACTTCCTTGTGCTCGTACTCCTTCGAGAACCGCTCCTCGCGAACCGACGGCGGCGGAGGCGCGGGCGGCTCGGCCTTCGGGGGCTCGTCGAGCTCGCGCCGAAAGTTGTCGTGCGCGATGCGCTCGAGATCGCCTTCGTCGAAGAAGGGGAACACCTTCGCGCCGTCGGCCTCGATCACGATCAGCTCGCTGCCCTGAAGGCCCATCAGCGCCGGCTTGCCGGTCGGCTGCGGCGCGACGAAGCCGTAACCGCCCCGGCTCAGCTCGACCAGCCGCACCGGTCCCACCGGAGAGCTCGCCGAGCGCTTGAGGTGTACGTCGTCTTTCAGAATCTGCTTCGCGGCGCGGCGGGTGAGGTCGAGCACCTGCGGGTTCGCCTTCGCGTAGGCCGACTCCTCGGGCTTGTCGCCGCCGTGCTTCTCGAACGCCACCCGGTAGGCCTCGCCGTTCTCGCCCACCATGTGGAGCCGCACCGCCTTGCCGAGCGAGCTCTTCTCGAGCACCGAGCGGGCGGCCTCCTTGTCTTCGCCGCGGCCGAGCGCGCGCGAGATCATTCGCCACACTCCGCCCGAGCCCGCCTCTTGCGAGATGAAGTCGGTCCAGCGGTTGAACGGCTCCGCCTCGAACTCGGCCGAGAACCCCGCCAGGCCGTCGCTGCCGATGCGCATCGCGCAGGCGGTGCCGGTCACCATCGAGTCGTCGGGCAGGTGCACCACGAAGCCGAACTTCACCCCCACTTCGGGCAGGTTCGCGCAATGGGCCGAAAAACCTGCGAGCGAGATCTCGTCGGTCACCGTCTCCAGCTCACCGGTCTCGAACTTCAGGCGCAGCCGCAGGTTGACGGGGTAGCGGGTGTGACGGCGACTTCCGAGCATCTTGGGGTAGTGAAAATTCAGCAGAAATTGCCCTGAAACGTAAGCGCGCTTTCGGCTGTAGGCGGAAAACAGACAAGCGTTCGTGGAGGACAACTCCCCAAGTCGTTCTCATCTTCCAAGGAGCCGTCCATGTCGACCAACCCCGCCGTGCGCCGCCTGAACACCGACCTGCAGCACATGCACCAGGCCGCCGCCGCGCAGAAGAAGGACACCAAGGCGATCTCGACCGACCGCGCCGCCGAGAAGAAGGCGCTGGCGCAGATTCAGGCGCAGCAGCAGAAGATCGTCGACTCGTTCGGTAACACCACCACGCCCCCGACTCCCGAAGACCAGCTCGCCGCGCTGAAGCAGATGTTCGCCCTCGGCCAGAAGCAGGTTCAGACCAAAGACAAGTTCGACAACAAGATCGCCGGCGACAAGCAGCACGTCGCCCACGACAAGGCGCTGGTGAAGAAGGACAAGAAGGCCGCGCTCTCGCACCTCCACGCCGCCGAGCTGCACATGGGGCTGAAGGAGACCAACCGCGATCGCAAGGAGCTCGGGCTCAAGGCGCTGAAAAAGCCGGTGCGCCCGGTGGCCGACCCCCACCACGTGACTCCGACGATGCGCCGCCTGGCGACCGACGCGCGCTCCACCGCGATGAGCATGGGCGGGTTCACCAGCCAGGGCCTCTGCGCCACCGGCGTCTCGCGCACCATCTCGAAGGCGATGGGCATCTTCGTGGGCGGCAACGGCAATCAGATCGACAACAACCTGCCGCGCAGCAAGTTCAAGCAGATCCACATTCCGCTGTCGGAGGCGCTCAAGATCCCCGGCCTGATCCTCACCTGGGAGCACACCTCGACCACGCTGGGCCAGAAGTTCGGCCACACCGCGGTCACCCTGGGCGACGGCCGCGAGTCGGCGAGCGACTTCATCGAGCGCGACACCCTCTCGGGCGCGCGCAGCCGCACCGGCCTCAAGATCTTCATGCCGCTGGTCTGATCAGCGCATCGCGCGAATCAGCCGCTCGGCTTCGACCGGGGTCAGCTTCCCGTCCTGCACCATCTCGAGAATCTTCCGGGTCGAGAGCTCACGCTCCTGCTGGGCCTCGGTCGGCTCGGCCGGCTCGGGCGGAGCAGGGGGGATGTACTCGGAGGCGGCCGGCACGTTGGTGACGATCACCTCGCGGGCGTCGGCCCACCACTTGCGCCAGTCGGGCCAGTCGCCGTGGCGCGGGTCGTCGGGCTCACCGGCCTCCCGCACCCGCACCGAGCCCAGCTGCGACTCCAGCCGCAGCACCGTCTTCGCGTCGCGCTTCGACGGGTAGCTCGACCGAACCGACCCGAGCGTGGTCGAGCCGTCGACGTAGACGTCGAGCCCGCGCGCCAGGTCGACCTTCACCGAGCCCATCGAGGTGCGCATGAAGTGCTCGCCCTCGTCGAGCGCGTCGATCGCCAACGCCACCGAGCCCGCGTCGGTGCGCACGTCGAAGGTGCCGCCGACCCGCTCGCCGTAGATCGAGCCCATGTGCATCGTCAGCTTCAGCCGCCCGCGCACCTCGTCGAGCTCCAGCTTGCCGGCGTTGCCCTCGACGTCGAGGTCGCAGCCCGCCAGGCCGTGAATGCGCAGCTTGCCCATGTCGCAGTGGAGCTTGGCCTTCACGTGGGCCGGCACGTGGAGGATCAGCTTCTTGATCTCCATCGGCGTCGGCCAGCGCTCCACCCACTCGTGATCGAGGCGCACGAAGACCACCGCGCCGCGCTGCTCCACCTTGAGCGGGGCGCGCCCGTCGATCTCGCCTTTGCCTTCGATCTCGATCCGCGGCTCTTCACCGCGCGCCACCGGCAGCACCTCGACCTTGGTGGCGTCGGCGTGGAGGTCGAGCACCGGCTCGGGCCCGAACGGCAGGGGAATCGATTGTTCGTGTCTCATGGCTTTCTCCGTTTGAGTCTGCGCTCTGCTTCGTCGATGTCGATCAGGCCCTTCGACAGCTGCTCCAAAGTGCTCAGCTCGGGGTTCGCGGGGGCGGGCGCGCTCTCGGCAGGCCGGCCCAACGAGGCGACCAGGTCATCGAGCCGCGCCACCACCGTCGGGTAAGAGAGGCCGAGCGCCTCTTCGACGTCTTTGATCTTCCCGCGGCAGATCAAGAACACCTTCACGAACGCGAGCTGCTCCTTGCTCAGCGCTCCCAGCCAATCGAGGCCGAAGTGCCCCTCCACCTTCGAGCCGCACGAAAGGCAGCCCACCTTTTCGACTTCGACCGCGCCCGAACAGAGCGGGCAGCGGGTCGGCAGCTCTCTCGTCACCTTCAAAGAAATAAGCCGCGACCTTCAGAAAGTCAATGTCGAACTTGAATAAATCAAGTGTCACATTGAAATTTCACCAGGAAATTGACCGGAATCGTCAACGCTCCTCGCAAGATCGCGCCTGGACCCCAATACGCGCGAGCCGACAACCCGCTTGCACGCAGTACCCACCTTTGAGGGGCGACATGAAAGTTCAGAACCCGGTTACGAAGCTGAACAAGGACCTGAAGGCGCTGTCGACCGCGCGGGCGAGCGAGAAGACCCAGCTGGCGGCAATCAGCAAGCAGGAGAACGCGATTCTCGATCAGTTCGCGCAGAGCGGCACCACCGCCGACCTGGCGACCGCGCTGAAGAAGATGTTCGCGCTGGGTGAGAAGCAGGTGCAGGTGAAGGACAAGTTCGGAGCCGCGATCAAGAAGGACATCACGGCCGGCCGCGCCGACCTGAAGGCGGCGGCGCCGAAGCTGTCGCTGAAGACGCTCAACGCCGATCGCAAGGAGCTCGGCCTGAAGCCGGTCGCGCACAAGCCCACCCCCACCGGCGGCGGCGAGCCGTGGCACCCGGGCAAGGGCCAGCTGCTCGGCTCCGACACCTCGCACTTCCAGTCGAACGCCACCTTCGAGAAGGCGATCAAGGGCACCCAGTTCGCGGCGATCAAGGCCACCGAGGGCACCCACTTCGTCGACCCCAGCTTCCGCTCGCGCTGGAACGAGCTCGGCAAGAAGGTCGACTCCGGCAAGATGTCGATGCGCATGGCCTACTGCTTCCTCGACAAGGGCAACGGCAAGGCGCAGGCCGATCACTTCCTCAACACCCTGGGCATCAAGGGCAAGCTGAAGGCGGGCACCCGTCTGGCGCTCGACTGGGAGGCCTCGGCGCTCTCGAGCCCGCAGACGCTGAAAGACGCCGCGAACGAGATTCACCGGGTCACCGGGCTCTGGCCGGTCGTCTACACCTCGGCCTCGCAGGTGAGCCGGGCGAAGGCGGCGGTCCCGAACGCTCCGATGTGGGACGCGCAGTGGACCAACGGCCGCTCCAACCACTCGGTGCCGTTCGTGCAGTACAGCGACGGCCCCGGCTACGACCACGACGTGTTCAACGGCTCGCTGGCGTCGCTGCGCAAGTTCGCCGGCTTCTGAAAACCGCCGGGTAAATGCCCGGCAAAATCGGCGCGAATGTGAAGGGGCCTGCCAGATGTCGGCGGGCCCCTCGTTTTTGGGCCGCCCGAGAATTCCTCATCGGGCCGCGGCACGGCCCCACTCGAAAAGGAGCAGGTCATGAAGGCATCCCTCGCGGTCAAGAAGCTGAATGCGGAGCTGAAGGCGCTCTCCACCGCTCGCACCCAGGAAAAATCGCAGGTCGCCGCGGTGCAGAAGCAGCAGACCCAGGTGGTCGACGACTTCATGAAGAACCCGTCGATTCCCGAGCTGGGCCTGGCGCTGGGCAAGCTGTTCGCCCTCGGCCAGAAGCAGGGCGCGATCAAAGACGCCTACGACCCCAAGATCGCCAAAGACGTGAAGGCCGGCCGTGGCCTGCTCAAAGACGCCACCGCGGGCCTGTCGCTGAAGCAGCTGAACGCCGACCGCAAGCAGCTGGGCCTCAAGCCGCTCGACCACAAGCCGCAGCCGCCGAAGCCGACCAACACCAACAGCCAGCCGTGGAAGCCCGGCAAGGGCCAGCTGGAGGGCTCCGACACCTCGCACTGGCAGTCTGACGCCACCTTCGAGTCGTCGATCGCGGGCAAGAAGTTCGCCTCGATCAAGGCCACCGAGGGCACCAGCTACGTCGACCCCAGCTTCAAGAAGCGCTGGGACGAGCTGGGCAAGAAGGTCGACTCCGGCAAGATGGACATGCGCATGGCCTACTGCTTCCTCGACAGCGGCAACGGCAAGGGCCAGGCCGACCACTTCCTCAAGACGCTGGGCATCAACGGCAAGCTGAAGGCCGGCACCCGCCTGGCGCTCGACTGGGAGGCCTCGGCGCTCAACAGCCCCCAGACGCTGAAAGACGCGGCGACCGAGATTCACCGGGTCACCGGCCTGTGGCCGACGATCTACACCTCGGCTTCGCAGGTGAGCCGGGCGAAGGCGGCGGTCCCCAACGCCCCGATGTGGGACGCGCAGTGGACCAACGGCAAGTCGAACCACTCGGTGCCCTTCGTGCAGTACAGCGACGGCCCCGGCTACGACCACGACGTGTTCAACGGCAGCGAAACGGCGCTCCGCCAGTTCGCCGGCTTCTCGAAATAAATCACCTCAGAAATTCCTCCGAATTGTGAAGAGGCCTGTCAGCCGTCGACAGGCCTCTCATTTTTTCAGAATCGAGAATCAATCATCGGGCGCAGCGCTGGCCCCCACGCGAAAGGGAGATTCACCATGAAGGCGACCACGGCGGTTCATCGGTTGAACGCGGACATCAAGGCGATGCACGCGGCGCAGGCGTCGGAGAAGAAGGCGCTGGCCTCGATTCAGAAGCAGGAGAACGCGGTGCTCGACTCGTTCGCGTCGAACGCGAACCCCACCCCGGCCGACGAGCTCGCGGCGCTGAAGAAGATGTTCTCTCTCGGTCAGCAGCAGATTCAGACCAAGGACAAGTGGGACTCGAAGATCAGCCACGACCGCGCCGACGGCCGCAAGATGCTGAAGCCGGCCGAGCCGAAGCTGACCTTCAAGCAGCTGAACAAGGACCGTCAGGATCTCGGCCTGAAGAAGCTGGCCAAGCCGCCCCCGTCGATGACCGGTGGCAAGGGCGCCAACGCGCTCAAGGTGGCCGAGGCTCACCTGGGCAAGAACATCAGCTACCTCAAGACCCACGGCGACCTGGCGAAGTACATCGACAACTGGCCGGGCAACAACGTGTGCTGCGCGAACTTCGTGTCGGCGTGCCTCCAGAAGTCGGGCCTGATCAAGAACAGCGAGCACAACGACTCGGTGAAGGGCCTGGCCTCGAACCTGTCGCACGACAAGAACTGGAGCCACGTCAGCTCGCACAACATGAAGCCGGGCGACGTGGTGTGCTTCAACGTGCCGGGCGAGGGCCCGATGTCGCACGTCGAGATCTTCAAGGGCTATGAGCACGGCAAGCCGGTCTACATCGGCTCCAACAACGTGAACTCCGACGGCTCGCAGCGCATCTCGATCAGCCACAACAGCTACCCGATCGGCGCCGTCTACCGTCACAAGACCTGATCCGTTCTTCAGCGCTTCAGTATTCGAGTGGCTCCGCGTCATCATGACCGGAGCCACTCATGCTTTCCGACGATCGCCATTACCTCGAGCCTGCCGCCGCTTACGTGCGTGGCCGGCTGGGTCTCGCGGTGTCGGTGGACTCTTACGAGGCGACCCGGCGTGGGCTCGAGGCGGGGCTGCGGCTGCACCGCTTCAAACGCTCGGGGCTGCTGCCGCGGGTGAAGCGGGTGCTGGGCGCGTTGCAGGCGCTCGGGCCTTCGGAGCTGCTCGACGTGGGCTCGGGCCGCGGCGCGTTCTTGTGGCCGCTCCTCGATGCGTTCGCGGGCCTGCCGGTCACCTCGATCGACGCCGACCCGGAGCGCGCCGCCGAGCTGGTCGCGGTCAGCCGCGGTGGACTGTCACGTTTGAGCGCGCTGCGGTGTGACGTGCGTGCGCTGCCGTTCGCCGACGGCGCGTTCGACGGCGCGACGGTGCTGGAGGTGCTCGAGCACCTCGAGGCTCCCGAGCGGGCGGTGCGCGAGCTGCTGCGGGTGTCGCGGCGGTTCGTGATCGCGTCGGTGCCCTCGCACGAAGACGACAACCCCGAGCACCTCCAGCTTTTCGACCCCCGGGCGCTGACGGCGATGTTCGAGAACGCGGGCGCGCGGCGGGTCAGCTGCGACTACGTTCTCAACCACCTGATCCTGATCGCGATGAAGTGACGCCATGTTCCCCGAGTTCCTCAAATACCCGCGCACGCGGCACCTGGAGGGCAGCCGGCTGCAGCCGGGAGACCATGATCTGTCGGCGGAGCCGTTCTCGGTGCTGCGCGATCAGTTCGTGGTGGTGGAGGAGAAGCTCGACGGCGCGAACTCGGCGCTCTCGTTCGACGCCTCGGGGAAGCTCTGGCTGCAGAGCCGCGGGCACTTTCTCGGCGGTGGCTTTCGCGAGCGGCACTTCGATCTGTTGAAGCGCTGGGCGACCGCACACCAGGCGGCGTTGTTCGAGCGGCTGGGCGAGCGCTACGTGGTGTACGGCGAGTGGCTCTACGCCAAGCACACCGTCTTCTACGACGCGCTCCCGCATTACTTCCTCGAGTTCGACGTCTTCGATCGGCAGCTGCGGCGGTTCTTGTCGACCGCGCGGCGCCGCGAGCTGCTCTCGGGAACCGTGGTGCAGCAGGTGCCGGTGTTGTTCGAGGGCACGCTGAAGTCGAACGAGCAGCTGTTGTCGTTCCTCGGCCGGTCGCGGTTCAAGTCGGCCGCTTGGAAGTCGGTGCTCGAGTCGGCGGCGGCCGAGAAAGACGTGCCGCTCGAGCGGGCGTGGAAAGAGACCGACCGGAGCGACGAGATGGAAGGGCTCTACGTGAAGGTCGAGACCGCCGACGAGACGATCGGCCGGTACAAGTGGGTGAGGGCGGGTTTCTTGAGCGCGGTGGCCGACTCGGAGTCGCACTGGCAGTCGCGCACCATCGTGCCGAACCGCCTGGCCCCTGGCGTGGTGCTGCCATGAAGGCGCTGCCGGTTCCCTCCGCGCCCGGGTTCGAGGTCGACTTCGAGGCGTGGACCGCCGAGTACCCGTGGCTGCGGGCGCTTCGTGGCTGCGCGCAAGACTCCGTTCACCACGCGGAAGGCGACGTGTGGATTCACACCCGCATGGTGTGCGAGGCGCTGGCGTCGAACCGCGAGTGGCGGGGGTTGCCCGAGGCGGCGCGCCGCCGGGTGTTCCTCTCGGCGCTGCTGCACGACGTGGGCAAGCCCGACTGCACCCGGGTCGAAGAGGGCAGGGTGACCTCGCGCGGCCACTCCGAGCGCGGAGCCGTGATCGCGCGGCGTCTGTTGTGGGAGCACGGCGTGCCGCTGGCCGAGCGTGAGGCGATCTGCAGCGCGATTCGCTTTCACCAGGCGCCGTTCTTCCTCGTCGACCGGCCCGACAGTGAGCGCAGCCTGTTCGAGATCAGCCTCGGCACGGTGTGCGACGAGCTCGCACGCGTCACCTGGTCCGACGCGACCGGGCGGCACTGCGCCGACCAGCCGAAGCTGCTCGAGCGCATCGAGCTGTTTCGCGCCTACGCGGAGGAGAAGCAGTGCCTCACGGGGCCGCGGGCGTTTCCCTCGGCGCACGCGCGCTTCGAATACTTCCGCACGGCAGGGCGCGATCCCTCGTACGCGCCGCACGAACAGTTCCGCTGCGAGGTGGTGTTGATGAGCGGGCTGCCTGGCGCGGGGAAGAGCACCTGGGTGGCGAAGCAGCTGCCCGATTGGCCGGTGGTGTCGCTCGACGCGATTCGCGACGAGCTCGACGTCGACCCTTCCGAGAAGCAGGGGCCGGTGGTGAGCGCCGCCCGCGATCGGGCGCGTGAGCTGCTCCGTGCCGGCACCTCGTTCGTCTGGAACGCGACCAACATCAGCCGTTCGGTGCGCTCGCAGTGCATCGAGCTGTTCGCGGGCTACGGCGCCAAGGTGCGCATCGTGTACCTCGAGGTGCCGCCCGCGCGGCTCTTCGAGCAGAACCGCAATCGCGAAGCCCGCGTGCCCGAGAAGGTGATGCAGCGCCTGCTTGACAAGTGGACCGTGCCGGCGCTGACCGAAGCGCACGTAGTGGAATACGTCTAAGGCGACCCCTCCACCGAAGGGTGGAACCGCCACTACGTTTCGGTTCTGAACAGCACGCGATCGCCGAATCGGGCGAGGAGAGCGTTGGCTTCGGAATCGCCGAGCGAGACTCCGGCGACGTCGAGCAGGTCGAGCTGCGACAGCGGCTCAGCTTCGATCAGCGCGCGCACCGCGCCAGGCGACAGCCGTGACTGGGTCAGCCGGAGCACCCGGAGCGACTTCGGAGGCGCCCGAAGCCACTCGCCCAACGGCTCACCCGCGGTCAGGTACGACAGGTTCAGCTCGACCAGCTGCTCCGACAGCGGAGCGAAGAGCAGCTTCTCGAGCGCGTCATTGGCGAGCGTGCACCACGAGAGGTCGAGCTTGCGCATACCCGACGCGAGCGCGCCCATCGCAGCACAGGTTCGCAGGCCGAGCGTCTCGTGCCGCACCCGCAGCTCGCGCAGCCGCGTGAACGCGCCTTTGAACAGCCGGGTGCCCGACGTCTCGTTGAGGTTCACTTGAGACAGCTCGAGCCAGCTCAACCCCAGCAGCGACGAATGACGGTGCGCCAGCGCGTCTGGCCCAGCGATGCCGAAACGGCAGTGTTCGAGCGACAGACCCTGCAACGCCTGCAGCTCAGGCCGCCCCGCGAACACGATCAGCGCCGAGTCGGTCGTGTGCGCCAGCGCCAGGTGCCTCACTCCGGCCAGCTTGGTGACCAGTGGGTCGACCCAGGGCGCGGGGTCGAGCGTCGGCATCTTTCCGCAGTCGAGTGTGACGTCCCACAACAGCGGTGCCGCCGCACGCACCTCCGCGGCGTACTCGAGAAACAACTGAGGCACCGTACGCAGCCGCTCGGGAAACCCACGCTCGAAGGACCAGTCGGTGCGGTGATCGGCCGGGTCTTTGGTGGGCTCTCGCATGCGGCGCGCGCGCTCGACCTGCACCTTCGGCTCCCAGCGCGCCCAGTTCTGCGCCAGCAACACGTCGACCCGTCGCTGAATGCGAACCCACGACGCGGTGCCTTCCCTGAGCTTCATCTGCTGCACCTGCAGCGCGATCAGCTCTCCGCGCGGGTCCGAGTGCTCCGAGAGCCAGTCGGCGTACACCAATCGCGCGACGTCGTCTTCCGGGTGGGCGACGATCGCCGCCCACAGCTCGGCCTCATCGGCTCCACTCATCGCTCGTCTCCGCCTTCGCCTGCTTCGCAGGCTTCGCACGCCCTCGAAGGCTCTGCCTTCTCGAGCTCTTCGACTCGCCCGTCAGTCCTCGCTCTTGGCGAGGTCTTCCAGCTTCTTGTTCGGGTTCAGGTAGTCGCCGAACTTTCGCTCGAGGTACTTCTTCGCCTGGCCGCGGAGCAGAAAGCCCGGGTCGGTCGCTTCGCCGCCGACCTTCTTCGGGTGCACGGTGAGCTTGCCCTCGATCGACACGCCCATCACCTTGCCGGCGTAGGTGGCCACGTCGCCCGCCCACGACGACTTCACGCCGTATTTGTCGCCCCAGTACTTGAACAGCGCTTCGACGCGCTTCTTCGCCTCTTCGGGCGCCAACGAGTGGGGGATATCGAGGCTCAGCATTCCCATGGTGTGTCTCCGTTCTTACGAGGTGCGCCGAGCCGTCTGATGCAGCTCGAGCACGATGTTGCCTTCTTTGAACAACCGAACTGCTCCAGAGGTCTGGCTCACCACCATCGTGATGCAACCGGTCGACGCGGTGATGCTCGACGCCGCCGCGTGCCGGGCGCCCAGGCCGAGTGGAATCTTGGTGCCGCCTTCGTCGCCCGCGGCGAGGTAGCGGCCGGCCGCGAGCACCACGCCGTCGCCGCGAATCACGAATGCGCCGTCGAGCACAGAGAAGTTCTTGATCGCCTCGCGAATGCGCGGGTCGAGCACGTTTCGCTCCACCTCGGCGAGGCCCTGAAACGGGTTGATGGTGAGCTGCCGGCTCTTCTCGAGCACGTTGTTGTGATCGCCGATGGTGATGATGGTGCCGATCGGGTGGCCCTCGAAGCCCTCCTGCCCGATCTGCAGCGCGAGCTGAATCAGCGCGTCGACCACCTGGGAGTTGAACTCCTCACCGAGCTTCACGCCCTCGATCGCCACCCGGTCGTCGAGCGAGCCGCCGATGCGCATCTGCATCATCGTGTCGACCTGGCGGCCGATGCGCCCGGTGAGACAGAGCACCAGGTCGCCTTCCTTGAACGCGCCCTGCTGGAGCGCCGACACCATCGCCACCTTCACCCGCTCGGTTCGCGAATAGTCGTAGGCGGGAATCACCAACGCTTTTTCTTTCTTCGCGTGGAGCTCGTGCGCAAGTGCTTCGTTGGTAACGGCGTAGACCAGCTTCTTGCGCGAGCGTCTGCCGCGCAGCTCCTCGGGCGGAATCGGTGAGTCACCGATGTAGAGAAGGTGGTCGACCTCCGCCTTGGTGGCTAATTGAAGGGCACTGCGGAGAAAGTCTTTGTCGAAGCGTCCGTCTGACACGTCTAGGGTCCCTCAACCTTGCGGGCATTTCTCCAGCGCGAATCAGGACTTATATCGCGTCATCTTGACTGTGGGGAGTCAGATGTCTAAAGCTATTGGGCCGTTTTTGAAACCCACGGCTCGGCCTAGGGGGCCAAAGTGAACCAGAAGGACCTGAAGCGCTTCAAGAAAATGCTCGAGGACAGCAAGACCGCCTTGCTCGCATCGGCGAAGAAGACGCTCTTGGAAGAGTCGAACTTCGACACCGACGATCTCCCCGACGAGATCGACCTGGCGTCGAGCGAGTACGCGCAGTCGATGGTGTTTCGTCTGCGTGACCGCGAGAAGTTCCTGCTGAAGAAGATCGACAAGGCGCTGCTGCGCATCGAGGACGGTACCTTCGGCACCTGCGAGCGCTGCGAAGAAGACATCAACATGAAGCGCCTGGAGGCCCGCCCGGTCACCACGCTCTGCATTCGCTGCAAAGAAGAGCAGGAGAAGAAAGAAAAGTCGTACGGCTGAGCGGCTACCGCGCCTGGTAACGCAGGTTCTGCGTGCCGGGCACGAGCTGCCACACGGCCCCCTCCGAGACTCCGATCGAGAACGGAGGGGACGCCAACCGCGAGCTCGCCGCGGCGCCCGGCCACACCCCGAGGTCTTGTAGCTGCGGGCCGCCGGCCAGCACGGGTATGCGCACCACCGCTGCCGCGCTGACGTCGAAGGGAATTCCCGTCGGGTAGCCGAGCCCCGCGCCGTAGCTGGCGAACAACAGCTGCGTCTGGTCGCCGAACGCGGGCCCTCCCGGTGAGAACATGCTCGGCAGATCTTGCGAGAACCAGGCGTCGGCGCGCGAGACGTTGATGCCTCCGTCGAAGGTGAACGCCGAGAAGCGCTGGCTGGTGCCGTCGAATGCCCAGAGCACCCGGCGATCGGCGCCGAACAGCAGCGGCTCGACCGAGCAGGTGGTGGTGCCCTGCGCGAAGTCGAGCAGACAGAACGTCGGTGGCGTCGTCATCATCTCGAGGCCGCGGTAGGGCAGGCCGCCGACGATCGCGCCCACGCCCGCGGTCAGCAGCGCCGCCGATTGCTGGCTGAAGACGACCGGCAGCTGGCCGGCGTCGGTCACCACCAGCCCCGCGTCGGTCGCGCGCGCGAGCAGCACCTGTTGGCCCGAGAGCATCAGCAGCTGATCGCCGTCTGCGGCCAGGGTGGGTGAGAAGCTCATCATCACCGGACCGCCGTCGAACACCTCGAGCCCGAGCCGGGCCTCGCCGCGCCGTTGCGCCCCTGCGTCGTCGTCGATCGACCAGAGCGAGACGCTGTCGCTGTACTGGTCGAGCGTCCACAGCGCGTGCTCGGCCGGCCGCACCGCGGTCGCCGGCAGCTGCGCGAAGGGTTCGCCGCGGTACGAGCAGTAGAGTGTGCCGGCGCCTCCGGAGTCGAACACCAGGCACAGCTCGATGCCGTTC
Organism: Myxococcaceae bacterium; assembly: GCA_047602415.1. Classification (GTDB taxonomy): domain Bacteria; phylum Myxococcota; class Myxococcia; order Myxococcales; family Myxococcaceae; genus JASGHH01. Next base: position 1,270,391 of record JASGHH010000001.1, on the reverse strand, counting down.
CAGAGGTCGAACCAGCTGCACGCGCCGGGCACGGGTACCGTCTGCGTCTGACCGCGGCCGTCGATCAGGGTGGCGAGATCGAGCTGCAGCGAGCCCAGGTTGGGAGAGAAGCGTGCGTTCAGGTGGTACCGCCCTGCGGCCTCCGGGGTGAAAGTCACGGTGCCCACCAGCAGCGTGCCTCCGGTGAACGAAGAACCGAACGCGAGCGCGAGGCCGCCGTCGGGGTCTGACCAGGGCGACGAGGTGCTCGACACGGTGATCGATACCGGCTCGTTGCTGGGCCCCGAGAGGGCGACCTGCACCGTCGCCGACACGTCGCCCCCGCCGTCGCACCCGACGAAGTGGCCTCCGACCCGAAAGGTGGCGGCCTGGCCGGCGAACAGCTCGGGGTCGTCGAGCAGCGCCAGCTCGCCGGTGGGCTGGCAGAAGTCGGGCATCGGGCCGGCGTCGGGCGCGCCCCGTGAGCAACCGCACCCGAAGAGTACCGACGCACACGCCCAAACGAGGGCGCGGCCGCGCATGCTTCAGACCATTTCGACGCGAACGAGCTGCCGGCCAATCAGGAACTGATCGCCGTTCTCGACGAACGCCGGCGCGGTGAGCCGCAAGAAGGTGCCGTTCGAAGAGCCGAGGTCTTTCACCATCAGCCGGTCTTGCGCGACCGCGAGGGTGGCGTGGCGGCCCGAGACGAAGCCGTCGGAGGGGAAGCAGATGTCGCCGTTCTCACGGCCGAGCATGTTCTCGCCGTCTTTGAGCGGGAAAGCGCCGCCGCGAATGCCGCCCTCGAGCAGCTGCACCACCCGAAACCGGTAGCCCATGTCGGGCGAGCCCCAGGCGGTCGCGCCGTCGGGGGCGGGGGCGAGCGCGGGAATCGGCTCCACCACCAGGCGCTGACGGCCGAGACGAATCTCGCCGCCCACCGCCACCTCGCGTTCGCCGCGGAGGCGGGTGAACACGCCGTTGCCTCCGCCCACGTCTTCGATCGCCAGGCGCGAGCCCGAGAAGAAGAACCGAACCTGGGTGTCGGCGACGAACGGGTCGTCAGGAAGAGAGAGGTCGCCCGAGCGGCCGGCCAAAAGCACGTCGGCCCGCATCGGAACCACTGCTTCCGGCCCGCCATCGGCGCGCACGACACGGATCTGCACTCGGGGGCGCTGACCTGGAGCCATCGTCAACCCTCGTATACCTCATAGGTGGCGAAAGTGCCCTAGAAGTGAAAGAGTTCAACCCGATCGTGCCAGGCGCCGACGACTACATCGGCAAGACCATCGCCCGTAAGTACCGCATCGAGGCCATGATCGGCGAGGGCGGCATGGGGCGCGTCTACAAGGCCGTCCAGCTGGTGCTCGACAAGCCGGTCGTGCTCAAGGTGCTGCGCCAGGCGCTGCTCTCCGACGAACGCACGGTGGCGCGGTTTCAGCGCGAGGCGAAGGCCGCCAGCCGGCTCAACCACCCCAACTCGATCAGCGTGCTCGACTTCGGGCAGGCCGACGACGGCGCGCTCTACATCGCGATGGAGTACGTCGCGGGCAAAGACCTCCACCACATTCTCTCGCGCGAGTGGCCGCTGCCCGAGTCGCGGGTGATTCGCATCGTCGGGCAGGTGCTCTCGGCGCTCTCCGATGCGCACGGCGCCGGCGTGATTCACCGCGATCTCAAGCCCGAGAACATCATGGTGGAGCAGCGCCGCGGCGAGCCCGACTTCGTCAAGGTGCTCGACTTCGGCATCGCCAAGATCACCGACAGCGACTCCGACGGCCCCGCGCTCACCCGCGCCGGCTTTGTCTGCGGCACCCCCGAGTACATGTCGCCCGAGCAGGCCCGCGGCGCGCAGCTCGACCACCGGTCAGACCTCTACGCGGTCGGCGTGATTCTCTACCAGCTCACCACCGGGCTGCTGCCGTTCGACTCCGACTCCGCGGTCGGGTTCGCCACCAAGCACCTCACCGAGCAGCCGCCCACCCCGTCGCGCCGCAGGCCCGACGCCAAGATCAGTCCGCAGATGGAGCGGCTGATCATGAAGACGCTCTCGAAGAGCCCCGACGATCGCCCGCAGACCGCGGAGCAGTTTCGCGCCGAGCTCCAGGCGATCGACAAGGAGCGCCGCGCGTCGCCGCCGTCGCGCTCGCGCTCGACCTCGCAGCGCAAGATCACGCCGGCGGAGCAGGGTGAGACCCGCATCACCTCGGCCCCCTCGAACCCCTGGGGCGTCGACAACACGATGCGCGCCGAGCCGACGCTGCTTCGACCGGCCCACAACCCGCGCAACGGCCGCGATCGCGACGACGAAGACGAAGAGGCCGAGCCGACCCGCGACGGGCGCTCGCAGCGCAGCGAGCGGAGCACCGGCCGCTCGGGCTCGTCGCTCCGCGAGAACAACCCCAACCTGGTCACCGACCCCGATCGGGTGCCGCAGACGCGTGCCCAGCCGATGCACGACGTCACCGACAAGATGGCGCGGCGCCGCGAGGCCTCGGCCAGCAGCATGGGCTTCAAGGTGCTCACCGTGGTGCTGGTGTGCATCGCCGTCGGCGTCGCCGCGGTCTTCATCTACCAGGCAGTGATGGTGAAGCAGCAGCGCGACAAGGAAGAGAACACCTACGTGCCGCCGCCCAACGCTCCGGTGCGCATCGTGGAGAACACCGAGACCGCGCACGATCACGGCGCTGCCGTTCGCGCCGCGCAGGAGGGCGACCGCGCGTTCGCCAAGGGCGACCGCGACATCGCGATCGAGCGGTACAGCGTTTCGTACAAGGCCGAGCCCGATGCGCAGGTCGCGCTCAAGCTCGGCGAGCTCTACTACCAGCAGGGCAAGCTCGACGACGCCAAGGAGTGGTTCGAGAAGCACCGCAAGGATGCTCCGGACTCGAAGGCTGCGCCGTACATCAGTGAAGTGCTGGGCCGGTAAAGCTCTTGGAGGCGCCGCACCGCGGTTCGCACTGCGGGCAGGGCTGTCCCTCACCCGCGAGGCCCGAAGGGCCTCGTCGGCCTCTCCCAAAGGAGAGGCCTAGTTGAGGGCCTCTACTTGTAGGGTCTGCTGGCCGATGCGAACGCGATCGCCGGGCTTGAGCGTGCGCTCGCCGACGAACCGAACGAAGGTGCCCAGGCCGCCGGAGAGATCGCGAATCATCGCGCCGGTCGGCATCGGCGACAGCTCGCAGTGCCGCGGCGCGAGGCCCTCGTCGTTGGGGAAGGTGAGGTCGCACTTGCCCTGGCCGATGGTGAGAATCGGGCCGGCGGTGATGATGGTGCGGCCGGGGCGGTTGCCGAGCAGCACCTCTTCGAGCGCGTAGTGCACCTGTGAGGTCGGCACCGGAGCGCCGTACACCTGCAGGCGGCCGGGCGTGAACGGCGGCGCCGGCTCCAGCGCACCCGCGTAGCGGAACAACCTCAACCCCGTGCAGAAGTAGCTGTCGGGGGGAATCGTCTCTTGCCCGGCGACCGAGACGTAGCAGCCCGAGGTGCTCTCTTCGTCGCGAATCACCACCCGGCCGTCGCGCACCATCAGCGTCGCGTGCAGCGGCGACACGAAGGGATCGTCGGGGAACAGGATCACGCCCTTGCTGCGGCCGATCTGCGCTCCGTTGGCGCCGAGGCGAAAACGCTGACCGCGCGCCGGGCCCGCCACCACCGCCATCGCCAGCTTCGGCCCAGCCGTTTGGGCAGGTGGGGCCGCGCTCGACTGAAAAGTCGGCCGCGCCGGAGCAGACGGCGGAGGCGTCGGCGCCGAGGGCACCGGGGTGGGAGAAGAAGGTGTCGCCGAGGCGCCGCGCTTCGGGTCGGCCGGAGCCACCGCGGGCACGCTGGGGTTGGTCGCGCGCTTCAGGCCCGGAGGAACTGACTTTTCGCCGGTCGCTTCGGCGGAGGCTTTCGCCGCGGGAGCAGACGCCGCGGCGGGGGCGGCGTCGGTGGCGGTGCCACACGACATGCACTTCACTGCCCCGACGACGTTGAGGAAATCGCAGTTCGGGCAGACCACCCCGAGGTTCTGTCTCAGCAAGGCGACCATCGAAGCCGGGATAGTCAACGAGTTCCAGCGATTACGCAAGGGTGACGCATCGCGGCGCCGTTGAAAGGTGTGTGCCGCCGACGTTACGATTCGAGGCGTTGATCCGTTTGAACGACATTCTGCAGCGAGTCGCGGCTTACCATCCTGATCCAGACCTGGACGTCATCAAGAAGGCGTACGTCTACTCTGCCAAAGTTCACCAGGGTCAAATCCGCAAGTCTGGCGAGCCGTACCTGGTGCACCCGCTCGAGGTGGCCGGGATTCTTGCCGAGCTGAAGCTCGACGAGTCTTCGATCGTCGCGGGCCTTCTTCACGACACCGTCGAAGACACGCTCGCCACGCTCGACGAGGTGAAGGAGCTCTTCGGCGAAGAGGTCTGCAACATCGTCGACGGAGTCACCAAGCTCTCGAAGTTCTCCGCCTCGCAGTCGCTCTCGCAGGAGGAGAAGCAGGCCGAGAACTTTCGAAAGATGATCATCGCGATGGCGCAGGACATTCGCGTGATCCTGGTGAAGTTGGCCGACCGCACCCACAACATGCGGACGCTGACTCACATGAAGGAAGAGAAGCAGGCCCGCATCGCGCAAGAGACGCTCGACATCTACGCGCCGCTGGCGAACCGGCTCGGCATCAACTGGATCAAGACCGAGCTCGAAGATCTCTCGTTCAAATACCTCAAGCCGAAGGAGTTCAACGAGCTCACCGAGAAGGTGGGGCGGCGCCGCAAAGACCGCGAGAACTTCATCGAAGACGTGAAGAAGCTGATCGAGACCAAGCTTCACGAGCGCCAGATCCCCGGCAAGGTGATGGGCCGCTTCAAGCACCTCTATTCGATTCACAAGAAGATGAGGGCCCAGAGCATCGAGTTCGAGCAGGTGCCCGACGTGATCGCGTTTCGCATCGTCGTGCCCTCGCTGGGCAATTGCTACGAGGCGCTCGGTCTGATCCACCAGCTGTGGAAGCCGGTGCCCGGCCGCTTCAAGGACTTCATCGCGATCCCGAAGCCGAACATGTACCAGTCGCTCCACACGACCGTGATCGGGCCGTTGAGCGAGCGGGTCGAGATTCAGATTCGCACCGAGGAGATGCACGCGGTCGCCGAAGAAGGCATCGCGGCGCACTGGGGCTACAAAGAGGGCAAGACGGTCCTCTCGAAGGACGACGAGAAGTTCGCCTGGCTGCGCCAGCTGATCGAGTGGCAGCAGGATCTGAAGAATCCCAAGGAGTTCCTCGACACGGTGAAGGTCGATCTCTTCACCGACGAGGTGTTCTGCTTCACGCCCAAGGGCGACGTGAAGAGCCTGCCGCGCGGCGCCACCCCGGTCGACTTCGCCTACGCGATTCACTCCGACGTCGGCGGCCGCTGCGTCGGCGCGAAGGTGAACGGCAAGATCGTGCCGCTCCGCTACAAGCTGAAGAACGGCGACTCGATCGAGGTGCTCACCAGCCCGCAGGCGCACCCGTCGAAAGACTGGCTCACCTTCGTCAAGACCAGCCGCGCGCAGCAGAAGATTCGCGGCTTCATCAAGCAGCAGCAGCGCGACAAGAGCCTGCAGCTGGGCCGCGAGCTCACCGACAAAGAGTTTCGCCGCTTCGGCCTCAACCTCAACAAGGTGATCAAGGGCGGCGAGCTGAAGCAGATCTCCACCGACTTCGGCTACCGCACCGAAGACGACATGCTGGTCGGCGTCGGCTACGGGAAGATCGCGCCCAACCAGCTGATCGAGCGGCTGCTCCCGCCCGAGAAGCTCGAGCAGTCGAAAGAAGCCGCCGCGAAGACCGACGTCGCTCCGCCCGGTGGCCTGCTCCAGGCGATGCGGCTGCCGGCGATGGCCGAGCTGGCCAAGAAGCTGGTCGGCCGGCCGACCCGCTCGGGGGTGTTGATCGGCGGGGTCGACGACGTGCTGGTGCGCTTCGGCCGCTGCTGCAACCCGGTGCCGGGCGACCCGATCGTCGGCTTCATCACCCGCGGGCGCGGCGTCACCGTGCACACCCAGGGCTGCGAGAAGGCGATGGCCACCGACTCGGAGCGCCGGGTCGACGTCGCCTGGGACGTGAAGGGCGACTTCAAGCGGCCGGTCACCATTCGGGTGCTCACCGCCGATCGCCCCGGTCTGCTCGCCGACATCTCGCAGACGTTCTCGAAGAAGGGCGTCAACATCTCGCAGGCCAACTGCCGCGCCACCGGAGACGATCGCGCGGTGAACACCTTCGAGGTCACGATCAGCGATCTGAAGCAGCTGACCGAGGTGATGCGGTCTATAGAAGCGCTCCAGGGCGTCTACTCCGTGGAGCGAATCTAGTGGAGCGAACGAGCGAAACGAGCCGCAGGCGAGCGAAGCGACCGAAGCGTGCGCAGCACGCGTAGGCGGGAGCGACCAACGAGATGCGCAAGACCTTCCATTCAGACCAGGCACCGAAGGCGATCGGCCCGTACTCGCAGGCCGCGCGGGTCGGCAACTCGATCTTCCTCAGCGGGCAGATTCCCCTCGATCCTTCGACCCAGACGCTGGTCGAAGGAGACATCGCGACCCAGACCGAGCGGGTGATGCAGAACCTCGGCGCGGTGCTGAAGGCCGCCGGCGCCAGCTTCGACGACGTGGTGCGCTGCGGCATCTTTCTGGTCGACCTGAACGACTTTGCGAAGGTGAACGAGGTGTACGGCCGTTATTTCACCTCGGCGCCGCCGGCCCGTTCGACGGTGCAGGTGTCGGCGTTACCCAAAGGGGCACGCGTCGAAATCGACGCAGTGGCGGTGGTCGGCGGCTGACCTAAGCGGTAGCTTTTGATCACTTTGGGTCCCCCGCGGATACCAATCGAGGGCCGTCGTCTTTTCAGTGAGATGAACATGAAGTCGAACCTTCTGATTTTCGTCGGGGCATTGTTGGTCGCCACGGTCGCGTCGGCCCAGACGGAGTTCTCTCCGCCGCCTCCGCCTCCGCCGGTGGTGCAGCCCCCGCCGCCGCCTCCGCCCGAGCCGTCGCTCAACCCGCCGCCTTCGGCCGCGCCGGCACCGACCGCCGCGCAGCCCGGCACGCCTCCGCCTCCGTCGGCGACGCCGCCCAACGGTTACAACCCGTACGGCCCGCAGACCGGCTACCCGTATTCTCCCTACGGCAAGGCGTTCAACCCGAACGAGAAGCCGCCGCTCGAGGTCGGTCTGATGATCTCCGAGTCGCTGTTCGGCATGTTGACCGCCGCCGGCATCACCCTGATTCCGTACTTCCTGCTCTTCAACGGCAACGACTCGGCGCACGCGCTGGGTGACACCACCGTCACCTCGGTCGTCTTTCTGGTGATCTTCGCGGCGGTGCCGTTGGCGACCGCTCAGACCGAGACGTCGCTCGCGAACGGCAGCCGCTACTACTACACCGAGACCTGGCCGGCGGCGCTGATCGGCCTCGCCGGTGAAGCCGCGGTGCTCGGCCTCTACTACCTCACCGGCTGGCTGCCCTCGGGCGGCAGCGTGAGCGGCGGCGTACCTCAGTCGGGCGGCAGCGTGCTGCTGCTGATGATCGGCTCGATCGCGATCGTGCCGCTGCTTCAGATGGCGGCGGTGAACCTGTTCAAGAGCCCGCGGGTGGCGCGCTGGGGCGGGTTGATCACCTACGACAAGAACGAAGGCATCGCGCTCGGCGTGCCCGGCGCCTCGCCGATCGTCGGCGAGACCAGGCTCGGCCGCGCGTACGGGGCGCAGATCAACCTCGTGAACATGGTCTTCTAGCTTAGCCAGCGCACGAAGCGCTTGCCCTGCTGGTAGGCCGCTTCGGCGATCGGTCCCCGAATCGAGGGGTCTCCCGGCCGGCCCGAATTGACCGCGGCCTCCGACGCCTCGTCGGGTTGAAGCACGGTGACCTTGGCGCCGGTGCGCTGCAGCGCCTCCACGCTCTCGCTCAGCGGCACCAAGGCCAGCGCGAAGGGCGGGGCGCGGAGCGAGAGCACGAACACCTCGTCGAAGCCCGCCGCGAGGTCGGCGTTGTTGCTCGAGTGGTAGCCGCCGTCGAAGTAGGGCTGCCCGTCGAGCTCCACCGGGGCGGCGCCGAACGAGGCGGTGGTGGCGAGCATCACGTCGATCAGGCTGACGCCGCTCTCTTTGGTGAAGGCGCGCCGCTGCCCGGTGCGGGCGTTGAGCGCGACGACCGAGACCGGCTTTTCGGGCCAGGCCTGCACCGGGAGCTGGGCCGCCATCGTCTTGCGCCGCGCCTCGAGGTCGGCCGCCGGCGCGTGCTTCAGCGCGATCGCACCGAAGCGGGTGAGAATCGCCTCCAGCCCGCCGCCGGCCGCCTTCGCTTCGGCGCACTCGGCGCGAACGCTGTCGAAGCTCATTCGCGGCCCGCTGGGGCCTCCAGGCCCTCCACCGAGCGGCACCTTCTGCAGATCGAACAGCTGCCGCGGCTCGGTGCCGTTCGCCAGGTGCAGCGCCACCCGCGCGCCCGCGGAGGTGCCGATGAAGAGGTCCGCCTGCCGCAGATCGAGCCCCGCCTCGGCGAGGCCCGCGACCAGGCCGCTCTCCCACGCGCTCGCCGCAAAGCTGCCGCCGGCCAGCACCACTGCTCGTCTTCCCATCAGAAGACCATGCCCACGCCCGCGGTCATTCCGCCAGCGCGCGGAGCGGCGAAGAAGCTCAGCCGATCGACCGGGCCGACGTCGGGCTTCCAACCCCAGGCGTGCCTCGCGGCGAAGCCCACCCGGGTGGCCGCCAGAATCACGCCCGGCAGCACCATCATCGCGCGCGGCAGAAAGTCTTCGCCGGAGCCGAAGTTGGTGGCGGTGATGAAGAACAGCACCGTCGCCAGGGTGAAGCCGGCGCCCATCAAGAGCAGCTCCAGCCCGTGCACCCCTTCGCGATCGGGCGTCAGCACCAGCGCGAGGTGACAGGCGAGCCCCGAGAGCGCCATCGCGGTGACCACCTCGAAGAAGCTGGTGCTGCTCCCGAACATCACCGCCGCCGCGCTCAGGCCTCCGCCCACCCACGCGAACCAGTCGAGCCACACCTCGGCCATCGAGCGATCGGTCTGGTTGAGCGCCACCAACACCCCGGGCCCCAGCAGCACCGCGAACGACCCGAAGGCGAGCGAGAGCCGCAGCGACGCCGAGCCTTGAACGCCCAGCCCGAACGCCAGCCCGTAGGTGGCGGCCACCAGCGTGTCGCCGGCGATCAGCGAATAGCGCGCGTTGCGGCGATCGCTCTGCAGCTGCACCTCGGGGTCGGCTTCGGCGTCGGGCTCTTCTTCGAGCCGCTCGGTCGCCTTCGGAGGCCAGCGTACGTCGGGCGGCGGGGTGGCGTTCTCGTCGACCCGATCTTCGTCGGGCGAGGCGGGCGGAGGCGTCTGCGCGCTCAGGGTCGCGATCAGCAGCGCGGTGGCGATCATCCCGCCACCTCTAGATTTTCCAGCGAACCGCGGCGGGTTCGTAATAGGGTCTGGCGGCTTCGATGCGCGGAACGACCCGAGCGCTGACACTGCTGTTCGTCGTTGCGACGGCTGCGGCATTCGCCGCCAGCAAGTTCGAGCGGAGCGAGGCGATCTACCCGAAGTCGGCGGTCGGCATTCCGATTCGCGACTTCGACTACGAGACCGGCAAGCGCAAGCTCGGCCCCGAAGAGTCGGGCACCTTCAGCCACCAGAAGCACATCGAGGCCGGCGCCGAGTGCGAGTCGTGCCACTCCAAGGCCACCGACAGCGTGAAGTCGACCGACCGGCTGCTCCCGGCGCACCCCGACTGCGACAGCTGCCACGACATCGACAGCGCCCGCCAGGGCAAGAAGGTCGACCCCCGCGCCGACTGCCAGTACTGCCACATGCTGGAGTCGCAGAAGGCGTCTGGCACCACCGACGGCAAGCCGGGCGCGGCGTGCAAGACCTCCTCTGACTGCGAAGACGACTACGCCTGCTACGAGAAGATCTGTCGCAGCGTGGTGCGCGCCGAGTGGCCGCGCGCGAACCTGATCTTCAACCACAAGCTGCACGTCTCTTCGCTCACCGACGCCAAGGACCATTCGCAGGTCGGCACCGAGCACGCCGAGGGCGGGCTGAAGTGCGAGTTCTGCCACTTCAGCGAGATTCAGTACCCCGACGGCGGCACCGGCATGGCGATGAGCGCGCTCGGCACCCGGGTGCACCTGCCGAAGATGGAGACCTGCCTGCGCTGCCACGACAGCCGCGAGCTGTTCGCGATCAAACGCGAAGGCGACACCGTCGAAAAGGTGGTGGCCCAGGTCGGCTGCGCCGAGTGCCACGTCACCGCCCGCAAGAAGCCGTCGTACGAGCGAAAGAAGTTCCTCGACGTCGGCGAGCTGCAGCTGACCTTCGCCTCGGGCTCGCTGCGGCCGATGCAGGGCGACCCGTTCGGCCTCGACCACGGCCCGCGCTACGAGTTCAACCACGGCACCCGCGCCAAGCTCGACCGCGAGCTCTGTCTCAACTGCCACACCGAGCTGTCCTGCATGCAGTGCCACGACGGTCTGCAGAAGCCCCTCTCGGTACACCCGAACGACTACATCACGCTTCACCCGGTTCAGGCGCGGCAGGACTCGCTCGCCTGTCAGTCGTGCCACAGGTTCCAGAGCTTCTGCGCCGCCTGCCACGAGCGGAGCGGGGTGGGCATGGGCGCCGACCCGACGCTGCGCCCGCGCAACCTGAAGGTGCACGGCGACTACAACGCCTGGGTGAACGCGCCCGGCCCGAAGCACCACGCGGTCGAGGCCAGCCGCGACATCAAGAGCTGCGTCGCCTGCCACCGTGAAGAGTCGTGCCTCGGCTGCCACGCCACCAACGCGGTGAACAAGAGCTCGCGGCAGACCAACCCGCACCCCGACGGCTTCAAGAACGTCTGCAAGACGCTGGCGGCGAAGAACGATCGCGCGTGCCTGAAGTGCCACCTCAACACCGAGCTGCAGTCGTTGGGGTGCCGGTGAAGCGCGCGCTGCTGTTGCTGGCGTTCTGCGGGTGCTTGTCGACCGACAAGCCGACCTACCAACAGATGGACACCAAGCGCCCGAAGGTGAGCAGCATCTCTCCGGGCATGGGCGATCAGTACGGCGGCGACGGTGGCATTCCCACCCTGACCCCGGGCGAGATCATCACCATCACCTTCTCGGAGCCGATGGACCTGGAGTCGCTCCGGCCGGGAATCGCGATTCGCGACATCAACCGGGTGGAGCAGCCGCTCAACATCTACGTCGCGCCGTCGGTGCTGGCGACCCTGGGCATCAACCAGATGGACTCCGACTACAGCTTCCCGGTGCAGGTGAGCTCGCCCAGCGGTCTGACCCCGGGCTCGTTTCAGCTGATTCTGCGCGAGCTGTTGATCGACCAGCAGGGCAACACCCTGGAGGTCGATCTCAAGGACGGCGGGATCAGCGACAACGGCTACGTCGCCACCTTCGCGGTGCAGCAGTAGCGATCAGAACAGCCGGTAGCCGAGCCCGAGGCGAATGCCCCACAGCCCGCGGTACTGGGTGACGCCCAACGGCATCTTGATCGCGTCCATCCCCAGCTCGCCCATGATCAGCAGTGAGAGCTTGCCGCCGACGTAGACCTCGGCGCCGGCGCCCACCTGCGGCGTGATGTGCGCGCCCGAGGAGGTGACCGGGATCGCCCAGGGGAAGTCGACCGAGATGATGCCCGAGACGGTGTCGGCGAACTTGATCGCGGTGACGAAGCCCAGCCGCGGGCGCACCGCCAGGTAGCCGAAGTTCGCGGTGTCGTAATAGCGGGTGCCGGAGTCGGCCTCGAAGCCGACCGCGACCACCGGCGCCATCTGCACCTTGCCCTTCTCGTAGAGCGGAATGCGAATGCCCACCTCGAGCAGGAACGAGGCGAGGAAGTAGTTGAACATCGCCTTCGCTTCGAACTCGAGGGCGTTGAAGCCCTGGCGGTAGCCGGCTCCGACGTTGGGCGCGCCGAGCACCGCGTAGAGCGCCGAGGCGCCGGAGGGCAGGGCGGCGGGCGACATCACGCCTCCGACCTGGGGCCCCGAGCCGTCGCGCACCGGCATCTGAACGCCGGCCGACGGGGGTGGCGGCTCCGGCGGCGGAGGCGGGGGAGAGAAGCCGGTCTGCGCGAGTACGGCCGTCACGAGCAGGGCGAACATGGGCGCACCCTACGGCCGTTGACGCACCTGCGCAAAGGAACAACCAACGGAATTGCTTCGATGATTTGTTGGTAACAGGTTGGTTTTTTGACGGCGATCGCAACCCGCTACACGCTTGTCGCATGGCTCTTCGATTCGCTCCTGACCGAAGGCAGAAGAACCGCGACCCCGCCTACCACGCGCGTCGCCGCTACCCCCGGCTGTTCCTCGACGTCGATTGGTTCGTGGAGTCGGAGGGCTGTTCGACCCTGGGCCGTGGGCTGGAGGTGTCGCTGCGCTCGGCGCGCTTGCCGGTCGCCTGCGTCGGCACCTTCTCGGAGCAGGTGACGTTGTTCGTCGCGCTGCCCGGCCGGGCGAAGATGTTCAAGGCCAAGGGCCGCGCCGAGCCGAAGAGCGAGCGGGGCTGGGTGATTCAGTTCTCTTCGGTGAGCGATGAAGATCGCGGGCTGCTCGCCACCACCCTGATCGACGAGTACGGCCTGGTCGCGCTCCCCAACCTGGAGCGCAAGTTCGGCCGGATCATTCAGCTCGAGCCGCTCGCGCTCCGTTGAGCCCCGGTTTCCCGGTAGGAAACTGGTAACGCCTCGTTTTGACTGGGCTCCGGTTGGCAATCCGCTCTGCACTTCGGTTAGGGTCCGCCGTCAAAGGGACGTTGGCCGAAGAGCGGAGTTGGGAAGATGCAGCAGCAGGCCGAAATTTCCGGAGTCGAGGCGCAGTTGTCGCCGGTCGTGCCGTCGCAGCGGGTGTTGTTGGTCGAGTCAGACGAGAGCGCCCGGTCGGTGCTCTCGGTGACCCTGAAGGCGTCGGGGCTGTCGGTGATCGAGGCCGACACCGGCGCGATGGCGCTCAAGCTGCTGCGCGACGAGGCCCCCGAGCTGGCGATCGTCTCCACCGATTTGAACGGCGAAGACGGCCTCTCGGTGGTCGCACAGATGCGGGGCGAGAACCCGGAGCGCATTTTGCCGGTGGTGCTGTTGGCCAAAGACGGCGAATCTGGGCTGGAGCAGCTGTCGAAGGTGGTGGACGCGGACGAGGTCTTGCTCAAACCTGCGTTCGCGAAGGAAGTCGCCGCGGTCGCGGTGATGCAATTGTCGGAGCGTACTTTGGACGGAACGGTCAAGCTCGACGCCACACAGGCGCCTCCCAACCAGCTGCTGCGCGCGCTGCTCAACGGCGATCGCTCCGGTGTGTTCGAGCTCTGCGGAGGCCGGGCGCACATCGCGTTTCGCAAGGGCACGGTGATCGACGCCCAGGTCGATCGCCACCACGGCCCCGACGCGCTGGTGAAGGCGCTCGCGATTCACGCCGGGCCCTACCGGGTCGCGTTTCGGCCGGTGCAGTTTCAGCCCGCGTTCGAGCTGGGCGTGAAAGACGTGCTCCAGAAGATCGAGCCGCGGCTGCGGGCGTTCACCGAGCTCGCCGAGCAGTCGGTCGACCTCGAGTCGCGGCTGGAGATCGAATTTCAGTCGCTCGCCAAGGCGCTGCCCTCGCTGCCCGACGCCGCCAACGCGGTGGTGCGGCTGTTCGACGGCCTGCGCAGCGTGCGCCAGGTGGTGCTCGACAGCCCGCAAGACGAGCTGCTCACGCTCCAGGTGACCCAGCGGCTGCTCGCGCTCGGGATCATCAAGGTCGCCGAGGAGCACGTGCGCCCGAGCGGCGGAGTGGTGTTGTTCGGCAACCGCAAAGACGACGCCGATCAGCAGATGTCGGAGCTGTTCTCGGCCCCGATTCAGCTCGCGGTGGCCAGCCCGGAGCAGGCCGAGACGGCCGGTGGCTCCACCGACTGGGCCGACGTGCTGATCAAGGGCGAGCCCGAGGGCGACCCGAGCGCCGGCTGGGTGGCCGGCAAGCTCGAGCCCGAGCTCGCCAAGCAGCTCGAGGCGTTCGACATCAAGGCGATCGACGAGGCGCCCCGCCCGAAGGAAGAGCAGCTCTCGCCCGCGGTGCAGGAGCTGAAGGACTTCGCGGCGCCGATCCCGCTCACCGAAGCGGTGAAGCCGGTCGCGCCCGCTCCTGAGGTGACCCCGATCGAAGCCGCGTCGATCGACGCGCTCGAAGACGGCTTCTTCGATCACCCGTCGCGCTCCAACCCGATTCCCGAGCCCTCGAAGACGCCTCCCCGCCCGAAGGCGGGCAGCACCGGCATCTCTGCCGCGGCGCTGAAGGCGGTCGCCACCACCACCACCAGCCAGACGCTCAACGCGGTGACGCCGGAGGCGAAGCGCCCGGGCACGATGACGATCGCGGCGCTGCTGCTGGTGGTCGCGGTCGCGGTGGTGGCAGCGATGTTCGCCCAGCGCGACAGCGGCGAGACCAAGCCGGTCGCGCCGGTCGAGGTGGCACCGGCTCCCGCGCCTGCGCCCGAGCCGGCTCCTGCCGAGGTGGTGAAGGTCGAGAAGCCCGCCACCCAGGAGATGATCGACGCGGCCGCCAAGCTCTACGAAGACGGCAAGCTCGAAGAGGCGCTCAAGGCGCTCGAGCAGATCGTCGACGACGACCCGTCTTCGGTGCCGGCCCTGCTGCTGATGAGCGAGGTGAAGCTCGACTGGGGCGACCTCTCGGGCGCCGGCGAGGCGGCGAACAACGTGCTCGCGCTCGACGCCAAGAACGCCCGCGCCCACCTGCTGCTGGCCACCATTCACATCACCCAGTGGCGCAAAGAGACCGACCCGGAGTCGAAAGCCAAGTTCCGCAAGGCCGCCGACGCAGAGATTCAGCAGGCGCTCGACGCCGACCCGAACGGCAAGTTCGCCGATGAAGCGCGGGCGCTGCTGAAGCGGTAGATGTTGGTCCATGTCGGGCCATAACCGCTGGAGCAAGATCAAGCGCTACAAGGCCGTGGTCGGTGCGGCCAAGGGCAAGCTGTACTCGAAGCTGATCAAGGAGATCACCGTCGCGGCGAAGGCCGGCGGCGGCGACCTCAACGGCAACCACCGGCTCCGCGCGGCCGTGGGCCTGGCGCGCGACGCCAACATGCCGGCCGACACCATCACCCGGGCGATCAAGAAGGGCACCGGCGAGCTCGAGGGCAACGCGATCGAAGAGGTGCTCTACGAGGGCTACGGCCCCGGCGGAGTGGCGCTGCTGATCGAGTGCATGACCGACAACATGAACCGCACCGCGTCTGACGTGCGCTCGATTCTCGACCGGTGGGGCGGCAACCTGGGAACTCCCGGCTCGGTGAAGTTCGTCTTCACCAAGATGGGCACCATTCAGGTGAAGCCGGGGTCGACCGAAGACCAGGTGACCGAGCAGGCGATCGAAGCGGGCGCCGAAGACGTGGTCTCCCACGGCGCTGACGGGTTCGAGGTGCGCACCCACCCCGAAGATCTGCACCACGTCGCGATCGCGCTCGAGAAGGCAAAGCTCTCGCTCGGCGAGCAGAAGTGGAGCTACCTGCCCACCACCACGGTGAAGGTCGAAGGCGAGCACGCCTCGAAGCTGCTCAAGCTGCTCGAGGCGCTCGACGACAACGACGACGTGCAGAACGTGCACGCCAACTTCGAGATGGACGAGAAGCTGATGGAGTCTCTGGCGTGATCGCGCTGTTGGCGCTGGCGGTGCTCGCCGCCGACCCCGCGCCGGCGTTCGAAGACTGCCCGCTGGGCTACAAGCAGCTCGAGCCGGGCGCCTGTCTGGCCGCGCCGAAAGAGCCGGTGGCGGTGATCGTCTACCTCCACGGCATGTTCGAGCCGGGCAAGCTGCCCAAGCGGGTGAACGAGTTCACCTCGCTGGCCGACGCCGCGGCGAAGAAGCGGTTCGCGGTGCTCGCGATTCAGGGCGAGGTGGGCCTCTGCTACTGGTCGAAAGACGCGCTGCGCGCCCGCTGCTGGCCCAACGATCTGGCCCAGAAAGAGAAGGTGCCGCCGCTGCAGGCGAGGGTGGAGTCGGCGCTCCGGCAGTCCCGCGGGGTGACCGGCGACCTCGGCCGGCCCTGGCTGATGGGCTTCTCGAACGGCGGCTACGGGGTGGTGATGCTGCTGTCGGAGAGCACCCTCGACGCCGCGGGCTACATCGTCGCGCACGGCGGGGAGGTGACCGGCATGAAGTACCCGGCGCCGCGCATGCGGCCGATGCTGCTGTTGGGCGCGAAGGCCGACTACATGATGATGGGCAGCATGAAGCGGCTCGCCCGGGGCCTCGACGACAACAAGTGGCCCTACACGTTCACCTGGCGCGAAGGGGTGCACGAGCTGAACCCCGAGGACGCCCAGAACGCGGTCGAGTTCGTCTCCAAAAACGTGACGAAGCCCTGAAGCAGGGGTAAACATCTGTCCAGTGCGAGGGGTGACGCGACTTTGATCGTTCTGGGGATCGATCCAGGCAGCCGGTACCTCGGCTACGGCGTCATTTCTCTCGAGCGCTCGCGCCAGGTTCACCTCGCGCACGGGGTGATCAAAGCCGACGAGCGGGCGTCGCTGTCGCAGCGGCTGGGCGAGATCTTCACCCAGCTGTCGCTGGTGGTGGCGCAGCACAAGCCCGACGCGATGGCGGTCGAAGGCGTGTTCACCCACAAGAACGCGCGCTCGGCGCTGATTCTGGGGCACGCGCGCGGCGTGGCGTTGCTGCTGGCGGCGCAGCACCAGGTGCCGGTGTTCGAGTACCCCCCGGCCAAGGTGAAGCGGTCGGTCGGAGCCAGCGGCGCCGGCAGCAAAGACGCCGTCGCGCGCATGGTCTGCCGGCTGCTCGAGTTGGAGCGCGACGCCTCCCGCGCCGACGCCTACGACGCGCTGGCGGTGGCGCTCTGTCACGCGGGCTCGCGGCGGCTGGCGGTGCTCCCGACCGGTCCTTCGCAGGCGCGGCCGCAGAGCTTTGCCGACCGGCTGAAGCCCGGCTACCGCGCGCCGATTCCCGCGCCGTTGAGGTCGGCTCCGTGATCGCGGCGTTGCGCGGGGCGCTGGCCGACAAGGGCCTCTCCGACGCGGTGATCGACGTCAACGGGGTCGGCTACCGGGTCTACTTCTCGCTGTTGTCGCTGGCGAAGCTGCCCGAGCAGGGCGCCCAGGTGTCGGTGCGCATTCGCACCGTGGTTCGGGAAGACGCGCTCGATCTCTACGGCTTTCTGACCCAGCGCGAAGAAGAGCTGTTTCAGCTGCTCACCTCGGTGTCGCACGTCGGCCCCAAGGTGGCGCTCGGCGTGCTCTCGGGCCTCGAGGTCGACGAGCTGGTGGGCGCGATCGCCAAGGGCGAGGTGGCGCGGCTGACCAAGATTCACGGCGTCGGCCGAAAGACGGCCGAGCGGCTGGTGCTCGAGCTGAAGGACAAGATGAAGCTGCTCGGCCCCGAGTCGGGCGCGGCGAAGGGCGTCTCGAAGCCCGCTCCGGGCGCGAAGGCCGACCTGGTCTCGGCGCTGATCAACCTGGGCTACAAAGACGCGCAGGCGCAGTCGGCGGCAGACGCGGTGCTCGACGCGCACGGCGACGACGGCCCGTTCGAGCTGTTGTTCCGCGAGGCGCTCAAAGCGCTGCGCGGGTGAGCTACTTCTTGTTCTCGCGCAGGTAGGCCTCGACGCCCTTGGCGACCGAGACCAGGTTCGGCTTCACGGTGGCGACCAGAAACGTCTCTACCGCGGGGCCGATCACGCCCGACATCAGGCGGGGCACGCCCTTGATCTTGGCCGCGTCGCACTTCAGCTCTCCGGCGATGATCAGCCGGGTGCGCTCGGGGCCGAGCTCGTCGAAGCGGTTGGTGCCGGCGGCGTCGATCGCGTCTTTGAAGGCGGGCACGATGGTGCGCCAGTCGCAGGTGAACGAGTCCTGCTTCCAGACCGCGTGGTCGTCCCACTCCAGCAGATCTTCGGAGAGGAACTTTCGCACCATGCCGGGAATCTCGCCGCCGCCCTTCCACCGGTTGAGCAGCTTCACCACCGGCCCGTCGTCGGTGCGGGAGGTGATGGTGATGCCGCGCACGTTGGGGAGGTACTTCACCAGCTCGGGGAGCTTGTCGCGGTAGACCGCGAACACGTCGGCGCGGGAAAACGGAATCTCAGCGGAAACATCGAGTCGCATCACTCATCCTCTTGTTGGCGGCGCCGCTTCTTGGCGTTGTTGTCTTCGTCGTCGTTGTCGTCTTTGCCTTCGCGCTCTTCGGGGTCGGTGGTCGGCTTCTCTTCGACCTCGACCTTCTCGTTGGGCGGAGTGGTGAGCGCGAACGCGAAGCTGGGGAGGATCGCCCAGGAGAACCCGCCCGAGCTGCTCACCAGCGACTGGCCCATGCCGTTGATCACCACGTTCTGGTTGCCCGAGATCGCCGGCACCACCGCGAACGCGACCTCCGGCCGAAACGAGACCATGCCGAGCTGCGCCGAGAAGCCGAGGCCGATCGCCAGCTGGTGCTGGTACGACACCGTCAGGGTACGGTTCTGGCTGGTGGAGTTGGGCGGCCCGACGTTCTGCACCTGCAGGCTGCGGGTGGTGAGGAAGTCGTAGCCGAGGCCGCCGTAGAAGCCGCTCCGGTGGCTGAACAGCACCTTGAGCCCCGCCTGAAACAGGAAGCTGGTGACGTAGCCCGGGTTGTACTCCTGCTGCGCGCCCGACGCGTCGGCGACGTAGGTCGACATGTTGTGCTGCGCGTAGCCGACGCCGATCTCGGGCAGCACCGCGATGTGCGCGACCAGCGAGCGGTTGAGGGTCCACTTGAGGCCGGGCTGAATGCCGGCCGGGCTGACGTGAACGTTGAGCGCGATCTGCCGGGTGAAGCCGTACTGCCCGTTGGCTTCGATCCACGGGGCGGCGACCGCGCTCGACTGCACCTGGCTGCTGGTGGGGTTGCCCGCGGTGTCGGTGCCGGGAGAGGGCGGCGCGGTCTGCTGCGAGTACATCACGCCGGTGCTCACCGACAGGTCGGCGCCCTGCGTGCCCACCGGCGCGGCGAGCTGCCCGAACGAGAGCGAACGTTGGGTGATGCAGCCATTGAGAGCGATGACCGCGGCCAGCGAACCGATCAGTGTTCTCACCGTCGCGCATGCTACAACCGGCGGCCTAAAAAGATGGCGCGAAACAACGAGCTCGACCCGAAGGCCAGCGACGAAGACCGGCTCGAAGCGTCACTGCGCCCGCGCGACTTCTCCGAGTACGTGGGGCAGGGCGCGGTGGTCGAGAAGCTCAAGGTCTACGTGCGCGCCGCCAAGCAGCGCGGCGACCCGCTCGATCACTGTCTGTTCTCGGGGCCTCCCGGTCTGGGCAAGACCTCGCTCGCACACATCATCGCGGCCGAGCTCGGGGTCGGCATTCACGTCACCTCGGGGCCGGCACTCGAGAAGAAGGGCGACCTGGCCGGCCTGCTCACCAACCTCCAGCCGAAGGAGATCTTGTTCATCGACGAGATTCACCGGCTGGCGGCTGCGGTGGAGGAGTACCTCTACCCGGCGATGGAGGACTTTCGGCTCGACGTCACCATCGACACCGGGCCGGCGGCGCGGGCGATGAAGATCGATCTGCCTCCGTTCACGCTGATCGGCGCCACCACCCGCACCGGCCTGCTCACCTCGCCGCTGCGCGACCGGTTTCAGATTCAGGAGCGGCTCGAGTACTACACCGCCGACGATCTCCAGAAGATCGTGGAGCGCTCGGCGCGCATCTTGGGCGCCCACCTCGACACCGCCGGCGCGAAGGAGATCGCGCGGCGCTCACGCGGCACGCCCCGCATCGCCAACCGGCTCTTGCGGCGGGTGCGCGACTTCGCCGAGGTCGAGAGCGACGGGAAGATCACCTCCGCGCTGGCCGACTCGGCGTTGAAGCGGCTGCA
Organism: Myxococcaceae bacterium; assembly: GCA_047602415.1. GTDB lineage: Bacteria > Myxococcota > Myxococcia > Myxococcales > Myxococcaceae > JASGHH01. The sequence continues at coordinate 1,250,542 of JASGHH010000001.1, read as the reverse complement.
GATCGACGAGGCCGGCCTCGACCAGATGGATCGAAGAATCCTGCTCACCGTGATCGAGAAGTTCGGCGGCGGGCCGGTCGGCGTCGAGACGATCGCGGCCGCGGTCGGTGAAGAGCGCGACACCATCGAAGACGTCTACGAGCCGTACCTGCTGCAAGAAGGTCTGATCCAGCGCACGCCGCGCGGCCGCACCGCGACCGCTCGCACCTACCAATACTTCGGTAAGGCCGTGCCCCGCGGGACCGACCATCAGGGCACCTTGTTCTAGGTGTCGGATGAACTTTCCGTAAGCGCCAAGTGGGGCATATTGCCCGTGCTTATCGCACTGGCGCATCGGTGTCCCACGGATAACCGCCGGAAAGATCTGTCGCGCCATTCAAAAATTGAAATGGTGCATCGATGCTCCACCTAGGAATTACGCGGTCTTTTTAGCGACTTGGTGCCAGTTTGGTGGCATATGGGTTGCGTTGAGACGCACCGCATCAGAACCCGTATTCGGTGTGTGGAGAGACATGGCCGGCAAGTCTTTCAATCAGCGGACTCTCAAGCGACCCATCGCTCTGGATGGCGTCGGCCTCCACAGTGGCGCCCGGGTGCGGCTGTGCCTGATGCCCGCGCCGGAGCACCACGGCATCGTCTTCACCCGCGTCGATCTGCCCGGTAAGCCGTCGCTGCCCGCCCGTTCGGAGTTCGTGGTCGACACCTCGCTGGCGACCACGCTGGGCCAGGGCCCGGTGCGCATCTCCACCGTCGAGCACCTGCTCGCGGCGCTCGCCGGCCTGGGCATCGACAACGCCCGCATTCAGGTCGACGGCCCCGAGATCCCGATCATGGACGGTTCGGCGGAGCCCTTCGCCGCCGCGGTGCTGGAAGCCGGCATTCGCGTTCAAGACGCGCCGAAGCAGATGCTGGTGATTCGCAAGCCGATCTTCGTTCGCGACGGAGACAAGCGCGCCTCGCTGGTGCCCTCGAAGCGCTTTCAGATCGACTGCACGATCGACTTCGCCCACCCGCTGATCGCCGACCAGCGGGTGAAGGTCGAGTTCAGCGATCACACCTTCGCCAAAGACGTCGCCAAGGCCCGCACCTTCGGCTTCTTGCGCGACGTCGAGAAGCTGAAGTCGATGGGGCTCGCCAAGGGCGGCTCGCTCGACAACGCGATCGTGGTCGACGAGTTCTCGATTCTGAACCCCGAGGGCCTCCGGTTCCCCGACGAGTTCGCGCGCCACAAGCTGCTCGACGCGCTGGGCGACGTCTCGCTGCTCGGCCACCCGGTGGTCGGTCACCTGTCGGTGTTCAAGTCGGGTCACGCGCTCAACGATCAGCTGGTGAAGCGCGTGCTCGCCGATCCCTCCTCGTACGAGCTGGTGCCCGCGCGGGCCCGCGAAGTGGCGGAGCTCGATCTGGCGATGAACGACCTCAAGGGCATGCTCGCGCCGACCACGGCCTGAGCCCCTCGTCGCGCTGCTGCAAAAACCTGCGGGAACGTTCACGATCGCGCAGGTGTTGCGCTTGCGTCGGCCCATCTCGGGCCATATAGGCGTCACCCATATGCTCAATCGATTCAACGTTCTCGTCGCCGTCACGGCGTCGGTTCTCCTCGCCTGCGCGTGCGCGAAAGACGCCAAGACCGGCTCGGCCACTCCCGCGGTCACTGCCGCCGGTGCGGGCGCCGATCAGGTGGTCGCCACCTGGGGCAACGGCAAGAAGCTGACGATGAAAGAAGTCGACGAGTCGAAGGAGGTCTTCGAGGCCCGCCAGAAGCAGATCGACGCGATGGTGATGAACGATCTGCTCGAGCAGGAGGCGAAGAAGACCAACCAGACCGTCGAGCAGTGGTTCGCCGCCCAGGTCGACAAGGTGGTGCCGGCGCCGAGCGACGAAGAGATCGCCAAGGTGTTCGCCTCCAACCAGGCGCAGATGCCCGAGGGCGCGACGCTCGAGAAGATGAAGCCGCAGATCAAGGCGTACCTCGACGACCAGCGCCGTCAGCAGGCGATGCCCGCGCTGCAGAAGGTGGTGGCCGAGATTCGCAACCAGGCGAACGTGAAGATCCTCTTCCACGAGCCGAAGAAGACGGTCGAAGCGGTCGGCCCGTCGCGCGGCCCCGAGGGCGCCAAGGTCACCATCGTGGAGTTCTCCGACTTCCAGTGCCCGTTCTGCGGCCGCGTGCACGACACCGTCGAGAAGGTGATGGAGTCGTACCCGGGCAAGGTGCGGCTGGTGTTCCGCCAGTTCCCGCTCAAGTTCCACGAGAAGGCGCCGCTGGCCGCCGAGGCCGCGCTCTGCGCCAACGAGCAGGGCCAGTTCTGGCAGTACCACGACGTGCTGTTCAAGAATCAGCAGAAGCTCGACGAGGCCGACCTGAAGGCGCACGCCGCCACCATCGGTCTCGACGGCGCCAAGTTCGCCGACTGCCTCTCCACCGGCCGCATGAAGAAGACCCTCGAGGCCGACCAGGCCGCGGGCGAGAAGGCGGGCGTGAACGGCACTCCGGCGTTCTTCATCAACGGCACGCCGCTGTCGGGCGCGCAGCCGGTCGAGGCGTTCAAGGAAGTAATCGACGCGGAGCTGGCGAACTGAAGCCAGAAGAGGTGCGAGCGCGGTTGGCGCTGGCGGCCGACGTGCCGCTCGCCACCGCGCTTTCGCTCTACCCGAAGGTCTCGTCGCAGTTCGGAGTGGTGAAGGTCGGGCTGTCGCTCTTCGTCGAGCACGGGCCGGCCGCGGTGCGCCCGTTCGTGGAGCAGGGCGCGAAGGTGTTTCTCGACCTCAAGCTCCACGACATTCCCCAGACGGTGAAGAACGCCGCCGAGAAGGCCGGCGCGCTCGGAGTGGCCTACCTGACGGTGCACGCCTCGGGCGGCGCCGCGATGGTGAAGGCCGCCGTCGAGGGCGCCGCCGCCGGAGCGGCGAAGGCCGGGGTGAAGCCTCCGGTGATTCTGGCGGTCACCGTGCTCACCTCGCTCGACGATGCCGCGCTCGCGCAGCTGGGCGTGCCGGGCGGGGCGGCGCCGTGGGCCGATCGGCTGGCGAAGCTGGCGGTCGACTCGGGTGCCGGCGGCCTGGTGTGCTCGGTGCACGAGGCGCGCAAGCTGAAGCCGATCGTCGGGCAGGGCACGCTGTGCACGCCGGGCATTCGGCCGGCGGGCGCCGCGAAGGGCGATCAGGCGCGGGTGGAGACGCCGAGCGCCGCGATCGAAGCGGGCTCGACCCTGCTGGTGATCGGCCGGCCGGTCTACGAAGCGGCTGACCCCGAGGCTTCGGCGAAGGCGATCTTCGAAGAGCTGGCTCGGTAAATCTCGAGCGCTACCCGCCGCGGGTGTGCATCTCGAGGTGCGGGTCGCGGGTGAGATCGACCGGCGACGCCAACGGCCCCCGCCGCTCGCGCAGCGCCAGCCGCTCTTCTGCTCCGCGGTCGCGCCGCTTTTCCCAGGTGCCTCGAATCAGCTCGGTGAGCTCGGCTTTGGGCAGTCCCTGGCGCAGCGGCGTCTTCAGGTCGGTTCCCTTCGCCGCGTAGAGGCACCGAAACCACATGCCGTCGGCGGTGAGCCGGGCGCGATCGCACTGCCCGCAGAACGGAGCGGTGGTCGACGCGATGATCCCGAAGGTGGTGCCGTCTTCGAGCTGGTAGCGCTGCGCGGGAGCGGAGCCTTCCTCGGGGAGCGCGGTGACGGTGCCGCGGGCAGCGGCGATGCGGCGGAGCATCTCGGCCTTCGACACCACCTGCGCGCTCGACCACTTCGTCGCTCCGCCGACGTCCATGTATTCGATGAAGCGGAGCTCGGCGCCGCCCGCCTTGGCGAAGTCGAGCAACGGCAGCAGCTCGTCGTCGTTCACCCCGGCCATCACCACGGTGTCGAGCTTCAGCCCGCGGGGAAACTTCACCTCGGCGGCGGCCTGAATGCCGGCCAGCACCTGCGGGTGCGAGTCGCGGCGGGTGAGCGCCTTGAAGCGCTCGGGCTGCAGGGTGTCGAGGCTGACGGTGACCCGCTGGAGGCCGGCGTCGCGCAGCCGGGCTGCCTCGCCGGCGAGCAGCACCCCGTTGGTGGTCATCGCCAGATCGCGCAGACCCTTCTTCGCCGCCAGCAGCTTCACCAGCTCGAACAGCTCGCGCCGCACCAGCGGCTCACCGCCGGTCAACCGAACCTTGTCGACGCCCAGCCCGATGAAGACGTCGACCAGGCTGGAGATCTCTTCGAACGACAGAATCTGCGGCGTGGGCAGCCACTGGTACTCCGCCTCCGGCATGCAGTACGCGCAGCGGAGGTTGCACCGGTCGGTGACCGACAACCGCAGGTTCTTGAGCGGGCGGCCGAGCTGATCTCGAAGCGTCACGGCGGCGGGGCAGGCGGCGGAGGCGGGCCGCTCTGGCTCGACGATTCAGGGCCGTCGTCATCGTCGTCGTCGTCGGACTTGTCGGTCTTGGCCGCGAAGGCCTTCAGCGTGTCGGCGGCCACCTGGGCGCCGTTCTGGTGACCTTCGCCCGGAGGAGCGTTCTTGTTGCGCAACAGCTCGGCGTTCTTCTTCGCGATCTCGGCCTTGCGGGCGACCATGTCGTCGCGAATTCTGATCAGGCCCGCCTCGCCGATGTCCAAGAAGGCGCGCACCACCTCGGGGTCGAACTGCGAGCCGGCGCAGCGGCCGATCTCCTGGATCGCGTTGGCGAAGCTGGTGCCCTTGCGGTACGGGCGATCAGACGTCATCGCGTCGAGGGTGTCGGCGACGCAGAAGATGCGGGCTCCGATGTGAATCTCGTTCTTGCGGAGCGTGCGCGGGTAGCCCTGGCCGTCGAAGCGCTCCTGGTGCGAGAGCACGATCTGAGCAGGCACCGACAAGAAGTCGATCTGCTGGATCATCTGAAACCCGATGTCGGGGTGCTTGCGCATCTCGACCCACTCTTCGGGGGTGAGCTTGCCGGGCTTGAGCAGCACCGCGTCGGGCACGCCGATCTTGCCGATGTCGTGGAGCAGGGCGCCGCGGCCGATCTCTTCGAGCTCTTTGCCCTTGAGCGACAGGCGGTGCGCGATCGCGGTGGTGTACTCGACCACCCGCTGCGAGTGGTCGGAGGTCTCGTGCTCGCGGGCGTCGAGCGCCGACACCAGCGCGAGCAGGGTGTGGTGGTAGGTCTCGGCGATGTTCTTGAACGCCTGCCGCAGCTCGGTGGTGCGGTCGCGCACCTTGCGCTCCAGCTTCTTCTGGTAGCGCTTGCGGGCGAGCTCGATGCGCCGCTTGGCGAGCGCGCGCTCGATCGCGCGAATCAGGTCGGTGAGCTTGGGCGGCTTGAGCAGGTAGTCGACCGCGCCACGGCGCAGGCAGTCGACCGCGGCTTCGGTGTCGCCGTACCCGGTGAGCATGATCACCGAGGTGTCGGGGTACTTCTCGCGAAACGCCTCCAGCAGCCAGAGCCCGTCTTTCCCCGGCATCTTCATGTCGGAGATCACCAGCGGGGTCTCTTCACGGGCGGCCATGTCGACCGCCGCTTCGGCGCCGGTCGCGAGCACGCAGTCGTAGCCCTCCTCGGTGAGGAGGGTCTTGATGACTTCACGGACCGACTCGTCATCGTCGACGATGAGGATTCGCGGAGGAACGGGCGGAATCGCTTCCACGCGCGGGGAAGCATAAGGCAGATGGCCCGGTTGTGCCCAACTATGCGAATCGCGCAGGGTTACAGGCACCCGCCCACGCTGGAAGTGCTTGACCTGCGGCCCACTGCCCCACAAGCCGCGCTGTTACCGGAGCGAGCAGGATGCCGTTGCGGTAGTGGCCGGTGGCCCAGCAGAGCCCCTCGATCGCGGAGGGGCCGATCAGGGGCGCCTCGTCTCGGGTCCCCGGGCGCAGGCCGCTCCACGACGCAGTGGGTTGAACGCCGGCCAGCTGGGGCAGCACCGCCTCGACCCCGGCCCGAATCTGCGCGATCCCCGCTTCGGTGGTCGACTTGTCGTAGCCCACGTCTTCTTTGGTCGACCCGGCGATCAGCTTCCCGCCCTTGCGGCCGAGCAGGTAGCCCTTGGATGAGCCGAGGGTGACCCGCGGCGACAGCGGCGTGGCCAGCTCGATGATCTGACCCCGCACCGGCTTCACCACGTCTGCCGGGAGCCCGAACCCCTCGGGCCTGGTCGCCCAGGCGCCGAGCGCGTTCACCACCCGATCGGCGGCCAGCGCGCCGTCGGCGAGCTCGAGGCCGGTGGCGCGGCCGTGCTTCACCTGGAGCGCCCTCACCTCGGCGGTGCGCAGGGTGACGCCGGCCTTGCGAGCGGCCTCCACCAGCGCGGGCATGAACCGGGAGGGATCGATCGCGTGATCGTCGGCCAGGTAGAGGCCGAGCAGCAGCTTGGGGTTGAGCAGCGGCTCGAGCTGTTGCGCCCGCTTGGCGTCGACCAGCTCGGAGCGCAGGCCGGTGGCGTTCTGCCAGGCGTGCTCGGAGTCGAGGTGGTGGGCGGCGCCGTCGTCGAAGGCGCAGCGGAGCACTCCGTTGGGCCGGTAGTCGACGTCGTGGCCGCTGGCCTGCTCGACCTGCCGGGCGAGCGCGGGCCAGAGGGCGCGGCTGCGCAGGCCGAGCTCGAGCATCGCTCCCGGGCCGGAGGCCTCGAGCTGAGGGGCGAGCATGCCGCCGGCGGCCGAGGAGGCTTCGGCTCCGAACGGGCCGCGGTCGACCACGGTGACCTCGAAGCCCTTGGCGCGCAGCTCGAGCGCGGCGGTGAGCCCGATGATCCCGGAGCCGGCGATCGCGACGTGGCTCACCGGTCTCCGCCCAACGAGGGGAAGTGGGTGTCCTCCATCGCCTTCATCAGCGCGCGGCTGACGTCGTCGCGGCCGCCGTCCAACGGCAGCTCGATGATCCGCACGTCGTCACGCACCACGTGCCGGGGCGGCGGGTTCAAATGGGTCTGCCAGTACATCCACCCGAACGCGAGCAGCGTCAGCACCATCAACACCACTGTTCGGGTGGGAATGCGCCTCATCTTTATAGGCCCTACTAACACCGGGGTTCGCGCTTGAAAGCAGAAGCGGCGGTGTTATCCACCCGGCCATGGCTGACAGCTTCGACGTGGTGATCATCGGTTCTGGGCCCGGCGGTTATGTGGCCGCGATTCGGGCGGGAACGCTCGGTTTGAAGACGGCGCTGATCGAGAAGGACAAGAAGTTGGGCGGCACCTGCCTGCACCGCGGCTGCATCCCGACCAAGTCGCTGCTCTGGACCGCCGAGCTCTACGCCCACATTCTGCACGCGGCGGAGTTCGGCATCGACCTGAAGAACCCGGCGGTGAACTGGGGCCAGGCGATGAAGCACAAGCAGAAGGTGGTCGACAAAGGCGCCGCGGGGATCAGCTTCTTGATGAAGAAGCGCAACGTCACCGTGTTCAACGGGGTCGGCAAGATCGCCGGCAAGGGCAAGGTCGAGGTCACCGCGGGCGACGGCGGCAAACAGACGATCGACACCAAGAACATCATCATCGCGACCGGATCGGTGGTGAAGGGCCTGCCGAACGTGCCGATCGATCACAAGCAAATCGTGTCCTCCGACTCGATCCTCGAGCTGCCCGAGATTCCCAAGAGCCTGATCGTGTTGGGCGCCGGCGCGGTGGGCACCGAGTTCGCGTCGATCTTCAACCACGTCGGCACCGAGGTGACGCTGGTCGAGTACATGCCGCGCATTCTGCCGATCGAAGACGAGGAGTCTTCGAAGGAGCTGGCGAAGCACCTGAAGCGCCGCAAGATCGAGATCCTCACCGGCACCAAGCTCGAGAAGGTGGAGCTGGCGAAGGACGGGGTGATGGCGCTGGTCGACACCGGCACCGAGAAGAAGACGCTCAAGGCGCAGATGCTGCTGTCGGCGGTCGGCCGGGCTCCGGTGACCAAGGACATCGGGCTCGAGAAGACCAACATTCAGCTCGAGAAGAACGGCACCATCAAGGTCGACGCGATGATGCGCACCACCGAAGCGAACGTCTACGCGATCGGCGACGTCTGCCCGACGCCGATGCTGGCGCACGTGGCCTCGGCGCAGGGCATTCTCGCGGTCGAGCACATCGCGGGGAAGAACCCGCCGCCGCTGAACTACGACCGGGTGCCGAACGCGACCTACTGCTACCCCGAGGTGGCGTCGGTCGGCCTCACCGAGGCGAAGGCGAAGGAGCGCGGCTACGACGTGAAGACCGGCGTCTTCCCCTTCAGCGCGATCACCAAGGCGTCGATCTCCGACGAGGCGATCGGCATGGTGAAGATCGTGAGCGAGAAGAAGTACGACGAGGTGCTCGGCGTGCACCTGGTCGGCCCGCACGCGACCGAGCTGCTGGCCGAGGCGTGCGTGGCGCTGAAGCTCGAGACCACCACCGAAGAGCTCGCCCGCACGATGCACGCGCACCCGACGCTGTCAGAGATCCTCCACGAGACCGCGGAGCTGACGCTGGGGCACTCGATTCACGTTTGATCGCGGTTCGCACCGTGGGCAGGGCGGTCCCTCACCCAACGGAGAGGGCTCACGGGGCGTGGCGGGTGCTGAGCAGCCAGGCACCCGAGAGGTGCTCGTCGCTGGAGATCTCTTCGGCTTCTTCCGGCGCCTGAGGTGAGTGAGAGAGCGGGGTGAAGCTCACACTCAGGCTGCCTGAAAAAAACCGTGCTGCTCCTCCTGGCCGCACATCCAGGTGTCGAAGCTGATCGAGTCGTGGAGCACTCCGCGCTGGGGATCTTCGAGCGCCATGTCGGGGAAGATCGCGCGCAGGTTCATGAACAGCGCCAGCGTCAGCTCGAGGCCGGCCTGGCTCTCCAAGAACAGCCCGCCGTCGGTGGTGAACAAAACCTCCAGCCTCCCACCGCCGGGCGCTTCGATCTCGTAGCAGTTCTTCACCCCAAGCATCTTCTTTGCGTAGGGAAAGCTGGAGACCGCTTCTTGCAGTCTCACCCGCGTCTTGGGATCGAACGGGCCAGCGATCGGGTTCTTGTCCAGCGCGTCGATCGCCGCCGGGAAGTGCACCTTGGCGCTCTTCTTCAACCTGACGATGCTCAGCTCGTAACCCATGGTGATTTTGCCCCGGTGTCGTTCGGCCCACGCCCTGCTGACCCTTCTGTGACCCGTAGACCTGCTAGGTTGTGAACCGTCGCTCTAATTTTCCGAGAAAAGCGAAATGACCCGTCTAATCATGTGGTTGAGCCTTGGTGCGCTGGTGTGCGCAGGCTGCTCCAACCCGCCCAATCTCGAAAATCAGATGAAATGTAATTGGACGCAATGGGGCCAGGGCGGCACCCACCAGGGCACCTCGTGCGCCACCGGCCAGATGCCGAACAAGCTGCTTTCGCGCATCGCCTACGACCCGTTGAGCGGGGTCGAGGCGGCCGACACCGCGAGCGACGAAGGCCCCGAATTGCTGGTGCACTACGCGACCCCGCTGATCGTCGACGACGACGTGTACGTGGTGGTGAAGGGCGGCCACTACATTCCCTGCGAGCCGGTGGGGTCGTTCACCTTGCCCGACGGCGGAGTGTGCGGAGTGTTCGCGCGCAACGTGCTTCAGTGGAGCGTGAAGGCTTTTCACTGGAACGGCGCCTCACTCGACGAGAAGTGGACCTACGACACCGACTGGAAGCCGGTGAGCGCCCACCTGGTTCTCTGGGAGCCTCCGCTGCAGCCCGCGGTGGCGGGCGACTACCTCTGGGTGCCTGGGGCAGGTGGCACGCTGGACCAGGTGGAGCGCGCCACCGGCAAGCGCAAGAAGCGGGTCGACCCGTTCAACGACCCCAAGTTCCAGACAGTGAGCGGGGTGGCGGCGAGCACCAGAGGAGAGCTGTACTACGCGGCGATGATGCTCGACCCGACCGACGCCTCCCACCTGGAGGACGCGCGGCTGGTGAAGGTCAGCTACGACGGTGACACCAAGAACGTGAAGCTCCCCGAGGTGATGATGGGGGCGCCGCAGAGCACCGACGTCTGTCATGGCGTGTTTCGCCAGCCACCGGACCAGCTGCCGTTTCCTCCGGTCACCGACGCGGGGGCCTTCAAGCCACCGCCCAACGTGCAGTGCGGGCCGCAGCGGCCGGGCATCTCGGCAGTGCCGGCGATCTCGGCCGACGGCAAGGCGATCTACTTCGTCACCCGCGACCACCTGAACTCGCGCTACTCGTTCTTGCTCGCGGTGACCGACGAGCTGAAGCCGAAGTGGACGGCGTCGTTGCGCGATCGGTTGAACGACGGCTGCGGCGTGCTCACCCCGGCTGACGCGGTCGACAACCCCGACGGTGGCCTGGGCGACGGCAACCGATGCCGGGCCGGCGCTCCCGAAGGCGTCGACCCCGAGACCGACCAGCAGCCGGTGGCCCGGGTCGATGACTCGAGCTCGTCGTCTCCGATGGTGCTGCCCGACGGCACCGTGCTCTACGGCGCGTTCACCACCTACAACACCTTCCGCGGCCACCTGATGCACTTCGGCGCCGGCGGCGACTACCTCGGCAACTACGACTTCGGGTGGGACGTGACGCCGGCGGCGTTCGCGCACGACGGCACCTTCTCGGTGATCGTGAAAGACAACCACTACTTCAACTTCGACGGCGACGCGGGCACCTTCTTCCTCACCCGGCTCGACAAAGATCTGAAGCCGGAGTGGAGGTTTCAGAACACCAACACGATGAGCTGCCACGAAGACGGCGGCTGCGACGACGATCACCCCAATGGCTTCGAGTGGTGCATCAACGCGCCGGCGGTCGACGCCCAGGGCAACGTGTTCGGCAACGCCGAAGACGGCAACCTCTACGTGATTGGCCCCGACGGCACCAAGAAGGCCCAGCACTTTCTCAAGCTTGCGATCGGCGCCGCCTATACCCCGCTGGCGATCGACTCCAAAGGCAGGCTGTACGCGCTCAACGGCGGCGATCTGTTCGTGATGGGCGAGTAGGGCAGCTTGACGGCGACGGTCCTCGTTCATACACGTTACCTGTCGTGGCGACTCCAGACCGGTTCCCGCTCCCGCAGCTGAAGAAAGACGAAGGCCGCAAGCCCGACTGGCTGAAGGTGCGCCTGCCGCGCGGCGAAGGCTACGAGACGGTGAAGTCGATCGTGAAGCGCACCGGCCTGGCCACGGTGTGTGAAGAGGCGCGCTGCCCGAACATCGCCGAGTGCTGGGGCGGCGGCACCGCCACCGTGATGCTGATGGGCGAGGTGTGCACCCGCGCCTGCCGCTTCTGCCACGTGAAGGTGGGCGCGCCTCCGCCGCTCGACCCGATGGAGCCGATCAACCTCGCCAACGCGGTGGCCGAGCTCGGCCTCGAGTACATCGTGGTCACCAGCGTGAACCGCGACGATCGGCCCGACGGCGGCGCCTCGCACTTCGCCTCCGCGATCACCGAGCTGAAGAAGAAGTCGCCCAAGACCACGGTCGAGGTGCTGATCCCCGACTTCAAGGGCGACCAGCCGTCGCTCGACATCGTCTCTCGCGCGCACCCGCACGTGGTGGCGCACAACATCGAGACGGTGGAGCGGCTGACCCCGACGGTGCGCGATCGCCGGGCGACCTACCGGCAGTCGCTCAGCGTGCTCGAGTACCTCAAGAAGCAGCCCGAGCAGATGTACACCAAGAGCTCGGTGATGGTCGGGCTGGGCGAGACGGCCGACGAGCTTCTGCAGACGTTCAAAGACCTGCGCGGCGTGGGCGTCGACGTGCTCACGCTCGGGCAGTACCTCCAGCCTTCGCAGTACCACCTGCGGGTGGAGCGCTTCGCCAGCCCGGCGGAGTTCGACGAGCTGAAGGCCCGCGCGATGGAGCTGGGCTTCCTCTATGTCGCCGCCGGCCCGCTGGTGCGCTCGAGCTACCGCGCCGCCGAGCTGTTCATGAAGGGCCTGATGGAGCGCAAGCGCACCGCGGCCGGAGAGCTCGAAGTCGCCAGCTGAGCAGCGCGCTGCGCAACGGCGTCTCGAAGTCGCTGGGTTCGGCGGGGCACGACGGCTGCACCGCCTGGCCCGATGGACTCGATCGAGCGCGCCCAGAGCGCCTACGCCCAGCTGGAGCACGCGATCACCGAGGACCGAACCGCAGATCCGCTCGACCGCCCACCGTTCAGCCCGGGGCTCCTGATCTGGCAGATCGCGGCGGGAATCGTCGGGCTCTTCGAGACCGCGGCCTCGACCTCACTGACGGCGTCGGTGCCCCACTCGTTCGTGATCTGGTTGCTGCCGTTCACCTCGGGCTCGCTGCTGCTGGTGAGCGTGTTCAGCCGGCATCGAAAGGTGCCCGGCATTCTGGGCACGATCGGCACGCTGGTCTGCGCCGCGGCGGTGGTGTTCGTGCTCTGGCTGTTCAGTAAGAACTGAACCGGTCACGGCCCGGTGGCGATCGCGACGGTGCTCGCCGGCATCAACACCAGCGCAGGCGCCGACCAGCCGTTGCTGCCCAGCCGCGCGTGGTAGACGCCGCCGTTCGAGCCGTCGACCCAGGCCAGCTCGGCGCCGGCTCCGGGGGCGCCGGCGGCGATCGCCGGGGTGCCGCTGACGGTGGCGTTCGGAGTCGAGAGCGGGGCGACCGTGCTCCAGGATCCGCCGCCGGTGTACTGGCTCCAGTAGAGATTGCCGTCTTGCCCGCGAAACGCGATCACCGCCTGGCCGCCGGGGAGCGCGGCGAGGCCGGCCCGATCGTTGGTGTACGCGTTGGTGATCGCCGCGCCTGCCGACCACGCTCCGCCGGTGCGGGTCGCGTACATCACCTGGTTGTCGGAGCGCGCCCAGACCATCAACAGCTCCGCGCCGGAGTCGAGCGCGACGATCGAGGGAGGCACAGCAAAGGCCGTGTTGGTCGAGACCAAGGTGCCAGAGCCCCAGGTGCCGGAGTTGCGGCCCTGCGCGTAGAGGTTGTTGTTGTCGGCGCCGTTGATGAAGCCCAACACCGGGGTGGTGCCGGTCACCGCGAGGTCGGCCTCGTTCGGGCCGAAGGTGTTCGCCGCCTCCGCCGTCGGGCTCCAGGTGCCGCCGCTGAACTGGGCGAAATAGTAGAAGTAGTTGGTGCCCTGAAACACCGCCGCCGCCGAGGCGCCCGCGTTGATGATCGCAGGGTGCGCGCGGGTGGTGACGCCGGCGGCGACCTGAGCCGGCGTGCTCCACATGCCGGTCGACACCGTGGTGTAGAGCAGGTTGCCGGTGAGGGCGTCGCGAAACAGCCCGACGCCCGCGTTGCCCGCGAACGCGATCGCCGGGGCGACGTCGGAGGTTCCGCTCAGCGGGGTGGTGGTCCACGAAGCGCCGTCGAACGTTCCGCCGGTGACCGAGGTGGCGCTCGCCGCGAGCAGCAGCGTGGCTCGGCAGGCGTTGCAGCTGCCGCCGCAGTCGACGCCGGTCTCGGTGCCGTTCTGAACGCCGTCGGAGCAGCTCGGCTGGGCGCAGCTCAGGTTCGCGCAGTAGCCGGAGCCGCAGTCGACGTTCATCTGGCAGTGCTTCCCGATCGCGCAGCCGGAGCAGGTGCCGCCGCCGCAGTCGAGATCGGTCTCGCTCCCGTTCTTCGTGCCGTCGGCGCAGTTGGGCATCAGGCAGACGTAGTTGGCGAGGTCGCACACCGCCGAGGTGCAGTCAGTGCCGGCGAAGCAGTGATCGCCCACCGCGCAAGGCGGGCAGGTGATGCCGCCGCAGTCGATGTCGGTCTCGTTGCCGTTCTTCTTGGTGTCGCTGCAGCTGGCGGCGACGCAGGTCAGGGTGGCGTCGCAGCTCTTCGAGCTGCAGTCGGAGTCGATCGCACAGTGCTTGGTGTCGGCACAGGGAGCGCAGGTGCCTCCGCCGCAGTCGATGTCGGTCTCGCTGCCGTTCTGCATCGTGTCGCCGCAGCTCGGCGCCGGGGCCCCGCAGGTGCCGTTGAAGCACACCGTCGAGGCGCAGTCGGAGCCCTGGGTGCAGTTCTTGCCGAAGTCGCAGCCCGGGCAGGTGCCGCCGCCACAGTCGACGTCGGTCTCGTTGCCGTTCTTCGTCAGGTCAGAGCAGGTCCCGCCGCTGCCTCCACCGGTCGCTCCACCGTCGTTTTGCGAACCGCCGCCGCCCGTTGCCACGCCACCGCCTGCGCCGCCTCCGGTGCAGTCGCCGCCGCCCAGGCCGCTTCCACCACCCGTCGCGACGCCGCCTCCCGCCGCCGCTCCACCGCCGGTCGCGACGCCACCGCCCGAACCACCGCCGATGCAGTCGCCGCCGCCGAAGCCCAATCCACCGCCCGAGGCCGAGCTGCCACCGGTCGCCGAGCCGCCGCCGTTGCCCGCATCTTGATTCGACGAGCTTCCACACCCGATGACGAAGACCACTGCCAGGGCCAGCAAACCGATGCGCATCGCTGCAGCAGACCCCAGGGCGAATCGTGCTACAAGCGCGCTCGCGAATGACCACCTTGAATCTGCTCCAGGCGGTGAACGACGCCCTCAAAATCGAGATGCGGCGGGATCCTCGCGTGGTGGTGTTGGGCGAAGACGTCGGCAAGTTCGGCGGCGTGTTTCGCGCCACCGCCGGTCTCTACGAAGAGTTCGGCCCCGACCGGGTGATCGACACCCCGCTGGCCGAGGGCGGCATTCTCGGCGCCGCGATTGGCATGGCGCTCTACGGCATGAAGCCGGTCCCCGAGATTCAGTTCGCCGACTTCATCTACCCGGCGTTCGATCAGATCGTCTCCGAGCTGTCGAAGCTGCGCTTCCGCTCCGGCGGCGAGTACAGCGCTCCGGTGGTGGTGCGCACGCCGTTCGGCGGCGGCATCAAGGGCGGCCTGTACCACTCGCAGTCGCCCGAGGCGCTCTTCATTCACCAGGCGGGCCTGAAGGTCGTCTCGCCGTCGAACCCGTACGACGCCAAGGGGCTGCTGCTGTCGGCGATTCGCCAGAACGACCCGGTGATCTTCTTCGAGCCCAAGCGCATCTACCGCGCGTCGAAGGGCGAGGTGCCCGAGGGCGACTACGAAGTGCCGCTCGGCAAGGCGAGCGTGGTGCGCGAGGGCGGTCAGATCACGATCGTGTCGTACGGCGCGATGCTGCCCGAGGCGGTGACCGCGGCCGAGCAGGCCCAGGCCAAGGGCATCTCGTGCGAGGTGATCGACCTGCGCACGCTCTGGCCGCTCGACGTCGACACCATCGTCGAGAGCGTGAACAAGACCGGCCGCGCGATCGTGGTGCACGAGGCGCCGCGCACCTGCGGCCTGGGCGGAGAGATCTCCAGCCTGATTCAGGAGCGCTGCTTCGTTCACCTCGAGGCGCCGGTGCGGCGCATCACCGGTTGGGACACCCCGTTCCCGTACACGCTCGAGAACGAATATCTCCCGCTCGCCCCGCGCATTCTGCAGGGCATCGAGGACACTGCTTCTTTCGTCGTTTGAGAGGAAACATGGCGACCTTCGAATTCAAGCTGCCCGACATCGGTGAAGGAGTCGTTGAGGGCGAGATCGTGAAGTGGCTCGTCAAAGAGGGCGACGCGATCAAGGAAGACCAGCCGATGGTCGAGGTGATGACCGACAAGGCCACCGTCACCATCCCCAGCCCGAAGAAGGGCAAGGTGATGAAGACCTTCGGCAAAGAAGGCGAGATCGCCAAGGTCCACCACGCGCTGGTGTTGCTCGAGGTCGACGGCGCCGGCGGCACCACCGCGGCTCCCGCGACCGGCAACGGCCACTCCGCGCCGGCACCCGCCGCGAAGGCTTCGGCTCCCCGGCCGCCTCCGTTGCCGGTGAAACAGGCGCCGGCGTCGGCGGTGGCGACCAGCCCCTCGCAGCTGAGCACCAAGGTGCTGGCGACTCCGGTGACCCGGCGCATGGCGCGCGAGCACGGCATCGACCTGGCGCGGGTGAGCGGCTCCGGCCCGCAGGGCCGGGTGACCAAGGCCGACGTCGAGGCGGTGTTGGGCGGCGGAGGCGCTCCGGCGTCGACCGGCGTTCAGCAGGCGAGGGCGTCGAGCGCGCCGTTGCACACCGTGCAGGGCGATCAGCGGGTGCCGATTCGCGGCCTGCGCAAGCGCATCGCCGACAAGATGGTGAAGTCGAAGTTCACCGCGCCGCACTACACCTTCGTCGAGGAGATCGACGCCACCGCCCTGGTGGAGGCGCGCGAGAAGATGAACGCGGCGCTGAAGAAGATCGGCGACGACACCAAGATCTCGTTCCTGCCGTTCTTCTGCAAGGCGCTGATCGGCGCGTTTCGCGAGTTCCCCGAGGTCAACTCGAACATGGACGAGGCGACCCAGGAGCTGATCGTGCGCGGCGAGTACAACATCGGGATCGCCGCCGCGACGCCTCAGGGGCTGACGGTGCCGGTGGTGAAGCACGTCGACCGGCTGTCGATGCGCGCGCTGGCGGCGGAGATCGCCCGGCTCGGCAACGCGGCCCGCGACGGCAAGCTGAAGATGGACGAGCTCACCGGCGGCACCTTCACCGTGACCTCCCTCGGCCAGACCGGCGGCCTGTTCGCCACGCCGATCATCAACCACCCCGAGACCGCGATCATGGGCGTGCACAAGATGCGCAAGCGCCCGATGGTCGACGAAGACACCGGCGAGATCGTGGTGCGGCAGATGATGTACCTGTCGTTCAGCTTCGACCACCGGGTGATCGACGGAGCGGTGGGGGCCGACTTCGCCTACGCGGTGCTCAAGTACCTGGTCACCCCCGAGCTGCTGCTGTTGGAGATGGCGTAAGTGGCCCGCGCAGAAAAGGCAGCGGTGAAGAAGAAGCCGGCCGCCGTCGCCAAGAAGGCGAACGGCAACGGCGCCAACGGCGCGACCCATCACCAGGCCGCCGCCGCTCCGAAGCTCGGCGCCGAGCAGCTGAAGAAGCTGTACCGGGCGATGCTGCGCATTCGCACCCTCGACGAGCGCATGATCACCCTCCAGCGGCAGGGGCGGGTGGGCTTCTACGGCGCGTGCACCGGCCAGGAGGCGGCGACGATCGGCTCGGCGTTCGCGTTTCGCGACTCCGACTGGCTCTTCCCGGCGCTGCGCGAAGTGGGTGTGATGCTGATGCGCGGGGTGCCGCTGGTGCCCTACCTGGCGCAGGTGTTCGGCAACTCCGGCGACGTCACCAAGGGCCGGCAGATGCCGTCGCACCAGATGTCGAAGGCGGCCAACTACGTCAGCTGGTCGAGTGTGATCGGCACCCAGCTGCCGCAGGCGGTGGGCGCGGCGATGGCGGCCAAGCTGCAGAAGCACGACACCGTAATCGCCGCCTACATGGGCGACGGCGCGACCAGCTCGGCCGACTTTCACGTGGCGATGAACTTCGCGGGCGTGTTCAAGGCGCCGGTGGTGTTCGTCTGTCAGAACAACCACTGGTCGATCTCGGTGCCGACGCACCACCAGACCGCGAGCGAGACGATCGCGATCAAGGCCAAGGCCTACGGCTTTCCCGGGGTGAAGGTCGACGGCAACGACGCCGAGGCGGTCTACGCGGCGGTGAGCGAGGCGGTGGCGCGGGCACGCTCGGGCGGTGGCCCGACGCTGGTCGAGTGCGAGACCTACCGCATCGGCGCCCACTCCACCTCCGACGACCCGACCCGCTACCGCGACCCGAACGAGGTCGAGGTGTGGAAGAAGCGCGACCCGATCGAGAAGATCTTCAACCGCATGAAGGAGCGGAAGATCTGGACCGACGCCGAAGACCAGGCGTTGCGCGCCGAGCTGCTCGAAGAGGTGAACGCGGCGATCAAAGAAGCCGAGGCGCTCCCGAACCCGCCGATCTCCACCCTGTTCGAAGACGTCTACTCCGACATGCCGTGGCACCTGAAGGAGCAGCAGGCGCAGTTCGTCGAGGCGTTCGAGCGCGCAGGCGGCAAGCTGGGCGGCTCGATCACGGGCGGCGGCCACTAGCCCACGCATGTACTGCGAGTTCTGCGGTACGAGCATGGATGAAGGGGTGAGCGTGTGCGGCGTGTGCGGCAACCCGCGCCGCAGCGCCGAGCCACCGCAGGCGAAGGCCGCCGTCTTCGACGAGCCGAAGTCGTTCGTGCTGGAGGGCCCGCGCTGCCCGGTGCACGACACGATGCCGCTGGTCGGCACCTGCCCGCGCTGCGGCAAGCAGGTGTGCGTGCGCTGTGCGCCCGACGCCGCGCTCGACAACTTCACCTGCACCGACTGCAAGGGCATGACGGTGGCGCACCAGAAGGCGCCCGCGGGAGCGAAGTGCGCGACCCACCCCGAGGCCGCGGCGGCGTTCATCTGCTCGCGCTGCGGCTCGTTCGCCTGCGCCGCCTGCCGCGCGGTCAACCTCAGCTCCGAGGGGTTGTGCACCCGCTGCGGCGACTCCGACGGGCTGATGCTCGCCAGCCGCGGCAGCCGGTTCCTCGCCAACCTGATCGACAACCTGGTGGTGTTGGGGCCGATGCTGGCGGGAGTGATCGTGGTCGCGTTCATCGGCGCGGCCACCAAGCACGGCAAAGACTCCGAGCTGCTGGCGATACCGGGCATGATCCTCGGGTTGCTGGCGGGCGCCGGGCTTCAGGTGGTGGCGCAGATCAACTGGGGGCAGTCGCTCGGCAAGCGCGCGATGGGGATCAAGGTGGTTCGCCTCAACGGGCAGCCGATCGAGCTGTGGCGGCTGGTGTTTCTGCGCAACGTCGCGGTGCACGCGGTCGCCCAGCTGTGCGGGTTGGTGGGCATCGTCGACGCGGTGATGATCTTCTCTGCCGATCAGCGGTGTCTTCACGACTACCTGGCCGACAGCAAGGTGGTTCAGGTTCCCCGCTGATAAGATTGGCGGGAATGGCCTCACCGATTCGGGAGCTGCTCGCGTCTGCCCAGGCGGCGGAGATCAAGGGCGACAAGCCGAAGGCGATCGCGCTGCTGAAAGAGGCGGCGGCGTTCTACCGCGATCGCAAGAACCCCGGCCGTGCGCTCCAGATGCTGCGCCAGGTGCGGAGGCTCGAGGGGCTCGACCCCAACGCGTTCGACGACGGTGAGAAGGCGAACATTCTCGACCTCGGCGAGCAGTCGGTCGGGGTGATCTCCGCCCAAGGCCAGATGCTGTTCGGCGACCCGTCGTTGGGGATCAGCGAAGAGACGCCCGAGGTCGCCCTCGCCGCGCCGATCGCCGAGCGGGAGCCGGCCCTGGCCGCCGCCGACGCCGACGCGTGGTGCAGCTTCTGTTGCCGGCCGCAGAAGGAGGCCGGGCGCCTGGTGGCGGCGCCGACCGGCAGCTACATCTGCTCGTCGTGCGTTCAGAAGTCGTTGGCGCTATTGCTCAAGCCGTGACCCCGGTAACCGTTCACCGCCTCGGCCTGGTCGAGTACCAGGACGGGCTCGAGCTCCAGCGGCGCTTTCAGCGCGCGCGCATGGCCGGTGCGGTGGGCGACTCGCTGATGTTGCTGTCGCACCCTCCGGTGCTGACGATGGGGCGGGGCGCCAAGCAGTTCAACATTCTCGCGCCGCCTTCGTTGCTCGAGCGCGAGGGCGTCACCGTGCACGCGACCGATCGCGGCGGCGACGTCACCTACCATGGGCCCGGGCAGCTGGTCGGCTACCCGCTGCTGCACCTCGGGCCGGGCAGACAAGACGTGCGCAAGTACGTGCGGGGCCTCGAGGAGGTGCTGATTCGCACCCTCTCGACGTTCGGGATCACCGCCCAACGCGAAGAGAAGTGGCCGGGCGTGTGGGTGAAGCAGTCGAAGCTGGGCGGGCTGCGAAAAATCGCGGCGCTCGGGGTTCACCTGTCGCGCTGGTACACCCGCCACGGGATCGCGCTGAACGTCGAGCCGAAGCTGTCGCACTTCGAGCTGATCGTGCCGTGCGGGATCAAGGAGGCCGGGGTCACGTCGATGGCGGCCGAGCTGGGCGCCGCTCCCGGGTTTCGCGAGGTCGAGCGGGAGTTCGCGGCGCGGTTCGGCGAGGTGTTCGAGCAGCCGATCGAGTGGGCGGGCCAGCCGTTTCGCACCGTCAGCGTCGCGGTGCGGCGGGCCGGCAAGGTGCTGCTGCTGCGGAGGACCGCCGAGCGCGGTGGGTTCTGGCAGCCGGTCACCGGGAAGATCGAGGCAGGAGAGAGCGCTCTCTCTGCCGCGCGGCGAGAGCTGGCCGAGGAGACCGGGATCGAAGGTGAGGTGAAGCCGCTCGAGTACGTGCACTCGTTCGTGATCGCCGGGGCTGATGGGGAGGCTCCCGTCGTCGCGGAGGAGTCGGCGTTCGCGGTCGAGGCGGCTGGGGAAGCGGTGGTGATCGATCCCGCCGAGCACGATGCGTTCGAGTGGGTCGTGCCTGAGGTGGCGGTCGAGAGGGTGCCGTACGCGGGCTTGAAGCGGATCGTTCGGTAGGAAAAACCGGGCCCGGGACCGGGACCGGGTTCGTTCTCGGGAACGGGGGCGGGTTCGGTTTCGGATGACGGCAGACGGGTTCGGGAGCGGTCTGTCCCGTGCCCGGAACGCGAACCCGTGCCCGTCTCCCGAATGCGCACCCGGTCCCGGTTCCGGGCCCGGCAGTTCCACCGGCCTACAGCGAGATCGTCTGCCCTTCGCGCGCCCCAAACGCTTCAGGCCGCTGCCGCCTGACCTGCCGCAGCACCGCCTCGAGGTCCCGATCCGTTCGCGTGGGGTCGTGGTGAAAAAGGCACAGCTTCTTCACCGCCGCGTTCTCCACCACCCGAATCGCGTTCTGCCAGGTCGAGTGCCCCCAGCCGATCTTCGGTGAGCCCACCCGGCCGGTGTATTCGTCCTCCGAATACATGGCGTCGTAGATCAGCAGATCGGCGTCGCGTGAGAACGCCTCCAGCTTGCCGTCGCGATCGGTGCCGTGCTCGCAGTCGGTCGCGTACACCACCGACTTGCCGCGGTAGTCGACCCGGTAAGCGAGGTTGCCGCCGGGGTGGTTCACCTCGAGCGCGGTCACCACCGCTTCGCCGAGCTGCAACCGATCGCCTTCGGCGAACGGCCGGTAGGTCAGCTGGGCGCGAAACACCATCTCGGCGGTGACCGGAAAGTACGGCTGCTGCATCTGGCCGACGATCACGTCTTGCACGGTGCGGCCGAGCCGGGTGGGGCCGTAGAAGGTGAAGCGGCTCCGCGGGTCGAACATCGGGGTGAAGAACGGCAGACCCTGCAGGTGATCGTAGTGGTAGTGCGAGACGAAGACGTGCGCCTTCAGCCCGTCGGCGCCGTAGGTCTCGCCCAGCGAGCGCACCCCGGTGCCGAGATCGAAAATCAGCAGCTCGTCGCCGCAGCGAACTTCGACGCACGAGGTGTTGCCGCCGTACTTCGCGGTGGCGGGGCCAGGAGCGGGCACCGAGCCGCGCACTCCCCAGAATCGAACTTTGGGCCCGGTTCCCTTGGGCGCGGACGCGCCGCGGCCCTTCGGGGTTTTCTCAGCCGGCCTTCGTTTCGGAGTCTTCCTCCTCGACGAGCTCAATCAGGTGCCCCGAACGATCGCGCTTGGTGCGCAGGTAATTCACGTTAAGCGCATTGTGCTGGGTGCGCGATGGAATTCGACGCCGCACCGGAATCCCCTCGTCGACCAGCCCCGCGATCTTCATCGGGTTGTTGGTGATCAGGTCGACCGATCGCACCTTCAGGTGCCGCAGCATCTCGGCCGCGATGTCGTAGCGCCGCAGGTCGTCGGGAAAGCCGAGCGCCACGTTCGCTTCCACCGTGTCGAGGCCCTGGGTCTGCTGCAGGTGGTAGGCGCGAATCTTGTTTCCCAGGCCGATGCCGCGGCCCTCCTGGCGGAGGTACAGCAGCACGCCCGCGGGCTGCTGCGCGATGAAGTCGAGCGCACGGTCGAGCTGGGCGCGGCAGTCGCAACGGAGCGAGCCCAGCACCTCCGAAGACAGACACTCGGAGTGGAGCCGCACCGGCACGCCTTCGCGCTCGGCGACGTCGCCCTTCACCATCGCCACGTGCTCCGCGCCATTGCGCCGGTCACGGTACACGTAGATCTCGAACTCACCCCGCGCGGTCGGGAGCTTCGACTGCGCGTAGAACTCCAGGTGGTTGGTCAGCCGCTTGTTGGGCAGCACGCGTGGTTTGGTCATGACGTATGTAGGACGTTCTACCTGAAAGTTTGTTTCAGCACGGAAGGGCTATGCATTCCAAGTCACCGGAATGAGTCGCACCGGATCATTCGGCTTCAGCTGCTCCACTTCGTCGGGCACCTCGATCAGATGGGTCGCCTGGCTGCCCGAGCTGAGCGCCCCCGAGGTCTGGGTCGGCAGCGGGGTGGCGTCGAGCGTTCCCGGCGCCACCGTGGCCCTCACGTAGTGGGTCAGCCCGGGCGCCTTCTTGAACCCGGTGGCGATTCGGCCCGGCACCCGCGGCGCCGGCAGCTTCGGCAGCCCCAGCAAGGCGCGCAGGGCAGGGCGCAGGTAGAGCTCGAAGCACACCATCGACGAGAGCGGGTTGCCCGGCAGCCCGAACACCAGCGTGTTGCCCTTGCGCCCGACGTAGAGCGGCTTGCCGGGCCGAATCGCGATTCGCCAGAAGATGGTTTGAACTCCAAGCGATTCGAGCGCCGGCTTGACGAAGTCCTTGTCGCCCACCGAGACCCCCGCCAGCGTCACCAGCACGTCGGCGTCGAGCCCCTGCGCGAGCCTGGCCTTCACCGCCTCGGGCGTGTCGGTGGCGATGCCGAGCGGCTTCGGGGTGCCGCCCGCGCGGGAGACCGCCCAGGCGATCGTCGGCGCGTTGGTGTCGACGATGCGATCGCCCTGCGCCTGGCCGACCGGCACCAGCTCGTCGCCGGTGGAGACGATCGCCACCACCGGGCGCCGCCGCACCCGCGCCTCGGTCTCGCCCTGCGCCCAGAGCAGGCCCGCCTCGATGATCCCCAGCGGGGTGCCCTCGGCGAGGAGCGGCTCGCCGGCCCGCGCGTCTTCACCCATCGCCCGCACGTTCAGCCTCGGCTTCGCGGCTTCGAGAATCTCCACTCCGCCGCCGTCGGCTTTGGTTTTCTCCTGCATCACCACCGCGTCGGCCCCCGGCGGCACCGGAGCGCCGGTCATGATTCGCGCCGCTTCGCCTTTGGCCAGCGGCCGCGTCGCCTTTTGCCCCGCGAAGATCGTGTCGCCCAAGGTGAGCTTCGCGCCGGCGATCGCCTCGCTCGCGCGCACCGCGTAGCCGTCCATCGCCGAGTTGTCCCACGGCGGCAGCGTTCGCTTCGCCCGCACCTCTGCGGCGAGCGCGCGGCCGATCGCCTGGTCGATCGAGACCTGCTCGATCGCCAGCGGCTCACACACTTCGAGAATCTTCGCGATCGCCTGATCGGTGCTGAGCATGGAAAAAGCGTTTGGCACCGTCTGCCGAATCGGCACAACCCTTCTCGTGAAACCCTCAAGAATGTCAGCAACTTGGATTGACAGTGGGGCACAAACAGGTTACGTGGCCCCACTCAGCCCTACAGAAGGGAAGCGCGTTGGCGAAGAAGAAGAAGGCGACTGCCTCGAAGCCGAAGCCGAAGAAGCCCGCGAAACCGTTGAAGAAAGCCGCGCCAGCCGCGGCGAAAACGGCCAAGGCGGCCGCACCGGCGAAGGCTGCCAAGCCTGGTAAGGCCGAGGCGGCCAAGGCCGGCAAGGCAGATAATGCCGGCAAGGCCGACAAGGCCGCGAAGCCTGAAAAGGGCGCCAAGCCCGGCAAGGCCGGCAAAGAGGCGCGCCCGTCGGCGCCCACTCCGATGCCGTCGGCTCCGGAGCTGGCCAAGAAAGACCCTCACTTCCTCGGGCCCCCGCCCGACAAGCAGCTGCCGCGCGCGTCGAAGTTGCCGGCGGTCGCCGAAGCGCTCACCAAGCGCGAGATGGAGCAGGTGCTCACCGTCGGCGTCGGCCGCGGCGTCGAGGGCGAAGGCTCGCTCAAGGGCCGGTTGCTGGTGCACCTCGGCTTCCCGTACCTGGAGGTGATCGGCCGCGACAAGCGCGAGCTGTACTTCCTGCTCCAGGGCCCCGATCAAGAAGTGCTCCCCGCGTACCTCGACCACAAGGTCTCGGTGAGCGGTCTGATTCGCCGCACCCAGAACTACGGCGGCTCGGTCGACGTGCGTAAGTACTCGGCCAAGAAGCCCGAAGAGACGGTGGTGGCCGCGCCGGCCGCGCCGGCTCCCGACAAGCTCCGGTTCCTGTCTCCGGGCGAAGTCGAGATGGCGTCGCAGTCGGGCATGGGCTCGGGCATGAAGGGCTTCGCGCCGATTCGCGGCGTGCTCGAGATGACCGGCGACGAGTACTTCCTCGTCGTCTCGGCGTCGGGCACCCGGCAGCAGGTCTCGTTCACGCTCGGTGGCAAGGGCGCCAAAGGCCTCAAGAAGCACGTCGGCCACACGGTCGAGGTGACCGGCGTGGTCGAGAAGACCTCCGGCTGGGGCGGCACGATCGACGTCGAGACCTGCGAGAGCCGGCCGGCGGAGCGTCTGCCGGTGACCCGCGACGGGCTCGAGATCACCGAGCTCGATGCGCGCGGTGAAGCGGGCAAGACCGAAGTGAATGTGAACTCGGGGCTGTCGATTCGTCTGCCCGAGAGGGCCGGCTTCGTGTGGGCGATCGAGCCTGCGATGGCCAAGCGGCTGTCGTTGCGCGAGTCGAACTTCGAGCTCAAGAGCGGTGGCGGTGCGCAGCGGGAGTTCTTCTTCACCCCGCGCAACCCGGGCCCGTTCGAGGTCGAGTTCTTTCTCGCCAAGGCTCATACCCCGATGCAAGTGAGCAAGACCTACCGCCTCGAGGTGATGGTGAAGGGCGGCTTGGAGGTTCGCGCGTGAACAGGTTGGCCCTGGCGGTGGTGGTGCTGTTCGGTTCGTCGGTCTTCGCTCAGGAGATCGGCAACGAGATCCCGAACAACGGCGCGAAGTCGTCGCCCGACAGCTACTCGAACCCGTACAACGGCACGTCTGGCAGCAGCACCGTGCCTCCGCCTCCGCCGCCTCCGTCGGCGTCGAACCTGGCGGCGCCCCACGGGTCTGCGGGCCGCGGCTCGATTGGCCTCTCGGCGTACTTCGGCGGCTCGGCGGCGGCGCCGATCGCGGCCAGCACCGGCTCGGGCGCGACCGCGACCGTCTCGGGCCCGGTCGGGTTGTCGACGATGAGCCTGGCGTTCTTCGTCGCCGACGTGCTCCGCATCACCGTCGACGCCGGCTTCGGCATGGCGTTCAGCGGGCAGACCCCGCTCGGCTTCGAGAATCGGCGCGGGCGTCGACATCGTGCTCAAGGGCCCCGAGTCTCCGGTGCGGCCGTTCATCACCATCAAGGCCAGCTTCGCCAAGGCGGTCAGCAGCAGCGACAACTTCGGCCTCAACCCGGCGGTCGGCTTCGGCGGTGAGTACTACCTGTCGCCGAACTTCGCGCTCTCGGTGCGCGCGCTGGTGGCGATGCCGATTCTGCTCTCGGGTCAGGGCAACGTGTTCCTGGTGGCGTTCTCGCCGTCGGTGGGCGCGACGGTGTACTTCTGAGCATCGACGTTCAAAAAGTACAGGCAGCGCTCGAGCAGTCGAACCGTTGGATGGGGCTCAAGGAGCTTCTGTACGCTCTTTCGCTCCACCCCGGTCAGCAGACGGACTTGAAGCGCGTCTTACGTGAGATGGTTAGAAATGGCGGAGTGGTGCGGGAAGGCAAACGCTTCCGCATCTCCGCGCCGGTAAAGCCGCAAGATCGCGAGCACTCCGGCCAGAACAAGGATCGAAACGAAAAGATGGTTGAAGGTGTGATGCAGGTGCGCGGCGAAGGCCACGCCCTGGTTCGTACGGCCGAAGGGCCAGATGTGTTTTTGCCGCCTCACGAGGCGGCCCGTGCGCTCGATGGAGATCGGGTGCTGGTGCAAGTGACCCGCATGGCGCCTCGCGGCCCGGCGGGCAAGTTGGTGAAGGTTCTCTCGCGGGTGCGGGAGCTGGTGATCGGCACCTACCTGGAGCGCAAGAGTGAGGCGTTCGTGGTGCCGCGCGATCAGTCGGTGCCGCCGGTTCGGGTGCCGAAGACGCAGCTGGCCCGCAACAAAGACATCGTCAAGGTGCAGCTGGGCGTCGGCAACCGCCTGCTCGAGGGCGAAGGCCTGAAGGGCGAGGTGGTGGGCTCGCTCGGCCGCGAAGGCGACCGCTCGGTCGAGGTGCTCTCGATCGCGTACTCCAAGGGCTTCAACGAGGAGTTCCCGCCCGAGGTGATGAGCGAGGCCGACGCGTTCCCGCTCACGGTGGGTCAGGAGCAGTGGCAGGGCCGCAAAGATCTGCGCCAGATGCAGCTGGTCACCATCGACGGTGAAGACGCGCGCGACTTCGACGACGCGATCTACGTCGAGCAGGCGAAGGCCGGCTGGCGCCTGGTGGTGGCGATCGCCGACGTGGCCCACTACGTGCGGCCGCGGCGCCCGCTCGACGTCGAGGCGGCGCGGCGCGGCACCAGCGTGTACATGCCGGGCCGGGTGCTGCCGATGTTGCCCGAGCGGCTGTCGAACGGGCTCTGCTCGCTGAAGCCGAACGAAGATCGCCTCTGCCTGGTGGCAGACATGCTGATCGACCCGGCCGGCAAGACCACCCACGCCGAGGTCTACCCGGCGGTGATGAACAGCCACGCGCGCTGCACCTACGAAGAGGTGCACGCGGTGTTGACCGGCAAGCCGCCCGAGCACCGGGCGTTCCTCGCTCCGATGCTGACCAAAGCGAACCAGCTGGCGACCACGCTGACCGGCATGCGCAAGAAGCGCGGCGCGATCGAGTTCGACATCTCGGAGACGAAGATCGAGCTCGACGAAGAGGGCGCTCCCAAGCAGCTGGTGCGGCGCGAGCGGCTCGAGAGCCACCGGCTGGTCGAAGAGTGCATGCTCGCCGCCAACGAAGCGGTGGCCCGCTGGTTCCACGAGAAGGGCCTGCCGACGGTGAACCGGTTTCACGGCGAGCCCGACGAAGACAAGCTGGCGATCTTCTCGTCGCTGGCCCAGGTGTACGGCCTCAGGGTGCCCGCCGCGCTCGACTCGCTGGCGCTCAACGGGGTGCTCGAGCAGCTGAAGGGCCACCCCGAGGCGCGGGCGCTCAACCAGCTGCTGCTCCGCTCGATGATGCAGGCGGTCTACTCGTCGAAGCAGCGGGGCCACTACGGCCTCGGCGCGACCGACTACCTGCACTTCACCTCTCCGATTCGCCGCTACCCCGACCTGTTGGTGCACCGGCTGCTCCACCAGTACTGGGACAGTGGAGCGAAGGGGGCAGCCGCGCGAGGCAGCAAGGAGCTCGAGGCCGAGCAGGCGCGGCTGGAGGAGCTGGCGGCGCGCTCGTCTGATCGGGAGCGGGCGGCGATGCAGGTCGAGCGCGAGGTGGTCTCGTTCTACTCCTGCCTGCTGATTCAGCCGCGGGTGGGCGACGAGCTCGACGGCACCGTCTCGGCGCTGATGGAGCACGGCTTCTTCGTCGAGCTCGAAGGCCTGTACGTCGAGGGCATGGTACCGGCCGAGACGGTCGGCTCCGGCTACGAGCTCGACCCGCGCACCTACCGGCTGGGCTGGGACGACGGCCAGGTGGTGAAGGTCGGCCAGAAGGTGAAGGTTCGGGTGGAGTCGGTGAACCTCCAGCGCCGGCAGATCACCTTCGAGCTCGTCTCCGAGCTGCCGCGCGGGCCCCGGGTGCGGGCGCCCGAGTCGAGGGGCCGCTCGTTCGCCAAGCAGGGTGGCAAGGGCCGCCCGGGCGGGCCGGGCAAGCACGGCGATCACCGGCCTCACGGCGGCAAGCCGCGGGGCGGAAAGCCTCACGGCAAGAAGCACCACGGCCCCCGGCGTCACCGGTAGTTGGCCGTATCCTCCCGTTGACCGACGGACGTTCGCCGGACGACGGGGAACGCCAAATCCTCCACACTGGCGGCATGTCAAAGGGGACTGCGTTCGCAGGGGTATTGTTGTTTTGTCTGTCGTGTGGCCGCTCGGGGGTTCAACAGCCGCATCTGTTTGCCGACCCGGCCGCGCTCGAGTTCGGGGTCACCTGGCTGGGGCACGCCCGCTCGCTTTCGCTCGAGGTGACCAACGCGGGCACCGAGAGCGGCACGATCGACGTCACCACCGCGGCGCCGTTCTCGGTCGATCACGCCCGGCTGGAGTTGAAAGCGGGGGAGCGGCAGACGGTGGCGGTGCACTTCGATCCCACCCAGGAGGGCGCGCAGACCGGCACCCTCCAGCTGGGGCCCTCGCTCCAGGTGGCGTTGAGCGGCGACGCGCAGCGCGAGCCGGTGTGCCCGATCAATCGCTGCTTCGTCTCCAGCTTCGACGCGGTGGCGGGCGTGTGCGCGGCGACTCCGGTGGCCGACGGCACCCCGTGCGAAGGCGACCCCTGCGGCATCAGCGTGCAGACCTGCATCTCGGGGCAGTGCCAGCTCTTGCCCCGCACCAACTTCGACGGGTGCCGTGGCTCCTGGCACACCAATGGGCCTCCCAGCCGGGCGTGGAACCCGGTCGCCTATGATCCCGATCGCGATCGGGTGGTGATCTTCGGCTCGTCTGACCCGCACGCGCTCAACGACACCTGGGAGCTCGACGGCGATCACTGGCTGCAGCGCTCGCCCGCCGATTCTCCTCCGCCGCTCTACGCCGCGGCGATGGCCTACGACTCGGCCCGCAAGAAGATGATGCTCTTCGGCGGAGTGAACGCTCAGACCTGGGAGTGGGACGGCGTGAATTGGGCGCAGCGGACGCCCGCGCACTCGCCTCCGGCGCGCGGCTCGCCCTCGCTCGGCTACGATTCGAAGCGACAGGTGCTGGTGCTGTTCGGCGGCAGCTCGTACGACCCCCACGGCGGGTACTTCAACGACACCTGGGAGTGGGACGGCAACGACTGGGCGCAGCGTTCCCCCCCGGCCTCACCGGGTGCGCGTGGAGAGGCGGGTTTCGTCTTCGACCCCACCGACGGTGCGATGCTGCTGATCGGGGGCTTCGGGCCGGCCAACCCCGCGACTGGAGCAAGCGATTGGCTGGTCGACCCCTGGCGGTGGGACGGCACCACCTGGTCGCAGGTCTCGGCCGACGGTTTGCCCCCTTACAGCCCGGGCAATCGGGCGTACTTCGACACTGCGTTCGGCGCGGTCACGGTGTTGGCCTTCGACGGCAGCGACGCTCCCGCGGCGTACGTGCACACCGCCAGCGGTTGGACGCCGCACCCGAGCACTTCGGCGCTCGACTGGACCATCGGCAACGGCGACGCGGTCTACGACTCGCATCGCAACCGGGTGGTGATCTTCGGCGGCTACGGCCTGGGGGGTTTGAACAACACCACCTGGTTGCTCGATCAGACGCTCACCTGGTCGGTGCTCAGCCCCGCCGCGCCGCCGTCACGCGCGATTCCTGCGATGGCCTACGACTCCAACCGCCAGGTGACGGTGATGGTCGCCGGCGGCGACATTCAGGAGCTCGCGCCCGACGGCACCTGGGAGTGGAACGGTAGCCGCTGGTCGAAGCGGCTGACGGTCGGCGGCCCGGGCCAGCGAATGGGCGCGGCGATGGTCTACGACAGCCTGCGAGATCGCCTGGTGCTGTTCGGCGGCTCCAACAACGGCCTGCTCGGCGACACCCTCGAGTTCGACGGCACCTACTGGCAGGCCACGGCGCCGGCGCACTCGCCGCCTGCCCGGCGCAACCACGTGATGATCTACGACGCCGCGCGACACAAGACGGTGCTCTTCGGCGGCAGCGACGCGGCAGGCGACATGTTCGACGACACCTGGGAGTGGGACGGCACCGATTGGACCCAGATGCAGAGCGCCACCCACCCGTCGGGGCGCGAGAACGCCGGAGTGGCATACGACGCGGCCCATCAGCAGATGGTGTTGCTGGGCGGGCACCTGTTGAACGCGTTCGCGGCCGACACCTGGGTCTATGACGCCAGCGGCTGGACCCAGCGCTTTCCCCAGCACGCGCCGGCGCAGAGAACGGAGCCCGCGCTCGCGTACGACTCACAGCGCGGCGTGGTCTACGCCTATGGCGGCAGCGATTGGACCACCGACTACGCAGACACCTGGCGTTGGGACGGCACCGACTGGACGCTGCTCTCGCCGGCCGTCTCTCCCCGCACCCGCGTCGGAGGCGGCATCGTCTACGACTCGGCGCGCGATCAGTTGGTGATGTTTGGCGGCACGTCGGCGATCGGCCCAGGCGGGCAGGACACCTGGATCTATACGCCTTGAGAGCCGCGCTGGCCCTGCTGTGGCTCGCGGCCTGCGCGCCAGGTGGGGTCACTCATGTCGGAGCGCCCGACGTCAGCCTCTCGCCTTCGCCGGTGCAGTTCGAGCCCGGCTGGGTGGGCTTCACCCAGTCGCTCACCGTCACCGTCACCAACCGCTCGCCGGTGAAGGGCGATCTGCCGGTGAGCGTGGTGGGGCCGTTCACCGCCGACACCGAGCTGATCTCGGTCGGCGGCTCGGCGACGGGCTCGGTGGTGGTGACCTACCGGCCGCAGGCGGCGGGTCATCACATCGGCTCGCTGCAGGTCGGCAACAGCAAGGTGGTGCTGCTCGGCGACGCGCGCCAGCCGCCCGACTGCCAGTCGACGGCCTGCGTCGAGTCGACCTTCGACATGCTGTCGCGCTCCTGCATGAGCTCGTCGAAGCCCGACGGCACCGCCTGCGCCACCGCGTGCACCACCGGCACCTGCCAGGCCGGCGCCTGTACCGGCGCGTTCGCCACCTGCTCCGACGGCAACGCATGCACGGTCGACACCTGCAACGAGACGGTCGGCTGCGGCCACGTGGCGAAGGTGTGCCCGAGCCCGAGCAAGCCGTGCCGGGTGCCGGCGTGCGATCCCTCCACCGGCTGTGGAGAGGGCGACGCGCCCGACGGCACCGCCTGCGGCGACAACTACTGCACCGCGATCGACGAGCAGGTGTGCATCTCGGGCGTGTGCGTCACCCGGCCGCGGCCCGGCGGCACCCGCTGCAGCGACACCTGGCAGCCGCTCTACTTCGACCCGCGCTTCTTCGCCGCCGCCACCTACGACGACGCGCTCAACGCGATGCTGTTTCACGGCATCTTCATCACCCAGTACGAGTACCCGCTCGTTCCCGCCGGGAGCTGGACCTGGAACGGCCTCAACTGGCTCGACGCGCTCCCGCTGTCGGCGGCGCGGCCGAACACGCTCAACGGGCAGCTCACCTACGATCGCAACCGCGCGGTGGCGGTGTTCACCGGCGCGGGGCCAACAGCCTCGAGACCTGGGAGTTCGACGGCGCCCGGTGGCAGCAGCGCTCGCCGGCGCACACGCCTCCCACCCGCACCCAGCACTTCACCTATTACGACACCCTTCGGCAGACGGTGTGCCTCACCGGCGGGGTGGGCGCCTCAGGTGGCAGCCCGGGCATGCCCTCGATGGACTGGCTCGACGATCTCTGGGAGTGGGACGGCAACGACTGGGTCGATCGAACGCCGCCCGGTTGGCCGCCTCACCGCTGGTACCCGGCTCTGGTCTACGACGAGATTCGCGGCCAGCTGGTGCTCGTCGGCGGCCGGGTGGGCAACACCTACGGCGCGGAGCTGTTCGACACCTGGGAGTTCGACGGCACCCAGTGGGCGCAGCGCATGCCCACCCATCAACCGGGCGTCACCCTCGGCATCGGCATGTTCAGCTTCGACGTCACCCGGGGCAAGTCGGTGATGGTGCTGCCGATCAACTACGGCGTCGGCGGCGAGGTCTGGGAGTGGGACGGCATCGACTGGGCCCAACACATCTTCTTCGACGGGCCGGGCTTCACCGAGCCGCAGGGCCTGCAGGTGTACGACCCGCTGGTGGGGCAGGTGGCGCTGTTTCGCTACGACGACGCGGTGGCGAGCTTCAGCGCCGATTGGCACTGGGACGGCGAGGTCTGGTCGAGCTCGAACGTGCTGCCGCTGGAGCGGGCCTACGCCGCGCTCGCGTACGATCCCGCCGCCAAGCGCACGGTGATGTTCGGCGGCAGTCACGACGGGCAGACGCTCGACGACACCTGGGCCTTCGACGGCGCCACCTGGACCCGGCTGATGGTGAGCGGGCCTCCCGGGCGACAGAACAGCACCCTGGTCTATGACGAAGCGCGCGGGCAGATGGTGCTCTTCGGCGGCGACGACGACGGCCACCTGATGGGCGACACCTGGGTCTTCGACGGCGCCCAGTGGCAGCAGCGGCAGCCGCAGCACGCACCTCCGGCACGCCTCGGCCACGCGATGGCCTACGACCGGGCCCGGCAGACGGTGGTGCTGTTCGGTGGCGCGGGCATCGGCCAGTTCAACAGCTACTCCGGGCTCTCCGACACCTGGGAGTGGGACGGCACCGATTGGGCGCAGCTGTCGCCGATGACGTCTCCGCCGGCTCGGGTCGATTCGCGCATGGCGTACGACGCGAAGCGGGCGCAGCTGGTGCTGTTCGGCGGCACCGCGCACCCGGAGTACGGCCTGCCGACCCAGAACGGCTGGAGCCTCAACGACACCTGGGTGTTCGACACAGGGGAGTGGATCGACGTCAGCGGCACCCAGGTGGTGACCGAGCGCACGCTGCAGGCGATGGCCTACGACCCGGTACGCGAGGTGGTGATGATGTTCGGTGGCTACAGCGGCGCCGGCTCCGAGACCCGCAACGACACCTGGGAGTGGGACGGCACCCAGTGGACGCTGCGCTCGCCGGCCACTCCGGGGCCGCACCTGTACGGGGTGCAGATGGTCTACGACAGCGCCCGGGTCGACTTCGTGGTGATGGGCGGCGCCTCGGGCAACGGGCCCGACTGGGGCACCAACCAGACCTGGCTCTACATTCCGCCGCCTGGCCCTTAGCCCAGGGTGACCACGGTCACGCCGTCGCCGCCTTCGCTGCCGTCGCCGGGCCGAAAGCCCTTCGAGTAGGGCGAGCGCTCGAGGTGCTCGCGCACCACCGACTTGAGCGCGCCGGTGCCGTGCCCGTGGAGGATGATCGCCTCCGCGTCGCCCTGGCGCAGCGCGCGATCGAGAAAGCGCTGCACCTCGCGCAGCGCGTCTTCGGCGCGCATGCCGCGCACGTCGAGGGTGGGCGCGGCGAGCGTGGGCACCTTGGCGGTCGCCGCTTCGAGCCGCTGGCCGACCTCGCGCTTGCCGTCGCCGCCGGTGAAGCGTGACGGGCCGGCGGCGGTGCGTGGAGGAGCGAGCTCCTTCACCGGCACCCGCATCTTCATCACTCCCATCGCCACCTGGGCGTGGTCGCCGTCGACGGAGAGGATCTCCACCTCGGCGTTGAGGCCGGTGTGGCGCGCGCGGGCGCCGGGCTCGAGCTTGAGCGGGCCGGCGACCGGAGGAGGGGAGATCGCCTCCTTGGTCTTCTGCCCTTCGCGCTCCTGCTCGTTGATGCGCTCGGCGAGCTCGCTGCTGGCGGCCTTGGCGGCCTTGAGCGACTGCTCGGCCTCGAGCTTCTCGACCAGGGCGCGAATCTGCTGGCGCGCGAACGCCAGCTCACCCTTCAAGCCGTCGCGGAACTTCACCTCTTCTTCGCGGCGCTTCTTCTCGGCGGTCTCGAGCTCGGCCTTCAGCTGATCGCGCAGCGCCCGCGCCTCGGAGGACTCCTTCTGCGCCTGCTCGCGCACCTCGATCATCTTGCGGCGCTCTTCTTCGGCGGCGGCGAGCGCGCGCGACAACGCCCCACCCGAGCCCTGGGCGAGCTCGGTGGCGCGGGTGCAGATCGCCTCCGGCAGGCCGACGCGCCGGGCGATGTCGATCGCGGAGGAGACGCCGGCCGAGCCGAGCTGCAGCCGGTAGGTGGGCGCCATCTTGCGGGGGTCGAAGCCGACCTTGGCGTTGAGGAACCGGGGGTCGACCTGGGCGAGCGCTTTGAGCTCCTCCAGGTGGGTGGTCACCAGCACCAGGGCGCCTTTGACGATCAGCTCCTCCAGCACTGCAATAGCGATCGCCGCGCCCTCGCGCGGGTCGGTGTCGGCGGCGATCTCGTCGATCAGCACCAGCGCGCCCTTGCCGGCGTTGGCGACGATCTCCTTCAGGAGGGTGACGTGGGCGCTGAAGGTCGACAGGCCGGCCGAGAGATCCTGCGCGTCGCCGACCGCGG
Organism: Myxococcaceae bacterium; assembly: GCA_047602415.1. Classification (GTDB taxonomy): domain Bacteria; phylum Myxococcota; class Myxococcia; order Myxococcales; family Myxococcaceae; genus JASGHH01. Next base: position 1,216,653 of record JASGHH010000001.1, on the reverse strand, counting down.
AGCTGACCTCCTCGAACAGCGGCAGCTTCGAGCCGGGCTCGACGGGAATCCACAACCCCGCCCGCACCATCAGCGCGCAGAGGCCGACCGAGGTGAGGGTGACCGTCTTGCCGCCGGCGTTGGGGCCGGAGACGACCAGCGCGCGGGCCTCGCCCGGCATCTCGACGTCGTTGGCGATCACGTCTCCGCCGCGGAGCATCAGCAGCGGGTGGCGCATGCCGGTCAGGCGCAGCGGCCCGTCGGAGGCCTGGAGCTCGGGGGCGGAGGCGTCGAGCGCGTCGGCCAGCGCCGCGGCGGCCTCGGCCTCGTCGAGCTTCGCGGCGGCCTCGACTCCCCGGCGAATCGCGCCGGCTTCGCGGCCGACCTGGTGCGACAGCTCGAGCAGCACCTTGCGCTCTTCTTCGAGCACCACCGACTGGGCGATCGCGAGGTCGTTGCCGACGCCGATCATCTCGGTGGGCTCGACGAACAGCGTCTGGCCCGACTGGCTGGCGTTGTGAACGATGCCGGGGATCTCGGCGCGCGCCTGCGAGAGCACCGGCACCACGTACCGGTCGTTGCGCAGCGAGTAGTAGTTCTCGCGCAGGTGGCTGACGAACTTCTCGTCGTGCAGCATCTTGTCGAGCCGGGCCTTGATGTTGTTGTGGAGGCCGCGGGCGCGATCGCGGGCCTCTTTCAGCTCGGGGCTGGCGCGGTCGGAGATCTCGCCCGACGACTCGAAGCTGCGGTCCAGCCGGGTGGTGAGCTTGTCGAGGTCGGGCAGCTCGCTGGCGAGCGCCGCCATCGACGGCAGCCGATCTTTGCGGGCGAGCAGGGCCTCCTGGGTGCGCTCGAAGGCGAACAGGCAGGAGGTGATCGCGATCAGCTCCCGCGGCTCGAGCATCGCGCCCTTGCCGGCCCGGTCGAGCGCGTCGCGCACGTCGGTCACCGGAGAGATCGGGAGCTTGAGCGGCTCGTGGAGCAGCGAGAGCGCCTCGCGCACCAGCTCGAGCTCGCGCAGCACCGCGTCGCGGTCGTCGAGCAGGGGGCGGGAGAGCGCGCGGGTTTTGCCCGGCTCGGTGCGGCAGCGGGTGCCGAGCGCCGAGCGGATCTCGTCGAAGCGAAGAGCAGACTGGGTGGCAGGGGAGAGCTTCATCAAACGGACCGCGGCATGTGTTATCAGCGCGTGGATGGTGGTGTCGCTGACCACGTGCGTGCTCGGGTTGACGATCGCCGCGGTCCCGGCTGACGCGCCACCTGCTGCCCATGCCGAGCTCCGGGGGGCGATCGGCGAGACCGACGACGCCAAGGCCCTGGAGCGCATCGAGGCGCTACGGGTTCGTTACCCTGCCTGGGAGATGCCCCGCCTGGAGGCCGCCGAGGTGATGCTTCGCCGTGGCGATTCGCTCGACAAGATCGAGGGCTACCTCGAGGGGGCGAGGGTCTACGCGCCCGAGAACCCACGGGTGCACTACCTCTGGGGGCTGCTGCTGATGGAGCGCGGTCAGGTCGAGGCGGCGGCGAAGGCGTTCGGGATCGCGCTGCTGATTCGGCAGGACTACGACGAGGCCCGGCTGCGGCTGGCGGCGGCGCTGATGTCGCTGGGGAGGTTCGACGAGGCGGCCGAGGCGTACAAGGTCGTCGCGGCGCATCAGCCCGAGGCGACCGCGGTGAAGCTGGGGTGGGCTGCTGCGCTGGAGAAGGCGGGGAAGAAGCCCGAGGCGGTCGCCGTGCTCAAGGGGTTGATGGCGGGACCGGCGAAGTTGGCGGCGGCGCGCAAGTTGTCCGAGATCTATCGGGGGCAGGGGAAGAACAAGGAAGCGGATGCGGTGATGAAGGGGCTCGAGCCGGGCGATGCGAAGAGGAAGTTGAGGCCGCTCAAGCCCAGTCGACGGTAGTGCATCGATCACTGCCGCGGCGCGCTCGGCAGGGGCGCCGCCCGGACCTCGAGCGAAATCCTCGGCCCGAGCCCTTCCTCAATCCCATCGGCCGGCGGCACCGCGCACACCACGGTGAGCGTTCTCTTCGCCCGGCTGAGCTCCCGCGCCGTCTCATGATCGACGGTGTGAACCCTCAGCTCTTCGAGCGCGGCGAGGCTGCGCAGCAGAGCCCACAGCCCTGACGGCCCGACCCGGCACGACACCAGGCCCAGCCGCGAGAGCTTCGACAGGTGACTCGACTCGGCCAGCGTTCTGGCCCCCGAATCGCCGACGTGCCCGTGCGACAGATCGAGATCGACCAGCCGCTCCAGCTCGTGCGCCGCCGCGATGCGCTTCACCATCGCCGACTGAACGCCCCGAAGGTACAGGCTGCGCACCGGCGTCATCGCGAACAGCTGGCTGGCGTGCTGCGCGAACGCCTCGGCCCTCATCTCGACGTGCTCGACGAAGCCGCGCGCCCACCGCTGCTTCAAGGTGAACTGCCGCAGCTCGTGGGTCCACTTGGCGCCGTGCTCCAGCAACAGCTCGTCGGCCCGCGCGATCAACGGCGCCGCCTCGGCCGGCTCACTCTTCGCCGCCCGCACCTGGAGCGCGATCAGCTCGCCCCGGAGGTCGCCGTCTTGCTGGAGCGCGTCGGCCAGCACCAGCCGCGGCCGATCGTCGTCGGGGTGGGCGATCACCTGCTCCAGCAACGCCTGCTCGCTGGTCGCGTCTTCCGCAGGGTCGGCCGCGCCGGTCGCGGTCAGCTCCACCCGAATGCGATCGGCGGCGCGGGCGCGGGCCCAGGCGCTCAGCTTCACCAGCGACTTCTCCGGCCGCTGGCTCCAGGGTTGGAGCTCTTTCCAGGTGCGGCCGGGGTTGGCCCCGCGGGCCGCCGAGACCCCCACGCCGACGGTGAGCCGCTGCCCTTCGCGAAACGCCAGACACAGGCTGGTGACCTGGTTGCCGTCGTTCGCCTCGCCGCCGTGCACCACGAAGATGCCGTGCTCGGAGCCCCCCAGCGCCGCCTCGATCACCTCGGCTCGGCCGATGGTGCGCGCCTTGCGCTTGCCATTGGCGGCGGCGATCGCCTCGTCGAGCTTCTCGAGGTCGCCCTCGACCAGCTGCAACCCATGAGAAGCAAAGCGGGCGGCCGCCAGGGGGAGGTCCCCCGAGGTCCAGGCGTCGAGCAGCTCCTGTTTCAATCGCTCGTTCACCAGCACGTTCAATCTTAAGCCCGGGGTGGAACTTGGCTAGATTGGCTCCGCGATGAACCTGCTTGCGCTGTGGTTGGTCACGGGGGCGACCCAACCGACGTTGCCTCCGGTCCCCGAGGTGATGAAAGAGCTGCGGGCAATCAACTCCGCCTCGTATCGCGGTCAGACCGATCAGCTCCGCTACAAGTTCAGCGAGGCCGCGAAGACCAACTCGCGAGACCCGATGCCCCGCATCTACCTCGCCTGGTTTTCGTTACCCTCCGACGACGCCTGGAACCAGCTCAAGGCGGTGGCCGCGCTCAACCCCGACAACCCCTGGGTCCACTACGGCATGGGCCTGGTCTACGTGTCGTGGAAGATGAAGGATCAGGCCAAGCAGGAGCTCGCCAGCCCGCTCAGCTCCGACCCGAAGTTCTACCCGGCGTTGATCGGCGAAGGGCAGATGCTGCTCCGGTTGAACGACGCCGCCGGCGCCGCCGAGCGCTTCAAGGCCGCGCTGGCGATCGCCGATGACCCCGAGGCGCATGCGGGCCTCGGCCTCTCGCTCTTGAAGCAAGACCAGGAGGCCCCGGGCATGGCCGAGCTGAAGAAGGCGATCGATGGCTGGCCCGATCAGCCCGACGTGCTCCAGGCGCTGCTCACCTACGACCTCAAGACCCAGGACAAGAAGGCCGCGGCCGACGTCGCCTCGCACCTCGCCGATCTGCGGCCGCGCGATCGGGCGGTGCACCGGCAGCTGGCCGACCTCCGCTACGACGCCGGAGACAAGAAGGCGGCCGCCGCCGAGTACGAGAAGACGCTCCGGCTGGGCGACCCCGAGGTCGACGTGCTCAAGCGCCTGGAGGAGATCTACAAAGAGTCGGCCGACTCCGCCGCCGAAGACCGGGTGCTGCAGCAGCACCAGCTGGTCGACAAGGCCGACGCCGCGCCGTGCATGCGCCGCTACGAGCTGGCGATGGCCCGCAACGCTCCCGAGGTGGCCGAGCAGAACCTCACCGCCGCGCTCAGCCGCGACCCCAAGCTCGGCCGCGCCCACGTCGAGCTGGCGAAGCTCGAAGACAAGCGCGGGCACGTTCACAAGCAGATCGACGAGCTGCTCAAAGCGGCGGAGGTCGGAGGCGAGGGCACCGAGACCGCCAAGGCCGACGCCGAGACGCTGCTCACCTCGCTCAAGCTGCCGAAGGTGTTCAAGGGCGGGGTCGAGGAGATCAACTGGGGCGTCTCGAAGTCGCTGGGTGAGTTCTTCGCCGAACGAAAACGCCTCAAGCCCAGCATCGGCGGCACCCTCAAGATCCGGGTGAAGGTGAACGCCCAGGGCGTGATCGAAGAAACAGAGGTCGTGGAAGACAGTGTCGGCGACCCGCTGGTCACCGCTCACGCGTACTTCGCGCTCAAGCAAGCCGGCTTCCCCAAGAAGAAGCGCGAGCCGGTGTTCGAGTTCGACCTCAAGAAAGGCAAGTAATGGAGCGGACGAGCGAAGCGAGCCGAAGGCGAGCGCAGCGCCCGGAGCGTGCGCAGCACGCGCAGGCGGAAGCGACCAGATAAAATGCAAAACGGCATCGATGTTCTGGTCGGCGGCCGTTTCGCCGAGCTCAAGGGCCGGCGGGTGGGCGCGATCGTCAACCCCACCTCGGTCGACAAGGGCTTCAAGCACCTCGCCGATCTGCTGATCGAGCACGAGGTGAAGGTCGGCGCGCTGTTCGGGCCCGAGCACGGGGTGCGCGGCGAGGCCCAATACATGGTGCCGGTCGACGGGGTGGCCCGCGATCGCCGCACCGGCATTCGGGTCTACTCGCTCTACGGGAGCACCTTCGAGTCGCTCACTCCGAAGCAGGAGTGGCTCGACGGCCTCGACGCGCTGGTGTTCGACATTCAAGACGTCGGCAGCCGCTACTACACGTACATCTACACGATGCTGCTCTCGATGCGCGCCGCCGCCGAAGCGGGCATCGAGTTCTGGGTGCTCGATCGGCCCAACCCGATCGGCGGGCTCGACCTCGAGGGCAACGTGGTCGGCGAGCGCTTCAAGAGCTTCGTCGGCCTCTGGGCGCTGCCCAACCGCCACGGGATGACCGCGGGCGAGCTGGCGCGGCTGTTCAAGGCCGGCGAGAAGATGGATCTCAACCTCCACGTGGTGGAGTGCTCGGGCTGGTCGCGCGGGCAGCACTTCGACGAGACCGGCCTTCACTTCGTGCCGCCGTCGCCGAACATGCCCACGCCCGACACCGCGCGGGTCTACCCGGGCATGTGCCTGCTGGAGGGCACCAACCTGTCGGAGGGGCGCGGCACCACCCGGCCGTTCGAGCAGTTCGGCGCGCCCTGGCTCGACGCCCAGCTGGTCACCAAGCAGCTCGAGTCGCTCAGGCTGCCCGGGGTGAGGTTTCGCGCCGCGGCGTTCACCCCCACCTTCGACAAGCACAAGGGCCAGTCGTGCGAGGGCTCGTTCATTCACGTCACCGACCGGCGCTCGTTTCAGCCGCTGCTGACCGCGATCGCGATCGTCAAGGTGTGCCACGACCTCGGCGGCGGCTTCGAGTGGCGCAAAGACGCCTACGAGTTCGTCGACCAGATTCCCGCCTTCGACCTGCTCTGCGGCACCGACCGGGTGCGGCTGGGCATCGACGACAGCTGGCCCCTGGAGCGGCTCACCGAGGGCTTCACCGAACAGCTGAAGGCGTTCGTTCCCAAACGCGCCGAGCACCTTTTGTACCGCTGAATGTTCTGCTTCACTGCTCAACCATGTCCGTGATCGGCGTGTTCTCGGACAGCGATGGGGATCTCGAGGCGCTCGACCGGGCGCTGCGCTTCCTTTCCAAGAAGGGGGCGAAGCGGTTCCTCTTCGCTGGCGGCAACTACAAAGACCTCGACGACTGGGTCGAGAAGAAGCGCGACGAGGCGAAGGCCCAGACCGACTACTCGAACCTCGACTTCCTCGCCGACGTGAGCAGCTTTCTCGACGAGGGCGAGCAGGTCGACCGGCCGGCCGCCTTCGGCACCGCCTACGAGCTGTCGCGCAAGGCCACCGAGCTGGCCCACCTGAAGGGCAAGGTGCTGCGAACGCCCGAGAAGGGCTCGCTCGCGTACCAAGACCCGGCGGTGCCGAAGAAGGCCGTCGACATGATGGGCGACGTGCTGGTCTGCGTCGTTCACGACAAGAACGACCTCGACAAAGAGGACATGATCAACGCCGTCTGCCTGGTGCACGGCAAAGAGGCCGAGCCGAAGGTGGTGCAGATCGGCCCCCGCTACTTCGTCACCCCTGGAAAAGTGTCTGGCACCAAACCCACCGTGGGGGTGCTGGAGCTGACCCCCAACGGGCTCAAGTTCACCGCCTACGACCTCGAGGACAAGGTGGTGGTTCAGCCGACTCCGATTCAGGTCGCGGCGAAGAAGAAGATCTCGGTCAAATGAGAGATCGCGTTGTTGGGAGGCAGCTTCAACCCCCCGCACGCGGGCCACCGCGACGCGGCCGTCTTCGTGCACGAGCAGCTCCACGACGAAGAGGTCTGGCTGATGCCGTCGTTTCATCACCCGTTCGGCAAGGCGATGGTCGGCTTCGAGCACCGGGTGCGCATGTGCGAGCTGTTGGCCGAGAAGGCCGGCCCCTGGCTGAAGGTCTCCACCGTCGAGAAAGACGTCGGCGGGGAGGGGCGCACCATCGAGACGCTGAAGTACCTGCTGCCCCGGCACCCGGCCGTCAGGTTTCGCCTGGTGTTGGGCTCCGACATCGTCAACGACCTGCCGAAGTGGAAGTCGTGGGACGAGATTCAGAAGCTGGCCCAAGTGACGATCTTGAACCGCGCCGGGTTCCCCTACGCCGGGGCGGTGGGGCCTCCGCTGTCAGACGTGTCGTCGACCGAGGTGCGCGCCGCGCTGGCCAAAGGTGAGCGCCCGAAGCTCGTTCCCGACGAGGTGATTGGGTACATCGAAACCCACCACCTGTATCGATCCTGAGCCCAATTTCTGCTACTCGCACCGGTCGCATGAGTCGCCGGCACATCCGCGTGGTGGGAGCGATGCTCGAGAAAGAGCCCGGCACCTACCTGATCACCCAACGCTCGAAGAACGCCTCGCTGCCGCTGCTCTGGGAGTTCCCCGGCGGGCGCGTGAACGAGGGCGAGAACGACAAAGACGCGCTGGTTCGCGAGCTGCACGAGCGCCTCGAGCTCGACGTCACCGTGGGCGAGTCGGCGATGGCGACCCACCACGTCTACCCGGACTACGAGGTCGACTTCACGGTGTTCTTCTGCGCGCTCAAAGACGCGGCGCAGCCGGTGAGCCACAAGCGGGTGAACGATCACCGCTGGGTGCGGCTCGACCAGATGAGCGAGTACCAGTTCCCTCCGGCTGACGCGCGCACGCTCGAGAAGCTGCTGGAGCTCGACCACTGATGCATCAGTTCCCCAAAGACATCGGGTGGATCGAGGTGATCTGCGGCTCGATGTTCTCAGGCAAGACCGAAGAGCTGATCCGGCGGATCAAGCGCGCGGTCTACGGCAAGCAGAAGGTGCAGGTCTTCAAGCCGAAGATCGACAAGCGCTACGACGAGGTGGCGGTGGTGAGCCACTCCCAGCTCAAGCTCACCGGCGTGCCGATCGAAGATCCGCGCGAGATTCTGTCGCAGCTCAAGCCCGACACCGAGGTGGTGGGCATCGACGAGGTGCAGTTTCTCGGGCCCGAGGTGGTGGCGGTGGCCGAAGAGCTCGCCCGCCGCGGCGTTCGGGTCGTCTGCGCCGGCCTCGATCAGGACTACCAGGGCAAGCCGTTCGAGCCGATGCCGCAGCTGCTCGCGGTCGCCGAGTACATCACCAAGGAGCTGGCGATCTGCGTGGTGTGCGGCAACCCCGCCAACCGCACCCAGCGCCTGATCGCCAACGAGGAGCGGGTGCTGGTCGGCGCCCACGACTCGTACGAGGCGCGCTGCCGCAAGTGCCACTCGCCGTCTCCCGCGGAGGCGACTCCGCCGCAGAACCTCGACCTGTTTCGCTGAGCCTCGATACCCATGCGCGACGCCCTCTACGACAAAGTTCCCTACACGCTGTCGGAGCTGAAGCACCACTACGGCAGCCAGGTGCACCTGGTCGGCAACCCGTACACGCTCACCTCGCTGGCGAAGCTGTGCGCCAAAGAGACGGTGCAGCCCGAAGTGAACGCGCTGGTGACCTCGCTCTACCGGCACCTCGCGGTCACGGTGATGAACGCCGAGTTCCCCCGCAAGTCGGTGACGATGCCGACCCGCATGATCGACCACACCCCCCAGGGCATCTACCAGGGCGAGGTGTTGGACCCGCACGTGCGCGCGGTGAGCGTGAACATCGCGCGGGCGGGCACGCTGCCGTCGCAGATCACCTACGACCTGCTCAACACGATGCTGACCCCGTCGCTGGTGCGGCAAGACCACATCATCATGAGCCGCATGCTCGATCAGAAAGAGCACGTGGTCGGCTCGTCGATCTCGGGCTCGAAGATCGGCGGCGACGTCGACGACGCGTTCGTGCTCTTCCCCGACCCGATGGGCGCCACCGGCGGCTCGCTCTCGATGGCGATCGACCACTACCAGAAGAAGGTGGCGGGCAAGCTGCGCAAGGTGATCTGCATTCACCTGATCATCACCCCGGAGTACCTGCGGCGCATGACCAAGGATCACCCCGAAGCGGTGATCTACGCGCTGCGGCTCGACCGCGGCCTCAGCCCGCCCGAGGTGTTCGGCACCGAGCCCGGGCAGCTGTGGGAAAAAGAGCGCGGCCTCGACGACCGCCAGTACATCGTGCCCGGCGGCGGCGGCATGGGCGAAGTGATGAACAACGCGTACGTGTGAGCTGACCAATGCCCTTCTACGACTCTCAAGTTGACGTGATGATCGACGCCGAGAAGGTGGCGGCGAAGGTGCGCGAGCTGGGCGCCCAAATCACGAAGGACTACGCCGGCAAGCCGCTCACCCTGGTCGGCATTCTCAAGGGCAGCGCGTTCTTCTGCACCGACCTGGCGCGGGCGATCGACCTGCCGCTCAACGTCGAGTTCCTCGGCGTGTCGTCGTACGCGGGCGGCACCGAGACCACCGGCGAAGTGCGAATCACCAACGACCTCACCAAGCCGATGCAGGACCGCCACCTGCTGCTGGTGGAAGACATCGTCGACACCGGCCTGACGATGAAGTTTCTGCTCGAGAACTTCGCCGCCCGCCACCCGGCCTCGGTGAAGATCTGCGCGCTGCTCGAGAAGCCGTCGCGCGCCCGGGTGAAGGTGCCGATCGACTACAAGGGCTTCGTGATCGAAGACCGCTTCGTGGTCGGCTACGGCCTCGACTTCGACGAGAAGTACCGCAACCTCCCGTTCATCGGCGTGATGAAGGGGAAGTGAGCTTTCGGGCGAACAGCAGCAGCGCCAACAGCTGAAGCCCCGCCGCGCTCGAGCAGTTGCCGCAGCTGCCCTTCACGCCCGGCCCGTCGCCCGCGTCGGCCTTCATGTCGGGCGGCGGAGGCGGCGGCACGCAGAGCTTGAAGTTGTTCGAGCCCGCCTTGCACACCAGCCCGGGGTCGCAGTCGGTGTCGGAGCCGCAGGGGAACGCGCAGCGATCGTTCGCGCCACCGAGCGAGGTGCAGTTGGTGTTCTGCAGGCAGCGGGTGGTGCCGAAGGTGCACTCCTCGCCGGGGTTGGCCACCGGGCCCTGATCGATCAGGCACTCACCGGCGGTGCACACCGAGGGGCTGGGGCAGTCGGTGGGCATCGCGCAGTGCCGCGAGCAGTACTTCTTCATGTTCGCTTCGTCGTTGGCGCAGTCGCGGTGCTCGCACTGCGAGTCGGCGGTGCAGGTCGAGTACTCCGCGGTGCAGTCGGGGTCGAGCGTGGGGCAGTCGACGGTGGAGCACACCCCGTTGGCGACGCAGTTCACCGGGCAATCGGGGTCGGTGAGCAGGTTGGGGCACGCGGCGGAGCACTGCCCGTCGGGAATGCAGACGCAGTCGACGTCGGCCGGGGTGCAGCCCGACTTGCAGATGCCGTCTTCTCCGCAGCCCGCGCCTTCCTTGGTGTTGATGAAGTCTTCGATGAACGCCTTGTAGACGTCGGGGCGGGTGTCGAGGCCGTCGACGCAGCCGCCGTTGTCGTAGCTGTGAACGCCCACCACCCGCATCACGCCGTCGGCGCCGGTGTGGAACGACGGGCCGCCCGAGTCGCCGTTGCAGATGCCCTTGCTGTTCTGGTCTCCGATGATCAGGTGCTGCGAGTCGACGTTGCGCACGATCAGGTCGACCTCGCGGCGAACCCCGTAGTCCATCGCGCCCTGCATGGTGATGCCCCAGCCGACCACCTTCAGATCGGCGCCGGGCAGGCTCGATTCGTCGCGCGACTCGAACGGCACCGGCGTCACCGGCGGTGCGCTCGGCAGCAGAATCATGCCCACGTCGTAGTCGGTGGGAGAGTTGTGATCCCACATCGGGTGGTAGGCGTGATCGGTGGCGTGAATCCACATGCCGGCGTCGGAGGGCGGGGCAGGGGAGTCGTTCAGCACGTAGATCTCGACCGTGTTCGCTCCCGCCATCGCCGGGTCGACGCAGTGCGCGGCGGTCAGCAGTGACCGCGGGGTGATCAGGGTGGAGCTGCACGCCGCGCGCATGCCGTTGTCGAACTCCATGCGCACGAAGAACACCGACGGGTAGCCGCCGTCGTGATCGATGCTGCCGCCGACGATCGACTGCACCTGTGACGTCGATTGTGCAGGTTCGGGAGCAGGCGCGCAGGCAGCGCACGCGGCGAGGAGAAGGGCCAGGAGCGTGCGCACCAGAAGAGCTTAGCTCAGTGGATGCCGCTGCGGTCCGGGCACGGGTTCTGCGACCGGCTGAACGGTTCGCACAGACCTCTCCCGGCCCTTCGGGCCACCCTCTCCCCGGCCGGGGAGCGGGCTAGCTGCCGGCGTCGGCCGCCTGGCCACCGGCTTGAACCGCGGGCCCCGGAGGAAGCTGCGCGGGAGGCGGGGTGGGCGCCGGCTCTGGTTTCGCCGGCGGAGGAATCGAGATTGCGGTCGCCTTGCGTACCGCGTCGGTGAGCGCCTTCGCCTCGGGCTCGACCGCGATGATCATCGCGTTGGCGTTGCGCGCGTGCCGGGTGTCGGACTCGGCGGCGAGCTTCAGCGCGGCCAGACCTTCTTCGATCTGCTTCTGACCGTCTTCGAGCTTCATTCGCGCCGTGTAGTACGACACGTCGGCCTTCATCTTCTTCAGCGACAGCCGCTGCTCGTCGGTCAGCCCCGAGAGCCGCTCCCCGCGCCGAATGAAATAGAGCCCCTTCTCGAGATCGCGCGAGTCGTCGGAGGCGACCCGCGGGCGGGCCAGGCCTTCGATCACCGAGAACAGCGCCCGATCGAGCGCGTCGCGATCGTCGTACTTCACCCCCACCACGCCCATCGGCGAGGTGCCCTCCAGCTCGATCGGCGCGTAGGCGTCGGCCAGCTGGGGGTCGGCCGGCTGCCAGAGCTCGGCGCCCATCGGCATCATTCGCCCCTTGAGCACCGTCAGCTTCCCGTCGTGCATCTCGAGAATGAAGGTACGGGCGTTGAGCTGCGAGAGCAGAAACACGGTGGCGCCCGCGAGGCCCAGGACCACGGTGGTGATGATCAGCCGCTTGAAGAAGCGAATGATCCGCGCGCCGACGCCCATCGTGTGGTGGGTTGGATTGGGCCTCATTGGGTCGAAGGGTCGCACAGTTTTGCTTCTAACGGCTACAGGCCTGTTGGGCTCGCGCCCTTGCGTTTCTTCACAGTCATTCGTTCGGCGGTAGAGTCGATTGCAACGTGAGCGCGACGTTCAGACGCTTGGGGCTCTCCGAGCTCCTTCCCCGTTATGTGTTCGCCGAAGGCCTCTACGTGAGGCGGCGGGTGCTGGAGTTGGGCGCCGTCGCTTCGACGCGCGGCGAGTCGGCGAAGTTCCTCGTCACCCGTGGCGCGCGCTCGGTGCTCGCGTGCGATGCCGACGTCGCCGCGGTGCAAGACGCCGAGAAGCGCCTCGGCGGTGAGTCGCTCCGCTTTCGCGCCACCGTCTACGACGACCTCGACGCCCAGAGCTTCGACCTGATCGCGGTCGCCGACCTCGCGCCCTACGTGCGCGCGCCGGAGCTGTTTCGTGAGCTGATGCGCCTGCTGTCGCGCGGCGGCCTGCTGGTCGGTGGGCTCCGCAACCCCTCGGGCCTCGCGCTCTCGCAGGTGCTCGACCCCGACGAGGGCGAGGTGCCGCCGACCTACGGGCAGCTGCTCGACCTGCTGAAAGAACACTTCGAGAACGTCGAGGTCGCCACCCAGAGCCCGGTGCTCGGCTACCAGCTCGCGTTCGAGAAGGGCGAAGGGCTCGCGGTCGACGGCTCGCTGGTGCAGAGCTCCGAGGCCGCCTACTTCGTGGTGGTCGCCTCCAAAGACGCGGTGCGCCCGGTCGACCCCACCTGGGTGCAGCTGCCTCCGGAGCCTCTGGCGTTCACCTCCGGCAAGCTCGAAGAGGCCTCCCAGCGCGCCCGCGACTGGAAAGACCGCACCGAGCGCATCAAAGACGTGCTCGAGAAGACGCGCGGCGAGTCGCAGACCCAGACCGGCGAGCTCGCGCAGGCCCGCACCGCCCTCGAAGAGGCGAAGGAGCGCGCCGCCCGGCTCACCGCCCAGGTCGAGGAGCTGTCGAAGCGCCCCAAGAGCGAGCGCGAGCGCGACGAGCTCACCCACCGGGTGCGTCGGCTGGAGGCCGAGCTCACCGTCGCCCGTGAGCGCGCCACCGACGCCGAGGGCCGCGCCAACGCCTCCCGCGCCGAGCTCGATCTGTCGGCCCGGGCCGCGCGCGACGCCAGCACCCAGGCGCTCGCCGCCCAGGAGGCCGCCCGCCTCGAGCGCGCGCGCCGCGAAGAGATCGTCACCCAGCTGGAGGACGCCCGCACCCGGCTGACCCAGTCGTACACCGAGCTGGGCGAGCTGCAGGATCAGCTCACCAGCGAGCGGGTTCAGCTGGAACGTGCGCGGCTGCAGTCAGACCGGTACTCCGACGTGCTTTCGGCGAAGGACCGCGAGCTCGCCGCCGCCCGCGACCGCGAGATTCGCCTCGCCGAGGCCAAGAGCGAGGCCGGCGCCGCGCTGGAGAACCTCGACCGGCAGCTGGAAGAGCAGCGCAAGAAGGCCGCCGAGCTCACCGACGCGCTCACCCGCAAAGAGAGCGAGCGTCAGGAGGCGCTGCGCGCGGCCGAGCAGGAGGCCGAGGCGCGCAAGCGGGCCCGCGAAGACTTCGACCAGGAGCGGGCGACCTTCAACACCCTCCGTGAGGCGCTCGACGCCAAGGAGCAGGAGGTCACCGGCCTGGAGACCGAGCTGTCGGCCGCCAAGGCGGGCATTCAGCGCTTCACCCGCGACATCGAGGTGCTGGCGGCGAGCGAGCGCACCCTGCGGGCGCTCTCCACCGACCTCGAGGGCCGGCTGGCGGCGGCGAACGACAACGTGCTCGGGCTCACCGAGCAGGTGGCCGCCACCGAGGCCGCCCGCGACGCCGAGATCGCCCGCGGCCGCCGCGCCGAGCAGGATCTCAACACCGCGATCGCCGCTGAGCGCTCGGCCCGCGATCTCTCCAACGCCGAGAAGGAAGAGCTGGAAGGCAAGCTGATCGCGCTCGAGGCCGAGCGGGAAGGCCTGGAGAAAGAAGTGTCGGCGGCGCGGTCGGGCCGCGAGGTCGCGCTGGCCACCGTCGAAGAGCTCGAGGGTCAGCTGCGCACCGCCGAAGATCAGCTCCGTTCGGCCGAGACCGAGCGCAAGCGCCTGGTCGACGAGCGCGAGTCGCTCGGCCGTTCGTCGTCGACGCTGCAGCAGGAGCGCCGCGCGGCGATCGAGAAGACGGCTCAGCTCGAGGCGCAGCTGCTCACCGCCCGCGCCCAGGCGTCGGCCGCGGTCGAAGAGGCGAATCAGCTCCGCGCCGAGAACGCCGAGGTCAAAGCGGCGCGGAAGAAGGCCGAGTCGGAGACCGAGGACGCGAAGAAGGCGCGCGAGCGCGAGTCGTCGCGGCTGGAAGCGGCCGAGCGCACCCTCAACACCGCCCGCCAGGAGGCCGAGAAGTCGCTCGCGTCTGCCCGCCAGGAGTCCGACCGGCTGCTCGCCCAGGCGAAGCAGGAGGCGATGCTGGTCGCCGAGCGCGCCTCCACCAAGGAGCAGGAAGCGACCGCGCTGGCGGTCGAGCTCGGTGAGCTGCGCAAGGAGCTGGAGCAGGCGCGCGCCGAGTCGCAGCAGAACCGCGAGTGGGCCCAGGCGCAGCTGGCCGAGAAGGAGAGCCAGCGCGACGAAGCGCGTTCGGCGATGGCCAAGCTCGAGTCGCAGGTGGCCGAGCTGACCCGCGAGCGCGGCACGCTCGAGACCGGCGGCACCGCGCTGCGCGACGAGCTGGCCTCGGTGCGGCGAGAGCTGGAGCAGGCGCGGCAGACCGGCGAGCGGCTCGAGGGCGAGCTCACCCAGGAGCGCACCGGCCGGGCCGACGAGCAGCGAAAGGCGGAGGACGACACCACCCGGCTGATCTCCGAGCACGCCGAGCAGCTCGGCCAGCGGCAGCGCACCGAAGAGAGCCTGCGGGCCGAGCTCGCCGCGCTCGAAGAGACGAAGCAGAAGGCCGAGGAGCAGCTTCAGCAGGCGAAGACCGCCGCTTCAGACGAGCGCGGCCAGGTCGAGGCGATGCTGCGCGCCCGCAACGCCGAGCTCGAGGAGACCCGCGCCAACATTCAGTCGCTGCGCGAGCGGTTGCAGGAGACCCAGGGCCACCTGGAAGAGAAGAACCTCGCCTTCGAGGCCGAGCAGAAGGCGCGGCTCTCTGCGGAGGCCGATCTGCTGCGGCACCGCGACGGGCTGCGCACCGCCGAGACCGAGCTCGAGCACCTCCAGGCCGAGGTGGGCGAGGGCTTCGATCTGCGGCAGGCCACCGAAGACGAGCTCGCCAAGGCGAAGTCGTCGCTGGAGACGGCGAACGCCGAGCTGGAGAAGACGAAGGCCGACCTCGAGGCGGCGCGCGCCGAGGCGACCAAGACCAACGAGTGGTTCGTCGGTGGGCGCCAGGAGAACGAGAAGGTCGCCGCCCAGCTCACCGAGGCGACCCGCGATCTCGAGCAGACCCGCGAAGATCTGCTGCTCTCGCGCGCGCAGTACGAGCAGGCCCAGAAGCTGCTCGAAGAGAGCCGCAAGCAGATCGACACCGCCAACGACCGGATGACGATGCTGGAGCTCGACGCCGCCGAGAAGGGCGAGCGGCTCCAGAAGCAGCGCGACGAGCTCGACTCCAAGCTGACCGGAGTGGTGGCCGACCTGGAGCTGGAGCGCGCCGCCCGCGGCCGCGAGCGCGACGAGCTGGAGCAGCTGCGGGTTCAGGCGCTGGAAGAGAAGAAGACCGAGCACCAGCGCGAGGTCTCCGAGCGGGAGTCGTTGCACCAGCGGTTGTTGGAAGAGCAGGGGGCCGCGCATCGGTCGGCGCTGGAAGACGCCGAGCGCACCCACCGCACCGCGCTGGAAGACAAAGACCGCGTTCACCGCGAGGCGCTGGAGGCGGCGCTCGCCGAGACCGGCCGGCAGTCGTCGGACGCGGTCGAAGCGGTGCGCGCCCAGCTGTCGGAGCTGCAGGCGAAGCAGGCGGCCACCGAGAAGGACCTCGGCACCTTCCGCGGCCAGGTCGAGCGGGCGCAGTCGGAGGCGCGCGGTCACCAGGTTCAGAAGCAGACGCTGCAGAAGGAGCTGGAGAAGCTCCGCGAAGAGCTCGCCGGCCTTCGCAGCTCGCTGGCGGTGGCGGGTGGCGAGACCCAGGCGATGGCCGAGGCGCGCGAGCAGGCGGAGCACGAGCTCCAGCGGCTGCGCACCCGCGTCGGCGAGCTGGAGCAGGAGCTGCCGCGGGTGCAGGCGAGGCGCGACGAGCTGCAGGCGGAGCTGGAGCGCGAGAAGACCGCGGCCACCGAGCTGTCGCAGAAGCTCTCCGGCTCGCAGGCGGCGGCCGACGACCTCTCGAAGGCGTCGATCGATCGCGAGCGGTTCGCCGACGAGCTGCGATCGCTCCGCGAGCAGAACGAGCGCATGCGGGAGCAGCTGGCGCACCACGAGCTGTCCTCCGAGGGGAACAACAGCGAGCTGCAGGCGGCGCTCACCGGCCGGCGTCAGGCAGAAGAGCTGCTGCTGGGCCTGCGGGTGAAGTTCGGCGACCTGCAGGATGAGCTGCTCCAGGCCAAGGCGTCGTTGACCGAGGCCGAGCACCTGCGCGACGACGTGAACGAGGCGAAGGCCGAGGCGCAGCTGCTCGAGACCGAGCGGGAGCGGCTGTCGGCCGAGGTGGAGCGGCTGGAGAAGTCGCTCGAGACCGCGCGCAACGGCACCCGTGAAGAGAAGAACGCCGAGAAGGACGCGCGCCTGCAGTCGCTGCTCAAGCAGGTGAGCGAGCAGACCGCGGAGATCGCCAAGCTGCGTCAGGCGGCGGCGACTCCCCGGCGCAAGACTCCGCCCCGTGGGACGTTGCCGGTGCCGAGCGCGCCTGCGGCTCCGGCGGCGCCCGCGGTCCCCGAGCTCGAGGTGTTCGAGCTGGACCTCGACTCGAAGGATGAAGGCGATCTCTTCGTGCTCGAGGACGCCGACATTTCGGAGGTCGTCGAAGGCATCCCGATGGAGGATGAAGACGAGCCTCCACCGGGCAAGAAGAAGTAGTCACGGCCGGAAGGGGGCTCACGCCTCCGCCGGCCGCGAGTGCTACAACGCCGACCCGTGAAGCGTGCGGCAGTCGCCGCGGCAGTGCTCGCCGCCGGCATTCTGATCTGGTTCTTCTGGCCGGCCCCAGCCGACGAAGTCCCAACGCCTGTCGCCACGGAAACGCCCAGGTCGCTCCCTCCTGTGGAAGCGCCCGACGCCGGGCCGGTCAGCTGGGCGCATCTCACCGGCCAGGTCCTGCCCGCTGCCGCGGGTGCCCACGCCAAAGTGATCCTCCGTGGCCCGCAGCCGCGCACGATCGAAGCGAACGACGAGGGCCACTTCGACTTTGGCCCGCTGACCGCCGGCCAGATCTGGCTGAGCGCGATCAGCGGCGAGCTCGCCTCCGAAGTCGTCGGGCCGATCTTCATCACCCCCGGCCAGGGGCGAGACGTGACGCTGACCCTCGAGCCGGCCGCCACCGTCACCGGCACGGTGGTCGACGCGCTCACCCGCCAGGCCCTTCCCGGAGCGACAATCATCTCCGGCCAGGGCGCGACCCGCTCCGACGCCGCCGGCCGCTTCACGCTCGAGCCTGTCCCCAAGCAGACCTGGCTGGAAGTGAGCGCCGCCGGTCACCTGACCCGGCTCGAGTGGCTCTCGCTCGAAGCGGTGCGTGCCCACGACGGAATGGAGATCTCGCTGGAACCGATCGCCATTCTCGAAGGCTCGGTGCTCCAGCAGACCAAACCGGTGGAGCGCGCGAGCGTCTGGGCCGAGACCGGCACCGGCTCTCGCGCCGGCACGCTCTACGGCCCGGTGCCCTCGGGCGCCGACGGCGGCTTCCGCCTCGAGACCAGCGCAGGGCTCTTCCGTCTGGCGGCCTCACTGCCCGACGGCACCCCGGTGCATGGGCCGGTGCTGCGCGTCTCGGCAGGTGAGCACCGCACCGGGCTGGTGCTCGAAGCAGGCGAATCGCTCGGGGTCGACGGTCACGTGAAGCGCGCCAGCGAGCCGCTGGTGGGCGCGGTGGTGACCGCGATCGACGCGCGCTCTCAGACGGTGGCGAGCGTGACCACCAGCGGAGCGCTCGGCGCCTTCCACTTCACCCACGTGCCAGTCGGCCAATACCTCGTGCAGGTGCGCCACGCCGCGTTCTCCTCCCAGGCGGGGCCGTTCGAGCAGACCGGCGAAGGTCAGGCGTGGGAGGTCGACGTCGCCACCGGCTCGACGCTCGCGGGCCGGGTCAATCCTCCGGCGCCGGGCGTTCACGTCTGGCTGCGCACCGGCGCCTGGGCCGGCCAGCCGATGGAGACCGGTACCGACGCCAGCGGCCACTTCAAGTTCGACGGCGTGCCCGCGGGCGTGCTGCTGCTGGAGGCGGAGGGCGAAGAAGGCAGCGCCGCGGCCCGCGCCAAGGCCGGCGACGACGTGGTGCTGAAGCTGGAGCGTGGCCTGCTGGTGGTGACGGTGACCGACGAGAAGGGTCACCCGGTGAGCGACTACAACCTCTCGCTGGTGCCGCACTCGGCGGGCCTGGTTCGACGGATGCCGGTGCTGAGCCCGACTGGGGCGTTCCCGGTGCACCTGCCGAAGGGCCCGTGGCGAATCAGCGCCACCGCCGAAGGGTACGCCGACTCCGCGGCGCAGGAGAATCGTGGTCGGCTCGGGGCGGACCGACGCCCGGGTGCAGCTGCAGCGCGCGGTCGCGGTGGCGGGCTCGGTGCACGACGCGGTGACCGGTCTGCCGGTGCGCGGCGCGCGGGTGCTCTCGTCGAAGCTCGGCATGATGCGGCTCTCCACGCCCGGCTCCGAGACGGTAACCGATGGGAATGGCGACTTCGTGTTGCCGGCGCTGCCGTTGCCGTCGTTGGTCGAGGTGCGCGACGGGCTGCACCAGAGCGTCTCGGCCGACGTGCGCACGCCGGGTCAGCGGCTCGACCTCAAGATGCAACCGGGCACGCCTCCACCCCCGCGCGATCAGTTCTTCGAGTACCAGGGCATCGGCATGCTGCTCGGCGTGCGCGGGCAGTCGGTCTCGGTCGAAGAGGTCTACGAGGGCAGCCCTGCCGAGACTGCGGGCCTTCACCCGGGCGACCTGCTGGTGAGCGTCGACGGCAATCCCGCGCCGCCGCCGCCGCAGAACGCGGTGAAGCTGATTCAAGGCCCCGCCGGAACCCTGGTGACCGTCACGGTGTTGAGAGGCGGCGAGCAGTTGGACTTCGTGGTTCGCAGAAAGCAGATCGCGCTGTAGTTTGGAGACACATGTTTGAGCTCAAAGCAGTTCCCCGGGGGGTTGGGCTTGTCTCGCTGTTGTTGCTGACCTGCACCCACGCCAAGCCGGCGGGTGAGAAGCACGACACCACCGGCTGGGTGACCCACCAGGCGCCCAACCCGAACCCCAACGGCGCCTACAAGTGGATGGAGATCGCCCTCGAGGCGACCGCCCGCGACGTGGAGCGGGTGGGGGCCCGCCCGACGATCATCTCGCGCGAGGTCTCGATGTACGTCACCGCGATGTTCGACGCCTGGGCGGCGTACGACGAGAAGGCGGTGGGCACCCGGTTGGGCGGCAAGCTCCGGCGCCCCGCCGAGGAGCGCACCCTGGCGAACAAAGAAGCGGCGATCGGCCAGG
Organism: Myxococcaceae bacterium; assembly: GCA_047602415.1. GTDB lineage: Bacteria > Myxococcota > Myxococcia > Myxococcales > Myxococcaceae > JASGHH01. The sequence continues at coordinate 1,197,249 of JASGHH010000001.1, read as the reverse complement.
CGGTGGGGCGGGTCTTGATCGAGCTCTACCCGGCCGATCGGGAGTGGATTCTGTCGACGATGAAGGCGAACGGCGCCGACGCCGACGACAACACCGGCGACACCAGCAAGCCGCGCGGCATCGGCAACACCGTCGCCGGGGCGTTGATCGCCTATCGCGCGCACGACGGCTCCAACGCGCACGGTGACGAGAAGGGCGGCAACGGCAAGCCGTACAGCGACTACACCGGGTACCTGCCGGTGAACCCGATCGACAAGATCGTCGATCCCGATCGCTGGCAGCCGATTCCTTTCGACGACGGCCACGGCGGCACGGTCTGGCCGGGGTTCCTCACCGCGCAGTGGGGCAAGGTGAAGCCGGTGGTGCTGGAGCGGGCCGACCAGTTTCGCCCGGTGCCGTACCCGAAGGTCGGGTCGCCCGAGCTGGCGAAAGACGTGGATCAGAACATCGAGTTCAACGCCGGCCTGACGCTGGAGCAGAAGGCGGTGGTCGAGTTCATGCGCGACGGCCCGCGCTCGACCGGCCAGTCGGGCCACTGGATGCGGTTCGCGCAGGACGTCTCGCGGCGCGATCACCACGACCTCGATCAAGACGTGAAGATGTTCTTCGCGATCGGCAACGTGACGTTCGACGCGTTCATCGCCTGCTGGGAGGCGAAGCGCTTCTACGACTCCGCCCGGCCGTACGCGCTGGTGCGCACCCTGAAGAAGGATCAGCAGATTCGCGGCTACCTCGGCTCGTGCAAGGGCGTCGGCGCAATCTCCGCTGCCGATTGGATGCCGTACTCGCCGCCGACCTTTCTCACGCCGCCGTTCCCCGGGTATCCGTCGGGGCACAGCACCGCGAGCGGGGCAGGGTCGAAGATGCTCGAGCTGTTCACCGGCAGCGATCGCTACGAGGCGGTCGCGCACCGGGTGGCAGGTGAGATCACCGAGCAGTGCGGTTGCGAGACGATGCAGTCGGTCGACGGGAAGCCGGGCCCGATGGGGAAGAAGGAAGTCGACCTCGAGCTGCCCACGTTCTCGGCCACCGCTGAGATGGCCGGCATCTCGCGGGTGATGGGCGGGTACCACATCAACTCCGACAACACCGCCGGGCTGAAGCTGGGCCGCGACATCGCCGAGTACAGCTGGCCGAAGTATCAGGCGTACTTCAACGGCACCGCTCCCGAACCGAAGGACTGACGGTCAGTGGTCGCCGTTGTTGGAGCCGCCGCCTCCACCCACGGAGCCAGGACCCAGGCAGGACCCCGACACGCAGACGTCGTCAGGAGCGGGGCAGTCGCTGTTGATCAGGCACTGGGTGCAGAGATCGCGGGTGGTGTCGCAGTGCGGAGTGGGCTCGTCGCAGCCGGTTCCGTCGGCGAGGCAGTGAACGCAGAGCGTTCGCTTCGGCTCACAGATTGGCGTCTGGCCGGAGCAGGGCACGCCGCAGGGCTGAATGCCGGCGTCGCTCGGCCCGGAGGCAGCACACGCGCCAATCAGCAGCCCGGCCACCAGCAGAGCCGCTCTCACTTCAGCCGCACCTGATCGCTGAACGCGCGCTCGACGGCCTTCTCGACCTTCCAGCCCGCGCGCTCAGCGAGCGCGGTGAACGTCGCCAGCCCGCGCGGCTTGGTCTTCGCGCTCGTCCCGTCGTGCAGCACCTTGGTCGCCTCGTCGTTCCGGGTGACCGACCCGACCACCCGAACCATTCCCGGCTCGCTCGACGCCCGCACGCACTCGAGATTGGACACGATCTCCGCGTCGGAGCCGTACTCGAACAGCGCACCCTCGCTCGACACGATCGCCACCGCGCCCGACTGCTGAGCGCGCTCGAGCACCTCGCGCAGCGGCTCGGTCCGGCTCCAGTCGTACTTCGTGTGGTTGAACGTGACGTCGACGCCGTGCAGCGGAGCACCCGGCTTCAGCCACTCAGCGACACAGCGCGCTCCGAACGCCGGCCCGGCCGAGTCCAGGTCGAGCACCTCGATGATCACCGCGCGCCCACGAAGCACCTCGGGCCGATCCTTCTGCAGCAGCCGAACCGCGTTGAGGCAATCGATCGCCGGCCCACCGCCGATGCTGATCATCGACAGCGGCACGCCCGGCTCACCGGCCAGCGCCGGCCCCAGCGACTCGGCCATCAGCTCCGCCAGGTCCTGGGTTCGCAGCCGCACCATGAACGTCGGCAGCGCCGCGGCGACCTTCTTGTCGATCTCCTCGTTGCTGACGCCCTCGAGGTTGTCGGGCCCGAGCTTCAGCAGGTACGTGCTCTCGGCGTCGAGATACGTCCCTTCGGCTCGGCGCAGCCGCTGACCCAGCACCGACTTCTTGAGCAGGAAGTTCAGCAGCGGCTTGCGAATGAACAACGGCAGCCAACCCAGCGGTTGCCCGTTCTTCACGTACTCCGCCATCAGCTGCTTCTGCTGCTCCGCCGACAGCTCGATCTTGAAGGCCGGGTGGGTGACGTCGATCACCGGCAGTGTCAGCCCAGAATCCGTGCGCGCGTACGACAGCCCCTCTTTAGGCATGCCGCGGGAAATAACAGGTCAGCTCGCCTTGCGCCGCTTCCGCTCGCGCCGGCTCAGGCCCTGCTCCTCGTCCTTCGGGTCGGCCTTGATCACGGCCGGAGGTGCCCCGACCGTACCCGGAAGCGGCGTTCCGTCGGGCGGAGGCGTCTGCGCCACCAGCTGACCCTCCGACGGCAGCGCCGGCAGCCGCACGATGAAGGTCGAGCCCTCACTGGGCCGGCTCTGCACCGTGATCACCCCGCCGTGGTTCTTCACGATGCGCTGGCAGATCGCCAGGCCCAGCCCGGTGCCCTTGGACTTGGTGGTGAAGAACGGCACGAAGATGTTGAGCTGCTGGTCTGCCGGGATGCCGGGCCCGTTGTCGCTGACGTGAATTTCGATCTGCTCCGGCCCGCGGAACTCGCCGAACCGCTCCGGCTTCACCGTCTTCACCGAGATCTCGCCGGGCTGATCGCCGATCGCCTGCCGCGCGTTCTGCACCAGGTTGATCAACACCTGCTTCAGCTGCTCGGCGTCGGCGTCGACCTTCGCCAGGTCTTCGGCGAGCACCACCTCGAGCTTGATGTTGGCGGGAATGTCGTTCTGGATCAGCCGCACGGTGCGGGTGACGACCTCGTTGGGGTCGGTGGGGCCGAAGCTCTGCTTCAGCGGGCGCGAGTAGTCCAAGAACGCGCTCACCACGCCGTTGAGCCGGTTCACCTCTTCGACGATCACCTCGAGAAACTCGCCGTCTTCACCCGGCAGCCGCTGGGGGTCGAGGCACTGCGCAGCGCCTTTGATCGCTCCCAGCGGGTTGCGAATCTCGTGCGCCAGACCGGCCGACATCTCACCGAGCGCGGCCAGACGATCGCGCTCGCGCATCTTGTCGTAGAGCTTCGAGTTCTCGACCACCGCCGCCAGCCGCTCGGCGAGCTCGAGGATCAGCGCGATCTCGTCTGACGCGAAGGCCTCGGGCACCCGCTCGTCCCAGAGGTTGAAGAACCCGATCACCCGGTCGTTGCCCATCAGCGGCACGGTGATGCCGGCCTTCATCTGCTGCATCGCCGCCCGCACGTCGTTGAGCCGCTTCAGCTCTTCGCGGGTGCGCTTCATGTCGGTCGGCTGGGTGCGCAGCTCGGTGATCCGCCGCTCCACCGTCTCGAACAGCTGGGCCTTCTCGGTGCGCGACAGGAGCGCCCGGGCGGTGCCCGCGTCGAGAAACGCCGCCGGCTGAGGCCCGCGCGAGTCGAGCAGCCTGAAGCCCGGCCGGTCCTCCGCCAGCAGGAACACCGAGGCGTGGGTGATGCGCCGGGTGTCGTTCAGGCCGTCGAGCAGGCGCGACGCCATCTCCTGCACGTCGATGATGTTGGCGGTGCGCGACAGCAACGCGCGCGCATGCTGCAGAAAGTCGAACCGCTCGCGGAAGAAGATCGCCACCACGCGCTCTTCGACCTTGTCGCGTAACGGCTCCAACAGAATCAGCATCACGAAGCAGGCGACGATGGTGTTGAAGACGAACAGCGAGCGGTTTTCGTCGACCCACGCGGTCAGCACCACGAACACCAGCGCGAGGATCACCGCGAGGACCGTCTGCGACGCGATCTTCCCCAGCAGCTCGTGGAGGTCCATCAGCCGCAACCGCAACAGCGTCTGCGACAGGAAGAACAGGTACAGGGTCGAGATGATCGGCCCCAGGGTGGGGAAGGGCAGCTCGAACCGCGACAAGAAGTCCAACCCGGTGAAGACGATCGCCGCGCCGGCGCCGATGCCGAGGTAGGCGAGCCGCGCCCGATCGATCTGCGACTCCGCCGAGCGCATGCGCGCCAGCAGCAGCGACACCGAGAAGCCCAACGCGAGCAGCACCCACACCGACACCGCGACCCGGGCCCAGAACACCTCGGCGAGCGGCGTCGCGCCGACGGCGAGGCCGAGCACCACCGAGAAGAACGACATGCGCCGGCCGTAGCGGGCCGCTCGGGGGCTGAAGTTGAGGAACTCGAGGAAGAACGAGAGCGCGGTCGACGGCACCACCGCGCCGGTGAGGATCGTCAGCCCGAGCATCGCCCGCCCGGTGAGCGTTCCCAGGTTCCAGGGGAACAGACCCTCCATGAAGCGGGTCAGGTAGTAGATGCCGATCGACAGCGCGAAGATCGCGTACTGGGTGAGCACCCGGGGCCGCTGCGCCCGCAGGAGCACCGAGACGCCGAGCGCCAACCCGACGATCGCCGCCAGCAGGGCGCTTTGGGTGCGAATGTCCACCGGTTTGAAGCTTAACCCCTCGAAAGGCCGCGTTCGACGCCTCGAAAGAGTGGTGGCACAATGCGGCCCGTGCGTTGGCTGTTCGCGTCGATCACCCTGATACTGCTGGCTTCCTCGCCGGCGTTGGCGCAGCTGCCTGACGAAGACCAGACCAGCCTGGAGCAGGAGGTCGCAGACCCCGGCTTCGTGCGCGTCGCCAACCCGGCCTTCCCCGCGCCAGACGTGACCCCGGTCGCCGACCGCGGCCCGAAGATCGATCGCTCCGATCTGGCTCCGTACTTCGCCACCGGTAAGCTGGCCGAGGCGAAGGCGGCGTTCGACAACGGCCGAAACGACCTCTGCCGCGCGGCGCTCGAAGGGCAGCCCGACACCCCGCCGGTGCGGTTTCTGCGAGCGATGGCGGCGCAGCGCATGGGCGACAACGCGTTCGCGTCGAAGGAGTTCGAGGCGCTCGCCACCGCCTGGCCGCGGCTGAAGGATCGCTGCCTGATGTACTCGGGCTGGTCGTTCGAAGCGCAGAAGGACTACGACTCGGCGGTGCGGGTCTACACCGCGATCAACGATCTCTCCCGGCAGGGCCTCGATGGGCGGCTCGGCCTGTCGCGCGCGTACCGCGGGCTGAAGCAATGGCAGAAGGCGGGCGACGCGCTCTCTCCGTACCTCGATCGGCCCGCGCCTCCGTGGGGCCGGGACGCCGGCGCCGAGGCCTGGCTGGCGATGGCCGACCTCGACTCGTTTCGCGGCGATCGCGCGAGCGAACGGGCGGCGCTGCTGAAGGTCTGGAGCGCGCACCCCAACTCTCTGGCGGCGAAAAAGGCAGAAGGCCGCCTCGACCCCGAGTCGCTGGCCGACGTCGAGGCGCTGATCGTTCGGGGCGACACGCTCTCCGAGGGCATTCACTCCGGCGAGGCGGTGGCGTTGCTCGAGCCGGTTGCGGCGGCGCTCACGCTCTCCGACTACAACGCGAAGAAGCCCGATCCGAAGCAGCTGCTGGCCTGCCGGGCCCACCTCGCGCTCGGGAAGGCGCTGAGGAAAAAGCGGCTCCACGCCAAGGCGATCGACGTGCTCGCGCCGGTGGTGAAGAAGTGCACCGCCGATCCCGACCTGCGGGCGAAGGCGCTCTACACCCTCGGGTTCAGCCGCTCGGTGATCGGCCCGCGCATGGCGGCCGACACGTATCTCACCCTGGCGCGCGACTACCCGAACCACCCGCTCGCCGACGACGCGCTCTTCCAGGCGGCCGATTCGTACGAGCACGGCGGGATGCCCGACGAGGCGCTCGCCGCGCTGGATCAGTTGGCGACGAAGTACCCCGACAGCGAGAACATGGCCGAGGGCTTGTTCCGCAAGGCGTGGATCTGGCGCGCCCGGCGCGAGCCGCTCAAGGCGGTCGGCCCGTTGGAGGAGCTCGAGGAGCGCTTCGGCGACGCCGACGAGAGCTTCGAGATCGAGCGGGCCCAGTACTGGCGCGGCCGGCTGTTCGAAGACGTCGGTGAGCCCAAGCAGGCGGCGGAGATCTTCGGCAAGCTCGCCTACGACCACCCCAACACGTACTACGGGCTGATCGCGCGCGAGAAGGTGGCGGCGCTCGACCCCGACGCGCTGCCCAAGCTGAACGCCTCGTTGGCGCCGGCGGTCGAGACCCGCGACCCCTTCCCGGTCTACGCGGGCCCGCTCGGCGCCGACCCTGCCTTCTGGAGCGCGGTGGAGATGCTGCGGCTGGGCATGGGTGACCAGGTCACCTACGAGGTGCTGGGCATCGATCGCACCCAGCTGCCCACCGACTCGGTGCGGCTGCTGGTCTACCTGCTGGCGTTGTCGGGCGAAGAGCGCTCGGCCCACGGGATGGCGCGGCTCTGGCTGCGGCGCGATCTGTCGGGGCGGGTGACTCCGGCCAACCGCGCGATCTGGGAGATCGCCTACCCGAACCCGTACCGGGATCTGATCTTGAAGCACTGCGAGTCGGCGGCCCAGCTCGACCCCGATCTGCTGCAGGCGCTGATGCGTGAAGAGAGCGCGCTCGACCCCAAGGCGTACTCGTGGGCGGGCGCGATCGGGCTGTGTCAGCTGATGCCGGCCACCGCGGCCGAAGTCGCGGGCAAGCTGAAGCTCCACCGGCCGTCGTTCAACGCGCTGCTCGAGCCGGACCTCAACATTCGCCTCGGCGCGAAGTACCTCTCCGATCTGCTCGGCCGCGCGAAGGGCGTGAAGCAGTACGCGCTCGCGGGCTACAACGCCGGTGAGGGTGCGGTCGCCCGCTGGCGGCACGACTACGGCGACTCCGAGACCGACGCCTGGGTCGAGAACATTCCGCTCAACGAGACCCGCAACTACGTGAAGCGCGTGCTCCGCAGCTACAACACCTACCGCATGCTCTACGGCGGCGGCGGGGCGAGCACCACCACCGCGCAGCGCTGACGGGCGTCCGAGGAGTGACGCCCCCTCCGCCCTTCGGGCACCTCCCCCCTTGTTGGGGGAGGGGTCATTTACGCGTTTTCCCTCCCCCAATAAGGGGGAGGGTGGCCGAAGGCCGGGAGGGGCGTCACACTCGAGCCCCGCCGTGCTCGGCGTCTCTGCTACCTTCGCCAGCCGTGCGCTTGGGGGTCGTGGCATTCGCTGTCTGCATCTCGGCGTGCCAGTGCGCGGAACTCCCGAACCTGAAGTTCAAGTGCGAGTCGAACTGTGACGGCGGCGCAACAGGCGGAGGCACCGCGACGGGTGGCGGCTCCTCCACCGGCGGAGGCAGCGCGATCGGTGGCGGCTCGGCGACCGGTGGCGGCGGCAGCGCGATCGGCGGGGGCTCCGCGACCGGTGGTGGCGGCAGCGCGATCGGAGGCGGAGCAGCGGCAGGCGGCGGCTCAGCCACGGGCGGCGGTGGTTCCGCAACAGGTGGCGGTGGTTCTGCAACCGGCGGAGGCGCAGCGACGGGAGGCGGCTCAGCGACCGGCGGCGGCGGCTCGGGCACGCTGAGCGACGCGGGCATCTGCCTCGACTGGGCATGCGTGCAAGCGAACTGGCACCCCAACTTCCAGACCGGAACCCCCGGCGGCGGCACCTTCGTCACCATCGACGCAGGCGTCGCCCCAGGCAACTCCGGCATGCTGGCGTGGTTCGGCGGCGTGTTGTTGCCCGATGGCACGGTGTTGGCGATCCCGCACCGCGCGAAGCAGGCGATGTTGATCGACCCCTCGACCTCGCAGACGCTGAAGTTCGGCAACGAGCTGACCGACCCGAACGATCGCAAGTGGGCAGGCGGAGTGCTCGGGCCTGACGGCAAGGTCTACGCCGCGCCGTACGAAGCCAACCAGATCCTCCAGCTCGATCCGCAGACCCAGGCGACCACGCTGGTCGGCCCCTACATGCGTGACCTGATCGACGCCGGCACCTTCGACCCGCCGCCGCTCTACGTGGGCGGAGCGCTCGACGCCTACGGTACGATCTGGTTCGTCTCTGAGAGCATCAGCCCGGTGTACCCGATCGTCCGCTTCGATCCCGCGACCCAGGCGGTGCAGACCTTCTCGGCGCTGCCGGGCGGCTGGTGGGGCCTGGCGCGGCTGCCCAACGATCACCTGCTCTCGTTCCCGAAGGAGTCGGGCTTCGACGTCGCGCTCGAGATCGCGCCCGACGCCACCTTCACCTCGGCGACGATCACGCTCCGGCAAGACCTGATGAGCGCGGGCGTCGGCGCCGGCATGTTCGGCCCCACCATCAACCACGAAGGCCTGGTCTTCTCGCTGCCGGTCTACCAGGGCGGCCTCGCCGCCTATTACGACTCGAGCACCGACAGCTTTCACCCGTACCCGCTGCCGATGGAGGGCCTGGGCATGTTCGGCACCCACGGCAACGGCGACCTCTACCCGTCGCCCGACGAAGCCTCGGTGGTGGTCGAGGTGTTGCCCGACGCCGGCTACTACTCGACCACCAACCCGTTCGCGCCCAACGTGATGCGCTACGGCTTCATGGGCTTCGTGGCCACTCCGCAGGGCATGGTCGCGATTCCCTGCAACTACCCGGTGGTGTACCTGTTCACTCCGGGCGTGCCGGAGCCGCGGCCGATGTCGGTGCTTCTCTCGCCCTGGTTCAACAAGCTGTGAGCCTCGACGCGACCGCAGCGCGCCTCACCGCCGCGCACCCGGAGTGGAAGATCTCCGCGGCGAGGTTTCTGCCCCGGCTGACCGAAGCGGTGGAGAGCGCCGGCTCGCTGGAGGCGATCAACGCCGAAGATCTGCTGCTCGCGTTCGCGGCCCTCGCCAAGGTTCCGACGGCGCTGGCCGAGGTCGATCGCCGCATCGCCCGCATCAGCGCGGCGGTGGCGGCGAAGTTTCGCGAGGGCGACCAGTTCGGCGAAGAGCTGCTCCAGAAGTTGCGGGTGAAGATCCTGGTCGGCTCGGAGCGCACCGGCCCCGCGCTCGGCCAGTACCAGGGCGAGGGCGCGCTGGTCGCCTGGTTCAAGGTGGTGGCGAGCTCCACCGCGGTCGATCTCCGCCGCAGCCGCCGGCCGGAGCGCACTGATCAAGGCAACCAGAAGGAAGAACGCCTGGAGCGCTTCGCCGCCGCCGCGCTGCCCGCAGACGAGGCGCTCGCGCACGGCCGGCACAAGCAGGCGATCACCGCCGCGTTGAAAGAATCGCTGGAGCTGATCGACGACGAGTCGCGGGTGCTCCTCCGGCTGCGCTTCGTCGACGGGCTGAGCGTGGAAGACGCCGCCCAGACGCTCGGCGTTCACCGCACCACCGCGCTCCGGCGAATCGAGAAGATCCAGCAGGACCTGCTCTCCAACGTGCGCGAGATCCTCAAGCGCCGGCTGCGGCTGGCCTCTCGCGATCTCGACAGCCTGCTGCGCTCGTTCCGCCCGTCGCTCAACGAGCGGCTGAGCCGGCTGATTCGCCGGCCGTCATTCGAATAACACCAGCCAGAGCACGCTCGTCAGCAGCAGCGCTCCGGCGGCGATCCCGGTGGCGAGCGAGACGGTGAAGTGACCGTTGGCCGAGTCGCGCAGCGAGATCGCCTGGGTACGGGTGAGCGTCGAGGTCATGCCGTCGGGGCTGGCGGCGAGCTGCGTCTTCTCGTTGCTGCCGAGAATGCCGAACCCGACGCTGGCTCCCGCCGCGAGGCCGGCGCCGATCCCGGTGAGAATCGGCCCCAGGTGCGAGCGCCGCACCGGTTCGGGAGCGACCTCCACCGCCACCTTCGGCGCCTCGACCGGCTCGACCGGCGGCGGCGAGACGGGCGTCTCCACCTTCTCGGGCGGCGGCTGCGGAGCGGCCTGCCGGGTCTGCCGCGCCAGCTCGGCCAGCTGCATCGACTGAGCGTCGTCGAGCTTTCCCTTCTTCATCTGAAAGGTGACGTGGCCGAGGCTGACCCAGCCGTCGACCTTGTAGACCTCGAGATCGACCAGCACGTCGGCCTTCGCCATCGCCAAGGTCAGCACGCCCAACGCCCAGACCTGATCGCGCTGCGCGGCGGCGGCGAGACACTGCGGGTCGCCCGAGCAACGCGACTCGACCAGCCGGGTGGGCAGCTCGGAGGCGAGCAGCTCGGTGGCGATCAGCTGCACCGCGCTCTCGATCTTCTCGGGCGAGAGCTTCACCGCCTCGCCGACGGTGAGCCCGGCCTTCGGCGGCACGAAGGCGCAGAGCACGGCAGCGGCGAGGGCAGAGATCACTTCAGCTCGTATTCCTGCGAGACCTTCTCCAGGTCGATCAGCACCTGGGCGGGGCTCGTTCCATTATCGAGCTTCTTTTGGAGCTCATCGAGCTGCAAGCCGATGATTCGCTTCATCGCCGGCGCGGTCTTCTTCGCAGCCTTCAAACGCGCGGAGTCGATCGCGGTCTCCACCTCTGCCCGGGTCTTCGGCCGCGTCTGCCGGGCCACCGGCAGCCCACTGACGCTCGGGAGCGCCGGCTGCTGATGCCCATCGGTGACCGGCGGGGTCGTCGGCGTCGTCGGCGGTGGAGGGGGAGGAGGCGGCGGAGGCGGGAACCCATCGACCGGCGTCACCACCGCGGGATCTCCGAGCGGCTGCGACTTCACCGCCGGCTCCAACGCCCGGCCACCGAACAGCACGCCAGCGCCGATCACCGCCGCGAAGCAGAGCCCGAGCGCGGCGCGGAGCCACCGCCGCGAGCGCCACGGCTGCGCGGCCTCCACGTCGATCGCGGTGCCGCGGTAGGTGTCGGAGGTGTTCGCCTGAATATGGGGCATCGCCACCGTGGCCGGCGCGCTGGCACGGCGAACCGCGGGCAACCCACGGTCGGTCTCCGGCTGCTCGTCGGTGGGCCGGGGCAGATCGGCGGTGGAGGCGGCCGGCTGGTCCTTGCGGGTCTCGGGCACCGGCCCATCGCCGAGGTGAATGGTGGTCGGCTCGGCCTCCGGAGGCGGCCTGCGCGGGGGCCGCAGCACGCCCGGCCGCAACGGCTTGGTGCGCACCGAGATGCTCTTCGCCTGCACCGTCTCGATCGCCACCATCGGGTTGGGGAAGCGCTGGCTGAGCGGGTCACCGAGCGCCTTGCGCACCGACATCAGCTCCGCCGAAACCGCGCTCGCGCTCGGCCGGTCGCCCGGGCGCTTCGCCATCATCTTCGAGACCAGCTCGCGCAGCGGCCGCGGCACGTCGAGGTCCCGCGGCATCTCAGGCGCCGGCTCGTCGAGGTGCTTGCGCATCAGCTCGACCAGCGAGGGGGCGACGAACGGCTCCTTGCCGGCGAGCAGCTCGAACGCGCAGATCCCCATCGCGTAGACGTCGGTGCGGTCGCTGACCTGCTGCCCGCGAATCTGCTCCGGCGACATGTACCCGGGTGTGCCGACCACGAAGTTCGGGTTGGTGAGCGCGTCGCGGTTGAGCAGCTTGGCGAGGCCGAAGTCGAGCAGGGTGATGTGCCACTGCCCGTCGGGGAGCACCGAGAGAAAGATGTTCGCCGGCTTGAGGTCGCGGTGAATCACGCCCACCCCGTGCGCGGCGGCGAGCGGCGGCATCGCCTGCGACAGCACGGTGACCGTCTCCTCCACGCTCAGCTTGCCCCGCGCGTGGATCAGCTCGTCGAGCGAGTGCCCGGTGAGCAGCTCCATCACCAGGTACGGCCGGCCATCGGGCAGGGTGCCGAAGCTGAAGATGTCGACGATGTGCGGGTGGCGAATCGCGTTCACCGCCCGCGCCTCGGCCTGCAGCCGCGCCACCAGCTCGGGGTCGGCGGCGGCCTCGGGGAGGATCACCTTGATCGCGACCTGCTTGCCGATCGCCGGCTGCTCGCCGCGGTAGACGACGCCCATGCCGCCCTGGGCGAGGCGCTCGAGCACCACGTACTCGCCCAGCTGCATGCCGACGATCGGGTCGCGGGCGACGGTGGGGTCGATCGTCTCGACCTCGGCGTCTTCGAGGGTGAACAGCACCTCTCGGCAGCGGTCGCACTCGTCGAGGTGCTTGAGCAGCCGGGCCCTCGCGCGCCCACTCAGGCGGTGCCGGGCCATCGCGGCGAGCACGCTGTCGTCGGGGTGGCCGGAGTCGACGGCAGACACCCGCACCGTGCCTTCTCGAGCGGAGGTGGGGCCCGGCGCCATCCCCGAAAGCTTAGCCACGAAATCAGAACCAGTCGCGGTCGCCCGGAGGCTCGAACGTCACGCCTCCCTCGGGCGAAACCGCGACCAGCCACCCCTTCTCGTTGAAGGCCAACCAGGCGCCGTGCTGCTCGTGGAGCAGCCAGCCACTGCCGGCCTTGAAGAACAGCTGCGGCGTCGCCTTCAGATCGCGCAGCGCGTGCACCCGGTGCGCGACCTGAACCCGCCACGGCGCCCGCCGAAGCTCGTCGACGTTCACCGGGTGCCATGCGAGCCCGGCGCTCATCAGTGGTACGCCTCACCGCGGTACGCCTGCATGATGTTGGTGACGTAGCCGCGCGTCTCGGCGGGAGCCTGCGAGAGCACCAGCTGGCCATTGTGCGCCTTGAGGTGCTTGTCGACGTTGCCCATGCCCCAGTTGTAGGCCGCGAGCGCCTTCTGCTGATCGCCGCCGTAGCGCTTGAGCAGCTGCGCCAGGTACTTGGTTCCGTGATCGATGTTGGTCTTCGGGTCGTTGCGGTTGCCGCCGCCCATGTCGCTCCAGGCGCCCGGGAGCAGCTGCATCAGCCCGCTGGCGTCCTTCTTCGACGAGACATTGGGGTTGAAGTGCGACTCCTGTTCGATCACCGCCTTCACGAAGCGCGGCTCGACGCCGTACTTCTTCGCCGACTCGTTGATCAGCGCGTCGTACTCGCTCGCGCTGTGGCCCTTGGCCGCCTTCCAGTTGCCGCTCAGATCGTTGCCGCGCTTCGAGCTGGTCTGGTTGGTCTCGGTCTGCGTGGTCTGCTGCGTCTGGGTCGTCTGCGAGGTGTTGTTGGTCTTCGCGGGGCCGCGGCTGAACGTCACCGCGCCGCCGGTGGTCTGGTACGGCTTGCCGGAGTCGTTCACCAGCTTGTTGCCGTCGGAGTGGAGGGTGATCTTCTTCCCTCCGGCGGGATCGTTGGCGATGTAGTGCCCCTTCGCGTCCTTGCCGGTGACGAGAATCCAGTGGTCGCCCTTGCCGTCGGGGCCGGAGCCCTTCGCCTTGCCGTGGTAGTCGACGTGCACCATCACCGGGCGGCCGGCGGCGAGCTCGGCGTCGATCTGCTTGGGGCCGAAGCTGCCTTCGGGCTGGCGCTTGGTGCCGACGGGCGGGTTGTACGCCTTGCCCAGCTTGTCCCAGTTGACGTTGCCGCTCTTGTCGTAGCCGCCGTTCTTGCGGAGGAAGTCGTTCATCTGCCCGGGGGTGAGCTTCTGGCCGGTGATCCCGTCGAGCGCCATCGTGGCCGAGGTCATCGCGCAGCCCTGCCAGCCGATGGTGTCGTGCGAGCGGCCGTCGGTGCCCATCGGGTTGGTGTGCCACTTGGGATCGGTCTGCGAGTAGAGCGGGTACTCGCCGGTGGTCGAGTTGGTCTGGCTCTGCACCTGGCTGGTCTGCTGAGTCTGCTCGGTCTGCGTCTGCGTCTGCGTCTGCGGCTGCTGGGTCTGCTGCTTGACCGGCGTCTCGAGCGTGTCGGGGCTCTGCTGCGGCGGGCGCTGCTTCTGGGTCTTCTTCTGATCGAACCCGTCGTTCTTGCCGGGGATGTTGAGGGTGTGACCGGCGTAGATCTTGTCGGGGTCGGAGATGCCGTTCGCCTTGGCGAGCTCGGCGACGGAAGTGCCGAAGCGGCGCGCCAGCTGCGAGAGCGTTTCGCCAGACTGAATGCGGTGGGTGGTTGCGGTCATTTTCGGGGTCCTCGGTGAAAGTTGGGCCGAGGACGACGGCACCCGAAAATGTGTGCGGGGCAGCGAATTGCCCCTGAATTCGATGGTTTACGGTCCGACAGCGGCGACTATTTGCCGAATTAAGGCATCATTTTTCCAGTCGCCGACGCTCATCGTCATCGGTTTCCCGATCGTGAACAGCTCGCCGGTGCGCTGGGCGAGCTCGGGAGCCGACGCGACGTAGAGCGCCGACTGAGCGCCCTTGGCCGGAGTGCGCATGAACAGGCGCAGCAGCGGGAGCATCAAGGTGGCGACGGTGCCCATGCCGGCGGCGACGTTGCCCATCGTCTCGGTGCTGACGATGCCGGGGAAGGCGCCGTTGACGGTGACTCCGGAGCCCTTCAGCTCGTCGACCAGCGCGCGCACCAGCAACAGCATCGCGTGCTTGCTGCGCTGGTAGGCCTGCCAGCCGTTGTAGTTCTTCTCGAACTGGAGGTCGTCGAAGTCGATCGGGATCGTGGCTCCGACCATCACGATCACCCGCGAGGGCGCGCTCTTCTTCAGCAGCCCCGACAGCGCGCGGGTGAGCAGGTACGGCGCGAACGCGTTCACCGCCAGGGTGCTTTCGACGCCGTCGACCAGGGTGCGCTCCAGCGGCACGATCGCGGCGTTGTTGATCAGGATGTCGAGCCGGGTGAGCCGCGCCTCGAGCTCGCCCGCCAGCCGCTGAACTTCGCTGCGCCGCGAGAGATCTGCCTGAAGGTACGAGAGCTCGGCGCCGGGAACGGCGGCCTTCAGCTCGGCCAGCGTCTGCTCGCCTTTCTTCGGGTTGCTGCTGACGAGCACCACAGACGCGCCGCGAAGCGCGAGCCCCTTGGCGATCTCTTTGCCGATGCCTGAAGACGCACCTGTCACTACCGCCGACTTCCCCACCAGATCGGAGGCCATGACGCGACTATGTCTTTGAAGCGGTCAGCGCTGCATCACCCGTTCGGTCAGCTCCAGCAGACCTCGTAGACGCAGCCGTCGTCGTCGGTCTCGACCAGGGTGGCGCGCACGTCTTTGCCTCCGGCGACCGAGAGGCCGGCTTCGATGATGCCCGCCATCACGTGGCGGGTGTCGGTGAGCTCGTTCATCCACAGGCGCACGTGCTTCGGCGCGATGTCGTGGGCTTCGGCGCGGGTGTAGTTGTTGGTCGCCGAGAAGTTCTGCGTCATGCGATTGAGTGCGCGGCGCACGCCCAGGGCGCGCAACATCTGCTTCAGGGCGCGGCCGATCCAGGTGTCGAAGTAGCCGAGCACCGCGCGGGCTCCGAGCGAGCGAAACGCCTGCTCGATGCTGCGGTCGGGCATCAGCTCTTCACGGAGGATCTCGAGCGTCTGCAGATAGACGGGGTGGGGGTAGAGCGGCTCGAACCGGCCGTCGACGTCGACCCGAATCGCCTTCAGGCGCGCCTTGGCGGCGAAGGTCAGCTCGCGGGCGAGCGCTTTTCGCAGCAGCCCATCGAACACGACGTCGAGCACCCGGCGTTCGGCGTAGGCGACTCCGCGTCGCGAGTGACCCGGAGAGTCGGCAGTACCCCGCGCGCCCAGGCCCAAAGGTGGGTTTGTACGAGCTTCGAAACTCATGCGCCCGAGACGGTGCATTCCACGATCCACCGATGGGCGGTCAGGCGGCGAGGCGAAGGCGCGTCGAAAGCAGACGATGAGGCCCTGTCCCTCCGGGAGGGATGAGGTCTGCAAAACCTCTGAGCCGGGTTCAACTCCCGGCGGGGCCTCTCATGCCGACTGCGTGTCGTCCAATGGCAGGACCTCCGCCTGATGAGCGGATGACGAGTGTTCGATTCACTCCACGCGGACATTTTGCCGGCCTGGCGTAGGTGGTCCGCGCGTCTGCCTGAAGCGCAGAAGGACTCCGTTCGATTCGGAGGGCCGGCACTCAAACCCACTCGAGGGTGATCTCGAGCGCGCCATTGGCCAGCGGTCGATGCGCCTGCGTCACGGTCTTCACCCGGCAGCGAAGAATGATGTGCCGCAGCGCCTCGCTGATCGCCGCACGCGCGACCTCGGTCTCGCAGAACGGGTGGCCGGTGAGCACCACCACGCTGGAGGTCTTGGAGGCGGGTGTGGCGACCAGGGTGCCGGTGTCGTGCTCCGCGTTCCAGAGCATCTGGGCGCGGCGGAGGATCAACCACGGGCTGGCGAACGAGAGGAGCACCCGCCGGGCGGTGCCAAAGCCGCGATCGGTGATCCGCGCCGACCATCTCGAGAGCTCGGCGAGATCGCGCCCGAGCGGTCCTTCCCACAGGCGGCTCAGCCAATCGACGTAAGCGGCCTCGGGAATCCACTTCGGCACCGAGGCGCCGCGAACGAAGAGCGCGCGATGCTCGGGTGCGAGCGCGGAGAGAACCGCTTCGAGCGCGGCGTCTCCGTAGAGATCGCGGCAGGCTTCCCGTGTGTCGTGTACCCGCGCGCCCAGGCCCATTGGAACGCGATCGCCCACGGGTCACCGGCGGAGCAGCTCGCGAACCCGGAAGTCGAGATCGTCGTAGCTGAAGGGTTTGGTCAGCAGCGGGAGGATCAGCGGGCCGACCGACACTTCATCGGTATGGCCAGAGATGGCGAGAATGCGCAGCTCGGGGCGCAGCGCGAGGGCGCGCTCTGCCAGCTCGTTGCCGGTCATCTCGGGCATGCGCACGTCGGTGATCAACAGCTCGCACGGAGCGCCCCGCTGCAACGCCGCGAGCGCGTCGGCGCCGCTGCCGAGCGCGACCACCTGGTGGCCCTGGTGTTCGAGCATCACCCGGGTGGCCTTGCGAACCAGGTCGTCGTCGTCGACGAGCATCAACTGCGCCTTGGCGGGCCTGGTGTCGACGGCAGACTTGAGCTCGATCGAGACGGTGGTGCCGCGGCCGAGCGCGCTGTCGATCGAGACCGAGGCGCCCCAGCCGGTGACGATGCCGAACACGGTGGAGAGGCCGAGGCCGGTGCCCTTGCCGGGCTCCTTGGTGGTGAAGAACGGCTCGAGCGCGCGTTGGCGGGTGGCCTCATCCATGCCGGTGCCGTCGTCGGTGATGAACAGCACGGCGTGGCCTTCGGCGTTGCGGCGGGCGCCGAGCACGATCTTTCCGTGGGTCGCGATGGCGTCGCGGGCGTTGGCGACCAGGTTGAGCACCACCTGGCTGAGCTCACCGGGGTCGGCGAGCACGTCGGGGAGGTCGGGGGCGATCTGGGTGGTGAAGGTGACGGGCGGGTGAGCGAGGCGTTGGGCGAGCGGGGCGATCGCCGCGAGCTCTTTGGCGAGTGAGAGCGGGCGGGTCTTGGCCTTGTCGCCGCGGCTGAAGCTGAGGAGCTGGCCAATGAGGGTGGCGGCGCGATCGCAAGCGAGGCTGATCTGCTCGAGCTCGGGGTTGTCGGCGCGGTAACGCAAGGTGCTGGCGCAGGCGTTGATCACGGCGATCAGGTTGTTGAAGTCGTGGGCGACGCCCTGGGCGAGCCGGCCGATCGCCTCCATCTTCTGGGTGAGGCGGAGGCGTTCTTGGAGTTGTTCGAGCTCGCGGGCGGCCTTGCGCTCGGAGGTGACGTCGAACGCCATGCCGCCGAGAAAGCGGGCGCCAGAATGATCCCAGAAGAGGAAGCGCACGGTCTGGAAGCATTGACCGTTGGGGAAGGTGTCGAGGGTGAAGTGGGCGCGGCCGTCGACGAGGACCTGGGCGTCGGCGCGTTCGATCGCGGCGGAGGCGGCTTCACCGAAGAGCTCGAGGGTGGTGTGGCCGATCATCTGGGCGCGGGTCTTGTCGGAGAGGCCCTCCCAGGCGCGGTTGACCCAGACGAAGCGGCCGGCCTCGTCTTTCATCCACGCGGCGGCGGCGGTGGCCTGCATGAAGGCG
Organism: Myxococcaceae bacterium; assembly: GCA_047602415.1. Classification (GTDB taxonomy): domain Bacteria; phylum Myxococcota; class Myxococcia; order Myxococcales; family Myxococcaceae; genus JASGHH01. The sequence continues at coordinate 1,179,373 of JASGHH010000001.1, read as the reverse complement.
TCGAAGCGATCTTCGCTGTCGAAGAGAGCGAGCTCGGCGCGTTTGCGTTGATCGATGTCGCGGGTGAGCACCTCGCCGTGGGCGGAGCGGCGCACGGTGGTCCACCGCTCGAGGCCGGCGTCGTTGCGAATGCGCACGTCGAGATCGGGCGCGGCCTCTGGGAGCAGAAGCCACTCGTCGAACGCAGAACGGTCGCGCTCGTCGATCAGCTCACGCAACTGCTCGATCGGCATGTGTTGCGCCGTCGGCTCGGGTGTCACGTGCCGAAGTCTAGGCTTAAGGCAAGCCCACGACTCTTGTGGGCGGGGCAGGGGGCAAAAGACCACGCCGTCAGGTTCCCGGGCGGCGGGAGTCTCCTCCGCAGCGGCACAGCAACTTCGTGCCCTCAAAGCTCAGGTGGAGGAGCACCGGCCTCGTAAACCGGTGGTGTCGGTTCGACTCCGACTGGGGGCGCAAACAATTTTGAAATGGGCTCGTGGTCTAGCGGGAGAACGCTGGCTTCGCACGTCAGAGGTGAGGGTTCGACTCCCTCCGGGTCCACTCATGCTTCCGTAGCTCAGTTGGATGAGAGCGTCGGGTTCCGAACCCGAAGGCCGCAGGTTCGAATCCTGCCGGGAGCACTGCTATCGAGGTACGCAGCTCGCTTCGCTCGTACAGCGTTCGTTCGCAGGGCAGGGCGGGTTGCACTTCGATACGCACTGACCGTTGATGCACACGCTGGCGGCATCGCACGCCTTCTTGCACTGGGGCACGCAGCGGCCCTGGTCACAGCTGAAGCCTGCGCGGCACGGTGGCTGGCAACTCTTGTCGGCGGCCTGCGGCGGAGGCGGACCCTCGATCGGCGCTGGCGGGACACCAGGAGATGCGCTCCCTTGCTCGGGCTGACAGGTGGCGCGGTCGATCGTCACGACGCAGTTCCAGATTGCCGCGCACGCGTCGACGCGCACCTGGCTCTCGATCGGCGAGTGCTTCAGGGTCTGCAGCACCCGAACTTGTTCTGGAGGACATTTGCTGGCGAACGAAGCCTGCTGAATGGCCGTCGCTTCCGGGACGAGCTCCTTGCACTCGAAGTGGCCGACGTCGGTGCAGTAGGCGCGGTGACCACGGCAGGAGGCCACATACCCCTCTTCGTAAGGCTCCGACGTGACGTCTGATTCCTCGCACCGGAACCGCTGCTCCATTCCATCGGATACCAGCTGCGCATGGCGTCGTGCACACGCCGCGCTCAACAGTGCGGCGATGGCCACCGACAAAAGGAGGTGTCGCATGCGTCAGAAGACTGCATGCGTGCGCTCGCACTGTCGAGGGAGATCGCGCTTACGCCCAGGCGCTGCTCGCGCGAAGGCAGCTCACCGTGCCGCCAGCGGCTTGGCAGGGCGCATTCGCTCGACCCACTTTCCGCCCTGCATCACCGCCACGATTCTTCCGCCGAGGTCGAGATCTGCAAGCGGGTCCCCTTGAACCAGCAGCAGGTCTGCCCGCTTCGCCGGCTCGATCGCACCGAAGTCCGGCTCTGGCTGAATGATCCGCGCCGCGCGCGACGTCGCCCCCAACAACACCTGCGCCGGAGGCACTCCGGCCTTCGCCATCAACTGCAGCTCTTCGAGATACGCGCCACCCGCCCAGGTCGCCGCGGAGCCCTCACCGTCTGACCCCGCCAGCACCTCCACTCCCGCATCGAGGAGCACCTTCACGTTCGCGATGCGCTGATCATGGCTCGAGATCAGCGCCGCCACCCATTCGCCCATCCCCTTGGTCACGTCGGCCTTCGCCACCACCGACGGCGAATAAGGCTCGAGCATCTCTGGCGGGTTGAGCTCCCTCTCGATCTCGGTCGGCTGGTACCGCAGCTGCTTGATGTCTTCCATTCGCTGAAACGCCACCAGCGTCAGCACCACGGGCACCTTGCGCTCGGCGAGCTCGCGCGCAGCAGCGGGAGACAACGGCCCGAGGTGAACCAGGTGCACCAGCACATCGACTCCCGCCCGCGCCGCCAGCAACGCATGGGCTTCGGTGTCGATGTGCGCCACCACCTTCATCCCGCGGCGATGCGCCGACTCGACCACGGAGTGGAGCAGCTCCGGGGTGAACACCGGCGACCCCAACGGAATCTCCGCCAGGCCGACCTTGATGTGATCCGCCCCGAGTCGCTGGCGCAGGTCGACTGCCTTCTCAGCCTCGACTGCAGAGGTCACCTCGGTCGCGAAGTGCCCGATCGCCACGCTCGACACCGGCCAGTTGAACAGGTCGCGCACCATGCTCGCCGGGTACCCGTTCGAGGCGGTCACCATCTGCCCCGAATACGTGAAGCGCGGCCCGACCCACTCGCCCGCCGCCTCGCGCTTGCGCACCTTCGCCAGCTCATCGAGGTCGCCGGCGACGTCGTAGACGCTGGTCACTCCGCAATACAGATACGACTGCCCGGTGTGATCCGCGTCGGGCCACGCCAGCGCCCATGGAGGCGACGCCGTTCCCGTCAGGTGCCCGTGGAGGTCCACCAGCCCCGGCATCAACGTCTTGCCCGAGCCCTCGATCACCTGCGCCGCCGCGGGCACCGTCGCCGACCCCGTCGCGCCGATCGACTCGATGCGGCCTCCGCGGACGTAGACATCCTGATGTTCGACCAGCGATTCGGACGTGCCGGTGAACACGCTCACGTCGTGGAACAAGATGCCCGCGGGCTGCTCCGCCTCGAGGCGCACCAGCTGCCGCGGGTGGTGGGTGGTGAGGCAGCCGGTGCTCAGCGCCGCCAGAAGCAGGGAACTCGCGACTCGGCCAGGGACACGAACGGTCATTACCGGTGTTTACACTGCAAACACCCCTGCTGTGCAATGGGCCTAGACGCCCGAGTACCAGGTCTCCTGCGCCGCCTCGTCACGCGAGATGAACCGCAGGCCGTGCGAGTCGAGGTAGTGCTCGAAGCGCTCGCGGTTCTGATGCGCATCGGCGAACGCCACGTAGCCATCGGGCCGAACCAGGTACATCGCGTCGCGCATCAGCCCGACGTGGTCGGCCTGCTCGTCGTACTCGAACTGGTGCAACGTCAGGCCGCGCTGAACGCACGCCTCTTCGAGCGGCCGGCCGGCGGCGCCGTAGACGTGCACCTGCCAATCGAGCGACTCGAGTACGGTGAAGTTGTCGCCCTGCTCGTGCGGCACCCACGGCAGCCGATCGCCCGCGTGCACTCGCCCGGCGGAGCCCACGCTCACCGCGCTGTGCCGGTACTCGATCGCCAGCTGCGAGAGCGAGTGGAAGAGGAAGCCTCCGCCCAGGTGGCTCGAGATGCCCGCCTGAATCACGCTCGGCGCCACGTTCAGCCGCACCCAGCGCGCCAGCCGCCCGCTGCGGGTGACGAACTCGAACACTCGGTCGGTCGTGCTCACCAGGCGGCGCGCGAAACCGATCCGCTCCGGCTCGTAGCTGTCGAGCAGCTTCGTCGGGGCTCGCCCGCGGAGCACCTCCGCCAGCTTCCACCCCAGGTTCACGGAGTCGCCGATGCCGGTGTTCATGCCCTGGCCGCCCACCGGGCTGTGAATGTGCGCCGCGTCTCCGAGCAGGAACACGTTGCCCTTGCGGAAGTGTGGAGCGACCCGATGGTGCACCCGGTAGGTCGAGAACCAGTTCACCGCGGTGACGTCGATGCGCAGGCGATCGAGCACGCTGCGACTGATGTCGCTCCAGCCGATCTTCTCGCCCTTGTGGGTCGCGTCTTCGCGAATGGTGCCGATCAGCCGAACCCGCCCGAGCTCGTGGAGCGGGAAGATCGCCGCGAAGTCTGCCTCGTCGATTGAGACGTGCAGCTCCTTGTCGATCAGCGGCCCCGCGGCGTCGACGTCGGCCACGTAGAACAGGTGCTGGTAGGTGCCGCCTTCGAACTCGATGCCCAGGCTCTCACGCACCTTCGAGTGCGCGCCGTCGCAGCCCGCCACGAAGCTCGCCTCGCATGCGGAGTGGTTGCTCAGCCGTGCGATCACCCGGTCGCCGAGATCCTCCAGCCAGGTGAGCTCCACGCCGCGCTCCACCTTCACCCCCAGCTCTTCCAGCCGCTCGATCAGAAACCGCTCGTGCTCGTCCTGCGAGAAGATCAGGCCGAAGGGGTAGGGGCTCTCGCCCTCGCCGAGCTGCTCCAGGTTGGCGTGCGCGACCCGCTTGCCGCGCGCCCAGAGGTTCACGCCTCCGAGGATCAGGCCGTGGTCGAGCAGGTGCTGCGACAGCTCGAGCTGCCGGTAGAGCTCCAGCGTTCGCGACTGCACCGCCAACGCGCGTGAGGTCGTGCCCGCCGCTTCGGCTTTGTCGATCACCCGGACGTGAATGCCCAGGCGCGCGAGCCAGATCGCCAACACCAAACCGGTTGGCCCGGCGCCGACGATCAGCACCTCGGTGTCCACGGCAAAAACAATAAGGGGGTGCGACGTGAGCCGCACCCCCTCGAAGCTGCGCAAAGCCGTGACTACTGGCGCTTGTTACGCCGGCGGAACATGCCGAGCGCGAGGCCGAACATCGCCAGCCACGCCGGATCGGCGATCGAGTTGCACTGGCAGCCGCCCGCGTTCGAGCCGCCACCACCGCCCGCGCCTCCGCCGACCGCACCGATGTGGCCGCCGCCGCCGGTCGCAGCACCGCCGCCCGTCGCCGAGCCGCCACCGGTAGCGCTACCGCCGCCGGTCGCCGCGCCACCACCCGTGCCGCCGTCGGTGCCAGAGCCGCCACCGGTCGCTGCACCGCCGCCCGTCGCCGCGCCGCCGCCCGTCGCCGAGCCACCACCGGTCGCAGAACCGCCGCCCGTGCCACCGTCGGTCTCACCGCCACCGCCCGTGCCGCCGCCAGTCGCTGCACCGCCGCCGGTCGCTGCACCGCCGCCCGTCGCCGAGCCACCGCCGGTCGCTGCACCGCCGCCAGTCGCCGCGCCACCGCCGGTCGCTGCACCGCCACCCGTCGCCGCACCGCCGCCAGTCGCCGCACCGCCGCCCGTCGCCGCACCGCCGCCAGTCGCCGCGCCACCGCCAGCCGCCGTGCCGCCGCCAGTCGCTGCACCGCCGCCAGTCGCCGCGCCACCGCCAGCCGCCGTGCCGCCGCCAGTCGCTGCACCGCCGCCAGTCGCCGCGCCACCGCCAGCCGCCGTGCCGCCGCCAGTCGCTGCACCGCCGCCAGTCGCTGCACCGCCGCCAGTCGCCGCGCCGCCGCCAGCCGCCGTGCCGCCACCGGTCGCCGCACCGCCGCCAGTCGCCGCGCCACCGCCGGTCGCCACGCCACCGCCCGCCGCCGTACCGCCGCCGGTCGCAGAGCCGCCGCCCGTGCCGCCGTCATCTCCACCGTCGCTGCCGGATCCGCCGCCAGTGCCCGAGCCACCGCCGGTGCCGCCATCCGTTCCGCCGTCGCTGCCGGAGCCGCCACCGGTTCCGCCGCTGCACAGCGCGACCGCGGTCGCAGTGTTTCGCGGGTTCGGCGGCTGGAGGACGATGATGTCGACCGCATTGTCGTCGGTGTCCTGGCACGAGTCGGCCGGCTGCAGACGAATCATGCTGACCACGTTGTTGTTCGGGCCGCCGTCAGTACCGACGCCAGCGTCGAAGAGCGCGGGCGACGTGCCTTCCCAGCAGTTCGCCGTCGCACCCCAGCTGACGAAGTCGACCAGGCCCGCCGTTCCGGCGTCGATCGGGCAGCTGATCGCACCGAGCGTCGTGGTGCTGTTGATGAGCGCGACCTTGCCGGCGTTCGCCCCCATGTTCAGCGTGCCGCCGATCAGGTCAGGCGTCGGGAGCGGCGAGCCGTTCGTCGTGCCGCCGCCGAGCTGGATCAAATAGAACGCGCCCGCGGGGAGGATGCCGCCGTCGGCAGTGAGGTTGATCTTGGTCCACGACGTGCCCGCGGTCGTTCCCGAGGCGTACTGAACGCTGTAGCCCGCGAGGGGAATGTCCGCGTTCGAGACGTTGTGAATCTCGATGAAGTCGTTCTGATACGAAGCGCCGCTGTTGTTGCCGCCGCCGTACACCTGGCTGATCACCAGGCTCGTCGAGAGCGCCTGCTGCGTCTTCGCCGTCTGCTGGGTCTGCTGCTCGAAATCAGGTCCGCAGCTCACTGCCAGCGCGAAACCGATAACCGCACCTGCGACCCCAAGTACCCGAACCTTGGTCATTTTCATTGGCGTGGGAAACTACCCCAATGGGGGGGCCAGAGTGCAACGTTCCGGCAATAATTCAGGATTTGGCCCCACTTGCCGTCTGTGTCCCAGCAACTAAATTCAAGGAAAGGAGGAGCGGTGGAGACGCTCGTACTGAATGCGACATATGAGCCTGTAGGCCGGGTGAGCTGGCAGCGAGCGATCACGCTGCTCTTCTCGGGCAAAGTGGAGGTCGTCGAAGAATACGAGGATCAAAGAATCCGTTCGGTCACCTTCGAGATCAAAGTGCCCGCGGTGATCCGCTTCTTGAGGGTGCTCAAGCGGCGTAAGCCGATCATCCGCTTCAGCCGTGAAAACGTGTTCGCACGCGATCACGGCAAGTGCCAATACTGCTCGAAGGCTGTGTCGCGTGCAGAGGCGACGTACGACCACGTGGTGCCCAAGGCTCAGGGTGGCAAGACGTGCTGGGAAAACATCGTCATCGCCTGCGTCCCCTGTAACCAGTTCAAGGGGGGTCGCACCCCCGAGCAGGCGAGAATGAAGCTGCACGTGCAACCCGTGCGGCCGACGAAGCTCTCCAGCGCGCTCAGGCTGACGTTCACCTGGGAGAAGGGCATGCCGGCCAGCTGGAAGAACTGGCTGCGTGACCTGACGTACTGGCACGGAGAGCTGGAGCAGGGCTGACCCAAAAGTTTCGGTAGGAGCCAGTGGCTCTGAGTCGTACCGGGCACCGTGAGTGTGACCCCGGTCGGCTGAGCGCTCGGCGCTGGTCCACGCTTCACAGGACCTTGGCGCCCCCATCGACTCGTGCGGGTTGGCCAACCCCTAACAGCAAGTCGTCGAGAGACGGCCGTCCGCGAGGCGGGCCCCTGGGAAACTTCCGCCCAGGTGGCCTGCCCGGATGTTTTTCCGCGGTCTGATTACAGATTACGCTCGAGCCAGATGGACGAGCCGCACACACAAAAGGCGCTCCAGGAGCTGCCCTCCATCGACGAGCTGTTTCGCTCTCCCACACTCTCGCCTCTGCTCGCCCGTCACTCGCGGCCCGTCGCGCTCGCCGCGTTGCGCGAAGCCGTCAACCACGCCCGCACGCGGATTCTGCGAGGCGATCTTCGCGGTTTCGACGAAGCCGAGGTCGCTCGCGCGCTCGACCGGCTCTCGCAGCCCGGCCTTCGCGCGGTGCTCAACGCGTCGGGTGTCGTGCTCCACACCAACCTCGGCCGGGCGCCGCTGCACCCGCGCGCGTTGGAGCGCATCTGCGAGGTTGCGGAGGGGTACTCGAACCTCGAGCTCGATCTGGGGCAGGGCGAGCGGGGCAGCCGCTACGCTCCGGTGGTCGGGTTGCTGCGGGAGCTCACCGGAGCCGAAGACGCGCTGGTGGTGAACAACTGCGCTTCGGCCGTGCTGCTGTCGCTCTCGGCGCTCTCGGGTGGCCGGGAGTCGCTGGTCTCCCGCGGTGAGCTGGTCGAGATCGGCGGAGGGTTCCGCGTGCCCGACGTGATGCGGCAGTCGGGCGCGGTGCTGGTCGAGGTCGGCACCACCAACCGCACCCGCATCGGCGATTACGAAGCGGCGCTCACCGCCAACAGCGCGCTGCTGGTGAAGGTGCACCGGTCGAACTTCGCCCTGGTCGGCTTCACCGAAGAGGCCACCACCAAGGACCTCTCCGGGCTCGCCCGCGCCAAGGGCCTCGCGTTCTACGAAGACCTCGGCTCGGGCTCGCTGCTGCCGCTCCACGGAGAGGGCCTGACCAGCGAGCCGACCGTGTCGTCGGTGATCGCCGCCGGCGCCGACGTGGTCAGCTTCTCGGGCGACAAGCTGCTCGGAGGCCCCCAGGCCGGGATCATCGTCGGCCGCGCTGCGGTGCTCGAAAAGCTGAAGCGGCACCCGCTGAATCGCGCGCTGCGAATCGACAAGCTCACCGTGGCCGCGCTGGAGGCGACGCTCGAGCTCTACCGCGACGGCCGCGCCGACGAGATCCCGGTGCGCAGCATGCTGCTCGAGACGGCCGCCTCGCTGCAGGCGCGCGCCGAGAAGCTGCAGGCGGCGCTGGCGGAGCAGGGCGTGAAGGCGGCGATCGTGCGCACCACCGGCCAGGTCGGCGGAGGCGCGTTGCCGTTGGCGAACCCGGTCTCGTACGCGTGTGCGATCGCCGGCGACGCCGAGAAGATGCACCAGAGGCTGCGCGAAGCGACTCCGCCGGTGGTGGCGCGGATCAGCGACAACCAGCTGTTGCTCGACGTGCGCTGTTTGAACGACGATCAGTTGGGGGCAGTGGCCGGAGCTGCCAGGGAAGCCGCATGCTGAACTCCGCCGTCCTCGTCCTCAATCGACACTACCAACCGGTTCACGTCACCAACGTTCGGCGCGCCTTCTCGCTGCTCTACCAGGGCCTCGCGCGCGCGATCGACTCGCAGTTTCGCCTCTACGACTTCGCGAGCTGGGCGGCGCTCTCCGCAGAGGGCCCCGACGTGGTCAACACGGTGAACCGGGTGCTGAAGGTGCCCCGGGTGGTGGTGCTCTCGGCGTACGAGCACATTCCCAAGGGGCGGGTGCGGTTCTCGCGGCTCAACATCTACGCCCGTGACGACGACACCTGTCAGTACTGCGGGCGCCAGCTGCGCCGGAGCGAGCTCAACCTCGACCACGTGGTGCCCCGCTCGCACGGCGGCAAGACCAGCTGGGAAAACATCGTCTGCAGCTGCATCGAGTGCAACCTGAAGAAGGGCGGGAGGACCCCGGCCCAGGCCGGCATGCAGCTGATTCGCAAGCCGGTGCGCCCGAGGTGGACCCCGCTGTTCCGTGGGGCGCCGAAGGGGGCGTTCCGGGAGTGGCTCCCGTTCTTGAGCCTGACCGACGCCTCCTATTGGAACGTCGAGCTCGATCAGGAGAATTAACCTCGCGCGCAGTTGGTGTATTTTGCGCGCGTGAGCAGTGAGCCGAACAAGGTGATCGCCTTTCCCGCGCCGGCGCAGGCCGAGAAGCCCGCCGAGCCGGTGGCTCCGCCCAAGCCGAAGCGCAAACGCGCTGCCCCGAAGTCGCAGCGCCGCGCCCGCAAGCTGATCGCGGTCGGAGGAGGGAAGGGCGGCATCGGCAAGTCGCTCGTCTCTGCCAACCTCGGCATGGCGCTCGCGCGCCGCGGCGCCCAGGTGGTGCTGGTCGACGCCGATCTCGGCGGGGCCAACCTGCACACCTGCCTCGGCGTCGATCAGCCGTCGAAGACGCTGTCTGACTTCGTGAACAACCGGGTGCCTCGCCTGGAAGATGTCGTGATCGAGACCGGCGTCGGCGGGCTGAAGCTGATCTCCGGCGCGCACGACATGCTCGACGCGGCGAACCCCAAGCACTCGCAGAAGTCGAAGCTGCTGCGCAACGTGCAGGGCCTCGACGTCGACTACGTGCTGCTCGACCTGGGCGCCGGCACCAGCTTCAACGTGCTCGACTTCTTCGTCGCCGCCGACATCGGGGTGGTGGTGCTGCTGCCCGAGCCCACCTCGATCGAGAACGCCTACCGCTTCATCAAGGCCGCGTTCTTTCGAAGGCTGCAGTCGCTCACCGACGCCACCACCGCCCAGCAGGTCGCGCTGGTGCTCTCGGGCCGCGACCCGAACGTGCGCACCCCGTGGGATCTCGCGGAGCAGCTCCGCCCCGAGCACCCCGAGCAGGCGCAGCGGCTGCAGGCGGCGCTCAACGGGTTCAAGCCGCACCTGGTGATCAACCAGGCCCGCGCGCGCACCGACTACGATCTCGGCCCCCAGGTCGCGTCGGCGTGGAAGAAGTTCTTCGGCCTCGACCTGGGGTACCTCGGCACCGTCGGCTTCGACGAGCACGTCTGGGCCGCGGTGCGCTCCCGCAAGCCCTTGTTGGATTCGGCGCCCGACGCGAACGCCTCCAAGGCGTTGTTGCGGATTGCGGAAAACCTGCTTTCGTTGAGCCAGTGAAGCCGTTCCAGGCCCAGACCTTCTACGAGTTGCTCGAGGTCTCGGTCTCGGCCTCCTCGGGAGAGATTCGCGCGGCGTTCGAGCGCCTCGATCGCCTGTTCCAGGAGGGGCAGAACGCGCTCTACGGGCTGGCCGACACCGGGCATCAGACCGCGCTCCGCAAGCGGATGAAGGAAGCGGTCGACGTGCTCACCGACGAGGAGCTCCGCGCGCTCTATGACCAGGAGATCGGGCTGCCGCCGCGTGACGTGGCGCCGCCGCCTCCTCCGCCTCCACCTGCGCCGCTGAAGCTCGAGCCCGATCCTCCGGCTCCGATTCCGTCTGCGCCCGAGCCGCCGCCGGTGCCGGTGCTGGCGCAGATGCCCGACGTGCAGCCGCCTCCGACCGTGGTGGAGGCGCATCAGCCGGTGAAGGAGGAGGCGCCCGAGGCCGGCCAGATGTCGATGGGCGATCTGCTCGCCAACGTCGACGCCACTTCGACCCGCCCGGTGGCGTTCACCTACGAGCGCGCCGGTCCGCCTCCGCCCGAGCCCAAGTCGGCGATCGTGCCCAATGAGCCGGTGGTGGAGGCCGTTGCTCCGCCTCTGCCGCCTCCGCCTGAGCTGCCGAAGCCGGCCGAGCCGCGGCCTCCCAGCTCTGCGCCGCGGCCTTCGGGGCCGAAGGTCTACAACCCGCGGGCCTCGGCTCCGAGGGCGTTGGCGCCCCAGATCGCATCGGATTCGGCGCTGGCCACCATCAGCAGCGCGCCGCGGCCTTCGGGCCCCAGCCGGCCGCTGGCGTCGGAGCTGCCCAAGCTTCCCGACATTCCCCCCGATGCGGAGTTCAACGGGGAGCTTCTGCGCACGGTACGCACCGCGCTGGGGATTTCGGTGCCCCAGCTGGCGGAGCGCACCCGAATCGGCGGCAAACACATCGAGAATGTCGAGGCAGACCGCTACGGGGCGCTGCCGGCGCCGGTGTATTTGCGGGGCATCTTGATGTCGATTGCCAAGGAGCTCGGGCTCGACGGCATTCGGGTGGCCCGTAGCTACCTGAAGCTCTACGAGGCGGCGCGACCGAAAGGTTGACGTTCCCGCCCAGCCTGAACATGCTGAGGCCGCGATGACCGAAGAAGAGAAGATGAAGGCGATGCGGCTGGCCCGCGCAATCGCGTCCGACATCTCGCTCTACAACGAGCAGAAGATCGTCAAAGGCCTGGAGCAGGACAACCTGTTCGACGTGCTGAAGGACGAGATCGAAGAGGGCCGTGAGCTCTACAAGAGCCGCGTCTCGTCGGAGATCTACACCAAGACGAACTTCTTCGACCGCGCGGTGGTCGACATCGTGGTGCGCCCCAAGGGGCACGTGAAGTCGCGCATCTGGTGAGTCAGACCCTGAGCGTCGATCCGGGGGCCGCCGGTGAGCGGCTCGATCGATACGTCGTCAGCAGGATCTCGGAGCTCTCGCGCGCGCGGGTTCAGGCGCTGATCGAAGCCGGGCAGGTTCGCGTCGACGGCAAGGCCGCGCGCGCGTCGCACCGGTTGCGCGGCGCCGAGACGATCGAGGTCGAGGTGCCTGCGCCCGAGCCGATCGAGTTGAAGCCCGAGGCAATTCCCCTGTCGGTGGTGTTCCAGGACAAGCACTTGCTGGTGCTCGACAAGCCCGCGGGCCTGGTGGTGCACCCGGGGGCGGGAAACAAGGGCGGCACGTTGGTGAACGCGCTGCTCCACCACGTGAAGGACCTGGCGGGAATTGGCGGCGAGCTGCGGCCGGGCATCGTGCACCGTCTCGACAAAGACACCTCGGGGTTGATGGTGGTGGCGAAGACCCAGGCCGCGCTGGAGGCGTTGCAGAAGGCGTTCGCTTCGCGCGAGGTCGACAAGCGATACCTGGCGTTGGTGGCGGGTCGGCCGGCCGATTCGGGGGAGTTCGATACGCTGCACGGGCGCGACCCGCGCAATCGTTTGAAGTTCAGCGGTCGGGTGAAGCGCGGCAAGCAGGCGGTGACGAGGTTTGCGGTGCGGCGGCGCTTCGCGGAGGCGGCGTTGGTGGAGATCGAGCTGCTGACGGGCCGCACGCATCAGATTCGGATGCACTTCGCGGAGGCGGGTTTTCCGCTGCTCGGCGACGCGTTGTATGGCGGCCGGAAGCAGTCGAAGTCGCCGTACATCGCGCGGCAGGCGCTCCATGCGGCGTCGCTGTCTTTCGCGCACCCGAAGACGGGCAAGCCGCTCTCGTTCAAGGCAGAGCCTCCGGCCGATTTCGCCCGCGCGATCTCCCGCCTGTCTCGTACCTAGAAGGTGCCAGGCATTTTTCTGGGGATGGTCGCGCGCGTCGACTCTCACGTCGCGAGAATCGAGGCGGCCCGGCAATTGCTCTGAGCTCTCGATTTTCACCAGAGGGCGAGGGCGTGATGGGCAGACCGTTGAGGAGGTACGAGTCAGATGGCTATTTCTTCGTGACCGCGAGGTGCTTCCAATCTCGCCTGTTGTTGCGGCCATCTCGGCAGATGAACGAGGTGATCGGCGGCGTCCTGGCGCGTGCGACGAAGACTGCGAATGTGCAGCTGTGCGGCTTCGTGGCCGCGTCCAGCCACGTGCACTTGTTGTGTCGCGCGCGGGACGGTGAGCTTTCGAAGTTCATGCGCTTCTTTCTCGGCAATGTGTCGAAGAAGGTCGGCCGGCTCGTCGGCTGGAGCGGCAACCTCTGGGACCGGCGCTTCTCGGCGATACCGGTGCTCGACGACATTTCGCTGCGGCGGAGCCTCAAATACATCGTCGCGCACGGGGTCAAAGAGGGCCTGGTGAGGCGAGTCGAAGAGTGGCCGGGGCTCTCATGCGTGCCGCAACTGCTCGGCGAGCCCAAACGTACGTTTCGTTTCTACGAATGGGCCAAGCGGTGGAAGAGCGGCAAGTTGGTGTCGGGTGGCAACCGACGGTGGAGTCCGAGCTGGGCGACAGACGAGGAGCTCGAGCTGCATCCGATTCCGCTGTGGCAGGTTCTGCCGCCGAACAAGCGTCGCGCTCTCGCGAAGCGGATGATCGCGGAGATCGAAGCGGAGGGCCGGGCGAAGCACCGCCGCGTGATGGGGGCAGCGAAGGTCGAGGCCGCGCACCCCCATACGCGCAAGCTCAAGCCCGATCGCCGGCCATACCCGTGGGTTCACGCGTCGACCAGACTCGCTCGTCACATCTACATGAGCGAATACCGCAAGTTCGTCTGTGACTTCAGACTGGCCGTGAAATGGCTGCGCTCGGGCGTGCTGTCGAAGAAAGCCGAGTTCCCCGCCTTCTCGTTCGCGCCCGCGGTCGCCGTGCGCGTGTGAGGCGTTCCCATGAAAAGTGACTTCCCATGAAAAGTGACTGGCACCTTTCACGGGAAATCTTCGTGGTCAGCGTACACACCTAGAGACCCTGCATCGCTTCGGCGTCGATCAGCTGCTCCACCGGTACCCGGTCGTCGGTGAGCACCATGCCGCCTTCGCCGCTCGCGTCGACCCGCCAGGTGAGCAGGTCGTCCCACTTCGGCTTCAGCGACTCGGGCAGCCGCCCTCGCGCACGCTCCCACTGCAGCGGCTCACGGGCGGCGATCAACTCGCGGTTCCAACGCTTCGGCACGTCGAACCGCTCCACCACCGGCAGCGCCTGCCGCATCGTCTGCACGAACGAGGCGACCAACGGCGAACCCTGCGTGGCGGCGTTCACGTTCACCACCAGAATGCCCCCCGGCGCCAGGTGCTCCGCCGCGAGCGAGAAGAACTCCTGCGTCGCCAGGTGCGGCGGCACGTAGCGCTCGTTCGCGTAGCAATCGAGGAAGATCAGGTCGTAGGACTCGCGGGTGCGGTTGAGAAAGTGCCGCGCGTCGCCCACCTCGAGCTTGAGCCGATCCCCCAGCCGCCCGAGCGAAAAATACCTCCGCCCCAGCTCCAACACCTCGGGGTCCAGCTCCACCGCGGTGACCTCCAGCGCCCCTTCCGGCCGGGTCTCGATCATCCCCCGCGCCGCCGTACCCACGCCCGCTCCGAGAATCAGCACCTTCGGCTTCTCGGCCGCGGTCAGCGCCGGCAACCCGAACAGCGTGTCCCAATAGCCTCCGGTGAACGGCGTGTCGGCCCGCTCCCGGCTCTGGGCGTAGCGGCCGTCGTCGAACCTCAGCGCCCGCTCCCCGTTCGCCTCGTCGACCACGATGAACTGATACGGGCTCTCCACCGCCGCCAGCTGCCCCTGCGCCGGCTTCATCGGCCAGTGCGCCACCAGCGGCACCAGCATCAGCGGCGCCGGCGAGAGCAGCCGCCAGCGCCCCTCCAACAGCCCCGGCAGCGCCACCGCCATCAACAGCGACGAGGCCAGCATCACCGTCGCCCGGGTGCCGAACGACGGAATCAGCCAGAACGCCGGCGCGAAGGTGCCCAACAGACTGCCCACCGTCGACAACGCGAACACCTTGCCGGCGGTGTCGCCCGCATGATCCTTCGCCAGCAGCTTCACCGCGAACGGGCTCACCATGCCCAGCAGCAGCATCGGAGCGAAGAAGAGCAGGGCGACCAGCAAGAACGACCCGGTGCGCACCAACGACTCGCCGTTCACCCGCGCCAGCGCCTCGGTGAACGTCTTCGCCATCGACGGCGCGATGAAGGGTATCGCTGCCGACAACGCCCCCGCCACCAACAACACCTTCGCCAGGGTCGCCGACGAAGGCGAGCGCTCGGCCCAGCGGCCACCGATGAAGTAGCCGGCGGCCAGCGCGAGCAGAATCAGCCCGATCACGTTCGCCCAGACCGAGATCGAGCTGCCGAACCAGGGCGAGACCACCCGCGACGCGCAGAGCTCCAGCGCCATCACGCAGGCACCCGAGACGAAGCTGATCGCCCAGACGTAGCCGCGAGACATCAAAGGCCGGTCAACGTCAGACCCGCTTCCTGCTGGCGGCGCGACAGCACCTTGATCGGCTGAATCGCCATCACCCGCATGAACACCTTGAGCAGGTCGGGGTCGAACTTGTTGCGCATCTCGGTCCACATCAGCATCAGCCCGACCTCCGGGCCGTACGCGTCGCGGAACGGGCGCTGCGAGGTGAGCGCGTCGTAGGTGGAGCAGATGGCGATGATCTTCGCGTACAGCCCCAGGTTCGCCTTGGGGATGATCATCTGAATGTTGCCCTGGGCGTCGCGCACCGCGGTGCCGAAGTCGGTCTTGAACTCCAGGGTGGTCACCACCCGCATCAGCGTCGAGCGGTTGATCGCCTTCTCGCGAAGAATGTTGCGCACCGTGATCAGCGGCGCCCGCTGCACCAGGGTCTTCTCTTCGGGGGTGAGCGCGCCGCGCTTGGCGAGCACGTTCGCGGGAATCGTGCCCATGCCCGCGTCGAAGAAGAGCGCGATGTAGCCCAGGTCGCGCAGCTGCGGCTTGGTGAGCCCCAGCTCGGTGCCGAACACCACCGACATCAGGCAGACGTTGACGTGGTGGTACGCCAGGTAGTCGCTGTCGTGCTTGGTGGTGGTGAGCCCGAGAAAGTGGGTGCGGTTGTCGAAGCTGACGTCGACGAAGTCTTGAATGATGCGCAGCGACTTGGAGGTGTTGAGCGGCTTGTTCGCCTTCAACGAGTCCATGTACTTCTTGATGAAGAAGATCGCCCGGCCGTAGACGGTGAGCGCGTACTTCTTGCGGTCGATGCGCGCCTCCGCCTCGTCCTTCTCCTTGTCCATCTTCTCGCGGAGCTTCGAGTACCTCGCGAGCTTCATCGACATCAGCTTGCGCGTCTTGGTGCCTTCTTCGCCGGCCTGGTCGGGCTGCTCCTTGCTGAAGATCCAGACGAAGTTCTTCAGCTCCGGCACCGACACCGGCCGCATCAGGGTGAAGCCGCCGACGTCTTTGGCGCGCATCTCGTCGAGCAGAAAGCGCACGTTGTCGAGCGCCTGCATGTCGACTTTGACCAGCATGCCGTTCAGGTAGAACGACTGCTTCACCCCCATCAGCTCGAGCTTGCCCTCGCGGCGAATGATGGTGTTGATGGTGTCTTCGAGCTGCGCCATCGGCTTGTCGAAGACCGCGTTGTCGGGGTCGTACATCTTCACCGAGCGCACCAGCATGTAGAGGCTGGAGATCAGCGTGCGCGCCATCTGCTGGAGCTTTTCGCTGTGCTCGCGGCCGAACGTGTCGAGCGACTCGCTCTCGTTGTTCGCGCCGGTGATTTGAATCGCGTCGCTCACGCCTCAGGTTCCTTGTCGCCGAACAGCGTTCGCTTGGTGCGGTGGGCCTGCAGCTTCGCCGCAGAGATCACCTCGGGCGGCTGGCTGGTGTCGGCCACGATCTCGCCCAACAGCTTGTAGGTCTGAATGGTGCCCGCGCCGGCCAGCCCGTAGACGGCCATCAGCTTGTCGTCGAGCACCTTCTGCTTGTTGAACAGGCCGGCCTTGGTCGACAGCAGCTGCTGAAAGTAGCTGATCGCGCCCGCGGCGCCGGTGGAGCCGAGCGCGGCGTACATCGCCTGCCGCTCCTCGGGCGTCTTCTTGGCGAACTGCTCTTCCTTCACCAGCTTGAGCAGGTCGATGTACGCCTTCTCGCGATCGAACTCCGGCAGGCAGCGCGCGGCGGTCATCCGCACCTGCGGGTTGCCGTCTTCGAGGCAGGCCGAGATCAGCTTGCGCGCCTCGCCGGTGCGGCCCTTGGAGATGATCCCGATCACCTCGAGCTTGATCGCCAGGTTCGGGCTCTTCAGCGCCTGCCCGAAGAACTTGATCTTGTCGGGGTGCTGGCTGCGATCGAGCACGTAGATCATGTCGCGAATCGTCTGCGGCCGATCAGACTTCAGCCGGTTCACGAACGGCTCTGGCACGTCTTTGGCGTACTTCACCAGCACGTCGCAGAGCAGGGTGCGGTTCTCGGGCACCTCGACCGTCTCGAGCACTGCCAGCAGGTTGGGCACCACGAAGCTGTCGAGGCCGGTCAGGTAGCGAACGATGTCGTTGGGGCTCTTCAGCTTCGCCGACTTGAGAATGTCGCCCACGCGCGAGAGGCGCTGCTCCTCGCCCATCTTCGAAAGGAACGAGCGGAGGATCAGCCCGATCGCCGAGTCTTCGCCCTGGCGCTGGGCCATCGCGCGCAGCTTCAGCACCACCTGGTTGATGGTGGCGAAGTCTTCTTGGAGCAGCATCGCGTCGAGCAGCTGAACGAACATGTCCTCCAGCATCGCGGGCTCGTCGACGCCGCTCTCGACCACCTGGAACACCGCCGAGATCAGCTTGGGGAACAGCCGCTGGTTCTCTTCTTCGGTGATGTCTTTCTGCAGCCGCGCCTTCAGCTCCGCGGTGGCGGTGAGGCCGGTGACCACCACGCCGCGCATCTGGTCGACGTGATCGAGCTTGGCGTCGAGGTCTTCTTCGGAGACGCGGGCGAACCGCAGGTAGTCTTCGGAGTGGGTGCGCAGCCGCCGCTGGAGGTAGTCGACCACCTTGTCGACCTCGACCTGAATCTCCTCCTCCGAGAACTCATCCATCCGAAAGCCTTCGACCATGATGAACTCGAAGTGCGACATCTGCGCCTTCCAGAACTGGGCGTGCAGATCTTCGGCACCACGGTCGGGGTCGGAGAGGCAGATCAGGGTGAACTGCACCATCTCTTCGACGGTGAACCCGGGGCGAAAGATGATCTGCCGAATGCCGTCTTTGAAGATCTTGTAGGGGATCTGGCTCTCTTCGTTGAAGAGCTCCTGCTTGTGGATGACGAAGTTGGCGACGTCGACCTTGAAGGTGAGCGGGCCGTACTTGTCGCAGTACGCGTTGAGCGCGTCGGTCGCCTTCTGGAGGTACTCGGAGTACTTCGACTCCATGTGGCGGTACATGCCGATCTGCTTGATGCCCTTCATCAGGTGAAAGACCACCGTCTTGGCGGCTTCGACCTGCTCCTTGATCTTCGGGTCCTTCATCAGCTCTTCGGGCGAGAGCTGAGCGGCCGCGGCCTGGGCTTGCGCCTGGGCGGTGGGTGACTGCTTGCTGGGTGGAGGCGCGGAGCCGGGGGCTCCACCGCGGGCCTTGGGAGGCGCTACCTGGGCCATTTCGACCTCAAAGCCTAGTCCAGGTTGCCGACGCTGCGTAGCGAGCGAGCGGCGTTCTTGTACGCTTTGGTACTACCGGATCGCGTCGCGCAGCCGGCGGGTCAAGACCTTGATGATGCCCATCGCGATCTCGGGCTTCTCGGTCATGATCTCCTGGAAGTCGTCGCGGGTGATCTTGAGCAGCGAGGCGTCGGTGAGGGAGGTGACGGTGGCGGAGCGGGGCGCGGCGTCGAGAATCGCCATTTCGCCGAAGCACTCCCGCTCGCCCAGCTCGGCGATCACCCGGTCTTGCTTGTGCACGCGCACCTTGCCGTCGATCACCAGGTAGAGCGCGTCGCCCGATTCACCCTCGGCGAAGATCTCTTCGTTCTGCTCGCGGGTCTCTTCGCTGGAGATCAACGCGACCTGGGCCAGATCTTCACCGGGGATCTGGCTGAACAGGTCGATCGATTTGAGGAAGAGGACCTTCTCGACGGTCGAGAGCATTCGGGGGGCACAGTGTTAGCTTTTCGCGCATGGACCTCAAGCTGATCGGCACCACCTTCGTCACGGTCTTCCTCGCCGAGCTGGGGGACAAGACACAGCTCGCCACCGTTGCCTTCGCCGCCTCGGGCTCGTCGCGCTGGGCGGTGTTCATCGGCAGCGCCGCGGCGCTGGTGTGCTCGAGCGCGATCGCAGTGGCGGTGGGGGAGGGGCTGACCAAGCTCGTCGCTCCGAAGGTGCTGATGCGAATCGCCGGCGGTCTGTTCTTCGTCGTCGGTGGCTGGGTGCTCTGGTCGAGCCGCTAGCTACACCGTCGACAGCTGCGCCTTGCGGGCGGTGATCAGCGCCGCCTGCTGCCGCACGAACGGCGCCTCGTCGCGCAGCCGCTTCTCGGCCAGCGCGTGCGCCCGCTCGGGGAGCTTCTTCTCGAGCGACACCAGCGAGATCTCGCGAACGATCGCGTTGGCATCCCCCACCGCGGTCTCGATCAGCTCGTTGGCGCCGGGCGGAGGACTGACCGCCTCGCTGCTGCACCAGAGCGCGCAGGCCCGCACCCAGGCCGTCTCGTCTTTGCAGAGGTCGGCGAGCAGCTCGGGAGGCGCCTTCTTCGGCAGCGCGACGAACTGCTCGACCTGCTTCAACCGCTCGGCGCGGGGAATCTCGTCGAGCAGCGGCAGAAACACCTTCTTCAGCTCGCGATCGAGCAGGTTGTCGAGCAGCTCGACCGCATTGGCGCGCCGGCGCGGCGCATCGGCCGCCGAGGCGTCGTGAATGCCGGCGTAGATGTTCTCCATGTCGGCGTCGGGGTAGAGCACCGCCAGAAGGAGGAGATCCTCCGCTCCACCGCCGACACCTTCTCGGTGAGCGCCGAAGCGAGCAGCGCCCGCGCGGCCGGCTCTCCGGTGCGCGGGGTTCCCGCCCCGGGCCCGTGGGTGAGCTGAAGAATCTCGGCCTGCGCCTGCACCACGAAGGCGCGGGTGAGCTCGCGGGAGAGCGCCTGCTCGAGCGGCTTCTTGTCGGACACCAGCAGCGTCTTGCCCTTCACCGCGCGGGCGAGCGACTTGTAGAGGCGGGTGCGCAGCTCCTCGTCGGGCTCGTCGAGGTGACGGGTCATCACGTGCACCGCGTCGGGGGTGCCCAGCCGGCCGAGCACCTTCACCACCGCGCGGCGAATCGACGCGTCTTCGTGCCGGTTCGAGAGCACCTTGGTGAGGGTGGGGATCACCGTCGGCCCGTAGGCGGTGAGCGCGTCGACCGCGTCGGTCATCGTCTCGATCGACTGGCACCGGTAGATCAGAGGGATCACGAACTCCGGGCTCTTCAGCACCCCGGCCGAAGAGATCGCGGCGCGGCGCACCTTGAAGTCGGTGTCGTTCATCAACGTCAGCACCGGCTGGTAGAAGTTCTTCACTCCCACCGCGCCGAGCACCTTCGCCGCGTGCTCGCGCATCACCGCGTCGGGGTGGCCGATCAACGCCTTGAGCGCCTCCGCCGCCATCAGCACGCCGTCGAGGCCGCCGAAGCGAATCATCCCCGTGATCGCCGCGGAGCGGATGCGGGGGTCTGCGTCTTTGAGAAAGTTCTTCACCGACCGCACCGCCTTGTCGCGGCCGATCGCGCAGAACGCGTCGACCGCCGCGGCGCGCACCCCCGGGTCGGGGTCTTCGAAGCGCAGGAACACCGAGTTGGCGAACCGCATCGTCTGCCGGCGCGCGTAGTACTCCAGCGAAGCGATGCGAACCTCGGGGCTCGGGTGGAGCAGCAGCTGCTCGACCTTGGCGTCGAGCTCCACGTCCTCCAGGTAGGGCAGCAGCAGCAGCGCGTTGAGCACCTCGCGCGAGTCGTTGCTCTGGAGCGCCTTCAGCAGCACCTGGTTGGTGGAGCCGTCGAGCACCTTGTGACGCGCCGACTCGAGGTCGAGCCGCCGGGTGCGCAGGTTCTCTTGCAGCGTCTTGAGGTAGTGGGGCCGGAGCGAGATCACCACCGCGATCCACGCTCCGCAGAGCACGAACGACACCCAGCCCAGGTGGTAGGGATCGCCCGAGCCCCAGTGCCGGTAGCCGGCGAGCACCAGGCCCGACAAACCGATCGCCACCGGCTTCACCACCCCGTCGATGAACGCCTTCGCCGCCACCCGCGCTTGCGGAGGCACCGGCAGGTAGAGGATCTGGGTGGTGGCGTCGTTGATCGAGTAGCGGAACAGGGTGTCGGAGCCCTTCGCCGCCGCCGCCGCCCACAGCCCGGGGAAGATGCCGAGGAACAGGTTCGACAGCAGCAGCGAGCCCGGCAGCACCGAGAGCGAGCCGATCACGCCGGCGCGGTTGAGCAGCTTCGAGGTGCCGAACAGCTGCAGCACCATCGCGAACACGCCGACGCCAGCCGAGAAGTAGCTGAAGAACGCCGCCAGCTGGTCCTGCTTGTAGGTGTTGGCGGCGATCACCTTGAACTGAAAGTCGACCAGGGTGGTGGTGAAGAAGGTCGCCGCCGCCAGCAGCGCCACCGTGCGCAGGTGGCCCGAGGTGAGCACCCGCGACGCGCCGCCGGTGCGCTTGGTGGCCGAGGTCTTGCCCGAGGCGGCCTTGGCGAACAGGCGTTGCTTGCCCGCCGCGCCGGCCGAGAAGCTGGCGAACGCGGTGCCGCCCAGCAGCACGCCGCAGAACAGCAGCAGCGCGTTGGCGCCGAAGACGGTGGAGATCTTCGCGCCGAGCAGACCGACGAAGATGTTGGCGAAGGTGCCGCCGGCGCCGATCACCCCGTAGAGCCGCTTGGCCTCGCGGGCGTTGAAGATCTCGTTCGCCAGGGTCCAGAACTGAACCAGGGCGAGCGCGCCCATCACCTCCACCGTCACGTAGATGACCGGGTAGATGAAGTCGAAGTGGCCGCGCTCGACCGCGAAGAACAGCGCGAACACCACCGCGAACAGGGTCGCCGAGCCGACCGCCATCACGTCGCGGCGAATGCGCGGGGCGAGCTTCCCGTAGGCGATGCCGCTGGCGGTGACGAACACCGCCGAGGCGACGTACATCCACGCCAGGAGGTTGCGATCGCCGTGAGCGAGGAACAGCGCGTCGCGAACCGTTCGCCCGGTGAGGAACGCGCCGACCGCGAAAAAGCTGTGCAAGAAGAGCGCGAGGGTGAGGCGGCCCTCGCCCCGCCGAACCGGCAAGACACTCTCGAGGACGCGGCTCAACACAGGACGCCGATGAGTCTATACGGAGTCGGCGAATTTGAATGGGTGGGGTCAATCGATGCGTGGGTCGATCGTTTTCGGGCTTGCTTTCGGCGGTGCGCTCCTGGCCATGTCGTGTGGAGGCGGCAAGGGTGTGGGAGACGCCGGCTTCACCCCGAGCCCGCACCGCTCGTTCCCGGTGCTCCCCAAAGACGACGGCCACGTGCTCAGCCCGCTCACGCTGGTGACGATCACCGCCTCGAACGATCCCGACGGTGACGCGCTCCAGGCCTTCAGCGACGAGCTGATCGTGAGCAGCTGGTACGGCGCGGTGGGGGCCGAGTACGGCGTGGGCCCGGCGGCGGCGAGCCTGCATCGCTTCGGGCCCGCGATCAGCGCCGACCTCACCACCGCACAGGTGGAGCAGTACATCATCGACGTCGCCGACGCCGGCGGCCCGGCGGTGAACGGTCAGACGCTCTACCTGGCGTACCTGCCGGCGCCTTACCGGGTGAGCGACAGCGGCGACTGCGGGTACCACAAGCCGTTTCCCGACGGAGGTCAGACGATCGGCGACGGCTGGGCGATGGTCGGCCACTGCACCCCGTTCGCGCTCGGTGAGACGCCGCTCCAGGCGCTGACCCGCATCGGCAGCCACGAGATCATCGAAGGGGTGACCGACTCGTTTCACGGGTGGCGCTTCGCCGGCACGCCGGCCACTCCGTGGAGCTCCAGCGTCTGGCGCGCGTACGCGCAGGGCGGCAGCGTCGAGGTCGCCGACCTCTGCGAGGGCACCAGAATCCTCCTACCGGGCCGCGACGGTGGGCTGCTCGACTACTCCCGCTCGTGGTCCAACGCGGCGGCGGTGACGGGCGGCGACCCGTGCGTGCCACCGCACCCCGACCCGTACTTCAACGTCAGCTTCCCTTTGGACTGGTACGCGCTCGACGCGGGCGAGCGGGCGCAGCTGCCGATGAACGGCTGGTCGACCGCGCCGCGGAGCAACTGGCTGGTGCGCTCGTACTTGAGGAACGGCTCGGCGAACCTGCTCGCCCTCGGCGCCGACGCCGGCTTCTGGAGCGCCGACAGCACCCTCGGTAGCATCACGCTCGACGCCGGCTGTACCGCGCGAACGGGCATGAACGACGGAGTGATCGGCGCGCTCGACGTCGACATGCCGGCGGCGGCGCACAGCGGCGACTGGGCGGTGTTCGAGGTTCGCTCCTTCGAAGAAGACCCGAACCTCTGCTTCCCGCCGCCCGATCGCGACGCGTTTCACTTCAACCTGGTCGGCGTCTACGTGCCCTAGCGAACCTCGCGGCGGGGCGGCTCGATCGCGCGCAGCAGCTCTGCTTGCACCGCCGCGTCGATCGGCTTTCCACCGAAGCGCGCGCCCAGGTACGCCTTGCTCGCCGCGCGGGCCGCAGGCGCCACCGGGTGCTGGGCGTTCTCCAGCCGCTGCACCAGCTCCTCCAGCGGCTCTTCGGGCTGCACCGCGACGCCCGCGTCCCGAAGCCGGCCCTCGATCTTGCCGAGAAAGCCCGTCGCCGGGTGCCGCTTCTTGCGCGCGCCGCCCCGGGTGAGCCGCCACGCCGCGTAGACCGCGATCGCCACCATGCCCGCGGCCAGCCATGCCTCCTTCGGCGGCCCGCTGAGCGAGGAGCTGGAGGTCGCGGTCCTCGGCGGCCGCACCAGGTTCTGCGCGATCTGCAGCTGGTCTTGAAACGAGTAGTCGACCACCGCGCGCCGCCACAGCGCCTGGAGCCGCTCGTAGTTGGTGCTCAGCCAGTCGAGCAGGGCGTTCGGCCGCGCCCCGCGCCCCGAGGGAGGCGTGGCGTCGAGCAGGACCCAGCCGGTGCCGGGCTCGAACACCTGCACCCAGGCGTGTGCATCTCCCGCGCGCAGCACATAGGCGTCGGCGATGCGCTCGCCTCCGAAGAAGCCGGCGGTCACCCGGGCGGCGAAGTGCTGACTGCGGAGCATCACCGCCAGCGCGGTGGCGAAGTGTTCGCAGTGGCCTTCCTTGCGGTCGAACAGAAAGGTCGCGAGCGGGTCGTCTGATTCAGGGCCCAGCTCGAGCGAGTAGCTGAAGTTGTTGCGCAGCCAGGCCTCGAGCTTGTGGCCGGCGGCGAGCGGGTCGTTTTCACCGCCGACGATCTCCGCCGCCTTCTGCTCCACCCGGGGATCGATCTTGGGCAGCCGGGTGTACTTGTCGGGCTGATCGAGCTCCTCGCTCTCCTGCGGCGCTTCGGGTGAGAGCGAGTACGCCTGGTAGCTGTAGGCGTTGGCGCTCTCGTTGACGTGAACCTCTTCGTCGGTCACCTCGACCACGGTGCCGCGCGCGCTGCCCGAGGCGTTCAGCAGCACCGCGCTGGCGAAGGTGAGCGGCCGGTCGAGCGCCACCAGGGTGCGCGAGTCGTACCCGGGCAGCAGATCGATCGTCTGCAGGCGCGCCTTGCCGCGGCTGCGGCCGAGATCGACGCGCTGTCGCGGCTGGCGCACGATGCCGGTGCCCGACCACTCGCGGCCGTCGAAGCTGTCGAACGAACGCCCCGGCCAGTACTGGTCGAGCTCCTCCACTCCGGGGTCGGGCTGGAGCGTCGCGCGCAGCACCACCCGCGCCGAGGTCTTGATGTTGCCGCCCGAGCCGAGGCGAACCCGGTCGCTCATGCCGGTGGTGCCGCCGACGCCGGGCAGCGCGCGCCGGGCCGCGATGTTCCACGACAGGCGAGGGAAGAGGGCGAAGAACGCGATCCCACCCAGCATGCAGAAGCCGACCGTGGTGCCGAGGCTGCCGAGCAGCGGCCTCACCTTCAGCGGGAGCTGATCGGCCTCCGGGCCCTCGATGGTGAGCATGCCGAGCGAGAGCGCGGCGAGCACGGTGAAGACGCTCAGGCAACCGGCGAACCAGATCTCGCCGGTGAGCGCCGCGCCGCCGACCAAAAGCAGCAGCGAGGTGAGGTGCACCTGGTGATCGGTGCGTGCCATCGGCTCGCTGACCAGGCGATGGGCGAGGACCAGGGTGGCGAAGCTGCAGGCAGCGATCACCAGGTCCATGCCGCCACGCACAACGAGGAAGCCGAGGCCGAAGGCGAAGCAGAGCAGCAGCAGCGCGGCCACCACTCCGCGGCCAGAGAGCGGGCGAAAGCCGATCAGCGAGAGTACGAGCGCCACTCCGAAGATCGCCGAGGCCCAGATCGGCAGCCCGCCAGAGAGACCGACCGAGCTGAACGCTGCCAGCGCGGCGAGATCGCGCAGCACCAGCCGTAGCCGTCTTCTCGCCCGCGCGTTCATGAGCCTTCTCCTACGGGAGAAGGAGGCCGAAGGCCGGATGAGGGCGCTCCAGAGTCGCCGGCATTCTCGTGGCCGACCCAGGCGAGCGCCTTCAGCAGTCTCAACTCCTGCGCCGCTCCAGCCCCAGGCCGCACCTTGTGCTCGCCCGCGGTGAGCCCGACCTCGTGGCCCTGGCCGATCAGCCGGTGGGCCATCGCGGCCGTCTCCTCGCACTTGTGCTCGAGGGGATCGCCGGACAACTTCGAGTCGACCCAGAGCTGGTACTTCGCGCGCTCCTCCGACTCCCGTTCGACGCGAAGCAGCCGGCCGACCTGGGCGCTCTTCACCCAGTGCACCCGGCGGGCATCCTCCCCCGGGTTCAGCTCGCGCAAGCCCCACAGATCGCCGCCGCCGTCGCGCCGCTTGGGGTTCCCGAACTCGCCGAGCTGGTTCGTTCCCGCGGCCGGTGGGTCGGCACAGACGAACCCGCGCCGAGGGAAGATCAGCAGCTGCTCCTCGATCTCCACCCGGCGGGTCTTCACGAACAGCCCGAACGGGTACGCGGTCGACAGCTCGACGGCCTCGAGCGCGAGCGGCCCGCGCTTGTCGGCGACGCAGCTGGCCCGCACCGTCACCGTGTCGCCTGCGTCGATCACCGGAGCGAACGCCGAGCCCCTCAGCTTGCCGTCGAGCTCGCGCACCGCGATCGCGAACGATCGGCCGGCCTTGCGCCAGAGCGAATACCGGAGCGCGAACGGCTCACCCGCGAACGCCGCCTCCGGCAGCAGCCGCTGCACCTTCAGCCCGCGCAGCGCGCGCTCCGACAGCACGCCCGAAGCGACGATCAGGCTGAGCATGAAGCCCAGCACCAGGTAGAGCAGGTTGTTGCCGGTGTTGAGCGCGCCGAGGCCGACGCCGACGGTCACCACCAGGTAGGTGCGGCCGGCGAGGGTGAAGCTGAGGGTGCGCGGCGCGCGCCAGTTCCACCACGCGCGAAACCTGCGCCACAGCGGGTTCACCGTGGACTCGGCACCTTGCGGAGGATTTCGTCGAGCAGGTGCGCCGCCTCTTCGCGCGAATACGTGCCCTGCACCGCGCTCTTGAGCAGCAACCGGTGGGTGAGCGCGCTCGGCAGCACCGCCCGCAGATCTCCCGGAGTCACGAAGTCGCGGTCTTCCCAAAGCGCCCAGGCGCGCGCGGCCGACATCAACGAAAGCACCGCGCGGGTCGAGGCGCCGCGCTCGATCTCGGCGTGGGCACGGGTGGCGGCGGCGATCGCCACCGCGTACTGCGCCACCGATTCTTCGACGTTCACCCGATCGGCCGCGTTCTGCAGCGCCAGCAGCTCGGCGCCGCTCGCCACCGGAGACAGCGACGACACGATCTCTCCGCGGCGGGTGCGCACCAGCTCCGCCTCCAGCTCCTGCGAGAGGTGACCGAGCGAGATGCGCAGCAAGAACCGGTCGAGCTGCGAGTCGGGGAGGGGATACGTGCCCGACAGGTCGATCGGGTTCTGGGTGGCGATCACCGAGAACGGCTGGGGCAGCGAGTGGGTGACGCCGTCGAGGCTGACCTGCGACTGGCCCATCGCCTCCAACAGCGCCGACTGGGTGCGCGGCGGAGCGCGGTTGAGCTCGTCGGCGAGCACCACCTGGTGAAACAGCGGGCCCGGGCGCAGCTCGAACGACCCCTTGGCGGTGTTGAAGATCTGCGCGCCCACGATGTCAGACGGGAGCAGGTCGGCGGTGAACTGAATGCGCGCGAACGAGAGCGAGAACGAGCGCGCCAGACCCTCGGCGAGCGTGGTCTTCCCCACGCCGGGCACGTCCTCCAGCAGCAGGTGGCCGCGGGCGCAGAGGCAGGTGAGCGCCAGCTTCACCTCCTTGGGCTTGCCGAGCACCACCTTGCCGAGGTGTTGCTCGAGGCGTTGGAGCAGCTCCTTGGCCCCATTCGCGGGAAGATTGGGGTTGGGAACCGGACGAAGAGTGCTCATGGAAGTGCGCATCGCAGTGTACCCTTAGTCCCCTCGTTCGACACCGTGCCCCGGATCAAAGTTCTCAGTAGCGCGCTGGTGAACAAGATCGCCGCCGGCGAGGTGGTCGAGCGCCCGGCGTCGGTGGTGAAGGAGCTGGCCGAGAACTCGCTCGACGCCGAGGCGAAGACGATTCGGGTCGGCCTCGAAGGCGGCGGCCTGAAGCGCATCGTGATCACCGACGACGGCTTCGGGATGTCGAAGGAAGACGCGCTGTTGTCGCTGGAGCGTCACGCGACCTCGAAGCTCGCCGACGAAGACGGCCTGTTCGAGCTCGTCACCAAGGGCTTTCGCGGCGAGGCGGTACCGGCGATCGCCTCGGTGTCGCGGTTCGTGCTCACCACCTCCGAGCCCGGAGCGCCCTCGGGCGTCTCGCTGCGGCTGACCGGAGGCGCGGGCCTCGAGGTGAGCGACGCGGCGCCGCTCGGCGGCACCCAGATCGAGGTCGACGATCTGTTCTTCAACACGCCTGCGCGCCGCAAGTTCATGAAGCGCGATCAGACCGAGCTGTTTCACTGCGAAGAAGCGGTGGCCCGGCTGGCGCTGGCGCACCCCGAGGTGAGCTTCTTTCTCGAGCACGAAGGCCGGCCGCTGCTCTCGGCGCCGAAGGCGACCGCGCGCGAGCGGGTGGCGGCGATTCTGGGCAGCGAAGCCGAGCCGCACCTGCTCGAGATCGAGGAGCGCAAGCTCGGCGTCACCGTGAGCGGGTTCGTCGCCTCGCCCGAGCTCACCCTGCCCAACGCGCGCCGGCTCTACACTTTCGTGAACGGCCGCTACATTCGCGATCGCGGGCTGATCTCCGCGGTGCAGCGCGCGTTCCTCGACAGCCTGCCTCCCGGGCGCCAGCCGATCGCGGTGGTGATGATCGAGATCGACCCCGGCCGGGTCGACGTCAACGTGCACCCGCAGAAGCTCGAGGTGCGCTTCGCCGATCCCCGCGAGGTGCAGGAGGCGGTGGGCGCCGCGGTCTCCCGCGCGCTGAAGGCGGCGCCCTGGCGCAAGCGCAACGAAGACGGCACTCCGGTGGCGGAGCAGGCGCACTACGCCCGGGCGGTGGAGCGGTTTCTCGAGCGGGCGGCGATCTCTCCGCTGCAGCTCGAGTCACAGCCGCAGCCGGCCGGGCTGGGCGAGCGTGCGCCGTCGTTCGGCGAGGCCAGCCCGGGGATCAACCAGGCGCCGCCAGAGAAGTTCTTCTCGCACCTGCGGATCATCGGTGAGCTGGCGAAGTCGCTCTGGGTCTGTGAAGGGCAGGGCGGCACCCTGGTGGTGGTCGACCCCAAGGCCGCGCTCGAGCGGGTGCTCCGAACGCGGCTGACCAAGGCGATCGATGCGCCGCGAGGCGCGCCGCAGGCCTCGTTGTTCTCCCAGCAGGTCGAGCTCGACCCGGTCGATGCGAAGCGGGTGGCCGAGAAGGCGCCGGTGTTCGAGCGCATCGGCTTCTCGCTGGAGTCGTTCGGGGGCAGCACGATCAAGGTCACCGCGGTGCCCAACGGGTACGAGTCGGTGCCGCTGGCCCCGCTGCTCAACGAGCTGGCGCCGCACCTGCCCGCCGAGCCCGACTACCCGGCGCGCGCGTTCGGGCCGGTGCTGGAGGTGCTCGCCGCCTGGGGAGCGAAGCAGGGCCCGCTCGAGGGCCACGCGCTGTTGGAGGCGCTCGACGCGGCCGACTTCTCGCTCAGCTGCCTCCACCCGAAGATCGTGGTGCTCGAAGCGCCACTGCTGGACCTGATCAGGTCGAAAAATTGACCGTTGAGATCGCGCTGCTACCGTCTGCAACGCAGCTGTAGCACGGGCCGATTCTCTCGGAAGGGGCGCACGCATGGTCGGGGTGATCACCAGCCGCGATGTGCTGCTCAACCTGCGCCTGATCTGGGCGGAGTTCGGGTTTGTATGCCTGGCCCGCTGCCTGTTCGTCTGTGCGTGCGGGCGCAAGACGACCTTCCTCGAGGTCGCGCTCCGGCCCTGCCGTCAGCTGCCCGCCAAGGAGAAGTCATGAACGAAGCAATCGAGCTCGCCGGCCAACCGCCGCCGATGGTCCCCCAGAGCTACGCCGAGAAGGCGATGGCGTCGCTGATGCAACTCCACTCCGATCTGATGGAGGAGAAGGAGCGCCGCGTCGATCTCTACCGCCGGCTGATGGAAAAAGAGCAGCAGCTCGCCGAGCTGAAGATGTACGTGAAGATGCTCGAGGAGCGCGGCGCGCCGAAGGCCGAGGTGGCCGCGCCGCCGCCGCCTGCACCGGTTCAGGCGGTGACGCCGCCTCCGCCGCCGCCGATTCTCGTTCGTCGAGCGTGCCCGCGCTGCGCAGCCCCGGCCGGTGATGCCTCCGCGGCCGCCGCCGATGGCGAAGCAGAACGCGTGGGCGAGTGGAACGCCTGACGGCTGGCGCAGCTGGTGAGCCCAGTGAAGTCTTCGCGCTGGGTCTTTCTGGTCGCAACGCTGGCGGCGTGGGTCGCGTCGGCGGCTCCGACGCTGTACCCCGAAGAAGAGCGGTCGCTCGACGGCCTCGGCCGCATCGGGCTGCAGCTCGGCTACCGGTGGACTCCGAACAACGACTTCTACGGGAAGGCGGGCGAGGCGGGCTACCCGCTCGACTTCAAGTCTCCCGGCGGTGGAGCGGCGACGTTCGGGTTCGGTTACGGCGCTACCTCGTTCGTCGAGGGCGCGGTCGACATCTTCATCAACTACGAGCAGCTGCACCTGAAAGGCACCGAGGCGTTCAACT
This sequence comes from Myxococcaceae bacterium, assembly GCA_047602415.1. Lineage (GTDB taxonomy): Bacteria > Myxococcota > Myxococcia > Myxococcales > Myxococcaceae > JASGHH01. The sequence goes on along the minus strand of JASGHH010000001.1, from coordinate 1,149,598 downwards.
CGACCTCGTACGGCGCGCTGTTCGGCGCCCGCTTCGGCAAGATGGACTGGCCGGTGCACAACCTCTACCCGTACCTCGGCTTCCAGGCCGGGCCGGTGCTGGGGATCGTGAACTCCAACAGCTACAAGAACGGCGAGCGCCTCACCACCGGTTACCTGGCGGTGGCAGGCCTGGCGTGGCGCTTCAACGAGAAGTTCGCCCTGATCTTCGACGTGCGTTACCTGCTCGCGCGCTCCTACGTCACCGGCATCGGCGGCGTGAACGTGGGCGGGCTGATGGCAACAATCGGCTTCGCCACCTATTTCGCCGGGCAATCGAACAAGCCACCCAATAGCGATCTGATCACTCCGATCGAGTGAGTCGTCTGCTAAAGGGTTCGCCATGCCAGAGCCGTTGGAAAAAGCACTCGAGGACATTCGCCGCGAGGCGATCGAGTCGCGCAACCTGGTGATCAAGACCGACAATCAGCTGAAGACGCTCCACGCGGAGCTGAAGCTGATCTCGAAGCACAACGAAGACTTTCAGAAGCGTTGGTTCTTCGGGTCGGCTGCCGCGTACGTGTTGTTCGCCGGGCTGTGTGCGTTCGGGGCCTATGCGCTCTCGGGCGCCAAGGCCGCCAGCGAGAAGCAGGAGCGCGAGCGGGCCGAGGCGCGCGCCACCGAGCAGACCGGGATCGCCGACAAGCTGAAGGCCGACACCGCCGCGCAGGCGTCGCAAGACCGGAGCGCCGCCGACGTCTACCACCTGATGACCACGCTCCAGGGCGACGAGCGCATGAAGGGCGTGGAGGCGTACGCCAAGCTCGACAACAAGAAGCTGTCGCCGTTCGCGCGCCAGGTGCTCGACGATCGCGCCACCTCGATTCGCCACGAGATCGCCGCCGCTTCGCTGGAGCGTGGGCGCACCGCGTTTCGCAAGGCCGACTATCAGGGCGCGGTGACCGAGCTGAGCCGGTTCATGGCGATGAACCCCGACGGCGACGACGCGGTCGAGGGCGGCTGGTACCTGGGCAACTCGCTGGTGCAGATTCACAAGAACGACGAGGCGATTCCCCACCTCGCGCGCTACGTGAAGGAAGCGACCAAGGCGAAGAACCGCGACTTCGCGATGTGGCTGTTGGTGCAGGCGTACGACGCCACCGGCCAGCGCGACAAAGGCACCGAGCTCGATCGGGAGGCGCTGGCGCAGTACCCGAACAGCGACTTCATTCAGGGCTTCCGCAACCGGCTGCGCGCCTCGTCGGGCACCGCGGCCGCGGCCCCTGCCGCTCCCGCCGCCGCGGCCGATGGTGGTCACTGATGGCCGACAACCCCAAAGACCCCCGGTTCCTGCCGTTTCGCCGGGTGGCGTGGGGTCTGTATTTCGGGATCACGGTGCCCTTCGCGCTGCTGATCACCTACTCGGTGATCTCGTCGACGCTGAAGATGAGCCCGCCGCACTACCAGCCGTCGGCGTCGCTCGAGCCGTCGAAGTGCATCGAGCAGGCGCAGTACCTTTTCGGCGAGCTCGACAAGCGCCGTGAAGATCTCTCCCAGGCGAAGGAAGTGCGCGTCGCCGACGAAGAGTGGAGCAAGTTTCGGCTCGATTGGCTCACCCGCGAGCGCGAGCTGGAGGCCAAGTGCGTCGGCGACACGCCCGAGCGCGAGAAGCTGAAGCCGGTGCTCAAGACGCTGGTCGGGTTGATGAACCTCTACACCACCAACGCCGTGCAGTACGCCGGCGAGGTCGGCCCGAGCGTCGACAAGCTCCGCAAGCAGATCGAAGAGGCGAAGCGCTGAGCGCTACTGCGAAGCCGTCGCAGGGTCGGTCGCAGTCGGCAGCACCAGGGTGTAGTTGCCCTGCGCGTCGACCACCGCTTCTCCCAGCAGCAGCGACGAAGGCTGTTGCTCGACCGAATCGACCCTGAAGAAGCGCACCGTCGAGAACGCGGCCGGGCCGCCTCCGCGGCTCTTTGGGGCCGAGACGTGGCCACCGACCTGGCGGCCCTTCCAAAGCGGGAACGGCGCGCAGTTCACGTTCAGGCACACCGGCTTGATCTGGCCGTTCTCCATCTCGCGCGCGACGTGGAGAACGATGCTGGTGAGCGGCAGAGTCTCTCCGGGGCTGAACTCCAGCCGCCACACGCGCGGGTCGAGCAGCAGCTTGAAGTTGCCGCTGACATCGGTGTTCGTCTGCATGACCGACTTCGGCAACGGCTGAGTGGGGTCGCCGGGCAGCGCGGAGATCGGCACCGCGGTCACCAACACACCCGCGGCAGGAGTGGACCGATCGGGCCGCTGCAACGTACCGCTCACGACCACCTTGTCGTCGCACAGCACGTCGCCTGGAGTGATCGTGCCCCCGTTCAAGGTGGTGACCGTCACCTGACGCTTGGTGATGCCCGCGGGGCTGGTCGTCGGCGGAATCACCGTCAGCGTGAATGCTGCCTGGGGATCCGACGGGAGCGAAGCGATCGAAAACTGGCCGAGCTCGTCGGTCGTCACCGCGCTCGACTTGAAGGTGCCACCGCTCGCCACCGGGCCTTCGAGCGAGACGATCGCGTTGGCGACCGGCTGGCCATCGCTGGTGAGCACCCGGGGCAGAGTCATGCCCGCGTCGGGCAGATAGAGGGCCGGGAGTGGATCGCCGAAGTCGCCCATCTCGAGCACCAGCTGATCGCCAGTGGGGTAGGGGCTCGCGGGGTTGTTGCTGTTGCTGAGAGTGAAGATCTTCGACGCCATCACCGAGTTGGGGTCTTTCGGCGTGGCGACCAGGTTGATCGCCGAGGCCGCTCGGGCCGAGGGGTCGATGTAGATCGTGAAGTCGCCCATGCTGCTGGGAAAGCCCGACGCGACCTGGGTCACCTGAGACAGCGCCAGCCCGGTGTTCGGGTCGTAAGCGGTGATGTTCATCGCTTGCGACGACGCCGTGAGGTTGATCTGCGTCGGAGGGACGGTCAGCTCGGTCTTCTTGATCAGCTTTCCCTTCAACGCGAGCGTCGCGGTGACCGACGGGAACTGGAACGTGAGCATCGCCTCGTCACCGGGTTCGATCTGAAGACCGGGCTCACGGAGTGGGGGCACGGAGGTGTCCGCGGCGCTGGCGATCGTGGTGTAGGTGCCCGCTCCGACGGAGATCGAGAAGGAGCCCTGGTCGGACCCGATGAACGACGCCTGGTATGAGCGAGCCACGCCGGGAATCAGCGCGCTCTCGCCGAGCAGAATCAGGTTGGTCGCGTAGAGGTAAGGGACCGGTTTGGTCGCATCTTGGGTGTTGCGCTGAAAGTTGCCCGACAGCGTCATCGGCTCCGAGAACGAGAAGTTCTGAACCGGGGCAAAACCGGCGTCTCCGAGCGCGAAGTCCTGAGGGTTGAGGCCGGCGCTCGAGTCGCCGCTGATCTCGGCCACCAGCCCGCTGCCGGGATCACCGCACCCGTCGGGGAAGCACAGCTCTCCGCCCATACACTGTGCGTCGCTGGTGCAGGGCGGGTGCGCCGTGCCGAGGCCGGCGGCGCATCCACACAGGAACAGCAGTATGGGCGTAGCGCGGATCATGGTCAGGGACACTTGGCCGGGGTGACGCGCCAGAACGCCTTCACGACGTAGGACTGATCGATGCAGACCCCCGCGTCGGCGTCGGTCGTCAGGCCCGTCACGCAGCCGCCGTCGGCGATCGGGAACACCCCATGAGGGCCGACGTCGATCCCGTTTTTGTCGGGACCCGAGGGTTGCCCGGCGGCGACGAATTCGCCGTCGGAGATCACCACCACCAACAGGTTGTCGGTGGCACCCTGTGCGAGCTGGCCGAGTGCATCGAGGCCGGTCATCGGTGAGTCGATGCGCACCCCGCCTGACAGCACCGTCTTGGTCGTTCCTTGAATCGGGGTGGGGTGGTTCGGCAACTGGGTGGTGAAGTTGTCGATGGGGTTGATGAACCACTCGCTGTGAATCTGATCACCGATGTCGGGGTCGCTCACCGTCACCGAGAAGACCTGCTGAGTGCAGTCGGCGGTCGTGTAATACGACGTGTCGACCGTCGGCTGGCTCCCGACAATGTACGGCGGGCGGTTCTTCTTCGCCGGGCTCTGCGAATCGACCATCGGCAGGACATTTCCGTCCTGGGGCAGAAGACATGAGGTCGCCAAAAGGGCCATCACAGCCCCAAATAGCAACCCGCCTGCCACCCTGTTTTTCGAACCGATCATCAGTGATTTCGAGCCAGTAACACGTTGTTAAGCGTCTTCGAACTCTGCCTCCGATGGCAGGGGTTGGCCGGTTCGCTCGCCTTCCAACTTCTCGAGATGCCTGAAGATGGTGCGGGGGTCGACGCCTAGGTCCTTGGCGGTCTTGGTGCGGTTGCCGCCGTTCCGCTCCAGAACCTTGTTGATGTACTCCTTCTGCCACTCCTCGCGGGCGGCCGCGAGCGGCAGAATCGGGTCGAAGTTCTCGGGCTTGAGATCGAGATCCTCGCTCGAAAGCTGCGGCTTGTCGGCCAGCACCACCGCCTTCTTCAACCGGTTCTCGAGCTCGCGAATGTTGCCGGGCCAGCCGTACTTCTTCATCGCGATCGAGCAGCTGGCGGTGAAGCCCTTCGCCTTGGAGTTGAACTCCTTCGAGTACCTCCTCAGGAAGTAGCCGGCCAGCAGCAGCAGGTCGTCGCCGCGCTCGCGCAGCGGCGGCAGCTTCAAGGTGACCACGTTGATCCGGAAGAACAGGTCTTCGCGGAAGGTGCCGTGCTTCACCTCGTCTTCGAGGATCTTGTTGGTCGCCGCGACGACGCGAATGTCGACCGTCTCGCCGCGGTTGTCGCCCACCTTGTAGACGACCTTCTCTTGCAGCGCGCGCAACAGCTTCACCTGCAGCTGCAACGGCATCTCGCCGATCTCGTCCAAGAACAGGGTGCCGCCGATCGCCGCCTGGAACTTGCCGGGCTTGGTGGCGACCGCTCCGGTGAACGCACCCTTCACGTGGCCGAACAGCTCGCTCTCGAGCAGGTTCTCGGGGATCGCCCCGCAGTTGATGGTGACGAACGGGCCCTTGATGCGCGGGGACCGGTTGTGGAGCTCGCGCGCGATCAGCTCCTTGCCGGTGCCGGTCTCGCCGGTGATCAGCACCGAGATGTCGGTGGGCGCGATCTTGTCGATCCGCTTGTAGACGTCTTTCATGCCCTGGCAGGCGCCGATGATCTCGCCGTAGGCCTGTTCTTCGGCCTTCTTCTTCAGCTCCAGGTTCTCGAGCTTGAGGTCGTTCACCAGCATCGCGTTCTGCAGCAGCAGCGACGCCTGGGCCCCGAAGATGCTCAGGGTGTCGAGGCTCTTCTGCTCGAAGCGGTTCACCAGCCGGTCGTTGCCGACGTAGATCACCCCGAACAGATCGCCCCGGTACATCAGCGGAGCGCACATCACCGAGAGCAGCTTCAGGTTCACCACCGACTCGCTGGAGTTGAACTCGGGGTCGTCGAGCGCGTCAGACACGATCAGCGGCTTCTTCGAGTCCAACACCTTGCGCACGATCGAGTCGGAGATGCGGCCCTCCGCGTCTTCGATGTTCTCCCGCATGATGTTGCGGGCCACCTTGATTCGCGGCGACTCGCCCTCCATCAGAATCAAGAAGCCCTTGTCGGCCCGGGTGACCTCGATCACCTCGTCGAGCAGGCTCTCGAGAATGCGCGGCAGATCGTAGGTGTCGAGCAGCTTCATCGAGAACGCGGTCAGCCGGCGCAGCGCCGCCAGCTCGCGGCCGGGCACGCCGGGCACCTCGCTGGTCGCCGCCTCGGGGTTGGCCGAGTCGTCGCGCACGCTCTTGGTCGCGGTGAGCGCCGGCTGGGCCAGCGGAGCGGCGGCTGCTCCGAACACCAGCTCGGTGCCGCCCAGGCGAATCACGTCGTCGGGGTTGAGGGTCGCTTCGTCCTTCTTCTTGCCGTTGACCTGGAACTCGGTGTCGCCACCGACCTGGTACTTCGAGCCGTCGAAGACGATGTGAATCGCCGACTCCGGCACCATCGGGTCGTCGACCTGCACGTCGTTCTCGTTCGATCGGCCGATGCTGGTGATCCTCTTCAAGAGGTTCACCGTGCGCGATTTACCGTCGGGCGTGCGTACCGTGAGACTGGCCATCTGCTGCTCTCCTTAGAACTTGAGCTCGACTCCGCCGCCACCACCGCCGGGGACGCCGAAGAAATAGGGTTTGGGGCCTGAGGGAGAAGACGACGGCGCCAACGGCACCGAGGGGTTCGTCTTCTCCAGCTCGTCGATCGCCTTCTTTTCGGTGGTGACGACCTCGTCCTGGTGGTGCGCGAGCGCTTCGATCGCGCCCACCACCCACGCCAGGTAGAAGAGCCCGCCCGAGACCAGCTTCACCACGTTCCACGCCTGGTACTGGCCGGCGCGATCGGGGCGAATGCCGTGCACGGTGAAGCTCACCGGGTAGATGCGGTCGTCGTAGGTGTAGTTGAAGTCCTGGTACAGGGTCTGAATCGCGATGAAGGCGACGATCGACACCACCGCCATCGCGCCCTCGAAGCCGGCGAAGAAGATGCCCGGCCCGCCGCGGTTCTGCTGAAACTGACCGGCGCCGAAGGGCAGAAAGTTCACCACCCAGGAGCGCTTCTCGACCGTGCGCACCGTCACCGACTTCGACAGCTGCTCGAGGCGTGAGGCGCGCTCGGCGGCTTCTTTCGCACGCCGCTCGGCGTCGGCTTTGTCGCGGCGCGCCTGCTCGTCGCGGAGCGCGATCTGCTGGCGAATCAGGTTGAGGGTGTCGGCCGACTTTCGCTTCACCTCTTCGAACAGCTTGATGATCGGAGGCGGGTAGGCGAACGGGTCGAGCACGTAGTCGGGGTTGAGCTTCAAGAGCGCGAGGAAGTGCGCTTCGGCCGCCTGGTGATCGCCCAGGTTGAACGCGGCGACGCCGGCGTACTTGTGGAGCTCGATGCGCTGAGCATCGTCGAAGTTGGTGGTCTCCATCGCGGTGCGGGCGCGATCGAGGGCCTCTTTGTAGTTGCCGGCGTTGAAGTTCTGCCGCACCGCCTCGAGCTCGCGGTCGGGCGAGATCTGCGCGAACGCGATCGTCGCCGACAACGACAACAGCAGCGCGAAGAGCCGGCCGAACCTCACTTGGGCGGCTCGATGGTGGCCGACTCGCCGGGGTGCGGCCGGAGCGTGCCGGTGGCGAGCACCTTGTCGCCCTGACGCACCTCGTACGGCACGTTGTAGCGGGCTTCGGAGTCGACCTCTCCGCGGTACTCCTGCGGCGCCGACTTCAGCGCGGCGGGGGTGAAGCTGAGCGCGCCGATGCGCACCGTCGCATCGGGCGGGAAGCCCGCGCTGGTGATCAGCGACGCCTTCAGGCGCGGGGTGAGGCGAATCTGCTGGCCGGGCGTGGTCACGTCGACGGTCTGGGTCAGCCCCGACGCCTCGCACAGCTTGCACTCGGCGTGAAACGCATGTTTCCCGGGCGAGAGCTGGAGCGTCTCGAACGAGAAGTCGCGCGCCGGGCCGTTGTCGATCTGCAGCGTGCCCCACGGCCGCAAGAACACCTGCACCGAGAGCAGGTGATCTCCCGGAGTCACCGGGTCGCTCTTCTTTTCCACCACCACCCCGGTGTGGTTGCCCTTGGCTGCGAGCGCCTTCGCCTTCTCTTCGGCGGCCTTCTTCGCCGCTTCGGCGTCGAGCTCGGCCTGGGTCGGGTGCTGCTCGGGCTGCACGTCGGCCTTCACCGGCGCCGGCCGTTTCGGAAAGACCTCGGCGCTCATCGCCAGGTCGGCGGGGTGAATCACCAGGGGAGGGGAGAAGTCGTCGACCCTGCGCGCGACCTCGACGCCCTTGGCGACGCCGCTCACGCAGATGAAGCCGATGCCGACCGAGGCGGCGAACCGCACCATGCGCTTGTTGCGCTGCGCGCGGAGCTTGGAGGCCTTCATCGCTCCGAGCAGCTCGATCGCGCGCTTGTTCGAGGCGTCGAGCGCCAGCACCTGGTTCAGCATCGAGAGCGCCTTCGCGGGGCGCTTGGAGGCGATCAGCTGCTCGCTCTTGGTGAGCAGCGCGGTGGTGACCCGCGGGGTGAGCTCTTTGCGGTAGGTGCCCGCGTTCGAGAAGAACCGGGCCAGCTCTTCGTTCACCCGGCCGAGGCCCAGGTCGCTCAGGTAGGCGTTGAGCGCGTCGCGGAGCTTGCCGGCGTTGGCGTAGCGCGCCGACGGCTGGCGCTGCAGGCAGGCGGCGATGATCTCGGCGAGATCGTCAGACACGTTGGGCACCACCTGCCGCGGGTCCTCGTAGTTGCAGTCGAGAATGCGCTTCAGGGTGGCGGTGGTGTTCGAGGCGGTGAACGGCAGCCGGCCGGTGGCGAACAGGTAGAGCATCGTGCCCAGGCTGAACACGTCGGCCTCGGCGCCGGCTTCTTCGCCCTCGATGATCTCGGGCGCCATGTGGGCGGGTGAGCCGACCAGCGCTCCGGTGAGCGTCATCTTCTCGTCGCGGTCGAGAATCTTGGCGATGCCGAAGTCCATCAGCTTCAGCACGCCGTCTTCGCGAATCATCACGTTCTCGGGCTTGAGATCGCGGTGAATCACTCCGTTGTCGTGGGCCTGGGCGAGCGCGGCGGCGATCTCGTGCACCACCATCGCGCCGACCTCGGGTGGCTCGAGCGTCTGGTCGGCGAGAAACTGCCGCAGCGTCTTCCCGCGAATGTATTCGGTGACGATGAAGGCGTCGTGGGTGTCGGCGCCCGAGAAGTCGAACACCTCGAGGATGTTCGGGTGGTGCAGCCGGGCGACCGCCTTCGCTTCACGCGCGAGCCGCTTGCGCGACTCTTCACGGCCGGCGAGGTGCGGGTGGAGCACCTTGACCGCGACTTCGCGATCGAGCGCGGTGTCGAGGCCCTTGTAGACGACCGACATGCCGCCAGACCCCAGCTCCTCGAGGATCTTGTAGCGGCCGATCTGTCGTCCGACCATCGACACTGGTTAGTCCCCGAAGCTGATGCCCATCGACTTGGCGAAGCGAACCATCTCTCCGCTGGGGTCGACCTTGCGCTCTTTGCGCGATTCCGCGAGCGAGATGCTCACGATCTTTCCGTTCTGCAGCGCGACCATGTGGCCCCACTTGTTGTCCGCGACAAGGTCGAGCACCTTGCAGCCGTACATGGTGGCGAGCAGGCGGTCGGCGGGCGTCGGCGCGCCTCCGCGTTGGAGGTGCCCGAGCGTGGTGACCCGAATCTCGGCTTCGATGTGCTTGGCGAGCTCGTCGGCGAGCACCCGGCCGCTGCCGCCCAACCGAACCACGCCGCGCCCGGGCGTCTCGTGCGCTTCGGCCTGAACCGAGACGCTGCCGCCCAGTGGGTAGGCGCCTTCGGAGACCGCGATCACCGAGAAGCTCCGGCGGCGGGTGCCGCGGCTCTTGATCTTCTCGACGATCGACTGAATGCGGTAGGGGATCTCGGGAATCAGGATCACGTCGGCGCCGCCGGCGACGCCGCTCTCGAGGGTGAGGAAGCCGGCGTGGCGGCCCATGATCTCCACCACCATCACCCGGGCGTGCGCCTCGGCGGTGGTGTGGAGCCGGTCGATCGCTTCGGTGACGAACGCGCGCGCGGTGTCGAAGCCGAAGGTCTGATCGGTGCCCGACAGGTCGTTGTCGATCGTCTTCGGGCAGCCGACGACCTTCATGCCCAGCGAGCTCAGGCGGTGCGCGATCGAGAGCGTGCCGTCTCCGCCGACGGCGATCAGCCCATCGAGGCCGAGCTCTTTGAAGCGCCGCAGCGCGACCTCGGAGAGATCCTGCTCCACCCAGCGGCCGCCCTCGCGCACCGCGTAGGCGAAGGGGTTGGCCTTGTTGGAGGTGCCCAAGATGGTGCCGCCCTTGGGGAGAATGCCGCGGGTGTCCGCCAGCGAGAGGGGTCGCGCCATCTCGGGATCGATCAGCCCCTGGTAGCCGTTCTCGATGCCCACGAACTCGTGGCCGAACTCGAGAATGCCGCGCTTCACCAGCCCGCGAATGAGCGGGTTCAGGCCCGGGCAGTCACCGCCACCCGTCAATACTCCGAGCCGCATCAAACCCCCGACCTGGGTTGAGCCAAACTTCCCACACGCCAAACTCGTCAGACCTGCCCGGCGAGACTATGACAGCTGCGTCTTGTCGCACCAGCGCTCAATGACACGCGAGTCAGGTCGGATGCGCAGAAACTGTCGACGCTGCCAGAGTCATCGCCCCCACCCCCTAAGTGCCTAAGGGGCCTGGCGGCTTCAAAAGGGCTCAGGAACCTGGGCGTTTACGCGACCCGACGCGAACCAGGAGCTCGCGGAGCCGGTGCTGAGGGTCGGCGGGGAGCATCGGTGACGGGCGGGGTTTCTGGGCTTGTACCAGCTGGAACAATTCGGCGAGGCGCTCGCTGAGCAGCGGCGAGTCGGGCTTCTCTGCGAGCAATTTTCGGTAGAGCGCGATCGCGCCGCCGTAGTCGCCCTGGTGCGCGAGCAGCTCCGCCTGCTGCAGCGGTGACTTCGGAGCCGACGCCACCTCGGGCTCCTGCCGCGCCTTCGCCGACATCAGCTCCATCGGCTGGAGGTTCTCTTCGAGGCGCTGCTTCTTTTCGATCAGCACCAGGTCGTCGGGGAACTCGGCGCACAGCTGCTGGTACACCTTGAGCGCGCCGGCGAAGTCTCCGCGGCGGGTGGCTCGCTCTGCCTGCGCCTCGAGCGCCGCTCTGTTCGCCTCGTCCACGCGCGGAGCGATGTTACCGTAGGCCCCGATGCTGTCGATGGTGCTGATGCTGCTCACCGCCGAGCCGACCCTGGGAGGTCCCCTCAAGCAGGGCGGCTTCACCTTCAGGCCGCCGAAGCAGTTTCGGGTCACCCGTATGGATTCTGTTTCACGGCACCAGGGTCGGCGCGATCGGCGGCGACAACGGCTACCTCGCGGCGGCGCTGGTCGACGGCGATGGCGAAGACGCGGCGTCATTGCTGGTCGACGTGGTCGACTCCTCGTTCGCGCCCGGGCCCGCCAGCCGCGACGAGATCGCGACCCTGACGGTGAAGCACTTCAACGAAGACCTCGGCCTCAAGCTCTCGTTGGAGCGCGCCGAGCTGGTGCCTGGCCCTCCCGCGCGGGTCGAGGTGTTGGGCTCGGTGCACCAGGGCAATCAGCTGCGGGTGATTCACGTCGCCGCCTTCGAGGGTGAGCCGAAGCACCTGGTGCTCACGCTCTCGGCTCCCAGCGGCCGCGCAGAGGAGCTGTCGACTCCCCTGCGCGAGTGTTTCGACTCGGTTCACGCCGAGGGCGGCGGCACCACCACTCCGAGGACCTTCGCCTGGGCCGCGCTCACCCTGGTGGCGGCGCTGTTCCTGCTGTCGCTCGGCCTCTGGCGAAGACGGCTCGCCCGGTTGGGTTAGAGCGGAATCTTGGTCTTGTCGCCCTGGTCGACCTGCACCTCGGCGCCGCCCACCGGCCAGCCGTCGAAGAAGCGCGCGCTGATGTGGTGGCCGTCTTCGGTGTCGATCTTCAGCTGACCGTCGTTGGGAATCGGCTCGCCCAGCTCCATCTTCACCTGCTCGAAGGCGACCTGGTCTTTCGAGTGCGGGTTGTCGAGCTCGCCGAAGCCGTCGAGCACCAGGTCGTCGTGGCCGATCAGCGGAATGCCGGCGCGCAGCTGGGTGGTGAGGTCGAGCGCGAAGGTGTGATCGTGATCGATCTTGGCGCTGCCCTGAATCGAGTAGGTCATCATGTCTCCGCACTCGCCCACGCTCACCGCCAGGGGGATCGCGTCGCCATCGACCTTCAGCTCGTTGAGATCGAACCGCGCGTCGAGCCGGTCGTCGCCCTGCGAGAAGCGCAGCCGCGCCTTGCCGGTGAGCTTCTTGCCGTCGACGTAGCAGCTGTCGTCGGGGAAGCTGAGCACCACCGAGCTCGAGCTGTCGTCGCTCTCGGTGGTGACGATGCCGCAGCCGACCCGCTCGCGCAGGTGCGAGGCCACGTTCGCCGCCGCCACCGGCGCCGCGTCGCCGCACTCGTAGGAGGGCCACAGCCCGATGAAGTGGAGCGCCTTCTCGACCGCGTTGAGCGAATCGACCGACTTCTTCACCCCGTCGGCCCCCGCCTTGGGGTCGGAGCCGCACGCCGAGAGAAGAATCACCGCCGAGAGCACCGCAACCCGCTTCGTCTTCATCGCGTCCCTTTCGTTCATTTCGAAAGGTCAGTTGCGATGAATTTCGAAGCCGATCTGCGCAATTGCGCGCGCAGATCGGCTCAACCGTGACGGGCGGTTACCGCGCCGATCACTCGGCGGTGTAGGTGGTGCTGCCCAGCTCCTTACCCTTGTAGGTCACCTTGATCGTCCACTTGCCCTTCTTGGTGGCCGCCTGGGTGCGCCAGGTGCGGGTGCGGCCTTCGCCGTCGAGCTTGATGTCCTGGGTGGAGCGCACTTCGCCGTTCAGCAGAAACTGCACCGAGACGTCTTCGTACGAGCCGCCCTTGGGCACGTACCAGGCGAGCCAGCCGTGCACCGCCTGGTTGATCTTCACCGGGCCCTTCACCTCTTCGACGCACTCGTTCAGCGTCGGGCTGCCCTTGGTGCTGTCGACCTTGAGACAGGCCTTCAGCTCCACCAGCGCCGGGCCCCGGTCTTTGCCGTTGTAGTAGTAGTCGAGCACCCGCTTGATCTCGTCGGCCGGCGGAGGCGGCTCGGTCGAACCTCCGGCGCCCGCGTCCTGCGCGAGCGCGCGCACGGAGCCCAACAACACCATCGCAATCAAAGCTCGCTTCATCTCGTTCCCTCCCCAGTGGCCAAAGGAATTTCTGAAGCGAACATAGCGTTTTACGAGGCTTCCCGGGCACGAAGTGTAGTGCTACGAGCCCCCTGCCTTCGATGCCTTTAGCCAACGAGCACATTCGCAACTTCTCGATCATCGCGCACATCGACCACGGCAAGTCGACGCTCGCCGACCGTCTGCTCGAGTTCACCAAGACCATCTCCGACCGCGAGAAGCAGGATCAGTTTCTCGACAACATGGAGCTGGAGCGCGAGCGCGGGATCACGATCAAGGCGCAGACGGTGCGAATGAACTACCGCGCCAAGAACGGCAAAGACTACGTCCTCAACCTGATCGACACCCCCGGCCACGTCGACTTCGCCTACGAGGTCAGCCGCTCCCTCGCCGCCTGCGAAGGCGCGCTGCTGGTCGTCGACGCCACCCAGGGCGTCGAGGCTCAGACCCTGGCGAACGTGTACATGGCGCTCGAGCACGACCTCGAGATCGTGCCGGTGATCAACAAGATCGACCTGCCCAGCGCCGACGTCGATCGCACCAAGGCCGAGATCGCCGACATCATCGGGCTCGATCCCGAAACCGCGATCCCCGCCTCCGCCAAAGAGGGCGTCGGGATCAGCGAAATTCTCGAGGCGATCGTCACCAAGATGCCGCCGCCGAAGGGCGACCCGGTCAGCCCGCTCAAGGCGCTGGTGTTCGACAGCTGGTACGACAACTACCGCGGCGTGGTGATGCTGATTCGCGTGCTCGAGGGCACGATCGCCAAGAAGCAGCAGATCAAGCTCTGGTCGAACAACAAGCAGTTCGAGGTTCAAGAGCTGGCGGTGAACGCGCCCAAGGCCCGCCCGGTCGACAAGCTGATCGCCGGTGAGGTGGGCATTCTGGTCGCCAACGTCAAAGAGCTCGCCGACGCCAAGGTGGGCGACACCATCACCGACTTCGAGACCCCGACCGCGACCGCGTTCCCGGGCTTCAAAGAAGTGAAGCCGATGGTGTTCTCGGGCGTGTTCCCGATCGACTCCGCCGAGTACGACAACCTCCGCGACGCGCTCACCAAGCTGCGGCTGAACGACTCCGCGTTCACCTTCGAGCCCGAGACCTCCACCGCGCTCGGCTTCGGCTTTCGCTGCGGCTACCTCGGCCTGCTCCACATGGAGATTGTTCAGGAGCGCCTGGAGCGCGAGTACAACCTCTCGCTGATCACCACCGCGCCTTCCGTGGTCTACAAGGTGTTCCCGCACACCGGCGAGCCGATGCTGGTGCACAACCCGTCGCGGTTGCCGCCCACCGACAAGATCGAGCACCTCGAGGAGCCGTACCTCACCTGCCACCTCCACGTGCCGAACGAGTTTCTCGGGGCGATGCTGAAGCTCTGCCAGGACCGCCGCGGCATTCAGAAGGCGATCGACTACCTCGGCACCTCCGGCACCCGGGTGCGGCTCACCTACGAGCTGCCGATGGCCGAGGTGGTGTTCGACTTCTTCGACAAGATGAAGTCGCTCTCGCGCGGCTACGCGTCGCTCGACTACGAGCTGGCCGGCTACCGCACCTCCGAGCTGGTGAAGCTCGACATTCTGATCAACGGCGAGCCGGTCGACGCGCTGTCGATCATCGTGCACAAAGAGCGCGCCTATCAGCGCGGCCGCGACGTCTGCGCCAAGCTCAAAGAGGTCATTCACAAGCAGATGTTCGAGGTCGCGATTCAGGCGGCGATCGGCTCCCGGGTGATCTCGCGCGAGACGGTCTCGGCGATGCGCAAGAACGTGCTCGCCAAGTGCTACGGCGGCGACATCAGCCGTAAGCGCAAGCTGCTCGAGAAGCAGAAAGAGGGCAAGAAGCGCATGAAGCAGGTCGGCACCGTCGACATTCCTCAAGAGGCGTTCCTCGCAGTGTTGAAGACCGAGGAGTGATGGCGGGAGCAGCGTCGTTCAGCCAGCAGGTTCGCGCGCCGCTCACCGAGGAGCAGAAACGAGCCCTCGGCAAGGCAGCCTGGGAAGAGCGGCTCTACTCGCTCTGGTGCCCGGTCACCGTGTTCGGGGTGGTGTTCGCGATCTACATCTGCATCGTCGAGGCCTCGACCTGCACCTACCTCTCGCTCCAGACCCCGCTGAAGCTGTTCGGCCTGATCTGCCTGGCCTACTGGGCGGTGCTGGTCGCCGCCGGTCAGGTGTGGGGCCCGTTCAAGCGCATGCGCAAGGCGCGGCGCGAGGGTGAGGAGCTGCTCAACGAGGTCGAAGAGGTGATGAACAAGCGCTCCGCGTCGGTGCCCGAGAAGGCCCGCGAGGAGATCGCCGAGCTCACCCAGGCGCTGCTGGTGGCGACCGCCAGCCGCGACGAGAAGCAGCTCTCCGAGGCGGTGCTGAAGCTCGACGGCGCCGCCGACAAGCACCTGATGAAGTGGCGCAAGGGTGGGGCGCTCGACTTCGCCAAGGGCTTCGGCAAGGCGCTGCTGGTGGCGCTGGCGATTCGCACCGTGCTGATCGAGCCGTACAAGATTCCCAGCGGCTCGATGGTGCCGACGCTGGAGATCGGCGATCAGATCTTCGTCAACAAGTTCATCTACGGCGTGCGCATACCGTTCACCAACTTCGTGCCGTTCAAGATCGTGCGCGAGCCGAAGCGCGGCGACGTGATCGTGTTCAACAACCCGGTGAACACCGAGAAAGACTTCGTCAAACGGGTGGTCGGCGTGCCGGGCGACGTGATCGAGGTGAAGGACAACCAGGTCACCATCAACGGCGAAGCGCAGCCGTACGCCCTCGAGGCCGCCGACTACAACTGGTGGGATCAGCAGAACGGCACCTGGAACCTGCGGGCGGGCACCGACGACCTCGAGCGCGAGACGCTCAGCGGCCAGGTGCACTACGCGCTCCACGGCAAGAGCACCTTCGACTTCGGCCCGGTCACCGTGCCGGCCGGCCACGTGTTCGTGATGGGCGACAACCGCGACAACTCGGCCGACAGCCGGCTCAACCTCGGCGAGAGCCCTCAGCGAAAGACCGCGTTCGTGCCCTACGGCAACATCAAGGGCAAGGCGATGGTGATTCGGCTCAGCCTCGCCCACGGCGGCTTCCTGTCGGGCATGTTCGACGGCACCGGGCTGCGCACCGACCGGCTCTTTCAAGAGGTCACCCTCTGCGGTTCAGAGCCGCCGAGGTCGTCGAAGTAGGCTAAAAGGACCTCTGACGATGAGACCTACCGGCAAGATCAACCTGATTGCGGTGGTGATTCTGGCGGGCCTCGCGGGCGGCTTCTGGTGGCTGCTCAACTACTCGGGCGCCTACCTCGACAACCTCGACGTTCGCGACGCGGTGAAGGGCGCCTACAACTCCGCCTGGCACGAGCCCGACAGCCAGCTCGCGTTCGAGATCAAGAACAAGGTGAACTCCTCGCAGGTCGGCTGGCACGAAGAAGAGAACCAGTTCGGCCAGATGGAGAAGAAGCGGGGTCTGGGCCTGGGCGACGAAGAGATTCACGTCGAGCGCGACGACGTGGCGAAGACGATCACCATCACCGTCGCCTACAAGCGCAAGGTCTACCTCTGGCCCTGGCCGAACAAGAACAACGTTCGCTGGGTGAACTTCACCGAGACCAAGACGGGCCCGATCAAGTCGCCGGAAGCGTGGTGATGTCGCACCTGCTCGCAATCGAGGGCATGCCGCGCCAGAAGATCGAGGCGTTGCTTTCCCGGGCGATCGAGTTTCGGGAGGGCCGTGCCACCGAGCGCCGTCTCTCGGGCAAGGTGGTGGCGAACCTGTTCTTCGAGCCGTCGACCCGCACCCGCTCGTCGTTCGAGATCGCGGCCGCCGCCCTCGGCGCCCACGTGCTCAACTGGACCGTGCAGGGCTCGTCGGCCTCCAAGGGCGAGTCGCTGGTCGACACCGTGCGCAATCTGGCCGCGATGGGCCCGGCGGTGATGGTGATGCGTCACCCCAGCTCGGGCTCGGCCCAGCTGGCGGCCTCCGTGGTGCGCTGCTCGGTGGTGAACGCCGGAGACGGCCAGCACGAGCACCCCTCGCAGGCGCTGCTCGACGCGTTCACCCTGAAGCGCCGCTGGGGCTCCCTGGAGGGCAAGAAGGTGGCGATCGTGGGCGACGTGCTCCACTCCCGGGTGGCGCGCTCGAACCTCCACTGCCTGGCGACGCTGGGCGCGAAGGTGACCCTCTGCGGCCCGGCGACGCTCTTGCCCACCGAGCTCTCGGCGCTGGGCGCGTTCGTCACCTACGACCTCGACCACGCGCTCGCCGACGCCGACGCGGTGATGATGCTCCGGGTTCAGCGGGAGCGTCAGAGCGAGGCGATGTTCCCGAGTGAGCGCGAGTACAACCGGCGCTGGGGCCTCACCCAGGAGCGCGCGGCGCGGCTGAAGCAGGGCGCGCTGGTGCTGCACCCGGGCCCGGTCAACCGCGGGCTGGAGCTGGCGCCCGAGGTGGCCGACGGCCTGGCGAGCGTGATTCTGGAGCAGGTCGAGAACGGCGTCGCGGTGCGCAAGGCGATTCTGGAAGGTGTCGCATGAGCGAGCGCGGCACTCTGCTGATCACCGGCGGCCGCCTGCTCGACCCGAAGAACGGCGTCGATCAGGAGATCGATCTGCTGATCGAGAACGGGGTGGTGGTCGACCGGGTGGCGCCAGGGCAGGGCCCCAAGTCGGCGCTCCGGCTGGAGGCGAAAGACCGCTGGGTGCTGCCCGGCTTCGTCGACCTGCGCGCCCGGCTGCGAGATCAGCACGACGTGCGCGCCGCGCTCTCGGGTGGGTACACCACGGTGGTCGCCTCGCCCGAGTCGGAGTTGAAATCGACCGCGGAGCTGAACCTGCTCCACGCCGCGCCGCTCACCAAGGGCCTGAGCGGTGAAGAGCTGGGCGAGGTGAACGACCACGCCGCCTGCCTCTCGAACGGCTCCCGGCCGGTGGTGCGGGCGGGGCTGATGCGGCGGGCGCTCCAGTACGCGCGGCCGCTCAAGACGGTGGTGATGGTGCACGCGGAGGACCCCACGCTCTCGGGCAAGGGCGTGCTCGGCGAAGGCCTGGTCGCTTCGCACCTCGGGCTGCCCGCGGTGCCGGCGTCGGCCGAGGTCTCGATGGTGGCGCGCGACCTGTCGCTGTTCGAGGAGATTGGCGGGCGGCTGCACTTCTCGCACCTCACCTGCGAGGGCAGCATGCGGCTGGTGCGCGACGCCAAGGCGCGCGGGCTGGCGGTCACCTGCGACGTGACCCCGATTCACCTGAGCCGCTCCGACGAGGTGGCGAAGGGCTACTCGCTGGCGGCGCGGGTGTGGCCTCCGCTGCGGCCCGCCCACCACGTGCACGCGCTGCTCGACGCGGTGAAAGACGACACCATCGACGCGATCGCGACCGATCACGTTCGGGTCGACCCCACCGAGCGGGAGCACCCGTTCGACATGTGCGCTCCCGGCGAGGCGCAGCTGTCGACCGCGTGGCGGGCGGCGATGCAGCTCAAGCTCGCTCCGATGCAGCTGGCGAAGCTGTTCAGCCATGGCCCGGCGTCGGTGCTGGGGCTCGACATCGGGCACCTGTCGAACGGCGCCCGCGGAGACGTGACGATCGTGAACCCGAAGACGCTCGAGGTGCATTACACCCTGGTGGGCGGCAGCGTTCGCCACTCGAGAGGTGAAGCGTGAAGACCGCAATTCTGGCCCTGGCCGACGGCACCGTGTTCGAGGGCAAGGCGTTCGGCAGCGCCGACCTGGTCCTCGGCGAGGTCGTCTTCAACACCTCGATGTTCGGCTACCAGGAGATCCTCACCGACCCCTCGTACGTCGGGCAGATCGTGACGATGGCGTACCCGCACATCGGCAACGTCGGCGCGAACCCCGAAGACGAAGAGTCCGACAAGCCGCACGCGGTCGGGCTGGTGGTGCGCGAGGCGTCGGAGCCCTCGAACTGGCGCTCCAAAGAGACGCTCCACGACTACCTCGGCCGCAACAAGGTGGGCGGCATCTCGGGCCTCGACACCCGGCAGCTGGTTCGGCACCTGCGCACCCACGGCTCGCAGATGGGCGCGCTGGCGGCCGACGGCGCCTCGGCGAAGGCGCTGGTCGAGAAGGCGAAGAGCGCCCACCCGATGGAGGGGCTCGACCTCGCCTCCGGCATCTCCACGCCCCAGACCTACCAGTGGTCGAAGTGCACCCCGGCCTACCTCGACGGTGGCGCGGCGAAAGAGACCACCGGCCAGCACAAGGTGGTCGCGGTCGACTGGGGGCTGAAGCGCGCGATGCTGCAGTACCTCTGCGACGTCGGCTGCCAGGTGACGGTGGTTCCCGCGCGCACCACCGCGGCCGAGATTCTGGCGCTGAAGCCCGACGGGGTGTTCCTCACCAACGGCCCCGGCGACCCGGCGGCGGTGATCGGCGCCGACAAGATCGTCTCGGGGCTGCTCGGCAAGCTGCCGGTGTTCGGCATCTGCCTGGGCCACCAGATCCTGGCGCTCGCGCTGGGCGGCAAGACCTACAAGATGAAGTTCGGCCACCGCGGCGCCAACCAGCCGGTGAAAGACCTCTCCACCGGCAAGGTGGAGATCACCGCCCAGAACCACGGCTTCGCGGTCGACGCCGCTTCGCTCAAGGGCAAGGCCTACGTCACCCACTTGAACCTCAACGACCAGACGGTGGAGGGCCTGGCGGTGCCCGACCTGCGCGCCTTCTCGGTGCAGTACCACCCCGAGGCGTCACCGGGCCCCCACGACGCCCAGTATCTGTTCAAACGCTTCGCCGACCTGATGAACGGCAAGGCGCTTTCAGTCTCGGCAGCGTAGAATCGTCAGCTCCCACCCACATGGAGCTGCAGAGCTACCAGACCTGGTTCGACGAGCTCGTGCAGTGGGCGAAGCTCGACGACCGCAAAGAAGAGGTGCTCGCCGCGCGCAAGGTGTACTTCGAGCGCACCGGCGAGATCTTCGAAGACGACCGCCAGTTCGAGTCGCGAATGGCGTCGTTTCTGGAGTGGTTTCTGTTCGACCGGCCGGGCGCCGACGGGCTGGCACCCGCCCAGGTGCGCTACCAGCAGGCGCTGAAAGAGGGCCCGCCCGAGCGGGCGTCGGCGTTTCGCGCCTTCACCGAGACGATTCACGGTCTGTTCGAGGCGAAGAAGCTGGAGGCGCACGAGGTTCGGCTCAAGGCGCTGTTCAGCGGCAAAGACTTCATCGTCACCGAGCGCCGGCGCCTGACCGGGGTGCACAAGGGCGACGTGCTGGAGGCCCGGCTGATTCCCCACGGCGGGTTCTACTGGTTCAGCTCGGCGTTCACCTGGCACCCCTCGGAGGCGGCGAAGCTGATCGTGGCCGAGGCCCGCCGGCGGGCGAAGGCGGGCGACGGGCAGCAGGCGCTGATGGACGACTGCGCCCGCCGCGCGCTCAAGGTCGGCCGCTACCGCAACATCGCGGTCGAGAAGATCTACGACTTCAAGGGCCCGGCGCTGCTGCCCGCTTGATTTGTCGGGTCGCTCCCGCCTTCGCGTGATGCGCACGCTGCGGTCGTTGCGCTCGCCTGCGGCTCGCTTACTCGTCCGCTCCTAGCGCTGGTCGAGCAGCTCGAGGAAGTCGCGCAGGTGCTCGAGGTTGTCGTCGTCGATGTCGACGAACTCCAGCCCGAAGCCATGTCTCACCACCGTCACGTGCTGCGCGGTGGGGTGCTTGATCTCCCTCAGGCAGGTGCCGAGCCGGGTGACGATCACGTCGGCCGCCCAGGCCGCGCTGCCGGGGAGCGGCAGCCTCAGCCGCGCGTGGTCGCCCACCTGCAATTCGTCGAGCTCCTCGGCGCGCTCGATGAAGACGCCCTTCTCAGAGACGTCGATCATCTGCACCACCACGGCGGCGCCTTCCTCGGTGACCAGATCTCCGCGCAGGCTGCAGCGGTAGCGCACGGGGCGAGGTGTCGTCACGGGAGCGAAATATGGCGTTCGCCGCGCCGGTCCGCCAGCGTTCGCTTACCTTGGGCGCGGTTGTCCGACAGACCGGCAGATTCTGCCGTCTTGACGCTTCGCGATGGCGCTCCCTACGATCAACGCGTTTCGAGGTGTGAGAGGTCTTCAGTCGCCCAACGGGGGGATGCACTTTGTTGTCGCATACCGGAGGGCTGTCGTTGGTCGAGAACAGGAAGTTCAACCGAGTGCAGTCCAAGCTCCGCTGTTGGTGCGAGGGCGAGAACGTCACGCTCTACGCGCGCATCGGCAACCTCTCCGAGGGTGGGCTTTTTCTGCGCACCAGCACGCCGTTGGCGAACGGCTCGACCGCGCGCGTTCGCTTCGGTGACGGCACCGCGGTCGAGGCGGCGGCGGCGGTGGTCTGGTCGAGGGGCATCGATGGAGACGAGGGGCCGCCTGGCATGGGGCTGAAGTTCCTGGACTTGAACGACGCTTTGAAGGAACAGATCAAGGCGCTGGTTTCAGAGCAGGGCACCAAGAAGGGGGCCTGAAGTGCGCATCGCGATCATCTCCGACATTCACTCCAACCACGAGGCCCTCACCGAGGTGCTGAAGGTGATCGACTCCGAGCGGGTCGATCGGGTGGTGTCGCTGGGCGACGTCGTCGGCTACGGCGCGTCTCCCAACCCGTGCTGCGAGCTGGTGCGGCAGTACGCCGAGGTCACCTTGCTCGGCAACCACGACGCCGCGGTCGCCGGCCGAATGGACTACTCGTTCTATTACGACGCCGCCCGCCACGCGCTCGACTGGTCGGCCAACGTGATCACCGACGAGAACCTCGCCTGGTTGCGGAGCCTGCCGTACACCTACCGCATCGGCGACGTCGGCTTCTCGCACGGCAGCCCGATCGAGCCCCGCGCCTACGAGTACATCTTCGCGCTCGAGCAGGCCCGCGAGCTGATGCCGTTCGCGGTCGATCTGCCCGAGGTCACCTTCATCGGCCACTCGCACCTCTGCAAGGCGTTCGCGATCGGCAACGGCGAGGTGAACGACGTGGTCGCGCAGAAGTTCGGGGTGCGCAAGGGCTACAAGTACATCATCAGCGTCGGCTCGGTCGGCCAGCCCCGCGACTACGACAACCGGGCGTGCTTCGTGATTCACGACACCGACGCGCGCACGGTGGAGTACCTCCGCGTCGAGTACGACATCGAGGCCTCGGCGCAGAAGATCTTCGACGCCGACCTGGCGCTGAACTTCGGCAAGCGCCTGTTCTTGGGTGTGTAGAAGCGCCCTCGAAGCTACAGTCTCGCGGCCATGACCCGTACCCTCGCTCTCGGGCTCGCGCTCGCGTTGCTGGTCTGCTCAGGCTGCAAGCGAAAGCCGGTGCCTTCTCCGCAGTTCGCCGAAGCCGAAGGCATCTACAGCCAGCTGGTCTCGTACCGGGGTGAAGCCGCCTGGCTCGACCCCGACATGGACCGCGTCTACACGCTCTGCAACTCGGTGAACGAGAAGAGCTCCGACTACCAGGCCGCCCGCGCGATGATGGCGAAGATCGACGGTGAGCGGGCGAAGCTGAAGAACCTGAAGTCGAACTTCGCCCCGCCCAACAGCGGAGACAACGCCGCCGCGCAGCCGGAGTTCCTCAAGCCGCTGAAGACCAACGACGGCACCGACAACGCCGCCGCGGCCGACGCCGACGCCGGCCCGGCCGAGATCGCCGGCTTCGAGGTGGGCAGCGACTTCGCCAAGATCTCCGCCAGGTACGGCCCCTGCTTCGCCCCGACCGCGGCCCAGGTGCAGACCCAAGACGGCATGGCCGACGGCTACACCTGGGCGGGCCGCACCGACTGCCCGCGGCAGCTTCAGGTGGTGGCCGACAAGCTGATCCTGGTGCGCAACGGCAAGATCGCGATGGTGGTCGACAAGTCGCGCATGATCACCCGCACCTTCGAGGTCGACGCCGACGGGGGCAGCAAGCAGGTCGGCGGGCCTCCTCCCGATGCGCCCGACGCAGGCGCCGCGGCGGCTGCGCCCGGCACCGGTCCGAGGTAGTAGGAGCCGGGTGAACGACAAGACGTACATGACGTTGATGCGGGTGCTGCCCAAGGCGGCGCTCTCGAGAGCGGTGGGCACCCTGACGCGCGTGCCGGTTCCGGCGGCGCTTCACCAGACCGCGATGCGCCTGTTCGCCTCGCGCTTCAAGGTCGACCTCGACCAGGCCGACGGGGGCATCGAAGACTTCAAGACCTTCGGCTCGTTCTTCACCCGCAAGCTGAAGCCGGGCTCGCGGCCGATCGATCAGACCCCCAACACCGTGGTCTCTCCCGTCGACGGCGCCGTCTCCCAGGCCGGGGTGGTCGAGAACGGCGCCTGCATTCAGGCCAAGGGCATCGACTTTCCGCTGGGGCAGCTGCTGGGTGACGAGGAGCGCGCCAAGGCGTTCGAGGGCGGCGCGTTCACCACGCTCTACCTGTCGCCGCGCGACTACCACCGCATTCACACCCCGCTGGAAGGAACGATCGACGGCTTCGTCTATCTCCCCGGGCAGTTCTGGCCGGTGAACCCGCCCTCGGTGGCGAACGTGAAGGGCCTGTTCGCGATCAACGAGCGGCTGGTGACGTGGATGACGACTCCGCTGGGCCAGGTGGCGGTGGTGGCGGTGGGCGCGACCTGCGTGGCCCGCATTCACGCCACCTACGACAACATCGTCACCAACACCGGCACGCCGGCGCAGGCGAAGCGGTACGACAAGCCGATTCCCGTCGAGCGCGGCGCCGAGCTGGGCATGTTCGAGATGGGCTCCACGGTGATCCTGGTGTTCGAGCCCGGCAAGGTGAAGTGGGACGCCTCGCTGACGTCAGGCGCGGTGGTGCAGGTGGGTCAGAAGTTGGGTGGCAAACCGTGAACCTGATTCAGCCGAGAACCACCCAGGGCGTGATGGAGCTGTTGCCGGGCGAGCAGATCGCCTTCGGCCGCATGCTCGACACCATTCGCGGCGCGTTCGAGCGCTTCGGGTTCGTGCCGATCGAGACCCCGGTGTTCGAGCTCACCAAGGTGCTGCTCACCAAGTCGGGGGGCGAGACCGAGAAGCAGGTGTACTTCGTCGAGTCGACCGGCTCGCGCGAGCAGTCGCGCAACAAGCCCGACGAGCTGCCCGAGCTGGCGCTGCGCTTCGATCTCACCGTGCCGCTGGCGCGCTACGTGGCCCAGCACGAGAACCAGCTCGTCTTCCCGTTTCGCCGGTACCAGATGCAGCGCGTCTACCGCGGCGAGCGGGCGCAGAAGGGCCGCTACCGCGAGTTCTACCAGTGCGACATCGACGCGATCGGCAAAGACACCCTGCCGCTCTCGTACGACGCCGAAGTGGCGGCGGTGATCCACGAGCTGCTGGTGCAGCTGAAGATCGGCGACTTCACGATTCGGGTGAACAACCGCAAGCTGCTCAAGGGCGTGCTCGACGCGCAGGGCGTGGCGGCGGAGCTGCAGGCGAGCGTGCTCCACGAGATCGACCGGCTCGACAAGATGAAGCGCGAAGACGTGGTCGAGCGCATCGTCAAGGTGGGCCTCAGCGCCGAGGCCGCCGGAGCGCTGCTCGACGTGCTCACCGCCAAGGAGACCTCGGCGGCGACGCTTTCGGCGCTGGAGTCGAAGTTCGCCGCCAACGAGGGCTTCATCGAGCTGAAGCAGGTCTACGAGTCGATGATCGCGCTCGGAGTGAGCGAGAAGCGGGTGAGGGTGAGCCCTTCGACCGTGCGCGGCCTCGACTACTACACCGGCACCGTCTACGAGACCTTCCTCGACGGGGCGCCGGGGTTGGGCAGCATCTGCTCCGGCGGGCGCTACGAGAACCTCGCCGGCTACTACACGAAGTCGAAGCTGCCGGGCGTGGGCATCTCGATCGGGCTGACCCGCCTGTTCGAGCAGCTGCTCGAGCTGAAGCTGCTGCCGACCACGCCGGGCACCGCCAAGGTGCTGGTGGTCAACGCCGACCCGGCGCTGCGTGACGATTACTTCGCGATCGCCAGAGAGCTGCGCGCCACCGGGATCAACACCGAGGTCTACGGCCCCAAGAAAGACGTGGGTAAGCAGTATGACTACGCGCAGCGCTGCGGTGTGCCGTTGGCGGTGGTGATGAACGCCGGCGACAAGGAGAAGGGCACGGTCTTGATCAAGCGGGTCACCGTGGCTCAAGATTCTGCCGACAAGCAGCGAATCGTCGCCCGGGGCGACCTCCTCTCCGCCGTTCAGGGAATGCTCGAGAAATAAATGCGCACACTCGCCGTCGCCTTGATCGCCCTCGCGTTGCCTGCGCTCGCAGACGACGAGCTCGCCCAGGTCGACAAGCCGGCGCCGATGTTCCGGTTGCCGGTCTACAACCAGAAGTCGTCGGGGGGCTCGACCTACCTCGGGCTCGACAAGTTCGTCGGCCCCGACGCGAGCGACAAGCAGGCGAAGGTGGTGCTGCTGTCGTTCATGGCCAGCTTCTGCGCGCCCTGTAAGAAAGAGATGCCCTACCTGCAGTCGCTCCACGAGAAGTACGGGCCCAAGGGTCTGCGCATCTTGATGGTGTCGATCGACAAGGAGCCCGAGGGCCAGAAGCAGATCGACGAGCTGATCGAGAAGAACAAGGTCACCTTTCCGGTGCTGAAGGACCGCTTCACCGTGGTCGCGCGGCGGTGGCTGGGCGCGCAGAGCCCGCTGCCTTCGGTGTTCATGGTGAAGCCCGACGGCACGGTGAGCATGATGCACCGCGGGTACGACCAGGAGGCCTCCGAGCTGCTCGACAAAGAGGTGAAGGCCGCGCTTGGAGAGCCCTGAGGCGCTGACCGTCATCTCGGGCCCCACCGCTTCGGGAAAGTCGCGCGCCGCGGTCGAGCTGGCCGAGAAGATCGGCGCGGAGATCGTCGGAGCCGACTCGCAGCAGGTCTACAAGTACTTCGACCTCGGCACCGCCAAGCCGGAGCCCGAGCTGCTCGCCCGGGTGCCGCACCATCTGATCTCGGTGGTCGAGCCACTGTCGCCGTTCAGCGCGGCGAAGTACCAGGCGCTGGCCGACGCCGCGATCGCGGACATTCACGCGCGTGGCAAACGGGTGGTGGTGGCCGGCGGCACCGGGCTGTACCTGCGAATTCTGCTCCGGGGGCTGATCGAGGCGCCCGGCGCCGACGAGCAGCTTCGCGAAGAGCTGGAGGCGTTCGCCGATCGCGAGGGCAACCCGGCGCTCCACCAGAGGCTGGCCGCGGTCGACCCCGAGAGCGCGAAGAAGCTCGAGGTGGCCGACCGGGTGAGGGTCATTCGCGCGCTGGAGATCTTCGAAGCGACCGGCAAGCCCGCCTCGCAGCAGCGCCAGGAGCACGCCTTCGCCAGGCCGCGCTACGCGTTCAAGTGGTGGGTGCTCAGCCCTCCGCGCGAGAAGGTGTACGAGGCGATCAACCAGCGCACCCGGTGGATGTTCGAGCACGGCCTGGTCGATGAGGCGCGCTCGCTGGCGGAGCGTGGGTTTCGCGAGGCCGCGCCGATGCGGTCGGTGGGCTACGTCGAGGCGCTCGCGGTGGCCGACGGGAAGATGACCCTCGAGGCCGCGATCAACGACACCGCGCAGCGCACCCGGCACTACGCCAAGCGGCAGGTGACCTGGTTCAAGCGCGAGACCGACGCCGTCTTCGTCGAAAAACTCCTCTCCTGAAAGGAGAGGACCGACGGACGCATCAGCGTCCGCGAGGTGAGGTTGGCGGCCCGCGGTTGACTACTGCGTCGGGCGCGACGGCGGCGGCCCTTCGGACTTCTTCTCGGGCGGCGGGCCCTCGGCAGGCTCGGCCGGGTGCGTCGGGGGCGGGCCACCCGAAGGCGGCGCGGCGTGGTGTTGCACCGGTGGAGGGCCGTGAACGCCATGCGCAGGGTCTTGCGGCAGCGGGGCAGGCGGAGGCGGCGGCTCTTCATGCGCGGGCGTGGGCGCCGGCGCGGGCGTCGGAGGAGCGGCCTGCTGCGGAGGCGGCTGCGGCTCGGGCGGCTTCACCACCGGGGGCGCATTGACCGGCTTGGGCGCCTGAGGCTGATCGTGCAGCAAGGTCCACCCGATCAGCCCGACGCCGATCGCGAACACCAGGCCGATCGCGATCCACGGGCCGCGCGACGATCGCACCGCGCGCTGCAGCGACGGGGTGAGCGTCTGCTCCGGCTGCGGCGCAGGCCCGGCCATCGGGGTGATCATCGCGGGCGCGGGCGCGGTGGGAGGCCGCCCGTCGTCGGCGCGGAGGCTGCCGGTCTGCACCTTCACCGTGCCGATCACCGGCTGCGGCGCGGAGCGCGAGCTGGGCGGGCGAATCTCGGTCTTGGCCAGCATCACCCGGTCGGTGGGCTCGGCGTTGCCGAGCTCCTCGGTCGGAATGCCGGGCAGCTGGCCGGGCATCGTGGTGGCGACCATACCCGCGCCGGGTGGAATGGTCGGCCCATCGACGGTGATCGCGCGGCGGCGAATCTCGCCCTGAATCACCCCCGGCGGCAGCTCGACGGTGGCCTGCATCAACGAGGCGGGCTGCTGCGCCAGCGGGGTGGCGAGCGCCATCTTCGGCTGCGCTGGCGAGAGAATCTGCTGGGGGTGGGGGAGCCCGAACAGCATGCCGAGCTCGCTGGGGTGAAAGCGGGGCGCCACCGCGCGCACGAACGTCTCCAGCTCGACCGCCAGGTCGTTGCCGCGGCCATGGCGCAGGTTCTTGTCGCGCTGGAGCACCTTCTCGAGCGACTTCAGCAGCGGCACCGGAATGTCGGGGCGCACCGTCTGAATCGGCGCGATTCGCATCGCGAGCGCGTTCTGCGCCATCTCGGCGTCAGACACGCCGGGCACCGCGCGCATGTTGGCGAGCAGCTCGTAGAGCACCAGGCCCAACCCGAACAGATCGCTGCGGCCGTCGAGCTGTTGGCCGCGAATCTGCTCCGGCGACATGTAGGCGAACTTGCCTTTGATCATGCCGGCGGCGGTGCGCTGGGTGGCGGTCTCGCTCCTGGCGACGCCGAAGTCGATCAGCTTCACCATGCCGTCTTTGCCGAGCAGAATGTTCTGCGGGCTGACGTCGCGGTGAATCAGGTTCATCGGCTTCTTGTCGATGGTGACCGCCTGGTGCGCGTAGTCGAGCGCGCGGGCCGCCTGGGCGACAATCGCCGCCGCGTGGTGCGGCTGCATCCAGGTGCCCTTCTTGGCGTTGTCTTTGACGATGCTGCGGAGGTTGCCGCCCTCGACATGCTCCATCGCGAGGAACAGCACGCCGTGCTCGTGACCGAAGTCGTAGATGGTGGCGATCTGCGGGTGGTGGAGCTGCGCCACCAGCTTCGCCTCGTCGAGGAACATGCGCATGAACTGAGGGTCGACCATCAGCTCCGGCAGCATGCGTTTGATCACGCAGGTGTTGTTCGAGCCGTCTTGCCGGGCGAGGTAGATCTCCGCCATCCCCCCGGCGGCGATCTTCCTCTCGAGTGTGTACCGGCCCAGCTTCTCGGACATACGCCCCCGCGCGAGCGCGATACTAGCGGAAGCGCCGCCTGCCGCCTCCACCCACGAACATCGGCTGCGGCGCGGGGGGGCTTTCCAGTGACAACTGCCACCAACCCGGCTCCCAGGCCTTCATCTTCAGCCTCTTGTCGTTCTGGAGCGCGGTCAGGGCGCCCTTGAGCTTCTCGTCTGACGGGTTGGCCTCGACGGCGCGGGCCATCACCTTGAGCGCCTTGTCCTTCTCTTTGTTCTGCAACAGGCACCAGGCGTACCCGGCCCACAACATGCCCTCTTTCTTCCCGTGCTTGACCGCTTCTTCCCACTTGGCCGTCATCAGGCCGAAGTCTTTCTTCTGGTAGGCGATCGACGCACCCATCGCCTGGGCGAGCCAGTTGCGGCTGGAGGCCTTGGCGAACGCGGCCTCGGCGCCGGGAACGTCTTTGAACATGAACTTGATGATCCCAATCTGACCCATGACCTCGGCCTCGACCAGGAACTGCCACGACTTCAACGGGAGCAAGCTCTCGAGAATCTTGATCGACTTCTCCATCTTCACCTTCTGCTCGCGGGGGTTCTGATTGAGCGTGGAGAGCTCTTTCTGAACCTCACCCATGCCGTTCTGGATCTTGGTGAAGACCCGTCGGCCCAAGAGAAAGAAGGTGCCGGTGAAGGCGATGAAACCGGGCAGCAGACCCGCCCAGATCGAGAAGCCGGCGACCCGGGCGAGGATGATGGCGAGCGCGAAGGCCGCCGCCGACAACAGCAGGTTAATCATGGCGCGCTCCCCATAGCAGATCTGCTATGAGCCGCGCTCACCAGTAAGGCCCTCTGTCGAAACTGGTAGACGAGACGGACTCAAAATCCGTTGCCCCCTAAAGGCGTCCCGGTTCAAGTCCGGGGAGGGCCACTCGATTTCACCCGCGGCCTCGCGCCCTTGCGATGCGCGGGGAAAAGCTGGGGAAAAGCTTTCGACCGAACCTTCGCGCCAATCGGCGCTGAGGTCTGCGGCGTAGGTCGCAACCGTTCCGGGCTTGGTGGACTCGAAAAACGACACCGTGTTGTCTTTCGTAGTCGTGGCCACCGTGGCCACATCTCTCGATCGAGTGGCCACGGTGGCCACTTGATCCGCCCCAGGGCGGACGGGGCCGGCGCCGGCGGCGATCGCCAACGGGAGAGCCACCACGTTCGCGCCGCGACGCTGCACCCGCAGCTTGTTCACCTCGGCCGCCACCACCTCGAGATCGAACGTGGTGTACCCCTCGATCACCTCTGTCGGCGGGCGGTGGGTTGCCCGGCGCAGAATGTCCTTCACGGCGCCGTGCGAGCGCGCGAGCGAGATGAATGTGCGGCGGAGGTCGTGGCCGCGGCGGTGTCGAAAGGTGAGGGCCGCGAGGTCCTCCTCGAGGCGATCGTACCGAGTAGCCCTTGCTGCGCCCGCGCCAACGCCGCTTGGTGCGCGCACCGGGCGGAAGCGGCACGACCAGGTCGTCGTCGGTCGGGGCCCGGCCGAACATCTCGCGCCAGCCGTGCAACCGCCACTCAGCGAGCATCGCCGCAAGGGTGGGGTGCATCGGCACCGGCCTCACGATGCCGCCTTTCGGTAGCGGCCGCTCGTAGCTGAACGCGACCAGCATGTACGGCACCAGTTCGGCCTGGCGCACGTTCCGCCAGAGGAGACCGGCCGCCTCGCCGTGGCGTAGCCCGCCAACGCCTTGGAGGCCGTACATCGTGCGACGGTCCATCGGGATCGCCGTGTCGCTGATCATCGACTCCAGCTCGGCGACACTGAAGACGGCCTTGGAGCGAAACTCCGGGTCGCCGTCGACCTTCGGGCCGAGCTGGCGCTTGGTGAGCACGCAGGGTGTGGCATTGATGAGGCCGTCGAGCTGCGCGTCGCGGAACATCGCGCAGACCGTTGAGTACGCGGTGTAGATGGTCCTCGGCGCCATGCGCTGATCGCCGTCGCGCGCGCGCCAACCTTTCACCAGGTCGACCACGTGCCGGGCCCGGACCTGGTCGAGGCGCATCGCTCCGAGCTTCGGAAGAACGTGCAGGTGCAGCGTCGCGCGGTCGTTCTTCCAGGTCTGCACCTCGAGCTCGCGCCGCTTCAGCCACTTCTTCGACCAGCCGGCGACGCTGATGGGGCCGAGCTCGCCGACGTCTTCGCCGGCGTCGCGTCGGGTCTCGACCGTCTCGAGGAGGGCACGCGCCTGCTCCTCCTGGCCGACAACGAAGTCGGTTCGAATCCGCTCCCACTGCCCATCGGCGTTCTTCACGCTGAGGTAGAGCCACTTGCCGCGGGCGTAGACGCTGCTCACCTGGAGGCCCTCCGCTGTTCGAGCATGCTCAGAATCTTGCCGGCCTGGTCGTCGTGGCTGGGCCGTGCTGCAGCGCAAGTGGACACGGTGGCCACTTGATTCCGCGCAGCCAGGAACACTTGGAGCGCCGCCGGCGCGACGAGCAGCCGGTGCCCGGCGCGTTGCGCCTGCAGCTGGCCGGAGTGAATCCACTCGCGAACCGTGGCGGGCTTCACGTGGCCGCAGCGGGCAGCGACCTGGTCGACAGTCAGCAACTCGTCGTCGGCGGGCGACGGCGTGGTGCTCGAGCGCAGCTCGGCGAGCTCCTCGCGCAGGACCTCCCGCACGGCGTCCTTCACCATCGCCTTGAACGCCTCGTCGATCACTTCTTCCACGCCTCCGATCGTACATCGGCCCCGCGGCGAACCGGTCCAACCGCGGAGCTTGAGAGAATTCGACTTTGAACGTTCATAGGGGGTACTGCGGCCCGTCACGTGGGCCAGCCGGCTCTCGTCACCGGCAGGTCGCTCGGCCGAGAGCTGTCCCGTCTCGTGGAACCGCACGACTCGTCACCGCGGTAATGGAGTCCGCGGCCGAGTTGAGGCTGTTTTCGCCGGCCGATCCGGCGTGGAGCTCGACGCTCCGCACCACCTGCCCCTGGGTGCTCTGCATCGCTCACCCCACCCGGTGAAAGATGCGGCGCTTGTCGGCCTCGGCCCGGGCCTCGTCCTCGCGAATTTCTTGGAGGCCTTCGAACGCCGAAGCGAGGTGAGCGAATCGCTCCGGTTCAGTCGTCCTCGTGCTGCAGCCGCCGACTTCCACATAGCGCTCCCGCCGAGAAACGACGAAGCGGTCGGACTGGCTACCGGAGAGTCGGCGCGCCGCAGCGATGCGCTCGAGCAAGGGCCGCAACTCCGAGTCGAAGGCGTCGCACTTCGCCGCGATCTCGCTGATCGTGTCTTCGACCACCTGGTGCTGGATGGCGCGGTGCGACTCCTGCAACTCCTTCTCGGCCATTCGCTTCGCAGCCCGCGTTTCATTGAGGGCAGACTCGGCTGAGGCCTGCGTCTCCTCGAGCTGGCGCAGCTCGCGAGTGAGATTCGACTCGGTGAGCAACTCGGCCGACGACACCTTCGGCAAGCTGTCGATGCGGACGATCTCCGCGGTTGCTTTCTCGATTTTCGTGGTGATGCCCGCCAGCTTCTTCTCGGCGGCCTCCAGCTCGGCGTTCGCGCCGGCGAGCCCTTGCTCGCGCTCTTCAGCCGCAGCCTCCAGCTCCAGCATCTTCTCGGTCTTGTTCACTCGGAGTCTCCTTTCACTTCCGCAGGCGGGTGACGTTGCTGACTTCGTTCGCGCGCCGCACGACGTCCGGGCGCAGCTGCTTCAGCTTCGCGAGCGCCTTGTCGGCCGAGAGGCCCTCGGACTGGTACCGGTCCAACATCGTCCGGTACTGAGCGAACGCCGACATGGCCGCGACCCCTGCAGGGGCCTCCGTGTGCTCGGGGTACGCCTCGGCGAAGAGCTCGGGCTGCTCCTTGCTGAGCTCCTTCATCGCTTCGTCGAACGAGATCCCCTTCGCGGTTGCCCGCTTGCTCGCGAGCCCTTCGATCTGCGTCTGCGCCGCCAACTGAGTGTCAGGCAGGCCCGGCTTTGAAGCGGCGGCGCTGAACTTCACAGCAGCCGAGTGGTCGAGCGGGCCGACCAGGTCCCGGGCGAAACGAATCTTCTCTCCAACTTTGAACGGTTCTTTCATGGGGTCGTGCTCCTTCTGCTGCGTGGAGTGCTGCGGGTGGCGGCGCCTACAGCAGGCGTCGAAACAGGCGAGCGAGGAACGGCTTCGAGGAAGCGCCGGCACTCTTCGACGGTCGGCTCGCGGTTGAGCCACAGGCGCAACACCAGCTCGGCGGCGCCGCGATCGACGGCCCCGATGTACTGGTCGAGCTCGGCCAGCGTCGGCAGCTGGAGGCCTGTGGGAATGCGCGGTGTCTTGCTCTCGGACGTTCGTTGACTCCGGCTACGCATCGGTGCCTCCGGTCTTCAGCGAGTAGCCGACGCCGACGTTCACGAGCACGCCTTGCTCGACCAGGCGGTCGATGGCTTTGAAGTTCACGGCGCGATTGCCTCCGACGCCGGTGTTGATCTGGTTCTTGCTCAGCGGCTTCGATGAATCGGCGACGAACGCCTCGATCCGCGCCTCAGCCTCCGCCACCTTCGACGCCGCGGCGGCCTCGCGCTGATCGGCGCGGGCTTCCTCGAGGGGCTTCGTGGTGACGTTGCCGGACCCGAGCTCGAGGGCGACCCGAATCGTGTAGTCGCGCTCACCGTCGCGATTCTTCGCCATCAACGCGTCGAGCTCGACGCGGCCGGACCCCCGCGCGGTCGCGACGTGCTTCAAGTTCAGCTGCACGTCGGCCCAGCCGTTCAAGGTGGTGCTGCCGCGCGAGGCGTACATCTCAGCGCCGGCCTCACCCTTTTCGCCTGCTTTGCTGGTGTGGTGCGGCACGATCAGCAGCGCTCGCGGGTCGGCACGCTGGATTCGCTCGAGCTGGCCGCGGGCCGCGCTCATTTCCTCGGTGTCGTTCTCGTCACCGGTGAACACGGCGCTGAAAGGATCGATCACGATGACCGGCGCGGGACCGTCCGCGCCGGCGCGGAGCCTCTCGACCAGCGCACCGGTGTGCTCGAACAGCCGGAAGCCGGTCTGGTGCAGCACGTGAATCGCGGCGCCGGCGTCGAAGCCGAGGTCGACGAACCGTTTCGCGAGGGCCTTGATCGAGCCCTCCTCGAG
Organism: Myxococcaceae bacterium; assembly: GCA_047602415.1. Classification (GTDB taxonomy): domain Bacteria; phylum Myxococcota; class Myxococcia; order Myxococcales; family Myxococcaceae; genus JASGHH01. The sequence continues at coordinate 1,116,413 of JASGHH010000001.1, read as the reverse complement.
CACCAGGTAGACAACCCGGCCTGCAGCTGCAGCCATGCGCGCGACCACCAGCACGAAGAAGGTCTTGCCCGCGTTCGGCGCCCCGACGATCAGCACCCGACCGACACCGGGAACGAGGTGGTCCCAGACCCAAACGGCGTCGGTGACGACCTCGGCGCGGGCCAAGAACGTGGCGAGCGTTTCGAACGCCAGGGTGGTTCCAGCGTGCGCCGCGGGGCGGGTGGTTCCGGTACTGGTTCCACCCTTATAGGGTGGGGAACCAGGTACCACCCCGGTTCCGGAACTGGTTCCAGAACCACCAGAACGAGCGGCAAGGTCGCCGAGCTGAACAGCGAGCGTGGTGAGGTGTTGGCGAAAGAGCAGGGCCGCATCGCCCGCATCGTCCTTCCCGAGCACTGCGGCGCGCTCGACAAGGCCGGCGACGCCCGCCGCGACCTCGTGGATCGTCGCCACGTGGCGGTGATCGACGCCATTCGTCGGGGTCGCGGTCACCGTCGCACCGAGCCTTCGAGAACACCCATTTGGTCGTTCATGAGGTGAGCAAACACCTCGCCGTGGACAGCCAAACTTTCGCCCAAGATCGCAGGGTTCAACGGAGTCTCTCCGCCAGCCACCGCCGCGACCGCGCAGCCGTCTGCAGCCGCTCCTGGCGCTCACGCAGCGCTCGGTGAGCGTCGTCGAGCTCGGCCACTGCCAGCTGGTCGCCGGCGGCGAGCGCGTAGGCCGTCGACCGGTTCAACGGGCCGACAAGGTCGCCAAGGCGACGGCCGAGCAGCTCGAAGCCGCGAATCACCCGCCACCGCTGAACTCCTTCTGAGACCTTCATCGCTCGCCTCGCTCGCATCCGCATACGAGAACGCTGCAGCGGAACCTGCCGGAGCCGCAACGCAGGGCCTTCACCGGCGCGCTCCGTTCGCGTTCACGAGCTGCTCGACGGTCACCTCAAGGGTTCTGGCCAGCGCCTCGAGCGTACGGCCGCTGGCAAGACCGAGCTCGGCGAGGCGGAGCGTGCTGAGCGAGACGCCGGACTTCACTGCGAGCTGCACCTGCGAGAGACCTACGCGGTTTCGAATTTCTCGAACTGGGTTGGGCTTTGTCGTCGTGGTCAGCACATGGCTGTTGTAGCCAGCGCCAGCGCTACGAGTTGGCCGGTCCCGGAACCTTCCGCGTTCCGTTCAACTTCAAGCCGCGAACGAGCGCCGACGAACTCGCCCGGGAGCTCCTCGCTGCGCTGGCCGCGGCTTCAACCCGAGCGAGCGCAGCACTCGCGTGGCGGCATCTCTGATCGTGGTCTTCGAAATCCGGCGAACTCGAGCGCGCTTTGAGGTCGAGCGCTGGTGCTCGGCAAACCAGTCCGCGACCTCTGCACCTGTTTCACCGCATACCTGCCAACGAACCGCCCAGAGGTAGTGCTCGCGTGGGCGTCCATCGTCGTCGACCACGAGGTCGATGCTCTTCACCCACTGTAGTGCTGCTCTCTTTGTGTCTGCGAGCAACTGGTCGAGCTCGGGCACGCTCGAGAACCAAGGACGCCATCTGCGCAGCTGTACCAAGCGGCGCAGAAGCTGGAGGCGCGCGCCCGTCCACGGTGCTCGATAGGTCTGAACTTCTCGGTACACGTGCATCCGAACGCGGCCGGTCGGCCTTCGTTGCCACCAACGACGGGTCTCGGCGATCGAGTTCCGAATGAACAGAGCGTCGAGGCGATACTCTGAGAGCCACGCCTCGAGGCTCATGCGCTTGTTGAAGACGTCGACCAGTTTGGTGATCGCCTGCGGTGCCGCCGTGTTCAACGCATCGATGAAGGCGGCTTCAGCGCGTTCTCGCTGGCCGGCCTGAGTGGTCCATCGGCTTCGATAGCGGCTGCGTGGCACCGCGCCCTCCAGGCGCTCCAGGGTGGAAACTGCGCGGGCTGGCGGGGCTGGAGGCACCCGCCGCGGCTGGCCAGCCGCTGCCCGCGAGGTTCTTCTACCAGGGCCGCCGCTCTTGGCGCACGTCGCGCCGAGCACAACGGAAGCCGCATTCTCGCGGGCTACTTCTTCACCTCGGTCTTGACCACGAGGCCGTCTTTGTTGGCCTGAATTTCAGAGAGCCTCTCGGCGAGGCCGGTCACCGCTTCGAGAGGATGCCTCAGCGGAGGGCTACCCGGAGTGACGAAAAGACCGTGCGTGAGCGCCGACAGCAGCGCAGGCTGGAGCTCGGCGTTGTCGTGCTCTCGGATTTCCGCCGAGAGTTCGGCGATCCACGAAGCTCGCAACATGTCTGCTTTGTACTTCGAGGCGCCGAACTCCTGCTCCGCATGCTCGCGGAACCAGCGGTCCATCCAACGCACATAGTAGACCAGCGTGCTTACGAGGACGGCGAGCGACGAGCCCAGCGGCAAGAGCATGTGCCAGTCGAACGCTTCGGTGAGCAGCACCTTGAGACAGACTGCCGCGGCCGTTCCTGAGACGGCAATCAGTCCTCCAAGCGCAACGTGAACGCCGCGGCGTTTGCTGTTGGTTGCCGCACTGGTCTGCGGCTTCTGTGCTTCGGCCAACGCGGCCTCGATCCTCTTCAGCAAGTCGCGGCGCATGTACGTTGCTTTCTGCGTCTCGAATCGCCCTTGCTCCTCGCGGAATGCCTCGCGCTTCGAATCAAGTTCGGCCTGGTCGGCGCGCCGGCGCTCGTCGAGATCCTGTGTCAGCTTGGTCCGCTGAGCTGCGAACTCCTCACTCTGTTTGCGATGCTGTGCCTGTATCTCCGCCTCCTGCTGGCGGCGGTTCTCTCTCTCGCTAACGGCCATCTCCGCGAGCTGGTCCTGTAGCTTCCGCATGACGCTCGCGAGCTCGGCCACCATCACTTCGCGTTCGTGAAGGGCTTTGCGATAGACGTCGTCGTTGCTAGCGGCGGTAGCGGTTGCAAAGTCGGAAACCGTGAATGCCTTCCGCAGCTCATCGACGAGAGTTGCTTGTATCGCCCGCGAGAACTGGCCGCTGGGTTGGTAGATCGTGAACTGGCCAGCCGGCTGGTTGGCCGGGCAACTAAAACTCAAGACCTGGACTTGCCCATTCGACAGCAGGTGCACGTTGAAAGTCACACAGGTGATGAAGTCGTGCGCCCTCAGTGCTTTGACCAGGTCGACGAGCGGCTGCCCGTTTGGAAACTGCTCCGGCGATGTCTCGACCGTGCCTTGGACGCCGTCCAGCGAACTAGCGAGGGTGAATCTGAGTGTCTGGCCGGGGAATAGACGCTTCAGAATGTCGAGCATCTTGTCGACGAATTGCGAGCCGGGTACTTGCCGGATGAACACGCGACCTCCGAGCCGAGAGAAGGTCGCGGTTCTTGATCAACCTCAGACCAGAGGGAAGGGTTGTTCTCACACGCCTCGCAGTAGACTCCGCACTGCCGACACCAAGCGTCTCCATGTGCTCGGCGGTTCGAGAGGCGCCGGTGGCGGCGATGATGGCGTCGAGCGCTCGACCGATGAAGGAGCTTCAACACCTCGCTTCGCCAATGCGCAGCGCCAGTGCGCCGGCTCAAGACGAGTGGGGTCGGACGCCGACGGCACGTAGCTCACCTTCTCGCCCGTTCCGACGCGGACACGCTTCAAGCAAAACGGGCAAACCTCGCCGACAACCTTCACGCGTAACCTCGACAGAAGGCTCCCCTCGTGCGAGCCGACTGGCAACGGTTTCGATGCTGAAAAGCAAAATGGCCGCCGGCGAGATGCCCGGCGGCCGAATCGTGGCAACGGTTGCCACAATCAACCCGCAACGGTTGCGGCTTGGTCCTGTTCGGCGATCGCCTTCGTCACCTCGCCGCCCAGGTCGGCCCGGTTGTCGTCGTAGACGAGCAAGATGCGCAGGTCGCGGTGACGACTGAAGCGCTGCACCGCCCGCACGTCGAGCTTGCGGTCGAGCGCCTCGGTGATGGCAGCGTGCCTCAAGCCGTGCGGCCTGGCCCGAATGCCGGCCGCCTCACCGAGCTGGCGCACGACGTCGTAGACGGCGGTGCTGCTGATGCGCTGCCGCTTGTGCGCCCGGTCGAGGTTGGTGAACAGCGGCCCCGCCTCGGTGCCGCGCACGACGATCCACGCCTTCACCGCGGCCAGCGTGGGCCCGGCGATGGTGAGCGGCTCCTTCGATTTGCGGCCCTTGCCGAGCACCTGCAGCACGCCGGCGTCGAGGTCCACGTCGACAAGGTCGAGGCGGCGCACTTCCACGCACCGCAACGCCCGCTCGTACAGCAGACGAACGATGGCGCGGTCGCGCGCCCCCTTCGCGTCGCTGCGCGCGCGGAGCTGCTCGAGCAGCGCCAAGAAGCCCGCCCGGCCCGGGCCGCGGGTGTCGCGGTAGGGCTGCGCCTTCTCGTTCGGCACCTCGAGGGTCCACGGAACCATCCCGAGCACCCGGCCGAGCTTCACCAGCGAGCGCAGCGCCGCCAGCCGTCGGTTGATGGTGGCCGCCGCCAGCTTCTTCTCGACCAGGTGCGCGCGGTAGGCGAGCGCGAGCTCGTTGCCGGCGCCGTGGCCACCGCCGAGCAGCAGCTCGGCCGCGCAATCGACCGTGCCCACCTCGAGGAAAGCGGCGAAGTCGGCCAGGTCGTTGCTGTAGGCACGGCGCGTCTCCGCGTTGCGGCCGGCAAGGAAGGCCGCCACCAGGCGCTCGGCCGCGGAGCCGGGCGCCTGGCGAGCGAGCGCGTTCACGCTGCCGCCGCCTTGTGCTTGGCGTCGAGCTTCGCGTGCACGTCGTCGGAGACGGCTCGCATCTGCTTGCGGTCGACGCGGCGAATCTTTGCAGCGACGGAGTGAATCTTCTCCACGTTCGCCCACACGCGTCGCGACTGAGCGGGGTACCCCACAGAGCCGGGGATGCTCCGGCTGCGCTTCATCGCCTCGAGTTCGTAGCGGCTGCAGCGCAGCGAATTGCGGTTCTTGCCGTAGCAGGCCAGGCCTTCAGGCGCCAACATCAGCGCCAACGCGTCCTTCATGGTGAGCCGGAGCTCGGCTGCGACGTCTTCGACGCTGTAGGCGAACAAGTCCTCGCGGAAGGCGGGCGAGAGCTGGCCGGGCTGGTGAGCGACCCACGACGAGACGTACTTGGTCTTGATCGCTTTCGCGATCTCCTCGGCGGTCTTGCGGATGCGGGTCCGCTCGATTGCTTCCCATGCGTAGCGCAGTTCGCTGAGCGGAATGCCAGCAGGGTAGACGGCGATGGCCTCGTCGAGACCGTAGGTGTAGCGGCTCCACGACGTCGCCAGCTTTTCGATGACCTCCAGTTCAACCCCGAGCAACTGCGCCGCCTTCACCTTCGAGACGTAGCCGTGCTCCATCAGCGCCGCCGGCACGGGGCGCGGTCCTTTTCGCTCCGCGGCTCGAAACTTCCGCAGGGCCTTCACCAGGCGCTTCTCTTCACCGTTCAGATTCGTCGCGATCATCGTTCATCTCCATCGTGCTCGAGGCTCCAGTGTCCCGAGGCCGTGAAGAACATCTGTTCTCACAGGCAGGTCAACTGTACGCCAATTGTATTTCAATACGCAATTCAGTTGAGAGCGCGGCGCAAGGCGTTCTAATGTTTCTCGGCATGCAGATCGCCGCGCTAAAGCAACCCGTCGTGCTCCTCGGCCAACCGCTCGGACGTCAGAAGAAGGGCCAGCTCTCGGCGCGAATCGACCAGGACCTGATCGACTACCTGCACAGGCGCGCAGGCAAGGTGCGCGGAGCGTTGACCCAGCTGCTCGAGGCGGCCCTTCGTCAGTCGATGGTGTTGGAGGAGGCGCTCGAGCCCGAGATCGTGCGGCTGCAGAAGTTCGCCGCCGACCGTGGCCTCGACCTGCAGCACAGCTCGCCCCAGGTGATCGCGGCCGCGGTGAAGGCGGCCCTCGACGCGCACGGCAAGCGGAAGTGACCGCGGCGCGGGCTGATCAAGTGGACAAAACGTCCACTCGATCGGCCGACGAACAGCTCGAGCGCGCCCGGGCCGTGCTGCAGCGGCTCCACGAGGTGCTTCGCTTCACCGCGGCTGGACGCGACGTCGCCGAAGTGGCGGAGTCCTGCGGCGTCACCGAGGCGGTGGTGGTGGCCGATCTCCGCGTGCTCGAGGTGCGCCCCGAATCACTCCACTGGTCTTGAAGAAATCGCATTGGCGTGCGTCTGCTGTCGCCATGCGCGCTCTCCTGGTTGTGACGGTCTCGTCGCTGGTGGTGGGTTGCGAAAGCCCACCGACGTGTCCGCCGGTGACCCGCGACGCGGGCTATTCGCTGACGGTTGCTGGCACCTGCGGCGGTACTTACGGTTCGCACTTCGAAGCCGATGGCTTCCACGTCGGCACCACCACGAACCCGATGCGGCTCGGCGTCGAACAAGACGACGGCGGGTGCCCCTGGTCACAGAACGAATGCGCGGTGACAATCGACTGCCGTCAGAGTTCGGACGGCCAGGTCGTGACCGGTCACTTCCAGCTGACGGAGCGGCTGGACGGAGGTCTCGCCGGCACGATGCAGCTCAACGGCACCGCGTGCGACAACTCGTACGAAGTGAGTTCGGCGGCGCTGTGACTGCGCGGAGGCTATCCCGGCAGGAGTGCACTTCCACCGTGTGTGATCACAAGCTCGGCAACCTTGAGAAGGGCTTTTTGTGTGATACCCAAGCCCAGAAGCCGCATCATCGGCGGCGTCACGAGGGGCTCACCGATGAGCTTGAGCCAGAGTTCTTCAGTCATCGCATTCGTGTCGGAAACAGCGCTGCCGAGCTTCGCGATTCGTTCGCCGTGGTCGGTGGCCGTCGCCTGAATTTGCCTTCCGAGCTCGAGCAACTTCTGATCGTGAGAGATCTTCGCGGCGAAGTCGCTGAGCGCGACACTCACACGCTCCCTTTGCTGCACGATCTCCTCGCGAATTTCGAGAACAGCCCGGCAGGCGTGCCGATGCTGCATCTCAAGATTCTTGACCGGAATGCTCAGCGAGCTGTCGGGCTGCGACGTCAGTAGGTGCAGCACTGGTGCAGTCGAAACAAAGATCTCTCCGATGGTCGCCACGGTCGTGCTGTACCAGCCCTTGAGCTGTTCTCTCTCGGGCCCAGCTGGATTCATCGGATCGTGCGGCCGCTTTTCGCGCGTCTGCCATTCGAGAGCTGCGAAAATGATCCCCTCGAGACGGTGCAGCGCCTCGCCGAAGGTCACCCTCATGTTGGCCGGCTGAATCTTGTCGACATTCGGAAGCCCTGCGATTTCGGCGGGCCGGTCGTCTTTCGAGTCCATGCCGATGAGCGAAGCCGAGGCGCGCAGCGGAGTCCAGCCCGGCCGCTGTTAACCGGGGTTCTCGCAGCCTCACGACTTGAGCTCAGCGTCGACGACGTCGCCGGCGGGAAGCTGAGGACGCCCCTCGACACGGCGCAGCCCGCAGGGCTCGCACACGCAGACGTAGATACTGCCGTCGCCGAGCTGGTGCGAGTGCTCGTTGGGCTGTGGAGTCGTGGTCTTCTTCAGCAGCCGCCCGAAGATCTCCAGCTCCTCCGGCGCGAGACGCCCGAGCTCTGACGACGACCCCTTTGCCGCCAAGGCCTGCTCGAGCGCCGCGACCTGGCCAGCCTCGAGCGGCTTCCCGATGCCGTACACCGCGAGCAGCTGCAGCGCGCGGATTCCGTTCGCACCGCCCTTGCCGACCGCCTTCTCGAGCGCGGCGAAGCCCTTCTCGCTCATGAACTCACGCGCTCGAAGAATGAACAGCTTCGCTTCCTTCGAGCGCCCGCGCCCGCCGGCGTTGCCGCTCTGGCCTTTCTTGAAGCGGTGGGCGGCTGGTGGCGGCTTTCTCGGCATGGGTCACCCGTCGAGCAGCTCGTTTGCCGCGCTGGCGTCGCTGTAGACGTCGGAGTCGTTGCAGACCTTCCCGTACATCGCACCGCCGCTCGGGTAGTGCGTCGCGTCGCTCACGACGGTCGGGTAGGTCAGCTTGCTGCGGCGAATCTCCCAAGTGGCCACCGCGCCGCCGCCGCCGAAGTCGGTGTAGTTGTTCAGCCCGGTCACCACCAGGTGCGTCGCGTCGGTGATGCTGGCGATTTTTAGCGCACGGTTGCGTTTGAAGGCGACGGCGCTCTCGGTGGTGTCCTTCAGAATCAGGTGGTCGCCCGCCTGCACGCCGTCGGTGATCAGCGAGCCGCTGGCGAATGTCACCGTCGAGCTGCCGTCGACCACCGTCGCAGTTCGGCCGACGCTCGAGCTCACCCTCGCGAGGTAGTTCTCATCGTCGAGGAGGAAGGCCGCCTGCGTGAGCAGGTCGTCCATGTAGACCTCGGTGATGGTGACGGTGCCCGACTCGGGGTGAATCACCATCGCGTCGCAGCGAAACAGCGCGCTCGAGTACTGCACGCTGTTGCCGCCTCGGGTCCACGTGAAGAGGAAGTCGTCGCCGAGCTCGACGTCGGTGGCGAGGAAGGTGAAGTCGGTGTCGAACTGCACGACGGGCCGAGCCTTGGCCTCCATGCCTCGGCTCGCCCAGACGCGACTCTCGACGTCGGCGAACGTCTGCTGCGCGCCCCAGGCGTTGGAGTTGGCCGAGAGCACGCCCTGCAGCTGCGGCCACCAGGTGCCGCCGAGGTGCTTCTCCACCACCTTGCCGCCGGCGGCGGTGATGGCGTCTTCGTTGCGGAACGGCCCGAGCTCGTCGGCGCCGGTGCCTCCGGGCACGGTGAAGTAGGCGCTGTTGAAGTACGCCCAGCGCTCGTCAGCCGAAGGCGTGCGCTTGCTCACTGAGTCAGCGACGACGCGCTGCTCGTCGACGTGCGGGTAGCTCGCCGTCGCCGCGGCGAAGTCTGCCACTCGGGCGGAGCAGCCCGCCTTGCCGTCGAAGCGCACGAAGACGTCGATGTCGAAGCTCGAGCAGACCTCGGCGAGCGCCTGGCGGAGCAAGCCGGTGTTGTAGCCGAGGCGAGAGGCCTGCCCGGGGGACTGCGTCGCCGTGGCCTGAACTGAGGCGGCCTTCGCGCCCGAGGCGACGGCGGTCGAGTACTGCACCTGCAGCTGGCCGGCCGCGCTGAGGCCCAACCGCGCTTGCCGGGCTCGGTTGAAGCTGGTGGCGTCGACTGGCCCGCCGGCGAAGCCGCGCTGGTTCGAGTAGTACTCGATGAGGTCGCGCGCGACGTCGCAGGGGTTGGGCGTGATGCTCGGGTGGTTGACCGACGAGAGCGCGCCGAGGCTGTAGACGTTGAAGTGGTCGATGGCGCTCGCGACGTCGTCAGGGTCTCCGGCGTTCATTCCCGGCGCCACCTGGCCGGCCGTGAACGTCGCTCGATAGTTCGCCATGCTGATTTCGATCCAGAACAGCCGCCAGCTGTAGCCGCTCGCGCTGAACGTCTGCGACTTCTTCGCCTGCCAGACGGTGAGCTGGTTCCCGCTCGGGTCGTAGGCGGTCTGCGGGATCCTGTAAGACTTTCCGGCGTAGTCGGCCGCCTGCGTGAGCTTGTCTTTGTAGACCGCCTCGAGCACGACGCAGTCCTGCGACGTGACGTCGGAGAGCTCAGCCGTGGCGCACACCATAATCTGCCGCCAGTCGCCCGCCTCCCCGGCGAGCGAGCCCGCCTGCGTGCCGTCGGGGTGAATCCACTGGTTGTCGTACCCGAAGCCGCCCGTCAGGTAGGCGTGGGCGCGCGCCACGGTGAGGTCGGCGCCGGTGCCCGTGACGGTCGCGATCACCGTGAGGTTGGCGGCCGAGACGTTCACCGCGGCGGCCAGGCCGGTGTTCGTCTCGCCAGCCTTCGGGCTGACCACCACCTGAATGTCAGTCACGTTGCCGTCGGGGTCCTTCAGCGTCGTCACGGTGACGGTGGTCGACGGCCCCGAAGGCGCGCTGATGGTGACCGACACCAGGTTGCCGACCTGGCCGGTGGTGTACGCGGTGAAGGTGACCCCGCTGCCCCCGGTGGTCGACTGCATGAAGCGCGTGGCGCTCACCACGACGACTCTGTCGAGGCCCGGGGCAATCATCCGGCCGATGACGTAGCCGTCGGCGCCGGCGCCCCACATGAGCGGCCAGGGGAGGTTGAAGTCGACGTCGACCTGCTTGAAGCCGTTGGTGAGTGCGGCCGAGCCGCCGTACGTCGTGGTGGGCCGTACGTTGTTCGCGAAGCCGGTGAGGCCGATGAAGGGGCACTCGCTGCTGTCGCTGGCGTTCATCCAGTCGTTGATGGTGGGCGGCCGCAGCAGGTCGGAGAGCCCGTTGATCAGGTCGTCTGCGAGCGTGAGCCGCACTTCGGGCGCGCCGAGCTCGGGCTGGTCGAGCGCCGAGAAAACGACCATCACCTTCGTCACCACCGAGACGGCGACGCTGGGGTCCCAGAAGCCCAGGCGCAGGCGGTACTTCGCGCGCACCACCTGGCTCGAGAAGAGGGACATGTCGGCGAGCCAGTCGACGGCGAAATCGGTGTTGTCGAGGTACAGGTCGAAGTTGCTCGCCGCGGGCATGCCGTCGGTGCCGATGCCTCGGGTGATGTCGCCCATCTTGGTGATGCGGCGCTCGTAGAAGTTGGCCTCGACGATGCCGGAGTGCGTACCCCACCGGTACGCCACCGTGGCGAAGTTGTCGAAGGAGACCTCGATGCCCCAGAAGACACCCTTGCCGTCGAGCGCGGCCAGCGTCTCGAAGCTCACTGGAGCACCCTCGGCTGCGGCGGGAATCGCTTCTCCCACTCGGCCTTGTTCTTCGCGATCGTCAGGGCCTGACGGGCCGTCACCTCGCGCAGTGCAAGCGGCTCGTCGAGCGCCGTCAGTGCCTCTGCGGTCGCCGCCATTCCCCCGAGGAGCCTGGCTTCGCGGGCCAGCGCGCGCAGCCGTTGACGGAACTCGACGATCTGAAGAAGCGCCTTCTGTTCTTTGCTCATTCGTTCCTCGTGCTTGGGGAAAGCATGATTCTCGCGGTCATTTGGCACCACTCATCGGCCACACCGGTGGGGGCGGTGGGTCTTGGCGTCGATCCACTGCATCGGGCCGCCGTCGGCTCCGCGAGCCGGCATGATCAACGTGACGCAGCTCGGGCACAGGCGCACGCCGCGCTTCTCGTCGCGCTTCGCCTGGTGCTCGGCGGCGGTAGACCCGGAGGATGCCGCCTGGCAGGCCTTCGCGAAGTCGCGGGCCGCCGCCTCGAGCTGGGGCCGCCGCTCTTGGCCGCTGCTGGCGTCGGCGACGGCGAACAGCACCGCGCGAGACTCGTCGATCGTCACCGGCCACCTCGCAGGCGCTCGAGCACGGCAACCAGGTCGCGCTCGAGCTGTTCGCGGTCGCCGGTTGCCTCGTAGGCGCGGAGGGAGGCGGCGAGCGCCTCGACCGCCTGCTTTTCACCTTTTCCCCGCGTGACCGGCGCTGAACCGTGTTCACCCGAACAGGGCGAGCCGCCAACTGCCTGAAACGGCTGCGATGCGGAGTGCTGTTCGGCGCTGTTCGGCGGGTAGATTCCCCCGTTCAAGTCCGGGGAGGGCCACTCGAGTCAGCCGGCCGGGTTGGCGGCCGCGACCGGGCGGCGGCGGGTGCGCAGCAGCATCACCCCCGCGAAGAACATCATCGCCCCCAGCGGAAGCCCCAACGCCGAGGTGCGGCCCGCCCGCTGCGCTTCTTCGGCCCAGGCCGCCCGGCGATCTCCGACCACGAACGCCTGGTGGCTCTCACGGGTGGTCCCGAGCCGCTCGAACGCGCTCTCGCACCCGACCAGCAAGCCGTCGTAGCGGTGCACGATCAGCTGCTGGCGCCCGCTGGGCAGCGGCTCTCGCGAGAGCAGCACGAGGTCGGAGTTCTCTGCGACGCCGGCGAGGTTGCGGGCGTCTTCGTCGTACGAGCTGCGGTGGAGCGGGCCGCCCCGGTCATCGCCGACCGTCAGCTCGACCCGGTAGTGCGGAGCCCAGCGATCGGGCCGGGTCTGCATCAGCCCATCGACGGTGACCTCGGTGAGCGGGAGCGCCGCGTCAGTGCCGTAGTGGTACCAGGCAAGCGCTCCGCCGCAGCCGCCGAAGCAGAAGAGCAGCCCCCCGGCCATCATCAGCACCGCGGCCAGCTTCGCTCTCGCGTCCCACACGCGCGGCGAGGTTAGCCGCGTTCGCTTCAGTCAGGCCAGGGCACGTTCGACGCGTGGAGGTGGGTGATGCGCCACTCGCCGCCCTGTCGAACGAAGACCATCGTGCGCCGCGCGACGCGGCTCTTGTTCTCGAGCATGAAGTGCACCAGCACGGTGTCGCTCGACAGCGAGCGCACGGTGAGGTCCTTCGGCTCCAGCTTCATGTAGGGCGGGGCGCTGGCTCCGGCGCGAATCGAGTCGAACTCGCGGGTGAAGCGGGCCTCGACCGCGTCGCGCCCGCACTTCGTCTCGGGCGTGGCCGCGCTGGGGAAGAACACGCAGGCGTCGTCGGCGAAGGTGGCGCGAAACGGGTCCCAGCGGAGGTTTTCGAAGTCGCGCAGGAAGCGGTCGAGGCGCGCGCGCACCTCCGCCTCGTCAGCGTTTCGGTCGATCGGGCGTACGGTTGCGCACGCCGCCAGCAGCAACAGAAGTGAGAGATGTCGCACGGATGCACGGGTACCTAGCGCACTGTGCGCACGGTTTGCACTCGCGCAGCGTCAGCCGGGTTCTAACGTCGCTTTACTCGAAATCAATTCGAGTAAATTACGGGAGACGACGATGAAGAACCTGGGTCTGGCGTGTCTGGTGCTGTTGGCGGTGCCTGCGTTGGCGGGCAAGCCGAAGGCGGCCGAGAAGAGCGGGTCGGTGTTGGCCTCGTGCGACACCTCGAAGAAGGGCGGCTGCGTGCAGTACTCCGGCTGGGGCTCCAGCACGGAGGCGGCCGAGAAGAAGAGCTGCGACGACATCTCGGGCGTGTGGAAGGCGGGCGCGAGCTGCCCGGCGCCGAAGCTGCTGGCGACCTGCTCCAAGTCCGACGGGATGACCTACTACTGGTACGACGCGGGCTCGAACGCGGGCGGCACCAAAGACGATCTCGGCGTCGCCTGCCAGGCCGAGGGCGGCAAGCTCGACTTCAAGGGCAAGTGAGCGTCAGCGCGCCAGGCCGTTGAGCACCAGCTCGAAGCCGACGGCGAAGCGCTGCGCGAGGGCGGTGGCGCGGGCGGGCGCGGCGAGGCCGTGGAAGAGCGCCGCCGACATCTGCAGGTCGAGCAGCAGGTCGGCCACGGTGGCGAGCTCGAGGTCGGAGCGAAACACGCCCTGCTCGACGCCGATCTGCAGGATTCGCACGGTGGCGTCGTTGAGACCGGCCCGCAGCTTCGACAGCCGGTCAGACGCCCACTCGAGCTGCGGGCATTCACCGGAGAGCAGGGCGCGCACCAACGGGCGCTGCCGCAGCTGCTCCATGCCTCTCAGCGCGTGGGCGGCGAGCAGCTCGGTGGCGCTCACCTTGGGGTCGACCTCGGCCAGCAGCGCGCGGCTCCAGTCGGCGACCTCGAGGGTGAGCGCGCGAAAGAAGAGGTCGGTCTTGTCTTCGAACGCGGCGTAGACGGTCGGCTTGGTGATGCCCGCCTTGGCGGCGAGCTCATCCATCGAGACGTGCTCGAACCCTCGCCGCGCGAACAGCTCACGCGCCGCGGCGAGGATCTGCGGGCCCTTCGGGTGGGTCTGTCTCGGCGTAGACGCCTCCTGGGTGCTCGACGCACCTTACCAGAGTCGCCGATGAGTTAAACGATGCTGCCTACCGGAGGTTGCTCATGATCTGGTCGCGCTTGATCTTGAGCGCGAGCAGCTGAAGCTTCGTCGCGATCTCATTGATCGCCTCGGTGGTGGTCTTCGCGGCCGTCGTCGTGCCGCTCGAAGGCTCGAAGGTGTCGGGCGGCGTCGTTCCCGTCGTGGTGGCGGCCTTGGCCGCGGTGGCGGTCGAGGCAGGCGCGGTGGTCTCAGCAGTACGAGCTGCGGCAGTGGGGGCGGAACCGATTTTCATCGTCATGCGCGGCGTTTCAGCAATGGGTGCGCCACTGTTCTGCGACCGCTTTTCGAATGGTTACGGGGCGGTTTCGGCTGTTTGTCTCGCGACTGTCCTGCGACATGTTGCCTGCTGAGCGACAGTCTCGCGGCCGGACTGCTGAGGAACGCCGTCTCTCGGCTGCCGAGAATTCCACCCGACATGGCGATCTCATTCGGCAACCTGGTGAGCGGTCTGGTCAATGGAGCGCAGGCGATCGGCAGCACCGTCGAGCAGGCGGTGGAGAAGGCGGCGCCCGACAACCTCAAGCAGACGGTGAGCAACCTCGCCGGTCAGGCCGACGAGTTCGTCTCCAACCTCGGGCAGAACCTCAACGCCCAGGTCGGGCCGACGACCTCGCTGCCGAAGCTCGACACTCCGGCGAAGGTGAAGGCCGAGTACCAGCAGGACGCGAAGAAAGACCTCACCAACGCCGGCACGCTGAAGCAGCTCAACCAGGAGCTGAAGGCGCGCGACCCGAACGCGGCGCCGCTCACCTCGGCCGAGGTGCAGAACATCATCAACAACGCCGACGTGAAGTCGCTCTCGGAGTCGGACTACCGCACGCTGAAGATGGCGGTCCCGGGAAGCCAGCCGGGAAACCCCGCGAGCTCGATGGATTCGGCGAACCGCGCCAAGCTGGCCAAAGACGGTCCCGAGAACCTGGCGCGCGCGCGGCTGCAGTCGCAGGGCTCGAAGGCCGACCCGACTCCGGAGCAGATCTCCCAGGCCGAGGCCGACCTGCGCCGCATCGACCCCGGCGCGTTCCAGAACCCGCCGAAAGACGTCGTCTACGTGAACCAGAAGCACATCGAGCACAACGGCGACCCGCGGCAGACCAAAGTGGCGGCCCACGAGTTCACCCACCTGGTGCTCGATCACCGCGGCGTGGCCGACAAGGACCCGGACGGCACCGACCCGCAGCACGCGATCATCGGCCGCCTCGGTTGGAATCAGACCTACGGCACTTCGGGCAAGGTGATCGGCGGCGAGACCGACAACTGGGCGACCAAGCCGGGCGACGGTGATCCGAAGCCGTAGCGTCAGCGCTTCTTGAACGCGCCGCCGCCCCAGCCACCTTCGCCGCGCATCAAGCCGACGGCGTCGCCGACGAACGCGAGCCACAGACCGACGAAGGTCACCACCGCCAGAATCTCGAGCACGTGGTCGAGCACGGCAGAAGCCTAACTCCGAGCAGGCGGTACTTGCGAGCCGGAGCCGGGCCGTGCTTTTTCCCTCCGCCGCGTGACTTCAACCCGACCCAGCTGCCCGGTGTGCGCCAACGCCGAGACGCGCGTCTACGTCGAGTTCTCGGAGCTCACCTTCTCGGAATGCACTGGCTGCGGCGTCGTCTTTCGCACCCGGGAGCAACCGAACCTGCTGCCCGCCGGCTTCTACGAGCAGAGCTACTTTCACGGCCGCAAGTCGGGCCGCGATCGCCGCTTCGAGCACCGCGTTCGCAAGGCGCAGAGCTGGATCTCCGACTGCGTCGACGGCAGGCCGAATGCGACCTCGCTGCTCGATGTCGGCTGCTCCTTCGGCTACGTGCTCGAAGGCGCGCGCAGGCTCGGGCTGAACGCCGCCGGGGTCGACATCTCGGAGTACGCGGTGGAGCGCTGCCGCACCCTCGGCTTCGACGCCCAGGTCGGCGCGGTCGACGCGATTCCGTACCCCGAGGCGTCGTTCGACGTGGTGATCATGAAGCATGTGCTCGAGCACACCCCGAGCCCGCTGAAGGCGTTGTCCGAAGCGAAGCGGGTAATGAAGCCCGGCGGCCAGCTGCTGATCGCGGTGCCCGATCTCGACTACTGGAAGGGCCGGTGGTGGAGAAAGCGCGGCCGCTACTTCGTGCCCACCGAGCTCGGCGCGCAGCACTACGTTTACTTCCACGCCGACGGCCTGGCGCGGGCGCTCAGCTCTCAGGGTTTCGAGGTGAAGCTCCGGAGCAAGGCGTACTTGCGCCGTCAGGTGCCCGGCCGCGCGTTCGAGACGCTGCGGTACCTGGCGATGCGGGCCTGGCAGGGCCTCGCGGCCGGCGTTCACATGCGTCGCGAGCTCTACTTCGTCGGTCAGGCGCCGCCGCAGGCCGGCTGACGCTACAGGCGGTATTCCGGCCCCACCGCGAAGAACACGATCGGAGCGATCCCGTAGGCGCGGTTGTGGCCATCGCTGGTGCTGGCGAACCCGAGCAGCTGAGAGAAGAACGACGCCTGCGCGTTCAGCCACCAGTGGCCGCTGAGCCGGAACGCGGCCTGGAGGTTGGGGGCGAAGTTGATCCCGAAGCCGGTGCTGTCGACCTTGCAGCTCGATTCGCCACGGCAGACGTCGGTGCCGGTGAAGGTCGCGCTGCCGAAGATCGCGTTCAACCCGAAGGTGGGGCCGATGCGCAGCACCACCCAGTCGGCGACCGGCCAGCGGAAGCTCGGGGTGACGCCGAGCGAGAACACGGTGTAGCTCGAGGTGCCGCGGTTCTCGTCGAACAGCGTCGGCGGGCCGCTCAGCGGCGCCAGCTGCAGCTCCGCCTGCACCGAGAACCACTTCCACTCGATGCCTCCCTCGAGCAGGAAGATCGGCGCCGGGCCCGACTTGGTGAGCAGCACGCCGTAGGGTGAGATTTCGCCCGGCAACACCAACCCCAGCCGAGCGCTGAGCGGAACGTCCCAGCTGCGCGGAGGAGTCTCCGGCTCGGCCACCTCCGCGTCGGCAGCGGTCAGACTCAGAGCGACGAACAGTGCGAGCATGAACGGCCCGCGGTGCAACTTCGACGCCGGGTCGCGCCATCGGCCGAAACTGCTGATCTGTGGAGCTTCAGTCGCGGCGTGTGTCGACACATGTGTCGACGATCACGTCTTGAAGCTTCGGCCACAGCTCGGCCGGCAGGTCGTGGCCCATGCCCGGTATCAGGTGCAGCTTCGCGCCGGGGATCGCACGCGCGGTCGCTTCGCCGCCCGACACCGTGATCAGCGGGTCGTCGACGCCGTGAATCACCGCAGCCGGCATGCGCAGCTTGCCGAGGTCGGAGGTGCGATCGCGCTGGCTCAGCACCGCGGCGCCGTGACGCCCGACGCCGATCGGGTCGTGATCGCGATCCCACGACGCCGCCAGGCGTTTGCGCAGCCGCGGTTCGTCGAAGTGAAACCCCGGTGAGCTGAACGCGCGCCAGACCTCGACGAAGTGGTCGATCGCCTCCGCGCGCTCGGGCGGCGCGGGCGAGAAGAGCAGGGCGGCGATGCCCGGCCTGGGCCTGCCCACCGCGCGCTCTCCGGTGCTCGACATGATCGAGGTGACGCTCTTCACCCGGCTCGGGTGGCGAATCGCCGCCTCTTGAACGATGAAGCCGCCCATCGAGACGCCGGCGATGTGCGCCGAACCGCCGAGCACGTCGATCAGCCCCGCGAGATCGTCGGCCATCTCTTCGATGCCGTAGGGTGCTGCGCTGCGATCGCCCGCCATCACTTTGGAGAAGTCGGGCAGGCCGGCGCTCTCGAGCTTGGTGGACAGCCCCACGTCGCGGTTGTCGAAGCGAACCACCCGAAAGCCCCGGGCGGCGAGCCCGGTGCAGAGCTCTTCGTCCCACGAGAGCAGCTGCTGGCCGAAGCCCATCACCAGCACGATCGGCGAGGCGCCCGGGTCGCCGAACGACTCGTACTCGAGCTCGACTCCGGTGGGGACTTTGGCGCGCGGCATCGCGCCGCACTCTACACGTGCAGCCCGGTGATCTTCTCGCTCAGCGCCCAGAGCTTCTCGGCCGCCGCGGCGTCGGTCGCCCAGGGGAACACGCCCTTGAGCGCCTTCGGGTCGGGCGCAGGCTCGGCGATGTTGCAGTCGGCGCAGTACACGCCGCCCTTGTCGTCGAGCTGCCGGCTCACCGCGCACCAGACGGTGGTCGCCGCGCCCTGCTCGGGCGTCTTGGCGGCGGTGGTGCGCTGCTTCAGCGCCTCGATCTCCTCGGGCAGCATGAACTTGGCCAGCCCGGTGAGGATCACGCCCGGGTGCACCGAGAAGGCCTTCACTCCGCGTGCGTCGGCGCCGATCGCGAACAAGGCGTTCGCCGTCTTCGCCTGGCCGTAGCCCTGCCAGCGGTCGTACGGCTTCTTCTCGAAGTTCCAGTCTTCGAAGTCGACCGCGGCGCGGCGGTGGCCGAGCGACGAGAGCGCGACGATGCGCGGCGCGGCGGCCTTCTTCAGCGCCGGCCAGAGGCGCGCGGTCAGCTCGAAGTGGCCGATGTGGTTGGTGGCGAACTGCGACTCGATGTTGCGCGCCGCGCGGCTGAGCGGAGGCGCCATGATCCCCGCGTTGCAGATCAGCAGGTCGAGCGGGGCGCCGGTCTTGAGGAACGCCTCGGCGAAGGCGGCGATCGACGCCGGGTCGGTGAGCTCCATCGGCTCGATCGTCGCCATCGTGCCCACGGCCGCCTTGGCTTTCGCCAGATCGCGCGCCGGGACGATCACCTTCGCGCCCGCCGAGGTCAGCGCGCGGGTGGTCTCGAGGCCGATGCCCGCCGAGCCTCCGGTGACGATCGCGGTCTTGCCCCGCAGATCGTGGCCGCGAATCACCTCTGCGGCAGTGGACGTCTCGTTGAAGTCTGACGCGACAGGAGTCTGGGCGCTGGGCATGGCCGCATGTCTAACCGCCCTTCGACGAGACGGCGAGGCGTTCAACGTGCGGGCGGGGCTGTCGCTTCGACGTCGACGCACCTCGTGCGTTCGTGCGGGCAGGGCTGTCGCTTCGACGTCGACGCACCTCGTGCGTTCGTGCGGGCAGGGCTGTCGCTTCGACGTCGACGCACCTCGTGCGTTCGTGCGGGCGGGGCTGTCCCTCACCCCGCGGACGCTGCGCGTCCGTCGGCCCTCTCCCAACGGAGAGGGGCTATTTCGCGCGACGGCGGCGCAGGAGCGCCAGGCCCAACAGGAACGCCAACGGAGTCGCCGCGCCGCCCGCGTCGGAGCAGCCGCAGCCGCTCTTCTTCGGGCTGCCGCCACCGCCGGTGCCGCCGCCGATCGCCGAGCCTCCGCCGGCCGCGCTGCCGCCACCAGTCGCCGAGCCGCCACCCACCGCGGAGCCACCACCGGTCGCGCTGCCGCCGCCGGTTGCCGAGCCACCGCCCACCGCGGAGCCTCCGCCGGTTGCGCTGCCGCCGCCGGTCGCCGCGCCGCCGCCGGTGCCGCCGTCGGTCGAGCCTCCGCCGCCGCCTGCACCGCCGCCGGTCGCGCTGCCTCCGCCGCCGCCCGCGCCACCCCCGGTGCCGCCGTCGGGCATCGAGGTGCAGGTGGTCATGTCGGCCACCACCGACGAGAACGGCTGGTTGGTGATTCCTCCGAAGGCGATGTTGTCGAGCCCGATGCCGTAGTCACCCTGGGCGTCGTCGGTGCCGGCGCGGAACCGCACCTGCACGGTGGCCGACGCCAGCGAGGTGCCGAGGTTGAAGGTGAAGTGATCGGTCATCGGGTACGAGGTGTTCTGCCCGACGAAGCCGACGTGGTTGCGAAGCGGGTTGTTCGCCTGGCCCTGAGGGTCGCCGATGCTGGCGAACACCGACGGCACCGCGGCGTACATCGAGATGTCGTTCCAGGTGACGCCGTTGTCGGGCGAGACCTCGATCACCAGGCCGTCCCAGTTGGTGTTCATGCTCTGCTCGAAGCTGTACGCCGCGTCGAAGTCGAGGGTGAGCGAGCCGGTCGCGGCGACGGTGAGCGCCGGAGAGACCAGCTGGGTGTCGGAGGGGCTCGAGAAGTCGATCCCGTGCCAGGCGTGCTGGCCGGCGCTGACCTCTTCGACCGCCCACACCTTGGCGGCGTTGGTGCCCGCGATGGTCCAGGTGCTCGAAGGCGCCTCCACGTCGTCGGTCGCCGAGGCCATCGCCACCACGTCGAAGTTCGCGGCTTCGGTGGCGTCGAACGAGCTCGCGCCCGCGCACGCGGCCACCGGGTTCGGCACCAGGTGAAACGCGATCGCCTGCTTGCCGGTCACCGAAGGGTCGAGGGCGACGTCGATCGTGGTGGTGCCCTGCTGGCCGGGGCCGATCGCGCCGTAGGTGAGCGTCGCTCCGTTGGGGAAGGTGACGCCCGCGGTGGTGGTGGTCACCGCCACCGTGCCCTGCCAGGCCGCGCCGCCGGCGTTGGTCACCACCACGGTGAGCTTGCCGGTCTCACCGGAGTCGAGCACGCCGTCGTGGTCGCAGTTCGACACCGAGTCGTCGAGGGTGATCGACTTCAGCTGCACCAGGCCTCCGACGGTGAAGTCTTCGGTGATACCCGAGAAGTCGGTCGAGCTGCGGGTGGGGCCTACTGCGCAGGTGCCGGCGCCGCGCTTGGCGAACGCCGCGGCGAGCAGGGTCGCGTCGGCCGGGTCTGCCGCCGAGGCCACCGCGAGGATCGCGTCGCGCTGCTCGAGGTAGGTCGGGTCGGTCGGCGCCAGCTTGAGGCCGCCTTCCAGGTAGTCGGTCATTCGCCGGTGGGCCTGGTCGAAGGTGTAGCGGGGGTTCGACTTCAGCGTCTCCTTCAGCAGCGAGACGTAGCCCTCGAACAGCATCTCGGCCCAGATCTCGCCGGCGTTGTGCGACTCGTTGTTCGGCACCCCGGTGAGCGCGCTCGAGATCGGCGCGGTGGTCGGGAGCGTCGCGTTGGCGGCGATGTGTTTGAACGTGAACGCGTTCTTGGTCATGTCGGTCGAGTAGGGCGACCGGCGAATGCCGTAGTAGCCGGGGTCGTCGCTGCCGCCCTGAATCGCGTGCTGCGCGAACGCGTAGGTGCCGTCGAGGTTGTCGCCCTGGCGAAGCACGATCAGGTTGGCGTTGGTGTCGCCCCAGCCTTCGCTCATCGCGCCGCACTGGCTGTTGCCGCAGGCGACCTGGCGCAGGTGGAGGTAGTGACCCCACTCGTGCGCGATCACGGTGTTGTCGATGTCGCCGTCGATGTCGACCGCCGCGGTGCCGCTCATCATTCCCGAGGTGGTGCCGGCGGTGATCAGGTTCTTGATCGTGAGCCCGTCGGCCTGGGTGACCGAGAGGGTGCCGATGGTGATCGTGGTGTTGATGGTGTTGTCGTTCGCCAGCGGCGGCGGCGTGGTGCCCGCCTGGTTGTCGATCAGGATCAGACCCACCGCGCCGGCCTGCTGCGCGTTCACCGTCTTGCGCTTGAAGCTGCAGGTGCCGCGATCGGCGACCACGATCATGCCGCTGACGTTGTTGGTGAGGCCCTGGCACGCGTCGCTGGTGGTGCCCGCGCTGTCGACCGCGAGCACCAGGTTGGCGCTGACGCTGAAGCTCGCCGGCCCGTAGGAGGCCGAGCCGACCAGGTAGTTGGTGCCGTTCACCGTCAGCTGCGCGTTGGAGCGGCCATCCCAGACGAACATGTGCTGGCGCGGCGAGGTGCCGTCGCCCGGCACCGACATGTTGGAGTTGTTGCGCTGCTGCGGCGCGCCCGCCTGGGCCTCGGCCTGAAACGCGTCTTGATCGGCGCCGCCGCGGCCGAAGTTGTCGTCTTGCGCGTTGCCCGCGGCCTCGTTGAAGCCGGAGTCGTACCACCAGTCGTGCAGCCAGTTGTTCGTGTAGAAGAGGTTGGTGACCGAGGCCATCTTCTGGGTGCTGTTCACCTGCGGCCCGATGGTGGTGTCGTAGGTGTAGTCGAAGGTCGAAGCCGCGCTCGGCACTGCGCGCACGTCGCCGTTGCTGAAGCCCTCCGGGTTCATGTCGTCGGTGTACGCGGCGACGTTGTTGCCGGTGGTGGCGGTGGCGCTCGCGGGCAGCCAGGGGTCGAGGGTGGCGTTGAAGCCGTCGATGGTGACCAGGTTCGCGGCCACGTAGGCGGGGAAGCTGCCGTCGGGGATGCCGGTCGGGTGCGGCGTGTAGTCGGCGAGCGGGCCGTCCCACGGGCGCTTGTCGCCGGTGCTGTCGGCGTAGACGCGGTAGGCATACGCGGCGGAGTGGGTGAGGTTCTCGCGGTAGAGCAGGGCGCCGGTCGAAGCGTCGAGCACGTAGGAGTAGGCGTCGAGGCCCGCGTCGCCGTCGCGGCGCGCGAGCACTTCGACCTGCCAGGCCGAGATGAGCGCGTCGGGCTCGCCGAACAGCACCTGCTTCGCGCGCGGGGTGGCGACGAAGCGGAAGCCGCGGCCCGAGTTGATCGAGTACGTCTTCCAGCCGAAGCGGGTGGCCTGCTCGGTCAGCTCCGAGCCCGAGAAGCCGAGGTGGTAGAGGTCTTCGACCGCGACGCCGAGCGCGGTCTCGCCGCTGAGCTTGAACGGGCCGTGCTTCGCGCTCCGAACCGCGTCGGGGTGGAGGTGACCGCCGATCGCGAGCAGGTTGTACGAGCGGTCGAGCAGCACCTTCACGTCGCGGTGAAAGACCTCGACGCCGTCGACGTGCTGCCGGAGCACCACGATCACCCCGCCACGGCCGAGGTCGTGAATCTGAACCAGCTGCGCGTTCTCGAGCGCCGCCGGGGTGAGCGAGTAGCGATCGGCGTGGCGGTTGAGCCAGTAGCGCGCCGCGAGCTCGAAGTCGTGCGGCGGCGTCTCGGCGAAGTCGCTCGGCAGCGCGCGCAGCATCGTCGGCAGGCCGCTCTGATCGTCGCGCGAGGCCACGTAGGCGGGCGGCGCGGTGTTCGAGCGCAGCGAGCGCGCGGTGGCGGCGCCCTTGGCCGAGTCGTACGCGTTGAAGTTCGGGCGATCGGAGGCGACCGCGGCGAGCGCGGTCAAACAACAGAGAGCGATCGAGGTTCGGGGGATGCGCATGGGCCGGGCACTTTGCCCCACCCCCGGATGGGCTGTCACGCAGCCCAGCGTGGCCGTTTCAGCAACGATGGTTCCCGGTGTGACGCACGTGTCGCGGTTTGTCAGTTGCCCAGCCGCAAGGCCTCGAGCAACGCCCGAAGCGAGTCGGGGTCGAGCGCGCCGTACTCTTTGTGCGCGAGGGTGTCGGGCTCGTCGTCGCGCACGAACCCGCGGGGCGCAAGCGCGTCACCAATCGGCTCGCCCGTGAGCCCGGGTCGCGAGAAGCTGAGGTGGTGCCAGGTGACGCTCGACTTGCCGGAGCCGATCTCGAAGTGCCGCACGTCGACCACGCCGCCCGCCCACTTCCCCGAGGCGGTGAGGGACGGGTAGTTGCCGCCCGGAGTGAGCCCGAGCGCGCTGACCGCGTCGAACCACGCCCGGGTGCGGCGCCGCCCGTCGAAGAATCTGATCGCGCTCACCACCACCCAGAAGCCGAAGAACAGCGCGAAAAACCACGGCAGCTCCATCGAACACTGATTCTAGGCGCGCTCGCCGCCTCGGCAACGATGCAAGCATATGGGCTGGCCCAACTCGGGACACCGTCGGTCGCCCGGCCGCTCGCGGTGGTCGCCGTCACCCTCTCGATCGGGGAGGCGATCTTCCGGCTCACCGGCTTCGCCGCGGTGCGCGCCTCGAGGTTGCTGCCGTTGATGGGGTTGCCCTTCGCGTCGGTGGCGGCGCTTCGTCTGGCGGGCGTAGGAGTTCTGCCGGCGATCTTCGCGGTGCAGTCGTTGGCGGTGGCCAGGCTGTACCGCGACCACCTGCCTTCGCGCCTGGTGCTGTGCGTGCTCTCGACCGCGGCGATCGGCGCCGCCGCCGCTCGACTCGCGATGGAGCAGCTGCTCCGAACCCCTTTCACCGGCCGCCGGCTCGCCACCGAGTGGACCCGCTTTCAGTTGCTCGAGCTGTTCGAGCGGGACGGCTCGCTGCGGCTGGTGCTCGAAGGCCACCCGCAGTTCGACGAGAAGGACGAGCGCAGCTACCACCAGGCACTGGTGAGGCCGGTGACCGCGGCTCCGCACGTACGGCACGTCTTGATCCTCGGAGGGGGAGACGGGCTCGCGGCGCGCTCGATGCTGGCTGCGCGACCTGAGCTGCGAATCACCCTGGTCGACATCGACCCCGCGATGCTGGAGCTGTTCTCGAATCACCCCCGGCTCCGCCGCTTGAATGGCGACGCGCTCCGAAAGCCGAACGTGCGCTGCGTACCGGTCGACGCGCGAGCGTTTCTCGCCCGCACCGGCGAGCGCTTCGACGCCGCGGTGCTCGACTTGCCCGATCCCCACGCGCCCGGAATGAGCGCGCTCTACGTGCGTGAGCTGGTGACGGCCGTCAGGGCGCGACTCACGGAGCCGGCGCTGATCGTCGCCCAGGCCGCCGCCGGCAAAGTCGAGCCGCGCTCGTTCGAAGCCGTGCGCGCCCTGTTCGACGGGTCGGGGTTGTGCGTCGACAGCTACTCTGCGCCGGTTCCATCGTTTGGTGGAGAAGCGACGTTCGTCGTGGCCTCACGCGAACCGGTTCC
The DNA here is from genome assembly GCA_047602415.1 of Myxococcaceae bacterium. Lineage (GTDB taxonomy): Bacteria > Myxococcota > Myxococcia > Myxococcales > Myxococcaceae > JASGHH01. Next base: position 1,092,201 of record JASGHH010000001.1, on the reverse strand, counting down.
TCTCGAAGCGCTCGGGCTGAAGCGCTTTCGCGTCTGACCTGGGTGTCGTGGGTTGCGCGGGCTTCTGCGCACCACTACCGGCCGCGCTCCGCCGCATGGGACAATGCCCCGGCACAGGCCGTGAAGTCCGGGGCAGCACCAGATGCGACGACTCCTCTTTACTGTGGGCCTGGCGCTCACGGCCTGCAACGTGAAGCCACTGACCGTGGGCGACGCGGGCTTTCAGCTCCCGATGCAGCCGCCGCCGATCGACGTCAGTCTGTTCAGCACCGTCGGCTCGAGCGCTGATCGCCTGCTGGCCGACACCGCGAACACCCGGCTCGAGCTCGACCCGACGATCAAAGACCCGCTCACCGCGCTGGGCGAGTGCGCCGATCTGATCTCGTATTGCTATGCGCCGCCGGCGTTCGACCTCAGCGCGTGCTTCGTTCAGGCCCGCACCTGCGCCACCCAGCAGCCCTGGAACGAGAAGCCGTGCTGCCCGCAGAGCTGCAAAGACGCTTTCACCGCTGAGCTCGCCAAGGGCACCGCCCACAAAGACGCGCTCGAGAAGGTGCTCTTTCGCCAGCCCGACTGCTTCCCCGGGGTGGTCGCGTTTCTGGAGGCGCCATGAGGCCCGCGCTCCTGCTCACGCTGATCGCCGCGCCCGCGCTCGCGTTCGAGTCGGTCTGCTACGACTCCGCCAGCCAGCCGTGCAACCCCGCGGCGGGGCCCAACACTGCGCGCAACCGCTGGGTCGGCAACCTCGACGAGCACCGGCAGCTGTTCGTCACCACCGCGCAGAAGGCGGGCCTCCCCGCGTCGCTGACGATCACCCAGACGCTCGACGTCTACACCTCGTCGGCCACGATCACGGTCGGCTCGACCGCCTTGGCCACGCTGCAGCCGGTGCCGTTCGAGCTCGCCACCCGCAGCGTCAGCCGCGCCTTCAGCGTGCCGGAGCTCGCCGAGCTGCCCGACTTCTCGTACTCGCTTTGGGACTGGGCCTCGGGTCACGAGAGCTGCCCCGAAGGCGACGTCACCGACGCGGTGCTCTGTCACGATTTCGCCAGCCACATGGGGCCGGTGAACTCGAACCACTTCGCGCCCCAGTCGCAGCAGTTCTACGCCCGCTACCACCAGCGCGCGCTCGACCGGGCGGCGGAGTGCAAGGTGATGACGGTCGCGCTCGCTCCGGCGGGCGGCCGGTTCGACGACCACCTTCGCGCCTGCGAGGTCGAGGCGCTGGCGCTCGAAGCGGTGGGTCAGCATTTCCTTCAAGACGCCTGGAGCATGGGTCACATGTGGCAGCGGTGGGGCGCGCCCAACCTGAGCGAGTTTCCCGGCGCCACCGTCGACGAGAAGCGCGATCGCGCGGTGCTCACCGCGTTGGTGTCGGGCTTCATTCACGGGGCGCGCGGGGTGCTGCAGCAGCTGCCGAGCTGGACCACCTACGACGTCAACGATGCGCTCTGCGCGCCGTGGCCCGAGGTTCGCTTCGTCGCCTCCGACGGCACGATCTCGCGCGGCGCGGGAGACGACTACCTCGACGAGCTGACGCCGATTCAGAGCCAGCGGCTGTTCGACTGCGCCACCTCCGGCGTTCTGGCGGTGTACCAGGCGACCGGCATGGTGAGCGGGCCTGCCGCGCCGGCCTCGGGCCTGACCTCCGTCGATCCGGTCGGCGCCGGTTGCTTCGCCCAGCGCGCCACCAACCAGGCGTTGGTGAAAGGCATGGAGATCGATCTGAAGATCGCCAAGGTGCAGACCGCGATTCCTCTCGATGCGCGCTTCTCGTCGTGGATGGTGCCGCAGGTCGCGCGCGCGTCGGGCAAGGTGCCGGTCGCGAACCACACCAAGAACGACTTTCGAATGTCGCTGATGCGGGTCACCACGCTCGCGCGCGTCGCCGCGAAAGACGACCCCGACGGGACCACGCTCGCCGAAGGCGGCCTGGGTGACTTCATGGGCGTGCAGCCCAACGGCGCGTACGCGAACCCGGCCAGCTACGAAGATCCTCCGCTGCCGTGGAGAACCGGCGCCCCGGCGCTGACGCTCGCTCGCGCGTTCCACCGCGCGCACGCCGGCGACTGGTGCCAGACGATCGACCAGACCGGGCTCGATGCGCTGAAGGCGCACGCCGCCGATCCCACACTGGACGCGACCGCGAAGACCGCCGCGTGCGGCATCTGCGCCGAGCTCGCCGTTCGCCAGCTGCGAGTCGGCACCTCGAGCACCCTGTACGATTCGGGACAAGAACCGCTCTGTGGCTACCTCAACCCGGGCGGCGCGTTTCTCTACCTCACCGGCTCCGGCACGCCTGCCCAGCTCGCGGCGGGCTGGTGCTGTCCCTGACGTAACCGTTTTCACCACCGCAACCGCTTGCTTTCGCGAGTGAAACGCCGCTATCAGGCTCGACCGTGACTCAAAAGATGACCATCGCGGCCCGCGGTTCACTGTTCTTCGTGGCCGTACTCACTGCGGTGGGGTGTTCTTCCCCGGCGCCGAAGTTCAACCAGGATGAGCTCGGGATCATCTGCTCGATGTCGGGCGAGACCTGCGCGGGCGGAGAGAACTGCTGCCCGGGCCTGGTCTGCAACGACGGCACGACCTGCGGCTGCGTGCGAAACGCGCAGAGCTGCGGCGCGGCGGCGCTCTGCTGTGACGGCACCACGTGCAAAGACGGCGCGTGCGGTGCCGACAAGGGCCAGACCTGCACCGGCAACACCGACTGCTGCTCCGGCTTCGGCTGCGAGAGCGGCGCCTGCACCTGCCACAACGAGAGCGAAGTCTGCGGCGCCGGCCTCGCGCCCTGCTGCAACGGAACCTCCTGCGACGGCACCGGTCACTGCCGCGCGATGTGCGCCACCTCGGTCGGCGCCTGTCAGCCGTTCGGCGCCAGCTGCACCGCCGACTCGGAGTGCTGCAAGGGCGGCACCTGCAACGCCGGCAAGTGCGGCGATCCCGCGGCGGTCACCACCTGCGGCCTCGAGGGCGCGAGCTGCACTACCGGCAACGACTGCTGCGGCGACGCGACCCTGAAGAGCAAGCTCGACTGCGTGGCGGCGACTGACGGCGGCCACGTCTGCCACCTCGGCGCGGTCGGCGAGCCGTGCGACTCGCAGCGCCACTGCGACCCGCTGCTGACCTGCATCTACCCGCCGCCGCCTCCTCCTCCCGACGCGGGCCCGGGTGTGGATGCGGGCGACGACGCCGGCATCGACGACGGTGGTGATGACGCGGGCATCGACGACGCGGGCATCGACGACGGCGGAGTGGACTCGGGCACGCCCGACGCTGGCGGCCCCGACGCGGGCCCGGTCGATGCGGGCGAGCCGGTCGGCACCTGCACCGCGCCGTCGACCAACCACACCTGCAACCTCGCCTCGAGCAGCTGCTCGGTCGGCGACCCCTGCAACCCGAACAGCAGCGCGAACCAGGGTTACGACCCCTGCTACTACCGGGTGCAGAGCAACCAGCTCGCGTACCGCAACGTCGAGCACATCTGCCACAACGGCATCTGCACCGACCCCTACCAGGGCGAGCCGTGCAGTGCGAACTGCGTGCAGTCGGTGGGCGACTCGCGCAAGACCTCGTGCCTCTCGTTCTTCGACGGCAGCAAGACCTGCATGCCGGAGTGCAGCACCTCGAGCGACTGCCGCGGCTCCGAGTACTACGACAACTACCTGTACTACCCGAACACGGTGACCAACTACTGCGTCAACGTCGGCACCAAGTCGGGCTGCCAGCCGGAGCTCTGCTTCATCGAGGGCCAGGCGGGGTTCGATGATCCCTCGGTGCTCTACAAGCCGTGCATGAACCACCCCGACTCGCTCTGTCTGCCGCGCTACGTCGGCTCGGTGAGCACCATCTTGGGCTTCTGCGAGGCGACCCGGCCCGACGCCGGCACCTCCACCGTCGGCCAGGCGTGCGACCCCACCGCGGGCAACGAGTCGAACGCGGGCCTCTGCGGCCCCGACGCGACCTGCATGGGCGGCCGCTGCGTGAAGCTGTGCGACGCGTCTCAGTTGGGCGGCGCCGGCACTCCGTCGTGCCCGAGTGATCTGTCGTGCATCTCGCAGCAGGGCCTCGACCTGATCGCCGACTACCAGCAGGGTGGTTGCGGCGACCCGTGCGACCCGTTCGCCGATGAAGGCCACAACGGCTGCGCCAACTACTGTGGTGGCCCGAAGGCGCGCTGCGAGTGGCTGATTCAAGACCCGAAGCCGGGCCTGCCCCACGGCATGTGCACCGCGGCGCTGGAGAACCCCCTGCCGGTCGGCGCGTCGTGCAAGCGCTTCGCTGGCATCGACCCCTGCGTCACTGGGGCGCGCTGCCTGACCAGCGGGGCCGACGGCTCGCAAACGTGTACCAAGTTGTGCGATCCCTCTCCCGATGCGGGCCCGGCCGATGGGTGCCCCAATGGTCAGACCTGCAACGGCTTCAATGGCCTGACCCGATCGGGTTACTGTCAGTAGCTTTCGTTTTCACCTGTGGAGCAGACGATGAACGTTCGACTTTCAATCGCGGTGCTGTGCGTGGTCTCGGCGGTCGCTTGTTCGCCCAACGTGGTCGGTTCGGGCGGCGGAGGCGGGAGCGCCACGGGTGGTGGCAGCGCGACGGGCGGCGGCTCGGCGACGGGTGGCGGCGCGGCGACGGGCGGTGGTGTGGCCACGGGTGGCGGCTCGGCGACCGGCGGTGGCGCGGCCACTGGCGGCGGCTCGGGCAACATTCGCGACACCTACCCGCCGGCTCCGTACGGGGTGACGATCAACCGGGTGATCCAGAACTTCACCTTCAACGGCTTCGTCACCAGCGGCTCGGGCGTGGCGTCGAACACGCTGGTTCGCCAGGACTTCGATCTGCAGTCGCTCCGGCAGCTGCAGGATCCCAACGGTATGCCCTTCAAGTACGTGCTCCTCGACATCAGCGCGGGCTGGTGCGGGCCGTGCAACCAGGAGGGCCAGGACCTCGGGCTGTCGGGCAGCGACTCGACCCTCGCCGCGACCTGGGCCGATCACGGCGGTCTGTTCATGACCGTGCTGGTCGAGAGCTACGACGAGTCGACCGGCGCGCCTGCGGTTGCGGGCGACGTGGACACCTGGGCGAGCCAGCACAACGTGCAGACGTCGATCGCGTACGACGCCAACGGCACGATGATGGCCGGCCTGATCAACGCCGGCATCAGCCCCTCGGCATTCCCGACCAATCTCGTGATCGACCTCGACACGATGAAGATCACCGCGGCCTGGTACGGACTCGATACCGCCTACCCGAAGTGGAAGGCGGCGCTTGGCTACTAAGCCTCTGCTGCTGGCGTTGGTGTTGCTGGCAGGCTGCGCGACCACGGGCTCGAGCTCCTCCGGGGGCACGGGCTCCGACGCTCCGCGCGCCGCTTCGGCGCTCCCCGACTTCGAGCTCAACACCGTCGACGGCGATACTGCGCGGCTCTCCGATCACCTCGGGCGCGACGTGGTGTTGCTGGCGTTCTGGGACACCTGGTGCGAGCCCTGTAAGACCGAGCTGCCTCACCTGAACCGCATCTACCAGGCGAAGAAGGACCAGGGCTTCGTGGTGTTCGCGATCTCGATGGATGACCCGTCGACCGCGATGCAGGTCGCGCCCTACGTGCACGAGGCGGGCTTTACCTTTCCGGTCCTCCTCGACCCGAACAACAAGGCCGCCAACCTGTACAACACCCACAAGAGCGCGCCCTACACGGTGCTGATCGGCCGCGACGGCTCGATCGCTCAAGAGGGCGCCGGCTTCGACCCCGCGACTGTGAAGCCGATGGAAGAACGGATCGAGAAGCTCCTCGCCGCGAAATGAACAAGCTGGGGTGGGGGGCGACGGTGATCGCGGTGCTGTTCGCGTGGGGTGCGCGCGGTCAGACCGTGCCGCCCGAGGCCGCCGGTTCTCCCGCGAATTCTCCCACCGCCGGTCCTCCGGTCGAGGCGGCAGAGCCGGTCGCTCCGTTGCCGCAAGACGCGGGCATGGTCGCCGCTGAGCCCGACGCGGGTGTGACCCCGAAGTTCGAGCCCGAGCCCGCCGCGCCGAAGTCCGTGCCCGAAGTGCGCGCCGCGCCCGCCGAGGCTCCGCCGCGGGTGCAGTTCTCTGAGTACCTGCTCACCAGCTACCACCTCGATAACGGCAACATCGCGCCGCCGACCTCGTTTCTCTACGACCCGACCGGCAGCAACTACGTCGACTGGATCAACAAGCTCCAGATGGACGTCTCGTGGGGAAACCTGATCGCGATGATGCGGGTCGACTCCGGGCTCTTTCTCAACGCACCAGTCGCAGCCGAAGGCGACACCCGGCTGCAGACCCTCCTCGCGAACCGGTACCAGAACCGGGTCGACTTCGAGAAGGTGTTCGTCAGCTACTCGCACCGGTACTTCGACGTCACCCTGGGCGACATCTACGCCACCTACGGCCGCGGCCTCGTGCTCTCGCTGCGCAAGGTCGATGAGTTTGGCATCGACACCACCGTGCGCGGGCTCTCGGCCACCGGTCACGTCGCGGGTCTGACCGTGAACGCGCTCGGCGGCTGGGCGAACATCATCAACATCGACCCCGCGACCGGCCGCCGCGCCGAAGATCCCGGCGACGCGATCATGGGAGCGCGCGCGGAGTACAAGATCGGCCGCTGGATCACGCCGGGCATCGACTTCTCGCACGTGATCTACGGGCAGAACCTGCTCGCCGGCGATCAGCAGACCAAGGACCAAGTGACCTCGTTCTCGGGAACGATCGAGCTGCCGCACCTTTGGAACTACGGAACCCTCTACGCGGAGTACGCGGCGCAACGAAAGCTCACCGCTGGCTCCGAGCTGTGGAGCTCGGCGTTCTACGCCACCGGCAGCGCCTACCTGGGGCCGGTCACGCTGCTGGTCGAGTACAAGGACTACCGCAAGTACAGCGCGATCCCCACCAGCCTGGATCCGACGCTGTTCCCCGAGATGGCGCTCACCGACTTTTACACCGCAGCCCCTACACTCGAGCGGGTGCAACAGGTGGTGCTCAACAACACCGACGTCGCGGGCGGCCACGCTCGAATGAGCCTGAAGGTGCTGCAAGACGTGGTGCCCTACGTCTCGATGGCGGTGTTCGAAGACCGCACCTACAAGACCCGCATCTACGACCCCTACGCGGGCGCTGAGATTCGGTGGAACGACGGCGCCTCGCGCGCCTCGGTGTCGGGCGGCTACCGGCTCAACCAGTACGTGAAGGGCTCCGTGGCTCCCAACACTCCGTTCCAGGAGGAGTGGCACGCCGAGTACGACATCAACCAGCACATCAAGGGGCCGTACGGCGTCGAGCTGTCGGGCCTCCACCTCTCGCACCACGACGCGCAGGGGCCGAAGTACCTCGACTGGGTGGAAGGCCAGGCCTACCTGTCGCTCAAGCGCGCGCAGGATTGGTCGGTGGCGCTCGGGTACGAGTACTACACCGAGGCGCCGCAGGTGATTCGGCCCAACTACTTCAACGTCAGCGGCAGCTTTCGCATCTTGCAGAACCTGACCCTGCGGGCGTTCGTCGGAGGCCAGCGCGCCGGCATCAAGTGCGTGAACGGCGTCTGCCGAAACTACCCGGCGTTCGACGGCGCGCGCCTCGAGGTGCTGGCGAAGTACTGAGCACGACCAATGCAGTTCGCTGCGCGTGGAGGAGTGGCCATGCGCAGTACGACACTTTTGAGCTCTGTGGCTTGTTTGCTCGCCCTTGGGTGCGGGCCGAGCTCGTACCCGGTCGCGGAGACCAACGGCGGTGCTCCGATGAACGGCGGCACGGGCAGCGATGCCGGTCACCTCGACGCCGGGGTTACCGACGGCGGCTTCGGCGGAGGCACTCCGTTCGATGGAGGCACCTTTGTCGACGGTGGTATTGCCGCCTCGCCGGGCATGCTCTTGATCGAGACCAACGAGGGCTCCGGCAACGCGATCATCGCGTTCCGCCGCGGCGCCGATGGCACGCTCACCGAGCTGCCGCAGGGCAGGGTGATGACCGGTGGTGACGGCATCGCCCCCGACGTCACCCAGCGACGTGGGCCGTTCGAGGCCGATCAGCAGCTCGTGCTCACCCCCGACCACCGCTAGGTGCTGGCGGTCAACACCGGGAGCGACTCGATCTCGGTGATGGAGTTCACCGTCGCGGGCCTGCTGAAGCCGGTCGATGGCTCACCGTTCTGGTCGGGCGGTCACAACCCGGTGAGCCTCGCGGTGATCCCCGGTCACGTGGTGGTGGCGAACAAGGCGTGCGACGGCAGCACCCAACCGAACTACGCGCTGCTCAGCCTCGGCGCCGACGGGCGGCTGGCGGTGTTCAGCACGAAGCAGCAGCGGCTGCCGATGGGAGCGTCGCCGTCGATCGCCTACGTCACGCCGGGCGGCCACCAGCTGTTCGGCACCGAGTTCCTCGATCAGTCACGCCAGGACCTCGCGCGTCGGTGGCAGATCGACGCGTACGCGATCGACTCCCAAGGGTCGATGACGCACGCGCCGAACGCCCCCTTCGCGGTTCCTCAGGTGAAGCTCTCGCCGTTGCTCGGCCAGCCGCCTTCGCTGGCGCTCAACCTGGTGGCGCACCCGTTTCAGAACCTGATCTACGCGGGCCTGGTGAGCCAGAACCGGCTCGGGGTGTTCTCGTACGACGACCTGGGAGCGCTCACGCCGGTGGCGCACACCGAGGCTTCGGCAGGGCAGTGGCCGGCCTTCTTTCGCGTCGATCAGAACGGGCGGTACCTCTACAGCTCGAACATGCTCTCCGGCAGCGTCTCGACCTGGGACTTGAGCAACCCGCGCGCGCCGGTGGAGAAGTCGGTGCTGGCGCTGCTCGGCTCGAGGTCGGGCACTCCGTTCATCGACTCCGACGGCACCGAGCGCACCTTCAGCAGCGAGCCGTATCAGCTGTCGCTCGACGAGAGCGGTCAGCACCTCTACGTGCTGAGCCAACGGGTGACCACCAACACCGGCGATCGAAACGGCAACATGCTGCACGTGCTCGACGTCGGCGTCGCGGGTCTGCTCGACGAGCGCCTCCCGCCGATCGAGCTGTCGACGCTCGGCCTCGATCCCTACGCGCGGCCCCAGGGTGTGCTGGTCGTGCCGATGAAGTGACCCTGAGGCGTTGCCTCGTCTGCTCGAAGTGACGCAACATGCGCGCCCCGATGCGCCGCGCACTGCTCCTGCTGGTCTTGTCCGGCTGTTTGCCTGAGGCCTCTTCGCCCACCGCCCGTTCGCTCGAAGCGTTGTCGAGTGCGCCGGCCCACACCACCTTCGACGGCACCCGGCTTCGGCTGCTGACCGGTCGCTTCGAAGCCCAGGGCGCTGACGCGGAGACCGCCGCGCGCGGCTTTCTCGCCGCTCATGCCGCCGAGCTGGGCATCGATCTGGAGCACGGCGCGCTGGCGCTCGCCACCACCCGCCACGGCCTCACCGGCGACTACCTTCGCTTCAGCCAGCTGCACGGCGACCTCCCGGTGTTCGACGGCGAAGTGGTGGTGCACGTAGACGACGCGCACACCCACGTGTTGGGGGTGAACGTCGCGGTTCGCCCGCGCACCGCGGAGCTGCTGGCCGGTCCCGATCTCGGGGCTGTCGCCGCGGAGAGGACCGCGCTCGAGCACCTCGGCGTTCGGGGGCCGTTCGCGTTCGGCCCCGAGACGGCAGCGGGCATCTGGGCGCCGGATCACGGCGCGGTGGTGAAGGCGTATCGGGTGCGGGTCTCCACCGATGAGCCGCGGGCGGCGTGGGAGGTCTACGTCTCGGGCGCGCTCGACGTGGTCGCGGTGCGCAACCGCCTGAAGTCGGCGAGCGGCACCGCGATGGTGTTCGACCCCAACCCGGTGGTGACCACCGGCGACACCACGCTGCGCGACAACAACGACGCCACCAACACCACGCTCGACGGCGCGCGCTTCTCGGTCACGCTCGACCGGCTCGACGGCAGTGGGTTCACCCGGGGCGACTACGCCGACGCGGTGACCAAGAACTCCGGGCAGCGGGTGAGCAACGCTCAGCTGACCTTCAACTTCACCCGCGATCAGTCGTTCAACTTCGAGCAGGCCAACGCGTACTTCCACCTCGATCGGGTGCAGAACCGCATTCAGACCCAGCTCGGCTTCACCAACGTGAACAACCGCGCACAGGGAGCGGTGGTCGACGGCCAGAACCAGGACAACTCGTTCTACGACTCGAACTCGACCAAGATCTTCTACGGCACGGGCGGCGTCGACGACGCGGAGGACGCCGACATCGTCTGCCACGAGTACGGCCACTCGATTCAAGACAACCAGGTGCCGGGCTTCGGCAACGGCGACGAAGGCGCGATGGGCGAAGGCTTCGGCGACTACCTCGCGGCGTCGATGCAGCTCGCGCTCGGCACCGCGGCTGGGCGGCCGACGGGAGACCCGGCCTGCGTGGGCGAGTGGGACTCGACCGCCTATTCCACCACCGGCTGCCTGCGGCGCACCGACGGCGTCAAGCACTGGCCCGAGGCCTCCGACGGAGAGCCGCACGACGACGGCGAGATCTGGTCGGCGTCGCTGTGGGGCATTCATCAGATTCTCGGCGGCGACGACTCCGACCGGGTGGTGCTCGAAGCGCAGTTCCTGATGTCGACCAACGACACGATGCAGCAGGCCTCCGACGCGTTGATGGCGGCCGATCAGCAGCTGCTCGATGGCGGCAGCGCGCTGGCGATTCAACGAAACCTGATCGCCCACGGCGTCAGCCGCACGCTCACCGTCGCCACGGTGGGCTCCAGCTACACCAGCTTCCCGGCGTCGCTCGACAACACCCGCGGCACCAACAACCTGTACGCCGACAATCTCGACGAGACGGTGACCTTCACCGCGCCCGGTGCGACCTCGCTCAAGGTGCACTTCTCGAAGATCGACACCGAGCGCGACAACAGCTGCCTCGCCGGCGGCTGCGACAACATCTACCTGACCAACGCCGACGGCGATCTGTTCGACATTCTCAACGGTCAGCAGATGAACGTGACCTCGCAGGTGATCGCGGGCGACACCGTGCACCTGCGGCTGGTGACCGACCTCAACACCGATCGGTTTGGCTACCACGTCGACGCGATCGAGGTGGAGGGCGCCTTCGACGGCGGCTTCGTGTTGCCCGACGGTGGAACCTTCGACGCCGGTCAGCCGGTGGACTCCGGCGTTCCCGATGCCGGCGCGGTTGACGCGGGTGTTCCCGACGCCGGCGCACCCGACGCGGGCCCGGTGGATTCTGGCGTGCCCGACGCAGGGCCGGTCGACTCCGGCACTCCCGACTCGGGCACCGGCGGAGGCGCAGGCGGTGGGAGCGCGACCGGCGGTGGCAGCGCGACGGGTGGCGGTGCGGCGACGGGCGGTGGTGCCGGCGGAGGTGCTGCGACCGGAGGCGGCGCAGCCGTGGGCGGCGGGTCGGCCACCGGTGGCGGAGGTGGAATGAGCAAAGCGAAGAGCGGCTGCGGGTGCTCCGAGGCGGGCGTCTCGGAGGTCGGGCTGCTCGCGCTGGGGCTGCTGGTCGCTACTGGAAGACGCCGCCGGGCTCGCCGGGCAGATTGATCAGCACCACGTTCGAGCGTTCGTGCACCGGTGAGTACTCGGCGACGCCGTCACGGCAGTCGCCGCCGCAGACGAAGATGCCGAGCTGTTCTGCGGGCAGCACCTGGTAGCCGCCCATCGGGCCCCAGCGGCCGGAGTCGTAGAACCAGTTCTTGGGGATCTGGCCGATGCCCGAGCCCTCGACGTTCTGCGCCTGAATCGCGCCGCCGCTCTCGTAGAGGCCGCGCCAGAGCTGCACCGGCGCGCTGGCGTACCACTGGCCGTTGATCTTCTCGGCGATGCCGAGCGAGTAGAGCAGCGGGCCCATGCCGGGGCGATCGGGGGTGTCGGGCCACGCGTCGGGGTAGCCGTTGTCGAGCTCGACGTGCACGCCGGTGAGCGACAGGGTCACGCTCTTGATGTGGGTGGTGATCGGCCAGGAGGCGAAGTCGGCGGCCATGTGCTCGAGGATCACGCCCTGGGTGAGATCGAGCTCGCCGTTGATGCCGCCGCTGGCGGGGTTCTGGCTGGCGGGAACGTGGGTGGTGCCATTGGTGCGGAACCAGTCGTTGTAGACGAGCGAGTCGGCGTACGAGTAGTTCGACCAGAACTTCCAGTAGGTGTCGATCTCGAACCGGTTCTGCTGAAGGTCGCGCCACCAGGCGTTGAGGGTCTGCAGCTCCTGCAGGTTCTGATCGTGACCGTCGGGCTGGTTGATCTCGTACGCCACGCCGACGAAGTTGGGCGCCTTCATCTGGGCCTGGCGAATCCACTCGCCGCCGGTCTGCGGGAACGGGTTGGGGGAGCAGGCGTCGGGCTTGGCGGTGATGGTGCCTTCGGGCATCTCGACCCAGATCAGCGCGTCGGGGAACCACTGGGCCATCGCCTGGAGGTGGCAGTCTTTCTGATCGGTGTCGTCCCAGTCGTCGAGCAGCGCGGGGCAGAGCGAGCGATCGAGCCCGTCTTCGGGGGGATCGTTCTGGGTGAGGCCGGTGCACCAGGCGATCAGGTGGTGATCGCGAATCTCGGTGAGCACGGTGTTGAGCAGCGCGCCGTTGTTGGCGCAGTCGGCGGCGGAGACCGGGTAGAGGCCGTGGTAGCCGGTGGTCGGCGCGCACTTGGTGATCTGAATCGCGACGTGCGTGTAACCCATCGCGATGATCTTCTGGTACAGCGCCTCGCGCCTCGCGGCCGGGTAACGCGGAATCGAGAGCGACCACACCCAGCCGGCGAGCAGCCCCTGCGGCACGCCGCCGTTGTCGCCCTGGCACTTGATGCCGGTCTCGGGGTCGGCGCCGTTCTGACAGTTGAGCGCGAACTCCGGGCCGCCCCAGATCATCAGGTCACCTTGGGTGTCCATGATCTGCGCCTTGGTGAAGCCGGGCTGTTGAGCCACGTTCGGGTCCCACTTCGGGCCGACGAAGACCTCGTTGGTGCCCGCGGTGCAGCCGCCGGTGCAGTCGCCGAAGAAGCCCTCGAGCGGCTTCGACGCCTTGCTGACATGAGCGACCACGCCGTACTCGGTGTAGCCGGTGGCGGAGGCGTGCACGTTGAACGCGTCGATGTCGTCGGGCAGCTGAAAGATCGGGGTGTCGCCGTTGGCGTCGGTGGTGAGGTCGACGTCGGGCACCAGGGCTCCGTCGAGCCAGAGGCGCGCGCCGGCGACGTGGGTGTGAAAGATGACCGCGCGATTGCCCGGCTGGGTGGTGGGCGGGGTGGTGATCGGAGGTGTCTCGGTGTGGCCGGGCGGAGTCGGGGTCTGGGTCTTGGGCATCTCCGTGATGCGCCCCTGGCAGCCCGCGAATACGAACAGGCACACGCTGAGCGTGAGTGAATTCAGGGTCTTCATGGTGCGCGTCTCCACGGACTGGACTGCCTGCCCCTTTTCGACGGTTCAAGGAGTCGCATGTGTGCGGTGCTCCTTGGAGGTCCGTTCGCGCCAAGATGCGCGCCCGCGGCGCCAAAACCCGGTCGATTCATGGGGATAATCGAAAGCGTGAGGCGGCTGGTCGCGATCGGTTGGTTGGTGGTGGCGTGCACGGGGACACGCACGGCGACCTCTGCGAGCGAGCCGGAGCCGGTGCGTCCCGGGCTGCAGGCGCGAGCGCTGTTCGAAGCGGTGCGTGCGCACGGCGGCTTCGTGCCCGACGCGTACGTGGTGTGGACTCCGCTCTGGCCGACCAAGGACGAACCGCTGCTGATGCTCTACGACCTGCGAGCGCCGAACGCGCCGCTGTTCGGAGCTGCGCGGCTCGAGCTGGTGATGCGGCCGGAGCAGGGCGAGCCGCGGGTGAGGCCGATGGCGATCGAGAACGGGGTCGGGTTGCTGAAGGTGAAGGCGGGCGACGTCGGGCCTGGGCGGTTCACGTTTCGATCGGGCGAGCGGGTCGACGATGCGTGCGGGAATCCGCAGGCGATCGGGTTGGCTCCGGTGACGCCGGTCTGGCAGCGGCGAGCGAGCGAGCACTTCATCTACCAGTGGCTGCCTGATGATCCGGTGGGTGGGCGCGTCGATGCGGTGCTGGAGCGTCTCGAGAAGAAACGCCGGGAGGTGTTGGCCGCGGCCGATCTCGAAGACCAGCCGGAGCAGATCACATTCGTGCACTACCGCGATCGCGACACCGGGTTCGTCTACCAGGCGCACCACGGGAACAACGCCGACTGGTCGCGCGGGCTGTTGTTCTCGGCGGAGGACGAGGACGACGCGCACGAGCTGGTGCACCTGCTGTTCGCGCGCAGGGTGGGGCGGCACGTCGGGTTCTTCGACGAGGGCGCGGCGATCTTCTTCGGGCAGAGTGGGCGCTGGTGGGGCAAGCCATGCGACGAGTACGTGCGCGAGGTGCCACCGCTGCATGAGCTGCTGACTCCCGAGCAGATGTACGCGCAGCCGTGGAAGGTGGTGGGCGGCACGTACTACCCGGCAGCGTGCTCATTCACGTCGCATCTGGTTCGCCGCTACGGAGCGCCGAGGCTGAAGCTGTTCTTCGGCTCGTACGACTGCGAGACGCAGCACGATGCGGCGAAGGTGTCGGCGGCGTTCGAGAAGGTGTTCGGAGTGCCGCTCGATGAAGTCGATCGCGAGTGGCGTGCGGCGGTTTCGCAAAGGCATTGAGGGGCAAGAGGCGCGCTGTTGCCCGCACAGCCTTCGACGGGCTCCGCCCGCGGCTCGTGACGACTCGTGCGACGCGGGTGTACCGATCAGTGCGCCCATCGTTCGGAGGCCGCGGCGGCGAAGGGGCACCTCCTGTCGATGTTTGAGATGCTCGTAGATTCTACAAAACGCGATTTTGTATAAGTCCGAGGCGTCTCGAACATGAACCAACCCTGTCCTTTCGCCGGCGGGGCGACCTCACTGGATCAGAACCGCGTTCGCATGATCCAGCGCGCCGAGAGGAACACCCGCTCCGCACTGCTGGCCGCGAAATCGCGGGCGGAGCTCGAAAGGGCTGCGCTGAAACCCAAGCCCCACGCCCCAATCAAAGCCCACACCACCGCCGATCTACTTCGGCGCTTCGGCCTTGGCCTGGCCCGGCGCCTGCTGGTCCACCGGCGCGACCTTCACGCCATCCAACGTGTCGGTACCGGGATTCACGATCACCCGCTCAGCGCCATTGAGTCCGTGCACCATCAACTCCGGGCCGGTGTCGCGCTCGACCTGCACATTCACCCGGCGCACGCGATCTTCACCATCGACCACGGCCAGCTGCGTGCCCTTGGACGTCAGCAGCAGTGCGGTCGCCGGCACGATCAGCGCTTCACGGGGCGCGTTCGCATCGAGCGTGACCTCGGCGTACATCCCGACCAGCAGCTTGTGATCCGCGTTGGGGACCAGCACCTCGGTCCGCAGAGTCCGCGTGCCGGGATCGAGCGCGCCAGCCGTACGGCTCACGTGCCCCGAGAACACCTTGCCCGGAAACTCCCGCACGGTGACGCCGGCATCGATGCCCGCCTGCATCGCCACCGCGGCCTCCTGCGGCACGTCGAGCCACACCCGCACCGGGTCGCTCGCCACCAGGGTGAACAACCCGCGGCCTCCACCGGTGCCGGCGGTGACCAGGGTGCCGTTCTCCACCGAGCGCGAGGTGATCGTCCCCGCGAACGGAGCGGTCACGTGCGCGAACGCCTTCAGCTCGTTCAAGCGGCGCACGTTGGCCTCATCGCCGATCGACTGCGCCTTGGCCGCTTCGATGCCGGCCTCGGCCACGTCGGACCGGGTGCGCTGGGTCTCGAGGTCTTGCTGCGAGACGACGCCCTTCGGGGCGAGGCCCTCGTACCGGGCGCGCTCCGACTTGGCGAAGTTGGCGTTGGCCACCGCCTGATCGATCGCCACCTTGTGCTGGGCCATCGTGGCCTTCGCCTGGGCCAGCTCTTGATCGAGCTCCGGGGTGTCGAGCTCCGCGAGCGTCTGGCCTTCGGTGACCTGGTCTCCGATGTCGACCAGCCACTTGCGCACGTAGCCGCTGGCGCGGGCGAAGATCTGCGTCTCGCGCAGCGCTCCGATCGTCGCCGGCAATGAGAGCGGCCCGGTCGCCTTCGCCACCTTCGGCTTCGAGATCAGCACCCGCGGCACCGAGGGGTTGGCGACCTCCGCCGCCGCCTGGGCCTCGTGATGCTTGGGCAACCAGCCGAGCACGAACAGGCCCGCCAGCACCGCCAGCGCGACTCCCGCCGCCAGCCACAACCGCGACGCCGGCACCTCCGGCGCCTGGGGCAGCTCCTCGGTTTGTCCCGCGTGATCCGTCGGCTCGCTCATGCCAGCTCCTCCGGCATCGCCTGCGCCGGCTTCTTGCGCCACCACGAGTACACGAGCGGCACCACGAACAACGTACAGAACGTCGCCACCATCAGACCACCAATCACCGCTCTCGCGAGCGGAGCGTTCGCCTCGCCGCCCTGGCCCAGCCCGAGCGACATCGGCAACATGCCAATCACCATCGCCAGCGCGGTCATGACCACCGGCCGCAGGCGCGTCATTCCCGCCGAGAGCGCGGCGTCGTGCGCGTCGTGCCCGGCCTCGCGCTGATCGTTCGCGAACGTCACCATCAAGATGCTGTTCGCGGTCGCCACGCCGATCGTCATGATCGCGCCCAGCAGCGCCGGCACGTTGAAGGTGGTCTGCGAGACGAACAGCATCCACACGATCCCTGACAGACCGCCGGGCAGCGAGCTCAAGATGATCGCGGGGTCGAGCCAACTCTGAAAGTTCACCACCATCAGCAGGTACACCAACATGATCGCGAACAAGATGCCGAGGCCGAGCCCGCGAAACGACTGCCGCATGCTCTGCGCCTGGCCCTTGAGGCTCACCGTGGTGCCGCGAGGCAGCTTCAGCTTCTTCACCACCGCCTCGGTCTTGTCGACCACCGAGCCCAGGTCGGAGTGGTCGACGTTCACCAGCACGTCGAGGGTGTTCATCACGTTGTAGTGGGTGATGTTCACCTGGTGCTCGCTGCGCGAGATCTGCGACACGTTGCCCAACAGCTGCGGCTCACGGCCGGCCACCACCACCGGGGTGGTGCGGAGCGCGTCGGTGGAGTCGATCAACCGCTGCGGGGTCTGCACCGCCACGTTGTACTGCACGCCGTTCTGCGGGTTGACCCAGAAGCTCGGGTTCACCTGACCGCTCGAGGCCAGCGACACCAACAGGCTGTTCGCCACGTCGCGCTCGGTGAGGCCGACGCCCGCGGCCAGCTGCCGGTCGACGTCGAGCTTCAGCTCCGGAGCGTCGACCACCTGGCGCAGGTGAACGTCGACCGCGCCCGGCACCTTCTGCAGCTCTTCGATCAGCTGGTTGGCGACCTGAACGTTCTCTTGAAACGACGGCTTCGGCCCGACGATCTCGACGTCGATCGGCGCGGTGAGGCCGAAGTTGAGCACCTGGGTGGAGATGTCGCCCGGCATCGCGAACACCGTCAGCTCGGGGTGGTTGAGCTTGATCGCCTTGCGCAGGTTGCGCAGGTGCTCCGCGGTCGGCTTGTGACCGTGCTTGAGCGCGATCAGAATCTCGCCGTCGGCCGAGGAGATCAGCGTGCCGTCGGAGAGCGAGAGGTTGATGCCGCTGACCGGGGTGCCGATGTTGTCGAGCATCGTCTCGATCTCACCCGCGGGGATCACCTCGCGAATGGTGTGCTCCACCTCGCCGAAGATCTGCTCGCTCTCCTCCAGGCGGGTGCCGGCAGGAGCGCGCACGTGCATCTTGATCAGGCCCGCGTCGACCTGGGGGAAGAAGTCTTCACCCACCAGCGGCAGCGGCACGAGCGAGAGCACCACCAGCCCGACGAACGCGAGCAGCACCGCGCCCCGGTGCTTCAGCCCCCACGCCAGCGCCAGGCCGTAGACGCCGCGCAGCCACTCGAAGCCGTGCTCCACTTTGCGGTGCACCCAGGCGATCGGCCCCTTGCCGGCGTCGTGCTGCCCGCCGGCGTAGCGGTCGACCTCGGGCGCGAGCAGGTAGCGCACCAGCGTCGGCACCAGCGTTCGCGAGAGCAGGTAAGACGTCATCATCGCGAACACCACCGCCATGCCCAGCGGCAGGAACAGCGAACGCACCGCGCCCGACAGAAACGCCACCGGCACGAAGACGATGCAGATCGCCAGCGTCGAGACGAAGGCCGGAGTCGCGATCTGCATCGCGCCGTCGAGAATCGCCTGCAGCAGCGGCTTCTTCATCGCCAGATTGCGGTGAACGTTCTCGATCTCGACGGTGGCGTCGTCGACCAGAATGCCGACCGCCAGCGCCAGCCCGCCCAGGGTCATCGTGTTGAGCGTCTCGCCCAGCGCCGCCAGGCAGATGATCGACACCAGGATCGAGAGGGGAATCGAGATCACCACCACCACCGTGCTCCGCCAGCTGCCGAGGAAGAGCAGAATCATCAACCCGGTGAGCAGCGCGGCGATCGCCGCTTCTTCGAGCACGCCCTCGACCGCGGCCCGCACGAAGATCGACTGATCGAACATCAGGTGGGTGTGCAGCTCCTTGGGGAGCGTGGTCATGATCTGCGGCAGCGCCCCGCGAATGCGGTCGACCACCTGCAGCGTGCTCGCTCCACCGGCCTTGAGAATCGACACCAGCACCGCGCGCCGCCCGTTGGAGTGCACCAGCGACTGCTGCGGCGCGTAGCCGTCGCGCACCGACGCCACGTCGTTCAGCCGCACCACCACGTTGTTCACCGTCTTGATCGGCACGGTGCCGAGATCGGCGAGCGCTCCGGGCGCCGAGTTGAGACGCACCGGGTACTCGCTGGTGCCCATCTTCGCGGTGCCGGAAGGCAGGATCAGGTTCTGCGCGCTGATCGCGTTCACCACGTCGGGCGGTGAGAGCCCGAACGCGTACAGCTTCTGCAGATCGAGGTCGACCTGCACCTGGCGCTGCTTGCCGCCGAACGGCCACGGCATCTGCGCGCCCTGCACGGTGGCCAGGCCGGTGCGCAGAAAGGTGTTCGAGAGGTCGAACAGCTGCGCCTCAGACAGCGAGTCGCTCTCGAGGCCGATCTGCAGCACCGGCACGTTCGAGGCGCTGTAGCGAATCACCAGCGGAGGGGTGATGCCGGGCGGCATCTGCCGAATCACCGGTTGGGCGATCGCGGTCACCTGCGCGGTGGCGGCTTCGATCTTCGCGCCCGGCTGGAAGAACACCTTGATCACGCCCACGCCCTGGAGCGTCTGGCTCTCGATGTGCTCGATGTCGTTGACGGTGGTGGTGAGCGCGCGCTCGAAGTTGGAGACGATGCGCGCCTCCATCTCGTCGGGCTCGAGCCCCTGGTACTGCCAGACGATCGAGATCACCGGAATGTCGATCTCTGGATAAATGTCGGTGGCGATACGACTCAGCGAAACTCCGCCGAGCAGCACGATCAGCACCGCCATCACGATGAATGTGTACGGTCGCCGTAAAGCGAGCTTGACGATCCACATGGCCTGAGGAATCCCGGAAGAAGAATCAGGAACGTCGCGACCCGGGAGTAACGCTTCAGGCGGTGCTTCACCACTTAATCAACGACTGTGGCACGTCACCCCAACGGCACACCTTCGGTCCCGATCTCGTCTCGAAGAATGTTTCTTAACTGTTTGGCGACCGAGGTGTCCCTCACCAGCCAATTCACCTGGTGACGCTGGTCGAAGTCGCTCTTCGTCCAGTTGGTGGAGCCCAGCAGCGCCTGCGACGAGTCGGCGACGATGAACTTCTGGTGGGAGATCTGCGCCGGTTGATCGAGGTGCACAGTCACCCCGCGATCCTGCAGCCACTTCGCCGCCGCCTTGTTCGCCTGGGTGATCTCGGGCGCGAAGTCGGGCGTGCCCTGCTCGAGCATCAGGTTCACCTTCACCCCGCGCTTGGCGGCGTCGGCGAGCGCGTCCATCACCTCCTGCGCCTTCGGGTCTTTGCCGGTGAAGTTCAGGTCGTACATCGACGCGTCGAGGGTGTGCTTGGCGCCCTTGATCACCGAGAGCAGCTGCTCCTCGTAGGCGGTGTCGGTGAACATCGTCACGTGGCCCGAGGTCACCGTCGACGGGTGGAGGTGCGACGGGTCGCTCACCAGCGACTCGAAGTACTGCTCGTAGCCGGCCGCCAGCGACGGCGAGCTCAGCGCCAGCGACACCTCGTTGTTCTTGTCCATCGAGGTGTTGGTGAGGTTGTGCGAGCCCGCCAGCACCTGCTTCGAGTCGACGCACAGCACCTTGGCGTGGGTGACCAGGTTCTTCGAGTCGGGCACCACCTCGATGCCGGCGTTCTTCAGAAGCGTCATCGTCTTCTGGTTTCGCGCCGCGCCGTCGCCGTGATCGGCCTCGATGAACAGCCGCACCTTCAGCGCCGGGTTGTCCTTCTTCAGCTGAATCAGCTGCTCGGCGATCTGCTGGCCGTGCCCCGACTCCGAGAAGAAGTTGTACTGCACCAGATCGATCGACTTCTTCGCGCCGGCCAGCATCTGGGTCAGCTGCGGGAAGTAGGCGTCGTTGTCGATCACCTTCACCGCGCTCGAACGCGACGCGCGGGCGGCCGGGGTGGCGAGCTCGAGCGGCTTCTTCGCGGTGGCGGCGGTGAACCCGGTGGCCGGGGTGGTGCCCCGGGCGGCCGGCGTGGCGGTCTTGGCCTTGGCGGCCGGGGTCTCGGGCTGGGTGGAGACCACTCCGCGGCGGACTGTTCCGTTCACCTTGGGCATGCGTTCGACCGTAGTAGAAGGCCCGGCGTGGAAGAAACCGCCGCCAACCCTTTTGGGGCAGTCGAGGGCCGCCCGTCGCGGGCGTCGGCCACCGCCGCGTTGAAGGCGCACCTGGCGGTGCTGAAGGGCAAGCCCCTGCGGGCGGCGATCTCCGAGGCGCTCGCCAAGGGCGGCAACCTGGGCGGCAAGGAGCGCCACTACATCGCCTACGCCACCCGCGAGCTGTCACGGCACCTGCGCTGGCTCGACCTGGTGGCGCGTGAGCTGGGGTTCCCTCCGTCGAAGCTGGAGCTCACCGAAGATCAGGCGACGCTGCGGTACGCGGTCTGGCGGCGGTACAAGACCCAGGCAGACGCCAAGCGGGTGTTCGAAGAGGTGAAGCTGCCGGGGCCGCTGCGGCCGCGCTCGATGCCCGACGCGATGGTGCAGCAGATGCTCGCGCTGCCGGCGCCGAAGCTCGAGCTCCCCTCCGACCCGTTGGAGGCAGCGGCGGTGTTGCACTCGTTTCCCTCCTGGCTGGTGGCGGCGATCGCGAAGGTGGCGCCCAACGGCGAGGCTCCGGGGGTGCTGGAGGCGCTCAACCGCGAGCCACCGCTGGTGTTTCGGGTGCGCCCGCCCGGCAGCCGCGACGAGGTGCTGGAGGCGCTGAAGAAGCGCAGCATCGCCGCCGTGCCGCTCGACGCGCTCGGCGACGCGCTCGAGGTCACCGAGGGCCGCGCGATCTTCGACTCGCCCGAGATGAAGAACGGCCGGCTGCAGGTGATGGACCTGGGCAGCCAGCTGCTCGCCGCCGAGTGCCGCGCCCAGCCGGGCCAGACGGTGATCGACTACTGCGCCGGCGCGGGCGGGAAGACGATCTTTCTCGCCGACCAGGTGGGGCCGAAGGGCAAGGTGGTGGCGCACGACAAGTTCGCCCGCCGGCTCGACGAGGCGCGCACCCGCATCAAGCAGGCGCGGCTGAAGAAACGTCAGCTTCGAGGAGGAGCCGCGTCTGGCCGAGGCAGACATCGTGTTGGTCGATGCGCCGTGCTCCGGCACCGGGACGCTCTCGAGAGAGCCCGACGCCAAGTGGCGGCTCACCGCCAAGAAGGTGGCTGAGCTGGCGGCGACGCAATCGACGCTGCTCGACGAAGTGGCTGGGCCGATGAAGAAAGGAGCGACGCTGGTCTACGGCACCTGCTCGGTGCTGGCCGAGGAAGACGAGGAAGTGACCCAGGCGTTCCTGAAGCGCCACCCGGAGTTCTCGCTCGAGGGCGAGCTGCGGGTCTGGCCGCACCAGGGGCGCGGCGGAGGCTTCTACGCCGCCCGGTTGACGCGACGGCAGTGACGGGCTACTTCCTTTCGCCCAATGGATCCTCGGGGACCCGACAACACCAAGTCGATTCAGGCCGCCTGGCAGGCCGCGCAGGATCAGGTGGCCGACCTTCGCGCCCAGGTGGAGCACCTCGCGGCGGTGGCCAACGCCAAGGTTCAGCAGAACCTCTACGAGCGCGAGCTCGACCGGGCGTTCCGCGATCTCGGCGAGGCGGTGTGGGCCCAGGTGTCGAAGGGCAAACTGCAGCTCCCCAACACGCTGTCGAACGTGATGAAGGCGCTGTCGGCGGTGACCGCGAAGATTCAGGAGCAGAACCGCAGCATCAACGACCTCCTCGCGGAGGGGGCCGAGATCGCCACCCGGTTGCAGAACAAGAAGGTGGCGCCGAAGGGCACAAAACGGTAAACGCAGCGCCGTAGCACCGCAGAAATCCCATGGGGTCATAGCTCAGCTGGGAGAGCGCCTGAATGGCATTCAGGAGGTCGACGGTTCGATCCCGTCTGGCTCCACTAAGAAGCCCTCGGAGAAATCCGGGGGCTTTCGTGTTTCAGCTCTCAGGGTCGCTGTGTCCTCTCAGACATGCGCACCCAGCAGCTGTATCCCTCCATTGTTCCAGCAGGTTACGGAAGCGCGTTCACCCACCTGCTCGCCAAGTTGCCGCTGGTCGATGGGCTGGAGGTGGTGCTCTGCGAGGCCTCGACCGAGATCGCCGGCTACGTGCGCACCGAAGATCTCGAGGCCGCGAGCCTGAGCCCCAAAGAGGCCCACCGGCTGGCGTTGGGGAACCTGATTCAGGCGGCGCTCCAGGGCGAGCTCCCGATGACGCTCGGGCAGCCCGACGACGAGGTGACGCTGTTCATCGTCAGCGGCTGGCTGGCGGCGAGCGCGCTGTTGCTGCCGGCGCTCCGCGAGACGGCTCAGCGCGCCCTGGGAGTGCAGGGCGAGCTGTGCGCGATGATCCCGCACCGCGAAATGCTGGTGCTGTTCGAGGGCGGCGACAGCCAGCGGCGCGCCCGGGTGCAGAACCTGGTGGCCGAGACCGAGAAGCACGGCTGCCGCCCGCTCACCAACCGGGTGCTGCGCGTGCTGCCCACCCGGGCCGACCATTGGTATGCGGCGGGCTCGCCGGTCGAGTACCTGAACGCGGCCTGAAGTACGGTGCGCGGTCATGAACGCGCTCGCCTGTTCGCTCGTCGCGCTGCTGGCCGCCGGTCCCTCCGCGAAGTCGGCCGCGTACAAGACCGCGTTCACCAAATGGGCAGAGAACAACGACGAGGCCTCGCTCGCCGCGACCGAGAAGGCGCTCGACGCGTGGAAGGCGGAGTCGCCCAACGACGTCGAGGTGTGGGTCGCCTGCTCGAACCTTCGCGCCAACCAGGCGGCGCGCAACGAGGCCGAAGAAGCCAAGCGCCTCGACGAGGCGATCGTCTGCCTGAAGAAGGGCCTCGCGGTGGCGCCCGCCCGCCTCGACGTTCACTTCGGCGTGCTCGCCGTCTACCGAATCGGCAAACGGTGGCCCGAGATCGAGACCGCGGCCGGCGCGCTGCTCACCGCCGCGAAGGCCCACGAGAACGAGCTCACCTGGCGCGATGGCAAGCCGCTGCCCAAGCCGGCCAACGAGTTCGTGCCCGAGAACGTGCTCGGCTATGCGCTCGACGACCAGGCCCCCGAAGACGTCGCCGGCCGCATGGTGGCCGCGGTCACCGACGCCTACCCGAAGTGCGGCGAGTGTTGGAACACCCGCGGAGGCTTTCTGCTCAGGCGCGACGAGGCCACCGCCGCGCAGATGGAAGAGGGCCTGGGCTACCTGAAGAAGTCGGTCGCACTGCTGCCCACTGACCTGATGGTTCGCACCAACCTGGGCATCAACCAGCTGCGCGCCGGTCACGAGGCCGACGGGCTGAAGACGCTCGAGGCGGTGCTCCGAGAAAACCCCGACGAGCGTCAGCGCACCCGCGCCGCCCAGGCCGCGGGGCCGATCTGGGCCAAGGCCTCCCCGCTGAAGTTCCACACCGCGAAGCTGCCGCCGCCTGCGGTGCCGTTCACCGCTCCCGACGGAGGGCCCGATCTCGGCACCCTCGGCGGCTGGTTCGCGCAAGCGCTTCACCTGATGGGCGAAGGCGCGTCGCCGAAGGTGGTCGCCAACGCCTGGTGCGAGGCCGCGGGAGAGCCGCCTCCGAAGGTCACCACCGCGCCGAAGCTCAAAGCCTCGTGCGCGGAGTGGACGAAGTTCGCCGAGAAGGTGGAGCAGGGCGCCCAGGCCGATCTCGCCAAACTGAAGACGCTGCTCGCGGCGCCCAAGACCACCTGCCCGCAGAGCCGGGCGGCGATCTTCAACTGGCTCGAGTCGTGGCCCGAGGCGCCCGACGCGCTGTCGGAAGAGGTCTTCGGGCTCTACCTGCAGATGAAGCCCTGCGAGTGACTCAGGGAAACAGCGCCTGCATCAGCGCCGCGTACACCGCGTTGATGTCGGCGCTGTCGGAGTCGATCGTGACCACCAGGCTCGCCTGCTTCTGGGGAAAGTAGAACGCGAACGCCTGAAACCCGGGGATCGCGCCGTCGTGGCCGATCGCCACCCCGCGGCCTCCGGTCGCCGCCGCGGGAAGAATCGCAACCCCGAGCCCGTATTGAACGCCCTGGCCGGTGTCGATCGCGTTGGCGGTGAGCTCGGCGGTGCCACCATCGGGCAGCACCTCGCCGCGGTAGAGCCTGAACACCCAGTCGGCCACGTCAGACGGCGCCGCCACCATCGCGCCGGCGGCCCACGCCCACGAGGGATCCATCAGGTGGGTGACGTCGGTGCTTTGATCGAAGCCCGGCACCAGCCCGCCGTCGAGCGCCTGCTCTCCATCGAGAAACGTGTGGCTCAGGTGCGCCGGGCCGAACGCCCGCTGGCTGATCGCGTCGGCAAGCCCGCCATCGGTCGCTTCTTTCACGATCATGCCCAGCAGCACGTAGTCGGTGTTCGAGTAGTGCCAGCCGGCGCCGGGCGCGAAGTAGGGCGGGTGCTGCGCCGCGATCGCCACCATCTGCTCGGGAGTGACCGGCATCGAGATCGTCTGAGCGTTCTGCACCGCGGGGTCGTCGGTGTAGTTGAACAGCCCGGCGGTGTGGTTGAGCAGCTGTCGCACCGTGATCGCACCCGCGTCGGGCACCGGCAGCGACCACTTGTCGAGCGTGTCGTCGAGCGACAGCGCGCCCTCGTGCTCGAGCGTGATCACCGTCGCCGAGACGTAGGTCTTGGTGACGCTGCCGATGCGGTAGAGCGTGCCCGCGTCGGAGAGCGGCCCGCTGCTCACCGTCAGGGTGGGGCAGTCGAGCGACGCGGTCGCCGCCGACGCGGCCTGGCTGTTCAACGCCGCATCGAGCGCCGCCTGCAGCGCCGCCTGCCGCTGCACGCACGCCATCGGCAGACCGGCATCGAGCCCCGCATCGACGCCTGCGTCGGCGCCTGCATCGAAGCCTGCGTCTTCGCCGGCGTCGGGCAGCCCCGCGTCGTGGCCACCGTCAATGCCTGCGTCGGTCACTCCGCCATCGCGCGCCGGAGTCCCCGAGCACGCGCCCACCAACACCATCACCACCCACCCTCCGTGCTTCACGCGACACCCCCAAAAGAAACGGCCTCCCGGAGTTTCTCCGAGAGGCCGCGTATTCGAATGAACGTCGAGCTCAGCGATTGCCGCGACGCCGGCGCAGCGCCAACAGCGCCAACGCCACCGGAGCCAGCGCGCCCGGCACCGCGGCGCAGCCCGACTTCTTCTCGGCCGGCTTGGTCACGCCCGCAACCGGGGCCGCCGCCGAAGCATCGGGAGGCGCGGGAGGCGCCTTGATCGAGAGCAGCTCGACCTCGAACGTCAGAATCGCATTCGGAGGAATGCCGCTGCCCGGAGGAGGCATCTGGCCGTACGCGAGGTCAGACGGGCAGATCAGCGTCGCCTTCTCGCCGACCTTCATCGCGCCCACGCCGTCGGTCCAGCACTTGATCACCCGGTTCAACGGGAAGTCGGCCGGCTTGCCCCGCTTGTACGAGGAGTCGAACTCCTTGCCGTCCTGGGTGGTGCCCTTGTAGTTCACGCTCACCGTGTCGGTCGGCTTCGGCTGCTCGCCGGTGCCCGGAGTGGTGCGCTTGATCAGCACGCCCGAAGGCAGCTTCTCGGTGCCCGGCTCCTTCTCGAGCTTGGCCAGCGTCTCGGTGTTCTCGGCGATCGCCTTGGTGTGCTTCTCTTCACGCCGCTCACCCTCGAGCTGCCGCACCTTCGGCTGCATCTCCTCGGGCTTCACCTTCGGCTCTTTCTTCGCCACCGCGTCGTCGAGGCCCTTGAGCAGCTCCGCCCATTCTTCCTTCGAGGGGCTGAACGCGTCGCCCACGCCCTTACCGACCGAGCCGCCGATTCCGTAGAAGACGTTCTTGATGTCTTCGGGGGTCAGCTTCGCCGGCGGAGGACCGCCCATGTTCATGCCCGGCATTCCCGGCAGACCGCCGTGAGGACCGCCCGGCGGCATGCCGTGCCCGGGAGGTGGGCCCATCGCAGGCCGGCCAGGAGGCGGGCCACCCGCGGGAGGAGGCGCCTTGCCCGGAGGAGGACCGCCCTGCGCGAACGCGAAGGTGGAGACGACGAGAGTTGCCAGAGTCAGAAGTCGCACGTTGTTTTTCATGGTCGTCGTTCTCACTTGGGAGCGGGACCGCCAGCGGGGGGAGGACCACCGGCCGGGTTCGCGCCACCAGGCGGAGGACCGTTCGGGTTGGTCGGCATGCGGATCGGGGTGTTCATCTGCGGCATCGGAGCCGGCGGAGGAGTCGCCTTCACCGCGAGCAGCTCGACGTCGAACAGCAGCACCGAGTTCGGCGGAATGCCGCTGCCCGGCGGAGGATTCGGGCCGTACGCGAGGTCAGACGGGCACACCAGCTTCGCCTTCTCGCCCACCTTCATCGCGCCGACGCCGTCGGTCCAGCACTTGATCACCCGGTTGAGCGCGAATTCGGTCGGGTTGCCGCCGTGCTTCTCGGTGGAGTCGAACTCCTTACCGTCGGGCGTGGTGCCCTTGTACTTCACGCTCACCGTGTCGGTCGGCTTGGGCGACTCGCCCTTCGCGCCGGCGCCGTGCTTGATCAGCACGCCCGACTCGAGCTTGGTCATCCCCGGCTCCTTGGCGTACTTCGCCAGCTTCGCCTCGTTCTCCTTCAGCGCGGCGGCGTGGCGCTCCTCGCGGCGCTCGCCCTCGAGCTGGCGCACCTTCATCTGCACCTCTTCGGGCTTCACCTTCAGCTCTTTGCCGTCGATGGTGTCTTGAATCGCCTTGCGCAGCTCGGCCCACTCTTCCTTCGAGGGGCTGAACGCATCGCCCACGCCCTTACCGACCGACGAACCGATCGCGTAGAAGACGTTCTTGATCTCCTCGGGCGTCAGCTTGGCGGCCGGAGGCGGCGCGCCCATGTTGAGGCCCGGAGGCAGCTTGCCGCCCGGAGGAGGCGGAGTCGCACCGGAGGTCGGTGCAGTGGCAGGGTTGGAGCCCGGCGGAGGTGCGGTGCCCGGCTCGGCCGCCAGCGCGGTCAGCGCCGACAGCACGAAGACGACGGCGATCGACAGTCGCAAGAACGTTTCCTTTGTTGGGGTTTAACCGCGGAAGATGCCCATCACGTCT
The DNA here is from genome assembly GCA_047602415.1 of Myxococcaceae bacterium. Taxonomy (GTDB): domain Bacteria; phylum Myxococcota; class Myxococcia; order Myxococcales; family Myxococcaceae; genus JASGHH01. Next base: position 1,064,564 of record JASGHH010000001.1, on the reverse strand, counting down.
TTGAGCAGCGTGAGCGCCTCGGCCTTCGGGCGCTGGAAGGCGTTGCGGCCCATGATCGAGCCGAAGCCGCCACCGGCGTGAATCTGCCGGACCTCTTCGAGCAGCGCGGGCGTGTCCTTCGCCTCACCGCCAGAGAAGATCACGATGCGCTTGCCGTTGAACGCGCTCTGGACCACGTGCTTGATGCGGTCAGACAGCGTCTTCACCGGAATGCCGTACTTCTCGTAGACCTTCTTCGCTTCGGCCTGCTCGATGTTTTCCTTCGGGGGCTTCACCTTGATCACGTGCGCGCCCAGCTGCGCGCTGATCTGCGCCGCGTAAGCGACCACGTCGATCGCGGTCTCGCCTTCCTTCGAAATGCCGGCGCCGCGCGGGTACGCCCACAGCACGGTGGGGAGCCCGGCGTCTTTCGCCTCGGCGATCAGATCGCGCAGGTCCTGGTACTGCTCGTTGCGCGCGCCGGAGCCCGGATAGATCGTGTAACCGATCGCCACGCAGCCCAGCCGCACCGCGTCTTTCACCGTGCCGGTGAGCGCCGACATCGGCTGCTCGACCTTCGCCAGCGAGTCGGAGTTGTTGAGCTTGAGAATGAGGGGAATCTCGCCGGCCAGACGGCCCGCGACCTGCTCCAGAAAGCCGAGCGGCGCCGCGTAGGCGTTGCAGCCGGAGTCGATCGCCAGCTGCGCGTGGTAGTCGGGGTCGTAGCCGGCGGGGTTGGGCTGAAAGCTGCGCGCGGGGCCGTGCTCGAAGCCCTGGTCGACCGGGAGGATCACGAACTTGCCGGTGCCGGCGAGGGTGCCGTGGTTCATCAGCCGGGCGAGGTTGGTCAGGGTGCCCGGGTTGTCCGACGGGTACCACGACAAGATCTGCTTCACGCGTTCGGAAAAGGCCATAGATGCTCCGTGGGTTACACGGGCCCTATACCTCACGGAACGGAAAACGCTTCTACTTCTTCTCTGCGGGTGCGGCGATCTTGAGCGGGAACGTTCCCAGCGACTGACCGGCGACGCGCACCAGCACCTTGTACTCGCCCGGGCCGCGGGTGAGCGGAGTCGGATCCCAGTCGACGGTCCACTCCGCCTCCTGCTCCTTGCCGCCCTTGAACACGATCGTGCCCGACGCCTCCATCAAGGTGTCGTCGCGCATGTCCAGAATCGCCACGGTGATGTCGGTCGACAGCTTCTGCGGGCACTTCACCCGCGCCACGGTCGAGAACTTCTCGGTGGTCGGAGGATCGCCCGAGGTGGCGACCTGATCGTACGGGCTCGACGACTTCGCTCCGTCGGGCGTGCGCAAGAACGACTTGCCGTTCACCACCCGCACCACGGTGAAGGTGACGTCGGCGGCGACCGCGGTCGGGCCCTGCTGCTGTTTCTTTTCTTTCACCGTCTCCAGGCCTTCGGCCTTCGGCACCGGAGCGAAGCTGTTCTTCGAGAGCCCGAGGTCGAGCTTCTGCTTCTTGCCGGGCGTTCCTCCGTCGGCGGCGAAGGAGACGGCGGCGCACAGACACAGCCCGAGCGAGAGCGCTTTCATGGTCCGCACCATATGACTGGTCGATTGGGTCTTCTATTCGAAGGCGCTTTGGCCTAATTCCCCCAACGCTTGCGGTCACTTTGCGCGCTGATCCTTTTCCTCACCGCCTCGGTGGCGTCCGCCGAGACGTGGACGTTGGAGAAGTTGATCGCCGCGGCGCGCACCAACGACGGCCGGGTGAAGAGCGCCGGCGCCGATCTGAAGGTGCTCCAGGCGAAGTACGACGAGGCGCGCTGGGCCTGGTTCCCGAAGATCGACTCCAACTTCTTCGTCGCCGGCCCCACGCCCGAAGCGCGCAACAACGGGCTCGGCGGGCCGCCGACCACCCAGGCCACCAAGATGTACGATCTCCAACTTCGGCCAGCCGGGCGTGATGATGGGCGCCGAGGCCTCGGGCGTGTTGCCGATCTACACCTGGGGCAAGCTGGAGGCGCTCGAGACGCTGGCCGCGAAGGGCGTGCAGGTCGGCGCCGCGCTCCAGACCCGGGCCGCCGACGAAGCCGAGTTTCAGACCACCCAGGCGTACTGGGGCCTGCAGATGGCGCGCGGCGGAAGAAAGTCGCTGGTCGAAGCGCTCGGCCGGCTCGACGACGCCACCAAGACGCTGACCCGGCTCCGCGAACAGAAGTCGGAGCAGGTCACCCAGATGGACGTCTACAAGCTCGAGTTTCTGCGCCGCGAGGTCGAGGCGCGCGCGGGCGCGGCGGAGTCGGGTGAGGCGTTCGCGCTCAAGGCGCTGCAGACGTTGACCGGAGCGACCGGCGAGTTCGTGGTGATCGACGAAGAGCTGCCCGAGCCGGGCGGCCAGCCGCAGCCGGTGGAGATCTACCAGGCGATGGCGCAGCGCAACCGGCCCGAGATGCGCGCGATCGACGCCGGTCTCGCCGCCCGCGAGCGCGAGGTGTTCATTCGCGAGCGGCTCTACCTGCCCGACCTCGGCCTGGCCGGCTTCTTCAGGTGGAAGTGGACCACCAGCGCGACCCGGCAGCTGTCGCCGTTCGCGTATGACCCGTACAACGATCTGTCGGCGGGCGTGGCGCTGGTGGTGCACCAGACGTGGGACTTTCCCTCCAAGAGCGCGCAGCTCGATCAGTCGCGCGGCGAATTGGAGAAGCTCGAGTACCAACGCGATCTGCTGGTGGCGGGCGTGAACCTCGAGGTGCAGCAGGCGCACGGTCAGCTGGCCGAGTCGCTGCTGCGGGCGCAGAAGCACACCCAGGCGGAGCGCGCGGCGCGGCGGTGGGCGACCTCGGCGTTCGCGGCGTTCGACGTCGGCACCACCGACACCCGCGACGTGTTCGAGAGCTTCCTCGCCTGGGCGGCCTCTTCGGGCGAGAAGATTCAAGACTGGCACGACGTGCAGGTGTCGCTCGGTGGGCTGTCGAAAGCCGCCGGCGCGCGCATCGAGCTCGTGCACTGAATGCGGCTGGCTTTTGGCCGTCCAACCCCTTAGTAGCTCCACTGAACTCTTTGGGAGGCCTGATGCTTCTGGTTCCTGTCATTGCATTCGCGCTCGCCGGCACCGCCACTCCGACCGAGACCGTCAAGAAGGGGAACGACGAGGTTCAGAAGATCCTCAAGAGCGACAGCGGCACGGTCGACAAGCTGGCCGCCAAGGCCGACGAGTTCATCGACTTCCCCGAGCTGGCCAAGCGCGCGCTCGGCGACGAGTGGGGCAAGCTGAACAAGAAGCAGCAGGCCGAGTTCTCCGACACCATGAAGGGGCTGCTGCGGGCGTCGTACGCGCAGCGCGCGGTGCAAGAAGGCAAGGGCGGCAGCGACCTCAACTACGTCGGCGAGAAGGTCGACGGCAACGAGGCCACCGTGAGCACCACCGTGGCGGTGAAGAAAGACAAGGTGCCGGTCGACTACAAGCTGTTCCGGCTCGACGCGAAGTCGCCCTGGCGCATCTACGACGTGATCACCGACGACGCTTCGCTGGTCACCACCTACAACGATCAGTTTCGCCAGGTGATCGCGAAGAAGGGCTACGACGGCCTGCTGTCGACGCTGAAGAAGCGCCGCGAGCAGCTCGAGGCCGACAACAAGAACAAGCCGGTCAGCGACGCCGCGCCCAAGGGCGGCTGATCACCGCGGCAGCAGATCGCGCAGCCGCTTCCGCTTCTCCCAGATTCGCTTCAGGTCGGTGCTGCCGAGCTGCGCGGCCCGCCAGGTCAGCGTCTCGACGGTGTCGAACACCTGGTTGAGCACCGCCTTCGAAGGCATTCGCAACAGCTGCCGCAACCCCTGAGGCTCCTCGGCCGGCTTCTGCACCACCGACCAGCGGGGCGAGGTGGGCGCTGTGGTGAGGTAGCTGCCGGGCCGCGCGAGGTGCACCGGAGGAGGAGAGGCCGGCCGGGCGCCTTCGATCACCCCCAGGCTGCGGGCGTGCTTCTCGAGCGTGGCGGCGATCTGCTCCAGCTGCGCATCGGTGTGCACCGCCTGGGCGTTGACCACCAACCGCGCACGCCCGGGAGGCACGTGCACGCCCACCCGCACTCCAGCGTCGAGCAGCTCGCGGGCCAGCTTCATCGCCTTGCCCTCGTCGCCCACCCAGAGCGGAATTCGATGCGAGACCGACGGCCCGGTGTCGAAGCCGGCCACGTGGAGCATCTGCTTCAGCTTCGCGGTCGCGTCCCACAGCCGCGCGCGGCGGTTCGGCTCGGCGGTGGCGATCTCGAGCGCCTTCGACGCCGCCGCACAGGCCGGCACCGCGGGCATCGCCTGGGTGCCCAGCGCCGCCGCGAGGTAATCGATCACCGGCTTCGGCCCGGCGAGGAACGCGCCCTGCGACGCCAACCCCTGCAGCGTTCCGCCGATCAGCGGCACGTCGACCAGCAGGTGCTCCGCCGCGCCCAGCCCGTTGTTGCCGAGCACTCCGAAGGCGTACGACTCGTCGACCAGCAGCGCTCCGGAGTTGCGCCGCGCGAAGGCGTCGAGCTTCGAGATCTCCGCCAGCTCACCCTCGTGGGGCGCCACGCCCGGCGCCACCACCAGCGGGTGCTCCACCTCTTCATCGAACGAGCCGACCGGCTGCGCGTGCGCGAGCCTGGCCACGATCTGCAGCGACTCCAGCGACCGCGCCTCGAGCCGCAGCGCATCGGCCGCTTCGAACAGCGGCAGCAGCAACCGCTCGAACGACGAGCTGAGCACCACCGCCGGCTTGTTGAGCGTCTGGGCGAGCCGATCGGCCAGCTCGCGGTGAACCCGGGTCAGCCCCGGCGCGGCCGAGCCGTAGCGGCGAATCGCGGCCAGCGCGGCTTCGCGCACCCGAGCGTCGGTGCCCAGCCCCAGCACGTCGTGCGAGGCGGCGTTGAGCACCCGGCGGCCGTTCCACTCCAGCTCACCGGCGTGCACCCCTTCGACCTGGCCGGCAGGCTCGACCACCCGGTCTGCCGCCCACTCCTCGAAGGGTTGGAAGAAGCCCGCCATGCGTGGTTGGGCTTGTAACACCGAAGCGGACGCGGGATAGCGCGCGCCGTGCTCACCGCGGCGCTGGTCTTCGTGCCGACCTACATCGTCGTCGCGCTCGGCCGCGTGCCCGGCCTGACCCTCGACCGCACGGGCGCGGCGGTGGTCGGCGCCTCGTTCATGATCGCGCTCGGGGTGATCACGCCGCAGCAGGCGTACGGCTTCATCGACCTGGGCACCGTCGCGCTGCTGTTCGGGATGATGGTGGTGGTCGCCAACCTGCGGCTGTCGGGCTTCTTTCGGTGGGCGACGGTGGCGGTGGTGAAGCGGGTGAAGACCGGCCGGCTGCTGCTCGCGGGCGTGATCGTGATCAGCGGGGTGATGTCGGCGCTGTTCGTCAACGACACCGTCTGCCTCGCGCTCACGCCGCTGATCCTCACCCTCTGCTCCGAGCTCGAGGTGCGCCCGACGCCGTACCTGATGGCGCTCGCCACCGCTTCGAACCTCGGCAGTGTCGCCACGCTCACCGGCAACCCGCAGAACATGCTGATCGGCGTCGCCTCGGGGTTGAGCTACCGCGACTTCTTCTTCGCCCAGCTGCCGGTGGCGCTCGCGGGCCTCGCGATCGACTTCGCGGTGATCGCGATCGTCTACCGCAAAGATCTCGCCGCGCCGTTCAAGCGACAGGCCGACCCGCCGCTGCACATTCACCCCTGGTTGATGGCGAAGTCGCTCGCGGTGTCGGTGGCGATGATCGGCTTCTTCTTTCTCGGCACCCCGATCTCCGAGGTCGCGCTCGCCGGCGCGGCGCTGCTGCTGCTCACCCGGCGGGTGAAGCCGGCCAAGGTGTTCGGCGACATCAACTGGAACCTGCTGGTGCTGTTCTGCGGGCTGTTCGTGCTGCTCGGTGCCGCGCGACAGTCGGGGCTGGTGGAGCGGGCGTTCGAGCTGTTTCACGCGAACCAGGCCCACGCGCCGGTTACGTTTTCGGTCGTGGTGGCGGCGCTCAGCAACCTGGTGTCGAACGTGCCCGCGGTGATGCTGTTCACCCCGCTGGTGCCGAAGTCGCCCGACCCGCACCGCGCCTGGCTGCTGCTGGCGATGGCGTCGACCCTGGCCGGCAACTTCACCTTGCTGGGCTCGATCGCCAACCTGATCGTCGCCGAGGGCGCCCGGCACCGGTCGCCGCTCACCTTCGCCGAGTACCTCAAGGTGGGCGTTCCGGTGACGGTGCTCACTCTCGCCGCCGGTGTGGCGATCTTGTCGTGAAGCGCGCGCTCACCGCGGTGGTCGGCTTCGCCTTTCACCGGCCGGTGACGATGCTGCTGGCGCTGGTGGCGCTCGCGGGCGCGGCGTCTTGGGTGGCGGGGCACCTCGGCTTTCGCGGCGACTTCATCGAGCTGTTGCCGGAGGACTCGTACGAGGTGAAGAACCTCCGCTTCGTCGAGCAGCGCGCCGGCGGCTCCGGCTACCTGGTGGTGCAGCTGACTGGAGGCGACGCGGCCCAACGGCGCTCCTACGCCGCCGCCCTCGCGGCCCGGCTGGAGCAGGAGCCCAACTTCGTTCGCTACGTCGAGTACCGGTTCGAGATCGACTTCTTCAGGCAGCGGTCACTGCTGCTGTTGCCGCTGCCGGAGCTGAAGCGGCTGCGCGACGAGGTCGACGCGCGGGTGAAGTACGAGAAGCTCCGCGAGAACCCGCTCTACGTCGACGTCACCGGCAGCGTGCCGCCCGACTTCGAGGCGATCGAGAAGGAGTTCACCGCCCACGCGCCGAAGTCGGAGTACCTGGAGTCGAAAGACGGCCAGGAGCTGTACCTCTACGTGAAGCCCACCGGCTCTGCGGGCGACCTCGACTTCGATCGGGCGTTGATCGCCGCCGCGCAGAAGGCCGCCGCCGATCGGCCGGGCGCGCTGCGGGTGGCCTTCACCGGGCCGTTCGTGATTCGGGTGGAGGAAGACGAGGTGATGCGCCGCGATCTCGCCAACTCGGGCGTGGTCGCCGCCTTGCTCTCGATTCTGATCATCGCGATCGCGACCCGCCGCGCCGCCGGCATCGTGGTGGTGGTGACTCCGGTCGTGTTCGGCCTGGCGCTCACCTTCGCGTTCGCCTTCATCGCGGTCGGCCACCTCAACCCGGTCACCGGCTTTCTGGGCGCGATCCTGCTCGGGCTGGGCGTCGAGTACGGGCTCCACCTGTCGCTGCGCTACTGGGAAGAGCGGAGAGCGCACGAGCCGCTGCCGGCGATGCGCGACGCGGTCACCGCCACCTTCCCCGGAGCGCTGACCTCGGCGGCGACCAACGCAGCGGCGTTCGCGGTGCTGCTGTTCGCCCACTTCGGCGCGTTTCGTCAGTTCGGAGCGATCGCCGCGGTGGGCGTGATGTCGACCTTGTTGGGGGCCTACCTGGTCGGGCCTCCGGTGCTGATGATCGCCGAGAAGCTGCGGCCGTTTCGTGCGCCGAAGAAGCCGGCCGAGCCGAAGCTGCGGTTCACCTTCAGCACCGACAAGCTGATCCCTCCGATCGTGCTGCTGGTGGCGTTCGGAGCGTGGTCGCTCACCCAGGCGCCGAAGATCGGCTTTCAGACCGACCTGCGAAAGCTGAAGGGCGAGTCGCCGGCCACCGATCTCGACGATCACATTCAGCGCCAGCAGGGGCTGATCATGAGCCCGGCGATCTTTCACCTCCCGACGCTGGAAGAGGCCGAGAAGCTGACCGAGCTCGCGCGCGACGTGAAGGCGAACGCCGGTGCCGCGAGCAGCTTCGACGAGATCGCCTCGCTCAACGACCTGGTGCCGCGTCAGGTGGACGAGCACCTGGCGGTGATTCGTGACTTGAAGCGCATCGCCGAGGGGCTCCCGGAGTCGGCGCGCCGGAGCGAGCTCGTCTCGTTGCTCGACCCCAAGCCGTACACGGCCGAAGACGTGCCGTTGGTGCTCCGCCGGCGCTTCACCTCGGAGCAGAGCGGGACCTTCGTGCTGATCTTCCCGCACTACCGCGGCTACGACACCGACGAGCTCGCCCGGTGGTCGCAAGATCTCGATCGGGTGCTCAACCAGGCGCGCTCCGCCGGGCTCGACGCCCACCTGCTCGACGGCAACTGGGTGGCGGCGAAGATCTTCGCGCTGGTCCGCCAGGATGGCCCGCTGATCCTCGGCGGGGCGGGGTTGGTGGTGTTCTTGATGATCGCCGCCTCGCTGCGCAGCTTGAGCCGCACGGTGCTGGTGGCGTTTCCGCTCTTCGTCGGGCTGGCGTCGATCGCCGGGGCGATGAAGCTGTTCGGGCTGCAGCTGAACTTCCTCAACGTGGTGGTGCTGCCCTCGCTGCTCACCATCGCGGTCGACAACTCGGTGAACCTGTTTCACCGCTACCTGGAAGAAGGAGAAGGCTCGCTGGCCCACGTGCTGGAGCACACCGGCTTCGCCGCCTTCGTCTCGACGCTGACCAACGCCTCGGGCTACGGCGCGCTGATCGTCGCCCACCACGCGGGGCTGAGGTCGATCGCCACACTCGCCCTCGCCGGAGTTGCCTGCACCTTCATCGGCACCACGGTGCTGTTTCCGTTGCTGTTGCTGTTGATCGAACGGCTCCATCTGAGGAAACCTCCCGCTCGCAGCTGACCACCCGAGGGGGAACATGACCGCGACGCCGCAGCAGAACGCCGACCGCGTGACGGCCGACTTCGTCGAAGCCGCCAAAGACGCACTGAAGGATCACCTCGTCTCCCTGGTGCTCTACGGGAGCGCCGCGGAGGGCAGGGTGCGCGCCACCTCCGACGTGAACGTGATCGCGGTGCTCAAGGCCTTCGACCCGGCGCGCATCGACGCGTTGCGCGGGCCGATGCGAACCGCCGCCGCCGCGGTGGGCCTGAACGTGATGTTCCTGCTCGAGAACGAGGTGCAGCCGGCGATGGATGCCTTCGCGGTGAAGTTCGCCGACGTGCTCCACCGCCGAAAGCTGCTCTTCGGCACCGACCCGTTCGAGCAGAAGCAGGTCTCGCGCGCGTCGGAGATCTACCGGGTGCGCCAGGTGCTGCTGAACCACTCGCTGCGCCTGCGTCAGCGCTACGTGGTGACCAGCCTGCGCGACGAGCAGCTGTCGAGCCTGGTGGCCGACGCGGCGGGGCCGTTGCGCGCCAGCGCCGCGGCGTTGCTGGCGCTCCAGGGCAAGCCGGTGCTCCAGCCGAAGGAGGCGCTCGAGCAGGTGGCGAAGGAGCTCTCTCCCGCGCTCGCCGAGGTGCTGCCGCTGATGTCGAAGGCGCGTGAGGACCAGCAGCTGCCGCCCGGCGCCGGTGCACCCGCGGTGCTCAAGCTGATCGAGCTGTCGCAGAAAATGCACGAGCAGGCCGAGGCGCTGAAGCCTTGAACCCGTTCGATCTGTCCGGCCCGGCGTTCCTGTTGTTCTACTGGGCGCTGATCCCGGCGACCGTGCTGGTCACCTGGCTGTTGGCCCGGCACATCGAGACCGGGCCGGTGCCGGTGATGAAAGAGGTCGACCCGTACCAGATCGCGTATCTGCGAGGCGGCGCTCCCGAAGCGATCAGGGTGGCGATCGTCGCCCTCACCGATCGGCACCTGCTGGGCTGGGACCCGAAGACGAAGGACATGACCGCGGCTCCGGAGTCGGGTGAGCGGGTGCGGCGGCCGATCGAGCAGGCGGTGCTCGAAGAGGTGCGAACGAAGTCGAACGTGCACGCCAGTCAGCTGCTGGTGTCTCCCCGGCTCCAGGCGGTGGCGACCGAGAGCTACGCGCAGCGGCTGAAGGACCTCAACCTGCTGGTCAACGCGCGCATGTCGCAGCAGAAGGTGGTGGTCGGAGTCGCAGCGGTCGCGCTGCTGGTGTTGGTCGCCGCCTACAAGCTGTTCCTCGCCGCGCAGCGGGGGCACCACAACACCAACCTGCTGCTGTGCTCGATGGTGATCACCGTGGTCGTCGCGCTGCCGTTGCTCGGGCGCCGCACCATCACCGGAGATCGGCTGCTGGCAGACCTGCGCACGTTGTTCTCCCGCACCCAGCAGCGCACCTACGTGCTGGGTGAGACCGCCGGCAGCGCCGAGCTAGCGCTGGTGGCGGGGATCTTCGGCCCCTGGATGCTGCAGGGCTCGGCGAACGGCCAGGTCCAGGCGATGTTCTTCGTGCCGCAGTCGTGGACGGCGGTGAGCAGCTCGGGAGGGTCGAGCTGCAGCAGCTCTTCTTCGTCCTGCAGCTCTTCGTCGTGCGGATCTTCCTGTGGCTCGTCGTGCGGTGGCGGCTGCAGCAGTGGGTGCGGAGGCTGTGGTGGGCACTGATTCCAGCTGGCCCAACCCGTTCGATCTGCGGGGCCCTGACTTTCTCCTCTTCTACCTCGCGTTGATCTGCGTGGTCTGGGTCACCACCTTCGGGCTCAAGCGGCTGATCGAGCGCGGCGACCCGCCGAAGCTCAAAGAGGTCGACCCGTACATGGTCGCCTACCTCCGCGGCGGCGCGGTGGAGTCGGTGAAAGTAGCGATGCTGTCGCTGATCGATCGCGGCCTGATGGCCTACGACGACATGGGCAACAAGGTGTCGGCCGAGCCCGAGACGGTGAGGCGGGTGCGCCGCCCCCTCGAGAAGGCGGTGCTGGAGGCCGCGGTGGTCGCCACCGAGCCGTGGAAGGTGCTCCGCGACACCGCCGCGCAAGAAGCGGCCGAGCAGTCCTACCGGGCAGACCTGACCCGGCGCGGGCTGGTGGTGAGCAGCTCGCAGATCGCGGCGCGGTTCGCGCTTGGCGCGGTCGCCGTGCTGGCGCTCGTCTACACCGCGCTGATCAAGATGCAGCTCGCGCTCAGCCGCGGCCACAGCAACATCACCTTCCTGATCATCCTGATGGCGGCGTCTCCGCTCTCGCTCTGGCCGCTGTTCTCGCGGCGAACCGCGGTCGCTGATCGGTTGATCGGCGATCTCCGCTCGCTCTTCAGCCGCCTCGCCGGCAAGCCCTACGAGTTCGGCGAGAACGCCGCGGGCGGTGAGCTGGCGCTGGTCGCGGCGCTGTTCGGCGCCTCCTCGATGGCCGGCCTGGCGAAGGCGAACATCACCAACATGTTCCCGGCTGGCGCCGGAACCGGTGGCGATGGGTCTGGCTGCGGCTCGGGGTGTGGCGGGGGCTGCGGAGGCGGTTGCGGCGGAGGGTGTGGAGGCTGCGGTGGCTGATCGCTTCGGCATCGGCTGGCGGCCCGAGCTCGCCGCGGGAATTCTGGCGAACCTCGAGCACCTCGACGTGCTCGAGGTGATGGCCGACGATCTGTTCGACGCTCCGAAGAACGAGCTGCGCGCGTTTCGGAGGCTGCCGGTGGTGCTGCACGGCGTCTCGCTCGGGCTGGCCTCGACGGTGAAGGTCGACGAGAAGCGGCTGGCGAAGATCGCGCGGGTGCTCGAAGGGACCCAGGCCGAGTGCTGGAGCGAGCACCTCGCCTTCGTGCGCGGTGGAGGCCACGAGATCGGCCACCTCGCCGCGCCTCCGCGAAACGCCGACACGATCGAAGGCACGCTGCGAAACCTCGACCGGGCGCGAGAGGTCACCGGCCAGACGCCGCTGGTCGAGAACATCGCCACCTTGATCGAGCCTCCCTTCAGCGCGCTCGACGAGCGGGAGTGGCTCGGCCGCACCCTGGAGCAGTCGAGCGCCGGCCTGCTGCTCGATCTCCACAACCTCCACGCCAACGCGACCAACTTCGGCTGGAGCGCCGAGTCGCTCTTCGACCGGCTGCCGCTGGAGCGCGTTCGCCAGGTGCACCTCGCCGGCGGCCGGTGGATTCAATCGAAGTCGGGCGAGCGGCGGCTGCTCGACGATCACCTCCACCCGGTGCCCGACGCGGTCTACCGGCTGCTCGAGCAGCTCGCCGCCCGGGTGCGCGGCCCGCTGACGGTGGTGCTGGAGCGCGACGGCCGCTACCCGCCGTTCGAGGTGATCCTCGCCGAGCTGAAGCGGGCGCGTGAGGCGGTCGAAGCGGGCAGGGTGGCGGCGCAGCTGAAGAGGTCGGCATGAGCGCGAAGGCCCGCGAAGACTTTCTCGCCCGGCTGTACGTCGACGCCGAGGTGTTGGCGCGCTTCACCGCCGACGCCCGCGCCGAGGCGAAGCGTCACGGGCTCGACGAGGCCGACGCCGAGCTGCTGGCGGCGATCGATCGCACCGGGCTGGAGCTGGCGGCGCACAGCTTCGCCCACAAGCGGTCGTTCAAAGAGCAGCGGCCGCCGAAGGCCTCGCGAATCGCCCGAGCGTTGGCGCGGCTGTTCACGCTATAAACGCCCGCTCCATCGGGGAGGAACAATGCACGCACTGACGCTTCTGGTTCTTGCAATCACGCCGCAGGAGGCGATCGACGGCGCCGAGATCGGCACCGCTGATCAATACGTGATGTTCGAGAGCCACGGCCCCTACAAGGCCGAGCGCACCGACAAGAAGGCCGGCAACACCACCATGGCCGGCAAGTGGGAGCTGAAGGACGACACCCTCGAGGTGAAGGTCTCGAGCTGCAAGGGCCCCGCGTGCAAGGAGCTCAACAAGCCGTTCACCGCCAAGATCACGATGGCGGCCGAGCGCGCGATGATCGTGCAGTCGACCAGCTCGATCTTCCCGTCGGGCAGCTACTACTGCCACTACCTGGGCTGCGAGCCGCGCACCGGCGTCGAGATTCTCTCCAAGGGCGCCAAGGCCGGCGCGGTGATGTACATGCAGGACCACCTGATCGACAAAAACAAGGGCCGCAACTCGACCGTCGTCTGGTGGGGGAAGAAGCTGCAGACCGACGCCGGCGCGACCCGCATCGAGTACTGCCCGCGCGACGAGGCGAAGGCGAAGAAGGGCGCCGAAGAGCTCCAGGCCGATCTCTCCGACCTGCCGTGGCTGACCAAGCCCGAGATCAAGCCGGCCGCCGACAAAGACTGCCTCTGGGACGTGCGGCTCTACCTCGCCGACGACGTCACCCCGCCCGCGAAGAAGCGGTGAGTTGCAATCGTTGCAGGTAGTTGCTACGAGCCGCCCTCCCGAATGTCTCGGGCCGCAGCGCTGACCCTTTGGTCATCTGCGAGAGAAGGAGACGACAATGAAGGGCCTGATCGGCAAGAAGATTGGCATGACCCAGATCTGGGGCGACGACGGCATGTTCGTCCCGGTCACGGTGATCGACACCAACAGCTGCGTGGTCGTCGGCAAGCGCACCGCCGAGAAAGACAAGTACACCGCGGTGGCGCTGGGCTTCGGCGAGGTGAAAGAGAAGCACCTCTCGAAGGCGATGAACACCCACTACAAGAAGGCGAACGCTCCGGCGCGCGCGCTGGTGAAGGAGTTCCGCCTCTCCGCCGACGAGGTCGCGACCTACAACGTGGGCGACGCGGTGAAGCCCGACATGTTCGCCAAGGGCCAGCTGGTCGACGTCACCGGCGTCACCAAGGGCCGCGGCTACCAGGGCGTGATGAAGCGGTGGAACTTCCGCGGCTTCGGCGACACCCACGGTACCCACGAGTACCGCCGTCACCCGGGCGCGATCGGTCAGCGTAAAACGCCGGGTCGCGTGTACCCGAACAAGAAGCTGCCCGGTCACTACGGCGTCGAGAAGGTGACCATTCAGAACCTGCCCGTCGCGGAAGTGATCGCCGAGAAGGGTCTGTTGCTGGTGCGCGGCTCGATCCCGGGCTCGAACAACTCGATCGTGATCATCAAGCCGGCGATCAAGACGGCGATCCGCGAGTCGCACAAGGCGAAGAAGTAAGCAGTCTGACCGCGAGGGGAACTTCCATGAAGGGTGTGGCTCGAGCGCTGGCGCTCTGCACGTTCGCCGTGATTGCGGCGGGCTGTGGCAGCTCCGGGCCCGCGCCCATTCCCCTCGGCGGCGCCTGCGTGCCCAACCCGCCGAAGGGCGTCGCGGTCTGCGCCGACGAGCTCTGCCTCGCCCTCGACAACCAGTCGGGCTTCTGCACCCGCAACTGCGAGACCGACTCCAACTGCGCCGACGGCTTCCTCTGCGTCGGCGCCGGCAAGTTCGGCAAGATCTGCCGCAAGACCACCGGCTGCAAGGTCGACAACGACTGCCCGTCGGGTCACACCTGCGACGCCACCTCCGGCAACTGTTACATCAAGGTCGCCCGCACCCTCTGCTCCCCCTGCCAAGACGACGAGCAGTGCCCGGCCGGCGGCAGCTGCTTCTCGGCGGTCGGCTCGGGCCAGCAGTTCTGCACCGGCCCCTGTGGCGCGGGCGACACCTGCGCGGTGGGCTTCACCTGCTCGACGATCCCGATCGGCAAAGACCAGGTGATGACCAAGCAGTGCGTGCCCGCGACGATGACCTGCGACTCGGGCAAGACGATCTGCCAGCACTGCACCGGCGACGCCGAGTGCGGCGGCCCGTTCGACCTCTGCGTGCGCAACGTGGTCTCGGGCGAGACCTTCTGTGGCCGCGACTGCAACCCGGCGAAGAACGTCTGCCCCGCGGGCCAGCCGAACTGCGACCCGGCGTCGCTTCAGACCGCCCAGAACCCCGACTGCCCGGCGGCGTTCTCGTGCACCAACATCGGCGAGTCGTCTGACCCCACCAAGGTCGGCCCCTACCAGTGCGTGCCGAACTCCAACACCTGCGCCGGCTACTGCGACGCCACCGGCGAGCTCGACGATCTGCGCGAGTGCGGGCTCGGCCAGACCTGCGCCAACAACAGCTGCAAGCCGGCCACCGACGGCCGCATGTGCAGCCCGTGCATCAACAACGACGACTGCCGCAACGGCGCTCACCCCGAAGACCGCTGCATCGTGAACAACTGCGACGACTGCCCCTTCAAGGGCGAGGCGTTCTGCTCGACCCCCTGCGCCGACGACACCGCTTGCGTCACCAGCTTCGGGCCGGGCTTCGTCTGCAAGCCGGTCGACGACCCCAGTGGCGCGGTGCGCAGCTACTGCATGCCCCAGCGCGGCACCTGCGCTTCGGGCCTCGGGCGCCTGGGCGACGACTGCTCCAAGAACGGCGCCGCCGACTGCGTGGCCGGGGTCTGCCTCAGCGCCGGCTACCAGAGCCTCTGCAGCCTCGCCTGCCAGCACGACACCGAGTGCGGCGACCCGCGCTACCACTGCTGCGAGTACACCACCTCGGGCTACGACTGCTCCGACGCCAAGCGCACCGCCGACGGCCCCGCTTCGGGCCCGGGCGTCTGCGCGCCGCTGGGCGGCCTGTTCGGCGACGACTGCACCCCCGGCCGCCCGCCGTGCCAGACCGGCACCTGCCTCGATCTCGGCACCGCCCAGCTGTGCACGGTGGCCTGCGACGCCCAGGGCATGTGCCCGGCCGGCTTCACCTGCCGCTCGGCCACGCTGCCCGGCTCGACGCCCGACGCCGGGGTCACCACGCAGGTCTGCTTCCCGAACGGGGGAGGGCAGGCGGGCGCCGACTGCACCTTCGGCCCGGCGGCCTGCGCCAGCGGCCTCTGCATCAAGAAAGACTCCGGCCCGATCTGCTCGTCGGCCTGCACCGAAGACTCGATGTGCCCCGACGGGTGGACCTGCCAGGTCACCCGCACGGTCGACATGATGAGCGTGCAGGCCTGTATTGCGCCTGGCCTGGAGTAGGGCTTCGACGACCGGCTGACCGGTTCGCACAGACACCTCCTCAGTCGCTTCGCGACAGCTCCTCCCTCGTCAGGGAGGAGCACACGCTCGAGCACGACGAGCACTGCCCTCTGCCTGGCGAGGGAGAGGGTGGCACGAAGGGCCGGGAGAGGTCTCGTCGCACACCCAGCAGTCTCTTGGGGAGACGTGCCTCGATTCAGTTGGAATGCGACTGGCCCCCTGTGCTACGCACCCGGCCCGATTTCCATGCGATTCCGGGTACTCACCTGCGCTTTCGTGCTGCTCGCCGTCGCGTGCAATGACCGCACGAAGACCCAGCGCATTCTCGAGCCGTACTCGTTGGTGCCCGGCACGCCGTCGGTGATCACCGGTACGCCCGGCGTCTCGGTCGACCCGACGATGGACACCAGCAAGTTCGGGATCAACACCCCGCGCCAGTGCGACACCTTTCAGCAGCTCTCGGTGCGCAAGGTCGACATTCTCTGGGTGGTCGACTCCTCCGGCTCGATGGCGCCCAAGCAGGCGCGCCTGCAGTCTGCGTTCAACGGCTTCATCAACCAGCTCGTCTCGGCGCAGCCGCCGATCGACTTTCACATCGCGGTCGCCACCACCGACACCGACGACCCCAACACCCGCGGCAAGCTGCTGCCCTGGAGCGTCGGCGCGCAGAGCGGCGACTACATCGCGTGCACTCCGCAGACCGGCGGCGGCTCGCTCTGCAACACCTCGCCTACGCCGAACGATCTCGCCTCCGCGGTCACCGCGTTCAACGGCATGATCACCGCGGTGGGGATCACCGGCTCGGCCTCCGAGAAGCCGCTGCTCAACACCTACCTCACGCTCACCAACCCGCTGAACATCGACGGCGCGCAGCCGGCGTTCATTCGCGCCGACGCTTCGCTCTACGTGATCGTGGTCTCCGACGAAGACGACTCTTCGTGCAGCCCGCTGGTGGAGCAGACCGTGTGCACCGCCGACCCCGGCTGCCGCTGCGCCTCCGACTCGGTGCTCTCGAGCTCGGCCGGCTTCGGCGCCACCACCTACTTCACCCGCTTCCTCGAGACCTACAAAGGCTACGGCAACGCCGACCTGGTCGCGCTCGCGGCGGTGGTGGGCGACAACCAGGGCCCGGTGCCCTCGCAGTTCGGCGACCCCAACATGCACGAGGGGTGCTGCACCTCGCTCAACGGCGACCCCTGCCCGGCGGGCGGCACCAACGACGGCGGCTTCGAGGTCGCCTACTACGGCAGCCGCGCCTCGAAGGTGGCGGCCGACACCGGCGGCGTCACCGTGTCGATCTGCGATCAGTCTGACGGCGGCTCGGCCGACGGCGGCTTCGGCAGCGCGCTCGCCACCCTCGGCTACAACGCCTCGGGTCTGCGCAAGGAGTTCAGGCTCACCCGCGGCCCCGAGCTGCTCCCGATGAGCGGCGTGGCCACCGGCGTTCAGCTCTACGTCTCGCCGCCGAACGCGATGACCTGCATGAACGACGGCAACTGCGCGAGCGGCCAGTCGTGCCAGGGCCACCTCTGCGCCGACCCGGTGCCGGTCTCGATTCCCGCCGCTCCGAACGGCGCGCAGTACGTGAAGTGCGACAACGACAATTTGCGCAACGTGGTTCGCTTCGACGGGGCCGCGGTGCCGCCGTCGCTCTCGCAGATCACGATTTGCTACGACGTGCAGGCGAACTTTTCGAACAGCTGTCCGTAACAGAACAGGGCCGTTTCACTACGGGTGAGGGGTAACTCAGCGATGAAGGTTTCGAAGCTTCAAGCGGTCGTCTGCGCTCTGGCGGTGCTGGGCGCGGCGAGCCCTGCGTTTGCCGCCGAAGACGATTCGCTCGTCGAGAAGGTCTCGGTGCGCAACCGCCTGTTCAAGACCGAAGGCCACTTCGAGCTCGGCCTGGCGCTGGAGGCCGGTCTGCTCTCGCGGCTGACCGACACCTACAACTTCCAGCTGCAGTTCGGTTACAACATCCTCGAGTCGTTGGCGGTGGAGCTGCGCGCCGGCTACGCGTACTCGGCCCACACCTCGCTGGCGAACCAGATCGCCCAGGACTTCAACGGCAACACCTCGGTGAAGACGGCGACCGACCTCTCCGACCTCTGGCAGATGACCGCCAACGGAGTGATCGGCGTTCGCTGGCAGCCGATCTACGGAAAGCTCTCGCTGATGAGCGAGCTGGCGGTTCACTTTCAGTTCTACATCTGGCTCGGCGGCGGCGCCTCTTACATGCACCGCGAGTCGGTGGTGATCTGTAACACCAAGGCGGGCGGCGACTGCGCCGCGTTCTTCACCGAGAACGCGGTGAAGCCGGTCGGCTCGCTGGCGGTGGGCTTTCGCTTTCTCTTCGAACAGAAGCACGCCATTCGCCTCGAGGTTCGCGACTACGCGTTCCCCGACTCGTACCTCGAGAACGTCGACCGCGCCGCGGCGCTCAACCCCTCGAACCCCACCGGCAACGGCAACCCGGTCTCCAACCCCGGCATCACCAACGTCTCGGTGATCTCGCTCGGCTACTCGTACATCTTCTAAGCCCACGACCATGCGAAAGAACCTGATCACGCTGTTCGCTCTTTTGCTCGCCGCCCCGTCGTACGCGGGCGACGCGAAGCCTTCGCTGCCCCAAGACGCGCCGCTGCTGGCGCAGGCCGGCAAGCCGCTGCAGAAGCCCGCCGGTGGCTCCTCCGACGACGAGGACGACGAGACCCCGGTCACGCCGAAGCAGCAGGACAACACCACCCCGCCTCCGGCCAACAACGGCACCACGCCTCCGCCGGCCAACGCGGGCACTCCGCCTCCGGCCAACACCGGTGCGACCGCTGCTCCCGCGGCGGGCCCGGCGGTGAGCGCCGACAAGGCGGCCAAGGAGCAGGAGCTCGTCTCGGGCGCTCCGCTCTACAACCCGAACGTCGCCGTGCACATCGTCGAGCAGAAGGCGTTCAGCGACAACGGCAAGCGCGAGGTGATGCTGTTCCCCGCGATGGCCCAGGTGAACGGCAAGTTCACCCAGGACTTCGGCACCGCGCTCGGCTTCGTCTGGCACCTGAACGAGAACTTCGGCATTCAGGTGATGGGGCAGTACAACTGGGTGAACGAAGAGTCGGGCTTCAACGGCGAGCTGATCAACAAGGTGCGCGCCGAGGCCCAGGCCGCCACCTCGCTGCTGCTGACCTGGGGCGCGGCGGCGGGCGTCGAGGTGACGCCGCTCTACGGCAAGTTCACCTTCTTCGAGAACACCCTGGCGCACTTCTCGATCGTGCTGAACGGCGGCGCCGGCATCGGCGGCACCCGCCACCAGCTGAAGCCGCACAACGATCCCACTCCGTCGAGCCAGTGCGAGGCCGACCCGGCCACCTGCTCGGCGACCTACGGCGACACCGGCACCCGCTTCATGGGCGAGCTGGGCGGCGGCTTCCGCCTCCAGATCGGCCAGCGGTTCTCGATTCGCCTCGAGGTGCGCGACCTGGTCTACACCGCGCGCGTCGACTCGGTGAACGGCTGCAACTCGGGCGACCTGAAGGCGATGGACAACGCGCTGCGCTCCGGCAAGCAGCCCGACTCGGCCAACGTCGGCGCCGGCTGCAACGTGAAGGCGTTCACCGGCATGGACCCGAACACCCACCTGCAGCGCAGCAACGACGTCACCATCGCGTTCAACCTGGTGAAGACGCCGTCGTCTGACGTGCTCAACAACCTCGGCATGTACCTCGGCTTCGGCTTCATCTTCTGAAAGCGCTCATGAAAACCGCACTCATCGTCATCGCGCTCAGCCTCGCCGCCGCTCCCGCCTTCGCGCAGGACACCGGGCTCTACAACCGCGCGCTCCAGGCCTACAACGCGGGCGACTACGACACCTCGGCCCAGCTGTTCTTCGAGGTGAACAACACCGCGACCGACCCGGAAGTCAGGGCGAAGTCCGAGTACTACCTGGCCTCGAGCTTTCACAAACACCACCTGCCGTTCACCGCGTTCGTCTACTACGCGCTGATCGCCAAGAGCGGCAAAGCCCACCCCTTCTACCTGAAGGCGGTCGAGGGCCTGGTGAACGTGCAGGAGGAGATGGACGAGCAGTACCTGATCCCCAACCTGCTCGAGAAAAACTACAACCCCGACTGGGCGACGCTGCCGGCCGAGGTGCTCTCGCGCATCAACTACGTGATCGCCGGCATCGACCAGCGGCGCTCCAAGTTCGACGAGGCGAAGGAGTTCTTGCAGGCGGTCCCCAAAGACAGCGCGATCTACGTCAAGTCGCAGTACCTGCTCGGCGTGGTGCTGGCCGACCCGCGCTACCCGGGCGGCACCCAGGCGCAAGACGCCGAGAACGCCTTCAACGAGGTGCTGAACACCAACACCCTGAACCAGAAGGACCTGGTGGAGACCCATCAGCTCGCCTACCTGGGCCTGGGCCGGGTGTATTACGGCACCGGCGAGTTCCAGAAGTCGGTCGACTCGTACGAGAAGATCCCCCGCTTTTCCAAGTACTGGCACGACGCGCTGTTCGAGAACTCGTTCGCGCGCTTCCAGAACGAAGACGCGGGCGGCGCGCTCGGCTCGCTCCAGGCGCTCCACGCTCCGCAGTTCGCCGGCGCGTTCGAGCCCGAGTCGTGGATTCTGCGTTCGACCGCCTACTACTTCAGCTGCCTCTACAACGAGGCCAAGTCGGCGCTCGGCGAGTTCGACAAGGTCTACGGCCCGATGGCGGAGCAGCTGCGGCCGTTGGTCGAGTCTGACGACAAGCCGGAGGTCTACTTCAAGCTGGTCGACGAGAGCTCCGACAAGCTGCCCAAGCCGGTGCTGAACTGGGTGCGCTCCAACGAGCGCATGCTCGGCGTGTTCAAGGTGCTCAAGGAGATCGACCTCGAGAAGAAGACGCTCGAAGACAACCAGTCGTGGCGCGCCGCCAAGCTGACCCAGGAGGTCGAGCCGATCGTCGACTCCAACCGCGCGATCCTCGAGCAGATCGCCGGCCAGTTCGCGAAGAACCGCCTCAAGGAGGCGCTCGCCAACATCAAGACCTTCTCCGACCAGGCCGAGATCATCCGGTTCGAGACGTCGAAGAAAGAGAAGGAGGTCGCCGAGGCGGGCGTGAACCAGCGCGCGCTGCTCGACAAGCAGACGCTCTACCGCCCGAAGATGCCGGCCGAGAACTGGAACTACTGGAAGTTCGACGGCGAGTTCTGGCGCGACGAGATCGGCTACTACCAGTACACCCTGAAGAAGGGCTGCGTCGGAGGCAACGAGTGAGGGTGGCGGCTGCCGCCGTCGCCTCGTTGATCGCGTTGCCGGCGCTCGCCGGTGAGGCGGTGTTCGCCGACGCCAAGCTGGCGCGCATCAAGGTCGTCACCACCGAGAAAGACGGCAGCGCGCTGGTCGAGGGCCCCAAGGGCGAGCTCACCTTCGTCGACGTCGGCGACACCCTGGGTGAAGAGAAGGCCGAAGTGAAGCGGGTGTCGGGCTCCTGCGTGAGCCTGCTCACCAAAACCGGGCCGGTGACGCTCTGCGCCGACGGCCCTCAAGTGCCGGTGCCGAACAGCTGAGCCAACATGACCTGATGTAGGTCTGCGTGCTTTGCCGTACGCACAGCAATGGGGTAGGGTCCGCGCCGTTTTCCGCCCTCCCTTAAACGGAGAAGATGAAATGAAGTCAGCCCGTTACCTCCTCGCCCTCGGCGTCGCCGTGGCGCTTTTTGCCCCGCCCGCCTTCGCGCAAGCCAAGAAAGACGCGAAAGACAAGAAGGGCGCGCCCGCCGCCGGAGCGACGACGGCTGCCAAGAAAGACGATCCGAAGAAGGCCGCCGAAGACAAGAAGAAAAAAGAGCGCACCGGCCCCGCCGCGATGGCGAAGAACGTGCCCAAGCTCGACGACCTCGAGCGCGAGAAGATCGCCGATCAGAAGCGCGACGAGCAGATCGAGTCGGCGAAGAAGATCATCCCCAAGCTGGGCGACGGCACTCCGCAGAAGGCCGAGATGCTGTTCCAGCTCTCCGAGCTCTACTGGGAGAAGTCGAAGTACCTGTACGCGAAGGAGATGCTGAAGTTTCAGGAAGACGAGAAGAAGACCGACGAGGCGCGCAACAAGGGCGAGAAGGTCGCCGACGCGAAAGAAGATCACCGCGAGTCCGAGCTCTACCGCTCCGAGACGATGCGCCTCTACGAGACGATTCTTCGCGAGTACCCCGAGTACGAGCGCCGCGACGAAGTGCTCTTCGACCTCGCTTACAACCAGTACGAGATCGGTAAGAAAGACGCCGCGATCAAGCGGTACCAGGAGCTGATCAAGAACTACCCCGGCTCGAAGTTCGTGCCCGACACCTACGTGCAGTTGGGTAACCACTACTTCGACGTCGCCAACGACCTGGTGAAGGCGAAGGAGATGTACGAGAAGGCGCTCAGCTCGCCGCAGCCGAAGATCAAGAACTACGCGCTCTACAAGCTGGCCTGGTGCGACGTGAACGCCGGCGAGCACGAGAAGGCGCTGAAGAAGTTCGAAGACGTGGTCGACGCCTCCGAGCGGCTCGGCAAAGAGGGCACCGACCTGAAGAACGAAGCGTTGAACGACTCGGTCGGCCGCTTCGTGCAGCTGAACCGCGCCGATGACGCGGTCGCCTACTACAAGCAGCACGCGGGCAAGAAGAAGATGACCCGCCTGATCGTCGCGCTGGCCAACGGCCTCGAAGAAGCCGGCCACTACGACAACGCGATCAAGATCTTCCGCGGCTTGCTCGCCGAGGCTCCGACCGCGGAGTCGGCGCCCGACTTCCAGCACTCGATCATCAAGGCCTACGAAGGTCTGCGTCAGCGCGACCAGGTGAAGACCGAGACCAAGAAGATGGCCGAGCTCTACCGGCCCGGCAGCTCGTGGTGGGCCGCCAACACGTCGAAGCCCGAGGTGCTGCGCAACGGCTTCAGCGTCGCCGAAGAGGCGATGCGCACGATCGTGACCGACTACCACACGGAGGCGCAGAAGACGAAGTCGATCGATACCTACCGGCTCGCGCGCGACATCTACAAGCAGTACATCGACGCGTTCGCCAGCTCCGACGACGAGAACTACGTCTCTGACCAGGCGTTCAACCTCCGCTTCTATTACGCCGAGATCTTGTGGGCGTTGGAGGAGTGGGAGAACGCGGCCCACCAGTACGACGCGGTGGCGTCGTTCAAGATTCCCAACCGGCCCGAGGCGCGCGACGCCGCTTCAGAGAAGTTCCGCCAGATGAGCTCGTACAACGCGATCCTCGCGTGGACGAAGCTGGTGAACATCGAGCGCGGCGTGGCGGTGAAGAGCGACCTCAAAGAGGGCTCGAAGATCGACGAGAACAAGAAGAAAGAGGCGATCGCCAAGTCGGGCAAGGTGCAGAAGCGCTCGGTGAAGGAGCTCGAAGAGAAGGCGCTCACCAAGTACGAGACCTCGCTGGTCAACGCCTGCGACGTCTACAACACCAAGTACCCGAAGAACGCCGACGAGATCGAGATCGCCTACGGCTCGGCCGCCGTCTACTACGACAAGAACCACTTCCTCGAGGCCGCCAAGCGCTTCGGCGACATCATCAACAAGTACCCCGAAGACAAGCGCGCGATCGACGCCGCCGACCTCACCATGTCGGTGCTCGAAGAGAAGGAAGAGTGGCTGGAGCTGAACAAGCAGTCGCGCTCCTTCCTCGCGAACAAGAAGCTGGCGAAGCCGAACACCGACTTCACCAAGCGCACCGCCGTCATCGTCGAGGGCAGCCAGTACAAGTACGTCTCGGAGGTCGTCTACAAGAAGGAGAAGAACCCCGCCGCGGCTGCCGAAGGGTTCCTCAAGTTCGTCGCCGAGTTCCCCAAGAGCGACAACGCCGACAAGGCGCTCACGTTCGCGCACGACATCTTCTACGACTCGGGTCAGTACGACAAAACGATCGAGGTCGCCGAGCGCGAGCTCAAAGAGTACCCGAACACGATCTACGACCTGCGCCTGAAGTACTCGCTCGCCTACCTCTACGAGAAGACCGCTCAGTTCGAGCGCTCGGCGGCGATGTACGAAGACTTCATCGACACCTACGACCAGGCGGCCGGCACCAAGGCGGTCAACTGGGACAACATCAAGGACCTGCTCAAGAAAGAAAAAGAGCAGAAAGACAAAGAGGCCAAGGCCGCCGCGAAGGGCAAGAAGCCCGAAGCGCCGAAGGCCGCGCCCAAGGCCGCCCCGGTCGACGCCAAGGTCGCCGAGCAGCGCACCAAGGATCGCGAAGGCGAGATGAAGCTGGCCGCCAACGGCCCCGACATCGGCGGCAAGCCGGCGCCCGCGGGTCAGCGCATCGCCGACTCGACCTTCAACGCCGCGCTCTGGTGGGAGGGCACCGGCCACTCCGACAAGGCGCTGGTCGCCTGGGGCCACTACATCGCGCGCTTCAAGGATCGCGATGACGTGCCCAAGATCGCCTACAACCTGGCGCTGATCTACGAGAAGGAAAAGAAGACCAAAGAGGCGCTCGCCGCCTACGAAGGCTTCTTGAAGACCTACGAGAAGGACAAGCGGGTCACCGACCTGCTCCGGCTCGAGGCGAAGTACAAGATCCTCCAGGACGATCTGCGCCAGAAAGACACCGCGGGCGCCGAGCGCATGGTGAAAGACATCACCACCGCGTACCCCAAGCTCAACGACGCCGACCGCAAGAACGATCGCGCGATGGCCGCCTACGCGCAGTGCCGCTTCATGATGCTGGAGCCGATGTGGGCCCAGTACCAGGCGATCAAGTTCAACAAGGTCGCCACCCTGAAGCAGGACCTGGCTGCGAAGCTGAAGAAGGAGCAGGAGGTCGAGAAGGCCTACACCGAGGTGCTGCAGATCGGCTCCGGTGAGTACGGCATCGCGGCGCTGACCCGCATCGGCCTGGCGTACGGCGACTTCGCCCAGAACTTCCTCGACTCGCCCACTCCGAAGGGCCTCGACGAAGACCAGACCGAAATGTACCGCGCGGCGATCGAAGAGAAGGCGTTTCCCCTCGAAGAGAAGGCGCTCGAAGGCCTCGAGAAGGCGCTCGCCAAGGCCTACGAGCTGAACATCTACAACGAGTGGACCACGCTCGCGCAGGACAAGATCAACAAGTACCACCCCGGCCAGTACGCCAAGGCGCACGAGGCGGGCGTGAAGGGCTCGGAGTTCTTCGTCACCGCCGACGTCGAGAAGAAGGCGACCATTCCCGAGGCGGCCCCGAAGGCGCCCCAGGAGACGCCGAAGACCCAGGAAGCAGGCACCAAGCAACAACCGACCAGCGCCGCGGTGACCCCGGGCGCGGGGGAGCCGTAAATGAAGACCCGCATTCTGTTCGTCGCGTCGTTGTCGGTGGTCGCGCTCACCGCGTGCCCGCCCCAGCAGGAAGTGAAGAAAGAGAAGCAGGACAACCTGCCTCCGCCTCCGCCGAAAGAGAAGACCGCGCAGGAGACCTTCGACGAAGGCGTCGCTGCGTTCGACAAGGGCGACCTCGAGGCGGCCAAGGCCTCCTTCACCAAGGTGAAGGAGAAGGCGCCCACGCTGGTGTCGGCCGAGTACAACCTGGGCGTGATCGCCGAGCGTCAGTCTGACCTCAAGGGCGCGCAGGAGCATTACCTGGCGGCCCACAAGGTCGACCCCAAGCACCGCCCGACGCTGCTCAACCTCTCGAAGGTGTACCGCCTGCAGGACCGCTTCGAAGACGCGATCAAGCTGCTCGAAGAGGCGGCCGCCGAGCCGGGCAACGAGTTCGACGTCGCGCTGCTCAACAACCTCTCGGTCGCCTACCGCCTGGCGAAAAAATACGACAAGGCCGAGGCCGCGGCGCGCAAGGTGCTCTCGCGCACCAAGGACAACCCCGACGCCTACAAGAACCTGGTGTTGATCTATTTCGACCAGGGCAACCTGCGCCTGGCGGAGTTCATCTCGGCCAACGCCAAGAAGCTCGACGAGAAGGACCCGGGCGTGTGGAACAACCTCGGCCTGATCTACCTGCGGATGGACGAGCGTCGGCAGGCGCTGGGCCAGTTTCTCAAGGCGGTGCAGCTGAACGAGAAGTTCGCCCCCGGCCACTTCAACATCGGTGCGCTGGCGCTCGCCGCGCGTGACTACGACACCGCCGAGCGCGAGTTCGCCAAGGTCACCCAGGCCGACCCCACCAGCTACGACGGCTTCCTCGCCTACGCCTGGGCGCTCGACGGCCAGAAGGGCCGCGACCCGAAGAAGGGCGCCACCGCGGGCGCCGCGTTCGAGAAGGTGCTCACCCTGAAGGCCGACCAGCCCGACGCGATCTGCGGGGCAGGGTGGGCGTACGCCGCCGACAAGGCCGGCTTCGACAAGGCGGTGCCCTACCTCGAGAAGTGCAAGGGCCTGTCGGGTACCTCGTCGCAGGATCAGCAGCTGATCGACGCCAAGCTGAAGACGATCGCGTCGATCAAGGCCGCACCGGCCGCGCAGCCGGCGCCGGAGCAGAAGAAGGCGCCGCCCAAGGCCGACGCCAAGGCCGACAAGGTGTTCGAGAAGGCCACCGAAGACGCCGCCAAGGAAGGCGGGGGCGATTCGTCGGGCGAGGCCACCCAGCCGGCGAATGGCGGGCAGGCGGCGGGCGACAAACCCGCTGATAAACCTGCAGAGAAACCGGCCGAAAAACCGGCTGATAAGCCCGCCGAGAAGAAGTAGCGAAAGTGCGGGGCGTATCGCCCGGGTGGGCGTGACAACGACCCCGTCTAACCCTTAGTATCCGCCCGTTTTTGAGGGAACCCGCTGCCGCGAGCGGGTGTCTTGATGGCCTGGAGGTACGTGTAATGAAGAAGCTTTTGGCAACCCTCGCACTGTCGATGGTGATCGGTGCTCCCGCTTTTGCTCAGGGCAAGGTCAACGTCGTTCAGGAAGCCGACAAGACGGTGTTCCGCAAGAAGACGGTGATCGACTTCACCGACGTCGCGGTCGAAGGCGAGCTCACCAAGCCCGAAGGCTCGTACGCGATTCTCGAAGAAGAAGACCTCGTTCAAGAGCCTGATCAAGATTCGCGACAACTTCGTGCCTGAGCTGCAGAAGTCGGTCGACAACCTCTGAGCCGTCCTCCGACAGGATCTACAAACATGGCCAAGAAGACTCCGATCACGTTGCAGATCACCGGCCCCGACGGGCAGGTGACCGAGTCCACCTCCGACCTCGAGTCGGTGATCGTCGGCTCCGGCGCCGGCGCGGCGGTGAAGGTCACCGACCCCAAGGTTTCGAACCTCCACGTGATGCTGAAGGTCGAGAAGTCGGGCGTGGTGACCGCGATCGACCTGGGCTCCGAGCACGGCACGCTCCACAAAGAGAAGCAGGTCAAAGACCCGGTGACGCTGACCTCGGGCGATCTGCTCGAGATCGGCGGCTCGAAGGTGAAGGTCACCTTCGGCGACGTCGAGGCGACCGAGACCAAGACCGAGGCCTCCTCGAACGGCGTCAACGGCACCAACGGCGCCCACGTGGCCGAGACCCCGGCTCCGGCGCCCGTCGCGGCGGCTCCGGCTCCCGCGGCCGAAGCGCCCGCGGCGGTCCCCGCGCCCAAGCCGTCGGCCCCCAAGGCGCTGGCCGGCACCGGCGTGAACGCGGCGACGATGTTCAACGAGCCGCTCAAGCCCGAGGCCACTCCGTCGGAGGACGCCAAGGTGCTGCAGGTCGCGCTGGTGTGGGGCGACACCCTGATCGAGGTGAAGCACTTCGGCGACGGCGTGCCGGTGGTGGTGGGCGAAGGCCCGTCGGCCCGGTTCAACGTCTACTCCCCGGGCGTCGGCGACGCGTTCCCGCTCGCGACCGCCAAGGGCTCGACCACGGTGATCAACGTGCCGGCCGAGGCCGGGCTGATCGTGTCGCGCAACAACGACACCCACAAGACCAAGGAGCAGTTGAAGAGCGAGGGCAAGCTCCGCGCCTCCGACTCCGGCGTTCGCGCCGACGCGCTCGAGCTCGGTCTGCACGACCGCGCCCAGGTCAGCTTCGACGACGTGGCGTTCATCGTGCGCTACGTGCGCCCGACCGCCGCGGTCGGCATCAACAACCTCGAAGAGGCCGACTTCACCTTCTTCAAGATCGCGTCGATCTGCATCATGGGCTTCATCGCCCTGGTGGCGGCGATGCTGCTCACCCCGCTCGGTGAGGGCGGCAACAGCGACGACATCTTCGCCAACCCGTCGAAGTACGTGAAGATGCTGGTGAAGGCCGAGAAGAAGAACGACCTCGTCACCAAGCTCTCTGGCATCAAGGAAGGCGCGAAGCCGAAGGACGACGAGGGCAAGTTCGGCAAGAAGGAAGAGAAGAAGAAAGACGCCGACCCCTCGAAGAAGGGCGCTCCGCAGGTCGACGCCAACAAGCGTGAAGAAGACCGCAAGAAGATCGCCACCGCCGGTCTGCTCGGCGCGATGAACGGCAACGGCGCGGTCTCGAACGTGTTCGGCCCCGGCGGCCTCGGCACCGGCATCAACAACGCGCTCGGTGGCCTCCAGGGCGGCGCGGGCGTGGGCGATGCGCACGGCGTCGGCGGTCTCGGTTCTCGCGGCGCGGGCGCGGGCGGCGGCGGCACCGGCCTCGGGCTGGGCGGCCTCGGCACCAAGGGCTCCGGTCGTGGCCGCGGCGGTTCGGGCGGCATCGACCTGGGCGGCACCGGTCACGAAGGCACCCGGGTGATCCCCGGCAAGACCACCGTGGTCGGCGGTCTGTCGAAAGACGTGATCATGAAGGTGATCAAGCGCCACCAGAACGAGATCAAGTTCTGCTACGAGCAGGAGCTCCAGAAGAACGACAAGCTCTCGGGCAAGGTCGCGGTGGCCTTCACCATCGACCCGGCCGGCTCGGTCTCCGACGCCAACGTCTCGGAGTCGTCGCTCAACAACGGCAACACCGAGAACTGCATGCTGGCCCGCATTCGCCGGTGGAAGTTCCCCGAGCCCCAGGGCGGCGGCGTGGTCAGCGTCACCTTCCCGTGGATCTTCAAGCCGGCCGGCTCCGACGAGGGCGGCGAAGAGTAAGCCCTCTCCTTTGGGAGAGGCCGACGGACGCCATAGGCGTCCGCGGGTGAGGGACAGCCAGGCCCGCGCGTCGCATGCGATGCGGTGCCTGACCGAGCCAAGCTGAAAAGGGTTCAAGGCCTCCTTCGGGAGGCCTTTTTGTTGATGCAGAGCGAGCGTTTACGTGAGTAAGGTGCCGCGCCTTTTGTCGTAGGGCCGTGTGGAGGGAAATGAAAACCGTGCGCAAGTTCGCTCTGGTCGCTTTGGCGTTGTCGCTGCCTGCTTTCGCCGGTACGCCTTCTGAGGGTGTGCCGCTCGAGGTGCGCCGCGGCTTCTTCACCGAGACGGACATCGGCGGCCTGGTGAACTGGGGAGGCACGCCTGCGTACGCAGGTGGCAACCCCGGTTACTCCAACTTCAACCCGTACCTTCAGCTCGGCGTCGGCTACCAGCTGAACTTCGGCAAGCTGATCGTCCCGATCGGCCTCCACGTCGGCATCGGCGCCAACGCGTCGAACTGCTACGGCGACGTCGACAACGGTGGCAACTGCGTGCAGTCGGACAACTTCACGCTCACCTTCCTGTCGCTGACCGCCGGCCTGCTCTACGAGGTCTGGGAGCGCGTCTACATCGGCGGCAAGCTGCTCGGCGGCTACACGCTGATCGACCCGGCGGCCACGGTCGACTCGAGCATGAACCCGGTCACCGGGGCGGCGCACTTCGGCGTCGGGGCGAGCATCGAGTGGGCGACCAACATGGATCACTTCACGGTCGGCTTCGACGTGATCTTCCGCCTGGTCGTGGGCCCGAACATCCCCAGCACCCAGTTCTTGCCGCGGGTGAAGTACACGTTTTAGTTCGCTCCGCCTCGGACGCGGCTGCGCCGCTTCCAGTGCCGGCCAACCACGGCCGGCACCCCTCGGCTTCGCTGAGACCCGCCTGATGGAAGACGTCTCGCCGCTCGAAACCAAGGTCTGCGCCAACATCGGGCCCAAGGAGCGCGCGCTGCGCGTTCGCATCGGCTTCATCGGCGCCGGTCTGACGCTGCTGGCGATCGGCGGGCTGCTCGAGACGCACTCCCCCTGGTGGGCGCGGCTGTTGGTGGCGCTGCCGGCGTTCGTGGGCGCGATGGGCTTCTTTCAGGCGACCGCCCAGACCTGCGTGGCGTTCGCGCGCAAGGGCATCATCGTGCTGGGCGACCGCAAAGACGCCAAGCGGGTCGACAGCGAAGAGCTGAAGGCGCGCATCGCCTCCCAGGCCCGGCGCGTGTACATCAACGCCGCCCTGGCCACCGCGGTGACGGTGGCGGTGGTGCTGGTCATCCCCTGACCTGAGCGGTTAATCAGTCGCTCCATGAACGACCGTTATGGCCTCAGCCGGGTGGTGGGCGAGCCCGGGGTGCTCCCGCAACGCGCCAAGAAGCTCGACCCCTCGTTGCCGCTCCGCGCCGGCGAGGTGCTGATCGACGTCGACTCGCTCAACGTCGACGCCGCCTCGTTCAAGCAGCTGAAAGACACCGCAGGCGGTGACGCGAAGAAGATCGGCGAGGCGATCTCCGCGATCGTGAAAGAGCGCGGCAAGATGCAGAACCCGGTCACCGGCTCGGGAGGGATGCTGATCGGCCGGGTGGTGGAGGTGTCGCCTGATCACCCCGACGCCGCCACGTTGAAGGCCGGCAATCGCATCGCCACCCTGGTCAGCCTCACCCTCACCCCGCTGGTGCTCGACGAGATCAAAGCGGTGCACGTGGGCATCGACCGGGTCGACGTGAAGGGCAGGGCGCTGCTGTTCGCCTCCGGCATCTACGCCAAGCTGCCCAAAGACATGCCCGACACGCTGGCCTTGGCTGCGCTCGACGTCGCCGGGGCTCCGGCCCTCGCCGCCCGCTGGGTGAAGCCGGGAATGACGGTGCTGGTGCTCGGCGCGGGCAAGAGCGGCGCGCTCTGCCTGGCGCAGGCCCGCGAGTCGATGAAGGGCAACGGCACCCTGGTGGCGCTCGACGTGTCGCAGAACGCGCTCGACACCCTCAAGGGCATCGGGCTGTGCGACCACGCGATCGCCGCCGACGCCACCAAGGGCGTCGAGGTGATGGAGAAGGTCAGCGCGGCCACCCAGGGCAAGCTGTGCGACCTGGTGATCAACGTGGCCTCGGTGCCGAACACCGAGATGGCGTCGATTCTGAGCGTGAAAGACGGCGGAGCGGTGGTGCTGTTCTCGATGGCCACCAGCTTCACCACCGCCGCGCTCGGGGCCGAGGGCGTGGGGAAAGACGTGACCTTGCTGATCGGCAACGGCTACGCCCGGGGCCACGCCGATTTGACGCTCGAGCTGCTGCGAACCCAGCCGAAGCTGCGCGCGCTGTTCGAGCAGAAGTACGTGGGCCGGTAACCCGGTGCTTTGAAGCGACGGCCCCTCGAAGCGACGGCCCCTCGAAGCGACGGCCCCTCGTGCGGGCGCGTGGATTGAGGGCTGTCCCTCACCCGCGAGGGCCTATGGCCCTCGTCGGCCTCTCCCAAAGGAGAGGGTGGATTACAACGTCTGCAGGTAGGCGGTCAGCGCGTCGAAGTCGGCGTCGGTCAGCGTCGCCACGTTGCCGTGCGCACCGCCGCCGCAAGACGGGTTGGTGAACCGATCCTTCAGCGTGGTGGCGCAGCCGTCGTGCATCCACGGGCCGCGCTCCGAGACGCCGCGGAGCGAGGGCACCTGGAAGGTACCGCCGGTGCCGACGTCGACCGTGGTGTTGTTGGTGAGGGTCACGCCGACGTGGCAGGTCGAGCAGGCGGCCGCGCCGTTGAAGAGCTCCTCACCGCGGGCGATCAGGTCGGGGCTGGCCTGCGCCACGTGGGTGATCGAGGGAATGCCGTCGAGCCAGTTGCCGAGCGCGAGCACCGCCTGCTGGCTGGGCATCACTCCGCCCATGCGGTGAACGAAGGTCTCGCTCATCACCGAGCTCACCGAGGGGAGCTTGCCGTCCCAGTGGAAGGGCGCGGTGGCGAGAATGCCGCCGGCGAGCGACTGGGTGCGCGCGGTGTGCGCGATCAGCCGCCAGGTGTGGCCGTCGTCGTGGCCCATCGGGTGGCAGCTCGCACACGCCATCTCGTTGGTGGCGCGGTGGAACAGATCGCGCGCCGAGCCGCCCTCGGCCTGAACCTCGTCGCCGAGGAACTTGGAGTTGGTCGACTGCTGGGTCGCGCCGGGCACGGTGCTGATCTGCACCACGTGCGCGCCGTTGCGCACCACGTGCACCACCAGCCGGCCGTCGCCGGTGAAGCCGACGCCTTCGGGCGCCCCCGGCACCAGCACGGTGCCGCCGGTGCTGTTGGTCGACGGGCCCTGCAGCTCACACGCTCCGCCGCCGTTGACCCCGCCCAGTTGGTTGAACTGCATCACCCGCACCTGCATCGAGCCGGCGAACGCCACCGCCACCACCTGGCTGTTGTTGGGGTTGGTGGTGCTGCCGCTCACCGCCACGTCGACCGGGAGCACGCCGGTCATCTCCATCGAGGTGCTGACGCCGTTGGTGTCGCCGGTCGAGATGGTCGAGCGCACCACCGGGCTGTCGCAGGTGATGCCGCCGGGTAGGGTGGTCGAGCCACCGTAGGGCGAGGTGGTGTTGGTGCTCGGAGTAGTGGTCGGGTTCGGAGGAGTCAGCTCACCGTCTTCTCCGTCGAACGCGCGCTGGTGCACCATCAGCCAGCCGCCAGAGGGGCTGGGAATGGTGCGCCACGCGGTGTTCGCGGTCCAGGTCGAGTTGGTGCCGGTCAGCTGAACCGTGGGCTGGCTGACCCGGTTGGTGAACTGGCCGTTGGCGACGGTAAAGACGTCGCCGGTGCGTAGCGCGGTGACCTGCACTCCGCCGCCGTTCACGATCACGTCGCGCAGCGGGAACTCCGCCCGCGCCATCATCTGGCTGCTGCCGTCGTCGCCGAGGAACATCAGCTCACCGCCGCCGCAGGCGACGAACAGGCCCTGGCTCGCGGGGTCGTAGGTGAGGCCGCTCGGCTCGGCGCAGGCCGAGCGCGTCGTCTCGGTCCAGTTGCGGGTGACGGTGGCGACCTGCCCGGTGTTGCGCAGGACCACCGCGAAGTTGCCGTTGGGCAGCGCGATCACCCGGCCGGGAATGCCCGGCAAATCGACCGAGCCCATCACCGTCTCGTCGCTGGCGCGGAAGAGCCAGAGCTTGTGGTGATCGCCGTCGGCGATGCCGACCATGTTTCCGTCGGGCGCGACCGCGAGCGTGCCGCCGACGATCTCCGCGGCGCGCACCAGTGAGGCCTTGTTCTCCCGAATCGGAGGCCCGTTGTTGGAGCCTGTCGTGGCCCCACGGTCTCCAGGTGAACACGCCGCCAGACAACCGACTACGACCACCACCCCCACGACGACGTTTCTCATCGGCCACCCTCGCGCTGTGTTCAATGCGCCAGCAGCTCAAATGCTAACAGACACCGATGAGCTGTCGCTTCAAACGACCCGGTGTTCGTCGTTGATCTTGCGCAATTTGCCCCGCCCGGTGAGAGCGTGGGCTTCATTGCCATACATGTCAGGTTGACTTTCTGCCGCGCGGGGGCGCGTTCAGACGAGCCGCGTTGTCACAGCGAACGCAAGTACGCCACGAGCGCCGAGACGTCACCGGGCGTGAGCGAGCCGGTGCTCCCGTGCTTGGCGCCGCCGCCGCAGGCGCCGAAGCGATCTTCGAGCGTCTTGGCGCAGCCGTCGTGCAGCCACGGGCCGCGGGCGGCGACGCCGCGGAGCGAGGGCACCTGGAACGCGCCGCCGGTGCCGACGTCGACGGTGGTGTTGTTGGTGAGCGCCGCGCCGGTGTGGCAGCTGGCGCAGCCGGCCGAGTTGAACAGCGACTCGCCCTTGGCCAGCACGTCGGAGGGGGCGGTGATCGACGGGCGCGACGCGGGCACCCGATCGAGCCAGTCGCCCAGGTTCTGGGTCACCTCGGCGCTGGGCATCGTGCCGCCCATGCGGTGCACGAAGGTCTCTCCCAACAGCGCGGTCATGTCGGTGAGCTCGCCCTTCCAGTGAAACGGCGCGGTCGGGGTCAGCCCGCCCTTGAGCGTCTGGGTGCGCACCGAGCCCTCGAACAGGCCCCAGACGTGGCCGTCGTCGCCCGCCTCCGGGTGGCAGCTCATGCAGGCGATGCCGCCCGAGGTCGCGGTGTGGAAGAGGTTGAAGCCGGTCTGCTGATCGTGCTCGGCGGTGTAGTTCGCCAGCCCGACGGTGAAGGTCGGCTTCACGCTCGGCACGCCCTGGGCGTCGGGCGGGAAGAACTCGATCTGAAACGGCTCGCGCTCGTGCACCACCAGGGTGCCGTCGCTGGTGTAGCCGACGCCGACCGGCATGCCCGACACCTGGTGGCTGACCGAAGCGCCGGGCGAGACGCAGAGGCCGCCCGAGGTCTCACCCGCGGCCGGCAAGCCGGTGGTGGTGACGCTGTTCTGCGAGGGCGAGGCGATCGAGATGATGCCCGCCTTGGGCGACAGCGTCGCGTCGACCGGGTCGTTGGCCGCGGTCTCCACCGAGGCGACCACGGTGCCCTGGTGAACGATCGAGAGCGCCGAGCGCACCACCGGCGAGTCGCAGGCGTTGGAGTAGTAGGGCACCGGCGGAGCGTTGCTGAGCTGAATGCTGGTGACCGGGCCGTCGACCTCGCGCTGGTGCACCAACACCAGGTCGCCGTCGGCGGTGGCGAGGCTCTTCCACACCACGCCGGGCACGAAGGTGCCGGTGCCGAAGCCGATCGAAGGCGGAGTCACCGTCACCGCCGGGGTGCCGTCGGAGGCCACCGCGATCGCGGTCGCGGCGCGAAAGCTGCTCACCCAGACCTGGCTGCCGATCGCCACCGGGTCGCGCAGGTCGATGCCCGGGCGGAACACGGTCTGGCTGCCGTCGAGGCCGACCTTCACCAGCTCGCCGCCTTCACAAGCGACCACGGTGGTCTGGTGGGTGGTGTCGAAGGTCACGCCGCGGGGCTCCGGGCAGACCGCGGTGTGGGAGAGGATCTTCTTGGCGTTGGGGTCGACCACCGCCAGCTCGCCGGTGCCGCGCAGCACCACCTGCACGTTGCCGTTGGAGTCTTCGGCCATGCGAAAGGGGCTGCTACCCTCGGGGAGCGCGATCGCCGCCACCCGGCCGGTGGTCATCGGGGTGACGAACAGCTTGTCGTGGTCGGCGTCGGCCACCACCGCGAGGTCGTGGTGGGTCACCAGCAGGGTGCCGCCCCAGATCGGGTTCGCCCGGGGTGTGCCCGGCTGTTTGGTGCCGACGGGGGTGCTGCGAGCGGTGGGAATCTCTTCGCCGCAGCTGGCCAACAACCCCAAGGAACACAGCGACATCACCGCAAGCCGACCGGAGCGCATGCGCATGGCGGGAACCTTATACGGTTGGACCCCCAACTTGATTCATTCGGCTTCAAAAAAAGTTCGGGTATACCGGGTGACATGAGTGGTCAGTTCATCACCGACGAACAGATCGCCCGCGCCCGCGCGCTGGCCACCGAGATAACCACGCCGATCTTCTCGATGATCGACCAGAACACCACGGTGTCGGTCGAGCGCACCGTGCTCAGATGGTTCGGCGTCGACGGTGTGGGTGCGATGGGCGCCCCGTTGGTCAACCTGATGGTCGACCGGCTGAAAGAGGCCGGCGTGCTCGGTAAGGGCGCCGCTTACTGGTACGGCCGCGCCCTGAAGATGGGCGCCCGCAGCCCGCTGGAGGCGGTCGAGCGGTTGACCGCCGCCCCGTTGGACAAGCTGCCCGCGCTGTCGGCGGCCGAAGAAGGGCAGCTGCTCGACGAGGTGCGCGCCGAGGCGCGGCAGGCGGCGGCGGAGCTCAAGTCGCGGGTCGAGAAACGGCAGCAGCTGAAGAAGGAGCTGCCGATGTCGTCGATTCCCCACAAGTACGTGATCGTGGCGACCGGCAACATCTACGACGACGTCGATCAGGCGCGCGCGGCCGCCCAGGCGGGGGCCGACGTGATCGCGGTGATCCGCTCCACCGCCCAGTCGCTGCTCGACTACGTGCCCCACGGCGCCACCACCGAGGGCTACGGCGGCACCTACGCCACCCAGGAGAACTTCAAGAATCATGCGCGAGGCGCTCGACGAAGAGTCGAAGAAGCTTTCGCGCTACGTCGAGCTCACCAACTACAGCTCCGGCCTCTGCATGGCGGAGATCGCGTTCTGCGCGGCGTGGGAGCGGCTCGACATGCTGCTCAACGACGCGATGTACGGAATCCTTTTTCGCGACATCAACATGCGGCGCACCTTCATCGACCAGTACTTCAGCCGCCGCATCTGCGCGTACTCCGGCATCATCATCAACACCGGCGAAGACAACTACATCACCACCGCCGACGCCTACGACGCGGCGCACACGGTGATCGCCTCCCAGTTCATCAACGAGTGCTTCGCCCACCGCGCCGGCCTGAAGGACTGGCAGCTGGGCATCGGGCACTCCTACGAGATCGACCCCTACCGCGACGAGACGCTGCTGCTCGAGCTGTCGCAGGCGATGCTGGTGCGCCGCTGCTTCCCCAACGCGCCGCTGAAGTACATGCCGCCCACCAAGCACAAAGAGACCGACATCTTCTTCAGCCACGCCTACGACGTGATGGCCGACCTGGTCGCGGTGTGGACGCACCAGGGCATTCAGCTGCTGGGCATGATGACCGAGGCGATGCACACCCCGTTGCTCGCCGACCGCTACGTGGCGCTGAAGGCCGCTTCGTACATTCACAAGGCGGCGCGCGGCATCGACCAGGAGTTCGTGGTGCGTGAAGACGGCAAGAATCGCCAACCGGGCGCGCCAGGTGTTCGGTGACGCGCTCCACCTGCTCGAGGAGTGCCAGAAAGACGGCATGGTGGCGGCGATCGGCAAGGGCCGCTTCGGCGACGTGAAGCGCCTGGAGACCGGCGGCAAGGGCCTCGACGGCGTGCTGGAAAAATCGAAGGGCTACTTCAACCCGTTCCTCGAGATCCTGGAGGGCAAGTGATGCACGCGCTGATCGTTGCGTTGTCGGTGATGGGTGCCTCCGATGTGCTGAGCAAGACCACGATGGAGGGGCTGACGTTCTCGGCGCCGTCGGGGTGGAAGAGCACCGACGGCGAGGGCTCGAAGACCTGGGAAGACTCGACCGGCGACGACAACATGCACGCCCAGCTCGAGGTCTCGGTGTGGACGGTCGACCCCCGCACCGCCGCGGAGTGCGTGCAGCAGGTGCAGAACAAGCTCGAGGGCGACAGCGTCACCAAGCTGCCCGACGGCGGCGTGAGCCCTCCCGCGGTGCACTTCGACAAGCAGAAGGTGGGCGGCCAGCCGGCGATTCGCAGCGTGGTGTTCGACTACGTCGGGCAGGGTGAGGCGGCCAAGGTCGACAAGAACAAGGTCTCCACCGTCACCTACGTCGGCTGCAACGGCACCACCCGGTGGTTGCTGACGATGACCTCGCCGGCGTCGAAGTCGCCGCGCTTCGGCGCGCTGCTGAAGAAGATCGTCGATTCGGTTCAGTACTCGGGGAAGTGACATGCCCAAGCAAATCATTCGGCCTTACGGAGATCGCAAAGACGACGGGGTGATTCAGCTGTCGTTCACCCTGCCGGTCGCGCTGTCGGAGAAGGCGAAAGAAGCGGCGAAGCTCTTCTGCCAGAAGATGGGGCTCACCGACGTGAAGGTGGCCGCGGCGGAGCGCGCCGCCGACAACTACACCTTCTTCATCGCCTACGCGCACGCGCCGGTGGAGCTCGACTACGGCGCGATCGACACGCCCGAGTTGGTGATCAAGAAGCTCGGCTTCGACGATCTCAACCAGATGATCGAGAAGCAGATCGGCCGGAAGTTGGTGGTGCTGGGCGCCTGCACGGGCACCGACACCCACACCGTCGGCATCGACGCGATTCTCAACATGAAGGGCTTTTCGGGCGACTACGGCCTCGAGCGGTACCCCTGGTTCGAGGCGTACAACCTGGGCTCGCAGGTGCCGAACGCCGATCTGATTCGCAAGGCGAA
Source organism: Myxococcaceae bacterium (assembly GCA_047602415.1). Taxonomy (GTDB): domain Bacteria; phylum Myxococcota; class Myxococcia; order Myxococcales; family Myxococcaceae; genus JASGHH01. The sequence goes on along the minus strand of JASGHH010000001.1, from coordinate 1,027,070 downwards.
GGACAAGAACGCCGACGCGATTCTGGTCAGCCAGGTGGTCACCCAGCGCGACGTGCACAAAGACAACTCGAGGCAGTTCATCGAGGAGGCGAAGAAGGCGGGCGTGCAGGGGAAGATGTCGCTGCTGTTGGGCGGCCCGCGCGTCGATCACAAGCTGGCGCTCCAGCTCGGCTTCGACGCCGGCTTCGGGCCGGGCACCAAGCCGTCTGACGTCGCCAACTTCATCGTTCACGCGGTGCTCCAGCGCCAGGGCAAGGAAGCGAAGGGCCTGCATTTCGAAGGAGAGCCGGCGTGAGCAAGGCGAAGGCTTCGAAGAAGGCCGCGCCTCCGGTGTCGGCTCCGCACGTGGTCGGTCACAACGGTGAGACGGTGACCCTGCGGCTGCGCATGGGCGCCCACGACGCGCACTACGGCGGCAACCTGGTCGACGGCGCGCGCATGCTGGCGCTGTTCGGCGACGTGGCCACCGAGCTGTTGATTCGGCACGACGGCGACGAGGGGTTGTTCCGCGCGTACGACAGCGTGGAGTTTCTCGCTCCGGTGCGGGCTGGCGATTACATCGAGGCGGTGGGCGAGATCGTCGAGACCGGCAACACCAGCCGCAAGATGGTGTTCGAGGCGCGCAAGGTGATTCGCGCCGCGCCCGAGATCAGCGACTCGGCGGCGGAGGTCTGCGTGCCTCCGGTGGTGGTGTGCCGGGCGAGCGGCACCTGCGTCACGCCGAAGGACAAACAGCGAAGTCGACGAGCCGAAGAGGGCAAAGCCCGATGAGGCGGCCGGAGCGTGCGAAGCAGGCGCAGGCGGCGACGAGCAAAACGAGACAGGTCAAAAGATGAACCCGATGGTGATCACCGCGGCGATGGTCGGAGCCGAGACCACCCGCGAGCAGACCCCCTACCTGCCGTTGAGCGCCGACGAGATCGGTGAAGACGCGGCGAAGTGCCGGGAGGCCGGCGCGGCGATGGTGCACATTCACGTGCGCACGCCCGACGGCAAGCCGAGCCAGGACACCGAGCTGTTTCGCGCCGCGATTCGCGCGATTCGCAAGCGCTGCGACATTCTGGTGCAGGTGTCGACCGGCGGAGCCGTGGGCATGGGCGTCGACGAGCGCTGCGGCGGCTTGAAGCTGACCGGCGCCGATCGGCCCGACATGGCCACGCTGTCGACCGGTACGGTGAACTTCGGCAACGACGTGTTCTGGAACCCGCGGCCGCTGGTGCGCGACATCGCCTCGCGGATCAAAGGGCAGGGCATGAAGCCCGAGATCGAGTGCTTCGACGCGGGCATGATCGACGAGGCCTACGCGCTCGAGAAAGAAGGCTTTCTCAGCTTCCCGGCGCACTTCGACTTCGTGCTCGGCGTCGGCGGCGCGCTGGCGGCCAAGCCCGAGGCGTTGGACTTCATGCGCAGCTACGTTCCCCCCGGGAGCAGCTGGACCTGCGCGGCGATGGGCCGGCACCAGTTGCCGTTCGTCGAGCTCTCGGCGGAGCGCGGCGGCAACGCGCGCGTCGGCCTGGAAGACAACATCTACCTGTCGAAGGGCGTGCTCGCGAAGGGCAACTTCGAGCTGGTGGCCGAGGCGGCGAAGCGGGCGAAGGCGAAGGGCCGCGAGCTGGCGACGCCGCAGCAGGCCCGCGAGCTGCTCAGACTCACTTAGTCTTCGGGCCGAAGGGTTTGGCGTGGGTGATGCGCTCGGCGCCCTCCGCGGCGATGCGCGCCAGCTCGGTGCACTTCCAGGCGTCGTCTTCGGTGCAGTGGGTGGCGCCCAGCCGCGCGAGCGCTTCAGCGCCCTGCTTCGACGCCAGCGCCGAGAGCGCCTTCGCCAGCCCGAGTTGCACCGGGTGGGCGGGGTAGCTCTCGAGGCTGGTGAGGCGGGTGGCAAGCGAGGACTCCTGGGCCGCTTCGAGCCGGGTCGCGCAGCTCTCGGAGAGCGCGGTGACGTGGCGGCTCCACTCGCTGCCGAAGCTGCCGCTGAAAGACAGCGTGTCGCCGCAAGGGTCGTCGTCGGGCCGCTGAACGCGATGGGCGAGCGCCTCCAGCGCGCGCTGCGCGGTCTCGGGCCGGGCCTGCTCGATCAGATCGACCAGCGGCTCCAGCTCGGAGCTGAGCGCCACCAGCCCGTCGAGGGCGTGCACGCGCGACTCCCAGGCTTCGGCGCCGTTCCGCTTCAGCCGGGCCTGGGCCGCCGCGGCGGAGGTGGTGTCGAGGCGGGCGAACGCGCGGTCGAGCAGCTTGGGGTCTTCGCGGTTCATCGTGAGCAGCGCTCCGCGGTAGAGCCGCTTCAAGTCGAAGCCGCGCTGGGTGAGCTCGGCGGTGCCGTAGAGCGGCTCGTACGCTTCGATCTCCAGCAGGCGCTCGGCGGTGGCACAGGTTCCCGCACGCTCGGTGTCGCGAATCACCGCCTTCACCTGTTGGCTCCAGCGATACGACGCGCCGGTGCCGCACATGCCTCCGCCGGGGTTGGCGGCGCGCTGCAGGGCGGCGGCCTCGGCGAAGCCTCCGGTGCGCTCGAGCGCGTCGGCGAGCTGACGCATCACTCCGGAGAACCGGGCGCCGTGCCAGCCGAACTGGTCGCTGCCGGTGATCGCGCCCGGGTACCCGAGGTGCTGGAGGTATTCACGGGCCAGCTTCGCGGTCTCGCTCGCATCGCCGCGCAGCTTCACCGCCTGAAGCCGGGTCGCGAGGGTGTCGAGCACTGGATCGTGCGGCGCCTGCCGGGTCCAGCTCGAGGTCTCGCTCGCTTCGCCGACGGCCTTGGTGGAGGTGTCGACCGAGGAGAGGAAGTAGGCGAGGTCGTCGCCCTCGGCGGGCGTGAGCGCTCGTGCGGTCTCGGTGCGGCCATCGACGTGGAAGAAGTCGTTCAGCTGAGCGGCCTTCTGGCTCACCTCGGCCGCGTTCGGCGCCCGGCACCGGCTGCGCAGAGCGGGCAGGGCGGCCTCCCATTCGCGGGAGAGAATGCGCTCAGAGGCACGGCCGGCGGTGTAGAGGCCGCGGGCATCGAGGCGGTCGAGCAGCGCGAGGTCGGCGTGGCTGCCCACTTCTCCCAGCACGTTGATCAGCGCCTCCAGCTTCGCCTCGTGGGGTTGATCGCTCGGGCTCAGCGGGTCGCGGCAGGCGCTCTCGCCGGCGAGGCAGTCGGCCTCGAGGTGGGCGAGCAGCGCAGACACCTCTCGCGCCTGAACCGGGTGCGCGGCCAGCTTGGCGCGGTCGACGTTCCAGGTGGTCGCCGAGGCAGACAGCCGATCTGCCTGCGCCCAGTCGGCTTCGGTGGGCGCCGCGGTGAGGGCGAGGAGGAGGAGGGGAGTCATCGGTGGAGGGACCACATCGGAGGCGGTTTTGTTCCCCCGACTACTCGTCTTCGTCGTCGTCGCACTCCTGCTGGAGCGCCTCGGGAGGTGGGCCCTCGTACCCCTCGATCGGCGTCTCGACCGGAGGGCACTCTCCAGCGGCCAGCCGGAGCACCAACCCTTCGGCGTGCATCGGGTCGACCGACAGGTCCGCGCACTCATCGGTGTCGGCTGCGACGGCGCGCACCGAGACCGGAATTCCCTCGGGGTAGTCGTTGGGGTCGATCTCGATCTTGAAGTGACCGTCGCCGGCGCTGATCCACGGCTGGCTGTTCATGCTGACGTGCGCCGCGACGAGGCCTCCGTCGGAGCCGAACACCGCGCCGGAGATCTGCGTCAGCGGCAGCAGGTGAAAGACGCCGAGGTCGGGGCGGGCGAGCCGGCTCTCGGAGAGGTAGCGGTACCCGGAGGCGGTGATGTCGATCGGGATCGTGCCGTCGTCGTCGGGTCGCTCGATCGCGACCTCGAACCGGCCGCCCTTCGACCGCCGGCCATTCACCCAGACCTCGTCGATCGGCTTGTCGCCGGGGCCGACCACCACGCCGCGGTAGTGCGGGAACGGCTGAAGGAGGATCTTCAGGTTGGTGCTCTGATCGTACTGCTCCTCGAACACCTCGAACCCATGGTGCTCGACGATCAGGTGCGCGTTGGCGCGGTCGGGCTCGAGCCGGAGCACGAACCGGCCCTCCTTGTCGGTGAACGCGTAGCCCTCGGCCGCCTCGATGTAGCCGATCGCGCCCGCCTGCCGCGCCTGCGCCGCCCGCTCGGTCACGCTCACCCTCGCGCAGTGGAGCGGCTTGCCGTTCGGGTCTGTCACCAGGCCTTCGAAGCGCCGCGCCTCCCGCAGATCGAAGCTGAGCTCGCGCACGCCCGAGCCTTCGAGGCCGACGGTGGTGTTCGCCATCTCCCCGGCTTCAGGGGCGTTCACGCCGACCAACCAGTCGCCGCCGGTGAGGCCGCGCGCCTCCAGCACGCCGTCGGGACCGGTGTTGAGCGTGACGTCGCAGGGCGGCCGCCGGCTGAGGGGCTTACCGGCCTTGTCGCGGGCCTGGCAGAGGTTGATCTCAGCGGCGACGGCCGGCTTGCCACCCACGGTGACCCGCACCCGGGCGGTGCCGAGGGGCGCCAGCTTCACCGTCGGAGGCGCTGCGTTGGTGCCGTCGGCGACTCCGAAGCCGTGCGCGGCGTCGTAGGCGATCACGTGAAGCTCGGCGGGATCGTTGTCGCCCACCGGGTAGCGCCCTTCGGCGTCGGTGCTGTGATCGGTGTAGCCGTCGAGCTGCACGTGCGCGTTCGGCACCGGGTCGCCGTTCTCGTCGACCACCAGGCCGTAGATGCCGCTCCCCGCGTCGAGCTCTTCGCCTGCCTCCACCGGCGCTTCCCTGGTTCGCGAGCTCGGTGCCGCCGCGCGCTTCGGTGCAGATGATGCGGCAGCAGCGCTCGGGCTCGGCGGGGTGAGGTCACTCGGCCGGAGCAGCCACCAGAGCAACACCGGCGCCGCGATCAACGCGAGCACTCCAGCGGCGATCAACGCACGACGCACGATGGGACCGATCGTAACGCCGCCGCCGATGTGGGTGCTCGCGGGCCCCGGTCAGTGGGGCGCTCCGGCGCCGAACCGGCGGTACAACCAGGGGCACCGTGCGCCGTCGGAACCGGGTGGAAACACCGGCGTGCCCCCATCGGCCGCGAAAGCCTCCCGCAGGTCCTGCGGCCCACCGGTGTCGAGCTCGAACACGTGGTCGGGATCGGCAGGGTCGACCTGGGTGACCAGCGGCTTGAACCCGGGAGCGGCCACCACCAGCTCGAACGGGCCCTGCGGGAGCGGGAGCGCGAAGCGGCCACCGCCGAAGGACACCCCGTTGGCGGTGAAATGTTCCACCGCGCGGCCGTGCTCGTCGATCACCTTGCCCTCGTAGCGGGGCAGCGGCTGCAGCGTCACCCGAACGGCGGCGCCGTCGCGATCGAGGTACCGCAGCTCGTTTGCGAAGTCCTGGTAGCCCTCGCGTTTGACGTCGAGGCCGAAGCGTTGGTGCGTGCGGCTGGCGGTGAACGCGAACCGCCCATCGACGCTGGTCAGCAGGTGCTCGCCGGCGGCGGAGGCGTAGGTGACCTCGCCCACCGCGCGCCGTTCGGCGTCGTAGTCCTGCGGGCTCACCAGCGCGCACTCGATCGGGCCGCCGTCGGGTTCGCGCACCACGCCTTCGATCTGCTGGCCGCGCGGGAGGTCGAAGGTGAGCTCGATCACACCCCCGTCGCCGACCTGCACCTTCTGCATCGCCGACTCGCCCGCTTCCTTCGCGCGTACCTGTAGCCTTTGAAGGCCCGCGGCGACGCCTCTGATCTCGATCAGCCCGGGCGACGAGGCTTGGTGAATCGGCCTGTTCTTGCCGGTGCCGACCTCGGCCTCGGCCTGTGCGGCTGGCACTCCGTCGACCAACACGTGAAGGCGCAGCGTGGCGCCCTCGACCGGCGGCGGGCCGGCGTCGAACGTCACGGCTGGAGCGCTCACCGCCTCGGGCGCGCTCGGCGCGGGGCCCTCGCTGGATCGACCCGCGAGTCGCCACAGCAGCAGCGGCACCGCGATCAGCGCGGCGAAGACCAGAACGGCTTTGCGCACGGCGTGAACTTACACCGGGGTGACTTCGCGCTTACGCCACGGCCGATCGACCTTCTTGTTGCGGGTGCGCTTGAGCGTGCGGGCCAACACCCGGCGGGTGTCGCGGGGGTCGATCACGTCGTCGACCATGCCCATCGCCGCGGTGCGGTAGATCGAGATGTGCGCGCGCAGCTGACCGGCCAGCTCGGCCTTGAGCGCCGCGGCGGCCTCCGGCGTCTCCTGCGACTTGAGCAGCTTCTGGGCCGCGATCGACACCATGCCTTCGGGGCCCATCAGGCCGATCTCCGCTCCCGGCCAGGCGACCAGCAGGTCGGGCTCGTAGGCGCGGCCGTTCATCACGTAGTAGCCCGCGCCGTAACCCTTGCGCACCACCACCGTCATCTTGGGCACCGTGGCCGAGGCGACCGCGTAGAGCATCTTCGCGCCGTGGCGAATGATGCCGGCCTGCTCGACCTTGGTGCCCACCATGAACCCCGGGCAGTCCTGCAGGAAGAGCAGGGGAATGCCGAACGCGTCGCACAGATTGACGAAGCGCGCCGCCTTGTCCGACGTGTTCACGTCGAGCACGCCGCCGTAGAACATCGAGTTGTTCGCCACCACGCCCACCGGGTACCCGTCGATGCGGAGGAAGCCGGTGATCATGTTGCGCGCCCACTTCGCCTTCATCGGGAAGAACTTGCGATCGTCGGCGAGCGCGAAGATCACCTTGTGCATGTCGAACGCCTGGCGCGGGTTCTCGGGCACGATCTTCAACATCTCTTCGTCGCGCCGATCGAACTTGTCGGTGGTCGGCTTGCGGGGCGTCGGCTCCTGGCAGTTGGAGGGGAAGAAGCTCAGGTACTCGCGAATCGCCGCCAGGCAGGTCTGATCGTCGGGGTACTCCGCGTCGGCGACGCCGGAGATCTCGTTGTGAATCTTCGAGCCGCCGAGCTCTTCTTCGCTGACCTTCTCGCCCACCACCGACTCGACCAGGTACGGGCCGCCGATCGCGATCGACGAGGTGCCCTTCACCATCGGCACGAAGTCGGCGAGGCCGGGAATGTACGCCGTGCCCGCGGCGCCGGGGCCGACCATCGCCGCCACCTGCGGCACCACGCCCGACATCACCACCTGCTCGCGGAACAGGTAGCCGGTGTCGGCGAACTGGGCGATGCGCCGCGGGTCGACGCCGGCGCCCGCCTCGATGCGCGCGCCCGCGGAGTCGACCAGCCAGACGATCGGAATGCGGTTCTTCAGCGCCAGGTCGCGCAGCCGGGTCACCTTGCGCTCGCCGATCTCGCTGATCGAGCCGCCGAAGACGGTGAAGTCGTAGATCACGCCCGCCACCGGCCGGCCGTCGATCTCGCCCACGCCGGTGATCACCCCGTCGGCCGGAGAAGGCTTCGAGGCGTCCATCTCCTCCGGCAGCTGACCGCCGTCGGCCGCCAGCGCGCCGAACTCCTCGAAGGTGTTCTCGTCGAACAGGCGGGCCAGACGCTCGCGGGCGTCGAGCTTGCCGCGCGACCGCTGGCGATCGACCCGCTCCTTGCCGCCCATCTCCGCGGCCTTCGCCTTGCGTTTCGCCAGCTCCTCGACGTGCTCGGTCATCTTCATCGCTGAATGCTCCGGATTGATTCTGGAATCAACCGCATAACCCCGATCGCACCCGCTGCCAAGTCATGGTGAGATGCCCGCCTACGTGAGGCGGCTGACTCCTCTATTACTCTGGCTGGCGGGCTGCGACGCCTATGTCGAGGAGCAGACCCTCGCCAAGGTGGCCACGGTGCAGACCGAGCTGTCGGTGACCGAGGGCCTCGAGGGCAACGCGTGGGGGTTTCTGTACTCGCCCGGCGAAGGGCCTCCGGGGCAGCCGGCGGTGCCGCAGTACGCGAGCGCGGTGAGCGCCGGCCGGCTCGAGAGCGACCCGCGGATCGTGTTCTCGCAGGTGGCGCCGAACCCCTACCGGCTCTGGGGCCTCTACGACGTGAACCAGAACTTCGACCCGCAGGTCGACGTGCTCTCGCAGGCGGGAGCGGGCGACCGGGTGGGCGCCGCGGTCGACCTGAACGTGCAGCCGGGGAAGACCGCGAAGGCCGCGCTCACCCTCACCGACGAAGTGCCCTGGGAGCCGCCCGCGTTTCACCTCGAGGGCGTGACCAAGGACCTGCAGCTCGACTCCAACCCGAACGCGGTGTTGACGCTGACGTTGGTGGCCGACGATCTGGGGCGCTTCAACCCGCAGCGCGGCGGCTTTCACCTCGGGCTGGTCGATGCCAACGGCGATGGGCGCCCCGACGACGCCAACGGCGACGGGGTGCCCGACCTGAACATCACCGCGGTGCTGCTGCTCGACCCTCAACCTGGGCAGCTCGCCGCAGGCACCCAGCTGGTGGTGCCGCTGGCGATCGATCCCACTCCGTTTCTGGCCGCGCTGGGCTCCGACGTGACCCGGCAGGTGGCGACCGACCGGCTGAGCGCCCTGGTGGTGGGCCAGGCCGAGGAGCTCTCGCAACCGCCTGGTAAACCGCAGCAGTTGACCCCGGTGGGCCGGCCGCTCCCGGGGCAGTACGAGCTGGTGGTGCTGGTGGCCAGTGGGCAGTTCTGGCGGCTGCCGAACCAACTGGGGCCGACCGTCCCGTCCCAGGCGGTACGACTGCACTTCGATCGGGCGGCCCAATAGGGTGGCGGGCTAAGCTCGAATGATCTTTCGATGAGCGTCGCCGACTCCGATGCCGTCATCGCGAACCCGCTCCGGGCCAGCGGTCTGATCGACCCGGCGGGTCTCGATCGCGCACGCAAGTGGCAGGCAGAGAAGGGCGGGCTGCTCTCCGACGCGCTGCTCTCGCTGGGCCTGGTGAAAGAGAGCGACTTTCTACGGGTGTTCGCCGAGCTCTACTCGACCCGCTTCGTGAAGGCCGACAAGCTCAAGGGCCTCAAGCTCGACCAGTCGCTGCTCGAGAAGGTCGGCGTTCGGGTGGTCGAGAAGCTGCGCGCCTGCCCGGTGCGCTGGGACAGCGGCGGAGGCGAGCTGCACGTGGTGGCGGCGGTGCCGCTGTCGACCGACGTCGAACCCGAGCTGCGCCGGCTCACCCACGCCCGCAGCGTGTCGGTCTACGTGGCGACCGCGGCCGCGGTGCACGCGCTGATTCGGCGCACCTACTACAGCGACGTCGACGCCTTCGACGCGGTCAACGCCAACGGCGCCGGCCCGCACCAGTTCAAAGAGACCGAGCAGTGGCCGGCGCTGCAGGGCAGCGACTCCGAGGTGACCCGATCGGGCGTGGAGAAGACCCAGGTCTCGAACGTCAGCTTCGACGAGACGCTCACCATCGCCACCCTGCGCAAAGAGAACGCGCGCTACCGGATCGCCCAGGAGTTCCACCGAAGGGTCAGCCTCGAGCGCACCCTGGAGGCGATGGTCGACCGGATCATGACGGTGGTGTTCGACCTGTTCCAGAGCGCGGAGGGCGCCGCGATCTCGCTGGTCGACGGCCGGTTCGCGACCAAGTCGAAGGACAAGGCGAAGACGGTCGACGTGCCCCGCACGGTGATCGAGCAGGCGCTGGTGTCTCCCAACGGCGTGCTGGTGAACAACGCGCTGATCGACGAGCGGTTCGACAAGAGCCAGAGTGTGATGATTCGCGGAGTGCAGAGCGTGATGGCGGTGCCGCTGCGCGCCCGCAACCGCACCCTGGGCGTGCTCTACGTCGACTCGGTGTCGATGAGCGCCGCGTTCTCTGAAGAAGACCTGCCGCTGCTCGACTCGGTCGGCGCCCAGGCGGCGATCCTGCTCGACAACGCCTCGCTGGTGGCGACGGTGAAGCAGGAGGTCGAGAAGCGCGCCAGCCTCTCGCGGTTCCTCTCGCCGGCGGCCGTCGAAGAAGTGCTCTCGGGCCGCACCTCGCTGAAGCTGGAGGGCGCGGCGGCCGAAGTGACGGTGATGTTCGCCGACATTCGCGGGTTCACCACCATGTCGGCGCAGATGCCGCCTGATCAGGTGGTCGGCATTCTCAACCGCTTCTTCGAAGAGATGGTCGACGCGGTGGAGGTGAACCACGGCACCGTCGACAAGTTCATCGGCGACTGCGTGATGGCGCTCTGGGGTGCTCCGGTCGAGCGGCCCGACGACGCGCGCAACGCGCTGCTGGCCGCGCTGGCGATGGTGCAGCGGTCGTCGAAGATTCAGGTGAACGGCGCGCCGCTCGAGATGGGCATCGGGATCACCACCGGCCCGGCGGTCGTCGGTGCGATCGGCTCGCGCAAGCGGCTGGACTACACCGCGATCGGCTCGACGGTGAACCTGGCGGCCCGGCTGTGTGGCATCGCGCGGTCGGGCGAGGTGCTGGTCACCTCCGACACGCTGATGCACGCGGGCGAGGGTGTGATCGTCGAGGCGAACGAGCCGGTGATCTTGAAGGGGTTGGATCAGCCGATCGTGCCGTACACGCTGCGCAACGTGGCGGCGAAGCGCGGCGATCCCAAGACGCTGATGGAGACGCAGCCGGTGCCGAAGATGCCGACTCCGTCGAGCCCGCGGCGAAAGTAACGCCTCGAGCACCGTGCTCGAACCCGCTACATCCGCTCCGGCGTCTTGAGGCCGAGCAGCGTCAACCCTGCCGCGAGCCCGCACCGCACCGCATCGGTGAGCGCCAACCGCGCCGCCTTCAACGGCTCGTTGCCTTCGACCAGCACCCGCTTGGTGTGGTCCTGATTGCCGAGCGTGTACCAGCGGCTGAAGTTCGCAGCGAGGTCGAGCAGCCAGCGCGCCACCAGCGACGGCTCAGACTGCTCGGTGGCGTCGAACGCGAGATCCTCGAAGCGCGCCAGGTCGCGAATCAGTTGCTGCTCCTCGGGCAGGCTCAACAGCGCGGCGTCGAGCGCACCCGCCTTGCCGCCCTTCTCGAGAATGCTGCAGCACCGGGCGTGCGCATATTGCAGGTACGGCCCGGTGTGGCCCTCGAAGCTGAGCACGTCGTCCCAGTTGAACTCGTAGTCGGTGACCCGGCGGTTCTTGAAATCTCCGAACACGATCGCGCCCACCCCGATCGCATCGGCAAGCCCCTCGGGGTCGTCGGTGTGCATTCGGCCTTCGGCGATGTTCGAGGTCACCTTGTCGAGAGCGCGCTTCTTCGCCTCGTCGAGAATGTCTGACAGCAGATGCAGCGTGCCCTTGCGGGTGCTCATGCCGTGCACGCGGCCGAACGACACGTGCTGCAGGTGGGGGGCAAACTTCCGCCCCATCAAGGTCAGCACCCGGAAGAACTGCTTGAAGTGCAGCGACTGGTCGGCCGCGACCACGTACAGCGACCGGTCGAAGTTGAAGCGCTCGAACCGGTCGATCGCCGCGGCGAGATCCCGCGTCGCATACAGCGTCGAGCCGTCGTTCTTCTTCAGCAGCACCGGCGGCTCGCCCTCGGCGTACTCCATCTTCACGATCAGCGCGCCCTGGCTCTGCTCGGTGCCGACGGTGCGCGAGATCTCGTCGATCACCGCATCCATCTTGCCCTGGTAGCGGCTCTCGCCATCGATGTGCTCGAAGACGATGCCCAGCCGGGCGTAGACCTTCTCGAAGTCTTTCAGCGAGGTCTCGCGGCACTCTTTCCAGAACGCGAGCGCCTCGGGATCGCCGTCTTCCATCCTCCGGAAGAAGGCGCGGGCCCGCTCGTCGAACGACGGGTCCGACTCGGCCTTCTGGTTCGCCTTCACGTACACCTCGACCAGGTGCGCGACCTCGTGCTTGCGCGCCGGGTCTCCCCACTCCTGAAAGCCCACCGCCACCAGGCCGAACTGCTTGCCCCAGTCGCCGAGGTAGTCGACGCCCTCGACCTTCCAGCCCTGGGCGCGGTGGAGGTTCGCGATCGCGTGCCCGATCGCAGTGGAGCGGATGTGGTGAAACGCGATCGGCTTGGCGATGTTGGGCGACGAGTAGTCGATCACCACCGTCTTGCCCTTGCCGGAGTCGCCGTGCCCCCAGGTGTTGCCGGCGGCGCGCACCGCGTCGACCACCGCCTTGCTGAACGCCTCGGGAACGATCTTGGCGTTCACGTAGCCGGCGGCGTCTGACACCTGCAGCCCGTCGGCCTTCACCTTCGGCGCGAGCTCTTTGGCGATCAACGGCGGCGCCTTCTTCAGCGTCTTCGCCATCGGGTGGGTGGCGAAGGAGAAGTCTCCGAACTTGGGATCGGCGGGTTTGATCTCGGCCAGCACCTCGGCGGCCGGGCGATTCAGCTCGGCCGCGAGGGCGGTGGCGAAAGAAGAACGATATCGACCGAGAATGCTCATGCGCCGCTACGTAGCAAAGACGCAGCGGCGCACGAAGACCTGAACGACTTAGAGGGTCTTCAGGTACGCGACGAGATCGGAGATCTGCCCGTCGGTGAGGGTGCTGGTGATGCCGTGCTTGTCGCCCGGGTTGTTGCGGAGGCGCAGCTCCAGGGTCGCCACCGAGCCGTCGTGCAGGTACGGCGCGGTGCGCGCGATGCCGCGGAGCGACGGAACGTTGAGGCCGTTCTGCACCACCAGGCCGGTGTCGGTCGGGGTGAGGGTGCCGACGTCGACGTTGGTGTCGTTGGTCAGCCACTTGCCGCTGTGGCAGGTGCCGCAGCCGGCCTGGTTGAACACCGCTTCGCCCCGCAGCTGGGCATCGGTCATCGCGGCCAGCACGTTCGGGTTCTCGGGGGTGGGGAGCGAGGCGATGTACTGGTCGAGCTTGTCGGCCGAGCCCTCGTCGATGCCGGTGCCGCCCATGCGCGAGGTCACGGTGTGGTTGAGGAAGTCGGTCAGCGTCGGGAACTCACCCGACCAGTGGTACGGCTGGGTCTCGAGCAGACCGCGGCCGGCGAGCGACGGCGTCTGGCGCGGCCCGTCGGGGAAGTTCCAGACGTGGGCGTCTTCGCGACCCTCGAGGTGGCAGCTGCCGCAGCTGATCGCCGCCGAGCGTGCCGAGATGCGCCGGTCGGTCGCGTCGTAGAACGAGCGGCGGCCCTGCGCGAGGTCGGCGCTGAGGGTGTCCTGGCCGAGGGTGAAGACCTGCTTGGTCTCGAGCGACTGGTGATCGCCGCTCAGCTGGTACTGCGCCAGCTGGTGGTCGAACTGCGAGTAGATGAAGAACGACTTGTTGTCGCCCGCGACCGCGATGCCGTCGGCGCCCGCACCGATGTCGGCGCTGGCGTACACCGAGGGCAGCTCGCTGCCGTAGGAGCTGATCTTGCTGTAGTCGTTCGCCGCCTGCGCGGTGGGCCGCGCGGTGCGGGTGTTGGCGTTGAGGATCATCACGTTGCGGGAGTCGCGGTTCACCACGTAGACCCAGTCGCCGAGCGAATCGACCACCAGCGCGGTCGGGCCCTGAACCAGGGTCTCGTTCGGGTCGTAGCCGACAGTGGCGAAGCTGGTCTGCGGGTAGTTGGGCTCGCCAGTGGTGCTGTTGCTGCTGTCGTACGAGATGCCGCCGTAGCCATAGCCGTTCAAGTCATCGACCTTGGGGCTCAAGGTGGCGCCGTTGACGTCGAAGGTGGCGACCGCGGGAGTGGCGACCGAGCCGGCCAGCTTGGGGCCCTGCGACTCGTAGTACGGCGTCGCCGGCGTCGGCTGGGTTAGAATCGCCGCCTCGCGCGACAGCAGGGTGGTGGCGAAGACCCGCTTGCCGTCGGGGCTGACCGCCAGATCGGTGAGCGCGCGCGGGTGGAAGGTCGCAGCGGAGGTCGAGTACGGGTTCGAGCCGGCGGCCTGGGTGGAGAGCGCGGTGGCGTTGGCCCGCTCGTACAGCTCGGTCTTCGACTGCTCGATCTTCTGGTAGTCGACGTCGATCATCACCACGTCGCCGGCCCGGTAGAGACCGACCGCGACGGTGTGGGCGTCGATCACCGCCAGGGCGCGGGGCTCGTCGGGCAGCTTCATCGTCCAGTCGCGCTGCAGGCTCTTGGCGTCGAACTGGGCCAGGGTCGAGTAGTCGCTGGTGTCGGCCGCGGTTCCCGAGGCGACGAAGATCTTGTTCCCGTCGGCAGACACGCCGAGGCCGACCGGGTCGACGTCGGTGGCGAGCTCACCGCCGACCGACCACTCGCCGCGGCGAATCACGCTCACGCTGCGGCTGCCGCGGTTGGCGACGTAGATGGTGTCGTCTTTGCCGACCGCAATGCGGTACGGGTGCACGCCGACGTTCACCTTGGCGACGATCTCGCCCTTCTTGGGGTCGACGGCGATCAGCTGGCCGTTGTCGGAGTCGGCCGCGTAGACCAACGCGCTGTCTTGCGACATCGCCACCGAGCCCGAGCCGCGGGCAGTGCCCGGAGCCGGGTTGCCGTCACAGCCGCTCAGCGCCGCCGACAGGGCGACTGCCGCAGCGATGCTCCACTTGTTCGCCAATGCGTAGGACTTTTTCGTCATGAAGCCTCCAGGAAACCGTGGCCAGACGGCTTCCAAGGTCGTTGAAACGAAAGACTCCGGCCCTCTCCCCAACCCGAATCGCGTGCGACTTCTGCATTCCATGTGCCGCTCGAATGCCTCTGAGCCCCTGTGCGTGTGTGCGCAGAGATCTGCACACCCGTGCTGCCTCTGATACGAGTGGAGAGGTGACCCGCCTGATTTTGATCGGAGTGGTTCTGGTGGGGATCACCCTGTTCGGGGTGGGCTGCGCGGTGCTCTTTTCGTCGCGCTCCGAGACGGCTCACCGCTGGGTGCAAGAGGGCGGCGCGGTGCTGGTCGATGTGCGCGGCCCCGACGAGTTCGCCAAAGGCCACATCGACGGCGCGAGGAACATTCCGGTCGGGGAGCTGGCGTCTCGGGTGGGCGAGCTGGGCGCGAAAGACACCAAGGTGATCGTCTATTGCCACTCGGGCATTCGGGCGACCCGGGCGGCGTCGATCTTGAAGGACCACGGGTTCACCCGGGTGACCAACCTCGGCCCGATGAGCGCCTGGTAATGCGCGGGGTCGAGCAGATTCCCTTTCTCTACGACGCGATGTGCGCGGCGCTCGAGGCGTTCGGGCTGAAGCGCTGGCGCGACTGGCTGGCCAAGGGCGCGAAGGGCAGGGTGCTGGAGGTCGGCGGCGGCACCGGGCGAAACCTCACCTATTACCCGGGGCCGGTGGTGGCGATCGAGCCCGACCCGCGGATGATCGCCAAGGCGCGGCAGCGAGCGCCGGGCGCGCTGTTGGTGCGGGCGAGCGCCGAGGCACTCCCGTTTCGAGAGGGCGCCTTCGACACCGTGGTGAGCGCGCTGGTGTTCTGCTCGGTGCCCGACGCGCAGCGCGGCCTGGGTGAGGTGAAGCGGGTGCTCAAGGCAGACGGGCAGCTGCGCATGCTCGAGCACGTGCGGGCCGATGGCTTCGGCGGCAAGTGGCAGGACTTCATTCAGCCGGCGTGGACCGCGGTGGCGGGAGGCTGTCACCCCAACCGGCGCACCGAGCAGACCGTCGAAGAGTGCGGGTTCGCGATCGAAGAAGAAGGGCGGCGCGCCGAGGGCAACATGCGCCGCTTCTCCGCCCGCCGTAAGTGACCTCTCCGTTGGGAGAGGCCGTACGAGCGATCTCTCTCAGCGGCTTGGGTAGCGTGCGCGCGATCTTCCAAAGCGAGGGCATCGCGCTTCGGGGCTGCGGGCAGGGCAGTCCCTTGTATGTCGGAAGTGCGGTACGAGGGAGATGCTGGGCAACGGAGCCGGCAGTCCGCGCGTCCCAAGGTCTCTAGATCGCGGGTGAGCAAGGTCGCCGGTTCCGATGCCTCGGCTAAGAGCCCGAACAGTTGCCAGGACACAGTCCGGATAACGCAAGGCAGGGAGAAGCCGAGGCGACGCTCCAGCGGTAAAGGAGAGTCGATGGAGAACAAGACGCGAGTGGGTGTCGACGTCGCGAGCAGCACGTTGGAGGTCTGCTGGAGCGATGGAAAGACTGAGCAGGTCGTCAACGAGCCGACGGCGGTAAAAGCCTTTTCCCTCAAGGCTGCAGCTGCGGGCGTCGAGCTCGTCGTGATGGAGGCCACGGGCCGCTACCACTTGGAGCTGATGTTGGCTCTCGCAGCGGCGAAGGTGCCGGTCGCGGCGGTCAACCCGAGGCAAGCCAGAGACTTCGCCAAAGCGCGAGGGAAACTGGCGAAGACGGACCGAGTCGACGCGCAGGTGCTGTGTGATTTCGCGATGCGGATGGATCCGCGACTGACGGAACCGCCGAGCGAAGCGCAGCTCGAGCTGGAGGCACTGGTGAGCCGTAGAAGCCAGCTCATCGAGATGAGGACCGCGGAGATGAATCGCCAGCAGCAGACTCGCTCGAAGGCCGTGAAGAAGAACCTTCAGAAGCACATCGCGTGGCTCAACCGACAGCTGAAGAACGTCGAGAAGGACACCGACAACCATCTGCGGGGCCAGTCGCACTGGAACGAGACGGTGAAGCTGCTGGACGAAGTGCCAGGCGTCGGCGCCCAGACAATCGCAACGATGATCGGTCGGTTACCGGAACTCGGGAAGCTGAACCGAAAGGAAATCGGAGCGTTGGTGGGGGTCGCCCCGTTCGACTGGGAGAGCGGCGAGTTTCAGGGCTCGAAGAGGTGCCACGGAGGACGAGCGGACGTCCGTAGGGTGCTTTACATGGCAACGCTCACAGGCATCCGCTGGAACCCTGCGCTCAAACAGGTCTACGAGCACCTGACGGTAGAGCAGAAGAAACAACCGAAGGTCGCACTGATCGCATGTGCGCGGCGCTTACTGACCTGGCTCAACGCGATGGTGCGCGATCGCGCGAACTGGAGCCCGAAGCTGGCGTTGACCGGCGCAGCCTGACCTGGAGACGGGATGAACAACACAGTTGCTCACCCGGCGAGCGCTGCGCGCTCGTCCGCCCTCTCCCAACGGAGAGGGTTAGACGCCGGCGACTTTCGAGGCGGCCTGGAGCTCCCAGCAGAACTCGAGCTTCTGCTGCGCGTTCGGCGCCAGCGAGACGTCGAACTTCGCGATCCCGTCCCTGGAGATCGACTTCGGCGCGGGCTTCGACTCCTTGTCGAGCACCCGAACCTCGACCTCCTTCACCTCCGAGACGGGAATGCGCTCTTCCAACGAGAGCACCTGCGGCTCGCCCGAGAGGTTGCTGACGTAGAGCTTCACCGTACGGGTGGTGGTGCGCCGGCCGGTCAGCCGGGCCTCTTCGACCTTCTCGTCGACGTTGCGGGTGACCCGCACCGTGTCTTCCGAGCCGAACGACAGCTGCACCGTCTCGCCCACCGCGGAGAACTTCAGCTGCGACCGCCCGACGAAGCCGGAGCGCCGAATCAGATCGACCGGCCCCGCGAGCAGCACGTTCGCGCCCGAGTTGGGAAAGCGCGCCACCAGCGACACCAGCGGCGTCAGCTCCGGCGAGCAGACCCGCTCGAGCGCGGCCTTGGCATCGAACACCGCCAGCGGCACCCGGTGCGGCTGCCCATCGGAGCGCACCGTGGCCAACGTCGCCGCCTTCAAAAGCCGCGTCTCGCCGCCGTCGTCGAGCCCGGGCATCTCGGCGTCGCCACCGCCCGCGCCGGTGTTCTGAATCACCTCTTCACGGAGCGCGACGTCGACCACCTTCTTCTCCACCTGGGTCTTCGGCCGGAGCGCCAGCCGGTCGACCTCCAGCTGCGGAGGCGCGGTGCCCAGCGTCGGGCGCGCGGTGGAGCACCACAGCTCGCACTGGGTCCAATCTTCCGAGGTGCGCTGCCAGATCACCGCTTCAGACTCGAGCTTCACCGCGTCGTCGATCAGCGTGGCCCGGTAGGCCGGCCGCCACACCGCGCAGGGCACCAGGTAGCTGGCGCGCAACGCGCACTTGCCGCCCGGCGACTCGACGGTGAGCACCAGTGAGCACTCGAGGTCCTCCTCGGTCTGCCCGGTGGCCTTGATCGCCGCGTCGAGCTGCACCGACTCCTGGTAGAGCGGCGCCCGCGCGGCATCCTGATCCTGGCGCTGGCGAATCAGCGTCTCCAGCTCGGTGTCGACCTTGCTCAAGGCCGCGTGCCACTTCGCCCGCTCTGCCAGGCCGGCGCCGGTCTGCTCGGAGATCGCCCGGAACAGGTCGGCCCGCGCCGCCCGCGCCAGCTCGGTGCGCGCGACGTTGGCCGCGATCGCATCATCGATGCCGATGATCTCGATCGCGCACCGCCTTGAGCCGCTTCTGCTGCTCGGTGGCGTCGGCGCGCAGCCCGCCGGGCAGCTTCTGCAGCCAGCGCCGCTCGAGCTTGGCGTCGAGCAGCTTCGCGCCGGCCAGCTCGACCTTGAGCGAGCGATCCACCGCCAGCCGGGTCAGCTTCTTCGCCTCCAGCCGGTGCACGCCCGCGGGCAGCTCCAGCTCGCCGCGCCGTTCGACCTGGGCGCGGTCTTCCATGCAGACGACCTTGGCCACCCGGGTGGCGATCTTCGAGAGTCTCCATCGCTCACACCCTCCGGTTGCCGCCGACCAGCATCTTGTCGGCAGGAATTCGAATCGAGAACTGCGCAGACAACGTCGTCTTCTGACCGGCCGCGACCTGCACCACCCACTTGCGCGCGCCGTCGACCTGCACCCCGTCGCGCACCTTCTCGTCTTTTTCCCACTGGGGCCGGGCGGTCTCTTCGATCTTGATCGTCTCGTCGGTGGAGGTCGGCACCCGCTCGCGCACCTCGATTGGCACCGGGAACGGCAGCCGGTTGTTGAGCTCGATCTCGATCTCGTGGGGCAACACGGTGGAGCCGCCCAGCAACCCGCCGGTGGTCTCTTTGAACTGGGTCTTGCGGGCGACCTTGATCGCCTCTTCGACTCCGAGCCCCAGCCGCGCCGCCTCACCTCCGGCCGCGACGTTGGGCAGCTGGGCGGTGAGCAGAAATTCTTCTCCCACCGAGACGTCGACCGGCCCACGCAGCAGCGCGTGTGGGCCCGGGTTCGAGATCGAGAGCACCCGGTACACCTTCGGCTCGACCGACGGCACCGTGGTGTAGCCGGGGGTGAAGCGCGCCGGGGTGACCATCACCGGCACCAGGGTGAGCTTGCCGGTGGAGGGCACGTCGACCCGCGCCGCGCAGTCGTAGCGGTAGTCGTAGGAGCCGGCCGAGTCGCGCACGTCGCAGGCGTAGTGGGGCAGCCCGGTGCCGAAGGCGTTTCGCGCGGTCTGCTCCGAGCGCACCATCACCGCGCTGATCACGTCGACCTGCACCCGCACGTGGGTGAGCATGAACAGCTCCACCTCGCTCATCGGGCGCAGCCGGCCGCGCGCGCCATACGCGTCGGGCGCGGGCATCGTCAGCCGGTCGTACTCGAGCAGGCTGCGCTCGGGGGCGATCGGCGCAGGCTCGGCCATCGCCGCCGCGGCGTACGAGCCGGTCACCTCTTCTTCGTCGTAGGCCGCCGTCTCGGGCGCGCCGCCGTCTTCGTACTCGTCCGCGGGGGCTGCTGCGCGGGAACGCGAGAGTGAAGCCACCGCTCCGCCGACGGCGCCGAACAGGCCCGCGCTCTTGGCCGCCGGAGGCCGGCCCATCGGCGCCGCCATCACCATCGTCGGAGCAGGTGGAGCGCGCGGCGCATTCCGCGGGGGCGAAAGCTCGGCCATCTCCTCGCGCACGCCGCCGCCGGTGAGGGTGGAGCCGCCGCGCTTCTTCTGCTGCTCCATTCCCCCGGGGCCGGCCGGCATCGGCACCGCCTGCGCCATCGGCGGAGGAGGCGGCAGCGGCTGGGGCTTCACCACCGTCACCGGCGCGGGCGGGGCAGGGCGGCCGCGGGTCGCCGCGTCGAAGCTCTCGAACAGCTCGTCGAGCCCCTGGGGCGGCTCACGCCAACCCGAGCGCGGCGGCTGCGGCTGGCTGCGGCCGATCTTCAACGCCTTCAGCTCCGGCAGCTCGGTGCGGCGATCCAACGCCGCGGTGGAGAGCGAGAGCCTCACCTGCGACCAGTCTTCGCCGGTGTGCTGCACCACCGACGCGCGCATCGTCAGCGCGCCCTGGATCAGATCTTTCGCCAGCCGCAGGTCGTAGCTCGGAGTCCACCGGGCGCCCGGCACATGGTACTCGAGCGCGAGCTCGATCGGCCCCGACGGCATCTCCGACAGCGTCACCACCGCGGAGCGCGACACCTGCACCTGCTGGGTCTTGAGCGCGGTCGACGCTTCTTCCAGCCGCCGCTGGCACAGCTCGACCTGGTTGCGTGCGTCGGCGAGCTCGGTCCACAGCGCCTGGCGCCGCTTCAGCAGCGGCTGCAGCTCTTCGGCGATGAACGCGCCCAGCTCCAGCGTCGCCTCCACCGGCGCCTCGCGCGGCGCCACGCCCTTCTTCTGCGGCAGGTACGAGGGCCGCAGCTGGCTCAGCTGGTTGATCCGCTCGTCGACCCGCTGGCGCTCCTGCTCGAGGCGGTTGAGCAGCTGGCGCGCCTGATCGAGGTCGCGCTGCGCCACCGGGAGGTCGGCCGCGGCCATCTGGCTGACCTCGAAGTCGGCCCGCACGTCGATCGCCTTCACCTTCTCGCCGCCGACCACCTTCGCCCGCAGCGAGCCCGACGACAGCGACAACGGCAGGCCGATCAACCGCACCCTGCGGTCGGCCACCTGCGCAGGCTGCACGTTCGCCTTGCGGGTGCAGAGCGCTCCCGAGGCGTACACCGTCACTGCATCGAGAACCGAGCTCAAGCCGTCCATGTTTTCCTCAACGCAGGGAGGTGAAAATTACTGACAGGCGGCCGCGCAACGCAGCGACTGGTCCTGCTGCACCGCGCAACGGTTGGTGCGGCACTGGCCGTCGACCTCGCAGATCGCGCCCTCGTCGAGGTACGGCATGCGGCAAGACTGGGTGCTCTGGGCGTCGCAGAAGCCGGTCTGACACGGCACGGTCACGGTGTGTTCCGCGTCGATGGTGAACGCGCAGGCCTGGCCGTCGCTCACCGCGCCGGTGCAGGTGCCGGTGTTGTTCCCCGCGCCGGCGGGCTTGCAGTACACGTTCACTCCGACGCAGTTCTGCGCCGTCGGCACGCAGGCCTCGCCCATCTTCGGCTCGGGGTCGCAGGTGCCGCTCACCAGGCCACAGCCGAGGCCGGGGCCGCACTGGTCTCCCACGTACGACTGGTACTGCGTCGGGCCGCAGTTCTCGCCCATCTGCGAGGCCGGCCGGCAGTCTCCCGCCTGAGGCGCGACGCCGGGGAAGCCAGTCCACACCAGGTCGGCGCAGACCATGCCCACCCCGCAGCTCCAGTGGAACTGACAGGAGGACCCTTGCGCCTTCGGCACCACGCAGGTGCCGGTCGCTCCAGTGACGAACGGCGTCACGTCGCAGGCCAGGCCCGGCTCACAGGTGGAGAGGCGGTCGACGTCGAACGCACAGCCCTGGCCGGCGCCGCCGCGCGGGCGGCACTGGGCGTTGGTGCAGACCAGCTCGGGCGCGCACTGCACGCTCGAGGTGCACGCCTCGTTCTGGCCGCGCGGCACCGCGCAGGTGTCGTCGTTGCTGTCGGCGGGAGTGCCCTTGTCGTCGCAGAACAGCTCCGGCGCGCAGCCGATCGCGCAGCCTTCGCCCGCCTGCGCGTACTTGGAGCAGGTGCCCTTGCACACTCCGGCGGGCTTCACGCAGACGCTGTTCGGCTCACACTCGATCGGCCGGTCGCAGGTGTCGCCCGACTTCACCTTGCCTTTGATCAGCCCGGTCTCGATGGTGCAATCGGCGAACGGGTGAGCGGCCACCGCGGAGTAGCCGGGAGGGAAGGTGGGCGGGCAGCTCGACTGGCTCATTCGCGCTTCGCACTGACCGAGGTGCTCGCCGTCGACCTCGGCCTTGTCGGCGTCGAAGCTCGCCTGCTGCTGCATGTAGTCGTCGAGGCAGGCGGCGTTCTCGAACGAGTGGCAGTCGTCGGCGGTGAAGCGGTTGAAGGCGGCGTAGCAGCGGGCGAGCAGGCCGCACTTGGCGGTCGCCAGCCGATCGCACATCTCGACCGGAGAGACCTGGGTGGGGCCGGCGTCGGGGGTGCCCGAGTCGGGATGCTCGTTCTTGCCCGGGCAGGCGGCGAGCGACAGCACGGCGATGACGAGCGAGAGCCCCCTCAGCACGCGCCCGCTTATAGCAGTGTCGTGGGCCGTTTCACGCGTCGCCGCGCTTCTTCACCGACCCCGACTTGTCGACGAACCAGCCGTCGGGGAGCCGGGCCTCGACCTTCTCGCGGTAGCCCTGCACGGTGAAGGCGGAGTCGGAGATCGCGTTCAGCGCCGCGGTCTGCACCCGCTTGCCGGTCTCTTCGTCGGTGAGCAGCTTGAGCATCGGCTCCCGGGCCGGCTCGTGCTTGAGCGGCGCCAGCACCTTGAGCGCGGCGAGCTTCACGTCGTCGACCATGTCGTCCATCACCTTGAGGGCGATGTCGGCGATGCGCGGGCTCTGCTTGCCCTCGAGGTAGTTGAGCATCACCACCTTCTTCCCCGGGTCGCGGGTGTAGCTGCCGCCCATCTTGTCGAGCTCGTCACACACCGCGTCGAGCGCTTCGTTCGCGGGGAGAATCGCGTCGAGCAGCTTCAGCATCCACGAGGAGGCGAGGTCTTGCCGCTTCAGGAACTCGCGAATCGGCGGCACCGCGTCTTTGCCGACCGAGACCACCTGGTTGAAGACGATGTCTTTTTCGTCGGCGTCGGTGGTGCCGGGGTCGACGTTGAAGGTGAACCGGTGGAGCAGCACCGCCACCGCCTCGGGGGTGCCCATCTCGCCCAGCGCGTCGATCGCCTTCTGACGGTTCACCGCGTCGCCGTACTTCTGGGTGACCTTGGCCTTCAGCCGCTGCGCCTTCTCTGCCGGGCTACCACCGCCCAGAAAATCGAACAGTCCCATTGAACCGCCGCCCTTAGCAGAATTCGTTAGAGGTGAAGGTCCTTGCGAACGTCACCTTTGTAGCCGTGCTCCAACGCCTCGACCGCTTTGCGCATGCCCGCGTCGAGCTCTACGGGCACCTTCACCTGAATCACCAGGTAGAGGTCGCCGTGGCCGCCGCCGTCGAGCGCCGGCATGCCCTTGCCCTTGAGCCGCATCTTCAGCCCCGACTGCGAGCCGGCCGCGATCTTCACCGTGCCGTTGCCGTAGAAGGTGGGCACCGAGACCTCGGCGCCGTTGGTCGCCTCCGGCACCGTCACCGGCAGATCCATGTAGAGGTCTTTGCCCTCGCGGCGAATCAGCGGGTGCGGCTCGACGTCGAGCTCCAGCACCAGATCGCCGGCCGGGCCGCCTCGGCCACCGGGCAGACCCTGGCCCTGTACGGTGAGCGCCGCGCCGGAGTCGATGCCGGCGGGAATGCGCACCTTCACGTGCCGGCCGTCGACGTTGAGCTCCTTGGTCGCGCCGAGCACCGCATCGCGCAAGGGGATCGCGAGGTGGGCGTGGAGGTTGCCGCCCCGGCTCTTGCCGCCTTTCTTGCCGCGGCCGCCGCCGCCGAACATCTGGCCGAACAGGTCGGCGAGGTCGGGGTTGTCTTGCAGATCCTGGCTGCCCGAGAAGTCGAAGCCCTCGAAGCCGGGAATGCCGCCGAAGCCCTGCGCGCCGCCCCGGGCACGGCCGGTGCCGCCCGACTTGTACGCCCGAAGCACCTGGGCCTTCTGCTCGTCGTAGCCGATCTTCTCGGCCTCTTCGCCGAACTCGTCGAACAACTTGCGCTTGCGCCCGTCAGAGAGAATCTCGAAGGCCTGGTTGACCTTCTTGAACTCTTCTTCTGCCGACTTGTTTCCGGGATTGACGTCGGGGTGGTACTTCTTGGCCAGCTTGCGGTAGGCCTTCTTGATCTCCTCGTCGGAGGCGCCCTTCGATACACCGAGCCGTTGGTAATAGTCGTCCACCATGTCCGCCTACGAAGCTAACCATCGGTCGCGACTGCGCCAGTGTGGCTGGTGGGCGGCATTGTGCCTTTTTCTTTCGGGGGTTGCCTCAGCTTCGGAGCCCCAGGGGCGTTTGATCGACCGCAGCGTGGCCCTGGTGTGTCTCAACCAAAGCTATGACCAGAAGACCTGCTTCAACGAGCGCGTGATCACCCAGAGCCAGCTCGACTTCGAGACCCGGGTGCTGCTGGTGCAGGCGGGCGCGTTCGGCGCCGCCTACGCCCAGCTCGACGAGGCCGCCTTGAAGCACGGCCTCGAGCTGGTGCTGGGCCAGCTTTTGGAGACCGCCGAAGCCGACAAGCTGTCGGCGTTTCCCGTCGAAGAGAACGAGATCGACGCCGCGCTGAAGCAGTTTCAGAACCAGCTCGGCGGCGGCCCGCAGCTGGAGCGCTTTCTGAAGACCTACGAGGCCGACGGCTCGACGCTGGCGGCGGTGATCGCCCGCGCGATTCGCACCCAACGCGTGCTCGACGCCAAGGTTCACCTCAAGGCCGCGGTGTCGGAGGCCGAGGCGCGTCGGTGGCAAGACGCTCACCCCGAAGCGCGCGGCATGCCGCTGGCGGCGGTGCGCGACAAGCTCTACCGCGACCACTACGACGACCTGGTGGCGCAGGAGCTGAAAGCGATTCGCAAGGACGCGAAGGTGCGGTTGTTGGGCGCGTTCTCCCCGCAGCCGTCGGCGGTGACGCCATGAGAGAGCTCTCGCCCGGGCAGCTCAACATTCGGCGAATGACGCTCGAAGATCTGCCCCGGGTGATGGCGATCGAGCAGGTCGCGTTCTCGAACCCGTGGTCGTACGAGATGGTGAAGAAGGAGCTCTCGCACGACTGGTCGACGGTGCTGCTGGCGGAGCTGGGTGACGAATTGCTCGGGTTCGCGATTTTCTGGTTGGTGGTCGACGAGCTCCACGTGCTCAACGTCGCCACCGCTCACGCCCACCGGCGCAAGGGCGTCGCCAAGACGGTGATGCAGGCGGCGCTCGACGTCGGGGCCGCCCACCGCTGTCGTATCGCGACCTTGGAGGTGCGCCGGGGCAACCAGGGGGCGATCGCGCTGTATTCGGGGCTCGGTTTCAAGCCGGTGGGAATGCGCCCGGCCTACTATTCCGATGACCGGGAAGACGCGATCCTGATGGTGAAAGACTTCTGAGGGAAATCCGGGGGCTTGACTTGGGCTCAGCGACTCGCTACGAGGGCCGCCCTTTTAGGTTTCCTCCGTTAGAAGGTCTGAATGCCGACGATTAACCAGCTGATCCGTAACGGCCGCGAGAAGGTGCGTTACAAGAAGAAGAGCCCGGCGCTGAAAGAGTGCCCCCAGAAGCGCGGCGTCTGCACCCGCGTCTACACCACGACTCCGAAGAAGCCGAACTCGGCGCTGCGCAAGGTCGCGCGCGTTCGGTTGACCAACGGCATCGAGGTCACCTCGTACATTCCCGGCGTCGGTCACAACCTCCAGGAGCACTCGGTGGTGATGATTCGCGGAGGCCGCGTGAAGGACCTCCCCGGTGTTCGCTACCACATCATTCGCGGCACGCTCGACAGCGTCGGCGTGCAGGGTCGCAAGCAGGGCCGTTCGAAGTACGGCGCCAAGCGGCCTTCCTAAAGATCCCGGAGAAAATAGAAAATGCCCCGTCGCCGCGTAGTCGCCAAGCGCAAGATCCTCCCCGACCCGAAGTTCCAGGATCGGCTCGTCACCAAGTTCGTCAACGACCTGATGCGCAAGGGCAAGAAGTCGACCGCCGAGCACATCTGCTACGGCGCGTTTCGCATCGTCGAAGAGCGCGCGAAGGAAGACCCGTTGAAGGTCTTCAAGAAGGCGCTCGACAACGTCAAGCCGGTGCTCGAGGTGAAGAGCCGCCGCGTCGGTGGTGCGACCTACCAGGTCCCCGTCGAGGTCCGTCAGGACCGCCGCGTCGCGCTGGCGATGCGCTGGATCATCACCTACTCGACCGACCGCGGCGAGAAGACGATGGAAGAGAAGCTCGCGGGCGAGCTGATGGACGCCTCGAACAACCGCGGCAACTCGGTCAAGAAGCGCGAAGACACGCACAAGATGGCGGAAGCCAACAAAGCGTTCGCGCACTACCGCTGGTGATTTGACCTGGCGGGGCCGCCGCAGAGTTTGTCGGCCCCGCTGGAAGATTGGCTGGTCTTCGCCGACCAGCTGATGGCCGCAGGCGACCGCCGCGGCGAGCTGATCCAACTCCAGGTCTCGATCGAGAACGCGCCGCCCGAGCGGCTGGAGTCGTTGCGGGCCGCCGAGCGCGCGCTGTTTCATGCGCTCAGCGATCAGCTGGGGCTCGCGCTGTTGGCGGGCGTCGACGCGCAGTGGAGCCGAGGGCACGTGCGATCGCTGCACGCGCCGCCTCCGCCGGCGATGCGCTCGTCGTTCAGTCACCCGTCGCTGCGGTTCGTCGAGGAGCTCGTGATCGACAACCCGCACCTCGATCTCGCCGATCAGATCGACCTGCTCCAGAGTCTGAAGCCGCGCACGCTGCACACCGTGAGGCTGAAGGCGAACGACGGGGAGTACCGCTACGGAGGCAGCCTCTCGCTGAGACCGCTGCTGACCTTGCCCGCGCTTCGCCAGCTCGTCGCCGAAGCGTCGCTGCTGCAGCTGAACGCGGGAGGGCAGAGCGGGGCGGAGGTGCTGGAGTTGTCGGCGCTGCACTCGCCGCCGGCGGTGATTCTCTCGTGGCAGCTGCCGCGGCTGAAGGCGCTCACCCTGTGCGGCCGCAACTTCAACACCTGGCACGAGACGCACCAGGGGGCGAGCTTCGTGCGCGAGGTCGGGCTGCCGCCGATGGAGTGGCCGCGGCTGCTCGAGCCGCGCGGCTTCGGCGATCGGCAGTGGGCGCCGCTGCTGCGTGAGCTGACGTTCGCCGGCTACTCGGTGCACGACGAAGACGCGGCCCAGCTGCGGCCGCTGCTCGAGCGCGAGGTCGCGGTCGATCTCTCGGGCTGCGCGGTGAGCGCTACCGCGCTGGCGAGGCTCGAGGGCACGCCGCGCTTGAGGCTGCCGGTCGGGCCGATCGACGGGCTCGAAGACTAGCTGGCGGTCGCCCAGCGAAAGACGGGAGTGGGAGTGCCGACGCCCTTGAGCGCGACCACCTTGCGCTCGGGCTTGTAGCCGCCGCGCTCCAGCGCCTGCGACACGCCGTCGGCGGCGAGCACCGACTCGGTGAGCCAGATCTCTCCGCTGGAGGCGAGCGCCTGCACCCGGGCGGCGATGTTCACCGTCTGGCCGAAGTAGTCGAGGCGCGACTCGGCGTTCACCGCCAGCGCGGCGCCTTCGTGTACGCCGACCTTGAGGCCGGTCTCGTGGCCGTCGGCCTTCACCTTGGCGTTCACTTTTTCCATCGCTGCCATCATCTCCACCGCGGCGGCGACCGCGTCTTTGGAGTTGGAGAAGCTGGCCATGATCGCGTCGCCCATCGTCTTCACGATCGCGCCGTCGTGCTTGCGCACCGACTCGGAGAGCAGGCGGAAGTGCTCCTGCACCACCTGGTAGGCGTAGACGTCGCCGGTGCGGTCGTAGAGCTCGGTCGAGCCCTTGAGGTCGGTGAAGAGCAGGGTGAGTGACTTCAGGTTGAGCTTTAGGTCGGGCGCCAGCGTCTGCACCCGGAACAGATCGCGGAAGGACTGGTTGTTGAGCAGCATCTTGCCGTTGAGAAACGGCAGCCACTCCGGCGGGTACTTCTGGGCCAGCTCGCGCAGCTTCACGCCCACGAAGTCGGGGCGCACGTAGCCTCCGACCCAGGTCGCGCGCGCGTTGCTCAGCGAGACCTTCAGCGTTCCGGGGCCGACCAGCAGCTCGTTGACGTCGAGGCCGTGCGGTTGAAACGAGATCGCGACCTCGGTGGGAGCGCCGTCGGCCACCTTGAGGTGCACCCGGCGGTGGGCGTCGACGCTGTAGAACGAGAGGTCTTCGCCGACCTTGGTCGACAGCTGAAGCGTCTTGGTGCCGTCGGGAGGGAGCGCGACGAACGCCCGAATGTGATCTTGCGCCATGCGGAGCACTTCGGCCGGCATCTGGCGGTTGGCGCTGTAGAAGCAGCGCGCGTAGGTCTCGCCGTCGGAGTAGGGATCGATTCGGAGCGCGTGAACGGCGGAGTTGATGGTGAACGCGACCTCCAGCACGTCGTCGAGCACGCACTCGAAGTCGACGTCGCAGGTGGTGCAGTGGAACTTGCGGCTCACCGCCGACAGCGACTCGAGCGTGTGGGCGACGCCGCCGCAGTAGGTGCACAGCTGGCTGAAGGTGAAGTCGAACAGGCCCACCCGCGCGGCGTGAATGAAGAGATCGATCGCCTCGCGCTGGGTCGACGCGCCGTAGCGCAGCGGGTTCACCCGAAAGAGCCCCCAGTCGTCCTGCTTGCGAATCCACTCGCCGAAGCGCTTCGCGCCCGCCTCACCGATCGCTTCGTAGCCGGCGAGTGCGCTGAGACGCTGTTCGAGGGTGCGTTCATCCATGGCCGCGATTCTACTCCGGCCGCGCGATCAGGGTGCCTTCGCGATCTCGTCTCGCACCAGCTCGTACCGTTTGTGTGTCAGCTCGGTCTGAGAGAGGTGCTCGATGGTGGTGTGTCTGATGGCGACCCCTGGCGACAGGTCGCGCTGTACCGCGTGGTACAAGGTGCGCACGAACGACGAGCAGAAGGTCGAGTCTTTGTCCTTCTGCTTCCAGAACTGCTTCCGGAGGATCGCGGCGTAGGTCTTGAAGATGCCGCCGATCGCGTAGCGGGTGCCCTGGCTGACGAAGTCGAGCGCGAGGGTGAGCACGGTCTGTGCCTCTTTGGGCGAGAGGCCGAAGTCGAGCACCGCCAGGTTGGGGTAGTGCTTCTCGTTCTCGTACTTGTCGATCCGGTCACCCAGGTCTGACCGTCGACCCGTTTGCCTTCGAACACCAGCGCGTGCGACCAGCGGCTCGCCTCTCCGGTGCCGGTGAGGCCCTTCTGCACGTAGCGGATCGCGCGATCGATCGGCAGCGCGCCGCCGACCAGGCCGATCGCTCCGGGCCTGGCGTACTTCGCGAGGAACTCGAGGTTGTCGGGCGCGTTCATCAGTGGAGCTTTTCCCCTCGCTCCAGCATCGCAAGGAACGCGTCGAAGCGCTTCTGCCGCGTCTCGGGCTTCTTCGCCGAGTGCAGCCGGTAGATGATCGCGTAGCGGTTGGCGGCGTTGAGGGTGGCGTAGAAGGCGGCGGCCTTCTTGTTCTTGTCGAGCGCCGCGGTGAAGTCGGCGGGCAGCTCGGCTTTGCTGGAGCTCGCGTAGGCCTTCTGCCAGCGGCCGTCTTTCTTGGCGCGCTCGACCTCGGCGAGCCCGGAGGGCTTCATCTTCTTGGCGTCGATCAGCGCCTCGGCCTTCTTGCAGTTGATCTGAGACCAGATGCTGCGAGCGCCACGGGGCGTGAAGCGTTGGAGCCATTCGTGGGCGTCGAGCGGGCGCTTGCGCGCGTCGATCCACCCCCAGGTGAGCGCCACCTCGAGCGCCTCGGGGTAGCCGACCGACTTCTTCGCGGAGCCCTTCTTCGCGATTCGGAGCCACAGCCCGGGACAGGAGTCGTGGTTCGCCGCCAGCCAGCGATCGAAGGCGGCCGCGTCGGCGAAGACGAGCTGTTGTTCGGAGTCGAAGGCAGTCTTCTTCGCCGGTGACATCGCGCTGCCGCAATATCAGCCGCCTGTTACACAGCAACGATGATCGAGCCGATGTACCGGCAACATGCGGCGACGGTGAAGGCGCTGGCCTACCGAATGACGGGCAGCAACGCCGACGCCGAAGAGATCACCCAGGAGACCTTCGCGCGGGCGCTCTCGTCGCCACCCCGATCGGGGTTGACCCGCAACTGGCTGCTGGCGGTGGCGGCCAACCTGTCTCGCGATCGGTTGCGACGGCGAAAGAGGGCGGCCTACGCCGGGCCCTGGCTGCCGGCGGCGATCGAAGCAGGCACCACGCCCGAGGCGGTCGATCCCGAGCAGCGCTACGGAATGATCGAGAGCGCTTCGTTCGCGTTTCTGCTCGCGTTGGAGCCGCTCACCTCCAAACAGCGCGCGGTGTTGTTGTTGCGCGACGTGTTCGAGCTCTCGGTCGAGGAGACCGCTGAAGCGCTGGCGATGAAGCCGGGCGCGGTTCGGGTGCTGCACCTGCGGGCGCGCCGGGCGACCGAGCGCTACGACGAGACGCGCGCGATTCCATCGCCCGAGCGGGCCGCGGCGGTGCGGGTCGCGCTCGAACGGCTGGGCGCCGCGGTCGCGGGCGGAGATCGACTTCAGATCGAGTCGGTGCTCGCCGAGCAGGCGTCGCTCTATGCCGACGGCGCGGGCCGCTTCGGTGCCCTGCGCGAGGTGCTCACTGGCGCATCGGCGCTGGCGAAGTTCTTCGCCTTCGGTCAGCAGCGGTTCTCCGCGTTCCGCCGGTCGAGCGCGATCTGGCCCGACGTCAACGGCGCTCCTGCGCTGGTGATCGACAACGACCCGCCCGAGGGCAGCAACGTGGCGCCGCGCGCGGTGCTCACCTGCGACGTCGACTCCGCCGGCCGCATCACCCGGCTGTACGTGATCGCCGCGCCCGAGAAGCTCAGCGCGCTGCCGGCGTCACCGGCCACCGCGGTGGTGCCGATGCCTGAGTTGGCGCGGCCCGCCACCACCCAACCCCTCTCCTGACAGGAGAGGGCCGACGGATGCGACAAGCGTGCGCGGGGTGAGGTTGTCGACCCACTCTCAGAACGGCTTCGTCTCCATCAAGTACACGACCACCGCGAGGACACCGGTGATCACGCCGGCGAGCGGCCGCACCGCGCCACCGCGTTTGGCCACTCCGCGCAGCCGCCCCATCAGCGCTCCGCACACCAGAAACAGCCCCATTGAAACGCGGAGCCAGGTCAGCTGACCGAGCGCGCCGCCGGTGAGCGCGATCGCGCCCACGCCCGTCACCAGCAACCCCAACAAGCCGAAGCCGGCGATGAACGCCAGCTTGCGAGCGGTCTCGGCCGGCATCGGGACCAGCGCGAGCGCCAGCACCGGGCCGCCGGCGAAGAGAAAGGACACGACGTGCAACGCGACGAGCATCAAGTACGGGTTCACCAGGCAACCTCCATCCAGTTGTGAAACGTGGCGCGGTCGTCGAGCTGATCGACCACCGCGTGCGCGAGATCTTCGCGGCTCAGCCGCAGCGGCCAGCGCAGGTGCTCGCCAATCGCGCGCCGGTAACGCCCCCGGGCGGGCAGGTGGTTGAGCGCCGGAGGCCGCACCACCGTCCACTCCAGGTCGCGAATTGGCGCCAACGTCTGCTCGAAGCGAGCGCCGTCGGCCCAGGTGTGGCGCAGAAACCAGCCGACCACGTTGCGCGCGAACCAGCCCATCACCGGCGGGAGCACGAAGTCTTTGCTGGTGCCGAGCGCGGTCACCGCCACCAGCCGCTTCACCCGGTGCGTGCGCATTCCCGCGAGCACGTTGCCTCCGCCCTGCGAGTAGATCGCGGTCGGGCCGGTGTCGCGCGGGCCGGCCAGGAAGATCACCCCGTCACAACCCTCGATCGCGCGCGCCACCGACGCCGGGTCGAAGAGGTCGCACGCCACCCGCTCGGCCGGGGCTCCCGCCACCGCCGCAGGGTCACGCGCCACCGCCCTCACCACGAAGCCGCGCTCGGCCAACAACGGCAGCAGGTGTGCCCCGGTGCCGCCGCTGGCTCCGAACACCGCCAGACGTCTGTGCTCGCTCATTTCGAAGACTCAACGCCGGCGATCCGCTCCGCGTTACGCGCGATTCAAAATTCGCGTCGCCTCGCCCCACTCAAGGCCTCGAACGACGTCAAACCTTCGAGGACCCGATGAGATCGCTGCCTTTGATCGCGCTGTTCGCCGTGTTGGGCTCCGCCTGCGTCACCGCCGGCCCGCATCTGCGCGTCGCCACCGCGACCGCCACCGACTTCGACCGGGTGAAGGACGCCCAGGAGGTCTGGTACGAGTTCCAGCCGGGCGACACGGTGCCGTTTCACCTGCTGTTCTTCGGCGCGATCGAAGACGCACCCGAAAAGTCGCTCGCGATGCGCGCCAAGCGCCAGTTCTTCCTGGTCAGCCGCAAGAACCTGCCTCTGATGATCAGCTTCGACGGCGCGTCGTTCGCCGCCGGCCACGCGCTGCAGTCGATCTTCTCGGTCGGCGCGATGGAAGGCGGGAAGGGCGGCGAGGTCGCGTGGATGACCTACTTGGGAGACTCGCTCGAGCCCGAAAAAGAGCTCGAGGCGCTGCTCAAGCAGGCACCTGTCAGCCAGTAACGGTTGCGTTTTTGCCCCCATCGGGCAAAACCGCCGCCGTCATGCCTCGCACGGATTCGCTCGATCGCTATCGCAACATCGGGATCATGGCCCACATCGACGCGGGCAAGACCACCACCACCGAACGAATCCTTTACTACACCGGCACCATCCACAAGATGGGCGACGTCGACGACGGCAACACGACGACCGACTGGATGGTGCAGGAGCGCGAGCGCGGCATCACCATCACCTCCGCCGCGATCACCGCCCACTGGAAGCGCAAAGACAAAGACTACCGGGTGAACATCATCGACACCCCGGGCCACGTCGACTTCACCATCGAGGTCGAGCGCTCGTTGCGCGTGCTCGACGGCGCGGTGGCGGTGTTCGACGGCGCCAACGGCGTCGAGCCCCAGAGCGAGACGGTGTGGCGGCAGGCCGACAAATACCGGGTGCCCCGCATCTGCTTCATCAACAAGATGGATTGCGTCGGCGCCGACTTCGAGATGTCGGTGGAGTCGATTCGCGCCCGCCTCGGCGCCACCCCGTTGGTGGTGCAGCTGCCGCTCGGGTCAGAAGAGAAGCACCGCGGTGTGATCGACCTGGTCGAGATGAAGGCGCTGGTGTTTCACGACGCCGAGCAGGGCAGCACCTACGACACCGTCGAGATCCCCGCCGAGATGCTCGAGAAGGCCCAGGCCGCGCGGCTGAAGCTGGTCGAGCAGGTCTCGGAGCTCGACGACACCCTGATGCAGCAGTACCTCGAGAACGAGGGCAAGGACATCACCCCCGAGCAGATTCGCGCCGCGGTCCGCAAGGGCTGCATCTCGATGAAGGTGTTCCCGGTGCTGTGCGGCTCGGCGTTCAAGCACAAGGGCGTGCAGCCGCTGCTCGACGCGGTGGTCGATTACCTGCCGTCGCCGATCGAGATCCCCGCGGTCACCGGCAAGAACGCGAAGGGCGAAGACGAGGTTCGCGAGACCAAAGACGACGCGCCGTTCTCGTCGCTCGCGTTCAAGCTGATGACCGAGTCGTACGGCACGCTCACCTTCATTCGCGTCTACTCCGGCAAGCTGGAGAGCAAGAGCGCGGTCTGGAACACGGCCAAGGGCAAGCGCGAGCGGGTGGGGCGCCTGGTTCAGATGCGCGGCGGCAAGTACGACGAGATCTCGGAGTGCTACGCGGGCGACATCTGCGCGATCGTCGGGCTGAAGAACGTGGTGACCGGCGACACCCTCTGCGACGCCGATCACCCGATTCTGCTCGAGAAGATGGAGTTTCCCGACCCGGTGATCGACCTGGCGTTGGAGGCGAAGAGCACCGAAGACGCCGACAAGCTGGTGCTCGCGATGCAGAAGCTCCAGGCCGAAGACCCGTCGTTCAGGGTGCGCACCGACACCGAGACCGGCCAGACGATCATCGCCGGCATGGGCGAGCTCCACCTCGAGATCATCGTCGACCGGCTGCTGCGCGAGCACAAAGTCGCGGTCAACGTCGGCAAGCCCCAGGTCGCCTACCGGGAGACGGTGAGCAAGGTCGCTGAAGCCGAGGGCAAGTACATCAAGCAGTCGGGCGGCAAGGGCCAGTACGGCCACGTGAAGCTCCGGGTGAGCCCCAACCCGGGCAAGGGCTTCCTGTTCGTGAACGCGATTCAGAACGGGGTGATCCCCAAGGAGTTCATCGGGCCGGTGCAGAAGGGCGTCGAGGCGGCGATGAGCTCGGGCGTGCTCGCCAGCTACCCGGTGGTCGACGTGAAGGTCGAGCTGTACGACGGCAGCTTTCACGACGTCGACTCCGACGAGATGAGCTTTCAGATTGCCGGCTCGCTCGGCTTCAAAGACGCCTGCAAAGCGGCCGAGCCGGTGCTGCTCGAGCCGTACATGAAGTGCGAGGTCGTGACCCCGACCGACTTCATGGGCGAGGTGCACAACGACCTCAACAAGCGCCGCGCGAAGATCACCGGCATGAACCTGCGCGGCAACGCCCAGGTGATCGACGCCGAGGTGCCGCTGGCGCAGATGTTCGGCTACGCCACCGACCTGCGCTCTCGCACCCAGGGCCGCGCGACGTATACGATGCAGTTCTCGCGTTACGACGCGATTCCGCCGCATCTGGCCGGGGAGCTTTTGAAGCGCCTTCGAGGCTACTGATGAAGAAACCGAAGCGGGTTCCGAGGTGGCTGGCCTACGCACTTCTTCCCGCTGCGGCGTGCCCCGGACCGGCGCCCGAAGACGGTGGCACCGACTCCGGAGTGAAGGACGGCGGCACCAACCCCTGCCCACCGGGCTGCGATCAATACGTGAGCGACGCCGGCCCGGTCTTCTACCCAGATGGCGGGCCCTACTGTCTGTGTTGATGAGCTGCCCGCGGCCGGTTCGGCCGCCTCCGCGATGAAGACCCAAGACCGCTTGATTCGCTCGGAGCGCGCCGTCGCGATCGACGCGCGCAGCTCGCTCACCGTGATGTCGCCCGACGGCTCGGTGCGCCGCTTCGAAGGCGACAGCGGCGAGCTGGCGCGGGCGGTGCTGCGCGCCTTCGACCGGCCGATCACCCGAAGCCGAGCTCCGCGCCGAGCTGGCGAAGGAGTTCGACGGCATCGACGAGTCGTCGACGGTGATCCCCGAGCTGCTCAAGCTGCTGCGCGGGTCGGGCGCGCTGGTGCCTCCGCCGGCGCCACCACCGAAGCTGCTCGACGGCTACCGCCTGGTGCTCGCGGCCGGCGGAGCGGTGGCCAGCTCCACCGTGCCGCTGATCGCTTCGATGCTGACCGGCCTCGGCGCCGAGGTGAAGGTGGCGCTCACCCGTTCGGCGCGCCGCTTCGTCGAGCCCCGGGCGCTGGAGGCGATCACCCATCACCCGGTGGAGACCTCCCTCTGGGACACGCCCGCCGATCGCCCCGCGCCGCACATCGCGCTCTCGGAGTGGGCCGACGCGGTGATCCTCGCGCCTGCGACCGCGACCACCTTGAGCCGCATCGCCCGCGGAGACTGCACCGATCTGGTGAGCGCGCTGGCGATCTCCGCCGAGGTGCCGGTGCTGATCGCGCCCTCGATGAACCCCCGCATGCTCAGCGCTCCCGCGGTGGCCCGCAACCTCGCCACCTTGCGCGAAGACGGCTTTCACCTGGTCTGGCCGGGCAGGGGGCCCGAGGTGGCGGAGGCTCCGAAAGATCGCGCGAGCGTGTTGGGCCCGATGCCCGCGCCCCAGCCGTTCTCCGCCGCGATCGTCGCCTGGGTCGCGGGCACCGCTCGCCCACCGGTGACCTCCGCCCGCTACTGGGAGGGCGTCTACCGGCACAGCAAAGACCAGCTGAAGTGGCACCGCGACGAAGTGGATGCCGAGCTGCTCGCCGCGTTGAGTGCGGTGCCCAAGGGCCGCCTGCTCGACCTCGGCACCGGCCTCGGCACCGTCGCCGCCCAGGCCGCGCAGAGCGGCTTCACGGTGGTCGCCACCGACGTCTCCCGCCGCGCGCTCGAGCTCGCCCACCAACAGCACCCGAACGTCAAGGTCGAGTGGCTGGAGGACGACGCGCTCGCCTCGCGGCTGATCGCGCCGTTCGACGTGGTGGTCGATCGCGGGCTGTTCCACCTGCTGCCGCCCGATCGGCGGGCGAGCTACCTGCGCGAGGTGAGCCGGCTGACCAAGCCGGGTGGGGTGCTGCTGTTGATCGCCCACCAACACCCGGCTCCGAAAGACGCGGCCACCTTCGGCTTTACCGTCGAGCAGCTCCGCGCCCTGTTCGAGCCCCCCTTCCAACTGGAATCGAGCAAGACGCTGACGCTCTCGGGTGCTCCGGCGTCGCTAGTAGCGCTCAAACGAGCGGCGGCTTAGCACCGGAGGGTCATCGCGCCCGCGAGCGCGCGGAGGATCCATGATCCTCCGCTGCACCGGGTCGATGAAGCGGGGCACCAGCGGGCCGGGCAGCTCACGCGCAGCGCCGTCGGGCCCCCAGGCGACCTGCCGCCGTCGCACGCCGTAACCCTGGGCGCGCATCTCGTCTCGAAGCCGGGCTTCGAGCGCCGCGCCGTACGCGGTCCCCTCCGGCAGCCGCAGCACCAGGTGCATCGTGCGCGACACGTGCCCATCGAACTGGAGCGTCGCCTGGCTCATCGGCCGGGTGCCGCGCCACACCTGCTGGGTGAGCAGCGGCACTGCGCAGCCATCGGGCATTCTCGCCCGGCCGGCGAAGGTGACGGTGAGCGGGTATTCGAGCAGCCAGGGCCGCAAGGCGTCGATCGGCATCAGGCTGCGCCGCCGCCACTCCCACTCGCGCCCGAGCGGCCGATCGGTCCACGACTGGGTGCCTCCGAGATCTTCCAGCTGCTCCTCGAGCGGCCGGGGAATTCGGCTCATTCGAAACACCAGCTTCGACACGCCCTCGAGCTCCACCCAGGTGCCGGCGCCCGCGAGCGCAGCCTCCAACGATGGCGTGCGGCGCTCGAAATGGGCGTCGAGCTCGAACACCTCCCGGGTGCCCCACACCGATCGAAACGGGAACCCGCCGGGGCGTTTGCGCAGGTCGCGATTCTTTCGCGACAGCTCGCTCACCCTCAGATCGATCTCCCGCACCCTCGCCGGGTCGGTCTCACGGCGGAGCGCCAGCTCGAGCGACAGCAGCTCTCCCCGTGGGTCGCCGGCCCCTTGCCATGCGTCGGCCAACACCTGCGCCAGCTGCTCGTCGCCAGGCGCGTCGCGGAGCTTTGCCTCCAACGCCTTCGGCCCGGGCAGCGATTGCAGCGAAGGCGCCAGGCCCAGCACCCGATCCAACATCTCGGCGGTCTCGGCGCTCACCTTGGCGAACGAACGCACCGAGCCGCGCCGATCGAAGAGCCCGGTGATCGGCCGGGGCCCGCTGGCCGACTCGTAGATCCACTGCTTCACCTGCAGCTCGGTGAGCGCGCGATCGAACCGCAGCGGCGCCAGCGGCTTGCCTCGCAGCACCGTGCGCGCCAGCACCGCGTCGCCGTAGTCGGGGCAGAAGTCGGCCAGCCGCTCGATCTCTTCTTCGACTTTCTGAAGCTCGAACGCGGCGAGCACGAACAGCACCCGCCGCCGCTCGGTGATGATCACCACCGTGTCACCCACCCGCGGCAGCAGCCGGCCGCGGTGCCCGATCGCGTCGATCGGCTTGCCGTCGAGCCCGTCGCGGAGGCACTCCGCGCACATCTCGTCGGTGAAGTAGGTGGTGAACGTCGTCACGAACGACACCCTACCAGCCACCCCTGACATCTAACTTTGGCGGGTCAGGCCCCGAACGGTGCGCCGCAGGCGATTGCGACGGAGCGTCACGCCCTTCGCCGCGAAGCCACGCTCGATCTCGTCGGCCGCTTCTTCGCAGAGGCTGGCGCCCGCGGGGTACTGAAGCCGCAGCGCCGCCTCGACCAGCGACGAGCCCGCGAACGAGACCCGCACCTCGCTGCGCAGCGCGCTCCCGAGCCAGAGGGTGCGCGCCTGCAACGGCAGCGCGATCTGGGTGCCCGGCTTCACCACCGGCCCCAACGCCGCGGCCTCGAGCCGGTGCTGCCGCGCCACCGCCAGGCACTGCTTCACCTCGTCGACGGTGAACGGCTCGTCGCGCGTCCACGCCTGGGTGAACTGATGGGTGTCTCCGCCGCGCCGGCCACCGAGGGTACGAATCACCTTCTCGAGCGGCAGGTCGACCGACTGCGAACGCGAGCCGAACTCGGTGAAGCCCTCGGCGGCGATGAAGCCGCGCACGAAGCTCATCGCGACCTCCACCGGCACCGGCTTCAGATCGGGCGTGACGTGCACGTCGATCAGCTCGCGCGCGCCCCACACGGAGCGAAAGGGAAAACCGCCTGCCTTCTTCTTCAGCCCCGGCGACTTGTTGGCGATCGCGGTCAGCGCCGCGTCGAGCTGGGCCGCCTTCTCGAGATCGCGCTCGGTGCGCAGCGCCAGCTCCAGCGTCAGCAGCTCTCCGCGCGGGTCGCCCGACGACTGCCAGGCATCGGCGAGCACCCGGGCGGTCGCTTCGTCCTCCGGAGCGTCGCGCAGCTTCTCCTCCAGCCGGGAGGCGTCGGTCTTCGGCGGGTCGGCCCGGGGCGCGCTCAGCACCTGCTCGAGCATCTGCGCTGTCTCGGCGGTCACCCGGTACACGCCCTGCGCCGACACGGTGCGCATCAGCCGGCCCTTCTCGACGTACTTCAGCGCCCGCGGCGCCTTGGGCGAGTCGTAGCGCCAGGCCTTCAGCTGCTCGGCGCTGAGCTCGCGATCGAAGCGGAGCGCAGCGCCCGGCTTTCCCGCCAGCACCTCGTTGCCACAGCCGTGCATGCGCTTGGCGGCGTCTTCCGGGTGGCGGGCCAGCCAGCGATCGCCGTCGGTCTTCTCGACCACGTCGAGCGAGGCGAGCGCGTGGAGCACGCCCTCTCGGCAGGTGATCGGCACCACGGTGTCGCCCGGCCCCACCTTGGAGTGCGAGAAGGAGGAGTCGGCGTTGTACCCGCCCCAGAGCAGATGGAGCGGCTTGCCCTCCAGGCCCTGCTCAATCGCCCTCGAGCACATCCACTCGGGCCAATAGGCGGTGTACGTCGCCACAGTGCCAACGTAGCCCGACTTGCGCGAGGGCGCTTCGGGGCCTAAAGCCCGCGGCGTGCGGCTCCTGCTCGTTCTCAGCGTGTTGGGTGTTCTCGGCTGCGGCCACTCTCAGGGCTCGGGCGGAGGAGGGGGCGCGGCGACCGGTGGCGGCTCTGCGGCCGGCGGTGGCGCCGCAACCGGAGGCGGGAGCACGGGCGGCGGGACGGGCGGAGGCACCGGGTTCGGAGGTGGAACCGGCTTCGGCGGAGGCGCCGGCATTCCCTGCAGCGGGCTCTCGGAGCTCGGCTGCCTGGCGCGCACCGACTGCGTGGCCGATCTCTGCTTCGAGTGCAGCTGCACCCCCACCTACGTCGGCTGCCGCGCGCCGGCCGACATGAAGCACGAGTGCCCGATGCTGGGTTGCCCCCAGCCGACCTGCTGCCTCAAGCCGGGCGACTGCGCCGGGGTCAACGTCTGCGTGGCGCCTGGAGAGACCCAGTGCGGCACCTGCACCCCCGGCAACTGCACCGCCGACGGCGACTGCAGCGGCGGTCAGATCTCGCGATTCGGCCCCTTGTCTGTGCGGCTCCGACAAAATCTGCCAGGCCGCCTGCACCTCGACCTCCTGCCCCGAAGGGCAGAGCTGCAAATCGGGCGGTCACTGCGGGCCGAAGACCTGCACCGATTCTTCTCAATGTTCTCGGGCGTTTGTCTGCGATGCCGACGCCGGCACCTGCCAGCGCAAGCTCTGTTCGACCCCGCTCGATTGCCCGAAAGCGGCCTTCTGCGTAGAAGGTGCGTGCAGTGTAGGAGAAGGGACTTGCGAAGCACCGCCTCCTTGAGGTAAACGCGGCGCCCCTTCGTCGAAGTGCGCTCTGTGACAGCCAACGGTTTCCCGACGGTTCTCACACCGCCCTTCGTCGAGTTTGGGTTTGAAGTTTTTGAAGCACGAGAGTGAGAGACAGGGTCACTGAATGGCGACACAGAAGATCCGCATTCGTCTGAAGGCGTACGACTCCAAGCTGCTCGACCAGAGCGCCGGTGAGATCGTCGAGACTGCCAAGCGCACCGGAGCAAAGGTGGCTGGCCCGATTCCTCTGCCCACGCGCATCACCCGCTTCACGGTGCTGCGTAGCCCGCACGTGGACAAGAAGTCGCGCGAGCAGTTCGAGATTCGCACCCACAAGCGCTTGCTCGACATCCTCGAGCCCACCCAACAGACGCTCGACGCGTTGATGAAGCTGGACCTTTCGGCCGGCGTCGACGTCGAGATCAAGAGCTGAGGACGTCATGGCCAAGTTCGAGGTTTTTGACATCAAGATGAAGAAGGTCGGGGACATCGAGCTCTCCGACGCGATCTTCGCCGCCGAGCCCAACAAGGCTCTGGTGTACGAAGTGGCGAAGATGCAGCAGATCAACCGGCGCCGCGGCACCGTGTTGGTCAAGAACTCCTCGCTCGTCTCGGGCGGCGGCAAGAAGCCGTGGAAGCAGAAGGGCACCGGCCGTGCTCGCCAGGGTTCGACCCGCGCTTCGCAGTGGGTCGGCGGCGGCAAGGCGATGGCCCCCAAGGCCCGCGACTACTTCTACCGTCCTCCCCGCGCCGTTCGCCGTGCCGGCGTGGCGCAGGGCCTGTCGATGCGCGCCAAGGACAAGAAGCTGATCATCCTCGACGCGTTCCCGTCTGACGGGAAGACCAAGCAGGCGTTCGAGACCCTCACCAAGGGCCTCAAGCTCGCCAACGCGCTGGTGATCGACGTGAAGAAGAACGACAAGCTGCACAAGGCCGTGCGCAACCTGGAGCACTTCGACGTGCTCCCGCCCGAGGGCCTCAACCTCGAGAGCGTGCTGCGCCGCGGTACGTTGGTTCTGACCCAGGAGGCGGCGAAGCAGATCGACGCCGCCCTCTCCAAGCCGCGGAAGGTGTGACCATGGACCTGCACTCCGTCATCAAGGGCCCGCTGATCACCGAGAAGCTCGACCGCGCACGCGAGAAGGTGCGCCAGTACAGCTTCATCGTCGACATGGAAGCGACCAAGCACGACATCGCGACCGCGGTGCGCACGCTGTTCAAGGTGACCGTCGAAGACGTTCGCACCTCGATTCAGCGCGGCAAGATCAAGCGGGTGGGCCGGTCGATGGGCAAGCGCCCCAACTTCAAGAAGGCATTCGTGACTCTCAAAGAGGGCGACAAGATCGAGCTCTTCGAGGGAGGGACGGTCTAAGTCATGGGTATCAAGTCCTATAAGCCGACCTCGGCGGCCCGTCGTCTGACGACCTCGGCCGACTTCACCGAGATCACCAAGTCGAAGCCCGAGAAGACGCTGACCGAGGAGATGCGCCGCTCCGGTGGCCGCAACCACCACGGCCACATCACCCGCCGCCACCAGGGCGGTGGTCACAAGCGCCGCTACCGCATCATCGACTTCAAGCGCCGCGACAAAGACGGCGTGCCGGCCAAGGTCGCCTCGGTCGAGTA
Organism: Myxococcaceae bacterium; assembly: GCA_047602415.1. Taxonomy (GTDB): domain Bacteria; phylum Myxococcota; class Myxococcia; order Myxococcales; family Myxococcaceae; genus JASGHH01. Next base: position 986,049 of record JASGHH010000001.1, on the reverse strand, counting down.
CGACCCCAACCGCACCGCGTACATCGCGCTGCTCCACTACGCCGACGGCGAGAAGCGCTACATCCTCGCGCCGACCGGCCTCAACGTGGGCGACGTGCTGTTCGCCGGCGCCACCGCCGACATTCGCCCGGGCAACAGCCTGCCGCTGCAGAACATCCCCGTGGGCACCGTGATCCACAACGTCGAGCTCAAGCCCGGCCGTGGGTCGCAGATGATCCGCTCCGCCGGCTCCTGGGGCCAGCTGATGAGCAAAGAAGGCGACTACGCTGCGATTCGCCTCCCCTCCGGCGCGGTTCGCCGGGTGCTCTCGAGCTGCCGCGCCACCATCGGCCAGCTGGGCAACATCGACCACGAAATCATCCGGGTCGGTAAGGCCGGCAAGAGCCGCTGGCTGGGCATTCGCCCGACCGTTCGCGGCCTGGCGATGAACCCCGTCGACCACCCGCACGGCGGCGGCGAAGGCAAGTCTGGCCAGGGCAACCCGCACCCCGTTTCGCCCTGGGGCAAGAAGACGAAGGGCCTCACCACGCGCGTCAACAAGCGCACCAACAAGTTCATCATCCAGGGCCGCCGGCCCGGAGTGCGCAGCCAGTAGTCGCTAAAGGAAAACCACAATGGCACGCTCGATTTTCAAGGGTCCGTTCGTCGATCACCACCTGATGAAGAAGGTGGGCGATCAGCAGAAGAACAACAAGAAGGCCGTGATCAAGACCTGGTCGCGCCGCTCGATGATCATTCCCGAGTTCGTGGGCTTCACGTTCGCGGTTCACAACGGCCGCAAGTTCGTGCCGGTGTTCGTGACCGAGAACATGGTCGGCCACAAGCTCGGCGAGTTTTCGCCCACCCGCACCTTCGTCGGCCACTCGGCCGAGAAGAAGGCCGCCGTCGCTCCGGCCGGCCCGCCGAAGAAGTAACGAGGACACCATGGAATCGACTGCACACCTGAGGTTCCTCCGCATGGCGCCCCGCAAGTTGGCGGTGGTGGCCTCGCTGGTTCGCGGCAAGCCCGCCGGCCAGGCGATCGGCATTCTGGCGTTCACGCCCCGCGCGGCGGCGAAGCCGTTGAAGAAGCTGATCGAGTCGGCGGTCGCCAACGCCACCGACCTGTCGAAGGGCTCGGTCGACATCGACAAGCTCTTCATCAAGCACATCAGCGTCGATCAGGGCCCCACCGGCCGCCGCTACCTGCCCCGCGCGATGGGCCGGGCGACCCGGGTCAACAAGAAGACCTCGCACGTGCACGTGATTCTGTCTGACGGCGCGAAGGCCGCCGAGGCCGCGCCCGAGAAGAAGGCGCCCGCCGCGAAGGCCGCGAAGACCACCACCAAGAAGACCGCAGAGAAGAAGGACTAAATCGAATGGGTCAAAAAGTTCATCCGGTCGGCTTTCGACTTGGCGTCATCCGCTCCTGGGACTCGAAGTGGTTCGAGGAGAAGAACTACGCCCAGTGGCTGCACGAGGACATCAAGATTCGGGACTTCGTGAAGAAGACCCTGAACCACGCGGGCGTCTCGAAGGTCGAGATCGAGCGCGCGGCCAACAAGGTGAAGGTCAAGGTCCACACCGCGCGCCCGGGCATCGTGATCGGCAAGCGCGGCGCGGGCATCGAGACGGTGAAGAAGGACCTCCAGAAGTTCACCAAGAACGAGGTCTTCCTCGAGATCGTCGAAGTTCGTAAGGCCGAGATCGACGCCCAGCTGGTCGCCGAGAACATCGCCACCCAGCTCGAGCGCCGAATCGCGTTTCGGCGCGCGATGAAGAAGGCGATTCAGACCGCGATGAAGTTCGGCGCCAAGGGCATTCGCGTCGCCTGCTCCGGCCGCCTCGGCGGCGCCGAGATGGCCCGCTACGAGTGGTACCGCGAGGGCCGCGTTCCTCTGCACACGCTCCGCGCCGACATCGACTACGGCTACGCGATCGGCAAGACCACCTACGGCACCATCGGCTGCAAGGTGTGGATCTGCCGCGGTGAAGTGCTCCCCGGTAAGGCGGGCCAGCCCCGCGACGTTCGCTGATTTTTGAAAGCACAGAGAGACCAACATGCTTCAGCCTGCACGTCAGAAACACCGCAAGATGCACAAGGGCCGCAACCCGGGTAAGGCCTACCGGGGCAGCAAGCTCTCGTTCGGAGAGTTCGGCCTGATGACGCTCCAGCCGGGGTGGATCACCTCGCGCCAGATCGAGGCCGCGCGTATCGCGATGAGCCGCAAGATCAAGCGCGGCGGCAAGATCTGGATTCGCATTTTCCCCGACAAGCCGATCACCAAGAAGCCGGCCGAGACCCGTCAGGGTACCGGTAAGGGCGGCGTGGAGTACTTCGTGGCGGTGGTGAAGCCGGGCCGCATTCTGTACGAGATGGACGGCATGACCCCCGAGCTCGCCAAGCAGGCGATGCTGTTGGCCGCCGCCAAGCTCCCGGTGATGACCCGCATCATTCACCGCAGCCAGCAGGACCTCTGAGAGAGACGACCACCATGGCCACCGCAAAAGAGCTTCGTGATCTCACCGTCGAGGACCTGAACCGCCGCGCGACCGAGCTGCGCGACACCCTGTTTCAGGACCAGCTGAAGCTGCGCACCGGCGCGCTCGACAACCCGGCCGAGCGCACCACCCACAAGCGCGACCTGGCGCGGGTGCTGACCGTGCTGACCGAGAAGAACAAGAAGGCCCCGGCTGCGAAGGCGGCCCCCAAGAAGGCGAAGGCGTAAGTCATGACCGAGACTCAGAAGACCGAGACCAAGCACGATCGCGGGCAGCCGAAGTCGCGCATCGGGTTCGTCACCTCGAACAAGATGGCGAAGACGGTGGTGGTGATGGTGCAGCGCCGCGCCTCGCACGCGCAGTACGGCAAGGTGCAGACCAAGCGCGCCAAGTACAAGGCGCACGCTGAAGATCACGACCCGAAGAAGCCGACCATCTTCGAAGGCGACAAGGTGTTGATCGTCGAGACCGCTCCGATGTCGAAGGACAAGCGGTGGCGGGTGCAGAAGGTTCTCGAGCGCGCGGCGAAGGTCTGAAGACCTCCTCCATTAAGAACAGGAACGGAAACCAGTCATGATTCAGATGACGTCAGTGCTCGATGTGGCCGACAACTCGGGCGCCAAGAAGGTGTTCTGCATCAAGGTGATGGGCGGCTCGCACCGCGAGTACGCCTCGGTGGGCGACGTGATCGTGGTCTCGATCCGCGAAGCGCTCCCGGGCTCCAAGGTGAAGAAGGGCGACGTGGCCAAGGCCGTGATCGTTCGCACCCGCCGCGAGGTGGGCCGGGCCGACGGCAGCTTCATCAAGTTCGACAACAACAGCGCGGTGCTGATCAACAAAGACATGGAGCCGATCGGCACCCGTATCTTTGGCCCGGTCGCCCGCGAGCTGCGCGCCAAGAAGTTCATGAAGATCATTTCGCTCGCCCCTGAGGTGCTGTGATGCAGAAGCTGAAAGTCGGAGACACGGTGCAGGTGATGGCCGGTGCCGAGCGCACCCAGAAGGCCAACCGGGGCAAGATTCTGGTCATCGATCGCGAGGCGAACCGCATTCGCGTCGAGGGCCTGCGCATGGTGAAGCGGCACGTGAAGCGCGGCCGCGATCAGAAGAACCCCGACGGCGGCATCATCGAGTCGGCGGGCACGATCGCGATCGCCTCGGTCTCGCTGGTGTGCCCGAAGTGCGACAAGGCCACCCGGGTCGGCATCAAGGTCACCAAGGGCAAAGACGGCGACACCAAGCAGCGCTTCTGCAAGCAGTGCGAAGCGACCATCGACTGAAATTTCTTTGAGACGATCGTGTGGGCGTCATCGCCCTCACGAAGCGTGAGGAACGAACCATGGCAGACGAAAAGAAGGAAGCAGCTCCCGCGGCAGAGGCCCCCAAGCAGCCGAAGAAGGAAAAGAGCTCGGGCAAGCGCAACAAGAAGGAAGAGACCCGCAAGGCGGGCTTCGCGGCCAACATCGAAGAAGGCCTCGAGGCGAAGCCGGCGCGTCTGAAGCTGCGCTACCGCAAAGAGATCGTGCCCGCCCTGATGAAGGAGCTGGGCCTGAAGAACCCGAACGAGTGCCCCAGAGATCCACAAGGTGGTGGTGAACATGGGCCTCGGCGACGCGCTCACCAACAACAAGATCATGGAGAGCGCGATCGACCAGATGCAGGCGATCACCGGCCAGAAGCCGATCGTCACCCGGTCGCGCAAGGCGATCGCGAACTTCAAGCTCCGTGAGAACCAGGCGATCGGCGCGATGGTCACGCTCCGCGGCGACCGCATGTACGAGTTCCTCGACCGGTTGATCAACGTGGCGCTGCCCCGCGTGCGCGACTTCAAGGGCGTCTCGGCGAAGGCGTTCGACGGCCGCGGCAACTACACCCTCGGCGTTCGCGAGCAGATCATCTTCCCCGAGATCAACTACGACCAGATCGAGAAGGTGAAGGGTCTGAACGTGTCGATCGTGATGAACGCCGGCAAAGACGAGCACGGCCTGGCGCTCCTGAAGCACTTTGGTATGCCGTTCCGCACCCCGGGTGCGGCGAACTAGTTGCACCGAAACTGTCCCAACGAACCACCGGGATGGTCCCGGCAGGCGTGAGGACGACGAAGAAGAGAGAGCACGAAGATGGCCGTGAATGATCCAGTGGGCGACATGCTGACCCGCATTCGCAATGCATCGCGGGCGCGTCACGACAAGACGGTGATGCCGTCGTCGAAGTTCAAGGTGCAGGTGGCGCGGGCCCTCAAAGACGAGGGCTTCATCAGCGACTACACCGAGCACGAGCGCAAGCCCCAGAACGAGCTCACCGTGGTGCTGAAGTACGGCCCCAACCGCGAGCCCGCGATCACCGGCATTCGCCGGGTGTCGAAGCCCGGTCTGCGCCGCTACACCAACGTGCGCGACATTCCCCACGTGATCGGCGGTCTGGGCATCGCGATCCTCTCCACCTCGAAGGGCGTGCTGGTCGACGCCGAAGCCCGCAAGCAGAAGCTGGGCGGCGGAGATCATCTGCACCGTCTACTGACGGTCATTTCAAGGAACCCATCATGAGCCGCATCGGAAAGCAGCCCGTGAAGTTGGCCGACAAGGTCAAGGCCGTGGTCGCTGGCGACCAGGTCAACTTCGAGGGCCCCAAGGGCAAGTTCTCGGTCAAGATCCCCAACGCGGCGATCAAGAATCGCGGTCAAAGACGGCGTGCTGGTGTGCGAGCGCCCCAACGACGACCGCAAGATTCGGGCGCTGCACGGCCTCACCCGCGCGATCATGGCCAACGCGGCCAAGGGCGTCGCCACCGGGTGGGAGCGCGCCCTCGCCATTCGTGGCGTCGGTTTTCGCGCCGAGGTGAAGGGCAAGCAGATTCACTTCTCGTTGGGCTACTCGCACCCGGTGGTCTACGACCTCCCCGAGGGCGTGACCGCCGAAGTGGCGAAGACCCCGCGCACCGAAGACACGCTGCCCACCATCGACCTGACCCTGCGCTCGATGAACAAAGAGCTGGTCGGCAAGACCGCGCGCGAGATTCGCGCGCTCCGCCCGCCCGAGCCGTACAAGGGCAAGGGCATCAAGCTGCACGACGAGCACGTTCGCCGTAAGGAAGGCAAGACCGGTACGGCATAACGCCGACCCATTCATCCTCGGGTGGTGGTCCCCAACGCCCGAGGAAGGAACGAGAGAAAACCATGTCGAAGAAAGCACCCCGGCTGTACCGCAAAGAGCGCATTCGCAAGAAGCTGGCGGGCACCAGCGAGCGGCCGCGCCTGTCGATCTACAAGTCGCTCAAGCACCTCTACGCCCAGGTCATCGACGACAGCTCGGGCAAGACCCTGGCGTTCGCTTCGTCGCTGTCGAAGGAGCTCAAGGGCAAAGACGAGGGCGACAAGAAGGCCGACGCCAAGCGCGTGGGCGCGCTGATCGCCGAGAAGTGCAAGGCGGCCGGCGTCACCGCGGTGGTTTTCGACCGCAACGGCTTCCCCTACCACGGCCGGGTTGCCGCGGCCGCCGACGGCGCTCGCGAAGCCGGACTCCAGTTCTAAGGATACACACATGGCAAACAACGTGAACGTGAACGACCTCGACCTCACCGACCGGGTGGTGTCGATCAACCGCGTGGCCAAGGTGGTGAAGGGCGGCCGGCGGTTCAGCTTCTCGGCGCTGGTGGTGGTGGGCGACGGCAACGGCCATGTCGGCGTGGGCCTGGGCAAGGCGAACGAAGTGCCCGAGGCGATTCGCAAGGGCGGCGAGAACGCGAAGAAGAACATCTTCAAGGTGCCGCTGATGGGGCAGACGATTCCCCACGAGGTGCTGGGTCACTTCGGCGCGGGCCGGGTGCTCTTGAAGCCGGCGCTCGAAGGTACCGGCGTGATCGCCGGCGCCGGCGTGCGCGCGGTGCTCGAGGCGGCGGGCGTGCGCAACATTCTCACCAAGAGCCAGGGCTCGCGTAACCCGCACAACGTGCTCAAGGCCACCGTCGACGGGCTGAAGCAGCTCAAGTCGCCGGAGCAGGTGAGCCGCCTGCGCGGCAAGGAAATTCACTTCGGCAAGCAGATGCAGGGGCAGGCCTAATCATGGGAATCAAGGTCACGCTGGTGAAGAGCTTCTCGGGCGCGCAGGAGCGCCAGAAGCAGACCGTGTTCGGGCTGGGTCTGTTCAAGATGAACGACACCAAGCTGCTGAAGGACACTCCGCAGATTCGCGGAATGATCTTCGCGGTGAAGCACCTGATCACCGCGGTCGACGTGAAAGACGAGCCCAAGATCGCGCGCCGCAAGCCGCGCCACATTCGCGTTCGCGACGCTGCGCGCGCCAAGGCCCCCCAGGCCAAGTAAGGATTCATCATGAGCAACCTCCATTCGTTGAAGGCGCCGTACAACTCGCGCCACTCCAAGAAGCGCGTCGGCCGTGGCCAGGGTTCGGGTCTCGGCAAGACCGCCGGCCGCGGCGGCAAGGGTCAGAAGGCCCGCTCCGGCAACATGCACTTCGAAGGCTTCGAGGGCGGTCAGAGCCCGCTCCAGCGCCGCCTGCCGAAGTTCGGCTTCACGCCTCCCAACCGCATCGAGTACGCGATCGTGAACGTCGCCGACCTCGAGCGCTTCGCCAACGGCACCGTGGTCGACCTCGACGCGCTGAAGAAGTCGGGTCTGGTGAAGGGCCGCCGCTCCTTCGTGAAGGTGCTCGGCGAGGGCACCCTGGCGAAGAAGCTCACCGTCAAGGCGCACAAGTTCTCTGCCTCGGCCAAGGAGCTGATCTCCAAGGCCGGCGGGACCACCGAAGAGATTCAGGTGATCGTGCACGCGGCAGACGGCCTGAAGAAGGCCAACGGCCGCAAGCGCCAGGCTGAGCCGGCCGCGAAGTAACCGGCGTCGAGCTCGGCGCTGAAGCTCCTCTCCCGCTTGTCGGGAGAGGGTGGCCGCGAAGCGGCCGGGTGAGGGCTGCCCCGAACGCCCAGCCGCCTCGTGCTCAGATCTTCGGCCGCCCGCACTGGCGCAATCTCCTTTGGTGTTTTAGGTAGGGCTACCCGGTAGCTGTCGGGTCGTAAGCGAGGAATCAACCGTGGCCTTGAATGCCGTCGCCAATGTCTTCCGCATCGCCGAGCTGAGGCTCCGCCTCGGGTACACGCTGCTGTTGTTGGGCGTCTACCGGCTGGGCGTGTTCATCAACACCCCGGGCGTCGACCGCGCGGCGATGAACGCGTTCATGCAGGAGCAGAAGAAGGCGGGCGGCCTGGTCGGCCTGTTCAACATGTTCTCGGGCGGCGCGCTCGACAACATGTCGATCTTCGGCCTCGGGATCATGCCGTACGTCTCGAGCAGCATCATCTTTCAGCTGCTCGCGGTGGTGGTGCCCTCGCTCGAGCGGCTGCAGAAAGAGGGCGGCGCGGGTCGCTCCAGAATCAACCAGTACACCCGGTACGGCACCATCGTGCTGTCGATCGTTCAGGGCGTCGGCATCAGCCGCTGGCTCGCCTCGCTCGGCCGCAGCTCGACCCAGCAGACCGGCGGCATGGACCACATCGTGGTCCCCAACGACAACCTCTGGTTCACCTTCATGACGGTGATCACCCTCACCGCCGGCACGGCGTTCATCATGTGGCTGGGTGAGCGCATCACCGAGAACGGCATCGGCAACGGCATCTCGCTGATCATCTTCGCCGGCATCGTGGCGCGCGTTCCCGCCGCGGCTCAGCAGCTCTGGTACGCGATCAACCAGGACACCATCGCCGGCGGCGCGGGCGGAGCGATCGCGCTGCTGCTGTTCATGATGCTGATCATCGGCATGGTGGTCTACATCGAGCGCGGCATGCGCCGCATTCCGGTGCAGTACGCCAAGCGCATGGCGGGCCGCCGCATGTTCGCCGGCCAGGCCACCTACTTCCCGATGAAGGTGAACGCCTCGGGCGTGATTCCTCCGATCTTCGCCGGCGCGCTGCTGTCGTTCCCGACCACGCTGGGCAACTGGCTGCCGTTCATGCAGGGCGTGCAGCGCGCGCTCCAGTCGAACGCGTGGATCTACAACGGCCTGTTCGTCAGCCTGATCATCTTCTTCTCGTTCTTCTACACCTCGCTGGTGTTCCGCCCCGACGACGTGGCCGACAACATCAAGAAGCAGGGCGGCTACATTCCCGGCATTCGCCCGGGCCGTCAGACCGCGGAGTTCATCGAGCGGGTGCTGGCGCGGCTGACCTTCGGCGGCGCGATCTACCTCTCGGTGATCTGCGTGATCCCCTCGGTGGTGGGCAACCTGTTCAACATTCCGCTCTACTACGGCGGCACCTCGCTGCTGATCGTGGTCGGCGTCGCGCTCGACACCGTGCAGCAGATCGAGCAGCACCTGATCTCGCGCAACTACGAAGGCTTCGCCGGCCCCCGCGGCCCGAAGATTCGCGGCCGGCTCAAGGTGATGGCGTAAGCGAGACCGATTTGACGGGAGGCAAATAGATGAACGTGATCCTTCTTGGACCTCCCGGAGCAGGGAAGGGCACCCAGGCCGACAAGCTGAAGGCGAAGTTCGGCATGCTGCACCTGTCGACCGGCAACGCGTTTCGCGCGGCGATCGCCGCCGGCACCGAGCTCGGCAAGAAGGTCGAGCCGATCATGAAGGCGGGCGGGCTGGTGCCCGACGACCTGGTGATCGCGCTGGTCGACGCGCGCCTGAAAGACAAAGACACCGCCTCTGGCGTGCTGTTCGACGGCTACCCGCGCACGATTCCCCAGGCCGACGCGCTGGAGGCTTCGTTCAAGTCGCTCGGCCGCAAGATCGATCGGGTGATCTCGATCGAGGTGCCGAAGGCGGTGATCGTCGAGCGCATGGGCGGGCGGCGGTTCTGCCCGAAGTGCCAGACGACCTACCACGTGAAGGCGGCGCCTCCGAAGGTCGACGGCGTCTGCGACAAAGAGGGCGAGAAGCTGATCATGCGGGCCGACGACGAGCCCGCGACGGTGAACGCCCGGCAAGACAAGTACGCCAAAGACACCGCGCCGCTGCTCGCCTACTACCAGCCGAAGGGCATGCTGGCGACGGTCGACGGCACCCAGACGCCCGACCAGGTGTTCGCCGCGATCGTCAAGGCGTTGTCGTGATCAGGTGGCTCGTCTCCCCTCGCCGCTGCGCGGCTCCGTTTCGGCCGGCGCGCCGGCCTCAACCGGTCGACCTCGCGTGAAGCTGACGATCGCCGTTCGCACCCCCGAAGAGCTGCAGCTGATGCGGCACGCGGGTAAGATCACCTCCGACATTCTCGACGAGCTCGAGGCGAAGGTGAAACCGGGCGTGAGCACCTTCGAGCTCGATCGGTTGAGCGAGCGGCTGATCGCGAAGATGGGCGCCAAGCCGGCGTTCAAGGGCTACAACGGTTTTCCCTGCTGCCTCTGCGCGTCGGTGAACGACGAAGTGGTGCACGGGATCCCCTCGAAGAAGCGGGTGCTGCAGGAGGGCGACCTGATGAAGCTCGACTTCGGGGTCGTCTACAAAGGCTGGTACGGCGACTCCGCCCGCACCGTCGGCGTGGGCAAGATCTCCGCCGAAGATCAGAAGCTGATCGAGGTGACGAAGAAGTCGCTCGAGCTCGGCATCGCCGCGGCCCGTTGGGGCAACCACGTGGGAGCGATCGGCCACGCGGTGCAGCAGTACGTCGAGCAGAACGGGTTCTCGGTGGTGCGCGATTTTCAGGGGCACGGGGTGGGGCGCGCGCTCCACGAGACGCCCTCGGTGCCGAACTACGGCGCGGCCAACGACGGCCCGATGCTCGCGGTGGGCACCACGATCGCGATCGAGCCGATGGTGAACGCCGGCACCCACAAGGTCGAGATTCTCGACGACGACTGGACCGCGGTGACCCTCGATCACCGGCGCTCGGCGCACTTCGAGCACACCATCGTGGTCACCGATGGCGACCCGGTGATCCTCACCCGGGGCTAGTTCGGCGGGCCAAACCCGGCCAAAACCGCGGTGCCGATCGGGCAGGTGCGACGAGAGGCCCCAAAGGTTACGCAGAAAGGTTCGTTAATTCATGGGTTTGCAGGCGATTCGGCAGGCCCTTGATTTCAGTAGGTTCGGGTGGTACAGGCCCCCGCTCCCCGACGATTCACGCCGGGCAGAAGTCATCTGAAACACGGAGTTTTTTGATTGCCGAAGGAAGACGCGATTGAAGTCGAAGGAACGGTGTTGGAGCCGCTCCCAAACGCGATGTTCCGCGTGGTGCTGGACAACCCCAGCGGCCACAACGTTCTCGCGCACATCTCGGGCAAAATGCGCATGCACTTCATTCGCATTCTCCCGGGCGATCGAGTGAAGGTCGAGCTGTCGCCGTACGACCTCACGCGTGGCCGCATCACGTATCGCGCGAAGTGAATCCTTCCCAGGGTTGAAAAAATTTTCCTCCGCGAAGTTTTCGAGCGGAGCGCAGAGGAGTCGTCATGAAGGTGCGTCCGTCGGTGAAGAAGATTTGCGACAAGTGCAAAGTGATTCGTCGCAAGGGCGTGGTGCGGATCATCTGCGCCGTGAACCCCCGTCACAAGCAGCGCCAGGGCAACTGAGCCTGGTCAGACCAACTCGGTAAGGAAACGAAAACTCAATGGCACGTATCTCCGGAGTCGATCTTCCCCCCGCCAAGCGCGTGGTGATCTCGCTGCAGTACATCTACGGCATCGGCAAGAAGTCTGCGGCCGACATCTGCGCCAAGGCGGAGATTCCCGCCGAGCTGCGCACCAAGGATCTGACCGAAGATCAGACCCGCAAGATTCGCGAGGCGATCGAGGCCGGTTACAAGGTCGAAGGCGACCTGCGCCGCGAGGTGCAGATGAACATCAAGCGCCTGATGGACCTCGGCTGCTACCGCGGCCTGCGTCACCGCAAGCAGCTGCCGGTTCGCGGCCAGCGCACCCACACCAACGCCCGCACCCGCAAGGGCCCCAAGCGCGGCGCGATTCGCGCCAAGGCGCCGGTCGCGGCCAAGTGATTCAAACCTTCCTCGCGCAGCTGCGAGGGTGACCACCTAGAACCGAGACGAGAAGACACGACATGGCTGAAGAGAAACCCGAAGCTCCGAAGACCGAAGAAGCGGCCCCCGCCGCGGCGGCTGCTGGTGCGGCCGGTGCCGCTGAAGGCGCCGCCGAGAAGAAGGCCAAGCGCAAGGCGAAGAAGAACGTGCTCAACGGCATCGTTCACGTCAAGGCGACCTTCAACAACACGATGATCACCATCACCGACGTCTCGGGGAACGTGATCGCGTGGTCGACCGCCGGCGCCCGTGGCTTCAAGGGCTCGCGCAAGTCGACCCCGTTCGCCGCTCAGGTCGCCTCGGGCGACGCCGCCGCGAAGGCGATGGAGAACGGCATGAAGAACGTCGAGGTTCGGGTCACCGGCCCGGGCGCTGGCCGCGAGTCGGCGCTGCGCGCGATCGCTTCTTCTGGCCTCAAGATCTCGAAGATCACCGACGTCACCCCCATTCCCCACAACGGTTGCCGGATGCCCAAGCGGCGCCGGGTCTAAAAGGAACTGACCGACCATGGCTCGCTACACTGCAAGCGTGTGCCGCATCTGCCGGCGCGAAAATCTGAAGATGTATCTGAAGGGCGACCGTTGCTACACCGACAAGTGCGCGATCGAGCGCCGCCCGTACCCCCCGGGTCAGCACGGCCAGGGCCGCGCGAAGTTCAGCGGCTACGGCGTGCAGCTGCGCGAGAAGCAGAAGGTGAAGCGCATGTACGGCCTGCTCGAGAGCCAGTTCCGCGGCTACTTCCACCGCGCGGCGGCGGCCAAGGGCAAGACCGGTGAGACGCTGCTCCAGAACCTGGAGCTCCGCCTCGACAACGTCGTCTTCCGCATGGGCTTCGCCGACACCCGCGCCGAGGCGCGGCAGTTGGTGCGCCACGGCCACTTCACCGTCAACGCGAAGCGGGTGAACATTCCCTCCTTCGCGGTGCGCCCTGGCGCGACGATCGAAGTGCACGACAAGTCGAAGAAGATGCTCCGCATTCAGGAGGCCTTGGAGACGGTCGACCGCCGCGGCGTTCCGCAGTGGCTGGAGACCGACAAGAAGGCGCTGAAGGGCACGGTCAAGTCGGTGCCGAACCGCGAAGACCTGACGATGCCGATTCAGGAGCAGCTGATCGTCGAGCTCTACTCGAAGTGATCTGAAAGTTTCGTTCGGCGTGCTCGTTCGGGCGCCGGCGATCAACCGGGAAACGCCCTCCCGCGGTTCGCGCGGGTATGTCGGTGGCGTTTTCCCTTCAAAGGAGCAGCAACATGGCAGGCAGCAGCGATTTCAATGCGAAGAACTGGCGTGATCTGATCAAGCCCCGCCGGGTGGAAGTCGATCAGGACAGCCTCACCAACACCTACGGCAAGTTCGTCGCCGAGCCGCTCGAGCGCGGTTACGGCACCACGCTGGGCACCTCGCTCCGCCGGGTGCTGCTGTCGAGCCTCCAGGGCGCGGCGATCACCTCCGTCAAGATCGACGGCGTCGAGCACGAGTTCACCACCGTCCCGGAAGTCTCGGAGGACGTGACCGACATCTGCCTGAACCTGAAAGAGGTTCTGCTGCGGATGCACACCAACGAGCAGAAGACCCTGCGGATCGAGGTCGAGGGCCCGAAGGAAGTGAAGGCGGGCGACATCATCGCCGACCCCGAGGTCGAGATTCTGAACCCCGGTCACCACATCTGCACCGTGGCTGACGGCGGCAAGATTCGCATCGAGATGACCTGCCGCCGCGGCCGTGGCTACACCCCGGCCACCGCGAACAAGGTTCAGGGCTCGCCGATCGGCACCATTCCGGTCGACTCGCTCTTCTCGCCGGTTCGCAAGGTGAACTACCAGGTCACCAACGCGCGCGTCGGTCAGCGCACCGACTACGACCGCTTGGCCCTCGAAGTGTGGACCGACGGTTCGCTGAGCCCGCAGGACGCGGTGGCGTTCGCCTCCAAGATCCTGAAGGAGCAGCTCACGGTGTTCATCAACTTCGATGAGACCGAGGAGCCGGTGGTGGTCGACGCCCCGGTGCAGGAGACCAAGCTGAACGAGAACCTGTTCCGCTCGGTCGACGAGCTGGAGCTGTCGGTTCGCTCGGCGAACTGCCTGCAGCAGGCGAACATTCGCACCATCGGCGACCTGGTTCAGAAGACCGAAGCCGAGATGCTGAAGACCAAGAACTTCGGCCGCAAGTCGCTGAAGGAAATCAAAGAGATTCTCGCCGAGATGGGTCTGTCGCTCGGCATGAAGCTCGAGAACTGGCCGCCGAAGACGATGGCTGCTCCCGCTGCCGCGCCCGGCACCGGCCCCCGGATGTAACAACTTTAAGGAACCGTCATGCGTCACCAAGTTGGAATGAGGAAGTTGCAGCGGAGCACCCCGCACCGGTTGGCGATGCTGTCCAACATGGTGACCAGCCTGCTCCGTCACGAGGCGATCACCACCACCGTGCCGCGCGCGAAGGAAGCGCGGAAGGTGGCGGAGAAGATCATCACCCTGGGCAAGCACGGCGGCCTGCACAACGTTCGGCAGGCGAACCGCTGGGTGCGCGACCGCGAGGTGCTGCAGAAGGTGTTCGGCGAGCTGAAGGACCGCTACGCCAAGCGCCAGGGCGGCTACACCCGCATCATGCGCACCGTGATTCGCGCGGGCGACGCCACCCAGATGGCGCTGCTCGAGCTGGTCGACCGCCCCGAGGGCGGCCCGGCCGTCGAGGCTCCGGCTGACGAGGCCCCCAAGGCCGAGAAGAAGGCCAAGGCCCCGAAGGCGGAGAAGCCGGCGGCGGAGAAGGCCGAGAAGAAGGAAGCCAAGGCCAAGGAGCCGAAGGCCGAGAAGAAGGCGGCTGAGAAGCCCGCCAAGAAGGCCGAGAAGAAGAGCGACAAGAAGTAAGTCGCCTCACGCTTCTGAAGTGCTCGAGGGGTTCCGCGTCATCGCGGAGCCCCTTCGTGCTTTCGGAGGCTTCAGCGAACCGGCGCGCCGTGGCGGTAGAGCGGCACGGTGTCGTCGCCGACCTTCACCTCGATGTCGGTCACCTTGAGGTCTCCGCCGGCGGGCTTGCCTTCGCTGTCGAACAGCAGCACCGGTGAGAGCACCCACTCCCGGCTGGGATCGATCTGCGAGGCGGTGGCGTGCCAGCGGCCGTTCACCGTGACCTCCACGTTTTCCCAGGGCGCCTCGCCGTCGTTCTTCACCATGAACACCGGCTCGGCGCTGGTGCCGGCGACCACCAGGCGCGCGCCGAACGAGTTCGACGAGCCGCCGCCGGTGGGCCAGGCGATCACGATGCTCGCCACCGCCAGGGTGAACCAGCTCAAGATCACCAGCGCCTTGAACTTGAAGTACTTGTCGGAGCGGCGGAAGTCCTCCACCACGTCTTTGAGGCTGGAGGCGGCGTTGAGCGCGATGTCGGCGGCGCCTTCTTTCAGCGTCTCGCCGGTGATCCTCCCCTTGGGCTCGGGCACCGGCTGAAGCCGGCTGGCCGACATCACCGCGCGGTTGGGGTTCGAGGCGCGCGGCCGCGGCGACGACACCGGAGGCAACGACCCCGACGACGCGCGAACCGGCGCAGGTGCGGGAGGCCCGGGCGGCCGCGCCAGCTCGAGCGGCTCGTCCTCCGTCTTCGGGGCTTCACCACCGGGAGGCGGCGGAAGGCCCAGGTCATCCAACGGGTCCACGGGCATCGAAGCTTACTTCGAATGGCCTTCGAGCCGCCTTCGAATCGCGAAGAAGGCCGCGCCGAGCTCGGCGGCCGACTCGAAGCGCTTGCCCGGCTCCTTCTCGAGCAGCTTCAAGAATCACCTGATCGAGCTCGGGGGGAATCTGCGGGTTGCGGGTGCTGGGCGGCTTGGGAATCTCGGTGCTCTGCGCCAGCAGCAGGCCCATCAGCTCGGGGTGGGTGAAGGGCGGGGCGCCGGTGAACAGGGTGTAGGCGGTGCCGCCCAGCGCGTAGAGGTCGGTCTTGTGGCTGACCGACGAGAAGGCGGAGATCTGCTCGGGTGAGATGTACTCGGGCGTGCCGGCGATCATTCCCGTGATGGTGACGCCGCGGGTCTGCTGGCGCTTGGCGATCCCGAAGTCCATCAGCTTCACCACCCCGTCATTGGTGATGAAGAGGTTCTGCGGCTTGATGTCGCGGTGAATCACCCCGCGCTCGTGAATGAAGTGGAGCGCGAGGCAGATCTGCTCGAGGTACTTCAGCCCGTCGACCAGGCCGATCGGCTTGTGCTCGCGGCGGGTCATGCGCGCGCCGAGATCGGCGCCTTCGAGCAGCTCCATGGTGAGGTAGCGCCAGCTGCCGTGCACGCCGAGGTCGAACAGGCGCACGATGTTCGGGTGCACCAAGAGCCGCGAGAGCGACAGCTCGAGCTTGAAGCGGTTGATCAGCGCGTCAGACTCTTTCTGGGTGGTGGTGCGAAAGATCTTCAGCGCCACCGGCTCGCCCAGCTCCTGGTCGATCGCCTTGAAGACGCCGGCCGAGCCGCCTTCACCGACCAGCGCCTCCACCTTGTAGCGGCTGGCGAACATCTCGCCCGCGGCGGGGAGGGTGTGAATCTCGACGGTGTGCACCCGGCCGGGCGCGTTCTTGTCGACCTCGGGCACGCCGAGCGCCTCGACGTTCATTCGCCGCTCGAGGTCCTGGGTGTCGAACTGGCGCTCGCGGGTGCCGGTGTAGCGATCGGAGAACGGCGTCATCGGGGTGGGTGACTGAATCGGGTCCCAGATCTGGCCGCGCCAGTCGCCTTCTTCGGGCACCTCGTCGCCGTGGAACACCTTGCCGATCGTCTTGCGAATCGCGCCCTCGGTGGCGAACACCCCGGTGACCATCAGCCCGGTGGCGAACCGCAGCTTGTCGACCTTCTCGATGTCGCGGGGGTCGTGCATCGCCACCGTCAGGTGCCGGTCGGCGATCGACACCGGGGCGACGGTGAACTTCTCGGCCGTCTCCATGGTGAGCGCGCGGGCGGCCTCGGGAGTGGCGGCGTCGAGCAGCTCGCGCTCCTCCAGGGCCCGAATGCCGGTGTGGTAGGCGAGCTCGCGAACCATCTCGGCGTCGGTGATCAGCTCGTTGGCCACCAGCGCCTCGCGCAGCTGCGCTTCGCTGTTCATCGCGTGGGGGTGCTGTTTGTAGAGCGTGGCCAGCCGCTCGGGCAGCACCTTCCCGCGCGAGATCAGAAAGTCGGCCAGCTTCTGCTTGCGCGCATCGCCGCCGACCGCGGGAAAGCTGCCCGACTTCTTCGCCGGCGGCATCGGCGGCTGCGGGCTCGACGGCGGCGCGACGATGCCCGAGCCCGACGAACGGCGCGGAGGCCCGGCCAGCTCGAGCGGCGGGTTCTCCTGGAGGTCCTTCTCTTTCTTCTGCGCCACCGCGAACATCTCGCGCGCCTCGGCGTCGTCGGGAAACGCCTGGAGCACGGTGCGCAAGATCGACGCCGCCAGCCGCGCCTTCTCACTCTGGGCGAACGACCCTGCCACCTGGGTGAGCGCGGTCGCCTCCGCGCGGGAGTTGGGCCGGGAGCTGACGAAGGCAGCGAAGAACTGCAGCAGGCCGGGCAGGGGAGTGCCCACCATCTGCGCCACCCGCACCGCGTGCACGCAGGCGTGGCGGTAGCGCAGCGACGTGGGCGGTACCTTCACCAGCGCGTCGAGACACTCTTTGAGCGCTCCGGCCTTCTGGAAGCAGACCGCGGCTTCGTACGGGTTGTTGGCGGCGAGGCAGTACTTCGCGGCGTCGAGGTTGCGATCGAGGCTGGTTGCGAGGCGGGCGGCGTTCTCCCACTGCTGCTTGCGCACGTAGAGCGCGAGCGCCTGCTCGAGATGGCCCTTCTCTTCGAGTGCGGCGCCCTCATCCACCCCGCGGGAGTATCTCGCGGAACGGAACGGTAACGCGAGGGGTATGCACCACACCCCTGATGTGCGGAGTCGTGTTGTTCGCTCGCCTCAGTGCAGCTGCTGCTTCGCCTCGGAGGCGATCGCGTTGTCGGGCTGCTTCTCGAGCACTTCGTCGAGCCACTTGTTGGCCTCGCCGAGCGCGACCTTCTTCTCCGCGGGCACCTTGGCCTTCAGGTACCACTCGGTGTGGAGCAGCCCGAGCTGGAGCACCACGCCCATGTTGTCGGGGTCTTTGTCGTGAATGCGCTTCAGCTGCTTGTCGGCGGCGGGAAAGTCGCCCTCCAGCTGCTGCACCGCGGCCAGCTTGGTGTTGGCGTCGGCGCCGTCGGGCTCGAGCGAGGCGAGGGTCTGAAACGTGCCGCGCGCTTTGTCGTACTCGCGGGCACCGAGCTCGAGATCGCCCTTCGCGCGCCACGCCTCGTCGAGCAGCGGGTTCTTGGCGATCGCCGACTCGAGGTGCTCTTTCGCCTGCTGGGGCCGCTGGCGGGCGAGGTAGATGTTGGCGAGGTAGAGGTCGTTCTTGCCGTCGTCGGGGTTGAGCTCGAGCGCGCGCTTGAACTCGTCGACCGCGCGGCCGGCGTCGTCGAGCCGCTGGTACGCCAGGCCGAGCAGCGAGTGCACCACCGCCAGATCGGGGTAGTCGCGCAGAATCTCTTCGAACGAGATGATCGCCTGCTGCGGCACGTCGGCGACGTCGAGCCACTGCATGCCCTTCTCGAGCTGCGCCTTGGCCTGGGCGGGGAAGCCCACGAACGGGTCGGAGATCTGCTCCATCAGCGCCCGGGCGGTCTTCACCTCGCCGGGCGAAGGCTGCGAGGTGACCACCTTGCGCAGCGCGGCCACCGCGGCCTTGGCGTCGCCGCCCCGGTAGAGCGCCTTGGCGTACGGCAGCTGCCAGCCGGCGGCGTTGGGGTTGAGCTCCAACGCCTTCTTCAGCTCGGGCAGCGCCAGCTCGAACCGCTCGCTCTCGAGTTGGGCGAGGCCGAGCCGGTAGTGGAACTCACCTTCATTCGGGCTCTTGGCAGTCGCGGCGGTGAACTCTTCGACCGCGGGGCCGGTGGCGTCGGCGGAGCGCGCGAACAGCACCAGGCCCTTCTGGTAGTGGCCCAGCGCCGAGTCGTCGCCCTTGAGGCGGTCGAGCAGCACCTGCGGCTGGCTCGCCTTCACGTAGGCCTCGGCCTCGGCGCGGGCGAGCGACAGATCGGTGGGGTCGTCTTTGCGAAGCTCGGCGAGGAGTGGAATCGCCTTCACCCCGTCGCCTTTCTGCAGGTAGACGGTGACCTGGTCGCGCTTGGTGAGGTTGCTCTTCGCCGCGCAGCCGAGCAGCACCGGCACCGCGAACAGCGCGAGGGCGAGCCGCTTCACGCCTCGGCCTCTTCGGAGTCGCCCGTCTCGGGCTCTTTCTCGCCGTCTTTCACCCTCGAGAGCACGGTGCGCTTGTCGCCGCCCTTGCCGCCCAGCTCGAGGCTCTGGTCGATGATCACGTCGCGCACCGCCCTCATCAGCGCGTCGCGGTCGCCGTTGAACTGCGCGGGGTCGATCGGCGCTCCGATCTTCACCTTCACCGTGGTCGGGGTGATGTTCCACGAGTTCTTCGGCATCACGATGTCGGTGCCGACGATGGTGACCGGCAACACCGGCACCCCCGCCTTGAGCGCGAGCATGAACGGGCCCTTCTTGAAGGGCAGCACCTTGCCGTTCTCGGAGCGGGTGCCCTCGGCGAAGATCACGATCGAGGTGCCCTTGCGAATCTTGGTGGCGGCGGCGTCGAGCGAGGCGATCGCCTTTCGGGTGCGGCTGCGATCGACGAACACGAAGCCCGCCAGCCAGGTGTACCAGCCGAGAAAGGGCACGTACTTGATGATGTTCTTGATCACGAACCTGAACCGCACCGGCCAGAGCGCGCGAAACAGCACCGGTATGTCGAGGGTCGACATGTGGTTCGAGAGGAAGATCACCGGCCGCTTGGGGTCGATGTACTGCTGGCCGCCCACCACCTCGATCGAGGCGCCGCTGGCGAACATCATCAGCCACGACCAGGGCCGCTGGGTCCACCACATGCTGGCGTCGGCGCTGCGGGTGACCAGCAGGGTGGTCACCGCGAAGGGGAACATCACCGGCGTCATCAACCCGATGGTCAGAATGCAGAGGATGTTGCGAATCACTTTTTCTACGGGCCTCCGTCGCGCCCCAGCAGGGCGAGGTCGGGATCGTCTCGCACGAAGTCGAACGCGGGATCCAGTGCCACCCGCGAGGGTTGGAAACCTTCGCCCAGCTCGTTCTTGGCGTCGAACAGGTAGGCCTTGAGGTCGGTCTTGTGGTTCTGCGCCGCCGCCAGCCGGGCCTGACCGTACGCCGACAGCGGCGAGCGGGGGTGGCGCTGCTCCAGGCTCGAGAACGCGGCCTGGGCGTCGGCGAACCGCTTGAGCGCGATCAGCACGCAGCCCTTCACGTAGAGCGCGTCGGCGTCGCCCGCGGGCCCGGCCACGCTGAGCGCGGCGTCGGCGTCTTCGAGGGCCGCCTCGAGCTCCTGCTGCGCGGCGAGGCGGGCGGCGGCGCGCACCAGCCGGGCGTCGGCGCGGTTCGGGGTCTGGGTGAGCACGGTGCTGGCCGACTGCGCGGCGCCCTTGGCGTCTCCGTCGGCCAGCTGCGACTTCGCGTAGCCGATCAAGGCGTCGGCTTCGGCCGGCCCGGCGTCGAGCGCTTCGGCGTAGGCGGCCTTGGCGTCGGCGCGGCGGCCCTGGGCCCAGCGAACGTTACCGAGCAGCACCTGGGCGCGCACCGGGTTGCCGAGCCTGGCGGCGGTCTCGAAGCTCTTCGCGGCGTCGTCGAGCTTGCCGGCCTTCGCCAGGCGGTTGCCCTCGTCGATCTTTCGCGTCGCGGCGTCGGTGCAGCCCACCAGGAGCACCAGGCACCACGCGAACTTACGGCCCGAAATCACACCGGGTTGATAGCACGAGGTGCTACAAGCATCGCCAAGTTGGGCCAGCAAAAGTTCATCGCGATCGCGGGGAACATCGGCGCCGGGAAGACCGAGCTGACCTCGTTTCTCTGCAAGCGGTACGGGCTGAAGCCCTTCTACGAGCCCAACGACCAGAACCCCTACCTGGCCGACTTCTACGAAGACATGAAGACCTGGGCGTTTCGCTCCCAAATCTTCTTTCTCACCCACAAGTTCAGGCTCCACCGCGACCTGGAGAAGTCGGCCGGCACCTCGATTCAGGACCGAACCATCTACGAAGACGCCGAGATCTTCGCCAAGAACCTCCACAAGCAGCGCTTCATCAGCAAGCGCGACTGGCAGACCTACTGGGAGCTGTACGAGACGATCTCCGCCTCGCTCAAGCCGCCCGACATCATGATCTACCTGCGCTGTCAGGTGCGAACGCTTCAGCAGCGAATCAAGCTGCGCGGCAGGCAGATGGAGAAGGCGATTCCCTCGAGCTACTTGAAGCGCCTCAACGGCCTCTACGAGGACTGGTTCAAGCGCTACAAGCTTTCACCGGTGGTCGTTTTGGAGACCGACCGGCTCGATTATCTTTCCGACCTGGTGCATCGGGTGGATCTCCTCAATCAAGTGGAGAAGTACCTTTGAAAGAGGTCTACATCCTCGCGTCGGAAGCCGCGCGCGCGCTCACCGAGGCGAAGATTCGCGCCGCCTTCGAGACCGACGAGGTGCAGCTGGTCTTCGGCGAAGACGATTGCCTGTTCTCGGTGCGCGCCGACGACAGCCGGGTCGACGTGAAGTTCCAGTCGAAGCCCGAGTCGCTGGGGTGGACGCCCGATTTGCTCACCGGCACCGCCGCCGCCCAGGAGGCGCTGAAGAACGCCAAGGGCTTCTACCGGTTCAGCTTCGAGCCGGGAAAGCCGCAGGGCTCGGTGGCGGTCTTCGAGGCGCTCTGGTGCGTGCGCAGCCTGCTCGAGGCGACCGCGGGCGTGGTGGTCGACGTCACCTCGTACAAAATTCACACGCCCGAAGACATCGAGGAGATCACCGAGCTCGACTTCGACATTCGCGATCACATCACGCTCCACGTGGTCGAAGCGGGTGACGGGCCGGGCAAGATGTGGGTTCACTCCCACGGGATGTCGAAGTTCGGCCTCTGGGACGTGGAGATGTGGGCGCTGAAGGAAGAAGACCTCCCCGCGGCCGAGACGTTCTTCCACGAGCTGTGCACCGACCTCGCCTTCGGCCAGGGCCCCGAGCCGCGGCAGCCGGTGTCGACCAGCGTCGGCCACACCTTCACCTTGTTCCCCTGTGACGAGGGGCGCCGCAACCTGGCGCAGATGGGCATTCCCACCGAGACCTTCGAGGGCCACGAGTCGGGCTACCTCACCGTGGTCTCGATGGAGGGCCGCCACTCGCTCACCGAGCTGCTCGAGCAGTACCGGGGCAACTACGAAGAAGAGAGCGAAGAAGAGGCCAACGAGCTCTTGGAGCAGGCGAAGGCGATGCTCCCGTCGTTCAAGGCGCGCTTTCTGCGTAAGGGCTTCATGGAGCCGCTCACCTTCGCGGTGCGGGCGCCGTTCGAGGTGCACCCCGGCGGAGAAGACAACGAAGCCGAGGAAGAGCAGCTCTGGGTCGAGGTGCTCCAGTGGGACGAGGACAAGCTGATCGGCAAGGTGGTCGACGGCGGTCAGACCACCACCGAGTGGCGCCGGGGAGCCCACGTCGAGGTCGAAGACTCGCAAATCAACGCCATCTCACTGTCGCGCGAAGGACGCACTCTGGATGACGACGAGATGAAGTCGCTGCTCAACGCCGAACGCCCGATGTAAGAAGGACCTCACCGGATGCCAGCGCTGCTGCTGCTCACTGGTCCCGCCGCGGGCCAACGACACGAAGTGAAGGGCGAGGTCGTGCTCGGCAGAAGCCCGAGCTGCGAGATTCCGCTCGAAGACAGCAAGGTCTCGCGCCGTCACGCCAAGATCGTGCTCGACGGAGGCCAGGCCCGGGTCACCGACCTCGGCAGCCGCAACGGCACCCTGGTCAACGGCGAGAAGATCGAAGGCGAAGTCATTCTGCTGCCGGGCGATCAGTTCCAGGTCGGCGACTCGACGATCTTGTTCGAGCCGCCGGTGCGGGCCTCGTTCAGCGATCAGGAGCCGGGCGAGCCGCAGTCGAAGCCGGTGGAAGAGCTGCTCCCGGCGGTCGGCCCGGTGGCGGGGCTCTACAACGCCGGGCTGGCGCTGTTGTCGGCGACCACCGAGGCGATGGTGCTTCGGCGCGCGGCCGAAGAGCTCAACCGTTCGGTGAACGCCGAGCGCTCGGCGGCGCTTTTGGGCGCGCTGGAGGGCCTGGTGACCGCGGCGGTGGTGGGCGCCGATCAGGTCGAGGTGCCGCGGGCCCTGGTACGCGGGGCGCTGGAGCGACGCGAGGTCGCCCGGGTCGGCGGCGTGCTCTGTGCTCCCTTGCAGGCGTCGGGCGGCGCGCCGTTCGGCATTCTCTACGCCGAGCGGCCGGAGGAGTTCAGCGACGAAGAGCTGAAGACCGCGGCCTCGCTGGGGCGGCTGGCGGGCGAGGCGTTCGCGGCGGTCCGCTCGCGCAACGACGTCGACTCGTCGCCGGTGCAGCTGGTGGGCTCGAGCCGGCAGTTCCGCAAGTCGGTGGAGCAGGCGCGGCGCGCGGCGGCGGTCTCCGACCCGGTGGTGATCTACGGCGAGGGCGGCACCGGCCGGCTCCACACCTGCCAGTACATTCACCTGCGCAGCACCCGCGCGTTGGGCCCGTTCGTGGTGGTCGACTGCCGACGCAACCCGGTGCAGGTCGAAGAAGACCTGTTCGGGCGCGGCTCGGGGCCCGGCATTCCACCGCTGACCTCGGCGCTGCTGCGCGCAGACGGCGGCACCCTGGTGCTCCGCAACATGGAGCAGCTGTCGCGCCACGCCGGCGACAAGCTCGCCCGGCTGGTGAGCCGCAAGCTGGCGCCGGCGCGGCAGGGCGGCGAAGAAGCGATCGACATTCGGGTGATGGCGACCTGCAACGCGCCGCTCGCCCAGGTGCTGCAGCGGGGCGAGTCGAGCGACGAGCTGGGCAAGGCGCTCTCGGGCGCCGAGATCGAGTCGTTGCCGCTGCGCGAGCGCCGGCCCGACGTGCCGATGCTCTACGACCACTTCGCGGGGCGAATCACCCGGCCGAAGAAGAAGGAGCCGCCGGTGTTGTCGCCCGACGCGCGGCGCCTGCTGGTCGACTACGGCTGGCCGGGAAACGTCGAAGAGCTCCGCAACGTGGCGGAGCGGTTGGCGCTGCTTTACCCGGGCGGTGAAGTGCCGGCGTTGAAGCTGCCTCCCGAGGTTCAGGAGGGCGGGGCGCCGCAGCCGGGTGCCCAGGCGCAGCAGCCGAAGACGCTGGCGCAGATGATCTCGCGGCTGGAGCGCGACGCGATCAGCGAGGCGCTGCGCGAGGCGCGGGGCAAGAAGATCAAGGCGGCGGCGCTGCTCGGCATCTCGCGCCCGACGCTCGACAAGAAGATCGAGGACTACCAGCTGGTGGTGGAGAAGCGGCGCGGGTGAGCCTCGCGATCTCTCGCCCGGTCGCGCTCGCGCTCAACCGCGGAGCGGCGGTGGTCGCCCTCGAGACTTCGGTGGTGGCGCAGGGGCTTCCCGCTCCGCACAACCTTCGGGCGGCGAAGGCTTGCGAAGCGGCGGTGAAGAAGGCCGGCGCGACCCCCGCCGCGGTGGGCGTGCTCGACGGTGAGATTCGGGTGGGCCTCAGCGCCGCCGAGCTCGCGGCGTTGGCGAAGGGCGGCCCGAAGCTGATCAAGGCCGGCGCCGGCGAGCTGGCGGTGGCGATCGGGTTGAAGCTGTCGGCGGGCACCACGGTGAGCGCCACCTGCGAGGTCGCGGCCCGGGCGGGCATTCGGGTGTTCGCCACCGGCGGCATCGGCGGAGTGCACCGCGGCGTCGAGCACAGCTGGGACGTTTCGCAGGACCTGCAGAAGATCGCCGAGTGCCCGGTGGGAGTGGTGTGCGCCGGCGCGAAGTCGGTGCTCGATCTGCCGAAGACGCTCGAGCTGTTGGAGACGCTCGGGGTGCCGGTGCTCGGCGTCGGCACCCGTGAGTTCCCCGGCTTCTTCACCCGCGACACCGGGCTGAAGCTCGAGCATTCGGTGAAGAACGCGAAGGAGGCCGCGGCGGTGATGCACGCCCGGTTTCAGCTGGGGCAGGGTGGGGTGATTCTCGCCCTGCCGCCGCCGGAGGAGACCGCGCTGCCGCGCGAGGAGGTCGAGGCGGAGATCGCTTCGGCGTTGCTCGAGGCGCAGGAGGCCGGGGTCTCCGGCAAGGCAGTGACCCCGTTCTTGCTCTCGACGCTGGCGAAGCGGAGCGGGGAACGGACTCTGAAGGCGAATCTGGCGCTGCTGGTGAACAATGCGCGGTTCGCGGGGGAAGTCGCGGTCGAGATCGCCAAGCTGAGGAAGCGCGGATGAGTGGCCCGGCTTTTCATCGTGCACCATGGCTCTGACCCGCGCGCTCTCCGCCCCGGGAAAGCTCTTCCTCTCCGGCGAATACGCCGTCCTCTGGGGCGGCACGGCCCGCATCGCCGCGGTCGGCCCGCGAACCCACGCGCTGGCTCGCCAGGCGGCCGACCGGCGGGTCTCGATCGCCGTCGAAGACGGCCGGCTGAGCGGCGACGCCACCCCGCTGGGCGTGCGCTGGCCCGCAGAGGTGCCAGACGCTTTTCTGTTCGCCTCCCGCACCCTCGATCTGGCCTACCGCGCGCTCGGCACCGAGGGCGTCGGGCTGGAGCTGGCCCTGGCCTCGATGGAGCGCGCCCCCGACGGCCGCAAGCTGGGGCTCGGCGGCAGCGCCTGGGCCGCGGTCGCCACCGCGGAGGGCGCCCGCTACGTGCTCGAAGGCCGCTACGACACCTTGAAGCTGGCGCTCGCGGCCCACGCGCTCGCCCAGGGCGGCAAGGGCAGCGGCGGCGACGTGGCGGCGATCTTCGCCGGCGGCGTGGTTCGTTACCGCCGCTACCGGGTCGATGAGCTGCTCAAGGCCTCCCGCGAAGGCAACCTGGGTGGCGTGCTCGAGCAGTCGCCTCCGGTCGATCTCTGGCGCCTGCCGGAGGTGAAGTTGCCGCTGGCCTACGTGTTCGCCGGTGAGAGCGCGTCGACCCGCGGCCTGATCGCCCAGGTCGAAGCGCGCATGAGCAGCGCCGAGCGCGAGCGCTTCGTGGGCCGCTCCGATGGCGCCGGCCAACAGCTCGAGCTCGGGCTGCTCAAGGGCGACTTCAGTGCGGTCGCCGAGGCCGCCGCAGAGCTGCAGAGCAACCTCGCCGGGCTCTCCGAGACGCTGGAGACCGAGACGATGCGGCAGGCGCTCGCCTTGGCGAAGAGCCACGGCTGCGCGGGCAAGATGTCGGGCGCGGGAGGCGGAGACGGGTGCGTGGTTTTCTGCCCCGACGAAGATCACCGCGCGGCGGTGCTCGGCGCTTTCAAGGCGCGCGGCTTTCTCGGGCTGCCGCTCACCATCGAGCCGGGGTTGCGCGGAGAAGCGGCGCCGCTACCGAAGCTGTCGGAGTGGATGCGCACCTGAGGCCACCCAGGGAACACTCCTGCTGGCCTGAGGGTTGCTGATTCAAGGTGCCTGAGGGCACCCGCCGCATGAATGCTCGACTTTCCGAGAGCAAGGAAGCGCTCGAGGCCAAGCGTGAGCCAGCGCTGACCGCGATCATCGCCTACAAGTTCGCCCGCGCGGCGGCAGCCGCGGCCGTGGCGATCTTGCTGGTGGTGCTGGTTGCCACGGGTGAAACGCACCACTTCGAGACCTTCGTGCGCGGCATTCACGACCAGGCCACCAGCCACATCGCCTGGGTCGCGTCGCACTGGCTCTTGAAGGCGCTGGGCGCCCGCAACGTTCACCTCGCGATCGGCGCGCTGGTGTTGGACTCGGGGGTGGTGTTCCTCGAGGGCTTCTCGCTGATGAAGAATTGGTGGTGGGGCCCCTGGCTGGTGGCGTTGGCGTCGGGCGGCCCGGTGCCGTTCGAGATCGCCGCGATCGCCCACCACCCCGGCCCGATCCGCATTTTGGTGCTGGTGGTCAACCTCGCAATCGTCGCCTACCTGATGCGCCGCACCTGGGTTCGTCATCGGCAGGACGCGTTCATGAAGATGGTGCGCTATCGTCATTGACGGTGCCGGGGGTGACTTGTCCTCGCTGTGGCCGATCGATGAAGCCCGGGGCCACGGTGTGCCCATGGGACGGCACGCCTCTCAACGCCGGCGCCTGGGATGACGACACCGCCCCTGGCGACAAGAAGCCCACCGACAGCACCGTGCCCGGCAAAGGCCCCGAAAGCGGAGGCGTGCTCTCGGTGCCCGCGCCGAGGGGCAATGAAGTGACCAGCCCTGCGCTCGGCGTCGAGCTCCCGGCCACGCGGCTGTCGCAGGCGGTGATCGGCGCTCCGCTCCCGGCGGGCAACCGCGGCACCATCCCGGGGATGCACCTGGTGGGCGAAAAGCTCGGCGACTACGACGTGGTCAGCCTGGTCGGCTCCGGCGGCATGGGCGAGGTGTACGCCGGCGAGCAGAAGATGATCGGCAAGAAGGTCGCGATCAAGGTGCTCAAGCCCCACGTCGCGCTCGACACCGACAACGTGAAGCGGATGATCGCCGAGGCGCGAGCGGTGAACGCGATTCGCCACCAGAACATCGTCGACATCTTCAACTTCGGCACCGCGCCCGACGGCCGCCCCTACCTGGTGATGGATTGGCTCGACGGCGAGCCGCTCGACAAGGTGCTCGATCGGCGCAAGTCGCTCCCCCCGCACGAGGTGGTCGAGATTCTGGAGGTGATGTGCTCGGCCCTCTCGGCGGCGCACGAGAAGAACATCGTTCACCGCGACCTGAAGCCGGCCAACGTGTTCGTCGACACCGATCGCACCACCCGTCAGCAGAGCGTGAAGCTGCTCGACTTCGGCCTCGCCAAAGACCTCGAGCACGGGAACGCCAGCAAGACCCAGGCGGGCATGGTGGTCGGCACGCCCGACTACATCGCTCCCGAGCAGGCCTCGAACCAGCCGATCAGCCCGCGCACCGACCTCTACTCGATGGGGGTGATGGCATTCGAGATGATCACCGGCGAGCGGCCGTTCTCGGCGCCGACGGTGATGGAGCTGTTGCTCAAGCACGTCAACGAAGCGCCGCCGCGAATGTCGGCGCTGCTGCCGACGGTGCCGGTGTCGCTCGACGACCTGGTGTTTCGCCTGATGGCGAAGAACCCCGAGAAGCGGCCCGCCTCGGCCGAGCAGGTGCGCCGCGAGCTGGGCCGCATTCGCCGGGAGCTGCGAGAGGGCACCACCTCGGTGTCGAAGCTGAAGCCGGTCTCCTCCTCGCCGCGGCCGATCTCGATTCTCGTCTCCGGTGCGGGCTCGCGGCCGAGGCCTCCGCCGCCCACGCCACCTTCGAAGATCTCGGAGCGCGGCCCGGTGCCCGGCTCCGAGCTCGACTTCAGCCCGCCGTCTCCGCTCGGCGACCCCAACGTGCCGATGCCCGCCACCCAGGAGTCGGCGCGCCCGGGCTTCGTGCTCAAGATCGCGCTCGGCGTGCTGCTGATCGCGGCCGGCGGGGGTGCGCTGTTCCTCCTCTACAACCAGCAGAAGACGCCGGCCCCGGTCGACCCGGTGGTCGAGGTGCCCAAACCCGACCCCGCCGCCGACCTGATCGCCCGGCTCGACAGCGAGGAGACGAAGGCGGTGGAGAAGCACCCGGCCAAGAAGGCGTGGATCAACGGGCAGTTCTCAGACCTGCGCTCGCTGCTGAAGCTCTCCGACAGCGAGAAAACCCAGAGCGACGTGAAGGTCCGGCTCGACAAGTTGCTGGCCGACATTCAGAAGCTGAAATGACTCCCAGCGCGCGCATCTCGGTGGTGATTCGTTACGTGTCGTGGGTCGGCATCGTCGCCCACGCCGGCTTCATTCCGCTGTTCGCCTGGCTCGAACACCCGCGCCTGGCTGCCTTCAACGTGGCGAGCGTGGCGATCTGGGTGACCGCGACGCTCGCCAACCGCTTCGGCCGGGCGACGCTCGCGATGTGGCTGATCTTCGGCGAGGTCACCGTGCACGCGCTACTCGCCACCACCGCGTTCGGCTGGGAGAGCGGCTTTCAGTACTACCTGATTCCCCTGATCCCGTTCGTGATGTTCAACGACCGGCTGAAGACGCTGCCGGTGTGGCTCGCCTCGGGCGCGGTGTTCGGCGCGTTCTTGTATCTGCGCTGGGCGTCGCCCCCGCTCGCGATCGACCCCCGAATCGCGAAGGAGCTGCAGCTCTGCAACGTCGCGATCCCGTTCCTCGCGCTGGCGCTGGTGTCCTACTACTTCCGCCTGGCGTCGATCACCGCCGAGCAGCAGATGGAGAAGGCGGCGGTCACCGACCCGCTGACCGGGCTCTACAACCGGCGCCACATGAGCGTGCTGTTGGCGGAGGCCGAGGCGCGCTTCAAGAACGAGCAGCGCCCCTTCAGCGTGATCGTGGCCGACGTCGACCACTTCAAGCGCATCAACGACACCCACGGCCACGCCACCGGAGACCAGGTGTTGTGCGAGGTGGCGAAGACGTTGCGCGAGCAGCTGCGTGACGCCGACGCGGTGGCGCGCTGGGGCGGCGAGGAGTTTCTGGTGCTGCTGCGCGACGTGCCACCCGAACGCGCGCTCGAGGTCGCCCGGCGCATTCACAAGGGCCTCGAGAAGCGGTTTCAGACCGACGGCAACCCGGCGAAGGGCCTCACCGTCACCCTCGGCCTCGCCAGCGTGAAGCAGGGCGTGGGTGTCGAGGCGGTGATCGCCAGCGCCGATCGCGCGCTCTACCAGGGCAAAGAAGCCGGCCGGAACCGGGTGGTCGCCGCGTAATTAAGTGCGCGTTCGCGCGAGGTGGCGTGTTTGCGAGGCGATGACCCGCGCGCTCCCGCTCACGCTGCTGATTCTCGCCGCCTGCCCGAAGACCGAGAACCCCACCTGCACCATCTCCTCGTGCGCGGGGTGCTGCACCGCCGACGATCGGTGCGAGCTCGGCACCGCGACCACCGCCTGCGGCATCGGGGGAAATCAGTGCGCGGCCTGCACCGGCGGAGAGATCTGCAGCCTCGGCGTCTGCACCTTCACCGGAGCCGGAGGAGGCACCGGCATCGGCGGCGGCTCGAGCATCGGCGGAGGCTCGAGCGCTGGAGGCGGCAGCGCCACGGGCGGGGGAAGCGCGGCTGGCGGCGGCTCTGCGGTGGGTGGAGGCGCGGCGACCGGTGGAGGCGTTGCGGTGGGAGGAGGCAGCGGCGGCGGTGGCGGCTCCGATGCCGGCTCAGACGCTGGAGCCACCGACGCGGGCTCGGGAACGGGCACGCTGGTGGGCTTGACCTGGGCCTACCTGCCGCAGGATGCCGGCGAAGAGCAGATTCGGGTGATCGACCCCGCCACCGGGCAGTCGAACCGAATCGGCGCGGTGAACGGCCTCTACTGGATCAACTACGGCAGCGCGGTCGACGACCCGCCGTTGAGCTACCTGCTCGGCCAGCCGTTCTTCGGCCCGTCGACGCTCTACACCGTCGACCTCTTCGCGGGGACGACGCTGGGGGCGGTGGTGCTCGACGAAGACGGCGGCCTCAATTGGTCGGGCGGGCTGCACCTGCGCTCCGACAAAGCGCTGCTCGGCATCACCTGGCACGAGGTCAATGACGGGGGCGTCGAAGAGCTGAGGGTGATCGACACCACCACCGGCGGCAGCACGCTGATCGCGCCGCTCCCCAAGATCGACTACTTCAGCTCCGACTCCAACGTGATCGACCCGGTGAGCCAGGTGATCTACCTGCTCGCGTACTCGAACGCCGACTCCAGCTACTTCGTGCACCGGATCGACGCCTTCACCGGAGCCGACACCCTGAGCGCCCCGCTGGGCGTCGTCTACCCGGGTTGGAATGGCTTCTACGTTCGGTCAGACGGGCAGCTGATGACCTTGGACTGGAACGGCGACGGCGGGGTTCACCTGATGGCGATCGATCCCACCACCGCGGCCGCCACCCAGGTGGGCAATGGCTTCACCCTCCCGCTGCAATCGGCCTTCTACGATCGGGTCGACGACCGCTTGTACGCACTCGGCTACGAGGGCTTCGGCGATATCGGTCACGTGGTGGTGCTCGACGGGTTCACCGGCGCGGTGCTCGACAGCTTCAGCCTGGCCGACGACGGAGGCTATGGCTTCAACTGGTCGGGCGGCCTCCATGTGCTGCACTGAGGCTCAGTCGTCTTCGAAGTCGCCGTACTCGAGCTCTTCGATCGACAGCAGCTCGATGCCGTGGTCGGCGAGCACCTCGTTGGCGCGAACGATCGCCTTGGGGATCACGCTGTCGCGCTCGTCTTCGAGGTCGGCCAGGTCGACGCCCACGTCGTCGGCGGCGGTGGCGGCGTCGATCGCGATCTCGTCGGCCAGCCAGTCTTCGACCGTCTGCTCCTGCTCGATCACCATCGCGATCAGCTCGACCATCTTGGCCGCGTCTCGCACCTGCACCGTGGCGCGCAGCACGTAGCCGGTCTCGAGCTCCTCTTCGACCAGCTCTCCGTCGTTCTCGAGCGAGTGGCGCTTCTGGCTGACGAAGACCACGTCGACCTCTCCGTACGACTTCAGCGCGTGGCGGCCGGCATCGAACGCGGCCACCAGCCCGTCTTCGTCGAAGATCAGCAGCCGGTCGCCCATCTCGACGCTCGCCTGGTCGCCGTCGCTCGGAGCGTCGCCATCCCAGAACGCCACCAGGTCGTCTGCGAAGTCGGCGTCGCGCTGAATGAATTGGCCCATGGCGAAGGAGCATACGGGGGCGCTAAGAACGAGGAATCGAATTCGGGCCGGGCGGAGGACCGATGCGCAACGCGCGTTACCTGATCGCGACGGCGATGTTCACTCTCGGCGCCTGTCAGTGCCTCACCGTGGTGAAGGAAGACGGTGGTGAAGGCGGCGGCTCTGGAGGTGGCGGCGCGGTGGCCGGCGGTGGCTCGGCCTCGGGCGGCGGGGGCGCGACCGGCGGCGGCGCCTCGACCGGCGGCGGTGGCGCAGCAGTCGGTGGCGGAGCCGCAACGGGAGGAGGAGCAGGCGGAGGCACCGGAGGCGGCGGCCCGGTCGACGCCGGCTCGAACGACGGCGGGTGCGCGACCTACCTCGACTGCTCCGGCAGCGAAGGCAACGTCACCTTCTGCCAGGGCGTCGAAGGCTCGAGCAGCTACAGCTGCATCGACGGCCAGTGCCTCTGGGAGTGCCACGGACATCGCGACTGCGAGCACGACGGCGGCTGCGAGACGTGTACCACCCCGGTCTCCAACGAGTGCGGGATGCCCGGCTGCGTGTCGTTCGTGACCGGCTGCACCGGCAGAATCGAGCAGAGCACCTGCGGCGCCTTCAACGGCGAGTCGATCAGCGCCAGCGGCGACGCGGCCTGCGGCACCACGATCTCCTTCTGCGACGGCGGCGTGTTCGGCTCCTGGGCCCTTTACGACGCCAGCCATGCGGCGGGAACGTTCGCTCCGTTCGGCGAATGCACCGCCGAGGTGCTGCCGACCGGAGCGATTCGGTGGGTGCTCAACTGCCCTGGATGTCAGCTGGTGGTGCAGTTCTGAACGTGCCAGCCTTGGCGCGCCGATGTTCTGGAAGACCGAGCCGGGGACCGAAAAACTGAACCAGAAGCTCCCGTCCACCTGGACGGTCGAGGAGCTCGGTCTGCTCGGTCAGGGCGGCATGTCGCGGGTCTTTCGGGTGAAGGACCGAGCGCTCGGGCGGCAGATCGCGCTCAAGCTGATGCGCCAGGAGCTGCTCAAGGAGCCGGCCGCGGTGCAGCGCTTCGTTCAGGAAGCCACGATCACCGCCCAGCTCGATCACCCGAACATTCCGCCGGTCTACGCGTTCGCCAGCGAGTCGAAGAAGCTCTCCTGCTTCACGATGAAGGTGCTGGAGGGCGTCTCGCTCCAGCAGATGATCGAGAAGGGCGGCACCACCGCGCAGACGCTGCTCGCCTCGCTCGAGGTGATGCTGCGGGTGTGCGACGCGATCGCCTTCGCGCACTCCAAGGGCGTGCTCCACCTCGACTTGAAGCCCGCCAACGTGATGGTCGCCGAGCACGGGCAGATCTACGTCGTCGACTGGGGGCTGGCGCGGCGCAAGAGCGAGCTGCCGACCAAAGAGAAAGACGACAAGACCTCGATCGGCACCCCGGCCTACATGGCGCCGGAGCAGGCGAGGGGTGAGAACCACGCGCTCGACGAGCGGAGCGACATCTTCGCCCTCGGCGGCATGCTCTACCGGGTGCTGGTGGGGCGGCCTCCGTACGTCGGCTCGACCGCGGAAGAGACGCTGGCGCTGGCGCAGAAGGCGGTGGTGACGCCGCTCGAGCAGCTGGCGCCTCCGGGCAACGTGCCATCGCGCCTGGCGTCGATCGCGATGCGGGCGCTCGAGCCCGACCCCGCCAAGCGCTACCCATCGGTGGTCGAGCTGCGGCACGACCTCGAAGACTTCGTTCACGGCACCGCGCGGCTGCCCGAGATCACCTTTCAAGCCGGCGAGGCGATCGTGCGCGAGGGCGAGGCGGGCGATCGCGCGTACATCGTGCACTCCGGGCGCTGCGAGGCGAGCCGGGGCGAGGGCAGCGCCAAGGTTTCGCTGCGGGTGATGGGCCCGGGCGAGATGTTCGGCGAGGCGGCGGTGCTCACCGGTGGCACCCGGCTGGCGTCGGTGATCGCGCTCGAGCCGACCACGGTGGCGGTGGTGGAGCGCGGCTTTCTGCAGGAAGAGATGGAGCGCTCGACGCTGATCGCGCTCGCGATCAAGGCGGTCGCGGCGACGGTGCTGGGCATGAACGCCGAGAAGACCGGCCTGCGCGCGCTCTCAGACGCGCTGCTCGAGCTCGCCCAGCACGGCACCCAGGAGGTCGGCCACAAGTGGGTGCCCTGGAAGACGCTCGAAGCCAAGCTGTGCGAGCTGCACGGGCTCAGCCCCGAGGCGCTCGAGAAGGCGCTCTCGCAGCAGAAGGGCCTGCTGGTCGACCGCAAGATCGATCGGCTGATTCTCGATCGCGGCTGACCCATGTATAGGCTTCGGCCATGCCCAGCTCGATCTCCCGCGTCTTAGGCCGCGCGCTCGCCGACGCCCAGCTCACCACCGACGAAGTCAGCTCGCTCAAACAGGCGGTCGCCAAGGGCGAGGTGACCGGCGCCGACCTGCAGCTGTTGGCGCAGCGCTACGGCGATCTGTTCCAGACCGGCGCCGGAGCCTCGTTGAAGGCGATCGCGCCCGCCGCGGCGCACGTGGTGATCCCGCCTCCGCTGCGCTCGCTGGGCGACGACCACGCCGCCTCGCAGGTGCTCTCGGGCGACCTCACGCTGCAGCAGGGCAAGCCCGCTCCCAAGCAGGCCGTGCTGACCTTTCAGCGCGCGCTCGACTCGCTCGCCAACCGCATGAACAAGCCGCAGTGGTCGCTGCCCTCGGGTGCCGATGGCGGCTTCGGCAACGAGTCGACCGCCGCGGTGAAGGCGTTTCAGACCGACAACGGGCTGCCGGTCACCGGCGCGATCGATCAGATGACCGCCTACAAGATGGAGGAGCTGCTGACCCAGCACGCGCCTCCGGCGGTCGGCGGAGTGATGGGCTCGATGCTCCCGGTGCCCGACGGCGACGCGATCGCCAAGGCGGCGGTCGACCTGGTGAAGACGCGCGGCCCCGACTACGGCATCGCCCCGGCGTGGAAGAGCCCGAACCCGAACGTGCCCGGCAACAAGACCCCGAACCAGACGCCGCTCGGCGCCACCAACCACTGGAAGTGCAACCTCTTCGGGATGGATGCGCTCTACGCCGGTGGCGCGAAGCCGGCGCAGTACCCGGGCGGCGCGTACCCGATCGCGATCGAGATCCCCAACTACTCGCGCGGAGCGAACGCGCCGCTGAACAAGCTGGGCGAGGTCTGGCCCGACAAAGATCCCGCCAACATGCAGGCGAAGATCGACGCGATGCTGAAGATCGCCCGGCCCGGTGACCTGCTGATCGTGAAGCACCACGGCACCGACACCGCCGACGGTGGCCACACCCGGGTGGTGGTGGCGAACAACTACGCCAAAGACGGCACCGTCGACTGCGCCCAGGCCTCGTACGACGCGGCGGTGGTGAAGCCGCAGACGCTGGGTGATTTCAGCCGCGAAGACGCGGTGTACCTGCTGCGCCCGGCGATCTCGCGCTAGCCGGGCCGTGCCGGGCCGCCCGACAGCTTCGCCAGCAGCTTCTCGATCTGCTCGATCGTGAACGGCTTCGGCACGAAGTAGAGGTGGTCGCCGCTCACCGGCGGTGACGCGCTGTACCCGCTGCTGAGCACGATCGGCAGAGTGGGGGCGTCGACCCGAATGCGCTCTGCGGCTTCGGTGCCGCTCAGGTGCGGCATGGTGACGTCCATCAACACGAAGTCCCAACCGGCGGGCGTGGCGCGCACCTTGTCGATCGCCTCCTGGCCGGAGTCGACCTCGTCGACGCGGCAACCGAAGCGCTCCAGCACCCTGCGGGTGGCCTTGCGCACGATCGACTCGTCGTCGACCACCAGCACCTTGAGGTCGTAGCGGGCGATCGCCGGCTTCGCGGGTGCGGGCGCGGTCACCGCGGGAGGCGCCACCTGGGGCAGATCGAGGACGAACCGGGTGCCTTCGCCGGCTTTGGTCTCCACCGTGAGGGTGCCCTGGTGGGTCTTCACGATCCCGTGAATCACCGCCAGGCCGAGGCCGCGGCCCGAGCCCTTGGTGCTGAAGAAGGGGTCGAACATGCGCGCCTGAACCTCGGGGGCAATTCCGCTCCCGTTGTCGCTCACGCTGAGCCGCACCTTGCCCGGCTCGGGGCTCTCGGTGCTGACGATGATCTTGCCTGCGCGCTCGCCGATCGCCTCGGCGGCGTTGGTGACCAGGTTGAGCAGCACCTGCTGCAGCTGGTTGGGGTCGCCCTGCACCGCGAGCGTGTCGGGGCCGAGCTTCTGCTCGAGGGTGATCTTCTTCGACACCGAGACCGAGAGCAGGCCGGCGATCGAGCGCACCAACTCGTTGAGCGCCACCGCTCCCTGGGTCACCGGAGTGCGGCCGGAGTAGGCGAGCAGCTGCCGGCTGAGCGCGGTGGCCCGCTGCGCGGCGGTCTGGGCGGTGTCGAGCAGATCGGCGGCGTCGGAGGGCAGGGGAGAGCGGCGCACCAGCTCGAGGCTGGAGCCGACCACGGTGAGCAGGTTGTTGAAGTCGTGGGCGATGCCGCCGGCCATCAAGCCGAGGCTCTCGAGCTTCTGCGCCTGCAGCCGGTGGCTCTCCTCCTGAACCTCGCGGGTGATGTCGCGCACGAAGCCGACGAAGCGCACCGGCTTGCCGCCCGGCTCGCGAATCACCACTCCGGTGGAGACGGCGTGCAGCACCTCGCCGTCTTTGCGGCGCAGCCGGTGACGAATGCGGTAGGTGCGGCTCTCGCCCCGAACCGCGGCGCGAATGGCGGCGTCGACCGCGGCGCGATCGTCTTCGTGAACGATCAGGTTCCACGGCTTGGGAGGCCACTCCGACAGCGGGTAGCCCAACCAGGCCGCGGCCTGAGCGGAGCCGACCACCTCGCCGGTGACCAGGTCTCCGTCCCACAGAAATTCGCTCGCGGCGTCGAGGGCGAGCCGGAGCATCGCCTCGTTCTCACGCGCCTGGGCGACCTTCAGCTCCAGGCGCGACGCGGCCCGCCGCTCTCTGAGCAGCACGACGGCCAGCACACCGGCGACCGCCAGACCCAAAACCCCGACGAAACCCACGCACCTTCACTATAGGCGTCGAATCAGCGGCGCCGCGAATGAAGTGCCGATGTTTGTCATTGCTGTGCGTTGGGGTCGCTGCTGCCGTCGGTGGGGGCAGCCGCTGCGCGATGGTGGTGGTGGTGATGGTGGTGCGCCTTCTGGGCCTGGCCGGCGTCGAAGCTGTCTTGCTGCGGGTAACCGGTGGGCGCGTTGGCGCCGGCGCTCTGCTGGAGGCCCTGGAGCGCGTCTTGGAGCTGCTGCGCCTGATCGGGAGACACCGCGCCGTTCTGCGCCGCGCTGTTGAGCTGCGACAGGCCGTTCATCAGCTGCTGCACCATGCCCTGCGCGCCGCCGGGGCCGCCGGCAGAGCCGATGCCCGAGGTGCCCGGAGCACCCGCAGCCGAAGAGGGGTCAGCGCCCGAGCCGCCCTGCTGGAGCGCCTGGGTGAGCTGCTGCAACATCTGCATCACCTGATCGAACGTCTGTTGTGTGGAGTCGGCCTGCTGGCTGGAGTCGATCGAGCTGACGGAAGGGGGCTGAGACGAAATGCGCATCGCGTTTCTCCGGTGAGTGGGTGACGACCAACGGGTGGTCACCCCGGAGACGAGCGCTGGTGAAGGAAGGTGCGGGCTTCGAGTGATTGCAGCCGCTTCACCGTTGGGGCATCGAGGCCGTACGCCCCGCGTGCGCGGCTCCGTGCCCCAAATGCGCGCTGAAATGAGCCGAAAAGATCAGTCCGGCTTGCCCTTGGTGGTGTGGCAGTTGTGGCAGCTGAACGCCTTCGGGTCGGGCGCGGCCGGGTTGAACGGCTTCTCGTTCATCAGCTCGGCCATCGTGGGCGTGACGACCTCGGCCATGAACTTCACCATCTCGGGCTTGTCCTTCATCACCGTGGCCATGAACTCCTTCTCGGAGGCCGGGAGCACCGGGAGATCTTCGTTCGGCATCTTGAAGTGCTTCTCCTTCGGGTCTTTGCCATGGCAGGTGCCGCAGTTCACCTTCTCGAAGTGCTTGGGGTCGAACTGCTGAAACAGCTCGCGAAACTTCGGCATCACCACCTTGCCCATGTAGCGGCGCTGCTGCTGCGGGGTCATCTGATCCCAGGGCGTCTCTTTGGGCGTCACCACCGGCGAGTTGTCGTCGGGCGGCGGCTGGCCGGCGCCTTCACCGGGCGGAGGCGCGTTGTCCGCGGAAGCGGGCGCGGCGTTGTCGGTGTGGGCGCAGTTGAGAACGAGGAGAGCGGAGACCAGGGTGAGCTTTCGCATGGGCGCCTGAATAACCGTGATTCGGCCCGAGGGCGGGTAATTTCGTCACAGACCTCGCCCGCCTCGTGCTCGCGCCCGATCGCCCGGCCTACGCTCTCGGCCGGGGGAGACCGATGCGAAAGGTGCTCGCGGTGGTGGGGTTGGTGCTGGTGACCTGCGGTGCGGTCGCCTACACCGTGTGGGCTTCCCGTGACGCGATGACCGAGGTGCGCTCCGAGAAGGAGCTGGTCGACGAGCGCGAGGCGAAACGCAGGAGCGGGTTCTTCGACGGCCAGGTGGCGTTGGCGTTCGTTCCCGAGACGGGCTGCGCGGGCGCGGCGCTCAATGAGAGCATCGACGAAGCGATTCGCACCGGCTCGAGCGGGCAGGCCGCCGCCACCGCGAGGAGGACCTGGCGCGACCAACCGGGGTGCGCTGCAGCCGCGCGAACATTGGCGGCGGCGCTCGCCCAGCTGCCGACCGGAAAAGCCGAGCTGAAGAAGCTCTACGGCGAGGCCTCCTCCTTCGGCGAAGCCTCCCCGAAGGACGCGGGGCTCCAACTTTCGGCGGCGTTGTTCGCCCGGGCGCTCGGCGACGGCGCCAATTTCAAGCGTTGGCTGGAGCGCACCGAAGCGGCCGATCCCAGCGCTCCTCTGCTCCAGAGCGCATGGGGCAGCTATTGGGACACCTTCGCCCGGCCGCGAGACTTTCGACGGGAGATCGACGCTTACGAGTCGGAGCTCACTCGCACCGGTGATCCCGGGGCGCTGCGCAACCTGATCATGATCCACTCGGCGCTCGACGAGATCGAGGAGCTCGAGCCGCTTTGCACGAAGTACGGCGAGCACCACCCGCTCGATGGTCCGCTGAGCTTTCGCTGTCTCGGCGCTGCGCTCCGAAGAGGTGATGCCGCCGCTGAGGCCCGCTGGAGAAAACCCTACTTCGACGTTCCCGAGGTGGCGGTGAGCGAGGCCTGCAAGCACGCCGACCTCGCCCATCTGTTGCTGCAAGCGTGTCGACCCGACGAGGCGCTCGCCGAGGCGCAGCTGTCGATCGATCGAGGCTGTGTCGTGCCCGGCACGGGACAACGGAGGCAGAATCCTGCTCCGCCTCGGAAAGTACGAGCAAGCCGCCGAACCGCCTCCCGGTGGTCTCTATTGGAAAGGGGTGAAGCGTGAGAGCGACGCCGACCCCGAGGGTTACTGGGCCGACGTAATCTGCCGGGCGAACGCGCTGCTGCATCTGGGCCGCGAGAAAGAGGCGCTGCAGACCGTCGCGCCCGGCGCCGACAAGTCGACCTACGCGCGCATCTTCTCCACCCTGATCGAAGACGGCCACTCGAAGGGCATTGGAGCCTCGGCCTGCAGGACCCGAAAGAAGGGCCTCGAGCTCGCCGCCGGCATCGCCGGCAACTACGACAAGTGGGGCATGACGACCGACGCGAAGGCGATGCTCGAGAAGGTGTTGGCGCAGGAGCCGAACAACGTCACCGCCACCGCGAACATGATTCAGGTGTTGATGATCGAAGAGAAGGTCGACGACGCGATCGCGCTCGGTGAGGCCGGCCTCTCTGCCGGGATCGAAGACGGGTTCGTCTACGGCAACCTCGGCTTCGCGTATCAACTGAAGGGCAACTGCGAGAAGGCGATTCCCCTGATCGAGAAGGCGACCAGGCTGCACCCGTTCTCGGAGGCCAACTACACCAACCTCGCCAAGTGCCTCGAGTCGGTGGGGCGGGGTGACGAGGCGGCCAAGGTCTGGCGCTACACCCGGGGAGGCTCACCGATGGCCAGGTGGTGGCTCTATGGCCTGGTTCTGCTGGGAGCGTTGGCGCTCTACTTCGGCGGCAAGCTGGCGCTGATTCGCGGGTTCCCGGGGCGCTTCGGCCACCTCAAGTTCCCCTGAGCCCGCCCCGAAAAACAAACGGGAGCCGACCTTTCGATCGGCTCCCGGCTGTGCCCAGGAGAGGACTCGAACCTCCACGGTGTCACCACCACTAGACCCTGAATCTAGCGTGTCTACCAATTCCACCACCTGGGCGTGGCGCGCGGGCTTGTAGCGCCCCCGTCACGGTCAAGCAAGCGACAAGACGCACGGAAATGACGGTCCTGACCGGGTACGGTGTCGGGCCGATGGCCGACTTCACCATGTTCTGGCCGGCCGACCTCTGCCAACAGGCGCAGCGGCTCAACCTCGGGCCACAGCTGCGCGAAGTGCCGGCGATGCAGAAGTTCTTCGCCGACCGCACCGGGCTCAACCCGGGCGATCGCCTGTTCGCGGTCACCCTCGTCTCCGGGCGGCTTCACCTGCTCGGCTCGTTCAAAGCGGTGGCCGAGCTGCCGATCAAGCGCTGGCGATCGCAGCACCCCGACAGCATGGTCGACCGCTGGTCGCCGCGCGCCCAGTTCGTGCTCGAGGTCGAGACGCTCGCGCCGCTGCGCTTCGGCCTGGTCGCCTCCGCCGAGGCCCTGAAGGCGCTCGGGGTGGTGCAGCCGGTGAAGATCGCCCAGCTGAAAGACAT
This sequence comes from Myxococcaceae bacterium, assembly GCA_047602415.1. GTDB lineage: Bacteria > Myxococcota > Myxococcia > Myxococcales > Myxococcaceae > JASGHH01. The sequence goes on along the minus strand of JASGHH010000001.1, from coordinate 946,205 downwards.
TCGGCGGCTCAAGCCCGAGGCGGCGGCGCTCTTTCAGCAGGCGCTCGACGCGCGGGTCGATCGGTCGGTCGAACAGCTCCGCTCGGCGCTCGCCGCCGACCCGTGGAACTCCCAGCTCGCGGCGGTGCTCTCCGATGCGCTGCTGCAGGCCTCCGACCCGGCCGGCGACTCGCTGGCGCTGGAGCTCAAGCTCGCCACCGAGCGCGACGGCGAGGCGGTGCAGGAGCTGATCAAGGGCATCGAGGTGTGGACCCGGAAGAACCGCGCGATCGCCGACGCGCCCGGCGGCTTCCCCTACCGGCCCAAGTTTCGGCAGCGCGGGCACCTTCAGATCGTGCTCTGGAACTGCGCGCTGCGCGCCGGCGAGCGGCCGGCCTTCGACGCGCTGGTCTCACGGCTGTTCGAGGCGCCGAGCACCGCCGCCGACGGCACCGTCTCGGGCCCGCTGCGCCACCCCGAGGGCTGGGTGCTGCCGCAGCAGCCGGTGAAGATGGGCCGGGAGCCGGCTCCCAGCTACCTGCGGCTGGCCCCCGACGAGCTGTTCGGCATTCTGCGTTTCCCGGAGTGGAACTGCGACGTCACTGCGGCCCGCTGGTTGGAAGATCTGCGCCCGCTGCTCGCGCCCGGCGTCGGCCTGGTGCAGCGGCGGCGCTTCAGCAGCGTCGGCAACGTCACCGACCTGGCCTAGCTGGACTTCGGCGCCCAGCTCTTCGGGGGCCACTGGCCCTCGGCCATCAGCTGCTTTCGCACCTCGGGGTTCTCATCCATGAAGGCGGTGAGCGACTCCTGGGTGATCACCACCTCGAGGTCTTCGTCGCCGACCTCGCTCTGGCAGGCCAGCCGCGAGTGCGCCTTCACGTCGAAGGCGAGATTGAGCCGATCCATCTCGTCGTCTTTCTGCTCCGAGAGGGAGTCGAGGCCCTGGCGCACCCAGATGTGGCAGGTCGAGCAGGCGCAGACGCCTCCGCAGCTGTGGCCGACCTGGGCGCCGCACTGCTCGGCGGCGTCGAGCAGGGTGGTGCCCTTCGGTACCTCGACCGTCACGTCCTGCAACGGAGAGATGAAGTGCACCTTGGCCATCAGTACTCCTCGACGGAGTGGCCCTGAACCGCCTTCGAGATCGCGCGGTTCATGATTCGCTCCACGAACGGCTTGCTGCGATCGTCGAGCTCGGTGATCGCCGCCTTCAGCGCCAGGTAGTCGGTCGCCGCCGCGCTCAGCTTCTCGAGGTCGGCGAGCGACTTCTCGAACGCGGAGCGCTCGTCGTGCTCGAGCAGATCGCCGTTCTCGGTCAGCTGCTTCTTGGCGTTCATCAGCAGCTCGTTCGCCGCCACCTGCTGCTCCCGCAGCTGCCGCTTCTGAATGTCGTCTTCGGCGTGGTCGATCGAGTCGAGCAGCATCTGCTCGATCTCTTCGTCGGTCAGCCCGTGCGAGGGCTTCACCGTGATCTGCGACTCGATGCCGGTGGTCTGCTCTTTCGCGCTCACCGCCAGAATGCCGTCGGCGTCGACCTTGAAGCGCACCTCGACCCGCCCCAGGCCCGCCGGCATCGCGGGAATGCCCGAGAGCTTGAAGCGCGCCAGCGAGCGGCAGTCTTCGACCAGCTCCCGCTCGCCCTGCAACACGTGAATGTCCATCGCGGTCTGGCTGTCTTGCCCGGTGGTGAACACCTGGGCCGCGCCGATCGGGATCGTCGAGTTGCGGGGAATCAGCTTCTCGACCACGCCGCCCATCGTCTCCAGCCCGAGCGAGAGCGGGATCACGTCGAGCAGCAGCACCTCGTCTTGCCGCTCGGCGTTGGTGAGCAGATCGGCCTGCACCGCCGCACCCAGGGCGACCACCTGATCGGGGTCGATGTCGCCCAAAGGCTCTCGCCCGAACACCTGCGCCGCGTAGGCGCGCACCGCCGGCATGCGGGTGGTGCCGCCCACCAGCACCACGCCGTTCAGCTCGGCCGCCTTCACTGAAGCATCTTTGAGCGCGCGGCGGCAGGCGATGCCGGTGCGCTCGAGCAAGGGCGCGATCAGCTTGTCGAGATCGCCGCGGGAGAGCGGGTGCGACTTGCCCTCGAAGGAGAGGGTGGTGCTCTCGGTGGTGGTGAGCCGCTCGCGCGCTGCCCGCGCTTCGAGCAGCAGCGACGCCACCGCGCCGGGCTCCACCTTGCGGCCGGCCAGAATCGACTCGGCGATCGCGCGGTCGAAGTCGTCGCCGCCCAGCGCGGAGTCGCCGCCGGTCGACTTCACCTGAAACACGCCGTCGGTGAGCTCGAGAATCGAGATGTCGAAGGTGCCGCCGCCGAGGTCGTAGACCGCGAACAGCCCCTGGCTGCCCTTGTCGAGGCCGTACGCCAGCGCTGCCGCGGTGGGCTCGTTGAGCAGCCGCAGCACGTCGAGGCCCGCCAGCCGGCCCGCGTCACGGGTCGCCTGCCGCTGGGCGTCGTCGAAGTACGCCGGCACGGTGATCACCGCTTGCTCGACCTTGGCAGAGAAGTGGGCCTCCGCGCGGCGCTTCAACGCCCGCAGAATCTCGCCCGAGACCTCGATCGGAGTGACCGGCTGGCCGCCGGCGACGTCGAACCGCACCACCCCGCGGCCGCCGTGAAATTTGTACGCGCCGAGCTTCTTGGTCTCGGCGTCGTCGAGCGACTTGCCCATGAAGCGCTTCACCGACTTGATGGTGTCGGTGGGGTGCTGGGGCAGCAGGTCGATCGCGCGCCGGCCGACCACCACCGCTCCGTCTTTGGCGTAGTGCACCACCGAAGGCAGCAGCTTGGAGCCGTTCTCGTCGGCGAGAAGGCAGGCCGGTTTGCCGTTTTCGACGTGGGCCACCAAAGAATTGGTGGTGCCCAGGTCGATGCCCACCGCGAAGCCCTTCGGCTTCAGCGGATCGTGAATCTGCAGCAACCCCTTCACGCCACGGCCTCCTCGATCGCTTCGACCTCTTCCAGAAAGCGCTGGTAGTAGCGCACCTGGGCGAGCTGCTCTTTCGCCACCTCGACCTGCTTCTCGCGAAGGGCCTGGCTGGCCGTGGCCACCGCGCGATCCATCTGCTGGCGAATCGACTCGCCCATGCGCCGCGCCGCCGCCGGGTCTTTGCGCTGCCGGGCTTCGTCGAGCGCCTCGCGCTGGTCGAGAATCTGCTCCAGAAACTCCATCGGCAGCCCGAGGTTGCGGCCCTGGGGGCCGGCGCATTCGCGCTCCAGATCGACGCCGTTCAGCCGCAGCAGGTAGAACGCGCGGCGAATCGGGTCTTTCAGCACCTTGAACGCTTCGTTGAGCGAGGCGGTGTTCGCCGCCGCCTCCACCCGCGCGTTGGGGTTGCGGTCGGGGTGCAGCTCGAGGCTCTTCTTGCGGTAGCTCGCCTCCAGCGCCTTCACATCGACGTCAACGGTGGGTTCGAGGCCGAAGATGTCGAAGTGGGTGCTCACACCGAGAAGCTCTCGCCGCAGCCACAGGCCGCCTTGACGTTCGGGTTCTGCAGCTTGAAGCCCGACGCCATCAGCGTCTCCTCGTACACCAGCTCCGTGCCGAGCAGATAAAGGTAGCTCTTGGGGTCGACGAAGATGCGAACGCCGTCGCGCTCGAAGATCTTGTCGCGCTCCTTCGGCGCCTCGGCCCACTCCATGTGGTACGAGAGCCCAGAGCAGCCGCCGCCGCGCACCGCCACCCGCAGGCCGGCCAGAGGCGTCTTGCGCTGCTCGAGCAGACCCTTGAGACGAACCACCGCGCTGTCGGTCAGCACGATGCCCTTCGCCTTCGGAGCCTGGGGCTGCGCGAGGCCCGCGGTCGCAGGCACCGCGGCCGGCTTGGTCACCGGAGCGATCGAGTCGATCGGAGTGTTCTGAACGGTCTCGCCCATGGCGCTCATCTTCACTTGGTGGGTTTGGCTGCCCGCTTCTTCTTGAAGTCTTCGATCGCGGCCTTGATCGCGTCTTCGGCCAACACCGAGCAGTGGATCTTCACCGGCGGCAGCGAGAGCTCCTTCGCCACTTCCTTGTTGGTGATCTTGCCGGCCTCTTCGACCGTCTTGCCCTTCACCCACTCGGTGACCAGCGAGCTCGAGGCGATCGCCGAGCCGCAGCCGAAGGTCTTGAACTTGGCGTCTTCGATCACGCCGGCGTCGCTGATCTTCAGCTGCAGGCGCATCACGTCGCCGCACGCGGGCGCGCCGACCAGGCCGGTGCCGACGTTGGGGTCGTTCTTGTCGAGGCTGCCGACGTTCTTCGGGTTCTCGTAGTGCTCCAGAACTTTGTCGCTGTAGGCCATGACCGTTCCTCGATTAGTGCGCCGTCCACTGGACGGACTTGAGATCGATGCCTTCTTTCGCCATCTCGTACAGCGGGCTCATCTCGCGCAAGCGAGTGACCGCCTTCGAGACCAGGTCGACCACGTAGTCGACCTCTTCTTCGGTGTTGAAGCGGCCCAACCCGAAGCGAATCGAGCTGTGGGCCATGTCTTCGTCGACGCCGAGCGCGCGGAGCACGTAGCTGGGCTCCAGCGACGCCGACGTGCAGGCCGAGCCGGAGCTGACCGCCACGTCTTTGATCGCCATCATCAGCGCCTCGCCCTCGACGTAGGCGAACGAGACGTTGAGGTTGCCGGGCAGCCGCGAGTCCATCGTGCCGTTGAGCACGATCATGTCGAGCTTCTTCTTCAGCCCGTCGAGCAGCCGGTTGCGCAGGGCGGTCAGCTTCACCGTCTCGCTCGCCATTTCCTTCTGGGCCAGCTCGCACGCCTTGCCGAAGCCGACGATCGACGCGACGTTGAGGGTACCCGAACGCATGCCGCGCTCGTGGCCGCCGCCGTCGATCAACGGAGCGATGCGCACCCGCGGCTTGCGGCGCACCCAGAGCGCGCCCACGCCCTTGGGGCCGTAGAGCTTGTGGCCCGAGAGCGAGACCAGGTCGGCCTTCGCCGCCTCGACGTCGAACGGCACCTTGCCTGCGCCCTGCGACGCGTCGACGTGGAAGAGCACCTTGTGCTTGCGGCAGAGCGCGCCGATCTCGTTCACCGGCTGCACCACGCCGATCTCGTTGTTGGCGAGCATGATCGAGATGATCACGGTGCGCGGGGTGATCGCCTTCTCGAGCTGCTCCAGGTCGACCAGGCCGTCTTTCTTCACGTCGAGGTAGGTGACGGTGGCGCCGGTGCGAACCTTGTCGGCCCAGCGCAGGTAGACCTTGTCGTGCTCGAGGTCGTGCTTGATCTCCAGCGCGGCGAGCTCGTCGATGCCCACGTCGCGCTCGAGCAGCTCCGACAGCCGCTGCTGCTTCAGCTCGTCGAGGCGCTCCTGGCGCATGCGCTCGAGGCGCTTGCAGGTGTCGAGCACCGCCTTGTGCTCGGTCTTCACCGTGATGATGTGGTCGCCCTTGTCTTTGTAGAACTCGACCGCGCCCTTGAGCGCGAGGTTGATCGCCTCGGTGGCGCCGGAGGTGAAGACGATCTCTTTTCGTTCCCGCCGAGCAGCGCGGCGATCTGTTTGCGGGCGGTCTCGACGGCGGCCTCGGCCTTCCAGCCGAAGACGTGGTTGCGCGACGCGGCATTGCCGAAGTCGTCTTGAAGGTAAGGCGTCATCGCCTCCAACACCCGCGGGTCGAGCGGGGTGGTGGCGTGGTTGTCCATGTAGATCGGCAGGCGCACCATGCTGTTTCAAATACCGGCCGAATGTGGACTCGTCAAGTCCAGTATGAGCCGAAGTAGGGTAAATGGCTCAGCTATTACCGGGGCTTCTACTGCTCAGGGGCCGTACAGCCAGCAGGTCACCGAAGTCGTCTCTGGTAGCAGGGTTGCGGCGCAGGCGTCGAGGTAGCCGGCGTCGTCGAGGGTCAGGCTCTGCAGCAGGGTGCAGTGGGTGGGGCCGGTGGGCGCGGCGCACCCGGCGTCGAGCTCTGGAAAAGCGTCTGACACCAACCAGGGGAGCCCGGTCTCGACCTGGAGGTCGTCGCAGTAGGCGTTCGGGGTGAACGGCTGGGCCAGCACCGCCTTCAGCAGCGCGGTGTTGCAGTAGGGAATCGCGCAGGCGTGAACGCAGTCGGCGACGGTGGGGAAAACGCCCGGGCTGGTGATCGGGTAGAGCACGCAGTCGCCGCGGCAAACCATGCCGTCGAAGACGTAGCCGGTGGTCGCGGCACAATCACCGGTGCCGCTACCGTCCCAGAGCGCGCAGGCGCCCCCATCCCACGGCGCGCCCGAATCGGCGACGCCAGCGTCGTGGCCCGCGTCGACGGTGCCGCTGTCGGGCGGGTGCCCGGCATCGGAGGAGCCGGCGTCGTGCGTACCCGCGTCGAAGCCCGCATCTGTGCAGACGCTCGGTGCGCACTGATCGACCGGCACCAGGCACTGGCAGCGGGGCCCGAGAATCCACGGCACCAACAGGAGCGCGCGTCGCACATCAGCGGTGTCGCAAGTTCGAGCCGCCGGTTCAAGCTGGGGCCCCAACTTCGATCACCTGCTCCGAATTGGAGCGGCGATCGACGGCGATTGAGCCATTTGCGAGCGGCGCGCGGGCTGCACACAGCCCCGGCATGACCAAACCCAGCCTCCCCAGCCACACGGTTCACGTCGCCAAGCACCAGGAGACCAGCATCGTCGAGCGCCCGCGCTACGCCGACGGGTGGCGCGCCGGCAAACCGGAGGAGGACCCGGAGAAGACCAAGCGCTGGGGCCTGGTGTCGGCGCAGCCGTCGGAGTTCTTGATTCGGATGCGCGGCGGCAAGGTAGTGGCCTCGGGGCAGGGCGCGTCGAGCTTCAAGTGGCCGTGGGACTCGGTGGCGATCGTGCCCACCACGGCTCAGCCGCTGCACTTCACCGCCGATCAGGTCACCAGCGAGAAGGTCGGGGTGCGGGTCACCGGGGTCGCCGTCTATCGGATCGCCGACCCGCTGATCGCCTTCAAGATGTTCAACTTCAGCTTCCCCGAGCGGGCGCAGGAGAAGCTGCGCTCGATGCTGGAGGAGATGTTCGTCGGCGGCACCCGGCGGCTGGTGGCCAACCTCACCGTCGAGCACTGCCTCACCCGCCGCAAAGACGCGCTCGCATCGGAGCTGATGCGGGAGATCGCGCCGGTGGTGGGCGGCACCGGCCGGGTCGAAGATCGCACCGTGCGCGGCTGGGGCGTGGTGATCGACTCGATCGAAGTGCAGGACGTGCGGGTGATGTCTCAGGCGGTGTTCGCCAACATGCAGGCCCGCTTTCGCCAGGAGCAGGAGCGGGTGGCCCGCGAGGCCGAGCTGTCGAAGGAGCGCGCGGTCAAGCTCGACGAGTCGAACACCGAGCGGCAGGTCGAGCTCTCGAAGGTGACCACCCAGCGCGAGGTGCAGCAGCGCCGGCAGTCGGCCGACGAGGAGTCGCGGCTCGAGAAGCTCCAGTCGGAGGCGCGGGTGGAGAAGACCCGCCTCGATCAGGAGCGCGCCCAGCGGCAGGCCCAGCTCGCCCACCAGCGCGAGCTCGAGCTGGCCAAGCTCGCCACCGAGCAGGAGCTGCGCTCGCACAAGGCGCAGATGGAGGAGCAGACCCGGCTCGACGCGGTCGCCGCCGCCAGCCGAATCGAGCAGGCGCGGATCAGCGGAGAGATCGCCAAGACCCAGGCCGAGGCCAACGCGCGCCAGGCGAAGCACGACTCCGACGTCGGCGCGCAGCTCGAGGCCGCGGCGCTGGAGCAGGCGAAGGTTCGCACCGCCGAGGCGAAGCGCGCGCTCTCCGAGACCGAGCTCAAGATCGTCGAGCTGGAGCTGAAGAAGCAGGAGCTGGCCCAGTCGCTCGAGCTGCAGCGGCTGGAGCGTCACCGGCAGATCGAGAACACCCTCAGCCCCGAGGCGATTCAGATGCAGATCGCCCATCAGCTGCCCGAGCTGGCGAAGGCGTTTCAGCAGAACATGGGCGAGGTGAACATCACCGCGATCGACGGCGCCAACCCGTACGGCTACATCGCCGCCGCGATTCAGGGCGTGATCGGCATGGCCGAGACCGCCGGCTTGAAGCTGAAGAAGGAGTAGCCAGCTACTCGGCCTTCTGACCGAGCGGCGGCGAGCCGTAGTTGGGCTGATCTTTCTTCACCTGCGCGCACGCCGCCGCTTCGTTCTCGGAGGGCTTCTTCTCGTCGGCACAGAGCTTCAGGTAGTGATCGGCGATCGACCAGCAGTCGCTGGCGCCGCTGATCTGCACCTCGTCGTAGCAGGTCTCTCCGAGGATCTGCGCCAGCCGCGCGGAGGCGTCGACCGGCTTGGGCTTTTCCTTCAGCCCGGCGACCTCGGGCAGCTTCACCAGGGTCTCCATCAGCGGGCGGCGTACGTTGGAGAACTCTTTCATCGAGCGGCAGACGACTGCCCCGCGCCCCATCAGCCGCCGCGCGTAGATGCGAAACACCTCGGTCGTCTCTTCCACGTCTTGCGAGGCGGCGTGGTGGAGGGCGACGCGATCGATGGTGCGCGCGGCACGCTCCAGCGCCCGGCAGTCGTTGCTCTGCGAGAGCGCGGTCACGATCGCGATCACCGCGCTGCGGTGGGCTTCGTCGAGGCCTTCTTTCGGGTCGCCGCGGAGCTCCTGCAGCAGCGACTCCTCGAGCATCAAGGTGGCCTTGCTGTTGTAGTCCTCGTCGTCGACGAACTCCTGCAGCAAGGCGTAGCCGACCAACCGCTTGTCGGGGTTGGCCGGGTCGGTCGCCAGCACCGAGGTCTCGAAGAAGGCGCGGTACTTGTCGGCCCGCTGGGCGCGCACGAACTCCTTCGACCAGCGCTCTTGATCGATCGCCGAGGTGTGGGCCGCCGACTGCTTGTTCTCGTAGCTCTGGTACGCGTTCACCAACATGCCGGCGACCGCGACGACGCCGACCAGCAGCTGCGGCACCTGGCTCCAGCGGCTGACCTCGCGCTTACGCTCACGCACCAGCCCGAGCACTTCTTCGGCGGTCTTCAGCCGCGAGAGCTGATCGTCACTGGCCGACTGCGACAACCCGATCGCGTCGTGGCCGTCGATCGCACCCTGAACTTTTGAACGGTCGAGATCCGACATGGGCATTCTTCTAGCCGACCCTTTCGGGGGCAGGTGCGGTAGTTTCAGAGGGTGGGCAATTCGCAACTGGAGACCGTGCGGCTCCAGAAAAACGCTCCGAAGCACACCGGGCGCTGGCGCCTGGTGGTGATCTCCGAAGAGGGCTCGGCGTCGCATGCGCTCCCCGAAAAAGGGGACGTGACGCTCGGCCGCGGCGACGACTGCCAGATTCGCCTCGACGATCTCGCCGCCTCGCGCCGCCACGCCACCCTGCACCTGGGCGAGACGGTGGTGCTCGAAGACCTCGGCTCCGCCAACGGCACCACCGTGCGCGGGCGCAAGCTGACCGCCAAAGAGTCGGTCGAGCTGGGCGCGGGCGACGGCATCGAGCTGGGGCAGACGCTGGCGGTGCTGCAGCCCGACGAGCTCTGGGCTGCACCGCGCCCGTGGACGTTGCACACCCACGCCCGCTTCGTGGAGCTGATCGGCAAGGCGAAGGCGCCGTTCGCGGTGATCCGCCTCCACGTGCAGGCGACGCCGGGGACGGTGCAAGACGTGCTGGTGCAGACGCTGTCGAAAGACGACGACGTCGCCAGCTTCGGCAAAGGCCAGTTCGAGGTGCTCGCGCGCGATCGCGACGCCGCCCGGGCGCAGTCGTTGATGGAGCAGCTGTCGGCGAAGCTGGTGGCCGCCGGCGCGCGGGTGAGGGCAGGGTTGGGCGCGAGCGGCCGCGACGGCGCCACGCCCGAAGAGCTGCTCGCCGCGTGCTCCCAGCAGCGCGCGCAGGTGGCGTCAGGCTTCGTGGTGCACGACGACGCGATGGCGGCGCTCTACCGGGTGGTCGACAAGGTCGCGCCGTCGAACATCAACGTGCTGCTGCTGGGCGAGACCGGCGTCGGCAAAGAGGTGCTCGCCGCCGAGATTCACCGGCGCTCGAAGCGCGCTTCGGGCCCGTTCTTGAAGCTCAACTGCGGCGCCTTCACCGAGACGCTGGTCGAGAGCGAGCTGTTCGGCCACGTGAAGGGCAGCTTCACCGGCGCGCAGAAAGACAAGCCCGGCCTGCTCGAATCGGCCAAGGGCGGCACGGTGTTCCTCGACGAGCTGGGCGAGCTGCCCGCGGGAATTCAGCCCAAGTTGTTGCGGGCGTTGGAAGAACGCAAGGTGATGAAGGTCGGCTCGAACACGCCCGACCCGATCGACGTGCGGCTGATCTTCGCCACCAACCGCGACCTCGAGGCCGAAGTCTCGCGCGGCGCGTTCCGGCAAGACCTGTACTACCGGGTGAACGGGGTGCAGCTGGAGATCCCTCCGCTGCGCGAGCGGATGTCGGAGCTCGAGCCGCTGGCGGCGTCGTTCGCCCAGGCGTTCGCCGAGAAAGAGAAGCGCGCGGTGCCGCAGTTCTCGCCCGAGGCGATCGCGGCGCTGAAGGCGCACTCCTGGCCGGGCAACATTCGCGAGCTGCGCAACGCGGTCGAGAAGGCGGTGCTGATGGTCGGCGACGGGCCGATCACGGCGGCGGCGCTCGGCCTCGAGAAGCACGCTCCGTCGGCGCCGGTGTCTTCGGGCGCCGGTGGCTCGGCAGAAGGCGGCCTGGCGGAGGAGCGCTCGGCGGCCGAGAAGCGCAAGGTGCTCGAGGTGCTGGAGCAGACCAAGGGCAACCAGACCGAGGCGGCCAAGATTCTGAAGATCTCGCGGCGCACCCTGGTGTCGCGGCTTCAGGAGTACGGGATGACGCGGCCCCGGAAGAAATGAAACCCTCTCCTGACGGGCGAGGGCCGACGAGCGCGACAGCGCTCGCGGGGTGAGGGTAGCTTCGACTCAGTGTCCGGCAGCTTCACGGGGAACGACCGCTTCCAGCTGATTCGCCAGCTCGGCTCTGGCGGCATGGGCATCGTCTACGAAGTGCTCGATCGGCAGGAGAACCGCCGGGTCGCGCTCAAGGTCCTCAAGGGCAGCGACGCCGACGGCCTGGTTCGGCTCAAGAAAGAGTTCCGCGCGGCCGCCGGGCTGCACCACCCGAACCTGGTCGCGCTGCACGAGCTGTTCGTCGAGGGCGACACCTGGTTCTTCACCCTCGAGCTGCTCGATGGCGTCGAGCTGATCGATCACGTGCGGCCGCTCGGCGCCAGCATCACCGACGCACCCACCGGAGGCCTCGACGTCACCGTGCGCGCGCGCCCCACCGGCCCGCTCGGGCCCGACCTCGCCCGGCTGCGGCCCGCGATCAGCCAGCTCGCCCAGGGCATCGCGGCGATTCACCGCGCCGGCCGCCTGCACCGCGATCTCAAACCGTCGAACGTGCTGGTCACCCGCGACTCCCGGGTGGTGATCCTCGACTTCGGCCTCGCCACCCAGGTCGACGGCGAGAAGTCGATCTCCGAGATCGACGGCATGTCGATCGTCGGCACCCCCGACTACATGGCGCCCGAGCAGGCGGGCTCTGGCCAGGTCAGCGCGGCCTCCGACTGGTACGCGTTCGGCACCATCCTCTACCAGGCGCTCACCGGCCGGCTGCCCTACGAGGGCTCGGCCCTGGCGGTGCTCGAAGAGAAGCAGCGCCGCGCGCCGGTACCGCCCAACGAGCGCTGCACCGGCGTGCCCGACGACCTCGCCGCCCTCTGCGTCGAGCTGCTGCGCATCGAGCCGAGCACCCGGCCGCGTGGCGAAGAGATTCTGAGACGGCTCGGCAGCACGGTGACCGCCGAGCCGGAGCGCAAAGAGCTGTTCGTCGGCCGCGACCAGGAGCTGAAGCAGCTGCTCGACGCGCTCGAGCGGGCCCGCGCCGGCAAGCCGCAGCTGGTGACGGTGGTCGGCCCATCGGGCATCGGCAAGACCGCGCTGATGCGCCGTTTTCTGGAGCGCGCGGAGCAGGCGGGCGCGGTGGTGCTCTCGGGCCGCTGCCACGAGCGCGAGTCGCTCCCGTTCAAGGCGCTCGACAGCGCGGTCGACTCGCTCACCCGCTACCTGGGCGGCATGCCGCACGAGCGGGTCGACGCGCTGGTGCCGCGCGACGCCTGGGCGCTGGGCAACATGTTCCCCGCGCTCAACCGGGTTCGCGCGTTCGCCACCGCGAAGGTGAAGCCGGTGCAGGAGCCCTCCGAGCTTCGCCGCCGGGCCACCGCCGCCCTCCGCGAGCTGATCGGCCGGATCACCGATCGCGCAGCGCTGGTGGTGTTCATCGACGACCTCCACTGGACCGACGTCGACAGCGCCCAGCTGGTGGCCGAGGTGCTCCGTCCTCCCGACGCGCCTGCGCTGTTGCTGGTGGGGGCGAGCCGCGAGCAGGTCGACCTCGCTCCCGGCGCGGAGGCCGATCGCAAGACGATCTCGCTCGCGCCGCTCACCCACGACGAGTGCCTGTCGCTCGCGGAGCAGACCCTTCCCGCGGAGCAACGAGCGCGGGCGGCGACGGTGGCGAACGAGTCGGGCGGCAACCCGTTCTTGCTCGAGCAGCTCGCCAGCTACGGCGGCACCGAGAAGGTCGGCGTCGACGGGCTGGTGATGGCCCGCGCCAAGGACCTGCCCGAAGACGCCCGCAAGCTGTTGGAGGTGATCTCGGTCGCCGGCCGGCCGACGCGTCAGCACGCGGTGATGGCCGCCTCGGGGCTGGCGGAGGGAGAGATGGCGCTCCGCATGCTGCGCGGCGCCCAGTTGGTGCGCACCGACGACGGCAAGCTCGAGGTCAGCCACGATCGCATTCGCGCCACCGTGAGCGAGAGCGTCTCGCCCGAGCGCCAGGCCGGCCTTCACCGCAAGCTCGCCGCCGAGCTGGAGGCGCGTGCGCCCGACGAGCTCGACGCGATCGCGTTTCACCTCGCCGCTGCCGGAGACCACGCGCGCGCCGCCGACGCCACCGCCAAGGCCGCGCACAAGGCCGAGAAGGCGCTCGCGTTCGAACGCTCGGCGGTGCTCTTTCGCACCGCGCGCGATCTGATGCCCGAGAAAGACCCTCGCCGGCGGGAGATCACCGTCGCGCTCGCCGGCGCGCTCGCCCAGGCAGGCCGCGGCGACGCCTCGGCGAAGTTCTACCGGCAGGCGCTCGACGAACCGGGCGCGGGCGCGCTCACCGAGCTGGAGTCGCTCGAGCTGCGGCGCAACGAAGCCGAGCAGCTGCTCCGCATCGGCCACGTCGACGAGGGCATGGAGGCGATTCGCGAAGTGCTCGCGGAGGTGAAGCTGTCGCTGCCCCGCGGGCCGGTGAGCACCTTCGCCTCGCTGCTCGGCCGGCGCGCCGCGCTCACCGTTCGCGGCCTGGAGTTCAGCGAGCGCAAGGAGGCCGACTGCGACCCCGCCGACCTCCGGCGGGTCGACGTCTGCTGGTCGGCGTCGGTCGGCCTGGCGATGGTGGACACCCTGCGTGGCGCGACCGTCGGCTCGAAGCAGCTGCTGCTCGCGCTCGAGGCCGGCGAGGCGTACCGGGTGGCGCGCGCGCTCGCGGCGGAGGCGGCGTTCGGCGCGTCGATCGGTGCGCGCGGGCTGCCGAGAGCGCAGAAGCTGCTCCAGCGGTCGCGCACGCTGGCGGCGCAGGTCGGAGACGGCCGGCTGCAGGGGCTGGTGGAGTTCTGCGCCGGGCTCTCGGCGTTCATGGCCGGGCAGTTCGCCGAAGCGCGTCAGCTGCACGAGGTGGCCGAGCACCGGTTTCAGGAGATCGGCGCCGCGGTCACCTGGGAGGCGTCGACCGCCCGGCTGGTCTCGGTGTGGTCGATGGTCTGGCTGGGCGATCTGATCGAGGTCTTCACCCGCCGGCTGCCCTCGATGCTCTCGGAGGCGCGGCTGCGCGGCGATCGCTACACCGTCACCGGGCTGCAGTCGGGCCTGGCGATCATGGAGGCGCTCGCGCTCGACGAACCGGAGCGTGCGCGAAACTCGGTGCACGAGGTGCTCGCCCGCTGGTCGCAGAAGAGCTTTCAGTTTCAGCACTACTGGTCGCTGCTCTCGGAGGGCATGATCGACCTCTACGTCGGCGAGCCCGAAGCCGCGTGGAAGCGGATGAACCAGCGCTGGGGTGCGCTCCGCAAGTCGCTGTTCCTCAGCATTCAGCTGGTGCGCATCGAGGCGCGGTTCCTGCGCGCCCGAGCGGCGCTCGCCACCGGCCGGTTGGGTGAAGCGCTCGACGACGCCGAGAGCATCGAAGGGGAGGGCGTCGGCTATGGCCGCGCGCTGGCCGGCTGCATTCGCGCCGGTGCCGCCGAGGCGCAGGGGCTGCACTCGCGCGCGCTCGGCCTCTACTCGAAGGCGCTCGAGCTCTTCGATCAGAGCCAGATGAAGCTGTACGCGACTGCCACCCGTTTTCGGTTGGGCCAGCTGCAGGGCGGCGACCTCGGCGCCGCGAACGTGCGCGCCGCCGAGGCCTGGCTGATCGCGCAGGGCGTGAAGCAGCCACAGAAGATGGTCGACATGCTGGTGCCGCGCGCCGCTACTGCGGCGTCACGCTCTGCAGCGACACCATCGCGTCGCGCCGAGCCGACTTCGTGACGAAGTCCTGAACCACCCGGGCCAGCACCGCGCCCAGCTGGCCGATCATCGGCAGGTGCTCACCGCCCTCACAGGTGGCCTGGCCCGCGTGATCCTCCGCGTCGGGGGCGAACCGCTCGTCCCAACGCACCAGCCCGAAGGTGCCATCGCCCGAGATCGCGGCGTGCACCAGCGGCTTGCCCGTCGCCCGGGCGTAGTCGCTCAGCACCTTGCGGCTGGCGGCGTTGTCGAAACAGTCGATCATCAGGCCGGCCGCTCCGCAGAGCGCGTCGACGTTGTCGGCGCCGACCCGCACGCCGAACGCGTCGGCCTTCACGCCGTGAAAGTTGAGCAGCTGCGCCTTGAGCGCCTCGGCCTTGTTCTTGCCGACCGACATCTTCACGTACGCCTGGGCGAGCAGGTTCTTCGACTCGACCCGGTCGAAGTCGATGAACACCAGCGTGGCGTCGAGGTTGCGGCAGAGCATCGCGGCGGTCGAGCCGAGCGCGCCCACGCCGCAGAAAACGATCTTCATGGGGCCACCAAAGAGCCGTGCCCCGCCGGCGGGTGACCGCCGTGGGGCACGGGCAAGAGGTTAAGCGCCGAACGGGACCTTGGGCCGCAGGTAGATCCGCTCGCCGTTCTGGAGCCGGTCGACCACGAAGCCGTCGAACGCGTTCTGCGCGAGGTTCGGAACGTGCAGACCCGTGAGCCCACCCGTCCGGAGCAGCTCGACCGCGATGCGCCGGATGTCCATGTCGGTGACCTGGACGTCGAGCTCCATCGTGTAGTCGGCAGACAGACCGTTGTACGTGACGTTGAGAATCGCCATGAGATCACCTCCGTGACAGCGCAGACGTGCGCGAAGCGCGCGTCTGACTCAGGTCAGCCCTTCGGTGTTCTTCAGATCCTTCAACCGCAGGCCGTTCTTCTTCAGCAGCCGGTAGAGGCTCTGCATCGACAGCCCGGTGTGGCCTTCGGCGATCTTGATGTCGAACGCGCAGGTCTTCATCACCTGGGCGAAGTACTGCCGCTCGAAGTCGGCCAGCACCCGGTCTTTCGCCTCGTGGTACGGCAGCCCGCCCACCAGCTCGACCACCGAGCGCTTCGAAGTGCCCTTGCCGCCGGCCGGCACCAAAAGCTCCAGCCATGAGGTGTTGCCGGTCTGCTGCATCAGCGCGCCGCGCTCGAGCACGTTGCGAAGCTCGCGCACGTTGCCCGGCCAGTCGTAGCCCTCGAGCAGGGTCAGCATCTGCGGGGTCAGCTCGATGCTGGTGCCCAGTCCCTTCGCCAGGTGCTTGGCCAGCAGCGGCAGGTCGGTCTTGCGGGTGCGGAGCGGCGGAATCTTCACCCGCACCCCGAAGCGGAAGAACAGCTCCTTCTTCAGGTTTCCCTGCTCGACCTCTTCGGCGAGGTTGTGCGCGGTCGACGCCATCACCCGCACGTTGAGCGCCTTCGACTTGCCGCCCGAGCCGGTGGCCTGCTCCTTCGACTCGATCACCCGCAGCAGCTTCGGCTGCACCGACGAGGCCAGCGAGGCGAGCTCGTCGAAAAAGATCGAGCCGTTCTGGGCCGCGGCGAACGCTCCGTTCGGCCCGAACAGCTCGGCCTCGGCGTTGGCGTCGGTGATCATCGCGCAATCGACCACCTGGAACGGCCCGTGGCGCCGCATCGAGTGCTCGTGCACCGCGCGGGCAGCGAGCTCCTTGCCGGTGCCGGTCTCGCCTTCGATCAGCAGGTTCGCGTCGTCGCGCGCGGCGGCGCGCAGCTCGGCGAACACCAACCGCATCGCCTGCGACTGGCCGACCAGGTCGCCGAAGTCTTCGCCGCCGGCGAGCTCGACCTCCTTGCCCTTGGAGGCCTCCTTCACCGCCAGCTTGGTCTTGCCCAGCCCGATCTTGTCGCCCGGCTCCACCATCGCGGAGCCGATCTGCCGGCCATCCAACCAGGTGCCGTTGCGGCTGCCGAGGTCGCGCAGGTACAGCCCGCGCATGGTGCGCTCGACCTCGAGGTGCTTGCGCGACACCGTGTTGTCGGTGAGCACCAGGTCGCTGGAGGGATCAGAGCCGACCCGAATCAACCCTTCGATGCTCGACGCCTTCTTGCCCTTGTCGGGACCGGAGACGACCTCCAGGGTCCACTCTTTGACGTGAACGCGCTTCGACAGCTCGTCCTGTACGGTCACCGTCTGAGTCGTGTCGGGTTGCTCGCGAGCCATGTGTCACCGAAGCGTAGCGTGGGCGGGGCAGGGTACTTCAGGGAAAAACGATCTCGGTTTGCTGGCCGGCGCGCTGAACGAGCAGCTGCGCGGGCACGGTGTTGAACCGCAAACGGTAGAAGTGCTGCGGCAGCGGAGGGCCTCCGTCGATGCCGACGATCACGTCGCCCTCGTGCAGCTTCGACTCCGGCGGCGCGGAGGTCACGAACAGCCCCACCGGCGCCTTCACCACCTTGGTCAGCTGCGCGTCGGTGATCTGCGGCGCCAGCATGCGGGCGCGGTTGTCGATGAACAGCTCGGCGGCGACCGGGTCGAGAGACGACATCTCTTCGCTGCCCGACGGCCGGCCTTCCTCTTTGAACGCCAGGCTCGCGGTGGGCGTCAGCGCCAGCTTCACCTTCTGGTCGGGCTTCACCTCGCGCGGCGGAGCGAGCGACGCCACCGTCTTCAGCGCCCGCGTGGTCAGCTTCGACATCAGCTCCGTGAGCACCCGCGCCGGGTCGAACTCGTCTTCGGGCGTGCCCTCGGCGAACGGGTCGGTCTTCGCCTCGCCGGAGATCTCCACCACCACCTCGCGGCTCGACGGGTGAACCACCTCGACGTGGCCGATGTAGAGCGTCTCTTCGTTCGAGTTGCCGCCCTTGGCCTTGCCGCGCTTGTCGAAGGTCTCCGACGAGCTGGAGGTGACGCGCCGCTCGGCCCACGCCCGCAGCATCACCGCGCGCTCTGCCTTCTCGTTGTTCGAGGTGATCAGCGTCAGCGCGGTGGTCGACACCCAACCCGAGTTGTCGCCTTCGCGCAGCACCTTGAACTCGGTGGGGCCGAAGAAGGTGAGCTTGTCGCCGTAGTCGCCCTCGGCCGAGTCGATCAGCCGCTGAGACAGCTCGAAGCTCCGGTACGACGGCTCGGGCCAGCGAAAGCCGAACGGGTAGACGATCACCGTCGTCAGCTCGCTCGCCTCCTTCGGCAGGTGAACCGTCTCTTTGAAGCCTGACGCGCAGCCGGTCAGCAGCAGCGCGCCCAACAAAAGCCCCCTCATTCACGCGAGTGTAGATCTGCGTGCGCGAACGGTGACCGTAGAAAAAACGAGGGCCGGTCCGCTCAGACCGACCTCTCTCGCGCACGCCCTCGGGAGCCTTTCGGCAGCCACGAATCTTGTGACGGGAGGACGGACAAACGGACCGGCTCTCAACTCAACTTTGTAGCAGTGCCCCGATCACCCGTCCAAGTCCTTTCGCGTCAGCGAATTCCCATGCAGAATCATGTGGTTGGACATCATTCTGAGACCAGATCCGGGCCTTCAGTCGACCCTGTAACCTCGCGAAAACAGGCACAACCCGTTGATTCTCCAAACGGTAACGCCCGCAATGAAACGGCCCCCGAGGTTTCCCCCGGAGGCCGTCTTTTGAATCACGCGGAAGCGCGAATCACATGCCCATGCCGGGCATACCGCCGCCGCCCGGAGCGCCGCCCTTGCCGTCGTCTTCCTTCGGCTTCTCGGCGACCATCGCCTCGGTGGTCAGCATCAGCGACGCCACCGACGACGCGTTCTGGAGCGCGCAGCGCGACACCTTCGCGGGGTCGATCACGCCGGCCTTCAGCAGGTCCTCGTAGGTGCCGGTCGCGGCGTTGAAGCCGAACGCGTCGGTGCCTTCCTTGACCTTGTTCACCACCACCGAGCCCTCCAGGCCGCCGTTGCCGACGATCTGGCGCAAGGGCTCCTCGAGCGAGCGGCGAATGATCTCGACGCCGAACTTCTCACCCTCGTTCCAGGTGCCGCCCTCGAGAGCCTTCAGGGTGCGGATGTACGCGACGCCGCCGCCGGGGACGATGCCTTCCTCGACCGCCGCGCGGGTGGCGTTGAGCG
Organism: Myxococcaceae bacterium; assembly: GCA_047602415.1. Taxonomy (GTDB): domain Bacteria; phylum Myxococcota; class Myxococcia; order Myxococcales; family Myxococcaceae; genus JASGHH01. Next base: position 927,679 of record JASGHH010000001.1, on the reverse strand, counting down.
CGTCTTCCACGCGAGCCTTCTTCTCCTTCATCTCGGTCTCGGTGGCCGCGCCGACGTTGATCACCGCCACGCCGCCGACCAGCTTCGCGAGACGCTCCTGGAGCTTCTCCTTGTCGTAGTCGGAGGTGGTCTCTTCGACCTGCGCCCGAATCTGCTTCACCCGCGCCTCGATCTCCTTGGCCTGGCCCGCGCCGTCGATGATCGTGGTGTTGTCCTTGTCGACCTTGATCCGCTTCGCGCGGCCGAGGTCAGCCAGGGTGACGTTCTCGAGCTTGAGGCCCAGGTCCTCGGCGATCATCTTGCCGCCGGTCAGGGTCGCAATGTCCTCCAGCATCGCCTTGCGGCGGTCGCCGAAGCCAGGCGCCTTCACCGCGCACACGTTCAGCACGCCGCGGATCTTGTTGACCACCAGCGTCGCGAGCGCCTCGCCCTCGACCTCTTCGGCGATCATCAGCAGCGGCTTGCCGCCACGGGCGACCTGCTCGAGCAGGGGCAGCAGGTCCTTCATCGAGCTGATCTTCTTCTCGTAGATCAGAATGTAGGGGTCCTGGAGCTCGGTCTCCATGCGGTCGGCGTTGGTGACGAAGTACGGCGAGAGGTAGCCGCGGTCGAACTGCATGCCCTCGACGATGTCGAGAGTGGTCTCGAGGCCCTTCGCCTCCTCGACCGTGATCACGCCCTCCTTGCCGACCTTGTCCATCGCGTCGGCGATGATGTTGCCGATCGTGGTGTCGCCGTTCGCCGAGATGGTGCCGACCTGGGCGATGTCTTTCTTGCCCTGGGTGGGCTTCGACAGCTTCTTCAACTCACCGGTGACGATGGTGACGGCCTTCTCGATGCCGCGCTTGATGTCCATCGGGTTGTGACCGGCCGCGACGAGCTTGGAGCCCTCACGGAAGATCGCCTGCGCCAGCACGGTGGCGGTGGTGGTGCCGTCGCCGGCCACGTCGGAGGTCTTCGAAGCGACCTCCTTCACCATCTGCGCGCCCATGTTCTCGAACTTGTTCTCCAGCTCGATCTCCTTGGCGACGGTCACGCCGTCCTTGGTGATCGTGGGAGAGCCGAACGACTTCTCGATCACCACGTTGCGGCCCTTGGGCCCCAGGGTGACCTTCACCGCGTCGGCGAGGATGTTGACGCCACGAAGGATCGCGTCGCGCGCCTTCGACTCAAAAACGATTTCTTTGGCCATGGTTGGTTCCTTGGTTGGTTTGAAAAGCGATCAGCCTTCGATCACGCCGAGAACGTCTTCCTCGCGGAGGATCAGGTGGTCCTCGCCCTCGATCTTGATCTCGGTGCCCGCGTACTTGCTGAACAGGATGCGGTCGCCGGCCTTGATGTCGAGGGGACGAATCTTGCCGTCCTCCTGCACCTTGCCATTGCCCACCGCGACCACCTTGCCCTCCAGCGGCTTCTCCTTGGCGCTGTCGGGGATGATGATGCCGCCCTTGGTCTTGTTCTCCTCGGCGACGCGCTTGATGATCAGCCGATCCTGCAGGGGACGAATCTTCATGGTTGGCTCCTTCGCGAAAATTTGGCGCTCTCGGCATGAGAGTGCCAGTGGTGTAGCCGGGCTCGATATAACCATCATCACTGGGCGGTCAAGGCGGTTTCTGGCGCACCCACACCCCGAGTGCCAACCCGGTTACGAAAAGCGTCTGGCACTCGACCTGCGTGAGCGCCAACGTAATGACGCGTAACTTAAGGTGAATTTTTGGCGTGCCGAAGAGGTCACAGGTAGGATCTGAACAGTAGGGCGCTGTAGCAGGGCGCACCTTTTTCAAAGGGCGCGGCGAGAACTTTTGAAGAGGCAAACGCGATGAGCAACCTGGTCGTAGGCGCAAATCTGAAGGAGTTCTTCCGGCTGCTGGTGACCGAAGCGGTGAACCGGCAGCACGTCGACCTTGGAGAGGTCACCGAGTTCTACGTGGTGAACCTGCTGGCCGACTTCGCCGCTGCCGAGAAGCTGTTCGTCGAAGAGATGGGCAAGAAGGACACCGAGGCGCTGGCGGTGCTGTACCACCGGGCGCTGCAGCAGGAGCGCGAAGAGAAGATTCGCACCCTGCGCCGCCTGGGCGACGTCTCGCTCTACACCGCCGGCTTCTTCTCGGAGTCGCTCAAGGACCGCGCGGTCGGCAGCGACTACTACATCTCGATGGGCGGCAACGCCTACGCGGCGCTGGCCGAGCTCTCGGGCCAATCGGCGATCAGCGGCGTCTACTGGGAGCTGCACCACAAGTTTCGCTCGCTGGTCGACGTGCTCGAAGAGATCGCCGCCCGCGGCATGGCCGCCCAGGGCGCCCACGGGCAGATGCAGGTGTTCGAGGCCTGGCAGCGCACCGGCAGCGGCAACCTGGAGCAGGTGCTCTGCGACGTCGGGCTGATCCCCAAGAACAAGGGGCCGCTGAACTGAATGCTGCTGGATCGGATCCAGAAGCATCTGGAGTCGATCTACGGCATTCGGTGTGAGCTTCGCGCCTCCGACTTTCTGTTGGGCGAAGAGCAGGCGCTCCAGTTGGGAGGCACCGGCCGCGCGCGCGAAGAGCTGCTGGTGCGCGAAGAGAACGGCGAGCTCGAGCTGGGGCTCTACCTTCACCCCGAGGTGCTGGCGCCGAAAGATCTGGCGGCGTTCTGCGAAGCGGCCGAGGGCGTCTCGCACTTCGTCTACATGACCCGCTCGGCCGATCTGGAGCGCCGGGTCTCGCTGCTCGAGCTGGAGGCGCAGGCCGAGATCGACAAGTTCGCGATCTGCGTGCTCGGCCGCTGGGAGAGCCGCGGGCGGGCAGAGTCGATGTTCGAGCGGCTGTTCGACGAGGTGCGCTTTCGCGAGTCGCTCACTCCCGAGGAGCTGTTTCGGTACCGCGAGGCCAACCGGCTGGCGCGGGCGTACTGCTTGCGGTTGCTGCCGCTGCTGGCGGTGCGCAACCTGGAGCGGCTGCTGAGCGAGCTGCGCTACTCCTACCGGCTCGGCGCCAAGGCGAAGCTCGATTACCTTTCGCGGTAGTGCAAGAGCCCGCCGAGATTCTCGACGCCGTCGCCGCCGACCCCGGCAACGATCAGTCGTGGCACGTGCTCACCGACTGGCTGCTCGAGAACGGCGCGCCCCACGCGATCCTCGCGCGCTACGACCTCGAGCTCGACAAGGGCACCCGCGACCCCGATCTGCTCGGCGACTACGTCGAGGCCCGGCGCGTTCGCCACCAGGTGCCCAACGTGCCGGGGGTGGTGACCGATTCGCTGCGGTGGCGGTGCGGCTACCTGTTCGAGCTGAGCGTCTGCTGCGACCACACCCCGAAGCTGGACGACCGGCAGGCGGAGCTGGAGACGATGTTCGGAGCGCCGGTGTTTCGGGTGCTGAGCCGGGTGATCCTCTCGGGGGCGCGAAGAAACCTCTCGGTGCAGTTCACCGCCGAGCAGGTCTTGCCCGCGCTGCCGAAGACGGTGCGGCGCATCAGCGTCACCGGCATTCACCGCAACGAGCCGATGCCCGAGGCGCTGGTGCAGCACCGGCCGCCGAAGGCCCAGCGGCTCGATCTGCCCGGCTACCGCCTCGACGACGGGCTGATTCTCTCGCTCGCCCGGGCCGGCTGGAGCTACCTCAACCTCGACCGCTCGACGGTGCAGCTGCGGCCGCAGACGCTCGAGAGACTCGAAGGCTGCACGCTGATGCTGGGCGGCGCCGGCCTCACCAAAGAGGTGGCGCGGAGCCTCGACGGGCCGAAGGTGCGGTGGCTCCCGCCGGGCGTCACCGAGGCGCTGCTCGACGACGAGGGCCGGCTGACGCCGCTCGACCACGAGCTGCCGAGCCTGAGCGTGGCGGGGCAGGGGTTCGTGCCCTCGATGCACCAGTGGATGGTCACCGTCGGCGGCGTCTATCGCCAGCTCGCGGGCGGAGAGCGGCTGCCCGCGCGGGGCGGCGCCGGCTGGCTCGAGTACCACCAGGGAGAGGACCTCGAAGACTGGTACCGCGCGTGGCTCAGGGCGTGATCGCGATCACGCTGCCTTCGACGGTGCCGACGTAGATCGTACCGTCGGCGCCCATCGCGATGCCGCTCTGCACCTCGCCGTCCAGGTAGAAGCTCCAGTTCGACCCTCCGTCGGGGGCGATCGACACCAGGTTCTGACCGGCGACTGCATAGATGTTGCCTGCGCCGTCGATCAGCAGCTGCGCCTGCACTCCGGCATCGAGCACGTAGACGGTGTTCGACCCTCCGTCGTTGGTGCCGGAGTAGATCGTCCGATCGACCAACGCACCGCTGCCGCCGGGACCGGCAAAGAACACCCGGTCGTCGAAGCCGGCGGCGGGGCCGTTGAAGAAGTGGTTCACGCCCGCGAAAGCGTACGGAATCTGAAAGAGCTTGGTGCCGATCGGAGAGTTTCCGCAGAGGTACCCGTCCTCCGAGCCGTACCAGATCGTACCCTCGGGCCCGACGGTGACCGGGGACTCGACGATCGAGTTGATGCCCGGGCCGAACGGAGTGGGGGCGCTCCCTCCATCAGGCGGGAACCTCCAGATCGTCGCCGAGTCGCTCACCAGAACGTAGCCGTCGGAGCCCTGGGTGGCCCCGCCGAAGATCGCACCCAGCGCGGGCCTCTGGGTCCACCAGGTGCCGCCGTCGGAGTGGAGCGCGTAGACCGTGCCGTGCTGATCTCCGAAATAGATCGTGCCGTCGGGGCCGATCAAAGGCGCGTCGTTGACGGGGTAGCTGACGTTGGTCGACCAGTTCACGTTGCCGTCGCGATCGAGCGAGACGATGTTGCCGTCGGTATCGGCGTAGATGATCGAGTCGTCGGCCACGATGGTTCCGCCCGCGCGAACAGCGGCGCTGGAGGGGGCGTAAGACCAGCGGGTGCCGCCGTCGGGCCAGAGCGCGACCAGGCCTGCGCCGCCGGTGCCGACGTAGATGGTGCCGTACTTGTCGACCGTGGGTGAGGAGATGATCGGCCAGTTGTTGGGAAATTGGCCGAGCGTGATCCAGAAGCCGCGGTGAGGCGTCACCGGGCCGACCACGTCGCTGCGTGAGATTCGGCTGGGGCAGCGGCCCCTCATCGGCCACGGCGCTCCTTGTTGCAGCCCGCTCGTATCTCCGCAGGTGGCGTCGCCGGCGTAGCCCCCGTCGATCGCCGTGACTCCGTCCTCCGATGAGCCGCCATCCGCTGACGAACCTCCGTCCGCCGACGAGCCGCCATCCGCTGACGAGCCTCCGCCCGCTGACGCACCGCCGCCCACCGACGCGCCGCCGCCTCCACCCGAGCTCGCTCCGCCTCCCGATGCGACGCCGCCTCCGGATGCGACGCCGCCTCCCGCCGCCGCCCCTCCGCCAGTCGATGCGCCTCCGCCGGCTCCACCCGTCCCGCCATCGGTGACCGCCGGCGACCTGCAGTTGCAGCCCGCCATCACCAGGATCGCGACCGCGCACCCGAATGCTCGCATCGTTGACGGCAGACCCTTCAACCCGGCCGAGCGCGCAACCAAAGCTGGGCATATGCTCGTGATTCGTGGCCGCCACCCGTGAGTTCTCAGCCGGAGGAGTCGTGGTGCGGCCGTCTCCTGCCGACCCGCTGAAGTGGGAGCTGGCGGTGATTCGCCCCCGCGGCAAGAAGGTGATGGCGCTGCCCAAGGGCCACCTCGACCAGGGCGAGACCGCCGCCGTCGCCGCCCAGCGCGAGGTGCGCGAAGAGACCGGGCTCACCACCGAGCTGGTCGAGAAGCTGGGCGACGTGAAGTACGCCTACAAGTGGGACGGCAACACGATCTTCAAGATCGTCAGCTTCTTCCTCTTCAAGTTCGCCGGCGGCACCATCGACGTGCTCGAAGAGAAGATGCGCGTCGAGGTCGACGAGGCCCGCTGGGTGCCCCTCGAAGAAGCCCTCAAACAGCTCTCGTACGGGGGCGAGCGGCAGATGGCCAAGAAGGCGTTCACCGTGCTCACCACACCGAAGTAGGCTCGACGCCGCACGCAACCGAACTAAAATCGAGCGCGCTTGGGGATTCGCTACGACGTGGTCATGACCCTGCCTCCTTCAGGCAACGGTCAACGCACGCGCCTGGCGCTCCAGCACGGTGACGACGGCATCGCCCGGCCGGCAGTGCTGCGAATGCTGATGGAGGGCGTCACTCCGTTCTCGGCCGCTGCGAGCGGCGACGTGCTCGGGCTGATCGACGTGATCACGCTCGAGGGCGCCCGCTGGGGCGTGTTCGAGCTGGTGCCCGGAGTCACCCTGCGTGAGCTGGTCGAGGTGCACCGGGTGGCGAAGCGGCTGCCGGCGCTCGGCCTCTCGGGGCGGGTGGTGGTCGACGCGGCGAAGGCGATCGGCGCGCTGCACCGCCAGAGCCCGGTCGTCGCGCACGGCGGCCTCTCTGACGCGGCGCTGTTGGCGGGTTTCGACGGAGTCACCTCGGTGCTCGATCTGGGCGCGCCGCGCTCGTCGCGAATGATGGCGCCCGAGCAGCTTCGGGGCGCGCCCGCGACGCCGACCACCGACGTGTTCTGTCTCGGCGCCGCGCTGCACGCCGCGATCACCGGCTACGACGGCCCCTACGCCTCGGTGGTGACCGCCGGCCTCGACACGCTCCCCTGGAAGCACGCGGAGGGCAGCCCGGCGCTCGACCAGGTGCTGCGCGAGGCGCTCCACCCGGCGCCGAACATGCGGTGGCCCGACGCGATCGCTTTCGCGGAGCAGCTCGAGAGCGTGCTGGCGCAAGACCTGATCGGCAAAGACGCGCTCTCGGGCGTGCTCAAGACGCTGTTCAAGGACCGGCAGGCCGCGCTCCGCGACGCGGTCGACCAACGCCGCGGCGGTGCTCCGGCGCCGCGCCCCTCGCGCGCGTCGATGACGCCCCGCTCGTCGGGCAACCTGCCGATCGTCTCCGCGGTGGTCGACGCCGCGCCGCCGGTGCCCGCGCCGCGGCCCTCGATCAAGAGCGTCAAGCTGCCCGAGTGGCCGGCCGACCTGCCCGACGACGAGAGCGGGCCCGATCAGAAGACCGAGGTGCGCGGGCTGAACATCGAGCCGCCGGGCGCGGAGTCCCCGAACAGCAACCCGCCCACCGTCTCGCTCCGGCCCCGGCCGTCGATCTCGAAGCCGCCCCGGTCGTCGCCCTCCAAGCCGCCGCCCAAGGTGGTGCAGATCGAAGAGGCTCCGGTCGATCTCGGAGAGATCGACGACGTGCCGACCGGCGCGAGCCACGAAGCGATCATCGACGACTCCGATCTGTCGCACGTGCCCGAGGCACCCGCGCTCTCGGAGCACACCGACTTCGACCCCGGCGCCACCACGCCCGGCCACAAGCTGAAGGTGCCGGTGCCGAACAACTTCGACGTCGATCCTCCACGGCGGCTCAGCACCGGCCTCCAGTTGAAGATGCAGACCGAGGAGGAGAAAGAGGCGGCCCGCGGCCAGGAGAAGATCTCCACCGCCGATCTCGACCCCGACGAGCGCGACGACGGCCTCGGCGGCGAAATCACCGACGAGCCGACCAACGTTCGCGCCCGGCCCAAGCTCACCTCCGACAGCATGGACGCGCTGCCGGTCGAGCCCGGCATCGACGACGTCGAGGGCGACCCGACCGCGCCGCCGAAGCGAATGCCGGAGGTGCTGGACTCGGCCGCCGATCTCGAGGCCGCCGGAGCGAAGAAGAAGGGTGGCGCCGCGCGGCTGGTGATCGCGCTGCTGCTGCTGGTGATCGCGGGGAGCTCTGGCTACGTGGTGCTGATGCGGCCCGATCTGGTCGCGCAGGTGAAGGCGCGGGTGGCGGCGCTGCGCGGTCAGCCGGCGCCGGTGCCCGAAGATCTCGGAGTCGACCTCGACGCCGGCGTCACCCTCGATGCCGATGGCGGCGAAGCGGCGGTGCCGGTGCCTGCGCCGTTGGACCTCGACGCCGGTGAAGCGCCTGATGCGGGCACCGCGCCCGCGGCCGACGCCGGAGAGCCCGACGACGCCGGGCTGGAAGACGCCGGGGTCGAAGAAGACGACGAGGCGGCCGACGCCGGCGCGAAAGACGCGGGCGCGAAGGACTCGAAGGCGAACAAGAAGTCGAAGAAGAAGCGCCGCCGCTGAGCGCGGCTCAGTTCACGACGCCGCGGTCGGCCACGTCGAGCGCCTTGTCGACGATCGCCAGGCCCTCCATCAGCTGCTCCTCGGTGATGCAGAGGGGCGGGTTGACGAAGAAGTTGTTCCAGCGAACGAAGGTGTAGATGCCGCCGTCGATCAGCGCCTTGCGCAGGTCGCCCATCACGCCCATCTGATCGGGCCGGGCGTTGAACGGCGCCATCGGCTCGCGGGTCTTGCGGTTCTTCACCAACTCGACGATCGAGAACAGGCCGAGCGAGCGCACGTCGCCGATGCAGGGGTGCTTTCCCTTCAGCTTGTTGAGCTGCTGGGCGAGCACCTTGCCGAGCTTCGCCGCGTTCTCGACCAGCTTGTCTTCCTCGTACACCCTGATGCAGGCCAGCGCCGCCGCGATGCAGGTGGGGTGCGAGTTGTAGGTGAGGCCGCCGTAGAACACGTTCTTCTCGAAGTGCTGGGCGATCTTGTCGTTCATCATCACCGCGCCGAGCGGCAGGTACGAGCTGGTGAGGCCCTTGGCGATCGTCATCAGATCGGGCGTCACGTCCCAGTGGTTACAGGCGAACATCTTGCCGGTGCGGCCGAAGCCCGCCATCACCTCGTCGAGGATCATCACGATGCCGTGCCTGGTGCACAGGTCGCGAACGCCCTTCAGGTAGCCCTCGGGCGGCACGATGATGCCGTTGGTTCCGGTGACCGTCTCCATGATGATCGCGGCGACGTTCTGCGGGCCTTCGTAGTCGATGATCTCTTCGACGTGCTTGAGGCACATCAGCGAGCAGCCGGCCGGCTTGTCGGAGCAGAAGCCGCACCGGTACTGATACGGGTCGAGCACCCGAACCACGCCGGGAATGCCGGGCTCCGCCACCCAGCGGCGCGGGTCGCCGGTCAGCGTCGCCGAGCCGGCGGTGCCGCCGTGGTAGCTGCGGTAGCGGGCGATGATCTTGTGCCGCCCGGTGTACATGCGGGCGATCTTCACCGCGTTCTCGTTCGCCTCCGAGCCGCCCAAGGTGAAGAACGCCTTGTTCAGATCGCCGGGGCAGATCTCGGAGAGCTTCTTGCCGAGCGCCGCGCGCACGTCGGTCGCCATGTACGGGCTGGCGTAGGTGAGCCGGCCGGCCTGCTCGGAGATCGCGTCGATCACCCGCTGATCGCCGTGGCCGATGTTCACGCTCATCAGCTGGCTGTTGAAGTCGAAGTAGCGCTTGCCGGCGCTGTCCCAGAAGAAGATGCCCTTGGCCTTCGCCATCGGGATCGGCGCCACGTGCGACTGGGCCGACCACTCGAAGATCGAGTGCTGCTTCGACAGGCGGACGATCTCCTCCGCCGAGAGGTTCAGGCTCTCGAACACGTCTGCTCCTGTTTTTGGCTCGCCTACCCGGCGACCGACCCCAACTGCTCGGGCTCGGTCTTGGGCGGCTCGCGGTTCCGACTAAAGCTTGGGCTCGGCGGGCGCGGCCTGCGACGCGAAGCGGCCGGTCAGCGCCTGGCGCACGTCGCGGTCGAAGCGCACCTTGCCGGTCGCGACTTCACGAAGCGCGAGCACCGCGGGCTTGTTCTTGCTGCCCTCGACGATGGTGCGGGCGCCAGCCATCAGCTGACGCGCGCGCTTGGCGCCCAGGAGCACGAGGGCGAAGCGGTTGTCGACCATCGGAAGGCAGTCTTCTACGGTTACGCGGGCCATCAGATTCCTCTGGTGAAACGTTGAGCGACGTCGTTTACGCGCGTACTGGCTCGCCGTCAACCGCCCGTACTCACTACTGCGGCACCACGATTCGCCCGGGCGCACCGCCGATGCCCTGTTCGGTGTGGCAGGTGTTGCAGTCGCCGATCGCCTGGCCGGTCAGCATCCACCGCGATTTGCCGGTCGGCCCGACGATCTGAGCCGTGTACGGCAGGTCGATGCCCGCCAACTTCGACGGCCGGTAGAAGTTGCCCACGCCGTTCGGCGTCATCGAGAACGCCAGGTTGCCGTGCACGTCGAAGATGTTGATCGTCGCGCCGCTCTGAACGTCGACGCACAGGTCCTGCTCGTGCCAGTCGGGGAATACGGTGCCCATGAAGAAGTACTGCTCGTGACTGTTGAAGTCGCCGAACGGGTTCTGGTTCTGGAAGTTCTGACCCTTGTGGCACGAGAGGCAGGCCCAGCCGGGATCCATGTTCTGGCTCGCCACCGTCGAAGGGCCGGGCTGCAGGTTGCCGTGGCAGGTCACCGGAGCAAGGCCAGCGTCAATCTCGCCCGCGTCGGGACTGCAGGTGCCGTCGGGCGTGCCGCCGGTGAGCCAGTCGAGGAGGATCTGCTGCTCGGCGGCGTTCGGCTTCGGCTCCGGGTCGGGCGGCATCGGCTGATCCTCCGACTGCAGACGAATCGCGCAGCGGGCGGCCATCGTGGTGCTCATGTCGGCCGGGTAGGCGCGGGTGAAGTCGGAGCGCTTCACCAGCGAGTACGGCGCGGCGTGGTCGGGCGGGTTGGAGTGGCACTTGCCGCAGTAGGTGCCGACGATGCCGGCGACGTCGCAGGGCAGGGTCTCGCGGCCGGCGTCGGGGCCCATCGAGCCACCACCACTGCCACCGCCTGCGCCGCCACCCGCGCCACCGCCCACCCCTCCGGGGAAGAACTGCGCCTGGCAGGTGTCGCTCAGGCCCGGCAACGACTCGTCGCAGGTCGCGCGCTGGGTCTGCCAGGCCGCCTTGTCGGTGCAGTCGGGGAGGTTGTTGAGACAGCTCAGCCACGCGCGCAGGGTGGTCTGATCGTCGGCGGTGCAGCCGTGGATCTTCAGCTCGCACTGATCGAGCGGGTTGGTCTGCTTCAGGTCGGCGCAGCTCGCGGAGGTCTTGGCGACCAGGTCGACGTGGGTCGCCGAATCACAGACCGGGTTCGGAGTGCTGGGGCACGCCGCGAGGGCGAGGAGGGTGATGAAGAGAATGGAGCGCACGGCTGTCTTTCGTCCCGGCCCGGCCCGGGGAAGAGGGCGCACGCTTAGTCGAGGCTGCGGTGAAAAGGGAAGCGAGCAGGTGTTCGAGGCGTAAGCCCCCGTACGCCCGGCCTATTCGAAGATCTTCCTCAGCTGCTCCCGGGTCTCGTCACTCACCCGGCCGCCCGCGAGCTCGAGGCACTTGAGGCTCATCGCCCGGTACACCGGCTGGAGCGACGCCGGCAGGCTCGCCAGGTGCGCCTTCACCACGCCCGCGTCTCCTCGAACCACCGGGCCGGTGAGGCCCGCGGCGAGGCTGCGATCACCGACGCCTTCGAGCGCCGACTGCGCCAGGGCCAACAACGCCGGCAGCGCCTCGTGGGGATCCACGCCCGCGGCCTCGAGCGCCTCTGCGCCGCAGCCGACCAGGGTCACCACCAGCCCGGCGCTCATCACCGCACCCGCGTGGTACAGCGCGCGCGCCGAGTCGGGCACCTTGAGCGGCCGCATGCGCAGCGCGAGCGCCATCTTCACCAACAGCGGCATCAGCTCGGCGCGGTTGGTGGCCACCGCGACCCAGCGGCCGCTCAGATCGGCACGGGGGTCGGGCACCGCCACCAGGGGATGAAACGAAGCGAGCGGCTGCGCCTTCAGCCGCGCGGTGACCGCCAGCGCATCGACCGAGAGCGCGCCGGCGCAGTGAGCCAGCACCGTCTCGGGCCCCAGGTCGGCTTCGATCGACTTCGCCACCTCACCGACCGCGGAGTCGGGCACCGCGAGCAGGCAGAGGCGCGCGTCGGCCAGATCTTCAGGGCGGGCGAAGGGCAGGTTGAGCCGCTTGGCGCGCCGCTGACCTTCCGCCGAGCGGGGCAGCACGGCGACCGGCCAGCGGGCGGCGAGCAGGCCCAGGGCGAGCGCTCCACCCATTCGGCCGGCGCCGGCGATCACCACCTTGGGCCGCGGAGCACGGCCGCGAGAGCCCCAGCGCGCGCGCGGCACCCGCTTCGAGCGGCGCTTGCGCTGGCTCATGTGTCTCGAGAGAACCGCAGCGCGCCGGAGTCGACCGCGATGCGCACCTTGTCTCCCTGCGCGAACTCGCCGAGGAGAATGCGCTCCGCCAGCGGCCCTTCGACCAGCCGCTGCACCGTCTGCCGCATCGGCCGGGCGCCGAGCGCGGGGTCGAACCCGCCGCGGCTGAGCAGGTGGCCGACCACGTCTTCTCCGGCCACGTACTGAATGCCCTTCTCGGTCTGCAGCCGCTTCGACGACTCGGTGAGCAGCAGCTGGGCGATCTTGGCGACCTCGATCTCCTTCAGCGGCTTGAACACGCAGCGCTCGTCGATTCGGTTCCACAGCTCGGGAGGCAGCGCCCGCCGCGCCGCCGAGGCCGCGTTGTCGGTGGTGTTGCCCACCACCGCCTCGGCCCCGAAGCCCATCACCTTGGTCTTCTCGGTCAGCGCCTCGGCGCCCAGGTTCGAGGTGAGCACGATCACCGTGTTCGAGAAGTCGACGTGCCGGCCCTTGCCGTCGGTCAGCCGGCCCTCTTCGAGCACCTGCAACAGCAGCATCAGCACTTCGCGGTGCGCCTTGTCGATCTCGTCGAGCACCACCACCGACGAGGGGCGCTTGCGCACCGGCTCCGACAGCTGGCCGCCGTCGCCGTAGCCGACGTAACCCGCGGGAGCGCCGATCAACCGGCTCACGCCGTGGGCCTCCGACAGCTCACTCATGTCGAGCCGCACCATCGCGTCGCGGTTGCCGAACAGCACGTCGGCCAGCCCGCGCGCCAGCTCGGTCTTGCCCACGCCGGTGGGGCCGAGGAACAAGAAGCTCCCCATCGGCCGCCGCGAGGCAAAGCCGGCGTAGTTGCGGCGAATCACCTTGGCGACCCGCTCGATCACCTCGTCGTGGCCGATCACCTTGGCCTTGAGGTCGTCCTCCAGCCGCATCAGCCGGGCGGAGTCGTTCATCAGCAGCCGCTCTTCGGGCAGGCCGGCGAGCTTCGACACCACCCGGGCGATGTCGGCCGGCTCGACCAGGTCGCGGTTCTCGCGGCGGCAGCGCGAGCCGGCGAGATCGACGATCGAGATCGCCTTGTCGGGCAGGAAACGGTCGGTGACGTAGCGCGCCGCCAGCGACGCCGCCGCCTGGAGCGACTCGGGCGAGTACTTGAGCCCGTGGTGCTGCTCGTAGCGGCCGATCACCCCGTTCAAGATGTAGACGGTGTCGGGCACCGACGGCTCGTTCACCCGCACCGGCGTGAAGCGCCGCTCCAGCGCGGGATCAGACTCGAGGTGCTTGCGGTACTCGTCGTGGGTGGTGGCGCCGATGCAGGGGAACTCGCCGCGCGCCATCGCCGCCTTCAGCTCGTTCGCCGCGTCCTGAGGGCCGTCGCCGGTGGAGCCCGCGCCCACCAGGGTGTGAATCTCGTCGATGAAGACCAGGATCTTGCCGTCGCCGCGCTTCACTTCGTCTTTGAGCGCGTTCAGCTTCTCCGAGAACGAGCCGCGCAGCTGGGTGCCGGCCACCAGCGAGCCGACGTCGAGCTCGATCACGACCTTCTCGCCCAGCTGGCCCTTGAGCAGCACCAGGTGCTGGGCGACGCCCTCGACCACCGCGGTCTTGCCGACGCCCGGCTCACCGACCAGCACCGGGTTGTTGGTGCGGCGCTTGCCGAGAATGTCGATCACCTGATCGATCTCGGTCGCGCGGCCGACCACCGGGTCGAGCTTGCCGTCTTTCGCCGCCGCGGTGAGGTTGCGGCCGAGCGAGCTCAGCAGCGGGTACTCACGCGGGTCGAGCAGCCAGGGCGCCTTGGAGGAAGACTTCGCGGCCGGCTTGGGGACGGGCGCTTCGACCGGAGGCATGATCTGGGTCGAAGGCGAGAGCGCGATCGACTCCAGCTCGCGCAGCTCGTCGTCGCTGAGGTCGTCGACCAGGTCGCGGGCCGAGAGGCCGGGCTTCAAGGTTGCAGGCTTGGGCTGCTGCGGCGGCAGCACCGCGGTCTTCGCCACCGGAGGCGCGAACGGCAGCGGAGGCGCTCCGACCGGCCGGCCACTGGCGGCGCGGGGCACATTGGGCGGCAGCTCGCGCGAGAGCATCAACCGGCGCGGCATGCGGCCCGAGGTGAAGTAGGAGAGTGCGGTGTTCCGCAAGCCGGTCAGGTCGAGCCCCGTCTTGAAGAGCAGATCCTGCGCGACGCAGCGCACCCGGGTGGCGGCGATCAGCGCGTGCATGCAGTCGGCCTCGGTCGAGCCGACGCTGCGCGCGATCTCGTGCGTCTTGTCGCGGAGCTCCTCCACCAGGCCGGGCTGTTCGCTCGGCGCGGCGGTGAGGATCTCGAGGAGCCGGTCTTCGTCGATGCCGCGTTCCTTGAGCAACAGCTGGGCGCGGTTCTCGACGGTGAACATCGCCAACAAGACGTGGGCGGTGGTCAGCGGCTGGTTGACTGTTTGGGCAATGTCCGTTGCCTCGTTCATCACGGAGGCGAAGTCGGTGCTTTCGACCATGGTGGGCTTCGAAACGGTACACCCGCGCGGAAACACCGCAAATTTTCTGCTACAGGCCTGTTGGGCGGGGTCGAACAAAACGGGTCGACCGGTGTCCGGAAAAGCGCGAAACCACGTCTCCCCCGGCTGCACTAAAGCGTTGAAATCAACCCGATGGCCAAGCGTTAACCGCGTCGCGTGATCCGATCCCTGTGGCTGACAGCCCGCGTCTACGTCGACCCGCTGATGGCCGTGCCGCGGAAGGTCGCCGATCGCCGCTGGGTGATCCCCGTTCTCTGGCTGGCGTTGACCTGCGCGGCCTCCGGTGCGGCGTTCGCCTCCCGGGTCGACCCCGCGGCCGAGGTCATCTCTCAGATGGAGCAGTCGGGTGAGCTGGCGAAGGCCACCGACCGCGAGATCAGCGAAGAGGTTCAAAAGGCGGAGCGTGTCGCCCTGGTCGGAGGGATCGCCAAGGGCGTGTTCGGGATGCCGCTCACGGTGCTGCTGCTCTCGGTGCTGGTGCGGCTCGCGGTCTGGCTGATCGGCAAGAAGACCACCTTCAGCGCGGTCTTCACCGCGGTCTCGGTGGCGATGCTGCCGCTCGCGCTGGCGTACCTGGTCTCTGCGTTCGCCGCGCTCAGGCAAGACGTGCTCTCGCCTCAGCAGTCGGGCCAGCTGTTGGTGACGTCTCTGTCGCAGCTGATGCACCCGTCGAGCCCGGTGGCGGCCAAGCTGCTGGGCGTGGTCGAGCTGTTCAAGCTGTGGACGGTGCTGTTGTTGGGGCTCGGGTTGGCGGAGGCCACCCGCATGCACAAGGCAAAGGGGCTGGCGTTCGCGATCACCCTGTACCTGCTGTTCTCGGGGTTCGTGTCGATCGGGCTGCCGGCGATGATGCAAGGCGGAGGGGGAGGACCGAAGTGATTGCGGCGATGGTGGTGGCGCTGTCGTTGTCGGCGGAGCCGGCGACGCTCACGCTCGAGCAGGTGCGGGAGATGTCGCGCAGGCAGCTCGACGCGGTGAAGGCCGAGTACGACGTCACGCGGGCGAACGAGAACGTGCGCACCGCGCGCTCGGCGATTCTGCCGCAGCTGATCGGCAACGCCGGCGTCGGCTACAACTGGAGCGGACCGCAGGTCTATTACGCGCAGGTCCCCACCATCGACCCCGCGACCGGGCGGCTGAGCGGCTTCACGCTGAAGGCCGAAGACATTCCCGTCAACACCGACCGCGAGACCTTTCAGCTCGGGCTCACCCTCAACCAGCTGCTCTACGACGGCGGCAAGTGGTGGAACCAGATCAGCCAGGCCGGCGCTTCGAAAGAGGCGGCCGAGGGTCAGCTCGCCGAGCAGCGCCTGGCGGCCGAGTTCGAGGCGGTGCGCCGCTTCTACGAGCTCTACAAGGCGCAGGTGACGCTCGACGTGCTCAACGCGTCGGTGACCCGCAGCCAGCAGCAACTGGAGCGCGCGAAGAGCCTGTACGAGGCGGGCCGTGGCCAGCGCCGCGACGCGCTCGACGCCGACGTCAACCTCGGCAACGACCGGATCGCCGCGATTCGCCAGCAGCAGACGATCACCGCCGCCTCGGGCGACCTGTTGGCGTGGCTCGGTCAGCCGATGAGCAACGTGCGCGCCGCCAACCCGGGCACCTTGGATCCCAAGCTCCAGTCGGCCGAGCCCCCGCCCGACCCCGACGCGATCGCGTTCGCCCGGGAGCACCGGCCGCTGTTGGCCTCGCTCGCCGCCGCCCAGCGCAGCGCCGAGCGGAGCATCGACGTCGCCAACTCGAACTACCTGCCGCAGGTGAGCGCCACCGCCGGTTACACCCGCTACTCGCCGGTGGCGAAGCCGTTCTTCACCGACCCGTCGCGGCAGAACAACCTCAACGTCGGGCTCAACCTCAACTGGAACCTCTTCAACGGGCTGTCGACCGACTCCGCCGCCAAGACCGCCGAGGCGAACGCGTCGCAGGCCCGCATTCAGCTCGAGTACGCCCAGCGCCAGATGGAGGTCGACGTGGCGAAGGCGGCCGCGTCGGTTCGGGTGCAGCAGCAGGTGATCGCGGTGGCGCAGGCCAACTACGAGACCGCGAAGCAGGTGGTGACCTTGTCGAGCGAGCGCTTCAACGCCGGCGCCGGCTCGACCCTCGACGTGCGTGACGCCGAGCTGAAGCTGACCCAGGCCGAGCTGTCGCTGGTTCAGGGGCGTATCGATCTCGAAGAAGCGCGCGCGGCACTCGACCGAATGACCGGCGCGGCGATGCAGAACAAGGAGAAGGCTCCATGACGGTGTTCCGGGGAATCCTGGCGGCGTTGATCGTGCTCCTGGTTGGCGCGGTCACGTTCAACGGCCTCAAGACCAAGCCGCCGCCAGCGGTGGAGGTGCAGTTCGGCGCGGCCAAGAAGGGGCCGATCGTTCGCACCGTCACCGGCGCGGGCAAGGTGCAGTCGACCACCACGGTGAAGATCAGCTCCACGCTCTCGGGCGACCTGGTGTCGCTCAACGTGAAAGAAGGCGATCACGTCGCCAAGGGTCAGACCCTCGGCCAGATCGATCGCCGCCGCTACGACGCCGGCTTGAAGCAGGCCCAGGCGGCGGTCAACGCGGCGAAGGCCGACGTGCAGGCCGCTCAGGTCGACGTCGATCGCACCCTCGCCGAGAAGGGCCGGGTTCAGGGGCTGACCGAGAAGGGAATGGCGGCGAAAGCCGAGTTCGAGAAGGCGACCGCCGATCACGAGTCGGCGAAGGCCAAGCTGGCCTCGCTGCAGGATCGCGCGGCCCAGGCGATCGCGGCGCTGGAGCAGGCTCAGACCGACGTCTCGCACACCACCCTGATCTCGCCGATCGAAGGCACGGTGATCGAGCGCACCCGCGAGGTCGGAGAGCGCGTGCGCGGCAGCGACTTCAGTGAAGACGTGGTGATGACCATCGCCGCGCTCAACACGATGGAAGTGAAGATCGAGGTCGGCGAGCACGAGGTGGTGCATCTGATCGAAGACCAGAAGGCCGAGGTGAAGGTCGACGCGCTCGAGGGCCAGTCGTTCGAGGGCGTGGTGACCGAGGTCGGCAAGAAGGCGATCGTGCGCAACCAGGGCACCGAGCAGGAGACGACGACCTTTCCGGTGACGGTGGCGCTCACCTCGCGGCCTCCAGGCGTGCTGCCGGGCATGAGCGCCGAGGTGCACGTGAAGGCCGAGAGCCGCGACTCCGCGCTGGTCGTCCCCGTGCAAGCGGTGACGGTGCGGCCCGAGAAGATGCTGGCCGACTCCGCCGCCGACGTGGAGAAGACGGCGATCAAAGCGCCGATCAAGAGCGAGACCTTCGCCAAGGTGGTGTTCGTGGTCGACGCCGAGAAGAAGTGCCACCTGCGCCGGGTGCACACCGGGATCAGCTCCGACACCGAGATCGAGATCCTCGACGGGTTGAAGGAGGGCGATCAGATCATCGAGGGCCCGTACCGCACCCTCGCCAAGGAGCTCAAAGAGGGCGACATCGTCGAGGAGTCGAAGCCGGGGCAGGGTGGGAAGCGCGGCTGACCGCCGGTGAACAAAATGCCCGCCACGGAGATCACCCAGAAGGCCCCGATGAGCCACCTGATCGAGCTGAACGACATCTGGCGCACCTACCAGGTGGGCGAAGAGACGGTGCACGCGCTGCGGGGCGTGAGCCTCCACATCGACCGCGGCGAGTGGGTGGCGATCGTCGGCCAGTCGGGCTCCGGCAAGAGCACCCTGATGAACGTGCTCGGCGCGTTGGACACGCCGTCGAAGGGCCACTACCTGCTCAACGGCAAAGACGTCTCGGTGATGGCCGACGACGAGCTGGCGGCGATTCGCAACCAGGAGATCGGCTTCATCTTCCAGAACTTCCAGCTGCTCCCCCGCGAGACCGCGCTCCAGAACGTCGAGCTGCCGCTGGTGTACCGGGGCATGAAGAAGAAGGAGCGGCACGAGCGCGCGGTGGAGGCGCTCAGCAAGGTGAAGCTCAACGATCGCATGAGCCACCGGCCCAACGAGCTGTCGGGCGGTCAGCGCCAGCGCGTCGCGATCGCCCGGGCGCTGGCGGCGCACCCGTCGCTGCTGCTCGCCGACGAGCCCACCGGCAACCTCGACTCCGCCACCGGCGAAGAGATCGTGCGGCTGTTCTCGGAGCTCCACAAGGCCGGCCACACCATCATTCTGGTGACCCACGAGCCGAAGCTGGCCGCGCGTTGCCCGCGGGCGGTGCGCATCTCCGACGGCAAGATCATCGCCGACGGGCCGGGCCACGAGGTGGCCTACGTCGAAGCGCCCACGCCGCCTCCCGCCGCCGCCGAGGTGCACCCGTGAGCATGCGCATCGACTTGATCGAAGGCGCGCGCATCGCGGTGGTCTCGCTGCGCAACCACCGGCTGCGCACCGTGCTCACCACCGTCGGCGTGGGCATCGGCGTCGCCACCCTGTTGGCGATCGTGGGGATCATTCAGGGCATGAACACCAGCTTCGACAAGCAGCTCCAGTCGCTGGGGTCGAACGCGGTCTACGTGTCGAAGTGGCCCTGGGTGCAGGTGGGCGACTGGTGGCTGTACCGGAACCGCAAGCCGCTGGGGAAGAAGGAGCTCGAGGCGGTGCGCACCCAGCTGCCGATGGCGCTCGCGGTGGCGCCGATGCTCGACGACAACGAAGACATCAGCTTTCAGGGCAACGAGCTGACCGCGGTCGACGTCACCGGCACCACTCCGGAGTGGCTGACGGTCTCGGGCTTCGACGTCGCCCAGGGGCGCTTCTTCAGCGAGGCCGACGACGACGCCCGGCACTTCGTGGCGGTGATCGGCCAAGACGTGGCCGACTCGCTCTACCCGCACGCCTCGCCGCTCGGGCTGCCGATCAAGGTGTCGAACCGCTACTACACGGTGATCGGCATTCTCTCGCGCAAGGGCAAGATCCTCGACCAGAGCCAGGACCTCACCGTGGTGGTGCCGTTCGGCACCTTCCAGGAGCAGTTCGGCGGCCGGCGGAGCATCGACATCGGCGTCGCGGTGCCCAAGCCGTCTGATTCTCGAGGTGGCCGAAGACCAGCTGGTGAGCATTCTGCGCCGCGCCCGCTCGACCCCGCCCGACAAGCCCGACGACTTCTCGATCAACAAGCCCGACCAGCTGGCCGACACCTACCAGAAGCTCACCGGCGCGCTGTACGGCGTGGCGGTCGGCATCGGCTTCATCACCCTGTTGGTGGGCGGCATCGGGATCATGAACATCATGCTGGTCTCGGTGCGGGAGCGCACCCGCGAGATCGGCCTGCGCCGCGCGCTGGGCGCCCGAAAGCGCACCATCGTCACCCAGTTCATTCTGGAGGCGATCGCGGTCAGCGCCCTGGGCGGTCTGCTCGGCACCATCGTCGGCCTCGGGGGCGCGAAGATCGTCAGCGAGGTGACCCCGCTGGCGGCGACGGTGAAGCCTTTGACGGTGCTGTTCGGAGTGGGCTTCGCCTCGCTGGTCGGCCTGCTGTTCGGCATCTGGCCGGCGGCGCGCGCGGCGAACCTCGACCCGGTGGAAGCGCTGAGGCACGAATGAGCAATTTCATCAGGGCGTTCGTCGACAACCTGCGGCTCGCGTTCGGCACCTTCGCCGCCAACCCGCTGCGCACCCTTTTGACGCTGCTCGGCATCGTGATCGGCACCGCCACCGTGGTGACGATGATGGCGATGCTCGAGGGCCTGCGGGTGAAGGTGAACCGCGACTTCTCGCTGCTGGGCGCGAACACCTTTCGGGTCGACAAGTGGCCGGTCGGCATTCACTTCGGCGACCGCATGAACTGGAACAAGATCGGCCAGCGCCCGGTGCTCACGCTCGACGATCAGCGGTCGATCATCGATCGCTGCCCGTCGGTGTCGCTCACCAGCGCCTCGGCCGGCGTGGGCGCGCAGAAGGTGGCCACCGCGGCGGCGGAGACCCAGCCGAACGTGTTCATCAACGGCGCCACCGCGTCGTACTACGAGACCTCGGGCCTGGTGATCGCCTCGGGCCGCTCGTTCAACGACGCTGAAGACGTCGACAGCCGGCACGTGGCTGTGCTCGGGCCCGACGTGGTCGACAAGCTGTTCCCCCACAGCAGCCCGCTGGGGCAGGAGATTCGCCTCAAGGGTGAGCCGTACACCGTGGTCGGGGTGGCGGAGCGGCGCGGCAAGCTGCTCGGCCTGTTCAACCTCGACAACATGGTGCTGCTGCCGATGAACAGCTACCTGGCCGCCTACGGCAAGCGGCGCACGATCACGATCAACGTGCAGGCGCGCGACGCCGAGCACGTCGACCGGGCGCAAGAAGAGGTCACCCGGCTGCTGCGTCAGCGGCGCAAGGTGGCGCCCGACGGCGAGAACAACTTCGAGATCTCCACCAACGAGTCGATGGCGAAGACGCTCAACGACCTCTCCAAGGTGATCACCGCCGCCACCTTCGGCGTCTGCTTTCTCTCGCTGTTGGTGGGCGGCATCGGCATCTTGAACATCATGTTGGTGGCGGTCACCGAGCGCACCAAGGAGATCGGCGTTCGCAAGGCGCTCGGCGCCACCCGTAAGCGAATTCTGCTCCAGTTCTCGACCGAGGCGGTGGTGCTGGCGCTGGTCGGCGGCCTGATGGGCGTGGGCCTGGGCTTCTTCATCGCCTTCCTCGGCCGGTGGACGCTCGGGCTCTACACCGCGGTGCCGACCTGGGCGGTGGCGCTGTCGCTGGCGATGAGCTCCGGCGTCGGCCTGGTGTTCGGCATCTACCCGGCGGCGCGGGCGTCGAAGCTCGATCCCGTCGAGGCGATGCGGGCCGAATAGGCTGGCCAGCGGGCGTCAGTTCAGGCCATTTTCCGCCGCGCACGATGGAGAAGGCCTTTCGGTTCATCCGCGAGCGGTGGCTCAGCGTCGACAGCCGCACGCTGGGCCTGTTTCGCATCGGCTACGGCCTGCTGCTGCTCACCAACCTCTACGACCGGGTGGGGGGCGGCAACCTGGTCAGCATGTACAGCAACGACGGCATGCTGCCGAACCACTACGAGCTGTTCCGGCCGCCCCAGCCCGACATCTGGGGCTTCTTGTTCGGGTTCTCGTCGCCGAACGAGGTGCGGTGCTTCGTCGCGTTCATCTTCATCGTCTACCTGCTCTACACGCTCGGGTTGTTCACCCGGTTGATGCAGGTGCTGGCGCTGATCTGCCTCGAGTCGCTCAACTGGCGCATGCAGCTGGTGCAGCACGGCGGCGCGATCACCACCAACCTGCTCGCGGTGTGGACGGTGTTCCTGCCGCTGGGCCAGCGGTTCTCGCTCGACTCGTTGATCCGCAGCCTGCGCACCCACCCGGCCGCCGACGCGAAGTCGCTGGGCGAGCGGGCGTGGAAGGCCGAGCTGCCGCAGCGCTTCGTCGGGCTGGGGTACTTCGCGGTCTGCCTGCAGTGGGCAACGATCTACGTCTTCAACGTGCTCCACAAGTCGGGCGTGACCTGGAAAGACGGCTCGGCGGTTCACTACGTGCTCTGGCAGAACCGGGTCGCCACCCACCTCGCCGCGTTCCTGCGAATGCACGAGCCGTTCTGGCTCAGCCCGGCGATGACCTGGGGCACGCTGGTGATGGAGGCGGCGCTGCCGCTGTTGATCCTCACTCCGGTGTTTCAGACCTGGCCGCGGCGAATCGGGCTGCTGTTCATCTGGACCCTGCACGGGAGCATCGCGCTGCTCTGCACGCTGGGGCCGTTCTCGTACTCGATGATGTGCTTCGCGCTGCTGCTGGTCACCAAGGACGACTGGGTGCTGCTGGGGCAGAAGCTGCACCGCGCGTCGCTGGAGCGGCTGGTTCGCTTCGACCCTTCGCAGCCGATGCAGGCGTTCGCGGCGCGGGTGCTGGCGCGGCTCGACACCTTGGGGCACCTGAGCTTCGAAGAGAAGCCGGGGCCGTTCGAGGTCGCGCGCAAGGGTGCCGCCGCGGTGCAGGGCCAGTCTGCGAGCGCCGAGGTGATGCGCGCGCTGCCGCTGGGGCCGCTCTACGCCTGGCTGTGGGCGCTGCCGGTGGTGGGCGGCGCGCTGGTGGCGCTCACCGGCGTGCTCGGCCGCTGGCTGTTGGAGCGGCCGGTGGTGAAGCTGCAGCCGCCGGTCGAGGGCGCGCTCCATCGCGGCCTGCGGCTGGCGCTGCAGACGGCGGGGCCGGCGTTCTTTCTGGTCGCCTGCGGGATCGCGGTGCTGCAGTGGAACGCGGCGGTGCCGGTGTCGTGGCGGCCACAGTCGGTGCCCGAGGTGTTGAGCGCGCCGATCAATTACCTGCAGATCCCCCAGCCGTGGCGCATGTTCTCACCCGAGGCACCGCGCGACGACATGCTGATCGTGGTCGACGCCACGATGAACGACGGCAGCCACGTCGACCCGCTCACCGGGCAGCCGCCCGACTTCGAGGCTCCGCTCCACGGCCCCTGGTACATGGATCAGCACTGGTGCGAGATCCACGGGCGCATGCCGGTGTGGGGCGAGTACTGGCGCAACATCAAGGACTACATCTTTCGCATTCCCCAGCTGGAGCACTGGGGGCCAAACAAGCGCATCGTCTCGTTCACGATGTACGTGGTGACCGCCAAGGCGCCGCCTCCCGGGCAGCTCGGCTTCACCGACATCGAGAAGCGGGTGCTGTTCGAGTCGGACCGCATCTGAGGGTCTCGAGCTGACCCGATTGGCGTGCAGTTCAAGGGCTCTTGAACTATATGAACACGCATGGGCGCTCTCCCCGACGCGTTGACCCGTTTCCTCACCCAGGTGGAAGCACGTCTCAACGAGCGCCTCTCGCGGCCGCCCGGCACCCGCGACACCCTGATGCAGGCGGCCCGTCACCTCTGCCTGCTCCCCGGCGGCAAGCGGGGCCGGCCGATTCTGGTGCACACCTTCGCCGAAGCGCTGGGAGTGACCGGTGAGCCGGTGCTGGAGATCGCGGTCGGCGCGGAGCTGATCCACTCCGCCTCGCTGCTGCACGACGACGTGGTCGACGCCGGCATGTTTCGCCGCGGCCGGCCCACCGCCAACGCCCAGTGGGGCAACCTGGTGTCGGTGATGGCGGGCGACCTGCTGCTCTCAGACTCACTGCTGCGGTTGAACCGGCTGTCTCCCGCGGTGGGCAACACCGCGCTCGAGACGGTGCGTGAGATGACCTGGGCGGCGATCGCCGAGATCGAGTCGCGCGGAGATCTCAGCCACTCCCAGGCGGCGCTCGCGTCGGTGGCGGAGGGCAAGACCGGGAGCCTGTTCGGCTGGTGCGGCAAGGCGATCGCCACCCTCGCCGGCGAGGCCGAGGCCGCGCGCTGCTTCGACGCCTTCGGCCGCGAGCTGGGGATCGCGTTTCAGATCGCCGACGACATTCGCGACGTCACCGGCACCGACCCGGGCAAGCCGCGGTATCAAGACATCGTCTCCCGCACCCCGTCGCTGCCGATCGCCCTGGCGGTGAAGCACGACGAGCACCTGCGCAAGCGCATCTCGGAGGCCTGGGCGCCCGGCGCGATGAACCTCGAGAAGGCGAAGGAGCTCGGCACCGCGCTCTGGTGCACCGGGGCGATCGACGAAGCCACCCAGGTGATGGAGCTGCACCTGTCGCGCGCGGTCGACGCGCTCGGCCCCTACCGTGAAGGCCCGGTCGGCGAGCGGCTGCTCCACTGGGCGATTTCGGTGGCCCGTGGGGTCGCGCTGAAGGACGCCGCCTGATACAGGCGCCTGATTCATGAAGGGTTATCTCTGGACACAGACGGCACCGGCCAAGGGCGCGCACAGCGAGAAGCTGAAGCGCTGGGAGGCGGTCGCGGTCGAAGCCGTCGGCAACGTGATCGAGTTCTGGGGCTTCAAGCGCAACCAGGGCCGGGTCTGGGCGCTGCTCTACCTGCGTGACGTGGCGCTCACCGCCGCCGAGCTGGAAGACGAGCTCGAGCTGTCGAAGGGCGGGGTGTCGATGCTGGTGCGCGACCTCGAGCGCTGGGGCGTGATCTTGAGGGTGCGCAACCCCGGCGACGGCGCCTGGCGCTACCGGGCCGAGACCGACCTGATGAAGATGGCCCGCCAGGTGATCGAAGAGCGCGAGTTCTCGTTCATCGCCCGGGTGCGGGCCGATTCTCGACGAGGCCCGCAAGATGGCCGAGTCGACCCACGCTCCGGCCGAGCAGCTGAAGCGGCTGGCGCGCATGTCGCTGCTCGCCGACAGCACCGAGAAGGCGTTGGGGCTGTTCCTCAAGACCTCCCGGCTCGACGTGAAACGCATGTTCGAAGTCTTCGGCACCCGTTAAACAGAGCCCATGGACGCTCACTACGACCAGGTGATGGATGCCCGCGAGAAGGCGGGGCAGGGCACCAAGCTGTACTTCGCGTACTCCACCATCCTCGACCGGGCGGCGTTCGAAGAGTGGCGCAGCCAGCACGGCTACGAGTTCTTCGATCTCCCCAAGGGCCAGCAGGTGAAGGGCGTCGACCTGAAGCTGGTCTACGACTTTCCCTCCCGCTGGTGGGGCGGCCGGGTCGCCGGGCTCGCCGATCAACCGGGAGAAGCCGTCTGGGGCCTGCTGTTCGAGATCGCCGAGAAAGACTGGCCGATCGTGATGCACAAAGAAGGCGCGGTCACCGGCATGTGCGTCGAGCGCAAGGTCTGCGTCGAAACCGCCGATGGGCGCAAAGTCGATGCCCTCGCGTTCACCACCAACCCCGCCCGCGCCAGCTCCGATGGGCCGGTCAGCCCCCGCTTCGTGGAGGCCCTCAAGCGGGGAGCCACCAGCGCAGGTCTGCCAAACGACTGGCTTCTGAAGCTCGGCTGACGAATCCCACCCATCAGGGCGGCTTCAAGCACCCCCACGGGTGCCTTGACGGCATCTGACGTGCAGTGCTACTTGAGAATGATTCGCAAAATCATTCGCAACGGAGTGGGGCAGGTGACGAAGGCAGTGGCAGTCGGAGCGGTGCTGGTGGGCGGGCTCGCCTGGGCGACGCCTCGGCCGCTGCCGTTCACCTACGGCACCGATTCGCTGGCCACCGGGAACGTCGAGGTCGAGCAGTTCGTCGACATGACCCCGGTGCGAATCGAAGAGGGGTTCGCGCCCAACGTCACCCTGATCACCGAGGTGGAGGTCGGGATCACCGACAAGCTCGAGCTCGGCCTCTACTACCAGGCGCTCGCCGGCCCCGACGACGGGGGCGTGGTGTTCGACGGCATCAAGCAGCGGCTGCGCTACCGGCTCGCCGAGCCCGGGGAGTGGCCGATCGACGTTGCGCTCTACGGCGAAGTGGCCGAGATGCACGACGAGCTCGAGCTGGAGGCGAAGATTCTGCTCCAGAAGCGGTTCGGCGCGGCCCGGGTGATGGTGAACCTCTGGGGCGAGCGCGAGTTCGCGTACACCGGCGGCGGCGCCTGGGTGCTCAACCCGACCGCGGGCTTCGTCTACGAGATTCGGCCCTGGCTGATCATCGGTCTCGAGGGGTGGATGCGCGGCGAGGTGGGCGGCGACGCGCCGGGGTTCAACGAGTCGTTCCACGCCTTCGTCGGCCCGACGGTGATGGTGAGCGTGGGCAAGCTGTGGTGGTCGGTGGCTCCCTACGTGCGGCTCGACGGGCTCGACCGCGGCGCGCAGCGGGGCGATGAATTCGGCCGGGTGTGGATTCGCTCGGTGGTGGGGTTGGAGATTTGATGACCTGGTTGAAGATCGCAGTCGCCGCGGCGGTGCTCGCTTTCGGAGCGTGCGCCACCGCGATCCCCCATCTGTCGCAGCAGCAGGTGTCGCTCGCTCAGGAAAAGTGGCCCGGCGTCGAGGCGGCCAGCCTGGAGCACGGCCGCTCGCTCTACGTCACCCGGTGCTCGGCGTGCCACGAGGCGCCGCGCCCGGCCGATCTGCAAGGCAGCGCGTTGATCGGAGAAATGGCCGACCGCGCCCACCTCTCGGTCGAAGAGCAGCAACTGGTGATTCAGTTCGTCGAGGCCTCGAAGCTCTCGCAGCAGCCGGTGGCGGCGATCAACCCGGCGAAAGCCACAGCACCGACAACGGCGGCAGCCGCAAACTGAGCGAAGCCGGCTGACCGTCCCACGCCGGGCCGTCGGCCACGGTGCTCTCGGGGCCGGCGCCCGAGCCGCCCCACTCACGTTGATCGGTGTCGAGCAGCACTTCCCACCGGCCGCCTTGCGGCACGCCCACCCGGTAGCCCTCGCGCACCATCGGCGAGAGGTTGGCGACGCAGAGCACCGGCCGCGCACCGTCTGCGCGGCGCACGAAGGCATAGACGTTGAAGTCAGACGCGTCGGCCTGCACCCAGTGAAAGCCGCGGCCGTCGAAGTCGTTGGTGTGCAGCGCCTTCTCTTGCTTGAGCAGCGCGTTCAGCCGGCCCACCAGGCCCGAGAGCGCGGCGTGCCGAGGCGACTGCAGCAGGTGCCAGTCGAGGCTGCGCTCGTGGTTCCACTCTCCCCACTGGCCGAGCTCGGCGCCCATGAAGAGCAGCTTCTTGCCGGGGTGCGACCACATCCACCCGTAGAGCGCGCGGAGGTTGGCGAACCGCTGCCAGTCGTCGCCCGGCATCTTCGAGATCAGCGACTTCTTCCCGTGCACCACCTCGTCGTGCGAGAGCGGCATCACGAACCGCTCCGAGAAGGCGTAGAGCAGGCCGAAGGTGAGCTGGTGGTGGTGGTGCTTGCGAAACAGCGGGTCGGTCTCGAAGTAGGCGAGGGTGTCGTGCATCCACCCCATGTTCCACTTGTTGGTGAAGCCGAGGCCGCCCTCGCGCACCGGCCGTGAGACCTGAGGCCAGGCGGTCGACTCCTCGGCGATCATCAGGGTGCCCGGCGCGCGCTGCTCGATCGCGGCGTTGAGCTCCTTCAAGAACGCGATCGCCTCCAGGTTTTCGCGGCCGCCGTACACGTTCGGCACCCACTCGCCCGCCTTGCGCGAGTAGTCGCGGTAGAGCATCGAGGCCACCGCGTCGACCCGCAGGCCGTCGAGGTGGTACTGGTCGAGCCAGAAGAGCGCGTTGGCGATCAGGAAGTTCTTCACCTCGTTGCGGCCGAAGTTGAAGATCAGCGTGCCCCAGTCGGGGTGCGCGCCCAGCCGCGGGTCTTCGTGCTCGTAGAGCGCGGTGCCGTCGAAGCGCCCGAGCGCGAACGCGTCGCGGGGAAAGTGGCCGGGCACCCAGTCGACCAGCACTCCGAAGCCACGCTGGTGGAGGTAGTCGACCAGGTAGCGGAAGTCGTCGGGGTGGCCGTGGCGCGAGGTGGGCGCGAAGTAGGCGCTCACCTGGTAGCCCCAGGAGCCGCCGAACGGGTGCTCCGCGATCGGCAGCAGCTCGAGGTGGGTGAAGCCGTGGCGCTCGAGGTGATCGGCCAACAGCGGCGCCGCCTCGCGGTAGGTGAGCGAGCGGTTGCCCTCTTCGGGCACCGTGCGCCAGGAGGGCAGGTGCACCTCGTAGATCGACAGCGGCTGGTTCTCGCCCTGGCGCGCGGGGCGGCCCTCGAGCCACTTGGTGTCGTTCCACCGGTAGTGCGAGAGGTTGTGCACCACCGACGCGGTCAACGGCGGCGTCTCGGTGCGAAACGCCATCGGGTCGGCCTTCAAGAACGGCGGGCCGCCTCCGTGAGGGCGCACCTCGAACTTGTAGCGCGCGCCTTCGGAGACCTCCGGCAGGAACAGCTCCCAGATGCCGGAGTTGCCCAGCGTGCGCATCGGGTGAATGCGGCCATCCCAGCCGTTGAAGTCGCCCACCACCGAGAGCCCCGAGGCGTTGGGCGCCCAGACCGCGAACGCGGTGCCGCCCACGCCCTGGTGAATCAGCGGGTGCGCGCCCAGCCGATCCCAGAGGCGCAGGTGGCGGCCCTCGCCGTGGAAGTAGAGGTCCTGCTCGCCCAGGGTGGGCAGAAAAGAGTAGGGGTCGTGCAGCTCGAAGGTGCGGTTCCCGTAGTGCACCCGTAACCGGTACAGGTCGCCGGGGCGGCCGCGCTCGAGCCGGCCTTCGAAGATGCCGGGCACGCCGGGGCGCGCCTTCAGCTCCGCCTGCTCGCCGTTCGGGCCGACCGCGCTCACCGCGGTGGCGTCGGGGCGAAAGACGCGAATCGCCAGCCCGCCACGGTCGGCGCGCGCGCCGAGAATCGAGTGGGGGTCGCCGTGGCGCAGCGAGGTGAGCCGGCGGAGCTCGTCGTCGGAGACGTTCATCGAAGAAGACCCGCCCAAAGAAAACGCCAGGGGCCGTTCGACCCCTGGCGTCGGAATTCAATTAACCGCGCAGCGACCGTCAGTGCTTGACGATCTGACCGCGGAACGCGCCACCGGTGTCATTCGCCGAGTGCACGTTGGTGTAGTAGCCGCCGTCGGTGTAGTCGCTGCCCGCCGGGATGGTGCCCGAAGCGCCGAGGTTGGTGCCGTTCAGGGTGAAGGTCACCACCGGAGCGCCCGCCACGCCAGGGCCGCCGGCGTGAATGTGCGCCATGGTCGCGACGATGCCGGTCGCGGTCCAATCGCCTTCGTAGCGAATCGCGCCGCCGTCGGCCGGGTCGATGAACTGGAAGCCGGCCTGGCCGAGCATCACGCCTGCGTCGGTGCCGGTGGTCTCCTGCGCCGAGTCCATCGCCGCGGTCCAATACTGCTCGCCGGGGCTGAGGATCTGGCCGCGCACCGCACCGTTCGGGAAGCCCGCGGTGTGGATGTTGACGTAGGTGCGGCCCGCCGCGATCTCCGCCACGTTCGCGGCCGAGAAGTGGGTGGTGCCGCTGATGGTCGACATGCTGGAGGCGCTGGCGCTGAAGTTACCCGCGCCGCCGCCGAGCAGGCCGCCCGACACGCCACCGACCGCGTTGTGAATGTGGATTGCGTTCGGGACATCGCCCGCGAACGGACCGACCGTGCCCGAGAGGGTCACGTCGAAGCCGCCGTCGCCCTGATCCTGCACCGAGACCGTCACGGTGCCGCTGGCGTTGGAGGTCGAGCCCTCGGCAACCTGGGTCTTGCTCAGGTTCGCCTCGTACACCACCGGGCCAGGCGCACCGCCGCCCGTCGCCGAGCCGCCGCCGGCCGCAGAACCGCCGCCCGTGGCCGCGCCACCGCCGGTCGCCGCGCCGCCGCCCGTGCCGCCGTCGGCAGTGCCGCCGCCGGTCGCCGAGCCGCCGCCAGTGGCCGCGCCACCGCCGGTGCCGCCGTCAGCAGTGCCGCCGCCGGTCGCCGCGCCGCCGCCCGTGGCCGCGCCACCGCCGGTCGCTGCACCACCGCCCGCCGCCGCGCCGCCGCCGGCCGCAGAACCACCGCCCGTGGCGTCGCCGCCGCCAGTTCCCTGGCTCGGGCATTCGCCCGCGGCGCACTCAGTGCACTTGTTGTCGACGCAGGTGTACTCCTTGTTCTCGTTACCTGCCTTCGTCTTGAGAGAGTTGCAGTCGATGCTGTCGACGCACTCCGGCTCACAACCGGTGAGCAAGAAAGCGGGGACAACGATTGCTGCGGCCAGCAGAAGCTTTGAAGCCGTAAGGCGAGTCTGATGCGACATCATTCCTCCGACGTGTTGGTAAACCGACCCGCCGGGCTTGTACCCAATCGTCACAATGAAGCAAAGGAAAATTCAGGCGTTACCGCTCCGGGTCACCAGACTGGTAGAAACCCGGCGAACATGTGGCGCCTTGCGGTGTTGGCCGCGCTCAGCCTGGTCGCGTGTGGGAAGCCTGAAATTCGGCCTCCGCTGCGATCGTGTCAGAGCCAGCTGAGGTTCGCGCCGGCCTCGGTCGACGGGGGCGTCTCGCTGATCGGAGAGTGGAACGGCTTCAACGCCGAGGCGCTCACCGCGGGCTCCGACGGGGTCTACAGCTGGTCGAAGACGTTGGAGGCGCGCTCCTACGCGTACCGGTTCAAGGCCGGCGGGGCAGAGCAGCTCGACGATCAGAACCCGTACCGGCGTTTCGTGAACAGCGAAGAGTACTCGCGGCTCGACGTGCCCGACTGCAACACGCCGCTGTTGTCGATCACCTCGTTCAGCGCTTCGGGCGACGGCACCCTGCAGCTCACCGCGCAGGCGTACCGGCCGGCGACCTCGCGCAACCTGGCCGCGCCCATCGGCACCCTCGATGGAATGACGGTGGCGCTGCAGTTCGACCCGCAGAGCGGCAAGCTCTCGCTCTCGGTCACCGAGCTCGCGGCCGGCAAGCACACCGTCACGCTCTCGCTCGCCGACACCAGCGGAGCGAAGGCGCCCGACCTCTACCTGCCGTTCTGGATCGAGACCACCCCGTTCAACTGGAAAGACGCGGTGATCTACTTCCCGTTCACCGATCGGTTTCGCGACGGAGACGCCAGCAACGACAACCCGGTGGCGATGGTCGCTCCGGCGGCGAACTACGAGGGCGGAGACTTCGCCGGCATTCAGAGGTCGATCGACGATGGGTACTTCGACAAGCTCGGGGTGCGCGCGATCTGGCTCTCGCCGCTCGATCTCAACCCCAACACCGCGTGGCCCGGCAGCCAGTCGCAGAACTACACCGGGTACCACGGCTACTGGCCTTCACGGCCGGTGGCGCTCGCCGATCGCTGGGGCACCCCGCAGGATCTCTCGTCGCTGGTGAAGGCGGCGCACGCGCACGGCATTCGGGTGCTGGCCGACCTGGTGCTGAACCACGTGCACCAAGAGCACCCGTATTACGCGCAGCACAAAGAAGACGGCTGGTTCCACCAGTCGGGGGCTTGCGTGTGCGGCGACCCGGGCTGCGATTGGGACGCGCACGCGGTCGACTGCTGGTTCACCTCGTACCTGCCCGACTACGACTGGCGAAATGCGCAGATGGCCGACCAGGTGGTGGCCGACGCGATGAAGTGGCTGCAGCTCGCCGACCTAGACGGGTTTCGCATCGACGCGGTGAAGCACTTCGAGCACCTCGGCAGCCGCCACATCGCCGGGCGGGTGCACGAGATCACCGCCAACACCCAGACGCCGTACTACCTGGTGGGCGAGACCTTCACCGGCAACGACGACCCGAGCCGGGCGCTGATCAGCTCGTTCATCGATCGCAACGAGCTCGATGGGCAGTTCGACTTTCCCCTCTACTGGCCGCTGGTCGACACCATCGCGAAGGGCGGGCCGTTCACCGCCCTCGACGCCACGATCGCCGCCGACGAGCAGGCGTACCCCTCGGGCGCGCTGATGAGCCCGTTTCTCGGCAATCAAGATCTGCCGCGCTTCATCTCGATCGCCGCCAACCAGATCGCCGCCGACGCCTCGGCCCAGGCGTGGAACAACCCGCCGCCTTCGAGCGTGACCGACGCCTCGGCGTTCTTGAAGGCCAAGCAGGCGTTCGCGTTTCTACTCACCCAGCCGGGCGTGCCGCTCCTCTATTACGGAGACGAGATCGGGCTGCCCGGCGCGGGCGACCCCGACAACCGGCGCCTGATGCGGTTCGACGCCGCGCTCTCGGCGCAGGAGGCCGACCTGCTCGCGTTCGTTCAGGCCGCCGGCACCGCGCGAAAGGGGAGCGAGGCGCTGCGGCGCGGCGATCGTCACACGCTGTTGGTGGCCGCCGATCAGTACGTCTACCAGCGCGAGTCTGACGGCGACGAGGCGGTGGTGGCGTTCAACCGCGGCGCCGCTTCGTCGCAGCTGCAGCTGACCTTCAAGGGCCGGCTCACGGGCGCGGCGGCGCCGTTTCGCGAAGTGTTCAGCGCTCAGACGGCGATGTTGGGAGGCGGCTCGACGGCGCTGAACCTGCCCGCGGGCGCGATTCAGATCTGGGTGCGGCAGTAGGGGCTACGCGCCCTTCTGCTTGTAGAAGATCACCAGCGAGTAGCAGTGAAACTCGTTGTCCGACGACTGGGCGACGACCTTGTCGACGATCTCGAGGTCGGAGTTGCTCTTCAGCCAGCGGGTCACGTTCTCGGAGAGCTCTTCGCGTTCCTTGGCCTTGGTCGCGGAAAACACCTTGACGCCCGTGAACATGACTGGCTTATGGCACGCGCCCGCAAACGGGTCAAAACATGCTGATCGATCTTCACGTTCATTCGTGGCTCTCGCGCGATTGCGATCTCGACCCGAAGGCGGTGCTCCAACGCGCGGCCACCCACGGGCTCGACGGCGTCGCCTTCACCGAGACCAACACCCAAGACGGGTGCGATGAGCTGTTCGATCTGGCGAAGACCACCAAGCTGAAGGTGTTCGTCGGCCTCGAGCTGTCGACCGATCGCGGGCAGTACCTCTGCTTCTTCAACGACCCGATGCGCGCCCCCGAGCCGGTGCAGATGTGGGGCTCCAACCGCGAGAAGCCGTGGCCGGCCGAGGAGTGCCTGCCGAAGCTGAAGTCGCTCGGGGCGGTGATCGTGGCGGCGCGGCCGTACGATCGCGACTTCCCGACGCCGGCGCTCGACTACGTGCGCAGCGTGAAGGGCCTGAGCGCGGTCGAGGTCTACAACCCCAAGCTCACCGCCGGCGCCAACGAGCAGGCGCTCGAGGTGGCCCAGGTGCTGAAGGTGCCGGGCGTGGCGGGGAGCGACGCGCGCAGCTCGCTCGACGAGCTCGGCTACGCGGCGACCGCGTTCAAGAACCCGATCAACACCCAGCAGGAGCTGGTGAAGGCGCTCACCGAGGGCCAGTTCTGGCCGGTGCAGATGGGTGAGCTGCCGCACCTCCAGCGCCCGGGTGAGGCGAAGGCGCGCGACGCTGCGGGCAAGAAGAAGCGGCGCAGGTGGAGAAACTGAGCGAACGGAGAAGCTGAGCGAACGGCTGACCGGTTCGCACAGACCTCCTCAGTCGCTCCGCGACAGCTCCTCCTCGTCAGGGAGGAGCGTCAGGGCAGCTCGCTGACCTTGCCGTCGACCAGCATCGCGACCCGCTTGCCGCCCGGCCAGGTCCACGTCTCTTTGCGCGACGTACCCTCGAGGGTGACCTTCTTCTGCTCGGGGTAACCCCACGCCATCTCCAGCGCCGCGGCCGGCATGTCGACCACCGCGCGCTTGGTCTTCACCGCGTCTTTCACCGCGTCAGAGAACGTCGCCATCGACTGTGAGGGATCTTCCTTGGTCAGGTAGCGCTCGACGTCGGCGAGGAAGTCGGCGTCGCTGCGCGCGTCGGGCCGGAGCACCAGCACGTACGGCTGGGCGTTCTTCGGGGTGCCGGCGACGTCGAGGTAGACCCAGGGAAAGGTGCGGGGCGTGATCGCCACCCGCTCGACCAGCACCAGCGAGGAGGGGAACTCGACCTTCTTGATTCGAACCAGGGTGCCGGCGGGGAAGATCGCTTCGGTCTCGCCCGGGTTGATCGGCGAGCCGTCGGGGTTGTCGAGCAGCCGGGTCTGATCGGGCGGCACCGGGGTGAGCAGGTGCTTGCTCTTGTCGCCGTAGAACTGAGTCGAGAAGAACGAGAGCTTGAGGTAGCGGTCTTCGCCCTCGAGCCTGCGGCTGACCGACGACTGCTGGTCGGCGGTGAGCTGAATGTTGGTGGTGACACAGCCCGCGAGGGCGAACAGGGCGGCGAAGGCGGCAGGTCTCATCGACCTGCGGCTTTTACCACTCCCGTCAGATCGAGAAGAGGAAGCTGGCGTTGGCGATCGGTGCAGCCCCGCCCGGGAGGACACACCGGCCCGCGCCCTTGAGGATCAGCGACGAGCAGAAAGCGCCCCTCGACCTGATCAGACAGCTCGAGCGCTCCGCAGAGGCTGCAGCGGCGGCGGGGGCGCTTTTTCGAAGGGAACGGCACGGCACGATTGTGCGGCCGGTCCCGGGTGATCGCAAAATTTTGGGCTGGGCTACCCGGCGGCGGTCGATTTTCCGCCACTTCCGGAGGAGGTGGAGCCGCCGCCGGAGCTGGTGCCCGACGAGCCGCTGCTCCCAGACGAGCCGCCGCCGCCGCTCCCCGACGAGTCAGACCCGCCCGAGGAGGTGGTGGAGGTCGTCGCGGGCGTGGTCGACGTCGAGCTGGACGACCCCGAAGAGCCCGACGAGGTGGAGCTGGAGTCGCCCTTCTTCGACGAGCCGTAGAGGTCGGAGTACCAGCCGCCGCCCTTGAGCACGAAGCTGGTGCGGCTCACCTGGCGGGCCATCTTGCCCTCGGCGCCGCACTTCTCGCACTTGGCGGGAGCGGGATCGTCCATCTTCTGAAAGACGTCGACCTTGTTCCCGCAGTTTTCACAGGCGTATTCGTAGATGGGCATCGTGCTTCCTCTTCAGGCGGTGAGCCGGGGCGTGAACAGCTGATCGAGCCCGGCGTGAGTCATGGCGCGGCGCAGCCTCACCGCGTCGAGTCCGTGCATCTTGGCGGCCGAGAGCGCGAGCTGCTCCAGGTCGGAGGCGGGCAGGGCGCCTTCGAGCAGCGGCTCGAGGTCTTTCGACAGCTGTTCCTTGAAGCGGTCGGAGATCTTCAGATCGTCGAGGTACTTCTCGCGCGCCACCATGTCGAGCCGCAGGGCCAGGTTGCGCGGCGAGAGCGCCTCCTTGGTGTAGCGCTCGCGAATCTCGGCCACCTCGCGGCCGACCTGGGCGCCTTCGATCAACCGCTCCAGGTCGCGCGCCGAGACGCCGAGCTCGAACGCCGCCCGGCCGATCGAGCCCTTCGAGGCGGCGATCGCGGCGACGATCGAGTCTTTCTCTTTCGCGGCCAGCCGGTCAGACAGCTCGTGGCGCGAGAGCACCTTCTCGACGTCGGCGAGCGACAGCGGCCCCTTGCGGCTGGCGTAGCCGCGCTCCAGCACCTTGAGCAGCCCCAGCCGGTTGCCGATCTGATCGATCTGGGCGACCAGCTCGCTCTTCGCCTCCGGCTTCATCAGCGCGTCGATCTTCTGCTTGGTGGTCGACAGCTGCACGAAGCGGCCCCGGCCCATCTGCGCCCCGCGCTTGTGCACGTAGAACTCCTGCGGGGGCGCGACCTTGGTCTCGGGCTTGGGGTCGTCTTTGGCGCGGCGCTTGGGCGCGATCCGCTCCTTGACCGTCTTTTCCTTCTTCTTTTCGCGCTTCGCCTCGCGCTCGTCTTTCGCCTTCTGGGTGGCTTCTTTCCACGCCGGGGTGTCGAGGTCGGGCTTCTTCTTCTTGCCCGGCTCGTCGTCTGGCTTCGGGGGCGGAGCGGCCTTGCCCGCCAGCTCGCGGGCCAGCCCGTAGTAGCCGATCGACTCCCGCTGGGCGGCGACCTTCGCCTCCGCGCCGTGCAGCATGTCGATCACCGCGAACGGCCCCAGCGGAGTCGCCTCGGGCTCTGCCTCACAGAGGTCGAGCACGCGAAAATCTTCGGCCTCGTCGAGCAGCGCGAGCGCTTCGCGCACCACCTGAGCGGGGGCCTTGGCCTTGGCGCGGCGGCAGAAGTCGCTCAACGCGACGGCGACCTTGGCCGGCACCTCATCGGGATTTCTCCTGCGTTGCCACACTTCCATCTTTCGAAAGTGGCCTATAAGCACTCTTCGGA
Source organism: Myxococcaceae bacterium (assembly GCA_047602415.1). GTDB lineage: Bacteria > Myxococcota > Myxococcia > Myxococcales > Myxococcaceae > JASGHH01. Next base: position 891,853 of record JASGHH010000001.1, on the reverse strand, counting down.
ACCTGTCAACGACATGGGTACCGAAGCCGACAAGAACCCGCAGCCTGCCCCCGAGCTCGCCGGAGTACGCCTGAGGCCTGCCCTCACCGTGGGGCTGTACCTTTTGCTGCTCGCCTCGGCGGGCCTGGCCTTGTTTTTCCAGCGGAATCCCCAGCTGGCGCCCTCCAGCCTGCCCCGGTTCGCCCCCTGGGTGTTCCTGGTGTTCGCGCTCGGGTTCGCCGCCTACCGCATGGCGCTGGTCGCCGCCCGCCGGTACTCGCCGTTCAAGGCGTTCTTTCAGGTGCTGCTGACCGCGGTCGTCTTCATGTTGCTGTTGCCGGTGCAGTGGGGCGTGGTCACCGACACCGCCGAGCCCGGGCTGCCCGCGCTGCTCAACGACGAGAACGAGCGGGTGAGGGTGCTGGCGGCCGAGGTGGCGCGCTACCGCAACGACGCCTCGGTGGCGCCGAAGCTGGTGAAGCTCCTGGCTGATCCGGCAGTGGCGGTGCGGGAAGAAGCGCACAAGTCATTGGTGGCTTTGAACGGTGGAAACGACCTGGGCCCGGCGAGTGACGCCGCCGCGCGCGCCAAATGGGAGGAGCGGTTCAAGTGAACGCCACCGCCGACGACGTCGCCCGCCTGATCAAGGCCAAGGGGCTGAAGAGCACCCGGCAGCGCAGCCTGATCATCGACACCTTCCTGGTCTCCGAAGGCCACGCCTCGGTGGAGGAGATCTGGTCGCGGGTGCGCTCCTCCGACGCCAAGGTCTCGGTCGCCACCGTCTACCGCACGATGAAACTCCTGGTGGAGTCTGGCCTGGCCCACGCGCGCAACTTCGGCGACGGGCAGACCCGCTACGAGGCGGCGATCGGCCGGCACCACCACGATCACCTGATCTGCACCAACTGCGGCGACATCATCGAGTTCGAGAACGACCGCATCGAGCAGCTGCAAGACACCATCGCCAAGCGGCACGGCTTCAAGGTGACCTCGCACAAGATGGAGCTCTACGGCCTGTGCAAGAACTGCCAGCGCCTCGTGAAGCCGTAACCCGTCTCCCACGGGAGAGGGTGCCCGGAGGGCGGGTGAGGGGGCTCACGATCGCCTCCGTTCTCACGCTCGCGCTCGCTTCGTGCGCGCATCAGGCGCCCGCGTTCACCCTCGACGAAGCGCTCGGGGTGCTGCCCAGCCAGACGGCCGGGCCCAGCTGGGATCGCGACGCCGCCCGCGGCAAGGTGGTGTTGGTGATGTTCATCACCAGCTGGTGCTTTCCGTGCGTCGCCGACCTGGTGGTGATGGAGAAGCTTCAGCGCGACTTCGGGCCACAGGGCTTTCAGGCGGTGCTGGTCGGCCTCGACCTGGAGGGCGCGAAGACGCTCGACCCGTTCGCCTCTTCGCGCGACTACCCGCTGCCGATCGTGGTGGGCAACGATCGCCTCCGCAACGGCGACACCGTGTTCGGCTCCCAGCGCGCGCTGCCGACGCGCTTTCTGTTCTCGCGCGACGGAGCGCTGGTGCTCGCCTACGGCGGCGTCGCCGACCCGAAAGATCTGATCGAGGCGGTGCGCAAAGAGGTCGAGAAGAAGTGAGTGACGGCCGCGTCGAGCTCCCGGTCGTCACCGCCGAGTTTCCGCTCTTTCCCGTCGCCTTCATCGGTCAGCGCCCCGACGGCGCCAACGGCCGTGCGATCGCCGCCGCGCTCGCGGCGAACCGCGAGGTCTGGGTGGTGCTCAGCCCTGAGCTCGACGCGATGGCGGTGCTGCAGCAACCCGGCCTGATCGGCACCATCGCCTGGGTGGGCGAGCTCGACGCCGGGCGCTACGTGCTGCGGGGCATCCGCCGGGCGCGCCTGGAGGGCGTGGGGCGGCTCAGCCCCTGTGCCCACGCCGAGGTCTCACCTCTGACCGAGCCGGAGGGTGACGACTCACTGCGCGCGGTGACGAAGCGGCTGCTGAAGCGTTTTCGACAGCGCGCCCCGGCGAGCTACGGCGGCTTTTCGCGCTGGCTGGAGAGCCTCCCGATCCCCGATGACGTGGTGAACCTGCTGGCGGGAAACAGCGGGTTCAGCCCCCAGAATCAACAGGCGCTGCTCGAGTTGCCCGGCCCCGACGCGCGCGCGACGCGCATCGCCGAGCTGCTCGAGGGCCCGCTGGTGTTTCAGCTGGCGCCGCCCCTGGTGGCCGGAGGCTGGTGGTTGTTGGGAGTGAAGCTCTGGCTGCAGTCACCCGAGCGCTGGTGGTTCTGGGCGAGCGTGAGCATCGCCCTCGCGTTGGGGCTGACCTTCGCGATCATCTGGTTCTTCTAGCGCCTACTTCTTCGGCGCGGGCGCCGCGGGGGCCGCTCCGAAGTTGGCGTCGAGCTGGTGCTGAGCGTTCTGCTTCAGCCGCTCGCTGCTGCTCTTCTGCACGATCTCGGTGAGCGCGATCTTCGACTCCGGGAGCTTCACGTCCTCCAACAGGTCGAGCATCTCGGCGCGCACGTGCTCTCCGAAGCCCTTCTCGTCGAGCACCACCTGCGCGGTCCAGGCGGCGAACTGGGGGGTGTGACGGAGCAGCGTGTTGTCGCCCAGCCGGCCCATCACGTTGCGGAGCAGCTCGTTGTTGTCGCCGTGCTCTTTCACCATGCGCGCCAGCGGCGGCAGCCCGTCGGGGTTGGTGATGTCGCCCAGCGCCTCGGCCACCGCGTGGAAGTACGGGTACCCGCGCCCGCCTTGCACCCGAATCGCCGACTCCAGGGTGGCGATCGCCTCGGTGGTGCCGACCCGCGCCACGCCCTCGGCGAGGCCCGAGACGAAGTTGAAGTCCTGATCGCTGCGGGTGACCTCGGCGTAGAGGTACTTGTAGCCGTCGGGGTAGTCGATGCGGCCCAGCAGCGCCATCGCCTCGCGGCGCACCATCGTGCGGCCGATCGAGTCTTCGTTCAGCTCCTTGGGGTTCTTCGCCAGGCCCAACACCACCGGGCCGAGCTCCTTGGGCAGCTTCTTGAACCGGCTCTGCGCCAGCCGCGCCATCAGCTCCTTGCGCACGTAGGGCGAGGGGTCTTTCTGGAGCACGTCGACGATCGCGCCGAACGCCGCGTCAGACGGGCGGGCCTCTTCTTTCATCTCCAGGTTGCCCATCTCGCCCAGCAGCACCATCGCCGCCTGCAGCCGCCAGGTCGGGTCGGGGTCGAGGCGGGCCGAGTCGACCCACTGCTCCTCGGGCACGGTGGGGGTGTTCACCCGCACCAGCGCCACGCCGCCGGCGTTCCAGTTCACCCACTGCGGCGGGCCGGGCACGTCGACCTTGAGCTTCACCTCGCCCTTGTCGACCAGAATCACGGCCTCCTTGGTGTACTTGGGCTCGTTGTCGCGGTGGAGCACGATCGGGAGCTTGAACACGTAGGGGCCCTTCTCGTCGGAGCGGGCGCCGATCTGCCGCACGGTGATGTTGACCGAGTCGTTGCCGTAGGTGAGCTCGGGGAAGATCACCGGGTAGGCCTTCTTCTTCAGCCACGCTTCCTTGAACGGCTTCAGCTCCTTCTCTTTCTTGGTGGTGTCGAAGACCACCTTGAAGAAGTCGTCGGAGGTCGCGTTCGAGTACTGGTACTTCTCCAGGTAGGCCTTGAGCGATTTCTGCATCGCCTCCTTGCCGATCCACGAGTCGAGCATCGCGAGCACGAAGGCGCCCTTGGTGTACGAGATGTCGTCGAACAGATCTTCGGCCGAGGCGCCGGTCTTCGCCTGGAGCGGGTGGCTGCGCGGGCCGGCCTCTTCGCGAAAGTAGTCTTCGCGGTAGCGCACCGAGGCGCAGTCGGTGGCGTCGTTGTCGTTGTACGACTTCTCGGCCTTCTGCCCCAGCCAGGTGGCGAACCCCTCGTTGAGCCAGGTGTCGTCCCACCAGGCGAGGGTGACGTCGTCGCCGAACCACTGGTGCGCCATCTCGTGGGCGATCAGACCCGACACCCGCGAGCGGCCGATGAGATCGTGCTTGGTCTCGAGCGCGAACTTCGACTCGCGGTTGAAGATCAGGCCCGCGTTCTCCATCCCGCTCCAGACGTAGCGGGGCACCGCCACCTGATCGAGCTTGGCGAAGGGGAACTTCACGCCCAGATAGCCCTGCAGAAAGCCGAGGTGCGCCCGGGTGGAGTTGAGCGCCTCGTAGGCGCGCTCCTTGCGGTCGGGCACCATGAACACCTGCGCGGGGAAGTCGCCGTCGACCTTGTAGGGCTCGAACACGCCGATCGCGACCGCGAACAGGTAGGGCGAGATCGCCTCCTGCTGGGAGTAGAGGACGCGGCGCAGGTGCTGGCCGCTCTCTTCGAAGGTCTCGTCTTTCTCTTTCTTGCCCGAGGCGATCACCCCGTAGCGGCTGTCGACCACCGCGAACAACTCGAAGGTCGCCTTGTCGGCCGGCTGATCGTTGCAGGGGAAGAACATCTGCGCGTACGACGGCTCGAAGTGGGTGAAGTAGTAGGGCAGGCCGTCGGGCTGATCGTTGTTCACCGTCTTGAACAGGCCCTCGTTCGACATCCCGTTCACGGTGCCGGTGTAGGCGATCTCGATCACCGCTTCTTTGCCGGCGGCGACCGGCTTGGCCGGCTTGAGCACCACTTGTCCGGTCTTGGTGACGGGGTCGAACTTCTCGCTGTAGGTGGCGGGGGCGCCGTCGACGGTGATCGCCCCGTACTTCAGCCCGCGCGCGTCGAGCTCGATGGTGGCCAGCGACGACTTCGCCTTCAGCTTGATGATCGCCTTGTTGTCGAAGGTGTCGGCGTCTTTGAGCTTCAGCTCGATCCGGTAACTGGAGACGTCGTACGGCCGGTTCTTCGGCGAGAACGTCGGGGTCGCGGGAGCGGCCGCGCACAGAACGGTAACGAGAGCGAGGGGGTTCAACATGGCGGCGCACCATAGTCGCTTGCGCGGCGGCTGCGAAGGCGTCAGGTTTGTTCACTCGTTTTCGGAATATTCAAAGAATGGCGATCGGCCCTCAGCTCAGCGAATTGGTGAACTCGCTCTTGGAGCTGGTGGGCGCGCACGTGAAGCTCGCCAAGGCCGAGCTGCAGCAGAACGCCAAAGACGTGGGCAAAGAGCTGGCGAAGGTGATCGCCTTCGTGCCGCTGATTCTGGTCGGCTACCTGCTGTTGATGGTGGCGCTGTCGATCGTGATCGGCCGCGCGCTCTCGTTCGAGGCGGGCTTCGCGATCGTCGGCGGGGTGCACGTGGTGGGCGGGGCGCTCGGCGTGCTCTGGGCGGTGAAGGCGATGGGCAAGACCGAGCCGCTGGAGCACACCCGCTCGCAGCTGTCGGAGAGCGTCGAGGTGGTACGTTCGGTGACCCAGGGGCCGCCCAACCAAAAGCTCGAGCGGGTGCCATGAACGAGATCGTGGTTCGCAAGAACGGCAGCGCGCTGCCCGACGAGCTCGAGCGCGACGTCGAGCGCGCGCGGCTCAAGCTGATGGCCTCGGCGGCCAAGGTGCGCGAGGAATTGAAACCGATTCGGGTGGCGGCGGAGTTCGTGCGCCGTCACCCCTACGCGTGCACCGCGGGAGCGTTCGCGGTGGGCGCATTGCTGGGCGCGCTGTTCCAGTCGCGCCAGAACGATCAGGAGGATCGCGATGAGTGAAGATTCGCAGACGCCGCAGCAGAACGCAGAAGACCCGATTCGCGCGTTGGAAGAACGCCTCGGGCCCAAGCTGGAAGAGGCCAAGGCGCGCCTGGAGACGATCAACGAGAAGACCAAGAGCTTCATTCGCGAGAACCCCGGCGCGTCGCTGCTCGGCGCGGCGGCGATCGGCTTTCTGGTGGGAAGGTTGGTCTCCCGCAAATGAGCAACGGGTCTTCCAACGGCACCGGCGCCGGGTCGCGCGCGGTCGAGAAGGCGGCCGAGAAGGTCGGCGAAGCGGCCTCGAAGGTGCGTGACGCCACCCAGCAGGCCGCCGACGCGGCGGTCACCAAGGGCTCCGAGCTGCTCGAGTCGAGCGGCATCGCCGAGCAGACCCGCAAGCACCCGTACCCGATGGTCGGCGCGGCTTTCGCGTTGGGCTACGTCGCCGGAGGAGGGCTGTTCTCGCCCACCACCCGCCGGGTGCTGGAGCTGAGCGTGAAGCTGCTGGCGCTGCCTCCGGTGCGCGACAAGCTGCTCGACATGGCGGAGGCCGCGGTCGACGCGGCGCTGGCCCAGACCGACTCACTGTCTGCGAAGAAGCCTCCCACGCACTGAGTTGCAGTTAGAATCGCGGGCGGTGCTCTACCGATCGTTGCTGATGGTGTTTCTCGCGGGCTGCGTCACCCAGGCCTCGGTCGAGCGTGAGACCAGCCTGACCGGCGAGTCGAAGGAGCTGTTCGATCGCTACAAGCAGTTCCTCACCGAGACGCAGAAAGATCGCTTCTTCGCCTACAAAGACGACGAGACGCGCAAGCAGTTCGTCGCCTCGCTGCAGATCGAGTCGCGCATCGCCGCCTACCCGAAGCCGGTGCAAGACGCGATCTGGCAGGGCCGCATCATCCCCGGCATGGACAAGGCGGCGGTGCTGCTGACCTGGGGAGCGCCGCACGATTCCGACTACGGCAACGAGAACGGCGTGCAGACCGACTGGTGGAACTACCAGCGCGGCTCCCAGAAGGCGCGGGTGCAGTTCACCCAGGGCATCGTCACCGACGTGGTCGAGGAAAATCAGTGAAGGCCCGCCCCAAGGTGAAGGCGAAGGCGCGCAAGCCGGCCCGGGCCGCGAAGCCGAAGCGGCCGGTGAAGAAGCGCGCGCCCGCGGCGAAGAAGAAGCCGCCTGCGAAGCCGAAGGTGGCCAAGGCCCCGCCGCCGCTGCCGCACGACACGCCGCCCGATCCTCCGCGGCAGTTCGAGACACCGGTGGCGGCGATCGAGCTGTCGATGCCTCCGTTGGAGCGGGCGAAGAGCGCCACCGAGCAGGCGATCGCGATCTCCAGGCGGGCCGAGACGATCGAGGCCGCCTACGAAGCCTGGGCCGAGCTGCGCGCCGAGCACCAGCAGATGACCGAGGCGCTCAAGCTCGAGCGCCAGCACCTGGAAGAGCAGGGCGACTTTCTGTTGGGTGCGGTGCGCCAGGCCCGCGAGCTGGCCGGCAGCGGCGAGGCGATCACCAGGAGCGACGGCCTCGACTCGGTGGTGAACGAGGCGCAGCAGAAGCTCACCGAAGCGCGCGGCCAATTGGCGGAGCGAGAAGCGGCGCTGGGAAAGGCGTTCTCGCGCGGGTTCAGCGAGCTGAAGGCCGAGGTTCGCGCCCGGTTGGAGCGCACGCTCACGCTGGCGAAGCCGCAGGTGAAGCTGATGGTGCGCTCGCTGGCGCAGGGGCAGCGCATCGTGCACCTCGGGCGGCCGGCGGAGGACGAAGCGCCGGTGCTCCTCTGGCTGTTCACCCGAAAGATTCCCACCCGGTACGAGTTCTTGTTCGACGACTCGACCGATGACCCCACCCAGGCGCCGCCCAACTTCTACCCCGATGAAGAGCTGCGGGCCGAAGAGGTGCACGGCGGCATCGCCCAGCTGCGCGAGCGGCTCTCGGGCACCCGCGACGCGCTGCCGGTGAAGGGCGTGATTCCGCTTTTTCTGCCCCGGGCGGCGGGGCCCGCGTCGCTGCTCCGGCTGGTCGAGCGCGGCCCGGTGATGGAGGCGGAGGTCGCCGACGGGGAAGGGTGGCGCAACCTGCTCACCGCCGACGAGGCGGAGGCGTTCGCAGGCTGGTTGATCAAGCTCAAGCTCGAGGGCCGAATCGAGCTCGAGCTCACCCGCTAGTGGGTCTTCACCACTCCGATGTCGGCGGTGCCCGCGAGAATCGCCGAGCCCGAGAAGAGGTTCTCGGAGTCGGGCCCGCCCAACTTCGCCGACTGGAGCAGGATCAGGTAGTTCTGATCGGCGGCGGGGAACGCGGTGCCGGGCACGGTGACGGTGGTCGCCTTCCACTCCAGCGGCGCCACCACCAGCTTGAGGAACCCGAGCGGCGTCTTCGGCACGTTGGTGTAGGTCGGGTCAGAGGTGCCGCCGTCGCGGTTCACCGGCACCACCACCACGAAGCCGAGGTTGCGCTCCTGGCCGTCTGGCGGGTCGGGGCGGTGAAACACGAACTGCGAGCCCGACTGCTGATCGATGTAGCCGGCGCTGGGGTGAAACTCGGGGATCTCTTCGAGCGGCGGCGAGTTGTCGATCTTCGCCACGAAGGTCTGCCCGTTGGAGACCGCGGTGAAGGTGTAGGCGACGTTCTGGGTGTAGCTGAAGCCGCCGTCGTCGAGGCTGGTGATGCTGAAGTTGCCCATGCCCTGATCGTTCATCGTGTACGCGGTGCCGCCCGCGGCCTGCACGGTGGCCATCGCGCCTTCGACGCCGGTGGGCTCGACGTCCTGGTTGGCGCCGCGCTTGCCGAAGAACATCGTCGCCGCCGCCTGCGGAGGAATGGTGATCGTGCCGGCGTCGAAGCTGAAGCCGCTGTCGAGCACGAAGCTGGCGTCGAGCCCGCCCGCGTCGAAGTCGAAGCCGGCGATCGCGCCGGGGCCGATCGTCACCGCCGGGGTCGCCAGCAGCGTCGCCACCATCACGTTGGGCGCGGTGAGCTGCGCGGAGGTCTTGTTGAAGTCGCACGCCCACATCGCACACCCCACCACCGCGACCGCAAACAGTAGCTTCCGAATCTTCATTTGTAGGGCAGCATAGCAGCCCCGTGGCCGCGTCCCCGCTCCTCTCCGCTACCCGGCGGTTCTTTCAGAAGTTCTCGGTCGCCTTTTTCTGGGCGGCGTTCTTCGGCGGCGTGCTGGGTGGAGCGGTCTTCTTCCGGGTGCCGCGGCCGGTGTTTCACGAGTCGCGCCCCTGGCACTACGTGGCGCGCATGTGGCTCGAGCAGCTCGAGCTGAGCACCTACGACTGGCGGGCGAAGGCGCTGGGCGAGAACGCGACCCGCTCCGACGACGTGGTGTTGGCGGTGGTCGACGACGACACCCTGGCCTCCGCGCGCGAGGCCACCGACGAGACGCTCTCGGTGCGCCCCTGGCCACGCGACGTCTACGGGGCGGTGGCGGAGCAGGCGCTGCGCGAAGGCGCCACCCTGGTCGAGCTCGACGTCGCGCTGAATGCGCTCTCGCCGCGCAGCTGCCCGCCGTGCCGCGGCGAGAAGCCGAAGAGCGACGACGACGCGCTGTTCACCCGGCTGTCGCGGCTCGGCCCGCGGGTGATCGTGCCCTTCGCGTGGAACGAAGAGCCCTCGCGCCCGGCCGATCGCGAGCTGCGCCCGTGGCTGCTCCAGGCGGGGCAGTTCGGGCAGGAAAAAGAAGCCTGGCAGCAGGTGCGCGACGTGCTCGCCGATCGGGTGCCGGCCTACCTCGAGACCACCGACGCCGGAGTGACGCTCTGGGCCGCCGCGGGCAGCGAAGAGAAAGCGCAGCAGCTGGCGACCCAGCTGCAGCTGAAGGGCTCGCCCGAGGTTCGCCAGCAGACGCCCGACGACGATCGCCAGGAGGTCGGCGCCAGCTGGCTGCTCGCCCAGCACGCCTCGGTCACCGTCGAGGGCCTCGACCCGACCAACCTCCCGCGGGCGCGCAGCCTCGACGGCCCGGTGCCCAAGGTGCTCACCGCCGAGACGCTGCTCGGCGCCGGGCGCCTGCTGCCCGACTACGACGGGGTGGTGCGCGGCGTTCAGCACCTGGTCGCCGCCGACGTCGAAGGCAAGCGGGTGGTGCTGGCGTCGGCGTCGCTGCGGGCGGCGATGAAGCTGCTCGACGTGAAGGAGCTGCGCTGGGCCGACGGGCGCCTCTACCTCGGAGGCAAGGCCGCGATCCCGATGGATGAGACCGGCTTCTCGCTGATCCAGTGGGATGCCGACGAGGTCGGTCACGGTGGCCGCGGCTCGCTCAAGCGCGCGATCCCGGTGTGGCGGCTGTGGCTGAACCTGGGCGACGACGACGCCAAGAAGGGCGTGCGCCACTTCGACAACGAGCTCACCGGCAAGGTGGTGATGCTGGGTGAGAACGACGTTCAGCCCGCCCACACGCCGATCGGAGCGGTGAGCCGGGTGGGCATCTCGGGGCAGGCGCTGGTGAACGCGCTCCACTCCAACGGGATCATTCGCGCCGACCCGAAGCTCGATCTCTGGCTCACCGCCGCCTTCGCGCTCGCCGGAGCCGTGCTGGCGGTCGCCTACTCGAGCCTGTTCAAGCGCGCCGGTTGGCTCGGCTCGCTGGTGGCGCTGCTCGCGGTCGGAGCGCTCTACGCGTTCACCGCCCGGCACCTGTTCATCGAGCAGCAGCGCTGGGTGGCGATGGCCGCTCCGCTGTTGGCGCTCTCGGGAACGTTCTTCGCCTCGCTGGGCTACGCGGCGGCGTTGGAGCAGAGCGTGCGCGACTTTCTCACCCGCGCGTTGGGCCGGGCGCTGCCGCCCGATCTGCTCCACCGCATTCAGGGCGACACCAAGCTGATTCGCCCCGACCGGCGCACGGTGGCGGTGTACTTCTCCGACATCGAGGGCTTCACCGCGCTGTCGAGCAAGCTGCCGCCGGCCGACCTGGTGGGGCTGCTGCGCGAGTACCTGGCGCAGATGACCCGCGAGGTGCTCGAGACCTCGGGCCACATCGACAAGTACCTCGGCGATGGCCTGATGGCGGTGTGGGGCGCTCCGGTGACGCTCGCCAGCCCGGCGAAGAACGCCTGCGAGGCGGCGCTCTCGATGAAGAAGCGCTTCGATTCGCAGAAGGCCAAGTGGGAGAAGCGGGTGGGCGTGCCGCTGGTGTTTCGCGCGGCGATCGACGTCGGCGAGGCGGTGGTGGGCGAGATGGGCACCGAGCACCGCATCAACTACACGGTGATGGGCGAGCCGGTGGCCACCGCCGCGCGGCTGGAGGCGCTCTCGAAGCACCTCGGCGCGCTGATTCTGGTGAGCGAAGAGGTCACCCAGGCGGCCGGCCACGGCTTCTTGTTTCGCGAGCTCGACCTGGTGCGAATCAAGCGCAAGACCGCGCCAGTGCGGGTGTTCGAGCTGCTCGGCACCCGCTCGGAGGCCGGCGGGCGGGCGACCACGATCTCGAAGTGGAACGCGGCGCTGGCGGCGTGGCGCACCCGCAGGTTCGCCGAAGCGCGAATGATGTTCGCCGAGCTGGCCGCGACCGGTCAGGACCCGATGGCGCTCAAGTACGTCGAGCGCTGCGCGGCGTTCGAGCAGAAGCCGCCTCCGCCGAACTGGGACGGAGTGGTCGAGCCGTGGTCTTAGGTGAGCGATGCCACGGCCCGCACCTGCGCGACGACCGCGACCGAGTGAAGCGCCCCCGAAGACCGGCGTGCCTGGCTGGCTCAAGGCGCTGGTGGCGGTTCCGCTGCTCTGCATCACCTGTTCAGCCGGCGGTTTTTTCTTCATGCGCTCGGAGTCGCCGTACGACGCGGCGGTCGAGCGGGCCAGCACCGACCCCAAGGTGCAGGAGGCGTTGGGCGCGCCGATCTCCGCCAGCCCGTTCTTCGGCGGCAAGGCCAGCGGCAGCGGCGTGTTCGCGGGCGACGGCAAGGCGGTGATGGAGATCGAGCTGACCGGAACCAAGCAGACCGGGGTGATCGCGCTGCAGGCGGTAAAGACCAGCGGCGTCTGGGGTTTCAGCCACCTCGAGGTCCACACCGCCGACGGCAAAACCATCGATCTGTCCCATCACTCCAGATGATGACCCTCCCTTCACGTTTCTGAAGAGGCGGGTTAAAGGGCCGCCATGCCCTCGTCCGTGGTCGTCGACGGAAACCTGCGGAATCTGTGCCCGGTTGACCTGCACCCGCTGCCTCCGGTGCACGTGCACACCGCTGAAGAAGTGCGCGCCACGGTGAAGGCGGCGAAGGCGGCGCAGGCGCAGTGGGCGGCGATGGGCTTCGACGCGCGGGCGAAGCTGCTCAAGCGCGCAGGCAAGCTGATGTTGGAGCGCCGCCAGCAGGTGTACGAGCTGCTCCACGACGAGACCGGCAAGGTCGCGCCCGAGGTGCTGATGGGCGAGGCGCTCGGGCCGCTCCAGTACATCTCCGATTGGATCGGCGTCGCGCGCGGGCACCTGAAGCCGAAGCGCATCGGGCTCAACCCGATCGCGTGGCCCGGCAAGTCGGCGACGCTCGAGCTCGTTCCCCGCGGAGTGGTGGGGATCATCGCGCCCTGGAACTTCCCGCTGGCGAACTTCTTCAAGCCGGTGTTCGCGGCGCTGCTCTGCGGCAACGCGGTGGTGCTGAAGCCTTCGGAGTACTCACCGCGAATGGGCGCCTGGTTCGTGAAGGTGCTCGGCGAGGTGCTGCCGGCGAACGTGATCACGGTGGTGCAGGGTGACCGCGAGACCGGCCAGGCGCTGATCGCGGGCGGCATCGACGCGCTCACCTTCACCGGCTCTTCTGCGTCGGGCAAAGCGGTGGCGAAGGCCTGCGCCGAGCACCTGATTCCGGTCAGCCTCGAGCTGGGCGGCAAAGACGCGGCGATCGTGCTCGCAGACTGCGACCTCGATCGCACCGTCGCAGGCGTGATGTGGTGGTCGCTGTCGAACGCGGGCCAGGCCTGCGGCGCGATCGAGCGCGTGCTGGTCGAAGACGTGATCGCCGATCGGTTCGTCGAACGTCTCGGAGGCGCCGTCTCGCAGCTGCGCTTCGGCGATCCGCAGAATTCCGACATCGGCCCGCTGGCGAACGAGGCCCAGCTGTTGGTGGTCGAGCGCCAGGTGCAGAACGCGCTCGAGCTCGGCGCGACGCTGGTCTGCGGCGGCCGGCGCACCGGCAAGGGCTACGGCTACGAGCCCACCGTGCTCGACCACTGCACCAGGACGATGGAAGTGATGCGCGAGCCGACCTTCGGGCCGGTGATCGCGATCTCGCGGGTGAGCGGCCCCACCGAGGCGTTGGAGCGCGCCAACGACTGCGAGTACGGCCTCAACGGGTCGATCTGGTCGAGCGATCTGGCCCGCGCGAAGCGGCTGGCGCGGCAGCTCGAAGTGGGCACCGCGTTCATCAACAACCACGGCTTCACCGGCGCGATCCCCTCGATGCCGTGGACCGGGGTGAAGAAGTCGGGCTCCGGCGTCGCCAACAGCACCATCGCGCTGCACCACTACACCCGCCCGCGCTCGGTGGTGGTCGACACCAACTCGAAGGCCGACGCCTGGTGGTTCCCCTACGACGAGCAGCTGGCCGATCTCGGTCACCGCCTGGCCGACGCGCAGGTGGGCAAGGTGCTGGGCGCGCTCAAGGTGCCGCTGATGATCGCGGCGCGGCAGAAGGAAGTGCTGCGGTTCGCCCGCGAAGGCGCGCAGAGGGCGCGGCAGGTGGGCGGGCTCAACCTCAAGCCCGGCCTGGAGAAGATCACCGGAGTGGTGAAGAAGGTGGCGGCGATGACCGCCCGGTTCGCGCCTCCGTTGACCCAGCGCGAGCGGGCCTGGGGCAAGGCCGCGATGGATGCGGTGTTCCCCACCGAGGGGACGCCGATCGAGGAGCTGTCGCAGGAGGAGTGGGGCCGCTTTCTCAACGAGTTCTACGAGCAGATGCCGTTCCCCGCGAACCTCGGCATTCGGGCGGCGATCGCGGCGACCGGGTTGGCGCCGGTGGTGCTGCGGCGCAAGCTCGAGACCCTGGAGCAGCTGGCGCCTGAAGAGCGCGAGCGGGTGATGGCCGAGCTGGCGAACAGCGACCTGTACCTCTGGCGGCAGATCACCTTGTTGCTGAAGACCACCGGTGGCATGGCCGCGCTGGGCACCACCCGGTTTCACGACGCGGTGAAACCGAAGCCGCCCACCCCGAAGGCGAGGGCGTGATGCAGCAGCCGCTGAGGTTGGTGAAGCAGGAGCCGTACCCCGACGACGAGGCCGTGCTGCCTTCGGGCTCGGTGATCGATGGGCGGCTGCAGACCGCCGACGTCGACGACATCGCCGACTACGTGGTGGTCGGCTCGGGCGCGGCAGGCGCGACCGCGGCCAAGGTGCTCGCGGAGGCCGGCTGGTCGGTGATTCTGCTCGAAGAAGGCCCCTACGTTCGCACCCGGGAGTTCTCGGTCGACGTGTACCCGGCGCTGAAGACGATCTTCCGCGACATGGGAGCGAACCTCGCCACCGGCAAGGCGCCGTTCCCGCTGATTCAGGGGCGGTGCGTCGGCGGCAGCACCACCATCAACTCGGCGATCGCCTGGCGCGCGCCCGAGAAGGTGATCGCCCGGTGGACCGAAGACTTCGGGCTGGCGGGATCGATCACCGACGAGAAGCTGGCGCCGCACTACGACGTGCTCGAGAAGGAGCTCTCGGTGCGGCCGGTCGACGACAAGAAGGCCGGCAACCACAACAAGATCTTCGGCGAGGCGGCGCTCAAGCTGGGGTTCCGCGCGTCGCGCATTCAGCGCTACGACGCCGGCTGCGAGGCGACCGCGAGCTGCATCACCGGCTGCCGCTCAGCGAAGAAGCTGTCGATGAACGTCAGCTACGTGCCGCGCACGCTGCACGCTGGCGGGAAGATCTACGCCTCGGTGCGGGTGCTGAAGATCACCCAGGATCACGGGCGCGCCACCGGGGTGGAGGGCGTGTTCAAGGCGGCCGGCGGGCCGAAGCTGTACGCGCGGGCGCGGCGGGGCGTGATCGTGGCGGCGAGCGCGGTGCAGACGCCGGGCGTGCTGGCGCGCTCGGGCGTGAAGCTGCCGGCGCTGGGCAAACACTTTCAGTGTCACCCGGGCAGCAGCATCGGCGCGCTCTTCGATCGGCCGATCGACATGGAGTTCGGCGCCACCCAGGGCTTCAACAGCACCGCGTTCGTCGACTCCAACCGGTTCAAGCTCGAGGCGCTGTCGCTGCCGCCCGAGATGTTGGCGGTGCGACTGCCCGGCGTGGGCAAGGAGTTCATGCGCAAGATGATGGACTACCGCTACGCGCTCAACTGGGCGGTGGTGGTGCGCGCCGAGAACGAGGGCAGGGTGCGCTCGGTGCTCGGCCGCGAGCTGGTGCAGTTCACGCCGAGTCCTTCTGATGTGGCGCGCATGCGCCGCGGGTTTCGCACGCTGTCGGAGATGATGTTCGCCGCCGGCGCGAAGGAAGTGTGGCCCACCGTGCACGGCCTGCCGGTGATGAAGTCGGCCGACGATCTCAAGCTCTGGGACGACGCGACGTTGGATCCCCGCGCGTACTCGATGATGGCTTCGCACCTGTTCGGCAGCTGCCGCATGGGCCCCGACCCGCGCGACGCGGTGGTGGGGTTGGACTTTCAGGTGCACGGCCTGCGCGGCGCGTACGTGGTCGACTCGAGCATCTTCCCGACCAACCTCGGCGTGAATCCCCAGCACACCATCATGGGCGTCTCGCACTACGCGGCCACCCATATCGCTCAGTACCCGCTGCCCGCTCGTGGCTGAGCAGCGGGAGTTCACCGCCGTCGATTGGGCGCTGTTCGGGCTGGTCGCGCTGCCCGAGCTGTTCGACATGGTGTTCCCGTTCTTGATCGCGCCGGTCTACGCGAAGATGTTCGCGGACTTCGGCTCGGCGGCGCTGCCCTGGGTGACGCGGTTGGCGCTGACGAAGTGGTTTCCGTTCGTGGTCGGGATGCCGGCGTTTCTGCCGCTCGCGCTGGCGCTCGACGCTCGACGTGCTTTGGGTGAGCGCAGGGTGTTGTTGTTGGTCGGGCTGATCGTGGCCCTCGCTGGGGCAGGGCTGTTGGTGTTCGCGATGTACTCGCCGATCTTTGAGCTGGCTGCTGCCGTGAAGTAGCGCCGAGGCCTGCGGCGATCTTTCTGATGACTGCGGGGCGGCTCTCACAGACACGTGACGTATCGGCTGACCGGTCCGCACAGACCTCCTCAGTCGCTTCGCGACAGCTCCTCCCCCGTCGGGGAGGAGCAACACCCGTCGAGTTCGAGAGCTGTAGCCCTCTCCCCGAAGGGGAGAGGGTGGCCCGAAGGGCCGGGAGAGGTCTGTGCGAACCGGTCAGCCGACACGTCTCCGGGCCGTGCGAACCGCCCACCGGTCATCAGAGAGACCGCCGAAGCTCAGCTCTGCTTCGGCTCTGCCGGCGCCCAGAGCGCCGGAATCACCAGCAGCACGGTGCTGACCGCCATGATCTCGCCGAACACCGCCGCCCAGCCGAAGGTGCGCAGCGCGCCCGACTGCGCGACCAGCAGCGACGCGTAGCCGATCACCGTGGTGAGCGAGCAGAGGAAGATCGCGCCGCCCATGCGGGCGCAGGCGCGGCGGGCGTCGACCTTGAACGCATCCATCGCGCCCAGCAGGTTGACCAGGTAGTCCGAGCCGACGCCGATCGTGATCGGCACCGCGGCGAAGTCGAGCATGTTCAACTGCACGCCGACCGCGAGCATGTTGGCCTGGGCCAGAATCGCCACCGTGCCGACGCTGCCGACCACCAGCAGCACCCGGGCAGGTTTTCTGAACAGCATCGGCAGCAGCACCAGCGCGACCAGCAGCGCCACCACGCCGATGATCTTGGGCGCCTCCGACTGCACCAGGCGAATGATCTCCGCCATGAACATGAAGCCGCCGCCGACCACCGAGTCCTTCGGAGCCTTCACGGTGTCGAGCTCGTCGACGAACTTCAGAATGTTCCGCGCGTCGTTGTAGTTGATCTTCAACGACGGGAAGAGGAGCACCGTCTTGGTCGGGTCGCCGTTCACTTCCTTGAACGGCGCGATCAGCGCGTTCGGCACGTCCTTCACCGTCACCGGGACCAGCGACGCATCGGACAGCCAGGTGTCGAGGTACGGCCGCGCCCGCTCGGGAATCTTCTCTTTCGGCACGTGCTCGAGCGACGCCCTGAACTTCTTCAACCGCTCGATCCGCTTCTCCTGCTTGGCCACCGGGGGAGCGAACTGCTCCAACGTCTGCACCCGCTCAGCGACGTGGGCCGGCCCCTCGACCATGGTCGCCTTCAGCGCCGAGGCGTACGTCTCGCGCTCCTCGGGGTGCTCGACCATGCCGGCGACCGGGTTCAGCCACACCCCGAACACCTCGCTCACCTTGGGGTCCCACGAGGCGCTGCCCTTCGAGAGCGAGTCGCGGTTGCGCAGCACCCGCAGGTCCATCGCGTAGAGGCCGTTCTTGCTCGCGTAGACCACGCCGAGCGCCGCGCCAATCAGCGACACCGCCGCGAACCCGAGCGCCACCGCCACCGGCGCGGTCTTGCGCGCGAAGAACGCGTTCAGCCACTTGCGGGTCGGGCTCTCGGTCACCTCGCGGGGCGGGTTGAAGAGCGCGATCGCGACCGGCATCGAGATCATGGTGAACACCCAGCAGGTCACCATGCCGACGCCGCCGATCCACCCGAACTGGGAGAAGCCCTTGAAGGTCGAGATTGCCAGGCCCGCGTAAGCCGCCGAGGCGGTGAGCGAAGCGGCCAGGGTGCCGAAGAACGAACCCTTCAGGCCCTTGCGAATCGACTCCGCCCGCGGCTCGTTGGGGTTCTGCGCCCGGTAGTACGCCAACACCAACAGCGGGTAGTTGATCCCGTTGCCGGCGATGATCGAACCCAGGAACGCGGTGTTCGAGTTGAGGTGGTGAACCGTCAATCGCCCGATCGCGAAGGTGAACAGCAGGCCGGGGGTGAGCGCGAACAGCACCGCCAGCAGCCCGCGAATCGAGCGGAAGTAGAAGAGGATCACTCCGCCGACCAGGAAGAACACCAGCAGCGACGAGAGCGAGAGGTCGGCCAGGATCGCCGCGTGCTCCTCGACCATGTTGGCGACCTCGCCGTTGTAGGCGACCACCATCTCCTTCGGGTACTTGGAGCGAATCGCTTCGACCTCTTTGACGGTGCCGTCGAACAGGTTCTTCGAGGGGTCGAACTCGGTCTCCGAGCCCTGGAGCGAGATCAACATCACCACCCGCTTGCCGCCGGGCAGCTCGAAGTAGCCGTTGGGGAAGCGATCGTTGGCCGCCGACTGCTCGTCGATGTCCTGCTGCAGCTTCTTCCAGGGGTCTTCTTTCGGCGCGCTGCCGTCGTCTTCGATGTCGACGTAGAGCGGGTTCGCCTCGGCCTTGGCGTGCTTCACGCCCGCTTCGGCCTGGCCCAGCATCGACTCGAAGCGCTTGTCGTCGAGCAGCAGCAGCACGTGGTCGCGCACCCACTGGCAGTCTTCGAAGCAGCCGATCTGAATCAGCTTCACCTCGGGGAGCTTGGCGGCCTCGAGGCGCTGGCCGAGCTCCTTGATGAAGCGGCGGTTGGCGTCACCGTCTTCGCCCTGCGCGATTACGATCAACCGCGACTGGGCGCCGAGCCGATCGTGCAGCTCTTCGAGCGCCAGCCGGGCAGGGGCCTTCTGCGGCAACAGCTCGGTCATGCCGGCGCGCACGTCGCCGAAGAACTGAACCGTCAGAAACAGCGGCAACCCGCAGACGAGAAACAGGATCAGCGCGGCCAGCTTGGGGCGGGCTTCGATGCGTTCGATCACGGGTTCTGGTCCCTAGCACGTCAGGGCAGAAAGGTGAGCCGATCGAGCGGCACCTTCTCGTGCATCGCCATCACGCTTCCGTTCACGAACTTGGGAAACCAATTCCACAGCCCGCGGTTCACCGCCGTCTTCGGCTTGCCGAGGCCGGGCTCGCGGCGAAGGTGCGCGGTGTTGCCCGACACGCTCACATGCCAGGTGG
The DNA here is from genome assembly GCA_047602415.1 of Myxococcaceae bacterium. Taxonomy (GTDB): domain Bacteria; phylum Myxococcota; class Myxococcia; order Myxococcales; family Myxococcaceae; genus JASGHH01. Next base: position 873,306 of record JASGHH010000001.1, on the reverse strand, counting down.
CGCCCGATTCTTCGAGCAGGCCCCGGAGGATCGCGGCCGACGGCGCTTCGCCCTTGAACTGGAGCTCCAGCTCCATCGACCCGTAGCGCGCGTACTGCCCGAGCGCGTCTTGAAAGTATTCGACGGTGAACGGCAGCGACGCGATCCACTCCTGCATCGCGCGCAGGTTTCGCGAGATCTGCATTCGCGGAACCACGAACATCGGAATGATGAACGCGATCGAATAGACCGGCACCGCCTTCATCCACCCTTCGATCACCAGGTAGCGCCGGTACTCGTGCGGCACCTGGGCGACCAGCGGCCAGGTCACCAGCGTCAACAACGTCACGGTGAGCCAGAACTGCGGCCACTCCATCATCCACCACACCGGGGTGGCGCTCTTGCGCGCCTCCAGTTGGTGCGTCGCGGTGCTGAGCTGCGCCCACTTCTCACGCACTTTGTCGCTATCGCGTCCCCCCGTCGGAATCAACGGCGTCACGAAGCCAATTCCAATCCACACCACCTGGGCGAGGTGGCCCAACAGCCCGATCGCCACCCCCTGCGACGGCTCGAGCTGCAGCACCTGCGCGCCCAACCGGTAGCCCATCTCGGTGACCCCGATCTGCCCGGGAATGATGTCGCCCACCATCGAGCTCACCAGCGCCACCGCCTGGGCGCAGAACGCGCGCAGCACGCCGGTCTGCGAGCCGACCGCCGCCAGCAGCACGCCACGCTGGGTCACCTGGAGCACCCGGCCCAACGTCATGAACGCCACTGGCACCGCGACCTTCAGCTCGCCCTGGAGGTGCTGATCGACCTCCGGGCCCCACTTCTCGCCACCGCGGAAGTACTTGCCCACCTTCTGCCCGAGATCGCTCTTGCGGGTCGCCATCAGCAGGCCCGCACCGGCGGCGGTGGTGACCACCACGTTGAGGCTGATCCCCGCCAGCAGCAGCGTCTTGCCCGCGACGATCGCCACCGCGATCGCCGTCGGCACCGAGATGATCGCGTTGCCCAGCAACGTCATGCCCTGCACCTGGGTGCCCACCGCCGCCGCCCGCGCGCCGCCGACGTACTTCGCCAGCATCGCCGCCCGCGTCATCTCGGCCACCGCGCGCCCGAACGGCAGCACGCTCATCACCGCGTAGCAGAACAGGGTGGACCTCAAGATCACCGCGCCCGGCACCTTCGCCCGGTCTTTGCCGTAGAGCACGAACGCGGCGGTCACCTCGCACGCGCACATCAGAATCTCGAGCACCGCCACCAGCGGGAAGAGCAGGGGCGCGGTGACGATCGCCTTCAGCACGTCGTCGGGCCCGGCCTGCCGAATCAAGAGCGCGACGATGCCCACGCCGACGAGCGCAGCGAGCGCGCGGCCCAGCCGCGATCGCGCGAACTCCATCAGACGTTTCAGCAAGACAGAACCCTTACGAGCGCTCGAACCAGCTCAACACCTTCGGCAGGTTCGTCCACACCGCTTCGAACGCCTCGGCGTACTTCTCGATCAACGCCTGCGGCTGCGGAGCGATCGGGCAGGTGTGCGAGAACAGCACCAGCGAGCTGTCGAGCAGCTTCACCGTCTCGGGGTACTGCGACAGCTCGTAGCTGACCGGGTTGCCGGCCGACCACGGGTAACCCTTGCCGTAGCCGGTCTTCTCGCGGAACAGCTTCTGCGCCGGCACCGGCATCGACTGCCAGAGCACCGCGTCGATGCCCTCGTGCTTGAGCGCCGCCCGCACCGCGTCGCGCACCAACCGCGGCTTGGCGTCGACGCCGATCTTGGTGGCGTCCAACCGCAGCCGGTACTTGTGGAAGCAGCTGGTGTCGCCGTCGTTGAGCAGAGGAGGCGTGACGCCCGGCAGCTTCCCCAAGCGTGCCGACAGCAGCGCCGCGTTCTTCTGCGCGTTGGAATTGAACTCATCCAACTTCGTCAGCTGGGAGCGCGCGATGGCCGCCGACAGCTCGGTCATACGGTACATCCAGCCGACGCCCAGAGAGTCGTACGCGCGATCAGAATCCAGCGCGCGCTCGACCTTCCAGTTCTTCTCTTCCTCCAGCGGCACGTCTTCCCCGAACATCCGGGTACGCAGCGCGCGCTTGAGCAATTCGTCGTCATCGGTGACGAACAGCCCCCCCTCCCCACAAGCGAGGCTCTTCGACGACTGCAAACTGAACGCGCCCATCGCTCCGAAAGTGCCCACCTTCTTGCCGGCGTGGGTGCTCCCGTGCGCTTGAGCAGCGTCTTCAATCAACGTCAGGTTGTGCTTCTTCGCTATCGCAGACAGCGCGTCGATCTGGCAGGGCGTGCCGTGAATGTGCACCGGCATCAGCGCCTTGGTGCGCGGCGTGATCGCCCGCTCGACTCCGGCGGGGTCGATGCCGAGCGTCTTCGGCTCGATGTCGACGAACACCGGCACGCCGCCGTGATGCAGCACGGAGAGCGGCGTGGCCACGAAGGTGAACGCGGGCACGATCACCTCGTCGCCCGGGTTGAGCCCGGTGGCGGCCACCGCCATGTGCAGCGCGGCGGTACCGCTGTTCGACGAGAGGCAGTGCTTCACGCCCAGGTACTTGGCGAACTCGCGCTCGAGTGAGCGCACCTCGGGAGCGAACGGGCCGGAGAGCACTCCCCGGTCGAGCACCCGAGTCACCGCCGAACGTTCAGCCTCTCCCAGCACCGGCCACCGCACGTGAGCGGTGGCGTTGGTGCGCGGAGTGGCCCCTTCGATCGCGAGCGAAGCCATGAGCGGAAAAGCTCAGTTCTTCTTGGCGTTGTTGGCCTTCGCCTGCTGGCCGACTTCGCGCGCCCAGTGCTGGAGCATGTCGTACTGCTTGAACAGGTCGTGCACCGGCTTCTCGCCCTCGGTGTGGTAGGGCGACTTGAAGAACACCGACATCTGGCGCTGAATGCCGCGCTGACCGGCCTGCTTCGCGACGTCGAGCAACCGCACGATGTCGAGCGCAACCGGAGCCGCGAGGATCGAGTCCTTGCAGAGGAAGTTCACCTTCAGCTGCATCTTCTCGCCGAGGAAGCCGTCGAGGTCGATGTTGTCCCACGCCTCTTTCGCGTCGCCGCGGGGCGGGTAGTAGTGAATGTGAACCTGGTGGTTGGGGATCGGGTAGCCGAGAATGTTCTCGAGCACGCTCAGCTTCGACTGAACCTTGGTCTTGTTCGACGCGGGGTCGTTCAGCACCAGGCCGTCGTTGTTGCCGAGAATGTTGGTCGAGTACCAGCCGTCGACCTTGAGCTGGCGAACGACGAACATCGGCGCGAGCACGGTCTTGAGCAGGGTCTGGCCGGTCTTGCCGTCTTCACCGGCGATCGGGGTGCCGGTGGTCTCCGACAGCTTCTCGAGCGCGGGGATCTTGGTGAGCGACGGGGTGAAGTTGCCGTGCGGGATGCCCATCTTGCACGACAGGTACATGAACTTCATCGCCGGGCTGATGCGCTCGTCGTTCGCGTCGAGGCCGGCCTCGAACGCCTCGATGGTCTTGTGAACGTTGCCGACCTCGGTCCACTTCTCGGTGGAGGTCAGGTTCAGCATCACCACGCGATCGAGGTTGTGCTGCTTCTTGAAGGCCTCGATCTGGCCGGTCATGATTCTTGATCTCGTCGCGGAACGTCTTCGCCTCGACGACGTTCTTGCCGCTCATCGAGTGCAGGAACTTCGACGACGCCACCGCGGGCCAGGGCTTGAACGCGACCAGCTCGTCCTTCACCTCGTCGAGCTGGTGCTTCGGCACCACGCCGTGCGAGAGCGCCGCGTCGTACATGTTGTCGTTGCGCAGGTCCCAGCCGGCGAACACCAGCTTGTCGAGCGGAGCGACCTCGACCGGCAGGAGGTTCGACTCCGTCAGCATGCCGTTCTTGGGCGCGAGGCCCTTCTTCATCAGCGCCACGCCCGCCACGATGGTGGAGGCAACTGCACCGTTGGAGCCAATGATCAGAACACCGAGGGACTTGTTCATTGCGTTAAACCTCACGTTGCTGTGGAAACTGCGGCTTCTATGAACTTCTAGTTGCTCGACTGCGCAAACGACCGGAGCAGCTCACGACGGTTGTCGTCGATGATCCGCGGGAACTTGTTCTGGAGGCTGTTCAACCCCAGCTGCTGCATGAACTTCCGCGTGGCTCCCTTGGGCAGCGGTACCACGACCGGGGGGAGAATCGCTACGTCCTTGTTACGGTGCTCGCGGTACACCCGGTTCTGGGCGCAGAGCTCCTGATCGAGGGCAGTAGTGAAGGCCGAGATGTCGCCCGGCTTCTTCTCGAACTCCATGAAGAACAGGTACCGGCCCTTGGCGGTGCCGTCGACGCCCGCCTCCGAAGACGCGGTGAAGTCGACCAGGGTGCAGGGCTGCGCCCGCGAGGCCTGGGCGACCGCGCGCTCGAGCTCGAGGTACGAGGTCAGCTCCTGGGTCAACGAGAGCACGCCGCCGGTGCGGCCGCTGAACTCCATGCGGTGCGGGAAGATCGACGAGAAGCGAATCACGTCGCCGATGTAGTAGCCGAACAGGCCCGACGAAGTGGTGAGCGCGACCGAGTAGTCGACGTGCGGCTCGACCTTCCAGAGCGGCAGGCGGGTCGGGTTCGGCTTGCCGTGCTCCGCGCGGGGCACGAACTCGAAGAACACGCCGCGGTCGGGGATCATCAGCGTCGCGGGGTCGCCCAACCGATCGGTGGCGCTGAACAGGCCGCCCTCGGTGGCGTTGTAGTTGTCCATCAGGATCAGCGGGCGCCCGAAGCGCTCGTTGATGATCTGGCGGTACGGAGCCGCCGGCACGCCGCCGCCGAACAGCACGCGGAGGTTCGGCCAGATCTCCGAGACGGTCTCGACGCGTCGTCCCCTTTTGTGGGCCGCCTCGAGCACCTTGTCGAACATGATCGAGAACCAGCAGCTGGTGCCGGTGATCGCGCGCACGTCGTAGTCGAGGTACGCGTCGGCCATCAGGTTGAGCTTCTGGTCGTAGTCTTCGACGTCGCGCAGCGGCGGCTTGGGCAGCTGGAGCAGCTGCGCCGGCAGCGGCACGTGCAGCTGCATGATGCCCGGGTTCGAGGCCACGCCGACCGGGCCTTCGCGCTTCACCCGGCCGGGAGGCAGCAGGCCCAAGAAGAAGCCGCCGGTGAGGGTGCGGTCGCCGGTGAGGTCGAGGTAGCGGGCGACGATGTCGAAGCCCGCGCGCTGCTGCCACCGCACCTGCTCCATCGAAATCGGCAGGTACTTGTGCATCGCGGCGGTGTTGGAGCTGCCCGACGACTGCCCGTAGTAGGGAATCAGGCCGGGCCAGAGCACGTCGGTGGCGCCCTTGCGCATCCGCTCCAGGTACGGCTCGAAGTCGCCGTAGCTCTGCAGCGGCACGCGCTCGGCGAAGTCGGCGTGGGAGTGAATCGAGCTGAAGCCGTGAGCGCGACCGAACTCGGTGTTCTGGGCGAAGCGCACGTGGGACAGCAGCGTCTCTTCCTGAACCTTCTGGAGCTTCTCAGGAGAGGTCGCGAGCTGGTTCCACCGCATCACGCGCATCTTGGCGGCAGCCCAGATGGCTGCCCCGGTGATGCGCCCTCCAGGGACCGTCACGAGTTGGTGTTCCGTCATGCGGACGGCGGCTCTACCCCCTACCGAACCTTGGGGTCAATGCCCCCCGGTCCCCGCGTCCCCTTCGTGGGCTTTACGGTCTGCCGCCCTGCGCAAACTTTCGCGCTCCACCGCTTTGAAGGTGTCCACGATTCCACCGGTTCCGCTCATGTTCGCGGCGAAGGCAGGGATCGAGCCTCCAGGGTCGACGCTGAACTTGTAGACCACATGAGACGAATTGGCGCTCTTCGGGGTCACCAGCCACGAGCCCTCCGAGAGCTTGAGCCGCACCACGCCGTCTTTCTCGGCCACCTTGTTCGGCACCGCCGACCAGTGGTTGGCGAAGGTGCCGTCTTTGTCGACGGTGCAGTCTTTGTCGACGTAGGTCTTGTGAATGAAGTCGCGCGCCGAGAGCACCGGCATGTCGAGCCGGGAGTAGATGTACATCGCTCCGTCGGGGTCCATGCCGAGCAGCTTCGCCTCGGTCAGGTAGGGCATGTAGTGGGTGAAGCCCTTCACGTCGGTCAGCGTGCCCTGAATGTCGAGGACCGAGGCGTTGAGGTCGCCCTCCGCCCAGATCTCTTTCACCCGCGAATTGGGCCGGTCGCGCACCTTGATCAGAACCGGCGAGGTCTCCTTGGTCTCCCACTTGTTGTCGTCGGCGGAGGCCGAAGACGCGGAGAGAGCCATCAGCAGCAGTGCGGTGCGCCCGAGCAAGATGCCCACGAACTTAGCCGACGGACCCTTGACCCGGAATGTTCACAAAGCGATATGGGGTCCCCATGAACCTCAAAGACCTCAAGATCATCGTGACCGGCGCCGCGCAGGGCATGGGCGCCTACTTCTGCACCCAGCTGGCGAACGCGGGCGCGAAGGTGTGCGGCGGCGACGTCAACGAAGAGGGCCTGGCGAAGCTGCCGGCGAACGTGAACCGCCGCAAGCTCGACGTCTCGAACGAGCAAGACGTGATCTCGTTCGTGAACTGGGCGCACGAGACGATGGGCGGGCTGAACGGCCTGGTGAACAACGCGGGCATTCTGCGCGACGGCCTGTTGGTGAAGCGCGACAAGACCACCGGCGCGGTGACCAAGCTCGGCACCGACCAGTGGAACGCGGTGATCGGCGTCAACCTGACCGGCGCGACGATGATGGTGCGCGAGGTGGTGGCGAAGATGGTCGAGAAGGAGCAGCGCCCGGGCGTGGTGGTGAACATGAGCTCGGTGGCGCGCCACGGCAACCGCGGCCAGTCGAACTACGTCTCGGCGAAGGCGGCGCTGGCGGCGAACACGGTCACCTGGGCGCGCGAGTTCGCGTCGTTCGGCATTCGGGTGGGCGCGATCGCGCCGGGCATGATCGAGACCCCGATGACCCAGGGCATGAACCAGAAGGCCCGCGACGGCCTGGTGGCGGCGATTCCGGTCGGCCGCATCGGGGTGCCCGACGACATCTGGGTGGCGGTGAAGTTCGTGCTCGAGTGCGACTACTTCAACGGCCGCTGCATCGACGTCGATGGCGGCCTGGTGATGTAAGCGCGAAAGTGCTCCGGGGTGAGGTTAGATAGACCTCAATGACGGAGCGCTTCTTCAAGTACCACGCGTTGGGCAACGACTTCGTCGTGCTCGATCGCCGGCAGGGCGGAGGCGACATCTCTGCCCAGACCTCGCGTGAGTGGTGCGACCGGCGCCGCGGCATCGGCGCCGACGGAGTGCTGACGATCCTCCCCGAGGCGGGCACCGCCGGGCGCATGGTGGTGCACAACGCCGACGGGTCGATCGCCGAGATGTGCGGGAACGGCATTCGCTGCGTGGTGAAGTACCTGGCGGAGCACTCGGGCGATCAGCCGCGATCTTTGGAGGTCGCGACCGGTGCCGGCGTGCTGCGCAACGAGATCGACTGGGCCGATGGCCACGTCTCCACCGTCACGGTGCAGATGGGCCCGGCGCGGCTGACCGATCGCAACCTGCCGAAGGCGCCCGAGGTGACCATCGACGGGGTCACCGGCACGCCGATCAGCATGGGGAACCCGCACCTGGTGCTGCTCGACACGCCACCTTCCGAGGCCACGAAGCTGGGCGCGAAGCTCGAGCTGTCGCCGCTGTTTCCCGAGCGAACCAACGTCGAGTTCTGCCGGCCTCGTGCTGCGGGTGGAATCGAAGTGACGGTGTGGGAGCGCGGCGTCGGGCTGACCCAGGCCTGCGGCACCGGAGCATGTGCGGCGGTGGCGGCGCATACGCTGAAGGGCAGGGTGCCGTTCGACGCCTGGGTTCCCGTCGAGCTGCCGGGCGGGGTGCTGCAGATCAACGTGCGCAAGGACCTCGGGCAGGTGTTGCTGCGCGGACCGGCGACGTTGGTTTTCGACGGAGAGCTGTAGGTTCGAGAACGACTGGGCTCGGGTGTGACGCCCCTCCCGCCCTTCGGGCACCCTCCCCCTTGATGAGGGAGGGCGACCACTGCTCGCATTTTTCAGCGAACGTGTGATCGTAGCGCTGCATTGGCCCTCGCCCGCGACAACGTACGGATGCCGCTGGAGCAGCGTTGTCTGATCCTCGCCAGCACCACCGAGCTCGAAGCGCTTCAAGAGCGCATCCTCCACGAGTTCTCGGACATGTGCGGCGCCCAGAGCGGCGCGCTGTGGGTGAGCAGCGAGCGCACCGGGCTGCGGCTGCGCGCGTTTCGTGGGCTGGTCGATCGCCGCGCGCTGCCCGAGACGGTCGACCCCGCGCTGGTGCAGTACCTGCCGTGGCGGGCCGGCAACTCGCTGCTGGTGCCGATCGTGAGCGGCGCCGAGGTGCTGGGCCTGGTGCAGCTGGCGCACCCACTGTCAGAAGAGTTCGGTGAAGACCTGATGCACCCGGCGCAGGTGCTGGCCGGCTTCACCGCCGCCGCGTTGCGCGCCGCGAATCGAATCACCTCGCTGCAGCGCCAGGGCCTGCGTGATCGCGAGACCGGCGCCTACACGCTCTCGTACTTCACCGACTACTCCACCAAGGAGATCTACAAGGCGCGCCGCTACGGCCGCTCGTTCTCGCTGCTGACGTTCTCGCTCGACAACCTGCCGCAGATTCGCGGGCGCCTCGGGCCGCAGCAGGCGCGCGCCGCCCAGCGGGTCACCCTGAAGGTGATCTCGGCGATCATCCGCGACTCCGACGTGGTGGCGCGGGCGACCGACACCGAGTTCCACGTGCTGCTGCCCGAGACCGACTACTTCGGCGGCCTGATGTTCCTCCGCCGGGCGATGACCAGCGTACGCGCCGAGGCCGAGGCGAAGGCGATCGAAGCCAAGGTGCCCTTCGGGCTCACCGGAGGCGCGGCGACTTTCCCCCACGACGGCGACGACTTCGACGAGCTGCTCGCCAAGTGCCGCCAGCGCATGGATGAGCGCCGCAAGTCGCTCCAGGTGGCGCTGCAGCTCGACGGCCTCCCGTTCTGGGACGAGGTCGATCTGCTGCTCGGCAACTCGCGCTCGCCGCACCTGCCGGCCGCGCCCGGAGAGCCCAGCCGCCGCGGCAAGGTCGCCGACGTGCTGTTCGACGAGCTCCAGACCGAGATTGCCCGGGAGCTGCTGCGCGAGAAGGGCACCCGCGGCCTGCTCTACGTCGGCTCGCCGGAGGTGCGCAGCGATCTGCCGATCATCCTCCACCTCGAGGGCACGCCCGATCTCGCCGCGCAGATCTACGTGCTCGGCCGCCACGCCGACGTGCAGTCGCACTCGGTGATCACCCCGGTGTTCCTCGAAGGCGACGATCGGCTCAACCGGCACGAGTTTCTGCTCTGGCTCGGAGACGGCTGGTCGTACGCGCTGCTTCAGCGCCGCGGCCGCGGGCTGACCTGGGGCTTCCACACCTCCGACCCGACGCTGGTCGAAGGTCTCGTCTCTCAACTGCAGCACCAGTACGACCTGCAGCCCTGGTGAAAGAACTTTGGCGACCGCGCGAAAAATACTGATCGCCGATCCCGACCAGGCGGTGGTGCGTTCGCTCGCGCGCGCGTTGCGTGAGCGCGGCTTCCAGGTGGCCTACGCGGCAGACGGCTCGAAGGCGCTCGAGGTGGCGGTGCTGCGGCACCCCGACGTGATCCTCTTCGACGAGCGCTGCACCCTGATCGAAGCGAAGAACTTCGCGCAGATTCTGACCTCGAACCCCCGCACCGCCGACATTCCGGTGGTGCTCACCACCACCAACCCCGACCTCGAGCGCAAACGCGAGATGCGCGAAGGCTCGCTGCGCAAGCCGTACAACCTCGACGAGGTGATCTCGCGCATCGATCACCTCTGCCGCCGGGTGGAAGCCGCCCGCGAGCTGAAGGGCGACGCGCGCGAAATCGAAGGTGGCCTCTCGCAACTGCCGCTCGCCGACCTGCTGCAGATCCTCTCGGTGAACCGCCGCACCGGCCGCCTGGTGCTCTCCAACGGGCACCTGCGCGGTGAGATTCAGCTCTCCAGCGGCCGGCCGGTGAACGCCCGCACCGGAGAGGTCGAGGCCGACAAGGCGTTGTTCCGCCTGCTGTCGTGGAAAGAAGGCCAGTTCACCTTCGCTCCCGGTGCCGCACCGACCCGCACCCGCATCGATCGCAGCATGGAAGACGCGCTGCTCGAAGGCGCCCGCCAGTCGGACGAGCGCGATCGCCTGACCGGGAACCTGCCGGCCCTCTCGCAGATCTTCGGCGTCTCCGAAGGCGCGGCAGACCCGGTCGACCCGCACCCGGTGACCGCCGCGGTGCTGAAGGCGCTGCAGCGGCCGACCAGCCTCTCGGAGGTGCTCGACATGGTCGACGCGCCCGACCTCGAGGTGCTCTCGGCCTTCGGGGCGCTGATCGAGCGGGGCGTGATTCGCCACGCCGAGGGCGACATCGCGGCGGCGCCAATCCTCTCCGCCGCCGAGGTGCACGCGCTCCGGGGGCAGTTGCTCCGCGGCAAGCTCGGCCAGGGCGCGCTGGTGGTGAAGGTGGCGATCGTCGGCGGAGCCAAGGCGGGCAGGGCGCTGCTCAAGGGGCTCCCCGCGGTGATGCCGGTGGCGACCGAGCCGGGCTGCCTGCGCTCCGGCTTCGGCACCCTCGGGCGCCTCGAGGTCTCGGAGGGGCTGAAGGTCGACTTTCTGCTGCTGCCGCTCGCCGAGGCGGCGCGACCGCTGTGGCGGCCGTTCGCTCACGGGGTTGCAGGCGGGCTGGTGTTCGACGACTCCGACGCGTCGCTCCGTCAGGCGCACTTTCTCGGCTTCGACGTCAGGGTGCCGCTCTCGATGGTGGCGGGCGCGACCGGGCTGTTCGATCGCAAGCAGCTCCCGCCGCTGCTCCGGGGCGCGCCGCGTGGAATCGCGCTGGTGCACGACGACATCTCCGCCGCGCTGAGGGTGATTCTGGTCTCCAACCTTCAGCCGGGTGAGGCGAAGGTGTCGGAGGACCAGATGCTGGGGCGCTCAGAGCCGCTGCCGCGCGAGTAGCTCGCGCATGCCGGGCAGCTCGCAGAGCAGCTCGAACTCGCCTTCGTCGAGCACGGTGGTGCGCTTGGCGCGAACGCCGCCGAACTGAATCTCGACCTGTACCTTCTTGTTCTTCTTGTCGCCTTCGTCGCTTTCCAACTTTCGCACCACCGGAGCGCTGGTGGCCTGGGCGAGCGACGCGCTGAGCGCCTTCAGCCGCTTCGACACCGCGAGCGCCTCGCGCCCGAGCGCGTTGTCGAAGGTGTGAAAGTGTTTGTTGCGCGAGAGGGGAGCGCCCGGCTCGTGCATTCGCGCCACGAGCTGGCGCACGAAAGGATCCACGAGTGAAAGAGTAACACGTGCTACCGTTCACGCTGTGATTCGCGTTGGCCTGTTCCTGCTGATCGTCGCCGGCCTTTCTTCCTGCAAAGACCCCGAGCAGCAGATTCAGGAGAACAAAGCGCGCTCCGCCACCGAGCTGGTCGCCAAGGGCCGCACCGCGCTCGCCGAGGGCCGGAGCGAAGACGCGGCGAAGATCTTCAAAGAGGCCGCCAACAACCAGCCGGGCGATCCGATGATCTACCTGCTGCTGGCGCAGGCCGAGAAAGCCGACGGCAACGACACCGCGGCGGTGCTGGCGATCAAGCAGGCCGAAGAGAACGGCGCCAAGAACGACCCTTCGGTGAAGCGGGAGCGCGCCGAGCTCTACCGCCGCATGGGCCAGACCAAGGAAGCGATCGAGACGCTGAAGGAGCTGCGCGACGACAAGCGGCTCACCGACGGCGAGGTGCTGCTGCTGGCCCAGCTCCAGGCCCACAACGGCGACTCCGAGGGCGCCTACAAGACGCTCGAGTTCGTTCAGCGCAACAACCCCGACGACCCGAAGGCGAAAGCGGTCGAGGCCGAGGTGATGCTGGCCGCCGGCGACGAGGTCGGCGCGGCGAAGCTGATGGATCGGCTGCTGAGCCAGAACCCCGACCTGACGGCGGCCCGCATTCTTCGCGCCCGCTACTTCCGCCAGAACGGCGCTCCCGAGCCGGCGCTGGCCGACCTCGACGGCATCGCCGAGGCCGAGAAGAACCTGCCCGAGGTGGCCCAGCTGCGCGCCCAGGTGCTGGTCGATCTGAAGCGCTACGACGAGTCGGCGAAGGTGCTGCAGCCGCTGGTCGACTCCAACCCGCGCGACGCCGATCTCGATCTCTCAGCTGGCCGAGACGCGCTTGCTGCTCAACCAGGCGAAGGAGGCGCAGGACCTGGTGGAGAACGCGCTGGCGATGAAGCCGAAGTACCCGCGCGCGCTCTACGTTCGCGGCCGCAGCTTCGAGGCGCTGGGCGATCTGAAGCAGGCGGTCGAGAACTACGAGGTCGCGCTCAAGTCAGACTCCAACTTCGTGCCCGCGCTCGAGCGCCTCTGGCCGATCTACGACCACAAGGGCCAGCGCGCCGACGCGATCGGCACCCTCGAGCGGCTGCTCTACATTCACGAGGCGACGCTCGACGAGAAGATCGCGCTGGTGAACCTCTACCTCTCCACCGGCAACAACCTCGACCGCGGCAAGAAGCTGGTCGACGAGACCTTGAAGGCCAACCCCGACAACTCCGATCTCAAGGCGCTGAAGGCGAAGCTCGCCAAGGTGAAGATCGACGAGCCCCACGAGAAGGGCCCGGGGATCGTGATCAAGCGCGGCCACGGCCCGCGGTGACTTGACCGCTCGGTCATTGTTTTAATATAGCGCGACCGTCCGTTCATCATTTCGGAGGTCGTGATGCAGGCGCGCGTGCTGTGGCTGGCGGTGATGGCGATGTCGTGCGGGCTCCCCGGCTTCGGCGGAGGCGGCGGCAGCAGCCGGTTGGGTGAGACCTGCAGCAAGAGCGACGACTGCTCCCGCGGGCGCTGCATCAACCTCGTCTGCACCCTGACCGGCGAATGCAGCAGCGACACCGATTGCATCGGCTTCAGTCTGGGCGGGCGCTGCAGCCAGGGGCTGTGCGGTTGCTCGGCCGACGCCGACTGCTCGACCGCGTTCAACGATTCGAGCCAGCCGCTCAGCTTCTGCCGGCGCTTCCGAGGCAGCTCCGGCTCCGTCTCGGGCTCCTGCGAGCTGCCCGAGGACACCACGCCCTACGCGCCGCTGCGGGGCGACGATCTGCAGGGCGCCTGGTGCGGCAACGACGGGTACGCCGATTACTGCTGCGGTTGGGGCGACACCTGCACCCAGGTCAACAGCGCCTGCGTCGCCGGCGGGCCGACCTACAACGCGTACCGGTCGGCGAAGGGCACCGCCTGCGGCACCGAGCAGTGGATGACCGGAGCTCAGACCGTTCGCTGCGAGGCCGGCGACCCCTGCCTCGACGTGTCGAGCCGCCTCTGCCAGCGGCCTTGAGGCTCAGCGCAGCGTCTTCTTCAACGCCGGGCGGCTCTCTCGGGCACCGACCGCGATCGCCAGCACCCGATCGGCCCGCAGGTACTGGCCGGCCAACCGCACCAGCTGCGGCCGGGTGATCTCCTCCACCCGCCGGCAGCGCTCTTCGAAGGTCGCCGGAGGGTGAAACAGCTCGTCACCCGCGAACCAGCCCATCAGATCGCCCGGCGAGTCCTGCTGAGACTCCACCGACATCCTGAACCGGGTGCGCGCCCGCTCGAGCTCGTCGCGGCTGATCTCACCGCGGCTGAGCGACTGCAGCGTGCGGAGCACCTCGCGCACCGTCTGGGCCACCTTGTGCGGCGCCGAAGCGCCGTCGATCTCGAACGCGCCCGCGTCTTGAAACGCCTCCACCGTCGCGCCGACCGAGTAGGCGAGGCCTTTGCGCTCGACCACGTTGTACGGCAGCCGCGACGACAGCCCGTCGTCGAGAATGCGCCTCAGCATCGACATGCCCGCGAAGTCTTCGTGGGGCTCGGGCACCGCGGGAAAGCTGAGGCGAAACTGGGTCTGCGCCTCGTCTTGCTCCACGAAGTGCAGCTTCGGCCCCTTGGGCGGAGGCGGCGGCGCCTCTTCGGTCACCACCGGGCCCTGCCGCAGAAAGCGAAACGCCTTCTTCACCCGGCGAACGACCTCGGCGCGCTTCACCGGCCCGGCCACCGCGACCACCAGGTTGCCGCTGACGTAGTGGCGCCCGTAGTGCGCCTTCACCTGATCGAGCCGCAGGCGCTTCACCGAGTCGAAGGTGCCGGCGATCTTCAGCCCCAGCGGGTGGTCGCCGAAGCGCAGCCGCTTGGCGAGGTTCTCGACGTCGACGTCGCGGCCGTCTTCGTCGACCTCGTCGAGCATCTCCTCGAGAATGATCGACTTCTCGAGCGCCAGCTCGCGCAGCAGCGGGCGGGTGAGCATGTCGCCCAGCACGTCGAGCGCCACGCCGACGCCGTCGGGGTGCACCGGGGTGTAGTAGTACGAGAGATCGCGCGAGGTGACGCCGTTCAGGTTGCCGCCGACCGCCTCGACGATCGCGTTCATCTTCACCGAGTCTTTGAACGCGGTGCTGCCGCGAAAGAACAGGTGCTCGAGCATGTGGCTGACGCCCGAGTTCGCCGGCGTCTCGTGCCGCGAGCCGACCCGCACGTAGATGGTCACCATCGCGGTGTGCAGGTGCGGCGTCTCGATCGTCACCACCCGGAGGCCGCTGGGCAGTGTGTCTTTGAAATACCGGAAGCTCACCCCTTCGGCAGCCTCATCACGAAGGTGGTGCCCTTGCCCGGCGACGACTCCAGCGACAGCGAGCCGCGGTGCGCCTGAATGATCTGCCGCGACACCGAGAGGCCGAGGCCGGTGCCCGAAGGCTTGGTGGAGAAGAACGGCTCGAACATGCGCTTCTGCACGTCGGGTGCGATCCCCGGGCCGTCGTCGCTGACCGAGATCTGCACCTCGCCGTCGAACGCCGAAGTCGCCAGGGTCAGCGTGCCACCCGCGGCCATCGCCTCGCGCGCGTTGCGAATCAGGTTGAGCAGCACCTGGCGCAACTGGGCTCCGTCGGCGAGCGCCCAGACGGGGTCGACCGGCTCGTTGCGAATCACCTTCACCTTGGCGCGATCGAGCTCTTCCTTCGAGAACGCCACCACCTGGTCGAGCAGGGCGTGCACGTCTTCGCGCTGCGCCTGGGGCACCGGCTGCCGCGCCATTCGCAGGTACTCTTCGGTCAGCTCGGTGAGCCGATCGAGCTCGCGGGTGACCGACTTCACCAGCTGCTCGGCCTCTTTGCGCTCGGAGTCGGTCTTGAAGCCGGCGGTCTGCAGCTGCTCCTCGAGCATCTCGACGTTGAGGCCGATGGACGAGAGCGGGTTGCGCACCTCGTGGGCGATCTGGGCCGAGATCTTGCCGACCGCGGCGAGGCGCTCCGAGCGGAGCAGCTCCTCCTGCTTCTGCCTCAGCGCCGCTTCGCGCTCCTGGAGCGAGCGTGCCATCGCGTCGAAGGCGCGGGCCAGCTGGGCGATCTCGTCGTCGCCGCGCAGGTTCAGCTGCACGGTGTAGTCGCCGCGCCCGATCTTCGAGACGTTGTCGATCAGCGTCTTCACCGGCCTCAAGGTCCTGGCTGCAAATGCCGTCGCCACCAGGCCGATCGCAATCGCCAGAACGGGCAGGCCAATCACCGCCACGCCGGTGCGGCGCTCGCGCTCCTGGGCCTTCACCACCCGGTGGTTGATGCGGCTCTCGAGCAGGCCCTGGGCGCGGTGAATCGAGCTGCCGATCGCCGAGTAGTCCTGCTGGAGATTGTCGAGCCGGCCGTTGGCGACCTCCCAGTTGGGCGAGGGCTGGTCGAGCAGGGTGAGCACCTGTTCGGCCTGCTGGTTGTAGGTGGCGTAGCGCTGGCCGAGCTCGGTGAGGCGTTGGGCGATCTCGGCCACCGAGGGCTGCTCGTCGTCGGGCGCGAAGTCGAGAATGCGAATCGCGGTCTTGCGGGCGGCCTCGACCTTGTCGTTCATCAGGCCGGGAAAGTAGAGCCGGGAGAGCCTGATCAGCGCCCGCCGGGTCTGTTCGTTCTGTTCTTCGCGAATGCGCTGGGTGTCGCGGTCGTGGCTCGAATGGAAGGTGTCGATCGCCGCGATGTCCTGGGAAAGGTGCAGGTAACCATCTGAAACCAAGCGGAACTCCACCTGGTTTCGGTGCATCTCAGTCACCGAGAAAAGCGACACCCCGCCGAAGGTGACCAACACCACGGCGTAGCCAAGGAAGATACGGGTGGCGAGAGACAGCCTCATTTGGGCCCGATGGAGGGTTTTATGCTAAACGCCGGTTTTTGTAGCCGATTCCCCGTGGACAGAATCATGCGCTCTTTGCAGCTCGCAGTCTTGTTGGCGGCGACCCTCGCGCTGGCCGAAAAACCGAAAGTCGTGCTCGTGCCCTTCGGCACCGGCGAAGGCGCCACCGAAGCGCAGTCGTCGAAGTTCACCCGGCTCGTCGGTGAAGAGCTGAAGAACCGCGAGGAGCTCCTGATCATGGACCCTCCGGCGGTGAAGGAGTCGAAGCCGGCTCCCGCCGCGGCGCCCGCGAAGAAGTCGGGCGCGGCAGCAGAAGCGTCGTTCGCGCTCGAGGCCGGCAAGAAGGCGCTCGCCGACCTGAAGTTCGAGGAGGCGATGGCGCAGCTGAAGAAGGGCATCGAGGCCTCGCTGTCTGATCCCGCGACCTGCGATTTCCCGGCGGTGATCGACGCCACCATCTCGCTGGCGGCGGCGGCGTTTCGTGCCGGCGACGAGAAGGAGGCGAAGAACGCGCTCCAGAACCTGGCGCGGCTCGACCCCAACTACGCGCTCCCGGCCGGCTACCCGCCGATCTTCACCCGCGAGTTCGAGAAGGCGAAGAAGAAGATCGACAAGTCGCCCAAGGGCTCGATCAACGTCGACGGCCCGAGCGGCGCGACCGCGTTCGTCGACGGCCGCGACCTCGGCATGGTGCCGGTGCTCGAAGAGAGCCTGGCGGCCGGCACCCACTACGTGAAGGTCGAAGGCACCCACGGCGAGAAGTTCGGCCAGACGGTCGAAGTGAAGGCGGGCACCTCGAAGGTGAAGGCCGACTTCAAGGGCGGTGGCGGCGCCGCGGCCGCTTCTGAGAAGAACGACGGCAAAGGTGGGGTGGTGGAGCCGAAGATCGCCTCCTCGCTCGACGACACCGCGAAGAAGGAAGTGGCCGCCTACGCCAAGGCCGCGGGCGCGGAGTACGCCCTGGTCGGCTTCGTGTACCGCACCGGCGACCAGCAGCTGACCGCGGGGCCGGCGCTGTACTCGGTGAAGAAGAACGGCTTCGTCTCGATTCTCCCCGTTTCGTTCGACGACGCGGTGCTGACTGCCACGGTGGAGGCGTTCAAGGTCGTCGACGGCGTGCAGCAGCGAATCAGCAGCTTCGGAGGCATCGCCGACCTGCCGCTCAACCTGCAGTCGAAGAGCGCGATCAAGGTGGCGGCGAAGTCGGGCGGCAAGAGCGGCGGCGGCGACGACACCGAGGGCGTGACCGCGGAGCGCAAGGCGCTCAAGCGCGACGCCGAGCGCTCCAACCTCGAGCCGTCTGACGGCACGGTCAGGAAGCTGGATTGCAAGAGCACCCTGGTGGACGATTCACAAGGTGGCGACGGGGAGCAGCCGCCGCAGCAGGAAGTGAAGAAGGGCGGCGTGCCGACCTGGGTGTGGATCGGAGTTGGAGTGGTAGTCGCTGCCGGAGCCGGTGTAGGTGGCTACTTCGGGTACAAGGAAGCAACCAAGCCGGTCACCGGCACGGTCACTGCGACGTGGTGAAGGAGCCTTCGGGGAAGATGAATCGCGGTCTTGTCGCTGCGCTGGCGTTGTTCGCCGTCTTGGGCTGCTCGCCCAAGGAGGTGAGGTACAACGTCAACATCGTCACCAAGGTGTGTGACCCCACGGTCGACCCGTTCAAGAACGTCGGGTTCCTCAAGGTGCGCATTCTCGGCCCCGACATCACCAAGCCGATCGAGTCGGTTGCGCCCACTGGGCAGGCGGCTCACACGATCAAGATTCCCGAGATCCCCGCGGGCAAGCAGCGGGTGATCGAAGTGCGCGGCTACGACATGGATCCCCGCTCCGGCGGCACGGTTCAGTCGATGGGCCGTTCGGTTCCGTTCGACGTTCCCGACGTGATCGTTCAGGGCATGAACGACGCCCCTGTCGACGTGACGGTGTTTCTCCGCAAGATCGGCGTGTTGACCCCGACCTCCAGTGCGACCGACCCCACCACCTGCGGGCAGATGAAGATCCCCCGCGCAGGTCACTCGGCGACGGTGCTGAAGAACGGCAGCGTGTTCGTGGCCGGCGGTTGGAACTTCATTCCCGGCCAGGCGATCAAGGAGGCCCTGTTCGACACTGAGATCTACGACCCCAGCACCGGCGTGTTCGAGTCGGCACATGAGATCTCGATCGCGAATGGTCTGCAGCGGCTGCCTCGCGCGTTCATGGGCTCGACGCTGCTGCCGTCAGGTCAGGTCTTGTTCTGGGGTGGCGAGAGCTACTCCGGCAACATCAACAACGTCGTGTCGCCCTCGGCGATCATCCTGATCTACGACGACATCGAGAACAACTTCGGCCCGCTCCCTCAGCGCTCCAGTCCGCCGAACATCGCGCGCACCGGCGCTTCGCTCGCAATCGACGCCAACGGCAAGGTCCTGGTGGTCGGCGGCAAGACGCGCGACCTCTCGAACGGCAACCTGGTGCTGGTGCCCGACGTGGAGTGGTTCGACCCGACCAATAATGCCACCGCGGTCATCGGGGGTGTGTCGCTGCCGCGTGATGGCGCCTCAGTGCTCTCGGTTCAGAACGGCACCTTCATCGCGGTCGCCGGCGGCGCGGACGGCTCGACGATGCAGAACGACGTCTCGTTCTTCCAGTGGGACGGCAACGCCAACCAGTTCAGCCAGCACAGTCTGACCAACCCGCCCAAGCTCGGGAGCCCCGGGCGACGCGCGGCGGCGGCGGCTACGATCAACGCCACCAACGACATCGTGCTCGCGGGCGGCTACTCCGACCCGCTGATGGTGGCTCCGGTCTCGACCTCCGAGATCGTCGGCACCCAGAGCGATACCGTCACCCCCGGTGCGACGGTGGGCTCGCGTGGCGAAGCCTGTGCGGTGTCGCTCAGCAACGGCGACGTCTTCGTCGGCGGAGGCCGCTCGGTCGACAACGGCAACATGCCGCAGAGCGTGGACAGCACGGTGATCATCCACTCCGACGCGACTGGCGCGACCGAGCCGCTCGGTGGGCCGACCCTCAACAAGCCGCGCTACCAGCACACCTGCACCTTGTTGCGCGACGGCAGCGTGCTGGTAACCGGCGGCGTCGATGAAGAGTCGGGCGTGTTCACGATCCTCCAAGACGCGTGGATTTACCAGCCGCCTCCGGTCGACTAAGCGCGCAGGTGTGAGATCAGCGCCGCGTTCACCTCGGCGGGCTTCTCGCCCTGCACGAAGTGACCGGCGTTTTCGATCTGCTTGATCGTCAGGTTGGGCACCCACTTCTCGGTGCCGGGCACCAGGTCGTTGAAGCCGAGCGCCGAGTCCTGCATGCCCCAGATCAGCGTGGTCCTCGCCTCGATCTTGGGGAACACGCGCTTCTGAAACACCGCCCGAAACGCAGCCCGGTACCAGCCGACCATCGCCTTCGCCGCGCCGGGTTTCTGAACCGCGTCGCGAAACGGGCGCACTTCCTCCGAGCTGATCGAGCTCTTGTCGAAGGCGGAGGCGCGCAGCACGCGCTCCATCGCCTCGGCGTCGTTGCGGGTGAGCAGCCACTCCGGCAGCGCGGGAATCTGAAAGAAGAACATGTACCAACTGCGCTTCATCTGGGCCCAGCTGCCGCCCAACAGCGCCTTCTTGATCGACAGCATGTGAGGGCAGTTGAGCACCGCCAGATCCTGCGTCAGCTCGGGGTGGAAGGTGGCGAAGTGCCAGGCCGCTGCGCCGCCCCAGTCGTGGCCGACGATGTGCGCCCGCTTCTCGCCCAGGTGCTCGATTAGCGCCTTCACGTCACCGCAGATGGTGTCGAGGTCGTAGGGGCCTTCTTTGCCGGTGTCTCCGTAGCCGCGCATGTCGGGCGCGACCACCCGAAAGCCCGCGTCGGCGATCGCCGCGATGTTGTGCCGCCACGACCACCAGCACTCGGGGAAGCCGTGCATCATCACCACCAACGGGCCGCTGCCGCGGGTGACGTAGTGCATGCGCAGCGAGGGGAGATCGACGGTGTGGTGCTCGACGGGGAGATTGGCGGGCGTCATGAGCGCCCGTGTAGCTCAGAGCTCCGACAGCGCCCAGCGCGTAACCGACAGCGACGGCTCGATCGCGATTGCCGAGTCTTCCGGGAGCATCTCCCACGGCTCGTCGTGCCAGAGCGCTTCGCTCGAGATCATCCGCGCGTTCGGCCGCGAGAGCAGGTGCAGCTCGCGCCCGTGCCGGGTCGCCACCAGCTGCCGCCCGTTGAAGGCGATGAAGTTCATCGACGACGGCTTCGTGCCCGGCTCGTCGAAGATCGCGCTCACGTCGCGAATCACCGAGGCCAGCGCCGCCGCCACCTGCTTGGGCTCCTCGCCCTTCACCCGCGAGAGGAACAGCTGAAAGCAGCGCTCGGAGTCGGTGTCGCCTTTGATCCGCGAGCGGCGCTCAGGAGAGAGCAGCGACTCCAGCCGCTCCCGGCTCTGGGCGAACCCGCGCACGGTGCCGTTGTGTTGAAACGCCCAACCCTCGTCGAAGAACGGGTGCGAGTTGGGCGCCGAGACCGCCCCGACCGAGGCGAGGCGAATGTGCGCCAGCAGCGTCTGCGCCTGCATCGTCTGCCCCAGCTCCCGAAACCGCTCCGAGCGGTAGGCCGAGTCGGTGCAGGTCTCGAGCTTCGGCCCCTGATCGAAGGTGAACACACCCCAGCCGTCTTTGTGCTCGTGGGACTGGGAGCGCATCGCAGCGAAGGCGCGGTGAACTCGAACGGGTTCGTTGGCGTAGACGGCGAAGAGACGGCACATCGAAGTGCCGCGAGTGTACCCCGGCTGCGGCCGAGCGCAGATTCTGGCTATACTGAACAGGCGTATGGGTGTCCGTTCTGGTAGCGCTGATCTGCCGCTCCACGGTGGGCGGGTGCCCGAGTGGCTCGCCTCGCGGATGGCGCGGCTGGGCAAGGTGCTGGTGGAGGCGATCGTGCTCGAGCACGGCCGGCCCGCGCTGCTGGAGCGCCTCAGCCACCCGTTCTGGTTCCAGGCGTTCGGCGCAGTGATGGGCATGGACTGGCACTCCTCGGGCATCACCACCTCGGTGCTGGGCGCGTTGAAGCGCGGCCTGCAGCCGGTGGAGCGCGAGCTCGGGCTCACCGTCTGCGGTGGCCGGGGCCGTCATTCGCGCAAGACGCCCGATGAGCTGATGACCCTGGGCGACAAGATCGGCCTCGACGGAGTCGCTTTGGCGCGGTCGTCGAAGCTGGTGGCGAAGGTCGACTCCGCCGCGGTGCAAGACGGCTTCGAGCTCTACCTCCACGGCATGATCGTCGCCGACGACGGCGAGTGGATCGTGGTGCAGCAGGGGATGAACCCGTCGGTGAAGACCGCGCGCCGCTACCACTGGCGTTCGGCCGGGCTGAAAGACTTCACCGACGCGCCCCACACCGGCATCGCGGGAGAGTCGGTCGGTGAGATCGTCAACCTCGCGGATCGGCGCGCCGCGAAGGCCAAGCAGGCGCAGCTCGAGCTGGTCGCCCTCGGCCCCGACGGAGCGTTGAAGGTGCTGGAGCAGGCGAGGGTGATCGCGCCGGCGGTGCAGGCGCAGCTGGCGTTGCCACACCTGGTGCTGCCCGCCCATCACGACGTGCGCGCCGAAGACGTGGTGATTCGCCGGCTGCACGGCGCGATTGCCGCTGCCCACGAGCGCGCGCCGGCCGACTTCGCCGAGCTGCTGCTGACTCCGGGCGTAGGAGCGCGCACGGTGCGGTCGCTTGCGCTCGCCGCGGAGGTCGTCTACGGCGCGCCGTGCCGCTTCTCCGACCCGGCGCGGTTCAGCTACGCCCACGGAGGCAAAGACGGCCACCCGTTCCCGGTGCCGCTGAAGGTCTACGACCGGACGCTCGCCACCCTGAAGAAGGCCGTCGAGGCGGCCAAGCTGGGCAACGTCGAGCGGCTCGAAGCGCTGAAGCGGCTCGACGCCCAGAGCCGGGCGCTCGAGAGCACCGCCGAAGGCCCGGGCTGGGATCAGCTGCTCACCACCGAGCGCGCCGAGTCACATCGCTACGCCGGGCGCACGGTGATGGGTTGGGCGAAACCGCCAGGCTGATCTTGCTAGGCTCCCGAGCGGGTGAGGGGACTCCGACACGCCTGGTTGTTGCTCGCCATCGGCGCCTGCCGAGACCTGACGCTGCCACCGGCACCGGCGGCGGGTGAGAAGGGCGTCGTCTTCGGCCGCGTCGTTCACCAGGCTCCCGGCGCCCCTTCTCCCGAACCGGCTGCAGGAGCCTCGGTCTCCCTCAGCGCGAGCAGCCTCGGGGTGCTGGCCGGCTCCGACGGCGCGTTCAAGATCGACGGCATCGCCTCCGACCAGGGCACGCTGCTGTTCCAGTACGACTCCGACGGCGACGGCCGCTACGACCTCCAGCGCTCGGTGCGGTTGCAGGACATCGGCGCGGGACCGCTGCGGGTGGTGAACCTGGGCGACGTCTCGGTCTCGCAGAACGCGCGGCTCCACGGCCGGGTCACCCGCGGCGATCGGCTCACCGCCGGCGGCCATGTCGGCACCCTGGTGTTCGTCCCCGAGAGCAGCTTCAGCACCTACTGCTCCGACGACGGCCGCTACGCGCTGTCGGAGCTGCCTCCGGGCCCGGCCGAGCTGGCGTTCTTTCGCAGCGGCTACCTGCCGACCTCGCTCAGCGGCCTCGATCTTCGCCCGGCGGAGGACTTCTCGGTCGACGACGTCGCGCTCCAACCCGACGATGGCGGTTCGCAGCCCGGCAGCATCGAGGGCACGGTGTCGCGCGTTCCCTCCGGCCCGCTCGATCAGGTGACGGCGGCGGCGATCGACGTCGCGAGCGGCGCTTCCACCAGCGGCACGGTGGGAACCGATGGCGCGCTGAAGGTCCCCTCGCTGCACGCGGGCCTCTACGATCTGCGGGTCGCGCTGAGCGGGCAGGGCGCGGTGGTGGTGCCCAACGTTCCCGTCTACCCGGGCCGCGCGACCCAGCTTGCGGTGGTGCTGGGGAGCGAGAGCTTCGACGGAGGCACACGTCCTCCGGCGCCCGATGGCGGCGTCTCGTGTGGAAGCACCGCCGACTGCACCACCCTGCAGTGGTGCGACGACGGGTTCTGCCGGCCTCAGTGCGGGAGCTCCGCGCAGTGCACCAACGGCCGGGTGTGTGATCTCGGTACCCGCACCTGTGTGGTGCCGTGCTCGCAGAGCTGCATCAGCGGCGAGGCGTGCGACCCGGTGAGCGAGACCTGCCGCGCGGTCTGCGACGGCTCGCGGCCGTGCCCGTTGGGGCAACAGTGCAGCCCGAACAGCGTCTGCGTGCCGCAGTGCATGGTGCGAGGCGACTGCCCGGGGATCCACTCGACCTGCCAGGCCGGCCAGTGCGTGAGCGACGGCACCTGCGACACCGACCTCGACTGCGGCTCGTCGAGCCTCTGCGTCGCGCTCACCTGCCAGCCGCGCCTCACCACCCCCACCGACGCAGGCTGGAGCTGCACCCAGGCATGCGACTGCCGCCTCGACGAGAGCTGCGACGGCACCCAGTGCATTCCCGCTCCGCTGCCGGCGGTGCTGCTCGAGAACGACGCGGGCAGCGATTTGACCGCCACCCTCGCTGCCGCCACGCCCGGCGAGCTGATCGCCCTGCGCGCGGGAGACACCTTCACCGCCCCGGCGCCGCTGGTGCTGGCCCAGAATGGGCTCGCGATCACCGGCGGCTACGTGCACTGCGGAACGAACCGCGACGTCTACGATCACACGCGGGTCAGCACCGTGGTGGTCGACGCGGGAGTGGCCTTCAGCGTGCCGGGCACCGCCAACGTGCCGATCGACGGTGTCGCGCTCCGTGGGCTCTCCGTGGTCACCACGCCCGGCGCCGATTGCCCGCTGGCGGCGGTCTCGGCCACCTTCGCGCCCAACCTGAGCCTGGTCTACCTGAGCGGCAACGTCGCCGGGTGGCCGGGCTCGAGCGCCTGCTCCACGCCCGCGAGCTTCATTCGCTGCTCCAACTGCGACGGCTTCTACGTCGACACGGTGGCGCTGCCCGCGGCGCCCCCGGCGATCGACTGGCAGGGCATTCACCTCGACCTCGGCGGCGGTGCGATTCGCGCGGTGACCTCTCCCGACTCCGCCAGCACCGCTCCGACGATGTGCGAGGCGATCAACGTGTCGAACCTCGACCAGCCGCTCGAGCTCGCCTCGCTCGATCTGGGAGCGACCGCCGCGCCCGGCTCCAACTGGGGCACGATCGACGTCGGCACCTGCGGCACCAACCCGCTCGAGATTCACGACTCGACCATCTCCAGCCCGGTGAACACCCAGGGCAGCGGCCACGCCGCCGCGATCTACGTGAGCGACTGCTTCGCCGCGTCGATCCACGACAACCTGCTCGACGGCGACCGCGACCCGTTCACCTCCGGCAACTCGTTCATGTCGGGCATCACCGCGGTCAACAGCGGCGGCTCGATCGTCGCCAACACGATCAAGCTGCCGAAGGGAAACTCGGCCACCGCGCCCTATGCCTTCGGGATCTGGCTCAAGGGGCCTGCGGGCGTGTTCGACGTACGAAACGACGTGATCTCCGGCGGCTCCGACTTCAACCTCACCGACGGCATTCTGCTCGACACCATCGTCTCGGGGCCGCTCACGCTCACCGATCTCGACTCCGAGCCGGCGACCACCTACGGCTACGGCGCCGGGCTGAAGGCGATCGGCGTCGCGGCGAGCACCGGCCTGGTGGTGAGCCACTCCACCTTCAAGGGGCCGGGCGACCTCTACCAGTCGATGGGCGTCTGGTTCGAGAGCTCGACCGGGCGCTTCGAGCGGGTGAAGGCGATCGGCGCGCCCGACCAGGGCACCGGCTTCTACATGACCGGCACCGCGCAGGCGGAGATCTACTCCAGCTACATTCTCGGGCTCGGGAGCCTCACCAACGGCTTGCAGGTCGACGGCAACGCGGTGGTGCGCGCGCAGGGCAACACCATCGAGACGATCGGCACCAACACCGCCGCGGTGCAGTGCAACACCGGCACGGTGGAGTTCGACTCCAACCTGATCGGCGGCGGAGCGGGCTCACCCGGCAAGACCGCGATCCTCTACGACAACAGCAACACCCAGCCGGGCCCTTGCTACGACCCGATGCTCTGGCGAAACAACTACCTCTGGTACGGAGCCGCGGTGGTGCCTTACCCGGCCGATCGCCAGGTGAACATCGCCACCGCCGACGCCGGCGTGCCCGACGTTCGCGGCAACATCTTCGGCGGCACCACCGGGTGCTACGGCTACAACCCGGTGAACCCGTCGTACGTGCTCCCGTCGGGCTCCGCCTGCCGTGATCGCGGCTCGGCGCCGGTGCGGCTCGACGGCACTCCGGTCACCCTCGATCTCGACGGCAACCCGCGTACGCTCGGAGCGGCGCCCGACATCGGCGCGTTCGAGAAAGAATGATCAGGCCTGCGGGAGGCCGACGATGCGGCCTTCCTTCGCCACGATCCCGCCCAGCTTGGTCACCACCCGGCCGAGCTCCCAGGCGAGCAGGCCGTCTTTCAGCACCGAGCGAACTTCGCTCACCCCCAGGTGGTAGGGCAGGGTGCGGTAGCTCTTGCACTGGTAGACCACGAGGTCGGCCGGCAGCCCCACCGCGAGGCGCCCGGCGTCGGTCAGCCGCAGCGCTTCGGCGCCGTGCCGGGTGAAGCCGAGGTACGCCTCCGCCGGCGTCAGCCCGTTCTCGAGACACGCCAGGCTCATCGCCAGCGCCGCGTTCTCGGTCATCGACGAGCCGGGGTTGCAGTTGGTGCACAGCGCCACCAGCACGCCCGCGTCGGCGAGCTTGCGACCGGGCGCGTACTGCCGCTCGCGGAGGAACAAGGTCGAGGTCGGGTTGAGCACCGCCACCGTCTTCGACTTCGCCAGCGCCGCGATGCCCGCGTCGGAGATGTGCTCGAGGTGATCGGCGGTGGCCGCACCGAGCTCGGCCGCCAGCTCCGCGCCTCCGCCCGAGGTCAGCTGATCGACGTGGAGCCGGGGAATGAGGCCGAGCTCTTTGGCTTTGCCGAGCACGGCGCGGGCTTCGTCGGCGGTGAAGGCGCTCTTCTCGACGAACACGTCACAGAAGCGGGCCAGCTTGTCGGCCGCCACCTTGGGCAGCAGCTCGTCGATGCACTTTCGAACCCAGTCTTCGCGCTGCAGCCCCTGCGGAACCGCGTGCAGCGGAAGCACGGTGGGAATGAGGCGAACCGCCTGGAGAAGATCGAGCGCCTTCACCGCGCGCAGCATCTTCAGCTCCGACTCGACGTCGAGGCCGTAGCCGCTCTTCACCTCGCAGGTGGTGATGCCCTGCGACAGGAGCTCTACCGCGCGAGGGAGCGCCCAGTACATCAGCTCGCGCTCGGTCGCCGCGCGGGTCGCCTTCACCGTCGATTGAATGCCGCCGCCGCTCTCTGCGATCTGGAGGTAGGTGGCGCCCTGGCAGCGCTGCTCGAACTCGGCGGCGCGATCGCCTCCGAAGATCAGGTGGGTGTGGCAGTCGACCAGCCCGGGGCCGACCAGCGAGCCGCGGGCGTCGATCTCTTCGGTGTGGCCGTCGACCTGATCGCGCGGGAGCTCCGCGTCGGGGCCCAGCCAGGCGATCTTGCCGTCGGCGATCGCGAGCGCGCCGTTGGCGATCGGCTTCAGAGTTTGTTCGGGCTTTCCGAGCGGCCCGTCGCAGGTGAGCAGCTCGCTGGTGTTGCGAATGATCAGGTCGAAGCTCAGAGCGTGACTCCGGGGATCTTCACGCCGCGCTCTTTCGCCACCGAGATCGCCTCGTCGTAGCCGGCGTCGACGTGGCGAACCACGCCCATGCCCGGGTCTGACGTCAGCACCCGCGAGAGCCGCTTCGCCGCCGCCTCGGTGCCGTCGGCGACGATCACCTGGCCGGCGTGGAGCGAGTACCCGATGCCGACGCCACCGCCGTGGTGAAAGCTCACCCACGAGGCGCCGTTCACCGCGTTCACCAGCGCGTTCAAGATCGGCCAGTCGGCCACCGCATCGGTGCCGTCTTTCATCGCCTCGGTCTCGCGGTTGGGCGACGCCACCGAGCCGCAGTCGAGGTGATCGCGGCCGATCACGATCGGCGCCTTCACCTTGCCGGTGCGCACCAGCTCGTTGAACAGCAGGCCGGCCTTCTCGCGCTCGCCGTAGCCGAGCCAGCAGATGCGCGCCGGCAGGCCCTGGAACGCCACCTTCTCGCCGGCCATCTTCAGCCAGCGAATCATCGACTCCTTCTTGGGGAACGCCTCGATCAGCGCCCGGTCGGTCACCGCGATGTCGGCGGGATCACCCGAGAGCGCGACCCAGCGGAACGGCCCCTGGCCCTCACAGAACAGCGGTCGAATGTAGGCCGGCACGAACCCCGGGTAGTCGAACGCATTGGCCACGCCCGCGTCTTTCGCGAACGCGCGCAGGTTGTTGCCGTAGTCGAACGCGTGGGCGCCCTTGGCCTTGAGCGCCAGAATCGCGCGCACGTGATCGGCCATCGAGGCCATCGAGCGCTCGACGTACTGCTTGGAGTCGCTCTTGCGGAGCGCCGTCGCCTGCTCCAGCGACATGCCCTTGGGCACGTAGCCGTTGAGCGGGTCGTGGGCGCTGGTCTGATCGGTCACGAGGTCGGGCACGAAGCCGCGCTTCACCAGCTCGGGCAGCACCTCGGCGCAGTTGCCGATCACCGCGATCGACCTGGGCTGCTTCTTCGCCTTCGCGTCGGCCACCAGCTTCAGCGCCTCGTCGAGGTCCTTGGCGATCACGTCGAGGTAGCGGGTCTCGATTCGCCGCTGGGCGCGCGAGGGGTCGACCTCGACCGCCAGCATCACCCCGCCCGCCATCGTCGCCGCCAGAGGCTGCGCCCCGCCCATGCCGCCGAGGCCGCCGGTGAGCACCACCTTGCCGCTCAGGTCGCCGGAGCCGAAGTGCGTCTTGCCCGCGGCGACGAAGGTCTCGTAGGTGCCCTGCAGAATTCCCTGGGTGCCGATGTAGATCCACGAGCCGGCGGTCATCTGGCCGTACATCATCAGGCCCTTCGCCTCGAGCTCGCGAAAGTGCTCCCAGTTGGCCCACTTGCCGACCAGGTTGGAGTTCGCGATCAAGACCCGCGGCGCGTCGGCGTGGGTGCGCATCACCGCCACCGGCTTGCCCGACTGCACCAGCAGGGTCTCGTCGTCGGCGAGGTTCTTCAGCGACGCCACGATCCGGTCGAAGCTCGGCCAGTCGCGCGCCGCCTTGCCGGTGCCGCCGTAGACCACCAGGTCCTGCGGGCGCTCCGCGACGTCGGGGTCGAGGTTGTTCATCAACATTCGCATCGCCGCTTCTTGCACCCAGCCTTTGCAGGTCAGCTGGTTGCCGCGCGGGGCCCGTACCGTCTTCGGAGCGCTCATGACGGCTGGCGATATAGCCCCTCGCGGCTTCTTTGGGGTAGACGATGCCTCGATGTCGCGGATGGTCGCATTGGGCGCGGTGCTCGGGTTCGCCGCCGCCGTGCTGGCGTTGGCCCTGCTGGGCAAGGAGCCTCCGCACCCCGCGCCTGCCCCCGAGCCGGCGCCGGCCCCGCTGGTCATTCCCCAGCCGTTGCTCCGCCCGGTGCCGGTGCGCCGCGACCTGCTGCCCAACGGGCCGATGCGGGCGGTGTTGCCTCCGCAGGCCCGGCCGTTGGTGGTCGTGACCGACGCCGGTGCGCAGTAATATCTGCCCGATGCGGGCAATCGTCCTGGCGCTGGTCGCGACCGCGTGCGTGCACGGTGGCCCGGCGCCGCACGGCCCCGAAGCGAGTAGCCGTTCGTACGCCCAGGCGCTCGAGCAGGGCCGCCTCGACGACGCCTACGCCAGCACCACCGGCATCGATCGCGAGGCGTTCGACGCCCGCTACGCCTCCGCCGCTGATCGCGAGCGCCGCGCCAAAGAGCTGCTCGCCGCCGCCGACGGGCAACCCGCGCCGGTGAAGCTCGAGCTCTCGGGCTCCGGTTGGAAGGTGGTCGAAGCCACCCAGGCCGCCGAGCCCTCCGACGCCGCGTTGGCGAAGAAGGCGCTGGAGACGTTTCTCGCCGCGGTCGACGCCCAGGACTTCGACAAGGCCTACCACCGGCTCTCGGCGCCGCTGCGCGCCCGCTACACCCCCGAGCGGCTGAAGGCCGACTTCTCCTCGGAGCCGAAAGCCAAAGAGCGCCTGGAGCGCATTCGCGCTTCGCTGGACGGAAAGTGGCAGCTCACCGCCGATGGAGCGACGCTCCCGTTGGGTGAGGGCAAACGCGTGAAGCTGACCCGTGAAGGTGGCGACCTGTTCGTGGGAGCGATCGAGTGAGCACGACGCCTCCGACGGCCGCGCAGCTGAAGCAGTGGGGCGCCTCGATGCGGGAAATCGACCCCAGCTCGCTCAACAAAGACGAAGACGGAGCCTCGGTGCGCTGGTTTCTGGGCGACAACGGCACCGAGTTGTTCGCCTGGCACCACGGCGAGAAACCGCCGCACCACCTTCAGCTGGTCTTCGCGCGCGTCTCGGTCGAGTGGGAAGACAAGCGCGGGCTGATCACCGGCAGCTTCAAGGGCGGGTCCTCCACCGCCGGCGGCCGCTACGACCCGTACCTGCTCTCGACCGGAGCGCACGCCAGCGGAGACGTCTGCCAGTCGGCGCTCGATCTGCTGCAGGCGAGCAAGGTGCCCTCCGAGCTGATCGCTCCGCTGGTCACCGAGCTCGAAAAAGCGCTCGCGCCTGCCTAACGCTTCGCAGGAGCCGGGGCGCCGCCCTTGATTCCGAGCAGCTCGCGCACCAGGCCCTTCGACTCGCGCCACTCCATCCACGCGAAGTTCAGCATCCACACGCAGAGGAAGAACGCGACGATGTAGCCCTCCGACATGCCGCGGTTCAGGTGCTGGTAGATGTAGAAGACGATGAAGGGAATGTGCAGCGTGACCAGCGCCACGAACGGTGGGCGCTCTTCACGCCGCGACAGCCCGAGCGCCAACAGCCCGAACATGTTCCAGTAGTACATGTTCACCGTCAGCCAGGTGAACACCAGCAGTGGCCCGAGCGTGAACGCGCCGATGTCGTCGGAGCGCAGCACCATCAGCAACACCAGGAAGCTGAACAGCAGCTTGAAGATGAAGAAACCGCCCTGGTAGTCCTTCAGGTCGACGTCGGCGCGCGCCTGCTTGATCTCGTTGGGCGCGAACCAGCCCTCGATCGCCTCCGACGGAGTGCTGGCCGCGAACTGCAGGTAGACGGTCTGGAGCGAGTACTGAATCGCGTAGAACTTCTCGTAGCGGGCGACGTCGATCCGCTCCTTGTATTCGGTCCAGCACCAGAAGCCGCCGAACATCAGCGCCGCCAGCACGCCGATCGCCGCGCCGGTACCCGCCGCGCCGAGGCCGAAGCGCACGTACCGCTTCTCGAGCTTCTTGTCCTTCTGCCAGCTCACCAGCGCCTTGAAGAGCAGCGCCACCCCGAAGCAGATCGGGAACAGCTTGGTGGCCACCGCGTACGCGAAGAAGCCGCCGGCGAGCGCCCACTTTTCCCGCTTCATCATCACCACCGACATTCCGAGCGCGAACAGCCAGTCCCAACGGAGGAAGCTGCCGGCGAGGTAGTCGAAGACGATGCCCGGGGTCGCCCACATCAACAGCGCGATGCAGCCGGTGCGTTCTCCGAACGTCTTGAAGACGAAGAAGAACATCACCCCCATCAAGATGAAGTCGAGGAGCCCGATGAAGGTCTGGGTGCCTCGGGTGAGCGGTAAGAGCTCCGCGATCGGGTGGGCGATCACCGCCCAGGCCGGTGAGTTGGAGTTGCCGTGGTCTTGCACCACCCGGTTGAAGTCGATCGGGCGGTTGTTCACCATCGCCACCCAGTCGCGCTTGAACTCCTCCCACCGCGCGTCGCTGAACCGCGAGCGCACCCGCGGCCCGTCGGTGAGCGCGGTGTCGATCGGCACCAGCTCGAAGTTGTGAATGTCGCGAATCGTCGGCGAGGTGATCACGTGAATCGTCTCGCGATCGGCCAGCACCGCCGCCTTGTAGAGATCGAACCAGCCGAGCTCTTTCTGGTACTTCGCGCCCAGGTAGAAGTGGAACTGCTCCCACTCGTGAACCAGCCCGAAGTTGCCGCGGAGCCCGACGAAGTTGCACCAGGCCAGCACCATCAGCGCGGTGAGCACCCGCAAGACCCACTTGCGCTCGACGACGAACCGGTCGAGCAGCACCCGGTCGAAGAGCAGGAACGCCATTTGCGCCTCGAGGATGAGGCTCTTGATGATCCCCGAGATGTAGTGATTCACGGTCGGCGGCTCCGGTGGCCCTTGACTTGCGTCTCGACGGCCTGCATCTAGCTTGAATGCCTGTCGCTGAACAAGACGTCCTCGCGGCCATGTCGAAGGTGATCGATCCCGAGCTCCGGATCGACCTGGTCAAAGCCGGGATGATCAAAGAAGTGAACATCACCGGGAACAAGCTCAAGCTGAAAATCGAGCTCACCACTCCCGCGTGCCCGATGAAGGACCAGATTCAGAAGGACGTCGAGAAGGCGCTCCGCACCGTGCCCAACCTCGAGAGCTTCGATCTCGACTGGGGCGCCAAGGTGAAGGCGGCTCCGATGGGTGCGGCCAAAGACTCGCTGTTGCCCCAGGTGAAGAACGTGGTGCTGGTCGGCGCGGGCAAGGGCGGCGTCGGCAAGTCGACGGTGGCGGTGAACCTCGCCTGCTCGCTCGCCCGCCACGGCGCCAAGGTCGGCCTGCTCGACGCCGACTTCTACGGCCCCTCGGTGCCGCTGATGACCGGCATCAACCGCGCTCCCGCGTCGAAAGACGGCAAGACGATCGACCCGCTCGAGGCCCACGGCCTGAAGGTGATGTCGATCGGCTTTCTGATCGACCCCAACCAGGCGCTGGTGTGGCGTGGCCCGATGCTCCACGGCGCGCTGATGCAGCTGGTGCGCGACGTGAACTGGGGCGAGCTCGACTACCTGGTGCTCGACCTGCCTCCCGGCACCGGCGACGTGGCGCTCACCATCTCGCAGCAGGTGAGGGCGGCGGGCGCGGTGCTGGTCACCACTCCGCAAGACGTGGCGCTGGCCGACGTGGTGCGCGCCAAGCAGATGTTCGACAAGGTGCACATTCCCGTGCTCGGCATCGTCGAGAACATGAGCGTGTTCGTGTGCCCCCACTGCGAGCACCCGACCAACATCTTCTCCTCCGGCGGAGGGAAAAAGCCGCCGAGCTGATGGGCATCGAGTACCTCGGCGAGCTGCCGATCGATTTGGAGACCCGGGTGGGCTCCGACGCCGGTCTGCCGATCGTGATGGGCAAGCCCGACTCGGTGATCGGCAAGCGCTTCATGGAGCTGGGCGCGAAGATCGCCGGCCGCATCTCGACCGAAAACTCGCGCGTGCGGCTGCCGGTGATGCAGCCCACCGGGTGACCCATGATCGACGACGAGACCCCACCAGACGATCCACTCGACGAGCCGGTCAGCGGAGACGGCGACGACAAGACGCTGCGCGGGGTGATCCCCGAGCTGGTGCGCAAGGTCGCGGTGGCGGGCCTCGGCGCGGTGTTCATGACCGAAGAGGGTATTCGGGCGCTCGCCGGCCAGCTGAAGCTGCCACGCGAGGTGCTGACCTACATTCTCGGGCAGGCGGAGCGCACCAAAGACCAGGTCGGGACCGTGATCTCCGAAGAGGTGCGGCGCTTTCTTCAGTCTGATCGGCTGCGCGACGAGTTCCTCAAGCTGCTGGCGGGCATGACGATCGAAGTGAAGGCCGAGGTGAAGCTGGTGCCCGATCGGGTGAAGGGCACGCCCGAGAGCCCAGCGCTGATGCCGAAGGTGCAGGTTCACGACCTGAAGACCACCTACGGCGGCTCCCCCGGTAAGAAGAAGAAGGAAGAGTAGTGCGCAAGGTGTTGACCCGGCTGCTGCCGGTCGCCGCGATCGCCGTCGGCCTGTTCTTCTGGCGCGGCGGCCTCGGCGTGCTGCCCGCCGATCGCGAGCTGGTCTGGCGGGTGCCGGGGCCGTACTCGACGGTGCGCAAGGTCGAGGTTCAGGTCTACGACGGCGACGAGCTGCTGAAGCGGGAGGAGTGGTCGCTCCCCTCCGGCCTCACTCTCGATCCCACCGCCAAGGTGCCGCTCAAAGAGGGCCGCTACCAATCGAACCTGCTGGTGTGGCGAGAAGGCACAGCCGACCCGGAGGGCTACCGCATTCCCCTCGAGGTCGCCGGGCCCGGGCCGTTCGTGCTGAAGCCGAATGGCACCACTCCGTAACGGTGGTTCATGAAGCGTCAATAATGGGTGGCGCCGCTGGGAGCGTGGGGTAACGCTTCGTAGCAATGCGCGGTTGGCCGCTCACCGTTGCCCTGCTGGCGTTGGCCGGGCTCCTCGGCGGGGCGATCTACGCCATCGGCGGTCTGGCCAACAGCATCGGCTGGGTGCACCACACCAGCGAAGTGCGGTTGGCGCTCGGCCGGCTTCAGCAGGCGATCGTCGACGCCGAAGCGGGCCTGCGCGGCTACCTGGTGGGCGGCGATCGCGGCTTCCTCGACCCGTACGAGAGTGCGATGGGCGGCTGGCACCAGCAGCTCGACGAGCTGAAGAAGCTCACCGCCGACAACCCGGAGCAGCAGCGCAACCTCGAGCAGCTCGCCACCCTGGTGGAGCGGCGGGTGCGGGTGCTGGAAGAGACCCGGCGCGCCTACGAATCGGGCGCGCCACGCGAAGAGCTCAACCTCGAGATGACCCGGGGCAAGCAGATCACCGATCAGGCGCGCGAGCTGATGGTGGCGATGGACGAGATCGAAGACCGGCTCGACGACCAACGCCACGCCCAGGCGATCTCCCGGTGGAAGTGGACCCTGGTGCTCTTCATGGGCGGGGCGCTGGCGTTCGTGCTGGTGGTCGCCGCCTCGTGGCTGCAGCGCAACCAGGCCGACGCGCGCCGGTTGCTGGCCGAAGACTCGGCGCGCTCAGCCGAGCTGTTCAAGGTGGTGCTCCAGGGCAGCGAGGTGGGGATCACGGTGCAAGACCCGGCCGGCAAGCTGGTCTACGCCAACGGGGCCGCCGCACGAATGACCGGCGCGGCGAGCCCCGAAGCGCTGCTCAGCGAGCCGCCCCTGGCGATGACCGAGCGCTTCGAGGTGTTCGGCGCTGACGGTGCGGCGCTGAGCTTCGGCGAGCTGCCGGGGCGGGCGGTGTTGGCGGGGCAGAGCGCGGAGCCGATGCAGGTGCGCTTCGTCGATCGCCGCACCCGCGCCGAGCGCTGGTCGCTGGTGCGTTCGGTGCCCGCCCGCGACGCCTCGGGAAAGCTGCTCTACGCGATCAACTTCTTCCGCGACACCACCGCCGAGATGCGCGACGCGCAGCAGCGCGGGTTTCTGCTCCAGGCGTCGATCGAGCTGCAGCGCACGCTCGACTACCAGAAGACCCTGACCACGCTCGCCTCGCTGGCGGTGCCGGCGTTGGGCGACTGGTGCACCATCGATGTGATCGAAAACGGCCGGCCGACCCGGGTGGCGGCGGTGCACCGCGACCCGTCGAAGCTGGCCGAGGCGATCGAGTACCGCAAGCGCTACCCGGTCAACGCCCGCAGCCCGGTGAACCAGGTGGTCGAGAGCGGCCAGCCGCTGTTCGTTCCCAAGGTGACCCGGGAGGCTTTGCTGGGGCAGGTGGTCGACGACCACCAGATGCAGATCATCGAGAAGCTCAACCTCGAGGCGTATGTGACCGTGCCGATGCGGGCCCGCGGCTCGACGATCGGCGCGATCAGCGTGGCGATCGCGGGCTCGGGCCGGCAGCTGACCGAGCGAGACGTCGAGGTGGCACAGTCGTTCGCCGATCGCGCCGCGGCGGCGATCGACGCGGCCCGGCTGCTCTCTGACCTGGCGCGCGCCCGCGACGTCGAAGAGCAGCGGCGACGCACCGCCGAAGCCGAGTCGGAGTTCGCCCAGACCTTCATCGGCATTCTCGGCCACGACCTGCGCAACCCGATCAACGCGGTGGCGATGTCGGCCGAGCTGCTGCGGCGCCGGGAAGAGCTCGCCGACTCGACCGTGCTCAACCGCATTCTCGCGAGCACCAAGCGAATGGCGATCATGGTCAGCCAGCTGCTCGACCTGACCCGCAGCCGGCTCGGGAGCGGCATCGAGCTCGAGAAGCGCCCGGCCGATCTGGTGGCGATCGTGAACGCTGCGGTAGAGGAGCTGCGCGCGGTGCACCCGGGCCGGGTGCTGCGGTGGGAACCTCCCGCGCCCGCGGAGTGCGTGGTCGACGCGGCCCGGCTGGCGCAGGTGTTCTCGAACCTGATCGCCAACGCGCTGGAGCACTCGCCGCCTTCGAGCGAGGTCACGGTGAAGTTGCAGGCGACCGACGGCTGGGCGACCTGCAGCGTGCACAACGAAGGCGCGATTCCCGCCGACCTTTTGGGGTCGATCTTCGAGCCCTACCGGGCGCGACGGCACCACGGCGCGCGTCGAAAAGGGCTCGGGCTGGGGGTGTTCATCTCCCAGCAGATCTCGATCGCCCACGGTGGCGCGCTGGAAGTGAGCTCGACGCCCGAGTCAGGCACGACTTTCGAAGTGCACCTGCCGCGCGGCAGGAATATGGCGGAGCCGGTGGAGCAGCCCCTTTCATGAGGACGACATGTCGAGCCCGATAGTGCTGATCGTCGAAGACGACGCCGATTCCCGCGACACCCTGCGTGAGCTGCTCGAGCTCGAGGGCTACACGGTGAAGACCGCCGCCAACGGCCAGGAGGCGCTCGACGAGCTCGACGACTACAAGCCCTGCGTGATGCTGCTCGACCTGGCGATGCCGGTGCTCGACGGGCAGGCGGTGGTCGATCAGCTCCGCAAAGACGGGCGGCTGGGCTCGATGAACGTGATCATCATCACCTCGTCGGCGCACAAAGCGCCCGCGGGGCTGAAGGTGCTCGAGAAGCCGCTCGACCTGGGCAAGCTGAGCTCCGAGATCGCCGCCGTCTGCTGAACGCCCAACCCCTCTCCTGACAGGAGAGGGCCGAGAGCGCGAAAGCGCTCCGGGGTGAGGTTATGAAACACCGGGTCACGCGATCGGCTTGGCGGTGCCGAGATACGCCGCGATCTCGATCGTCATCACCGTGTTCACCACCGGCATCTGCCGGGGATCTCTCACGAACGAGAGCTCGGGCGCGGAGATGATCACCGCGTATTCGGTGCCGGTGTCGGGCGAGAGCACCACGAACGGCGTCAGCGAGTGGCGCATCTTGGCCTTGTCTATCGTCTCTCGCGGTACGTTCCAGCCGCGTTCGGCGGCGTGAAACGCACGGAAGAGGGCGTCTTCGAGATCGGTGCTCAGCTCTTCTGCGTACACCTCGCGTGGCAGACGCTTCTCGTTCAGCTGGCCGCCGGTCGACATCGAGGCGAGCTCCTCAGTCATCCCGACCAACTCCGCGACGTTGCGAGGGAAGTGGTAGCCGAGCAGCTGCTCGATCAGTGCGGGCTTCAGCTCGAAGCGGCCGTACTTCTCGATCAGGTCAGGGTCGTCGAGGACCTGCTGCGCGATCGGCACGATGTCGTCGCGGCGGTCGCGCAGCGGAGGGAGCTCGATGCGAGCGGGCCCAAGCGCGACGATCAGCGCACCCAGGAACCGTCCCTCTCGGGTCAACGCCTGTAGATCGCGGGTGGTGGTGCTGATGATGCGCATGCGTTGCCGGCGCGGCGACGAGAGGTACTCGAACAGGTAGCGCTGCGCCTCCGCGGAGAGCGCGTCGACGCGGTCGATCATCAGCGTACCCGTGCCGGCGTTCTCGACGATGCCCTTCAGCGTCTCGACCTGATCGGCCGCGGCGAGCTGCGCTGCGCGGAGCTCTCGAAACGGCGCCGCCTGCGAGATGGATGTCTCCACGATTGCCCGGGCGATCGCCTTGCGCCCGGTGCCTGGCTCACCCGAGATCAAGACGTTGTCGTCG
Organism: Myxococcaceae bacterium; assembly: GCA_047602415.1. Taxonomy (GTDB): domain Bacteria; phylum Myxococcota; class Myxococcia; order Myxococcales; family Myxococcaceae; genus JASGHH01. The sequence continues at coordinate 836,240 of JASGHH010000001.1, read as the reverse complement.
TCGGCGCGCATTCGCCAGACCTGAATGAAGACCAACCTCATCGGCGCCGATCGGCCCACCAACTTCAGCAACTGCTCTTCGGGCTCGACAGCCGGATCGGCGCGAGGCGCAGGCGTCTTGGACAGCTCAGCCAACTCCCGCTTCAGCAGCCGATTGAGCCGAGCAACCTCGGAGGACTCGCGCCAGCGAGCGCCAGTGAAACCGCTGCGCAGAAACTCGCTCGAGCCGTCTTTCAATAGGGTGACCAACCGCAGCGCCGCGGGGCAGGTGGACAGGTCGGCGACCACTACGTCGAAGTCCTCCTCAGCGAGAGTGACCATCGCCTCCTGATGGCTCTCGTTCAGGGTCAGCTGGGCACCTCGGTCGGCCAGCTCCACCCGCGGACCGTGGGCGAGGTCGCCGATCACCAGCACCCGCCGTCCTTTGCGGCCGCGGAGCCCACGCTGATGTTCCTGCCTGTCGAGCACCAGCGACGTCCACGGCATCACCTTGGGTCCGTCGGCAGACACGCCGCGCATGGTACCTCGGAGTCGTGACGCCCCTCCCGCCCTCCGGGCACCCTCCCCCTTGGTGGGGGAGGGGTAACCGTCTCGCAACTTCGCGGGAGCCACCGCCGAGAATCAGATCGTGAGCTTCATCACCCTCCAAACCACCGTCACCTGGGCTGTTCGTAAGCTCGACCAGGCCGCCGCGTGGGTGTTGGAGGCGATGGCGCCCGCGCCCGTACCGGTTCCCCTGGCTCGACCCGTTCAGAGGTCGCCCAGGAGACCCAAATGTCGTCGCGAGTTCTGATTCTGGCCGCTGCGCTGCTTGGCGCCGGCTGCACCCCCAAAGCCCCGATTCACATCGAAGCCGAGCGCCACAACGCGTTGGCGGTGAACGCGCTCAACGCAGGCGATCTGGTGACCGCCAAGATTCACTGCATGCACGCGCTGGAGTTCAACCCCGAGTACCCCGAGGCGTGGGTGAACTGCGGCCTGATCGAATACAAGGCCGGGCACCGCGACGAGGCGAAGGAAGACTTCGTGAAGGCGGTGCACTTCAATCAGGAGTGCGCCCAGTGCTGGAACAACCTGGGCGTGATCGAGCTCGACCTCGGCAACAACGCCACCGCCCAACAGCGCTTCGAGCGCGCGCTGAAGGTGAACCCCGACTACCTGGAGGCGCGCAAGAACCTCGGGCTGGCCCAGTGGCGCCAACACCGGCTCGACGACGCCGAGATTCTGCTTTCGCACCCTGATCGCCGTCGAGCCCAGACTGAGCGAGCCGTACCACGACCTCGGAGCGCTGGAGCTCGAGCGCGGCCGCAACAAAGAAGCCGCCGCCTGGTTCGAGAAAGCGGTGACGCTCGAGGTGACCTACGCCAGCGCGTGGAAGGGCCTGGGCTTCGCGCGCGAGCGGCTGGGCGACGCCGCGGCCGCGAAGGAGGCGTTCGAGTCGTGCCTCGAAGCAGACGGCGGCGACCTCGAGTGCCAGCAGGGCATCCTCCGCGTGCGTTAGGCCGCCCAAGTGCTATGAGCCGCGCCCATGGCTCATGACAACGTGCTCGTAGTGGGCGCCGGGCAGATGGGTTCCGGCATTGCGCAGGTCTCGATCATCGCCGGCCTCAACGTGACCCTGGCCGACGTCTCGGCCGACGCGCTCGCCAAGGCGAAGTCGCGCATCGAAGGCGGCCTGGCCAAGCTGGTCGAGAAGGGCAAGCTCGACGCCGCCAAGAGCAAAGACGCGATCGCCCGGCTGTCGACCTCGTCGGCGTTCTCCGACGTGAAGGCGTTCGACGTGGCGATCGAAGCGGCCACCGAGAACGAGGAGCTGAAGAAGAAGATCTTCGCCCAGATGGACCTCGTGGTGCGCCCGGGCGGCATTCTCGCCACCAACACCTCGTCGATTCCGATCACCCGGCTGGCGTCGTCGACCAAGCGCCCCGAAGCGGTGATCGGGATGCACTTCATGAACCCGGTGCCGGTGATGGCCCTGGTCGAGATCATTCGCGGCGCGGCCACCAGCGAAGAGACCTACGCCGCCACCAAGGGCCTCGCCGAGAAGATGGGCAAGACCACCGTCACCTCGAAAGACTTCCCCGGCTTCATCGTCAACCGCATCTTGATCCCGATGCTGAACGAGGCCTGCTTCGCGCTCCACGAGGGGCTCGCCACCGCCGAAGACATCGACACCGCGATGAAGCTCGGCACCAACCAGCCGATGGGCCCCCTGCAGCTGGCCGACTTCATCGGCCTCGACACCTGCCTCTACATCGCGCAGGTGCTCCACCAGGGCCTGGGCGACGACAAGTACCGGCCGTGCCCGCTGCTGCGCCAGTACGTCGAGGCGGGCTGGCTGGGCAAGAAGTCGGGCCGTGGCTTCTACAAGTACTGAGGACCAACCATGGAAATCATCAAGCTGACCCACGAAGGCCCGATCTCGATCATCACCATCGATCGGCCGAAGGCGCTCAACGCGCTCAACCAGCAGGCGATCGCGGAGCTGGAGCTGGCGATCTCCGAGGCGGCGATGCGCACCGAGATGCGCGCGCTGATCGTCACCGGAGCGGGAGAGAAGGCGTTCGTCGCCGGCGCCGACATCGCCGCGATGGCGCAGTTCACTCCCCAGCAGGCGCTTGCGATGGCCGCGGCGGGGCACCGCGCGTTCGCAGCGCTCGAGTCGCTGCACGTGCCGGTGATCGCGGCGGTGAACGGCTTCGCGCTCGGCGGCGGGCTCGAGCTCGCGCTCTCGTGCGACTTCATCTACGCCTCCGAGAAGGCGAAGCTGGCGCTCCCCGAGGTCACCCTGGCGGTGCTCCCCGGTTGGGGCGGCACCCAGCGGCTGGCGCGGCTGGTCGGCAAGGCCCGCGCGAAGGAGCTGATCTTCTCGGGCGAGATGATCGACGCCGCCAAGGCCAAGGAGATCGGCCTGGTGCTCGAGGTGTTTCCTCCCGACCAGCTGATGGCGAAGTGCAAAGAGATGGCGACCAAGTTCGCCTCCCGTGGCCCGCTGGCGATCGCGAGCGCGAAGCGGGTGATCGAGCGCGGCTACGACGTGCCTTTGACCTCGGCCACCGAGGCGGAGCGGCAGGCGTTCGCGGCGCTGTTCGGCTCGGAAGATCAGAAGGAAGGCATGAAGGCGTTCCTCGAGAAACGGCAGCCGAACTACCAGGGGAAATGATAGGCACTCCGCTATGAATTTCGAGCTGACCGAGGTGCAGCGGGACATTCAGAAGATGACCCGCGAGTTCGCCGCCAAAGAGCTCACGCCGAACGCGCGCAAGTGGGACGAGGCGCACGCGTGGCCCACCGAGGCGGTGAAGAAGCTCGCCGAGCTGTCGCTGCTCGGCATCTGCGTTCCCGAGCAGTACGGCGGGGCCGGGCTCGACACCATCTGCTACGCGCTGGCGATGGAGGAGATCTCGCGCGGCTGTGGCTCCACCGGCGTGATCATGTCGGTGAACAACTCGCTCTACTGCGACCCGGTGCTCAAGTTCGGCACCGAGGAGCAGAAACAGGAGTTCCTGGTTCCCTTCGCGCGCGGCGAGAAGCTGGGCTGCTTCGGCCTCACCGAGCCCGAGGCCGGCAGCGACGCGGCGGCCCAGAAGACGGTCGCGGTGAAGAAGGGCGACGAGTACATCATCAACGGCTCGAAGAACTGGATCACGGTGGGCCCCAAGGCCGACGCGATCGTGCTCTTCGCGATGACCGACAAGGCGAAGGCCAACAAGGGCATCTCGGCGTTCCTGATTCCCACCTCCACGCCCGGCTTCAACCGCCAGCCGCCCGACAAGAAGATGGGCATCACCGGCGCCCACTCCTGCACCATCTACCTGGAAGACGTGAAGGTGCCGGTGAAGAACATGCTCGGCAAAGAGGGCGACGGCTTCAAGGTCGCGATGTCGACCCTCGACGGCGGCCGCATCGGCATCGCCTCCCAGGCGCTCGGCATCGCCCGCTCGGCCTACGAAGAGGCGGTGGCGTACTCCGGCGTGCGCAAGACCTTCGGCAAGCCGATTCGGGACCACCAGGCGATTCAGTTCATGATCGCCGACATGGCCACCGAGCTCGACGCGGCGCGCATGCTGGTCTGGCGCGCGGCGGCGCTGAAGGACAAGGGCGTTCGCCACTCCCAGGAGTCGTCGATGGCGAAGCTCTACGCCTCCGAGATGGCCAGCCGGGTCGCCAACAAGGCGCTCCAGGTGCACGGCGGCATGGGCTACTCCAAGGAGATGGACGCCGAGCGCCACGTGCGCGACGCGCGAATCACCGAAATCTACGAAGGCACCTCCGAGATCCAGCGAATCGTGATCTCGACCTCGATGCTCAAGGACTGAACATGCACGCACTCGTGATTGCACTCGCCCTGGTCGTGTCGGCCGACAAGAAGAACGACACGATGCACAACCTGCTGAAGGACGCGACCTCGGGCGCGAAGACCGACGCCGACGGCGGCACCACCGGGCCCGACGTCGAGAAAATGCCGTTCACGCCCGACTCGATCAAGATCGTGATGCAGTACTACCAGCCGCAAATTCAGAGCTGCTACGAGGAGTCGCTGGCGGCGAAGAACGTCACCGTGAAGACCGACGGCGGCACCAAGATTCAGAAAGACGTCGAGGGCAAGCTGGTCACCGCCTTCAACATCACGCCCGAGGGCACCGTCTCCGACGCCAAGATCTCGAAGAAGGGGACCACCCTGAAGGACCCCAAGCTCCACGAGTGCGTCACCACCGTGCTGGGCACGATCGCGTTTCCCAAGCCCGACGACGGCAAGAAGAAGCACCCGATCGAGTTCCCGTTCATGCTCCACACCGCGAACTGATGGATCTCGAGCCCAACGAGACGCAGCGGCTGATTCGCGACACCGCCCGCACCTTCGCCCAGCAGAAGGTGGCGCCGCGCGCGCGTCAGACCGATCGGGAAGAGAAGTTTCCCGCCGATCTCTACGCCCAGATGGCGGAGCTCGGGCTGCTCGGGATCAACGTGCCCGCGGCCTACGGCGGCGCCGAGGCGGGCGTGATCTCGTACTCGCTGGCGATGATGGAGATCTCGGCCGCCTGCGCGTCGACCTCGGTCGGCATGGCGGTCACCAACATGTGCGCCGAGCTGATCTGTCAGTTCGGCACCGAGGCGCAGAAGCAGAAGCACGTGGCCGCGCTCACCTCGGGCAAGGCGGTGGCGGGTGCGTTCGCGCTCTCCGAGCCGCACGCCGGCTCCGACGCCGGAGCGCTGAAGACCACCGCCACCCGCACCGGCAAGGGCTGGGTGCTGAACGGCGCCAAGCAGTGGATCACCTCGGGCCAGTACGCGGGCGTGCTGGTGGTGTGGGCGCGCACCTCGAACGAAGGCAACAAGGGGCTGAGCTGCTTCATCGTCGAGGGCGGCGCCAAGGGCCTCCACGTCGGCAAGCCAGAAGACAAGCTCGGCCTCCGCGGCTCCAACACCGTGGGCCTGACGTTCGACGGCTGCGAGGTCGGTGAAGACGCGCTGCTCTCGAAGGTGGGCGACGGCTTCAAATTGGCGATGACCGCGCTCGACGGCGGCCGCATCGGCATCGCCTCGCAGGCGTGTGGCGTGTCGCGGGCGGCGATCGAAGCCTCGGTGCGCTACGCGAAAGATCGCAAGGCGTTCAACCAGCCGATCGCCGAGTTTCAGGCGATTCGGTGGATGTTGGCCGACATGCGCACCCGGCTCGACGCGGCCGAGCTGCTCACCTGGCGCGCGGCGGCGGCGAAAGAAGCGAAGCGGCCGTTCAGCCGCGAGGCCTCGATGGCGAAGCTGTACGCGTCGGAGACCTCCAACTGGGTGGCCGACCGGGCGGTGCAGATCCACGGTGGCTACGGCTACCTCGACGAGTTCCCGGTCGAGCGCTACCTGCGCGATGCGCGGGTGCAGACGATCTACGAAGGCACCAGCGAGATTCAGCGGCTGGTGATCGCGCGCGAAGTGATCAAGGCCGCCGGCGCGTAACAGGAGCACCACATGATCAGGACCGTCCTCTTCGTCACCACGCTGGCCCTCGTCGCATGCGGAGGCAAGAAGCCGCCGCCTCCTCCGGTGGACGGCGGCATGGACGACGGCGGCACCGACTCGGGCATTCCCGACGCCGGGCGCCCGCGCGGCATGGACCCGGCGAGCGGCTTCACGGTGGCGCTCCCGCTGCCCGACTCGACCGCGACCACCCTGCGGGTGGGCGTCTCGGCCGCGCTGGCGCTCGATCAGTACGGCCAGCCGATGCTCGCGTGCGTCAACACCGACCCCAACGGCGACGGCGCGCCCGACGACAACCAGGTGGTGTTCACCCGGTGGAACGGGGTGACCAAGGCCTACGAGCCGCCGGTGATCCTCTCCACCGTGGGCGACATCGACGTCGCCGACCCGAGCCAGCAGGTCTCGCTCGCGCGCGACTCCGTCAGCGGCACGATCTACGCGGCCTTCGTCAATCAAGACAAAGCGGTGAAGGTCGCCTACAGCCTCGACGAGGGGAAGACCTGGTCGCAGGAGACCGCGAGCGACAACCCCGGCGCCCACACGCTGAAGAACCCGCAGGTCGCGGCGCACGGCGACACGGTGTTCGTGGCGTACCTCGAGGCCGACTCCCGCTGCACCGGAGCGGGCTGCAGCGACATCGTCTGGCGCAGCCGCACCGGCTCGGGCTCCTACAGCGCCCGGGCGACGATGCCGGTGCCCGCCGGCTACGACGGCGCCACGCTCACCCCCTACCAATTGGCCGTCGACTCGCAGGGAAAGGCGGCGATCGCCGCGGCGTTCGAGCAGACCGCCGGGCTCGACGTGGCGATCGGCTTCTTCCGCACCGAGCAGACCTCGAGCGCGCTGGTGACCACCTCGGGGAGCACCGACAACACCGCGACCAACGACAAGCCGTCGGTCTCGCTCGCGTTCGACGGCGCCAACGTGCCCTCGGTCGCGTTCCACCTGCTCACCCCCACGGCGAACACCCAGCTCTGGTACGCGACCGCGTCGGCCTCCGATGGCGCGGTGTGGGGCGCTCCGGTCGCGATCCCGCGCAACTCTGCCGGCGCGGGCATGGAGGGCACCCGCTGGTACCAGTCGCTCGCGATCGACTCCAACGGCAAGCGGGTGATCGGCGCCGATCACGAGTCTTCGCCCACGCCGCAGCAGTGCAGCGGTGGCCCGAAGATCGCGCGCTCCAACGACGGCAACACCTGGACCGTGTGCCGCCCGGACACCGGCGGAGCGACCGGCACCTTCGGCTTCGCGGGCGAGTTCATTCACGCGGGGTTCCACGCGGCCGGCAAGGCGACGCTGCTGTTCAACTACGAGAACCGCAGCAACCCCACCATTCACGCCGGCGTGATTCTCTGGCGGGACCCGTGAGCGCGACCGGCGGCTGCGCCTGCGGAGCGGTGAAGTTCGAGGTCACGGGCAAGCTGCGCGACGTCGTCTTCTGTCACTGCAGCAAGTGCCGCCGCTGGCACGGCCACTTCGGCGCCTACACCCGCACCCGGAAAGACGGGTTCGCGCTGAAGGAGCAGAAGGGCCTCAAGTGGCATTCGATCAACGCCACCTGCCGCCGCGGCTTCTGCCAGGAGTGCGGCTCGGTGATGTTCTTCGACGACGACGACTCACCCGACACGTTGGGGATCACCGCCGGCGTGCTCGACGACCCGACCGGGTTGAAGCCGCTCGCGCACATCTACCTGGGCAGCAAGGGCGACTACTACGGGGCGCCGAACGACGCGCCGGGGTACGACGCCGATCGGCCTCCGCTGAAGCCGGCGTAGCTCAGAGGCCGATGCCGACGATCACGTGGTAGGCGGTGCGGCCGCTGGCGGTCTGCTCGATGCGCGCCTCGCCGTGAATCATTCCGAGGATCACGCCGAAGATGCTGGCGAACACCAGGCCGGGGCCGGGGTCCCAGCCGATCCAGCTCCCGCCGCCTTCGCCTGCGTTCCTGGGGAGAAACCGGCGCAGCGCGAACACGTTCCACCCGAGGCCCACGCCGGCCCACACCGAGGGCGCGTAGCCCCGGTCGCGATCGTACCAGGCGTTCACTCCCGCGCTCACCCAGACGTTGAAGAACGGCTGCAACAGATCGCCCGGGGCGACGCAGACGAACTCGAAGCGGCCTTCGGCGCCGACGCTCCAGAAGGGCTCGGTGTCGCCACCACCAAACTGGCCGTTGAGCAGCACGGCCACCGCCGGCCCGTAGGTGCCGCGGTCTGGGTGACGTTCGCGCAGGCTGTAACGCACGCCGGCGCCCCCGAGCACGCTCCCCAGGCCCACCGAGCCCGTGCCCAGAAACGTCACCGCCCCCGCGAGCCGGCCCGCCACGCCGAAGCGGCTGCCCTCCCAGGGTGCGTCGGTCCTGAGCTCGTCGTCGTAGCGCGCGCCACCCTGGGGAACCGTGTTCGAAGGCGGCCTGGGCGAAGGCGGCTGATCGGGCGGAGGCAGCGGAGGAGGCGAGGTGTCGATCAAGGTGTCGACCTCGCCGCACGCGGCGTTGACGCCGAACGAGCAGGCCTTCTTCAGGTACCGAATCGCGCCTTCCGTGTCCTTCGGCTGGGCGTTCAGCGCCTGCATCCCGAGCGCGCGACACGCGTTGCCGTCACCCGCATCACACTCTTCAGGCGTCGGGGCCGGGCTCTGCGCGAGAGCCGTTGCACCCAACACCAACACCGCCCACCCCAATGCTCGCACCGCGGCGAGCTTACTCAGCGTTCATCGAGTGGTCGTGCTTCAAAGCGCGCTTGCCGGCGGCGTCGAGCTCGCTGCGCGTCGGCACGTGGCGCGGGGCGGGCGGCTTCTGCTTCGAACTGCGCAACATTTGCGCAACTGGCAGCGGAGGCGTGTCGTAGGCGCCGCTCCCGTCGCCGTCGATCAGCACCGGGTTGGTGAAGCCCATCGGGTAGGTGTCTTTCTCGGTGCAGACGCCGTTGGTGCACGCGACCGAGCCCCACGCCATCGGCGACAGCCCGTGGGTCGCGGTGGAGGCGGTGACCATCGCCACGTACCAGGTGTCGGCGGTGGGCGAGACGGTGAACTTCTCGGTGACGTGAATGCGGTTGAAGCCGTTCAGGCCCGGCACCGGCTCGAGGGTGAACATCGTCGGGTCGTAGGTCTTCTTCTGCAGCACCCGCGAGTCGGGCCACTCGGTGTTCGAGACGCCGTCGTGCGCCTCGCGCCCGGTCGCGTGGGTGTAGATTCGAATCGAGTCGAAGGTGAGCCACGAGGGCGACTGCACGTCGACGGTGAGCTGCACCTTCTCGCCGCCCGCCACGTTCACCTGGAGCAGATCGCCGACGTCGACCGCGGCGCCCACGGGCATCATGTTCGAGTCGAGCCGCTGGGCGGTCATGGTGATGAACGGGCCCGACGAGACCACCGCGTGGTGCTTCTTCATCGCCGCGGCGAACGCGTCAGACGAGAAGTCAGACGGCTTGTCGACGCCCAGCTTCACCCAGGTGCGCCCGTAGCCGCCGGTGTTGGTCGAGAGGTTGTGCGAGTCGGAGACGCCGGTGCCGGTCTTCACCCAGCCGTGCGACAAGAACGTCATCCAGTCGTTGAGCACGTCGTAGCGGGCGCCGACGCCGTTCTGCAGCTCCATCGCGTCGAAATCGAGCGAGAACAGCTTGGTGTCGGTGGCGCTCGCTCCGGCCGCGGGCTGCTGGCGGAAGATCGCCGGGTCGGCGTGGGTGGCGCCGGTGTCGGTGTCGATCTGAATCTGGGTGAGGGTGCCGCCGATCGCTCCGCGCGGGTGGTTCATCTGCAAGATCACCCCCGGGTTGGCGTCGCGCAGCGCCTGGTACAGCTGGTCGAGCCGCAGCGTCGGGCCGTCACCGCCCGCCCAGTCGACCGCCCCGCCGATCGGGCCCGGCCGCATCGTCGCCGGGTACGCCTGCTGGTGGCCGAAGTCGAACGGCGTCACCTCGCAGCCGATCATCGAGGTCATCTGCGACTGCATGCCCAGCGCCTGAATCGCCGGCGCGAAGTCGAACACGTAGTCGTGGTCGGTGGAGACCAGCACGTCGACGCCCTCCGCCGCGAACGACATCACCCGCGAGACCACCGGCACCGAGCTGTCGGGGCTCTTCACCGCGTGCACGTGGAGGTCGGCGCTCATCCACCCGGTGGTGTCGACCACGTGGCCGAGCACAGCGTTCACCGTGTGCGGGCCGGCGGTGAGATCGACCGCCTGGCCAGCGTTCGGGAAGGTGTCGGGGTACGCCGAGTACTCGGGGCCGCGGGTGACGCTCACCTGGTACTGGCCCGCGGGCACGTCGAAGGTCGCGGTGCCGCTGGCGCCGACGTAGCCGACCAGCTGCAGCGTCGACGGCGTCTGATCGATGTCGAAGTACTGCCGGTACTTCTCGGGTGCATTGGCGCAGGGGCCGCCGACGCAGGCGACGATCACCTTGGCGGTGAGCGGCGCGTTGCTCGGGTCGTGCGCGTTGACGGTGAGCTTCTGCGACACCCCGACGTGGAGCGTGGCCGACATCGAGCCCGAGGAGGGCAGGGTGACGTTCACCGGCGACACCAGCGCGTGGCCGAGCAGCGCGGCAGAGACCTGGTAGGTGGCGGGCGGGAGATCGACGTGGGTGGTGCCGTCGGCGCCGGCGACCAGCAGGGTGAGCTCCTTCATCGAGAGCGAGTCGACGATCGCCACGTGCGCGCCGGCCGCGGGCATGCCGTTGGTGTCGTCGGTCACGGTGAGGTCGAGCCGGCTCTTCGGCGAGCCGTCGATCGCGATGAACTGCGAGCTGACGTCGCCCAGGTCTTTGCCGATGTGAAAGTCGCGGAGGTACTGCCGGGTGCCGCCGGCGGGAATGCCGAATGCGCCGTGCCGGGTCATCGCCTGCGGGTCGAGCCACTCGAGCAGCCCGGTCATGCCGTCGCCGCCGATCATCGTGCCCACCACTCCGCTGACGTAGATCAGCGAGCTGTGGGTCTCGGGCGTCTTGAACGCCGAGGTCTGCATCGGCCGCCAGCCGTACGCCACCTGGTCGGCCTGGTACCCGAACCACGGCGCGTCGTCGGCGAAGCAGCCCTTGGCGCCCATGCCGTTGGCGCAGCCCTGCGGGTTGAAGAAGTCGCTCACGCCGCCCTGCTCGGTGAGATCGCCCACCTCGGTGGTGAAGGGGCTGTTCCCGTTGTTGCAGAACGCGGTCAGCATGCGCACCCGGCTCTCGCCCGGCGACAGCACGTAGTAGGTGGTGATGGTGAGCGGCAGCTCCTTCTCGGGGCTGGTGACCAGCATCGTGCCCGCGCCGAGGTACTGGGTGAGCACGTTGTTGACGTTCAAGTAGTCGTCGACGGCGTCGGTGCCGGTCGAAGCCACCACCGCGTAGCCGCCCTGCGCGCCGTCGGAGAGCACCTCCACCGTCTGCACGTTGGGGGTGCGGCCGAACTGGTAGAGCGGCGCGATCTTGCCCAGCTGATCGCGGCCCTGCTCGCCGCTCGCGCGCACCAGGTCGGCGTCGATGATCCCTCCGCCGTAGGGAATCGGCGCGATGTAGCGGGTGGGGCGCTGAATCACGACCCGAACGCGATCGTTCTGGAGCAGAAAGTCACCGACCTCGCCCTGCGCGTTGTCGCCGCCGATCAGGTCGGCCGCGGCGTCGATCTTCTTCGCCTTCGCGCCGGTGCCCACCTGAGAGAAGTAGCCGGAGCCCGCCAGGTCGTACTCACAGCGGGTCATGCCCGCATCGGGCGGCGGTGGCTTCTTGTCCTTCGGGCACCCCGTCAACGCCAGCAACAGCAGCGGCAGCAGCTTGCGCATGGAGGCCAGAGATAGCCCAAGGTGACGGCGAGGTCACAACGCGCTTGGCCTCGGCAGGGATTTTGCGACACGCTTGGGGCGTGGTGACGCACTCCGAGACCGAGCTTTCGCAGGCCGTCACCAGCATGTTCCGGGTGCGCGCGGTCGAGTCACCTCCCGACCCCAACGGCGAGCGCACCATCTGGCACCGCGGCGCGAAGGGCGCCGACCTGGTCACCTGGATCGACACCCTCGGCAAGGTGACCCGGCAGGAGCTGTACCTGTTCGAAGACTGTCTGGTCTGGGAGAAGGGCGTCGGCCTTCGCACCGGCGCGCAGCAGGAGCCGCTGGGAACGAAGCCGGCCCCCGAGCCGATCGCGATCGCCTTCGACCCGGAGCACGACAAGGCGCGGCTGAAGCGCGCGCGCTCCGGGTTGAACACCTACGCCGGCGACGACAAGTGCATCGTGCACGCGCGGCAGCTGGTCAACCAGGCCACCCGTGGCGAGCCCGAAGACGAGCTGCCGAGCGCCTCGAAGACGCTCACGCCCGCGAGCGCGATCACCGCGGTGAACCCGCGTCCGGTCTGGATTTGGGCGGTGGCGGTGGGAGCGGGTGCGTTGCTGGTCGCGACGGGCCTGTGGCTTTTGCTCTCGCGGTGAGCGCGAACGAGTCGAGAAAGGTGTTCGCCGCCGTCTCGTGATCTTCACCGGCGGGTCGAATCACCATCGCCTGGTAGAGCCGCGAGCCGTCGAGCACCAGCTGCAGCGTCACCCGGGCGCCGTCTTTCTCGAAGGTGACCCGGCGCATCGGCTTGCCCTCGAGCTTTCCGGTCGTCTCGTTCACCGGCTTCGCCGGCCCGAGCGCCGAGTCACGCGCCGCCTGCAGCCGCACCTCGGGCGTGGTGCCGGCCGCTTCGGGGTGGTCGCTCCAGCTCACCGCGTAGCCCACCTTCTCGGTGTCGGAGGTGTAGACGTGGGTCACCGTCGGCGCGCCGTGCACGATCTGGGTGTGGTCGGCGCGGTCGGGCGCGCCGGGGAACATCACGCTGAAGCCCGCGTCGGGGTCGGCGAACGGGTCGAGCGGCCCGGCGAAGGCGACCGACGGCAGCAGCGCGACCCAGAGCCAACGCACCCTTCGACGGTAACCCAGTTCTGCCGGCCGCGTAGAACCACACGCATGAAGCGCATCGTGATCCTCGGGGGTGGGTTCGGCGGTGTCTATGCGGCGATCGAGCTCGAGAAGCGCCTGAAGGGCCGCACCGACGTCGAGCTGTTGCTCGTCTCGCGCGAGAACTACTTCGTCTTCCAACCGATGCTGCCCGAGGTGATCTCCGGCACCATCAACCTGTTCGACGTGGTGACGCCGCTCCGCGGGCTGCTGAAGCGCACCCAGCTGCACGTGCGCGAGGTGCAGCAGATCGACACCGTGGCCCGCACCGTCACCTGCAGCCCCGGCTTTCACCCCCACCCGCATGTGATCGCCTACGACGAGCTGGTGATCGCGCTCGGCAACGTGACCGACTTTCGCGGCATGAGCGGGCTGCCGGAGCACGCGTTCCCGTTCAAGAACCTCACCGACGCCCTCAACCTCCGCAACCAGGTGATTCGCGCGCTCGACGAGGCGGCGATTCAGCCCAAGGGCTCGCGGCTGCGCGCCGAGCTGCTCACCTTCGTGGTGGCCGGCGGAGGTTTCTCGGGCGTCGAGGTGGTGGCGGAGCTGAACGACTTCGTGCGCGAGGTGGTGAAGAAGAGCTACCCGGCGATCGAGGTCGCGGAGCTGAAGGTGATGCTGCTCCACGGGCTGGAGCGGATTCTCCCCGAGATGGACCCCAAGCTGGCCGAGTTCGCCCAGAAGATCCTCGGAGAGCGGGGCGTCGAGATTCGCCTCAACACCCGGCTGTCGGCAGCGAGCGCGGAGGCCGCCACGCTGGCAGACGGCACGGTGATCCCCACCCGAACCCTGGTCTCGACCGTGCCCTCGTCGCCACACCCGGCGATCGAGGCGCTCACCACGTTGAGCAAGACGCCGAACGGGAAGATTCAGGTCGAGGCGACGCTGAAGGCGAAGGGCGCCGACTACGTCTGGGCGCTGGGCGACTGCGCGCTGGTGCCGATCGACTCGAAGGATCGCACGCCGCGGTTCGCGCCGCCCACCGCGCAGCACGCGATTCGTGAGGCGAAGGTGCTCGCCGCCAACCTGATCGCCGAGGAGAAACAGCAGGCGCTGCAGAAGTTCGCCTTCGAAGGCCTGGGCAAGATGGGCTCGCTCGGGCGGCGCAGTGCGGTGGCAGAGGCGTTCGGGTTGAAGCTCTCCGGCTTCATCGCCTGGTGGATGTGGCGCACCGTGTACCTGATGAAGGTGCCCAGCTTCTGGCGGCGGCTGAAGATCGCCGTCGGGTGGACGCTCGACCTGTTCCTCCCCTCCGAGTTGGTTCAGCTGCGCCTGGCCGACGCGACCGGCATCGCGCGGCAGTACTTTCGCAGCGGAGAGACCGTGTTCCACGAAGGCGACACCGGAGATCGGCTGTACGTGATCGTCTCTGGCGCGGCAGAGGTGGTGCGCGACGGCTCGGTGGTGGCGAAGCTGGGGCAGGGCGAGGTGTTCGGCGAGACCGCGCTGTTGGGCATGCAGCAGCGCTCGGCGGCGGTGCGGTGCGCCGAGCCGATGAACGTGGTCTCGGTGCGATCCCACGAGTTCCACCTGTTGCTCGAGCACCTCCCCGGCGTGCGCGACGGCATCGATCGGGTGGTCAAGCAGCGGCAAGACGCGCGAACGCTGATGTCTTGAGGTAGACGTGACGCGATGGCGAGCTTCGAGAGCGCACGCGTCCAGGGCTTCGGCACTACCGTCTTCACCGAGTTCTCCAAGCTCGCCGCCGAGTCGGGCTCGGTGAACCTGGGGCAGGGCTTCCCCGACTTCGATGGCCCGCAGGAGATCAAAGAGGCGGCGAAGAAGGCGATCGACGCCGGCGTGAACCAGTACGCCTTCACCGCCGGCGCCGCCGATCTGCGCAAGGGGATCGCCGAGCACGCGCTGCGCTTCTACGGCCAGCAGGTCGACCCCGACACGATGGTGAGCGTCACCTCCGGCGCGACCGAGGCGATCTTCGACGCCGCGATGGGGCTGCTCTCGCCGGGCGACGAGGCGGTGCTGTTCGAGCCCTACTACGACTCGTACCTCGCCTCGGTGCAGATGGCCGGAGCGGTGCCGCGTTACGTGCGGCTGCGGCCTCCCGACGCCTCACACTCCCAGTGGTGGTTCGACGAGGCCGAGCTGGCGGCGGCGTTCAGCGCGAAGACCAAGGTGGTGTTCGTCAACACGCCGCACAACCCGACCGGCAAGGTGTTCACCCGCGACGAGCTGCTGGTGATCGGCGCGCTGGCCAAGAAGCACGGCGCGGTGATCTTGTCGGACGAGGTGTACGAGCACCTGGTGTTCGCGCCGGCGAAGCACGTGCGGCCCGCGACGGTGGGCGACCTCGGCGAGCGCACCCTCACCATCTCGAGCGGCGGCAAGAGCTTCTCGTTCACCGGTTGGAAGATCGGCTGGGCGATCGCTCCTCCGGCGCTGGTGAAGTGCGTGCAGAAGGCGCACCAGTTCGTCACCTTCGCCACCGCGTCGCCGTTGCAGGCGGCGATCGCGCAGGCGCTGCGGCTGCCCGACGCCTACTTCACCGGGTTCGCCGCGATGTACCGCGCGAAGCGCGACCTGCTCACCGCCGCGCTGGCGAAGGCCGGGCTGAAGCCGCTCACGCCCGAGGGCACCTACTTCGTGATCGCCGACACCTCTGCCCGTCTGAAAGACGGAGAAGACGACTTCGCCTTCTGCCGCCGCCTGATCGCCGAGCGCAAGGTCGCGGCAATCCCTCCGTCGGCGTTCTACTCGGGCGAGCACGCACAACACGCGCGCGCGCTCGCCCGGTTCGCCTTCTGCAAGACCGACCCGGTCCTCACCGAGGCCGCCCGCCGCCTGAGCTGACCCTCTGCGTTGGGAGAGGGCGGACGAGCGCGAAGCGATCGCGGGTGAGGGACTGCCCGACTCACACGCCGCACCGCACCCAACGCAGTCGAAGCCTACGGCCCCTTGGCGTCATTCGCCGCAGCCGACGCTCCGCCGAAGTACGGCCCATAAGGATTCAAGAAGGGCATGAACATCGCGGGCATCCCATCCTTCCCGGTGGGCACGACGTACGTGTGGGCGTTGTTGTTGGCGAACGCCGCGCTGAGCGCCTCGATCGACTTCAGCCGCAGGTAGTTGCTGGAGAGATTCGCCGACGTCGAAGCGATGCGAACCTTCTCTGCCTCGGCCTCCATCTTCACCGCGTCGGCCTGGGCCTTGGCCTTGATCCGCACTGCGTCGGCCTCGGTGTCGAGGCGCACCTGCTCGGCCTTGCGGCGCTCCTCGGCGATCTGCCGGTCGAGCTGCGCCTGCTCGAGGTCCTGCTGGGCCTTGAGCCGCTTCTCCAGGCCCAGGGTCTCGGCCTGCGCCTTGCGGCGGTTCTGATCGATCTCCGCGTCGCGCACCCCGAGCTTCAGGTCGATGTCGCGGGCAGCCAGCTGCTGCTCACTGGCGGCCTTGCGGTTCGCCGCCTGCTCGACCTCGGGCGGCAGATCGAAGTGTTGCACCGCCACCTGCGACAGCTCGATGTGGTTGCCGTCGAGGTGCTCCTTCAGCGCGGCCTCGATCTTCTCTTCGAACTCGTGGGTCTGGGTCGCGATCTGCAGGTGCGTCAGCTGCGCGGCGGCATCGCGGGTGGCGGCCATCAGCGAAGGCCTCACCAGGTCGTTGTACCAATCGGGCCCCACGTCGGTGTCGAGCGCGTAGAGCTCATCGGGCTTCGGGCGCACCACCGCGGCGACGGTGACGTTGAGGTGGAGGTTGTCTTTCGAGTGAATGTGCACCTCCTCGTTGTGCGAGTCGAAGCGCATGTCGTAGACGCGGTAGTTGTTCCAGGGCGCGTGCCAGTGCCAGCCCGAGGCGACGGTCTCCTTATGAAGCCCTGATCCGGCGGAGTAGTAGAGGCCACGCTCGTGGCCATCGATGATCGTGGCGCAGCCGGTGATCGAAAAAACGGCAAACGACATCCAAACAAGACGCATGGGTGGTGAACCTTTGAAGAAGGGTGAGAACGAAGCAGGGAAGGGGCACTTCACGCCCCGGGCGGCCCCTGCTTCGGCGCTCTCACCAACGGCACCCAGCTCGTCGCGACCACTCGCGGGGCTTCGACGTCGGCGCCGATCGCCACCGGGGCGAGCGCGACCTCGAACGCGGCTTCGGGCTCGATGAACGAGAAGTCGAGATCGGGCGAGTGCGACGCGTAGTGCGCGGCGTGGGCGCAGAAAGGACAGTCCGGTACATCCCACGCAAAGAGCGTGAGCACGCACAGCGCCGCCGCCGCGAGCCGAGGTGCCATCGAAGCTTCTCGACGGCACTCACACGGCCTTCCGTTCCTTTGATTCATTGCGGGGCGTAACGCGACGTCGCGCTCGGCCCCGGTTCTGGAGCGAAATCAAAGCCGCTGTGCTATCGACTCCGGCATGGCCCGTTCACGCTCGAAGCGCACCGCCACCAAGCCCGCCTCCCGCAGCGGTCGCAAACCCGCCAAGGCGCAGGCCAAAAGCAAGAAGCCCGCGAAGCCGGCGAAGAAGCCCGCGCTGAAGGCCGCCAAGGCTCCGCTCGCCCGCGCCTACTCGGCCGACGCGGTGCGCACCCAGCAGCGCGACGTGAACCGCTGGCGCGCGCAGACGCTGCAGCCGGTGCTGTCGAAGATGAAGGCGCGCCGCGAAGCGTTCGCCACCGACTCCGGCATTCCGATCCCCGACGTGCTCACCCTGGCCGATCGCGCGCAGGAGAACCCGGCCGACCTGGGCTTGCCGGGCGAGTTCCCGTTCACCCGCGGCACCCAGCCGTCGATGTACCGCGGCCGGTTGTGGACGATGCGGCAGTTCGCCGGCTTCGGCAGCCCCGAAGACACCAACAAGCGCTTCAAGTACCTGCTGAGCCAGGGCGTGAGCGGCCTCTCCACCGCCTTCGATATGCCGGCGCTGATGGGCTACGACGCCGATCACCCGATGTCGCAGGGCGAGGTCGGCAAAGAGGGCGTCGCGATCTCGACCCTGAAAGACTTCGAGATCCTCTTCGACGGCATTCCGCTCGACAAGGTCACCACCTCGATGACGATCAACGCCTCGGCGATCGTCGCGCTCTGCATGTACATCGCGGTGGCCGAGAAGCAGGGCGTGCCGATGGCGCAGCTCGGCGGCACCATTCAGAACGACATGTTGAAGGAGTACATCGCCCAGAAGGAGTGGATCGTTCCTCCACGCCCGGCGGTGCGCGTCGTCGTCGACATGATCGAGTTCTGCACCAAGCACATGCCGAAGTGGAACCCGGTCTCGATCAGCGGGTACCACATTCGTGAAGCCGGAGCGACGGCGGTTCAGGAGCTCGCCTTCACCCTGGCCGACGGCATCGGCTACGTCGAAGAGTGCGTGAAGCGCGGCATGAAGGTCGACGACTTCGCGCCCCGCCTGAGCTTCTTCTGGGACGTGCACAACGACTTCTTCGAGGAGGTCGGCAAGTTCCGCGCGGCCCGCCGCATCTGGGCCAAGCTGATGCGCGATCGCTTCGGCGCCACCGACACCCGCTCGATGCTGCTGCGCACCCACGCGCAGACCGCGGGCGTCTCGCTCACCGCTCAGCAGCCGTACAACAACGTGGTGCGCACGGCGCTCCAGGCGTTCGCCGCGGTGTTGGGCGGCACCCAGTCGCTCCACACCAACTCGCTCGACGAGACCTACGCGCTCCCGACCGAAGAGGCGGTGACGATCGCGCTCCGCACCCAGCAGCTGATCGCGCACGAGTCGGGCGTCGACCGGGTGGTCGACCCGCTCGCCGGCAGCTACTTCGTCGAGTACCTCACCGACGAGATGGAGCAGCGCGCCAACCGGTACATTCAGCGCATCGACGAGCTGGGCGGGATCATTCGTGCGGTCGAAGAAGGCTACCCGCAGAAGGAGATCTCCGAGTCGGCCTACCGCTTCCAGCGCGAGGTGGAGCAGGGCGACCGGTCGATCGTCGGCGTCAACGCGTTCAAGAACGACAAAGACGCGCCGATCAGCCTGCTGAAGATCGACGAAGAGGTCGCCCACCAGCAGGTCGAGCGGGTGAAGCAGGTTCGCAAGGACCGCGACGCCGCCGCTGTCGAGGCAGCGCTGGCGAAGGTCGAAGCGGCCTGCCGCGGCACCGACAACCTGATGCCGCCGGTGCTCGAAGCGGTGAAGGCCTACGCCACCCTGGGCGAGATCTCCGACGTGTTCCGCAAGGTCTGGGGCCAGTACCGCGAGGGCGGGTTGTTTTAAGACTGAAGCACCTTAATCACGGGGCTTTCGTACCCATTTCCAGTGTGACTGTAATTTTACAGCGACCGCCTTTTCTTGGTCGCTGTGATGCGGCTGTGCGATTGTGCACACGGCCGTGCCTTCCCTGAGTTGTTTCTTCGCGATCCACACCGAAGGTTCTCAGCTCAACCTCGAGCTGAATGAACCCAAGGGCACCCGTTTGTCGTTGGAGCCTTGCCAGCTGCTGGTGATGCCCGACGACGAGCTGTTCGGTCCTTTTGCGTCGGCGTTTTCGGCCGCGCGCCACGGGCCGAGCGTGCTGCTCTCACTCACCACCGATCAGCTGGCGCACCCGGAGCGCTTCTTCGCCGAAGCCCACCGGCTGGTGCGCAAGGTCACCTACGGGCACAAGGGCTGGGCGCTCGACGTGCTCAAGCTCTGGCCGGCGCCGCTGGAGCGGGTGGCCGACGCGTTCTCCGACGAGCCGTTCGCCGACGATCTGTTCACCGCCGCGTTCCGCTCCGACGGTCACCGGGTTCGGGCCGAGACCTTCGGCCTCTCCAAGCTCGGCCACCGCGAGCTGTCGCTGTCGTACGAGGGCGATGAGCTCAACCACGACGCGCTCAACCTCTGCGTGCACTTCACCGAGTTCCTGATGGAGCGCACCACGCCGTTGCCCGAGCGCGCCGCGATGTCTTACGGGTTCGATCGCATTCGCCTCGAGCCGCTCGACGGAGGCGGGGAGGGCGTGTTTCGCGGCTGGCACCCTCCGCTGATCCAGCGGCTGATTCCCCAGACGCGCTTCTCGGGCACCGGAGTGGCTTCGGTGCTGCCGGTGAACCGCCCGGGCGAGAACGAGCGCGATCTCACCGAGGCGCTGCGGCGCGCGCGGCAGCAGCGGCTGGTGCTGGAGGCCCACGGCCTCGACGCCGAGTCGCCCCACCAGGACGACACCGCGCTCGCCTGCGCCTGCCTCGGCACCAACGAGACCTTCATCGGCACCCGGGCCGAGCCCGACGGCCCGCGCGAGAGCGGGTGGACCTGGACCTGCGCTCAGAAGCACGCCAGCGCCGAGCTGGGGCACTCCACGCTGGCCGCGCTGGCCGGCCGTTTCCCGGTGCTGCTCAAGTATTTGGCCCTCCCGCCCGGAAGCGTGGTTTCGTTGAAGGGCGCCGAGGCCACGCTCGACGTGCCGAAGCCGCTCGACCCCGACGATGAAGACTCGCAAGGATGACCCGTTCTTCGGCGAGCTCTACTTAAGAACCACCAAGCCGTTCATCTCGCAGCAGGTCACCGACGCCGAGGGCGCCTACCTTCGGCACGTGTTCGCCGAGCACGCTCCGATGGGCCCGCTGCTCGATCTCGGCTGTGGCCACGGCCGGCACCTCGCGCAGCTCACCGGCGCCCGGCCGCTGTTCGGCCTCGATCGCGATCGGCTCTCGCTGGAGGAGGCGAAGGCGCTCACCCCGGTGGTGCGGGGCGACTTCTTCTCGCTGCCGTTCAGGAGCGAGAGCCTGGCGGGCGCGTGGGCCTGGTACAACTCGGTCTGCACCTTCGAAGACGGCGACTTCACCCAGCTGCTCCGCGAGGCGCACCGGTGCCTCAAGCCCAAGGGGTTGCTGGTGATTCACACTTCTCCGCGGGAGAAGATCGCCTCTCAGCCCGACGCCCACGCCGAGCACCGGCTGCCCGACGGGTCGCAGCTGGTCGAAGACGCCCACTACGACCTCGCCACCGGGCGCGATTCTGGCCCGCCGCCAGCTGACGCTCCCCGACGGCCGGGTGATGGCCGCTGATTTCTTCATTCGTTACTATTCGTTACCGGAGCTGCTCCGGGTGCTCGAAGCGGTTGGTTTTCGGCCGCTTTTCGCGCATGGTGGGATCGGCTTCGAGGCGGCGAGCCCCGAGGCCGAAGACCTGATCGTAGGGGTGTCGCGTGGGTGAGAAGAAGCTGCGAATTCTGGTGGCGAAGCCGGGCCTCGACGGTCACGACCGTGGAGCGAAGATCATCGCGCGCGCGCTGCGCGACGCCGGCATGGAGGTCATCTACACCGGGCTGCATCAGACCCCGGAGATGATCGTGAACGCCGCGATTCAAGAAGACGTCGACGCGATCGGCCTGTCGATCATGTCGGGCGCGCACATGACGCTCTTCCCGGCGGTGATGGAGCTGTTGAAGACCAAAGACGCGGTCGACATTCGCGTCTTCGGCGGCGGCATCATTCCCGACGAGGACATTCCCAAGCTGAAGGGCAAGGGCGTGGCCGAGATCTTCACGCCCGGCAGCAGCACGCAGGACATCGTGAAGTGGATCAATCAGAACATCCAGGCGCGCGCATGAGCTCCGGGCTGTTCGACGGCATTCCGAAGCAGGTCTCGGTCTACGAGGTCGGCCCGCGGGATGGTCTGCAGAACGAGCTCCGCACCCTCTCGGTCGACGAGAAGCTGAAGCTGATCACCGCGCTCGCCGACGCGGGCGAGAAGCGCATCGAGGTGAGCAGCTTCGTCAGCCCGAAGTGGATTCCCCAGCTCGCCGACGCCGACAAGGTGTTGGAGCGGCTGCCGCGCCGGGCGGGCGTGAAGTACTCGGCGCTGGTGCCCAACCTGAAGGGCCTCGAGCGCGCGATCGCCGCCAAGGTCGACGAGGTCTGCGTGTTCCTCTCGGTCACCGAGGGGCACTCGAAGAAGAACATCAACAAATCGGTCGCCGAGGCGATCGAGACGGTGAGCGAGGTCACCCAGGCGTCGCGGGCGGCGAAGCTGCCGGTGCGCGCCTACCTGTCGTGCGTGTTCGGCTGCCCGTTCGACGGCGCGGTGAGCACCGGCCAGGTGGTGAAGGTGCTCGAGAAGCTGGCCACCCTCGACGTGTACGAGTTCTCGCTCGGAGACACCATCGGCGTCGGGGTGCCGAAGCAGGTCGAAGACATCACCCTCGCCTCCGCCCAGGTGATCGGCCTGAAGCGCATCGCGCTGCACTTTCACGACACCCGCGGCGCGGCGCTGGCCAACGCGATGGTGGGGCTGAAGCTCGGCGTCACCACCTTCGACTCGAGCATCGGGGGCCTGGGCGGTTGCCCCTACGCTCCCGGCGCGGCGGGCAACCTGGCGACCGAAGACCTGGTGCACCTGCTCCACGGGGTCGGGGTCGAGACCGGGCTGTCGATGGACAAGCTGGTCGAGGCCGGCTCGCTCGCCCAGCAGCTGATCGGCAGAAAACTGTCGGGCAAGTACCTCCAGGCCGCGCTCGGCGAGCGCGAGCGGCGTCATTAGCCCGGGGCGATTTGGGCAATTGCATCGCGGCTGAGGTTGGGCTGAATGTTCGCCCGTGCTCGCCGCCGTCCTCCTCGCCGCGCTCACCGCCGCACCCGCCGTCGGCACCAAGGGGCTGTCGACCTTCGGGGTGAAGGCCGACGTCGGTGAGTTCTTCACCAACACGCTCCAGAAGGAGCTCCGCGAGCGCGGGGTGGTGCTGCAGCTGCGGCCCGACGCGAACCCCGAGGCGCCGATCTGCGAGAACAACACCCCGTGCGCGTTCTTCGTGCGCGGCACCCTGGCGCAGCTGGGCGACAAGACCCGCCTCGAGCTCGAGCTGGTCGGCGGAGACGGTAAGCGCCTCTCGCGCCACTCGACCATCGGCGCCGACGTGGCGTCGCTCGCCGATCGAATCCCGCCCTTGGCGGAGGAGCTGGCCCAGGAGATCAAAGCGGCAGGCCCTCAGGCGATCACCGAGCAGACCGCGCCTCCGCCCGCGGTGGTGCCGGCGCCTGCACCAGTGCCCGTGCCCGAGCCGGCGCCGCCCTCCGCGGTTCAGCAAGCCGCGCCCCGTCCAACCCGGCTCTGGTGGACTCCGCTGCTGGGCACGATCGTCTTTGGCGCGGCGAGCGCCGGGTGCTTCGCGGTGGCGCAGTCTGACCACAGCTCGCTCACCAGCGGCGGCAGGGTGAACCTGCCGGTGTACTCGTACGCCGACGCCCGCGCGATCGCCGATCACGGCAAGCTGTTCGACACCCTGGGCTGGGTGAGCCTCGGTCTCGCGGGCGCGACGGTGATCACCGCCGCGGTGCTCTGGTTGATCACCCGGAGCTCGCCATGAACCGCGCGCTCCTCGTCGCCGCGGCGCTGGTGGTGGTGAGCGGCTGCTACTCCTGGGACAAGGACCTGGCGAAGTGCGTGGCCGACAACCGCTGTGAGAACCCGAACCCCGACGCAGGCGTGGGTGGCGGCGGCGGCGACGACCTCGACAGCGGCATGGGCGGTGGCTCGGCGGGCGGCGGCGTCGGCGGCGGAGCCGGGGGTGGTGGCGGCGACGACGGCGGCTTCAGCTACGGCGACGCGGGCACCTTCGCGCTGGCGTGCCTGAGCGACGGCTTCTGCTGGGAGAACCCGTTCCCGGTGGGCGCCGACCTCTACGCGGTGAACTCGATCGCGCCGGGAGACGGCTGGGCGGTGGGCGAGGGCGGCGCCGCGGTGCACGCCGACTCGCCGAACGACGCGTTCACGGTGGTGCAGGTGACCGCGCCGAGCGGCGCCCAGGCGGCCTACCGGCTGACCTCGGTGGCGGCGACTCCGACCGGCGTCTACGCGACCGACTCGCTCGGCAACGTGGTGCAGGTCGACGTCTCTCCGGTGAAGTCGGCGCCGGTGCTCGGTGGAGCAGGCCAGGGCTTCGGGCTCTGGTCGTCGCCGTTCAGCACCGCGTGGCTGGTGGGCAGTGACGGCACCGGAGGCGTGATGGCCTCGATCGACCCGACCTCGCTCGCCGCGACGCCGATCGCGACCTCTCCGGGGGCTCCGCTGGTGGCGGTCGACGGCACCGCGACGATTCAATACGCGGTGGCGCTCGATGCGGGCGCGGTCGTGCACACCGACGGCGGCTTCGTACCGCTGAACCTGACCGGCATCGGCGTCCCAATCGACGTGGCGGCGGTGAACGAAGCGAGGGTGCTCTTCTGCGGCACCACCGGGGTCGCTCAGGTCGGCGATGGAGGCAGCACCGCGAACCTCGCTGCGCCGTGCGTCGCCGACAGCGTCTCCGACCCGCTCGGGTTCACGGTGGCGAAGGGCGTGAACGCGATCACCACCTGGAACTTCTCGCCGCTGACCTCCGCCCGCGCAGATCTCACGCCGTTCGTGCCCACCGACGTGAGCGCGAACGGCAAGGTGGTGATGGTCTCGGGCAAAGGCGGCCAGCTGGCGACGCTGAACACCGATCTCCACCGCGTCGATGACGTGACGCCGGGCACCCGCGACCCGGTGATCGATCTCTGGGTCGACTCCGACGGAGGAGGCGTGGCGGTGAGCTCGACCGGCCAGGTGTTGAAGCGCCTGCAGAGCGTGTGGAAGGCCACCGACGCCGGGGTGGCGTTCAGCGCGCTCGAGAAGCTGAGCGACGGCGTCTACCTGGTCGGCATCGACGGAGGGGCAGGGCGCTTGAGCGGGACCACGGTGACGCCGCTGCCGGGGATGAGCCAGGCGCTCACTCGAATCTCCGCCTCGGCGTCAGACATCTGGGCGGTGAACGGCACCGGCCAGATCTTCAAGCTCGACGCCGGCGTCGCCTGGGAGCCGTTCTTCACCAGCGTGAGCGGCACCTTCAACGCGATCTGGGCCGGCCCCAGTGGCGTCGCCTACGCCGCGGGCGGCGAGCCCTCGACCGACGGCGGCGTCGAGCTCTCGGTGTGGAAGTACGAGGTCACCAGCGGGTGGAATCAGCTCGACGTCGGCTCGATGCCCGGCGCTGCGACCGACGTCTCGGGCACCTCGGCGACCGACGTGTGGATTACGGGCGCCGCGGGCGACTCGTTCCACTGGGTGCACCTCGATCCGCCGATCACGGGCACCCAACAGGGCCCCGCGCCGATCGCCTCACTCGCGCTGACCGCGGTCGCGGCCGGTGAGGCATGGGTGAGCACCGGCCAGTGGCACGCCCACTACACCGGCGGCGCGTGGCAGGTGATCCCCGCCGGCATCAACCGCGCGCCGTTACGGCTGCGGCACCAGGCGGGCGCCCTCTGGCTGGTGGGCGACCACGGCACGCTGCTGCGAATGCCGCGCTAGATCTTCACGTCGATCACGACGTGCCCATCGATGCTGGTGTCTGACGCCGGCCTGGTACCGCTGGCAGTGGCGGTGATCTCGACCCCGGTCTGAACCATCTGAATCAGGTCGACGTTGGGCAGCACGTCGAACTGAAGCGTGGTCGAACCCTTCGGCACCGGGGCCTTCTTCGCGATCTCGACCTTCACGTCGGGCGTGGGTGTTCCCGCGGCGAAGAGGTGAATCTCGTCGAGAAAGTCGAAGTTCCCCATCGGCGAGCCGTGCGGCGTCACCGACAGGCTCATCGACTGCAGGTAAACGTGCGACGCGGGCCCGGTGTCGTGCTTCTGCTCCTCGGCCTTGAGGTCGATCGACAGCTTGAACGCCTGGGGAAACACCGACCCGAGCAGCCCGCCCAGCGGGTCACCCGGCACCGTCTGGGCAGGCAAATCCTGCTCGAGGGTGAAGCTCTGGGTCCCGCACGCGCACAGCACCAACAGCGACAGCGCCACAGCCCGCATCACGTCACCCGCCGAAGAGGCCCTTCAACCAGGCCATGAAACCACGCTTGGGCGCCGCCTCGGCCACCGGCTCGGGCGCGGGCGCGGCGGCGATCGATTCTTCCGCCAGCTTCGACTTCACCGCGTCGGGCGTATCGCGCGTCGAGAGAGTGGTGCTCACCTCGCGGCCGGTCTTCTCTTCCTTCGCCGAGACCTTGAGCAGGCACTCATTCGACACCTCGAAGGTCACCGTCACCGTCACCGACCCGCGCGGCCCCGGCGGCAGCCCCGACAGCTTCAGGGTGCCGAGGTACTCGTTGGCCTGCGCCTTGTCGCTCTCGCCCTGAAAGATGGTGAGCTCGAGCTCTTTCTGATCGTCGCGGGTGGTGTGGTGAACGTGGGTGCGCTTCACCGGCAGCGCGGTGTTGCGCGGAATCACCGGCTTGAACCGCCCACCGGGAATGCCGACCCCGATCGACATCGCCAGCACGTCGATCAGCACCACGCCCTGCTGCTGCGAGAGCGAATGCGCCAGCGCCGCGGCGCCGATCGCCACCGCCTCGTCCGGATGCACGTTCTTCGCCGGAGGCTTGCCGAAGAAGGCGGTGATCTGCTCCTGCACCAGCGGCGCGCGGCTCTGCCCACCGACCAGAATCACCTCTTGAATGTCCTTCACGGTGAGCTTCTTGGCCTCGAGCACTTCGCGGCAGACCTTCAAGGTGCGCTCGACCAGCGGGTAGGTGAGGGCGACCAGCTTCTCGCGGGTCAACGTCACGTCGAGGTCCTTCGGCAGGCCGTCGATCATCGTCACGAACGGCACGTGCACCCGCATCTCGTTGCGCTCCGAGAGCGCGATCTTCGCCCGCTCGGCGGCGTCGGTGATGCGCTGCATCGCCACCCGGTCGCCGTTGAAGCGGGCGCCGTTCTTCTGCGCGAACTCCTCCAGCAGGTGGTTGACGATCGTGTTGTCGAAGTCGATGCCCCCGAGGAACGTGTCGCCGCCGGTGGAGACCACCTCGTAGACGTTGTCGTTCAGCTCCAGCACCGAGGCGTCGAAGGTGCCGCCGCCGAGGTCGTAGATCATCACCCGCTGCGACAGCTTCTTGCCGTAGCCGTAGGCGAGCGCCGCGGCGGTCGGCTCGTTGACGATGCGCTCGACGTAGAGCCCGGCCAGCCGCCCGGCCTCGCGCACCGCCTGGCGCTGGTTGTCGTTGTAGTAGGCCGGCACGGTGATCACCGCGCGCGACACCGGCTCGGCCAGCTGACCCTGAGCGACCTCCCGCACCTCGCGGAGGATCAGCGCCGAGATCTGCTCCAGCGAGTAGACCTTGTCGGCCAGCCGCACCGCCGCCTGCCCATGCTCCCCGGCGCAGATCTCGTAGGGGAACCGGCTCATGATCTGCTGCACCACCTCGGAGTCGAACGCGCGCCCGACCAGCCGCTTCGCCCCGTAGACGGTCAGCCTGGGGTTGGTGAGCAGCTGGTTCTTCGCCGGATGGCCGATCACGATCTTGCCGCGCGCGTTGAGCGCGAGGATCGACGGCACCGTGTTGTAGCCCTCGCGCGAGCGCAGCACCGCCGGCTTGTCGCCCTTCACGAAGGCGGCGCAGGAGTTGGTGGTGCCCAGATCGATGCCGATGATCGGCCCGGTGCGCGCCGGCTCGCCCACCGGCATCTCGAACGCCGGCGCGGTGACGTTGACGGTGTTGCCCTCCACCAGCAGCCGCCCGGCCTCCTGAGAGGGCAGGGGCTTCTCGGTCTGGGTCGGGGGCGGAGGCGGCGCCGGCACCGCGTTGGGCGAACGATCGGCGACGCCCACGTTCTTCGGGAGCGGCACCTCCTCGGCCCGGGTGTGCGGCATCGACGCCATCGCCGACTCGAGAAAGCGCTGGGTCTTCTGGTCGACCTTGGTGAAGCGCAGGCCGAGCCCGCTCACGCCCTCGCCCTTGTTGCCGGTGACGAACTCCACCACCGCCGAGGCGTGGATCAGGGTGTCGCCGTTGGCCAGGCGGAGGTCGAGCACCACCGCGGTGCCCGGCGGCTTGAGCGCCTTCGAACGCAGGTAGATCCCCCGAACAGTCAGGTTGAGCCCGTACTTCTGGAGAAACTCCTCGGGCGTCGCGAAGGGCAGCTTGACGGCAAGGCCGATGGCCTGGGGGGCGTCCACGGTTGAAGGGGCGCCAATTTAGCTCTATAGGACGTAAATGCTGACCGAGAATTTGAGGCTGGGGCTGACGTTCGACGATGTCCTCCTCGTTCCGGGCGAATCCACGGTGCTGCCGCACCAGGTGTCACTGGTCACCCGGCTGTCACGAAAGCTGTCGATCCAGATTCCGCTCCTCTCGTCGGCGATGGACACCGTGACCGGGTCCCGAATGGCGATCGCGATGGCCCAGGAGGGTGGCCTGGGCATCATTCACAAGAACATGTCGCCCGAGGCCCAGGCGGCCGCGGTGGCGAAGGTGAAGAAGCACGAGTCGGGCATGGTCTCCGACCCGGTCACCATCGACCCGGGCGCCCCGCTGTCGAAGGCGCTCGACCTGATGAAGGAGTACGGGGTCTCCGGCATCCCCGTGGTCGAGGGCAAAAAGCTGGTCGGCATCGTCACCCGCCGCGACGTGCGATTCGAAAAGAACGTCACCCAGCGGGTCGACCAGGTGATGACCAAGAAGCTGGTCACCGCCCGCGAGAACGTCAGCGCCGCCGAGGCGACCGACCTGCTCCAGAAGCACCGAATCGAGAAGCTTTTGGTGGTGAACGACCAGTTCGAGCTCAAGGGCCTGGTGACGGTGAAGGACCTCGAGAAGCGCCGCACCTACCCGAACGCCGCCAAAGACTCCAAGGAGCGCCTGCTGGCCGGCGCCGCGGTGGGCGTGAGCGCCGATCGCGAGCAGCGAATCGAGCTGTTGATGAAGGCCGGCGCCGACGTGATCGTGATCGACACCGCCCACGGCCACAGCCGCGGGGTGATCGACGCGATTCGCGACACCCGCAAGAACTTCAAGGGCGGCTTCGAGCTGTTGGCCGGCAACGTCGCCACCGGAGAGGCCACCAAGGCCCTGATCGAGGCCGGCGTCGACGGGGTGAAGGTCGGCATCGGGCCCGGCTCGATCTGCACCACCCGGGTGGTCGCAGGCGTCGGGGTGCCGCAGATCACCGCGATCGACGAGTGCGCCAAGGCCGCGATGGGCTCGGGCGTGCCGATCATCGCCGACGGCGGCATCAAGTTCTCGGGCGACATCGTGAAGGCGATCGCCGCGGGCGCGAGCACGGTGATGATCGGCTCGCTGTTCGCCGGCACCGAAGAATCGCCGGGCGACACGATTCTGTACCAGGGCCGCAGCTACAAGAGCTACCGCGGTATGGGCAGCCTCGGCGCGATGCGCGAGGGCTCGAAAGACCGCTACTTCCAGGGCGGCGTCGAGGAGCCCCAGAAGCTGGTGCCCGAGGGCATCGAGGGCCGGGTGCCTTACAAGGGCTCGGTGGCGATGAACATCTTCCAGCTGATGGGCGGCCTGCGCGCTGGCATGGGCTACACCGGCTGCAAGGACCTCCAGGAGCTGGCGACCAAGGCGCAGTTCGTTCAGATCACCTCGGCCGGGCTCAAAGAGAGCCACGTGCACGACGTGATCATCACCGAAGAAGCGCCCAACTACCGGGTCGAGTAGCGCTAGTAGGCGAGCACCTTCGCGAACGCCGCCGCCTTGCTGTTGGTGGCGATGTCGACCACGTTCTCGAACGGGAAACCGAAGACGATCGCCTTCGAGCTGCCGGCGGTGCCCACGTTCTTGCGCCCGGTGGAGATTGGCGCGGCCACCATGCCGTTGCCGTCGGGGTCGAGCATGGTGGTGAAGAGCACGTCGGTGCCCGCGGCGGGGTTCATCGGGTCGGTGTAGGTGGTGTCGGGGGTGTCTTTGGCGACGTTGAGGTCGATGCCCGCCATCGGGCCCACGCCGGCCGCCGTGTAACCGGCGTTGTTGAGCTTGTCCCAGGCGAAGCCCTGCTCGCCGAGGTAGCCGCTGGCGAACGCGTTGGTGGTGCTGGTCCACGTGGCGTTGCCGTCGGCGGCGTAGAAGTACGAGTCGCAGAAGATCACGACCTTCTTGTTCGCCAGGTCGAGAAACGCCTTCAGGTTCACCTCGTCGGCGCCCGAGACGGTGCCGACGTTGCCGGTGCTCCCGTAGGCCGAGCCGCAGTACCAGATCACCGTCGAGTAGCTCTTCATCTGGTCGAAGGTCGGGCCGTTGGCGCCGTTCGCCACCACGAAGGTGTTGTAGGGCGTGCTCGCGCCGGTGAGCAGGTTGTTGAACAGGCTGTCGTTGGCCGACGCGGTGGGGTTGGTGCCGCCGTTGTTGTTGTCGCTGTAGTCGTCGTCGACCAGCAGCACCTGCACCGGGGCGGTGATGGTGAGCGGGAGCATCAACGTCTGGCTGCCGGTCGGGCCGGTGCCCTTCACCTGAATCATCACCGCGCCGAGCGCGGCGGTGGTGGCGACGTTGAGGGTGAGGGTGGTGAGGTCGGAGCCGGCCGCGACCATCGCGGGGTCGAAGCTGGCGGTCACACCCGCCGGAGGGCTGACCACGGTGAAGGTGATCGCTCCCGCCTCGCCGGCGCCCCGGTCGGCGTGCACCGCCAGGTTGGCGAGCCCGCCCTGGCCGATCGACACCGTCGAGGGAGCACTGGAGAGCGCGAACTGGCCGCCGCCGCTGCTTCCACCTCCGGCGCCGCCGCCCATGCCGCCGTCACTGCCGCCATCGCCGCAATTACACCCCGCCAGCATGACCGTGACGGCCGCCAGCAACACCCAGTTGGTTTTCAAGGTTTTCCCTCGTTACTTGCCGCCGCCCTTTTTGCGGGGCTCGGCCTTGATCTCGACCTTCTTCTCCGCGTTCGACACGCGGTTCAGCAGCTGGTCTCGGTCATCGGGGTTGAGGCTCTCGATCGCCGACTTCAAGGTACCGAAGTCGAGCCGCGCCACGGTGACCGTGGTGCCGCCCTTGATCTCCTGCACGGTCGGCACTTCGACCAGCTCGCGAATGTAGCGCTCGAACTCGAACTTCACGTCGGCGGTCTGCTGAATGCACTGCTCGCGCGCCGAGACCAGCTCTTGAGAGCCTTCCTGGTAGGCGAGGTCGGGGTTGCGGGTCATCGCCTCGTCGAACTTGGCGGTGCGGCCCTTCAGCGACTCGTAGAGATCCTGGTACGAGCCCACCCGGTCGGTCTCGGGGCGGTTCTCGTTGCGCGCCTTGGCCAGCTCCTGGTTGACGTCGTCGCAACGGAGCTTCTGCAGGTCAGAAGCGGTGATCGCCTCTTTCATGTTGGCCTGCTTGGTCTCGCGCTCCAGCCGCTCGTCGGAGGTGACCTCGTGGGTGCAGGCGGCGAAGAAGAGACCGGCCCAAAGCAGTCGCTTGATCATTGGCAACGGAAGTGTCGCGGCGCTACAGCGACATGTCAACGACGCGTTTTTTTCGCTAGGAAGAGCCCCGTGAAACTCACGCAAGAACGAGTCCTCATCCTCGACTTCGGGAGCCAGTACACCCAGCTGATCGCCCGGAGGGTCCGCGAGCTCGGCGTTTACTGCGAGATTCACCGGCCCGACCTGACGCTCGATGAAATCAAGAAGTTCCAGCCCAAGGGCGTGATCCTCTCGGGTGGGCCGATGTCGGTGGAGCAGCAGGGCGCGCCGATGTGCGACCCCGGCGTGTTCGAGCTCGGCGTCCCGGTGCTCGGCATCTGCTACGGGCTCCAGCTGCTGGCGAAGCTGTTGGGCGGCAAGCTCGATCGCACCGCGCACCGCGAGTTCGGCCCCGCCGACGTCGAGGTGATTCAGAGCCGCGGGCCGTTCGCCGCCTTCAAGAAGGGCGACAAGCTCAAGGTGTGGATGAGCCATGGCGACCGGGTCGACATGCTCCCGGTGGGCTTCGTGCCGATCGGCAAGAGCAGCAACTCGCCGCTCGCCGCGGCGGCGCACGAGTCGAAGCCGATCTTCGGGCTCCAGTTTCACCCCGAGGTGGTGCACACCCTCCAGGGCAGGGAGATGCTCCAGTCGTTCCTCTTCTCGGAGTGCCGCTGCTCCGGCGCGTGGACGATGAAGGGCTTCGTCGGGCAGGCGATCGAAGACATTCAGCAGAAGGTCGGCCCCAACGGCAAAGTGATCTGCGGGCTGTCGGGCGGCGTCGACTCGTCGGTGGCGGCCGTGCTGCTGCACAAAGCGATCGGCGATCGGCTCACCTGCATCTTCGTCGACAACGGGGTGCTCCGCGAAGGCGAGCGCCAGCAGGTCGAAGAGATGTTCCGCGGGCGCTTCAAGATGCGGCTCGAGGTGGTCGACGCCCGCGCCCAGTTCCTCAAAGAGCTCGACGGCGTCACCGACCCCGAGAAGAAGCGAAAGATCATCGGCAAGGCGTTCATCGACGTGTTCGAAGAGGCGGCCAGGCACGTCGAAGGGGCCGACTTTCTCGCCCAGGGCACGCTGTACCCCGACGTGATCGAGTCGGTGTCGACCAAGGGCCCGTCGGCGACGATCAAGAGCCACCACAACGTCGGCGGCCTGCCCGAGAAGATGAAGCTGAAGCTGGTCGAGCCCTTGCGCGAGCTGTTCAAAGACGAGGTGCGCGCGCTCGGCCGCGAGCTGGGCATGGGCGAAGACATGGTCGGGCGCCACCCGTTCCCCGGGCCCGGCCTGGCGATTCGCATCATCGGCGCGATCACCGAGGAGCGGCTGGCGCTGGTGCGCAAGGCCGACCTGATCGTTCGCGACGAGATCAAGGCCGCCGGGCTGTACGACAAGACCTGGCAGGCGTTCGCGGTGCTGCTCCCGGTGCAGAGCGTCGGCGTGATGGGCGACGAGCGCACCTACGAGAACACCTGCGCGGTGCGCATCGTCACCTCGGTCGACGGCATGACCGCCGACTGGGCGCGCATTCCCTACGACGTGCTGGGCAAGATCTCTTCGCGCATCACCAACGAGGTGCGCGGCTTCAACCGCGTCGTCTACGACATCTCGTCGAAGCCGCCCGCCACGATCGAGTGGGAGTAATCTCCGCCGGATGCGCATCGCACTGCTGGCAGCGGTCGCCTCCCTGATCGCGGGCTGCGACTGCAACAACCCTCCCACCGGAGGAGGGGGCGGCGGCGGTTCGGCCACCGGAGGCGGGGCAGGGGGCGGCTCGGGAGGCGGAGGCGCCGCGCCGCACTGGACCTACTACGAGCTCGACCCCACCGCGGCGGCGCTCGACGGCCACGCGCTCGCCATCGACCCCACCGACCAACGCATCGGGGTGGCCTACTTCGCCGACACCGACGGCGGCAGCGAGCGCGAGGTGCGCTACGTCGACTGGCGCAACGGCACCGTCTCGCCGCCCGAGTCGTGGCGCACGGTGCACAAGCGGTTCGGCATCTCGCTGGCCTACCAGCCGACCGGAGAGCCGGCGGTCGCCTACCTCGGCGGAGGCAGCGACACCTCGCTCGACTGGACCGAGTCTGACGTCGAGGTCGCCTACCGCTCCAACGGCAACTGGACCAAGTCGGTGCCGTTCACGATGAGCGGCCAGATCGCGATGGCGCCGTGCGACACCAACGTCGACACCACCGGCTTCGTGGTCGGGCTCTGGCCGGCGCTGGCGATCGTGCCGGTGACCGGGCGCACCTACCTGGCGTTTCGCGACGTGCACAACGGCGCCAACATTCAGGGCGACTGGGGCGGCAGCGATCTCAAGCTCGCCGAGGGCGTCTACCCGAACTGGTCGGGCACCTGCATCGCGCCGGCCGACACCGGAGCGAAGGCGGGCGTCGGCAACCACAACGCGATCGCGATCGGCGCCGGCGATCAGCCGGTGATCGCCTTCGACCTCGACAACGACGGCGCGTTGGCCGGCGACGTCTACCTCACCACCCGGCAGGTGGGCGGCACCTGGAGCGCGCCGATCTACGTCTTCGGCACCAGCAACGCGGGCAGCGGCCCCTCGGTGGCGTGGGACGCCGACGGCGGCTACGGCGTGGCGGCGGGCGACAAGACCACCAACATCGTCAGCTACCGCCACTCGAAAGACCTCACCTTCTGGGACTCGACCGAGATGGTCTACGGGAGCGGCTCGGGTGGGTGGAACGCGTCGCTCGCCTTCGACCCCAACTTCGGCGAGCCGGCGGTGGCCTTCTACACCTGCTCCGACGCCGCCAATCAGGCCGAGGGCCACTGCCCCAACGCCCAGCTGCAGCTGACCCAGCGGGTGACCGGCGTCTGGAGCCACCCGCTGAAGATCGACGACGTGGGCGCCGCCGCGGCCCAGTCGGTGGTGCCCCGGCTGGCGTTCCTCGCCAACGGCAAGCGGGTCGTCGTCTACCCCGTGCCTCCCGAAGGCCATCTGCGGCTGGCGATCGAAAACTGAACTAGACTCGGGTTCGTGGTGCTTCGTCGGCCGGACGGATACTCAGGGAAAGATCACCAGACGATCGGCTCCGACATCTTGTCGGTGCTGAACGCGCTGATCATGCCCGAGTCGGTGCTCGGGCGCCGGCTGCTCGCCAAGGTGAAGGCGGTGCAGCCCAACGACTGGTACCCGATCGAGTTTCTGCTCGAGGTGATGGAGGTGGTCGAGACCAGGGTCGGCAAGACCGCGCTCTCGTCGATGGGCCGCCGCCTGTTTCAGCTCTCCCACGCCGCGCGGTTGAAAGAGACCGCCAGGGCCGGGGCCGACATCATCTTCGGCATCGACGGCATGTACCACCACGCCAACCAGGGCAAAGACATCGGCGGCTGGAAGGTGGTGATGTTTCAGCCCGGCCGCGCCCGGTTGGAGAAGCGCACGCCCCACGCCTGCGTGATGGAGGAGGGCATTTTGGCCGAGGCGCTCCAGACGATCGGCGTGCCCTCGCTGGTGACCCAGAGCGGGTGCGTGAAAAACGGCGACCCCTTCTGCACCTACGAGATCAGCTCAGCGCTGACCGACGCACGGTGGAAGGGGTCGCACGACTACTTCGGGAAGTAATTACTTCTCGCCGGCTTTCGGAGCTCCAGAAGGCCGAATCTCGTCGACGATGCGCTTGGCGTTGTAGATCTTGCCGAGCGCCTCGATCAGCGCCGCCGAGTGCACCGCCACCGCGCGGTTCACGTTCTCGTCGAAGCCGTACTCGCCGCCGAGCGACTGCAGGTTGCCGTCGAAGATCAGGCCGACCACTTCACCGGCCTTGTTCACCACCGGCGAGCCGGAGTTGCCGCCGATGATGTCGTTGTCGGAGCAGAGGTCGAACGGGGTCTGCAGGTCGACCTTGGCCTTCGCGTCGATCCAGCTCTTGGGGAGCGCGAACGGGTCGCGGCCGGTGTTGCGCTCGTAGGCGCCCGCGAAGTTGGTGAGCGGCTTCACCTCGACGCCGTTCTCCTTCCAGCCCTTGATCGAGCCGTACGACAGGCGCGGGGTGAAGGTCGCGTCGGGGTAGGTGCTGGTGCCGTAGACGGCGAACATCGCCTTCGCCAGCAGCTCGCCGTTCTTCTTC
The DNA here is from genome assembly GCA_047602415.1 of Myxococcaceae bacterium. Lineage (GTDB taxonomy): Bacteria > Myxococcota > Myxococcia > Myxococcales > Myxococcaceae > JASGHH01. The sequence continues at coordinate 801,145 of JASGHH010000001.1, read as the reverse complement.
AGCACGCCGTCGACCTCGTCTTCCTCCTTCTTGCGGATCTCGCGCGAGGCCGGGTCGAGCGCGCGGGCCAGCTCGATCATCGGGTCCTTCGACGCGTCGACCTTCGCCTTGCCCTTGCCGTCGGCGAACAGCTCCTCGCGGAACTTGATGTCCTTCAGCTTGGTGCCCTTCACCGCCGCGGTGGCGATCTCCTCCGGGCTCTTCTGGCCGAACACCGCCTTGATCACCGGGTGATCGGGGCCCAGGTCTTCACGCATCTTGGTCAGCCCGAAGGTGAGCATCGCGATCTGGAACTCGTCGTAGATCGGCGCCTTCGAGAACAGCTGCTGCTTCAGCTGGGGCAGCCGCGAGTCGGAGTACTCCGCCAGGCGCTCGCCGTTCGGCTTCGGCAGCTCGTCGGCCGCGCGCACCAGCGCCCGGGCCAGGCCGAACTCGTCAGACAGGCGCAGGCCGCGCTCGAGCGCGCCGAACGCCTTCATGTACTCCTTCTGCTTCGCGGTCGCCGCGGCGAGGCCGTCCCACGCGACGCCGTACTTGGTCTTCAGGTCGGCGTTGGCGAACACCTTGTCGTGAAACTGCTTCTCGGCCGAGACCTTGGAGTCGAAGAACGCCTTCTCGGCCAGCGCGCCGTGGCGGCCCTTGAGCGCCTTGATCCCGTTCTCGATGTAGAACAGCGTCGCGTTGGAGTGCCGCTTCTGCTCGGCGCCGCGGTGCTGGTACTCGGTGAGCAGGCCGCGCAGCTCCGACAGCCGGCTGACGGTGAAGGGGAGCGCGGTGTCACGCTGGTACTCCAGCTGCGCCACGGTGAGCAGGCGCGAGGTGCCGCCCGGGTTGCCGGCCACGAAGGTGAGGTCGCCTTCCTTCGCGTTCTCGGTCGACCACTTGAGGTAGGTCTTCGAGGTGTTCACCGGCTTGCCGTCTTTGCCGTAGATGCGCACGAACGAGACGTCGAGGTCGTAGCGGGGGAACATGAAGTTGTCGGGGTCGCCGCCGAAGAACGCGATCGCGAACTCGGGCGCCATCACCAACCGCACGTCCTGGTAGCGCTGGTACTTGTAGAGGTCGAAGCGGCCGCCGCGGTACAGGGTGACCACCTCGCAGCGCACGGTGTCGTCGCCGCCCGAGCAGGCCTTCTCGATCTCCGCGATCTTGCCCTTCTGAACCTCGAAGAACTTGGCGTCGGTGGCGCCCTTGGTCGCGTCCTGAACGTCTTTGGTGACGTCCTTGATGTCGACCAGCTGGTTGATCTCCATCGTCGGGCACTTCACTTCGTCTTTCTGGTCCTTCGCCGTGAAGCCGTCCTTCACGTAGTCCTTGGTCTTGGTCGACAGCTCCTCGATGCAGGCGTGGGAGCAGTGGTGGTTGGTCATGATCAGGCCGTCGGGCGAGACCAGTGACGCCGAGCAGCCACCGGCGATGCGCACCGACGACAACCGAACGTGATCGAGCCACGCCTGATCGGGCGAGAAGCCGTACTTGGCCTTCACCTTGTCGGCGGGGAAGTTGTTGAACGTCCACATGCCCTCGTCGGCGACGGCCGGCACGGACAAGAGGGCGAGGGTCAACGGCAGCAGACGACGCATGGAGCACTCCTTCGTTTGAGGCGCCCCCAATACTTCTCCCCAGGGGCGCAATTGGCGAAACGTCGAGGCCTGAGGGGGCTCTCTTGCCCCGTTTGGCGGTTTTTGGCCAGCCATTCGGAGCGCCGGTAGTACGGTGTCACCGTGGGGCGATTGCTCACGCTTCTGGCGGGCCTGTCGCTTTTGGCCTGCGCCTGGGTGGCCCGAACCAACAACCGGCCCAACGTCTTCACCCACGAGGGGGTCGAGCTGCAGCCGACCGACTCGCACTACTACGTGCGGTTCGCCGAGCGGCAGCTGGCGGCCTTTCCCCATTTCGAGCCGTTCGACCCGTTCGTGAACTACCCGACCGGCGCGCGGATCATCTGGCCGGTCGCCCACACCTGGGCGGTGAGCGCCTTCGTGCGGGCCTCCAAGCTGCCCGAGGCCGGCGCGGCCTGGGTGGGCCCGTACCTGTCGCTGTTCGAGCTCTTGCTGGTGTTTCTGATCTCCTGGCGCCTGAAAGGGCGGCTGTTCGCGCTCACCGTCACCTGGCTGTGGGCGCTGATGCCGCTCTCGGTGGTGCAGGGCATTCTCGGCTGCGCCAATCACCACCTCCACGAGCCGTTCGAGGTGTTCCTGTTGTGCCTGCTGTGCGGCCTGGCGCTCGAAGAAGAGCGGCTCGACTTCGCGATTCTCGCCGGGGTGGTCGCGGGCCTGTCGCGGCTGCTCACCCCCGGGGCGTTCGTGCCGGTGCCGATGATCGCGGCGGCGTGCGGTGCGGCCGGGCTGCTGCGGCCGAAGAGCGGCGGCGGGCTCAACCAGGTGGCGGCGATTCTCGGGCTCTCGGGGATTCTGGCGTCATTGCCGTGGGTGCCGTTGTTCGGCGTGCCGACGATGGCCTACGAGGAGCTCTCGTTCTTTCAGCCGGTGCTGATGCTCGGGCTGTTCTTGTTCGCCGGAGGCGTCGCGCGCCGGGGTAAGCGCGGCGTGATTCTCTGCGCGTCGGGGCTGGTGGTGCTGGCGACGCTGACGCCCCAGCTGCTGCGCGCGGCGGGAGCGCTCGGCCGGGCGGACCCGCTGCTCAAGGTCGTCGAGGAGTCGCAGCCGCTGTTCAAGCACCCCGATTGGATCAGCTCGCAATACGGCGCGGTGCCGATTCTGCTGCTGCCCGCGCTGATCGGCCTGCTGCTGTCGCTGAGGGCGCGCAAGCTCGAGGCGCTGCCCTGGCTGTTCACCCTCGGCGGGCTGGTGTTCTGCGCCGCGTTTCAATCGCGCTTCGGCCGCCCGCTGATGGGGGCGCTGTTCGGCGCGATCGCCCTGGGACTGCCGTGGTGCTTTCAGGCGTTGCAGAAGGGGCCGGGCAGGGTGGCGTGGGCTTTGAGCGCGCTCTTGGTGTTGCCGCTGGTCACCGTGCTGAGGCCTCCGAAACCCCGCGAGCTCCAGGTGCAGACGATCATTCGCCCGACGCTTCAGTGGATGAAGGAGCGGCTGCCGGCCGCCGACCCGGTGCACCCCAAGTGGGGAGTGATCGCTCCGGCCGACCTCGGGCATCTGTTGATGTTGTGGTCTGAGCTGCCAGCGGTCGCGACTCCGTTTTCCCAGGCGCCGGCGCACCTGGAGGGAAACCTGCGGGCGTCGACCGTGCTGGCGGCGAGCGACGACGAGCGCGCCTACGAAGCGGCCAAAGCGACCCAGGGCAAGTACCTGGTGCTGTACCCGCAGCAGAATATTCTCGGCTTTCCCGACGTCGATGTGCGCGCGACCTGGTGCCACCACCTGTGGGAGGCAGGCGGCGCGGCGAGCGGGGAAAAACCCGCCAGCGGCCACTTCAGGTTGGTCTTTTCGGCGCGCGAGCGCCTCGGGAGATCAGCCGTATGCGCGGGTGTTCGAGGTGGTGCCGGGCGCACTTTTGAGGGGAACGGCCGAGCCTGGCTCGACCGTGACTGCAGGCGTCTGGGCGAGGGTCGATGGGCCGGACCTCGCGTACAAGGTGTCGGCCCAGGCCGGTGCTGACGGGGTTTACGAGCTGCGGGTCGCGCAGCCCGGAAAATTCTTCGTTCACCGTGACCATTCTTCGGTCGAGGTGTTGGTTACCGAAGAGAACCTCAGATTGGGCTCGGAATTGCACGAACCCAGGTCTGAGCCATGAGGAGGCTGTGATGAGAAAGCTGCAACTGTTGACGATGCTGACTTTTGCCGCGCTTGTTTCCAGCGGCTGCTACGTGCGGGCGAGGGTGCCCGACGCGTATGTCGAAACGGCACCGCCCGCGCCACGGGTCGAGGTCTACGGTACCGCTCCAGGTCCCGACTATTTCTGGATCGGTGGCCACTACCAATGGTCGGGCGGTCAGTACGCGTGGCGGCAGGGCTACTGGGAGCATCGGCGCCCCGGTCATGCGTATGTTCCCGGCTACTGGCAGCGCGGGCCGCGCGGCCACGTCTGGGTCGAAGGGCGGTGGCGGTGATCGCTGCCACAGCGGCGGCAAAACCGTCCCCATTCACCACCTGAGCTGAGTTTACATAACGCCGATTATCGGACTTTGTTTTAGGGCTTCTTCGAGGGAGCCGAGTCCGATAACCGGCGGCTCATGAGGCGTTCGGCGATCTTCGTTCTGGGTGCGTTGGTGTTCGCGGGTTGCCCCAAACCGGCGGCCAACGGGCCCGATGCCGCGGTCGATTCGGGCTCTGAGATCGACGGCGGTCTGGACGCCGGTGTGATCGACGCCGGCGTGGTCGATGCGGGCATGCCGGAGTTGAAGCTGACCGGAACGATCGAGCTGGCCGATGGCGGCTCCGATGTGCTGCCGGCCGGCCCGGCCGCCGAGGTGCCTCCGTTGAGCGGCTTCACCCTTCACGCCGACGTCGCGCTGAAAGACTTTCGGGTTCGGGTGATCGACGGCGCCGACCAGGTGCTGCCGAGCGATGACGAAGCGCACGTGTCTGACGCCGGCACCGACTACACGATCAAATTGGCCCACCCGCTCAAGCCGGCCAAGACCTACCACCTGCAGCTCGACGCCCAGACCGGCGACACGGTCACCGACCGCTCCGGCAAGGCGTACCAGGACTACGAGTTGACGCTCAAAACCCAGGGTGAGCCTGAGCCCACCCCGGGTAAGAAGAAAAAGAAGCACTGACACTACGGGATCACCACTCCGACCAGTTGCCGGGCGCCTGCTCCCAAATCGTCGCGTCTGGCGGGCCGGCGAACGACGCGCCGATGCCCTTGAGCTCCTCGGGGTTGGCGTACTGCTCCATCATGCCCTTGGCGTCGCACCACACGTCGATGCCCAACAGCTCGAGCGGCCCGTTGTCTCCCGGCATCGGCACCTTGATGTAGAGCTCGTGCGAGAGCTGGCCACGAAGCCGCGAGGTCTTCAGGTTCGCCTGGGTGACCTTCTTGAAGTCTTCGATCGCCTTCTCGGCCGAGGTCAGCTTCGCCCGAATGATGCCGACGTAGCGTTCGTTGCGGTTCGCCGCCGCCGGCAGATGAAAGCTGAACGAGCCGCGCGCCGACATCCAGATCGTGGGCTCCTTCTGGGTGAACAGATTCGCGCCTTGCTCGTTCACGTGCGGGTTCGAGAAGAACTGGCCGATGCCGTCGGGGCTGACCCAGACGTCGAGAAACAGCAGCTCGTTCGGCTTGGCGCCCGACCGCTCGCCGTACGGCACGAACACCTTGTGGCTGAGGTCGCCGAGCGCCCGCGCCGCGGCGATGCCGGCCTGGGAGCCGGCGGTGTCGTTGTGCAGCACCCGCGCCGCCTCGGTGTTCTTCAGCTTGTGCTGGCCGCGCACCGTCAAAACCACGGGACCTTCGATGGGAACGTTCATTTTTTGAGCTCCGGTTGGGGTTACGCAGCCTGAGACGGCCGGCCCCACCAGAACTCATCGGTGATTCGACAGGCTGCTACAGGCCGAGGAGCAACCTGCTGATGTCATAGAGAACGTCGCCCCGCTGGAACACCGGCTGGCGCTCCCATTGGTCCCAGGCGAGCTCTTCGGCGATCGCGTTCACCGACCACTCGAGCAGCGTCTTCAGGTTCACCGCGTCGTAGAGGTTGTATTCGACCAGCACCCTCAAAGGCGCCGGGTCGAGCCGGGCCAGGTGCTCCCGCCAGAGCCTGATCGCATCGAGCCCGCGAACGCCCTTCAGGTGCGGAGGCCGGCCGAGCCCGAGCCGCTCCTCGATCTCCTTCAGACCGCCCTGCTGCCGCACCTTTCGCAGAATCACCTTCAGGTCGAGGTGCACCTTCGGCACCGGCATGCCCTCGAAGTTCTTTCGCATCACCGGCAGATCGAACGACCCGCCGTTGAAGCTGACCCAGACGTCGGAGTTCGCCAGCCGCACCGGGAGCTCGTGGAGGTTGCGCCCTTTGATGAAGGTGGCGACCCCGTGCTCATCCATCACTCCGGCCACGGTGAGCTCACCTTCGCCGTCGGCCTCGACGTCGAGAAACGCCGCCCGCTTCGAAAAGTACGGGTAAAGACGCCAGTGTTCGCGCTCGGGCACCATCGCGGCGAGCGCCGAAACCTCACCTGACGTCAGGTTCTGCCGGGCCTGCCCAATTGCCGCCAGCAGCTCCTGATCGAGCCGGGCGTTCATCACCACGCCCTTCGCCGCGGCCGCCTCGAAGTCGGCCCAGCTGGCGATGCCCTGCGCCCAGAGATCGCGCTCCCGGTAAGGACCGACGCCCTTCGACAATTGAAGGGTCCGCTCGAGCGGCCCAGCCTTCACTTGTCCAACGCCTCGAGCAACGGCAGGTCGGCCTCGCAGAACGGCATCGCCCGCATCGCCTTGGGCGTCGCGTACTTGAGCGCCTGGGCACCCAGCGGCTTCGGCTCGCCGCTGACGATCCGCGCCCGGTAGCACTCCAGCGCCACGATCAGGTCGGTGTACTCGTGCTCGACGCCCCACTCCCTCGCGCCGACCTCCAGCTCCACGTCGAGCTCTTCGTGACACTCGCGCTTCAGCGCCTGCTGATCCGTCTCGCCGGGCTCGACCTTCCCGCCGGGAAACTCCCACAGGTTCGCCCGGCTCTTGTTCGGGAGCCGCTGCTGAACCAGGTAAGCGCCCTTCTCTGCCGCGCTCTCGATCAGCGCTGCCACCACTCGAATGCGCTGCTTCGAGGTCAATGCCCCGACCCGTAGAGGTGCAACGCGAACAGGGTGCCGAGGTTCGACAGCACGTACAGCCGCTTGCCGTCTTGCACCGGAGTCGCGGTCACGCCTTTGCCCGGGTTCCAGCCCAGCCGCGGGTGCCCGCTCGCGGGGTCGACGAAGAGCAGGCCGGTCGACGTCGGCACCACCAGCGAGCCGCGCGCCAACAGCGGAGCGCCGCCGGAGTTGTCGATCTTCTTCTTGTCGGAGAGGTCGATCGACCACAGCTGCCGGCCGTCGCGCACGCTCACCGCGCCCAGCCGGCCGTCGCCGGTGGTGTAGAGCACGCCGCCCGCGGGGATCATCGAGGTGATGCCCGGGCGCGCCGAGGTCCACACCAGGTCGCCGCTCTTCGCGTCGAGGCAGCTGATGCCGTCTTTGTAGCTGGCCGCGAAGACGTGACCCGCGCCGTCGACCACCGGAGACGTGTCGACGTCGAGAAACTGGTTGCCGCCGGTGGTGGTGAGCTTGCGCTCCCATTTGGTCGCGCCGTCTTTGGCCGCCAGCGCCACCACCGAGCCGTCGGCGAAGCCCTGGTACACCATGCCGCCGTGCACCGACGGCCGCGCCGAGCCGCGCACCGAGAAGCCCACCGGGAGATCGCGGCGGTACTGCCAGATCCACTTGCCGGTGGCCGCTTCGACCGCGAACAGGGTGTCGCTCTGCGAGGCGACGTACACGGTGCCGTTGTCGAGCACCGGCTGGGTCACCAGCTCTTCGCCGGCGTTGTAGGTCCACAGCTTGTCGCCGGTGCGGGCCTTGAACGCGTAGAGCACCCCGTCGCCGCCCGGCACGTAGGCGACGCCGTCAGAGACGGTGGCGCCCGCCCAGAAACGGTTCGGGGTCGTGACGTCCCACTCCACCTTGCCGTCGATCGGCGACAGGCAGCGCACGTGGCCATCGCGGGTCTCGACGATCACCCGCTCGGTCTCGGGGTCGAGCGCGGGCGCCGCGGGCTCCAGCGGGCCGTACTCGAAGAACGGCGCCACCACGAGCGACTTCCACCAGTCGACGTCGTAGAGCGCGGGCACCGCCGTCGGCGACTGCCGCTCGTCGGCCATCCACTCCAGCATCTGCCGCGGGTGGGTCGGGTCGTCAGACAACGGCACCGAGTGGCACCCGCAGAGCGCGACGCACACCGCGGCGATCGACAGAGAACGGCTCACCGCAGGTCACCCCGCATCAGGCGTCACGGCCACCGGCGGAGGCGCCGGAATGTGCACACCCTGGGCGGCGAGCTGACTCAACCGCTCCTGGGCCAGACGGGCGGCGGCCGAGTTCGGCGCCAGCGACGGCACCTCGACCAGCGTCTTCGCCGCGTCGTCGTTCTTGCCCTGCACGATCAAGATGCGGCCGCGGTGGTACAGACCCATGCCCTTCATGAAGTCGGTCTTGGTCTCGCGGGCGAGCTGGTCGAACGACTCCAGCGCCTTGTCGTAGTTCTTCTGGGCCTCGTACGCGTAGCCCTTGCCCTCGAGCGCCGCCGGGCGCAGCGGGTCGTTGGCGTCGCCGTTCTTCAGGTAGTCGTCGAGCGCGGTGAGCGCCTCGTTCGGCTGGCCCGCCTTGAGGTACGACTGGCCCAGCGCCAGGCCGGCGTTCGCCGCCACCTTGGTGCCGCTGTGCTTGGCGCGAAACTCGGAGAGCGCCTTGATCTGCGCCTGAACCTTGTCGGCCTCGGTCTTGTAGGTGATCTCGCCGCCCTCGGAGGGAACGGCCGAGTCGCCGGCCTTCACCTCGGCCTCGACGGTCGAGAGCGCCTTGCCGAGTTCCTGCTTGGCGGCCTGCTCCTTGCGGTCGCCGAAGTAGTTGGCGATCGCCATCACGCCGCCAAGCACCACCACGGCGACGATGCCGATCACCACCGTCCGCTGGTGCTGCACCAACAGCGGAACCGCCTGGGCGCCGATACGCTGGAACTCGTCGGGCGCCTTCAGGTCTTTGCGGGACAGTTTCTCTGCTCTTTCAGCCATTTCGGTGGCTCGTCTCCCACGTGGGTCGAGGTCAAGTCAACGCTTCTTCTTACCCTTCTGCTGGGGCTTGCCCCGGTACGGCTTGCCCCGTCGTTTCGGGGGCGGCTTTCGCTTCTGCGCGCCCCCGGGCTTGGGGCCTTTGCCGGGCCGCTGGCGGAAGAAGAGCCGAATCGGCACCTTGAGGTCGAAGGTGGAGCGGATTCTGGTTCGCGAGGTAGCGCCGGTAGGGCTCGGGAATCCCCTCCGGGTTGTTGCACATGAACGCGAACGCGATCGGCTCGGTGCCCACCTGGGCGACGTAATAGAGCCGCAGCGGCTTGCCCCGGGCGATCGGCGCCGGGTGCTCCTGGGTGACGTGATCGAGCAGCCGGTTGAGGTGTGGAGTCGGAGCACGGAATTGTTGCTGCTGGTGAAGAAAGCGGGCCACCTCGAGCACCTTCTCGACGCGGTCGTTCTGCATCGCCGATACGAACACCACCGGCGCCCATTGCGCCCAAGAGAGCACCCGCTTCAGGCCTTCGCGGGCGTCGGCCTCCTTCACCTCGCCGCGCTGGGTGTCCCACTTGTTCACCACGAAGACGATCGCCCTGCCCTTTTCCTCCGCCAGGCCGGCGATGCGCATGTCCTGCTCCACCGCCGGCTCGGTCGCGTCGAGCACCAGCGCCACCACGTCGGCCGCCTCGACCTGCTTCAGCGCCGCCACCACCGAGAACTGCTCCACCTGCTGAACGATCGCCGCCTTGCGCCGAATGCCGGCGGTGTCGGTGAGAATGAACTCCTGCTCCTGCCAGGTCAGCGCCGAGTCGATCGGGTCGCGGGTGGTGCCGGCGATGTCGCTCACCAACATGCGGTCGAGCTTGGGCACCTTGGCCTTCGCCAACAGCGCGTTCACCAGGGTCGACTTGCCGACGTTCGGCCGGCCCACGATCGCCACCCGAATCGGCTTCGCCTCGCCGGCATCGCCTTCGGCTCCCTCGGCCGGCTCTGGCGGAAGAGGCGGGAGCCGCTCGGCGATCATGCGCTGAATCGAGCCGATGCCGCGGCTGTGCTCGGCCGAGATGCCCAACGGCTCGCCGAGGCCGAGGCGGTGAAAGTCGGCCTCCATCTGATCGGCGTGCTTGCCGTCGTCGACCTTGTTGACGATCAGCAGCACCGGCTTCACGTCCATGTGCTTGCGGAGGTAGCGGGCGACCTCTTCGTCGCCGGGCGAGAGGCCTTCGCGGCCGTCGACCACGAACACCACCACCTCGCACTCCTCGACCGCCAGCTGCGCCTGGGCGCGCACCGCGTTGGCGAGGGGGTCTTCTTTGGTCTCGGGGGTGAAGCCACCGGTGTCGATCAGGGTGAGCTCGCGCCCCTCGAAGGTGGTGTCGGCGTAGTGCCGATCGCGGGTCACTCCCGGCGCGTCCTCCACGATCGCCACCCGGCGCCCGACCAGCCGATTGAACAGCGTCGACTTGCCGACGTTGGGGCGGCCGACGATCGCCACCAACGGGCGGCGCTTACTGATCATGGTGGTACCCCAGCCGCTTGAGCGCGTCGGGCCGCTCGCTCCAGCGCTCTTCGACCTTCACCTGCAGCGAGAGGAACACGTGAGCGCCGAGCAGCCGCTCGATGCCGGCCCGGGCGTCGGTGCCGATCTGCTTCAACATCGCCCCTCGCTTGCCGATCACGATCGCTTTCTGACTCTCGCGCTCGACGTAGATGTCGGCCGCGATGCGCACCAGGCCGGTGAGCTTGGGGCCCGGCTTCTGCGGCGGCGGAGGCCCCTTCTTCTTCTTGCGCTGGGGCGGCTTCACGTCGCGCTCGCTCTCGTCGAAGTGCTCCACCACCACCGCGGTGGAGTACGGGATCTCCTGGCGGCAGTGGCGCAGCACCTGCTCGCGCACCAGCTCGGCCACCAGCGCCCGCTCGGCCTGGTCGGTGAACACCTCGGGAGGGAACAGCGCTTCGCCCTCGGGCAGCTGGGCGATCAGCAGCTTCAGCAGCTCGTCGATGCCCTCCGACTTGAGCGCGCTCACCGGCACGATCTGCGCGAAGGCGTACTCGGTGTGGTAGCGCGCCATCAGCGGCAGCAGCAGCGGCTTGGGCACCTGGTCGATCTTGTTGATCACCAGCACCGTCGGCTTGCCGAGGCGCTTCAGCTGATCGAGCACCAGCTTGTTGCCTTCGCCGATCTGCACCTGCTGGGCGGCGTTCCTGCCCTCCGCCTCGATCATGAACACCACCACGTCGCACTCGCTGGCAGCGCCGAGCGCGACGTCGACCATGAACTTGTTGAGCACGCCCTTGGCCTGGTGAACGCCCGGCGTGTCGACCAGCGCCAGCTGGCCCTCGGGGCGTGAGATCACCCCCACCACCCGGTTGCGGGTGGTCTGCGGCTTGGGCGAGACGATCGAGAGCTTCTCGCCCGTCAGCGCGTTGAGCAGCGTGCTTTTGCCGACGTTCGGCCGGCCGATCAGCGCCGCGAACCCGCTCCTGAACCCCATATCGGGGACTGCTTACATCGCTTTGCTGATGGTGAGCTTCTTGATCTTCACATCGGTCTTCGGGCGGTCGTTGGCGCCCTTGGGAATGATGTTGGCCAGGCGGTCGACCACGTCTTGGCCAGAGACCACCTCACCGAAGATCGTGTGCTTACCCGACAGCCACTCGGTCTTCGCCACGGTGATGAAGAACTGGGAGCCGTTGGTGTTCGGGCCGGCGTTGGCCATCGCCAGCAGGCCGGGCTTGTCGAACCGGCGGCCGGAGCCGAACTCGTCTTCGAAGCGGTAACCGGGCCCGCCGCGGCCGGAGCCCTCGGGGTCGCCGCCCTGGATCATGAAGTTGGCGATGCAGCGGTGGAAGATGGTGCCCTCGTAGAGCGAGCTGCCCTTCTTCGACTGGCCGGAGTACGGGTCCTTCCACTCCTTCTCACCGGTCGCCAGCCCGACGAAGTTCTCCACCGTCTTCGGCGCGTCCTTCGTGAACAGCCGGCAGACGATCTTGCCCTCGCTGGTGTCGAAGTGAGCGAACAGTTCAGCGCCTGCCTTCACGTCATCGATCATTCCCATGTGTTCTCCCGAAAATTACGGAGTCTCCGAAATCGTCACCTTGTTGATCTTCACCGGCTCCACCGGCCGGTCGCCGCCGTCGCGCTGCACCCGGCTGATCGCCTCCGCCACGTCGTAGCCCTTGGTCACCTCTCCGAAGATGGTGTGCTTGCCGTTGAGGTAGGTCGGCGTGGAGGTGGTGATGAAGAACTGCGAGCCGTTGGTGTTGGGGCCGGCGTTCGCCATCGCCAAAAGGCCGACCCGGTCGAACTTCTTGCCCGACTGAACCTCGTCTTCGAAGCGGTAGCCGGGGTCGCCGCGGCCGGTGCCCATCGGGTCTCCGCCCTGAATCATGAAGTCGGGGATCACCCGGTGGAAGATGGTGCCGTCGTAGAGCGGCGCCTTCTTCTTCTCGCGCGTCTGGGGGTCGATCCACTCCCGCTCACCGGTGGCGAGGCCGACGAAGTTGGCCACCGTCTTCGGAGCGTCTTTCGCGTACAGCTTCACCTGAATGTCGCCCTTGGTGGTGCTCAAGGTGGCGTAGAGCTCGTCGCCCTTGGCCGCCTTGGCGCTCATCGGACCCCAGGAGGCGATCTGCGCCGGCTTGGCAGGGCTGGCGGCTTCGTCTTTGGTGCAGGCGGCGAACGCGAGCAGCGAAAGCAACAGCCCGCGCTTCACTTGGCACCCTTGGGCGCGGGAGCAGTGGCCGGCTTCGCGGCGGGCGCCTTGTCGGTGATGGTCAGCTTGACGATCTTGATGTCGACGTTCGGGCGATCACCGGGGCCCTTGTCGGCGTTACCGATCGCCTCGACCACGTCGTAGCCGGTGACGACCTCGCCGAAGATGGTGTGCTTGCCGTTCAGGTGCTGCGGGGTCGAGGTGGTGATGAAGAACTGCGAGCCGTTGGTGGCGGGGCCGCGGTTGGCCATCGCGAGAATGCCGACCTTGTCGAACTTGCGGCCCGACTCGAACTCGTCTTCGAAGGTGTAGCCGGGGCTGCCGCGGCCGGTGCCGGCGGGGTCACCGCCCTGAATCATGAAGTTCGGGATCACCCGGTGGAAGATCGTGCCGTCGTACATCGGCTTGTTGCTCTGCTTCTGGCCGGAGTTGGGGTCGGTCCACTCCTTCTCGCCGGTCGCCAAGCCCACGAAGTTCGCCACCGTCTTCGGCGCGTCTTTGCTGAACAGGTGCAGCACGATGGTGCCCTTGGTGGTCTCCATCGTCGCCCAGAGATCTTTCTTTTCCATCGCGGCCTTCATGAACTTGCCGTCGGCGAGCGCGGGCAACGACAGCAGAACGAGCGGGAGAAGATGACGAGCTTTCATGGACGCGGAATGTACGCGCGCACGCGATCCGCTCCAACGGTTTTCGGGGATGAAACTGTCCCGCGATGCGCTCGATGGGAGTCCAACGAAACATGAGCCGACTCACAATCGCCATCGCTCTGCTCCTCGCCGCGTGTCCGCGCGGAGGCTCCGGGCCCGACGCTTCGATGAACGGCGGCGGCGGAACGGGCGGCGCTGGAGGTGGCGGCAGCGGCGGTGGCGCGGGCTCGCTCGGCTGCTTCGGAATCGGCGGCGGCTCCGAAGCGAACCTCCACGCCGACCGCTCGTCCTACGATTTCGGTACCTGGAGCATCGGCAGCACCAGCCCCGCCGCCACCGTGCACGTGTCCCTCGGCAGCGTCATCGCCTCTGACTTCGCCGGAGCTCGAGGCGGAGAGTTCGAGCTGGCCGACGCTGGATGCGTCGACGAGGTTGGCTTCTGGTGCCCGCGGCTGTTGACGTTCCACCCGGTACTCAGCGGCGCGGCGAGCGCGACGTTCGAGTTGGCGGGACCTGGAGTCGGCGCATGCGTCACGGTGCATGGAGCCGGGCTCGAACCGAACGGGCTCGTCGCCTCGCCTGCGATGCTCGACTTCGTCGCGCCAGCCGGCACCACGAGCGCCGCCGCCGACATCACCGTTCGCAACGGCACGACCTCGAACATCGACGCCCTCAGCGTCGACCTCACAGGCGATGATGCGGCCCTGTTCGAAAAGGTGAGTGACGGGTGCGTCGGCGCCACCCTCGCCGCGGGATCGACGTGTTCGGTGCAGGTGCGTTACGCGCCCGACGCCGGCGTCGCCCATCATTTTGCCTCGCTCGCGATCATCTCGAACACGCCCGGCGGAGCCGTCGTTTCGCTGCGGGGCGTGAGCACGCTTGGAGCTGCCCTCGGCTGGGTCGACCCGCATTCGGTGAACGTCTCTGTCGGCACCCTCGGTCAGCTCTGGCTGACGATCGCGAACATCGGGACCGAAAGAACCGGCACGCTTGCGCCGGCCACCATCGAGGGCGACGACGGTGGCGTCTACTCGAATCCAATGGAGCTCGTGTGACGGGCACTCGCTCGTCCCCAAGCAGGAGTGCGGCATCTTGGCTGACGTGAGCCCGCAAGCCGTAGGCGCTGCTCCGGGCTCACTGGTGCTGGCGACCGATGCTGGCGAGAAGTGGACGATCCCGCTGACTGCGACGGGCCAGTGACTCACTCCGGCTTCGGCGCCATCATCTCGAGCGTCGCCCGCGCCGCCGCCTGCTCAGCCTCTTTCTTCGAGCGGCCGGTGGAGCGCGCGAACACGTCTTCTCCGACGGTGACCTCGACCTCGAAGATCTTCTCGTGGTCGGGGCCCTTCTCGCTCACCACCCGGTAGCGCGGCGACACCCGCAGCCGGTTCTGCACGTCTTCTTGCAGCAGCGACTTGTAGTCTTTGTCGGCGCGGCCGTTCGCCACCGCCTCGAGCTCGGGCGCGAACAGGCGATCGACAAGGTCCATCACCTTGCTCATCGTGCCCGAGAAGTAGACCGCCCCGATCACCGCCTCGAACGCGTCGGCCAGCACCGACGACTTCTCGCGGCCTCCGGTCAGCTCTTCGCCCCGGCCGAGGAGCAGCAGATCACCCAGCCCGATGCGCCGCGCGATCTTCGACAGCCCTTCTTCGTTCACGATCTGCGCCCGCAGCTTCGACAGCTCGCCCTCGGCCGCGCCGGGAAACCGCTGCATCAGCCGGTGGCTGACCGCCAGGTCGACCACCGCGTCGCCGAGGAACTCCAGCCGCTCGTTGTCAGACAGCTCTTCGTTGCGGTGCTCGTTGCACCAGCTTTTGTGGGTGAGCGCCGCCAACGCCAGGGTGCGGTCAGGCAGCTCGAGAAGGAGCTTCGCCTCGAGCAGCGCGATGCGTTCGTCGTTGGTCGGGCCTTTTCCCATCAACTCTTCCCGGCGATCTCGTCGGCCAATTGATACGGGTCGGCCGACCGGGCGGCAATGCGCGCCGCCACGTCGGAAAGATTACCTCGCTCACGCTCCAGCCGCGCAAGGCCCGCCTCGAGCAGCCGGTCACGGAGCATCGCCACGAACTGGGTCATCGCCCGCGTCTCTTCGCGCGCCAGCAGCTCACCGCTCGAGGTCAGCCAGGCGCGATGCTTGTCGATCTGCGCGATCAGCTCGTCGACCTTCTGGTCTTTGCCGGCGATCACCTTCTGAATCGGAGGCTCCCACTCGGGCTTCAGCGCCGTCTTCGGCGCCTCCGAGCCCGACATGTTGTGGTGCGCGTCGTGGGTCAGCCGCGGCTGCACCGCGTGCCGCAGCTCGAGCATCGCGGTCAGCTCCCGCACCACCCGGTCGGCGCCGTCGAGGTCAGACTTGTTCACGCAGAACACGTCGGCCACCTCGAGAATGCCCGCCTTGATCGCCTGAATGTCGTCGCCCATGCCCGGCACCAGCACCACCACCGTGGTGTGCGCCAGCTGCGCGATGTCGATCTCGTCCTGACCGACGCCCACGGTCTCGACGATGATCACGTCTTTGCCCATCGCATCCATCACCCGAACCGAGTCTCCGGTCGCGCGCGACAGCCCGCCCAGGTGCCCGCGGGTCGCCAGGCTGCGAATGAACACGTTCGGGTCGGTGGCGTGGCCCTGCATGCGAATGCGATCGCCCAGAATCGCGCCGCCGGTGAACGGAGACGTCGGGTCGACCGCGATCACCCCCACGCTCTTTCCAGATTTTCTCCAGTGCGCGATCAGCCGGTCGGTCAGCGTCGACTTGCCCGCGCCCGGCGAGCCGGTGATGCCCACCACGTAGGCCTTGCCGGTGTGGGGGAAGATCTTCTGCAGCTCGGGCGTGGCCGCCGGGTCGCGATCGTCGATCAACCGCATCAGCCGGGAGGCCGCCCGCACTTCGCCCTTCAGCACCCGCTCCGACAACGAGCTCATTCGATGCCGCGCACTTTCACGGTGGCCTCGTCGACCTCCAACACCTGCGCGGCGAGCTTCTTCAACCCGGGAAACTCACCGAGCTCGAACCGCTGGGCCCAGACCTTGCCCTTCGGGCCCGCCAACAGCCCCCTGAAGGTGTTGCCCTGCACGCGCGCCGCCGCGAACCGGTACTGGTCTTCGCCGACCTGCAGCTCGGCCAGCACCTCCAGCGTCGAGCGCGGAGGCAACACCGCTCCTTCGAACGCGCTCAGCAGCGCGGCGTAGGGAATCGAGCCCTCGAGCGGGGGAAACGCCACCGGCGCCGGCCCGCCCTGCTCCGAGAACAGCGCCGCCAGGTACGACTCGAGCGCCGACTTCTCTTTGAACTCGTTGAGCTCGAAGCTCTGGTTGCCCGGCACGGTGAACTCCGAGCCGTCGCGCGCCGCCCGCACCACCCGGAACACGCCGTTGCGATCGGTGCCGATCTTGAAGCTGAAGTCGCCGTTCACCACGTCGGCGGTGAGCGAGAGCGTCGCCGGCTCGACCTTCGGCGCGAACCCGAGCGACGAAAGCTCGGCCGAGCGCCGCACCACGTGGGCGCAGTGATCGTTGAACGCCTTCACCATCAGCTCGTCGATCCGCGACGCCGCCGACAGGTGCGCCACCGAGATCGGGGTGATGCCCACGAACTCGGGCGGGTGAATCGCGATCAGCCGCTCACCCACCACCTGAAACCGCACGTTGGGAATCGGCTTCTTGCTGACCGGGTTCCACAGAACCGGATCGATCTCGACCTGCGCTTCGACCACCCCGTCGCGCTCCTCGACGGCCAGCCCGAGATCGGTCAGCAGTTGGTGGTCCAATCAGCCCTCGAAGACGTGCCGCGCGATGATCATGCGCTGAACTTCGCTGGTCCCTTCGCCGATCTCACAGAGCTTGGCGTCGCGCAGGTAGCGCTCCACCGGGAACTCCTTGGTGTAGCCGTACCCGCCGTGAATCTGCACCGCCTTGTTGCACGCCCGCGTCGCCGCTTCGGAGGCGTACAGCTTCGCCATCGAGGCCTCCGACGAGTACGGCCGGCCCTGATCGGCCAACGCCGCCGCGCGCCAGACCAGCAGCTGCGCCGCGTCGAGCTCGGTCTTCATGTCGGCGAACATCCAACGAATGGCCTGGAACTCGCCGATCGGCTGGCCGAACGCCTGCCGGTCTTTCGCGTATCGGAGCGACTCTTCGATCGCGCCGCGCCCCAGGCCCACCGCCAGCGCGCCGATGGTGATTCGGCCGCCGTCGAGAATCTGGAGGGTGTTGATGAACCCCATGTCGACTTCACCGAGGCGCGCCGAGTCGGGCACCTCGACGTTCTCCATGTGGAGCTCGGCGGTGTCGGAGGAGCGCATGCCGAGCTTGCCGTGAATCGGCCGCTGGCTGAACCCCTTCATGCCGCGCTCGAGAATGAAGGCGGTGATGCCCTTCTGCTTCTTCTGCGGGCTGGTCACCGCCAGCACCACGAAGCTGTCGCCCACCGTGCCCTGGGTGATGAACATCTTGGCGCCGTTGAGCACCCAGACGTCGCCCTTCTTCACCGCGGTGGTCTTCATGCCCGCCGCGTCGGAGCCGCTCGCCGGCTCGGTCAGGCCCCAGGCGCCGAGGTACTCGCCGGTCGCCAGCTTGGGCAGGTACTGCCGCTTCTGAGCGTCGTTGCCGAAGACCCGAATGTGACTGGAGCCGAGGCCGTTGTGGCTGGCCACGGTGAGCGCGAGGCTGCCGTCGTAGCGGGCGACCTCTTCGACCGCGACCGCGGTGGCGAGCGAGCCCATGCCGGCGCCGCCGTACTCTTCGGCGACCCGAATGCCGAGCACGCCGAGGTGGCCGAGCTCTTTCACCACCGCCATCGGGAACTTCTCGTCGCGGTCCCACTCACGCGCGAACGGCTTCACCTTCTTCTCGCAGAAGTCGCGAATCGACGACTTCAGGGCCTGAACGTCTTCGGGGAGCTCGAAATCCATCGGGGTGTGCGGCGTTCCTAACACGCAGCGCAAACAGGGTCACACGCTAAGCGGCGCTCACCACCACCACACCCACGGCGCATCGAAGCCGAGCGAAAAGTCACCGGTGTAGCGGTCGTGAAACGGGTCGGGCTCGAAGCCCGCCACCAGCGCCAGACCGCCCCACGCGAGGTGACCGACGCGGGCGCGAATCTCGAGCCGCGGGCCGAAGCCGCGGGTGCCGCCGAACACGCCGACCCCCGCCCACACGTGGAGCGGATCGAGCGCTGGGCTGTTCGGCCACACCAGCGAGATCGCGCGCAGCCGCATCGCCACCCGCGCCTCGACGTCGCCGCGCGCGGGCACCCACATCGCGCTCGCGCCGAGGTTGATGCGAAAGGCGGTGGTGCCGGTGGGGTCGGGAGCGGGCGGGCTGCCGATGGTGAAGTAGTGCTCCCAGAAGCTGTCGGGAATGTCGAAGTTGAGGTTCCAGGTGATCGCCGAGTCGGGGCCGCCCTTGTCGACGATCAGGGTGTACGCCGGCAGCAGCACCCCCACGATGCGGGAGCGCCAGTAGACCTTCTCGCAGAGCTGAACGTCGCCCTGCCCGTCGAGGCTGCACTCGGGGATCGCGTGAGCCGCGGTGGCGATCAACAACCCGGCAATCAGTCCGGCCCCACGCATGGGGCCAGAGTGTACCGCAACAGACCGCTACACCGGCAACACGCCCCGCTTACGGCGCTCGGGCGGCTTCTGCTGTTCGCAGTACACCCCGTACCGGCGCACCAGCTCGTGACGGAGGTTGTCACCCTCCACCAGCTCGTCGACCACCAGCTCGGAGGCCAGCTTGTAGATGTCGACGTCGTGCCGGTACTCGTCGCGGAGCTTCTGCACGTAGGCCTGGCGCTCCGCCTCGGGCTTCTCCTGAATCTTGTTGAAGTACACCGCGTTGACCGCCGCCTCGGGGCCCATCACCGCGATCATCGCCTGGGGGAGCGCGAGGGTGACGTTGGGCTCGAAGCCGGGGCCGCTCATCGCGTAGAGGCCGGCGCCGTACGCCTTGCGCACCACCACGCAGATCTTGGGCACCGACGCTTCGGCGACCGCGGAGATCATCTTCGCTCCGGCGCGAATGATGCCGGCGCGCTCGACCTTGGTGCCGATCATGAAGCCCGGCACGTCGGCGAGGTAGAGCAGCGGCACGTTGAAGGCGTCGCAGAGCCAGATGAAGCGCGCGGCCTTGTCGGCGGAGTCGACGAACAGCACGCCGCCTTTGTAGTTGGGGTTGTTGGCGACGATGCCCACCACCCGGCCGTCGATGCGCGCGAAGCCGGTGACCAGCTCCTGGGCGAACATCTTCTTGATCTCGAACCAGCTGCCTTCGTCGATCAGCTCGGAGATCAGCAGGTTGATGTTGAAGGGCTTGTTCTGGTCGGGCGGGATGATCTCGCTCACCTTCTTGCCCGACTGCTTCGGGGCCTTGGGGTGCGCGCGCGGCGGCAGCTGGCTGAAGCTCGACGGCAGGTACGAGAGGTACTGCTTGGCGACCGCGATCGCCTCGGGCTCGGTCTTCACCAGCACGTCGCCGCAGCCGCTGACCGAGCAGTGCATCTTCGCGCCGCCCATCTCTTCCAGGGTGACCTTCTCGCCGATCACCATCTCGGCCATGCGCGGAGAGCCGAGGTACATCGACGCGTTGCCGTCGACCATCACCACGATGTCGCAGAACGCGGGAATGTAGGCGCCGCCGGCGGCAGAGGGCCCGAACAGCAGGCAGATCTGGGGCACGCGGCCCGAGAGGTGAACCTCGTTGTGGAAGATGTGACCGGCGTGGCGGCGGCCGGGGAACATCTCGACCTGGTCGGTGATGCGGGCGCCGGCGGAGTCGACCATGTAGACCAGCGGCACCAGGTTCTTGGCGGCGATCTCCTGAATGCGGAGGATCTTCTCGACCGTGCGCGCGCCCCAGGAGCCGGCCTTGATGGTGGAGTCGTTGGCCATGATCGCCACCGAACGGCCGTCGATGCGGCCCAGGCCGGTGATCACGCCGTCGGCGGGGAACTCGGGGTCGAGGTTGTTGGCCAGCTTGCCCTCTTCGATGAAGGAGCCGGGGTCGACCAGCAGGGTGATGCGCTCGCGCGCGAACAGCTTGCCGGTCTCCTTGTTCTTGGCGTGGTACTTCTCGGCGCCGCCCTTCTCGACCTGCTGCTGCTTTGCCCGAAGCGTCTCGTCGAAACCCATGCGGGCGCTGTTAGCAAGAGGGCTCGTTCGACGCTACGGTGCCGCGACGTGAACGACCCGAGGGCCTTTCTCGAGAGCTACCGCTACGCGTTCGAGCGGTTCGACCTCGACGACGTGCTGAGGCACTTCACCTACCCCGGCTTGCTGGTGGTCGACGCCGGTGCGGTGCGCCAAATGCCGGTGGTGCAGAAGGACTGGCGCAAGAACGTCGGCGGGCTTCTTGATGCCTACAAGAAGATGGGTGTTCGGCAGATCAGGGTGGTTCGGGCCGACTGCCGGGATCTCTCGCCTTTGCTGGTGCTGGCCGAGGTCGAGTGGTCGCTGCGCCGGGAAGATGGCTCGGTGATCTACGACTTTCACAACCTCTACGTGCTCGGGCGGGTCAGTGGTGAGCTGAAGATCTGCAGCGCGGTGTCTCCGGATGAGAACCTCAAGATGCGAGCGGCTCTGCCACCAGGGCTTTGATTGGGGCGGTGGGGTTGGGTCGGCGCTCTGCCTCGCGCCGGCACCGCCCGCGACTGAGCGGCACAAGTCATTTCATGTTTACTGCCCGCCATATCGATACCGTGCCTATTGGCCGTAGATGAACGACGGCGAAACGGCACAGTATCGATCGTTCGAGAGATCGTGGCACGGAACACACGGTTTCGAGTCGCGTCAGGGCCACTCAGTCGCGGGCGGAGTCACGCTCGAGGCACGAGCGAGAACCTGACCCCACCGCCCCCATCGATGCTGCTTTTGCGTCGGCGCTACTCGTACACCACGACTTTCGGCGCCCGCGGCTGTTGGTAGCCACTGAGCATGCGTCGAATGTCACCTACGAGGTCTTCGCCGTGCTCGACGATGTCTTCGTAGGAGCAGGGCGCGGTTCTCCACCCGATCGCATTGAGCTTGCGCACGTGAGCGTTGTCGAGGTTCCACTGTGGCGTGTCGTGGTGAAACGCCTTGCCGTGCCCAAGCAGCGCCACGGGTGGATCATTGTCGGGCCAGGCGAAATCGACACGGGTGATGAACTCTTCATCGTCGAAGATGTCGTACTGAGGAATCGCGGCGGGAAGCCCAGCGCGTTTCGCCAGCCTGCGGAACTTCACCTCGAGTGCTGATTCGACGACGGTCGCGTTCTCGTCGATCAGGTTCATCAACGCCGCGCGCCCCTTCACACCCTTGCGAGGCATCTTGGCGAGCACATCTCGAAGCCAGAGCCGAAAGCCGTCTCTCTGACGGCACGCCGAGTCGTACGCCAGGGCCAGGTCTTCCTCATCGAGCACGCCCGCGAGGTCGATCAGCGTGCGCGCGAGGTTCGTGCGCGGTACTCCGCCCGGATTTTTGATGTGCTTGTCCACCAGGGTTCGGCTTCGCCTGACCTTGGCCTTGCTCGCGGTGCGCTTGCTGTCGAAGTACACCATCACTTCGATCTGCTTGAAGTTGCGGCCGACGCCGTCGAGTCCGTGAAGCTGCCCGGCGGTGCGGTGCGACGCAACGCCGCCGGTCTCGAGGCACGCAATCCAGATTCGCTGGGTCCACCGGAGCGGACCGGCACCGATGCGGTAGATGCCGAACCCGGCGCGCTCCCAACTGCCGCTCGCCACCTGCCCTCGCACCATTCCCTCGGTCATCCCGGATTTCAGCGCCTGCGCGAGCGTGACCAGACCCCATTGGCCGTCAGCCACCTCGTGGATCTTCGCTTTCACCTCGGGCGTCATTTGCCCCGGTAGACCGGCTTGCGCTTCTCGGCGAACGCCTTCAGCCCTTCGAGCCGGTCTTCGGTGCCGATCGTCTCGGCATAGCGCCGCTGCTCCAGCGCCAACGCGCCGTCGAGGTCCAGGTGCAGCCCCTCGTCGATCGCGTGCTTCGCGGCCGACACCGCGATCGGCGCGTTCTCGCAGATCTCGAGCGCCCACGCCTTCGCGTCGGCCAGCGTGCCCTGCCGCTCTGCCAGACCCAGGCGCAGGGCTTCTTCGGCGCGAACCCTCCGCCCGCTGAGGATCAGATCTTTCGCGGCGCCCTTGCCGATCAGCCGGGGCAGCCGTTGGGTGCCTCCGCCGCCGGGAATGATGCCCAGCTTCACCTCGGTGAGGCCCATCTCGGCGGTCGGCGCGATCACCCGCAAGTCGCACGAGAGCGCCAGCTCAGTGCCGCCGCCGAAGGCCGCTCCGTTGACGTAGGCAATGAAGACGCAGTCCGAGCGTTCTAGAGATCGAAAGGTCGTGCGGAGCTGGTCGAGAAATGCCCTCACCTCGTCGGGGGTCATCGTGGCGCGCTCTTTGAGGTCAGCGCCGGCGCAGAAGGCCTTGTCCCCTGCCCCGGTCAACACCACCGCGCGAACCGCGCGATCCTTCGACACCCGGGCGACGTTCTGCGCCAGCTCGGCCACCAGCGCCCGGGTCAGGGCGTTGCGCCGCGCCTCACCGTCAATCGTCCAGACCTCGACCGATGCCTCTGCTTCAATCCTCAACTCACCCATGGCTCACCTTGATTAAGCTCCTGCGCGTGCGACCCCGGTGGATAGCCCGGTTGAGCCCCGCCGTCCTGCTCGCCGTCGTGCTGGCGGCGCCACGCGCACTCGCCCGCATCGGCGGAGGCGAGCACTACCAGGGCAGCAGCGACGACAACTCCTCGAGCGACGACGGCGCGGTCGGCATGCTGATCGATCTGATCTGGTTCGCGCTCCGCTACCCGAAGATCGGCGTCCCGGTTCTGGTGGTCGCGATCGGCGTCTACTGGTGGTGGCGGCGGAGCAACTCCGACGGCTCGACCCGCCGCGCGATCGAACGCGCCGATGCGCTCCGCAAGACCCAGGTGAGCGCCGAGCAGGTCGGCCGCTGGGTGAACGCGGTGAAGGCAAAAGACCCGGCGTTCGACCTCCTCCACCTCTTCGATCAGACCAAGCGGCTGTTCCTCGACACCCAGGCTGCCTGGCTGAAGCAAGACCTCGAGCCGGTGCGCCGCTCGCTGTCGGACGCCACGTTTCAACGCCTGGTCACCCAGCTGCGGCTGCTGCGGGTGCA
This sequence comes from Myxococcaceae bacterium, assembly GCA_047602415.1. Lineage (GTDB taxonomy): Bacteria > Myxococcota > Myxococcia > Myxococcales > Myxococcaceae > JASGHH01. Next base: position 777,955 of record JASGHH010000001.1, on the reverse strand, counting down.
GGGCGTGCGCGACGCGATGGCCGACCTCGCGGTGCTCGAGCTTCAGCTGATCGGCCTCGAGCAGAGCGAGTGGTTCGACACCGTGCACATTCGCGTTCGCGCCACCGCCCGCGACGCCGACGTGCCGGCCGAATTCGGTTTCGATCAGGCCGAGGCCGCCGCCCGCAAGGAGCCCGCGCACGACTTCATCGAGGTCTGGACCCTGGTGCGCAAGCCCGGCGTCGCCACCAAGGCCGGCCAGGAGCTCTCGAGCGGCAAGTGCCCCAACTGCGGCGCTCCGTTTCTGGGCGGCGCGGCGAACCGCTGCGATCACTGCGGCGCGGTGGTGAACTCCGGCAACTACGACTGGGTGCTGGCGGAGATCACCCAGGGCAGCGAGTTCCACCCGCAAGATGGCGCGGTGCAGGGGCTGGCCCAGGCGCGGCAGACCGACCCGGCGCTCAACACCGAGGTGCTCGAAGATCGCGCCTCGCTCGCCTTCTGGCGCTGGGTGAGCGCGCAAAGCGGAGGCGAGGCCTCGGCGATCGCGCGCATCTCGACGCCGGCGATGACCGAGACGCTCGACGCCGAGCTGAAGGCGATCGCTCAGAGCGGCAAGCGCAGAATGTTCCTCGAGTGCGCGGTGGGCGCAGTGAGCACGGTGTCGATCGAGCGTCAGGGAGACCAGCAGCTGGCCCACGTCGACATTCGCTGGAGCGTGAAGGCGTACCTGGCGCCGCTCGGTGCCGATGGCCAGCCGGCAAAGCCCGACCCGAAGACGCGAGAGGCGGTGATCACCGCGCCGCAGCGCTCGGTGTTCAGCTTCACCCGCTCGGTCGGCGCGAATACCAACACCGGCAACGGCATGGCCACCACCCGCTGCCCCAACTGCTCCGCGCCCGAGCCGATCAGCGGAGAGCTCCGCTGCAGCTTCTGCGGCACCGCCTTCAACGATGGCGAGAAGGAGTGGACGCTGTCGGCCGTGCGCACCTGGGAGGCGTTTCAGGCGGTCGCCCACACCGTGTCGAAGCCGTCGGTGGGCAACGGCGCCACCGCGGTGGTCGATCGCGACGAGCGTGAGCGGCTGCTCTACATGATGGTCGCGCTCGCCCAGGCCGATGGCGTGGTCGACGCGGGCGAGAAGGCGCTGCTCAAGATGTGCGCCGAGCGCTGGGGCATTCCGTGGATGAAGGTCGAGCTGGTGCTGTCGATCGATGCCTCGACGATGTTCGACAAGCTGCTGGTCGGCAAAGCGACGCCGGCGGCGGAGCAGTTTCTGCAGCAGCTGGTCGAGATCGCGCAGGTCGATGGGCGCATTGATCGGCGCGAGCGCAAGATGCTCGAGGCGGCGGCGACGCGGCTGGGCTTGAGCGAGCGGCTGCGGGCGATGATTCAGTAACGACGCCTCAGTACCTGACCTCGATCAACTCATTGTCATCAGGCTGCTGCGCCTTCACGTGCCGCCCGACCGAGAACGGGTAGTTGTTGTCGTTGGCGATCATCAACCGCCCGGGCTCGACCACCACCAGGCTCTCGATCGTCCAGAACGGGAACGCGAACGGGTCACCCACCCCGACGTCCTCCGGCTTCGGCTGCAGCCCCGGCGCGCGCAGCGCCAGCAGGTTCACCACCGGCTCCGGCCGAATCACCCCGTCATCGCCCAGCTCGAAGCGCGCCACCCACTTGTAGCCATCGAGACGGCCCTGCGAGTCGTCGCGCAGGAGCATCAGCCCGCTCGAGTCGCTCGTCATCTGCACATCGGGCACCGAAGTGACCTGCGGCGGCAGCTCCAGCGAGTACGTGCGCTGCTCGAAGCTCCGCGAAGCCGGGTCGAACACCACCGCCAGCATTCCCATGCCCTCGACCGGCTTTTCGTAGATCGCGAGCAGCTTCCCCGACGGCATTCGCCCCATCGCCTCGAAGCCACCGCTGAGCTTCACCCGCGGCGCGCAGCTGAACCAGGTGCGCCGGTACGGCCACAACATCCCGGCGAGGAACGGGCTGCGGCCCTCGTCCTCCGGCTGGAGGTTGTCTCCATCGCCCTGCAGGCCAGGCCCGGCCGGCGCGTCGTTGAACAGCATCAGCGTGCGCAGCTTCGGCACCTCGCGCTGCGCCAGCAGCAAGGTGCCGACGTCGAAGCTCTCCAGCGTGGTGCGCTCGATCATCCCGTGGGCGACCACCCGGGAAAGCAGCGCGCGCGTCAGCTTCACCGGGTCGGGAGACATGCCGGCCGATTCGCGCCGCCGGTTCACCTTGGTCTCGAGATCGAACTTCACCTTCCGGGCCGTCGCCGCCCGCGCCTCGTTCACGCCCGAGTAATACGCCTCGTACGCTCCGACGAAGTCGAACAGCTCGTCGACGGTGATCGGGGTGTACGGCGACTTGAGCTTGTGCGACGCGGCGAACGCCACCGACACCGGCGAGAGCGCCACCGCGTTCTTCTGCTCGGGATACTCCTTCTGCAGCGAGTCGCACACCCAACCGCGCAGCGAGGCGAGCGGCGTCTCTCGAATCACCGGCGCTTTCTTGGTGCCGGCGCCGCCGCGGCACTTGTGCAGGGGCAGCAGAAAGTCGTGCCAGAGCAACGGCACGCCGTCCTGGGTCAGCTGAACGTCGCTCTCGAGCGTGTCGGCCCCCACATCGAGCGCCGCTTCGAACGCCGGCAGGGTGTTCTCGGGCCTCAAGCCGCGCGCGCCGCGGTGGCCCTGCACGTCGATGGTCACGCCCGCGTCCACCGCCTCCGCCCGCAACAGGTCTGGCCGGTCGCTGATGATCCCGGTGACTCCGAGCGCGAACAGCTCACGCATTCGTGCCGGATCATTGACGGTCCACGGCTCGACCTCGAAGCCCGCCTTGCGCAGCTGCGCCACGTCGAACAGCTCGCTCGACGATCGCTCCAGCTCGGTGGGCGGGCGCATGCGCAGCTCGAGCGCGGTGTCCGGCCGCCCGTCGCGCAGCATCAGATGGTTCATCGACAGCACCGGCCCCTTGCCGCCGTGAGCCTCCGCGTGAACGCGCAGCGCCTGGGCCAGCTTCAACGCCGCGCCCTCCTCGTTCATCGGGTACGCGGGCGAGTGCAGCTCCGGGCAGCCGCCGTCGCCGACCGCCTCGAAACGGAACTCGTACGGCGCCTCCAGCACCCGGCCTTCGGCGTCGACGTGCACCACGAATGGGCCGAGCTCGTCGCCGATCCAATAGCTGCCGTCGTCGTCGCGCTGAATCGACTCGGGGTCGAGATCGGCGCCGGTGAGCGCGCTGTCGCCCAACAGCTCGCGCGCCAACGCATAGGGCAGCAACCGCTTCGGGTCGCTCAAGGTGAACGCCACCGAGGCGCGAAGGGTGTGATGGGTGAAGTCGGGCTGCAGGTGATACGCGCGGAGCAGAAAGTCGTCGCTGTTGTCGGGCGCTCCGTAGCCGTTGTCGGCGAGCGCGAGCCAGCCGCCGTCTTCCGGGAGCAGCGCCGAGAACCCTTGAATCGGCTGGCCGGGAAACGGCACCGCGCGGCCATGCGTCTCGGCCGGGTCGAGCCGCGCTCCCGACGGTGGGCCGGGCGCAAAGCTGTCGGCCGGCAACACCGCCCACGCCGAAAGCCTCGGGCCTCCGTCCCAACGATCGGTTGGCTCCTCCGGCACCCGCGGACACGCCGCCAGCAGCAGCAGCGCAGCGGCGAGCCAGCACCTCACGACTGGTGGGTGCCCGGCGCCTTCACCGGCTCGACCGGCACCGGAGGTGGCCCGTCGTGGATCACCGGGTCGATCTTGGTGTCTGCCGGCAGGGTCTTCGCCTGGGCCTTCTCGTTGCGCGAGCGCCAGACGCGGAAGCCGATGTACGCGGCGAGCAGCGCGGCGAGCGCGAGCAACACCCGGGTCTGGCCCTTGCGAACGTTGTCGATCAGCTCCTCGAGCTCACCGCCGAACTTGTAGCCGAGGAACACGAACACCGGCGCCGAGATCAGCGCGGCGATCCCGTCCCACGCCAAGAAGTGCCAGTACTTCATGTGCGCGGCGCCGGCGGTGAAGTACGTGACCGAGCGCACGCCGGGCATGAAGCGGGCGATGAACACGATCTTCTCGCCGTACTTGGCGAACAGCCCCCGCACCCGCGCCAGCTTGTCGGGCGTCACCACCCGGCCGATCAACCCGCCCGGCTTCTGCCCCACCCGCTGACCGAACCGGGTGCCGGCCATGAAGATGATCGAGTCGCCGACGATGATCCCCAGGTAGCCGGTGAGCATCATCAGGTACAGCCGGGCGTTGCCCAGGTGCACCAGGTAGCCGCCGGTGATCAGCGAGACGTCTTCAGGGAGCGGTACGCCGAGCCCGCAGGCCAGCAACACGCCAAACACCAGTGCGTAGGCGCCGCCGCCAGAAGCATTCTCGAGCAGGTGGCGAACGAACTCTTCCACGCATCACTTCTTGCTGGGCCGGCGCGCGTCAGCCTTCCCCAACGCGTCCAACACCCAGCCGTCGACCGGCTTCCCTTCATCAAACATCTTCGCAATGTCCCTGGCCCCGAAATAACCGCCGTTCTCGACCGCCGCCCAACCGGCGTCGTCGAGGCCCAACGCATTGCCTGCCACCGCCACCGACATCAGCCCCACGGCGTAATCACTGACGGTTTGCTCGCTCACGCCCGCGACCTGGGCCTCTTTCAGCGTCGCCGCGCCGTTCGCCCAGCTGGAGGCCTTCTTGGAGACGACCGGGTCGAGAAACACCCGCGCGTATTCTTTCAGCAGGCCGATCACGTTCGGCTTGTCGGAGGGGCCGACCACCAGCACCACTTCGCCGTCGCCCATCACGCCGCGCACCATGCCTTCGGTGTCGAGCAGGTTCACCACCAGCAGCGACTGCGGCCCGTTGTCGGGCACCTTGAGAATCGAGCGCTCCTTCGCCAGCGGGGCGTCGATCGCCGACAGGTACGCCTTCAGCGCCTTGCGGTAGTCGGGGGTGACGCTCGCCATCACCTCTTCGAGCTTCCACGCGGTCCACGCCTTGGCGAGCACCGTCTCGAAGCCCTTCAGGTCTTGGAGGTCTTTCGCCTTGGCGCCGGTGCCGAACGGCGGAGGCGAGCCGTTCACCGCGTAGGCGAGGTACTGGCGCATCGACGCGGGGTGCTTGTCGAAGAAGTCGTCGGCGGCCTGCTTCACCGCGGGGTCGCCGCCGATCACCTTGCCGCGCACCACCGAGCGCACCGGGTGGTACTTGATCTTCGGAACCGGGTCTTTGCGCGAGACCGGGCCGACGTCGTAGCCGGCGGCGTTGAAGAGCGCGAACAACGCGAACACCCGCTCGTCGGCGCGCAGCTCGACGCCCTCACCGGTGTAGAGGCTGGCGAACCAGTCTCCCTGGGAGGCGGCGAAGGCGGGGGCGGTCAAAAGACAGAGGGCGACGAGAAGCGGGCGCATGGAACTGTCGTGGGTAGCCCAGCCTCAGCGGCTGAGCAACGACTTCAGCGCGTCCTTGTTCTCGAACACCTTCTTGCCGAAGTGGGTCACGATCGCCATCAGCAGCTTCATGCAGGCCTGGGGCTTGAGGCCCATCAGCTTGTGGAAGTCGGCCTGCCGAATCTCGTAGGCGGTAACCGCGGTTGCGGCGCTGGCGGTGCACAGCCGCTGGCTGGTGGAGATCAACGAAAGCTCACCCAACCAGTCACCGGGGCCGAGCTCTCCGACGAACACGTCTTCGCCGCGCGCGCCCTTGGTGTTGAGCGACACCTGGCCTTCGGCGATCACCAGCAGCGAGTCGGCGACCATGTTCTCGACGAACAGCGGAGTGCCGACCGGGTACGTTCGGGGAGCGCAAATGCCGGCGAGGATGTTGAGACCGGTCTCGGTGAACCCTTCGAAAAGTCCGCTCGCGCGAAGGGCGGAGACCGCGTCCATGCCGCGTTTGTAGCATTCGGCACTCGACTGGGCACGAAATCGAGGCCTTGACGACTCTCCGCTACAGGCGTGTGGCGGAAAGACGAACCTGGTCGATCAGCGCGTCTTCGGTCGCCTGCACGTGGAGCGGGCGGCCCGCGCGTTTGCCGGTGAACTCGTAGCTGCCGCCGGGCAGGCTCTTGAGCAGCCCGTCGATCTTGTCGCCGTTGCACGAGGTGCCGAGGGCGTCGCGGAGCGCGTTGGCCAGCTGCGGCAGCTTGGGGTCGGCCCCCTGGTGGCGAATCTCGCCCGCGCAGAAGCCGCCCTGCCCTTCGAGCTTCACCAGCGCCAGCTTCTTCGGCCGCTCGGTCAACCGCATCGCGTCGAGGGTCACCGTCTGGCTGGGCGCGAGCGTGACCGCGGCTTCGAAGCTCTTGTCGTCTTTCTCGAGCTCGACGTCGTACTTGCCGGGAGGCATCGCGATCTGCCGCCCGTCGGGCTTGCGCGCTTCGAGCAGGCGCTCGCCGTCGGAGGCGGAGCGAATCACCACCGCCTGGGCGCCTTCGGGCAGCACCAGCCGCGGCGCGGTGGTGAGGTCGGTGAGCGCGAGCTCTCCGTGACCCGACATGCGCAGGCCGAAGCCGGGGTGTTGGCCGCTCTCGCCCTGCACGGTGCGCTCGTAGGCGTAGCGGTAGGCCTCTTCGAGGGTGACCTCTCCGTCGCCGGAGGCGTCGGCGGCGCCGCGCAAGCCCGCGATCAGGTGGTGGGTGAAGACGCTGCCGTGAAACGCGCCCGCTTCGACCGAGGGCTCGTTCGACGCGCTGGAGGTAATCAGCGCCTCGCCGGCGACGTTGAGGCGATCGTCGAGCTTGATGTCGAACGCGGGGGCCGGCTTGCCGCCGACCTCGAGCAGCCCCGAGGCGGAGCACGCGTCGACCACCGCCAGCCGCACGTCGGCTCCGGTCGCGCCGAGCGCCTGCTTGAGCTCTTTCCACGAGAGCTTCTCGGTGCCGAGCTCGAGCCCGGTCTGCGCGTCGGAGTGGCTGGAGAAGTAGACCAGCAGCACCACCTGCGAGCCGGGCCGGGTGCGAATGCGGGCGATGTCTTCTTTCGCCCAGCTGAACGCGTCGAGCACCGCCTGCTTCTTCGGGCCCTGGAGCAGCTTGAGGTCCTGGCGCTTCACGCCGCCGACCTCTTGCAGCAGCGCGGCGACCCGCTCGGCGTCGTTCTGCGCGAAGCGAAGCGGCTGGTGCGGAGGCGCACCCTGGTTGTGGCCGACGACGATCGCGACCCGCTCGGTGGCGGCGAAGGCGGAGGTGGTGCTGAGGCACAGCGTGAGTGCGAGGAGTACCGCCGAGGAGATCCCCTCCCCCCTCGAGGGGGAGGGTGCCCGAAGGGCGGGAGGGGCGTCACGCCTCCGCCGCCCGAACGTGCTCACTTCACGCACCGTTCATGCGCCGTGGTCTCGCCCAACTTGTCGGCGGCGCAGAAATGCTCTTTCGCCAGATCTACCTTGCCCTGCGCGGTGAGCCCCATGCCGAGCAAGAGCTGCGCGTCGGGCCACGACGGCTCGGCCTTCACCACCTGCTCGAGGGCCTGCACGCCGTCGTCGGTCTTGCCTTGCTTCAGGTAAACCGCGCCGAGGTTGAACCGGGCCTTCTGAAACGCCGGAGACGCCGCGAGCGCGAGCTGAAAGCTGTTCGCCGCCTCGTCGAGCCGGCCCTCGGACACGGCGATTTTTCCCGCCAGCGATTGAGCGGCCGCGAAGCCGGCACACCCGAGCGCGGGAGCGAGCGCCGCCGCCGCGGGCTCCTTCTTCTCGAACAGCGCGCGAGCGAGGAGGTATTTCGACTCGGCAGACTTCAGCTGAAGCGCCTGCAAGCTGGAGGCGCTGTCGGCCGCGGGCGCGAGCAGGTTGACCTCGATCGCCGAGCGGCAAGCCTCGGGTGGAATCGGCTCGTGGCGAGTGGCGTAGACCGCGTCGAGCAACCCGAACGCCGGAGGGTTCGCGGCGGGCTTCTGCTCGCCCGAGCCGCGGGTCATCGCCCAGGCGGCAGCGCCGATCACCGCCACACCGACGACTGCTCCGATCGGCAAGGCCAGGCTCTTCTTCGGCGCGACTGGAGCCGGCGTCGCGGTCGACACCGCGCTCGAGCCCGCGTGCGGAGTCGCCGACCCATACCGCCCGGCGTACCAGCTCAAGATCGCGACCATCGAATTGAGCGAGGCGATCACCTCGTCTTGCCCGACCTTCACCGCCTCGGCGTCCAACCCCGCCGCATGGTCGTGCGACGACAGGTTCCCCCACGCCTGCACGGTGCCCATGTGCGCGAGGATGTTGGTGGGGATCACTCCGGCGTTCGCCTGCTGGCGAAACTTGGTGATCAGCTCGTCGAGCATCGCCTTGCCGGGCGTCTGCTTCAGCTCGGTCGAGACCATCGCGCGCAGCAGCGTCTCGAGCACCAGCCGGGCGTTCTGCATCACGCCCTTGAAGTCGCCCGCCCTGCCCCGCACCGCCATCGCGGCGATGTCGTCACGCGCGCGGCCGAACTGCGGCGCGAGCACTTCCAGCTTCTGAAGGAGCGGTTCGATCTCCATCGTCACTTCATCAACTTGTCGAGGTCGAGGCTGGCGAGCACGAAGTCGGGCTGCTCCTTCACCACTTCCTGAAGCTTGGCCTTCGCGCCGGCCTTGTCTTTCTTGTCGATCGCGTCGAGCGCGGCGCCGTACTTCTGGAGCGTCTTCACCGGCACCTTCGCGGCGGCGTGCTTCACCGGCTCGGGCGGAGGAAACTTCTCGGCTTTGGCGAGCGCCTCGATCAACCCCGCGACCAGCTTCTGCTCGGCGTCGAACACGTCTTCGTTGGGGCCCGACACCTTGGTCGCCCACAGCACCTGGCCGAGCTCCACCGAGCGCGCCTGGGCCATGAACATCACGCTGCCTTTGCTCGCGAGCACGGTGCCCGAGACGAGGTAGTTGGCGCCGAGCAGCTGCCCCAGGTTCACCGCGGTCGACTGGTCGAAGCCCTTGCCTGACTGCAGCTTCTGCTCCGCCATGATCTCTTCGAGGCAATCGCGATCGACCACCCTCACCTGGGGGTCCTGCGCGACCAGGTCGGTGGTGACCATCTGCAGCAGCCCCTTGCGGAGGAACTGCGCCTCGGGGTCGGCCGACTGAATGTCGAAGTACATCACCGCGACGAGCGGCTTTTTCGCCTCCGCGGCCTTGTCGGCGGCGAACGCGGGGACCGCGAGCAGCACCAGGGAGAGCAGCAGACGACTCATCGGTGGAACTTTCATGCCAGAGAGTATGCTCGCGCGCCACCGATGGACGGCCCGCTTCAACGCGCAGTCGACTCCCTGTTGGACCCCGGCCAGTTCGTTTGGGATCTCACCCGGCCTGACCCTGGCGCCGAACCGGGAGTGCAGGAAATCTTCCTCTCGGTGGGCGCCCGCGACGCGGCGCTGCCGCCCCACCCGAGAATGCTGAGCTGGAAGCTGCCGCAGTGGCGTCATGAGTCCCTCCGGAGCACCACCCAGGCGGTGCTGCGCTCGGCTGACGCGCTCGACGGGCTGAAAATTCCCGTTCGCCTCCGCGCCCACGAGACCACCCTCGACACCGTCGCCGCCGCCCTGCTGGTCGCCTACCGGGTGCAGCACCACGCCTGGCCAGACGGGCACAAGCCGCTCGCCGAGTACGTCTCGCTCTGGGAGCAGGGCATCACCGAGAGCGCCGGCGCCTACGATCGCGCGCTCGCCTCGGTCTTCTACGCGTCGATGCAGATCACCCGGGGCGAATCGAGCGGGCCATCGCGCGACCTGCTCGCGCTGGTGGGCGAAGCGCTCTCGCGAAAGCTCGACCTGCCCGGGCTCGCCCGGCTGCCCGAAGATCTGATCACCAAGAGGGTGCAGCGGCGCCTCAAGGCCGACGCCGACCTCTACCGAACCGAGCTCTCCCGCGGGCAGCAGGTGCAGCTCGACTTGCCGCTCGACAACTCGGTGGGCTCGACGTTTCGGCGAATCGACGCGCTGTTCCTCTCGTCTCCGCAAGACGTGACCGTGCTCAAGCTGCTGGCGAGGCCCGACACCGAGACCTCCAGCTACCGCCGGGGCTACGAGCTGATGGCGGTTCACGCGCCGAACGAGACCCACGCCTACTCGCGGCACACGGTGACCCTCGCCCCTGAGAGCCCCGGGACTTTGGCCGACCTCGCACTGGTCTTGGATGGCGTCGAAGGTCCCAACAAACCAGACGGCACGCCGCGCGAGAAGGGCAAACCGCGGTTCAGCTTCCAGCCGGAGGCGCTCGGCGGGCTGTCAGACCCCTGGTACTCCGACGGCTACGCGTGGGCGAAGGGTCGCTCGACGATCGTGGCGCCGCCGTTCGTCGGCACCCGGCAGTCGCGCGAGGAGATCTGGGAGTCGATCTGGAGCCGCTTTCACGTCGGCCGCCACGTGCACGTCGCCTCGGCGAGAACGGTCTACGCGCGGCCGTTTCGCGTGCTCGATCGCGACGCTTCGCAGGGGCTCGAGGCCAGGGGCTGGAAGAAGTCGCCGCTCCTCAAGGCGCGCACCGGGCTGCTGCCGTCGGTGGTGGCGAGCTTTCTGGGCGACAACCAGGGCAGCGACGTGGTGCACCTCGAGAAGGCGAGCGGCGCGCGCACCGTGCACCTGTCGCTCTACCCTTCTGACCTCGCGCTGGTGTGGGTCGAAGAGACCAGCGGCGCGACCACGCTCTACGAGCTGGCGAAGTCGCAGTCGCACCTGGCGCGCTCCGACGCGCTGCTGCGGCTGCCGGAGGTGGCGGAGCTCGCCGGCTGGCTCGATTCGGTCGGCCACGATCGCTGGCTGGTGTACGGCGCGTACCGGGTGAACCGGGCGAAGAGCACGATGCTCGACGACTCGCGCTCGGTGCAGGGGCTGTTTCACGCGCTCGCCTCCGGAGCGCCGCCGTCGCTCGACCACCTGCCCTCGGCGTCGGCGGTGGCGTCGCGCAAGGTGGTGAAGCTGAACGACGTCGAGCACTGGTTCACCGCCACCGGAGGCGCGCGGCTCGAGCTGTTGCTGCAAGACGTGGAGACGCCTCCCGAGCTCGATCGCGACTTCGCGCTGTTCCTGCTCACCACCGGGCAGCGCCACGTGGCGTTCGAGATCACCCGGCGAATGGCGGCGATCGAGCGGCGCTCGCGTGAGTCGCGCTGGTCGGCGCTGCGGCCGGTCTCAGACGTGCGAGCCGACGTGATGTTCTTCACCAACTCGCTCTGGTACGCGCGGGTGAGCGACGACCCCGACCTGGAGTCCCGCTACGAAGGCTGGCGGCAGCTCCACGACATGAAAGAGACGGTGGAGGCGCTCAAGGCGCAGACTTCCGAGCTCGACGAGTACCGCAAGGAACGCTTCGAGAGCATGGTGAGCGTGCTGGTGTTCGTGTTCCTGCCGATCACGATCGCGTGCGGGTTCTTCTCGGGCGCGCAGTTCACCGAGATGCCGTTCAAGGCCGGCATTCCCGGCAGCACCGGCGGGTGGAAGGTGTTCCTCGTCTACACCGCGGTGTTCACCGCGCTCACCTTCGGCACCCTGTTCCTCGGGCGCATGCTGTCGTGGCGCCGGCGCTGAACGTCAGGGCCGAGCGCTCAGTGCGCGACGAACAGAAACTGCCCGCTCTTCGGCAGTGACTCGTCGAAACGGAAGAACTGAGGGGTCTGTTCGGCGTGCCGGCTGTCGCGGACCGCACGCGGAACGTTGTCGCCGAGGAACTGCGCCAGCTCTTCGTCGGTCACCACCCCGTCGCCGTTGCCATCGGCGCGCGCCGCGCCGCTCTCGCCCAGCCCCTGCAGGAAGAACGAGGTCATCACCGAGTGGCCCTCGTCGTCTTCCCACGCACGCTGGCCCTTGGTGCCGGCGGTGATCACCACCTCGGCGCGCTCCTTCCACATCGAGCGCAGCTCGGGTGACAGCTCGAGGCCGCCCTTGGCGCCGACCGCCCAGCCGCTGTAGCAGGCGTCGAGCACCAGCATCACGTGCTTCGCCGGCACGCCCTTGCGCACGTCATCGATCAGCTCCTGCATGTCCCAGCCGCGATCGGCGATCGGCAGCTCGGGGTGATCGAAGTAGCCCGACGCCTGGAGCACGCCGAAGTCCTTGCGGGCGCCCTTCTCGTAGCCGCCGTGGCCCGAATAATAGAAGAGGAAGCTCGCCTGCTCGTTCGACCCGAACCGCTCGCGAAACCGCTCCACCGCCAGCTTCAGGTTCGCGGCGGTGGGAGCGCCTTCGACCTTCTCGCCTTCGGCCGGGTCGTCGACGAACAACAGCACGTTCTTCTCGGGGTAGCCGAGCTTGTGAACCAACAGCTCGCGCACCGCCCGCGCGTCACGACAGGGAGCGCTCAACGCGCGATCGCCGGTGTAGCTGCACACTCCGGCGACCAGCGCGAATGACTCGAACGCCTTCGGCCCATCGGCGGCGCCGAGAAGATTGAGCACCGCTTCTTTCGGCAACGGCTCGCCCTTGGCGCCGCGATCGGGAGGGACCTCGTGAGCCGGCACCGGCGCCTGTCGAAAGAGCACCGCGCCCGCCAGCACCGCGGTGATCGCCGCGATCAGCCCGAGCGGCGCCATCCTCCGAGGTCGCATCAGCTTGCGCGCGTGCAATTCACGCTGGAGCACCGACACCACGTCGGCCAACGACAGCTTCGAGCCCTCACGCGCCGACGCGATCAAGGTGCCCTCGTGCCGTTCGCCCGCGTACCAGGGCTGCGCGTCGCGCTTCGAGAGCGCCTCGGCCAGCCAGCCGAGCTTGATCCGCTCCGAGGGGTTCGCAGAGAGCGCGATGATCCCGTCTTTCTGCGCCACCAACACCAGTGCGGCACCCTCGCGGCGCGCCCAGAGCTTGAACTGCGAGGAGACCGGCTTGTCGAGCACCACCATCGACACGTTGCGCTCGGCGCCCGACACCGACGCCTTGCCGGGAAGGTGCACCCGGTAGCGCCCTCCCCGCTTCACGTCGTCTTCGAACAGGCGCTCGTCCTGACGGAGCGCCTCGGAGTACCGCTGCAGCGCCGGAACGTCGGCCAACACAGGCTCGGTGGTGAGGCGCGCGCCGGCCGCCGACTTCTCCGCGAGTCGATCGAACAGCGCGAACGCGTCGTCGAGAAACCGCTGCGGCTGCTGGTTGGCGAGCAGCGTCTCCTGCGCGAGCGCGAGGTAGAGCGCCTGCGGGCTGTGCTCGACCGCCACCGTCTCGGGCCAACGTCCCTGGCGCACGTCGTCGGCGTAGCGGCAGAGCGCCTCCGTCGAGGCATGCAACGGCCCCGCCTCCGCGCGCACGTAGAGCCAGAGCGTGAGGGCGTCGTCGAAGGTGGGGAGCTCGTCGAGTTGAAACCGCTCCGCGGCAGGCGGGCGCTGCTTCCACCACTCCAGCGCCGACGCGGGCGCGAGCCGAACGAAGCCCGGGCGGTCGGCTTCGGCGCGCGAAGTGAACACCACCCGGTCGGCGTTCATTGCTCGACCAGCGACCTCACGAAGTAGGTGCCGGCCACCGTCTTCAGCGCAGCCGACACCTTCGGGTCCTTGAACAGCGAGGGCCGCACTGCCTTCTTCCCCGCGGCGGAGGCGTCTGGCTTCCAGCGGCCGGCCTCGAAGCTGAGGCTCTGCGTCTGGCCGTCGTCGACGAACACCACGTAGTCGAAGCCCGGCTTCCCATCGAGGTCGTAGAAGAACCACTGCGCCTTGCCCTTGGAGACCCAGGCGAACGCGGCGCTGAAGTCACCTGCGCGGGCGTGCTTCTCGATCTCGGCGGCCTTGCGCGGCTTCTTCGGGTCGGCGCGCAGGTCGAACAGCAGCGAGCTGGCGCGATCGCTGGTGCCGCCGAGCACCGAGAATCGCCCCGTAGCCGCTCGGGCCGACCTCGTAGAGCACGTCGGAGCCGACATCGAGCACCGGGTGCGGCATGCCCGCTTGCCCTCGCCCGCTCGCGCGCCAGGGCAGCCGCGCGTAGCGCTCCGAGATCATCAGCCGGTCGCGCGCCTTGTCGTCGAGGCCGCTCAGCGGTGCGCCCAGCAGCGTGCCCAGCAACTCCGGCCGGTCGCCCGCGCTCTTGCCCTTGTCGTCGAGGCCGAAGGCCCGGGTCGCCACGCCGGTGATCGGGTCGTCGGTGGCCAACACTGCGTCGAGCTTGCCGTCGTTGTCGGAGTCGATGAACGCCCAGACCCGCGAGCCGCGCTCCACGTAGGCGAGGCGGCCTTTGAGGGTGCGCTCCTTCAACGCCGTGGCGGCGTCGGCGGCCGAGAGCGACGGGTAGAACGCCTCGGCGGGGTCCATCCAGCTCACCCAGGCGCTCATCGAGGCGGCCTCGATGCGATCGAACTTGCCGTCGAAGTCGTCGTCTTTGAGCGAGGGCCGTGTTCCACCCGCCTGCCAGGGGTCGGGGAGCGACGCGAGATCGACCGGCAGCGTGAAGCCCAGCTCGGTCAGCGCCACCGGAGCCACCGAGGTCAGCCGCGCCGCGTGCTCCTTCTTCAGCAGCGAGGGGTCGATCAGCTTGCCCTTGCCGAGCCTGGTCAGGGTGCCGTCGGGAGCGACCGACCAGGTCTCGGCGTCGTCGGCGCCGTTGAGGCTCACCGCGGCCTGATCGAACACCCCGTCGCCGTTGCAATCGTAGAAGGCGATCGACCGCTCTCCGATGCGGGTCACCGCGAGGTCGGCTTTGAGCGCGTGCTTGAGCAGCACGTCCTCCGCGCGCTCGGGCAGGTCTTTGCTGTCTTCATCGAGGTCCATCAGCACCACGGTGCGATCCGCGGCGGAGGCCACCAGCGACTCCTTCACCCCGTCGGCGTCGGCGTCGAGCAGCTGCGCGGGCCCCTTCAAGCCCTCCCACGGGAGCGGCAGCCGCGGCTTCGCCTCCGCCGGCACCTCGCGGAGGAACTTGCGCACCTCGTCGACGTGCACGTGAAAGCTCGCCGCCACCGGGGTGTAGGTGTCGGTTCGCAGAAACGCGTTGAGGCCGACCAGCTCGCCCTGCCGGTTCACCAGCGGGCCGCCCGAGTCGCCGGGGCTGATCGGGCAGCTCGACTGAATCACCAGGCCCGGCACCTGCTCGGCGAAGAGCTTCTTCTCGGCCTCGATGCCGGCGCGCGACGCCTGACAGGCCTTCATCGCCGACGCGTCGGTCGAGACCTGGCACTCCGCGCCGACCAGCATCGCGAGGTGGGTGGCCATGCGGCCGATGCTGGCGATCTCACCGTCTTTGATCGCCCACAGCAGCCCTATGCCGCCGTTGCCGAGCGCCGAGACCGGCTCACCGGGAACGGGATCTTTCTCGGCCACCTTGAGCACCGGCAGCTCGGCCGGAGGATCGTCAATCTTGATCACCGCGAGGTCCACCAGCGGGTCGCTCTTCAGCACCCAGGCGGTGTGCACCTTGCCGTCTTTCTCCATGATGCCGGCGTCGGTGAGGTGGCCGAGCTCGACGGTGACCTTGCGCTTGAAGTCGACCAGCTCGCCGCCGGCGATCACGTGGTGGTTGGTGAGCACGAAGCCGCGGGGGTCGATGATCGCCCCGGTGCCGAACCCGTTCGGAGTGCGGATCAGCACCGTGGCCGGCGCCACCTTGCGGTACACCTCGCGAATGTCGCCCTTGGCGCCCTTCACCGTCTGGGCGCGCGGCTGAATCGTCGCGCTCGTGTCGTGGCCGACCTCACGGAGGCCGTCGAGCCAGGTCTGGGCACGATCGCCCACCGGCGCCGCGCACAACATCAATGAGATCAAGGACAGAGGCATCCCGAACCTCCAAAAAGGACAGGATCAGTTGACCCTTGGGCTGAAGAATCTGTGAAACGCACGTGAAGCGGGTGGCCAGGCGAAGGCGCCCAGCGTGGAGCCGACCGTATCAGCCAGCGCGTCGCGCCAGTCGCTCGATCGCCCGGGCACGAAGTACTGGTGAAATTCGTCGCTCACCCCGTACAGCGCGCCCAAGGCCAGCGCGATCACCGGAGCGTGCTTCACTCCGTGCAGCTCGAGCGCGCGGCAGATGACGAAGCCGAGCACGGAGTACTCGCAGCAGTGAATCACCTTGTCGTAGCTGAGCAGCCCGGTCGGCAGCATCGGGAAGCTCGACTGCGCCGAGAGAAAGAAGATCAGCCCCGCGTAGGCGATGACCGGCGCGAGTGCCGAAAACCGTTTCGCTGGCTCGTCTCGCCTCGCCTGCTTCGCAGCCTCGGGCGTCTCCGCCGTTTTCGGCTTCGACTCGTCGACTTCGGGGTTCACGCCACCTGCGCCTCGAGCGGTTCCTTCTCGGGCACCGGCACGCGCGGCGCCGACACCGTCTCGCCCTGGGCGCCGTAGAGCGCACCGACGCTGGCCTCGCGCACCCGCACCTTCACCAGCGCTCCGGCGGGGGCGTCGCCCTCGAAGTTCACGGTGCGGTTGTGCGGAGTGTGGCCGTTGCGGCGGGTGGGATCGGTCTTCGAGCGGCCCTCGACCAGCACCTCGACGTCTTGCCCGACCCAGCGCTGGTTGAGCTCGCGGCTGATCTTCTTCTGCAGCGCCTGGAGCCGATCGAGCCGCTCGACCTTCACCTCGTGCGAGATCGCGCCCCACTCCTCTTCGCGCATCGCGGCGGCGGTCTTCGGGCGCGGCGAGTAGACGAAGCTGAACTGCCCGTCGTAGCGAACGCGCTCGGTCAGCTCGAGGGTGCGCTTGAAGTCGTCTTCGGTCTCGCCCGGGAAGCCGACGATGATGTCGGTGGTGACCGCGATGTCGGGGCGCGCGTCGCGCAGCTTCGCCAGCCGCACCTCGTACTCGGCCACGGTGTAGTCGCGGCGCATGCGCTTGAGCACCGGGTCGCTGCCGCTCTGAACCGGCAGGTGGAAGTGCGGCGCGATCTTCTGCTCGGTGCGAAACGCGTCGATCAGCTCGTCGGACAGGTCGTGCGGGTGCGAGGTGGTGAAGCGCACGCGCTCCACGCCGTCGATCTTGGCGACCCGCAGCAGCAGGTCGGCGAACGAGATGCCGCCGGCGTAGGAGTTCACGTTCTGACCGATCAGCGTCATCTCGCGCACCCCGACGGTGGTGAGCGAAGCGGCCTCTTCGAGGATCTCGGCCCACGGGCGGCTGACCTCGCGGCCGCGGGTGTGCGGCACCACGCAGAAGGCGCAGACGTTGTCGCAGCCCTTCATCACGGTGATGAACTCGGCGACCCGGCCACGGCTCGACTCCGGGTTGGCGCGGGGGAACACGTAAGACTCGGAGTCGACCCAGGCCGTCTCGACCACCCGGGTGCGCTCGCGCTCGATCTTGCCGAGCACCTCGCCCAGCTTGCCGATGTTGTCGGGCCCGAAGACGAAGTCGACGTACGGCACCTGCTCAAGCAGCTTGTTCTTTTCCTGCTGGGCGACGCAGCCGCCGACGCCGATCAGCGCGCCCCGCTGCACCTTCACCTGGCGGTACCGGCCGAGCGCCGAGAGCATCTTGTCTTCGGCCTTCTCGCGAATGCTGCAGGTGTTGAGGATGATCAGGTCGGCGTTCTCGAACGAGGCGGTGGCCTGGTAGCCGCTCTGCGCCAACTGCTCCCCCATGCGGAGGGTGTCGTTGACGTTCATCTGACAGCCGAAGGTGTGAATGAAATAGCGCTTCAAAGCGGCTCCCCTTTACCGTGGCGGGGTGGCCAACGGCAACGTGGCCTGAGCCTCAGGCGTGGCCAGGCACGTCTGGTAGACGCGCATCACGTTGGGAACCCGACTGAGGTCGGCGCCGTGGCGCTCGCCGTTCTTCACCTGGGGCACCAGGTAGAGGTCGGCCATCGTCAAGGTATCGCCATGACTGAACTTGCTCGGCCGCTGGGCGAGGTGGGCCTCGTAGGCGGTCAGGCCGCGCACGATCCACTTCGCGCACCAGGCGCGCTGGCCTTCGGGGTCGCTGGCGGCGGCGTTCTTCACCGAGCTGTTCTGCATCGGGTGGGTGCCCGACGAGATCAGCTGAACCAACTGCCTGACCCGGGCGCGCTCGAGCGGGTCCTTCGGGAGGAGCCGCGGCTCGGGGCGGGTCTCTTCCAGCCATTCGATGATCGCGACCGAGTCGGTGATGGTGGTGCCGTCGTCGAGCTCGAGCGTGGGCAACGACGCGAGCGGGTTCTTCGGGCCAACCACCTTCAGGTTCTCGCCGTTCTCGATGTCGACCCAGACCGGCTCGAATTCGACGCCCTTGAGCTTCAGCGCCCAGCGAACCCGCCACGACGCCGACGAGCGCCACCCCTGGTAGAGCTTCATGTTCAGACCGGCCGCGGCAGCTGCAGCAGTTGAGCTTCGCGCTGCTTCAGGGCGCTGAGGGTGCTGTCTGAGTACAGCTCGCTGAAGGCCTTGTCGCCGTTGAGCTCGCGGAGCCGCTGCGGAATCATTTCAGCGAGCTCCGAGTCTTTCTTCGGAGGGGCCTCGTGCTCAGCGATCGCCGTTTCGACCGCGAGCCGAGCCTGGTCGAGACGTGCGGCCAACCGCTGCTGTGCCCGTCGCGGTCGCAGAAAAGCGGCGACGGCGATTCCAATGCGGTGCGCCTTTTCGAGCTTCATGCCGCCCGCTTCGAGCTTGCTGCGGTCCAGGTAGCCGTCAGGGGTGACCGCCGAGGCGTAGACGTCGAGCTCTTCAACGGAGATCTCAGGGTAGGCCAGCCTCAGAGTTCGCGCGTCGGACATGGCGGGTGTCTATGACATAGCGGCGGGCGGCGAGTCCAACAGCGGAATCGGGTTCACGCTTTGGGCGATGGTGAAGGCCACGGTGCTGAAAACGCTCAGCACGGCTCTGCAGTAGTAGTCGTTACACGACAACGAATCGGTCACCTTGGCCAGTAGGCCTTCGCGAGCTCGATCATCGGCTCCACAGCGCCAAGCCCCCCGGTCGCCGAAGCCACGAACCCCGGAGCCACTCGGTCCCACCAGACCGCTGGAAGTTCCTCCAACGCCGTCGAAAACGCGGTCGCCGGACCAGCGTCGTTCACTGTCGGGCGAGGAATCCAGGGCAAGAGGTGGTGTTCGTACACTTGAGCGGTCGCGCTCGGCACGCGGGTCGGGCTCAGCACGTAGGAGACGTCGAGAGCGGCTTCGACAAAGTACTGCTGCATGCCGGTGAAGTGCTCCCAACTCTTGCGCAGGCTTTCCGTGGGCCACAACTCGGGAGCAGCGCCTGCCTTCGCTTCGTTGATGCGATGCTCATACACCCGCCCCAGGGCACGCTCGACCGGGTCGTCGACCTTCAGCGACTCGAGGACCGGCGCTGCGAGGGAATCAGCGGCAGCGTGGTCTTTCAGCCGGTGCAGCACCCACGCGACTTCGAGCTCGAGATACTTCTGGGTTTCTCGTGGCGCGATCTCACGCGGACTCTTCTTTCGCCGCGTGACCTGCGCGAACTCGAGCCAGTCACGAACCATCGCACCTGCCTGATGGAAGTCTGACGGGTCGTCTGAAGTCGTCATGATGAAGCGCCTACCCGTCGGACAGCGGAATCGGGTTCACGCTTTGGGCGATGCTGAAGGTGATGGCGCTGAAAACCGCGAGCACCGTGAAGCAGTAGTAGTCGTTCGTGTTGTACGTGTCGGAGACCCTCGGCCAGAGGGCTTCGGTCGCTTGAATCACCTCGAGCAAGGTCCCGGAATCGCGACACGCATACAGACGCAGCTGGTCGGGACGCCGGGAGCGCTCGAAGCTGGCAATGGCCTCTTCGATCGACTGTGCCTCTACGATCGGCCGTGCCCTCCAGGGGC
Source organism: Myxococcaceae bacterium (assembly GCA_047602415.1). Lineage (GTDB taxonomy): Bacteria > Myxococcota > Myxococcia > Myxococcales > Myxococcaceae > JASGHH01. The sequence continues at coordinate 758,372 of JASGHH010000001.1, read as the reverse complement.
ATCGCGAGCTCCGCCCGGCGTAGAAGCCTTCGATTGAAGCTGGACAGGTGTTCGAGCTCAGAGCGAATGACGCCTCGATCACCCGTCGCACGCGATACTCAGGCCAGGTGTCGAGACTCGAGAGGACATCTGAGATGGCCGAGTCAGACCATTGCGCTGGAGCGAGGTTGTCGCGCGCCTCAGAGAGCCTGCGGCGATAGAGCTCAGCCATCGCTGCCTCTGTCGGCCCCAGCTGACGGAGCTCCGAGAGCGCGTCAACCGACAGCTGTGACGCGTCTGTCACGAAGCCGAGCCGCTCGAATGCCCACGCCGCTTCGAGCTTCAGATACCTCGCGGTCTTCACCATCGGCGCTTCGACCGGCGACCGCTTGCGCGGCGTGGTGAGCGCGAAGTCCAGCCACTCGAGCAGCACCATCCTGGCGTTCTCGAATTCCGGAGTTCTTCCCTCGGTGGCCACGCCCCAAAGGCTACACTCTCGCCGTGGCCGAAGGCTGCCCCCACGAGAGCAAGCTGATCGAATTCAGCAACGGCACCCTCACGCCCGAAGAGCGCGCCGCGATCGCGTCGCATGCGTTGGGCTGCCCCGACTGTGGCCCCCGCCTCGGCGCCCTCGCCCAGCAGGTCGTCGCCGGCCAGCCCACCCAGCTCGACTCCCCGGCCGCCTCCCGCCGGAGGATCAGCCTCGAGCTCGCGCGCAGCTCGCCGCCTGGCCCGCCGGTGCCGAACACGCCGATCCCCGACGACGGCACCCACGACACCGTCATCTCGCTCACCCAGAGCGACCCGAACATTCCCCGCTACCTGCGCGGAGCGCCGATCGATCGCTACGTGGTGCTCGAGCGCCTCGGCAAAGGCGGCATGGGCGAGGTCTACAGCGCCTACGACCCCGACCTCGATCGCAAGGTCGCGCTCAAGCTGCTGCGCCCCGACTTCGCCGCCACCGCCACCGCCGACGAGCTGCGCGTTCGTCTGGTTCGCGAAGCGCAGGCGATGGCGCGGCTGTCTCACCCCAACGTCGTCACCGTGCACGACGTCGGCATCGTCAACAACCAGGTCTTCGTGGCGATGGAGTTCGTCGAGGGCCAGACCGCCACCCAGTGGCTGAAGGAAAAGCGCCGCGCGTGGACCCAGGTGCTCGACGTGTTCATCTCCGCCGGCAAGGGCCTGTGGGCGGCGCACTCGGTCGGCATCACCCACCGCGACTTCAAGCCCGACAACGTGATCGTCGCCAAAGACGGCCGGGTGAAGGTGATGGACTTCGGCCTCGCCCAGGCCCGGGTCGACCCCGCCGCGCCTCCGCCGGTGTCCGAAGGCGAGAAGGTGCTCACCGACTCCGGCCGCAAGACCGACAGCGGCTCGGCGATGCGGCGGCGCATCACCCCGCCCGGCACGGTGATGGGCACCCCGGCGTACATGTCGCCGGAGCAGTTCTTCGGCAAGCCCACCGACCCCCGCAGCGACCAGTTCAGCTTCGGCGTCGCGCTCTACGAAGCGCTCTACGGAGAGCGGCCCTTCGCCGGCGAGACCGCGGCGGCGATCGCGGCCGAGATCAGCCTCGACCGGGTGCGGCCGGTGCCTCCGGGCTCGCTGGTGCCTCAGCGCATTCGCAAGCTGCTCTTGAAGGCGCTCCGCAACGACCCCGCCGAGCGCTTCAAGTCGATCGACGCGCTGTTGATTCTGCTCTCGCGGCGCAAGTCGGCGGTGGTTCGCCAGCGCACCTTGATCGCGCTCGCCGCCGTCGTCGCCGGCACGATCGGCCTCGCCGTCTACACCTCGCGCGCCACCGCCGGCCGCTGCGCCCAGGTCGCCGATCGCCTCGAAGGCGTCTGGGACCCCGGCGTTCGCGCACAGGCGAAGAAGGCGTTCCTCGCCACCGGCAAGCCGTGGGCAGGAAAGTCGTTCGACGAGGCGGCCAAGCAGCTCGACCAGTACACCGGCCGCTGGCTCACCCTGCGCGTTCAAGCGTGCGAGGCGCGCGAGACCGCGCCCGACGAGCAGCTGGGTGAGCGCATCACCTGTCTGGGCCGCCGGCTCGCCGACGTTCAAGCGGTGGCGCAGCTGTTCACCAAGGCCGACGACGAGATCGTCGAGCGCGCGCTCAACGCCACCCTCGGGTTGCCCTCGCTCGACGCCTGTCTCGCGCCCGGCAAACGGCCCAAGGGCGAGGCCGAGCAGGTGCGGCTGGCGCTCCCCGCGGTGAAGGCGCGGCTCGACGCCGGCAAGTACGCCGACGGGCTGGACCTGGCGAAGAAGGCGGTCGAGCAGGCGCGCGCCGCCAACGATCGCGCCACCCTCGCCGAGGCCGAGTATCTGCTCGCGGTGCTCTCGGCCCGCACCGGAGACACCGACACCGGAGACAAGGTGCTGCTCGACTCGGCGCTCGACGCCGACGCCACCCGCGAAGACGAGCTCGCCGCGCGCGCGTGGATCGAGCGGGTCGGCCTGGTCGCGCTCGCCGGCCGCGCCAAAGACGCGGAGGAATACGCCCGCATCGCCCGCGCCGCGCTCGACCGCGCCGGCGGCGACGCGGAGCTGGAGGCCTCGCTCGACAACAACCTCGGCGTGCTCGCCTGGACCCAGGGCAAGAGCGCCGAAGCGGCCGACTGGTACGGCAAGGCGGTCGAGCTGCGAAAGAAGACGCTCGGTCCCAACCACCCGCTGGTGGCGCGCTCGCTCTCGAACCTCGGCGCGGCCCTGCGGGCCCAGGGCAAGTACGACGACGCGATCGCGGCGTACAAGCAGGCCCAGGGGATCGAAGAAGCGGTGTTGGATCCCTCGCACCCGGCGGTGGCCGAGACGCTCAACAACCTCGGCAACGCGCTCAACGACAAGGGCGAGAGCGGCGGCGCGGTGGAGGCGTTTCAGCGCTCGCTGGCGATCAAGGAGCGCGCGTTCGGCCCCGACTCACCCGCAGTGGCGATCACCCTCACCAACCTCGGCGGCACGCTGATCGATCGCGGCCGCGACGACGAGGCGATCGAAGCCCTCGAGCGGGCGGTCACGATCAAAGAGAAAGCCCAGGGCAAAGAGAGCCTCAGCCTCGCGGTGTCGCTCACCAACCTCGCCGCCGCGCAGCGCGGAGCCAAGCACCCCGACAAGGCGCTCGCGCTCGACGAACGCGCGCTGGCGATTCGCGAGAAGGCCGGCGCCAAGGCCGAGAAGGACCTCGCCTTCAACCTCACCGGCATCGGCGCGGCGTACGTGGCGATGAACAAGGCCGATCAGGCGCTGCTGCCGCTGGAGCGGGCGCTGATTCTCCGGGCGAAGTCGTCTCCGTCGCTGCAGGCAGACACCCAGGTGCCGCTGGTGGCCGCGCTGATGAACGCGAAGAAGGGCCGCGACCTGAAGCGGGCCGAGATTCTGGTGCGCCAGGCGGTGATCAACGCCCGGCCGGGCAGCGCCGTGCACGACGAAGCGCTGCGATTGGCGGGCGTGTTGGACGGAATGAAGAAGCGCTAGCCGTCAGACCGGCACCAGCTGCTCGGCCACCTTCTCGAGATCGCCGAGCGTCTGCACCGTCACCACCTGATGGCAGGCGCGCGAATAGCGCATCATCTCGCTGTCGCCGAAGCCCCACGACGAGCGCGGCTCGGGGCAGATCCACACCACCCGCCGCGCCTTGCGCTTGATGTCCTCCAGCGCCCAGACGTTGGCCGCGTTGTAGTTGTTTCGCCCGTCGCCGATCACCAGCACGGTGGTGCGCCGGGTGATGCTGCCCAACCAGCCGCGGGTGAAGCTCGCCAGCGCGTGCCCGTAGTTGCTGTTCGCCGCCAGAGAGATCACCTTCCCCGCGATCGCGGTGTCGATCGCCTCTTCGGGGTCGGCCTCCTTGAAGTACTTCGTCGCCTCGCCGACGTCGGAGACGAACACGAAGCTCCGCACCCGCGAGAACATCGACTGCAGCGTGTAGGCGAACAGCAGCATCATTCGCGACGCGTTGCGCACCGAGTCGCTCACGTCGCAGAGCACCACCACCTCGGGCCGCAGCGGCCGCCTTCGCCGAAACACCGGCACCATCGGCACGCCACCGGCCGACATGTTCTTCCGCAAGGTGCGCAGCGGGTTCAACGTGCCCTTGCGCCGCGAGCGCTGCCGCCGCACCAGCCGCGCCTTGAGCTTCTCGGCCAGCTTCCGCACCGAGCGCTGCGCCTGCTCCAGCTCGTTCTTCGACAGGGTGTGGAGCGCGCGATCGTTGATGCCCCCGGTGGGCTTCTTCAGCCGCGCCTTCGCCTGCCGCTCCACCTCGCGCCGGGCCGCCTCTTCGACCTGCCGCAGCACCTCCGAGAGCTGCCGGGCGATGATCTCCACCCCACCCTCGCTCAGCCCGCGCTGCCGCAGCTCCGCCTGGAGCGACTGCAGGTCCTGCCGCATCTGCTCGACGCCGGCGCCCACCATCAGCCGCCGGCTGTAGAAGCCCGTCTGCAGGTTGCTCTGCATGCGCGAGAAGTCGAGCTGGAGCGCCGCCTGCCGGAACAGCGACGCCAGCGCCGAGCGATCGCCGCTCAGCGCCGCCTGGGCCAACGGCGACAGCCCCTCCGCCATGCGCGGCAGCCAGGCCACCAGCATCGTCAGATCGTCGCCCTCGAGCAGCCCCTCTTCGCGAATGCGATCGGCGAGTGCCTTGTCGATCGCGTCGAAGGTGCGCGCCGCGCCCGAGAAGTAGAAGTCGAACGCGCGCGAGAAGGTCTCCACGTCAGCTGATCGCTTGCACAGCGTCGCCTGGAGCACCGCGCGAAACGTCTGCCGATCGTCGAGGCCCACCAGCGCCGTCGCCCGCACCGCGTCGGCGGTCTCGGCGGTCGAGACCTTGAGCCCGTTCTGGCGCAGCACCTCTGAAAACTCGACCAGCCTCGCTTCCACGCCGGCAGCTTAACGGGCGAACAGGGCCAGCGTCTCCACGTGTCGCGTCTGGGGAAACAGGTCGAACACCTGCACGCTCGAAAGCTCGTAGCCGCTCTTCGCCAGCTCCCGGCCGTCGCGCGCCAGGGCCGCCGCGTCGCACGCCACGTAGAGCACCCGCTTCGCCCCCACCAGCCGCGCCACCCCCGCGATTCCCGGCGCGCCCGTTCGCGGCGGGTCGAGCAGCAGCGCGTCGAACTGCGCTTCGGTCGACAGCCCCTTGGCGGTCTTGAGCGCGTCTCCCTCGATCCACTTCACGTTCGGCAGCTGCAGCTTCTGCCCGAGCGTCACCGAGCCCTTCGACGACTCCACCGCCACCACCTGCTGCGCCCGTGGCGCCAGCTCGACGGTGAAGTTGCCGTTGCCGGCGTACAGCTCCAGCACCCGCTCGCTCTTGCCGGGCGCCAGCCGCTCCACCGCGGCAGAGACCAGGCGCGCGTTCACCTCGGCGTTGGCCTGGGCGAACAGCTCGGGCCGCATGCGCACCGCCCCCTCGGCCAGCTCGGGCCTGCCGAACGACGTCACCGTGCCGTTGGGCGCGACCACGCTCACCCCCTGCACGCCTTTCAGCGCGCAGAGCTCTTCGGCCTTCTTGAGCAGCTTGGGCTTGGGCGCCGCCCTGGTCACCAGCGCCACCGCCACCTTCCCGCCCGACTCGAGCAGGCGCACCTCTTCGAGCTCCTTCAGCACCGGAGCAAGCCCCAACTTCTGCGGCAGCGACTCCAGCGGCCCGGTCAGCGCGGGGCAGCGATCGACCTTCACCCGCTCGTGGCTGCGGCGCCCGAAGAAGCCCAACCCGCCTTGGGCAGGGTGCATCACCGCGCGGCGCCGGTAGCCCATCGCGCGCTCGCCCCACACCATCGGCAGCGACGGGTAGGAGCCGGGCGCGAAGCCGCCCAGGTGCTCCAGCGCCGCCACCACCGCCTGCTGCTTGGCCTCGCGCTGCGCCGCTTCGTCGAAGTGCAGCCAGTCGCACCCGCCGCAGCGATCGGCGAGCGGGCATGGCGGCTTTCGCCGCGCCGGGTTGGCCTCGAGCACCTCGAGCAGCTCGCCCTTCAGCACCTTGCCCTGGGTGACCGAGGCGCGAACCTTCTCGCCGGGGAGCGCGCCCTCGATGAACACCGAGCGGCCCTCGAAAGACGCGACGCCTTCGCCGGTGTGCGCCAGCCGAACGACCTGAAGCTCGACGGTAGGCACGACGCGCTCGATTAGCCGGACTTGTCCGGCAGCTCCTTGCGGAGCCGTTCGACGAAGCGCTCGATGCGGGCGCGTTTCTCTTCGTCGACGTCCATGAACTCGAGGCCCATGCCGGGCACCTGGTTCGACGGGTTGTCGTACTCCTGAACCCGGGTCACCTTGCCGGTGAGATCGAAGGGAAACGCGGCGTCGGGGAGCGAGAGAATCAGCTTCACCACCGTGCCCACCGCGAGCGGGTGGCGGGTGTTGATGAAGATGCCGCCCCGGCTGATGTTCACCGCCCAGTCGGTGATGAAACCATCGACGGTGCGGTAGGCGACCAGCAGCTCGTGCTGCAGCCAATCGGCACGTCGAATCGGCTTCTCGGTCACCTTCTTGTCGGGGCGCTTCTCGACCTTCTCGGACATCGTGCGGGCACTATATCCAAGCTGCGGCGCGCCGCTAACGTCATTGCAACTGGGCGGTCACCTTCAGGTCGACCGTACGGTGGTAGTTCCAGGAGTCCGACCCGCTGGCCGCCACGTCGTCCACCGGCATGTTCGCGGTGAAGACGAACATCCCACTCTCGATGTCGGCGGTGTGGGCGGTAAAGATGATCGGCTTGGGCATCGTCACCCCGCCGTTCGCCGTCACCGGGCAGGGGCTTTCCTGCCCCGGCACCGCGAGGTCGGCCTGGTTGGTCCAGTCGGCGTGGAGCGAGAACAAGCCCCCCTGATTGGTCTGAGGCACCGGGCTGATGGTCATGCCCCCTCCCCCGGGGTTCATCGAGCTGCCGCTCGCACCGGTGGCGTCGAACCGATACGGGACATCGAGCCCCAGTGAGGAGCCGGTGGGCAGCTTGTAGTAGCTGCCCTCGACCCCGTTGGTCATCGCCACGTTGGCGGCGTCGATCGAGATCGTCACCGACGACGAGCTGGTGGTCCAGGTGGTGCCGCTGCTGCTCTGGGTGCCGGTGATCGAAACGGTGCCGGTCACGTCGAGCAGCTTCACCAGCTTCGAGCTGGTGCCGCCCCCTCCGCTGCCTCCGCCGGAGCCGCCTCCACTCCCACCCGAGCCGCCGCCTCCGCCCTTCCCGCCTCCGCCGCCACACGCACACAGCACCACGCACGCCACCAGCGCCACCACGCGCATCATTTCCCCCACTCTGTTCAGACCTTGATCGTCTTCAGATCCGGCGCCGGCACCAGCTTGGGCTGGGTCAGCTTCTGCACCGACTCCACCGTCTCACCGGGCGCCAGTTCCTTCAGCACCAGACCGTCCTTGGTGACCTCGAGGAACGCCAGGTCGGTGACGATGAAGTGCACGCACTTCTTGCCGGTGAGCGGGAGGCTGCAGCTGTTGAGGATCTTGGGCTGGTTGTCCTTGGTGGCGTGCTCCATCGCGACGAAGACGCGCTTGGCGCCCACCGCGAGGTCCATCGCCCCGCCCATGCCCTTCACCATCTTGCCGGGGATCATCCAGTTGGCGAGGTCGCCCTGGGCCGAGACCTCCATCGCGCCCAGCACCGCCAGGTCGATGTGCCCACCGCGGATCATCCCGAACGAGGTGGCGGAGTCGAAGTACGCGGCGCCCTTCACCGCGGTCACCGTCTCTTTGCCGGCGTTGATCAGGTCGGCGTCTTCTTGCCCTTCCACCGGCCAGGGCCCGATGCCGAGCAGCCCGTTCTCGGAGTGGAGCAACACGTCCATCCCCGGGGGAATGTAGTTGGCCACCAGCGTCGGCAGGCCGATGCCCAGGTTCACGTAGAAGCCGTCTTTCAGCTCCTGGGCGACGCGCTGGGCGATCTGTTCACGGGTGAGCGCCATTACGCGGCTCCTTTCGGACGCACGGTGCGCTTCTCGATCCACTTGGCGTAGGGGCCGCCCTTGACCAGCCGCTTCACGAAGATCGACGGCACGTCGATCGCGTCGGGGTCGAGGTCGCCCACCGGCACCAGGTTCTCGACTTCGACGATGGTGCACTTCGCCGCCATGCACATCAGCGGAGAGAAGTTGCGGGCGGTCTTGCGGAACACCAGGTTTCCATACGTGTCCGCCATCCACGCGCGCACGAAGGCGAAGTCGGCCTTGAGCGGCTTCTCGAGCACGTACTCCTTGCCGTCGATCACCTTGGTCTCTTTGCCCTCGGCGATCTGGGTGCCCACTCCGGTCGGCGTGTAGAAGCCGCCCAGCCCGCAGCCACCGGCGCGAATTCGCTCGGCCAGCGTGCCCTGGGGGTTGAGCTCGACCTGAAGCTCTCCCGAGAGGAACTGCCGCTCGAACTCCTTGTTCTCGCCCACGTAGCTGCTCACCATCTTCTTCACCTGCTTCGCCTTGAGCAGAATGCCGAGGCCGAGCTCGGTGGTGCCGCAGTTGTTGGAGATGATCGTGAGGCCCTTGGTGCCCTTTTTGTGGAGGGCGGCGATCAACCCTTCGGGGTTGCCGCACAAGCCGAAGCCGCCGCTCATGATCGTGGCGCCTTCGGGAATGTCGGCCACTGCCTGGTCGAGGCTCTGGACGAGCTTGTTCATGGGCTCAGCGCTCGATCATCAGGGCGATGCCTTCGCCGCCGCCGATGCACAACGAGGCGACGCCGCGCTTCTTGTCCTGGTCCTTCATCGTCTGCAGCAGCGTCACCACCAGCCGGCAGCCGGAGGCGCCGATCGGGTGGCCCATCACCACCGCGCCACCGCGCACGTTCACCTTGTTGGCGTCGAGCTTGAGGATCTGGTTGTTGGCGATCGCCACCACCGCGAAGGCCTCGTTGATCTCCCAGAGGTCGACGTCACCGGCGGTGATCTTCTTCGAGGTGAGCAGCTTGTTGATCGCGTCGGCCGGGGCGATCGTGAACTCGACCGGCTTGCGCGCGGCCTGGGCCCAGCCGGTGATTCGCGCCAGCGGGGTCAGCCCGAGCGCCTTCGCCTTGTCGGCGCTCATCAGCACCACCGCCGCCGCGCCGTCGTTGATCGACGAGGCGTTGCCGGCGGTGACCGTGCCGTCTTTCTGGAAGGCCGGCTTGAGGGAGGGAATCTTGTCGGGCTTGGCGCCCTTGGGGCCCTCGTCTTCGGAGACGACCACCGGGTCGCCCTTCTTCTGCGGCACGCTCACCGGCGCGATCTCGGCCTTGAACAGGCCTTCCTTCTGGGCGCGAATCGCGCGGTTGGTCGACTCGACCGAGTACTCGTCCTGCTGGGCGCGCGAGATGCCGCGCTCCTTGGCGCACAGCTCGCCGCAGTTGCCCATGTGCATGTTGTCGTACGGGTCCCAGAGCCCGTCGTGAATCATCAGGTCCTTCATCTCCACGTTGCCCATGCGGGCGCCGCCGCGCATCGAGTGCGAGAAGTAAGGAGCGTTCGACATCGACTCCATGCCGCCCGCGACCGCGACGTCGATCTCGCCCAGCGCGATCGACTGGTAGGCCTGCACGATCGCCTTCGCGCCCGAGCCGCAGACCTTGTTGACGGTGGTGCACGGCACCGCGTCGGGCAGGCCGGCGAAGCGCGACGCCTGGCGGGCCGGGGCCTGGCCGATGCCGCCCTGGAGCACGCAGCCCATCAGCACCTCTTCGACCATCTCGGGCTTCACGCCCGCGCGCTCCAGCGCCGCCTTGATCGCGACTGCGCCCAGCTGCGGAGCGGTGAGCGAGGCGAGCGCGCCCTGAAAGGCGCCGATGGGGGTACGAGCCGAGCCGACGATGACGACTTCACGAGCCATGGTTGTTCCTCAAGGGAAGGGAGCTTGAGGCAGGTACATGCGCCCGCGAGCCGCTCAGGTCAAGCCGTTCTCTTTCGTTCAGTGGAGCGGCGAAATCGCTTCGCTTTCTCCCTCGCGGTGGGCGCGCTGGCGCGGGAGCCGAAACTGGCCGGCCAGCCGCTCCATCTCGGTCGCCTGAGACGCCAACTCTTCGGCCGAGCTCGAGAATTCCTCCGCGCTGGCCGCCGTCTGCTGCACCACCGCGTCGACCTTGGCGACCTGGGCGTGCACCTCTTCGACCCGTTTGGCCTGCGCCTCGCTCCCCTTCGCCACCCGGCCCACGAACTCGTCGACCCGGGTGACCAGCTCCATCAGATCGGTCAAGCGCTTCGAGGCGCCACCGGTCTGGTCTTCGCCGGTCTTGCTCAGCTGCACCGACTGCTCCAGCAGCGAGCCGGTCTTGCGCGCCGACTCCTTCGAGCGCAGCGCGAGGTTGCGCACCTCTTCGGCGACCACCGCGAAGCCCTTGCCGTGCTCACCTGCGCGAGCCGCCTCCACCGAGGCGTTGAGCGCCAGCAGGTTGGTTTGAAAGGCGATGTCGTTGATCTCGCGCAAGATCGCCGCCGAGCCGATCGCCGCATCGCGAATCTGGGCCACCGTCTGGCTCAGCCGATCGATCGCCTCCTTGCCCTGCTGGGCGCTGACCCGCGCGCTCTGGGTGAGCTGACTCACCTGGGCGGTCTGCTGCACGCTGTCTTTCAGCTCGGTGCTCATCTGCGCCAGGCTGTGGTTGGCGGTCTCCAGCGCCTGGGCCTGGGTGGAGGCCCCCTTGGCGACCGACTGGCTCGCGCTGGCGATGTGCGACGAAGCGCCCGCCACCTGCTGCACCGCGCTCGACACCTGGGCGATCGCGTCGGCCTGAACGTCGATCGAGTGGTTGAGGTGCTCGGCGATCGCCCTGAAGTCCGGCTCCCGCTGGGGGCCGACCTGGACGGTGAGGTCTTTGTGGGCGAGCGCCTGGGCGACGTGCACCAGCTCCTGCACCACCGACTTTCGCTGGCTGGCGTCGATCAGCGTGGCGAGGGCCCCTCCGCTCTTGCCGCCTTCACCGGCGAGCGGCGCGGCGACGAAGTCCATCGCGGTGTGCGCGCCATGCGACTCGACGGTGAGCTCGCCCGAGACCTTGGCCCCGCCGCTCAACGCCTGGCCGAGATCGAGGCCGCCTTCCGCGGCGTGGGTGTGCACCACCTCGTCCAACGGCTGGCCGATCGCGCTGGCCGCCTTCACGTGGGTGAGCGCAGCGGCGGCGGCGTTGATGAACCGCACCTTCAAGTCGGGCTCGACCACCACCACCGGCGCCGGCAGCGCGTCGAGGTACTCGGCCTGACGCCTGGAGTCCTCGAGCGCCTTTTGCATCGCGTCGGCCATGGTGTTGAGCGCCTCGCCGAGCTCCTGGGCTTCGGCGGAGCCTCCCGGCACCACCCGCATGCCGTAGTCGCCGCGAGCGAGCGCACGCGCGAACTCACACGCGCGCTCCACCGGCCGGGTGACCGAGCGGGCGGCGTAGACCGCGAGCCCCGAGAGCCCGAGTGCGAGCAGCAGCGCGATCAACACGGTGCGCCGGGTGTTGCTCTCGCGCGCCTCGGCCATTCGCTTGATCATCTCAGCGTAGTCGTCTTCGTAGGTGCCGGCGCCGATCACCCAGTCCCACGGTTCGAAGTAGGTCACCGCCGAGAGCTTCTGCCGGGGCGAAAGCTCGTCTTTGTTGAGCCAGGGGTAGCGCTCGAACTGCACGCTGCCGTCGTGGGTGGTGAGCGCCTTCTCGATCATCGACTGAATGAACAGGTGGCCGTTGGGGTCCCTCGCGTCCCAGATGTTCTCGCCGTCGCGCAGGCCGCCCTTCGAGATCACGTAGCGGCCGCGCTGGTCGCCCTTGGCACCGAGCGCGAACACGTAGCCGGTCTTCCCCACCACGGTGTCGAGGATTCCACGGCGCAGCGCGGCGTCGCGCTCCTGCTTGATGCCGATGAAGAACATGCCGATCGTACGGCCGGCCGGGTCGGTGATCGCCTCGTAGCGGCCCAGGTACCAGGCGTTGACGACGTAGACGCGGCCCTCGTAGGTCTTGCCTTCCAGCATCGCGGTGATCACCGGGTTGACGGTGCCGTCGGGGCCGACCGCGGGAACGAAGGTGCCGTTCGCGCGCCGGCCGCTCTCGGCTTTCACGGTGGTGGTCACCCGAATCATGTCGCCGCGCTCGTTCATGCGCTGAAAGATCGTCGCCGACGCACCGGAGCGTTGGTTCACCGCGTCGATCAGCGGCGCCGGGTGCCCGGGGTCGTCGTCTTGGGCGATCGGCCGGCCGCCGAGCAGCAGCTGAGGCAGCTTCACCTTCGTCACCTCGGCGTTGAGCTGGTTCTTCGCCTCCCAGTCGACCATCGCCGCGCCTTCGGTGATGCCGCCGGCCCGGTTCAGCTCTCCGCGCAGCAAGCCGTGCTCCTCGCGCAGCTGCTCGCGCATCGTCGAGTCGAGCGTGCGCAGCAGCAGCCAGACGCCGCGGGCCACCGAGGCGGTGTCCTGCTCCGCGAGCGCACGAACCTCGCCTTCCATCTGCACCTGCAGTTTTTGCATCTGAAACGCCTCGACACCCAGCATCGCGGCGCAGATCAAGAACGCCGTCGAGGCGACCAGGAGGACCAGGCGAGAGCGCGTGGTCGAGAGAAAGCCGGTGCGCGTTTGCATCGCCTCTGGAATTGCAAAGCGATGCCCATCGCCAACCTCGGCAAAATGAACCGGGCGGTCCGGGTCGGAAAAGTCGGCCCGGGTTCGGCCCGACCGCGCAGCGGGGCTCAGCAGACCTCGAGCTCGAGCGCGACGTCACCTGCCGCGGTGAGAATCGCGATGCGATCTCCAGCCGAAAGCAGCCGCGAACCGGACGCAAACTTTGCGCCGTTCACCGTCAAATGCGAGAGCCGCCCGCCGTGGTGAAGCCAGAGCTTGCCGAGCGCGTCGAGGTAGAAGGCGCAGCATCGCCGGCCTCCGGTCGCGCGGCGGGTGCCGCCCGCGGTGGTCAGCACCACGTCGGCGTAGATCGATGGGCCGATCGAGAAGCCTCCGCCGGGCTCGAGCACCCGCGGCTCCTCGAGGCCGTTGAGCGCGTCGCCCTTGGCGAGGAACACCTTGCGAATTACCGCGCGCAACGGCGCTCGCGATCAGAAGAAGTACGCCAACCGCGCCGCGGCGTAGGAATCGCGCGCGAACGACGCCACCAGGTTGGTCGGGGCTCCATGGAAGTAGTTGGCTCCTGCGTAGGCGCGCCAATGGTCTCCGAACCGGCGGCTCACTTCCAGCCGCGCGATCACCGAAGCGTCGCGCACGTCGACCACCACCCCGCCGCTCACCTCGGTGCTGGCGACGTCGTTCACCGCGAGGCGAAAGCCGACGAAGGCGTCGTGATCGAAGAACGTCACCGGCGCGCCGACCGGCCGGGTATCGACCAGAAACTCCGCCGCGATCGAGAGGTCGGCGTCGGAGACGAGGTGAAAGAACGTGTAGTCGAAGCCGACTCCGGCGCCGCCGAACGGGGTGAGCGCCATCGTCCATAGCCGAACGAAGCCTTCGGCCTTCAGGTTGAGCGCACCCAGGTTGTACTGGGCGTCGACCGAGGCCTGCTGCATCACGTCGTAGCGGGGCACGATCTGCCCGGAGGTGAGCGCGAGAACGAAGCGCGGCTCGCGCGAGTTGCCGGTGAAGAGCGAGGCGCCGAGATCGACATCGCCCAGGTTGAGCGTGCCACGCACCGCGCCCGACGGCTGCCACGGCCCCAGCTTCGACTCGTACTGCGGGTGGTCGGTGTCGATCACCAGCGGAAACCGCAAGCGGCCCGCGCTCCCCGGGAACGTCTCTTCACGCGAGAACGGCAGCTCGTACGCGCGGAGCGACCAGCTCTCGCCCACCCAGCCGACCTCGACGAACAGCTGGCCGAGCTTCACGCTCTCCGAGAGTGAGTCGACGAAGTCGTGCTGGTTCATCACGTCACCCGGCCGGTGCGATTCGAGCGCGCCCCAGGTGAAGGTGCCGACGCCGGCCGAGGCCTCGAAGTGCTCCAGCGAAAGCCGGTAGCTCGCCTGCCGCAGATCGAAGTGCGAGCGCCGGGCGTCGACAGGGTCGAGCCGGTAGAACGGCTGCACCTCGAAGGTGCTGGCGTCGTCGAGTTGAAGCTTCGCCGACGGTTCCGCCACCAGCGACGCGCCGCTGCCGCCCTGTTGGCCGGGGTACTTCGAGGGCTGCACGAACAGCCGGCCGTCGATCGCGGCGTCTCCCGCAACCGTCAGCGAGGTGCTCGCGCACCCAGCGAAGAGCGCGCAGGCCGCCAGCCAAAGGCCTGTGCGCGCCGCCCTCACCTACCCGCCCAGCTTCGCCGAGGCGAAGTCGCTCGCCGTCAGCCCGGAGCTGAGCTTCATGCCGACGAAGCGCAGCACGGTGCTCTTGCCGGTCTGCTCGTTCTTCATCGTCCACTGGTGCGAGCGCCAGAACCGGCCGGACAGCTTATGGTAGTCGCCGTAGGTCAGCGTCTTCAGCAGCGCGCCGCGGCGGTCATAGAACGCGATCGAGTGGATTCGCAGCTCGGTCGCGTCGACCAGCAGCACCCGTTTCGAGTAGCCCGACTCGGGATCTTTCGGCACCGCTGTGAGCTCCACACAGTTCGAGTCGCCGCAGGCCTTCCGGGCGCCGGCGGTCCACTCGTACTTGCGGCCGTCGTTGCCGGTGAGGTCTTCGAAGGTGAACTCGCTGCCGAGAAACGCGCCGGTGCGGTTGGAGCCCGACACCCGCTTGGTGCGGCGCGACTGCGGCAGGTACACCCACTGCTCGTCGTCGGCGTCGACCTGGGCGTGCGAGAGCACCGCGGTGCCCTTCACGTCGGCCGGGCTGTCGAACACGATCAGCGAGCGATCGCCTTCGGTGGGCGCCGGCCGCTCCAGCACCTTGAGGTGAAACGCGCGCTTCGCCTCCGAGCCGGAGGCGTCGCTGAGCACCATCTCCACGTCAGCGCTGAGGTCGTGGTACCCGGCGTTGCGCGCGCCGAGCTCGCCTGCGAGCAACCGGCCCTGCTCCTGGGGAGTGCCGCCGGCGAGGATCTCGTCGACCGACTTCGCCTGCGCGACTGCACCCAACAGCATCGACAACAAGACCATCATCCTCACGACACACTCACTTTCCCGGCCGCCAGGCCGATCACCTTCGTCTTCGCCGCCTTCACCCACGGCAACACCAGCGCCGGAGCGACCACCAGATCGGCCACCGGCGCGATGCCGACAATCAGCACGCACAGCCAGCCGAGGTGGCTGGTCATCTGGAAGCTCGACAGCGTCAGCACGCCAAAGCCGAGCACCAGCACCACCGCGGTCGACACCATCGCCGGGCCGACCTCCCCCAGCGTCTGCTGCATCGCCAGCGCAGGCGGCGTGCCCTCGCGCAGCGCCGCCTGGTAGTGGGTGAGGAAGTGAATGGTGTCGTCGACGATCACCCCGAGCGCGATGCTGCCGGCGATCGTCGCCACCACGTTCAGCTGGCCGACGAACATCCACCACAGGCCATAGCCGACCACGATCGGGATCAGGTTCGGCACCACGCTCAACAGCCCCAGCTTCAGGCTGCGCAGCACCAGCACCATGCAGAGCGAGATCAACACCAGCGAGAGCAGGTCTCCGCGCACCATCCCGCGGGCGTTGCGCTCCGACAGCTGGGAGAAGATCACCACCGGCCCCGTCGCCAACGCGCGCATCGACGCCGGCGCGTTCGCGTTCAGCCAGCCCTCCGCGCGGCCGGCGAAGTCGGTCATCTGCCGGGTCGACATGTCGCGCACCGTCACCGTCAGCCGCGACGCCGAGTGATCGACGTTCACCCGATCCGTGAGGTCCAAACCCGCCGGGAGGCTGAGCTCGTACATCGTGAGCGCCTCGGTCGCTTCGGCCGCCGTCGACGGCAGACGCCGCGGCCCACCCGCGAGCAGCGGATGCACTCGCTCGATCACGTCGTTGAGGCCGAACACGTGCTGCACCTCGGGCTGCCGCGAGAGCCAGGTCGAGAAGGCGTCGAGCCGCTCGAGGTAGGCCGGGTCGGTCACCCCGCCCGGGCCCGCCGCGCCGAGCTGGAACTCGAGCCGATAGACGCCCGACAGGTGCTGCATCGTGAAGTCGATGTCCTGGCGAAAGGGCAGCTTGCGATCGAAGTACTGAATGAACTGATCGTTGGGCTCGAGCCGCGACGCGAGCATCGCTCCGCCCACCGTCACCAACAGCGTCGCCGCCAGCACCCAGCGCCGCCGGCGAATCACCAGGCCCGCGAGCGCGGAGAAGAAGCGCCCTCCCCGCTCGGCACGCGCGGCAGGCGCCTTCACCGGCAACAGCATCATCAACGCCGGCAACAACGTCAGCGAGAGCAGCCACGCCAACGTCACGCCCACCGACGACATGTTGGCGAGGTGGTTGACCGGCGGCGCGTCGGAGTAGTTGAGGCAGAGGAACCCGACCACGGTGGTGAGCCAGGTGTAGGTGACCGCCTCGAGGTTGGCGCTCAGCGAGCCCACCAGCGCCTCGGCCTTGGTCTTGCCGCCGCGCAGCTGTGCCATCGCCGCGTGGGCGATGTGCACGCCGTCGGCGATCGCCACCGTGAGCACGATCATCGGCGCCGCCACCGAGGTGGGAGACAGCGGGTAGCCGAGCCAACCGGCGGTCGCCATCGTCAGCGCCGCGGAGCCCGCGATCACCGCCGCCACCGCCACCGTCGCCCAGGCGCTCCGGAGCGAGAACGCCATCGCCGCCAGCATCACCAGCAACATCAGCGGCATCATCACCGCCATGTCGGAGATCGACGTCTCCATGAAAGCGTCGTTCACGAACGCCATGCCCGAGGCGCGCACATCGAGGGAGGGATGCCGCGCCCTCACCTGCTCCACCACCTGGCGCGCGTAGTGGGTGGCATCGACGACCTCGCTGGGGTCCTTGCGCGGCAGGCGCAGCGTCACATTCACCGCGGTGGTCTGCTCGTCGCGGGACAGCAGGCTGCCCAGCAGCATCGGCTCGTCGACCGCGGCGTCTCGCACGGCCTTCAACGCCTCGGCGTCGAGCTTCGAGGCGTCCCGCTCCACCAGCGGCCGCACCGAGATTCTGATCGTCGTCGGCGGTCGCTCGCGGGAAGTTGGTCACCGAGTCGACCCGGGTGGCGAACGGCGTCTTCCAGCCGGCCTCGGTCAGCTCCTGCACCGCGGCGAGCGCGTCGGCCTCGAACACCGAGTGGCCGTCGCGGTGCACCACGAAGAGCACGTTGTCGGTGGTGGTGAACACCCGCTCCAACTTCTGAAAGCTGGCCAGGCCGGGGTCCTCGTGGCTGAAGAAGATGCGGTAGTCGGTCGAGAACCGCGCCCACACCAGGCCGAGGCAGCCCAACGCGAACAGCGCGCCGCAGATCGCAGTCGTCCACTTCGGGCGGCGGGTCACCCACTCGCCGAGGCGCTGTCCCACTCGTTGATACGTGTTGGTCACGCGTGTGCTCACGTTGCCTCCTGGTCACTGGCCTGCATCGGTGCCCCCGTCGAGCGGGTGCGGAGACGGAACGGGCAGCTCCATCTCGTCGGGGAACAGATCTTCACCCGCATCGGCCGCGCACTGGTCGGGGTGACGCATCAACGCGGCGAGGTCGTCGCAGCTGTTGGAATGGTCGACCACGCAGCGCGACAGCCGCTCGGCGATGCCAGTGCACGGTGCGCCGGTCAGCTCGGGCACGCTCGCCCCACACCGCTCGATGGTGTCGGTTGCCTGCGCGCACACGTCGGCGAACGGCTGCGGGGCCTCGAGACAGGCGGTCGCGAGCAGCGCGGCGATCGGCAGCCAGCGCCTCATAGGCCACGCCCCGCGAGATCGGCCGCCACCGCGGCGTAGAAGCGCGCCACGTCGACGCCAGTGAGCACGTTGACGTCGGGCAGGTTGCGCTGGCCGAGCTGCTCCATGTGGTCGGCGGGAACGCAGCCGCGGAAGTTGCCCCACTTCGCCGAGGTGACGGTGACCAGCCCGTCGTGCGGCTGGAGCACGTCGCCCTCGGTGCCCACCACCTGATCGAACGGCGCCAGCACCAGCGACATCGCGTCGACCGCGTGCGCAGAGGTGGTCGCTGCTGAGGGCTCGTCGGGCTGGCACTCGGCCGTGGCCCGCGCGTCGAGCGCCGCGTTCGACTCGGCGAACGGCCGGCTGAAGCCCGCGAACGACTGGTAGTAGATGCCCGGCGCGTCGGTGATCTCGAGGTTGAACGCCGCCGCCTGGTCGGTGCTCAGCGCGTGAAGCGCGGCCGAGACGTTGGCGTCTTCGCGAATCGCCTGATCGCTGAACCAGTCGCCCGCCACCGAAGCGAAGTCGTCGATCAACTCTCCGCGGTGTTGGTCGGGCAGCTCGCCGAGCAGCACGTCGGCCACCCGGGTGCCGCGGTGTGCGGTGCCGACGGTGGTGATGCTGGCGATGGTGCCCGCGATGCTGCCGTCGTTCGCGTCGAGCGCCAGCCCGTTGGGGCTCACCAGGTACCGGCAGTCGAGGCCCCCGAGCGAGTGGCAGATCAGGTTCACCTTCTCGGCGCCGCTCGCCTGGAGCACCTGCTTCACCCGCGACCAGAGCTCCGGGGCGCGCACCGTCGGCGGCTCCCAGGGCGTGAGCGTCGCCAGGTACACCGACTGACCCCCCTCGGTGGTGAGGGTGTCGACGATGCGGTTCGAGTAGCGGAACAGCGGCGAGGTATCGATGCCGTTCACCAGCACCAGTGGGTAGCGGGTGGGCGCGGCGACCGGCGCGGGCGACAAAGGCGCCACGCAACCAACCCCGAACGCGCGGCAGGTGGCGCTCGCCATCTCACCATCCAACGGAATCGCGGAGACGATCTGCTCGCACGAACTGCCCTCGATCAGGCTCTCCAGCCGCTCCACGTCGGCGTCGGCCACCGTCGAGCAGTCGAGCCGCGCGGCCGAGGTGCCGAGGCAGCGGGACAAATCGGTCTTCAGCCGCTCACACGGCGACGGACCCAGCGGCGCGCACGCCGCCAGCAGCAGCAACGGCAGCGCGAGCCTCACAGGCCCTCCGCGGCGAGCAGCGAGGCCTGGGTCTTGTACAGCACCACCGGGTCGAAGCCAGTGACCGGGTCGCGGGTGGTGTGGCCGAGCTCACCGACCAGGTCGTAGTGGTCTGCCGGGAGGCAGCCGAGGAAGTAGCCCCACTTCGCGCTCTCCACCGACACCATGCCGTCGGAGGGTGCGTGCATCGTCTCGCCACCTGCCCCGTGGCTCAGGTACGAGAACGGCGCGGTGACCACCAACGGCGGCGCGAGGCTGTCGTGGGTGCCGTCGTGCGCGAACCACGCCGGGCGGCCCGAGGAGTCGACGCAGTGCTCGGCGATCGCAGCGTCGCTCTTGTCGGTCGAGTGACCGGCGATCGCGCTCACCCCGGCCCAGGAGAAGTACTGCACGCCGGGCGCGTCGGTGACGGAGGCATCGAAACGATCCAGCGCATCGACGCCGAGTCCCTCGAGGGTGCGCTCGACCTCGGCGTCGTCGCTCACCCTCACGCTGACGCCGTCGCCCGCGAGCGCCTGGAGCAGATCGTCTGCCGATCCGCTCTGCAGCTCACCGAGCGCAGCGTCGGCCACTTCGGTGCCCCGGTGCGGCGTTGCGATGGTGGTGATCGACGCCACCGCCTGCTGCGCCTCCACCAGGGAAGCCGGATCGTTCGCGAACAGACCGCCGGGGCTGACCAGGTAGCGGCAGTCGAGCCCGCCCACCGCGTAGCAGACCAGGTTCAGGCGCGCGTCGGGGCCCAGGTGCGCACGCAACGACCGCAAGGACTGCCAGAGATCGTCGGCGCGCTCGGGAGTGGTGGCCCACGGCAGCACCTGGATGTGATGCGTTTCGACGCCCCACGCCTCGAGCCCGGCCGCGATGCGCGGGTTCCAATCGAACAGCGGCGTGCCATCGATGCCGGAGACCAACACCAGCGGGTAGCGCGGGGTCTGCTGCTGCGGCGGGCTCAACGGAGAGTCGGGGCACTTCCAATCGGCCAACGCGCAGAGCCGTTTGTCGACCGCACCTTCGGAGCTCGAGAAGCCCGAGCACTGACGATCGCCGTACTGCTGCGCGAGCTGATCGAGATCGCCCTCCGACACCCGGTTGCAATCGAGCTCGGTGATCTGAAACCCGCAGTCCTGAAGCGCGGTGGTGAGCCGGTCGCAGATCGCCTGCTGGCTGCTGCAGCCGGCCGCGAGCAGCGCGAACACCCAGAGGCGGCTCATCGTGCGTCCTCCAGCATCACGTCGGCGGCGCGCTCCGACGCCAGGTAGATCGGCATCGCGATGAAGGTGCCGGGAATCTCGGGGAACACCGAGGCATCGACCACCCGCAGCGACTGGGCGCCGATCACCCGGAAGCGCGAATCGACGACCGCAGAGGGATCATCGGCGCGGCCCATTTTCGAGCTGCAGCAGGCGTGGTGCCCCCATGACTCCTTGCGAATCCACTTCGCCAGGTCGGCATCAGTCTGCACCGCCGGCCCCGGCCACACTTCGGTCGCCGGCGTATCGCGCACAGCGGCCAGCACCGCGCGCACCTTCTTCACGCCTTCGACCAGCGCGAGCAGATCGGGATCGTTCAGCGGATCCTTCTCGTCGTAGCTGTGGAAGTGAATCTTCGGCCGCGAAAACGGGCTGGCGTCGCTCAGCTCGACGGTGCCGTCGGTGTTGTGGGTGTGCGCCTTCAGCAGCAGCCAGGTGAAGCGGTCCTTCGCGAGCGCCGCGTCGTGCGAGTAGCCGGGGTAGTAGCCGCGGGCGTCGGTGGGCGCGGCGAAGATCTGCAGGTCGGCCAGCGGCGTCGCGGGCGTCGAGCGGGTCAGCAGCGTCGCGAGGAACCCGGAGGTCTCGTAGACGCCCTGCCCCTGGTTCCACTCCTGCAGGCATGGGTCGGAAGGGTCGTCGAGGCCGAGCTCGCACCGCGCCACCACCTGGAGCGGCTTCGGCAGCTCGCTCACCACCGGCGCCTCGTAGCGATCCTGCAGGTTCTGGCCCACGCCTGGCCGATCGATCACGGTATCGATGCCGAGCGCGGTGAGCGCGGGCTTCGGCCCCACGCCCGAGAGCATCAGCAACTGCGGCGTGTTGAACGCGCCGGCAGAGATCACCACCTCGCGCAGCGCCGCCACCGAGTGCCGCTCCGTCGGCGCGGGCGCCTGCTGCAGGCTGGCGCCGTAGACGTGGCTGGCCTGCACGTACTCGACCCCGGCCGCGCGGGGCTGGGCGCCGCTTTCGTCCCAGATGATGCGGGTGACGAATGCGCCGGTCACCACCGTCAGTGGGTACGACGCCGCGGTGTCGAGAATGCGCTCCCGGGTGCCGTTGCGGTGGCCGTCCTTGGTCGCCAGCGGCAGCCGGAACATCCCGGTGGTCTCTCCGCCGCGCAGCTGAGCGTTGACGTCGACCTGGAGCAGCGACGACAGGTTCTGCACTGTGCCCGCGGTGCCCGGCGCGACGCTGCCGGCGCGAAAGGTCGAGGCCGCGGCCTCCAGCACGTGGGTGACCTGCTCGTCGGCGAGCGCGAGCTGCGGGTCGGGCAGCTCGACGGCGAGCCACTCGCGAACCTTCGCCTCGTAGGGAGCCATCGCGGTGGCACGCCAGCTGGAGTCGCCGGTGAGCGCCGCCAGTCGATCCCAGTCGGAAGGAGACGGCAGCACCGTCACCATCGCGTTCACCGCGGTCGAGCCGCCGAGCGCGCTCCCGCGGGGGTAGAGGATGCCGTCGGGCGTCCACTTCGAGTCGGTGCGATCGATCGCGTCGTCGCTGGAGTGCCGCACGAAGTACCACCACGCCATCTCCGCGCTCTCGGTCGACAGCGCGTGCATCGCCGGCACCTGGTAGCGCTGCTTTCCACCGACGTCGTCGCCCGCCTCCAGCAGCAGCACCCGGTGGCCAGCGCGCGCCAGCCGCGACGCGAGCGGTCCACCACCCGCGCCCGAGCCGACCACCACGTACTCGAAGCCAGGAGCGCAGTCGGCGCTGGAGGGATCGGCGCACGCCTGCTGCTCCGCCTGACCCGCGCAGCCGAGCATCGCGACCGAGATGACGAAGACCCCCGCGCACTTCATGGGCGCCTTCTTTGTCGCAACGACGACGTTCGCGACCAGCCTCGCGAGTCGCGGCAATCATTTCCATTTTGGAAATTGTCCGCCGGAGCTCGACGGCCGTATCTGCTCGGCGTGAGTCGGAACGTTTTTCTCAGCCGTCGGGAAATTCTCGCGGTCGCCCTCGCGATCGCCGGCTGCCGCGCGCGGCCGATGCCCGGCAATCCCGCGAAGCTGCCCGATCAGCTCCCCGGAGATCCGCCGCCCGACGAGCGCTTCTCCGACTCGGTCGACGCGCTGTTCGACGTGCTGCTCCCCGCGGAGCTCGACGCCGACGGCGCCCTGCTCTCTGTAGGCGCGCGAGAGACTGGCGCAGACCAGGTGATGGAGACGCAGAGCCTGGTGAAGCTGCTGATCGCCCAGGGCCTCATCGGTCCGTTGGAAGAGAACGTGATCGCCGCGCTCGACGATCTCCGGGTCACCGCTCGCGCCAGCCTCAACGTTCAGCTCGATCTGCTCGCCCAGCAGGAGCGGCCCGACACCGCGTTTCGTCACCTGAGCCGCCCGCTTCAGGAGAAGGTGGTGCAGCGCGCCTTCGACGACGACGCGATGAAGCCGGTGATGCAGGTGCTCCGCGCGGTGTGCTTCGTCGGCTGGCTGGGCGGCACCGACGACGATCGCGGCCTGCGTGAGCTCGGCTTCCCCGCCTTCGCGCAGCCCGGCCAGCTGGAGAGCTCCGGCTTCAGCGACTACTCGTTCGACCGCGACCCCGGCGTCACACCGGGCGACGACCTCTCGGCGGTGATGACCTCCACGGGAGATCTGACGTGATCGACATCGCGGTGATCGGCTCCGGCTTCGGCGGTGCGGTGATCGCGGCGAGACTCGGCGCAGCCGCGCGCGCGAGCAACCCCGGCGCCCAGGTGGTGCTGCTCGAGCGCGGCGAAGACCCCACCGGCCGCTTCGACGCCCGCAGTCTCGGGCCTCCGCTGAACGCCGACGGCAACCGCTTTCGCAACAGCTTCGCCCCCGACTACCTCTCGACCCTGGCGGAGCTGTTCACCGACACCGAAGGCCGCTTCAAGCAGAACAGCCCGAGCATGACGGTGGCCACCGGGCGCGCGCTCGGCGGCGGCTCCCAGGTGTACGACGGCGTCTCGCTGCGCGCGCCGAGCCTCGCCTTCGACCAAAGCCGCGAGCAGCGCCGCCTCTGGCCGAGCCGGTACTCCCGCGCCCTGCTCGATCCGTTCTACGCCAGGGTCGAAGCGCGCCTGAAAGTCCGGCAGCTGGCGTGGACCTCCGCCTCGGCGCCGTCGTGGGCGCTCGCCACCCGCCGCGACTACCTGTTCGCCGAGGGCTGCCGCCGCATCGGCGCCACCGCGGTGCCGCTCAAGGTCGCCGACGACTCCGACGCCAACGAAGGCTGGTGGAACGAAGGTCAGCGCCTGAGCGGCCGGCAGAGCCTCACCCAGAACTACCTGCTCGACGCGCAGGCGGCCGGCGTCACCTTCCAGACCGGTTGCACCATCGACACCGTCTCGCCGATTGCGGGCGGCTACCGGCTCGACGGCACCGACGCGCGCACCGGCACGCCGCTTCAGCTCGACTGCAAGCTGGTGGTGGTGGCCGGCGGCGCGGTGGGCAGCACCGGGCTGCTGCTCCGCTCCAAAGACGCGTTCAGCGGCTCACGCGCGCTCGACCCCAACGGCGCGCTCGGAAAGCACCTCTCCGCCAACGGCGACTACGGCGTCACCGGCACGGTGGGAGATGAGCTGGGCGACGTGCTCGGCTTCGAAGGCAAGCCGATGTCGAGCTTCTGCCCGAGCTACTTCCAGCAACACCAGTTCATCCTCATCCCCTTCTACGCGGCGCCGCTCTACCTCGCGCTCGGTCAGTTCGCGTCGCTGCTCAAACCCGAACAGCCCGGCGCCACCGGCCGTGGATTCGACGAGCGCCGCCGACGGCGAGCGCGACTGGGGCCTCGGCTACAAGCAGCGGCTGAAGACCTTCGGTAAGCGCATGCTCACCATGGGCTGCCTCGCGCTCGATCAATGCGAGGGCGAGGTTCACCTCGGCAAGCGCGGCGTCGAGGTCAGCTGGGCGCAGACCGACCCCGCGACCGAGGCCCGCTGGAGCGCCGCGCTGCAGGCGATGGGCGCGATCTACCAGGCGCTCGGCGGCGAGCTGTACCTCGACGGCTACCGCCGCGACGGCACCGTGCACACCTCTCACCCGCTGGGCGGCTGCCGAATGGCCGAGCGCGGCGACAGCGCGGGCGTGGTCGACCCGTTCGGCGAATGCGTGCAGAACGACAACCTGTTCGTGATCGACGGCGCGATCATCCCCTCTGCGCTCTGCGCCAACCCGTCGCTCACCATCGCCGCGGTGGCCGAGAGCATCTGTGACGCGCTGATCGCAGGCGCGGGCACCAAGAGCCTCGCCGACCGCCTCGCCTGATCAGACCACCAGCGACTCGGCGACCTTCTTCATCTGCGAAAGTTGCGGCGTGGTCACCTGGTCGACGTCGACCGCGAGCAGCATCGGCCGCTTCACCGACCAGGCCGCGACCGGCACCTCCACCAACCGCTTCTGGCTGAGCGTGCGCTGGGCAGCGATCTTCGGCCCGTAGATCACCTGGGGTGTGATCGCGGCGATCTCCAGCCCGATCGCGATCGTCTCGCACTCGTGCCCCGCCGTGCGCTGCCCCACCTTGAGCGGGCAGCCGTCGTCGACCGGCGCCCACTGCCCCTGGTTGAACGACACCGGGGTGACGAACGGCACCGTGAGCAGCGTCGCCAGCGACGGCTTGCCGAGCTTCTGCGCCAGCTTGGGGTTCGTGTAGAGGCCCCAGGTCAGATCGCCGACCTCGGTCACCTGCCACGCCGTGGGCAGCTTCGCCTCGCCGACCAACAGCGCGACCTCGAACTGCCTCAGGCTGGCCTGGGCCTGAATGGCGTGACCGGCCAGCTGCAGCCCGCGAAAGCGGAGCGAGTCCAACCCCTGAGCGAACGCGGGCAACGCAGCGGCGAGCAGAAAGCTGGGAGCGACCAGGGTGACCTCGCGCTCGACGCCCACTCCACGTCGCGCGCGGCGAAGCTTGTCGGTGGCATCCTCGAGCAGGGGCGCCAGGCGCTCTCCCGCATGCGTGAGGGTGACTCCGCGGCCGGAGCGGGCCACCAACCGGGTGGCCAGCTGCCGTTCCAACCGCGACACCGCCTTCGAAACGAAAGACGGTGTCGCGCCCAACGCCCTCGCCGCGCCAGTGACGGACCGGTTGGCCCGTACCGCGAGGAACACCACGACGTCCGTCAGACGGACGTCGTAGTCGAGGGCCCTCGGTGGCACTTACTTCTTCAGCTTGCCCGGCATCAGGTCGCCCAGGCGGGCGCGCGAGCCTTCGGCCTGCTTCTTCATGTACTCGCGGTAGTCGTCGCCCTCGTGGAGCAGCGCCTTCATCGACAGCGCGATCTTGCGATCCTGGCTGTTGATGTCGATCACCTTCACTTCGACCTCCTGGCCCTCGGCCAGAACGTCGCGGGGGTTCTCGACGCGCTCTTCCTTGATCTCCGAGACGTGCACCAGACCTTCGATGCCCGGCTCCACCTCGACGAACGCGCCGAAGTCGGTCAGCTTGGTGATCTTGCCCTTCACCCGGCTGCCCACCGGAGTGCGCTCAGACAGCGTCTCCCACGGGTCCTGCTGCAGCTGCTTGATGCCGAGGCTGAAGCGCTCGTTCTCGACGTCGATGTTGAGAACGACCGCGGTGACCTCGTCGCCCTTCTTGTAGAGCTCACCGGGGTGCTTCACCCGCTGCGTCCAGCTGATGTCCGACACGTGCACCAGACCGTCGATGCCCTCCTCGACGCCGACGAACACGCCGAAGTCGGTGACGTTGCGCACCTGGCCCTTGATGACCGAGCCGATCGGGTACTTGTCCTCCAGCAGCGCCCAGGGGTTCTGCTCGATTCTGCTTCATGCCGAGCGCGATGCGCTTGGCCTTCGGGTCGATGTCGAGAACCACCGCGTCGACCTTCTTGCCCACCTCGAGCATCTTCGAGGGGTGCTTGACCTTCTTGGTCCACGACATTTCAGAGACGTGAACCAGACCCTCGACGCCCTGCTCGATCTCGATGAAGGCGCCGTAGTCGGTGAGGCTGACCACCTTGCCGTTGACGCGGGTGCCGACCGGGTACTTCTCGTCGGCGCGGTGCCACGGGTCCTCCTGGATCTGCTTGAGGCCGAGGCTGACGCGCTCCTGGGTGGGGTCGAACTTGAGGACCACCACGCGCACTTCGTCACCGACGTTGAACATCTCCGACGGGTGGCCGATGCGGCCCCACGACATGTCGGTGATGTGCAGCAGGCCGTCGATGCCGCCAAGGTCGATGAAGGCGCCGTAGTCGGTGAGGTTCTTCACCACGCCCTTCATCACCGCGCCTTCCTTCAAATTCTTCAGCGTCTCCTTCTTCTGCTCCTCGCGCTGCTTCTCGAGCAGCACCCGGCGCGAAAGAACGATGTTGCCGCGCTTCTTGTTGAACTTGATGACCTTGAACTCGAAATCCTTGCCCAGGTACTGGTCGAGGTTTCGAACCGGCCGGATGTCGACCTGCGAGCCGGGCAGAAACGCGCGGACGCCGATGTCGACCTGGAGGCCGCCCTTCACCCGGCCAACGATGGTGCCCTTCACGATCTCGTCGCGCTCGATCGCGGCGGAGATCTCGTCCCACACGCGGAGCTTGTCGGCCTCGCGCTTGCTGAGAACCACCATGCCGGTGTCGTTCTCACGGCTCTCCAGCAGCACTTCGACGGTGTCGCCAGGCTTCAGCGCCGACTCGCCACGCGCGTTCTGGAACTCACTGATCGGGATCTGCCCTTCGGACTTGTAGCCGATGTCGACGACCACGTACTCCTTGGTCACCTGGACGATCGTGCCTTTGACGATCTCGCCCTCTTTGAGCAACCCATCGCCGCCCCGCTCCTTGAGCGAAGCCTCGAACATGCTGGCAAAATCTTCTTCGCCACCCTCCATCTGCTGCTGATTCACGTTCTGCTGCATTAAATGTTGTCCTGTCTGTTCACTGCGCACCCCCGTCAGTTCAGGCCACCGGAATGCGGGGAGAAATCACCCCGATGGGCCTTCCAACCACCCTTGGTTCGAAGGCGGCGGACCCTAGGCGCGGGGCGCAGAGGCCGTCAAGCGGGCCGTGCAACTTGGCCCGGTTCTTTCATGTAACGGTCTGGCGACGCAGGGGCCGCTACTTCGCCGTTTCGTTGGCTCATCCGCGCCTCGCCCGCTGCCGCGGCCTCGGACGCCTCGGTTGCGGTGCAAGCTCGACTCGCTACTTCGCTTTATCGACCCGCACGTAGAAGGCAGAGAGCGCGGGGTCGGCGATCCGGTCGGAGTAGACGTCTTCTCCCAGCTGGAAGATGGCGTCGTCGAGCACGCCCTCGGCGTCTTTCTCTTCGGCCTCGAGGCCGGCGATCTGTTCGTCGAGCTCGGCCATCTTGTCGTCGTGGTCGAGCTTGCGGCCCTCGGCCTCGTCTTCCATCTCGAGGATGCGCTTGTGCGCCAGAATGCCCTGGGCGCCCGGCTGGCCGGGGCGCGGGGTCAAGATGGTGGTGAACTCGTGCTCCTGGTCTTCGATGTTGCGGCTCTTGCGCATCAGCTGAAGCCGGGTCTTCTTCAGGTTGTCTTTCGAGAGCGCGATCTTGTGGGGGTTGTGGGCCTCTTTGAACTCGAGGTCCTTGTGGCGCTCCTCGGCGCGCTTGAGCGAGACCTTCTCGTAGCGGAGGGCGGCCTTGGCCGAGCTCATCGCCTTGCGCAGCTCGCGTGAGCGCCCTTCGACGCCTTCGACCGCGCGCTTCCACTTCTTCACGATCTCCTGCTGCTCGACCTTCTCGGCCTTCTGCTGCTCGAGGAAGTCCTGGTAGGCGCCGTCTTCCTCGTTCATCTGGGTCTCGAGGGCGGCGATCTCGTCGCGAATCTGCACCAGCTGGTCTTCGGCGGCGTACACCTGCTCCATCGACGCCGGCGCGTTCGGCTTGTTGGCCAGTCGCTCGCGGGCCAGGTCGCCCAGCTGGATGATCAGGTCGTCGTAGCTCTCACGAGGCATGGTGAAGTTTTCGCATGCGGCGCGCCGTCAGGGAAACCAGAAACCGGCCAGCACCCAGCCCCCCACCGCCACCAGCACGAGCCCCAGGGCGAGCAGCGCGCGGGCCTGGGTCTTCTTGCGGCCGAACCCCAGCGCGCCGACGGTGACGCCCAGGGCGGCGAACACCGCGCCCGCCTCCCACGGCAGCAGCGGCGCCCGGTGCGCCGACGGCCGGGGCAGGTAGAGCGTCTGCACGTTGCCCTGCGCCACCTGAGAGCCACGCTCACCGTCGAGCTGACTGCCCACCACCACCCGGTAGTTGGAGGGCAGAATGCGCAGCCACTTCAGCTCCTGCTTCAGCTCACCGTCGCCGCAGCTGAAGCGTGCCCACAGCTCGAGGTAGGTGTCGCGAATCGCGATCTTCGGGTCGGCGTAGGTGCACGGCTTCTCGCCGGCGAAGAGCGGCATCTGCTCCCAGACCCCGGCGCGCACCGCGTCTTGCCGGTGCGAAAGATCGGCGTCGGTGAGCTCACCGTCGTTGTCGGCGTCGACCGGGGCCAGCTGCCCGAGCGTGCCCGCCGCCATCGTGATGCGCTCGACGAAGCCGCCGTCGGTGTCGGCGAGCTGCACGTAGACGACGTCGAGATCGTGCGCCCACGCGGGCGTCGAAAAAAGCAGCAGCGCCAGCAATACCCGCATCGCGACTCTTGTTACGGCGAGGTAGCGGACCTTTCAACCACCCCGGTGGTTGAGCTAGATGCTTTCGAAGGGGAATCGAGACCGTGGCCAAAGGCGTGTTGGGAAATGATCCATTTCAGCGAGGCGCCGCCTCGCGCGATCTGCCCGCGCCTCCGCCCCCCGAGCAGACCGCCCAGGCCTCCCCGGAACAAGCAGCGCAGCCGTTGCCGGGGCCGACGGCGCCTCAGCGGGGCCGCAAGAGCACGCCTTCGAAGAAGCCGCTGCCCCCGCCGCGGGTCAGGGCGGAGCCGAAGACCGAAGCGAAGGCCGCCAAGAAGCCGGTGCCGCCTCCGCCGCCCGCGATTCCCGGGGCGCAGATGGTGCGCGAGGCGATCGACAAGGTGCTCGCCGAGCCGCTCCAGCTCGACCCGTCTCCGCCGGTGGTGCCGCCGTCGAACCACACGCCCACTTTGATGGGCAACGAGCCGGTGCAGCACCCGGCCTCGCCCGAGGCGTCGCTGATCGACGGAGGCCCCACCGCCCACGCCGGCTCGCCGGTGCTGGAGCACGTGTTGGGCGGCGCCACGGTGGCGCACGCGGGCTCGCCCTCGGTGGTGGCGTCGCTCGACGAGCAGGCGATCGCCCACTCGTCTTCTCCCGAAGTCGTCGCCACGCTGGGTGGCCAAGAAGCGGTGCCGCACCGCGAGTCGCCCGAGGTGGTCGAAGAGCGGGTGCGCGAAGCCGAAGAGCCTCCGCGGGTGCCGCTCGCCTGGGGCGTGGTCAAAGAGGTGCTCGAAACCGGCCTTCGCCCGATGCTCGACACCGCCAAGGGCGTGGCGAACGCGGCCCGCGACGCGATCGGTCTGCGCGGTGGCGGCCTCGATCACTGGGGCAAAGACGAGGTGCTGTCGCAGAAGCTCTCGCCGCTCTCCGACTTCCTCTACTCGAAGTACTGGCGGGTCACCGTCGAGGGCGCGCAGTTCCTGCCCAGCGGGCCGTGCCTGGTGGTGGCGAACCACTCCGGCGCGCTGCCGTTCGACGGCCCGGTGCTGCACTCGGCGATCAGCCGCGAGCGGCCCGATCTGAAAGAGCCGCGCTGGCTGGTGGAAGACCAGGTCTTCTTCGCGCCGGTGGTGGGCCGGCTGATCAACCGGGTCGGCGGGGTGCGCGCCAGCCCCGAGAACGCCACCCGGCTGATTCAAGACGGGCACCCGGTGATCGTGTTCCCCGAGGGCATTCTCGGGCTCTCCAAGCCGTACGCGGAGCGCTACCAGCTGAAGCGCTTCGGCCGTGGCGGCTACGTGAAGCTGGCGGCGCGGCTGAAGGTGCCGATCGTGCCCGCGGCGTTGGTGGGCGCGGCCGAGACGATGCCGGTGTTGGCGAAGCTGCCGGGGGCGGTCTTCGGCGTGCCCTACATTCCGGTGGCGCCGCCGCCGTTGCCGGTGCCGTGGAAGATTCGCTTCGGCGAGCCGATCGACGTCTCGAAGGCGCCCGCAGGCGCGGAGCACGATCTCGACTGGGTGCAGTCGGTGAACGACGACACCCGCGAGGTCATCTCGGCCTTGCTCCACGCGATGAAGTGAAACCCTCTCCTGACAGGAGAGGGCCGAGAGGTCATCTGCACCGCTCGATCACCCTGCTCGCCGCGAGCGCATCGGCCGACCCCTTGGCCGCGCGGGCAGCCACCTTCGCCGCGTCTTGCTTCGCCTTGGCGCACTGGCGCAGCCTGGCCCTCACCACCATCGCGTTGAACAGCCCATCGTTGGCGTCGCGATCGATCGGCCACAGCGTGCCCAGCCGCTCCCCGAGCGCGGCCTGCTCCTCCTCACGGCCGAGCTCACCCAACACCCGGCTGGAGAGGAACATCGCCCGGGGCGTCAGCGGGCTCATCGGGTAGCCCTGCTCGAGCGCGGCGGCGGCCTCCACCACCGCCTCGAAGTCCTGCTCGCGTGAGAAGGCGATCATCGCGTTGAAGAGCGCCTCGGGAGCGAGCTGCTCTTTCGGCCAGCGGCTGGCCCAGTCGCGGTAGCACCTGCCCCGCCCGATCTCGCTCTGGTCGCAGTGCCGGTAGGCCAGGTCGCGCTCCAACGCCGTGAGCAGATTCGAGAGCCTGGGCTCCGAGCGCCAATCGCGCTTCGAGAGCTCGCCCACCAGCTGCTCCATCGCCAGGTAGTCGTGCTGCTCCCCGAGCTGTTCGAGCTTCGCCTGGGCGGCGAGCGCGTCGTCGTGGGTGCTCGTCAGCAACACGGCCAGCAGCGCAGCGACCATGGGCCCAAAGACAACTCAGGCGCAGGTCTTGTTCCGGCCGCTCTCTTTGGCTTCGTAGAGCTTCTGATCGGCGGCGCGAATCAGGTCGGGCGCCTCCATCAGCTGCTCCCCGAGCGCGGCGACGCCGGCCGAGATGCTGACGTCGATCTCCTGGGCGTCGAACTCGAACTTGGTCTTCTCGATCAACTTGCGGGTCTTCTCGGCGAGCGTCACCGCTCCCTTGAGATCGACCTCCGGCAACAGAATCGAGAACTCCTCGCCGCCGTAGCGGGCGAGCACGTCTTCCCGGCGAATGCGGGTCTTGATCGACGAGGCCACCGACTTGAGAATGTGGTCGCCCGCCAGGTGCCCGTACGAGTCGTTCACTTCCTTGAAGTGATCGATGTCGAGCATCACCAGCGAGAGCGCGCGGCCGTACCGGTTGCAGCGGGCGAGCTCGCGCTCCAGCGTCTCTTCGAAGTAGCGCCGGTTGAAGACCTGGGTGAGCCCATCCATGGTGGTGAGCCGGTAGATCTCGTCGTGGTACGCCGCCTCGATGTTGCCGCCGGCGATGTACTTGAAGATGGTGCGGCCGATCTTCACCAGGTCGCCGTTGCGCAGCTGGAAGTCACGGCTGATCGGCTCGTCGTTGACGTAGGTGCCGTTGGTCGAGCCGAGGTCGCTGATCGTCACCCGCTTGCCGTCTGACTTCACCTTGGCGTGGTTGCGGCTGATCGCCTCCTGGTCGATCTGAATGTCGGCCTTCGAAGAGCGCCCGATCACGGTGTCGCTCTTGATCAGGTCGAACTTCCGCCCCAGGTCGAGCCCGTGGATCACCACCATCGCCGCGTCGCGGTTCACCGGCCGGTCGGAGATCTTCGAGATCACCGTGATGACGGTCTTCGACTTCGCCATGCGAGGGGTGACCAACCGTACCCTGGAAATGAAACGGGCGCGAATCCGTGGGGATCCGCGCCCGAAACGCCCTGCTCTGCCCCTTACTGAATGGTCAGGTGCAGCGTCGCCTGAACCGGCGGGTCGAGCGGCGCGTTGGTGGTGCCGGAGACCAGAATCGCGTCGACCGGAATCGCCGTGGAGCTGGTGCAGCCGGCGGGCACGGTGAGGGTGATGTCACCCTTGCCCATCGAGGCGTCGGTCATCACGTCGACGTCGGTGCAGCCGGTGCCACCGCCGAAGTGCAGCCGCACGAACCCGTCGTCAGACGGCATCGCGCCGACCTTGAAGTGGCTGACCGAGACGGTGACGTTCGCGCCGTGCATCACGCTGCCGTCGGCGTTCGGGGTCTTCCACGAGATGTCGGGCGCGCCGTAATCGAGGATCGAGAAGCCGGTGGTGAAGTCGTTCAACCGGTCGGCGTTGGTGTCGTTCTGCTCCACCAGGTTGGCGAAGGTCAGCTTCGCCGCGGTGGTGTTCGACGGGTCAGACGACAACCGCATCGTCTGAACCAGCATCGTCGAGCGAACGTTCATGCCGTTCGAGAACGTGCGGTCCTCGAAGGTGCCCGGAGGCGTGGGCAGCGTGAACGTCGGGCTGGCCGCGTCGGTGATGATCGACCACCGGTGCTGCTTGGCGTCGGTGAACACCACCCGAACCGTGCTCATGTCCTGCAGGTTCGGAGCGCTGGCGAACTTGAAGGTACGCGCCGGGAGCGCGCCCTGGGCCGCGGCGGTGAAGTTGTACCGCGCGGTGTCGGGGAACGCCGGGAACGCGCCGTTCGCGCCGAGGTCGACCTTGCCGCCCATCGAGCCGTCGGGGTCGAACACCAGCTTGTTCTGGGGAATGCGGGGGAACAGACCCGACGCCGCCAGGCCGACCGAAGCGTCAGACAGACCCTTGAGCGAAACCGCCAGCGCCACCATGCCGTAGGTCGAGTTCTCGGAGCCCGCGTGGTTGGGCGCCATGCGCATCGACATCAGGCCGGGGCCCGACAGCGACGACTGCACGTCGGTCTTGTTGTCGGCGGGCGCGGTGTTCACCGCCACGCCGATGCCGAGCGGCACCACTCCGCGGCCGACCACGTTGGTTCCACCGAGCACCACCACGCCGTCGACGTAGGTGCCGCGGAACTGCGGGAGGTCGGGCACCTGCGCCACGAACGAGAAGCCCAGCTTGGTCTGCTGGAAGTCCAGG
The DNA here is from genome assembly GCA_047602415.1 of Myxococcaceae bacterium. Classification (GTDB taxonomy): domain Bacteria; phylum Myxococcota; class Myxococcia; order Myxococcales; family Myxococcaceae; genus JASGHH01. Next base: position 725,297 of record JASGHH010000001.1, on the reverse strand, counting down.
TCCTGCGAGGTGAAGCCGGTGGTGTTCGAGAAGTCGGGGTTGGCCGGGTCGGCCACCGCGGTCATGTTGAACTGCACGTCGCGCACCATCGAGGAGCTGAAGTCCTTGAAGATGGGAATGATGTGCGAGAGCAGGTCGCCGTAGTTGATGTTCGACAGACCGCCGGTGAACGCCGAGATCGGCAGGTCGCCGAGCGGAACGTCGCCGACCAGGCCCCACGCCGCGCGGGTGCCGCAGGTGCCGGTGGTGATCTTCGCCTCGTCGGGGTTGCCCGAGGAGTCGACGCAGGTGCCGGCCAGGCCCTGGCCCGAGACGTTGTTCTTGATCATCTGGTCGGTGAAGCCGAGGAACACGCCCGCCGGCACGTTGGCGTCGGTGTTGACCGCGGTGCCGATCTGAATGTGGGTCATCTGGCTGGGGCCGAGCAGTTGGCTGATGTTGAGGTCGGTGATCGAGCCCGGCAGCGACATCGCCGCGATGCCCGCGTGCACGTTCGGGGTCATCGGCACGTTGTTGAAGGTGCCCTTGTACCCGCCGTAGTAGTCGACCGGGTTGCGGCGCAGCGGCATCGAGAGGAAGCGGCTGCCGGTGACCGGGTAGTTCGCGATCGTGAGGTAGCTGAAGTCTTCCGAGAACGCGGTGACGTTGACGCTGGTCAGCGCGCCGACGATCGCCACGTTGGCGTAGCCCTTCGGGTCGGTCATCACCGGAGCGCCCACCGCGATGCCGGTGGTGGCGTCAGAGAGAACGATCGAAGCGCCGGTCACCGGGCGGCCCGAGAGCTCGTCGGTCACCAGCACCGAGACGGTGGCGGCGGCGACGGTGTTGTCGACCACCAGCACCGAGGCGAAGCAGTCGTGGCCGTTGACGCTGGCCTTCACGGCCTTGTCGGCGGTCGCAGTCACGGTGGCGCCGGTGAAGGTCGCCTGGCTGACCGTCATGCCGGTCTCCAGGGTCACCGTGCCGGTGGCCGCCGCCCAGGTCACGCCGTCGCTCAGCACGACCGCGGCGCCCGAGGAGTCCTTGGTGGTGACGTGGAAGACGGCCTTGTCGCCCTTCTTCATCGCCACGTAGTCGGGGATCACCGCGCACGAAGCCACGGTGCTCGCCGCCGGAGGCATCACGCACTTGCCGTCACGGCAGACCGACGAGCCGCAGTCGGAGTCGGAGCCGCAGAGGCCAGCCACGCAACGGCCTTCGTCGCACTGGCAGCCGAGGGTGCCGCCGCAGTAGTCGAGCTTGTACTGGCCGCGGGTCGCGTCGGAGCAGTCGCCCTTGTTGTGACACGACGGCTCGCAGGTGGAATTCGCGCTGTTACAGAAGAACAGCTGCGGATCGGGGCAGTCGCTGTCGGCAAAGCAGCCGGTCATGCCCGAGTCGGTGCCGCCATCCATCTTCGGCTTGTCGGAGGGGCAGCCGGTCAGCAACGCCAGCAGCGAGAGTGACAGCGCATAACGGGAAGCCGTCATTGAGAACGTTCCTTCAAAGGTGTCGGTGGAGAGCGGACTGCTTTAGAGCCACGGCCAGCTTCAGCGGCGCGCATTGAACGGATCCAACCCTCGAAAGTCAATGGAGTTCGAGTGCTCCATTGGTGCGCCCGGGCCGCGACAGTTTCGTCGCGTGTTAGAAGCGTTTGAAGACCATGGCTTCTTTCGTTCCCCTCCACGACGTGCTGGCCAAAGCGCTCGGCGAGGTGGCCGAAAAGAGCACCTCCGCGCAGGCACTTGCGCCGGTGTGGCGGGAGGCGGTGGGCGCCAACAACGCCGAGCACTCCTGGCCGGTGTCGCTGGCGAACGGAGTGCTGACGGTGCGCGCCGACCACCCGGCGCGGGCCCAGGCGATCGAGGTGCTCCAGGCGCACGTTCTGCGCCGGCTGGGAGAGCTGCTCGGCGAGGGCAAGGTCACCCGCATCTGCGTGTCCGTTTCTGACTCGCGCGCCTGAGCGATGTCACATCTGGCCGGGGTTTCGGGTCTAACGCCGCGTAAGCGATGGACACCGAAATCGTACAGCGTGCGGCGCATGCGATCGCCTCGCAGCCGCTGCACGTCGCGATCGCGCTGGGGGGCGGCGCGGCGGCGATCGCAGCCGAACGCCTGCTCCGCCGCTCGGTGCGGCTGCCGCGGTTTTCATTCGAGGCGGCGATCATGGTCGCCGTCGGCGTCGCGCTCGGCCTGACCTGGAAGACGCTCTGGCTCTGCGACGACGCCTTCATCTCGTTTCGCTACGCGCAGAACCTCGCCGCTGGAAACGGGCTGGTCTTCAACGTGGGCGAGTGGGTCGAGGGCTACACGAACTTCCTCTGGACCGCGACGCTGGGCGGGCTGGCCCGGTTCGGCGTCTCGATTCCCCACGCGGCGCTGGCGCTCGATGGCCTCTCGCTGGCGGCGGTGGTCGTGGTGGCCGCGCTCGCGGTGCGCAAGGCCGCGCCCGGCCCGGTCGCGCTCCCCTTCGCGGCGATGGTGCTCGCCTGCTCGCACCCCTTCACCACCTACGGCAGCAGCGGCCTGGAGACGATGCCGGCCACCGCGCTGGTCGTCGCCGCCACCCTGATGCTGGTGAGCGAGCGCGAGCTGGCCGCCGGAGCACTGCTCACCTGCGCGGCGCTCTGCCGCCCCGACCACCTGCTGTTCGCGCCGGCGATGGGCATGGCGGTGGTGGCGGAGGATTTGTACTTCTCGCGCCGGCTTCAGCTGCGGCGGTACGCGCGGCTGGCGGCGCCGTCGATCGTGTTCCTGATCTACTACCTGCTCCGCTGGAAGGCGTACGGCGACTTCTTCCCCAACACCTACTACGCGAAGTCGGGCGGCTCGACCTACTACAGCCAGGGCGCGGTCTACCTGCACGAGTTTCTCGCCGCGAGCGGCGGTTGGCTGTGGGTGCCCTTCGCGTTCTCGCTGTGCCTCTGCCGGCCGAAGTCGCCCCGTGAGCTGCGGCTGCGGGTGTTCGCGGTGCTCGGCACGCTGGGCTACGGCTTCTACATCGTGCGGGTGGGCGGCGATTTCATGCAGTACCGCTTCTTGATCGTGGTGATGCCGCTGGTCGCGATCGCCTCCGAGGTGCTGGTGCGGTGGCGGCTCGAGGGGGCCAGGCTCCGCCGGGCGCTCCCGCTCGCGGCCGCGGCGACGTTGGCGATCTCGGCGTGGGTGATCCCCGTGAGCGTGATCACCTGGCAGGAAAAATGGCGCCACATCGCCGCCGAAGAGACGTTCTATTCGGTCACCTCGGTGTTCCCGCTGAAGATCGACTCCGGGCTCTGGCAATCGGGCGAGGGCCTCCGCGCCGCCTTTTCGAAGCGCGGGGTGCGGCCGAAGCTGGCCGACGGCTGCGTGGGCATGCTCGGGTTTCTCACCGGGGTGCCGATGGTCGACCTCTACGGCCTCACCAACCGCAACATCGCGCACCTGCCGCTCACCACCCGCGGCCGGCCGGGGCACGAGAAGTTCGGCGGGCTCGACGAAGCGCTGGCCGAAGGCGCGATCGTCAGCATGCAGCCGCTCTGGCCCGACTGGAAAGACCAGACCCGGGTGACCGTCGACGGCAACGAGCTGTTTCTGGTGCACTACGACGCCGACTTCATCACCGCGCTCTCGCATTCACCCGGCGCGACGGTGCCGAAGTTGGAAGCCCAGCTGGGGCTGTTGTTGGCGGAGGAGCGCCCAGAGAAGATCAGACCGGCGCTGCATTTCTACCGGCGGTTTCTGAGCGGCACCGAGCTGCTGAAGCGCCTGGAGGATCGGCTGGGCATCGTCGCCGACTTCGAGAAGGCCGAAGACCCTGCCCAGGCCACCGAGCCGTTTCAGATCGCCGCCGAGGCCGACCCGATGCCGGGCGACTCCAACCACGTGCTCACCTCGATCGGCCATCGCGGCGCGGGCTCCACCCGGGTTCACGCCGCGGCGCTCCGGCCGGGCAAGCTGCGCTTCGTGATCCGCGCCACCACCTCTCAAGCGAGCGTGGCGCTGGAGGTCGACGGCAAGCAGGTCGCGGTGGTCACTCCCGAGGCGCCGGGCCTCCGCGAGCCCCACCGCTTCGAGATCGACCCCGCCTGGGTGGGCCACGACGCGCAGCTGGTGATCACCGATCTCGACCCCGCCGAGACCGCGGGCCTCGAGGTCGACGACTTTCATTGGAGCCGCGAGCGGCGACCGCTCCCCGGCAAGCGCGACTCCGCCGACCTCTACCGGGCGCTGCTCGATCTCGAAGACGAGGTGCCCAAGACCGACCCCGAGTACACCACTGCGTTCTCGCGGCTGGTCACCCGGTGGAGCTTCGACGGCGCCGACTTCGGCTCACCGGTCGAGCGCAGCGGCGACGCGTTCGGCGGAGGCCCGGTCGACGGCGCGCTCGGCTCACAGACCCCGATCTTCGGAGTGCACGGCGAGCGCTTCGCCAACAGCTACCACGGTGGCGACCCGGCGACCGGGGAGCTGCGGCTGCCGCTCGGCCCCGCCCAGGGCAAGACGGTCGGCCTGCTGGTGGGCGGCGGCTCGAACTGCAAGGAGACCTACGCGGCGGTGCTGGTGGCCGGGAGCGAGGTCGCGCGCGCCTGCGGCAAGTCCGACGAGGTGCTGAGGCCGTTCGCGGTCGAGCTCCCCGCCTCCGAAGAGCCCGCGGAGCTGCGGGTGGTCGACAAGGGCACGGGAGGTTGGGGCCACATTCTGATAGATGAAGTGACGGTGCTCGAGGCCGGTGCGGCCGAAGATCGCCCGGCGATCGGGAGCACCCATTGAACGCGACGCATGCTCAGCCTCACCCTCGCCTTCTTCGTCGCCGCCGCTCCCGGGCCCGACTCCGCCGAGCCGGTGCGCGCGGCGGTTCGCGCCGAGTTCGACCGGGTCGGGCGCACCAACCCGATCGCTGACCCCGCGCTCGACCAGGCCGCGCAGGCGCTGGCGAACAAGGCGCTCGCCACCTCCGCCGCCGAGGCCGCCGACCTGCTGTTCCTCACCGCCCAGCTCTCGAAGGCCGGCGGGTTCGACGCCACGCCCAAGGCGCTGCTGTTCCGCAGCTCGCCCGCCGACGAGGCGCTGAAGAGCCTGCGCTCGCGCCGTGACCTCGCCAGCGAGCCGGTCACCCACTTCGGCTCCGGCTATGCCCAGCAGGGCGACCGGTCGGCGATCTGCGTGCTGCTCGCCGAGCGCCGCGCCGAGGTCGAGAAGTTTCCCCGTCAGCTGCCGTCGGAGACCCCGGCCCAGCGCCTCTGCGCCACCCTGAAAGACGGGTACCAGAGCGCCGATTTGTTCGTCACCCGCCCCGACGGCGTGGTCGACAAGCGCGCCACCACCCACACCGGCGGCGGCCAGCGGGTCTGCTCCGAGGTCTCGTTCAGCGGCGACGGGCGCTACACCATCGAGCTGCTCGCGCGCGGCGACCAGGGGCCCCAGGTGGTGGCGCTGTTCTTCGTGCAGGTGGGCAAGGCCAAGGGCGACGACGCGGCGGCCTCGTTCAAGGAGCCGCGCGACCCCGCCGAGGCGAAGGACAAGCTGGCCGAGGCGATCAACAACCTGCGCCACGGCTCGGGGCTGTCGACGCTGAAGCGCGACGTCGAGCTCGACGGCATCGCCCAGCCCTACGCCGAGCGAATGGCGAAAGAGAACTTCTTCGCCCACGTCGCCCCCGACGGCCAGGACCTCAAGGCCCGCCTGCACGGCGCCGGCTACCACTTCGCCTCCGCGGGAGAGAACCTGGGCCTCGCCTCCGGCCCGCTGGCGGCGCACTTCTCGATCGAGCACAGCCCCGGCCACCGCAAGAACCTGCTCGAGCCCGGCTACACCCGCCTCGGCCTCGGGGTGGCGAAGAACAGCCAGGGCCAGACGATCGTGGTCGAAGTGCTCGCCACCCCTGCCGAGGGCGGCACCGAGATCGACCCGTTCGACGCCGCCTACGAAGCGCTCGACCGGTACCGGGTGAAGCACCACCTGCCGTCGATGAAGCGCACCGAGCTGCTCGAGAAGCTCGCCACCACCCACGCCCGGCGCGCGCTGGAGCTCGACAAGCCCACCGCCAAGCTGCCGGGCGAGAACCTCCACGAGCGCATCTTCGCCGCCCGCGACGACATCGACTCCGCCGCGGTCGACGTCTACGTGGTGGAGGACCCCTCGGCGATCACCGACTCCAAGAACCTCGCCCAGGCCTCCAACGAGCTGGTGGGTGTGGGTCTGGCGGAGGGCGACAGCCTCACCTACGGCCCCCATCGCTTCTTCGTGGTGGTGGTGTACGCCCACGTGAAACACTAGGCGGCGAAGATGATTCGGGTGTTGCTGATCGACGACGATCTCACCTCGCTGGAGAAGCTCGGGGACCAGCTGGCGGAGGCCGGGCACCGGGTGCAGCTGCTCGCATACCCCACCCTGGCGATCGCCACCGCCCGCGACTTCAAGCCCGAGGTCATTCTCGTCGACGAGACGATGCGGCTGATGAGCGGCCGCGAGACGGTGATCTCGCTGCGCGCGTTTCGCACCACCGCCGAGGTGCCGGTGGTGATCCTGTGTGCTCAGCAGACCAGCTTCGAAGAAGAGCTCCGCTGGCTGCAGCTGGGGGTGGTCGACGTCTGGCGGCCTCCGTTCGTCGCCGAGCACTTCACCCGGCTCGCCAAGGTGCTCGACGAGCGCAACAGCCACACCACCCTGGTCGGCGAGGGCCCCTACGAGCGGCAGCGCAACCACCTGCTCGCCCACATCAAGCGGCTGAAGAAGAACGGCACCCTCCAGGTCGATCCCGACACCCCGTTCGGTGGGCGGGCGGTGTTCGTGAACGGCGAGCTCCAGGCGGCGAAGCTGGGGCCGCTGCAGGGCATTCCCGCGCTCGACGAGATGCTGTCTTTGGAGCGCGGCCGCTGGAAGTGGCTCGAAGGCCAGGCGCCGGTGTCGAAGCCCGCCGCTCCCGCCGCCCCGCCGCAGTTCAAGCCCAAGGTGCTGGTGGTCGAAGACGAAGAGGCGCTCCGCAAGCTGATCGGCAAGCAGCTGGAGCGGGCCGGCTTCTACGTCACCACCGCCGAAGACGGGATCGAGGGGCAGCAGTTCGCGCTCTCGAAGCCGTTCGACGTGGTGGTGGCCGACCTCAACATGCCGGTGCTCGACGGCTGGGGAATGATGCGCGGGCTGAAGGCCGACGTGCGCACCCGCGAGCTGCCGATTCTGGTGCTCTCGGCGCACGACGACTACCGCGAGACGCTGAGGGCGGCCCGCGCCGGCGCCCGCGAGTACCTGAAAAAGACCGGCCACGCCGACGAGCTGGTGCAGCGGGTGAAGGCGCTGGCGGTGCCGCGCTCCAATCTCTGGGAGCAGCTCACCTCCCGCCGCCGCATCGATCGGCTCGAGGCCGGCATCGTCGGGCCCGGCTGGGTGCTGGAGGCGTTGGCCGAGCTCGACTGCACCGGAGAGCTCTCGCTGTCGGACTTCTGGGGCCGCTACCGGGTGCACGTCGACCGCGGCGCGGTGGTGAAGGCCACCGTCGACGCCGGCGGCCGCCACGCCGAGGGCGCGATGGCGCTCGCCGCCCTGATCGCGTCGAAGGGCCCGGTCGGCACCTTCGAGGTGCGCCCCACTCCGCCCGGTGACCCGGTGCAGACCCAGTGGCTCTCCGACCTGCTCACCGAAGCGCGCAAGCACGTCGCCGCGATGGAGGCCTCGCAGCTCAAGCGCGGGCTGGCCACCGGGAAGGTCGAAATCGACCCCAGCCTGGCCAAGCTGTTCATGGAGGTCGGCAACGAGCGCGACGTGCGGGTGCTGCTGGCGCTCAAGCAGACCGAAGGGCAGCTGCAGCCGCTCGCCAACGAGATCGAGCTGGCCGACGGCCTGTTGGAAGAGGCCGTGCTCGAGCTGCTCCGGCGCGAAGTGATCCGCTTTCCCCCCGAAACCTAACCCGTGCGCCCGGGTGCGCGCGGAGCTACATTTCAGAGCTGAATGAGCGACGAAGGCCCCAAAATTCTGGGAGTCGACGAGCAGAAGGCGCGCCAGGCGTCGATCGCCGCCTCGCTCAACCAGGCCGGGTTCTTCTACCGCTTCATCTCCGAGAAGAAGAAGCTCACCCAGGCGGTGAAGCAGCTGTCGCCGCAGCTGATCATCCTCTACGACGAGCCGGGCTCGATGTTGGTGAGCGAAGCGCTCGACCTTCTGGCCCAAGACGTCGCCACCGCCACGGTGCCGATCGCGCTGATGTGCCAGGACCAGACCGAGCAGCCGTTCGTGAACGGCCTGCGCACCGGGGTGGTGACCTTTCTCTCGCTCCCGTTCGACCCGCGCATGCACCCGGCGGAGCTGAAGCTGCTGCTGGGCGACCTCACCACCCGCCGCGGCATGTCGTCGGGCCACCTCGACACCGTGGGCCTGAGCCGGCTGGCGGAGCACATGCGGCGCACCAAGCGCTCCGGCAAGCTCACCATTCAGGCCACCGGCGCTCCGGTGGGCGAGGTGACCTTCGCGCTGGGCCGAGTCGAGTCGGCGCGCTTCGGCAAGCACTCCGGGGTCGAGGCGCTGGTGTTGATGGTGGCGCAGAAGACCGGCGACTGGTCGTTCTCGGAGGTCGGCGGCGGCGACGGCGCAGGCGTGGTGATCGAGTTCGGCGAAGACTCGGGCGGCGCCACCGAAGAAGAGATCAGCGTGGTGATCGGCACTGCGCTCGAAGAGGCGCCCTCTCAGCCGTTCGAGATGGGGCTGGTGGCGCCGGCGATCGCACCGGTGACCGCGGCGGCCCCGCCCGCGCGCGCGTCGAAGCTGCTGCTGGTCGACGACGACGAAGCGCTCTGCCGCATGTTCTCGACCCTGTTCACCAAGCACGGCTTCACCGTCACCATCAAAGAAGACGGCGTCGAAGGCTTCGCCGCCGCCCAGGTGGCGCCGTACGACGCAGTGATCGCCGACCTCAACATGCCGCGCCTCGACGGCTGGGGCATGCTGAAGCTGCTCCGCGAAGACGTGCGCACCCGCGAGCTGCCGATCGCGTTTCTGTCCTGCCACGACGACTACCGCGAGAAGCTGCGGGCGACCAACGCCGGCGCCCAGGCCTACTTCTCCAAGGGAGGCCGTCTCGACGCGCTGGTGGGCCAGGTGCGCAAGCTGCTCGAGCCCCGGGCGCTGGTGGCCCAGCTGATCGACAGCAAGAAGAACAGCCCGGTCTCGGTCGGCACCGTGGGGCCGCAGTGGCTGGCCGAGATGCTCGCCGAGCGGCGCTTCAGCGGCCGGCTCGACGCGAAAGACAACTTCGCCGAATACCGCCTCTTCTTCGAGGAGGGCCGCCCGGTGCACGCCACCGCCGCCGCCGGCCGCTTCACCGCCGAGGGCGAGCGCGCGTTCAACGCCTTCATCGCCTCGCGTGGAGCAGAGGGCGCGCTCAACTTCGGCACCCACCCCGCTCCGCCGTCACTGCAGCTGCCGCTGGCCGATCTGCTGGCGCGGGCCCGCGAGCTGCTCAACGACAACGAGCGCCGCGCCCGCGAAGGCATGATGGTGGGCGCGAACGAGATTCAGGTCGATCCCGACCTCTACCACGTGTACCAGATGGTCGGCCCCAAGCAGTCGCTCGAGGTGGCCCGGCTGATCTGCGAAGAGCGGGTGCCGCCGCGCGAGGTGATCGCCCGCGTCGAGCTGTCGCCGGTGGAGATCGAAGAAACGCTCAAGGACCTCGTTCGCCGGGGTGTCGTCACGCTACGAAAGTGACGACTCCAGCCTGCGGCGAACGAGGGTCAAACCACTGCGAACTTCAGATCGCCCGGCGCTGCGTCGCGTACGCTTCGATGCCCATCTGCGGCGCGGCGTTCATCGGGTACAGCGGGCACTTCATACAGGTGAAGCTCTGCCAACCACGGCGCACCGCCTCATCGAGGCAGTTGTCGTAGTGGTTGCAGTTCAGGTTGCGGTGAGTCTCAACCCCAGCGCGCTTGGGCCCCGCCTCAGGGTTGATGCTCTGCGGCAACTCGGTCGGAAACGGCTTCATGCGGTTCGGCCTCCCAGGTGAAAATACCCCCCGACGTCTTGCTGCTCTTCGTTCGTCCCTCTCCCTACTCCGGCCCTGGAATCGTGCGACTTCCAGGCGGGTTACGCTTTACGAAACACGACCGACAAATGTCAAACGAGCGACCCCTGACTGCTGCACTTTTCGTCGCTCTCACGTGTCTTGGCGGCACCGCTTCGGCACAGTCCACTGATCTGCTGGAGGCGGTGCGGGTTCATCGTGCGTCGGCCCGCGCCACCGCCGAGGCCGAATACTCGGCCTGTGCGGGCAAAGACGTCAAGAAACCCTGCCCCGACGCTACACGGCTGTCGCTGCTGTTGGGCTTCTTGGAGCTGTCAGAAGGCGACCCGGCAGCCGCCGCCGATCAGCTGAAGTCCCGTCCTGCCCCAAAAAGCCTCGAAGCGGTTCATGCCTGGTATCTGGGCGAGGCGCAGGCCTGGGCGGGCAAGAAAGACGATGCGCTGAAGACGTTCGCCCGCGCGGGCAAGACCCCACCCCCGTGGCTGAAGAAGCGGCTCGACAGCCGCACCGCCGAGCTCTTGGTCGCCACCCGCAGGTTCAAGGAGGCCCTGCCGCTGTTCGAGGGCCTCGACGTCGATGCGGCTCCAGAGCTGCTCTACGCGCGCGGCACCGCGAAGTACGACAGCGGAGATCGCGAAGGCGGCCTGGCCGACTTCAAGCAACTGATGATCCGCGCGCCCGCGCACCCCGACACCGAGCAGGTGGCGTTGCGGCTGTCGAACCTGAACAAGACGCCCTGGTTCGGCTTCGAAGAGCGGCTCGCCCGCGCGAACGGCTTTCTCGCCGCCGGCGACGCGAAGACGGCCGCCGCGGAGCTGGAGCTGGTCGAGGTGCCGAAAGACAAGCGCGAGAAGCGGGCCACCGCCCAGCTGCACCTGGCGAGGTCGTCGGTGCTGTTCGCGCTCGGCCAGCAGGAAGACGCGTTTCTACAGCTCGACGACGCGATGGGCGGGCCGTCTCCGATCGCCGCCGACGCGATGATGATTCGCGCCCGGCGGTTGATGAAGGGCGGCGAGAACCGGCTCGGCCGCGAGGTGCTGCTGTCGCTCGACGAGAAGTACCCCAAGGAGCTGCCGGCCGAAGAAGCCGGCTACCTGGCGGCGTGGCTGGCGATGCAGGCGGGCGAGTTCGATCGCGCGGTGAGCGACTTCGAGCGCTTCGAGTCGCGGCACCCGGAGTCGCGCAAGCGCGACGAGGCGCGCTGGTTTCGGTCGTTCTCGCTGATCCGCGAAGGGCAGCTCGAGAAGGCGCGCGCGCTGTTGGCCTCGCTGCTGGAGGACTTTCCCCGCTCGGCGTTGGTGCCGCAGGCGCGCTACTGGATGGTGCGCTCGGCGCAGCTCTCGCTCGAGGCCGCGGCGGCCGACGGCGGAGTGGCGGCGGCGCCGGCCGATGCGGGTGCGTCGCTCAACGTGGCGAAGCGGCCCACCCGGGAGCAGGTGGTCGCCGACTACCGCACGCTGATCACCCAGTCGCCGGGGAGCTTCTACGCCCTGCTCTCTCAGGAGCGGCTGCGGGAGCTGGGTGAGGAGGCTCCGCCGACGTTCTCGGAGCCGCCCAAGGCGCTCAAGGTGGCTCCTCCAGCCGATCTGAAGCTGGCCCAGGAGCTGGCCCGCACCGGGCTGTTTCACGACGCGCAAGACGAGGTGGCGGCGGTGATCTCCGCGGTCGGCAACTCGGAGTCGGCGATGCGTTACGGGCACGCGCTCCAGGGGCTGGGCGACTACGGCGCGGCGTACACCCTGGCGGCGCGCTGGCTGTGGGGCGCGGTGTTCACGCAGCGGGTGCCCGAGGCGGTGGCGCTGATGTACCCGCGCGCGTACCAGGAGACGGTGGAGAAGCAGAGCCACGACCACGGCCTCGACCCGTTCATGGCGTGGGCGATCATGCGGCGCGAGAGCGCGTTTCGGCCCGACGTGTCGTCGGTGGCCGATGCGCGGGGGCTGATGCAGCTGATCCCTCCGACCGCGAACTCGATCGCCAAGGAGCTCAACCGGGAGCCGCCCGCCCCCGACGAGCTCTACTCGCCGGAGGAGAACGTGACCCTCGGCACCTGGTACCTCTCGGCGCTGCTCAACCGCTTTCAGGGGCACCCGAGCCTGTGCGCCGCGGCGTACAACGCGGGGGCGAAGCCGGTGCTGCGCTGGGCCTCGGAGCGCCAGACGCTGCCGCTCGACATGTGGGTCGAGGAGATCCCCTACAAAGAGACGCGCGGCTACGTGAAGCAGGTGACCGCCGACTACTACATCTACCAGGCGCTCTACGGGCCGAAGCAGGAGCGCCGGCTGTCGATGCAGGTGCCGGCACCGAACGCGAACGGCGTGAGCTTCTAGAGGTTCTCTTTGAAGAAGCTGTCGATCCGGCGCCAGTGCAGCTCTGAGGCGTCGCGGTTGTAGACCGGCATGTCGTCGACCGCGAAGCCGTGCATCGCGCCCGGGTAGAGCTCCATCGTGTGGCCGACCTTGGCGGTGGCGAGCGCGGCGGCGAGCTTGCCGTGCTGCTCCGGCGTGAAGCTGCGGTCGTCGACCGGAATGCCGAAGTAGAGCTTCGCCTTGATCTTCGGAGCACCGAGGTGCGGGCTGGTGTCGTCGTCTGAGACCAGGCCGCCGCCGTGAAACGACATCACCGCCTTCAAGCGCTGGGGCATCGCCGCGGACGCGCTGAAGCACAGCCGGCCGCCCATGCAGTAGCCCACCGCGCCCAGGCCGCCGGCCTTCACGCCAGGCTGCGCTTCGAGGGTGTCGAAGTAGGCGGCGAAGTCGCGCATCCCGGCGTCGGGGGTGAGCTGCTTCACGATCGTGCCGAGGCGCTCGCGCTCTTTCGGGTCGGCGAAGACGTTCTTCGGGTCGAAGGGGGGAAAGTCGCCGGAGCGGTAGAACAGGTTGGGCGCCAGCACCGCGAAGCCGAGCTTGGAGAGGCGCTCCGACATCGCGCGAACCGAGGCGCGCATGCCGACCGCGTCCATCACGAAGAGCACGCCGGGGAAGGTGCCGCCGCCTTCGGGCCGGTGGAACCATGCTTTGGCGGTGCCGTCGGCGGTCTTGATCTCGAGCTCTTGGGTCATGGGCGCGAAATAGCAGAAGCGTCAGCCGCCGTCGGTGGCGAACGTCTGGCTGTCGCGATGCTCTACGGCGACGACAAACTGCGGCAGATGGCGCGCTCGATCCTGCCCTCGCGCTGGAGGGGAGCGGCTCGCGCGAAGGCACATCTGAAGCGCGCGACGCGGCGCGAGGTGAAGTGCCGCCTCTCGCAGCTGACACGCGACGCGTCTGCCTGGGAGGACGAGTACGGCCTCGACGACGACGCCTGGGTTGGGCCGGTGGTGCGCGATCGGCGGGGCTCCGACAAGCTGGCGCACTTCGAGCGCTGGGCGGTGCGGGTGACCGCGTCGCTGCCGCAGATCGATCGGTTGAGCGCGGTGCGCGCGGTGCTGCCGAAGGGGCTGATCGGGCAGCACGCGGTGGAGCACCTGCGGTGGTGGCCGGAGTTTCAGCACCCGAACGAGGCGGAGGTTCGCGCCGCGTCGCGGAGCCGCTGGTACGCCGGGCGCCACCGCAGCATGGACCGCGGCGAGATGGCGGAGCTGCTGCGCGAGCTGCTCACCGTCCACGAGGGCCACACGGCGGTGAACCTGGTGATGCGCAGCTCGATGGTGTTCGTGCGCGCCGGTCTGGTGGCAGTGCGCCTGGGAGCACCTCGCATGCTGCACGGGCGCGACGACGTGCTGCGATTTCTGGGCGACGTGTTCGCCCGCGGCGGCAACGAGCGGTCGCAGCACGCGCTCTCACGCTACCTGGCGGCGTACAAGCGCACCCGTAACGTTCGCGCGGCCGCGCTCGAGTTGCCCGAGGATTTGCGGATCCCCAATGCTTGGTGGTAGCACGCACCCCTGACATCCGAAGGGGGTCAGTCGGCTGGCCAGCTCACCGCCGGATTGGCCAGCTCACCGCCGGATTGGCCAGCTCACCGCCGGATTGGCCTGCTCACCGCCAGATTGGCCTGCTCACCGCCGGACTGGCCTGCTCACCGCCGGACTGGCCTGCTCACCGCCGGATTGGCCTGCTCACCGCCGGATTGGCCTGCTCACCGCCGGATTGGCCTGCTCACTGCCGGTTTGGTCGTCTCACTGCCGGTTTGGTCGTCTCACCACCGGGTTGGTCGTCTCACCCCGGTTTGGTCGTCTCACCACCGGTTTAGTCGGCTCACCACCGGATTGGTCGTCTCACCGCCGGTTTGGTCGTCTCACCACCGAATTGGTCGTCTCACCGCCAGATTGGTCGTCTCACCACCGGATTGGGCGGTCCACGGCCGAACTGGCTGGTCCAGGGCCGGATTGGCCTGCTCACCTCCGAGTTGGTCGGCTCACCTCCGAGTTGGTCGGCTCACCTCCGAGTTGGTCGGCTCACCTCCGAGTTGGTCGGCTCACCTCCGAGTTGGTCGGCTCACCGTCCAGGGTTGTAGGGCGACAGCAAAACTGACCCCCTGACGCCACTAAAAGTGACCCCCTCGGGGCCTCAACAGGAGGCAACGATGGGACGTGAAGTTGTGGCACCCCGCGAAGCGGAGGTGCCAATGGTGGAGCAGGAAGTCGTGCAGCGGATGCGAGTGCTGCACGAGGTCGGCTGGGGCACGAAGCAGATCGCGCGAGAGCTGGGGATCGCGCGGAACACTGTGCGTCGTTATCTGCGGCACGGCGAAGCGGCCGAAGTGCAGGTGAGGCCGACGGCTCGAAAGCTCGACGCTAAGGGGGTCGATCGGGCGGTGGCGCTCTGGGACGGCGTCGCCGAGGGCAACGGCGTCGTCGTGCAGCAGATGCTCGCCGCTGAGGGCATCAAAGCAAGCCTGAGGACGGTGCAGCGAGCGGTCGAAGGCCGGCGGCGGCAGACGCACGCCGCAGAAGTGGCCACGGTGCGCTTCGAGACGGCGCCTGGGCGTCAGATGCAGGTCGACTTCGGCGAGAAGAAGCTTCGGATCGCCGGCAAGCTGGTGAAGGTCTTCCTGCTGGTGGCGGTACTGAGCCACTCGCGGCGCATCTTCGTGAAGGCCTTCCTCAACCAGCGCGGAGACGACTGGCGCGAAGGCATCGGCGCAGCCTTCATGCACTTCGGCGGTGTGGTGCTCGAAGTGCTGGGCGACAACGCCAGGCCGTTGGTGGTCGAGCACAACCGCTCTTCTGGCACGGTGCGTTTCCACCCGGCGTACCTCGACTTCTGTCGCGACTGGGACGTCCAGCCGAAGGCATGCGGGCCCTACCGCGCTCGCACCAAGGGCAAGACGGAGTCGGGCGTGAAGTTTGTGAAGCGCAACGGGCTCGCTGGCCGGGACTTCGACAGCTTCGGCGAGCTCGAGGCCCACCTGGCGCAGTGGATGAACACCGCGGACGATCGGATCCACGGCACGACGCACGAGAAGCCGAGCGAGCGCTTTTCTCGCGACGAGAAGACGGCCCTGAGACCGCTGCCTGCGCAGCCGCTACCGCGGCGAAGGCAGATGCTGCAGCGGCGCGTCGCTCATGACGCGCTCGTCGACGTGGACACGGTCCGCTACAGCGTCCCGCACGGACTGGTCCGTGAGCACGTCGAGGTGCAGCTCGGTGACGAGCAGGTCCGCATCTTTCACGGCGGCAAGGTGGTCGCGACCCATCGGCGCAGCACCGAGCCATACAGCCGTGTCGTGGACCCGGCGCACTGGGAAGGTCTCTGGCGGGCCTCGCCACCGCCTCAAGCCAGCGAGTCGCCGCTGAAGGCGCTCGGTCGGACGCTGGATGACTACGCCAGCGTCGTCGAGCGGGGTGCAGCATGAGCGAGATCATCCACGCGAGGGTGCAAGACCACCTGAGGCAGCTGTACCTGCGCAACGCAGCTGAACGGCTCGATGCTCTGCTCAACGACGCCGCACGCAGCGAACCGACCTACCTCGACTTCCTGGACAGCCTGCTCAAGACCGAGCTCGAAGCGAAGCAGCGAAAGCGCATCGCAATGGGCATCCAGATCGCCCACTTCCCCGCGGTGAAGGTGCTCGAGGACTTCGATTTCAAGGCGCAGCCGTCAGTCGACGCGCGGCTGGTGCGAGAGCTCGCCACCGGTCGGTACATCGCCGAGGCCGAGAACATCCTCATCTTCGGGCCGCCGGGGGTCGGCAAGACGCACTTGGCGATCGCGCTCGGACGCTGCGCGGTCGAGACCAACCACTCGGTGCTCTTCGTCAGCGCTACGACGCTGCTCGCAGCGCTCGCCAAAGCCGAGAGCGAGGGGCAGCTGAAGGACAAGCTGAACTTTTCCGCCAAGCCGAAACTACTGGTCATCGACGAGCTCGGGTACCTGCCCTTCGAGAAGCGCAGCGCTCACCTGTTTTTCCAGCTGGTGGCACGGCGCTACGAGAAGGGCAGCATGCTGATCACCACGAACCAGCTGGTCGCACAGTGGGGCGGCGTCTTCGGCGACGACGTGCTGGCCGCGGCGATCCTCGACCGCTTGCTGCACCACAGCCACACGCTGGTCATCCAGGGCGAGAGCTACCGCATCAGGCAGAAGAAGAAGTCCGGGCTGCTGACGAGAGGACCAGTGGAACGAGAAGGATGATCTCGACGCAACAGAGTGCGCCTGCGCTCGCTTCGCTCGCTCCGGCGGTCGACACGCACGACGGCGACAATTAGCTTCAAACTCAACCGCCCTGAGGGGTCACTTTTAGTGACGCCAGGGGGTCAGAAATTGCTGACGCCTGACAAGGGTCCGACCCCTGTCTCCGCCGCCGGGCTACTGTGGCTGACGTGCCGCACCCGCTACCCACCGACCGGCTGGAATTTCGTTCGTGGACCGAGACTGATGACGCGCTCGCTCGCGCTTTGTGGGGCGACTCGAGCGTGACGCGGCTGATCTCGAAGGTCCCCTTCGATCAGGCGACGATCACGGCGCGGCTGCACACCGAGATCGCGTCTGAACGCGAATACAGCGTTCAGTACTGGCCGGCATTTCTACGAATGGGCGGCGACCTGGTCGGGTGCTGCGGACTGCACATGCGCGACGCGGCCAAGAAGATCTACGAGCTCGGGTTTCATTTGCGACCCGCGTTCTGGGGCAAGGGTTTCGCCACCGAGGCCGCTCTCGCGGTGATCGCGTTCGGGTTCAGCCAGATCAGCGCTTCGGCGCTCTTCGCCGGGCACCATCCCGAGAATGAAGGGTCGCGAAAGACGCTGCTCAAGCTCGGGTTCAGGAAGACCCATGAGGAGCTCTACGCCCCAACCGGTTTGATGCACCCCGCTTACTTGCTCGAGGCGCCCTGACC
This sequence comes from Myxococcaceae bacterium, assembly GCA_047602415.1. GTDB lineage: Bacteria > Myxococcota > Myxococcia > Myxococcales > Myxococcaceae > JASGHH01. Next base: position 708,043 of record JASGHH010000001.1, on the reverse strand, counting down.
TCGCCGCGGCGCGCTTCGCTGCGGTCTCAGGAGAGGGTTTGGGCGTCACCGCCCGGGTGGCAGCGGACCACTTCGCTCGCACCGTGCGCCCGAAGCAGCTCGGCCGCGCGATCTTCGTGAGCCGCGTCGGTGAGGATCACCGGGTTCGGCCCCGCATCGAGCGTGAAATACACCGGCACGCCCTTCTTGCGCTCCTCGCGAAGCGACTCGATCACCTCGAGCGTCTTCGGCTTCAGGTAACAGAGCGGCGGATCAGCCGCCATCGACGACGCATGCATGCGCCACGCGTTGCGCTCTGCCAGGTGGCCCAACCGGTCGAGGTCGCGCGCCCGAATCGCGTCGAGCGCTGGGTTCACCTCTCGCTCTGCGTCGCGTGCCCACGCCGGGTAGTACGGCGACGTCTCCACCGCCGAACGCATGCCGTCGCGTGACTTCACTTCTTTTTCCTCGCGGCTCACCATCGCCACCAGCAAGCGAAGCTGCGGCCAGTGGTTCTCCGCGAAGATCTGCTCGGCGTAGGAGTCCGAGCCGTCGGGCTCACTCCCCTTGCGCCACACACACACACCGCCCTGAATCGAACGGCACGCCGAGCCCGAGCCCTGACGTGCCAGAATCGACTCCGCCTTCCAGTCGCGCTTGAAGCCAGCCGCCACCCGCGCCGCCACCGCCAGCGCTGCGAACCCCGCCGCGCTCGACGCCAGCCCCGCTGCCGCCGGGAAGTCGCCCGCGGAGACCACCTTCGCCGCGCCCAGGCCGGCCTTCGACGCCCGAATCAGGTCGAGCGTCGCCCGCACCCGCGCTTCTTCGCTGCCCACCGCGCGCTTGCCGTTGAGCTCCACCTCGTCGGCGCCGTCTTTTCCGGTGAACTCGACCGTGGTCACCACCTTCAACGGCGCCAGCGTCACCGACAAAGAAGACTGGTGCGGGAGGATCAACCGCTCGTCGCGTTTGCCCCAGTACTTCACCAACGCGATGTTGGGATGCGCCGACGCGGTCGCTTTCACAGCGGCCTCGGCCCGGCGAGGTGCGAGGCGAACGCGTCGATGCCCTGCGCGCGCAGCTGTTGCACGATCAGCTCCGGCTCCTTGAACAGGCCGATCACCGCCCCGCCGTCGCCTCCGGCGCCGGTCAGCTTCGCCCCAAGCGCGCCCATCTTGCGCAGCCGGCGAACCATCGCGTCGATCGACTCCGACGCGAGCCCGAGCGCGGTCAACAACCCGTGGTTCAGGTTCATCAGGTCGCCGAGCGAGTCGAGGTCACCGCGACGCACCGACTCCGCGCCTTCTTTCACCAGCCGGCCGACCTCAGTGAACAGCCGCGCGTAGCGCTCCGGCCACCTGGCCTGGCGTTCGCGCAGCGCCGCCACCGTCGACTTGGTGGAAGCCCGCGGCCCGGAGATCGCCACCACCACCTCGACCGGCTTCTTGGCGATCACGACCTTCGCTTTGCCGCGCTGGAAGATCACCATCTCGCCGGTGGCGGAGGTGGTGTGATCGACGCCCGACGGCTGGCCGTGAAACTCGCCCTCCATCGCTCGCGCACCTTCGAGAATCTTCGCCGGGTTCTCCTCGCCCACCACCGCTGCCAGAGCGCGCGCACACGCGACCGACAGCGCGCCTGAGCTGCCCAGGCCGACCGACACCGGCAACCGGCTGGTCACTTCGACGCGCACCTTCGGGGAGCCGAAGACCGCCGCGCCTGCTTTGAACGCGCGCTGCAGCGCCTGCGATTGGGCAGCGCTGAGCTCGGCAGGCACGGCGATCTCGCAGGTCTTCGAGCGCACCGCGACCGCTTCCACGCCGCGCGACAGAGGTGCCGCCAGGGCTGGGTGGCCGTAGACCGCCGCATGCTCGCCCAACACGATCACCTTGCCGGGCGCGAAGCCGCGATGCTCCAGCCTCGGGCCCGAGCGGACGGTCACTTCGGATTCAGGTTCGAACGGCTTGGAACGTTTCGCGCCGGCCAATTTCTCTAACCTCACCCCGGAGCGCTTCGCGCTCTCGGCCCTCTCCCGTCGGGAGAGGGGTTTTAGCCGCCCAGCGCGATCGCCATCTCCTCGGGCGGCAACGCCGCGAGGATCTCTTTGGCCTTCTCGACCTTCACGTGGCCCATGGTGACCAGCATGTTCGCCAGCCGCTCGACCCAATCACCGCGCGCACCGGCGGTGACCGCGACGCAGCGGGCGTGGAGCGCCATGTGGCCCTTCTGAATGCCGACCGAGCCGAGCGCGCGCACCGCGGCCAGGTTCTGGGCGAGGCCGACCGAGGCCATCACCATCGCCAGCTCCTTCGCCGAGCTGACGCGGAGCACCTTGAGCGCCGCCTGCACGCCCTGGTGAATCTTGATCGGCCCGCCGACGGTGCCGAGCGCCAGCGGCAGCTCGATGCGCCCGACGAGATCGTTGCCCTCGAGGGTCCAGGTCGACAGCGGCCGGTACTGGCCGTCGCGCGCGGCGAACGCGTGCGCACCCGCCTCGATCGCCCGCCAGTCCTGGCCGGTGGCGATCGCGACCGAGTCGATGCCGTTCATCACGCCCTTGTTGTGGGTGACCGCGCGGTACGGGTCGGCAAGCGCGAAGCGGCTCGCCTGCACGATGCCGTCGGCGATTGCGTCGCCCGGCAGATCGAAGTCGGCCAGCGCCGGCACCGGAATGCGGCACGAGGCGCGCGCCAGCCGGCGATCGCAGAGGTTCGAGAGAATGCGCAGGTACACCCGGCCGCCGGTGATCTGCTCCACCAACGGAGCCACGCCCTCGGCCATGGTGTTGATCAGGTTGGCGCCCATCGCCTCCTGGCAGTCGACCACCAGGTGCAGCACCAGAATCGGCTCGCCCTTGGGGCCCTCGGGCGCGGGCAGCACGCGCACTTCGATGTCGCGCGCTCCACCGCCGCGCTTGGTCATCGAGGGGTGAAAGCTGTTCGCCAGCGCGAGAATCTGCTCCTTGTGCTCGTGGAGCTTGCGCACCGCCGCGTCGGGGTCGCCGTAGCGGGTGACCTGCACCTGGCCGTACATCAGGGCGTCGTCGGCCTCGGCCGAGAAGCCTCCGCCCTCGCGCACGATCTTGGCCGCGAACGAGACGGCGGCGACGACCGAGGGCTCCTCGACCGCCATCGGCACGATGTAGTCGCGGCCGTTCACCACCATGTTCAGGCCGAGCCCGAGCGGCAGCCCGAAGGTGCCGACCGCGTTCTCGATCATCTGGTTGGCGGTGGTCATGTTGAGACCCGCGCCGTGAAGCGACGCCGACTCTTCATCGGTCAGCTTCATCATCTTCGTGACCTTGAGGAGTCGCTCCTCGAGGGGAAGCTTATGGAAGCCCGCCAGCCGCGACGTCACGGTAGTCATTGAAGTCTCCAGTACGACCCACTCAGGAGGCGTCCCCACGCCGGGGTTCGCCTTAATACGCGGCAAGCCACTCCTTCAACTCACCGACCATCACCTTCGGCTTCTTCCTCAGATTCTCGACACTTGCTGAACCGGTCAGCACCAACACCTGCCTCAAAGCCTCGATCACCGTGGCCAGCGCCGCCTTCACGCCCTCCACCCCGCCCGCCTGCTGCGCCTTGAACATCGGCAGCGCCATCCCGCCCAGGTCGGCCCCGAGCGCGAGCGCCTTGGCCACATCGACGCCCGAGCGCATGCCTCCCGACGACACCACGGTCACGTTGGGACCCACGGCCTTGCGCACGAGCGCAACGGCCGCCGCGGTGGGAATGCCCCAGCCCGCAAGCTCTTTGCCCACCTCGGCCGAGATGCCCGACGCGCGCAGCTGCTCGACCCGCACCCAGCTGGTGCCGCCCAGGCCCGAGACGTCGAGGTGGCGAACGCCGAGATCCACCAGCCGGCGGGCCACGTCGGGAGCGATGCCGCAGCCGGTCTCCTTCACCAGCAGCCGATCGCCGTACGCCTTCGCCAGCTTCTCCACCGTGGCATAGCCGCCCTTGAAGTCGCGGTCGCCCTCGGGCTGGGTGAGCTCCTGGCCGGGGTTCAGGTGGAGCGCGAGCGCATCGGCGCCCACCGCGTCGGTCAGCTTGCGCACCTGGTCGATGCCCATCTTCGCCGCCTGGGCCAGGCCCAGGTTCCCGACGATCACCGTCTCTTTGGCGACGTCACGCACCGAGAAGGTCTTCGCAAGCGCCGGGTCTTCGGCCATCGCGCGCTGGCTGCCGAGACCGAAAGCGACACCGCACGCCTCGGCGGCCGCGGCCAGATCGCGGTTCACCTGCATCGAGCGCTCGCTGCCGCCGGTCATCCCGGTGATCAGAATCGGCGCCTTGAGCGGCTTGCCGAACCACTTCGTCGTCAGCTGCACGTCAGAGACGGCGAGCTCCGGCATGGCGCAGTGCACCAGCTTCACGCACTCGAACAGGGTCGAGTTCTCTTTCGGAGCCACTGCCTCCGTGGCGCAGAGGTCGAGGTGCGCATCCTTGCGCTTCGAGGTGGTGCCACTTCTGGAGCCAAAGTCCGGCATCGGTTGACCGCGTTTACCTAATCACCAACACCCAATACCACTGCATTTCCAATGATTTCGCTGACATATGTCACCCATCAGTCGAACTCGGGTACCCACTGGTTGATCACGGACGATGAGCGGTCGTGTTTCAGGGGGCGAAAATACGGCTCGGGCGGCGTTTGGGATTCCTTTGGCGTATGTGACGGCCAGCGATGAACCGCACCCTCTTCTTCTTTCAGCGCGGCGACTACGAGTCGATGCACCAGGGCTTGTCGGCGGCGGCCGCGGCGGCGGCGCTGGGCCACTCGTGCGAGCTGTACTTCTTCTGGCACGCGCTCGGCCGGCTGGTGAAGGGGCCGCTCGACGCTCCCGATCAGGAAGACACTGCCGATCAGCTGGAGGCGCGCGGGGTGCCGACGCTGGGCGAGCTGTTGCAGTCGGTGCGCGGCTCAGGCCAGGCGCGGCTCTACGCCTGCTCCGGCTCGCTGGCGGCGCTGGGGTTGAAGCCGAACGAGATCGAAGCCCACGTCGACGAGCTCTTGGGGTGGACCTCGATCATGACCCGCACCCGTGGGGTGGTCGACCGGTTCTTCTTCTAAGGCGCCTAGGCGACGATCTTGCCGGTCTGCACGGTGTCGGCGAACGCGGCGTCTTTCGGAGGCGGCCCGAGCGAGGTGTACGGGTCCTCCAGGTACTGGCGCACCGTCTTCGACAGCACCGAGGCGTGGTACCCGTCGATGAAGCGGTGATCGAAGGTGGCGTTGATCGCCATCGTCTTGCCGGGGATCACCTGGCCGTCCTGCACCACCGGCTCGTCTTTGATCGCGCCGGGAGCGATGAAGATCGGCACCGCGGTGTAGGGCACCAGCGGCACGAACGCGACGTCGAGGCCGAGCGAGCCGACGTTGGTGATGGTGAGCCCGCCGAACGCGTCTCTCGGCATGCCGAGGAACTCGAGGTTGATGTTGAAGGTGTACATCAACAGGTGGAGCACCTTGAGAAACCCGTTCATCAGCATGAAGGGAATCTTCGACACCGTGCTCTTGCCCGACTCGAGCTGCTTGTCCTTGCGCTGGCGAACCTTGTCGATCGTGGCCTGCATCTCGTCGGCGATCTGCAGCAGCGTCTTCTGATCGGCGTCTTCGATCTTGGCGGCGGTGAGGTCGACCTTGCCGTCGCCCTGGTCGGTCTGCACCACCAGCACGGAGATGTTCACCCGGCTGCGCAGGTAGATCTTGTTGAAGCGCATGATCGCATTGGCGTCGGGGCAGGCCTTGAGCGCCGAGGCGCAGGCCTTGGTCAGCAGGTGGGTGACGGTGAGACGCCGGCCGGTGGCGGCCCGAAAGTCGTCGATGTACTGGAGCGCCTTCTCCATGCGCACGGTGAGTGACCCGTAGACGCTGGGGTCGTAGGCGGTTCTCCAGGTGCCGATGGCGAGCTTTCGAAAGCTGGCGATGTTCTTCTTTTCGACGAGCTCCAGGTGGGCCATGCCAGAATCGTAACGCATGGGGGACTTCTACGAAGCCCTGAAGGGCGAATTCTCCACCGGGCGAACGGTGTGGTTGTTCGCGCTCTACGCGCTGACGGTGGTGCTGGTGCGCGCACTGGTGGCGAAGACGGTGCGGCTGCGCGCGCTCACCTTCTTCTTCACCATGCACGTGGTCTTTCTGCTCGCGGCAGCGGGGCTCAACGCGAAGGAGTCGACCATCGCCGCCGACTTCCGGGTGCCGGGCCTGGTGTTCGGCGGCGTGGCGGCGGTGGGCTGCATCGCGGCGCTCTTGTTCGGGGTGTTGATGAGCCGGGCGCGGGTGCAGATGCCGCGCGTGCTGCAAGACGTGCTGGTGGCGATCGCGGCGCTGATCACCTCGCTCAGCGTGCTCTCGCGTGCGGGCGTCAACCTCTCGGGCCTGATCGCGACCTCGGCGGTGGCGACCGCGGTGATTGGCTTCGCCCTGCAGGACTTCATGGGCAACCTCGCCGGCGGTCTGGCGCTCCAGGTCGACAACTCGATCGAGGTGGGCGACTGGGTGAAGGTGGGCGACCTCACCGGCAAGGTGCTCGAGATTCGCTGGCGCTACGTGGCGATCGAGACCCGCAACTGGGAGACGGTGCTGGTCCCCAACTCGGTGATCATGAAGAACCAGGTGCTGGTGCTCGGCCGGCGCCAGGGCCAGCCGCTCCAGCTGCGGCGCTGGGTGTACTTCAACGTCGACTACCGGTTTCAGCCCTCCGACGTGATCGACGCGGTCACCACCGCGGTGCGCGGCGCCAAGCTGCAGCGGGTGGCGGCCGATCCCCCTCCCAACTGCGTGCTGATGGAGCTGGGCGACAGCTACGGCAAGTACGCGGTGCGCTACTGGCTGAATGACATCGCGGTCGACGACCCCACCGACTCCGAGGTGCGCACGCTGATCTACTTCGCGCTCCACCGGGCGGGCATGCGGCTGTCGATTCCCGCCCAGGCGGTGTTCGTCACCCAGGAGTCGCGCGAGCGGGTCGAAGACAAGGCCAAGCAAGACCGCGAGCGCCGCCGGCTGGCGCTCACCCACGTCGACCTCTTCAACGACCTGTCGGAGGACGAGCGCACCGTGCTCGCCCACGGCATGCGCTACGCGCCGTTCTGCAAGGGCGAGGTGATCACCCGGCAGGGCGCCGAGGCGCACTGGCTCTACCTGGTCGACGACGGCCAGGTGTCGGTGCGGGTGACCGACCAGGGCATGGAGAAAGAGGTCGCCCAGCTCAAGGGGCCCTCGTTCTTCGGCGAGATGTCGCTGATGACCGGCGAGCCCCGGTCGGCGACGGTGGTGGCGATGGGCGACGTGGAGTGCTTTCGCCTCGACAAAGAGACCTTCAAGAAGGTGCTCACCCAGCGGCCGCAGATCGCCGAGGGGGTGGCCAAGGTGCTCGCCTCCCGCAAGGCGGAGCTCGATTCGGCGAAGTTTCACCTCGGCATCGACATCGCCTCCCGGGGCAAGACCGAGGCGGATCTCCTCCTCAAGATCCAGAAGTTCTTCGGACTCAGCGGGAGCAGTTGAACCAAGGCCGTTTTCGCCGCTATAGGGTGCGCCACCATGGCCGTGGCACTGATCCTCGAATCGATTGCGTTGGTGGTTTGCCTCTACATCCTCCTGCTGGGCCGTAAGGACCAGCCGGCGGCGGTGAAGGGTGGCTCTCAAGATGCTGCTCCGGTGAAGGAGACCCGCTCGGGTGACTCCGCCGGGACCGCGAAGCTCGAAGCCGACCTCGGAGCGAAGAAGAAAGAGCTCGAGGAGCAGAAGAAGTTCAACAACGACCTCAAGGACGAGCTGAAGACGCTCAAGCGCAAGCTCTACGACGAGAAGGAGTCGCACAAGGGCCAGGACGATCTGGCCAAGGCGCGCGCCGACGTCGAGCGGCAGGCCTCGATTCAGCTCGAGAGCACCCGGGCCGAGCTGGCGACCGCGCTGGCCGAAGTGGCGAAGCTGAAGAGCGGCAACGAAGGCGGTGGCCGTCGCCGTGAGGCCGCTCCTGCCGAGCGTGCGCCCTCCGAGGCGAAGGCCGATCACCCGGCGCCTCCTCCTCCGCAGCGGGTGATTCGCGAGCTGTCGGAAGGCGACAAAGAGAAGATGCGCCGCGCCGAGGAGCAGCTGACCAAGGCCCGTGAGATCGAGAAGGACCTCAAGCTGGCGAAGCAGCGCGGCGACGGGCTGAACAAGCAGCTGCGCACCGCGCGCACCGAGGGCAACCTCGCGAAGGACAAGTTCCGCGCGGTCGAGAAGCGCCTCAACCGGGTGCTGCTCGAGAAGGACCTCACCCTGCGGGCGCTGAAGGACCTGGAGAAGAAGACCGGCACCACCGCCGAGCGCACCGAGCTGACCGCGGACGAAGTGGCCGCGTCGGACAAGACGATCGAAGCCAAACAGGCCGCCGAGGACAAGGCGGAGGCCGAGGCGAAGGCGAAGATCGAGGCGCAGGAAGCGGCGGCGGCAGCAGCGGCTGCAGCAGCTCCGGCGCCCGAGGCGGCTCCGGCGGCTCCTACGCCGTCAGCGCCGACCACCTGAAACCCCTCTCCTTTCAGGAGAGGCTTACCGGTCGTCGAGCGACCACACGGCCAGCAGCGCCTTGTGGCGGTCACCGAACGCGGCAGCGTCGATCTGCCGAATCGTGTCTCCGTAGACCGAGAAGCTGAGCCGCAGGCACTCCTTGGGAATCGCCTGGGGAATCTTCTCGGCCCACTCCACCACCGAGACGCCGGCTTCGAGGTCGAAGAAGCCGGTCGCGGTCAGCTCATCCAACGACTCGAGCCGGTAGAGGTCGACGTGGTGGAGCGGCACCCTGCCCTTGTAGGTCTGCACGATCGAGAACGTCGGGCTCGACACGTCGGAGATGTCGACGCCCATGCCCTCTGCGATCGCGCGGGCGAACAGGGTCTTCCCCGCGCCGAGCTGACCGCTCAAGCCGACGAAGTCGCCCGCCTTGAGCAGCGCGCCGAGGCGCTTGCCCAGCTTACGTGTCTCTTCGGCGGAGGCCGACTCGAAGACCTGGGTGACGCTCATCTCAGCGGCCCCATCTCGTCCACACCTGGCCGAGCGCCTCGATCAGATCGCTGGCGATCAGGCCCATGCGGCCCTGCTTCTGCACCACCAGGTCGCCCGCCAGGCCATGCGCATACACCGCGGTCACGGCCGCATCTTCCGGCGACAGGCCCTGTCCGAGCAACGCCCCGCACACACCCGAGAGCACATCGCCCGCCCCGCCCGTCGCCATGCCCGCGTTGCCGGTCGGGTTGACGAACACGGTGCCGTCTTCGCGGGCGATCAGGGTGCGGGCGCCCTTGAGCACCATCACCACCTGGGTGCTCTGCGCGGCGTCGCGAACGGTGGCAACCCGGGCCTTCTGCACCTCGGCGACGGTGGTGCCGATCAGCCGCGCCATCTCACCAGGGTGAGGCGTGAGCAACAGATCGCCCTTGGCCTTCTTCAGCGCCGCGAGGTTGCCCGCGATCGCGTTCAAGCCGTCGGCGTCGAGCACGCAGGGCACGGTCAGCTCTTCGAGGAACGCGGCGATCAGCTTGCCGGTCTCGTCTCCGCGCGAGATGCCCGGCCCGAACACCACCGCGTCTTTGCCCTCCGCCGCCTCGAGCAGATCGTTCAGGTCGCCGATGCCGAACGGGCCGGTGCTGGGCAGCTCGACGCCCATCATCTCGGGAGCGTGGGCCATCACCGCCGGCAGCGCCTCGGGGCGGGTCGCCACCGTGACCAGGCCCGCACCCGAGCGGTAGGCGGCGAGCGCGGTGAGCGCGGCGGCGCCGGTCTTGCCGCGGCTGCCGGCCACCACCAGCACGTGCCCGACGCTGCCCTTGTGCGAGTCGGGCCGGCGCACCGGAATGCGGCCCTTCACGTCGCTCTCTTCGAGCAGCCAGACCGCAGGGTCTTGCAGCTTGCCGTGGGCCGCCCGGGGAATGCCGATGTCGATAACCCGGGTGTCGCCGCAGAGGGTCGCGCCGGGCTCGAGCGCCTGCCCCAGCTTCAAGAACCCGAAGCTCAAGGTCACGTCGGCGGTCACCGTGGGAGGCAGCGGCACCCCGTCGTCGCTCTGCAGCCCCGAAGGGAGATCCGCGGCCACCACCTTGGCTCCAGACGCCCGCCACGAGGCGATGCGGCCGATCGCGTCGGCGTACTTTCCCTCCGGCGCCCGCGACAGCCCGATGCCGAGCAGCGCGTCGATCACCACGTCGCCGGGCCCGACGGGAAGGTCATCGCCAATCACCCCGACCGAGACCCCGCCGGCCTTGAGCGCCTTGTAGTTGCGCGCCGGCTCACCCTCGAGCGCCTCACCCAGACCCATCAGCTCGACGTTCACCGTGCGGCCGAGGCCCGCGAGGTGGCGCGCGGCCACCAGCCCGTCGCCGCCGTTGTTGCCCATGCCGCAGATCACCAGAAAGCGGCCCTGGGGCCCGGCGAGCGAGAGCGCCGCGTCGGCGAGCGCGCCACCGGCGTTCTCCATCAACAGCGACGACGGCATCCCGTGCTCGGCCGAGGCGGAGTCGACCGCCCGCATCTGCTCCGCCAGCAGCGCGCGCTTCACCTGCGCACCAGCTCGATCATCTCGCGCACCGCGCGGTCGAAGCCCACCATCACCGCCCGGGCCACGATCGAGTGCCCGATGTTGAGCTCGTCGATCTCCCGAATCGCCGCGATCGGCAGCACGTTGTCGTAGTTCAGCCCGTGGCCGGCGGCGCAGCCCATGCCCAGCTTGGTGGCCGCCTTCGCCGCGTCGACGATGCGCGACAACTCGCGGGCGCGATCTTTCGCGTTGCGCGCTTCGCAGTAGCGGCCGGTGTGCAGCTCGACCCGCTCGGCGCCCACCCGGTGCGACGACTTCACCTGGTCCAGGTCGGGGTCGATGAACAGCGAGACGATGATCTCGCCGTCTTTGAGGTTCTTCACCACCTTGCCGACCGAGTCGCGCTGGCCGTTGACGTCGAGGCCGCCCTCGGTGGTGAGCTCTTCGCGGCGCTCCGGCACCAGGGTGCAGAGGTCGGGCTTGTACTCGTAGGCGACCTTCACCATGTCCTGGGTGGCGGCCATCTCGAGGTTCAGCAGCGTCTGGCAGGTCTCGCGCATCAGCTTCAGATCGCGCTCCTGAATGTGGCGGCGATCTTCGCGGAGGTGAATCGTGATCTGCCCCGCTCCGGCGAGCTCGGCGATCGCGGCGGCGGTGACGGGATCGGGGTAGCGGCTCTTGCGCGCCTGGCGCAGGGTGGCCACGTGGTCGACGTTGACTCCAAGTCGCATGGGCCGTTTCTACCTCGGCTCGGGGGTGCTTTCGCCTTTCTCGCTCACTCCGGGCCATGACAGAACACGTCATGCTCGTGCTCACCGCTGTGCTGCTGTGCGCCGCGCCCTCCCCCGACGCCGGCTCCGCCGATGCGGGCTCGGTCTACGACTCGCTGCTCTCGGTGCCCGGGCTCACCATCGACTCGCCTGCCCCGGGCGCCGCCCTCACCGGCCGGTGGACCGCGCTCACTGGGTGCTGGTGATCGACGGCGACCAGGTTCGGGTCTTCGACGGAACGCTAAAGCCGGCGTTCGTGCTCAAGGGCTTCAAGGGCCCCCAAGACGTCGCGGGCGACGCCACCGGGCGAATCTGGGTGGCCGACACCGGCCACGATCGGGTGATGCGCTTTACCTCCGACGGCAAGCCCGACCCGGCCTTCGGCAAAGGCGGCGCGGTGAGCACGATCGGCGAGACGAAACTGAAGGGCCCTCAGGGCCTGGTGCTGCCCCGCTTCGAGGAAGAAGGGCCCAGGTACCTTTTGGGCGACGGGCTGCTCTACCGCTGCGGCGCCGACTCGTGCAGCGTCGACTCGCTCAGCCTCGAGGCCAACCGCCGGCCGAAGGTGAACGCCTTCTCGGTGCCGATGGAATCCGAGGTCGACTACGACTCCGCGGCGATGCTCACCGCCGATGGCTGGCAGACGATCGGAGAGATGGGCCCGATTCGCACCGTCAGCAAGGCGAAGGTGTTCGCCGCCTGCGGCTACACCAGCTACCCGTACTTCGTGGCCGCCCAGGGCAACGAGCTGATCGAGTACTGGAACGACCGCGAAGCGCGCCGGCTGAAGGTGCCGTTCGCGCCCACGGCGATCGCCGGCAACCCGCGGGGCACGCTGAGCGAGCCGCGCGACGCGCACGGCGCCACCGGCGGGTACGGCCCGATTCACCTCTACGTCGCGGGCAAAGGCGTGCTCCAGGAGCGGGTGGTCGACCGGCTCGACCGCACGCCCTGATCAGCGCGGCGCGGGGTAGCGGTCTTTCGCCTTGCGCGACTTCAGCTCGCCGCGGAGCGCCTGCAGCAGGGTGTGCGGGTCTTCTTCGGGCAGGCAGTGGCCGACGTTCGGCAGCACGGTGAACCCGGCATCCAACGCGATCGCCAGCTGCTCGCCCTGCACCACCGGCACCAGCTTGTCGCGCTCGCCCCACAGCACGTCGGTGGGGAAGCCGAACGGAGGCGGCGACTTCCAGGCGACGATCGAGCGGGTGGCCTCCAGCATCGAGGGCCAGCAGCCGGTGTTCTTCAGCGTCACCTCGTAGCCTTCGAGCTGCGCGTCGGTGAGCTTCGACGGGTCGGCGAACAGCCACGAGACGTAGCGCTTCACGTACGCGCGCGGCAGAAAGCGCTGGGCCAGCATCGCGGCGCCGTAGTCCGCGACCGGGTTCTCGAGCAGCAGCTTCGCCTCGCGCGGCAGCCCCACCGCCGGAGTGCCGCACATCACCAGCCGGGCGACCCGCTTGGGGTTGAGCATCGCCAGCGCCATCGCCACCAGCCCGCCGAACGAGTGCCCCACCACCGTCACCTCGCGGAGGCTGTGATCCATCAGCCAGCGGTCGAGGTAGGCGGCGATCGCGTCGGGCTTCATCGGCGCCCAGGCGCCCGACTTTCCCGAGTGAGGGAGATCGACCGAGACGAAACGGTGCTTGTCTTTGGCGAGCGCGACCAGCGGCTCGAACACCTGGGTCGAGGCCATCAGCCCGTGCAGCAGCAGCACCGGAGGGCCGGCGCCCTGGTCTTTGTAGTGAAAGCTCATCGCGAGAGGGCGAGCTTGAGCGCTTCGCCGATCTCGTCTGCGTACTTCACGTTCGCCTTGGCGTCGGGGCCTTCGATCAGCACCCGGGCCTTGGCCTCGGTGCCCGAGAAGCGCACCAGCACCCGCCCCTCTTTGCCCAGCTTGCCTTCGACCTTCTCGATCGCCTTCTGCACGTCGGGCAGCTCGGCGAGCTCCTTGCGCTGCTTCACCTCGACGTTGAGCAGCGTCTGCGGCACCGGCTCGAAGATGCTCGCCAGCTCGGAGATCGGCTTGCCCTGCCGGCACATCACCGCCAGCAGCTGGAGCGCCGCCAGGGTGCCGTCGCCGGTGGTGGCGTGGTCCAAGAAGATCAGGTGGCCCGACTGCTCGCCGCCCAGGCTGTAGCCGTTCTTGCGCATCTCCTCGACCACGTAGCGATCGCCGACCTTGGTGCGCACCACCTCGACGCCCCACTTCGAGACCGCGCGCTCGAGGCCGACGTTGCTCATCACCGTCGCCACCAGGGTCTTCTTCGCGAGCGCCTTGCTGCGCATCAGCTCGCCGGCGCAGATCGCCATGATCGCGTCGCCGTCGACCACCGCGCCCTTCTCGTCGACCACGATCAGCCGGTCGGCGTCGCCGTCGAGCGCGATGCCGATGTTGGCGCTGTGGGCGAGCACCGCCTTGCTCACCCCCTCGGGGTGGAGCGCGCCGCACTTGTGGTTGATGTTCTTGCCGTCGGGGTCGACGCCCAGCTTGATCACCTTCGCGCCCAGCTCCTCGAGCACGTGGGGCGCCACCCGGTAGGCCGCGCCGTGGGCGCAGTCGACCACGATGGTGAGGCCCTCCAGCGTCAGCTCGCGGGGGAAGGTGTTCTTGAGGAAGACGATGTACCGGCCCTGGGCGTCGTCCATGCGGATCGCCTTGCCGATCTTGGTGGCGGTCGGCCGCACGTCGTCGATCGAGTGCGAGGCGATCATCTCTTCGATCTTCGCTTCGGTCTCGTCGGGCAGCTTGAAGCCGTCGCGCCAGAAGAACTTGATCCCGTTGTCCTGGTACGGGTTGTGCGACGCGGAGATCACCGCGCCGGCGTCGGCTCGCATCGAGGTGGTGAGGTTGGCGACCGCCGGGGTCGGCATCGGGCCGACCTGCTCCACGTCGATGCCCATCGAGAGGAAGCCCGCCGAGAGCGCCTGCTCGAGCAGGTAGCCCGAGAGCCGGGTGTCTTTGCCGATGATCACCCGGTGACGGTGGTTGCCGTTGAGAATCAGGTGGCCGAGCGCGCGCCCCAGCTGCATCGCCACTTCGGCGGTCATCGGGAAGACGTTCGCCACGCCCCGCACGCCGTCGGTGCCGAAGAGCTTCGCCGGTTTGGCGTGCCCGTTGCCGTTGCCATTGGAACCGTTGCTGCCGTTCTTGCTCACGGGGTCCCTTTAACTGCTTTGCCGGCCAGGTAGAAGTCGCCACCTTCGTTCGCCTCACGAAGGGCATCAGCAAACTTCACCGCGTCGAGCGTCTCGTCGACGTCGTGAACGCGCACGAAGTCGGCCCCGCCCTGCACCGCGATCGCGGCCACCGAAGCGACCGAGGCGGCCACCCGCTCGGCGGCGACCTGCTTGCCGGTGAGCTTGCCGAGAAACGACTTTCGGCTGGTGCCGACCAGAATCGGTACCCGCAGCTGCCTCAAGTCCCGGAGCCTCCTCAGCAGAAACAGGTTGTGGCCGAGCGTCTTCCCGAACCCGATTCCCGGGTCGGCGATCATGCGGTTGCGCGGCAGGCCGGCCTTCTCTCCCCGCTCCAGGCTGGCCTCGAGAAAGGCGAGCACGTCTTCCACCACGTCGCCGTATTTGGGGTCGTGCTGCATCGTTCGGGGCGTGCCCTGAATGTGCATCACGCACGCCGCGGCGCCGGCCTGGGCGGCAACCGAAGGCAGCTCGGGGTCGGAGCCGAACCCGGTGATGTCGTTCACCATCGACGCGCCCGCCTCGATCGCTTTCGCGGCGACCGAGGCCTTGGTGGTGTCGACCGACAGCGGCACCTCGGGCAGCCGCGCGTGCACCGCCTGAATCACCGGCAGCACCCGCGCCAGCTCGTCTTGGGCGCTCACCTCGGCGGCGCCCGGCCGGGTCGACTCGCCGCCGATGTCGATGATCTCGGCGCCGGCCCGCACCAGCGCCTCCGCCTGGGCGAGCGCGGCCTCGGGGGCGGTGAATTTGCCGCCGTCAGAGAAGCTGTCGGGAGTGACGTTGAGCACGCCGATCACGTGGGTTCTCGAGCCGAACTCGAAGCGCCGGCCGCCGACGGTGAGTGGCTCCAGCGGGGCGTTGGCATTCATCGCGTGGGCGAGCGCCTTGCCCACCTCGGGCGCCTTCTCGCCCAGGTCGTCGAGCAGGTTCTCGAACTGGTCTTTGCGGCCCGAGAGCAGGCAGGTGTCTTGCCGGCCGGTGTCGCCCGGTGCCCAGGAGGGGAACTCCTCGTACCCGGGCGCCTCTGACGAACGGCAGACGGTGCGCAGCAGCCTCCGGTCGTCTTTCGACAGGCCGGTGAACATCACGTGGAGCCCGACGATCTTCTCGAGCAGGTACTCGCGGGTGTTGGGGGGCAAAGCCATTCGCGCGAAGGCGAGCGACAGCTCACCCTCGCGCGTGGCACTGACGATCCTGGCGAGGATCAAGCCTTGCTGGGGTCAGGCAGCCCGTCGAGCGCGTCGAGGATGCGGCGGTTCTTCTTTTCCTCGGTCTTCGGGGGAGCGGTGACGCGGGGCGCCGGCTTCTCGCGGGTGATGGTGCCACCCTGGATCAGCGTCTCGATCTCCGAAGCGTCGAGGGTCTCGTATTCCATCAGCCCGTCGGAGATGCGCTTCAGCGCGGCCATGTTGTCGACCAGCGTCTTCTTCGAGCGCTCGTAGGCGCCGAGCATGATGCCGCGAACCTCGGCGTCGATCTGCCGGGCGGTGTCTTCGGAGTAGTCGGGCTTGGCAGCCAGATCACGCCCCAGGAAGACCTCGCCGTCGCCCTTGCCGAACGCGAGAGGCCCGAGCTTCTCGCTCATGCCCCAGCGGCAGACCATCGCCCGCGCGAGCGCGGTGGCGTTCTCGATGTCGTTCGCCGCGCCGGAGCTCATCTCACCGAACACCAGCTCTTCGGCGATGCGGCCGCCGAGCGACATGCAGAGCTGATCCATCAGCTTCTTCTTGTAATAGCTGTGCTTGTCTTCGGTGGGCAGGAACTGGGTGACGCCGAGCGCCTGGCCGCGGGGAATGATGGTGACCTTGTGCACCGGGTCGCAGCCAGGGAGCAGCTTGCCGACGAGCGCGTGACCGGCCTCGTGCACGGCGGTGTTTCGCTTCTCTTCCTCGGTCATGATCATCGACTTGCGCTCGGGGCCCATCAGGACCTTGTCGCGCGACTGATCGAAGTCACGGAGGGTGACCCGCTCGCGGTTGTTGCGGGCCGCGAACAGCGCCGCCTCGTTCACCAGGTTTTCCAGGTCGGCGCCGGTCATGCCGGGGGTGCCGCGGCCGATCTGCTCCAGGTCGACGTCTTGATCCAGGGGAACGCGGCGGGTGTGAACCTTGAGCACGCCGATTCGGCCCTTCAGGTCGGGGCGGGGAACGACGATGCGGCGATCGAACCGGCCCGGGCGCTGGAGCGCGGGGTCGAGCACGTCGGGGCGGTTGGTGGCCGCCATCAGGATCACGCCTTCGTTCGACTCGAAGCCGTCCATCTCCACCAGCAGCTGGTTGAGGGTCTGCTCGCGCTCGTCGTGACCGCCGCCCAGGCCGGCGCCACGGTGGCGGCCGACGGCGTCGATCTCGTCGATGAAGATGATGCAGGGGGCGTTCTTCTTGCCCTGCTCGAAAAGGTCGCGCACCCGGCTGGCGCCCACGCCGACGAACATCTCGACGAAGTCGGAGCCGCTGATGCTGAAGAACGGCACGCCCGCCTCGCCGGCGACGGCCTTGGCGAGCAGGGTCTTGCCGGTGCCCGGCGAGCCCATCATCAGCACGCCCTTGGGAATGCGGCCGCCCAGCTTGGTGAACTTCTTCGGGTCTTTGAGGAAGGCGATGATCTCTTCGAGCTCTTCCTTGCACTCGTCGATGCCGGCGACGTCGGCGAAGGTGACCTTGTTGTGGCTCTCGCTGAGCAGCTTGGCCTTCGACTTCCCGAACGTCATCGCCTTGCCGCCGGTGCCCTGGAGCTGGCGCATGAAGAAGATGAAGAAGAAGAACAGGAACACCACCGGCATCCACTGGCTGAGAATGGTGATCCACACCGAGTTCTCATCAGGCTTCTGGTTGGTGATGTTGACGCCCGAGCCCTGAAGCTCTTTCTGCAGCGCCCAGTCGGCCTTGGGGCCGATGGTCTGGAACTTCTCGTTGGTGTCGGCGAACGTGCCGCTGAAGACGTTGTCCTTGATGGTGACCGAAGTGATCTTCTTTTCGGCCACGTCCTTCTGGAACTCGGTGAACGTCAGGGTCCGAGTCTCATCCGTCGTGTGACTGAAGAATTGGTAAAACGCGACGAAGAGGATGATCAAAATCACCCAGAGGCCAATCGTCTTGTAGCTGGAGCGCACGCGCTATTCTGCCTTTCGAGGTTACTAATCGGAGTCTATAACCAATCGCGCCTGTAGGTGCCCGTCTTCAGGTACGAAGTTCGTCGAATGAGGTGTCAGGCTGTTTCGCCTACCCATTCGACCTGGGTGGAGCAGGCACCACGGCCAACACCCCGCCCTTGAGTTCGAGCACTTTGTCTCCCGGCAAGGTCGCCCTCCGGTTCTCGATCACCGCCTGCACCACGTCCTCCAACAGCGGGCCGTCGACCGGAAGTCCCAGCTTCAGCAACCAATTGCGCAGCGCCCGCCGCCGCATCGGCCCAGTGAAATTCAGCAGCTGGTCGCGGGTGGGTGCGTCATCGCCGGCGATCGCCTGGGCGTCGAGCAGCTCGCCGTCTTCGGCGGCCACCCGCGCGAAGTGGGCCAGCCGCTGGGCGGCGCCGGGGCCCATCAGCTCCTCGTAGAGCGGGAGCAGCCGGGTGCGTACTTCGGTACGCAGGTAGTGGGGGTCGGCATTGGTCGGGTCTTCCACCCATTGGAGTTGCCGGGCCTCCAGGTAGGCGATCACCTCGGCGCGGGTCACCCCCAGGAGCGGGCGCACCAGCCGGCCGCGCTGCTCTCGAATCGCGGCGGCGCCGGTGAGGGAGGCGCCCCGGCCCAGCCGCATCAGCAGCGTCTCGGCCTGGTCGCTGGCGGTGTGGGCGGTGGCGATCAGGTCGAAGCCGCGCTCGGAGCAGAGCTGCTCGAGCGCCTCGTACCGGGCGGTACGGGCCCGCTCGGGGGTTCCGGAGCCGGGCACCAGGCCGAGGTTGAGCACGTGGGTGGTGAGGCCGAGGGTGTGGGCGGCGGCGGCGACGAAGGCGGTCTCGGTGGCCGCTTCGGTACGCAGCCCGTGATCCACGGTCGCGACCTCGAGGGTCAACGAAAGGCGCAGCTTCAGCGCGGCGCAGGCCGTCATCATGGCAATGGAGTCGGAACCTCCCGAAACGGCCAGGATGATCCGTTTTGACTCGGCGTGCGTACGTCGGAGTGCCCGCGCCAGCTCGTCGTCAAAAGCCCGGGGGGAAGAAGGCATTGAATTCATGCGTTTGCCCTTGTCGCTTTATGCTTGACAGGGGTTCTTGATCAGGTCGCGGGCAGTGCTTATGATCTAAACGGACGATCAGGAATGGCACTTCAGTGCTGTCGGTTTCCTGTCCGTAGCTTCTTCGCGCGAGGGGAACTCTTCAAGCGCGGTTCACATCGACGTTGGGCCCAGGGGTCCCCCCCCTCCCCCTCTGGGCTCACGGGACGGCGGAGCAATTCGTCGTCCCTCTTTCTGGGCGCCCCGCGCGTGAGTTCTTCACGCCCGGGGCGTTCGCTTGTTTGGGAGTCGTGGTCTCCGGTTGAACCGCCGGGGCACGGGTTCGGGACTGCCGAGTCGTCAGCGTGGCTGCTCGGTGTACCACTTCACGTTGTTCCCCAGCGTCGTGTCGTTCACGCACGCCAGCCCGCCACCCGCGGGCCGATACCCGAACCGGCCCTTGAACGCGTTGACGATGCGCCCGGTGCCGTCGGCGCCCTTCACGCTGATCGTCGGCGGCGGAGTGCCCCCGTCAGGCAGCGAACCGATCAGGTTCTTCGAAGGCCAGTTCACGTCGGCGAGGTACAGCATCTCGCACGGCGCACCGAGGGTGAGCTGATCGGGCGGCACCAGCGTCGACAGCGGCACCTCGGCGGCGGCGATCGCGCTCCCCTTGAGAAAGATCTTCAGCACCGGCTGCGGCGGCGTGTAGCACTTGCCGATGCCGTAGCCCGCGTCACCCACCACCACGCCGTCGGCCACGCACGCCTGGCCTCCGGTGCAGTTGCACGCCTCACCGTCGAGACAGCGGCCGCCGTCGGCGTCGACCCCTCCGTCGATGAAGCACGGCGGCGGGATCATCGGGTTCCGGCTGTCTTGGTAGTAGTGAACCATCAGCTTGTAGGCGCACGACGAGCCGGCGTCGCCGTCACAGAGTGGATCGTTCTCGGGGTGGTTGAGCGACAGGTTCTCGATCAGCGGCCCCGAGCCGGTGTCGTCGAAGTTCAGCGTCGGGTCGTCGCTGGTGCCCGGCCCGCCCCAGTCGAAGTCGAAGCCGGCGTTGTTCTGCTGCACCAGCCGCGCGTAGCCGTTCAAGTCGCCCGACGTCTTGTTCGCCGGCCCCGACTGGAAGAAGTCGAACGCGCCCGAGAACGGGTCGCCCGACGCGACCACCGCCGACGGCCGCACCAGGTGCAGATCGAGATCGATGCCGGGAAAACCCGCCCAGGTCAGCTGGGCCACCAGATCCTGCTTCACCGCCACGTCGAACTTCGCGGTCGTGGTGGTCATGTGGCCTTCGGCGTCGCTCACCACCAGCTGCAACACGTACTCGCCCAGAATGATCGGCCGCAGCTTCACGTCGGCGGTGGTCGCTCCAGACAACCCGAGGCCCGTTGCGCCCACCGGCGCCGAGATCAAGGTCCAGTTGTAGGTCAGCCCGGCGCGCCCATCTTCGGGGTCGAAGGTGCAGGCGGTCATGCTGGTGGAGTCGGAGATCGCCGAGAACTCCGCCTCGGCCCGCGGCTCGACGTCGCGGTTGGCGGTGAAGTCGTAGCCCGCGGCCGGAGGCACCAGCTGGTTCGGCCAGTCGGTGGTGTAGTCCTTCAGCAGATCGTTGAGCGGCGCCACCTTCACCAGGTTGAGACACACCACCGGCGGCAGGTTCGGCCGCAGCGTGCCGGTGAGCGGGATCGTGATCGACGGGTTGTCGGTGTCGTCGGAGGCGATGGTGAGCACCGCCGCCCAGGTCTGCTGGGAGTCGGAGGTCGGGGCGAACTTGATCGGCACGTTCACGCCCTGGTTCGGCGAGAAGGTCATGCTCCCGCTCGAGTTGCCCTGAATCACGAACGCCGCCGCGTCGGCCCCGGTGATGGTGAGAGAGGTGACGGTGAGATCGACCGCGCCCGCGTTGACGATGTCGACCTGCGGCAGCGTGGTCGGGTCGGGCTGAATCAGCGCCATGTACGGCTGGGCTCCGAAGTCGATCGACGGAGGCGTCACCACCACCGTGCCGGTGCAGCTGCGCGCGGCGTCGCACTCCGGGGTGACTTGAATGACAGGCTTCGCCCCGGTGCCCTGCAGCGAGACGGTGATCGTCGGGTGATCGGGGTCGTCGGAGGCGACCGCCAGGTTCGCGGTGTAGTCCTCGAGCACGGTCGGCTTGAAGTCGACCTTCACCTTCACCATGCCGAGCGAGTCGACCGACGACGGCATCGTCTGGAGCTTGAACGCCTCGGCTCCACCGGCCGCCAGCCCGTTGGTCAGCTTCAGGCTGGAGATGTTCACCGCGGCCTGGGTCTGCGCCTCGAAGGTCAGCGTCAGGGTCGAGGTGGTGCCCAGCTTCACCTGGCCAAAGTCGAGCTTGGGAGGGGAGATCTTGAGGCTGGGGGTGACGTTCTTCACCCCGGGGCCGCATTTGCAGCCCGCAATCGAGACCAGGAAGACGCCCGCAATGAGAGGGAGGACCTTGTTCGACATGTGGGGCGACTTGTAGCCTTTTCGGTACCTGAGCGTAAATCGTTGACCCATCTCGCACCCTGTCGGATAAAACTGTAGGCCCCGACACAGCGTCCCCTCGGAGAACACATGGCTGGCACCGACAAGCGCAAGCAATCGCTCTACTTCCCGGAGGAGATGCTCAAGGAAATCCAGGAAGAGGCGAACCGGCAGGACCGATCCCTTTCATGGGTCGTGCAGCAGGCGTGGAAGATCGCACGCGAACGGATCAAGGCGTTCCCCGCGGTGAACGACGTGACCGGTGACGAAGGTATCGATCGCCGCGAGGAGCAGTGATGTCGAACACCGATCATCGTAAGCAATCGCTCTACTTCCCCGAGGACATGCTCGAGGAGATTCAGCGCGAGGCCCACCGGCAGGACCGGAGCCTCTCGTGGATCGTTCAGCAGGCGTGGAAGCTCGCTCGTGCCGACATGAAGAAGATTCCGTCGGTCAACGACGTGCTCCCGCCGAGCCCGAAGTAATCAGTTCGCGCTCGCCGGGCGGCCCGGCACCGAACAGTTCGTCAGCGTCACCCGCGCGGCGTCGAGCTGCAGGCCATCGGCCTGTGAGCCGTTGTCGTTCTTCTGCAGGTAGTCGCTGGTGATGTTCACGTCGAGGCCGCCGAGGCGCTGGGCCTGCTCCGGGTCGCGGCTGGGATCCATGCCCGGCGCGACCAGCATCGCGTAGCCGTCACCTCCTCCGAGCAGGTAGGCCGAGAGCGCGGCCCGAAAGCTCTGCATCGGCCGGCCCGGGTGCTGGAGCGCGGTGCCGCCGATCGACAGCGAGACGATGCGCGAGCCGGCCGGCCGGGTGCAGTCGGCGGTGAGCTTCACGCCCTGCGACACCTGCAGAAACTGCCCCGCCGGCGCCGCGATCGGGTCGGGCGCGGTGTAGAGCTTCTCGACCGAGTGCTCGAACATCTCCCAGGTCTCGTCTTCGGTGAGCGTCACCGCGCTCATGATGTTGGCGAACAGCAGCACCTCGTAGAGCGTGCCGTTGGTCAGCCCACCCTGCGGCAGAATGTTGCGGGTGACGCAGAGGCCTTCGGCGCGGAGCGAGCCTCCGTTGATCACCCCGAAGTCGGCCGGCGCCGCCGAGTCTTTGAACACGTCGACGAACGCGTCGGCCGCCGCCTGGGCGAGCGCGTTGTCGGCGTGGCGGGTGTTCGGCTTGTCGATCCACACCTCCGAGGCGAGGTAGGCGACCCGCTTCTCGGGGTTGTCGACCAGCGGCTGACAGGGGTCGTTGTAGGCGACGCAGCCGCTCAGCGCGCAGGCGGAGATCAGGGCGAGCGCTCTCATAAGACGAACCTCACCCGGAAGAACGCGGTGAAGCCCTCGCGGGGAATGTTGCTCATGCGATCGGGCCTCGGCACGTCATCGAACCACTGCAAGTCGAACACGTTCTGCCCGAGCAGCGAAAGCTCGAGGTGGTCGAACAACAGCTCGGTGCGCAGCTGGGCCGAGACGATGCCGTACGCGGGCAGCTGGTAGCGGCGAATCAGCTCCAGCACCGAGCGGCTGTCGTTGGCGCGCACCGCGCCCAGCTTCGCCGCGACGTCGAACAGCAGCCACGGCCCCAGCGGCAGGCTGAAGCCGGCGTTGAAGCGCGCTTGAGGCACGTCGGTGAGCAGCCTCGCCTGCGAGACGGTGGCGAGATCTTCGGCCCGAAACCAGCTCGCGTTCAGCCACGCCGCCGCGCGCCCGCCCGCCTCCAACCGCGCCTCGCCCTCGGCGCCCACCACCCGCACCCCACCCGGCCGGTTCGAGTACGGCACCAGGTTGCCGGTGAGATCGACGGTGGTGATCGGGTCGGTGAAGTTCTGAAAGAAGCCGGCCCCGCGAAGCTTGAGCCGCGCCTCGTAGATCGTCTGCGCGTACTCGAAGCCGCCCTCGACCTGGTCGACCGACGACGGGTGCAGCCCGCCGAAGCCCACCGCCCTGCCCTGATCGATGTTCGAGTTGGGCAGCGTCTCGGTGAGCTCCTGGACCGTGGGAGCACGAAACGCGCGGCCGTAGCTCAGCTTGAGCGCCAGCGACTCGAGCGGGGTGAACGAGACGCCCGCGCGAGGCCCGACGCCCGCCGCGAAGGCCGAGCCGGTGATCGCGCCACCGGTGTCGGCGGCGACCAGCTGCACCACGTCGAGCCTCACCCCCAGCTCGAGGGTGAGCCGGCTGATCGGAGTCCACACGTCTTCGAGGTGGGCGCCGAATTGGAGCCTGCGCGCCGGCGCTCCTCCGCCCTGCTGAAACGCGTAGCTCAGCCCGTCGGGCCGCTTCAGCGTGGTGCCGAGGTAGGTGAGCGTGTCGGTGTCGTAGTTGGTGCCCAGCGAGTAGCTGTAGAGCTGCAGCAGCTCGGCGCTGATCCCGCCCGAGAGCCGGTTGCCGGCGAAGATCGGCGCGCCCGCTCCGAAGTTGAAGTGGTAGCCGCGCACGCCCACCGTCTGCCGCTGCAGCAGGCCGTCGGGGAACACGTCGGAGGACTGGGGCGTGACCCGGTAGTTCGACGGCGTGAGCTGATAGAGCCGATCGGTGTCTTGCTGATCGAAGCGGAGCGAGGCGTCGAGCGCGAGCGAGCCGAGCTTCTTCGACCACTCGACGCCGGCGAGCACGTTCTGCCAGCCGAGCTTCGAGCCGTTGCCGACAGTGTCGAACTGGCCGACCAGCGCGCTCCGGTTCTCGAGCAGGTACCGCGCCGAGGCCCGCAGCGTGCCCAGCCCCGCCGACTGGTACTCCACCCCGGCGCCGGCGTTGACGAAGAAGCGGTTGTCGAGCGTGCGCCCGGCGGGATCTCCGGGGTTGCGGAGCCCTTCGGCGAGCGTGGTGCCGGCGATCTGATCGGTGTCGATCTTCTGCCGCTGGCCGAACTGGCTGAGCACGTTGGCGTCGCCGAACACCTTCAGCGCGCCGAACGTCTTCGCCGCGTCGAGGTGGCCATCGAACGCCTCGTAGAGACCGGCCGAGGCCGCGGCGCGCAGCCCGTCGTCGCGCCGGGTGACCAGGTTCACCACCGCGAGAAAGTTGCCGAGGCCGACGCTGGCCGCCGCCGGGCCGCGGTAGAGCTCGATGCGCTCGAGGTTGTCGACCGGCAGGTTCGCCAGCGCGCGCCCGTCGTAGAGGTTGTTGAGCGGGTGGCCGTCGAGCAGAAACAGCACCTCCGGGTCGTTGCGCAGCCCGCGCACGCCCACCCGGTAGAAGCCCTGCACGTCGCGGCTCACGCTCACGCCCGGCAGGTAGTCGAGCACCTCGTAGACGGTCCGCGCTCCCAGCGCGCGCATCTGGGCGAAGGTGACCACCGACGGCATCAGCGCCGAGCGCGCCACCGGCTCTTCCAGGCGGCTCACCTGCGCGGCGGTGTCTTCGGCGGTGTAGGCGGCGAGCTCTTCTTCCAACTCGGTGCGCTTGCGCGGAGGCTCGCTCGACTTCGCCGGCTCCGGCGCGGGCTCGGCCTTCGCGACCGGCGGCGGTGGCTCCGCTTTCTGCGGGGGCGGCGGCTCGGTCTTCTGCGGTGAAGGCTCGGTCTTCTGCGCGGCCGGAGGAGGCGATACGGGTTCCCCCTCCGCTTTCGGGGGAGGGTGGCCGGAGGCCGGGAGGGGGCTCACGCCTCCGTCGGCCGGTTGCGTCTCCTCCTCCACCTCGACGCAGACCTTCTTGCCCTTCTTGTTCTTCTTGCAGACGACCTTCTTCTTCTTCTCGACCGGCTTGGGAGGCTCGGCCGGCACCGGCTCGGCCTGCTCGGGCCTGGTCTTCTCGAAGCCACCCGGAGGCGTCTCGTCGGCGGCGCCGGCGACGCTCACCCGCACCGGCTTGGCGGGGGTCATGAACAGCGGCGTCTTGTCGCCGTTCGCGTCTTCCCCTTCGACGTAGTACTCGATCGCGGGCGGCTTGATCTTGTCGGCGGGAATCACCGCGCGCCAGAGGTCGCCGTACTGCAGCTCCATCTTCATCGGCTGCCACTCACCGCCCGGCGGAGAGCGGAACTTCACCGTCAGGGTGGTGAAGTTGGTGACCGCCGAGAGGTTGCCGTCGATGCGCAGCGCGGTGTTGGCGTCGACGGTGAGCTTCGCCTCGTGCAGAAACGCGTCGCGTTGAGGCGCTGCGAAAGCGGCGAGCGCACACAACCATGCAGCGCAAGCGAGGCGGTTGTAGCGCGGCATCGAGGGAGCCACGACGATGACGCGTCGGGCGCTTTGAAGGCAAGGGTAGAAAATTCGATCGCGTCGCGCAGACGTGTCACTTTTCGCATTGCCTTGGCTGATCGATCTCGCGCGTCGCTGGCCCTCCAACTTTCTCTCTTCCGCCTGCAGAAGACGGAGATTCGCCGGGCACTCGCCGGCACTTCTCGCGCCTTCCAGGACTACGAAGCGCGCTACCACCGGGCGACCGCGTCGTTTCAGCGGCCGGTGACCCGCGACTCGTTGGATCACGAGCTCCACCAGGCCGACGTGGTGATGGTCGGCGACTACCACACGCTCCGGCTGGCGCAGGCGACCTACGTCGACCTCGTTCGCACCGCGGTGCGGAGCGGCCGGCGGGTGGTGATCGCGCTCGAGTTCGTCGAGGGCCGCCACCAGCACCACATCGACGACTACCTGAAGGGCAAGACCACCGACCGCGAGTTCCTCGACGCGATCGGCCACCCCTACCGCGCCGCGTTCGACGTCTGGCCGGGCTTCAAGCCGATCTTCGAGCTGGCGAAGGACAAGAAGCTCGAGGTGAAGGCGATCGATCTGCGCGCCAGCGGCGCCCGCTCGCTCGACCGCCGCGACGAGTACGCCGCCAAGCAGATCGCCAAGGCCTCCCGCGGCAAGGACCGGCCGTTGGTGATGGTGCTGATCGGCCAGTACCACATCGCGCCCGCTCACCTGCCCCGCCGCCTGGCCGGCAAGGTTCCCCGCGCGCGGCAGCTGCTGATCTTCCAGAACGCGGAGGGCGTGTACTGGCGGCTCGCGCGTCAGGGCCGCATCGGCGAGGTCGAGGTGGTGCGCATCGACGACCGCTGCCGCTGCGTGATCAACACCTCTCCGGTCGTCTGCCAGCAGAGCTTTCTCGACTACGTCGAAGCCGAGTCGGGCGACGCTCCGCTCGACGAGCGGCGGGCGACCCAGACCTTCAAGCGGCTGGCGCGGCTGATCGCCGGCGAGCTCGACACCGGAATCGAGAAGGCGCTCGAAGAGGTGCTGGTGTTCACTCCCGGCGGCCTCGGCCGGCTGTCGGAGTCGCTCGAGCAGCGCGGCGACTTCGAGCAGCGTGAGCTGAGCGAGATTCGCCGCTACGTGCTCGAGCGCGAGAGCGCCTACGTGCCCGGCGCGCGCCTGGCCTACCTGGCGTCGCTGTCGCTCAACCACGCGGCGGAAGAAGCGGCCCACTTCGTGCGGCACGTCTGCGTCGGCCCGGCGATGGATGCCCCGCGCACCTACGAAGAGGCGTTCTACGCGCGCTGCCTGGAAGAGGCGTTGGGCTTCGTCGGCTCGCGGCTGGTGAACCCGGCTCGCAAGTGCACCCGGCTGGAGGCCTGGCGCGACCTCTACAACTCGGGCGAGCCGGGGGCGAAGAAGATCGCCGCCTATGTGCTCGCGCTCTCTTCGCTCGGCGGTGAGGGACCGAAGGCGGCGCGGCCGCTGCTCCCGTTGGGTGACGAGACCTTGTTCCACGCGGTGTCGCACGCGCTCGGGTACCTGATGGGCGATGCGCTGTGGCGCGCGTACCAGTCGGGCAAGCTCCACCGCACCGAGCTGCAGTCGCTGTTCAAGGACCCCTTCAAGCACGCGGCGGAGCGCTACTTCGCGTTGACCGCCCGGTTGCAGAAGCAGCTGCACGAGCCGGCGGCGAAGAAGCACAAGCGCGCGGCGTAGGTTTTCGGGCACACGTAGCGGAGGTGTGACGCCCCTCCCGCCCTTCGGGCACCCTCCCCCTTTTGAGGGGAGGGGGAGCCGTGTTCGTGGGCTATGGTTCCGCCGTGGCCGAAGACGCTCTGGCACAGCCGGCGGTGCTCCCTGAGAAGGCACTTCGGGACGAGTTCGGGCCGTTTGGGCGTTGGCTGGCCAGCCGCTACTTCGAGAAGGTGCGCTTTCCCGAGGCGGCGAGCGACGAGCTGAAGAAGCTGCACCGCGACGGCTTCGTGGTGCACGTGATGCGCACCACCAGCTGGCTCAACTACCTCTACCTCTCGTGGGTGCTGGTGAAGCGCGGCTTCCCGCCGATTCGCGCGGTGGTGAACCTGCGCCGCTGGTTCACCCGCCCGTGGACCCGAACCGCCCAGCGCGAGGGCTTCGACGTGCGCTTCAAGTACGCCCGCGCCCACCACGGGTCGGCGTTGGTGTTCCTGAAAGAATCGGCGATCGGCGTCGCCCACGGCCGCGCGTCCTCCGAAGATCCATTTCCCGAGCTGGTGGAGCTCGCCAAGAAAGCCGACAAGCCCATCTACCTGGTGCCCGAGCTGTTCGTCTGGGAGAAGTGGAACCTCAAGATCGCGCCCAGCGTGTTCGACCGCATCTTCGGCAGCCCCGAGGCGCCCGGCTTTCTGCACACGCTGATCGTCTTTCTGCGCAACTACCACCGCGCGCTGTTCCGGGTGGGCGAGCCGATCGATCTCACCCAGTTCGTCAAAGACAACCCGCTCGGCTCGACCGCGGTGCTCGCGCGCAAGGTGCGCCTGGTGCTCAACCAGCACCTCTCGAGAGAAACGAAGGCGGTGTTCGGGCCGCCCCACAAGCCCACCGATCGGCTGATCGAAGAGACGATGCGCGACCGGGTGTTCAAGGCGTCGCTCACCGAGGCCGCCGCTCAGAAGAACCGCCCGCTGGCGTCGGTGGAGCGAGAGGCGGTGCGCGACCTCGATCAGATCGCCGCCCGCTACAGCCCCTCGGCGGTGGCGGTGGCCGCGCCGGTGCTCCACTGGGTGTTCAACCGCATCTACGACGGCATCGACGTCGACGAGGCGGGCCTCGATCGCGCGCTCAAGGTGGCGGCCCATGCCCCGGTGGTGCTGACCCCGAGCCACAAGAGCCACGTCGACTACCTGGTGATGAGCTACGTGCTCTGGCAGCGCGGCTACTCGGTGCCGCTGGTGGCCGCGGGCGCGAACCTCTCGTTCTTTCCGCTGGGGCCTTTCTTGCGGCGCGGGGGCGCGTTCTTCCTCCGGCGCAGCTTCAAGGGCGACCCGATCTACACCGCCGCCTTCAAGGCCTACCTGAAGAAGCTGGTGCACGACGGCATTCACCACGAGTTCTTCCCCGAGGGCGGCCGCTCGCGCACCGGCAAGCTGCTCCAGCCCAAGCTCGGCATGTTCAGCTGGCTCACCGAGGCGGTGCTCGAGGGCGCGCGCGACGAGCTGCTCTTCGTGCCGATCGCGATCGACTACGAGAAGGTGGTCGAGAGCTCGTCGTACTCGGCGGAGCTGAAGGGCGGCGAGAAGAAGGCCGAAGACCTCTCGGCGCTGCTCTCGGCCCCCAAGGTGCTCTCCGAGAACTACGGCCGCATTCACCTGCGGTTCGACGAGCCGGTGTCGCTGCGCGCGCTGCTGAAGGAGCGCAAACTGCTCGGCAAAGAGGTCACCGAGGAAGACAAGCGCGGCCTGGTGCGCGCGCTCGGCCACCGGGTGATGTGGGGCATCAACCGGGTGTCGACGGTGACGCCGCACGCGCTGCTCGCCGCCGCCCTGCTCGCCCACCGCCGCCGGGGCATCTCCGAAAAAGAGGTCACCGATCGAATCGTGCTGCTGCGGAAGATCGCCGAAGACCTCGGCGCGCCGTTCTCGAAGCAGCTCGCCAACGCGCCCTCGAGCCCGACCACCCTCGGCCCGATCGCCGATGCGTTCAAGATGTTCGCCGATCAAGACATGGTCACCGCCCAGCAGGCGAAGGGCGAGGCGATCTTTCAGCTCAAAGACGAGAAGCGCCCCGAGCTCAGCTTCTACAAGAACACCCTGATCAACCTGGTGGCGGGCCGCACCATCGTCGCCACCGCGCTGCTCACCTGCCCGGCCGGCGCTCCGCCGGCGCAGATTCGGGAGCAGGCGCTGTTCATCTCCCGTCTGTTCAAGCTGGAGCTGATCTACCCGGTGGGTAAGAGCTTCGATCACATCTTCGACGAGACGGTGGAGCACCTCCACAAGCTGGGCCTGGTGGTGCGCGAGGGCGAAACGCTCACCCTGGCGCCCGAGAAGTTCGTGCGGCCACAGCTGCAGTTCCTCGCCGACCTGGTTCGCGACTACCTCGAGTCGTACCTGCTGGCGGCGATGACCGCCCAGGAGGGCGCCGCCACCGACCGCAAAGACTTCATCAAGCGGGCGCTGGAGACTGGCCGCGCCGAGTTCCTCGCCGGGCGGCTGCAGGCCTCCGAGAGCCTGTCGCGCACCAACCTCGAGAACGCGCTCGCCTGGCTGATCGAGCTGTCGTACCTCGCCGAGCGCGACAAGAAGCTACAGGGTGGGACAAAGCCGCTGGCCGGGCTCGCCGACCGCATTCGGGCCTGCCTTTCGTCGGAAGGTTGAGCTTGCTCTAGCGGTCATAGGGCCTAAACTTCGGCCACCCCATGGCTACAACGCGCGTGAACGGTTGGAAGGCCGCTGCACTCAGTCTGTTCGTCGTCAGCCCCGCCTTCGCCCAGGGCTTCGAGCTCGACCTCACCGAGCAGAAGCCGCAGGTGCCCGAAGAGTTTCGCCCCACCATCGCGGTGATCGGTGTGACCGCGATCGACGAGACCAACGACCTCGCCACCGTCGGCCGCGCCAAGCTGCTCGAGTCGGAGCTCGACCGGGTGGTCGCGGCGATGACGGGTGACTTCACCAAGATCGTCTCTCCCTCCGACGCCGCCAAGGCGCTCGAAGGCGGCGCCGACGCCGCGCGCAAGTGCATCGACTTTTCCTGCCTCGACGCCAACGCGAAGAAGATCAAGGTCGACCGGCTGATCCTCGCCACCATCGCCAAGTCGGGCCCCGGCCACATCATCAAGGTCTACGGCTTCGACGGCGCGCTCTCCGAGGTGGTTCAGACCGAGTTCGAGTCGGGCGAGAAGCAGGAAAAAGCCGCGATGGGCGGCTTCGCCGGCCTCCAGGGCAAGTCGCAGGCGACCAAGGACAAGGAGCTTATCAAGAAGGCGACCCCGATCTTCCAGGCGGTGGCGAACAAGCTGGTCACCGGCAACGGCAAGATCTCGATCGACACCGCCGAGCCCTCCGCGGTCTCCACCCTCTCGGGCGGCATCGAGGGCGGCACCGGCAGCTTCACCAAGGTGGTTCCCCGCGGCGCCTACGACGTGAAGGTGAACGCCGAGGGCTACCAGCAGTTCGAAGCGCACGTCACCGTCGAGCCGATGAAGCAGGCCGACGTGCACGTGGTGCTGATCGCCAAGCCGGTCGAGGTCAAAGCGGTGCCGATCGTTCGCGAAGAGACCACCCCGGTGATTCAGCGGCCCGGCGCGTACATCGCGGTCGCCGGCGTGGCCTGCGTGGTGGTCGGGCTGGTGCTCGGCAGCCAGGCGAAGAGCATCGAAGGCAAAGCGGTCGACGCCAACATGGACGGGCGTCTCGACATCACCCGCGCCCAGGCGAAGTCGGCCCAGGGCGACGCGCTGGCGGCCAACGTGCTGGTCGGCGTCGGCGCGGCGGCGATCGCCGGCGGCGCGATCTGGTTCTTCGCGGTGCCGGGCAAGGTGAAGCACGTCGACGAGGCGACCGGAGGCGAAGGCGCCGGCAGCTCGGGCGGTGGCTTCGGGATCACGATGGGCGTGGGAGGCCGCTTCTAGATGGAGCGCGCGTTCAAGCTTCTGCTCTGTGCCCTCGCCTCGGGCGTGTTGGTGTTCGCCTGCACGGTGAACCTGGGCGACAAGAAGATCTACTCCTGCACTTCGAAGGACGACTGCGGCGGCGACGGCTTCATCTGCGCGATCGCCCCCGGCGGCGCGATCGGCTCCTGCTGCAAGCCCAACGGCGCCGAGCAGTGCAACATGGTCGACGACGACTGCAACGGGTTGATCGACGACGGCTTCCCCGCCGAGACCTGCAACGGCAAAGACGACAACTGCAACGGCAAGGTCGACGAGGGCTTCGATCTCAACACCGACCCGAAGAACTGCGGCATGTGCGGCCGCAGCTGCAACCTCACCACCGAGATCTGCCAGCAGGGCGGCTGCGTCACCCGCGGTGAGACCGACTGCAACAACGGGGTCGACGACGACAACAACGGCAAGACCGACTGCGCCGACTCCTCCTGCAACGGCCAGTCGTGCGGCCCGGGCTGCCAGTGCCGCGCCCTGCTCAAGGCCGAGGTGAACTGCGACGACGGCGTCGACAACGACATCGACGGCAAGACCGACTGCGAAGACGAGAACTGCGCGGGCGCGGGCTGCTTCGACGGCGGGTGCGTGTGCTCCGGCGGCAAGGCGACCGAGACCGACTGCTCCGACGGCATCGACGACGACGCCGACAGCTCGGCCGACTGCCTCGACTCCGACTGCGCGGGCCTCAAGTGCAGCGTCGACGCCGGCATGGACGGCAACACCTGCGCGAACATGACCTGCAGCTGCAACGGCGGCGCGCCGAGCACCGAGATGGGCGTGCTCTGCCGCGACCAGCTCGACAACGACTGCAACGGCCTGATCGACTGCCAGGAGATCGCCTGCGACATGCAGTCGTGCGCTCCCGACGGCGGCACCGACTGCTTCTGCGTCGGCGGCTCGGCGAAAGAGAACAACTGCGCCGATCGCAAAGACAACGACAACGACGGCACCACCGACTGCGGCGACTCGCTGCCCGACGGCGGCGGCGACTGCCCATTCGGCACGCCCTGCACGTACCTCAACGCCGGCGGCATGGTGAAGAACGGTACCTGTCAGGACGACCCGGCCAGCCACTCGCACCTCTGCAAGATGTGAGGTGGTTCGTCGCTCCGGCCGCGCTGATGCTCTGCGCGGTGACCTGCCCCAGGTGTGAGCGCCCCACCGAGGTCGCGCTCGAGGTGAAGACCGACAGCCCGGTCGACCTCACCATCAGCTGCCCGCACGCCCACGCGGTCGACAAGCTGGGCAAGACGCCCTACGGGCCGTTTCACGCCCACATCGGAGACACCCTGCTCTTCACCGACGAAGACGCGGGCTTCTATTACGCGGAGTCGGTCTCCACCGGCACGCCCGGTGGACCGCCCGAGGTGCTCGACCGGGCTTTCAACTTGCCGGCTCCGCCTCGCCGCGCGCCGTAGGCGCTTCCGTGCCGGCTCAACGACGAGCCGGCACCGCTCGGCTTCGCTACTTTGAAGCGTTGAGCGCGGGCGTGGGCTCGAGCTCGGCGAGGCGCCGCTCGATCCACGCGGTGTCTTTGTAGCCGGTACCGACCGCGTTGATGATCCCGTCGGAGCGCAGGAAGGCCATCGACGGCACCTGGTTCACCCCGAACGGGCCCAGCACTTCGCTCTTCGCGATCGCCACCTGCATCGAGATGTTGAGGTCGCGGGCGGCCTCTTCGACTTCCTGGGTGTCGGGCTCGAGCGAGAGCGCGAGAAAGCGAACGCCCTTCTCGCTCCACCTGGTGTGGAGCGCCTCGAGCGCGGGCATCTCGCGCTGGCAGGGGCCGCAGTCGGGCACCCAGAGCACCACCGCCCACGGGTTTCCCTTCAGGGTGTCGCGGTCGATCGTCTGGCCGGCGAGCGTGCGGGCCTCGAAGTGCTCGGGCAGGCCGCGGCGCGGGCGCTCGACGTACTCGCAAGCGCACATACAGAGTGCCGCAAAGAGGATACACGGCGTGCGAAGCCCCTCACCCGGCCTGCGGCCACCCTCTCCCGTGGGAGAGGGCCTCACTTCACGCACTCCACTTTGTAGAGGAACGGGGTCTCTTTGCCCTTCTTCTCGCTGGAGGTGAAGTAGCTGTGCGAGTCGGGGCCCCAGGCGATCGCCTCGCCCTGCGGCTCGTCGGCGGTGGGCACTTCTTTCGGAGTCGCCTTGAAGATCTCCTCGAAGTCCCGGGTGTGCTCGGCCTCGAGCACCACCGCGCGGTTGTACATGCGGAGGATCAGCCGCAGCCCGGTGGGGTCGATGTCTCCGCCGGTGAGCATCAGATCGTTCGGGCCCGGCACGCTCAGGGTGGCGACCTTCTCGAGGGTGGCGACGTGGTCGGCCTCGAGCGGCATCGGAAAGCGGTAGACCGTCGAGGGCGTGCCCTTGAACTCCTTGGTGATCACGTAGATCACCCCGGTGAGCGGGTGCACCAGCAGCGTCTCGGCGTTGTGCTTCTCTTTCTTCGGGTACTGAAACGGGTAGCGGTTGAACTGGAGCAGCCGGTGGTCGCCGGTCCACGGGTCGTCGGGCTCGCGCACCGAGTAGACGACGTAGTCGCTGCGCTCCAGCCGGTTGTCGCCGATGTCGCCCAGGAAGATGCAGCTGCCCTCGGTGCAGGGGCCGACCGCGATGTCCTCCCAGTCGACCGCCTTGGCGCCCTCCAGGTAGTAGCGGCCGAACGGCTTGCCGTCGTCCATCATGCCGAAGAAGCGCGGCACGTCGCCGGAGTCGTTGTGGGCGTAGAGCAGGTTCGGGTGAATGTGACTGGCGGCGAGGCCCGAGAGCTCCACCAGCTCGGCGTCGGCGAGCCGGGAGACCGGCTTCGGCTCGCCCCACTCCTGGCAGGTCGACGCCTGAAATTGCTTCGGCGCCGGGAGCACCGGGTTGGCCTGCAACGCGAGCGCTAAGAAGAACAGGTGCATGCCGTTCTCACATCGACGCGTCTTGGACGATACGCCAGGCGCCGGCCTGGAGGTGAAGCACCAACAGGGTGTGGCCCGAGGCCTCCGGCTTGTCGGGGTAGCTCAGCTTCCACTCCGCCAGCACGGTCGCGGTCTCGCCCTTGAGCCGGGTCTCCAGCGGCTTCAGCGCCAGGGTGCCCATCGCCTTCTTGTCGGGGTAACGCTTCTGATAGCGCGCCAGCACCTCGGCGCGGCCATGGGTGACACCGGTGGGGGTCACGAAGCTCGCGTCGTCGGCGTACACAGAACAGAACCCGGGCAGATCGCCTTTGTTCCAGGCGGCGATCTGGGTGTCGAGCACCGAGAGCACCGCCTTCTCGCCCTCGGGCGCGGCGGCGAGCGCGAGAACTACTGCGTACGCGAGCACGTGCTGGTTCTCACCTTCTTCATCTCGTCGACGAAGAGATCGGGCGCCATGAAGCCGGTCACCCGAGGCTTGTCGAGCACCTGCCCCATCGGGTCGATGAACGCCACCGTGGGCAGCCCGCTGATGCCGTAGCGTTTGTAGAGCTCGTCGAGCACCTTGTGGTCTTCGGTGCCGTCGACCTTGATGTTGATGAAGCGGTGCGACTCGGCGGCGACCTCGGGCGCGACGTAGGTCTTCTTGTCGAGCTCCTTACAGGCGGCGCACCAGTCGGCGAAGAAGTCGATCATCACCGGCTTGCAGTCGGCCTGCGCCTGCTTCAGCAGCGCGTCGAACGGCTCGATCGAGTTCACCTGCTCGGCCTTGAAGGTGGTGGCCCAGGCGAGCGGCTGACCGTTGCCCGCCACCGGCACGGTGATCTCACCGGCGGAGGTGCGCAGCAGCACCGCGATCACCACCGCGCCCACGCCGACCGCCTTGAGCACCTTGTCGTTGGCCGCGCCGTGGAAGCTGCGGTGAATCGCGCCGATCAGAATGCCGGCCAGCACCAGCGCCGAGGCAATCGCGATGCCCGGGGTGCGGCCGATCTGCGCCGCGAGGTGGCCGAAGGCGTCGCGAATCGAGGGCGAGGCGTCGCGCACGTAGCCGATCGCGAGCGCAATCAGCGCGATGCCGAACACCGACTTCACCCACTCCATCCACTCGCCCGACTTCATCAACTTCATCGCGAACACGCCGATGAGGAAGAAGGGCACTCCGATGCCGAGCGCGTAGACGAACAGCAGCACCGCGCCGATCACCGGGTCCTGGGTCTTGGAGACGTAGGCGAGCACGCCGGTGAGCACCGGGCCGGTGCACGGCGCGGCGAGAAAGCCCGACACACTGCCCATCAGAAACGCGCCCACCAGGCCCGCGCCACCGACGGTGTTGAGCCGGGTGGTGAGCGACGAGGGCAGCGTCATCTCGAACGCGCCGAACATCGAGCTGGCCAGCACCAACAGGAACGCGGCGAGGCCGTAGGCGAAGTAGTTGCTGCCCAGCACCGAGCCGAACACCTTGCCCGAGAGCGCCGCCACCACGCCGAGGGTGGAGAAGACGACGCCCATGCCGACCACGTAGGCGCTGGTGAGCAGCACCGCCTTGCCGCGGCTCTCGGCCTGCTTGGCGCCGAACACGCTCACCGTGATCGGGATCAGCGGGTACACGCAGGGGGTCAGCGCGGTGAGCAGACCTCCCAAGAAGATCACGCCCAACGCGAGCGGGAAACGGCCGCTCGACAGCAGGCCAGACGCGTCGAGCGACGCCGAAGGGCCGGTGGGGACGAGCTCAGGCGCGACGGCCAGGCCCACTGCGAACAAGACGGCGACGATGGCGACGGTCGACCACTTCATGGGTGTCCAATATATGCGCCAGGAACCGAGTTGGTTTCCACCAATGATTCGGGGCGGTTCAGTTCGGGACGCAGACGCCGTTCGCGTCGCAGGTGGTGGCGCTCGGGCACCCGCTCGAACAGGCCGTGAGCGAGAGCAGATCGTTGCTCGCCCCACCCGCTCCGGCGGTGCCCGTACCGGTGGCGACCTCGGAGCTGCCCCCCGCGCCACCCTGCCCGGCCGCGGTGGTGCCACCGCCGAGGAACGTGTTCGCCATCTGGTAACCGGCGCCGTTGCCGTTGAACACCAGCACGCCGAGCGAGGGGCCACCCGCTCCGCCGCCGCCGCCGCCGCCGGGCCCACCGTTGCCGCCGTTGCCGCCCTTGCCGCCGACCGACGAGAACCACTGCGAGGCCTGGCCGCCGAAGCCGCCCGCGCCGCCGAGGCCGCCGGCGCCGCCGAAGCCGCCCGGGCCGCCGTCGCCACCGGGGCCGCGGCCGATCTGGTTGCCGCTCAAGGTCGGCAGGTTGGCCGCGGTGGTCGCGCTGGTGAAGGTGACCAGCACCGCGATCGACGCGCCACCCGCCGCGCCCGCGGTGCCGCCCGCTCCGCCGCACGCACCCGCGCCGCCGCCGCCGCCGGTCGCGCCGAGCTCCCACTGCTGGCAGCCGCCGGAGGTGAACTGCGCCACGCCACCGCCCGAGCCGCCACCGCCGCCGCCCACCGCGGTGCCGCCGGTGTTGCCGCCGGTCGCCTTGTTCGGCGACGAGACCCAGCGCCCACCGACGACGCTGCCGAAGCGCGCCAGCGAAGGAGCGCCCGCCCCCGCGGTGCCGCCGGTGCCATCGTTGCCGGGCGCGCCGTCGGCGCCTTCGTGGGCCTGAATGTTCGAGGGCCAGCCCGACTCGGTGGCGTGACCGCAGAAGTTTCCCGACTGGGAGTCGAAGGTCCAGTCCCAGCCGCCGCGGCCATTCCCGTTGGAGGTCGGCGAGGTGTACTGCTCCTGGGTGCCGGTGAAGGTCGTCATATTGTAGGTGGGGCAGACCGCGTTGCCGCCCGCGAAGCCGTCGGCTCCGGTGCAGCTGCTGTTCTTGCCGCCCGAGCCGCCCGAGCGTGACGCGCCGCTGCAGGTGCCGCTGGTGTGGAGATCGGAGGCGAGCCCGTTGATCCCGTTCACCGCGGTCGACGACTGCCGCCCGGTGCCCTGGGTGCCGGTCTTGCCGCGGCCGCCCGCGCCACCTCGCCCTCCGAGGATCTGGTTGCTCTGGACGATCATGCGGGGCCCGCAGTCCTGGAGCAGCACCACCACCGACGCCGCGCCGTCGACGCCGTCGCCCGCCGCCACGTTCACGTCCCACCCGAGCAGGGTGAAGCCCGCCACCACCGTCTCGGCGGTGGCCTTGCCGAGGCCGTTGGCGAACAGGCCCGCCGGGCTGGTGCTGGTCGCCGGCTGACCGACCAGCGTCGAGGCGTAGACCGCCGGGTCGCGGTGGAGGAAGTCGCTCGAGTAGCCGCCGAACAGCTGCGCGCCCTCGAACAGGGTCACGTTCTCGCGGTACAGCCCCTGCGCGACGAGGATGTACTTCTTGCCGCTGCCGTTGAGCTGGGTGAGCGCGGCGGCGATCGTCTGGAGCGGCGCGGTGCGGGTGCCGTTGCCTCCGGCGGCCGCGGTGGCGGAGACGAACAGCGCGTCGCTCACCACGCCGTCGACGCCGTCGCAGTTCTCGTCGACCCACGAGAGGCCGCCGCTGCTGTTGGCAGTGCGGTCGGGGAGATCCACGGTGGTGTTGCCCTGCACCCGCTTGCACTCGCAGCCGTCGGCGGGCAGCCCGTCGACGTCGACGAACTCGAAGGTGATGCCGCCGTCGGTCTCGGTGAGGCACGCGCCCATCTTGCAGGCCGGCATCGAGGGCGTGGTGTCGCAGACGCCGGTGGTGTGCTGGAGCGTGGGCGAGAAGTACTTGGTGCAGTCGTTGTTGCAGAAGCCGCAGTTGGCCGCGGTGTCGTAGCGGCCGGTCGCCTGGTTCAGCCAGCCCTCGTCGACCTGGCCGTTGCAGTTGTTGTCGACGCCGTCGCAGATCTCCGGGTTGTAGGAGTTGACGTCGCAGGTGCTCCACGACGGCCCGCCGCCGCCGCACTGCTGGAAGCCCTTGCAGGTCTGCACCGTGCACGAGCGCTGCGCACCGACCGAGCCCGAGGTGCAGTTGCACGAGTTGGTGGTGGGCTGGCACTGGCCGGCGGTGCAGGCGTAGCCGCTCGGGCAGCTGGTGCCGTAGACCGAGCCCGCCGAGCAATCTTGCCCGCACACGTGATCGCCGTCGATCAGCAGGCACTTGTTGCCCGGGCCGACGCAGTCGGAGTCGGTCGCGCACGGGTGGCAGAGCGCGTCGGGCAGCGCGAGGCACTGGGTGCGATCGGCGGAGAGGAAGAAGCCCGCCTCGCAGCTCTGCGCGTGGCAGATCATCGAGAGGCCGGCGTCGGCGGCGTCGCAGCTCACCGTCACCGAGTGGGCGATCAGCTGGTGGCAGTCGCGGGTGCAGCCGCCGCAGTCGGTGACCTGCACGTAGCGGCCGGTGGAGTCGACGTAGGGGTCGTCGACCTTGCCGTTGCAGTCGTCGTCGAAGCCGTTGCACACCTCGGCCGCCGGTGGCGCCACGGTGCAGACCAGGCCGGCGGTGGCGCGGCAGACCTGAGGGCCGGTGCAGGTCGCTCCGCCCACGGTGACCGAGCAGTCGGGCGGAGTGAAGTCGTCGATCACGCCGTTGCAGTCGTCGTCGACGCCGTTGCAGGTCTCCGCCGCCGCGGGAGGCGCGTTGCAGGAGGTGAAGCCGCCGTCGAGCTGGCAGATCTGGTTGCCCTGGCAGGCGCCCAAGCTGTTCGCCGAGCGGCAGCCCTTCATCATGCCCACCGTCTCGGGCAGGCAGTCGCAGGTCTTCTGGGCCGGCACGCACTGGTGGCGATCGCCGCGCGCCTCGCAGCTGTAGAGCGGAGGGCAGCTGTCGAAGGTGCAGTCGACGCCGCAGAAGCGATCGCCGCCGTCGAGGCCGAGGCAGAGATCGGCGCCGCTCGCGCCGCACTCGAGGTCGCTGGTGCAGCTCTGGCAGAGCAGCGGCTGCGGCACCGCGCAGAGGTCGGTCAGGCCCGCGTCGGCGACGGGTACCGCTTTGCAGTCGAACGCGAACGGGCAGCCGGCGTCGGCGCCCTCGCAGGTCTGGGTGCAGAACGAGCCGACCGGACCGCCGATGCAAAAGTCGCTCGCGCATTCCTGGCCCGCGTCGCACGGCTCGCCGAAGCGCTTGCTGCCGTGGAACGGGCCGCCGTCGGTGAGGATCAGGTCCTGGCAGACGGCGTTGATGCAGTGGAGGCCGGTCGGGCAGTCGCTCTCGAAGACGCAAGGGTGCGCGCGAGGGAGCGGAGTGGTGCGGCCGCAGGCGGCCGCGAGGAAAAGCAACACGAGCAACGGGCTGACCGGTTCCCACAGACCTCTCCCGGCGCGTTCGCGCCACCCTCTCCCCCGTCGGGGAGAGGGGCTTGGGCGGTCGAGCTCGACACGAATGCGCTCCTCCCCGGAGGGGGAGGAGCTGTCGCGAAGCGACTGAGGAGGTCTGTGCGAACCGGTCAGCACTCTCGTCAGCACTCTCGTCAGCACGCGCATCAGAACGACCTCAACGTGTCTGCCGTGCCCTGCGTACCGGCACTCCCGCTCGCGCCCGACGCCGGCGACGCCCCGCCCGCTCCGCCAGGGCCGCCCGCCTGCAGCGGCGGCATCAGAAGCGTGTTCGACATGTCGTACGCCTGGCTGCCGATCGCGACGCCCGCGATGCCGACGCTGATGCCACCGCAGCCGCCGCCACCGCCGCCGCCGGGCCCACCGTTGCCGCCGCGGCCACCCGCGCCGCCGATGCCCGCGCACCAGGCCTGGGCGTTGTTCACCCCGCCCGCTCCGCCGGGACCACCGAGACCGCCGTAGCCACCCGCGCCGCCGGTGCCGCCCGCTCCGCCGAAGCCGGGCTCGACCAGGTTGCCGAACACCTTGGGCGGAGTGCCGAGAATGAACACCCCGAAGCTGGCGCCGCCGCCTCCGCCGCCCTTGCCTCCGGTGCCGCCGCAGCCGCCTGCGCCACCGCCGCCGCCGGTCGCGCCGAGATCGCCGACCCGGTTGCCGATGGTGCAGGTCGCCGGGTTGAGGTTCTGCACGCACCCGCCCGCGCCGCCGCCGCCCGCGCCGATGCCGGCGTTGCCCGCCACACCCTGCGAGCCGGTGAGCGCCAGCCAGTCGCCGTTCATGATCGAGCCCGACGTCGCCGCGCAGCCGTTGCCCTTGCCGCCCGGTGAACCGTCGCCGCCGTTCGAGGCCGGCAGACCGTCGAGGCCGTTCGAAGGCACCGTGCAGTCGTACTTGCAGAGCGCGTTCTGCGACGGCGACGAGTGCTGGTAGATCGCGTTGGAGCCGCCGTGCCCGTTGAGGCCGCCCGACTGATAGTCCTGCGGGTCGTTGAGCGGGTTCGCGCCCGCGCCGACGTTGCCGCCCGCTCCAGGGCAGGTCGCGTTGGCGCCGCCGAGGCCGCCCGACTGGGTCTCGCCGGAGCAGTCGGTGCTCATGCACTCCTTGGAGTCGAGCCCGCGCACGCCCGCCCCACCCGCCGCGCCGACCGCGCCCGACGACGAGGTGGTGGCGTCGCCTCCGCGGCCGCCGACGATGTGGTTGTTCGCCAGCACCAGGCCGGGCGAGCCGTTGACGTAGACCGCGTAGGAGTTGAACGCGTTCTGCCCCGCGGTGGGCCGGGTGAGCACGTCGTAGCCGCGAATGGTGAAGCCGGCGACGGTGCTGGTCGACGCGAGCCCCTCGGCGTTGATCGTTCCCCGCTTCGCCGACGCGATCGTGAAGTCGGGCTGCGGCGCTTCGATCAGCGTCGGGTAGGTCACCAGGTCGCGCTTCGAGAAGTCGGGGCTGTAGCCGCCGTAGAGGTTGACGCCGTTCTTCATCACCACCTGCTCGACATAGGTGCCCTGCGCCACCAGGATCGCGTCGTGCTGAGTGGGGTTGAAGGCGGTCATCGCCTCCGCGATCGTCTTGAACGGCGCCGCCTTGGTGCCCTGGCTGCTGGTGGAGCGGAAGCTGACGAACAGCGAGCGGTTGGTGGTGCCGTCGACGCCGTCGCAGTCGCGGTCGACGTACGAGACGCCCACCCCCGGGAAGGTCGGGTACAGATCGGGCGTGTCGGTGGCGTTGGCGATCGACGGGCACTCGCAGCCGTTGGTGGGGTCGGAGTCGGCGTTGACGAACTGGTAGCTGTTCTCGCAGGCGCCGGCGTCGCCGCAGAACGAGCTCGCTCCGTAGGCGCTCACGCAGGTCGAGTCAGACGCGCACGACTGGGTGCAGCCG
Source organism: Myxococcaceae bacterium (assembly GCA_047602415.1). GTDB lineage: Bacteria > Myxococcota > Myxococcia > Myxococcales > Myxococcaceae > JASGHH01. The sequence goes on along the minus strand of JASGHH010000001.1, from coordinate 667,074 downwards.
CCGTTGAAGCACACCTGGCCCATGCCGCAGCCGGCCGAGCCACACGGCTGGGTGCACTGGTGGAAAAGCGCGTCGCACGCCGCGCCGCTGGGGCAGTCGCTGTTCGACTGGCAGAGCTTGCCGCCCGGCTGGGTGCCGGTGGTGCACTGAATGATCTTGCAGGTCGGGCCGCCGTTGAAGCTCAGCCGGCAGCCGCCGACCGCGTGCTGAATGGTCGGGCTCCACTGCGCCTGGCAGTTGGTGGTGCAGCTGCCGCAGTGGGTGTCGGAGTCGTAGGTGCCCGAGCCCTGGGTGTTGATGAACGGGTCGTCGATCTTGCCGTTGCAGTCGTTGTCGAGCCCGTCGCAAAGCTCCGAGGCGGTGAGCGAGGTGTCGCAGGAGTCGAAGCCGCCGTCGGAGCGGCAGACCTGCTCGCCGATGCAGAGCGCCGAGCCGAAGGTGCGGGTGCACGAGCGGGTGAAGCCCACCCGCGCCGGGGTGCAGCTGCACGACTGGTTGTCGGGCACGCACTTCTTCGCTCCGCCCACGCTCTCGCAGGTCGAGCCGGTCGGGCAGCAGCTCTGTGCTCCGGTCGCTCCGGTGCACCCGGCGTAGGGGCTGGTCGCCTCGCACGACTGCAGACAATACGAGCCGACGTCGTTGGCGAGCGTGCTGCAGGTGTCGCCCGGCACGCCGCAGTCGCCGTCGACGGTGCACGGGCGGCACTCCGGCGAGCTCACCGGCTGGCACAGCTCGGCCAGCCCCGGCGGCCAGGGGAAGAAGCCGGGCGCGCACTGCTTGGGAATGCAGCGGGGGCCGGCGTCGGCGAGCATGCAGTCGACCGCGCCGGGGACGATGCCCGCGTCGTTGGCGAGCAGGTTGGGAATCGCGGCGGTGCAGTCGAGCGCGCAGCTGCCGCACGCGAACGGCGACGAGAAGTTGCCCGAGGTGTCCTTGAAGTCTTCGTCGACCGCGCCGTTGCAGTTGTCGTCGAGCCCGTTGCACTTCTCGGGCTTGATCGGCGGAGCGCTGCACTGAAAGTCGAAGCCCGCGTCGGCGCCGGCGTCGGGCGGCTGGCCGCAGTAGAGCGCACCCTTGCAGACCGCGCCGCGGGTGCAGTCGGGCCAACCCGCGGGGTGCTGCTCGCTCGGGTCGGCGTCGTCGGTGAGGCCGTTGCAGTCGTCGTCGAGGCCGTTGCACTGCTCGGGTGAAGCGGCGCGGGCGTCGCAGCCCGAGAAGCCGCCGTCGGCGCGGCAGGTCTCGAAGCCGAAGCAGGTGGCCATCGCGTTGGTGTTCTTGCAGCTGCGCTTCAGCCCCACGTTCACCGGGCTGCAGTCGCAGGTCAGCGAGGGCGGCACGCACTGGTGGGCGGTGCCACCGTCTCCGAAGGCGATGCCGCGGCACTCGTAGCCGTCGACGCAGGGGAACAGCGAGCAGTCTTCGCCGCAGAAGCCGCCGTTGGGCCCCTGAATGCAGCGATCGCCCTCGGCGTTGCAGTCGGAGTCGACCTGGCAGGAGAGGCAGAGGTTGTGAAACGGCGGCACGCAGACGTACGCGTTGGTGCCCGGTTGCAGGCGCTGCTTGCAGGCCCACCCGAGCGGGCAGAAGGTGCCGCCGTCGGCGTTGCACTCCGCGCTGCACACTCCGCCGTTGCCGGGGCCCTTGGGCAGACAGATCTTCGAGAGGCAGACCGAGTCGTCGGTGCAGGGCTTGCCGACGTCGCCCGGGTTGCCGGCGTCGGGGAGCTTCTTGCAGAACCCGTCGACGCAATCGAACCCGTCGGCGCACTGGTCTTTCTTCACGCACTCGCAGCCGCCGTCGAGCAGGCAGTTGTAGTCGTTGACCGGCTTGTAGCAGGCGCTCAACAGCAGCGAGGCAGCGAGGAGCGGGAGCCAAAGACGCATGACGAAGAGGCGGCCTCGGCCAAGGCGCGCGCGCACACTACGCCGAGTCGAAAGCCAACGCCAAACAAGACCGCGCATCGGGCCTGTAGTGCCCCGAAAGCGGTGGAAACGATCATTTCCAGGTTCCGTTAGGAGATTAACGGATCACGTGCGCGACCTTGAGCACGCTGGGCGGGAACGCCACCCCGAGCGCGGTCGAGAGCCGGTAGTTCATCACCAGCTGCGGTTTGCCGTCGACCGCGTCGACCGAGAGCATCACCTTCTCGTCGGCGTCGGAGGGCACCAGCGACAGCGAGTACACCTTCTGGCTCTGCGCCAGCGCCGACCACTGCTCGACGACCGACGCCGGAGTGCCGGGCAGGAACAGCACCGCGCTGGTGGCGGGGTCAGAGAGCGCGGCGGTGGTCTCGGCGGCGACCGTCTTCACCCGCACCGAGTGCTTGGCCAGCAGCGTCGCGCCGACCGGCTGAATCTCTTTCAGCGCCGCGGCCTGCTCGGCGTTGTCTTTCGACAGCGGCACCACCAACAGAAAGTCGCCCGGCACGTGCTTGTCGAAGCCCGGGTCGTAGGTGAGCACCTTGAGCATCACCACCACCGCCAGCTCGGGCGACACCGCGGCGTGCGCCAACACGGCGATCAGCGTCGCGGCGACAGCGAACAGGCGAACCCGCGTGCTCACGGCGAAAACGTGTACCCCACTCGCAAGAAGAAGTCCCGGCCACGCCCGGGAATCGGCGGATGCCCGCCATTGTAAGCCTGAATGTATGCCGGGTGGGCATCGAGCGCGTCGTCGACGCCGGCCGAGGCGAAGAACCCCCGGGCGAAGGTGGTGTCGGGCGCCTCCCAACGCACGTTGGCGTTGATCACCAGTGCCGCCGGGTAGATCACCTGCAAGCCATTCGCGTCGGAGCCCTTTCGCTCACCCAGCAACAGAGACGTAGCGTTGAGGCTGAAATTCTTCGGCAGCTTGAGGTGCCCGAAGAGCGTGAACTTGTGGCCGGGCATGCCCACCAGCCGGGTGCGGGTGCCGTCGACCTGAAGAAAGTTGGGCACGTCGGTGCCGGGCGACGCCTCGTTCCACGAGTAGCTCAGCCGCAGAAAGCCGGGCGCGCCGCGCAGCACCAGCTCGCCCTCGACGCCGCGGCTGCCGACGTGGCCTGAGTTTCGGTAACCCTGAATGGTGGGGTCGTTGGGGTCGGCCTCGAACACGATCGGCTGGTCGACGTCGATCGCGAACGCGTTCACCGAAAGGATCGCCCAGTCGAGCATCTGGTACGACAGCTCGGTCTCGGCCACCCAGATGCGCTCGGGGTTGAGCTTGCCGTCTCCGTTGAAAGACGTGTTCAGGTTCTCGAACGACGGCGCGCGAAAGGCGCCCGAGAAGAGCAGCTTGGCGGTGAGCCGGTCGATGCGCTTGGTGGCGGCCAGCCGGGGCACGAACGAGGCGCCGGCCACCGAGTGGTACTCCGCGCGGCCGCCCAAGGTGAGGTTGGCGATCGCGTTGTCCCACTGCAGCTGGGCGAAGGCGGCGAAGTTGGTCAGCTGGGCATGGTTGGGGTCGGAGGGGTTGATCGCCGAGAAGTCGGTCTCCACCCCTCCCAGGTGCTCCGGGTGCGGAATCGCGGCGAGGTCGTCGAACACCTCGACGCCGCCGAGCAGGTGCACGGTCTCAGACGCGGCCCACTTCGCGGTCACCGAGCCGAGCAGCCGCTGGGTGGTCTTCTCGTAGTAGCTCGACTGGTCGAGCGCCTGGGTCCACCACGGGAGCTGGTGACGGTACATCAAGCGCGGCTCGATCGAGAGGCTGTCGCTGAGCTTGAAGTCGTAGCGGGCGTCGAGCGCCACGGTCTGAAACACCTGAGAGTTGAGCCCGGGCACCATGTTGCCGCTGGAGTCGGTGACGGTGGCGAGCGGCCCGTAGCCGTCGACGCTGCCGAGCGAGTAGCGATCGAAGAGGAAGCGAACGCTGAGGCCCTTCCAGGTCACGCCGGCGTTGACGTTCATCGGGTTGGTCGCCAGGCCCTTGCCGTCGGCGAGATCCCACTTCTGGCCGGTGCTGTCGGTGTAGACGCCGTCGGAGCGGGTGCCCTGCCCCAGGTAGCCGCTGAGCGACAGCCCGATGCCTCCGCCGACCTGGAGGGTGTGGGCCAGGTTCAGCCCGACGCTGCGATCGGCGTAGGAGCGCGGGCCCTGGGCGTAGCGGGCGTCGATCTCGGCGCCGTTCAGGTCCTTCGCTCCGCGGGTGATGATCGAGATCACCGCCATGCCGGCGTTGCCGCCGTAGACCGCGGAGCCGGGGCCGCGAATGATCTCCACCCGCTCGATGTTCTGGGTGAGGTAGTGCATGCCGAGCGGGTTGTTGCCGTAGAGCTGCTCGGTCATGTCGATGCCGTCGACCATCAGCAGCACCTTGCCTTCGTACGACCAGATGCCGCGCACCGACAGCCCGAGCACGTTCTCGACGTCGACGTTCTGACTGAAGCCCGGCACCAGCCAGAGCAGGTCGGAGAGATCGCGCGCACCGGAGGCGACGATCTCTTCGCGGGTGAACACCGTCACCACCGCCGGCACTTCGCGGGTCGACTCGGCGCGCCGCGAGGCGACCGTCACCGGAGCCGCGAGCAGATCGTCGAGCGAGAGCGCGGCGATGTCGGTGCCGGGCTGAACGACCTGCTCGGCAGACGGCGCGCGCGCGTCGGCTCCGTCGCTGACCGCGGGTGAAGGTGCTGCGGAGATCAGGAAGCCCAACGCCAACCACGCAGTGCTCATCGGGGCGCGCGAGTGTAGATGCGGCGACGCGATCGGGCGAGCCCGCCGCGGCACGCACGGACCCCGCGCGTACCGGTTGGTACAGAGTCGGCCGCGACCCGGTCAGTAAGCGCGGGGCACGAAGGGGCTGCCGTCGGGCGCCGAGCGCTCGGGCGACTCGGTGGCGATCGCGGCGTTGACCCGATCGAGGCGATCGCGAATCACGTCGGCCTGGCCGATCAGATCGCGGTCGCGCACCCGAACCCAGACGGCGAGCACCGCGCCGACGATCGCGGCGAAGCCTCCGGCGACGATCACCCCCAGGCAATAGGTGGAGGGAGGGATCTGGGTGCGCGCGCCCGGCATCGTCTCGTTGCCGAAGTTGCCCACCAGCTCGAGCGCGATGAAGCCCGAGAGCATCGTCGCCAGCCCGCTGCCGAGGAAGAGCCAGCTGGGGCGGGTGCTGGCGCGCTGATCGTCGACCAGCTTCAGCTTCGTCTCGAGTTGCTCCCGCTCGTCTTCCAACAGCGCGAGCCCGTGCCGGGGGCGACCACGACGGGTCGCCGGCCGCGGTCAGCGTGAGGCAGAGGGCGAGAGCGAGCATCTGGTTGAAGAGGTTCGCGAGCGGCGAAGAACCTTCATTCCGATTGTACCGTTCAGGCGACGCGCCGGGCGATCTCGGCGGTCACCGCCGTCACCGTCTTGCCCGAGGTGAGCACGTGCTGGTCGGCCTGGGCGTAGACCGGCTCGCGCTCCTTCAGGCGGCGCTTCAGCTCGGCGAACGCCTGAGGCCGATCGCGCATCGGGCGGAGGTCACCCTGCTCCACCACCCGGCTCCAGTGCTCGTCGGGGCTCGCCTTCAGCCACACGGTGCGGCTGCGCGACTTGAGCAGTGAGAGCGCCTGCGGCGACTCGACCAGGCCGCCGCCGGTCGCCAGCACCGCGCGGGGGTGGGAGTCGAGAAAGTGCCGCAGCGCGTTCAGCTCGGCGGCGCGAAAATACGACTCGCCGTGAATGGCGAAGATCTCGGGCAGCGCCATGCCCGCCTCGGCCTCGACCAGCCGATCGAGCTCGAAGAACGGCACCGAGAGCTTCTCGGCCAGCTGCTTGCCGATGGTGCTCTTGCCCGCACCGCGCAGGCCCAAAAGCGACACCACCATCGGCCGTGCCGCCGTCTCTTCGAGCAGCCGAACCAAGGGCAGCTCGAGCGCGTCGGCCACCTCGGCCAGGTTCATCACCGAGATGTTGGCGCGGCCCGCTTCGAGCTCGCTGACGAAGCGCTCCGAGAGCCCGGCGTCTTTCGCCAGCTGCTTGAGGGTGAGGCCGCGCTCCTTGCGCCTCTCGCGCACCCGAATGCCCACCTCGCTCAGCAGCCCCTTCTTCACCACCGGCAATATACTGCTTATTCGGCGAAATAACCAGAAGTATGCTGCTTGCTTTCCGCGCGCCGGTTTGGCAGATCTGCGGGCCATGGGACACGCAGCCGCCGTCGAAAAGATTCGAGTCGTTCGAGACGCATCCATCGAAGTACCGCCACTGGAAGCTCAAGCTGGAAGGGGAAGTGGCGACCCTCTCGATGGATGTTCAGGAAGACGGTGGGCTGCGCCCCGAAGACTACGTGCTGAAACTGAACAGCTACGACCTCGGCGTCGACGTCGAGCTGGCCGACGCGATCATGCGGGTTCGCTTCGCCCACCCCGAGGTGAAGGTGCTGGTGGTGACCTCGCTCAAGGAGCGCATCTTCTGCGCCGGCGCGAACATCTTCATGTTGGGCTCCAGCTCGCACCCGTGGAAGGTGAACTTCTGCAAGTTCACCAACGAGACCCGGCTCTACCTGGAAGATCTGTCGGAGCACTCGGGCATCAAGTCGCTGGCGGCGCTCAACGGCACCGCGTCGGGCGGCGGCTACGAGCTGGCGCTGGCCTGCGACGAGATCGTGCTGATCGACGACGGCAACTCGGCGGTCTCGCTGCCCGAGGTGCCGCTGCTGGGCGTGCTCCCCGGTACCGGCGGGCTCACCCGGGTGGTCGACAAGCGCAAGGTGCGCCGCGACCAGGCCGACTTCTTCTCCACCACCGCCGAGGGCGTGCGCGGCAAGCGCGCGGTCGACTGGCGGCTGGTCGACCAGGTGGTGCCCCGCTCCAAGTTCGCCACCGCGGTCGCCGAGCGCGCCAAGGCGCTGGCCGCGAAGTCCGACCGGCCCTCCGGCGCCACCGGGGTGAAGCTGGCCACCATCGCGCCGAAGGCCACCCAAGACGGCTACGAGTACAAGTACGTCAGCGTGAAGCTCAACGTGGCGCCCCGGGTCGCCGAGCTGACGATGAAGGGCCCCGACGCGGCCCCGCCCGCTTCTCCCGCCGCGATGGAAGGCGGCACCGGCGAGGAGTGGATCATTCGCGCGTTTCGCGAGCTCGACGACGCGCTCTTGAAGCTGCGCATCAACCACCTCGACATCGGCACGATTCTGCTCAAGACGGTGGGCGACTCGAAGCAGGTGCTGGCGCACGACACCTTCGTGCAGGAGCACCAGAAGCACTGGCTGGTGCGCGAGGTTCAGGCGCTCCAGCGGCGGGTGCTGAAGCGGCTCGACCTCACCTCGAAGACGCTCTACGCGTTCATCGAGCCCGGCAGCTGCTTCGCCGGCTCGCTGGCCGAGATCGCCTTCGCCGCCGACCGCCAGTACATGCTCAACGACCCCAAGCGCCCGGTGGCGATCACGCTCGGCTCCGCCAACGCCGGCCCGTTCCCGATGTCGAACGGCCTCACCCGGCTGCAGACCCGCTTCCTCGCCACCCCCGACCAGGTCGGCAAGGTGCTGGCGCACAAGGAGCCGTTCAACCCCGACGACGCGCTCGACTTCGGCCTCACCACCTTCGCGCCCGACGATCTCGACTGGGACGACGAGGTTCGGGTGGCGATCGAAGAGCGCGTCTCGCTCTCGCCCGACGCGCTCACCGGCATGGAGAACAACCTCCGCTTCGCCGGCCCCGAGACGATGGAGACCAAGATCTTCGGCCGCCTCACCGCCTGGCAGAACTGGATCTTCCAGCGCCCGAACGCAGTCGGTGAAAAGGGCGCCCTCACCCTCTACGGCCAGGCCGGCGTTCGCCCGTCGTTCGACATGCGCCGCACCTAGAGCTTCGACGATGGGCTTCCCTCTCGAAGGCGGCTGTTCGTGTGGCGAGGTTCGCTACCGGCTCACCACCGAGCCGATGATCGTGCACTGCTGTCACTGCACGCTCTGCCAGCGCCAGACCGGGAGCGCCTTCGTGATCAACGCCTTGATCGAGAGCAGCCGGGTGGAGCTGCTCGGCAAGGAGCCGGTGGCGGTGTCGATGCCCACCGAGAGCGGCCGCCCGCACGACATCTACCGCTGCGCCAAATGCGAGATCGCGGTGTGGAGCGACTACGGCAAGCGCCCCTACCTGCGCTTCATGCGGGTCGCCACCCTCGACACGCCGCACGCGATTCAACCCGACGTGCACATCTTCTTTCGCTCCAAGGTGCCGTGGGTGCGGGTGCCCGACGACGCGAAGACGTTCGCCGAATTCTACGAGATCGAAAAGACGTGGCCGCCAGCGAGCCTGGCCCGCCGCGCCGCACTGATGCCGAAGGCCTGACCGGAGAAACGCCGATGACCCTGCTGAGCAACGAGAAGATCCCCAACAACGTCAACCTGTCGTCAGACGCGAAGCTGCAGCGCGCGCTGGAGCAGTGGCAGCCCAACTTCCTCTCCTGGTGGAACGACATGGGCCCGGAGGGGTTTCAGCAGCGCGACATCTACCTGCGCACCGCGATCAGCACCGACGTCGAGGGCTGGGCGCACTACGACTACGTGAAGATGCCCGACTACCGCTGGGGCATCTTCCTCGCCGACGCGGTCCCCGACCGGAAGATCGGCTTCGGCGACATGATGGGCCAGCCGGTCTGGCAAGACGTGCCCGGTGAGCACCGCGCCACGCTCCGCCGCCTGATCGTGACCCAGGGCGACACCGAGCCGGCCTCGGTCGAGCAGCAGCGCCTGCTCGGCAAGACCTGCCCGTCGATGTACGACATGCGCAACCTGTTTCAGGTGAACGTCGAAGAGGGCCGCCACCTCTGGGCGATGGTCTACCTGCTCCAGCGCTTCTTCGGCCGCGACGGCCGCGAGGAGGCCGAGGAGCTTCTTCAGCGCCGAAGCGGCAACCAGGACAAGCCGCGCATTCTGGGCGCGTTCAACGAGCCGATCGACGACTGGATGAGCTTCTACATGTTCACCATGTTCACCGATCGCGACGGCAAGTATCAGCTGCTGGCGCTGGCCGAGTCGGGCTTCGACCCGCTCTCGCGCACCACCCGCTTCATGCTCACCGAAGAGGCGCACCACATGTTCGTCGGCGAGACCGGCGTGCAGCGCGTGGTGCAGCGCTCGGCCGAGCTGATGAAGCAGGACAAGAACGAAGACGCGCGCGCGCAGGGCGGCGTCGACCTGCCCACCATTCAGAAGTACCTGAACCTCTGGTACTCGCTCTCGCTCGACTTGTTCGGGTCGGAGATCTCGACCAACGCCGCCAGCTTCTTCGCCTCGGGCCTCAAGGGCCGCGCGAAGGAAGAGAAGTTCCCCGACCACGTCGCGCTCGAGGGCACCTACGGGATGGACGTGCTCGAGAACGGCAAGATGGTGCACCAGGAGGTGCCGATGCGCTCGGCGATGAACGAGGTGCTGCGCGACGGCTACGTCGACGACTGCCAGCGCGGCGTCGATCGCTGGAACAAGGTGCTCGCCGACCGCGGCATCAACTACAAGCTCGAGCTGCCGTCGCGGCGCTTTCACCGCCACCAGGGCATCTTCCAGGAGCACGCGTTCGACCCGAAGGGCAACCTGATCTCGAAGGAAGAGTTCGAGAAGCGCAAAGACGAGTGGCTGCCGTCGGCCGCCGACAAGACCTACGTGAAGAGCCTGCAGTCGAAGGCGGTCACCGAGCCCGGCAAGATGCAGAACTGGGTCGCCGCGCCGCCCAGGGGCGTGAACAACAAGCCGGTCGACTACGAGTACGTGCGCGGCGACGTCTGACGTCTCGCCTTTGAGACTCAGCGTGAGCCGGGCGTTCGAGCCATCAACGCCTTCACCAGGTAGTAGAGCGCCAGCACCGCGGCGGCGCCAGTGATCGCCGCGTTCACCGTCACCGCGGTGCCGAACGTCTGCAGCCGGTAGCCGCAGATCGCCGCGCAGCCCAGCGCGAGCACCACGTACCGCACCCGCAGGGGCACCGCGGTCACCTGCGCGAAGGCGTAGGTGACGATGAAGATGCCCGCCGAGACCCAGTCGATGCTGATGCCGGTGCGACCCATGCGCGCACAGTAACGCCCCAGCAGTGCGATGTCCCCTCACCCCGGAGGCATCCAACCTTCGGAAGGCGGCGTACAATAAAGACGTGTAGCGGGTTGCGTGAGCCAAAAACATTCTGATAGTTAGGTTCTGCCGATGACGCACCATCGACCGAAATCGCCGAGTCCGACCCGACTGCCGGCGGTGCCGGTGGTGCCGGTCACCAACGAGGCGCTGGGTACCGACGCCGCGGGCGACACCCTGGTGGGCCTCGACCCGGTGGCCGAGAAGGCGCAGCACCTCGATCTGTCGGTGGGCGCGGCTCCTCCGGGAGCGACCTCCCCCGACCTGGCGCTGGTGAACAAAGACATCACCCCGCTCGAGCCGCCGCCCCAGCTGCGGGTGCCAGGGCTCAACCAGACCACTCCCGGCACGCCGCTGGCGATGATCGCTCCGCCGGCGGCGAAGATGCCGCACTCCGATCTCCACAAGGCGCTCGCGCCGACCGAGCTGTCGAAAGCGGAGCCCCCGGTGCCCAACGGCGCGGCGCTCGGGCCCACCTTCGACCCGATGCCCAGCGCGGAGCCGGTGAAGAAGCGCGAGAGCGGCCCGCGGCGCTCGCACCCGGAGATGCCCGCCGCGCGCAAGAGCCGCTCCGACGCCAAGGCGATCGACGACGTGCCCACCGGCCCGCCGCGCAAGAGCCTCACCGACGCGCCGGCGATCACCCTGCCCCCGGGCAAGAAGCCCACCCACGAGGCGCTCCCGGCGGCGACCGCGCCGCGCGGCAAGAGCCGGGGCGACCTGCCTGCCACTCTGCCGCCCTCGCACACGCTCGACGCGCCGCCTCCCCAGGCGCCCGACGCGGTGACCGGGCCGCTCCCCGCCGCGATCACCGAGCCGGCCGCGGTTCGAAAGAGCCGTGAGCTGCCCCGCGCGAAGAGCCCGGGCTCGGGCGAGCGGGCGAAGGTGCTGCCGTCTCCGGTGCCCGACATCGCGCTCTCGGAGCCGCTGCCGACGCCGAAGATGATGGAGGCGATCGACGTCACCGAGCGGCCGACCTCGCCGAAGACGCTGCCGCAGGTGCCGCCGGTGCTCCCGTTCGGAGGCGTTCAGGACCCGCGCTTCAAGCGGGCGGCGATGGCGGTGGGCGTGCTCGCCGCGGTGGTGCTGATGGCGGTGGTGAGCTGGGAGCTGCTCAAGCACGAGCCTTCGATGCCGCCCGAGTCGGCGCTCCGGCCGGTGGTGGTGGAGCTGCCCGCGCCGCCGCGCGAAGACGTGAAAGACGAGATTCCCCACGCGGTCACCCCGCCCAAGCCGCTCCAGCTCGAGATTCAGACCGACGCCGGGCCGAAAAGGGTCGCCGCGGGCACCCTCAACGTCTGGTGCGACCCCGACGCCAACGTGTTCGTCGACGGCCGCGACCTCGGCTTCACCCCGACCCACTCGATTCTGCCCGCCGGCAAGGTCACCTTCGCGCTGGTGAACACCAAGATCGGCCTCCACAAGGTGGAGACGATCGAGCTCAAGCCGGGCGAGAACAAGAACGTCACCTACCACTTCAACCCCGGCTTCCTCGAGGTGCTGGCCAACGACGACGCCAAGCTCACCCTCGACGGCCGGCCGATCACCAACCGCACCGTTCAGGTCTGGGAAGGCAGCCACAAGGTCGAGGCCACCTACGGCCACGACAAGGTCTCGCTCTCGACCGAGGTGCTGCCGGGTGAGACCACGACGGTGGAGCTGCGGCCGCAGTAACTACGCGGCAGCCTTCTCGGCGCCTTCGTCTTTGTCTTCCTTCATCTTGCCGGTCAGATCCTTGAAGGAGCGGTGCGAGATCAACATCAGCACCACCCCGAACAGAATCTGCCAGCTGATCTGCACCAGCCAGAGCACCCACGAGAACGCGACGCCCGAGGTGTTCACCACCGCCATCGGCACGAAGAGCGAGAGCCCGAGCTTGATGCAGGCCTGAAAGGTGCCGGCGCTGCCCGGCGCGGCGGGGATCATCATTCCCACGATCAGCACCGAGAGCACCACGAAGCCCTGAAAGGTGGTCAGCGACAGCGGCTGGCAGGCGGCGGTCGCGTTCTGACAGTCGAAGGCGCCGGCGAAGTACGCGGTGCCGCAGCCGTTCGCCACCCAGTAGACCGCGGTCCAGAAGAAGAAACCGGCCATGTTGGCGGCGTCGGGCAGCTGCTTGGTGCCGCCGACGAAGCCGTCGACCACGTTGCCGACCTTCTCGCCCAGCTTGGGGTTGATGCGGCCGAAGGTGGCGCTGATCAGCTTCACCGCGCGCTCGTGCTGCCAGCGGGCGAACAGCAGGAACAGCAGGCCGCCGCCGAACACCGCGAACATGCCGGTCGAGCCCAGCTGCACCCACTTGATGTCGGGGCTGTCGGTGTGAACGAAGAACAGCAGCACCCGCAACAGCACCGCGATGATCAGCCCGTCGATGATGCGCTCGAAGACGACCGAGGTCATCGCCGCGCTCCGCCGAATGTTGCTGCGGTCGGCGATCAGGTACGGCCGGGCGAACTCCCCCAGGCGAAACGGGAGGATGATCAGCATCATGAAGCCGATGCCGGCCGCCTCGTTCAGCTTCGAGAACGGCACCTTCTCGATGCCCGACAGCCAGTTGCCCCAGCGAATGGTGCGGGCGACGTGAATCAGGGTCAGCACCAGCAGGTAGATGCCGAGCCGCCCGAGGTTCACCGACTTGGCCGACTCCACCATCGCGTGCCAGCTGGCGAGCACCACCGGGTCTGAAGAGAACGGGTTGGTGCTCTTGAAGGTCCAGGCCAGACACGCCCCGGTGATGGCGAGGCTGATGATGAGCTGAATCGCGCGCTTCAAGGCAGGCCGCCGCGTAGCAGGCCATTGGGGCCCGTGTCGAGGAGCGCGGTCACCGCCTTCTCGCCCCACCCTTTTCTCAGCGCCGAGATCGAAGCCTCGATCCACTGCTGCGCGCCCAACGGCCCGTGGAGGTCGGTGGCGGCCACGGTGTAGAGGCCTTGATCGAGCATCGCGCGCGCCGAGCGCTCGGCGGTCTCTCCGTAGCGGCCGGTGAGCGCGCCGATGTCGAGCTGGAGCAGCGCGCCCGCCTGCACGGCCTGTTTGGCGCGGTCGAGCTTCTGGGTCTCGAGGCAGCGCTCGGGGTGGGCGATCAGCGCGGTGATGCCCTTCACCTTGAGGCGAAAGACGATGTCGGGCAGCGTCGGCAGCACGGTCGTGTAGGGCGCCTCCACCAGCATCACCTGGGTCGAGCCCAACCTCCGGCCGTCGGGGCCCGCCGCGGAGGACAACAACACCGGGTCGAGGAAGAAATTCTCGGCGTTCTCGTGCAGCTCGAGCGCGAGCCCCGCCGACGCCAGCGCCTGCTTCAGCTCCGCGAGGCCCTTCTGCGCCTCCGGCCGGCCGAGGTACTCGGCGCGGTTGTGGGGGCTGGGAGCGGCGGTGGTGAAGCCGAGCGCGAGCAGCGCCTTCGCCATCGCGAGCGCGTCTTCGACCGTTTTCGCCCCATCATCGACGCCGGGAATCAGATGGAGATGAATGTCGGCGAAGCCCATTTTCGTTCGCTGCTCAACGCCAGTCGACGACCACTCCGACGTTCCAGCCGCCGACCAGGGTGGAAGAGAGCTTGCGAATGTTGGTGTACCAGATCTGCATCACCCCGAAGAACGCACCCAGGTTGAGTGGCCCGAAGTTGTAGCCGAAGTGGAGCCGCCCCTCGACCACGCCGTCGCTCCACTGGTCGCTGTACATGCCCTGGTAGTGGGCGCCGTAGAGCAGCCCGCCGACCAGCACCGAGAAGCCCCACTGAAGCGTGGTGTCGTGCCTCGGCCGCAAGCCCACGCCGACCATCGCGGTGTACTGGTACAGATCGGTGGCGCCGGCCGGGAGCGAGATCGAGTACCCGGCCCCGAGCTCGAACAGGAACACGAAGTTGGTGCGCTGGTCGATCAGGGTGCCCAGCCAGCCGACCCGGGCCAGGCCCGACAGGGTGCCGCCCTGGTTGATCGACGACTGAATGCCGAGGGTGGCGTAGCGAGGCAGGTACGGCGGGGTCCACTCCTTGGTGTCGATCAACCCGGGCTTCTCGACCGGCTTCAGGTCTTGCGCGAGCGCCTGGGAGGCGAAACAGAGAGTGACCGCGACGGCAAGAGCGCGCACGAGTGCGCATAGGCCATTGAAAATGCGTGCTTGTCAACGCAACTCAGACCTTCTAGGAAACCTGTCCCCACATGGCCACGTCGCTTCGAACGTACGTCTTTCTCGATTCGTTGCAGCCCCAGCTCGCGGCTCACATCTGCACCACCTGCCGGGGTTACTACCCGGTGCCCTACGTGGCGTCGCTGTTCGTCGAGATCGCCCCCGGTATGGCGATTCACGGGCTGATCGACACCGCGTTGAAGAAGACCAAGGTGCACCCCGCCACCCTGGTGGTCGAGCGCGCCTACGGCATGCTCGAGGTGCACAGCGAGGACAAGGGCGAGGTCCGCTCCGCCGGCGACGCGATTCTGGGTCACCTCGGCGTGGCCGAGACCGACCGGATCAAGCCCAAGCTGGTGTCGAACACCATCATTCGGGCGATCGAGCCGATGCACGCGATGATCCTCGACCGCATTCGCTTCGGGTCGATGATCGAGCCCGGCCAGTCGCTCTTCATTCTGGAGTGCGAGCCGGCCGCGTACGCAGCCCTGGCGGCCAACGAGGCCGAGAAGGCGGCGAACGTGAAGCTGGTCGACGTGACCCCGTTCGGCGCCTTCGGCCGGTTGTACATGGCGGGCTCCGAGTCGGAGATCGACTCCGCGGCCGAGGCGGCCGTGAGTGCTCTCAAGGCCTTGAGCGGCAAGGAACAAGCCCCCTTCAAGGACAAGTAAGCGGCTTTCGTAGTACTCAACCTTCCGAAGTTACCTACTGAGGTGAAACGAAAATGGCTGATGCGCTGGGAATGATCGAGACCAAGGGCTTCGTCGGTATGGTCGAGGCTGCCGACGCCGCGGTGAAGGCCGCGAAGGTCGAGCTGGTCGGCTACGAGAAGATCGGCGGCGGCTACGTGACGATGGTGGTGCGTGGCGACGTCGCGGCGGTGAAGGCGGCGATCGAGGCCGGCGCCCGCGGTGCGGAGCGCGTCGGTGAGCTGGTGTCGACGCACGTGATTCCGCGCCCGCACGTCAACATCGACCTGGTGCTCCCCTTGGGCCGCGCCTCGCAGGCGAAGGCCGAGTCGGGTCAGTAAGCGATGTTGCTGGGCAAAGTGGTGGGGACGGTGGTCTCCACCCGAAAGGAACCGACGCTCGACGGCAGCAAGCTGCTGGTCGTGCGCGGCCTCGACCTGGAAGGCAAGCCGACGTCGACCCTGGTGGTGGCGGTCGATGCGGTGGGCGCCGGCGTGGGCGAGGTCGTGCTCTACGCGTCAGGCTCTTCGGCGCGTCAGACCGAGATGACGAAAGATCGCCCGGTGGATGCGACGATCATGGCCATCGTCGACCAGCTCGAGGTGGGCGGGCAGATGAAGTACGAGAAGTAGGCAGTCGAAAGTCCTGGGAACCAAGATGAATGGAGTCGTTTCGAGAATGAAGCTCAAAACCCCGGTGGGCACTCCGGCGGCGACGGTGCGGGTCAAGAAGGGCAACGACCTGGTCGAGGCCGCTCAGAAGAAAGCCGAGGAGCTGGGCTCCGACACCGGCTCGCACCACGTGCTGGTGGTGTACCAGGACAACGAGGCGAAGCTGTTCTGCGAGCCGAGAATGTCTCCCCCTGTGCCGAGGCCGTCGGCCGAAGCGACCGGGCCGCAGACTCCGCTGAAGCCGGTGGTGGTGAACAAGGGCAACTAAGGTCAGATGAACGACGCGCAGATCAACCAGATCGTCGAACAGGTGGTGCGGAGGCTGTCCTCCGAGCTCGGCAGCGCGCCCTCTTCTGCTCCCGCCACGCGCGGCTCGGCGGCTCCGGCGATTCACTCGCGGCGGCCGGGCATCTTCGACGACCTTGATCACGCGGGCGAAGCGGCGAACCAGGCGTTCAAAGCGTGGGGCAACACCTCGCTCGAGACCCGCGCCAAGGTGGTCGAGTCGATGCGCGAGATCACGCGCAAGAACGCGGTCGCGTTGGCCGAGATGGCGGTCTCTGAGACCGGGCTCGGCAACGTCAAAGACAAGATCAACAAGAACCTGCTGGTGGCGAACAAGACGCCCGGCATCGAGATCCTCCGGCCGGTGGCCTACTCCGGCGATCACGGGCTGATGCTGACCGAGCGGGCGCCGTTCGGCGTGATCGGCGCGATCACCCCGTCGACCAACCCCACCGAGACGATCATCAACAACGCGATCGGCATGGTGGCGGGCGGCAACGCGGTGGTCTTCAACTGCCACCCGTCGGCGAAGAAGGTCTGCTGCCACTTCATCTCGCTGATCAACGAAGCGATCACCTCCGCGGGCGGTCCTCCGAACCTGGTGGTGACGATCGCGGAGCCGTCGATCGAATCGGCCCAGGCGCTGATGAAGCACAAGTCGAACCGGCTGCTGGTGGTCACCGGTGGTCCCGCGGTGGTCAAAGCGGCGATGAACTCCGGCAAGCGCGCGATCGCGGCCGGCCCGGGCAACCCCCCCGCGGTGGTCGACGAGACCGCGCACGTCGCGCAGGCGGCGCAAGACATCGTCGACGGCGCCTCGCTCGACAACAACATCGTCTGCATCGTGGAGAAGGAAGTCTTCGCGGTGGCGGCGATCGCCGACGCGCTCAAGTCTGAGATGAACAAGGCCGGCGCGTTCGAGGTCACCGGCGCGGCGATCTCCCGGCTCGAAAAGCTGGTGGTGGTCGACGGCCACCCGCACCGCGACTGGGTCGGCAAAGACGCGACCAAGATCGCCGACGCGGCGGGGATCAAGGTGCCCTCCTCCACCCGGCTGCTCTACGCCGAGGTCGACGCGATGCACCCGTTCGTGCAGGGCGAGCTGCTGATGCCGGTGATCGGCTTCGTGCGCGTCAAAGACGTCGACGCGGCGATCGCGGGCGCGCTGCAGGCCGAGCACGGCTTCGGGCACACCGCGACGATGCACTCGACCAACATCGATCACCTCCACGAGATGGCGCGCACCATCAACACCTCGATCTTCGTGAAGAACGGGCCCTCGTTCGCGGGCCTCGGTTTGCGCGGTGAGGGCTACACCAGCTTCACCATCGCTTCGCCGACCGGAGAAGGCCTCACCACCGCGGTGAGCTTCACCCGTGAGCGGCGTTGCACCCTGAAAGACTCGTTCCGGATCGTCTGAAGATGGAGCTGGTCGGTCCTGCACTGGGGCTGCTGGAGCTCGAGTCGATCGCCAAGGGCGTGGTGATCGTCGACGCGCTGGTGAAGAAGGCGCACGTGCGCATCTTCTCGGCGGAGGCGGTGACGCCGGGCAAGTACCAGATTCTGTTCTGCGGCGAGGTCGCCGAGGTCGAAGAGTCGTTTCGAGCGGGCGAAGCGCTCGGCGGTGGGCTGGTGATCGACCGGCTGCTGTTGCCGCAGCTGGCGCAGGGCGTGCGGTTGGCGCTCTCGGGCAAGCCGGAGGCGAAGCGGCCGGGCGACGCGATCGGGATCGTCGAGACGCACACCGTGGCGTCGGCGGTGCTGGCGGCCGACACCGCGGTGAAGCGCGCGCGCGTTCGGCTGACCCAGCTGCACCTGGCGAAGGGCATCGGCGGCAAGGGCTGGTTCACGCTCGCCGGCGATCAGCCCGACGTGGAGGCGGCGCTCGACGGCGCGGGAGCGGCGATCGCTCCGCAGCTGCTGGTGGCCACCGAGATCATTCAACGGCCGCACGGCGAAGTGCCGAAGTCGGTCTTCTAAAGGGGAGTACCAACATGCGTGGGTCGATCGTTCTGTTGGCGGTGGTGCTGGCGGCTGGTTGCAAGAAGGGCGGCGAGAGCGGCTCGTCGGTGGGCAACGGCGCGCCTGCGCGTGGCCAGGGTGAGAGCGCTCCGGCCGAGGCCAACAACGCCGGCACGGGCGAGGCGAAGAAGAACCCCGCCGGGTGCAACTCCGACTTCGCGGAGGACCTTCAGGCCGACTACACCCTGACCGCGAAGTGCAGCCCGTACACGGTGAAGCACGCGCTGACCTGGGACGGGTTCAACGTCACCATCGAGCCGGGCGTCGAGGTGCGGTTCGCCGACGGCCAGGAGCTCACCGTCGGGTACAACACCCGCGGCAAGCTGATCGCCAAGGGCACCGCCGAGAAGCCGATCGTGTTCACCGCCGCCGACCACAAGGAAGCGGGCTCGTGGCGCGGCCTCACCCTGGGCGGCAACGCGCAGGATTCGGTGATGGAGCACGTGTCGATCGAGTACGCGGGCGTGGCCGACGGCGACGCCTTCGAGGTGAAGGCGGGCGGCGTGGCGTTGAAGAACGTGAAGCTGTCGAACATCAAGGGCGCGGGGCTGGTGGTGAAGAGCGAGACGCCGCTCTTGGAGATCTCCGGGCTCGACCTCTCTGCCGTCGCCGGTGATCGCCCGCTGGAGCTGCCGTTCAACGGCGCCGGCGCGCTGAAGGCGGGCAACGTGTTCGCCAAAGACGCGGTGATCTGGCTCGAGCCGTCGCAGGTGGAGGCCGATCTGGTGGTGCCGTTGCAGGCGGTGGCGTACCGCACCCACGGCGAGACCGACGTGCACGGCAAAGACGGCAAGACCGCGGTGGTCACGATCGAGGCGGGCGTCACCCTGCAGATGGCGGAGGATGCCGAGCTCGACTTCGGCTACGAGCCGGAGCGCGCCGCGGGGTTGAAGGCGTCTGGAACCGCCGAGAAGCCGATTCGGTTCGTGCGGTTCGGCGACGATCAGAAGACCACCCCGTGGAAGGGGCTGGCGTTCTTCGGCGGCGCGCGTGGGCCCGAGCTCGACTACGTCACCTTCGAGAACGGCGGCCGGCAGGACGACGCGATGCTGCGCTTCGACAACCCCAAGGGCCTGGGGAAGATCACCCACTGCTCCTTCGTGGGCTCGCACGGCGCCGGCATCATGGTGCGCGACGCCCGCGAGCGGTTCCAGGCGTTCGACGCCAACACGTTCAAGGACAACGCGCAGGCGGCGATCGTGATCCCCGCGGAGCTGGCCAACGGGCTCGGCTCCGGGAACTCGTTCGTCGGCGACGAGTGGGTCGAGGTGAAGGGCGACGTGCACCACGACACCACCTGGGCCGCGGTCAACGCGCCCTACCGGGTGATCGGCGACATCAACGTCGAGGGCGGCGAGGCCGGCAAGAGCGCGAGCCTCACCGTGGCTCCCGGCGCGAAGCTGGTGTTCGGCGAGAACGCTGCGATCAACATCGGCTACAGCAACCCGGGCAAGCTCACGCTCGGAGGCGCGGAGAAGCCGATCGCGATCAGCGCGCTGCAGGGCAAGTGGAACGGCATCGAGTCGTTCGAGAAGGGCTCGCTCGAGGTGCAGAACGCGGTGGTCGACGGAGTGGCCGACGACAAGCCCGCGATTCGGGCCGACTCGGGCGCCCAGGGCTCGGTGAAGAACGTCACCTTCAAGGGCAAGCTCGGGCTGAAGAACTGCTCCGACAAGGTGCAGAGCAGCGGGAACAAGGGCGCCAAAGACTCGAAAGACGGCTGCTGACATTGCCCGTGACAACGGGTACCTGAGCCGGTGCACCTCCATCTTCGCGCGCTCCTCTTCGTCGCTTTTCTCCTCCTCGCCACCGGCTGCAACTGCAGCACCTCCGACGACGGAGGCACGCAGGACTCGGGCCTACAGAGCGACGCGGGGCCTGACGGCGGCGGCAAAGACGGCGGCACGAGCGACGCGGGCGTCACCGACGGCGGCGACGACGGCGGGTTGAGCGACGGCGGTAATGACGGCGGGATGACCGACGGTGGCGACGACGCCGGCCCCGGCGATGCGGGGCTCGATGCTGGGCCCGGCGACGCTGGCCCCTCCGACTCGGGCATCGCGACGGATGACGCCGGGTGCCCGCTGCCGAGCGGCCTCGTTCTCGACGCCGCCGACGCGGGGTTCCCCACCCTGGGTCTCAGGCTCTGGCTGCGCTCCGACGTCGGCGTGGCGGCGTACGCCGATGGAGGTGTGTGCCGCTGGGAAGACGTGAGCGGCAACGGCAACCACTTCGTGCCGCGCTTGGGCACCAACCTGCCCTTCGTCGCGCCAGCCGGCATCGGCGGTCACCCGTCGATGGAGTTCATCGGCTCGGGCTGCGGCATGGTGCGCGGCGACGTGCTCGGTATCGGCGCCGCCGCCGGCCGCACTTTCGCGACCATCACCCAGACCGCCGACACCACGAACCGCTGGGAGAGCATCGTGCAGGGCGTCACCAACTCCGCCGGCAACTACTTCGGCATCGACATGAACACCTACATGAGCACGCCGAGCCGCGAGGGCATCGAGGTCTGCGACAACGCGTACCAGACGGCGACTCCGACGGCGAACGTCGTGCGTACGCACATCTTGTCGATCTCGACCTTCGTGACCGGAACGCCGCTCGGTGGCGCGCTCACCTACCAGGTCGACGGCACGGTGCAGACGCTGACGAAGTCGGGCGGCCAGGGGCAAGACGTCGTCGAAGACTTCAGCGGCGCGAACATCACCGGCATCGGAACCGAGGGCGGCATTCCGGTGAGCCCATTCGGCGGAGCCTTCATCGGCGACATTCTCGTCTACGACCGGGAGCTCACCAGCGCCGAGCGCACCCAGGTCGAGACGGCCCTGCACGCCCGCTACCCGTAGCGCCGCGGCCCCGCGGGACAATTCTTCACCCCGCGGGGGCCGTTTCAGGTGACGATGCCTCGATGCGGCTGCGCCCCTTCAAGCTCGAGCGCTTCTTCGCCGAGTACGAGTTCAAGGTTCGCCACCTGCTGTGCTCGAGCGACGCCGAGTCGATGTCGATCGCCGAGCTGCTCGCCTACGAGCCCGGCGCCGCCGAGCGCCTCCAGTCTTCCCGCCTCGGCTACAGCGAGTCGATGGGTGCACCGGAGCTCCGCGAAGCGATCGCGAAGCTCTACCGCGGCATCACCGCCGACGACGTGCTGGTCTTCACCGGCGCCGAGGAAGCGATCTTCGCGTTCTTCAACGTCGCGCTGGGCGCCGGCGATCAGCTGATCGCACACGCGCCCGCGTACCAATCGCTGCACGAGGTCGCCCACGCCGCCGGAGCCCAGGTGACCCGCTGGGAGGCCACCCACGAGCGCGGCTGGCAGCTCGACCCCGACGACCTGCCGAAGCTGGCGACCCCGAAAGCCAAAGTGGTGCTGGTGAACACGCCGCACAACCCGAGCGGCGTCTTGCTGGAGCGCGATCGGTTCGAAGCCACCGTTCGCTTCGCCGAGCAGCGCGGCTGCTGGCTGTTCAGCGACGAGGTCTACCGCGGCGTGGAGCACGATTCGTCGAAGCGGCTGCCCTCGGCGTGCGAGCTGTCGGCGCGCGCGGTGTCGATGGGCGTGACCTCGAAGGCCTACGGTCTGCCTGGCCTTCGCGTCGGCTGGTTGGTGGTGCGCGACCCCGCTCTTCGCGCCGAGCTCGCCGCCTACAAGGACTACCTCACCATCTGCGGCGCGGGGCCCAGCGAGCTCCTCGCTGCGATCGCGATGCGCAACGCCGGCGCGATCGCGGGCCGGGTGCGAACCCTGTGCATGGAGAACCTGAAGCTGGTCGACGCCTTCATGGCGACGCACGCCGGCCGGTTCGAGTGGGTACGGCCCAGCGCAGGCACGATCTGCTTTCCGCGCGTGCGTGAAGCCGACTCCGCACCGATGTGCCGTCAGCTGCTCGACGACGCAGGCGTATTGCTGGCACCGGGCGCGATGTTCGACGCCGACCCGCGCCACTTTCGCATCGGGTTCGGCCGGCGCTCGCTGCCCGAGGCGCTGGCGAAGTTCGACGAGTGGCTCAGGCGACCCGCAGCGTCTTGAGCGCGGTGTCCCACTTGAAGAGCTCATCGAGCATCGGGCCGATCGCCTTGTCCTGCATCTCACCCGGCGTGAACTTCCCGTCGGCGATCATCTTCAAGAAGAAGGGAATGCTCACCGCCTCCGGAATCGGCACCAGCTTGAGCGAGGTCATCACTTCCTTCGCCATCTGCACCGACCGGGTGCCGCCCGAGACGCCGCCGTAGCTGACGAAGCCGGCCGCCTTGTAGTGCCACTCGTGCGACAGGTACGTCAGCGCGTTGAGCAACGAAGGCGGCATCCCGTAGTTGTACTCGGGGGTGACGAAGACGAAGGCGTCGGCCTTGGCGATCTTCGCCGCCCACTGCTTGGTGTGCTCGTGCACCGGCTTGCGGAAGCGGGGGTGCTCCGGCTCGTCGAACACCGGGAGGTTCACCTGGCGCAGGTCGACGAGCTCGACGTCGAACTTTCCGTGAGCCTTGGCGCGCTCGACGGTCCACTCGGCGATCGGGGGACCAAGGCGGCCATCGCGGGTGCTGACGGTGACGACGTAGAGCTTGGGCATGGGACGCACGTGTAACGCGGCGCGCGTCGAACGCAACAAGGCACAAACGTGTCACCGGCTACGCCGAGGCAAAAGAGTCCGCACGGGCGCGACGGAGCGGCCGGGCGAACGGCTCGGGCACGATGCTGCCGAGCAACGAGCCTTCCTCGATGTACTGGAACAGCTCCGAGTAGTTCTTCACCTCGGTCAGGCCGGTGCGCTTCATCGCGTGCCAGGGCCGCAGCTCGTTGGGGTGGTGAATGCCCATCGCTCCGATCAGCTCGGCCACGCTCTTCACCGTCTGCTGGTGGTAGCTGGCGACCCGCTTGGTCTTGTCGCCGACGTCGAGGCCGACCACCAACGCCGGGTTCTGGGTGGCCACGCCGGTCGGGCAGTGGTTGGTGTTGCAGCGGAGCGCCTGAATGCAGCCCAGCGCCATCATCATCGCGCGGGCGGAGTTGCAGGCGTCGGCGCCGGTGGCGAGCTTGATCACCAGGTCTGCGCCGCTGACGATCTTGCCCGAGCAGAACAGTTTGATCTGCTTGCGCAGCCCGAAGCCGACCAGCGCGTTGTGCACGAAGATCAGCGCCTCGCGGAGCGGCGCGCCGACCGAGTTCGAGAACTCCAGCGGAGCGGCGCCGGTGCCGCCCTCCCCTCCGTCGATGGTGATGAAGTCGGGGAGGATCTTGGTCTCGTGCATCGCCTTGCAGATCGCGAGGAACTCGCGGCGCTTGCCCAGGCAGAGCTTGAAGCCGGCCGGCTTGCCGCCCGAGAGCGTGCGCATCTTCTGAACGAACTCGAGCAGGCCGATCGGCGTCGAGAATTCCGCGTGCGCCGGCGGGGAGAGCACGTCTTGCCCCATCGGCACACCACGGATCTTGGCGATCTCGGGGGTCACCTTCGCCGCCGGGAGAATGCCTCCGTGACCCGGCTTGGCGCCCTGGCTCAGCTTCAGCAGGGTCATCTTCACCTGCGGCAGCGAGGCGTTCTCCTTGAAGCGGCCGGGGTCGAACCGGCCGTCGAGGGTGCGCGCCGAGAAGTAGCCGGTGCCGATCTCCCAGATCAGATCGCCGCCGGGCTGCAGGTGGTACGGAGAGAGGCCTCCTTCGCCGGTGTCGTGCGCAAAGCCGCCCAGCTTGGCGCCGCCGTTCAACGCCAGCACCGCGTTCTTCGAGAGCGAGCCGTACGACATCGCCGAGATGTTGAAGATCGACGCCGAGTACTTCTGGGTGCACTCCGGGCCGCCGACCTCGATGCGCAGCGACTTGGGCTCCACGTGCACCGGCGCGAGCGAGTGGTTCACCCACTCGTAGCCGATCGCGTAGACGTCGAGCCGGGTGCCGAACGGTACGGTGTCGGTGTCGCCCTTCGCGCGCTGGTACACCAACGAGCGAATGTCGCGGTTGTAGGGCACGCCGTCGGTGTTCGACTCGACGAAGTACTGGTTGATCTCCGGTCGAATCGCTTCGAACAGGTACCGGAAGTTGCCGATCAGCGGGAAGTTGCGCCGCACCGCCTGGCGCTTCTGGTTCATGTCCCACGCGCCGCGAATCAGCACCGGGCCGACCACCACGAACGACCAGACCACCCAGGGGTAGACGAACGTCAGCGCTGCCAGAGCCGCGACCACCACCACCGCGGCGACGATGAAGATGCTTCGCATACTCTGATCGTATGTGAGCAATTGGGCGCATCCAGAATTCGCCCGAATGTGACCCTCGCCTGCCCCAGGAAGACTCCAGCCGTGCTCGAAGCGCTAGATTCCATCCATGACCTTCGAAGTCGTCGCGCTCGATCACGTGCAGCTGGCGATGCCTCCGGGCCGGGAGGCAGACGCTGAGGCGTTCTACTGCGGGATGCTCGGGTTCACCCGGGTGCCCAAACCCGAGAAGCTGGCAGTGCGCGGCGGCTGTTGGTTCGAGCACGGCGCGGTGAAGCTCCACCTCGGCGCCGAGAAGGACTTCAAGGCGGCGAAGAAGGCGCACCCTGCCCTCGTCATTCGCCGCCTCGATGCGTTGTTGGTGAAGCTCGAAGCCGCGAAGGTGCCGATGCGGCCTGACGATGAGATCCCCGGGGTGACACGGGTGCACATCGAGGATCCGTTCGGTAATCGCATCGAGCTGATTGATGGGTGATGCGTCTCTAACCTCACCCGGCGAGCGCTGGTCGCGCTCGTCCGCCCTCTCCTGTCAGGAGAGGGGTTACGAGACCGAATAGTAGAAGGCGTTCGGGTGGTGGAAGACCAATGCTGAGACCGAAGCCTCGGGTTCCATCATGCAGCCGTCGGTCAGCTTCACGCCGATGTCGTCAGGCTTGAGCGCCGCGAACAACTTCTCCTGGTCTTCGAGGCGCGGGCAGGCCGGGTAACCGAACGAGTAGCGCTTGCCCTGATACTCGGCGCGGAACCGCTCGAGCATCGTCAGGTCGGTGCGATCGGGAAAACCCCACATCGACCGCATCTGCGAGTGGAGCATCTCGGCGTACGCCTCTGCCGTCTCCAGCGCGAGCGCCTGCACCGCGTGCATCTTCAAGAAGTCGCCCCGCTCCTTGTAGTGGTCGGCGAGCTGGCGAATGCCGTCACCCGCCGTCACCACGAAGATGCCGAGGTGATCGACCGGCTTCCCGTCGCGCAGCGGCGAGGTGAAGTCCGAGAGGCACACCTGCGACTCGCGCTCCTGCCGCGGCAGCTCGAAGGTGACCACCTTGGCGCCCGCCGCGTCGAACAGGTGCAGCGAGTTGCCCTCACCCGCGGCGCGGAAGAACTGCAGCACCGCGCGCGGCTTCATCTTGGTGAAGCCGGTCGCCTTCGAGATCTCGGCGCCGACGCCGTCGCGCATCAGCGCCTTCACCTCGTCGAGCCGCGCCTTGAGGTCGAGCGCCTTGCGGCCGTCCTCGGTGTCCGACAGCTTGCGCTCTTCGGGAGTACCGAGCGCGCGCGCCGCCGAGCCCTTCACGCCGAAGTGCCGGCCGTACAGCATCACCGGGTTCACGAACCGCCAGATCTGATCGAGCGGCGTGTTGGTGATCACGTGACGCTCGAGATCGGGCGGGGGCGGCACCGTGTCGAGCACGGGGATGTCCTTCGCCCGCGCGGTGTTGGTCACCGTCGGAGCCGGCCGCGCGGCCACCTCGGCCTTCAGCTTCTCGCGCCGCTCCTTCAGCTCGACCTTCAGCTGCTCGAACGCCGCCTTGTCGGTGATTCGCTTCGCCAGCTCCAGCCCGCTCATCGCGTCGTTGGCGTACGCCACCGTGCCCGCGCCGTAGGCAGGCGCGATCTGCTTGTCGACGAAGTTGCGCGAGAGCGCCGCGCCGCCCACCAGCATCGGCAGCTGCACGCCCGCCCGCGAGAGGTCCTCCGCGGTCGACACCATCTGGTGCGCGCTCTTCACCAACAGACCCGACAGGCCGATCACGTCGGGCTTGTGCTCCTTCACCGCCGCCACCAGCTGCTCGGGCGGCACCTTGATGCCCAGGTTCACCACGTTGAAGCCGTTGTTGGCCAAGATGATCTCGACCAGGTTCTTGCCGATGTCGTGAACGTCGCCCTTCACCGTCGCGAGGATCACCTTGCCGCGCAGCGCGGTGGCGCTCTTGTCCATCTTCGGCTCGAGGTAGCTCACCGCCGCCTTCATCGCCTCCGCACTCTGCAGCACCTCGGCGACGATCAGCTCGTTGTTGCCGAACAGGCGCCCCACCTCGTCCATGCCCTTCATCAGCGGGCCGTTGATCACCTGCAGCGGCGTCACGCCTTCGGCCAGCTTCGCCTCGAGGTCGGCGACCAGGCCGTCGCGGGTGCCCTCGATGATGTACTGCGCCAGACGCTCGTCGAGCGGCAGCTGGGCGGCGTCGACCTTCGCCTTCGGCTTGCGCTCACGAAAGTGGGCCGCGAACGGCGTGATCGGGTCGGCGCTGCGGTTGTAGAGCAGGTCTTCGCAGAGCTTCTTCTCCGCATCGGGAATCTGCGGGTAGCGCTCCAGCTTCTCGGAGTTCACCAGCGCCAGGTCCAACCCCGCCTGCACGCAGTGGTAGAGGAACACCGAGTTGAGCACCTCGCGGCCCGCGGTCGGCAGACCGAACGAGACGTTGGAGATGCCGAGCACCGTCTTGCACTTCGGGAAGCGCTGCTTGATCGCGCGCACGCCCTCGATCGTCTCCACCGCGCTGCCGGTGTACTGCTTGTCGCCCGACGCACAGGGGAACACCAACGGGTCGAAGTAGAGATCCTCTTCGCGCATCCCGTACTTCTGGGTCAGCAGGTCGTAGCTGCGCTGCGCCACCTCGAGCTTGCGCGCGTGCGGCACCGCCATGCCGACCTCGTCGATGCAGCCGACCACCAGCGCGGCGCCGAACTTGCGCGCCAGCGGCACCACCTTCTCGAACCGCTCCTCGCCGTCTTCGAGGTTCACCGAGTTGATGATCGCCTTGCCCTGCGAGTAGGTGAGCGCCATCGCCACCACCTTCTCGTCGGTGGAGTCGATCATCAGCGGCGCGCGCACCTTCTTGATCACCGTCTCGAGGAACACCCGCATGTCGTCGAGCTCGTCGCGATCGGGGTTCGCCAGGCAGACGTCGATCACCTGGGCGCCCCGCTTCACCTGGGCCCGGCCGATCTCCGCCGCCTCTTCGATCTGCCCGGCGATGATCTGCTCCTTGAACTTCTTCGAGCCGATCACGTTGGTGCGCTCGCCGACGATGATCGGGCGCGCGTCTTCGATCTCGACGCAGTCGACGCCCGACAGACGCGAGCGCACCGGCACGTTCGCCGCCCGCGGCTTCAGCCCGCGAACCGCTCCCGCGATCGCCTCGATGTGGCCGGGGTGGGTGCCGCAGCAGCCGCCCACCACGTTCAGCCAGCCCTGCTCCGCGAAGCGGCGGAGCGCCCGCGCCAGCATCTCCGGCGTCTCCAGGTAGTGCCCGTTCTCGTCGGGCAGGCCGGCGTTCGGCACGCACGAGACGTTGAAGCGGGTCATCGCCGCCAGCGACCGAATGTGGTCGGTCATGAATTCGGGGCCGGTGGCGCAGTTGAGGCCCAGGTACAGCAGGTCGACGTGCTCCAACGCGGTGGCGAAGGCGTCGACCGACTGCCCGGCGAGCATGGTGCCCATCGGCTCGATCGTGCCACTGACCGCGATCGGCACCTCGTCGTGGGCGCGCTCGAACGCCCGCTGAATGCCGAGGATCGCCGCCTTCACGTTGCGGGTGTCCTGCGAGGTCTCCACCAGCATGAAGTCGCAGCCGCCCTCGAGCAGCCCGAACGCCTGCACTTCGAAGTTCTCCACCAGCTCGTCGAAGGTGACGCCGCCGGTGACGCTGATCGCCTTGGTGGTGGGGCCGATCGAGCCGGCCAACCAGCGCGGGCGATCGGGGGTCGAGAAGCGATCGGCGCTCTGGCGCGCCAGCTCGGCCGCGCGCACGTTGATCTCGTGGGCCTTGTCGCCGAGCGAGAACTCGTTGAGCACCAGCGGCGTGCCGCCGAAGGTGTCGGTCTCGGCGACGTCGGCGCCGGCCGCGAAGTAGGCGTCGTGAATCGAGGTGAGAACGTCGGGCCGGGTGAGCGCGAGGTTCTCGTTGCAGCCCTCGTAGGTCGGCCCGCCGAAGTCCTTCGCCTTCAAATTCTTGTTCTGCAGCATCGTACCCATCGCGCCGTCGAGCACGAGGATGCGGTCTTTCATCGCCTGCTTCAGCTTGGCGACACGTTCTTTGCGGGCGTCACGCGCGGCCTTCGACAGCGAGGGCGGCGGCTTGGGGAGCGCGGTCACTTTTGACTCCGGTGAGCAGGAAGACGCGAAACGCGGCCGCGCCTTCCTTGGGGTACGGCGTGAGCTTCAGTTTGGTGAACCCGGCTGCGGAGGCGTCCTCCATCAACCGATCGGGATCGAAGCCGAGGTGCACGTGCCCCAGGCGTTCTTTCACCCATTCTTCGCGGTGCGGCATCAGCTCGAGCACCACCAACCGGCCCTGCGGCTCGAGCAGACGAGCGGCCTCTCTCAAGACCGCCGAAGGTTCTTCGACGTGGTGAAGGCTCTGCGAGATCACCACCAGCTGGCGCTTGCCGGCCGGCAGCTTCAGCGCGCCGAGATCGCCTTCGAGGAAGGTGACGTTGGTGAGGCCCTCATGCTCGGCGCGCGCCTTCGCCTGCTCCAGCGCACCGGGGTTGCGATCGATCGCGACGACTCTCTTTGCGAAGCGCGCCAACTCGACCGTGAGCACTCCGGTGCCGCAGCCGAAGTCGGCGACATCGAGCGGCGGCAACAACGACGAGATCGCCGAGGCCCACAGCATCCACGACTGGCCGGGCTCGAGCAGCTTCTCGTTCAGCGCGGTGCGGTCTTCCCGGTTGCGGAGCAGCTCGTTCAGCCGCGCCCGGTCGCCGTGCGAGTCGGTCGCGTCTTTGGCGAGCCGAATCAGCGGCCAGCGCGCGTCGTCGTTCTTCAGCGCCAGCGAGTAGTACGTGTAGCCGGCCTGCCGCTCTTCGCGAATCAGCTCCAGGCCCTTCAGCTTGCCGAGGTGATGCGAGACGGAGGACTGCGCGACTCCGACCAGCGAGACCAGCTCGGAGACGTTGAGCGGAGCGTCACCCAGCAGCCGCAGGATTCGCAGCCGGGTCGGGTCGCCGAGTGCCCGAAATGACTCTGAAAGCTCCTCCATATCTAGGTATCGACATATATCGATTACCTCCTCGCAGCAAGCGAAGCGAGCGTCACCGCCAGCCCACACAGACCCACCGCAGGTTGCAGCCAGCTGTAGGGAATCATTGTGGATTCGACGATTTCGAAGACCACAGTGGCGACTCCGGCGACCAGCCCGGCACGGCGCGACCAGCTGCTGCGGCGCAGGGTGAGCACGAGGCCGGCGGTGTTGAGCCCGCCGATCACGCCCGCGAGGAGCAGACCGGGCACCAGGAACGACGAGAACGGGCCGTGCACCAGGAGCTCAGCGGTCATTCCCAGCAGGCTGCCGTCGGGGCGGGCGATGAAGGCGACGCCGGCGATCACCGCGTTGAGCGCGAGCACCGCCTCGAGCGCCAGCACCAGCGGGCGGCCGCGCGGCACCCCCTCGAACGGGAGCACCGGCGGTGGGGGAACGAAGAAACGGTCGTCGGCGACCATGTCGTGAATGCCTCCGCGCAGCATCTGCGTTCAAAGGCCGCGCACAGGCAGACGACGCAAAGCACATGCCCAAGGTGAATGCGGCGTGTATCCTCGCGTCGATGCGAATGATGCTGATCGCGCTGCTGCTTTTGGCGGGACTGGCCCACGCGGGCGATGCGGGAACTCCGGCCGTTGACGCAGGTACGCCGGCCGCTGCCAACGCGTCACCGGCGACCCCGGCCTTCGTGGTGGTCGAGAACCAGGACGACCTGGCGAAGCTGGAGCAGCTCTCGGCCAAGGACCGCGCCGCGTCGAAGACCGTGGTGACGAAGATGCAGATCGGCAAGCGGTACGTCGGCGCGATTTTCGTCGATGGCTACACCCTGCCCCGCTCGCGGCGGGTGGGCCTCGGCGTCGACGTGACGATCATCGACCCCAACGGCGACGTGCGCATCGAGCGGGTGAGCGCGGCCTCGACCAAGACGATGGACCCGAAGCTGCCGACGCTGATGCTGCGCCCTCCGCTGCCGATGACCTGGGGGCTCACCGATCTCGAGGGCGAGTACACGGTGAAGCTGAAGCTCTACGACGAGGTCCGCGGCGAGTCTTCGGAGAGCCGTTCCAAGATCACCGTGGTGCGATGACGCTCCAAGAAGCGCTGGCAGGCAAACGCTTCGGAGTGGTGCTGTCGGCCGGGTTCTTCGGCTTCTACGGTCACGCGGGCTTCGTCGAGGCGATGCACGAGGCGGGGCTGAAGCCGCACGCCTGGGCGGGCACCTCGGCCGGTGGGTTGGTGGCGGCGCTGGCCGCGGCCGGCCTCAGCACGCAGCAGATTCGCGAGATGATCCTCGCGCAGCGGCGGAAGGACTTCTGGGATCCCGATCCGCTCGGGATCGCGACCGACCTGCTGCGAAAGGGCTCGCGCACCTCGGGGCTGCTGAAAGGCGGCCTGTTTCGCGGGCTGCTCGAGAAGCACCTGCCGGCGCGCACCTTCGCCGAGCTGAAGGCGCCGTTGCTGGTGGTGGCGGCGAACATCTCGAGCCAGGAGGCCGAGGTGATCACCGAGGGCGATCTCGCCTCGGCCATTCACGCCACCTGCGCGTACCCCGGGCTGTTCCAGGTGGTGCGCCGCGGGCCATCGCTGCTCTGGGATGGCGGCATCGTCGACAAGGCGCCGGTGCTGGCGCTGGCCGATTCGGCGCACGGCAAAGGGCTCGAGGCGCTGCTGGTGCACTTTCTGCCCAGCCGCGACGGGGCCGGCGATCCTGCAGGGCCGTTCGCCTGGCCGAGCGGGATGGCAGCGGGAATGGCCGCGCTGCGGAAGGACCACTTCCGGTTGCAGCTGGAGCTGCTGCGGGCGAGAGGCATCGCCGTGCACGTGGTGACGTCGAGGCTGCCCGCGGTGGGGCCGACCACGATGGAGCGCGGCGTCGATGCGCTCGAGGCGGCGAAGCGATCGCTGAAGCAGGCGCTCGTTTCGGCGCCGCAGTCCTGGCTCGGCTCGGACTAACCCTCTCCGTTGGGAGAGGGCGGACGAGCGCGCAGCGCTCGCCGGGTGAGGGACTGCCCCACCCGCAGTGCGAACCGCCACCCAGCCGGCTGAATGTCAGACCCAGCAAGTACCCTGGCTGAATGCGAATCTCACAACAGCCGTTGCAACCCGAAGCCCTCGCTCGCGCACGCGAGCTCCGACAGAACCAAACCAGCGCAGAGGATTCCCTCTGGTTCTTTCTGCGCGACCGAAAGCTGAACGGCGTGAAGTTCAGACGCCAACACCCGATCGGGCCGTACGTGGTCGACTTCTACGCACGGGCCTTGAAGCTCGCGGTGGAGTTCGATGGAGACCAGCACACGGAAATGGGCCGGGCGATGTACAACCAGCAGAGAACGCGAGACTTGAACGCCGCTGGCGTTCGCGTGGTTCGCTTCACCAATGACGAGGTCTTCAACAACGTCGAGGGCGTGCTCGACAGGATTTGGCGTTTCGCACAGTCGACCTGAAGGAGCTGGGCAGCTTGCGACGGGGCAGGGCAGTCCCTCACCCGGCGAGCGCTACGCGCTCGTCCGCCCTCTCCCAACGGAGAGGGCTCTGCCTTCGAACGACGGAGCGGCTAAAACGAGAAGCCGCCGTCGACGTCGATGCAGCGGCCGTTGAAGTACTCGCACTCGAGCACGAACTTCACCGCCAGCCAGATGTCTTCAGGCGTACCGATGCGGCCGACCGGAATGGCTGCGACCGCGGCATCACGGGCCTTCTGGTTCATGCCCTGCGTCATCGGCGTCTCGACCATGCCCGGCGCCACCGCGCCCACCCGAATGCCGAGCGAGGCGAACTCGCGCGACCAGGTCACCGTGTTGGCCGCCATCGCCGCCTTCGCGGCGACGTAGTTCGATTGCCCGCGGTTGCCGTGCCGCGAGATCGACGACAGGTTGACGATCACGCCCGGCTTCTTCTCTTCCCGAGCCATCGTCGCCGCCAGCTCGCGCGCCATCAACGTCGCGCCGGTGAGGTTCACCCCCAACACCTGCTGCCACTGCGACAAGGCCAGCTTCGAGATCTCACCGGTGTTCTTGTCTTTGCGCACCAGCAGCCCGTCTCGAATGATGCCCGCGTTGTTCACCAGCGCGTTCAGCCCGCCCAGCTGACCATGCGCCCACTGGGTGAAGGCCACGCAGTCGTCCTCGCTCGAGACGTCGAGCCGTCGGGTGCGAATGCCGCTCGGCAGCCGCTTGAGGCCCTCCTCGTTGACGTCGCCGGCGGCGACCACGGCTCCGGCTTCGAACAGACGGGTGGCGAAATGCGCGCCCATGCCCTGGGCAGCGCCGGTGACGATCACTTTGAGCTCAGACAGTTTCACGATGCGGCCTCCTGGAAGAATTCGACGACCTTCGGGTACAGGTGAGTGGCGGCTCTCGAACCGACGACCGCTCCCACGTGGCCGCCGGGCACGCGCAGGGTCTTCTTCACCTTCGAGCTGCAGGCTGCATTGAGCGCCACCGCCGCGTCGGGCGGGCAGATCGCGTCGCGCTCGGCCGCGATCGTCATCACCGGGCAGTCGATCTTCGACAGCTCGACCTGCCGGCCGCGCACGTGGTGTTGGCCCTGCACCAGCTGGTTCTGCTGGTAGAGCTCTTTGATGTACGTGCGGTAGGCCTCGGCCGGGAACGACACGTTGTCTGACGCCCAGGCCTCGAGCGCCTCGAAGCTCTCGCGGAACGCAGGGTCGAACGCCTTGTCGATTCGATTCACCAGCTTCGACAGGTTCTGGGTCGGCCGGAGCATCACGAACCCGGCCTGCATTTGCTGCGGCGCAACATTTCCGGCCTCGGCGACCGCGTCGGCGTCGAACCACTGCGGGTCGGTCATCTGCGCCAGATTGCCGGCCTTGGAGAAGTCGAACGGCCCCAGCAGGTTCACCAGCGAGGCCACCGACGAAGGCTCGAGCGCAGCGTGAATGCCGCTCAAGGTGGCACCCATGCAGTAGCCGAGCACGTGCAGCCGCTTCGCTCCGCTGTGCCTCTGCGCCGCGCGGAACATGCGCCCCAAGCGGGTGAGCACGTCTTCCCACGACAGGTAGCGGTCTTCGTCGTTGGGGGCGCCCCAGTCGAGCAGATAGGTGTCGAAGCCGTTGCGCACCAGCGCCTCGACCAGGCTGTAGCCCTCGCGGAGGTCGAGCACGTACCAGCGGTTGATCATCGACGGCACCAGCAGCACCGGCGTCTTCGGCGCGTCGATCGGGATCACCTGGGCGCCCACGGGCCGCGGGGCACGAAAGCGGTACAACCGGGCGGTGCCGTCTGAAAAGACGGTGTCTCTCGGAGTCGGAGCGAGCATGGATGAAGGCGCCCGCCCAGCTCATCGAGGAGCCGGGCGGGGAACGCCGAAGGTCCTCAGCGGGAAAACGTCTCGAACGCGGTGCGGGTGCTCTCCAGCGACACCCGGCGGAGCTCGGCGGTGAGATCGGCGGTGTACTTGAGCGAGCTCTTCATCAGCTTGCTCATCTCGTCGATCGTCTGCTGGCTCTGCTCGATCCACTTCTCCTGCAGCTTGGCGCCCTCGGCGAACATCTGCTCGAGGCGCTCCAGCTGCTGGTCGGTCGCCTTCTTTTCGGACTTCTCGGCCATCGTCTTCTCTCCTGGTGGGCGCGGCCGAGAATCGGCCTGACGCGCACCAAGAATAAGCATCGGCACGACGAGGTCAATCGATTTTTGTGCACTGCACAACGAAAGACCTCATTTCTTACGCTTACGCAGCATGCGCTTCACGTCTTCCAGCTCGCGGCGCAGACCCTCCAGATCGTCGCTCGGCGCGGCCGCGGTGGCCGGAGGGGGCGGCGTGGAACCACGCCCGAAGGGCGACAGCGCAGCGAACGGGCTGAACGGCGAGAACATCTGCATCCCCTGCTTCGCCTGGAGGTACATCTCCAGCGCCCAGGTGACGTAGCGCCCGAGAAACTCCGCCAGCGCGTCGTCCTTCAGCCGAATGAGCTGGTGCAGCAAAGGCACCGGCAGCAGGTGCCCGGCGCCGCGGGTCTCGACGATCACCTGGGTGAGGGTGAGCTGGGTGAGGTCTTGACCGGTCTTGGCGTCGACCACCCTCGCCTCCTCTCCGTCGCGAATGCGCTCGGTGAGCTCGTCGAGCGTGATGTAGCGGCTCGCGGTGGTGTCGTACAGCCGTCGGTTCCCGTACTTTTTGACCAGCATGTGACCGACCGTACCCACGTTTCATATTGCAGCGCAACAAAACCGGGTTGACTTCGGCACGGCTTGAGGTGCATATCGGGCGCATGATCTGGGACGCCTGGAAGAAGGGCTTCGACCTCTGGGAGGCGAAGACCGCCGAGATGTTCGAGCAGGTCCTCAAGAGCCCGCTGGTGCTGGAGCCGGCCGGCAACCTGCTC
Source organism: Myxococcaceae bacterium (assembly GCA_047602415.1). GTDB lineage: Bacteria > Myxococcota > Myxococcia > Myxococcales > Myxococcaceae > JASGHH01. The sequence continues at coordinate 632,714 of JASGHH010000001.1, read as the reverse complement.
ACCGCGGGGCTGAAGCTCAAAGCCCAGAGCGACAAAGCCTGGCAGACCTGGTGGGGAACGCTCGGCCTGGCGACCAAGCGCGATCAGGAGCGCACGCTCCACACCCTGAATCAGCTGCAGAGCCGCCTGCTCGATCTGGAAGAGAAGCTGCAGAAGTAAGGAGGGTTGCCGATGGACGTCACCCGCTACCTCGAGGTGAAGCCGGCGCCGAAGGCGGTGTTCGACTCGCTGCCCGAGCGGCGCACCCGGGCGCGCTTCATGCTGCCGACGCCCGACGGAGACTGGCGCTCGGTGACCTGGGGCGCGTTCGCCGACCAGATTCGCCACTGCGCGCTGTTCCTCGCCCAGGTGGGGCTGAAGCCGGGCGACCGGGCCGCGGTCTTCGCGCCCAACAGCGTGGAGTGGCTCTCGGCCGCGCTCGGCATTCAGACCGCGGGTGGCGTGATGGTGCCGATCTACCCGGCGAGCACCGCCGAGCAGGCGGCCTACGTCGCCTCGCACTCCGACGCGAAGGTGATCTTCGTCGACACCCCTGCCCTGCTCTCGCGCGTGTTCCAGTCGTGGGGCGAGCTGGGCAACGTCAGCCGCATCGTCACCCTCTCCGAAAAGCCGGTCGATGCGGGCCCGCTGCTGGAACAGATGCGCCAGGAGGGCAAGCGCACCCCACCCGTGGCCGAGGTCGAGCGCAAGCTCACCTCGTGGTCGAAGACCCAGTCGTTGGGCGCGGCGCGCGATCAGGAGAACCCCGGCGAGCTCGAGCAGATGCTCCAGTCGGTGTCGCTCGATCAGGCGGCGGAGATGCTCTACACCTCCGGCACCTCGGGGCTGCCGAAGGGCGTGCCGCTCACCCACCGCAACGTCGGGGTGAACGCGCAAGACTGGCTGAAGTGCAACGCCCCGCTGCTGGCCGAGAACGACGTCGACCTGCTCTGGCTGCCGATGAGCCACATCTTCGGCTTCGGCGAGGCGTGCCTGGGCAACACCCTGGGCTTCACCAGCTACCTCTGCGACCCGTCGACCGCGCTCCAGCGGCTGCCCCAGGTGAAGCCGAGCGTGTTCATGAGCGTGCCCGCGCTGTGGGAGAAGCTCGCAGGTGCAGCAATGGGTGAGACCTCGCCCGAGAAGAAGAAGGCAGCGCTGGAAAAAGCGACCGGCGGCCGGTTGCGCTTCTGCCTCTCGGGCGGCGCCGGCCTGAAGCGCGAGGTGAAGGAGATCTTCCACTCCTGCGGCCTCTTGATCATCGAGGGATACGGGCTGACCGAGTGCTCGCCGACGCTGACCTTGAACCGGCCCGACGCCTTCCGCTTCGACAGCGTGGGCAAGGTGGTGCCCTCGGTGGAGGTGAAGCTGGCCTCCGACGGCGAGATCCTCGCTCGCGGCGCCTCGGTCTTCTCCGGCTACCACAAGGATCCCGCAGCGACCGCGCAGGCGTTCACCACCGACGGCTGGTTTCAGACCGGCGACGTGGGCCGCTTCACCGACGACGGCTTCCTCCAGATCATCGACCGCAAGAAGGACATTCTCGTCACCGCGGGCGGCAAGAACGTGCCTCCGGCGAACATCGAGGTGCGCTTTCAGAACGACCCGTTCATCCAGCACGTGGTCGTCTACGGCGACGCGAAACGCTTCCTGGTCGCCGGGGTGTGGCTGAACGAGGCGGCGGTGAAGGCACAGCTGGCCAGCAGCGGGGTCGCGCCGGGGGCCGAAGCCGAAGCCCGCCGCGTTCTTGTGCAGCGCAAAATCGACGAGGTGAACGCGCAGCTCGCCTCCTACGAGACGATCAAGAAGTTCGCGATCATCGACCAGCCGCTCACCGTCGACGGAGGCCTGCTCACCACCACCCTGAAGGTGCGCCGCAAGCAGGTCTACCAGGCGTTCGGCTCGCAGCTCGAAGCGCTCTACGCGTGAGCCGCCTGCGCAACCTGTTCACCCTGCCGTCGCGCCGCCCCAAGGTGGCGCCGAGCGCGTACGACGTGGTGTTCCACGAGAACAAGACCCGGCTGCTGCGTTACCGCGGCCAAGAGCGGCGCTACCGGCTGCCGGTGCTGCTGGTGCCGTCGATGATCAACCGGCACTACGTGCTCGATCTGATGCCGGGCAAGAGCCTGGTCGAGTACCTCACCGCCCAGGGCCACGACGTGTTCTGCCTCGACTGGGGCACGCCCGGCCCGGAAGACCGTTACCTCACCTTCGACGAGCTGGTCGACGGCTACCTCGGCCGGGCGATTCGGCAGACCGCGCGCATCGCCGGGGCTCCCCAGGCCCACGTGCTCGGCTACTGCATGGGAGGCACGCTGGCGGCGATCCACGCCTCGGTGCGCCCGTCGCACGTCGCGTCACTCACCACGCTGGCCGCGCCCGTCTCGTTCGCCGACGGTGGGCTGCTCGCCTTCTGGACCCGCTCCCAGGGCTACGACGTGAACGCGCTGGTGGCGGCGTTCGGCAACGCGCCCTGGCCGCTGCTCCAGTTCAGCTTTCACCTCCTGCGGCCGACGCTGAACCTGGCCAAGCTGGTGACGCTGATCGACCGGGCCGAGAGCGACGAGTTCATCGACGGCTTTCTCGCGCTCGAGCACTGGGGCAACGACAACGTCTCACTGCCGGGCGCGTTCTACAAACGCTACGTCGAAGAGCTCTACCGGGCCGACGCGCTGCTGAACGGCACCTTCACCTTGAGCGGCCAGCCGGCGCGGCTCGAGAACGTTCGTTGCCCGCTCCACGTGGTGAGCTTCGAGCGCGACAGCATCGTGCCCAAGGCCGCCGCGCTCCCGCTGCTCGAGCTCGCAGGCTCGGCCGACAAGCGGCACCTCCACCTCAACGGAGGCCACGTGGGGGCGGTGGTGTCGAAGCACGCCGCGAAGAGCCTCTGGCCACACCTGAGCGCCTTCTGGGCGGAGCGCGACGCGCGCGGCTTTCGCGTGCACTCGATTGGCGCCTGAGGTGTCGTCGCTCAGGTGAGCGATACCATTCCGATGCGGGTCACCTGGCGGGCCGGCCCGAAGCTGACCCGGCAGGCCTACGGCTATCTGGTGCTCGAGGCCGAAGCGCTGCATCTGATTCTGTCTGCGCGACGACAGCGTGGTCGCGGCTGCCACCGGCCAGGCGGTGGGCAAACAGTTCGGTCTGGTGGGCGCGTTGGTGAGCGCCGGGGTGAGCGTGGCGCGCGAGGCCGGCCGGGCGAAGGAGCTGCGCGAGCTGTACGACGCCCAGCAGTCGATGCCCGTCGAGCAGCGGCTGGCCTTGAACCCGCTGTCGCGCACCATCCCCAAGGCGGCGATCACCGCGGTCCAAAAGGGCGAGCAGATCGTCCCCACCCTCAAGCTGTCAGATGGGCAGCTGCTCCCGATCACCTCCGAAGAGCGCACGGTGTACTTCGCGCTCGACGAGTGGGTGCAGTCGCTGGCGATTCCGGTCGAGGTGGTGCTGCCGAAGAAGTTTCCCAAGAAGGTGCTGATCGGGATCATCGCGGCACCCTTCGCGCTGGTCGCGCTGCACTTCTTGATCAGCGTTCCCTACGCGCTGAAGAACGTCAGCCTCGGCAAGGAGCGTCTGGCGGCGTTCAACGACGCGCGCGCGAAGATCGAGCCGGCGTTCGACGCGATCTCCGGCCCCACCGGCACGCCGCTGGCCGCGGCGTGTGGCGCGGTGCTGAAGGTGCCGGTCGACACCGAGCTGGGCTGGGTGGGCAAGCTGCCGCCCGACGCGCAGAAGCTGGTCACCGAGTCGTACGCCGACTTCCCCCGCTATACCGCGGTGCAGCCGCCCTACTCGAAGTGGGACACCGGCAAGCTCGACGTGCGCTCGGTGGAGACGGACACCAAATGGGCCGCGGTCAGCTTCGGCCAGGCCTACGGGCGGGTGATCGAGAACCCGTTCGGCTGGAGCCGGGTCGCCGAGCGCTCGACGATCGAAGACCTCTCGAAGGTGAAGCTGTACCTGGTCGGCAAGGTGCTGAGGGTCGACACCAGCGGCGAGAGCTACGACCGGGTGGGCACCGGGCTGATGGCGGTGAAGGTGCTCGACGCGCAGAGCGGCGCGGTGAAGTGCGAAGGCGACCTGGCGGTGACGTTCAAGCCGAGCACGGTGGGCTTCGGCTTCATGATGTCGCAGGCGCTGCCGCTCGGGCTGCACCTGCCGAGCTGCGAGAAAGACGAAGGCCTCTGCCACGAGGCGCACTACTACGCGAAGCTGGCCGAGCCGGTGGCACCGATGGTGGCCGAGGCCTCCCCGCCTCCCGCGCCGGCAAAGAAAGCGCCGGTGCCGGCCAAGTCGGCGGAGCGCAAGAAGCACTGACGAGGCTATTGTTCGGCGATGCGCCGGTTCGAACAGGCCACCGACAACGGGGTCCGGTTCTGGGAGATCGAGCTCGTCGGCAGCGACCTGACGATGCGCTCCGGCAAGGTCGGCCAGAAGTCGTTCCCTGACGAGCGCAACGAGAGCTACCGGAACGCCACCCAGGCGAGCCGCGAGGCGGAGTCGCTGATCAAGAAGCGCCTCGCCGCCGGCTTCAAGGAGATCGTCGCCCACTCCGCCGCCGCGGAGCTGGAAGACAAGCTCGCCAACGGTGACGACACGGCCTGGGCGGTGTTCGCCGACCAGCTGCTGTCGAACGGCGACCCGCGCGGCACCTTGATCGCGCTCCAGCGCAAACACGGCAAGAAGCGGGCGGGAAAGAAGGAGATCGACGCGTTCCTCGAGGAGAACGCCGAAGCGCTGCTCGGCTCGCTCGACGACTACGAAGACCAGCTCGAGCTCGACTGGAAGAACGGCTACCTCGAAGACGTGCGGGTGTTCTGCAAGCCGGCGCGGTGGGACGAGGCCGACGCCCAGAAGAGCATCGACCAGCTGCTGCCGGTTCTGCTGGAGCACGAGAGCAGCCGGTTTCTCCGCACCTTGCGGCTCGGTTGGCCCGAGCCCGACTCCGACTCGAGCTACGAGGCCGCGGTCGACGCGCTGATCGCGGCCGATTGGCCCAATCACCTGCGGCAGTTGGTGGTGGGCGACTTCTCCGACTCGGCGGCGCTCTCTTTTCGCGCCGACTACGAAGACCCGGAGTGGCTGGAGACCGAGACCCAGACCGATCTCTGGCCGGAGCTGCGCTCACTCGGCCCGCTCGCCGCGCGTTGCCGAGGTCTGGAGTCGCTCAGGGTGCGGGCCAACCTCCGCAAGCTGGGCGCGATCGATCTGCCGAAGCTGAAGCACTTCGAGCTCTCGGGGCAGCACCTCGACCCGGCGATCGTCGACGAGCTGAGGCAGGCGCGGCTGCCGGCGCTGACCGGGTTGTGCATCGAGGTGCGGGCCAGCCCGAACTTCGATCTCCGCTCGCTCCAGCAGTTCGCCGACGGCACGATCTTCCCCGGGCTCACCTGGCTCGGCATCAACGGCCTGGGCACCGGCGCGCTCGACGTGATCGCCCGCAGCCGGCTGTGGCCGAAGCTCGAGGTGGTGGACCTGAGCGCCAACGGCTTTCGCGACCAGCACCTCGACCTGTTTCGAAACCTGAACGTTTCGCACTTGAAGAAGGTGATCTTCCGTCGCAATGAGCTGACCAAGGTAGGAACCCGGGAGCTGAAAGAGCTGATCCCCCAGGCCGATGTGGCCAACCAGCGCTCGCAACGGCGCAGCCGCTGGGAACGCGAAGACGGATACGAGGCGATGGAATGAAGCGTTTTGCGATCGCAGCAGCAGTGGCAGGCGCCATTCTCACCGCGGTGGGCTGCGCGGCGACCAAGCCGTGTGCTTCCACCTGCTCAGGCTGCTGTGACGCGGCCGACAAGTGCGAGGCCGGCAACCAGCCGACCGCGTGCGGCTTCGCCGGCGCGATCTGCCACCAGTGTCTGCTCGGGCAGAGCTGCCTGGGCGGCACCTGCATCAGCACCTCGGGCGCCAGCGGCGGAGGCTCGGCGGTGGGTGGCGGCAGCGGCGCAGGTGGCGGCGGTGGCGGAGGCATGAGCGCTGGCGGAGGGTCGGCGACGGGCGGCGGAGGCCAGGGTGGCGGAGGCGGAGGCGGCGGCACCAGCACCGGAGGCGGCGCGGCGGTCGGCGGAGGCGGCGGAACGATGGGCGCGGGCGGCGGCACGACGACTCCGATGCCGAACGTGATGTTCGTGATCGACAAGTCGGGCTCGATGCTGGAGCCGATGAACCCGAACGACCCGAACTGCCCTTCAGGCTGCGGCGCGGGCGCGGCTTGCCCGGCGGCGTGCGTGACGCGGTGGGGCGCGGTCAGCAACGGCCTGGGCAATTTCCTCGGCAGCAGCTTCACCGGCCAGACCGCGCGCTGGGGCGCCGAGTTCTTCCCCGCTGATACCGTCTGCACCGCGGCTTCGCTCACCACCATCACCGACGGCGGCGTCGATCTGCCGACCGACCCCAACGACACGCCGTCGCTGCTGCAGACGCAGGCCAACGCGGTGATCGCCGCGATCACCAAGGTGGTGCCGGGCGGAGGGACTCCGACCGCGGCGTCGCTCAACGTGCTCGCCACCTACCCGCAGCTGGGCGACCCCAACCGGCACGAGTGGGTGGTGTTGCTCACCGACGGCGTGCCCAACTGCAACCCGAACAACCCCAACACCTGCAACGACCCGAACGCCTGTCAGTGCACCGTGCTCTCGGGCCAGTGCACCTCGGCCAATGGCTACTGCCAGCTGGGCTGCGTCGACGTCGACGGCACCGCGATGTCGGAGATCGCGCTCCAGCAGCACGGGATCAAGACGATCGTGGTCGGCGTCGGCACCGACGTGCTGAGCGGCAACGGCCCGACGACGATGCAGACGATGGGCCAGGCCGGCGGCTACGTGCGCACCTGCCCGTTCGGCACCAACACCGAGTGTCTGCCCGGCACCTGCAACACCTCGACGAAGGTGTGCTCGGCGCCGTACTTCACCGTCGGCTCGCAGACCGAGGTCGAGCAGGTGCTGCAGACGATCGCGGGAACGTTCTAGAGCTAATCCTGCTCGTTCTTGACGTACTTGCGGTGCTCGACGAGCAGACACTTGTCCTGCACCACGTCGATGCCGGCGTCGACCAGCTTCTTCGCCGCCTCGTCGTTGCGAATGCCGAGCTGAAACCAGACCGACTTCGGCTTGAGCGCGATCAGATCGTCGACGTGCGGAGGAATGTCGCTCGCCTTGCGAAAGACGTCGACGCAGTCGACCGGGCCCTGCACGTCGGCGAGCTTGCGAATCACGGGGATGCCGAGAATGCGCGTCACGTCGGGGTAGTAGACGGGCACCGGCACGATCTCGACGCCCTCCTGGTGGAGGTACTCGGGCACGTAGAAGCCGGCCTCGCCGCCGCGCGACTCCGGCTTGATGCCCAGCACCACCACCCGCTTGTAGCCTTTGACCAGCTGGGCGATTCCCGCTGAGTCATCCACGATCCGCGCCATGGGCGCACAGTAACCGCCCCGGCGCAGGCGCGCATCGTTGTAAGGTTCGCGCGTGACCGCCCTTCTGCTGCTGTCCCTGACCGCCGCGCCTGCCTCCGTCTATTCGTTGGAAGACAAAGCTTTTCAGGAGCAGGCGCTCAAAGACCTCTACTACCTGCACCACTTCGAAGACGGCCTCGCGCTGTTGATGAAGCAGGTCGACAAGAACAAAGACCTGTTCACCAAGGTCGAGAAGCAGGCCTACTCGCCCGATCAGAAGCGGCTGCTGCTGTCGACCTGGGCGGCGTTCTTCGCGCTCTTCACCAGCACCGAGCAGATTCGCCAGCGCTACTGGAACTTCGTGAAGCTGCTGCCCAACGACTCCAAGCACGCGCTCGGGTTTCTGCTCACCCACACCGCGCTGACGGGCGAGCTGGGCTACGGGCTGACCTTCGCCAACCTCACCGCCGGCAACCCACAGCTGGAGACGATCTTCGACGAGCAGAACGGCGAGCTCGGGCTGCCGAAGGGCTCGTTCGCCGACTTCAAGGCGAAGGCGATTCACGTGTCGACCAGCACCCAGCTGATGACCGGTGACGCCTGGGAGGGCCAGGCGGCCGGCACGCTGAAGAAGCAGAAGCTGACCGACGACGCCGAGGTGAAGTGGGCGCTCGACGCGATGAAGGAGCAGTCGAAGATCGCCAAGTCACGGCTGAAGAGCTCGGGGGTGACGCTGTTCAACGGCAACGCCGCCGACATTCTGAAAGACACCACCACCTCGGCGATCTTCCCGGCGCAGATTCAGTTCGCGACCTGGGCAGGAGACACCCGGGTGCAGCGCATCGGCAAGCCGCTGGTGACCGCGGAGCAGATCGCCAAGCTGGTTCCCAAGCTCGAGCCGGGCGACGTGGTGGTGGTGCGGCAGAACTGGTTTCTGTCGAACATCGCCCTGCCCGGCTTCTGGCCGCACGCCGAGCTGTACGTCGGCACGCCCGACGACCTGGTGAAGTACTTCGACAGCGACCCCGAGGTGCAGAAGTGGGCCGCCGCGGAGCCCGAGAAGGCGAAGTCGTTCACCGAGCTGCTCTCGAAGCGCTACGCCGAAAAGTGGAAGTTCTACCAGGCGGGCAAGGACTTCATGGGCCACTCCCCGATTCGGGTGATCGAGGCGATCAGCGAGGGCGTGAGCTTCACCGCGTTGGAGCATGCGTTCGGCGTCGACTACCTCGGGGCGATGCGGCCGCGGCTGCCGAAGGTGGAGAAGGCGAAGGCGATCGCGCGGGCGTTCAACTACCAGGGCCGGCCGTACGACTTCGAGTTCGACTTCTTCTCCGACTCGACGCTGGTGTGCACCGAGCTGGTCTACAAGTCGTACGCGCCTTCGAGCGACATGAAGGGGCTGAAGATTCCCCTGGTGGAGGTCGCCGGGCGTTCGACGCTGCCCGCGAACGAGATCGTGCGGCTGTTCGACGCCGAGGCCGACAAGGCCGACCGTCAGCTCGACTTCGTCGCCTTCATCGACGCCAAGGAGAAAGAAGACAAGGCGTTCGAGAGCGACCAGGCAGCGTTCCGTAAGACCTACCAGCGCATGAAGTGGGACATCGCGCAGAAATGACGGAGCGTTACGAGCTCGGCAAACCCGCGGGCAAGGAGCGGCTGCTCGCGGCGCTCGGCGATCAGCCTCCGAGGCTCGATCTCGCCGCGTTGGCGATCGCCACCGTCGGCGACAAAGACCTCGACGAGCGGGAGTCGTTGGAAAAGCTCGAGGTGCTCGCCGAGAAGGTGAAGGCGCATGGCGGCGAGCCGGAAGGCGCGCTCGCTGCGGTGCTCGGTGAAGAGGACTTTCGCGGAGATCCCGACAACTACGACGCGCCCGAAAACTCGATGCTGCCGCTGGTGCTGAAGACCCGGCGCGGGTTGCCGATTCTGCTCTCGACGGTGTGGATGGAGGTCGGCCGGCGCGCGGGCATCGAGGTGGTCGGCGTCGGGCTGCCGGGGCACTTCGTGATCGGCTTCGAGCACGAAGACGGGCTGCAGCTGCGCGACCCGTACAACGGCGGCAAGGTGCTGACGTTCGCCGACTGCGCCGAGATCGTGAGGAAGAACGCCGGCGGAGCCACGCTCCACCCGAAGATGCTCGAGCCGGTCGAGACCGCGCCGATCGCCTGGCGCATGCTGAACAACCTCAAGGGCTCGTACGCGCGGCGCAACGACGACTCGCACACGCTCGAGGTGCTGGATCTGATGCTGACGCTGTCGCCCGATCACCCGCTGCAGTTGTTGCACCGCGCCGAACTGCTGACCGGGCTGGGCGCGTTCTCCGCGGCGCTCAAAGACATCGAGAAGTGCAAGACGCTCGAGTCGTTTCCCGACCCGTCACGGCTGGAGCGGATCGCCGCGCAGCTGAAGGAACGGATCGGCGAGCTGCATTGAGCGTGGTCGTTCTAACCGCACCCCGCGGACGCTGATGCGTCCGTCGGCCTCTCCTCTCAGGAGAGGGGTTCAGAGGTCGAACGCGAACCGCGCCCAACCCTCCGAGCACTTCATCAGCACCGAATCGATCGGCAGGTCACGCTCGACCCCGTCTTGATCGAACCGGAACCACATGATCGCCTCGGAGCTCTCGGCCGCCAGGGTGCCCAGCCGGTACCGCTTGTTGGTCGGCAGCCTGACCTCGCACGCGTGCCAGTCGAACTTCGAGTCGTTGCGCACGGTGATCCGCTTCAGCGCTCCGAACCCGTTCACCGAAGCCGAGCCGAGCATGCCCGGAGAGCCGCCGTCGAGCCCCGGCCCGGCCTCTTCACGCTCGGCGGTGACATCGCCCTGGTACGGCACGCCGTTGCGCTGCTCGCGATCGAGGTCCTCCGGCCGCTTGGAGTCGGTCACCACTGACCCAGTGGTGTCCACCAGCGGGGGCTCGGAGATGCCGCCGAACCGCGCCCGCTTCGCCTTCGACAGCGGCGATTTTTGATCCAGATCAAGCCGGGAAAGCGCCTCGAAGGCCTCGGCGACGCGCGCTTTACCGACCACCGCGCCGTGCACGTCGAGCAATTCCACCACGTTGCCAGCGCGCAATCCGGCGCGCTCGCCCTCACGTACATAAACCTGGGAATGGTCGACGAAGACTTCGGCATCAGCCGCCTGCGACAGCGTCAGCAGGACGGCGAGCGCGAACACTCAGGCCTTGGGGGGCTCGGAAGCCGCCGGAGCGGCCGCCGCGGGAGCACCACCGCCGGCCATCTGCGCCGCGGTCTTCTCGATGAATTGATAAATGTCCTGCACCGTCCGAATCTGACGTGCGTCAGTCTCGGGGATCTGAACGGACAATGCCTTCTCGAGGGCTACGATGAGGTCGACACCGTCGAGGCTGTCGAGCCCCAGATCCTCGCGCAGCCGCGCCGTGGGAACGATCTTCTCGCGCTCGAGCTCGAACTCGCTCACCAGCGTGTCGATCACGATCTTGCGCACGGACTCGGTAGAAGGGGTATCGCTCATCGTCGGAATTGGGTCTCCCTTGGGCGTCGGTAACAAATTCTCGGTGTTTGCGTCAATTCCATTTCCAGCTCTTTTCTGGTAACCACGCGCCCTCCAAAATGGCCCGCGCCGTCATCACCGGAATCGGACTCGTTTCGACCCTCGGTCAGACCCTTGCCGACGTCAGCCGTTCCCTCCGTGAGGGCACCGTTGGCATCGAGGTCGACCCGGAGCGCAAGGCGAAGGGCTTTCGCTCGCCGTTGACCGGTGTGATCAAGGGCTTCGATCCCGCCGCCGAGTTCGATCGCAAGACCCGCAAGACGATGAGCCAGGCCGCCCAGTACGGCTGCGCCGCGGCCCTGCGCGCGATCGCCGAAGCGAAGCTCCCGAAGGAGCGCCTCGCCGCTCCCGACGTGGGCGTGATCTTCGGCAACGACACCACCTGCGACGCGGCCAAAGACCTCTTCGAGCAGCACGCCAAGCTCGGCCGCACCACCGCGCTCGGCTCCGCGCACATCATCAAGGTGATGAACTCGACGGTGACGATGAACCTGTCGAGCCTGCTCGGCGTTCAGGGCGCCTGTTGGACCTTGTCTGCCGCCTGCGCCTCCGGCCTTCACGCGTTGGGCCAGGCCGCGCTGTTGATTCAGCAGGGCATGCAGGAGATCGTGATCTGCGGTGGCGCCCAGGAGACCGGCTGGGAAGGCATGGCCGCCTTCGACGCCCTCGGCGCGCTCTCCACCAACGAGGCCAACCCGAAGAAGGCCTCCCGCCCGTTCGACGTCGCCCGCGACGGCCTGGTGCCGAGCGGCGGCGGCGCGGCGATCATCGTCGAGTCGATCGAGTCGGCCCGCGCGCGCGGCGCTCACATCTGGGCCGAGGTGCTCGGCTACTCGTTCAGCTGCGACGGCGGCCACCTCACCAACCCGAGCGGCGACGGCGCCAAGCGCGCGATGTCGATGGCGCTCAAGATGGCGTCGGTGCACCCGCACGAGCTCGACTACGTCAACGCCCACGCCACCTCCACCCAGGTCGGCGACGCGATCGAAGCGAGCGCGATCACCCAGGTGCTCAACGGTCACGACGCGCCGGTCTCCTCCACCAAGGGCCTCACCGGCCACGAGTGCTGGATGGCGGGCGCCTCCGAGGTCGCCTACGCGCTGTTGATGATGCGCGACGGCTTCATCGCCGGGAACCCGACGCTCGAGAACGTCGACCCCAAGGCGGCCCAGCTCAACCTCCCCAAGGCCTCGCTGGCGAAGGCTCCGAAGACGGTGCTGAAGAACTCCTTCGGCTTCGGCGGAACCAACGCCTCGGTGGTCCTGCGAGCGGTGTGATGGCTGACGCTGCGCCTCTGCCCGAGGTGACCGCGGTCATCCCGCATCGGCCTCCGTTTCTGTTCGTCGATCGCATCGTCTCGCTCACCCCCGAGAAGGTCGTCGGCGAGCGCACCTTTCGCGCCGACGAAGACTTCTTCAAGGGCCACTTCCCCGATCACCCGGTCGTCCCCGGCGTGATCTTGATGGAGGGCCTCGCGCAGACGATGGCCTACGCCGCGCTGCACGGCACCAAGGCCGAGCGGGTGTTTCTGATCGGCATCGAGAAGGCGCGCTTTCGGGCGATGATCACGCCGGGCATGACGGTCACCTACGAGGTGACGTTCGGCGAGCAACGGTTCGGCACGCTCACCGGCAAGGGCAAGGTGCGCGCCGGTGAGCAGCGTGTGGCGGAGGCGGAGCTGAAAGGCTGGGCGGGGGACACCAAGGGAATGCTGGGGTAGCGGCTGTGCGGGGGGAATACTTTTCACCAGACCCGAAGCTCCCCGACGGCCACTTCGACGTGGTGGTGGTGGGCTCTGGCCAGGGCGGCCTCACCTCGGCGCTGGTGCTCGCCAAAGAAGGCTTCAAGGTCTGCGTGCTGGAGCAGCACTACCGGCTCGGCGGCTGCCTCCACCGCTTCTTTCGCAAGCGGGTGCCGTTCGACACCGGCTTCCACTACCTGGGCGGCCTCGACGACGGCGGCACGCTGGCAAAGTACTTCGACTTCCTCGGAGTGCGAAAGAACCTCAAGTGGCACCACCTCGACCCCGACGGGTACGACGTGCTGCGCTTTCCCGGCTACGAGTTCGCGATCCCCGCTGGGTGGCAGAAGCTGGTCGAGCGGCTGCACCAGGAGTTCCCGAACGAGAAAGAGGCGTGCACCGAGTTCGCGCGGGTCTGCACCAAGATCTGCCAGGACAGCTTCGCCTACTCGTTCCAGAAGCCGCCCGAGACCTCGGGGGAGTTCACCAACACCACCCTCGACGAGTTCCTCCGCAAGCTGCACGTGTCGGAGCGCCTCTACGCGGTGCTCACCGGTCAGAGCTACCTCTACGGCGTGCCGCCGAAAGAGACGCCGATCGAGCTCCACGCGCTGGTGATCGACTCGATGATGCAGGGCCCGGCCGGCATCGACGGCGGCGGAGACGCGCTCGCCAAGGTGATGACCGAGGCGATCAAGGCCCAGGGCGGTGTGGTTCGAAACCGCACCAAGGTGATGCGCTTCGAGATGGACGGCAGCAAGGTCACCAACCTGGTCACCGAGCGCGGCGAGAAGATCTTCGGCCGCATGTTCATCTCCAACGCGCACCCGCACGCCACCCTCGAGCTGCTCCCGCCGAACGAGGTGCTCCGCCCGGCCTACGTGAACCGGGTGCGCGAGATGAAGAACAGCGTCGCCTGCTTCGCCGGCTACTTCGGCTCGCGCGCGCCGCCGACGGTGAAGCGCAAGTTCAACCTCTACGACTTCCCCACCTACGACACCGGCGCGCTCTACAGCCGCTACGGGTTCGGCGACGATCAGCCCGACGAGGGCAAGGGCCTGTTCATCACGTTCCCCTCTGACCGAGAGAACGACTGGAACCCCGAGTTCCCCCGCACCGTGCTCACCTTGGGGATGATGAAGTGGGACCAGGTCGCGAAGTGGAAAGACACCGAAGAAGGTGAGCGCGGCGAAGAGTACGAGGCGATGAAGGCCCGCGCCGACGAGGCGATGATCAAGGCGGTGAAGAAGGCCCTGCCCGATCACGCCGAGCACCTGACGCTGATCGACTCCTCCACCCCGCTCTCGAACCTCCGCTACACCGGCGCGCGCGAGGGTGGGCTCTACGGCCTGCGCCACGGCATGGAGCGCTGGGGCCGCTACGCGCTCGCCTCGCGCACCAAGATCGAGAACCTGCTCCTCACCGGGCACAGCATTCTGATGCCGGGCATCGTCGGGGTCACCATCGGCGGCTTCGTGACCTGCTCGTACCTGTTGGGCTTCGAACAGATCTTCGACCGGGTGGCGAAACTATGACTCGACGCGTGGTGATCACCGGCTACGGCGCGCTCTCACCGATCGGCTCGACTCCCGCCGCGATCGTCGACTCGCTGAAGAACAACAAGAGCGGCATTCGCGCGATGCCGGAGTGGGACTCGGTGAAGGACCTCCACACCCGCGTCGGCGGCGTGGTGGAAGGCGTCGACGAGAAGCAGATCGGCCGCGAGCACCGCCGCTCGATGGGCCGGGTGGCGATTCTGGCCGCGCTGGCGACCAAGCAGGCGGCCGAGATGGCCGCGCTCACGCCCGAGCTGTTGTCGTCGGGCCGCACCGGTCTGTCGATCGGCCAGACCGTGGGCAGCCCGTCGGCGCTGGAGGTGTACTTCAACACCCTGGCGAAGGAAGGCCCGCGCGGGCTGAAGAGCACCACCTTTCTGCAGCTGATGAGCCACAGCGCGGCGGCGAACGTGGCGCTGATGATGAAGATCAAGGGCCGGGTGTGGTCTCCCGCGGCGGCGTGCGCGTCTTCATCGCAGGCGATCGGCCAGGGCTTCGAGACGGTGAAGGCCGGCGCGCAAGACATCATGCTCTGCGGCGGCTCCGAGGAGTTGCACAACACCACCGCGGTCACCTTCGACATCGTCGGCGGCACCTCGCGCGCGTTCAACGGAACCCCGAAGGTCACCCCACGCCCGTTCGAGAAGCGGCGCGACGGCCTGGTGGTGGCGGAGGGCGCCGGCATGCTGGTGCTGGAAGAGCTCACTCACGCCGAGAAGCGCGGCGCGAAGATCTACGGCGAGGTGAAGGGCTTCGCGACCACCTGCGACGCCGAGCACATGTCGAGCCCGGCGCGCTCGGGCATGGCGCGCACGATGTCGCTCGCGCTCGAGTCGGCCGGGTT
The DNA here is from genome assembly GCA_047602415.1 of Myxococcaceae bacterium. Taxonomy (GTDB): domain Bacteria; phylum Myxococcota; class Myxococcia; order Myxococcales; family Myxococcaceae; genus JASGHH01. Next base: position 617,667 of record JASGHH010000001.1, on the reverse strand, counting down.
GTCACCGGGCGACATTCAGTACGTCAACGCCCACGCCACCGCGACCCCGACCGGCGACGGCGTCGAAGCGCAGGCCACCAAAGACGTGCTCGGCCCCGACGTGCCGGTCTCCAGCACCAAGGGCCACACCGGTCACACCCTGGCGGGCTGTGGCGCGCTGGAGGCGATCTTCTGCCTGCTGATGATGGAGCACGGCTTTCTCGCGCCGACGCTGAACCTGGAAGAGATCGCCGAAGACTCTTTGGGCATCAACCACCTGCGCGAAGTCGCCGAGCGCAAGGTCAGCCGGGTGATGAGCAACAACTTCGCCTTCGGCGGCGTGAACACCTCGCTGGTGCTCGCCCGCTGACCTCTCCTTTGGGAGAGGCCGACGAGCGTCATAGACGCTCGCGGGTGGGGGACAGCCCTGTCCGCGCGTAGAACACCAAGCCCGACCTCGAAGAGGTTTTACCGCTGGTATTCCAAGTACCCGGTGCCTTCGCGGCAGTACACCGCGGCCCACTTCCCGCCGCGCATGTAGTTGTCGAGCGGCCGGCCATCGGTCTTCCACTTGTACGGGAGCACGCGCTCATTGCGCTGCGCGCTGATCTCCGCGTCGCCGTCGAACTTGAAGAAGGTCTGGTTGGGCAGGCGAATCTCGCAGCCGTGCCAGTCGAAGTCGGTCTCGTTGTTGATGGTGACGCCGCGAATGCCGACCTCGACGGTGCCGCGCAGCTGCTTCATCTCGCGCTTCGGCTCCGGCGGCGGGCCCTGGGCAGGGTTCTCCTGCTTCGCCTCGACCTGATTGTTCTGCGCCACCTGGTTGTTCTGCGCCGGCTCGTTCTTCACCGGCTCGACCTTGGCGGGCTGCTTCTCTTCGTCGTCGGAGATCTTGCCGCTGTTGGGGTTCGGGTTCGCGGCGGCCACCGTCGCGCCGGTGTTCTTCGGCTGGGTCTTGCGCACCGCCTTGGGGGTGAGCTCCCGCGCGGCCGACACGTTCTTCTCGGGAACCTTGAGGGTGTCGTCTTCGACCGCCAGCTTGCCGACCAGGTCGCCGTCCATGCGAACGATGGTGGCGACGCCGTAGAACTCGTGCACGTCGGAGCCGCCGATCGACGGGCCGATCAGCTTGAAGTCGTCGCCCGCGTGCAGCTTGCCCTTCTCGGCCTTCACGTACAGCTCGTCCTTGTCGTGAATGACCTTGAAGATCTCGCCCTTCACCTCGATCTTGTCCCACTGCTTTTCTTCGGCGGCGGGCGCGGTGGTGTTCTCGGGCTTGGTCTCCTTCGCTTCTTTGACCTCTTTGACCTCCGCGACCTCGATCTTGTCGGGTGGCGGCGCGACCACGGTCACGTTCGATTGCGGCCCGAACTTCTGGTAGCCGAACCAACCGCCCACGCCCAGCACCACCAGACCGAGCAACAGCCCGATCACCAGCGGAGCGTTGCTCCTCGCGACCTTGAGCTCACCCGAGGTGAGCGGCGCCTGGTCGAGCGGGAACGTGCCGCTCCCCTGCGAAGGAGGCCGCGGAGTGGCGACCTGCGGCACCGAGCCCAGGTTGCCCGAGCGCCGGGTGTTGGGCGGCTCGATGCCCTGGCTCGAGAGCGCCATCTGCGCGGCGGTCATCGGCTTGGTGCCGCCGCCGGAGCTGCCGCGCTGTTGCTGCGGCTGGGGAATCGGGGTGCCACCGGCGGTGCGAATCGCGGTGCCGGCCAGCTCGGCCGGGAGCGCCTGGGGCGTCACCGCTCCGCTGGGCGAGCGCTTGCGGAGGCCCGACGACAGCCGCGACTGGAGCGCGCGCTCGGCGGCGTACTCCTCGGGGCACATCGAGCGAACGTAGTTGCCGACGTCTTCGGCGCTGGCGCGCATGTTCTCGCGCACCAAGAGCTCGTTGAGCGCGCGCGAGAGCTCGTCGGCGCGGTTGTAGCGCTGGCCGGGCTCGGCCCCGAGCGCTTTGGTCACCGCGGCCTCGAGCGCCTCCGACACCTCGGGGCGAAACTCGCGCAGCGGTGGAATCTTCGGGAACGCCATCTGGGCGACCATCTCGCCCACGGTGCCGCCGGCGAAAAGCGAGCGGCCCGCGAGCAGCTCCCAGATCACGATCCCGGCGGAGTAGATGTCGGAGCGGTGATCGAGCGGCGTGCCCCTCGCCTGCTCCGGGCTCATGTAGCCGAGCTTGCCGAGCACGGTCGACGGCAGGGTCGCCTTGGAGCGGGCGCTCGACTTGGCGAGGCCGAAGTCGATCACCTTCACCACGCCCTCGTAGCTGACCATCACGTTCTGCGGGCTGACGTCGCGGTGAACGATGCCGAGCGGAGTGCCGTCGCCGGCGACCTTGCGGTGCGCGTAGCCGAGCGCCTCGCACATCTGCTGGCCGATCATCACCGCGATCGGCACCGGCACGGTGGTGTCGAGCGAGCGGCAGCGCTCCACCACCCGCGAGAGATCGACCCCAGGGATGTACTCGATCGCCATGTACAGCGTGCCGTCGACCTCGCCCATGTCGTAGACCTGAGCGATGTTCGAGTGGTTCAGCTGAACGAGCACCCGCGCTTCGTGGTGAAAGCGATCGACGAACTGGGTGTCGGTCGCCATCTGCGGGAGGATCGTCTTGACGATGCAGAGCTTCTCGAAGCCGGCGGCCCCGGTGAGCTTCGCCAGGTGCACCTCTCCCATGCCGCCCTGGCCGAGCAGGTACATCAGCTCGTAGCGGCCTAAGGAACGTCCTTCAGAGGGTTGCTGACCCGGCATCGCTCGGCATACTAACCCCACCCCAGGATGATTGGTTCCTTTCTGCTCTGGACGTGGGTGTGGCTGTGGGGCACCTGCTGCGCCATCGCAGGCGGCATTTTGTTCATCATCTTCAACCCCTTGGTGGACCCCAAGCGGGTGGTGGTCTCGTACGCGTCGATGGCCTGGGCGAAGGGGATCATGTTGGTGCTCCCGGGGATCCCAATCGAGGTCACCGGCAACCAATACCTGCGAGAACCGTTGATGCTCTGCCCGAACCACAACTCGGTGTCGGACATGATCATGCTGATGGCCGCGCTGCCACGGCTGAAGTTCGTGGCCAAGTGGCCACTGTTCTACGTGCCGCCGCTGGCGTTTCAGCTCCGCGCCGCCGGCTACGTTCAGGGCGGCGTGGGCGAAGACGGCGCGGTGAGCCGGGTGATCGGCGGCTGCGCGAAGTGGCTCGCGCGCGGGTGCCACATGGTCTGGTTTCCCGAGTACACCCGCTCGCCCGACGGCGAGGTGCAGCGCTTCAAGCAGGGCCCGTTCGTGGCGGCGAAGCAGGCGGGGGTGCGCATCGCTCCGGTGGCGATCACCGGCACCCGTCAGGTGCTGGGCAACAAATCGCTCCGGTACCACTTCAAGGTGCAGGTGAAGATCGACATTCTCGAGCCGCTCACCGTTGCCGACGACCCGAAGGAGACCGCGAAGCTCGCGCGCCAGCGGGTGATTCAGGCGCTCGAAGCGCGCAAGACGGCCGCGGTGGCGAAGGCGGCGGCGTAGTCGATGCGGGTGGCGATCACCGCCTGGGGAGCCGTGACCGCGTTCGGCGCGGGCGTGAGCGCGCTCGAGGCGGGCCTGCGCGAAGGGCGCACCGGCGTGCGCACCTGCACCCGCTTCCCCACCGACGGCATGTGCTCGTCGCTGGCCGCGGAGTCGGCGGTGGAGACCTCGGGCGATCGCGCGCAAGGCCTGTTGGACCTGGCGCTCGACGAAGCCGCGGTGCGTTCGAGCGAGGTGGTGCGCGGCCGCGCGGCGCTGATCGGCACCACCAAGGGCATGCTGCCGCTGGTGCTCCAGGGCGGTCAGCACGACGCGATCGCGCCGCTGGCCGCGCACTTCGCCAAGGCGGTCGGCGCGGGCGGGCCGGTGCGGGCGGTGGGCACGGCGTGCGCGTCGAGCAGCGCGGCGTTGGGGCAGGCGCTGCAGCTGTTGCGCACCGGAGAGTGCGAGGAAGCGATCGTCAGCGGCGTCGAAGGGCTGCACGCGTTCGTGTTCGCTGGGTTTCATGCGCTGAAGGCGATCTCGCCGGTGCCGGCGGCTCCGTTCGATGGCGCGCGGCAGGGCTTGTCGATGGGCGAGGCGGCGGTGGTGCTGCGCCTCGAGTCCGAGGAGCGTGCGAAGCAGCTCGGCCGCCGGGTGCTGGCGTTCATCGAAGGGTTCAGCACCGCCGTCGATGCGCATGATCAGACCGCACCGCATCCCAAGGGCGATGGGCTGTACCTGGCGTGTCAGGCGGCGATGAAGTCGGCGGGGATCGGGATTCGAACAGATCGGCCGGTACCACGCGCATGGCACCGCGACTCCGCACAACGATCGCATGGAGGCCGCAGTGGTCGAGCGGCTGTTCGGCGAGCGGCAGGTTCCGCTCACTGCGATCAAGGGCGCGGTCGGGCACACGCTCGGCGCCGCCGGCGCGCTCGACGTGCTGGGCTGCGCGCTCGGGCTGAACGCACGCGAGGTCTGGCCGGTCGTCGGGCACTCCAAGTTGGATCCCACGTTCAAGGTGACGCCGGTTCGCGAGCGTCGTTCGCACGATGCACAGCGTGCGTTGGTGGCGACCGCGGGTTTCGGCGGGCTGAACACGGCGCTCGTGATCGCGAGCGGGCAGAGTCCCTCCCCCTTCGGGGGAGGCGCCCCGACAGGGGCGGAGGGGGCTCACGCCTCAGGCCGCCGCACCCGACCCGTGACGATCACCGCCTTCGGCACCTGGACGTCCGCCGGCGCGCGCATCAACGCCGCCCCCGCCGGCACACCAGGCGCGAAGCTGGGCGACTGGCCCGAAGCTCCCCCACTCTCCCAAGTCCATCCCCGGGCGCGGCGCCCGCATCCTCAAGCGAAGGTGATGGTGCAGCTCGCCGGCGCGATCCTCGGCAGCAAGCGCATCGCCGGCATGGGCGTCTGCATCGGCACCTCGAGCGGTTGCTACACGCCCGACGTCGAGTTCCAGAAGGAGCTCGACCTGAAGGGCAAGGCGCTCGGCTCGCCCAGCCTGTTCGTCTACACCCTGCCCACCGCGCCGGTCGGCGAAGTCGGCATCGCGCTCGGCGCCAACGGCCCCGGCTTCACCGTCGACGCCGGCGCAGCCAGCGCGCTCACCGCGGTATCGGTGGCGGCCGAGGAGGTCGCGAGCGGCCGCGCGCCCGCGATGCTGGCGGGAGCGCTCGAGTGGGGCACCGGCAACGACTACGCCGCGCTGTTCTTGATCGAGCCGGGCGGCGGCATCGAAGTCACAGGCCGCCAGGGCTTCGGAGCGCCTCCCGCCTCGAATGCCGACGCGCTCACGCTCGCGGCGCGGTTGGCCGAGAAGTCCACCGGCAAGCTGTGCACCTCCGACCCGGCCGGGTTCTGGGCGGAGCTGGAGTTGAAAGGCAGCCGATGAAAGGCCTCGCCCTCGTGATCGCGCTCTGCGCCCTCCCCGCCGTGGCTCAGCCGTCGGGCCAGGACATCGCGACCGGCGTTTACGGCGTCTCGCTCGGCATTCCCTGCATCACCTTCGCGGTGCTGACGGCGATTCCCGCCTTCAGCGGCAAGCCGGCGCGCAACGGCTTCGTGATCAACTCGATCGTCTTCGGCGCGATCGCGACCACGTTCGGCGGCGGGCTCACCTACCTCAACGCCAGCACCGCCAAGGAAGGCGCCGGGTGGATCGCATTGAGCGCGGGCGTGCTCTGCCTCGGGGCGCTCACCGCGGCGCTCGGCCTGTTCGAGATGATCACGATGAAGCACGACGGCACCTGGAGCCCCACCGAGACGGCGCCGCCACCCGACAACCCTCAGCCGGCGATGCCACCGCCCGCGGGCCCGGTGCCGGTGGTGCCCACTCTTGCCCCCACTCCAGACGGCCGTGGGGTTACCCTCGCGCTCGGAGGTCGTTTCTAGATGAAGGGCGTGGTGGTCACCGGCGTTGGAATGCTCTCGTGCCTCGGGCGCGGTGAAGAGTCTCATCGCAAGGCGCTGCTCGCCGGCAAGACCGGCCTCGGCCCGCTGACGATCTTCGAACCGGGCGCGATCGAGCCGCGGCCCGTGGGTGAAGTGCACAAGAGCCTCTTCGAGCACCCCGCGCACTGGTCGCGCACCCAGGCGCTCGCGGTCGCGGCGGCCGCCGACGCGCTCGAAGGCTTCACTCCGGGCGGCCCGGGCATGATCGCGGTCGGCACCACCACCGGCGGCATCAACGAGTCGGAGCAGCACTACCTCAAGCACCGCGGCAAGGGCGGCGGCGAAGACAGCCGGCTGCTGCACAACCACCCCGCGGGCACGGTGGCCGACCGCCTGGTCCAGCACTTCAAGCTCCAGGGCGAGCGGCACACCTTCTCGACCGCCTGCTCGTCGAGCGCGAACGCGATCGGCTACGCGGCGGCGCGGGTCGAAGCCGGCCTCCCCTGGGCGCTCGCGGGCGGCGCCGATGGGCTGTGCCGGGTCACCTGGTGCGGCTTCTACTCGCTCAAGCTGCTCGCGGCGCAGGCCTGCCAGCCGTTCGACGTGCACCGCACCGGCCTCTCGCTCGGTGAAGCGGCGGCGTTCCTGCTGCTGGAGCGCGAAGATCTCGCCAAGGCGCGCGGCGCGGAGATCCTCGGCCGCGTGACCGGCTGGGGGCTCTCGGCCGATGCGCATCACATGACCAGCCCCCACCCCGAGGGCGCCGGCGCGGTGAGGGCGATGCAGCTGGCGCTCGAAGACGCCGGGCTCACCCCGCAACAGATCGACTACGTGAACGCCCACGGCACCGCCACGCCGGCCAACGACAAGGCCGAGGCGATGGCGCTCCACAAGGCGTTCGGAGACAACGTGCCGCTCACCAGCTCGACCAAGGGCATGACCGGCCACACCCTGGGGGCGGCGGGGGCGATCGAAGCGGCGATCTGCCTGATCTCGATCGCCGAGAGCTTCGCGCCTCCCACGGTGGGCCTGCAGGAGCCCGACCCCGAGGCGAAGGTGCCGCACGTCGCCGGCGCGCCGATCGAGCGCAAGCTCAAGCGCGCGCTGTCGAACTCCTTCGGCTTCGGCGGCAACAACACCGCGCTGGTCCTGGAGGGCGAGTGAGGGTCTTCATCACCGCCGCGGTGTCGATCGTTCCCCCGGCCGGCGCGGCCAAGGTCGAGAAGATCGGCGAAGAGGACGCGCGCACCAAGCGGCTGCCCCGCGTCGATCGGATGGCGCTCTCGGCCGGCAAGCAGGCGCTGGCGGCCTCGGGCGGCAGCACCGAGGGCATGGCGCTGATGGTGGGGACCAACTACGGCGGGCTGCAGGCGACCGTCGACTTCCTCGAGGGCATGGCGGCGAAGGGCTTTCCTTTCGCGTCGCCGAGCGCGTTTCACGAATCGGTGCACCACGCGCCGGCGGGGCAGCTGTCGATCGCGCTCCAGCTGACCGGGCCGAGCCTGACCTGCACCGATCGCGAGCTCTCGGGTGAGACCGCGCTCAAGGCGGGCGCCGATCTGATCGTGCTCGGGCGCGCCAAGCGGGCGCTGGTGGTGAGCGCCGACGAGGTGGTGCCGGCCTTCGAAGAGGCGTTTCGCGCCCACAAGTTCGAGTATCTGCCGCGCGAAGGCGCAGCCGCGCTGGTGCTGGCCGAGAGCGGCCCGGTGCGAATCGAGAAGCTCGAGCTCGACGGGCCGGGGCTGGGCATGTTGCGCGCCGCTGGGCCAGTCGCCGAGGAAGGCTTCATTCCTTCCTCTGGCGGGCTGATCGCGGTCGCCCGCGCGTTCGAGAAGCTGAAAGACGCGCCCGCGGGAGAGCGAATCACCCTCGAGCGGTTCGCGTTCGGCGGCTCCACCGCGTCGATCACCCTGGTGCGCGAGGCGTGATCTGGCCGTTCGCCGCGGGAGTCTTCACCGGCGCCTCGGCGGTGATCTCGCTCGGCGTGTTTCACCCGCGGGTGGCGCTCTTCGGCCCGCAGCTGTCGCGCGTTCGCACCGGCAAACCGCAGGTGGCGCTCACCTTCGACGACGGGCCACACCCCGACTTCACCCCCGCGGTCGCCGAGAAGCTGAAGCAGGCCGGCTTCACCGGCACCTTCTTCTGCGTCGGCGAAGAAGCGGAGAAGCACCCGTCGGTGGTGAAGGCGCTGGTCGCAGACGGCCACGAGATCGCCAACCACACCTGGTCGCACGACACCTTTCGCCACCTGTTCTCGGCCGCCCCGCTGACCGAAGACCTGCGCCGCTGCCAACAGACGTTGTCGGCGATCGCTCCGGCGCCGCGCTGGTACCGGCCGGCGGTGGGCATTCGAAACCCTCCGGTGCACCAGGCGGCCCGCGCGGTCGGCCTCCCGGTGATCACCTGGTCGCTGGCGGCGCGCGACGGCGCCCACCCCTTCGACGAGAAGAAGGCGCTGGCGATCGCCAACGCCGCGGGCCCGGGCGACGTGATCACCCTCCATGACGGCGTTCGGGGAAAGAACGGCGCCTTCCGCGCCGAGACGGTGCGCCACCTCGACGTGTTGTTGTCACGGCTTCGGGAGCGGCAGCTCTCGAGCGTGACCGTTTCTTCGCTCGCGGCTCGTTGATCAATCGCGCGATCGCGCGCATTGTCGAAGCTCAGTGAACCTCGAGTTGTGGCAGCTCTGGTTGGTTGCGGGCCTGGTGCTCGGCGTGGTCGAGATCAAGGTCTCGGGCTTCGTCTTCGCGTGGTTCGGAGTCGGGGCGTTCGTCGCCGCGGCGGTGGCTGCGCTCGGGTTCGGGATCACGCCGCAGACCCTGGCGTTCGCGGCGGTGTCGTTGGCGCTGTTCGCCGGGTCGCGAACGATCTTCTCGTCGATCTTGATGCGCGCGGCGGGCGAGCACGTGAAGGTGGGCGCAGAGGCGATGGTGGGCAAAGAGGCCACGGTGATCGAGGCGTTGCCCGAAGACGGCAGTGGAACGGTGAGAATCAACGGCGAGCTGTGGCACGCGCGCTCGATGGACGGGCGGAGACCTGCGGGCTCGACGGTCGTTGTAGAGAGTGTGGACGGGTTGAAGTTGATGGTCCGCGACGCGGGCAGGGTTCTGCTCGGGGAACTAAAGGAGAAATAGCGATGGGAATCGTGCTGATCGCGCTGGTGGCAGTGGTCTTCATCGTGCTCGTCACCGGGATCAAGACGGTGCCGCAGGGCAAGGTGTTGGTGGTCGAGCGGCTGGGCAAGTACTTCAAGACCGCGAGCTCGGGCCTGAACATTCTGGTGCCGTTCATCGACTCGCCGCGCGCGCTCGAGATGCGCACCGCGCAGAGAATCACCCGCACCACCCAGGTCGACCTGCGCGAGCAGGTAATGGGCTTCGAGACGGTTCAGGTGATCACCCACGACAACGTGACGATGGAGGTGGGCTCGGTCATCTACTACCAGATCATCGACCCGGTGAAGGCGATGTACCAGGTCGAGAACCTGGCGCTCGCGATCGAGCAGCTGACGATGACCAACCTCCGCAACGTGATGGGCGAGCTGACCCTCGACCAGACGCTGACCTCGCGCGAGACGATCAACACCAAGCTGCGCACCGTGCTCGACGAGGCGACCGAGAAGTGGGGCGTGAAGGTCACCCGGGTCGAGCTGCGCGAGATCGAGCCGCCCGCGCAGATCAAGCAGGCGATGGCGAAGCAGATGACCGCCGAGCGTGAGCGCCGCGCCGAGGTCACCAAGGCCGAGGGCGACAAGGCCGCGGCGATTCTTCAGGCCGAGGGCGAGAAGGTGTCGCGGGTGCTCCGCGCCGAAGCAGAGCGCGACTCGTCGATCGCGCTCGCCGAGGGCCGCAAGCAGGCCGCGATTCTCGATGCCGCCGGTAAGGCCGAGGCGACCCGGCTGGTGTTCGAAGCGGTGAACACCAGCGGTGCGTCACCCCAGGTGCTGGCGATGCGGTACATGGAAGTGCTCCAGGAGTTCGCCAAGTCGGACAACAAGATGCTGGTGCCCTACGAGGCGGTCAGCGCGATTGGTTCGCTGATGAGCTTCAAAGACGCGCTGACCGACGGGGCGAAGCCGGCCAACAAGCTCGAGAATCGAATCACCAGCCGGCCTCCGGCGGTGCCGATCAAGCGGGAGTGAGCCCCATCAGGGCAACCGCGCTCGCAGCCCTTCCTTCACCGCACCCCACTCGCTCGCCAGGATCGAATAGGTCGCGGTGTTCCTCGGCCCACCGTCGACCGCGCGCTGCCAGGCGCGAAGCACGCCATCCAGCTTCGCGCCGAGCCGCTCGATCGCCCGGCGCGACCTGACGTTGCGCTCGTCGGTCTTCAGCGTCACCCGCTTCACCTTCAACACCTCGAACGCGTGCTCGAGCATCAGCAGCTTCGCCTCGGTGTTCACCACCGTGCGCTGGGCCGACGCCGACAACCAGGTGGTGCCGATCTCGAGCGCGTCGATCGGCGCGGTCTTCGCGGGCGGCGGGAAGAACGGGTTCGGCCACCGCTCGATGTTCATGAACCGGGTCGAGCCCGACACACGGCCGTCGCGGCGCACCGTGGCGTAGGGGATCGACGCGCCGCGATCGACCTCGGCCAGCGCCACCTCGATGTACCGCTTCATCGTGTCGTGATCCTCGGGCACCCACGTCCACTGGTAGTTCGCGCGATCTTCGTTCGCCGCCGCCACCAGGGCATCGAGGTGCTCGAGCGACAGCGGCTGCAGCTCCACGTGGGTACCGATCAGTTTCATTGTGCGCATCTTTTACGCCTGACGAATCCACGGGGTCCTCTCAGATTCCTGAGGCTCCAGTCAGCACAGTTTCGGGCGCTTCCTGCGAGCGGCGCTGGCCCTCGTCTTGCTCTGTGCAAGCTCAGGCCGAACATCGAAAGGGCTCACCCATGAAGCGCAGTCTCCTGGCGATCGCAGTTCTTCTCTCGGCCTGCGGAGGCCCCAGCCAACCTCCCCCGCCCGGCGTCGCCCTGAAATCGAAGGAATCGCGCATCACCCAGGCGCCGCCTGCGAGCGACGTCAGCACCATCGTCACCAGCAACCAGGACTTCGGGCTCGACCTGCTCCACCGCCTGGCGCCCGAGGGCAACGCGCTGATCGCGCCCCACAGCATTCAGCTCGCGTTCGGCATGCTCTACGCGGGCGCCAACGCCGACACCAAGACCGCGATCGAGAAGACGTTTCACCTGCCGGCCGGCACCTCCGCCTACCACCCGGTGATGAACTACCTCGATCAGCAGTTCGCCGAGATCGCTCAGAACGGCAAGGCGCGCGACGGCAGCCAGATGAAGCTCGACGTGCAGGATCAGCTGTTCACCCAGAAGGGCTTTCACGTCGAGCAGCCGTACCTCGACACGCTGGCGAAGTTTTACGGCGCCGGGGTGAACCAGCTCGACTTCGAGCACCAGGCCGAGTCGTCGCGCACCGCGATCAACGACTGGGTCTCCACCGCCACCCAGCAGAAGATCACCGAGCTGTTTCCCCAGGGCGCGATCGACAGCAGCACCCGGCTGACGCTGGTGAACACGATCTACATGGATGCCGGCTGGGCCCACGCGTTCGACGAGAGCGCCACCGAAGACTCGCCGTTCCACCTCGCCAGCGGCACCGACGCGACGGTGAAGATGATGCGCGCCTCGCTGGTGCACGGCAGCTACGCCAAAGACGGCGACGTGGTGATCGCCGAGCTGCCCTACAGCGGCGGCCAGCTGGCGCTGACGGTGGTGATGCCGGCGAAGCTGTCTGACATCGAGCCGATCGACGCGGCGAAGCTGCAGGGCTGGTTCGGCCAGCTGCACGCCGAGAAGCTCGACATCGGAATGCCGCGGATGAAGCTCGAAGAGAAGTACACCCTCGACGACGCGCTCCAGGCGATGGGCCTGTCGATCGCGTACTCCGATCAGGCCGACTTCTCGGGCATCAGCGGCGACACCTCGCTCTCGATTCAGACCGCGGTGCACAAGACCTACGGCGACATCTCCGAGAAGGGCACCGAGGCGGCGGCGGCGACCGGCATCGGCGTGGGCACCACCTCGGTCGAGCTCGGCCAGGCGGTCACCCTCGACCACCCGTTCGTGTTCTTCATTCGCGACACCAAGAGCGGGGAGATCCTCTTCCTCGGCCGCTTCACCGGGCCGTGATCACTGGTTCATCAACCAGACGATCGCCCAGGTGATCAGCCCGGTGGCGGCAATCAGCGCGAGCACCGGCTCCACCCGCCGCCACCACACCCGCCGCGCACCTCCCAACGGAGCCTGCGCGGCCTTGGCGTGATGCTCGAACGCGCGCGCCGCGGTGGTCGCCACCCGGTCGTCCTCCGGCGGCGTGGGCGGCGGTGGCAGCGAAGACAGCGGGTCGTTCTCCACGTGGATCATCATCGCTCACCTGTGCCGAGTTTTTCGCGGAGCAATTGGCGGCCCCGCGACAGCCGCTGGCGCATCGCCTCGGGGCTGATGCCGACCACCTTCGCCGCCTCGGTGGGCTCGAAGTGCTCCACGCCCATCAGCAGCACCGCCTCGCGGTACTTCACCGGCAGCTGCGCCAGCGCGGCCTCGAGCCGGCGGCGCTCCTGATCCTGCGCGGCCGACGCTTCCGGAGTGCGTTGATCGCTGTCGTCCTTGCGCCACTGGAGCAGCTCCTCCAGTCGCGAGCCGTCGAGAATGCTCCACCGTGCATGGCTGCGGTGGAGGTTGCGCGCGACGGTGAACAGCCAGGCGTCGAGCCGGGTGTCGGCGCGAAGGTCGGGCGCTTCGGCGGCGAGCCGCAACCAGGTCTCCTGAAGCAGCTCGACCGCGATCTCGTGGCGGCGGCAGAGGCGCAGCAGGAAGCCGTAGAGGCGCGAGTGGTACTCGGCGTAGACGGCATTGAAGGCAGAGACGTCGCCCGAACGCAGGCGCTCCACCCGGGCGCGATCATCGGGCCGGGTGACCGGCGGGGCCGCGGAGTCGTCTGCCATCAGGGCCGTCGCCGCTGCTTCCACGCCCCCTGAACGCCGGAGGGCTTCGAGCGTGACAACGACTGGCGAAACTCACTGGGCGACATCGCAAGCCTGCGGCGAAACAGGGCCGAGAAGTGCTGGAGCGACGAGAAGCCGACCTCGACCGCGATCGCCGTCAGCTTGAGATCGGTGTCGCCGAGCAGCCGCTTGGCAGCACGCAGCCGGGCTTCGGCGAGCTCTTCGGTGAAGGTGACCTTGGCGTCAGATAGCTTGCGCTGCAGGGTGCGGTCGGAGACCTTGAGCGCCTTCGCCGCGTCGGCCAGCTCGACCGCCTGGAGGTGAGCGTCGAGCCAGGCGCGCAGCTCGCCCAGCATCACCGGAGTGCCGGTGGTCTCGACGAACGCCGACTCGAGAAACGACGGCGTGGCGGGCCACCCTTCCCGCCCGGCCTCGCCGAGCCACTTATAGGCGGAGGCGACGTCTTTGAAGGTCTGCACCGGGTAGGGCCGAGGGAGCACGTCGAAGGCGCCGGCGACGATCGCGCCTTTCATGCCGCTCGGCCGCACCAGCGCGCAGCGGGTGACCCACTCTTTGAGCTCTTCGGCGTGGCGGGTGACGTAGCGCTCGGCGAGGTGAAAGGTCTCGGGGTTGGCGCCTCCCAAGCGGCTGGCGTCGATCAGCGCGGCGTGCGGTTTGGCCGGCGGAGCGAGCTCGAGGATCAGCGACTCGCCGAGCTTCCAGGCGTCGGCGTCTTCGGTGCGGCCCCAGAACACGATGCCCCAGAGGGTCGGGGCGGCGCAGAAGTGCAGCCAGCTGTCGCCGCGCGTGTAGCGGCCGACCGGGTTCTTCGCGAGCTCCTCGATCGTGGACCTCGCGAGCACGCCAAACAGCTTACCGGGCTGGCGCGCAGACGCCATCGGTTGGCGCGAAGGTGAAAGCCAGATCGCGGCATCTGGAGGAGCTTTCGCGCCGTGGACCCGCGCCCCACTCTGCTGTGTCTGTTCGCCGTCTGTGCCTGTGGACCTTCTGCTCCGTTGGTGAAGCCGCCACCGGTCGAGGCGCCTCCTCCGGCGGTGCAGCCGCCGGTCGTCGCGCAGGCCGGCGCAGACCCGAGCGGGTCGGCCTCCAACGTTCAGGTGCAAACGGTGCTCTGGCCGTCTCCCGATTGGCCGGTGGGGACGCCTGAAGAAGCCGGCATCGACGAAGGGCAGCTCGACGCGGCGGCGAACGTGGCGAGCGGCAACGGCTCGTACTGCCTGCTGGTGATTCGCCACGGCAAGCTGGTCTACGAGAAGTACTTCAACGGCGCCGACGCGACCACGCAGCACAAGTCGTGGTCGCTCGCGAAGTCGTACTCCGGCACCCTGGTGGGGATCGCGATCGACGAGGGCAAGATCGCGTCGCTCGACGAGCCGGTGTCCACGTATGTGACCGAGTGGGCGAGCGACGACCGCCGAACGATCACCGTGCGCGACCTGGTGACGATGACCTCGGGCCTGAAGTGGAGCGCGTTTCAGGACTACGTGCAGATGGCGACGCTGGCGAGCAACGACACCCAGTTCGCGCTCGGGCTGCCGCTCGACGATGCGCCGGGGTCGAAGTGGGTCTACCACAACGGTGCGGTGCAGATTCTCGAGCCGCTGTTTCGCGCCGCGACCGGAATGACGATCGAGGCGTACGCGCAGCAGCACCTCTGGTCGAAGCTGGGAATGAACGCGAGCTGGCTGCACGACATGGCCGGCAACGCGACGCCGTACGCGAACGTGATGGCGACCTGCCGCGATCACGCGCGGCTCGGGTACCTCTACCTTCACCACGGGCAGTGGAACGGGCAGCAGGTGGTGTCGGAGAGCTGGGTGCAGCAGGCGACCACTCCGTCGCAGGCGTACAACCGGGCCTATGGGCTGCTGTTCTGGGTGAACGGGCACACCCCGGCGATCGACGCGATGAACGAGGAGTGGCCGGGGTGGATGGTGCCGTTCGCTCCGGCGGATCTGTTCGCGGCGCGCGGCTTCGGCAACCAGTTCATCGACGTGATTCCCAGCCTGGACCTCGAGGTGGTGCGGTTCGGTACCGACCCGATGACCAACTTCGACCTCGGCGCGCTGATGGCCGACTCGAAATTCCCCAAGCACGACGCGATCCTGGCGCCGATCCTCGACGGCGTTCATTAGACCGCGAAGCCGAGGGGTGCCGGCCGTTGTTGGCCGGCACTGGAAGCGGCGCAGCCGCGTCCGAGGCGGAGCAAAAGAGTCTGTCACGCGGGCGCCGTTTGTGCGTTCGTGCGGCAAATGCTCCAACTGTTCAAAGAGGGTGGCGTGCCGATGGTGGCGGTGCTGGCGTTCAGCATCGCCGCGCTGGTGGGTGCGGTGCGCTTCGCGTTGCGGCCCGACCCTCGGCGCATTCAGTCGATCATCGCGATGTCGTTGGCGGTGCTGGGCTCCACCCTGCTTGGAGTGTTCGCCGACATCGCCGCGGTGGGTCATGCGATCGGCTCCGGCCGCTTCCCGGTCGAAGATCACAACGCGCTGTTGCAGCTGACCTACCAGGCGATCGCGGAGTGCATGTCGCCGCTGATCCTCGGCTTCGGAGTGCTGACCGTGGTGGCGATGCTGATTGCGGTCGGTTACCGCCGCCTGGTTCCCCGCTTGCCGGCCGTGTGAATAAAAACACCGACGTTTCCGTCTTGAGCTAAACCCTCGCACCGGGAGCTCCAGACATGAGATCGACGTTGTTCGCGGTCAGCGCCGTGGTGGTCGTCGCGTGCAGCAGCAGCTCGCCCAACACCGGTGGCGGTGGCGGCAGCGGCGGCGGGAGCGCGACGGGTGGTGGCACCAGCGCAGGCGGTGGCACCGGCGGTGGCGGGCAAGACGTGATCGCCGACCCCTGCAATGTGATCTGCACCAAGCTCGACATGTGCGACCCGTCGGATGGTGGCGTCGCCGCGTGCACCCCGAGCTGCCAGCAGCTGGTCGCTCCGTTTCGCACCGACTTCACCCAGGCGCTCGCTCGCTGCAACCGCGACACGGCGTGTGCCGATCTGTTTCACACCACCAGCTCGTGCAACGACGCGGGCACCTCGTGCTCGACCAACACCGAGAACACCTGCTTCACCACCGCGGGCTCGGCGGTCTCAGACAGCGTGCTCGACGGGTTCTTCGACGGCGGGGTCTGCGCGCACCTGGTGACCTGCGGCACGGTCGCCGACGACTCCGCGTGCCACACGGCGATCACCGGCCTTCACGACTTCGAGGCGCTCAAGGCGTACCCGGACTCGGCGATCACCTGCACCAGCAACTGCATGGCGACCGCGATGTGCAACACGCTCGGCTCGGCGATGCTGGGCAGCGCGCTCGACGACTGCGCCAGCAAGACCTGCGGAATCCACCTCTCGAAGTAGAGGTCGATGTTGCGGCGGCGCACGGGTTCGACTACGAGACGCCTCAGTCTGCGCGGTTAGCTCAGCTGGATAGAGCGTCGGCCTCCGGAGCCGAAGGCCAGAGGTTCGAATCCTCTACCGCGCGCTGCCGAGTCACGAGCCGGTCCTGACTTCGTACCGCCCGGGGGACATCAGGCGCAGCCCCTCGAAGATGCGGGTGCCGAAGTCGCCAGCGTTGTCGTGAACCGCGCGCACCGTTGCGTAGAGCAGCTCGGCCATCGTGAACGGCGCGCCGTCGGGCGTCGTCACCACCACGTCGACGCCTCGGTTGAGCTCCCAGCTGTGCAGGAAGAGCGTCAGCTCTGAGCGGCCGATCACGACGCGATCGGGCTGCCACTTCTCGCAGGAGTCGGGTTCTTCGTCGTCGGCCTCGGCGAGGTAGCGCGCGGCGTCGACCATCTCGTCCCATGCCGGTTTGCCGAACCACGCGCGGTCGGGCTCGGCATCGCTGTCGAGCAACACCGATTCGCCCAGGTAGGGAACGGGCTTTTTGGGGTCGAGTGGCCACGGGCCAGCGAGCGCCGCGACCAGCTCAGAGTCCTCGGGGAATCGAGCCGCCACCGGCGCTGCACGGGTGCCGAGAAAGCAGAGCGCGCCGCGGGTCGTCTCGCGGGGGTTGCGCGCGTGCTCGTCTGCCAGCGCGTGCACCGCCGCGTCGCCCAGCTCGCGCAGCACCCAGCGCATGCGAACGCGCGTCGCCGCATCGGGCGCGTCGAGCTGAGCCAGCGCCTCTTCGATCGACGGCAGCGGCGTCGCGGGCGGCCGCTGCACGTTGAAGTGGGTGTGGCAGCGCGGGCACATCACCTCGACGACGCCTTCGCGAAAATCGTCGAGCCCACAGCGCGGGCAGATCGGGCGCATGCGCCACGATGTAACACTATGCTTCGGACCGATGCGCGCCCTGCTTCTCGCCGCTGTGTGTACCCTCGGCTGCGGCGCGCAGTCCAAGCCGGACGCCGGCATCGACGCAGGCCCGAACGAGTTCATCGCCGTGCAAGGCGACTTCTCGGGCTATCCGCAGTGGCACACGTTCGATCTCGGCTTCACCGACGGCGACTCGGCGCACTTCGCAGGGCACCGCGTCGTCTATCTGAAGCAGGACCCTCCGCATGGCGCGACCGAGTGGCCCGTGGGAACCCTGCTGGTGAAGTACGTCGAGGCCGACGGCGGAGCCCGCCAGATCTTCGGGATGGCGAAGCGCGGAGGCGACTTCAACCCCGACGGCGCCGTCGGCTGGGAGTGGTTTCAGATTGCGCCCGACACCTCGCCGCCGTTCTTCCTCTGGCGTGGCGCGCAGCCTCCGCCGTTCGTCTACAACAACGGCCCGTCAGGCTGCGACGACTGCCACGGCGCGGGAATGCCCAACGACTACGTCCTCGGCGGGCCACTGCATCTGTCGAGCTTCTAAATCCAAACCGCGGGTTGGCCGTTGAAGGGGCATGCTCGCTCTGCTCGCGTCGTTGGCGGTTCTCGCGGCTCCCGCGAAATGCAGCCCTGAAGGCCTCTACGAAGGCGTGGTGGGTGACGGCCCTCCGTCGTTCTTCACCCGCTTCAGTGGGCAGGGCCGTTGGGACTCGTACACCCGGCTCGACGCCAAGCCGTTCTGGGGCGGGCCGTATTTTCAGGACGCCGACGGAACGATTCGCTTCAAGCTCGAGAGCGACGGCGAGACGAACTACCCGTACGCGGCCACGTTCCAATCCGATTGCTCCGGCCTGGTGCTGAAGATGGCCGGCGGCCAGACGATTCGCTTCAAGCGGATCCCAGAGCCAAAGCACTAGAATCATGTCTTCGTAGAGGGTGACGAAGCCGCCGTCGCTCTCGAAGCAGTGGGCGATCGACGGCCCTTGCTCGCAGTACTGATGCATCTGCGCACAAGCGCACGCGCAATCGCGGCACGTCGACGGGATGCAGTTCTGAACGTTGTGGGTGAACGAGTGGCAGAGCGACTCGCCGACGACGCACACCGGGGCTTCCGAACCACCGTCGGCGTTGTGTCCGCCTCCGCCGTCCAACGAGTAGGGGTCGTGACACGAATACGTCGTTCCGATTCGCGGCCCGCCATCGCCGCCGTCTTCGTCGGGCGTGCGCAGCCCCCCACAGGCGATCACGACCAACGAAAGGACCACTCCGAAGCGCATCGGCTCTTCGACCCCTTTCCGAGGCCCCGTAGGACAGACGTCGTCAGCCGTTCCAGACGCCTGTCAGGTCGACCTGACAGGTGCCTTCCCCAACCCCGCGACAACACGGAACAAAAGGCCAGCCCAGGTCGGCACTTCGGTTGCTCAAGGGTCGGGCATGAGAGCGACCGCACCGTGGCTCCTTCTTCTCACGTTGGGCGCCTGCACCGGCAAGATCGAGTTCTCGAAGCCGAAGCCGCCTGAGCAGGTGATGGCGCCCGCCGACCCGCCGGCGGTGACCCCACCCTGCAATCCGACCGCCAAGCCGGGCCGGGTGGTGATGCACCGGCTCAACCGCCGCGAGTACGACAACACGATTCGCGATCTGTTCGGCCTCTCGATTCGCCCCGCCGAGAGCTTCCCCGCCGACAACGTCGCCACCTACTTCGACAACGACTCGGCGCTGCTCGGAATCACCGCCGATCAGCTCGAGGCCGACCTTCACGCCGCCGAAGACGTCGCGACCGCGGCGCTCGCGAACGCCCACGCGACGGTGGTCGACTGCAATCCCTCCGGCAGCAACGCTGAGAGCTGCGCGCGCCACGTGATCGAACGCTGGGGCCGCCGGCTGTTTCGCCGCTCGCTCGAGCCCGCCGACGTCGACTTCATCTACACCAACGTCTTCACTCCGGCCGGCGGCACCGGCACCACCTTCGACGATCAGCTCGGCGCCGCCCTCACCTACCTGCTCACCTCGCCGCGGTTCCTCTACCGGGTCGAGCTCCACTCCGCGCCCGACGACCCGACGAAGATCGAGCCGCTCGATGGGCCCGCGCTCGCCTCCCGGCTCTCGTACTTCATCTGGAGCTCCACCCCCGACGACCAGCTGCTCGATCTCGCGGAGCAGATCGACCCCGCCACTTCGGCGCCGCGGCTGGCGACCCCCGCCGAGCTGAGCGCGCAGCTCGACCGCATGCTGACCGATCCCCGCGCCGGCTCTCTCGCCGACGACTTCGCCAGCCAGTGGCTCGGTGTCGCCCAGCTCGATCTGGTCGCGAAGTCGCCCACCACCTTCCCGACCTTCACCGACGCGCTGCGAGCCGACATGAAGACCGAGACCCAGCTGTTCCTCCGCGAGCTGTTCGCAGGCGGCCATCCTCTCGGAGAGCTGCTCTCGGCCCGCTACGGCTACGTCGACGACCGCCTCGCGCAGCACTACGGCCTGCCGGGCATCACCGGCGCTCAGTTTCGCAAGGTCGACTTCCCCGCCGGCTTCCCCCGCTCGGGCTACTTGAGCCAGGCCAGCTTCCTCGCAATCAACTCGGAGATCGGCCGCACCTCGGTGGTGAAGCGCGGCGAGTACGTGCTCTCTCGGCTGCTCTGCGCGCCTCCCGGCCCGCCGCCCGAGAACGTGCCGCCGCTGCCGCCCGAGGTCCCCGGCGACGGTCAGACGCTCCGCCAGCGGCTCGAAGCGCACCGCTCGAACCCGGCCTGCTCCGGCTGCCACGCCCGCATGGACCCGATCGGCTTCGGCCTGGAGAACTTCGACGCCATCGGCGCCTGGCGCACGGTCGACAACGGCTCGCCAATCGACGCCAGCGGCACCTACCTCAGCGGCACCTCGTTCGACGGCGCGGTGGAGCTGTCGGAGCTGATCGGCAAGGACCCGCTCTTCGAGCCCTGCGTCAGCCGCAACCTGATGACCTGGGCACTCGGCCGTTCCCTCACTCCCGAAGACGCCTGCGCGGTGACCACCGCGTCGAAGAACGCTTCGACCCAGCAGCCCTACCAGCTGGTGCGCGCGATCGCGCAGAGCCCCGCATTCCTCACCCACCAGGGCGACGACGGTCACTGACGGTTCAGGAGAACACCATGGCCAATCGATTCTTGCTGAACCGCAGAACCCTGTTGCGCGGCGCCGGTGCGGCGGTGGCGCTCCCGATGCTCGAGGCGATGCTGCCCACCCGTGCCTATGCGCAGACCGCGGCGCCGACCCGGCTGTGCGTGATCAAGTTCCCCCTCGGGTACCACCCCGACAGCTGGGCGATCACCGGCAGCGGCACCACCTACACGCCGTCCGCGCAGCTGTCGAAGCTGGTCACCAACCACCGCGCCGACATCACCCTGGTGAAGGGGCTCCACACCCACCTCAACATCACCCAGGACCAGGCGGCGAACCTGCCCGACCTCAACTACTTCAGCTTCGGCGTCAGCCACTACCAGGGCACGGCGGGGTTTCTCACCTGCGCGCCGGCGCAGCGCGGCACCAACTACCCGGTGAAGGTCGGCACCTCGTTCGATCAAAAGGTCGCCGCCGCGGTGGGGAGCGCGACGCCGATTCGCTCGCTGGTAATGCGGAGCGTGGAGAACAGCGCCGGCTCCGACTCGACCTACGGCGAGGCGAAGGCCTACCGCACCAACATCTCGTGGGCCGACCCGACCACTCCGGCGTCGAGCGTCGATGACCCTGGCGCACTCTGGGACAAGCTGTTCGGCAACTACATGGCACCCACCACCGACCCGGCGGCGGTGCGGGCGCAGGCGCGGCGGGTGAGCGTGCTCGACGCGATCTCCGCCGACGCGCAGCGGCTCGAGACCAAGCTCGGCAAGTCAGACCGGGCGCGGCTCGACGAGTACCTCACCAACCTCTCGGAGGTGGAGCGGCGGGTGAAGGCGGTCTCGGTGGCTCCGCCGGTGAGCTGCACCCCTGGCACGCGGCCGAGCGGGAGCTGGACCTACCCGAACCACGTCGTCGACCGCATGCGCGCGATGTACGACGTGCTGATCCTCGCGTTTCAGTGCGATCTCACCCGCGTCGCGACCTACATGATCGACGAGGACTTTCAGCCCTTCAACACCGACGCGCTGATCCCCAACGCGCTCACCTACCCGCACGCGCTCTCGCACTACGACACCAGCGAGGGCACCGCCGCGGTCGACAAGCCGGCGCAGTTCAAGCAGTACAACCAGTTCTACTTCGACGAGTTCTCGTCGTTCCTCGACAAGCTGAAGACGGTGCAGACGCCGACCGGAGCGCTGCTCGACTCGATGATGCTCGTCTACGGCTCGGGGCTCGGCGACACCAACTCGCACCAGGGCTACGACGTGCCGATCGTCGTCGCCGGCAAGGGGAACGGTGCGATCAAGCCGGGCAAGCTGCTCGATGTGCGCACCGGCAGCTACGGCGCGATGGAGCTGATTCGCCCGTGGGACGCCAGCGCCGGCAGCCGCCCCAAGGGCCGCCCGGTCGCCGACCTCTGGCTGACGCTGATGCGTGGCATGGGCATGAGCGACGCGTCGTTCGGCAACAGCGGAGCGGTCATCTCCGAGCTCGCGACCTGACGTAAGCTCACCTTCGGTGCGTTCGCTCGCGGTCCTGGTTTCACTGTTGCCGGTGTGCGCGACCCACGCCCAGGCGCTCGTCGAGACGGTCGAGACCGGCGACGTCGGCTCGGCGTGGACCCTGCGCAACCCCACCACGGGCATCACCTTCGGCCCGAGCACCGAGGCCGCCCACCGCGGCAGCTACGGCGTGCGTCTCGACGACCACGAGGCCACGCTCACCAACACGTTCGGGCCGATCTACGACGCCGACTTCATCAGCACGTCCTCCGCCGCGTACTCGCGGGTGTGGGTTCGGCAGCTGAGCGGCAACAACCTGGGCGGCACCAACCTCTTCACCACCACCTGGGGCCTGGGCGGCTTCTGGCGGGCGGCGCACTTCTTCACCAGCGGCGGCCCGGGAGCGATCACCGTCGGCGATCAAGGCGTCGACGGCACCGGCGCCGAGCACTACCGCAACAGCCCGACCGGTTTCTCTCTCGAAGACGCCGGCTGGCACCTGCTCGAGGCGTCTTCGCTCGGCCGCGGCACCGACGCGGGCGTGGTGACCTTCGCGATCGACGCCAAGGTGGTGATCCGGCACGACGGGGTGCTGGCGATCACCGACGGCTTCAAGAAGTTCGGCTTTGGCGAAGACTACGTCTACGGCACCGGCTACCAGGCGGTGATCGACTTCGACGACATTCGGGTCGACGTGAAGCCGATCGCGAGCCGGTTCTCGCTGTTGCCGGTGGGCGAGGTGGTGGCGAACCACTGCTTCGCGATGAGGCTCGAGCTCGACGCGACGTTCACCCTGCCCGACGGAGGCGACCCGGGTGCGTTGCCGGCACCGTACCCGGTGGCGGTGGCGATCGACGGCGCGGGCACGCTCTACGACGACGTCGACTGCACGATGCCGATCTCCGGCCCACAGCTGGCCAACGGCAGCCTGGGCCAGACGTTTCACGCCCTCGCGCCCGACGGAGGCACGCTGATGCTCACCGTGCGCCAGAACGACGGGCCGAACGACTTCATGCCGTTCAGTCTGCCGGTGGTGATCGCTCCGTTCAACGGAGGAACCGAGACGAGCGATGGCGGCACGGGAGGCGGCGGCGGCGGAGGTGGCACGGTGAAGGACAAGAGCTTCTACGCCGCGGGCTGCTCGGCGATGCCGCTCGGCGAAGGCCTGCTGCTGCTGGCAGCTTTGCTGTGGCGGAGATCGCGCCGGCAGTGATCGATCTCTGGCGGCACCCTCGCGGCGCTGTGGTTGACTGCCGGCGGTGACGGCTCTGGCCCTCGCGTGGTTTCTCACTGTCGCGGGCGCCGCGCCCGGTGATGCCACCGCTGCGCGCCTGTTCGACGCCGGTGACTTCGAAGGCGCCCTGAAGAAGCTCGACGTCGCGGTCGAGCACGAGCCCGACCCGGGGGCTCGGGCGTCGCTCCAACTGCTTCGCGCACGCTGCTTCGCCGCGCTCCGAAAGAACGTCGACGCCGACCAGGCGATCGAGCGGGCACTCGACGACGACCCGGCGATCTCACTGGCCAACGTCGACGTCTCGCCCTCCTTCGCGGCGAACTTCGACGCGATTCGCTCGAAGCTCGCGGCCACCCTCGACGTCGAGACCGAGCCGAAAGGCGCCGGGGTGCAGATCGACGGCGTGCTGGTGGGCCCTTCTCCCGTGCACCAGCTGGTCCCCGTCGGCCGCCACACCGTCAAAGTGATCGATGCCCGCGGTCAGCCGGCGTCGGAGCGCGAGGTGCTGGTTCACCCCCGCAAGGCGCAGGCCCTGGTGCTGAAGACCGGCGACTCGACGCCCGCCGGCACTGCCGCGGAGCCAGAGAAGGCGCCCGAAGAGCACGCCACCACGCCGGCACCGCCTTCGGAGCCACCCCACTGGGCGGTGCTCCCCGCGCTGCAGGGCCGGGCGGTGTTCGACTTCGTGCGCGGCGCCGCCTGGGAGGCAGGCCTCTCGCTGCTGGGGCGCTACTTCGTGGTGGAGCTCGAATCTGGTGGTGGGCTCGAGCGCAGGCGCCGGCGCCCGCGCAGGGCCGCGGATCGAGCTCTTCGGCGGCCTGGCCTCGGCGCAGCTCACCGCCGACGCGGTGGCGTTCTTCACGCCCAGGTTCTCCCCCGGCGGCGGCGCGACGTTGAGCGCGGGCTTCATGCCGCTGTCGTTTCTCGAGTTCCTCTTCGAGGGGAGCGCGAGGTTTCTCGACGCTCCGGCCGGCTACGCGTCGCGCTACTTCCTCGCTGGGGTCGCGATTCGGGTGCGCTGGCCGTTCGCTCAGCTGTAAGGCGTGGGGACGGCGCGCAACAGCTGAACGCCGAGGAACGCGACGCTGAGAAAGATCGAGATCACCTCGGCGCGGTCGCGCGAATCGGTCACGTGGTAGAAAAGGAACAACCGCACCGGCAGGTACGAGAGAAAGAAGCCGAGCGCAGCGCACAGCCCGCTCACGTTCTTCCCCGAGGCGACGCACAAGAACAGCGTGGTCTCCTGCAGCGCCAGGTACGCGATCACCGCCGCGCCGATCGCCACCCGCCCACCGACCGAGGCGAACGGGTTCGGCACCTTGAAGTCTTTCCGAGCGAGCTTCGGGTTTCGCTGAATCAGCACCAGCCCCACCAACATCACTCCGAAGGTGGAGGCGAACGGCGCGAACAACACCGCCATCGCGAACAGCTCGTTGCTGCCACCGCCGATGAACAGCCCGCACACGAATGGGACCACGAAGCTGGCGCAGATGGTGAGCACCAGCGACCAGGTGTCGAGCCGCTCGTGGAGCGTGCCGCGCTTCGCGGTCATCAGATCGGAGGCTTTCGTGTTGCCGACCAGCGCCATGAAGCCGATCAACGAGATCAGCCCGATGTGCAGCCAACCGACGCCCCAGTAGACGATCGAGCGGTGCGACGAGAGGTAGTCGTAGACCGGGTGCCAGCCGAGAGCGCCCGCGACGCCGCTCAGCCCGAGGTCGATCGCGAAGCCGCGCAGTGAGTGAAGAGTGCTCCGTGCCAAGGCCGGGAGATGCTACGCGAAAGCGATGCCTCGGCCTGCCCTCGGAATCGACTTCGGCACCAGCAACACCGCCGCCGCGGTCTGGGCCGACGGCAAGCCCCGGGTGCTCGCGCTCGACCCCAAAGCGATCGACGCGCGGCTCTTCAGGTCGGTGCTCTTCTTTCCCGACGAAGGCCACGTCATCTCGGGAGCGGAGGCGATCGCCGCCTACCTCGAGCAAGCCGATGGCCGGTTCCTCCAGTCGCTGAAGACGTTCTTGCCGATTCAGAGCTTCGTCTCGACTGCGATCAAGCACCGGCCGTTCACGCTCGAAGCCCTGCTCGCGTTGATCATCCACGCGGTGAAGGCGTCGGTCGAGCGGGAGCTGGGCGAGAAGGTCGACCGGCTGGTGCTCGGCAGGCCGGCGCGCTTCTCCGAGGATCCCCAGGTCGACGCCTTCGCCGAACGCCGCCTGCGCCGCGCCGCCGAGGAAGCCGGCTTCAAGGACATTCACTTTCGAATCGAGCCGCTCGCCGCGGGTCTGAGCCACGAGTCGACGCTCGATCACGACGAGCTGGTGCTCACCGCCGACTTCGGCGCCGGCACCTCCGACTTCACGGTGGTGAGGCTGTCCCCTGCCCGCCACCGGCAGCCCGATCGCTCGAAGGACGTGCTCGCCAGCGCCGGCGTCTATGTCGGCGGCGACCGGATCGACGGCGCGATCATGGAGAAGAAGCTGCTCCAGTACTTCGGCGCCCACGCGATTCAACGGCCGATGGGTCTCGGCGCCGGCGTCGGCATGCCGTCGCATCTGCTGCGAAAGCTCCTCTCGTGGCACACGATGAGCTTCATTCGTGACCGCAGCACCCAGCAGTTCCTCGAAGACTTTCTGCGCACCACCGACGACCCCGCGGGCATCGGCGCCTTCATCGACCTGGTGAACCACAACCTCGGTTACCACCTGTTTCGCGCGATCGAGGCCGCCAAGGTCGAGCTGTCGACCCGCCAGAAGACCCACCTCTCGTTTCACGACGCGCGGGTGAACATCGAGGTCGACCTCACGCGCCGCGAGTTCGAGGCGATGATCGCGCCGTTGGTGGAACAGCTCGTCGGAGCGATCGACACGGTGCTGAGCAAGGCCGGCATCGCAGCGAAGGACATCGACACCGTGGTGCTCACCGGCGGCACCAGCTTGATCCCCGCGATCGGGAAGATCTTCGAGTCGCGGTTCGCGCCCGAGAAGCTCCATCGCGCCGATGCGTTCAGCTCGGTGGCCGAAGGCCTCGCAGTCGCCGCGATGTCCCTGGACGCCTGAAGTCAGTCG
Organism: Myxococcaceae bacterium; assembly: GCA_047602415.1. Taxonomy (GTDB): domain Bacteria; phylum Myxococcota; class Myxococcia; order Myxococcales; family Myxococcaceae; genus JASGHH01. The sequence continues at coordinate 591,649 of JASGHH010000001.1, read as the reverse complement.
AACCGGCCGATGCCGAGCTCGCCGTGCTCTTCGGGAGCGCTCATCACCTTGCTGCTCTTGGCGTGCTCGTCACAGAGCGGCAGGTCGTAGACCTTGAGATCGACGGTCGGCTTGTTGATGCGTGCCCTCGAGCCGCTCACCACCTTCACTCCGGCGAGCTGGGTCGCGGGGTTGCTGCAGCCATCGACCTTGCAGGTGGTCGGCGTGAACGGAACCTTGGCGTGGGTGCTGTCGACCACTCGAAACTGCGGCATGAATCCTCCCGGTGTACGCGCTCGCTGGAGGACACGTCATAACAGTGTCGTGCGCACCGCGCTTCACTGGCGCATCGACGAGGCTACCGCCGCCGGGTGTACGCGATCGTCATCATCGGAGCCCACTCACTGCCGCCCTCGGTCCCCTGCTCCCATGACCAGAACAGCGAATCGGCGGTGATCTTCGAGAACACCATGCGCATCTGACGGTCTCCGCGGGGCTCGCCCATCAGCACGAAGTCGTCGCCTTCACGGCCTCCGCGGAACGCCAGGTACGAGCCCGAGTCGTCGACCCAGGTCTGCCGCCACTGTTTCGCCGGCGGCACGAAAGTCGAGAAGCTGCGGCCGGCCCAGGGAGTGCCCGGCCCGTCGCCGTGAAAGTTCTCTTCGATCGCACAGCCCGACAGCGTGCCGCGAATCGTATTCGTGCCCTTCGCCTCGCCCCACTGGTCGCTCTTCGGGTCGGTGCGGGCGCGAATCACCAGGTCCCAGTCGCCGACCCAGAAGTCGAGCTGCCGGCGCTCCGGTTCGGCGCACGCCTGGGCGATTGCGGCAGGAGCCGCCGAAGGTGAATGGGCACAGCCGATCAGGAGACACAGCCCGCAAGCGATGAGGCGCATGGGCGCACCCAACACCGAAGGCCGAGAAAGGTTCACCGGAGCTCTTCGGCGAGACCGACGACCAGGCCTTCGGGGCCGCGCACGTAGCAGAGGCGATAGATGTCTTCGTACTGCACCACCTCGTCGAGCACCTTGGCGCCGTGCCTGGCCAGGCGCTCGAGCGTCTCGTCGAGATCGTCGACCGCGAACATGATGCGACGCATGCCCCAGGTGTTCACCGGCGCATTCTTCGGCTCGCTCCGCACCGCCTTCGGAGTGAGGAACTGGTCGAGCTCGATGCGGCCGTGCCCATCGGGCGTGCTGAGCGTCGCGATCTTGGACTTCGCGTTATCGATACCGATGCACCGGTCGACCCATTTGCCCTCGACGACCATCTCGCCTTCGAGCTTCATTCCCAGCTCGATGAAGAACGCCTTCGCCGCCTCGATGTCCTCGACCACGATGAGGACGTTGTCCATGCGCTTGAGAGCCATATGACGTGTTTAACAATTGTGCGGTGGCTTGCGTGTTCGCTGGTGGTGACGCTGGCAGCGTGTTCGGGACCCAGCGTCGAGCATGACGCGGGGTTCGACGCGGGTCTGGCCGATGCAGGCTTCGACGCCGGAGCCGATGCTGGAACCGACGCGGGAACTGACGCTGGCGTCGATGGCGGGGCCGATGCGGGCACCGTCTACGAGGTCCCGATCCGGGTGCTGCGCGATGGACAGGTCCCGACGCGTCTGTATTGCCTGGCGCGGCGAGACGACGACGCTGGCGTGGCGCTGCTGATCGACACCGGCAGTGGCCTGAGCTTCCTCAGCACTCCGCAGGGTTCGCCCGACTACGTGCCCGACGCGGGGTTTCTCTGGCTCGGCTCTCAGCGGCGCCTGATGGCCGGGCGGCCGTACGCGGTGAACGAGACGATCGACGGGCTGCCGGTGATCGGCTTTCTCGGCAACGACTTCTTCTTCGAGCAGGCGACGGTGATCGATCTCGCCGGTGAGCGCATTCGCCAGGAAGCCCCGTGGAACCCCGCCGAGTGGACCGCGGTGCCCTACGAGAACCGGCAGGACTACATGTTCGTGGTGGTCGAGCTCGACCAGGTGACACGCCGCCTCGGGTTCGACACCGGAGCGGGCGACGCGCTCCTGCTCGACGCGGGGCCGCAGCCAGGAGACCAGCCGGTTCAGACCCAAGACGCGTACGGCAACATGCTGACGCTCTATCTGGGCACGACGCAGCTCTCGATCGACGGTGGCACGCCGCGCACGGTTCCGCTGCTCCGAGCGCCGACGTTTCCGTCACTCGAAGACTCGAACCACGCGCTCGGCGGCTCCCACATCGACGGGCTGTTCGGGCTGAGCGCGCTGCCCGGCGGAGCGATCGGCATCGACGCCGCTCATTCGATCATCTGGCTGCGCAACGACTAGATGCCCGCGGTGCCGTTCGCCTCGAGCTGCTCGAGGGTCGCCTTGATGTCCCGCGCCACCGTCGCTCGATGCGGCAGGAGCTCGGGCGCGCCGGTGGCGACGGCCTGCGAGTGCAGCATGGTGAAGACTTCGAGCGCGATCTTGAGGTCGTTGTAGCGCTGGCGCTTGTCGGGAGTGCTCATGCGCGCACGCTATCGCGGTGTCCCAAGTTGGGCACCACATGGGTCAGAGGGCCATGCGTGTGTCGTTGCTCCCGCTCCTGTCGCTCGTGTCGCTGGCATGCTGTGGCGTGAACGGGCGAGACGGCACCGGGCCCGCGGACAGTGGGGTCTCGTTTTCCGAGGTGCGCAACGTGATCGGGCCCGCGTGCAGCTCGGAACATGGATGCCACGGCAGCACCGCTGCGTACGGCGCCGACTGCTACTTTGACGGAGGAACTGCCGGCTTCGCGGACCGCCCGCTCGACTATGGGCCAGTCGTCGACCTCAGGAACACCGTCAACGTCCCATCGGTCTATTCAGCCAAGCTCCGAGTGAAGCCCTACGCACCCGACGAGAGCTTCCTGATGGACAAGCTCGAAGGCCACCTGACTCCGTGCGAAGGAACCGTCATGCCACCTGGGTTCGGGCTGACGGCAAGCGAGATCGCGCTGGTTCGACAGTGGATCGCGGAGGGGGCTCCGACTCAGTGAAGCGCGCGATAACCTAGCGGCGGTGCGCGCGGCGGGGCTGATCGCAGGCTTGGTGGTGATTGCGTGCTCGTCGCGCCCCGCTCATTCGACAGACGGAGGCGTCGCCATCGACGGCGGCCACGACGCGGGATTCGATGGTGGCACTGACGCCGGAGCCGATGCGGGAAACGACGCTGGCCTCGCGCTGATCGCGCTGCGAGGAGGATTCATCAATGGCGTGGCAGTCGGCGACTTCGACAATGACGGCGTGAACGAGCTTGCCGCGTCCGCCGAATCATCGGTCGTGGTCCTGCGTGCGGACGGAGGTCTGGTCGTGGAGCTGCCTGCCGTCGTTCCAAGCGCGCTGCTCGCCGCCGACCTCGATCGCGACGGCACCGTCGATCTCGTCGCTCTGCATGGAGCGCAGGCCACGATCTGGCTCGGCCTCGGGCAGCCGCATGACTTCGCCACCGGCACCAGCGCGGTCTCGGTCGCGGCGGCCGACTTCGATCTCGACGGCGCGCCGGATCTCGCGGTGATCGACGAGAGCGGATCGCAGATCGTGGTGCTCCGCGGGCAAGGCGATGGCGGCTTCGGCGACACCCAGCTGTTTCCGACCGGCCTCAGCCCCACCTGGATCGCCACCGCCGACTTCGATCACGATGGCCGGCCCGATCTCGCCAGCGCTGACTTCGACTCGTTCGGCGTCGGCGTGCTGCTGGGGATCGACGGAGGCTTCGCAGCACGCACTGGCTACCCGAGCGGCGCCTTCCCTCTCGGCATCGTCACCCTCGACTTCGATCGCGACGGCTACGACGACCTCGCCACCGCGTGCAGCGGAGCACACGAGATCACGCTCCATCACAACGAGCGCGACGGCGGGTTCTCTGTCGGGCACCTGACGCCGAGCTTCGCGGTGCGCGCGATCGTCGCCGCCGACTTCGATCACGATGGCCCGGCCGATCTCGCCGCCGCGAGCTACGCCTCGCCGGGCGCACTGAGCCTGTTCTTCGGCGACGGCGACGGCGGATTCGCAGCCGAGCGCGTCATCACCACCGGCCCGATCGTCAGCGTGCTCGCGGCAGGCGACCTCGACGGAGATGGTCGCGACGACCTCGTGATCGGCGGCGTCGATGCGGGGCTCGCCTACCTGCCGGGCCGCTCACTCCACCGCTAGCTTCTTCATCAACCGGTAGAGCGCGAACCGGCTCGGCAACCTGAGTGCACGCGCGGTGGCGGTGATGTTGCCGTCCTGGCGCGCCAGCTCTTCCTTCACCTGGCTCGCGGAGAGCTCTGCCGAAGGCTCGGCGCTCGAACGCAGGCGGCGCAGCAGCTCTTCGCTCCCGAGCACAGAGTTGCCCGTGCTCTCGGACATCGCCTGCCACAACAGCGCGTCGAGCTCCCGCACGTTGCCGTCGAAGCCGTGGTCGAGCAACGCGCACAACAGCCGGGGATGAATGCGCGCGTGGGTCACGCCATCGACGTCGGCGAAGAAGCGATCGACGAGTTCGGGGCTCCTGGCCCGTGCGCGACGCATCAGGTGCCCCGCCAGGTGCGGCAGGTCGTCGAGGTGGTCGCGGAGCGCCGGCAAGCGCAGCTGCACCACGAACCGGGCGAGCAGATCGTGCTTCAACGCCGACGGATCCCGATTGGTCGCACCCACCAGCACGAAGCGGGAGCGCCGGGTCGCCGAATCTCCCAGCCGCTGGTACTCGCCGCCCTCATCGAGCACCCGCAACAGGTGCGACTGAAGCTCGGCCGGCAGCTCGGCCAGCTCGTCGAGAAACAGCGTGCCGCCATCGGCCTCGCCGATCAGCCCCGGCCGCTCGCTCATTCCGGCGTTCGGGTAGTTCTTCGCGTGACCGAAGAGCTCGGCGTCGATCAGCCCCTTGGGAAAGGTCGCCGCGTTGCGTGCGACGAACGGCTTGCCGGAGCGCGACGACAACTGATGCACCGCGTTCGCCACCAGCTCCTTGCCGGTGCCGCTCTCGCCCAGACAGAGGAGGTGACCGTTCGACTGCGCCGCGAAGGCCAACCGATCGCGCAGCTGCCAGATCGCCGGCGACTCACCCAACAGACCGAAGCGGTCGGCCTCACCGAACGCGCCGACAGCCTCCAGCGGAAAGTGCTGCAGCGCAGGCAAGGTCTTCGGCCGCGACACGCACATCAACGTCAGCTGCCCGCGAAGGATGATCGCGTCGCCCGCCCGCAACGTGCAGCGCTCGACCTCCGCGTCGAGGTGGGTGAGCGGAGCCCGCCCGACGAGCTCGACATCGATGCGATCGCCGCGCGCGGTCAGCCGCACCTGGTCACGCGACAGCCCCGCCCCGCCGAGAGGTGGCGCCAGCTCGTTTCGACCCGGGCGCTGGCGCACGAAGCTCACCCTGCCCTCGCCCGCGTCGCCTCGCCCCAGCAAAAGCGCGCGATCCTTCGGCAGAAATGCGACCTCTCCGGCGCGTTGAGGCTCGGCGGTGAACCCGGCGATCATCAACGCGAGCGACTCCGACGCGGCGCCGCGCGCCGGCTTCGCATCTTCGATCCCCGAGAGCGTGGTCTCGTTGCTCACCGCCGCCAACCTACCGCACCGGGCATCGCAAGGCCGCCATCTGTTCCCGGGCGTGGCGCGCGGTCACGCTCTCCTTCGAGGCTCCCCAATGTGCGACGACCACGCCGTACGCTTCGCAGGCGCCGGCCACATCGCCCGAGCCCGCCAGCGCGTCGCCGAGAGCCGAATGAGCGTGAACCCAGCTCAGTGGGCGTGAGAGCTCGTCGCACGAGTGCGCCGCCGCTCGAAGGTAAGGGAGCGCCTCGGCCTGGCGCCCACCGAGCCAGAGCGCGCGGCCCACGATGCCGGAAGGAAGATCGCCGTCGCTCAGAAATGCAGGGACCGGCCCGTCGGTGCTGAGCGCCGCCACCGCCTTCGCGCCCTCGTCCTTCGAAGACGCCAGCTGCGCGTACCCGTACACCCAGAGGTACTTCTTCCACCCGCCTCGCAGGGCGTCGCGCCAGTGCGCCCGCCACCTTTCGAGCGACGCCTCGTACTCCGCTCGGGGCAGCGCGCCGGAGTGGTACGCGATCGCCAGCAGCGGGCCGGTGTAGTCGTTCGCGACCGCGTAGTCGTTGGGCACCGGGTTGGCGAGCCAGGCGTCTTTGCGGTCGAGGAAGTCTTTTGCGATCGCGCCCGCCTTCTCTGGGTGACCAAGCTCGAGCTCGATCTGTGCAGCCAGAAGCGTGGGCACCGCGTGGTCGGCCGCGTCGGTTCGGCTCGCCACCAGCTTCAGCAGCTCTCCCGAGATCCGCTCCGCGTCGTCGAGGCGCCCATAGAAGGTCGCGATGCGAAAACCGAGGTTGAGGCCCAGCCGCTGCCGGTGAAAGCCCTCTGGCTCCCGCTGCACCGCTTGATCACACGCCTCCTGCACCGCTTTCTCGGGGTGGCCCGTCGCCGCGAAGGCCATCGCGAGCGCCTTGTAGCTGTCGCTGGTGGTCGGGTCGGCCGCCACCCGTTCGTGGGCCCGCCGCTCCACCGTCGCGCAGTCACCGTCGTTGGAGCTGATGAACTCCGAGATCCAGCTGCACCAGGACGCCGCCGGCGACCGCTGAAGGCAGGTCGCGATCGTCGCGCGGGCGTCGTCGAAGCGGCCGAGATACGCCTGCTCTTGCGCCAGGGTGGCGAACGCGAGCACGAAGCCGGGATCCTTGGCGATCGCCTGCTCCGCTGCCTTCGCCGCGCCGTCGAAGTCGCCTTGCATGTCGAGCGCCTTTGCCAGCTCGTGAAGAAGGCGCGCGTCGTCGGGGTGCCGGTCGGTCAGCCCACGCATCGCGCTGGCGTAGGCGTCGAGATCGGGGTGGGTGCGCTGAAACACCGGCCGGAGCGCCTCCACGAGCTCGTCTTCACGCGGCGTCAAGCGGTCACGCCGCGCCAACGCCTGGGCGAAGTGCTCCCGCGCGTTCTCTGCCTCCAGAAACGCTCCACGCAGCGCCAACCAGAGGTGCGCTCGCGAATGTTCGGGGTCGAGCTTCACCGCCCGCTCGAACGCCACCAGTGCCGCGTCCTCGTCGCCGCGCCGCTCGTCTTCGAACGCCAGCGTGAATGCGCGATCGGCCTCGGAACCAACGCCCGAATCTGCGACCGGAGAAGGAGTCTCTGCCACCACTGGGGCGGCCTTCGCGCCGGGCATCGCGTGCACCGCCCAACCGCCGATCGCCAGCAGCGCCACGGCCCCCGCCAACAGCGGCACACGAGAGAACCGCTTCGATGGGCGCAGATCGACCGCTGCCAGGCGGAGCGCGAGCTGGTCCATCGAGGGCCGCGCCTCGGAGCGCTTCTCCAGGCAGGCCTTCACAAGCACGTCGATCGCGGGCGGCACCTGCGCGTTCTTCACCGAGGGCGCCGCCGGATCATCGCGCGTGATCGCCGCGATCAGATCGGCCGCGGACGCGCCTGTGAACGGCCGCTGCAGCGTCAGCAGCTCGTACAGCACCACTCCGAGCGAGAAGACGTCGGAGCGAAAACCGACCTCCTGCCCGCGCGCCTGCTCGGGCGACATGTAGGCGGGCGTGCCAAGCACCTGCCCTTCCACCGTCACGTTCGACTGGGTCTGGGCCTGGTAGAGCAGCCCGCCTTCGACCTCACGGAGCTTGGCGAGCCCGAAGTCGAGCACCCGGGCGCGATCGCGGGCGAGCATCACGTTCTCGGGCTTGAGATCGCGATGAACCACGCCGCGTTGGTGCGCGTGCGCCACCGCCTCGGCGACCTCGCGCGCGATCTTCAGGGCCTCGCCCACCTCCAGCGGCGATCCGCGCTCACGGGCGGCGTCGATTCGGGCGCGCAGGCTCTGGCCTTCCACCAGCTCCATCACCACGTAGAGCCGGCCGTGCTCCTCGAGAACTTCGAGCACCCGCACGATGCCGGGGTGATCGAGCGCCTCGGTGAGCCTGGCCTCCCGTGCGAGCCGCGAGGCGCGATCGGTGGAGCCCTCGGCCTGGCGCACGCTCTTCAGCGCGACCCGCCGCCCAGAAGCGGTGTCGATCGCCTCGAAGACCACCCCCATGCCGCCTTCTCCCAACTGCCGCTCGATGCGAAAGCGGCCGACGGTCTGGCCAGGGAGCTCCGACTGCATGGGCGGCACCTTACCGCACGCGTGCGCGCACGGAGGCCGCACGTGCGCACACGCGGCAACGCGCACCAGCCCCGGGCGCCGCGCACGGCACGCGGGTTGCGAGGCGCACGGCACGACTCGCAGTTCTCGGGAGATCAAGACGATGGTGCGCGTGAAGACGAGCTGGGTGTTGGCGATCGCGATGGTGCTGGCCGGCTGCAACAACGGCTCAGACGGGAGCGACGGCGGCAGCGGAGGCGGCTCGGGCGGTGGCGGCGCGGGCGGTGGAGCTCCGGCGCTCGGCTTTCAACCCTCGAACGTCGACCTCTCGGCGCACGATTTCTCCACGCTCGCCGATGTCGACGTGACCGGCGACTGCAGCGTCTTCAGCGACCAGCAGCCCGACGGGACGATCTGCGGAAGCCCCACCGTCGATTGGCTCGGCACCCAGAGCGACGGCAGCCGCATTCACGTCTACGCGGTGAAGTCGTTCACCCTCGAGCAGACCGCCAAGCTGACGCTGGGCGGCGCGTTCGCGATCGCGATCGTCTCGTTCGGAGATCTGAAGATCAACGGGCCTCTGGTTGCCTCTGCGAGGACCAGCACTCCGGGCCCCGGCGGCTTCGCGCAGATTCCGTCGTTCACCAAGGGCGCGGGCCCCGGGGGAGGCCCTGCGGGAGTGGCAGACGCGATGGGCCCGCCACCCGGCACCAACTACCTCGCAGGCATCGCGGGCGGAGGGGCGAGTGCGTGCGGCGTCGGTGGCAAGGGCGCCGCAGAAGGCGACACCGCTGGGCCGGTGACGGTGATGCCGCTCGCCGCGCCGGCCGCGTACGGAACGGCTGACCTGCGCCCGATCGTGGGGGGTTCCTCGGGCGGCGTGGGCGGTCTCGGCGCGGCCGGCGCGGGCGGAGGCGCGGTACAACTGGTGGCCGCGGGCGCGCTCAGCATCGGCACGCTCGGCTCGATCACCGTCGGCGGCGGTGGAGGCGTGAGCGCGGGTCTGACCAACGGCCAGCAAGAATCGTCGGGCGGCGGCTCGGGCGGATCAGTGCTGCTCGAGGCGAACACCGTGAGCATCACCGGAGTGGTGGCAGCCAACGGCGGTGGCGGCGGCGGGTACACGACCTCTGGCAGCGATGCGACGGTCGATGCCAACTCGGCTCCCGGCGGCACCGACAACAACAGCCCGTTGGGCGGAGCGGGAGGCGCGGGCGCGAGCGTCGATGGCGTCGCGGGTCTCACCGGGGCCAACTCCGCCGCGGGCGCAGGCGGCGGTGCCGCGGGCCGAATCCGGATCAACAGCCACACCGGGGCGGCGACGATCTCGGGCACGCTGTCACCAGGCGCGACGACCGCGTGCGTCACCCAGGGCATGCTCCGGGCGACCGGCTCGGGAATGTGACGTATCTTCGCGCGCATGTTCCGCCGCGCGCTCTTCATCTCGACCCTCCTCCTCGTCGCCGCCTGCCCGAAGTCTGAGACCCCGTCGGGAGGAGGAGGAGGCGGCGGTGGCGCGGCGACCGGCGGCGGGGCGGCGACCGGAGGTGGCTCGGGCACCGGCGGTGGCGGCTCGCAGATCGACTCCGGCACCGACTCGGGAATGCCCGACGCCGGGCCGCCGTACTCGGTCACCGTGTTCGACGGCGTCCGCATCAGCAGCCCGAACGGGAGCGACGCCGGGCCGAACCTGCAGCACGCGAGCGCAGACTTCTCGCTGCCGGGTGCACCGTTCACCAGTGTGACCCTGGTGGTCGATCTCGCCAGCACCTGCTACCCATTCTCGAGCTGGGCACAGAACCCGCCGCCGTCGGGCCAGAACTGGCCGGCCGACTGCGACGCGTTCGATCGCAACTTCGAGCTCTACCTCGAGCTGCCCGATGGAGGCCCGAGCCAGGAGCTGGTGCGCGCGATCACTCCGTTCGGTGGCCCGCTCCACTTCGAGCAGGACATCACCGACTCGGTCTACGCCGGCGGCGATCGCAAGCTGGGCGTCAGCATCACCACCTGGTCCGACGGCGCCGGCCAGGTCAGCGGCTCGAACGGTGGTTGGAACGTCACCGCGCGCATCGACGCGGTCCCCGGCCCGGCGCCGCGCAAGGTGGTGGCGGTGATTCCCCTCACCTACCACAGCGACACCGGCCCCGACGCGGCCGGCGAGTTCGACTTCACCCTCCCTTCGACGAGCACCTACGCGTTCCTCGAGTACCGGGTCACCGGACACGGCGGCGCCACCGGCACCCAGGGCTGCATCGGCCCCGCCGAGGAGTTCTGCCAGCGCACCCACCACGTGCGCCTCGACGGCGAAGACACCTGGAGCGGCACGCCCTGGCGCACCGACTGCGATCAACTCTGCACGGTGGCGCACTACGGCAGCCCCGGCTTCGACTACTGCCAGGAGAACCCCTGCGGAGCGATGGGCAGCGTTCGCGCGCCGCGCGCCAACTGGTGCCCGGGCAGCGTCACGCCGCCGATCGGCCTCGACAGCGCGACCTTCGGCATGCCCGGCGCGCACCACGTCGGCTACACGATCGACAACGCCGTCCCCGGCGGCGAGTGGCGCGTCTCTGCCACCGTGTTCGCCTATCAGCTCTGATCGTAGTCGACGGTGTAGTAGTGAACGCGCTCGAAGATCGTGATCGTCATCGTGCCGCGGAGGCCTTTCAGCTCGCCGGTGCCCGAGTCGGGCACGATCTGAATCGAGAGCGTCTGCTTCCCGTTGTCCATCAGGCCGGTCTGGAGCACCACGAAGCTGCCCGCTTTGCCATCGAGCGAGCCTTCGAGCCGTTCGAGCGCGACGTAGCCCGCTGAAGTTGTTACCGGCGTGCGCGCCGCCAGCATCTGCACCACCGAGGTGCCCTGAAAGCCGCCCGAGAACTGCTTGTCGAACCGCGCGCGGCTGAGCGTGACCCCGTCGGCCTCCTGGTACGGCGGCTCACCGGTCATCTTGATCTCGAAGGTGCCCTTGCTGGTTTTCATGCATCATCGATAGCGCTCCCACGAACAGGCGTCTTGAAGGAACGCGACAACCGATGTCACGCAGAGCCGGCCCCGCCCGCGGAGTGCTCAACCCCCGGCCGGAGGGAGACTTCGAGCACGAGCGCCTGCTCCCGGCCGAGCCGCTGGCGCCGTTCATCGCGCACTATTGGTGGGTGCGTTGGCGGGTGAAAAAGCCCGCGCGCGTCGAGACGCTTCCCCACCCGTCGTTTCACCTCACCTTCGAGTCGCAGCGGGCGCGCTGGGAGCTCGGTGGCGTTCACCGGCGACGCTTCGTGCGCGATCTCTCGGGCGCGGGGTTCGTGTTCGGGGTGAAGTTGCGGCCGGCGATGGCGGTGCCCTGGCTTGTGTCGAACGCCGCGGCGCTGGCTGGCAAGGTGGTGCCGTTCGCGAGGTCGCTGCCCACCGGCGAATGGCCCACCATTCACGAGGCGATCGCCGCGGTGGAGCCGGTGCTTCTCGAGCGCCTGCGCAGACCCGACGCCACGGCGCTGCGGCTCCGCGATCTGGTCGAGCGCGCCGAGACCGATCGAACGCTGGTGCGGGTGGCGCAACTGGGGCGCGACGTGCGCACGCTCCAACGGCGCTTCCTGAAGTACGTGGGAGTGGCGCCGAAGTGGGTGCTCCAGCGCTACCGGCTGCACGAAGCCGCCGAGCAGCTGCGCGCGCACCCCGAGACGCCGCTGGCCGAGCTGGCGCTGAACCTGGGCTACGCCGACCAGGCGCACTTCGCCCGCGACTTCAAAGCCACCGTCGGGCGATCTCCGAAGACGTTTGCGCTCACTTCGCGCACTTCGGCAACGGGGCGATGAGCAGCTCGTCGTGCTGCTTGGTCTCGCCATAGAGCGAGTCGTAGTGCACCACCCCGACCAGCAGCCCCGACGGCACCGGCAACCACCACGCGTCGAGCTTCACGTTCTCCAACGCCCTGCCCTCGTAGACCTTCTTACCCATCACGCTCACCGAGACGTCGAGACAGTCGCCTCCTTCGTGGTCGCTGCACTCTTGATTCAACGGCATCGCCAGCTCGGCAGTGCACTTGCCTGAAGCGTTCTTCACGCTCGGCGGCGCAGCCTGGAACGCTCCGTCGATCGAGTGCGCCTTCCACTTCTCGGCCTCCAGCAGCTCGCGCTTCAGAAACGGAATCACGTCTTTGTCGATCGGCGCCACCTCGGGCTGCGCCACCAGACGCGCGAAGACCGCCGGCTCGTTCACCTTCTCGACGAAGGTGCGCTTCAGCTTTCCCTCGGCGGTGTAGACCTCGACCAGGTCGAGCGTCATCGACGTGCCGCCGACGTCGTCGAACGGCTTCTTCGGCTGCGTGCAATAACAGGAGAGCGAGAACTGCACCTGCTTGCGCTCGCTCTCGGGAAACAACGCGAGCACGTGATCGTAGAGCGGGTCGTCACACGATCGGCTCCGGTAGTCCTTGCGGTTCGGCATGATTGTCCAGCCGTAGCCGCCGTGTGCCGACTTCGAGTCGGGCTCCAGCTGGGTGCACGGCAGGCCCTTGGAGGCGCAGAACGTGTTGCAGGTGAAGGGTTTGGCGTGCAGATCGGTGGCGGCCACGCTGATCCACGGGTCGGCCTTTCGCTCGAGCCTGAAGTCCAGCGTTCGTCGCACCGCGAACTGCTGGTACTTCTGCGAGAAGCCCAGGTACGCCGAGTGCTGCTTCAGGCGCACGAACTCATCCGCCTCTGCGAAGGCGACTCCAGGGCACAACACCAGCGCGATCGCAGCCGCGACCAGGTTTCGTCTGTGCATGGAGCCCCCTCAGTTGCGGTGCATGATCACCACGTTGTTCTCCCACGCCTTCAGCGTCGCTGAGTTCGGGTTGAACCACTTGGTGAGCGGACCTTCGGAGATCTTCTGGCTGCCGTCTTTGTTCTCGTTGTTCGAACCGATGAACGTCGGCTTGCCCTTGGCGTCGAAGCCGGTGCAGATCATCACGTGGGCGTGATCGAACGCGACCACGTCGCCCTTCTGCACGTCGGCCAGGTTGTGCGACTCGGTGAAGTTGCCGGTCTTGCGGAGCTTGTCGCAGAGACCGTCGACGCTGGCGCTGAGGTCCTTCGAGCCGATCTGACCGGCGGCGAGCAGCGACGCGCCGACGAAGTTCGCGCAGTTCTTCCAGTCGCTGACGTCGTCGCGCATCGCCTTGCCGATCGCGTCGTTGCCGAGCTTCACGTCGTGCGCGTTGCGGCCGAGCTCGCTGCGCGCCTGGGCCACCACGTCACCGGGCGCCGACGTCGGAGGAGCGAGCGACACCGGCTTCGCCTTCGGGGTCTCGAACCCGTCGTTCGCGCGCGAAGGAGCAGACGGCCGGGGCGCGGGAGCGGCGGGCCGGGGCTGGCCCAACAGCACCGCCTTGGTCTCCGGCCCGACGATGCCGTCGACGCTCAGCCCGTTCGCCTTCTGAAACGCCTTCAGCGCCTGCTCGGTCTTGGGGCCCAACTTGCCGTCGGTCGACCCGGGGTCGAAGCCCGCCTTCTTCAGCATCGTCTGCAGCTCGGCCACCTGCGGGCCTGACGAGCCGGCCTTGAGAAACGTCGCGGGGTCGCTGCTCACCGACGACAGCGACGCCTGCTGAACGCTGGGGGGACGGACCGAAACGGGGTTGGTGTTCACAGAGGTCATGAAGGCCCTTTGAGCAACCGGTGTGCCCTCCAGAATACACCGCCACACGGGGACTTATGCGCCGCCGGCCGAAGGTCATGCATGACATGTCACGCGACATCGCAGGACGTCATACATTCGCCCCGTGAAAATCGAAGGCCAGGTCATCGTGATTACAGGCGCCGGCGGCGGAATCGGCCGGGCGCTCGCGCGCCGTTTCAAGGCCGAAAAAGCAAAGGCGATCGTCGTCTCCGACCGCGACCCCAAGGCAGCAGAGGCGGTGGCGGCCGAAGTGGGCGGCGTCGCGATCGCGTGCGACGTCAGCGTCGAGGCCCAGCTGCAGAAGCTCGTCTCGCAGACGCTGGAGCGCTTCGGCCGGGTCGATCTCTTCTGCTCCAACGCCGGCTTCGGGCTCGGCACCGGCATCGAAGCCCCCGACGCGCAGTGGCAGGCGGTCTGGTCGGTCAACGTGATGAGCCACGTCTGGGCGATGCGCGCGCTGCTGCCCGCGTTCACCGCGCAGAAGAGCGGTTACTTCCTGATCACGTCTTCGGCCGCTGGTCTGCTCGCGATGGTGGGCGACGCCGCGTACACCGTCGCCAAACACGGCGCGGTGGCGCTCGCCGAGTGGTTGTCGATCACCTACGGCGCGATGGGCGTGAAAGTGTCTGCGCTGTGCCCGCTGTTCGTGAACACCCCGCTGCTCCAGGGCGCGATCGAGGTCGCCGGTGAGAAGACCGTCGCGGCCCTCGGCCGCACCATCGAGCCGGAGCAGGTCGCCGACGCGGTGTTGAAAGGCCTCGAAAGCGAGACGTTCTTGATTTTGCCGCACGAAGAGGTCGCCGACCTCTATGCAAAAAAAGTCGGGAACCGCGACCGATGGCTGGCTTCGATGCGAAAGTTGTCGCCGAGCCATGGCTAAAGCAGCACGCACCATTCTGGTGGTCGACGACGAGTACGTGATCACCGCCGGCCTCAGGCGCCTGCTCGCCTCGGAGGGCTTCACCGTTCACGTCGCCAAAGACGGCGTCGAGGGCCTCGAGCTGCTCAAGACCCAGCCGGTGCAGATGGTGATCAGCGATAAAGAGATGCCCAACATGGGCGGGATCGAGTTTCTCGGGCTGGTGCGCGACCGCTACCCCCGGGTCTGCCGCATCATGCTCACCGGCAACTCCGACTTTCAGAGCGCGGTCGGCGCGATCAACCAGGGCGAGGTGTTCCGCTTCATCGAGAAGCCGTGGAACGCCGAGCACCTGCTGAGCACCATTCGCTTCGCCTTCGACGCGCTCGAGCTCGAAGAAGAGAACCGCGAGCTGGCGGAGCGCTCCGACCGGCTGCTGCTCAACGTGCTCCCCCGATCGATCGCCGAGCGGCTGAAGCAGGGCCGGGTCGGCGTGATCGCCGACCGCTTCCCCGCCGCGACCGTGTTGTTCGCCGACCTGGTCGACTTCACGCCCTTGAGCGCCTCGCTCGAGCCGGCGGCCCTGATCGGCCTGCTCGACGCGATCTTCTCGGCCTTCGATCAGCTCGCCGAAAAATACGGAGTGGAGAAGATCAAGACCATCGGCGACGGCTACCTCGCCGCTGCCGGCCTCCCCGAGCCGAGGCCCGATCACGTGCAGGCTGCGGGGCAGATGGCGCTTGAGATGCTCACCTCACTCCAGGCGATCAACGCCGCACGGGGCGTTCAGCTCTCGCTCCGCATCGGGCTCCACACCGGGCCGGTGGTCGCGGGCGTGATCGGCCTGAAGAAGTTCAGCTACGACCTCTGGGGCGACACGGTGAACCTCGCCAGCCGCATGGAGTCGCTCGGCGTGCCCGGCAAGATTCACGTCACCGACCCGATCGTCGCCGCCCTCGGCAAGGACTACGCGTTCGAGGCCCGCGGCCCGATCGCCGTGAAGGGCAAGGGCACCGTCAACACGCACTTCCTGCTCGGCAAGCGGTGACAGCAAAAGCTTCGGCCGGTGTTTCGACCTCCACGAACAACGAGCGGCGGCTGCTGCTCCAACGTGGAGGCACACATGTCGACGAAGTGGGCGTGGTTGGCAGTGGTGGGTTTGGCGGCGTGCGGTGGTGGGCAGCAGCAGCAACAGCCCGTACCCGACGCAGGCCCTTCGGTGACCTACTGGCAGAACGCGGCGCCGATCATGGCGGCGAAGTGCGTCACCTGCCACCAGCAGGGAGGGATCGCGCCGTTTCGTCTCGACGACTACGCCACCGCGAAGACGATGGCCGCCGCGGTCGCCGCCCAGGTCAGCGCGGGCACGATGCCGCCCTACTTCATGCAGCACGACGGAACGTGCGGCTCGTTCCACGACGAAGGCACCCTGACCGACGACGAGAAGACCACCCTGCTCGCCTGGGCGAACGGCGATCGCGCCGAGGGCACGCCGGCGCAGCTCCAGGTGCCCGAGAAGCCGAAGCTCGAGGGGGCGGTCGACGTCTCGACGCCTCACTTCAGCCCGGTCGCCGCCGGCGGCCCGCTCGCGGAGCACGACGAGTACCGCTGCTTCGACGTCGGCATGCCGAACACCACCGACCAGTTTCTCACCGGGTACGACGTCAGCCCCGGCGAGCCCGCGATCGTGCACCACGCGATCCTGTTCGTGGTCGACCCCAACCTCCCTGGCGCCGACGGCCGCACCAACGGCCAGATCATGGCCGACCTGCACGCCAACGGTGACGGCCGCGACGGCTACCCCTGCTTCGGCGGCCCCGGCGACGCGGTTCGGCCGAGCGCGGTGCCGGTGACCTGGGCGCCGGGCCAGGGCGTGGTCACCTACCCCGACGGCATGGGCGTTCCGATTCACACCACCGATCGGCTGATCGTGCAGATGCACTACAACCTCGCCGACCCGGCCTCGGCGGGTAAGAGCGACCAGACCGCGATTCACCTCCGGTTCGCGCCCTCGGTGCAGCGGCAGCTGGTGTTCGCCCTCCCCGACCCGTTCTTGAACAGCCTCGGCAACCCGACGCCCGACATGCTCCCGCCGGGCAACACCGACGCCAAGTACACCTGGAAGGCGACCGCGCGGCAGCTGGGCATGGACGGCATTCCCTACGCCGACCTGATCGCGGTGCTCCCGCACATGCACGGCCGTGGGCTTCGGCAGCAGCTTCGGTTGGGCAGCGAGAACAGCACCGACTGCGCCGCCAACCTCACCCACTGGGACTTCCACTGGCAGGAGTTCTATTTCTACAAGACTCCGCCGCGCGTCACCCCCGACACGATGGTGCAGGTCACCTGCGAGTACGACACCTCGCAAGACACCGCGCCGGTGCTGCCGGGCTGGGGCACCCAGAACGAGATGTGCCTCACGGTGCTGATGCTCGCATTGCCCCAGTGATCAATTCGTAGTTCTCGAGTGACAGATGAAATTCCACGCGGTGTTTCAACCGGTACGCACATGACAAACTCAAACCTTTCACGTGGTTGCAGTCTGGCAGTGGTGCTGTTTCTCACCGGCTGCGGCGGCATCATCGGCAGCGGCAAGGTGGTCAGCCAGGACAAGACGGTGGGCCCGTTTCGCACCGTGCAGATCGCCTCTGGCTTCGTCGCCAACGTGACTCCGGGAGATCGCGGAGTGACGGTTCGCACCGACGACAACGTGATGAACGACGTCGAGGTGATCGTCAAAGGCGAAGAGCTGGTGGTGCGAATCAAGCCCGACTCGGCGGTGATGGGCACCACCGAGCTGTCGGTGATCGTTCACAACGACGTGTTGGGAGGCATCGATGCGTCGGGTGGCTCGATCGTCACCGCGGAGGTGACCCCGGTCGACCAGCTGCCGGTCTCCGGTTCGGGCGGCAGCCGGGTGACGGTGACCAACGTCACCTCCACCTCGCTCGACCTGGACGCCTCGGGTGGCTCGCAGCTGTTCCTCACCGGAGGCGCCAGCTCGGCCCAGGCCTCCGGCTCGGGCGGCAGCATCATCGACCTGCGCAAGACGCCGCTCTCGTCGCTGCAGCTCGACCTCTCGGGAGGCTCGCAGCTGAAGGCGAACGTCTCTGGCTCTGCGCACGGCTCGGCGTCGGGCGGCAGCACGGTGACGCTGAGCGGGCACCCGACGTTCGACATTGACCAGTCTGGCGGCTCGGTGGTGAACACCGAAGAGCCCTGAACCGGCCATGAGCCTGAGCATCGAAGTCCTCTACGAAAAGTACGGACCCATGGTGCTCAGGCGCTGCCGCAGGCTCTTGCGCGACGAGAGCAAAGCGAGTGATGCGATGCACGACGTCTTCGTTCAGCTGCTGAGGCACCAGGGCAAGCTCTCTCAGGACAGCGGCTCGTCGCTGCTGTACCGGCTGGCCACCAACGTGTGCCTCAACCGGCTGCGCACCGAGCGCCGCCACCCGGAGGATCGCGACGACGAGTTGGTGCTGAACATCGCTCACGATCTCGACCTCGAGTCCCGCGCCAACGCCCGCTCGATGTTGGCCTGGTTGTTTCAAGAAGAGCCCGAGTCGAGCGCCACCATCGCGGTGATGCACTTCTTGGATGGAATGTCGTGGGAGCAGGTCGCGCAGGAAGTCGGAATGTCGGTCTCTGGGGTTCGCAAAAGGTCCCGCGCGCTGGGCGAACGGCTCAACCTGATGGAGGAGGCGTCATGATCGCCGACTGGATGCTCGAGCGTTACCGGCTGGGTGAGCTGGGCGCTTCTGAAAAGGCGCAGGTGGAGCAGAGCCTCGCCGCTGATCCTTCGCTGCGCGAGCGGCTGGCCGCCCTCGACGCCGACTCGAAGCAGACGCTGCAGAAGTTTCCCCCGGCATCGTTCGCCGCCGAGGTGAACCGCCGGGCGGAGCGCGCTCCGATCAAGACGGTGAAGTCGTCGCGGCCGGTGATCTTGATCTCCGCGTTTGCGCTGGCGGCGTCGCTCGCGGTGGCCGTGTTCGTGAAACCGCCGCCCGACATTCTGGTGAAGGGGTCGGCGACGCTGCGGGTGTTCAAGCAGACCGCCAAGGGGCCGGAGCGGGTCTTCGATCACGGCCTGGTGCACCCGCACGACGTGGTGCAGGTCGGCTTCGAGACCGGTGGGCCCGACGAGCTGGTGGTGGTCAGCATCGACGGCTCGGGGCACGTCACGCTCCACTACCCGCTCAACGGCAACCCGAAGCTCGACCCGGGCATGAAAGAGCTGCCCCAGTCGTTCGAGCTCGACGACGCGCCCGGCTTCGAGCGGTTCTTCATGGTCACCGGCAAAGGCCTGTCGGCGGACCAGACGATGGACGCGGCCCGCTCGCTCGCGATCCGCCCCGACGCCAACACCGCTCCGCTCTCGCTTCCTTCCGGTCTCATTCAGCAGTCGGTTCGCCTCGACAAGGTGCCTCGATGAACGTGCTCACTCTGCTGTCGCTCGCGGTGCTCGCGCAGTCTCCGCAGGAGCAGACGCTGCGCCGCTTCGCGCTGGTGGTCGGCGCCAACGACGGCGGCCCCGGCCGGGTCACCCTGCGCTACGCCGGCACCGACGCGAGCAGCGTCGCCAGCGTGATGACCCAGCTGGGCGGCGTCGATCCCCGCGACGTGTCGGCGCTGCAGGACCCCACGGTCGACGACTTGTCGGCCGGCCTGGAGAAGCTCTCGGGGCAGCTGACCGAGGCGGCGAAGTCGAAGGCGCGGCTGGAGGTCTTCTTCTACTACTCCGGCCACAGCGACGAGGAAGGGCTGCTGCTCAAGGGCGGCAAGCTCGGCTACGGCCCGCTGCGCAAGCGCCTCGAGGCGCTCCCCGCGGAGGTGAAGATCGCGGTGCTCGACTCGTGCGCCTCGGGCGCGTTGACGCTGCTCAAGGGCGGCGCGCCGCGGCCTTCGTTCCTGGTCGACGCGTCGAGCCTGCTCACAGGCCACGCGTTTCTCACCAGCGCCTCGGCCGACGAATCGGCCCAGGAGTCGGAGCGCCTCAAGGCGAGCATCTTCACCCACTACTTTCTCTCCGGCCTGCGCGGCGCCGCCGACGTCAGCCGCGACGGCAAGGTGACCCTGACCGAGGCGTACCAGTACGCGTTCGCCCAGACGCTGGCGCGGAGCACCAAGACCCAGGCTGGCCCGCAGCGGCCCGGCTACGACATTCAGCTGGTCGGCAGCGGCGACCTGGTGCTCACCGACGTGCGCGCGTCGACCTCGCGGCTGGTGCTCGACAGCGATCTCGGCGGCCGGGTCTACGTGCTCGGCGCCGGCGGCAACCTGGTGGTCGAGGTGGCGAAGCTCAAAGGCAAGCCGGTCGAGCTCGGCCTCGAGCCGGGCGAGTACAAGGTGGTGGTCGACGAGGGCGAGCAGCACGTCGGCGAGGCGAAGGTGTTGCTCGCCAGCCAGCAGAGCCAGTCGCTCTCGACCGGAGGCCTGGTGGCGGCATCGCTCGAGCCGACCGTGCTCCGCGGTGACGACGAGCGGCCGTACCTGCCGGTCGACGTCTCGTTCTTTCCGCCGGTGAGCATGGGCGGAATGCTGGCCCGCGCCCCGAAGACGAACTTCGAGCTCGGCGTGGTCGGCTCCCGGGTCGGCAGCCTGCGCGGCGTCGGGGTGTCGTCGGCGTTCGGCTGGTACGAAGACGACGTGCTGGGTCTCGCGGTCGCCGGTGCGTTCCTCAAGGCAGGCTCCACCCACGCGCTGGCGGTGAGCGGCGGCGCGCTGGTGTCGTCGGGCACCACCGACGGCCTGATCGTCTCGCCGGTGGTGATCGCCGGTGGAGACACCCATGGCCTGGTGGTGGGCGCGGCGAACGTCAGCTTGTCGAACCTCACCGGGCTTCAGGTGGGCGCGGTGAACTTCGTGCGCGGCGACGTGGTCGGCTTTCAGCCGGGCGCGGTCTCCTTCACCGGCGGCCACTTCAAGGGCCTGCAGGCGGGCACGATCGCGTTCGCCGGCGGAGGGCTGACCGGCCTTCAGCTCGGCGTGGTGAACATCGGCGGAGACGTGGTCGGCGCGCAGCTCGGGGTGATCAACATCGCCTCGATGGTGCACGGCACCCAGCTCGGCGTGCTCAACATCGCCCAGGAGAGCGACGCGTCGATCGGCCTGATCGACATCATCACCCGCGGGCACTTTCACCTCACCGCCTGGGGCAACGAGACCTCGGTGGTGAACCTGGCGGTGAAGATGGGCGGCGAGCGCGTCTACACGCTGCTCTCGGTGGGCGTCGACCCCAGCCGGGTCGGCAAGGCGTACTTGAGCTACGGCGCAGGCCTCGGCGTGCGTCACCGCATCGGCAACTGGTACGGCGAGCTGGAGCTGACCGCGTCTGACCCGCATCAGGTCGGCGCCACCTGGCGCAGCGACTTTCTCGACGCCGGGCTGCGGCTCAACATCGGCTACCAGCTGGCCGAGGGCTTCGCGGTGTTCGCCGGCCCGCAGATGCACACCCTGATCGCGTTCGAGGATCTGCCGGCCACCCGGTTGGCGCCGTACTCGATCGAGTGGGGCTCGCGGGTGGCGCTGGTGCCGGGTGTCGTGCTGGGCGTACAGCTGTTCTGACCGCCCGTTGCATCGCTGCTCCAACTGCGCCAGAAACCCCGGCGCCGTGAGCAGTGCCGACACCACCCCCACCCCGTCAGCGGTCTTCGCCGGACGTTACGAGCTGCTCTCGTTGCTCGGCGAAGGAGGCATGGGCCGGGTGTACCGCGCGCGCGACCGCGAGCTGGGCGAAGTCATCGCACTCAAGACGGTGCTGCCGCAGCGGGCCGACCCCGACGGGCTGGAGCGCTTCAAAGACGAGGTGCGGCTCGCCCGGCGCATCACCCACCCCAACGTGCTCCGCATCTACGACCTCGGCGTTTTCGAGGGCACGCCGTACTTCACGATGGAGTACCTCGCCGGCGGCAGCCTCCGAGACCGCATCGACCGCGGGCCGATCGAGCTGTCGAAGGCGCTCGGGTACCTGAAGCAGATCGCCGAAGGGCTCGCCGCCGCGCACGCGTGTGGGGTGGTGCACCGCGATCTCAAGCCCTCGAACGTGATGCTGGGGCCCAACGACCGCCTCGCGCTGGGCGACTTCGGGATCGCGCTGCGAGAAGGCGTCGCCGACCGCGAGACCACCGGCACGCCCGGGTACATGGCTCCGGAGCAGGAGGGCGGGCGCGAGACCGACGCCAGCGCCGATTCTGTTCGCCTTCGGCGTGGTGGCGATGGAGATGCTGCGCGGGTGCGAGCCCACCCGCCAGGTGCAGCAGCTGATCTCGCGCTGCCGTGAGATCGACCCGCTGCTGCGGCCCACCGCGGCAGAGGTGGTGCGCGACCTGTCGAACATCGCGCCCACCCAGGCGGCGCCGCCTCCCCACGAGGCGCCCACGCTGCGCGAGCAACGGCGGGAGCGCACCCTGGCGGTGTTGCGGCCGACGGTGCTCGGGCAGGCGATCGACCCCGCGGTCGCCGAGGCATTCACCGCCGAGCTGATCGACGCCCTCACCCGCTGTCACGAGCTCAAGGTCACCGGCCTCGGTGCGGTGGCGCGGTTCGCCGACGCGCGCGATCCCCATCAGATCGGCCGCGAGCTGCGGGTGGAGCTGGTGGTCGACCCGACGCTGATGATCGTCGGCGATCGGGTGCGGGTCGATGCGCGGGTGCTCGAGGTGCACAGCGGCTTTCAGGTGTTCCGCGGGCGATTCGAAGACGGGCTCGACGGGTTGCTCCAGCTGCAGGAGGCGATCGCCGCGCGCATCGCCGAGGCGCTGCGGGTCGCGATCATCGCCGCCACCAGCCGTGGCTCGGCGCCGGGCGAGGTGATGGGGCTGTACCTGAAGGCGCGGAGCGCGTTGAACCGCTTCGACCTCTCGGGCCCGAACGGAGCGCTGGCGCTGCTCGACGCCTGCCTGGCGAAGGCGCCGTACTTCAAGCCGGGTCTGGCGTGTCAGGCACACGCGCGGGTTCGGGCCTGGTTCGCGCCGCAGACGCTGACGTCTGATCTCGAGTCGCGCGCGCGTGAGGCGGTCGAGCAGTGTCTCGAGCACGCACCGGAGCTGCCCGAGAGTCAGCTGAGCGCCGCGCTCTGGCAGACCCAGCTGGGCAACTACCGCGAGGCGGTGATGGCGCTGAACCGGGCGCTGTCGGCCGCGCCGATGTGTGCTCCGGCGCATGAGCTGCTGGCACTGCTCGAGCTCGAGTCGGGCCGCTTGCACGAAGGCCTCGAGCGCGGGCGCATGGCGCTCTCGCTCGACCCGACGCTGACCGCCACCTGGGTGATGCTAGGGTTGCGCGAAGCGCTGGTCTCGCGTGACGCGTTCGAGCGGTGGACCGCACAGCCTCCTGGCGAGCTCCGCGACTCGCTGCAGCTGAAGGCGATGCGCTTGCGCGCGGGGGTCTGGTTTCGCGATCGGGACCTGCAGCGGGCGGCGGTGGAGGAGCTGCGCGGCAAGGGGCCGCTGGCGAGTGACTTGTGGCTGCTCTACGGCGCGGTCGCAGCGGGCCAGCAAACCAGCGACCTCAACGCGACGATGGCGCGGCTGGAGCAGCAGCTCGGCGCGAATCCCCGGCGGGGCAGCTTCTGGTGCGCGCTGCTGGTGGAGGCGTTCGCGTCATCGGGCCGGGTGAAAGAGGCCCTGGTCTGGCTCGAGCGCGCGTCGCAGATGCCGCTGCTCGACCTCGACTGGATGCTGCGCTGCCCGTGCCTCGAGCAGGTGCGCGCAGCGCCGGCGTTCGAGGCGATTCGCGAGCGCGTGCAGCAGCGCGTCGATCAGGTCTGGGCGTAGCGACGTCGGCGGCGTGACGCCCCTTCCGCCCTTCGGGCACCTTCCCCCTTGTTGGGGGAAGGGTCGCGCCGAGTACGAACCCCCTCCCCCAACAGGGGGAGGGTGCCCGAAGGGCGGGAGGGGCGTCACACTCGAACCCAAGCGAACTCGGTACAATCACCAACGATGGGTATCGCCCCCAAGCTGAACAGCATTCGCGGCGGCGTCCGGCTCGAGCGCACGCTCTTCGACGCAGGCCCAGGTCTGGTCGGGCTCCGCCAGGCGTTCGTCGCGCGCGGCCAACGAGAGCGCGTGCTGGTGACTGGCGACGGCTGGATTCTCTCGACCGGCCGGGTGGACTCAGGCCGGGTGCTGATCGGCGGCCAGACCGGCGAGCGCTTCACGATGTACTTCCCGCCGCGTTCGGTGGTCCGCCTCGAGCTGGAAGACGCGCGCTTCACCTTCGAGGGCGTTGCGAGCCTCACTCCCCCGCCCTGCACGCATGACGTACCGGTGCTGCTCGAGCCCAACGCGCTGCACCCACGAAGCCCGGCCGAAGTTGCGGCGCTGGTGAAGCAGCCGGTGCTCCATCGGCTCGATCCCGACGCCACCGCCTCGTCACCCGTGCGCGGGGCGCGGCTGCTGTTACACGCCCGCCGCGACAGCACTGCTCCGCTCGGCGACGCCGCCTCACAGGTCGACCTCTCGTCGTCGGCGCTGTGCCGGGCCTTCGCAGCGCAGTACGGCATCACTCCGAAGCAGTACGTGCACCGCGCGCGGTTGTTCGAGGCGACAGTGCGGCTGCTGGGCGGAGCCACCGTGCTGCACTCCGCGTTCGAGAGCGGCTTCGGCGACCTCAGCCGCTTCTACCAACAGTTCCGCCGGCTGATCGGCGCCACTCCAGCCACCTACCGGCGGGCCGCGCAAGAACCGCCAAGAACGCCCTGAGGCCCGGGCGGTATGTGACCGTGATGCCCATCGTTCCCGGCACCCGCGCCGACGTGCTGATCGCAGGCGTGTACGCGCTCCAGTGCATCGTGCCGTTCATCGTCTGGCGCTCGTTCCGCTTCGCGCGCCGGCGCTCGTTCGCCACCCACCGGCGAATTCAGCTCTCATTGCTCGCGTTCTGCACCGCGGCGGTGGTGCTGCTCGAGGCGCGCATTCGCCTCGCAGGAGGCACCGGCGTGCTCACCGCGGCGAGCACGTTCGCCGGCAGCACCGCGTTCCGCATCATCTTCGGCGTTCACATCACCGGAGCGGTGCTCACCTACGCGCTGTGGGGCTGGCTGGCGTTCGTCTCGAACCGCCGCTTCAGCCAGACGCTGCCGGGAGCCTTCAGCGCGCGGCACCGCCGCCTCGGGAAGACGATCTTCGGCGGTCTCTGCTTCACCGTGCTGTCGGCGACCGCGATGTTCTTCCTCGGCTTCGTCTTCTAGATCTGCGGGCTGCAGATCTTGTTGCCGCACAGATCACTGCCGCACACCGGCGTGCTGCCGAAGTGACCGCTGGTGCCGGCGCAGTCGGCGTCGGTGGTGCAGAGGTTGTGACAGGTGCCCATCGAATCGGAGCCGGCGTCGGCGGCATTGCAGCGAAGGCAGGTCAACTTGCCGCAGTCGGAGGTGGTGTTGCAGTTGTCGCCCGAGGTGGGAGAGCTGCAACCGGCGACGAAGAACGCGGCGATCAGGAGGAGAGTGCGCATGGGGAGAGCATCTGACCCAGGCGTGACCCGGTCGAATTCCCTGCGGTAGGCTGCGGCAATGCGCCACGTCCTGTTGGCCACGCTCGCCCTGACCGCCTGTGGCCGCGCCGATCTCGACGGAGCGCCGGCGGCTTCGACCGACTCTCCCGCGCTCTACACGACCCTGACGGCCACCAACCCGAGAAACCCGATCGCGAAGGCGGTGCTGCACCCGCCGATCGCGCCGCAGATGACGTCGTGCGACCCGCAGGCGGAATTCGGGCCCCTGCTTGCCGACGGCGAAGACACCGCGCAGGTCTACAACGTGCCGACGCGCTACTCGGCCGATGAGCTCACTGCCTACGCGTCGATCGCTTCCGGGGGTACCGCGGCCGACATCTTTGCCGCGACCCGTAGCACCGTCGGCGCTCCATTCGGCGCCTTCACCGCGTTGAGCCCGCTCAACCTTCCCGAGATCGAAGACCGGAGCCCGACCGTGACCGCGGATGGCCTCACGCTCTACTTCGAGTCGTACCGGTTGATGTATCCGCACATCTACAGCGCGACGCGAGCGACCACGTCAGACCCGTGGAGCAACGTGCAGTTGGTCGCCGAGCTCGACTTCCCGGCGATTCACTACGACTTCTCGGCCTACGTCTCGGCCGATGGTGAAGAGATCTGGTTCACCTCCGATCGGCCCGACGGGAACCTCCCCGGCGACATGCTCGAGCTGTGGTTCAGCGTGAAGCAGAACGGGGTGTTCACCACGCCCAAACACGCCGCGCAGATCGGCAGCACCTACAACGAGGGCTACCCGGTGCTGAGCGCCGACCGGCTGACGCTCTACTTCGCCTCCGACCGGCTCACCGCGACGATGCCTTTCGGCGGCTGGAAGATCTTCAAGGCGACCAGGGCGAGCCTGAGCGACGACTTCGCCGCCCCGGAGCTGGTGAGCGAGATCGCTTCGACCCAATACATCGAATACATGCCGGCGTTCGTCTCGGCCGACGGCTGCCGCCTGTACGTGCAGTCGATGCACGGCAACTACATCACCAACAATCTGGTGGCAGCCAAGGCCGGCCCGTAGAGTTCGCGCGTGCGAATCGCGGGAACAATTCTGGTCGTGCTGGTCGCGGTCGAACACCTCTGGTTCCTGGTGCTCGAGATGTTCCTCTTCACCAAGCCGACCGGGCTCGAGACGTTTCACCTCACCCAGGCCGCCGCCGACACCTGCGCGGTGCTCGCCCAGAACCAGGGCCTCTACAACGGGTTCCTCTCGGCGGCGTTGATCACCGCGGTCGCGACGAGCTCCGATCTGATGCGGCGGTTCGGGCTGGCCTGCGTGATCGTCGCCGGCGTCTTCGGCACCGCCACCGTGGGCGACAAGGCGCTCGTGCTCGCTCAGTCGGGGCCGGCGGTGGTGGCGCTGATCGTCAGCGAGCTCGCCCGCCGCGCCAAACCGGCCTGATCAGTACTTCAACCGGTAGACCTCCCAGGCGCTGTTCCACGACACCACACCCTGCGCGTGGCCCTCGTGTTGCCATGCGCTGCCGGGAAGATCGGGCGACGCGTCCTGCACGTAGTCGATGTTGATGCCAAACCCGATCACGTACTGCACGTGCCGCCGCTGCAGGTACTCCCCCATCGTCTTCCGCGTCAGCGAGTGGAGCGCGAGGAAGTCGACCACTCCGTCGAGGTTCACGATGGTGAGGTCGCGCGCCGCGTACCCGAGCGCACCGCTCTGCGCCGAACCGACCACCGTCCCTTTCGGGAAGTACTGGTTCGCCCAACGCGCGACTGCGAGGTAGCCGCGCCCCGCTCCTTCGTCGACGAACAGGTTCCCCGACGGCGAGCGGGTAGCGCCCACGGCGAGCAACAGCACCGCCACCGCCGCCACCACGCCGCGCCGTCTCACCTTCGCCAGCGCCAGCTCACTCGCCGACCCGAGCAGCGGAAACAACGGCACCAGGCACGGGACCAGATAGCGGTGGAAGTACCAGAAGCCGGGAATCCAGAAGACGTAGGCCAGCAGCAACACTCCGGCGAAGGCCCACGCGGGCCTCAGGTCGAGCGTCGCGGTCGACAGCTCTCGCAGCCCTTCGCGGCGCCGGAGCACCAGCAATGCACCGACCGCGACCGCCACCGCGATCAGCACCTGCGCGCCGCGGGTGACCAGCTCGAACGAGGCAAGGCTGGCGACCTGGCCGAAGAAGCTCACCCAACCGCGCGCGAACCAGAGCGCGTAGTGCCTCACCGCGGTGCCGCTGATCGGAAACAGCCTCCCGGTGTAGTGGCCGAGGTAGACCCACGAGGGCAGGTTCACCGCGACCGCGACCCCCGCGGCGATCGCCAGCTGCCGCAACTGGCGGCGCAGCAGCATCACCAACCCCAGCACCGCCGCGAGCAACGCCAGATCGACGCGCGAGAAGACCGCCAGGCCGAGCAGCAGGCCCAACACCGCCGGCCGCACCCGATCGAGACACGCGAAGGCCGCCACCACGAAGAACAGCGCCATCGACGTCTCGAGCCCGTTGTTCGCGGTGAGAATCAGCCAGGGTGACGCGGCCCAGGCGGCGCCGGCGATCGCGCACGCCTCGACCGACAGGCCGCGCCGGCTGAGCCACCACAGCAGCACCACCAGCGAGGCGGTGTCGAACAGCGCACCGAGCATCAACCCGGCGCGCAGGGGCACCATCGGGTCTGAGCTGGCCCAGAACGCCGGCACCAGCAGGTACACCCAGAGCGGCTGAAACCCGTTGGTGAAACCTTCGCCGTAGAGCGGCCCGCGCCCGGCGGCGAGGTTCTGCGCGACGGTGAGCGAGAGGTACGTGTCGTCGGGAATGGTGAGGCCGTCGACCTGATCGATCGGCCGGGTGGCCATCCACAGCCGCGCGAGCAGGCACGCGACGACCAGCGCCGCGAAGACGCCCCGCTTCACTCCTCGACGACGCTGCCGGAGTCGGAGAGGCCAGCGCTCTGCCAAGCGGGGTACGTCATTCGAATGCCACGCGGCGACAGCGTGACCTCCGCGTTCATCACCACCTGCAACGGCGGCTTCGACAGCTCTGCGAGCTGCCCACCCCACGAAGCGCCGTAGTACTTCGACGGCTGCCCCGGCTGCGTCACCTGGTACGTCACCGGCGTCGAGCCCGACATCGAACCCAGCACCCGAATCTGCGCCGGCAGCTTCGCCTGGAGAAACTGACTGATCGGCGTCCCTGGAGTGAACACGTTGTTGAGCGCCGCCTGCATGTCACGCACGCGCGCGGTCACCGTCGCGTCGAGCATCGGCTGATGTTCTGCGGTGACGGGGCTCTGGAGCTTGCCCTTGATGTTGCCCGCGGCGGCCTCCGGGGTCAGCCCGTCGAAGGTGCGCTTGATCACCAGGTCCTTGGTCGTCGGGCGGTGACCGAGGTTCGCGGGCAGGCTGATGTCGGGCGTGGGCTCCGGCAGCGGCAGCGGGTTCGGGTGGTTGGGACCGACCGGACCAGGGCCCACCGGGGTGTTGCCGATTCGAGCGACCATGCCCGAAGCATGGCACAGCAACGGTCAGCGGTCGCTCTCGACCGACCAGCCCATCGCCCGGGCGCAGCGCTCGAGCACCGTCTGGCCGTGCACGCTGACGTTGTCTTGCAGCGGCTGGCGCTTGCCCTCGCGGTCGATCAGCCAGGAGGTACGCAGAAACGAACGCCCGCGCTCTTTGACCACGGCCATCGCGACGATCTGCTCCGCAGGCACCGTCTTGCGCCGCCAGGTGAGGCCGAACAGATGGCGGGTCCAGCTCACCGTCTTCGCGCCCGGGTCGAGGGTCACCTTGCGGCGCGCGGTCAGAATCGCGAGGCCGATCACCAGCATCACCACCGCGATCGTCACGTTGATCGCGGCCTGCTCGGAGCCCGCCGACATCAGCGGCAGCTGAAAGAAGAGGATGATCGCCGCCGGCGGCGCCAGGGCCAGGCCGAGGATCCAGTTGGCGGCGGTACCGGTGACGTTGACCTGAACGACTTCCTTCACCCGGCCGAGTTTACGCGGTCTCCGTGGCTGGGCGGCTCGGAGACGACCAGGAAGCAGAGATCTTCTCCGCCGCCGTTGGAGACACGGTGCCGCGAGCCGGCCGGAAGGTGCAGCCCCTGGCGCGGGCCGACCACGATCTTTTCGCCGTTCAGCTCGAAGGTCGCGGTGCCGCTCAGCACGTAGAAGAACTGCTGGGCCCGAACGTGGTGGTGCTCGGTCTCCGCGGTGCCGGGAGGCATGCGCTCTTCGATCACCGACAGCCGGGCGTCCTTCAGCAGGTGCCAGCCGTCGCACCGCTCGCCCCAGACGTAGTGCTGCGCCACCGATCGATCGACGGGACCCATTCGCCGACTGTGCCAGTCCCCCGCGTTCAGATCGACCGCTCGACGGGCCGTACAGTGCGCCGCGCCGTCTCGTAGCTGGGCCACCGCGAGCGCTCGAGCGCGGTCGGCTCGGTGCGCAGGGTGCCGAGCAGCAGGTCGGCGAGCGGGAGCAGGAAGTTCCGGTTCGCTTTGGTGTCGATGTGGTGGAGGTAGTGGTGCCGATCGAGCGCCCAGAACCAGCGGAAGCGCTCGAGAGGACTGTGGCCGGGGCAGTGCACCGAGTCGTGCACGTGCACCGCGAGGAACACCAGCGCGGCTCCCGTGACTGCCGCGGCGATCGCGAACGCGAGGTTGTGGGTGAGCCACCAGGCGGGCGCCACGATCGGGGCGATGAAGCTCGCGTAGAAGGCGCCCTGCCCCGCCGCCGCCACCGCTTCTTCCCCGCCGTGCGCGATGCGATGCAGCTCCGACCGCGTCACCGGCACGTAGGTGACCTGGTCGCGCAGGTACACGTTGGGCGGGTAGTGAATCCAGTGGTGGGCGCGGTGGTGCAGCTCGTACGGCAGCTTCAGCCACCTCCAGCGGCGATGCATCAGCTGCCCGTGCACCAGCCACTCGACCAGCGACCCGGTCACCAGCATCGCCGCCACCCCGAGCACCACCGAGACGGCGGTCGAGCCGGCGAGGGCGCGGCCCAGCGACACCAGCGAGGCCGAGGCGCCGAGCAAGACCAAGGCTCCAACGAACGGACGAGACGGCGAACGGCGAAGTGCGAGCTCCATGCGCTGAAGAATGACGCGCGAGCATCGATAAACGCCACGAATTCATTGTTCACCTGTCGATAACCCACGGTGAACGGTCGCGAAGTCGGCGCTACTCGATCTGACAGTCCTTCAGCTCGTCGAGGACCACGGTGGCGATCTTGTCGGCGATGTTGGTGCCGTTGATGTGAACGTCGATGTCGTCGCCCTCGACCTTCAGCGAGTGGCTGAGCTCGATGCGGCTGCCCTTCACCACCGCCTTGGGCGAGATCTTCACCTTGCCCTTCACCACCGCGACGTCACCGTCGACCAGCGCGCCGTCTTCGATGGTGACGGTGCCACCGGCCGCGATCGCGTTGCGCACGTGGGCGCCTGCCTTGATGGTGACGTTGCCGTCGATCGCGATCGCGTCGTGCACCTTGTCACCCGGCGACACTACCACGTCGGTCCCGCGCGCGACGCGGTCGTCTTTCTCGACCTTCAGCTTGCAGGAGTTGTGAGAATCGCCGGCGAACGCGGGAGCCGAGACCAGAACCGAGAGCGACAACAGGAGCGAGTAGCGCATGCCCACACTACGTGTAGGTGTGAGGCCGATTGCATCGCGCGCCCGCGACTGAGCGCCGTTATCATCGCCGCGCGTGAACGTGACCCAAGAGACCGTCGATCTGCCGCAGCTGCGCCTGCGCCTCTTCACTCCGGTCGGCACCGGCACGCGGCTGTGGCCCGCGGTGATCGCGTACTCCGACATCTTTCAGCACACCGGGCCGCACCTGCGCATGTGCACCCGAATCGCCTCCTACGGTCACGTGGTGATCGCCCCCGAGCTGTACGGGCGCATCGAGCCCGCCGGCGTGGCGCTGCGGTTCGAAGAAGACCGGCAGCGGGCGCTCGACGACTCGAACAAGATGCAGCTCCAGTGGTTCGACGACGACATCGATCGAACCCTGGGCTTTGCCACCTCGCACGCGTCGATCGATCCCCAGCGGCTGCTCGCCTGTGGCTGGTGCATCGGAGGCCACCTCGCTTTTCGCGCCGCGCTCGACGCCCGCGTTCGCGCCACCGTCTGCTGCTACGCCACCGGGCTGCACAACGACACCCTCGGCGCCGCGAACGGCTCCGCGAAGTCGCTCGAAGCAGCGAAGCGCATCAAGGGCGAGCTGATGATGATCTGGGGCTCGCGCGATCCCCACATTCCCGCCGAGGGCCGCGCGACCATTCACCGCCGGCTCGCCGAAGCGGGCCTGCCGTTCCAGACCCGCACCTACGACGCCGAGCACACCTTCATGCGAGACGAGGGCGCGCGGTACGAGCCGGTCTCTGCCGACCGTGCGTTCGCCGATCTGCTCTCGATGTTTCAGCGCTTCGCGTGAGGCTCGAGCCGGGTCTGATCGGTGACCCAGTTGGCCTCCCAGCTCTTGCCGCCGTCTTGGGAGTACGACTGCTCGAAGTGCGGTGACTTCGTCGCCGTCGCCGACCAGACGTAGCGCACCAGAATGCTGCGCCCCTCGTACGGCTCCTGGTCGTAGAACTCGCCCCGGCCGTCTTTGAACTCGCCCACCGTCGGCACCTCGAGCCGGCCGTTGTTCTGGTTCGCCCAGTAGAGGCTCCACTGGTGCGCCTGCTGGGAGTAGAGCCGCAACGTCAGGCCCGCGAGGTGCTTGCCGCCGGGCATCTCGCCCTCCATCTGCTCGAGGTTGGCCTTGCCGCCCAGCACCGGCTCGGTGCGGGTGTCGACGTCGAACTCGTACCAGTCCTTCGAGCCGTGCAACGGGTTCTTCAGCCGCTTGATGTGCATCGAGAAGTGGCCGTGCTCGAAGTCGAACTCGTGGTTGGCGTCTTTGGCGGGCGCAGTGAGCGAGGCGGCCGGCGCGTCGACCCGGGTCTGCTCGGCGATCCAGTTGACCTCCCAGGTCTTGCCGCCGTCGGCCGAGAACGCCTGCTCGAAGCGCGGCGTCGCCGTGGTGGTGTTCGACCACTGCTGCCGAACCCAGATGGTGCGGCCCTCGAAGGTGTCCTGCCCGTAGAGGCCGTCTTTCAAACTGCCCACCGACGGAGGATCCATCTTCCCGGCCGCCTGGTTGCCCCAGTAGACGCTCCACTGCTTCGCCTCGGTCGAGTAGAGCCGCAGCGCGACACCTTCGAGCCGGCCCGAGGGCGTGTCGGCGACCAGCTCCTCCAGCTGCGCTTTGCCGCCCCACACCGGGCGCACCGAAGAGTCGGCGGTGAACTCCACCCACTCCTTCGAGCCGTGGAGCGGGTTCTTCAGCTTCTTCACCTTCACCTTCCAGTGGCCGAGCTGGAAGTCGAAGTCGTGTTGGAGATCGCGCGCGGGATCGGCGGGCACCACGGACAAGGCGAGCAGACAGAGAATCGCGTTCATGCCCCGAAGGTGCTCCGGTCAGCGGTCCTTCACAATGGCCACTTTATTGAACGCTGATAGGTCCATTATGGTCGCGGCATGAAGCTGGCCTTCGACGCGCTCGGCCCGGTGATCGCGATCGATCGCCGGTCCCCCACTCCGCTCCATCGGCAGATCTACGAGCGCATGCGGGAGGCGATCACCCAGGGCCGGCTGCCTCCGGGCCAACGGCTGCCGTCGTCGCGAATTCTCGCTCGAGCGCTGAAGGTCTCGCGGATTCCCGTGGTCACCGCGTTCGAGCAGCTCGCCACCGAAGGCTTCATCGAAGGCCGGGTGGGCGCGGGCAGCTTCGTGTCCTCCGCGCTGCCGCAGGCGCTGCCGGTCTCGAGGCCCGCGAAGGCGAAGGCCACCGGGCCAGCCCGGCCACCGTGGAACCTCCACCAGGGGCCCTTTCGCCTCTCGCAGCCGGGCGTGGAGGGCTTTCCCATCGCGACCTTCGCCCGCCTGCTGGGCCGGCGCGCGCGAACGCTGACCCGCAAGCAGATGCTCTACGGCGACTCGATGGGCTTCGAGCCGCTGCGCGAGGCGCTCGCCGACCACCTGCGCACCGTGCGCGCGGCCGACTGCGACGCGAGCCAGCTGATGGTGGTGAGCGGCTCGCAGCTGGCGCTGGCGCTTACCGGCCACGCGCTGCTGAAGCCGGGCGATCAGGTCTGGGTCGAAGAGCCGGGCTACGGCGGCGCCCGCGACGCGCTCTCGCTCTCGGGCGCGACGATGGTGCCGGTGCCAGCCGACGAGCAGGGCCTCGACGTCGACGCCGGCCTCGCCATCGCCCCGAAGGCGAAGGCGGTCTACGTGACGCCGGCGCATCAGTACCCGCTGGGCACGGTGATGAGCGCGGCGCGGAGGCTGCGGCTGCTCGAGTGGGCGCGCCGCACCGGCGCCTGGGTGATCGAAGACGACTACGACAGCGAGTACCGCTACGACGGGCAACCGATCACCTCGCTCCAGGGCCTCGATGGCGGCGGCCGGGTGATCTACGTCGGCACCTTCAGCAAGGTGCTCTTCCCCGCGCTGCGGGCCGGCTACCTGGTGCTGCCGCACGAGCTGGTGCCGCGGTTCGTCACCGTGCGCCACGCGCTCGACATCTTCCCGCCGGTGCTCGAGCAGGCCGCGCTCAACGACTTCATTCGCGGCGGTTGGTTCAGCCGGCACGTGAGAAAGATGAGCGAGATCTACGCCCGGCGGCGCGCAGTGCTGGAGCGCGCGATCGACCGGGAGCTCGCCGGCATCGCGAAGATCAGCGGCGCGAGCGCGGGCATGCACCTGTGCGTGCTGTTACCCCGCGGGGTCGACGATCGCGCGATCGCCGATGACGCCGCGGCGCGCGGGCTGGCGGTGATGCCGCTCTCGTCTTGTTACGCCGGCCGCCGAAAACCGGGCCTGGTGCTCGGTTATGGAACCAGCCGCGAACGCGAGATCCCCGACGCGGTCCACCAGCTGACAGCGATCATTCGATCACACCTGCCCGTAAACCCCGGCAAACAGGTGGTGAGTGGAGTCTCCACTGGAGCGCCGATGTCCTACTTTCAGCGACAGCGAGCCCGCGCAAAGCATTGATTTTGCGTCTGATCGACTTCGGCCCCAGTCTTGCGAAGGTGTCCGGCGTGCTCGCGTTGTCAGTGACGTTGGTTTTCATCTCCGCCGCCGATCCGGCGCTGGAGACGCGCTACCTGAAGGCGAGCCGAATGGCCGACCTGGGCAAGCTGGGCCCGGCGAGCGAAGAGCTGGAGCTGCTCTCGCACAAGTTCCCCGAGCTGGCCGATCGCTGCGCGTTCGAGGCGGCACAGCTGTTCGAGAAGCGCGGCGCGCAGCGCAAGGCGTTGGAGCTCTACGGCGCGGTCACGCCCCAGTCGTATTTCTACGCCGAAGCGCAGCTGTCGAAGGCGCGGGTGCTCCGGCTGCAGGGCGAGCTCGACGATGCGGCGGCCACGGTGGCTCCGCTGGCGCAGAGCGAGGTGCTGCTGGAGCGCCGCCGCGCGCTCTACGAGCTGCTCACGATCGCCAACCTGAAGCGCGACCCGAAAGAGAAGCAGAAGGTGCAGGCCCGCTGGCTGCTCGAGCGCGCCCCGTGGATGGGCGGCGCTCCGGTGCTGGCGTTGATCTCCGGCGCCCACGACAACCTGCTCAAGCCGACAGCGTGCCGTGAGGCGCGGCGCGCGACCTGGCTGGCGCCGGCCGAGCTGGGCTGTGTGTCGAAGCTGCTCTCGGCCGAAGCCGACGCCTGC
Organism: Myxococcaceae bacterium; assembly: GCA_047602415.1. Classification (GTDB taxonomy): domain Bacteria; phylum Myxococcota; class Myxococcia; order Myxococcales; family Myxococcaceae; genus JASGHH01. The sequence goes on along the minus strand of JASGHH010000001.1, from coordinate 556,904 downwards.
GCCGGCACCGACAGCTCGCCCAAGCTGCTCCAGGTGATTCAGGAGTGCCCCCAGATCGAGGTCTACTCCCGCGCGTGGATGACGCTGGCGGCGATCGAGGCGCGCGCCGGCAAGCCGGAGTCGGCCGCGGCCAGCTTCCGCCGGGCAGGCACTCCCGAAGCCACCTTCGCCGCGTTCTGGGTCGGCTGGCGCGCCAACCCCGATCTCGCCGACGACGACGATCTGGCGCGGCTGGAGTCGTCACCGGTGAAGCTGCCCGCGCAAGATCGCGCCCGCATCGGCTACTGGCGCTCGCGGGTGGCCCAGGCGCACGGCGAGCAGGCCGACGAGGTGAACATTCTCGCCGAGGTCGCGCTGCGCTACCCGGCCAGCTACTACGCCAGCCTCGCGCGCGAGCGGCTGCAGACCCTCGAAGCGGTGGAGGCACCGGAGGTCGACCTCGCCCAGCTGATGCTGCAGCGCGATCGCGGTGACGAAGCCGACGCGGTCACCCGCTTCGGCCCGGCGATCGAGTCGCTCCGGCTGGGCCTCGACGACGCGCCCCAGGAGCTGACCGCGCTCGCGCTCCGCAAGCCGACGCCTGCAGGCAACCGGGTGGCGATCGAGGCCTTCGAAGCGGCCGGCCAGGGCGTCTACGCCTACCGCTTCGCCCGCGCGGTGTTCCGCCAGCAGGTGGGCGACGTGCAGGACAAGCAGCTGTGGGACGAAGCGTTTCCCACCCGGTTCTCTGACCTGATCGCGAAGAACGCCGACCTCACGAACCTCCCGCCGGCGTGGCTGCAGGGCCTGGTGCGCGAAGAGAGCGCCTTCGAGCCGACCGCGCGCTCGCACTGCGGAGCGCTCGGGCTGATGCAGCTGATGCCGGTGACCGCGCGCGAGCTCAGCCAGCAAGAAGGCAACGACCTCGACGAGACCCGCGCCCTGCTCGACCCGAAGCTGAACGTGCACCTGGGCTCGCGCTACTTGGGCCAGCTGATGCGCCGCTTCGAGGGCAACCGCATCGCCGCCACCGCGGCCTACAACGGCGGGCCGACGCGCGTCGCCGGGTGGATGAAGACTCCGAGCGGGACCCGCCCCGACGACTTCGTCGAGGAAATCCCGCTCGATGAGACACGCAACTACGTCAAAGACGTGCTCGCCTCGGCCGACGTCTACCGCTACCGCCTCGCGGGCCGGTCGGCGGCAGTCGCCGACTCCCGCTGAGATCACCTGCTCGGCGACGGCTTCCTTCAGCGCGAGGAAGCGGCCCTCGAGATCTTTCGCCTCTTCGTCGCTGAACACCTTCGACGCGGCGGGGAACCACTCGTTCTCTTCCTCGTCGGCGTGGAGCGTCACCATCTCGGCGAGCATCTCGATCTTGTCGTGCCACTGGTCGGTGGAGGGATTGATCGAGTCGAGCGCGGTGATCGCCGCTTCGAGCTGACCGGCTTCCCGATCGTGCTCCTCGGCGATCGCGCGCAGCTCCGGACGATCGCGAAACGCCGGGTACACCACGCCCAGCTCGCCACGCTCGTGCGAGATCAGCTCCTGGCGAATCTTCGACCAGAGGTCGAGCCGCTTCTCTTTCTTCTCGGCGGCCGCCGCGCGCTTCAGCAGCGCTCCGACCTCGCCGTGCTGTTCGGCCAGCGTCTTGAACACGCCGGACAGGCCCTTGAACGTCGCCTTCACTTCCTTGGCGAGGCCCGCTGCCTTTCCCACTGCTTCTTCGATCTTGTTCGGCATTGTGAGACTCCTTTGATTCGGAGCCTTGGTGCATTGGTCGTGCCCCACCGCTTCTCCGCGTACCAGTTGGTACACCGGTGTGGCGGAATTGAAATGCCGGAGCATCTGCACCACGATTGCGTCGCTGCGCTGCCCAACGCACTCCGGGGAAAACCAAACAATGAAGAGATCGATCGCGCTGTTCGCCGCCACGCTGGTGGTCTGTCCCGCCTTTGCCGACGTCGCCGTCACCCAGCTCGGCTTCACCAACGGTGACGACTGGGAGCCGGCGATCGCCGTCGATGGTCAATATGTCTATGCCGCCTGGCCGAAGTACGGGCCCGCCGGGCAGACCGACAGCACCGGCGCCACCTGCAGCAGCACCGCCGACTCGACGATGTTCTTTCAGCGCTCGCAGAACGGCGGCGCCAGCTGGGACCCGATCGTGCTGCCGCGCTGCCCGGTGGTCGGCACCCAGGTCGACGCCCAGGTGGTGGTGGGCCCCAACCACCGCGTCTACGTCTCGTACATGGACGGCCCGCAGGCGAACTCGTCGATCCAGGTGATCTACTCCGATGACCACGGCACCACCTGGAGCACTCCGGTGAGCGCGGCCGGCGGCGGCGGTGGAGACAAAGACATTCTGCTGGTCGACGCGTCGGGCGCGGTGATGATGGCCTACGAGCACCTCAGCTCGAACTACGTCTCGTACACGCCGAACATTCAGACCACCCCGTTCACCCAGATCAAGATCAACCCGCCCGCGAACGTGAAGAGCGGCACCTCGCTGGCGACCGGCGGCGTGCTCGACTCGCACGGCAACGCGTACTTCTCGATGGTCTGCGTGACCAACAACAGCAAGGGCGACTCGTACTTCTGGCTGGCGAAGTCGTCGAACCACTTCAGGAGCTACTCCACCAGCACCATCGATCGCTCGTTCGCGCAGCCGGTGGCCACCGGCGCGGGCTGGGACTACTGGGGCGGCTCGGTGCAGATCGGCGCGATCGCCAAGGCCGGCAACGATCGCCTGGTGGTGGCCTACAACGCCGGCACCTCTTCGGGCGCGGCGGAGCGCATCTACACCAAGTACTCCGACGACCTCGGCGCCACCTGGAACGTCGCCTACAACCCGAACAGCTACCCGAACGGCGCGCAGCTCTCGCTCGCTCCCAACGGCGCGTGGCACGGCTTCGCGGCGCTCGCCGGCACTGCCTCGGGCGTGAAGGCGATCTGGATGGACAACCGGGTGCAGTTCCCCTGCACCAGCAGCTCCACCGCCGGTCAGTGCGGCCTGTGGAACGTGTACACCCGCGCGAGCAGCGACGGCGTGACCTGGGGCGCGGAGTCGAAGATGGCGCTCCCGCTGACCCACACCTACCAGGTCGGCTCTCCGGCGCCGGGCGGCTTCTTTCACCCGTACGGCGACTACTCGTGGGTGGGCACCGACGGCACCAACACCTGGGCGATCTGGGGCGAGGGCAACTCGTACATCGGGCCGGGCACCATCTACACCTCGAAGCTCTAAGCCAGCCGGGTCTGCTTCGAGAGCGCCGCCTTCAGCTCGGGCGGCGCTTTCCAGCTGGCGAGCTCGAACTGGGTGAGCGCGCCAGGGTCGAGCGAGGCGATCGCGGTGATCAAGGTCGCGGCGTCGGCCTTGCCCGGGTTGATCGAGCCGTAGAACGTCAGCTCCTGCTCTTTGCCTTCGACCCGTAGCCGCGACAGCCTGCCGTCGTCACCCTGGGTGAAGACCAGCACGAACGCCCCCCGGGTACGAGGGTGCGTCTTGAGCTCGAGGCGAGCAACCTTCAGCTCGTCGCCGAAGCGGCGCCACTCTTCGAGCTTCGAGAGCGGAAAGGGCAGCGAGATCTCCCGCAGGGCGGGGAACCCGTCGCGGAGCCACTCGAACTGCCGCAAGTCCATCACCGGGCTGCACCAGATGTCGTCGCCCGAGAGCTCGAGCGACTCGACCGCGGGCCGCGGCACCGCCCACTTCTTCCGCCCGTCGAGGAAGGCGCGATCGACGTCTGACATGCCGTGCGGCCCCCGGGTGATCAGCCGGGTCACCTGCGGCAGCAGGTCGAGCACCACCGCTTCGCCGATGAACACCCGCAGCGACGCCAGCCGCAACTCCTTCGAGGCGAAGCTGGCGGTCTCGAGCTCGCGCACGGTGCTCCACTCCCAGCTGGAGTCGACCGCGCTCGCCTTGCACACCGAGAGAAAGCCGCGCTCGAACACCATGCCGCCCTTGTTCACCTTCTTCTCGATCGCCCCCAGCCACGAACGGCCATGCTCGGCGAGCAGCTCCTTCTCGCGGGTGGCTTCGTCCCGGGTCAGCTTCGCGTCGCGCTTCTTGAACTGGAGGGTGATGAACTCGCCACGCGGGTCGCCCTGCTCCTGCAGAAAGTCGGCGAACACCAGCCGCGGCGCGTCGTCGGCCGGGTTCTCGTAGACCGCGCGCAGCAGCTCCTCGCGCGAGCGCTTCGACGGGGCGGCGGCCTCGGCGGCCCGCTGCGACGAGTCGGAGATCGCGGCGTTCACCTTCGTCAGCGTCTCGAGCTCACCGGCATCGAGCACCGGCACCGCGGGCCACGCCGCGGTGATCGCCGGGAGCGCCGTCTTCAGCCTCTTGTTGAGCGCGTCGCGCTCGTAGTCAGACAGCTCCTTGACCTTCCACGCCTCGGGCAGCCGGCTGGCGAGCGCGACCACCCGCGGGTCGCCCAGCTTCGCCAGCCGCTCGAACACCAGCTTCCAGAACGGCGTGGTGCGCGAAACGCTGCCGTTGTACGGCGGCACCAGCAGCATCTGTGCGATGCGGTCGGTGAGCCGGGGGTCGTTGCCATTGGCGAGCAGCAACTGCAGCCGTTCGCGGGTCTGATCAGACCCTTTGGTGTCGGCCACGGTGGCGAGCAACTGTGAAAGCTGGGCCGCCTTGTTCTGCCCGGCCTTCTCTCTCCACTGTGCTTCCCGCTCGCCGGGGGTCTTGCCGCCCAGCGGGGTTTGATCGGCGTCGAGCCGGGTGCCCAGCGCGGTGATCGCCGCCGCCAGCTCGACCGCTGGCCGGGCCCGCCACGCCGACACCAGTGACTCGAGCGCGGCGTCGAGCTTGCGGTCCTTCAGGGAGGCCAGCGCGGCGTCGAGCGCCTCTGACACGAACACGGGAGGCACTCTAATCGGCCGAATGGCCGCCGGTAACACCGGCGTACGCCGCGCCGTTTACGTGTGGCGCGCGCCCCCACGCTTGGCCAAAGTCACGGCACATGCCCGCGATCAAGAAACTCATGTGCGCCAACCGCGGGGAGATCGCGATTCGCGTCTTCCGCGCATGCAACGAGCTCGGCATTCGCACCGTCGCGATCTACAGCGACGAAGATCGGCTGAGCGAGCACCGCCACAAGGCCGACGAGGCGTACCTGGTCGGCCGCGGCAAGCGCCCGGTCGACGCCTACCTCGGCATCGATGAGATTCTCGACGTCGCCGTGCAGGCGAAGGTCGACGCGATTCACCCCGGCTACGGCTTCTTGAGCGAGAACCCGGCGTTCGCTCGGGCCTGCGTGGCGCGCGGCATTCGACTGGTCGGCCCGACGCCCGAGGTGATCGCGCTGATGGGCGACAAGGTCGCCGCCAAGACGCTGGCCCAGAAGGCGGGCGTGGCCACCGTGCCGGGGATGACGCTCTCGGGCGAAGCAGCGGCGCAGCTGACCCAGGCGCGCGACTTCTTCGCCAAACACGGCGCTCCGGTGTTGGTGAAGGCGGCCAACGGAGGCGGCGGCCGCGGGATGCGGGTGGTGCGCGCCGAGAACGAGCTCGAGGCGGCGCTCGCCTCTGCCCGCAGCGAATCGCTGGCGGCGTTCGGCTCCGACGTGGTGTTTCTGGAGAAGTTTCTCGAGAAGGTGCGCCACATCGAGGTGCAGCTGCTCGGAGATCAGCACGGCAACCTGGTGCACCTGTTCGAGCGCGACTGCAGCGTTCAGCGGCGCCACCAGAAGGTGATCGAGATTGCCCCTGCCCCGTCGCTCTCGCCCGCGCTGCGGGATCGCATCTGCGCCGCGGCGCTCACCTTGGGCCAGGCGGCGAAGTACAGCAACGCCGGCACCGTCGAGTTCCTGGTCTCGAACGACGACTTCTATTTCATCGAGGTGAACGCCCGGCTGCAGGTCGAGCACACCGTCACCGAGCAGGTCACCGGCATCGATCTGGTGCAGGCGCAGATTCACGTCGCCGAAGGGGAGCCGCTCGGCTCGCCCAAGATCGGGCTGGCCAGCCAGGCGTCGGTCGCCACCCGCGGCTACGCGATTCAGCTGCGCGTCACCACCGAAGATCCCGCCAACAACTTCATGCCCGACGCCGGCACGATCACCGCCTGGCGCGCGGCGACCGGCTTCGGCATTCGACTCGACGGCAGCAACGGCTACCCGGGCGCGGTGATCTCCAGCGCCTACGACTCGATGCTGGTGAAGGTGATCGCCTACGCGCACACCTTCGACGAGACGGTGCGCAAGGCACAGCGGGCGGTGCGCGAGTTTCGAATTCGCGGGGTGAAGACCAACCTGCCCTTCCTCGAGAACGTGCTCGGCCACCCGCTGTTCCGCTCCGGCCAGACGTGGACGCGGTTCATCGACGACACCAAGGAGCTGTTCCAGCTCTCGCCCAAGCGCGATCGCGCCTCGAAGATGCTCCGCTACCTGGGCGACATCGTCGTCAACGGCCACCCGACGGTGAAGAAAGACCAGCGCCTGTTGCCGTCGAAGCTGCTCGACGCGCGGGTGCCCCAGGTGCCGGCCGGCCCGCCGCCGAAGGGCACCACCCAGATTCTGCAGGAGCGCGGCGCCGAAGGCCTGGCGAAGTGGGTGCTGGAGCAGAAGCAGCCGCTGCTCACCGACACCACGATGCGCGACGCGCACCAGTCGCTGCTCGCCACCCGCATGCGCAGCTACGACGTGCTGAAGATCGCGCACGCCACCGCTCACCTCGCGCCCGAGCTGTTCAGCCTCGAGTGCTGGGGCGGCGCCACCTTCGACACGGCCTACCGCTTCCTCGACGAAGACCCGTGGGAGCGGCTGCGCGCGCTCAAGCAAGCGGTGCCCAACCTGCTGCTGCAGATGCTGCTCCGCGGCGCCAACGCGGTCGGCTACACCCACTACCCCGACAACGTGGTGGAAGCGTTCATCGACGAGGCGGCCGAAGCGGGCCTCGACGTGTTCCGCATCTTCGACTCGCTCAACGACATCGACTCGATGAAGGTGTCGATCGAGCGGGTGCGCAAGACCGGCAAGGTGGCCGAGGTGGCCATCTGTTACACCGGCGACGTCGCCAACCCGAAGCGGCCCAAGTACACCCTCGATTACTACGCCGAGCTGGCGAAGAAGATCGAAGGCCTCGGCGCGCACTTCCTCTGCATCAAAGACATGGCCGGGCTGCTGCGGCCTCGCGCCGCGGGCCTGCTGCTCGATCGGTTGCGCGAGACGGTGAAGCTGCCGATTCACCTCCACACCCACGACACCTCGGGCAACGGGGTGGCGATGCTGCTCACCGCGATCGATCACGGCGTGCACATCGTCGACGCCGCGCTGGCGCCGATGGCGGGGCTCACCAGCCAGCCGTCGATCAACGCGCTGGTGGCGGCGCTCCGCGGCTACCCGCGCGACACCGGGCTCACCAACAAGAAGCTCCAGCCGCTCGCCAACTACTGGGAAGACGTGCGCGAGTATTACGCGCCGTTCGAGTGCGGCCTGAAGTCGTCGACCTCGGAGGTCTACTTCCACGAGATCCCCGGCGGGCAGTACTCCAACCTTCGCCCCCAGGTGGCGGAGCTCGGGCTGCTCGGCCGCTGGCAAGACGTGAAGGATGCGTTCGCGGTGGTGAACATGCTCTGCGGCGACATTCCCAAGGTGACGCCGTCGTCGAAGATGGTGGGCGACTTCGCGATCTTCCTGGTGAAGAACGATCTGCTGGTGCGCGCCTCCACCCTCGACGAATCGGTGAAGCAGACCGAGGCCAAGCTCCGCGACGAGGCGCCCAGGCTCGACTTCCCCGAGTCGGTGGTCGGCTACTTTCAAGGCCAGCTCGGTCAGCCGCCGGGCGGTTTCCCCGAGAAGCTGCGCGCCGCGGTGCTCAAGGGGCTGCCGGCGATCAGCGGCCGCCCGGGTGGCACGCTCAAGCCGCTCGACCTCGAGGGCCGCGCGAAGAAGCTCTCCGAGACGCTCGGGCGCCCGGCGCGCCACGACGAGACGATCTCCCACGCGCTCTACCCCCGGGTGATGGATGCCTACTTCGAGCGGCGGGAGCGCTTCGAAGACCTCTCGATCCTCGACACCCCGACCTACTTCTACGGCCTCGAGGTCGGCCAGGAGCGGTGGATTCAGCTCGAGACCGGCAAGACGCTGGTGGTGCAGCTCGACGCGGTCTCAGACGCCGCGCCCGACGGCAGCCGCACGGTGTTCTTTCAGCTCAACGGCCACGGGCGCCAGGTAACGGTGAAGGACCGCGCGCTGGCGCCGAAGGAGGTCGAGCGCCGCGCCGCCGACAAGTCGAACCCGCTCCACGTCGGAGCTTCGATGCCCGGCACGGTGATCGCGGTGCACCAGCAGGTCGGCGCCAAGGTCGAGCCCGGAATGCCGCTGATGACGCTGGAGGCGATGAAGATGGAGACGGTGGTGCGCTGCCAGCACGCCGGCACGGTGAAGGAGCTGGTCGCGCCGCTCAAAGGCAAGGTGCAGGCGGGCGATCTGTTGGTGGTGCTCGGCTGATGCGCCGGGTGCTGGTGTTGGTGGCAGGCAACCTGCTGCTGATCGCGGTCGCAGTGTTCGCCACCGCGCGCGCGATGAAGCCACCGCCACCGCTTCCTTCACCGCCGCCCGACCCGCAGGCAGCGGTGAACGCGTACTACGTCGCCCACTATCTCGACGAGGTCGATCAGGTCGCGCATCACGCCGAGCCGCACAGCTCCAACGCGCTCGAAGAGGCGATCATTCGCGACTTCTTTCACGACAAGCAGGGCGGCACCTTCGTCGACATCGGCGCCAACCACTTCAAGAACGCCAGCAACACGTATTACCTGGAGACGAAGCTCGGCTGGTCGGGCCTGGCGGTCGACGCGCTCGACGAGTTCAAAGACGGCTGGGCGAAGAACCGCCCGAAGACGAAGTTCTTCACCGCCTTCATCGCCGACAAGGGCGACGCGGAGGAGACGATCTACGTCGCCAAAGACGCGATGCAGGTGAGCTCGTCGAACCGCGCCTTCACCGAAGACGAAGAAGGCGCCAAGAGCGAGCCGCGCAAGGTGCCCACCCTGACGCTGAACCAGCTGCTCGCGCGCGAGAAGGTCGAGCACTTCGATCTGCTCTCGATGGACATCGAGCTGACGGAGCCCAAGGCGCTGGCCGGCTTCGACATCGAGAAGTACCGCCCCGGGCTGGTCTGCATCGAAGCGCACAAGAGCGTGCGCCAGGCGATCCTCGACTACTTCGCCGCGCACCACTACGTGCTGGTCGGCCGCTACCTCAAGGTCGACCCGATGAACCTCTACTTCGAACCGCTGGGCGACCCGACCGGGCCGCGCGAGGGTCATCAGCAGTAACAGACGGGAGTGCCGCTGTCGGGTTCGTACATGCGGCCGCCGTCGGCGTCGCGCGGGTTGTAGCAGCAGATTCCGCACGGGTTGCCGATGTCGGAGTCGCAGCACTCCATGTACTTGATCGGCATCGCGGGCGCGTCCATGTACGCCTCGCAGGTGCAGCGCACCGTGCCGGCGTCTCCGCTGTCTGGGTGCGGGCAGCTGCCGGAGTCGGTGCCCGACGTGCTGGTGCAGGCGGCGAACGCGAGCGCGGCGGGCAACAGCTTGCGGGTCTTCATCGGGTCTCCCAACGCAGCTGGTAGACGAGGTGGCCAGGCTCGGTCTGCTCTTCGAGCACGATCGCTCCCGGGCGCCGCGCGAGCTCGAACCCGTACTGAATCGCGCCCCGCCACAGCACCTGGGTCTCGCGCTTCAGCCGGCGCGGGTAGATCAGCTCGAGCGTGCCGCTGGCGGGAGGCGCGAACGCCCACCGCACCTCGAGCGGCCGCACCGCCGTCTTCGCGAAGTCACCCAGCTTCTCGAACAGCGCCTCGGGCCCGGCGCCGCCTGCGAGCGCGGCGTCGAGCTGCGGCTTCAGCTGGGGGCCGATCGCTTCGCAGATCACCTCGTAGCCGACCTGCTCCAGCGCGCGGTCGTGGAACAGCTTGCACACCACCGCGGCGAGATCTTCGGCGAACCGGGCGTCCCACCACGGCTGACGCGCGGGGCGAAGCCAGGCGTTGCGCTGCTGGTCGGTCATCGTCGCCAGCGCGCTGTCGAGGTAGCCGAGCCTCTGCACGGCGCGGCCGAGGCCATCGATGTACGTCGCCGACAGTTCGTATTCGTCCGGCTGGCCCATGCCTGAAGATGATGCCACCGCGCCCGGCTGACGTCGCGGCGGCATCAGAGCTTTCAGCCGTTCACTTCGCGGGCGCGGGCATCGGCACCAGCTTGCCCTCGGGCGTGGTGGGGTAGCTCGACGCGCCCTTGTCGAAGTGCACGTAGAGCAGGCAGTCACCGTCTTTGGTGCAGCCGTTGCGGTGGTTCAGCTTGCCGGTCTGGGTGAAGTACGAGCCGGCCGGGAGCAGCGTCTCTTTCGGCTCGCCCTGCTGCTGCTCGGCGAAGGTGCCCTTCACCACCACCGCCTGGTAGTCCTCGTCGTGAATGTGCCAGCCGGAGTCGCCCCCCGCGGGGAACTTCACGAAGAACGAGGCGGGCTTCTTGTCGCCCATCTTGCCTTCGACGAACCCGAACTGCGGGCCCTGCGGGCCGAAGGGCGTCGTCCACGTCAGCTGCGATTGCTCGAGGTGCGACTCCGCCTTCTTCGCCACCTGCGCGCCGACCGCGATCGTCGCCATCAACCCACACGCCAGCATCAGCTTCTTCATCTCTGGTCTCCCGTTTGCGGCCGCTGAATTGCGGCCTTCAAAGCGTTGGAGACGAGGGCCGAATTATTCGTGACTACGGGCGGGCGAGCAGCGTTTTCAGGCCTGAGATCAAAGACTCCGGGCCGGCGTAATCGGGGTGGCTCTTGAAGATCGCGGCCACCTTCTCGAGCTCGGTGACCGCCTCCGACTCGGCCGCAGCGGGCCGGGGCCGGCAGCCCAGCGCGGTGAGCCTGGCCGACTCGTGCGTCAGCCGGCCGGCCTTCGCCCCGTTCGCGGCCTGCTTGGCGCAGCGGCACGGCAGCTTGGGGTCGAACAGGCCACAGCGCTTCGCCATGAACTCTCCGATGCGCTCGCGCGCGCGCGACAGGCGCTTGCGAAAAGCCTCGGGGGTGATCTCCAGCGCGCTCGCGCCCTCTTCGCTCGACAGCTCGAACACCTCGCCCAACACGAACGCCAGGCGGTGATCGCGATCGAGCGAGGTGACCATCTTCGAGGTGCACACCAGCCGCGCCTCGGTCACCAGCCGCTGATCCTCCAGCGGAGGCAGATCGGCGGCGATCCCCACGTCGAGGTACTCCTCGATCGCCTCGAAGGTCTGCTCCTTCTGGCCTTCCTTCTTCGCCCGCATCAGGTGGTTGGCGGCGATCCGGTAGACCCAGGTGCGAAACGCGCTCTCGCCCCGAAAGGTCGACAGCGAGGTCACCACCCGAATCAGAATCTCCTGCGACACATCTTCGGCGTCGGTGGGGTTGCCGAGCATTCGCACCGCGAGGTTGAACACCAGGTCCTTCGCCTGGTGCACCAGCTGATCGAGCGCCGCGCGGTCGCCCGCCTGAGCCCGCTGCACCCGTTCTGTCTCGGTCATCTGACCTCCTCGAGACTTGGAGGCAAATGCCTCGCAGTTCGTGACCGGCCAGAGATTACGGCAACTTCAGGCCGCCGGAGGCAGGTGGAGCGCGAACCGGCTGCCCGCCCCAACCGCGGAGGAGACGTCGATCCACCCGCCGTGGTCGACCGCGATGCCATACGCCACCGACAGCCCCAGCCCGGTGCCCTCGCCCACCGGTTTGGTGGTGAAGAACGGGTCGAACACCCGCTCCAGCGACTCGGGGGGAATGCCGGTGCCCTGGTCTGCGACCGCGACCGAGAGCCACTCGCCCTGCGGCAGCCCGCTCGCCTTCGGCGGGTCCACCCGCTCCTTCTGCACCGAGACGGTGAGCGTGCCGCCCGGCTTCATCGCCTGGAGGCCGTTCACCACCAGGTTGGTGAGCGCCTGCTCAATCTGGTTCGGCTCCAGCTCGGCCACCATCGGCGCCGCCGGAGGCTCGAACCGCAGCAGCACCCCGCGCTTCTGCGCCATCGGCTGGAGCAGCTCCAGGGTCTGCCGCGCCAGGGTGCCCAGATCGCCCTTCAGCTTCTGGCCCGAGCCCCGCCGGGCGAACGTCATCAGCTGCCGTACGATGCCGGCGATCTTCTCGACCTGGCGGCTGATCACCGCCGCGCCCTTCACCGCCTCGGCCTCGGGCACCAGGCCACGCTCGATCTGCTTGGCGTGGTGAGCGACCACGGTGAGCGGCGTGCCGAGTTCGTGCGCGACGCCCGCGGCGAGCTTGCCCACGGTGGCGAGGCGATCGGCGTGGCGAAGCTCGTCGACCGCGGCGAGGGTGGCGCGGTGCTCGGCGGCGACCCGGGCCCGGCTCTGCTTCAGCGCCTCCGCCATCGCGTTCATCTCTGCTGCCACCTCGGAGATCTCGTCGTTCAATCGCGCCGGCACCCGCACGTCGAGGTCGCCCGACGCGATTCTACGGGCGTGCTGCGCGAGCCGGTCGAGCGGCCGGCCCACCAGCAACCTCCCCGCGATCAGCACCATCGCCTCGAGGATCAGAATCAACACCAGGTTCGAGAGCGCCGCGGTCCACACCACCGAGCGCACCGCCGCCCGCTCCTCCGGCAGCGAACGCGACACCACCAGCACCCCGCCCGGCTCCGACGGCAGCGGCACCCAGAGGTTGAGCCGATCGATCTCACCGCGGGTGCGCCGCTCGACCGCCTTGCCCGCGGCGAGCCGGGCCGTGTCTTCAGCGGCCGCGTCGAGCTCCCCCACCGGCTTCCAGCGAACCTCGACCGGCTGGGCGTCGGCGCGCGAGATGCTCGCGTGTGCCAACAGCGCGGTCGCGGCGTCGGGCCCTTCGCGCTGCCACGAGCGCACGAAGATCGGCGAGAGCGTGGCGGCGACGGTGAGCAGCTCGTCGCGGGCCTGGGTGTCGATCAGCTCGAGCGACTGCCGGGCCCGGAGGGTGGCGTTGACCACCGACACCATCGCGATCAGCACGAAGATCACCAGCCCGAGCTTGAGCGACAGCTTCACCTGCGGCCTCCCAACAGCTCCCCCACCGCGGCGCCGAGCGCGTCCAGGTCGAGCGGCTTGTCGAAGAAGCGCGCCACCCCGCTGCGCCGCGCCTGCTCCCGGCTCGCGGGGTCGGTGAAGCCGCTGATCATCACCACCGGGCAGCCGGGCAGCCACTCGCCTTTGGGAGCGAGCGCGTCGAGCCCGGTGCGGCCCGGCATGCAGACATCGGAGACGATCAGAATCGGGCGGTGGGGTGCCGGCGGTGCGCGACAGCTCGAGGTAGTCGGCCAGCTCGAAGCCGTCTTCCAGCACCACCACCGCGTAGTCGCGCCCCAGCACCTGCTCGAGCAGGTCGCGGAGGTCGTCGTCGTCCTCCGCCACCACCACCTTCGGGCGCGTCACCTGATCACCCCGGCGCTGACCGCCGCCTGGAGCAGCTGGTCGAGATCGAACGGCTTGGGGATCAGGTGAGCCCCGAGCTGCTCCGCGCTGGAGGCTGCGTGCTCGTCGCCGAACGCGGTCACCACGATCACCGGAGTCACCCGGTCGTACCGCCGCAGCTGCCTCACCACGTCGAGGCCGGTGCGGCCGGGCATGCGCACGTCGGTCACGATCAGGTCGGGAGGCACGCCGAGTATGTCGACCCGGTGCACCAGCGCCCGCCAGAGCTGCTCTCCGGTGGGGTAGCTCTCCACCGAGCAGCCGGCGGAGACCAGCCGCTGGCAGATCAGGTCGCGCAGCTCGGCGTCGTCTTCGGCCACCAGCACCGTGGGCCGCGAACCAATCATGAGCGCACCTCCTCGCCCGCACGCTGGGCCAACAGCCCGGCCACCAGGGTGCGAAACGCATCGAGGTCGAACGGCTTGTCGACCACCGCGCTCACCCCGAGCCGCCGCGCCCGCTCGTGCAGGCCGACGTCGGCGAAGCCGCTCATCAACACCACCGGCGTCTGGCCGCCCCGCCGGCGCAGCTCGCGGAGCACGTCGGTGCCGTCGCGGTAGGGCAGCCGCTGATCGGTGATCACCAGGTCGGGGTGGCGCCTGCTCTCCAGCAGCTGGGCGAGCCCGTCGCCGTCGGCGGCCGACTCGACCTCGTACCCGTCGTATCGCAGCCAGCGCTCGATCAGCGCCCGCAGCTCGGGGTCGTCTTCGGCCACCACCACGCAACGGCTGCGAAACAACGACGGCGCAGAGCTCCACCCGAGCTCCCGGTCGGTGAATTCCATCTTCGACTCCAATCAATGAGGAAACAGCAGGGCTCGCGCGCGCCCCCTTTGTGAGCACGCGCGAGCATCACGGGCGAGGTGCTGCCCGCTCAGATCGGAGGGTGAAAGATCGCGGCCGAGTGCTCCCGGCCGGTGCTGCGCGCCTGGGCGTGCCATCGCTTCGAGCGCAGCTGAGGCGCCTGGGCGACGGGGACCTCAGGGGCGGCCTCGGTGAGGCTCAGGTCGATCGACGGCAGCTGAACGTCGTCGTCTTCGAGGGTGTCGGGCGCGCTGCCGAGGCTGGCGGCCAACAGCAGGCCGACCGCCAGGCAAACCGAGACGATGTTTCGGGCCCCGAGCACGCGTGAACGGTAACTCCGGAGGTGAATGCCGCGCAACCCGAGCCCCGCTTGATCCCGGTCAATTCGGTGCTGGCCGCGTTCTCCCAGACTGCTCCGCATGGAAACGACCACCGGCAGCGCCCTGCAGCATCGCAACGTCTCCACCTTTCTCGAAGCCGACCACCGGCGACTCGACACCATTCTCCAGCAGGCCGATCACCTGCTGGGTCAAGACGAACACCAGGAGGCGAGCGGCTGGCTCAGCCAGCTCAGCGCCGGCCTCGGGTGGCACATCAACGTGCAGGAGACGGTGTTGTTCCCGATGATGGCGCGCGCCGGAGGCCTCGAGGGCCCGCTCTCGTTGATGCGCGACGAGCACCGGGAGATTCGCCGGCTGATTCAGGACTGCGAGCGCCACGTCGCCCGCGGTCGCGGCGGCGCGGCCGGGCAGACCCTCTCGCAGCTGGCGCTGGCGCTCGAGGCACACCGCCGCAAGGAGGAGCTCATCTACCCGCTCGCCGATCAGCTGGCCGGCTCCGATCGCGAACGCGACGCGCTGGTCAGACAGATGGAGCAAGCCCGGCCAGCGCCTCACTGAGCAGCTGGGCCGCGAGCAGGCTGGTGAGATCGGCGTGGTCGAGCGCCGGGAGCACCTCCACCAGATCGAGCCCCACCAGCTTCAGCCCGGCGAGCGAGCGCACGATTCGCAGCGCCTCCCGCGAGCTGAGGCCGCCTGCCACCGGAGTGCCGGTGCCGGGCGCGAACGCCGGGTCGACCGCGTCGATGTCGAAGGTCAGGTACACCGGCCGGCCGCCGATCGCCGCGCGCACCTCGGCCATCACCGCCGCCACTCCGCGGTCGGCCAGCTCGTCGATGCCGTGCACCTTCACCCCGTGGGTGAGCGCGTAGCCCTCGTCGTGGGGAATGCGAATGCCGAGCTGGTGCAGCTGGCCGGGCGCGATCAGCCCTTCTTCGAGCGCATGCCGGAGCGGCGCGCCGTGGTGGTACGCGTCGGCCGAGAGCAGCTCGCTCTGCGGGCTCAGGTCGGGGTGGGCGTCGACGTGAATCACCGCCAGCGGGCCGTGCTTCTTCGCCACCGCGCGCAGCGACGGAAGCGCGATCGAGTGATCGCCGCCCACCAGGAACGGCACCGCGCCGCTGTCGAGCACCTGGCGAACGCCCTGCTCCACCGCCGCCCGCATGCCCTCGGGCGACCCGAACGGCGCCGGCACGTTGCCGCCGTCGACCGCCTTGCCGCCCAGCTTCTGCAGCGCGGTCGCGTCGACCGCGAAGATGCTCGCCTTGCGCACCGCATAGGGGCCGAAGCGCGCACCCGGGTTCTGGCTCACGCTGGCGTCGTGCGGCACGCCGAGGAACACCACCTTGCAGCCGGCGAACGCATCGGGCTTCGAGGAGTCGGCCAGAGGCAGCCCGAAGAACGGGGTCATGCCGTGGCGGAGGTAATCGGCGAGGAACTGATCGCCCGGGTTTCGAAAAGCCATCGAAAGACTTTCTGGCAGCGCCTTGATCTGGATCAAACGCAAACTTTGCGCGCGCGGCCGGGGTGCGCCCCGCGATCTTGATGCGTATCATTTTCCTATGCTCCGACGCGCCGTCCACGACTGCAGTGACTGTGAGCTCCACACCGATCGCCGCTGTGTGTTCGCGCCGCGCACCCTTCAGGCCGGCGCGCTGCTCACGCCACAGGGCGAGGTGCCGTCGGAGGTGAGCTTCGTGCGCGACGGCGTCGTCTCCACCTCCACCGTGGCGGCCTCGGGCGACGTCACCGGCGCGTCGGTGCGTGGGCCCCGTTCACTGCTCGGTCTCGAGGCGCTGCGCCAGCTGCCGTCTCAGGCCGAGCTGCGCGCGGTGACCCCGGTCGCGCTCTGCTCCGCGCCGATCGCGCAGGTTCACGACTGGCTCGGCCCCCGCGGCCCCGCCCGCATGATGTTCGAGATGACGCTCGACGAGGTGCTCGAGCAGCGGCGCGACGCCGCGTTCCGCTCCGGCACCGCGGAGAGCCGGGTGGCGCGCTTCACCCTGGTGTGGTCGACGCTGATCGGCCGCGGGGCAGCGACGCCGATCTCGAAGACCCGGGTGGCGGCGCTGCTCGGCATTCGCCCCGAGACGTTGTCGCGGGTGCTCACCTCGTTCGCCGAGCGTGGGCTGATCGAGCGCGGCAAAGGCATCACCTTGAAAGACGCCGACGCGCTGCGCGCCCAGGCGGAGTGATCAGGCGCTCTTCACCCAGGCCCAGGCGGCGAACCTGCCGTCGTGGCTGAGGCTGACGTCGATCGGCAGCTCTGAAGCGCCCTTCATCACCTTCGGCGGGGCGTAGCCGTCCCAGCTGCCGGGAGCGCTCTTTCGCTCGACCAGCAGCGCCTCGTCGCCGAGCGCGTGGAGCAGGCCTTCGCGCGCCACTTCACCCGCGCGGGCCTCGTCGCGCACCAGGCCGAGGCCCCACTGCGGCTTCTGCGCGGTCCACGCCAGCGCGTGAATGCGGGCGCCGTCGATCTGGAGCTCGAGCTGCAGCTGAAGCTCGCCGAACCACACCGACTTCAGATCTTCGGAGACGTCGAACAGCTTGTGGGCGAACCCGCGGCGGAGCCCGAGCTTGGCGGCGACCTTGTAGGCCGCCTCCTTCGCCGCGAAGTGACTCCAGAACGACACCCGCTTGTCGACGGCACGCGACAGCCGCTCCCGCTCGTCTTCGGTACACACCCGCGCCACGTAACGCTCACGGGTGTGCGACTCGGCGGCCTGAGGCTCGTCGAGGTCGACGACGTCGTTGCCGACGAGGTTCAGGCCTTGCCCGTCGCCATGATCAAGCGAACCGCGTCGCCCACCGTCTTCACCTGGTCGGCCTGGTCGTCGCTGACCGCGATGCCGAACGCGTCTTCGATCTCCAGCACGATGTCGACCAGACGGGCGGAGTTCACCTTCAGGTCCTTGAGGATCGACGTCTCCATCGAGATCGCCTTCAGCGCGTCCGGGTTCTTCACGAACGGCGTCAGAATCCCCACCACCTTGTCCATCACTTCAGCCTGCTTTTCCATGGTTGCTCCTCTAAGGACGACGGGTCAGCCTTCGAACTTCTTGTAGATCACGCAGCCGTTCACATCGCCGAAGCCGAAGCTGGCCTTGGCGATCACTTTGAGCTCGGGCATCTCGATCGTCTGATGCGCCACCCGGCTCGCGAACGGCGACAGCTCGGGGTGCAGATCGTCGCAGTTCTTCGAGCCATGCACGAAGCCCTGGCTCACCTCCAGCACCGAGGCGACGCTCTCGATGCCGCCGGCCGCGCCGAGCGCGTGACCGATCAGCGACTTGGTCGAATGCAGCCACGGCATCTTCGACGGCTCCAGCCCGAGCGCCTTCGACCAGTTGGCGACCTCGATCGGGTCGGCGAAGGTGGCGGTGAGGTGGCCGTTGATCGCGCCGATCTGCGAAGGCTGAATGCCGGCCATCGCCACCGCGCCCTGAATGCAGCGCTGCACCCCGTGCGGGTTGGGCGCGGTCATGCTGCCGCCCATGCGGTGGCCGCCGGAGTTGGTGAAGCCGCCCAGCACCTCGGCGTAGATCCGCGCGCCGCGCTTCTGGGCGCTCTCGAGGCTCTCGAGCATCAGCACCCCCGCGCCGGAGCCGGGAATGAAGCCGGCGGCGCTCGCGCTCATCGGCCGCGAGGCCTCGGTGGGCGCGTCGTTCTTGGTGCGGTTGAGCACCTTCATCGCGTCGAAGCCGGCCCAGATGTACTTCGAGTGGCCTTCGGAGCCGCCCGCCAGCATGCGCACCGCGCGCCCGTCGCGAATGCGCAGGAACGCGTCGACGATCGCCTCGGTGCCGGTGTTGCAGGCGCTGGAGTTGGTGGTGACCTGGTTGCCGAGCGCGAGCAGGCCCGAGAGCTTGGCGCTGTTGCCGCTCGACATGATCTGCTCGACCATGGTGGACCCGAGCCGCCCGACCTTGCCCTGATCGACGCGCGGGGCGAGCTTCTCGGCGATGGTGTCGATGCCGCCGATGCCGGTGCCGATGATCGCGCCGGTGTCCCAGTCGACGGTGTCGTCGCCCGCCGCCGGGCGCTTGAGGCCCGCATCGGTCCAGGCGTCGATCGCCGCGATCGCCGCGTAGATCATGTTCGGGTTCATCGCGAACAGCTCTTCGTCGGTGAGGTACTTCTTCTGAATCTCCTCGACGTTCTCGGGAATGCCGCCCACCTGGCAGGCGAACTTCGCCTCCGCGAGGTGCGCGTGGTGCTTGATCCCGCTCTTGCCTTCTTTCAGCGCGGCGGTGAACGCCGGCAACCCGTGACCGTTGGGCGCCAGCACCCCGAGACCGGTGACGACCACTCGCTTGTTGCTCATCGTTCGACTCCCATTCCTGCGACGGTGCCGCGCGCGACCTCGGTGCCGTCGGCCTTGGTCATCGACACCTGCGCCTTCAGCTTTCGCCGGCGCCAGAAGATCTTCTCGGCGGTGGTGCGCACGGTCTCGCCGGGCTTCACCATGTTCATGAACTCGATCTGGGTCTCGGTGAGCAGGGTCACCGTTCGCGCCACGACCTCTTTGGGAAATTCCATGCCCAGCAGATAGATGCCGAGCGCGACGATGCCGGTCTGGCACATCGTCTCGGTGAGGATCACGCCTGGCGTCACCGGGTTGCCGGGAAAGTGGCCCGGGTAGAACGTCTCGTCGGGCTTGAAGGTGTACTCACCCACCGCGCCGTTCTCGTCGAGGCGAAGCAGCCGATCGACGAACCTGAACGGCGGCTTCTGCGGCAACAGGTCGAGCACTTCGTCTGGGGTCAACATCAGGCGCTCCGATCCATGATCCCGCCCTTGGAGTTCTTCGAGCGCGCCGGGTAGTCGGGGTAGCCGATGCCGAGGAACATGCCGACCTTGGCGTCGGCGATTCGGTAGATCTCTTCGCCGTCGACGAACACCTTGGCGTTGCCGATCGCCACCGCCGAGCCGGAGTCTTTCAGCAGCGAGAAGCGGCGAATGTCGACCTCGTAGCGCACCAGCTTGTCGTGGGGCCGAATCTGCCCGGCGAACTCGACCTCTTTGCAGCCGAGCGCGCGGCCCGAGCCGGCGGCGCCGTTGAGCGAGCAGTAGAGCCCGACCAGCTGCCAGACCGCGTCGACGCCGAGGCAGCCCGGCTGCACGGGATCATCGCGAAAGTGGCAGTGAAAGAACCAGTCGTCGAAGTGAATGTCCTTCTCGCCGACGATGCGGCCGCGGGGGCCGTTGCGCTGAATCTCGACCACCCGATCGATCATCAGCATCGGCGGCGCGGGCAGGCGAATGAACTCGGCCGGTGCGCCCTCGATGCCGTTGCCCTGCGACAGGTTGATCAGCTCTTCCTTCGACAGCTGGGTGCGCTGACAAAACTCGGAGTAGTGCATCACGAGACCTCCAACTTCGCCGCCGCCCAGGTCAGGCCCGAGCCGACCACCACCAGCATCACGGTGTCGCCGCTGGAGAGCCGATCCCAATTCTGGGCCAGCACGGTGGGAGCGCCCGCGGCGCCGGTGTTGCCGAAGTCTTCGACGTTGTGAAAGTGATCTGCGGGGTCGAGCTCGGCGCGCCGCACCACCGAGTCGAGCATCAGCGCGTTCGCCTGGTGGCCGATGAAGCGCACCTTGCCGCCGGTCTTGGCGGCGCGCTCTTTCGCCGACGGCATGAACTTCTCGACGCAGGCGAGCGTGGTCTTGATCGCGAACCGCTGCACCGAGCTGCCTTCCTGCGCGAAGTGGCCGAACTTGGGAATCGTCACCAGCGCACAGCCGGCCGGCGACGACTCGAGCAGCGTCTGGGTGATCGCCACCTTCGACGGCACCTCGGCGGAGACGATCGCGGCGCTGGTCGCATCGCCCCAGAGCACCGCGGTGGAGCGGTCGGCGTAGCTGACCACCCGGGTGGTGTTCTCGGGGTTCACCACCAGCACGAAGCGCGGCAGCGGGCGCAGGTGCGAGAGGAAGTGGAGCTGGGCGCCGAAGCTGGAGCAGGCCGAGTTGAGATCGAACGCCGGCGCCTCGATGTTCAGCGCCTGGGCGATCCGGCACGCCTCCGAGGGAATCTGCATCTCCGGAGAGCAGCCGCCGGCGATCACCATGCCGATGTCAGAAGGCTTCAGGCCCGCGCGCTCGAGCGCCACCAGCGCCGCCCGCTTGCCGGTCTCGACGTTGGAGTAGATCGCCGCTTCCTGGCCGGCGCGCACGTCGGCGTTCTTGGTGGAGCGGATGTAGTCGAGCGGCAACACCGTGCGGCGCTGGCGAATGCCGACCCGCTCGAGAATCCACTCGTCGGTGGTACCGATGTCGAGCGACTCGAGGAACTTGTTGTCGATCACGTTCTCGGGGTGAAAGTGACCGACGCCGTGGAGGTACAGGCTCACCCCGCCACTCCTTCGCCGCCGTCGACGCGAATCAGCGCGCCGTTCACCCAGCGCGCCTCGTCGGTGGCGAGCAGGCAGATGAAGTCGGCCACGTCGGCCGGGGTGGTCAGCCGCCCGAGCGGGTTGCGCAGCCGGGCGTCGGCCTTCATCTGCGCCGAGCCGGGAATCAGCCGCAGCGCGGGGGTGTCGGTGACGCCGGCCTGCACGATGTTGGAGCGCACGCCGTAGGGCCCGAGCTCGACCGCGATCGCGCGGGAGATCGACTCCAGCGCCACCTTCGCCGCCGCCACCGCGCCGTAGCCGCGCCAGGCGATCTCGTTGCCTTCGCTGGTGAGGCCGACCACCCGGGCGTCGCCGGCGAACAGGCCGCGGGCGAACACGTCTTGAACCCAGGTGGCGAGCGAGGTGCCCATCGCGTGCACGGTGCGGGCGAAGTCTTCGTCTTCCAACGCCACGCCCGGCTCCGGGGCCGCGGTCTCGACCAGCGGAGCGAGCACGTCGGCGCCGGCGTCGAACGCCTTCTTCACCGCCGCGCTGAACGCGGTCACCTCGACGCCCAGCTGCTGCGAGAGCTTGGCCACCGCGTCGCTCACCGCCGCGTTCGGCTTCGGGGTGGCGAGCGGCTTCAGGTTGCCGAACGCGATCGAGTGCAGCACCAGGCGAACCTTGCCCGCCGGCCCCATGCGGGTGGCGAGCTCGTCGAGCACCTGCTTGCGGCCCTCCACCGAGAGCGCGTCGGTGTTGACGGTGAGCACGCCCACACCGGTGGCCTTCAGCTCGGCGAAGTGCGGCTCGATCTGTGGCATCGAGCCTTTGCGGTCGCGGTGAACGACGCAGACGTTCATCCCGCGGTGGGCCAGCGCCTTGGCGGTGGCGAGCCCGAACCCGCTCGAGCCCCCCAGGATCAGGGCCCAATGGTTCTTGTCGAAAGCCGTTTGCACGCTCTTTCGACTAACACCGGAATTGTCATGGCTTCATAACGGTGTTCGTGCCGCGTCGCGCAAACCACGCGTCCTCCAAGGACTTCAGCTTGTCGATCACTTGACGCGACAAGTCACGCCAGGCCCGCATTCCAGTCTGGGTGGTGGAGGGCTCGAGCAGCTCGACCTCGAGATCGAGAATGTCGCCCCAGGGAGGAACGCCGGTGGCGGCCCCCTGCCGGCGCCCGCGGAGATAACAGCAGAGCACTTGCGGGCGGTTGAGCCCGACCAGCAACTGTCCGATTCCGTACTGGAGGTTGGAGTCGTCGATTCGGCCGGTGCGGCTGCGACTCCCCTCGGGGAAAAGGGTGACCACCTCGCCCTGCTCAATCAGCCACTTGAGCTTGTCCATCACCGCTTTGCGGTGGGCGTCGTCGCCCGAGCGATCGATGGGGACGGTCTTGCCGAGGTAGCAGATCGCCTTCAGGAACGGGTTGTTGGTGAAGTGCTCGATCGCGGGCACGTTCCACGAGAAGCGCCGGTAGTGGGCGAGGTAGCCGAACATCGATGACAGTGACCAGTGGAGGTACGCCGAGTCGACCATCGTGAGGTGGTTGGCGCAGACCAGCGTCGGGCGGCCGGTGGCGAGCGCGGCCTGGTAGATCTCGCGGGCGCGCTCCTGACCTTCGACGCGGTTGTTGCGAATCACCCGCATGGTGAAGATCGAGCCCGGGCCGACGGCGGCGAAGGTGGCCCAGCCGAGCGCCTTCTGCAGGCTGAGCCCACGGGCGTGCTGCTGCGTGTCGAGATCTGCGTCGGCCACGGGCGCTTCCTACCTCAGAACAGGCTGAGCTGTTCACCGGCTTCGCGCTCGAAGCTGGTGCCGAGGAGGCGCAACGCCACATCGAGCGCGGGGGCCAGCTGCTTATCGACGTAGTGGCCGTAGTCGAGCCGCGAGGCGAGCGCGTTCACCGGCTCCGGGCCGTTCACGGTCATCAGGTACTCGACCTCGGTCGCGGTCGCTTCGCCCTCGGAGGCGGCCTCGGCGGCGAGGCGCGCGGCGCGAACGTGCGGCGCCTCCGAAGCGTACTCGGCGACCTCACGGCGCAGGCGCTTGCGGTAGATCAGATCGGCATCGTGCTTGCCGGCCTCGAGCTCGCGGCGCAGGTCGAGCACCCACTGCTGCCAGGGCTCTTTGGCGAACACGCGGCGAAACAGCTCGCGCTGGGCGTTGCGGGCGAGCGCGGTCCAGTCGGTGCGCACGGCTTCGAGCCCGCGAATCACCAGCTCGCCCTTCTCGGTGAGCCCGGCGTAGCGCTTCTTCGAGCCGCGGTCGGAGCCGCGCAGCGTCGGCATCAGGAACTTCGCGTAGAGCGAGTCGACCCGGAGCTCGAGCCAGCTCTTCAGGCGGTGGTTTCGCTCGATCTGCGCGGCCCACCAGGCGTTGATCTCGTTCGCCAGTGACTCGGCGGTTTCGCGCAGCGGCTGGGTGTCGAGGCGAACGAAGAGCGAGTCGGTGTCGCCGTAGATCACCTGGTGGCCGCGCTCTTCGAAGAACGCCTTCGAGCGCTCGATGATCTGGTGGCCGCGGAGGGTGATCGAGCTCGCCAGCCGGGGGTCGAAGAACCGGCAGCCCGGAGTGCCGAGCACCCCGTAGAACGAGTTCATCAGGATCTTGATCGCGCGCGAGAGCGTCTCGTTCTTGGCGACCCGCGCCTTGGTTCGCTCTTCGTGGAGGTGCGAGATGATGCCGGGGAGAATCGCGCCCTCGCGAGCGAACTTGGCGCCCTCGAAGCCCTCGACCGGGTCGTCACCGGGCACCCAGAGGCCCATCGGGTCGACCTGGAAGGTGCGAATGATGCTCGGGTACAGCGAGCGGAAGTCGAAGGAGACGACGTTCTCGTAGAGGCCGGGCGCGCTCTCGAGCACCTGGCCGCCCGGCGAAGCGACCGGGCTCTCGTCGTAGCCGACGTCGTGCGCCACGTAGCCGCGCCGGTGGAGCGCCGCGAGGTAGAGGTGATCGAACGCGGCGACCGAGCCGCCTTGGCGATCGAGCGCCAGGCCGGTCAGCTTCGCGCGCGCGATCAAGAAGTCGATCAGATCGGCCTTCTCGAAGATCTCGAGCGCGAGCCGCGCGTCTTCGAGGTTGTACTCGGCGAGCGCCTTCGGGTCGTCGCGGTGCATCCGGCGGATCTCGGCCAGCGGGTCGACGCCCTCCGCGCGCTTCTTGCCGCGGCCGAGCAGCGTCTTGGCGACGAAGTCGAGGGTGTAGCGCTCCATCTGCCAGGTGGCGTTCTTCAGCGTGGCGACCCCGTCGAGCACCAGCCGCCCGGGCACCCGCGCGATCGCCACCGATTGGGGGCTGGTGGCCTGGAGCACCCTCGCCTTCTCGCCGGCGCGGCCGACGGTGAAGCCGAGACCGTTGACGGTGGCACGCGCCTCGAGCGCCCGCATGTCGAAGTCGGTGACGTTCCACCCGAGGAGCAGATCGGGATCGAGCTGTTGAATCAGCGCGAACGCCTCTTCGAGCGCGGCCTTCTCGTGCGCCGGGGTCGGCACCGCGATCGTCTTCTCCACGCCGCAGCCGGCGAAGGCGATCGAGAGCAGCGGGCCGTCCCAGCCGTCGGTCTCGATGTCGAGCGAGAGCGCGCGCAGCTTCGGAGTGACGTCGGCCGCACGCACCTGCGGCTCGTAGACGCGCAAGACGCCGTGCTCGCGCTTGAAGTTGCCGTGGAGGATCGCGCCGCCGTTGATGAAGCGCTCCATCACGAAGCGGGCGGAGGGCTTGATGTCGCCCTCCAGGGTGGTGCCTCCCGCGGCGCGGATCAGATCGCGCTCGGCGAGCAGGTTTCGCTGGCTCTTGAAGTAGAGCGCGTCGACCGGTTCTCCTCCCGGGCTCTTCAGCGGGCGCTCGACCCGGCGCGCGTTGAAGGAGCGGGTGCCGCGCGGCACGAACATCACCGCCTCTTGTCCGCTGACGCTCGCCTTCACCGGGCCTTCGGCGGAGCTGCCCCAGAGGGTGAGCTCGATCCCGCGATCGGTGTCGCGCCACTCGACCGAGAGGATGAAGACTTCGAGCTCGCGCACGGGTTTCGATCTAACGCGAAGACGGCTTTGATGGGTGTGCTGTTGGTGGTTCTCGGCTGTGCCTCGCGCGACCTCCGCCCGCGACTGAGCACCAGCCGTTCGACGCGGGTGTACCGATCGGACCGTTCGGCGTTCGGTGTCCCCGGCGGCAAAAGGCTACCTCCCGCCAATGTTTGATGCGCTCCAGACCTATACAAAAGTTAATTTTGTGTAGTTTCAGAGCATCTCAAACATGAAGCCTCGCCCTCCTTCCGCCGGCGGGGCGCGAGGCTGGATCAGAGACGCGCCCGCGCTGATCCAACGGCCGGGTGGCACACCCGCGTCGCACGGCTGGCCACTCAATCGCGGGCGGACCGCGTGAGGCCGCGGCGCAAAACCTGCCCCACCTCCCCATCAATGCCGTTGCTCGACGCACACCGTGCGCGCCCTCGTTCTCCAACCGCACGGAACCTCGCCCCGGCGACCCAATTGCATCTCCCGCGCGGATGGATCCCGAACGACCGTGGCTTCGTCTCGGCATCACCGGCTCGCTCCTCAGCGCAGCGGGAATTCTCTTCTCTGGCCCGGTGGCGGTGGCGCTGGTGCAGTGGCTTCACCCCCAACCCGACTGGACCACCCCGGCGGCGTGGGCGGCGCACTACCATTGGTTCCAAAGCGTGCCGTACGTGGCGGGAATCCCACTCGTGGCCGGCTACCTGCTCCAGGCGGTCGCGCTGCACGGCCTGGCACCTGAAGCCGAACGCCCGAAGACGCTGATCGCGCTGTTGCTCACCGGCGCCTTCATCACCCTGATCGTCTTCAACTACCTGATTCAGACCACCTTCATGCCGGCGTTGGCGCACGGCTACCGCCCGGAGCTCGACGCCGCGATCTTCACCTTCTCGTTCTCGAACCCGGTGTCGCTCTGCTGGGCGATCGAGATGTGGGGTTGGGGCCTGCTCGGCGTCGCCACCGCGCTTTGGGAGAGTGTCCTCAAGCGCACTGCACTCGAGCACGCGACCGGAGATCTCTTCCTCGCCAACGGAGTGGTCAGCGTCATCGGAGTGATCGCCACCGTGGCCGCGCCGGGCTGGGTCTTCAGCACCGCCGGCCTCGCGGGCTACGCCGGCTGGAACGTCCTCGTCTTCGCGGCCGCGATTCTGCTGACTTTTGCCTTGCGAAGGAGAGCGTCCTCGACTCCGCTGCGCCCACTCTGGAGGGCGCACGATGAAGCGGATTCTCGGAATCACCCTGCTGGTGTTGGCCGCGTGTAAGGGCAACGGCAAGAGCAACGACTACGCCGCGATGGCCAAGGCCGCGAACGCTGCGCGCGCCGACGCCGGCAACCCGCTGGCGATGCCCGCGCCGCCGAACGCCACCCTGCTCGCCTTCGGGCAGAACTCGCCTCGGCTGCTCACCGTCGAGGGTGACTCGGTCTTCTGGCTCAACGAGGGCGGCCGCATCGGCCCGGTCGGTCTCTTCAAGGCCCCGAAAGACGGCGGCAAGGTCACCACCCTGATGGAGGAGCCCGAGCTCACCGCGATGGCGGTCGACGGCAGCGACGTCTACTTCCTCGCGCCCCGCGCGGGAAAGCTCGGCAAGGTCTCGCGCAACGGCGGCGCCCCGGTGATCCTCACCGAGCTCCAGGGCCTGATCCGCGGAATGGCGATCGACGACACCGACGTCTTCTTCGCCGAAGACGAAGGCATTCACCGCGTGCCCAAAGGCGGCGGCAAAGAGCAGACCGTGGTGCAGACTGGCATCCCCGACTACCTGGTCGCCGACAACAGCGCGGTCTACTGGTACTCGAACATCTCCGGCGTGGTGCAGAAGGCGCCCAAGCACGGCGGCGGCGCGTCGAAGGTTCACGCCGACGACCAGCACACGCTCCACACCATCTTCGTCGACGGCAACGATCTGTTCATCAGCTACGGCGCCGAGAAGGCGATGACCATTCAGCGCCTCGGCAAGAGCGGCGGCAAGCCGACCCCGGTCGTCGAAGGCCAGGACGTCGCCAGCGGCTTCGCGATCGACGGCCAGAACATCTACTGGAGCACCGACGACACCATCTTCAAGGCGCCCCGCACCGGCGGCCAGGCCACCAAGGTGGTCGAGAAGGCCGAGCACGCGCACGACATCGCGGTCGACAACCAGTACGTCTACTGGACCGATCGCACCCGCGTTCAGCGAATGCCGAAGTAGCGCTACGCCTTGCTCCACGACGTGCGCAGCCAGTCGGCGAAGCTCTTCGGCAGCATGAAGCGCATCTCGACCTCGCCGAACTTCACCTTCGCGCCGTCGGGCACCGGAGTCTTCTGACTGGCCACCAGCAGCCGGCCGTTCACGAAGGTGCCGTTCTTGCTCTCTGCGTCGCAGATCACCCAGCCCACCGGCGTCTGCTGGAAGTAGGCGTGAAACCGGCTCACCGAGCCGTCCTCGATGCCGATGTCGTTCTGGTCGATGCGCCCCACCGTCACGCCCATCGCGAACGGGTTGTTGGTGCCGGCGACCTTGCGCAGCTCGAACACCAGCGTCTCGCCCGGCGCCGGAGCCCGTGAGACCGACCCGTACCCGCTCTGGGTGATCCCGACGCCGATTCGCTTGCCGTCGGGTCCCTCCGGCCCGGCCTCCCACACCAGAACGGGAACGTCGAGCTCCTGGGTGAACCGCTGCCGATCCCTCAGGAAGGTGTTGAGGTAGCTGGTTGCATTTCGCGCCGGCACGACAGGCCAGACACTACCTCAGACCAGCCAGGCCACCGGGAACGTTCTGAACACCTGCGACAGCGGCACCCGCCCGCCGTTGACTTTTTCGCCGGTGAACAGATTCGTGAACGGGCCACCCTCGAGCTCGATGCTCTGCTCGCCCCACGCCCCGTCGAGCGCCCAGGGCATCTTCCCCTTCGTCAGCTGGTACGAGAAGCGGGGCACCACGCAGATCAGCCGGCGGCCCTCCAGCGAGCGCTCGAAGGCGACCACGTGACGGCCGGCGTCGATCGGGCGGTACGCACCCTCGAGAAACAGCGCGGCGTCGTCGCGCCGGCGCCGCAGCCCGGTGCGCAGCACGTGCATCTTGATTCGCCCGTCGCCGAAGCTCTCCACCAGCTCCTTCGCCAACTCCGGTGAGCCCGGCCCCCGCGCGTCGAGCGCCTTCAGCGCCTCACGCCGCACGTTCCAGTCCACCGGCCGCCGGTTGTCGGGGTCGACCAGCGAGAGGTCCCACAACTCGTTGCCCTGGTACACGTCGGGCACGCCCGGTGACGCCAGCCGCACCGCCAGCTGCGCCAGCGCGTTCGCCGCGCCGTAGGGAGCGATCTTCCGGGTGAACGCCTCGGCCTGCTCGAGGAACTCGGGCTTGCCCAGCATCGCGTCGATGAACTCCTGCTGCGCCTTCTCGTAGCCCGGGTCGGCGGTCAGCCACGAGGTGCGCTCCTTCGCCTCCCGCGCGGCCTTGAGCAGGTACGCCTTCACCCGCTCGGCGAACGAGAGCCGCTCCTGCGACGCCGGCAGCCCGGAGTACGGCATCGCCCCCACCACCGTCTGGTAGAACAGCCAGGCGTCATTCGGCGACGGAGCGGGATCACCGTCGACCTCGCGAATGTGCGGCTTCGCCAGCTCGTGCCACTTCTGCACCTGCGCCTGCCACTCCTCCGGCAGCTCCGACAGCACCGACAGCCGGGTGCGCACGTCTTCGCTCCGCTTGGTGTCGTGGGTGCTGGTGGTGGTCATCGACAAGGGGAAGCGCGCCAGCACCTCGGAGTTGTGCGCGTGCAGCGTCGACACCTCGTGCCCGAACTTCGCGCCGTCGCAGCCGACCTCGTTCACGCTCGCCAGCGGCATGAACCGGTAGACCGCGGTGTCTTCCACCGCCTTCGCCATCACCGGCCCGGCGAGCTGCTGAAAGCGCATCGCGAACGAGACCGCGCCCGGCGATCGGTCTTCGAGCAGCAACACGCTGGCGAGAAAGTCGAACGCCGACTGCTCCACCGTGCGGTTCACCCGGCGCGCGCGGCGAATCGCAGTGCGAATCTGCTGCTCGTCTTGGGGCTCCCGATCTCCGTCGGGCCGCACGTAGGTGCGGTAGATCGGCAGCGCCGCCATCGTCTCCTTCATCACCCGCAACAGACTGGCGAGGGTGAAGTCGCGTGCGTGCCGGCTGCCCTCGGCGAGCCGCTTCAGCGCCCGGCCGAGCATGTGCACCTCGCTCGACAGCGCACTCTCGAGGATCTCGCGCTTCGCCTTGTAGGCCACCTGCGCGTAGTCGCCTTCGATGCCGGCGAAGCGCCGGTAGAACGCCTGCATCCGCTCCGAGGCGTCGCCGTCGATCCACACCCCGTTCACCGCGCAGAGAAAGTCGTAGCCGGTGGTGCCCGAGATCTTCCAACGCGCCGAGAGGTGCTCGCCGCGCTCCAACACCTTCTCGGCCAGCATGTAGAGCGGCACCTTCGCCGTCTGGCCGTCGTGCGAGAGCGCCCGGTGCGCCGCCTGCTGCAGCTGCTCGAAGTACGCCTCGGGGTCGAACAGGCCGTCGGTGTGATCGAGCCGCAGCGAGGTCACCCTCCCCTGCGCCAACAGATCGAGCACCAGCGCGTGCGCCGCCTCGAACACCCGGGGGTCCTCCATGCGAATCGCCGCCAGGTCGTTGATGTCGAAGAAGCGCCGGTAGTTGATCTCTTCGGTCGCCACCCGCCAGTAGCTGAGGCGGTAGTTCTGCTCGAGCAGCACCGCCTCCAGCTTCGCGCTGCTCTGGTTGACCTCTTCGAGCGCGGCGTCGATCGCCTGGGTGATCCCCGGCGAGCGCTCGCAGAGCTCCTTCAGCCGGCGCTTGATCACTTCTTTCTCGCGCGCCCGCTCTGCCCGCTCGTCGAGCTCGGTCGACGACGGCGCCGGCAGGTGCTTGAGCGCCGAGAGAATGCTCCCCAGCTCCTGGCCGAACGGGTCAGACAGCGGGAGCGCCGCCTTCGCCGCCGCCGCCTCGAGCAGCATCGAGTAGGTCTTGAACGAGGCCGGCAGCCGGCGCTGGTAATAGGCGATGAACAGCTGCCCGCCGTCGCGCACCACCGACAGCCGCCGCGCCTCCAGCTCCTGGCCGAACTGGTTGCCCAGAATCGGGAGCAGCACCTTCCCGGGGAAACCGCCCGAGCGCGACTCCCAGTCGATGTCGAAGAAGTCAGCGAACTGCGACGCGCGCCCGTTCTCGAGCACGTCTTCCCACCAGCCGTTCTCGCCGGTGCCGATGCCCACGTGGTTGGGCACGAAGTCGAGCATGTGCTGCAGCCCCTTCGCCTTCAGCCCGTCGGTCCACTGGCGGTGCTCCTCCACCGTGCCGAGCGCGGTGTAGAGCTCGCCGTGGTTCACCACGTCGTACCCGTGGGTGCTGCCCTTCGCCGCCCGCAGGTACGGCGAGGTGTAGACGCTGCCGGCGCCCAGCGAAGCGAGGTAGTCGGTCAGCTCGGCGGCCTGGTTGAAGCCGAACCCGGGCGACAACTGCAGCCGGTAGGTCGACGCCGCCGCGCCGTGCGCCGCCAGCAACCCGGTCGGCCCCAGCGGCCGCCGCGCGTACACCTTGAGCGACCGCGCGTGGAGCGTGGTGCCGTTGCCGGGCTCGACGTACTCCTGGGCCTTGTCGTCCCAGGTGTCGAGCAACAGCTCCCAGCGCTGGCCCGCGGCCCGCTCCGCGAACGGCGGGAGCGCGAACGGCAGGTCGAGGTCAGACGCGTTGAGCAGCACGATCAGATCGTCGTCGACCAGCGGGCGACCCGACGCGTCGGTGCCGTCGAGACCCGAGCCGGCGAAGAACACCCCCAGGCTGTGGGTGCCGGGGTTGTTCCAGTCGACGTCGCTCATCGTCTCGCCGTCGTGGCGAAACCAGACGATGTCGCTCACCCCGACCCCGCGAATCTCTTTTCCGCTGACGAAGCTCGGGCGGCGCAGCAGCGGGTGATCGGCGCGCAGCTTCACCAGCTTCTTCGTGAACGCCAGCAGCGCGCGGCGATCGTCGTCGAGGCTCCAGTCGTACCAGGACAGCGGGTTGTCCTGGCAGTAGGCGTTGTTGTTGCCCTTCTGGGTGCGCCCCAGCTCGTCGCCGCCGCAGAGCATCGGCGTGCCCTGCGAGACGAACATCGTCGCCAGGAAGTTGCGCATCTGCTGGTAGCGCATGCGCTTCACGTTCGGGTCGTCGCTGTCGCCTTCGACCCCGCAGTTCCACGAGGCGTTGTCGTTGGCGCCGTCGCGGTTGTCTTCGCCGTTCGCCTCGTTGTGCTTGTGGTCGTACGAGACCAGGTCGCGAAGGGTGAAGCCGTCGTGGGCGGTGATCAGGTTCACGCTCGCGCCGGGGCCGCGGCCGCCCTCCTGGTACAGATCGGCCGAGCCGGTGAGCCGGTAGCCGAGCTCCGCCGCACGCCCGCCCTCGCCTTTCCAGAACGCGCGCATCGAGTCGCGAAACTTGCCGTTCCACTCCCCCCACTTCACCGGGAAGCGCCCCACCTGGTAGCCGCCCTCGCCCACGTCCCACGGCTCGGCGATCAGCTTCACCTTCTCGATGATCGGGTCCTGGTTGATGATCGCGAAGAAGCTCGAGAGCTTGTCGACCTCGTGAAGGCTGCGCGCGAGCGACGCCGCGAGATCGAAGCGAAACCCGTCGACGTGCATCTCCTGCACCCAGTAGCGCAGCGAGTCCATGATCAGCCGGAGCGTCTGCGGGTGCCGTACGTTGAGCGTGTTTCCGGTGCCGGTGTAGTCGAAGTAGTAGCGCGGCTCCTCCGGCACCAGGCGGTAGTACGTGCGGTTGTCGATGCCCTTGAGCGAGAGCGTCGGGCCCAGGTGGTTGCCCTCGGCGGTGTGGTTGTAGACGACGTCGAGAATCACCTCGATGCCGGCCGCGTGGAGCCGCCGCACCATCTGCTTGAACTGCCAGACCTCCGAGGCCTGATGCGGGCCGGAGCGGTACCGCACCTCGGGCGCGAAGAAGCCGACCGAGTTGTAGCCCCAGTAGTTGCGCAGCCCCTTGTCGAGCAGGAACTTGTCGTCGACGAAGCTGTGAATCGGCAGCAGCTCGACCGCGGTGACGCCCAGATCGCGCAGGTGCCGAATCGCCGGGTCGGAGCACAGCCCCAGGTAGGTGCCCCGCTGCTCCTCCGGCACCTCCGGGTGGCGCGCGGTGAAGCCCTTCACGTGGGCCTCGTAGATCACGGTGCGCGACAGCGAGGTGTTCGGCGGAGCGTCGCCGTCCCAATCGAAGGCCGGGTCGACCACCACCGCCAGCGGCGCTCCTCGTGCCTCCTGCTCGCTGCGCTTCAGATCCTTTTCGGGGCTGTCGAGCGCGTAGCTGAACACGCCCTTCGACCAGTCCTCCGGGCCCGAGAGCGCCATCGCGTACGGGTCGAGCAGCACGTTGTTGGGGTTGAACCGCAGGCCCTCCCGCGGCAGCCAGGGGCCGTCGACGCGGTAGCCGTAGAGCTGCCCCGGCCCGACGCCCTCGAGGTAGATGTGCCAGACCAGATCGGTGCGCTCGCGAATCGGCACCTTGGTTTCGTTGCCGTCTTCGTCGAACAGGCACAGCGTCACCCCGGTCGCGTTCTCGGAGTAGATCGCGAAGTTGGTGCCCGCGCCGTTCCAGTGCGCGCCGAGGGGAAAAGGGTTTCCCGGCTTGGTCCAGAGGATCATCGGTGGCCCTCGGCCTCGTAGGCGATCAGCACCGCGGTGCCGCCCGTGATCACCTCGCCCCAGTCGTCGGCGCCCGGGTCAGACGACAGCAACAGCCTCGGGTGCCGCCGCGCCGGGTCGGGCTGAAGCAGGTGCGGCCGGCCGTTCAAGTTGATCACCAGCTTGCGCACGTGGCCCCCGAGCCGCCGCTCGACGGTGAGCACGCTGCCCGATGCGCTGGCGTGGAGGTGCTCGCGGCCGGTGTGCTTGAAGACGTGATCGGTGGCGCGCAGCTTCAGCATCGCCCGGTGAACCTCGAGAATGCGCGAGCGCGACGGCTGGTGGAGCTCCACCCAGTCGAGCTGCGATCGTCTGAAGGTGTTTCTCGCCTGCGGGTCGGGGATCTGCTCGCGCACCTTCTCGTCTCGAAACGCGGCGAAGCGGGAGAACTCGTTGCGGCGGCCCAGGGTCACCGCCTTGCCGAGCTCTCCGTCGAGGTCGGTGAAGTAGAGAAACGGGGTCGAGGCCGCCCACTCCTGGCCCATGAACAACAGCGGCGTCTCGGGCAGAAACAAGAGCAGCATCGCCGCCGCCGCCTCTTTGCAGGCGAGCCGGTCGCCGAACGCGCGGTTGCCCACCTGGTCGTGGTTCTGAATGCAGTAGACGAACGCCTCCGCCGGCAGCGCCGAGGCGTCGGCCCCGCGCGGCTGGCCGGTGAGCGGCGACTTGGCGCCCCGGTAGAACCAGCCGTTCTCGATCGTCTCCGCCAGCTCCGCCGCAGTGCCGCCGAACGCCGCGTAGTAGCCGTCGCGCTCGTGGGTCAGCGCCACGTGCACCTGGTGGTGAAAGTCGTCGGCCCAGACCGCGTCGAAGCCGTGCTCGGTGACCAGCTTCGGCTCGTTGCGCTCGTCTTCGGCGATCAAGAACCGCTTGGGAGACAGCCGCTGCACCTCGTCGCACAGCTCGGTGAGCACGTGCCTGGGCGAGCGATCGACGATCGCGTGGGTGGCGTCGAGCCGCAGCCCGTCGAAGCGAAAGTCCTCCAGCCAGCAGCGGGCGTTGCGCAGCAGGTAGCGGCGCATCGCCGGGTGGCCGTAGTTCGGCGCGTCACCCCAGGCCGTCTTCTCGCCGCTTTGGAAGTAGTCGTCGGAGTACCGGTAGAGCACGTTCCCCACCGGGCCGAAGTGGTTGTAGACGACGTCGAGCAGCACCTGCAGCCCGTGCCCGTGGGCGGCGTCGATGAAGCCGCGCAGCTCGTCGGGCGTGCCGTAGGGCGCGTGGGGCGCGAAGTGGGCCACCCCGTCGTACCCCCAGCCGCGCTCGCCCTTGAACGCGGCCAGCGGCATCAGCTCGAGCGTGGTGACCCCCAGCTGCGCCAGGTAGGGCAGCTTGTCTTTCGCGGCGGCGTAGGTGCCCTCGGGGGTGAAGGCGCCGACGTGCAGCTCGTAGATCGCCTGGTCGCGCAGCGGCCGCGCGGGAGCCAGGTGCTGCCACTCGTACTTCGAGCGCCAGACCTCCGCCGGCGCCTCGACGCCGTCGGGCAGCCAGCGCGCGTAGGGGTCGCGCACCTCTTCGCCGTCGAGCACGAAGCTGTAACGCGCGCCGGGCCCCACGCCCTCGACGTCGATCGCGAAGAAGCCGTCGCGCAGCGCGAGCATCGGCAGCTGGCGATCGCCCAGCTTCACCGCGCAGGTCTTCGCCCGGTTCGACCAGGCGCCGAAACGCGTGGAGCCGTCTCGCGCGTCGGCGCCGAGCGCCAGACCGTAACGATCTTCTTCGCTGTCGATGAACACTTCGGTACGTCGAGCAAGGCATGTGCCGTGAGCGCCACAGAGACTGCGTCGAAGAACGACACACGCTGTCACCCGATCGGAACAGTGCCTGAAGCACGGCCCGAAAAATGCGTAGTGATGTGCACATGGCCACCGATCAGATGATCTCGACGAACCCGAACCCGGTGTTGAGCGACGCCCACGATCTCGCCGCGTGCGAAGAAGCCTGCGCCGCCGCGGAGCTCTCGTGCGTGGCCTGTGCCGACGCCTGCCTCGGAGAAAGCGACCTCGACCACCTGAAGCGCTGCATTCGCCTCGGGCTCGACTGCGCCGACGTGTGCGGAGCGACCGGCCGGGTGATGTCGCGGTTGCTCGAGCCCGACCCCGAGGTGCTCCGCGCACTGCTCGAGGCCTGCGCGTGCGCGTGCGCCACATGCGCGACGGAATGCCTCCGTCACGCCGACGAGCACCTCCACTGTCAGCTCTGCGCCGACGCCTGCCTGAAGTGCGAAGAAGCGTGCGAGCAGGTGCTCGCCGGGCTTCAGCCCGACTGAGCTAGAGCTCGTCTTCGCCCTTCGCGATCAGCTTCTTGTCGGCCTTCGACAGCTCGAGCCTGGCGAACAGATCGGGCCGGCGCTCGGCCGTCAGCTTGAGCGAGTGCCACCGCCGCCACTTCTCGATTCTTGGCGTGGTTCCCCGACTGCAGCACCTCGGGCACCCTGGCGCCGCGAAACTCCGGAGGCCGGGTGTAGTGCGGGTGCTCGAGCAGGCCGGTCTCGAAGCTCTCGGTCTCGGCCGACTCGGCGTTGCCCAGCACCCCCGGCACCAGCCGCGCCACCGCGTCGAGCACGGTGAGCGCCGCCAGCTCGCCGCCGGTGAGCACGAAGTCGCCCAGCGAGAGCTCGCCGTCGATGAACGCCAGCGCGCGCTCGTCGACGCCTTCGTAGCGCCCGCACACCAGCACCACGCTGCCCTCCAGCGCCATCGCGTGGGCCCGCTTCTGATCGAAGGTCGGCCCGCGCGGGCTCATCAACAACACCTTCGCGCCCGGCAGCCGTGCGCGCGCCGCCTCGATCGCGGCCACCAGCGGCTCGACCTTCATCACCATGCCCGCGCCACCGCCGTAGGGCGTGTCGTCGGTCACCCGGTGCTTGCCGGCGGCGAACCCACGAATGTCGGTGGCGCGAACCTCGAGCAGGCCCTTCTCGTGAGCCTTGCCGAGAATGCTCTCTTTCACGTACCCGTCGATCATCGCCGGGAACAGGGTGAGCACCTCGGCGCGGTACGGGCTCACACGTACTCCGGCATCTCGACCACGATCTTCCGGGCGGCCAGGTCGACCGACTTCACGAAGGTCTCCTGCATCGGCAGCACGATCTCTTTGCCGGCCTCGCGAATCACCAGGTTCGGCACCTCGCCATGGTTCCACACCTCTTCGACGGTGCCGACCTTCTCGCCGTTGAGGTCGTAGGCGACGATGCCGATCAGGTCGCCCTGGAAGAACTCGTCGCCCTCCGGCTGCTCGAGATCTTCGCGAAACGCGAACAGCGTCGCGCCGACGTAGTGGGCGGCCTGCTCGCGCGAGGTGACCCCGTCGAACACCACCCGCACTTCGCCCTTCGGCGCGTCGTTGGCTTCCTCGATCGCGACCTCTTCTTCGATGCCGTCGCGGCGCTTCACCCAGATGCGATCGACTTCGAACAACACCTCCGACGCAGGGTCGAAGGTGCGCACGATCAGCTCGCCCTTGAGCCCGTGCACCCGACTGACGTAGCCGAATTGGAGGTGCGGGCTCACTCGCCGCCGCTGGGCGCCGGAGCGGGAATGCCACCCGCTCCCTTGGGCGCGTTCTTGCGGTCATCGAGGATCTCGAGCCGCGCCTTCTCGCCCTTCTTCACCGCTGCCGCCGCCAGCACGGTTCGCAACGCGTTCACCGTGCGGCCATCGCGGCCGATCACCTTGCCCACATCATCGGGAGCGACCTTGAGCTCGTACAAAATGCCCTGGTCAGAAGGCGTGGCCTTCAGCTCCACCGCGTCCGGGTGGTCGACCAGGGCGCGGGCGATGTACTCGATCAACTGATTCATGAAGCGAAACAGCGGCGCGAGGCCGCCGCGCTCAGGCCTTGGTGGCGGGAGCCGCGAGCTTCTTCTTCAGGCCGGCGACCGTCTCAGACGGCTGCGCACCGACCTTCACCCAGTGCACCCAGCGCTCCTCGTTCACCTGGAACTTCGCAGGCGAAAGGTTCGGGTCGTAAGCGCCGATCTTCTCGATGAACTTGCCGTCACGGGGCGAACGCGAGTCAGCCGCCACGATGTGGTAGTACGGCATCTTCTTGGCGCCCGCCCGAGCGAGCCGAAGGACAACGGACATTGGGTGTATCTCCTGGTGATTCGTTAAAGAGGCCGGACGCTTAGCCTTCAGGTGACGAAAATGTCAAGTCGGTGGGCTCGGTTGCGTTGGCCTTCAAGGGCTTGCCCGACGCCCCGCCTTGGTTCGCCAGCTGCCCGCACGCCGCCGCGATGTCGCGCCCGCGGTTCTGCCGAACCATCGCGGTAACCCCTCGTTCGATCAGGGCTTTCTGAAAGGTCTCGGCCCGGTTGTCGTCGACGCTCTGAAAGCCGAGCCCGGGGTTGTCGTTGTAGGGAATCACGTTCACCTTGGCCGGCACCCCGTCGAGCAGCTTCGCCAGCCGCTCGATGTCGGCGTCGGAGTCGTTCACCCCGCGCATCAGCACGTACTCGAAGGTGATGCGGCGGCCCCACCGGGAGGGGAACTTTCGAACCGCGGCGATCAGGTCGGCGATCTTCCACCGCTTGTTCACCGGCATGATCTTGTCGCGGGTCGCGTCGTCGGAGGCGTTGAGCGAGATCGCCAGCTTCGCCTGGGTCTCGGCGGCGAACTTCTCGATCATCGGCACCAGGCCGACCGTGCTCACGGTGATGTGGCGGTGCGAGAAGTTGGGGCCCTTCTCGTCTTGCAGAATCGAGAGCGCCTTCTTCACGTTCTCGAAGTTGTGGAGCGGCTCGCCCATGCCCATGAACACCAGGTTGGTGAGCGGGCGATCGGTCGAGAGCTTCT
Source organism: Myxococcaceae bacterium (assembly GCA_047602415.1). Classification (GTDB taxonomy): domain Bacteria; phylum Myxococcota; class Myxococcia; order Myxococcales; family Myxococcaceae; genus JASGHH01. Next base: position 519,494 of record JASGHH010000001.1, on the reverse strand, counting down.
CGTCGGCGCGAATCAGCGCGTTCACCCGGTGCACCTGGGCCACGATCTCCGAGGCGGTGAGGTGGCGCTTCAGCCCCAGCTGGGCGGTGGCGCAGAAGCGGCACGCCATCGCGCAGCCCACCTGGGTCGAGACACACAGGGTCTTGCGATCTTTCGACGGCATGTAGACCGACTCGATCAGCGCGCCGTCGTGGGTCTTGAAGCGGTACTTCACCGTGCCGTCTTTGCTGCGCTGCTCGAGGTCTTTCTCGATCGTGCGAATGAACGCCTGCTCGGCGAGCTTCTGCCGCAGCGGCTTCGACAGATCGGTCATCTGCTCGAATTGGGTCACGCCCTTCAGGTGCAGCCACTGGAAGATCTGCGCGGCGCGAAACGGCTTCTCCTTCAGCACCTCGACGACGAAGGTCGAAAGCCCCGCCAGGTCGGCGTTGGCGATGTCGAATTTCGCGGTCACCGGGGTGCTCACGGGGGCGAGCTGAAGAGAAAGCCGTCGCAGACCAGCGAGCAGTTGTCGCCCGCGTCGGAGCCCGGGCAGGGCTGACGGCACTCGACCGCGAGGCCTCCGTCTGCCGGAGTGCCCACGCAGTTCACCACGCCGCCGTCGGTGTCGTAGGTGTTCACGCCCAGCTTCAATAGCGCGCCCGCGGGCTGGCTGCCCGTGCCGTTGATCACGCCCTTCTCGGGCACCCCGGCCGCCGACGCGCCCGCCAGCGTCACGTTGCACTTGCCGTCGACGCTCGCCATCACCGTGGTGTCGGGGCCGCACTTGCCGCGCCAGAACAGCTGCTCCGCCTCGGGCTGCGAGTTGCAGTGGTCGTTGCAGCCGGCCACCGCGAGCGCGAGCACGGCGATGAGCGCGGGCGTTCTCATGGGTTCAGCGAGTCGGAGCACTGGGCGATCGAAGGACAACCCGCGTCGGGAATGCAATCTGCGTAGATCTGGCAGGTCGCGGCCCACCCGGCGTCGGCGTTGCCTTCCAGGTCGCAGACCCGAATCGAGGCGGTGATCCCGCCGTCGTCGACCTGGCCACCGTCGGGCAGCGGAGCCGGCCCTCCGTCGGGAAACCAGACCGCGTTCGGAGTGATCGTGCCGGCGAGATCGGGCAGACCGGCCGCGTTGGCGTTGCCGGTGACGTACGCGTTGCCGCAGGTGTCGTAGGTGACGGTGACGACGGCATCGGGCCCGCAATTGCCGTGGGCGGTGTAATCGCCCGAGCGGGTCTTGCAGACGGACAAGCCGGTACACGCCGCGGCGAGCACCGCGGCGGTCGAGACGGCGAGAAGAAAGCGCCTGCTCAGCGCTTCCACTCGTACGCGACTTGCTCGGTCGAGCGGAAGAAGTACGCGGTCTCGATCTTCGCGTTCTCCAGGCTGTCCGAGCCGTGCACGGTGTTGGCGTCGATGCTCTTGGCGAAGTCGGCGCGAATGGTGCCCTTGTCGGCCTTCTTCGGGTCGGTGGCGCCCATGATCTCGCGGTTCTTCATCACCGCGCCCTCACCCTCGAGCACCATCAGAACGACCGGGCCGCTGGTCATGAACGAGACCAGGTCCTTGAAGAAAGGGCGCTCCTTGTGAACCGCGTAGAAGCCCTCGGCGTCGCCCTTCGACAGCTGCTGCAGGCGAATCGCGACCGGCTTCAGCCCCTTCTCCTCGAAGCGGGAGATGATCTTGCCGATCACGCCCTTCTCGAGTCCGTCGGGCTTGATGATCGAAAGCGTGCGCTCAATGGCCATTGTGGTGCTCCTGATGAGAGTTCTTGGGCGGGCCGCTTAGCGTGGACTCAGCGGCACGGCAACCCGGGAATGTTGTTCGCGTCGTAACCGCACAGCCGCGCTGAAAACACCCCCGCCACCGAGTCGGCGCCGAACTTCAGGTCGACGCTGCCAGCGGCGGGGTGATCAGTGTCGATGCCCACCGCGGTCAGGGTGACGGTGCCTTCGGCGGCGGTGACGTCGGTCGGGTTGGGGCACTGGCCCATCGCCACCACCAGGCCGGCGGTGACGGTGTGATCGGTGCCGGGCTTCACCGAGTAGGTGCCCGGCTGCTGCGGGTTGCTGTCGTTGCCGAACAGGGTCAACGCAAGCTGCTGCCCGTTCGACAGCGGGTCGCACGGGTTCTCGTCGGTGCTGATGATGATGCTCAGGTGCCCGGTGTTCTTGTCGGGCACGTACGACGCGTGGCTCAGATCGATCGGCGTGAAGTGCACCGTGCCGGTGACGCTCGTCTTGGCACTCCCGCACGAGAAGAGCAGCAGAGCGCCGAGCACGAGCCCTCTGCTTTGGGAGAGGCCGACGAGCGCCCACCCTCTCCTTTGGGAGAGGCCGACGAGCGCCATAGGCGCTCGCGGGTGAGGGACAGCCATGCCCACGCGCCCGCACGAAGCGCCGTGTCGTACGAGAGATCTCACGCTGGCTCTCCGATCGAAATCACCGGCCGCAGCCGATGCCCAAAATTGTGCGCGTACCTGTCCTTGGCGGGATCAGGCTCAGGCGCCACCGCGCGGCTGATGAAGCCGGCCCACTCACCGCACGCCTGCCACGGGTAGCACTCGGCCGCGCCGCCGTGCCAACCGAGCTCGCCCTCCAGCTGAACCCAGTACGAAGCGGCGAGCAGATCGACCAGCCCGAACGCGTTGGCGCGCTCGAAGCCCTCATCGGCCGAGTCGTACGGGAACGCGGCGCCAAACGGGTCGCGGTCGTCCTCCTCTTCAGACGGCTCCTCCCCGTCTTCGCCGTCGCACATCCACTTCGGCAGCTTGTCGCCCCAGGGGAACACCCAGCGCGGGTCGGGCGCGGTCATCCACCACGCCTGGTGCCGCGTCGGCAGGCTCCACCCGCGCGCCTGGAGCAGCGCCGGCAGCTCACCCTCCAGCAGCGCGATCTCGCGCGCCTCGCCCTTCTGCGCGTGCGACATGCGCGTCTTCTTCCAGTCGAGGTGGTCGAGCCCGGGAGTCGCGGCGGTGATCGCGCGCACCGCGACCAGAAACGGAGCCAGCTTCGGCGCCTCTTCGAACATCGACTGCACGTCGAAGCCCGAAGCCCCGTACGGCCGCACCTGAGCGATCCCACGGGTCGCCGCGTCGTCGCGCCAGCCCTCGATCGCCTGCATCGCCCTCAGAATCGCCTTCTCCTGCGGCTCACCCCAGCGCGGCACCTGCCCGCCGGGGATCAGCGCGAAGCTCACCTTCGCCGCTTTGTCGCGAAAGAGCGCTACGTGCCGCTTCGGCAACCGGGGCATCGACGCCTCCGGCCGAAACGGCTCGATCTCCAACAGCTCTTCGAAGTCGAGCGGCTTGCCCTGCTCCTGGAGCCGGTCGGCCAACACCCGCGCAAGCTCGACCCGTTCGGAGCGCGGGGCAGCGTCCCACTGCTCCAGCGACTCGAGCCGCGCGTCCATCGTCTACTTGCGCTTCGGCGGCCCGCGCTTGATCGCCTCTTGCAGCGTGGTGCCCAGCTCGGCGGGGCTCTGGGCCATCACCACGCCCGCGGCCTCCATCGCCTTGATCTTCTCGGCCGCGGTGCCCTTGCCGCCAGAGATGATCGCGCCGGCGTGACCCATGCGCTTGCCCGGAGGAGCGGTCGCGCCGGCGATGAAGCCCGCCACCGGCTTGGTGAACTCGCGCGCGATGTACGCCGCGGCGTCTTCCTCGGCGCTGCCGCCGATCTCACCGATCATGATCACCGCGTCGGTCTCGGGGTCGGCGTTGAACAGCTTCAGCACGTCGACGAAGTTGGTTCCGTTGACCGGGTCGCCGCCGATGCCCACCGCGGTGGTCTGACCCATGCCGATGCCGCTCACCTGGAAGACTGCTTCATAGGTGAGCGTGCCCGAACGCGAGACGACTCCGATGCGCCCGGGCTTCGCGATCTGCCCCGGCATGATGCCGATCTTGCACCTCGCCGCGGGGCTGATCAGGCCCGGGCAGTTGGGGCCGATCAACCGGGTCGAGCTGCCCTGAAGGTAGCGCTTGGCGCGCACCATGTCGTTCACCGGAATGCCCTCGGTGATCGCGCACACCAGCGGCAACTTCGCGTCGATGCACTCCATGATCGCGTCGGCGGCGTAGGGCGGAGGCACGAAGATCGCGCTCGCGTTGGCGCCGGTCGCCTTCACCGCCTGCTCCACGGTGTCGAACAGCGGCACCTTGCCTTCGAACTTCTGCCCGCCCTTGCCCGGCACCACGCCGGCCACCACGTTGGTGCCGTACTCGATGCACTGCTTGGCGTGAAACGAGCCGGCCGAACCGGTGATGCCCTGAAAGAGGACCTTGGTGTCGGCGTTGACCAGAATGCTCACGGTGTCTTCTCCTCGGTGAAGCTCAACTGCAGAACCTGCAATGCGAGCCCGACCGGGCCCGAAAATTTCCACGATTCGGTGCCGCCGCAGCCTCCGCCGCAGTCTTTCGACACCGTGTACTCGAAGTCGACGTCGGCCGAAGCCGAGCCGCCCTTGTTGACGCGAAAGTAGTAGCCCGCGTCGACGCTGCCCCGGGTGAGCGACGCGGCGGGAATGCCGGTGCCGGTGGGAATGCCCTTCACGTGAAACCCGGTGAAGCTGGCGGTGATCGCGCCCTGCCCGCTCACCTTCAGCGCCGGCCCTTGCTGATCGTCGATCAGCGCAGCGGTGCCGCCGTCAGACACGGAGATGCCCGCGTCGAGCGCGCCCTCCAGCCCGTCGTTGGGAAACGGGAAGAGCACCTCGGTCATCACGCCCTGCTCGGCGGAGAAGCCCGCGCGATACACGACCTGCACCTCATCTTGTTTCTGAGGTGGGCCCGAGCACGACGCCAACAGCAAGGGCATCAACGCGCGCTTCACTTGATCGCCTGAACCGCCTTCTCGGCAGCCTGGCGGAGGTTGTCGGCCGACGTGATCGCCAACCCCGACGCCTTCAAGATCGCCTTGCCCTGCTCCACGTTGGTGCCCTCGAGCCGGCAGATCACCGGCACCTTGAGCTGCACTTCCTTCGCGGCCGCCACCACGCCCTCGGCGATCACGTCGCACTTCATGATCCCGCCGAAGATGTTCACCAGCACCGCTTTGACGGCCGGGTCGGCGAGGATCAGCTTGAACGCCGCGGTGACCTTCTCTTTGGTCGCGCCGCCGCCGACGTCGAGGAAGTTGGCCGGCTGCCCGCCGACCAGCTTGATGGTGTCCATCGTCGCCATCGCCAGGCCGGCGCCGTTCACCATGCAGCCGATGTTGCCCTCGAGCGCGATGTACTGGAGGTCGTGCTCGGCGGCCTTCGCCTCGCGCGGGTCCTCCTCGTCGATGTCGCGCATCTGCACGATCTCGGGGTGGCGGTAGAGCGCGTTGTCGTCGAAGTTCATCTTCGAGTCGAGCGCCACCACGCCGCCGTCCTGCAGCACCACCAGCGGGTTGATCTCCGCCAGCGACGCGTCGGTCTCGATGTACGCCTGGTAGAGCGCCTTGCAGAACTTCACGAACTTGCCGACCGACTCGGCCTGCAGCCCGAGCCCGAACGCCAGCCGGCGGGCCTGAAAGTCGAGCAGCCCCACCGCCGGGTCGACCGCCTCGCGGAGGATCTTCTCGGGGTGTTTCGACGCCACCTCTTCGATCTCCACGCCGCCTTCCTGGGAGGCCATGAAGGTCACCCGCGAGGTGGCGCGATCGAGCGTCACGCCCAGGTAGAGCTCGCGCGCGATCGCCTGGCCCTCCTCGATGTAGAGGGTGCGCACCTTCTGCCCCTGCGGGCCGGTCTGGTGCGTCTTCAGCATCATTCCCAGAATCGAGGCCGCCAGCGTCTTCGCCTCTTCGGGGCTCTTGGCGAGCTTCACTCCGCCGCCCTTGCCGCGGCCGCCGGCGTGAATCTGCGCCTTCACCACGGTGACCTTGGTACCCAGCTCTTTGGCGGCGGCGAACGCCTCGTCGGGGGTCTTGGCGACGATGCCGCGCGGCACGGGCACGCCGTACTTCTTGAAGATCTGCTTGCCCTGGTATTCGTGAATCTTCATGGGAGACGCGTTGTAGTTGAGTTTGCTCGCATAAACGAAGCTTTTTGCCCGACTGCAACTTGTCGTGGTCGCCCCGTTAGGTTCGGGGTAATTGGCGGCGGCGTTTTGGTACGGGGAATTACTTTTCAGGAGAGCCGATGTCCGAAGCGATGGACGCAAAACCCGTTGTCGAGGCTCCGCCGCTGACGCGGGTCCTGCAGCGGTTCTTTTCCAGCTCGATTGGGATGAAGGTGGTGATGTCGCTCACCGGCATCATTCTGTGGGGCTTCATCATCGCCCACCTCGCCGGCAACCTGCTGATCTACGCAGGGCCCGAGATCTACAACCACTACTCCGAGGCGTTGAAGAGCAACGCGCCCCTGCTGTGGACGGTTCGGCTCGGGCTGATCATCGGCTTCCCGCTCCACATTCTGACCGCGATTCGCACCGCGCAGCTGAACCGCGGCGCGCGGCCGATGCCCTACGCCTACGCCAACAACACCCCGATTCGCCCCGCCTCGCGCTGGGCGCTCTGGTCGGGCCTGGCGATCCTCGCGTTTCTGGTGATGCACCTGGCGCAGTTCACCTGGCACTGGGGCCCGTGGCAGAACCCGCCGCTCGGCGCCGACGGCAAGGTCGACGTCTACACGATGGCGGTGGCCGCCTTCTCTGACGCGAAGATCTCGCTCATCTACATCATCGGGCAGCTGCTGCTCGCCGGGCACCTCGGCGCCGGCATCTACGGCGTGTTCCAGCACCTCGGCGTCTGGGGCCCGTCGTGGACTCCGTTCGCGAAGAAGCTGGGCGATGCGATCGGCTACGGGGTGTGCGGGGCGTTCATCACCATTCCGATCGCCGTGATGGCGGGGATGGTGCACCCGTGAAGCTCGACGCGAAGATCCCCGAGGGGCCGATCGAGAAGAAGTGGTCGAACGCGAAGTTCAACATGAAGTTGGTCAACCCGGCCAACAAGCGAAAGTACAAGATCATCGTGGTCGGCTCGGGGCTGGCGGGCGCTTCTGCCGCCGCGACGCTCTCGGAGCTCGGCTACCAGGTCAGCTGCTTCTGCTTTCAAGACTCGGCGCGCCGCGCGCACTCGATCGCCGCGCAGGGCGGCATCAACGCCGCGAAGAACTACCAGAACGACGGCGACTCGACCTACCGGCTCTTCTACGACACGGTGAAGGGCGGCGACTTCCGCTCCCGCGAGGCCAACGTCTACCGATTGGCCGAGCTGTCGGCGAACATCATCGACCAGGCGGTCTCGCAGGGCGTGCCGTTCGCGCGTGAGTACGGTGGGCAGCTGGCCAACCGCTCGTTCGGCGGCGCGCTGGTGTCGCGTACGTTCTACGCGCGCGGGCAGACCGGCCAGCAGCTGCTGCTCGGCGCCTACGCGCAGCTGGAGAAGCAGATCGCGGCTGGCGCGGTGAAGATGTACCCGCGCACCGAGATGATGGACCTGGTGCTGGTCGACGGCCACGCCAAGGGCATCATCGTGCGCGACCTGGTGACCGGGCAGCTGTCGGCGCACGCGGCCGACGCGGTGTGCCTGGCGACCGGCGGCTACGGCAACATGTTCTACCTTTCGACCAACGCGAAGGGCTCGAACGTGACCGCGATCTGGCGGGCGCACAAGCGCGGCGCCGGGTTCGCGAACCCCTGCTACACCCAGATTCACCCCACCTGCATTCCCGTCTCCGGCGACTACCAGTCGAAGCTGACGCTGATGAGCGAGTCGTTGCGAAACGACGGCCGGGTGTGGGTGCCGAAGAAGAAAGAAGATCTCGGCAAGCGGCCGTCTGAGATTTCAGAAGACGATCGCGACTACTACCTCGAGCGCAAGTACCCCTCGTTCGGCAACCTGGCGGCCCGCGACGTCACCTCGCGCGCGGCGAAGCAGGTCTGCGACGAAGGGCGCGGCGTGGGCCCGGGCGGCCGCGGCGTGTACCTGGACTTCGCCGACGCGATCAAACGGCTCGGCAAGCACGCGATCAGCGAGAAGTACGGCAACCTGTTCGACATGTACTCGACCATCACCGGCGAGGACCCGTACTCGTCGCCGATGCGCATCTACCCGGCGGTGCACTACACGATGGGCGGGTTGTGGGTGGACTACAACCTGATGTCGACCATTCCCGGGCTGCACGTGCTGGGAGAAGCGAACTTCTCGGACCACGGAGCGAACCGGCTGGGCGCCTCGGCGCTGATGCAGGGTCTGTGCGACGGGTACTTCGTGATCCCGTACACGATTGGCGACTACCTGGCGAACTACAAGGGCGCCAAGGTGAAGGAAGACCACCCCGAGTTCAAGAAGGTGCAGGGCGAGGTCGAGGCCAAGCTGAACAAGATGCTGAACGTGAAGGGCAAGACCACGGTCGACGCCTTCCACCGCGAGCTGGGCCTGTTGATGTGGGAAAAGTGCGGCATGGCGCGCAACGACGCGGGCCTGAAGCAGCTGCTGCAGGAGATTCCCGCGCTGCGCGAGCGGTTCTGGAAAGACGTCTCGGTGTTGGGCTCGCCGGGGTCGCTCAACCAGTCGCTCGAGAAGGCGGGCCGGGTGGCCGACTTCATGGAGTTCACCGAGCTGGTGGCGCGCGACGCGCTGGAGCGCGACGAGTCGTGCGGCGGTCACTTCCGCGAGGAGCACCAGACCGACGACGGCGAAGCGAAGCGCAACGACGACAAGTTCTGTCACGTCAGCGTCTGGGAGCACAAAGGTGAGGGGCAACCGGCGGTGATGCACAAAGAAGCGCTCACCTTCGACAACGTTCACCTCGCGACGCGGAGCTACAAATGAGCGCGGACTCGATGAAGCTGACCCTGCACGTCTGGCGGCAGCCGAGCAAAGACGCCGGCGGCGAGATGAAGACGTACCAGGCCGAGGGTGTGAACCCTCACATGTCGTTCCTCGAGATGTTGGACGTGGTGAACGAGGGCCTGATCAAGAAGGGCGAGGAGCCGATCGCGTTCGATCACGACTGCCGCGAGGGCATCTGCGGCATGTGTTCGATGGTGATCAACGGCGTACCGCACGGCGGCCAGAAGGGCGTCACGGTGTGCCAGCTCCACATGCGGCACTTCAAAGACGGCGACGAGATTCACATCGAGCCGTGGCGGGCGAAGGCGTTCCCGGTGCTGCGCGACCTGGTGGTCGACCGTGGCGCGTTCGATCGCATCGTGCAGGCGGGCGGCTTCATCAGCTCTCGCACCGGCGGCGCGCCCGACGCGAACGCGGTGCCGATTGCCAAGGTCGAGGCCGACCAGGCGTTCGACGCGGCGGCGTGCATCGGCTGCGGAGCCTGCGTGGCCGCGTGCCGCAACGCCTCGGCGATGCTGTTCGTGGGCGCGAAGGTCTCGCACCTGGCGCACCTGCCGCAGGGCCAGCCCGAGCGGTACTCGCGGGTGGTGAAGATGGTCGAGCAGATGGACAAGGAAGGCTTCGGCAACTGCAGCAACTACTCGCAGTGCGAAGCGGTCTGCCCGAAGGAGATCTCGGTGAAGGTGATCGCCGAGCTCAACCGCGACCTGATCAAGGCGCAGCTGAAGCGCTGAGCCGGAAGACGAGCTCGACCTCGTCCTGGTTCTTGATCGTGCCGAGACCTGCCGAGTACGGCTTGATGCCGTAGTCGGAGGTCTTGAGCTTGAACGAGCCCTCGCCGGTGGGGGCCTTCTCGTCGCCTTTGATCTTGGCGGTGAAGTGAATCGGCTTGGTCACGCCGTGGAGCGTGAGCTTGCCGTCGAGCTCGCACTGGCCCGTGCCGCGGCACTTGAAGGTGTCGGCCTCGAGGGTGATCTCGGGGTACTTCTTCGCGTCGAGCTGAACGTCGCCGAGCATGTTCGCGCGCACGGTCTTGCGGTCGCCGTCTGAGACTTCGCTCGCCCAGTCACCGCCCACCTTCTTGCGATACGCCGGGTCGTCGACCAGCAGGTCGTTCACGCTGACCACGACCTTCAGCTTGCAGCGCTCCAGGCGTACGGGATCCCACATGAGCGTGCCGGAGAAGCTGGTGGCGACCACGACGTGGTTGTGGGCGAACGCCGCCGCGACGCCTTCTTTGAAGGTCTTCACCAGCAGCTCGGACTTCTTCGGGTCGATCTTCAGTTCTTGCGCCGGAGCGTCGGCGAGGTCGCCTCCGGCGACGAGAAGGATGCGCCCTTGGGGCCCGTCCACGACCTCAAGCGGCGGATGCCGCGGAACATCGTCACGATACGCGCGAAGGTAGGCCCCTTTCGCGGCATTCCGCGCGTCGGCGACGATCATCTGAGCGCCGGTGTGCCCGGGATCTGCCTCGAGAACGCGCTTCGCGTTTTCCAGCGCGCAATCCCAATCCTCTGTGGTGCGGCACTCGGCCGCCTTTGCGTAGTGCACCGCAACAACCCGCGAGACGAGCGGCCGCGAAGCCAGGCTTGGCGTGCCGCCGGCGAGCTCTCGATCGAGACGAAGCAGCGACTGGAGCTCTTCGGGCGAAAGGTCCTCCAACCGAGCACGTTGAGCGTCGAATTCGCGAATGCGGCGAGCGAGGAGCTGGCACTTCGCGTTACGCGGCGCACAGGTGTCGGCTTTCTCGAGCGCCGTGGCCGCATCGCCATCGTGAAAAACCTCCTGAACCTCGAGCTCGGGCATCGCGGCGAGGAAGATCGATGCACTGAGGGCGAGCAGGCTCATCGACGGGAACCACCGAGAGGGGTCGGAGGATCCTCGACGAGAATGATCCGGCCATGTTCTCCGTTGCCGATCGTACGGGCGAGCTCCTCATCGTCTGATTGCGCGTTCCGCACCGCACGGATGACGCTGTTCGCGCACTCGTTCTTGGAGTCGAGTCGCATGATCTGGCCGGCGTGGTGGAGAGCACCAGCCCAGTCGCGATACCTGTTGCACCTGATCGCCTCGTCGCACGCCGCGGAAACGGCGATCGCCGCGATCTCCCTGGAGCCCTCGCTCTGCTGGCCTCCCGCAAGCTCTCTGTCGAGCCGCAAGAGCTTGAACAACTCATCGGCTGACAGCTCGTGCAGGAACATGCGCCGCTCGTTGAATTCCTGAATCCGGCGATAGAGATAGCGGCAGCTGGCGTTCACGGGAGCACAACCCTTCGCTCTGACGCGAGCAGCTGCGACATCACCGTCGTGGAACAACCGCTGAACCTCGGCATCGGGAGCCGCAGCGACAACGATCGATGCAGTGAGAGCGAAGAGGCTCATCGGCGTGGGCGTAACGGATTGTACGACGAGCGCCAGCAAAAGCATTGAGGGGTGTGGGGCGTGGTGTGTCGGCAGTGCCCTGTCGAGCTCCGCCCGTGGCTCGAGACGATCTCGTTCACCGGCTCTGTTCTTCGAGATTCGGGGCCACCTGCGACGGCTGGTGAGGTCAGGGCGTCCTCACCCAGCGGCACCGCCGTGCCACTTCGATCGTCGCTCGACAAAACGTCGGATGCTGGCTCACTACCATCCGACGTTTTGTCGAGCGACCTGTATGGGTCTCCGCCGCCGGAGGCCGACGGCGCCGGACACGCACACCCGCGTCGCACGGCTGGCCCCGCGGTCGCGGGCGGAGGTCGCAACACCACGGGCGAGACCCTGCCCACAACCCCCATCAAAGCCGTGCAGTACGCTCGCACCGTGGCAGCCGACGTCACCGAGACCGAGCTCCGTCTGCTGGAGCGCATCGCGCAGACCGACGACCTGCAGGCGGTTCGGGTGTACGCCGACTGGCTGCTCGAGCAAGGCTCCAGCCGGGCGGAGTTCGTCGAGATCCAGCTGCGCCGCGCGAAGCACCGCGTGCAACCCGGCGACGACGTTCGCGCCCGCGCGCTGCTCCAAGACCACTGGCGCGAATGGCTCGGCGCAGCCGCGGCGATCGTCGACGACACCAGCCTGCGCTTCGAGCACGGCGTTCTGCGCGACTGCCGGCTGATCGACCCGCATGACGTCACCGCTGCGCGTGAGGCCATGCGCCAACCCCAGTTGTCGACGCTCCGCCGCCTCGACTGCGGCGACTTTCCAGTGGAGCTCGCCGCCGAGCGGGTCGTCACCCTGCCCTCTCTGCGAACGCTGATGGCGAACGCCGACGTTATCGCTCAGCTCGCGCGCCGCGCGGAGAAGCTGACCGCCCTGCTCGCTGTCGAGCGCCCCGACGACGCAGACGGAGACTTCGGTGCCCGGCGTTGGATTCGGTCGCTCGCCGATTGGAGCGGCCCCTCACAGCTGCGGTCGATCGACGTCGGGCCGCTGACCGGTCTCGACGAGATCGACGCGGTGGCAGACGCGCTGAGGCAGCTCCCGCGCGGCCGCGGCACCCAGACCCTGCGCGCACTGCTCCGGCCCGATGGACCGGGAATGGAAGACCGGCAGATTCCCGCGCGCGTCGCGAAATGGCTCTTCGAGGGCAGCACCATCGCCACCGAAGGCGTCGATGCACGCACCGACATGCTGCGGGCCTGGCTCCTCCCCGGAGGCGATCTGCGCTTCTCGCGCCTGGAGCTGGAGACGCTGAACCCCTACGACGCCGCGAAGCTGCTCGAGCAGATCAGCACCGCCGGCATTCGGCACGTGCTGCTGCGGTCGGGGGTCTCGAGCACCAGCCAGCCATCGCTCGAACACATGCGCGCGCTCTCGGCGGTGCTGCCCCGGTGGATGAACCGGGAGATCGAGATGGTGCTGCCCGAGCAGTGGATGTTGAAGCTGCCCGGGTAGCGACTCAGGCCGCCATGCGAATGGTCGGGCGCACGGTGCGCTCGAGCTTCGAGCCGCGGTGCCAGACCGTCAGCGGCAGCGACTCGGCCACGTCGAGCGCCAACTGCCGCTGCAGCTCGTCGATCGTCAGCACCTGGGTGCCATTGACGTTGATCACCAGGTCATCAGGCTCGAGCCCGGCCGCAGCTGCTGGCCCACCCCGCCCGACGTCGACGATTCGAATGCCGCGCGGCTGGCCCACCCTGCCCGCCAGCTCCGCCGCGAGCGTCTCGTTCTTCGCCGCGATCCCGAGAAAGCGCCGCCGCACCGTGCCGTGACGCAGCAGCAGCGCCGCGACCCACGACGCCGTGGTGGCAGGCACCGCGAAGCCGATGCCCTGTGCGTAGGGCAGCATCGCGGTGTTGATGCCGACCACCTCGCCGCGCACCGACAGCAGCGGGCCACCCGAGTTGCCGGGGTTGATCGCCGCGTCGGTCTGAATCAGCCCATCGAGCACCGCGCCGTCGCGCCCGGGCAGCCTCCGCTCGAGCGCCGAGACCACGCCCATCGTCACCGATCGCTCGAACCCGAACGGGTGGCCCATCGCGATCACCACCTGCCCGACCTTCACCCGCGACGTCTCGGTCAGCGGCAGCACCGTCAGCCCCGTGCGCCGGGTGCGAACCACGGCGAGGTCGGTGGTGTCGTCGGCTCCGACGATCTCGGCCTCCTCGGTCTGTCCGTCGGAGAACCGCACCCTCGACTGCCGCACGCCGCGAACGACGTGGGCGTTGGTCAGCACGTAGCCATCGGGCGTGAACGCGATGCCGGTGCCGTGGCCGCGACGGTGCTCCAGCGCCACCACTCCCGGCGCCGTCCGTCCCACCAGCGACTCCAGCTCATCTGAAAAGAGCTCGAGCGGGTTCATGTGTGGGCCCTCAGGGCTTCGCGCCGAGCGTCAGCTGCAACGTCTCGAGCTTGCCGTTGCGCCACAACTTCACCGGCACCTTCTCGCCCACGTGATCTGACCGCAGGTACGAGTAGAGGTCCTCGAGCGTCTTCACCGAGTCGTCGCCCAGGTGCAGCAGCGTGTCGCCGTAGAGCACGCCCGCTTGATCGGCCGGGCCGCCCTTCTCGACGCCAATCACCAACAGGCCGATCTCTTCACCGGTCGCCGCCTTCACGTCGCCCGGCAGCTGCACCGGCTGCATCGAGACGCCGAGGTAACCCTGGCGCACCCGCCCGTGCTTCTGCAGCTGCTCCGCCACGTTCTTCAACGTCGCGTACGGCACCGCGACCGAGGTCCCGCGAATCAGGCCGGTCGACACCAGGCCCAGCACCTTGCCGTCAAGGCCGGTGAGCGCTCCACCCGAGAAGCCCGGCTGGTGCGGCGCATCGGTCTCGAGCCAGCGATCGATCTCGCCGCCACGGCCCGAGCGCCACGGCCGATGACCGAGCACGCTGACGATGCCGCTGGTCGCACGCACCGTCTCACCGGGCCGCGCCAGCTGGAGCACCAGGTGGCCGACCTTGAGCGCCTGACCGTCGCCGAACTGCGCCGGAGTCAGCGCGCCGTCGACCTCGATCAGCGCCAGGTCACGGCTGGGGTCGCGCCCCTTCACCTTGCCCTTGAGCTCCGCTTCACCGGTGCCGATCAGCACCTCGTCCTGGTGGACGCCGTGATTGGCGGTGAGCACTTCGTGAGCCGACCAGGCGATGCCACTCAGCGCGCGGCGCCGGCCTCCATCGACTCTCACCACGGACTTGCCGGCGGTCTCGACCACGTTCGCCAGCGCCTCTGACAGCTCGCTACCGGGAATTGCCATTTGGACTGCCTCCTCTTCCAAAAGGCTACGGCTTTCGAAAACCGCTCAAATCACCCGTTCGGACAGCTGCCCAACCGAGCAGGATTAAAGCTCAATCAGCCCGAGCCGCGCCGCGCGCACCACCGCCTCGACCCGCTTCTGCGCTCCGAACTTCTGCAGAATCGAGTTCACGTGGAACTTGGCGGTGTGCTCGCTGATGCCCAGCTGCTTGGCGATGTCTTTGTTCGACAGCCCGGCCGCCAGTAGACCGATCACTTCCTGTTCGCGCGCGGTGAGCTTCTCGCCCGCCGCCTCCACCGTGGCGACCGGCACTTCGATCTCGTCGGCCGGCGGCATCATCGGAGCGGGCTCCGCGGTCACCACCGTCTGCACGAAGGCGCGGTCGAACACCGCCAGGCCCTCATCCATGCCCACCAGGGCCGAGGCGATCTCCTCGGCGCTCGCCGAGCGTCGCAGCGCCCCCGAGGCGCCGGCGGCGATCGACGGCAGCACCTCGTGCTGATCGCACAGCACCAGCACCGGGATCTCCACCTTCAGCTCTTTCATCCGCTCCAGCGGCGCGAGCTTGATGTCGAGCAGCACCGCGTTCGCCTGGGCCGTGCGCACCGAGACATCGAGGTGCGCCGTGGCCTGAGTCACCACCAACCGCTCCGGTATCGTCGCCAACGACTCGACCAGGGCATCGTCGCCTGCAACGACAACCCTGATCGGTGTGGTTTTGGTCGCCAGTCCCCGCATGGGAACAGATTCTAAGACGGAAAACGAGCGGTGCAACTCGACCGGAATCACTCCAGGTCTTAACGCTTCTTCACACCAGGGCGGCGTGGAGCCTTCGGGTCAGCTCGGCCGCCTTTTCGCGCGGCACCAGCAGGGTCATCGCCAGCGACGACAGGTGCAACCCCGCGACAGGAGCCTGCAATTCCTCCGCGATCGCGAGCGCTTTGCGGGGGTGGCTCCAGTCGGCGTTGATGCCGGTGCCGACGCAGGTCACCGTCGCCAGGTCGTCGCGCACCTCCACCCCCAGCCGTACCAGCTCCGCCTTCAGCGCCACCGGGCCGTGAACGTCGGCCAGCGGCACCACCAGCCGGGCGCGGTGGCCATCCAACGCGTCGTCGTCGAGGGTGCGCCCCTTCACCTCGCGGGCGTCCAACATCTCCAGCAGCGCGCCGACGTTCCCGTGCACCCCGAGCACCCAGAGATCCTGCTCGCAGGTCACCCCGCGCACCCGGCCGCTCAGACCGGCGGCCTTCTCGATGCGGGTACCAGAACCGGCAGTGTGGGTGGACTTCGCGTGAATCACGATGCCTGCCTTCTTCGCCAGCTCGACCGCGATCGCGTTGAGCACCTTCGCCCCCGCCACCGCCAGCTCCTGCATCTCGTCGTACGAGAGCGACTCCAGCTTCTTCGCGTCGGGCACCACCCGCGGGTCGGCGCTGAACACGCCATCCACGTCCGAATAGATCTCGCAGTCGGCGCCCAGCGCCGCCGCCAACGCCACCGCGGTGGTGTCGGAGCCGCCACGGCCGAGCGTGGTCACCTCGCGATCGCGCGAGACGCCCTGGTAGCCGGCGACGATCACGACCTTGCCGCGCGCGAGCTCCTCCTCGATTCGCGACGGCTTCACCTCGACGATCCGCGCCTGCGCGTGCGAGCCGTCGGTGATGATCCCGCTCTGGGAGCCGGTGAAGCTGATCGCCGGCTCGCCCAGCTCCTGGAGCGCCATCGACAACAGCGCCATCGAGATCCGCTCTCCGCAGGTGAGCAGCATGTCGAGCTCGCGCCGCGGAGGATCGGCGGAGACGCCCTTCGCCAGGCCGAGCAGCTCGTCGGTGGTGTCGCCCATCGCCGAGACCACCACCACCAGCTGGTTGCCGGCCGCGCGGCGCGCCTTCACCTTCGCCGCCACCGCCTTGATCTTCTCGACCGAAGAAACCGACGAACCGCCGTATTTCTGAACGACCAGTGTGCCCATAGCGCCGCGCTCCAAGTACCAGTGTGCAGGCGCGAGGCCAAGCCGGGGCTGAACCGGCAGCAACCGCGCTTAACCGCTGGTTATTCCAAACGATTCCACTGTGAGCGCCGGGCGAGCTGGTGTATTTCGCGCGGATCATGGCGATGATCGAAGTGACGGGGCTCACCAAGCGCTACCGCGATCGCGTCGCGGTAGACACGCTCGACTTCACCGTCGACGAAGGCCGCATTCTCGGTTTTCTCGGGCCGAACGGCGCGGGCAAGTCGACCACGATGAAGATCCTCACCGGGTTTCTGCCGGCCACCTCGGGCCGGGCGAAGGTGGCGGGCTTCGACGTGTTCGAGCAGCCGCTCGAAGCGAAGCGCCGCATCGGCTACCTCCCCGAGACGCCGCCGGTGTACCCGGAGATGTCCGTCACCGGGTATTTGAAGTTCGTCGGCCGGCTGAAGGGCCTCGGCGGCGCGAAGTTGAAGTCGGAGGTCGAGCGCGTCACCGCCGCCACCGGTCTCAGCAACGAGCTCGAGCGGCTGATCGTCAACCTCTCGAAGGGCTACCGGCAGCGCGTCGGCCTCGCACAGGCGCTGTTGGGCGACCCGCCGCTGCTGATCCTCGACGAGCCCACCGAAGGCCTCGACCCGCTGCAGCGCCAGGAGATCCTCAACTTCATCAAGGGGCTCTCGGGCAAGCACACCGTGATTCTGTCGACCCACATTCTCTCGGAGGTCAAAGCGATCTGCGAGCGGGTGCTGATCATTCACCGCGGCAAGATCGCCGCCCACGACGATCTCTCCAAGCTGCAGGGCGGCCTGGAAGAGACCTTCGTGCGCCTCACCTCGGCGAGCTGAAAGGGACGCATGCGAAACGTGATCACGATCGCGCGCAAGGAGCTGTCGATCTACTTCTCCACTCCCTGGGGGTGGATCGGCGGCGCCGCGATGTCGTTCCTCTCGTCGTTCTTCTTCTTGTACTTCCTCGGCGAGTTCAAGCGGGTGCAGCTCGACGCCCGGCAGTACGGCTGGGCGCGCATGCCGGCCGACTACCAGCAGATGCGCAACCTCACCGACGGCGTGGTGGTCAACCTGATGGGCTGGCTGTTGCTGATCGTGCTCTTCGTCTCCCCGTTCCTCGCGATGCGGCTGTTCTCGGAGGAGCGCAAGCAGAAGACCTACGAGCTGCTGTTCACCGCGCCGGTGCGCAGCGTCGAGATCGTGTTCGGCAAGTACCTGGGCGGACTGTTGGCGATGTGGTCGGTGCTCGCGATCACCATCGTCTACCCGGTCGCGCTGGCGGTGTTCGGGTCCTCCGAGTCGGGTCAGGCGCTGGAGTGGAGTACGGTCGCCACCGGCTACGGCGCGCTGCTGCTCTGGTCGTCGACCTGCATGGCGATCGGCATGTTCATCTCTGCGCTCACCGAGTCGCAGATGCTGGCCGCGATTCTCACCATCGTGGTGCTGCTGCTGTGGACCGCGCTCGGGGCGATGGGCCAGAGCGTCGAGGAGCCGTTCAAGTCGATGATTCGCTACGTCTCGTTCGACTGGCAGCTGCAGAACATGATGAAGGGCGTGCTCGACCTGAAGGCGATCGTGTTCTTCCTCTCGGTCGCGGCGGTGGCGATTCTGTTCACCCACCGCGCGGTCGAATCGCAGAGGTGGACATGAAGACCTTCGGCAAGATCGCCGGCGCCTGGGGCCTTTTGCTGCTGCTCCCCGCCCCTCTGATCTTCTTTCTCGCCGACGGCACCTACGCCGCGGCGATGGGTGCGCTGGGCATCGTTCTCTGCGGCGTCTACATCGCCACCCACCTCGATCGCTTCAAGGGCGAGGCGCCGGCGGCGAAAGACAGCATGGGCGCCACCGCGCGCTCCGGGTTCTTCTACACCTCGTCGATCATCATCGGCCTGGTGGCGATCGCGCTCGCGGGCGGGGTGAACTTCATCGCCTCCAAGCGCGGCAAGACCTGGGATCTCACCCGCAAGAAGATCTACTCGCTCTCGCCGCAGACGGTGACCACGCTGAAAGACCTGAAGGAGCCGATCAAGGCGATCGGCTTCATTCCCCCCACCCACGAGGCGTGGGACGCGCTCGATCACCTGCTCAAGCAGTACGCAGAGCAGAGCGACAAGTTCACCTACGAGTTCAAAGACCCGTCGCGCAACCCCGACCTGGCGCAGAAGTACCAGCTGAAGGAGGGCCAGACGACCTTCGTGCTCACCCGCGGCTCCGGCCCGCTCGAGACCCACACCACGCTGAACATCATCTCCGAGCAGGAGCTCACCAACGCGCTGATCAAGCTCAGCAAGGTCGGCGAGCAGAAGGTCTACTACCTGATGGGCCACGGCGAGTTCCCGCTGGTGGCGCCCCCGCGCGAGCAAGGAGGCGAGCCGGCGGTCGAAGCGGCGAGCGAGTTCAAGCGCAGCCTGGAGCAGGAGGGCTACTCGCCTTCCGAGCTCAACCTGCTCAACAACCCGGTGATCCCCTCCGACGCGTCGCTGCTGATCGTCGCCGGGCCGAAGGTGAAGCTGGCCGAGGGCGAGAAGGCCGCGATCGACAAGTGGCTCGGGCTCGGCGGCCGGCTGCTCTTCTTCGCCAACGCCACCGCCGACGCGGGCATCGACGATCTGCTCGAGAAGTACGGCGTCTCGGTCGACAAGGGCCTGCTGGTCGACGACCGGCTCAACCCGAAAGACCCCTACGCGGTGCGCTCGCTGTTCTACGGCGACCACGAGATCACCCAGCTGATCAAACAGATGCAGCTGGGCATCGAGTTCCCCGGCACCCGGGGGCTCTCGCTCACCACCAAGGGCAAGGCCGAGGGCGTGATCGCCGAGCCGTTGGTCACCACCTCGCCCTATGCCTGGGAGGAGTCGACCCCCGACGCCAACCCCAAGCTCGACTCCGGCGAGAAGGCCGGCGCGATACCGATCGTGATCGCGAGCGCGAAAGACACCGACAAGGTCGAGGGCAAGAAGTTCGACCAGGCGCGGGTGGTGGTGTTCGGCTGCTCGCTGATCCTCGCCGACGTGCGCTGGGGTGACGAGGCCAACCGCAACCTGGTGATGAACTCGGTCGCCTGGGCCTCGGCGCAGATTCAGAAGATCAGCATTCGCCCGCCCGATCGCGACATCTCGGTGATCGATCTCGACGACCGGCTGATGCTGAAGATCCGCTTCCTCTCGATCGCGGTGCTGCCGCTGCTGCTGCTCGGGGTGGGCATGTCGATCTGGATCACGAGGCGCAACAAGTGAAACAGACCACCCGAACGCTGGTGACGATGCTGGTGCTGGTGCTCCTCGGCGGAGGAATCGGGCTCTACGCGTACTACGGCGTGCACGAGACCGACCGCAAAGCCGGCGAGAAGAAGGAGCACGACGATCACCTCTTCACCCCCTACAAGGTGGGCGAGAAGCTGAAAGACGGCGGCATTCCTCCGGTCGAGTTCACCTCGCTGACCTTGACCGCCAACGGCCAGACCACCTCGCTCACCCGCCAGCCGGGCGAGCCGTGGCGCATCGTCACGCCGGTGCAGGCGGCGGCCGACAAGTTCGTGCTCGACTCGGTGGTGAGCCAGCTGCAGCAGGCGAAGTTCAAGTCGACGGTGGAAGAGAAGCCCGACGCCGCCGCGCTCACCAAATACGGCCTCGACAAGCCCAGCTTCGTGCTCGAGGCGCAGGCCGAGGTCGGCGACGACCACCAGAAGCGCAGCGTGAAGCTCACCGGCGGCATCGAGAACACCTACGACGGCACCATCTTCATGCAGAAAGACGATCAGCCGGCCGTCTACGCGGGCGAGGGCGGCGCGCGCTACGCGTTCGCCAAGAGCACCTTCGACCTGCGCGACAAAGAGGTGTTCGCCTACACCGCGCCCGACCTGTTGAAGATCGAGGTGAAGGCCGAGAACAACCACTTCTCGCTCGAGAAGACCGACGCCGGGTGGCAGCTGCTCGAGCCGCTCCACGAGGCGGCCGACACCAACACCGTGGTGGCGCTGGTCTCGTCGCTGAAGGCCGATAAGGCCACCGCCTTCCCCACCGACGAGCCCGTCCTGCGCGCCGCCCGCGGGCTGGAGCCACCGCAGACGTTCGCGCACTTCGAGCTGGCCGACGGCGGCTCGGTGACCTTCAAGGCCGGCAAGGCGAAGCCCGACGCGGGCGACACCAACATCTACGCGTTGATCGACGGCGCGGGCGGCACGCTGTTCGCGACGCTCGCCAAGGCGCCGGAGCTCGATCGCAACCCGGCCGATCTGCGCGATCGCACCGTGCTCCAGCTGAGGAAAGAACAGGTGGCGAAGATCGTCTTCCACCCCGGCGCCTCGGCCGACGGCGGCATTCGCGCCGACATCGTGGTCGAGCGCGCGGCGCGGGCCGACGGCGGGCTCGAAGAAGCGTGGAACGTCACCGCTCCGCGCACCGGCAAGGCGCAGACGTTCAAGATCTCGGCGCTGATGTGGAGCCTGGGCGGCCTGAAGTGGACCAAGGCCGGCGAAGAGAAGCCGAAAGACTGGAGCAAGTTCGGGATCGACGCGAAGTCGAAGTCGGTCACCTTCTTCGGCGCCGACGGTAAAGAGCTCACCCGGCTGGTGTTCGGTAAAGACGCGCCGAACGGGCAAGACACCTACGTCCGCGGCTCACGCGATCAGGTCGTCGAGGCGAACCTCGAGCGGCTCCGCGATCTGCCGACCGACGCGATTGAAGTGATTGAAGCACCCAGCAAGTAGCGGCGGAGGGGATCACCCCTCCCACCGCCTTGCTCGAAAACTCAGACCGGCTTCCAGCTGGCGCCGAACGCCTTCGCGTCCAGCCCGCGGCTCTGGAAGATGTCCTTCCACTGCTGCGGCGAGTACGCGTTGGCGACGCCGCTGTACTTGGTGGCGAGCGCCTTCGCCTTGTCGGCGCTGACCGGCCCGGCGGGGAGCGCCTTGAACTCGTTCTCGAACTGGGTGCGCTCGGCGCCGCTGACCGCCTTGGGCAGCACGGTGCCGACGAAGAACTTGAACTCCTTGCCGAGCGAGTCGCTGTCGACGGTGGCGTTCGACTTACCGGCGAGGGTGTCGTCGATCGCGTCGAGCTTCGGCTTCCACAGGTAGTCGGGAACTTCGTCGGTGTTCTTGTCGATGCCGTTGACGTTCTTCAGCGCGTCGTCGTCGGCCATGTACGACTTGAGCACTTTGCCGTTGGTGTCGGTGACCGAGTACATCTTCCAGTTCTTCTCGGTGCGGCCCGGGTCGCCCTCGTAGTCGTCGCTCTGCTCGACGCCGTACTTGCCGCTGATGTCGACCTGCTTCACGGTCACGCCGTTGGTGATGCCGTCTTTCTTGGCCTGGTCGAGAATCGCCTTCGCCGCGTCGCCGGTGACCGTCTTGGTGGTCATGTCGGCGCCGACGAACGGCTGGTTCCACACTTCCTGGTGGCCGTGCTTCTTGTCGTTGAAGATGTCGGCGATCACGCCGCCGCCGTTGTTCATCATGAACTGGTTTGAGCCCTTGAGCAGGTCGTCGGCCGACAGGTTCTGCTTGAACATCGTGTTCGGCGAGTCGACCGAGATGCTGTCGGCGGTCGCCATCATCCAGTTGCCGAGGTCGGCGCGCGACATCCACTGGCCGGCGAGCCAGACGCCCTTCTGACCCTCGGGGCCCTCGACGTCGACCATCTTGTCGATCTTGTTCGAGAGCGACGACCAGGTCCACGCGTGGCACTTGCCCCACCAGTAGTCGGCCTTGTCGTCGTAGAACTGCTTCGAGCCGGCGAGCTTGTCGAAGCTCTGGGTGCCCGCGCCGAACGCCGCCGCCATCTTGTCGAGCGCCTGGCCGGGGGTCTGCTTCGAAAGCGCGTCGGAGTCGGTCTTCGAGATCACCGTCGAGGCCGGCGCGGCGCTGCCGTGCGCGGTGCGCAGCGGGCCTTCTTTGGTCGAGTCGTACGAGCGGGTGTACGACTCCACGCCCGCCTTCGAAGAGACGGTGCCGTCCTTGCCGAGGAAGATGGTGTCGTCCTGGAAGCTGCCGGGGTTGGTGCCGCTGACGCTCTTCACCACGTCCATGTTGGGGGGCTGGTTGCCGCCCGGGCCCGCGGGGGTGATGTTGAGGTACTTCTCGAGGGTGTCCTTCGCCGCCGGGTCGAGCTTGTCGGCGTACTTCGCGATCACCGCCTTGAGCTCCGCCTTCTCGGCCGCGCTCACCCCGCCGTAGTCCTTCGCGGAGTCGATCAGCTTCTTCGCGTCGTCGGCGGTGATCTTGCCGTGAGTGGTGATGAACGACTGCTCGAGGCGCTTGAGGTTCGTGACGGTCATTTTGGGTTTCCCTCCCGGGGAATTTTGGGCTTGGGCATTCTGCCCCGACAGTGCTTGTAACCCAAGAAGGCGGCCCGTCGTGAAGCAGTCATGAAAACAATCATCGTCGGCGGTGGCCTCGGCGGGTTGGTGGGTGCTCTCAAGCTCGCGAATGCAGGTGAGAAAGTCTCACTGATTGAGAAAACGGACCTCGGAGGACGAGGCCGGAGCCCGGAGCTGGGCGGGAGGCGGGTGAACCTGGGGGCGCACGCGCTCTTCCGGGCGGGGGTGGCGGCGGCGGAGCTGAAGGCGTTGGGCATCCAGTGGAAGTCGATTCCCCCCTCCTCCACCGGCGTGTTCGCGGTCGACGGCGGTGAGCTGTTGCCGCTGGCGACCAGCGCGGTCGGGCTCACCACCAGCCCGTTGCTCGACGGGGGCCGGTTCGGGTTCCTGCGCGCGATGGTGGAGCTGGAGCGGGCGAAGAGCTCCGACGACGCGCTGACCTTGAAACAGTGGGTCGATCGCTTCGGTCTGCCTCGCCGGCCGCGGCAGCTGCTGCTGACGCTGCTGCGGGTCGCCTCCTACCTCGAAGCGCCCGACGTGGTGAGCGCGGGGCCGATCGTTCGCAACCTGCGCGCGGCGGTGAACGCCAACGTGGCGTACCTGGAGGGCGGTTGGCAGACGCTGATCGATCAGCTCCGTGAGCGCTGCGGGCAAGCGGGCGTCGAGCTCCGCCAGGCGCGGGTGGAGCGGGTGCACGCCGACGGCACCGTCGAGCTGGCCGGCGGCGAGCGGCTGCACGGCGATGCGGTGATCACCGCGCTCCCGCTCGAAGACACGGTGAACGTGACCCAATCGCCGGAGCTGAAGGCGATCGCAGCCGGGGCGGTCGAGGCGCGCGCGGCCTGCCTCGACGTGGTGCTCGACACCCTGCCCCGCTCCACCCACCGGGTCGCGCTCGGGCTCGACCGGCCGACCTACTTCTCGGTGCACTTCGAGAGCGAAGGCAGCGCGCAGCTGCACGGGCTGTTCTACCTGGCGCCGGGCGACGACGGGGCCACCGCGCGGGAGGAGCTGGAGGCGCTGTTCGACCAGATGCAGCCCGGCTGGCGGGCACACGTGAAGGAGTCGCGCTGGCTGCCGCACCTGAGTGTGATGTCGCGGGCGCTGAAGCCGGGCGACGCGGCCGGCCCGGTGCGACTCTCGGAGCGCGTCTGGGCGGCGGGCGACTGGAGCGGCCCCGGCATTCTGGCCGACGGCGCGGTGGCGTCGGTCTCGTTGGCGTGCCGCGCGCGGCTCGAGTCTGCGAAGCTGGCCGCATGAGCCCGGCGCTCCAGAGCGCGGTCGAGCAGACCCGGCGCACCCACGGGCGGTTTCTCTGGGGCCTCTGCTACCGGATGACCGGGAGCGCCGCCGACGCCGACGAGCTGGTGCAGGAGACGTTCACCCGGGCGCTGCAGACCGCGCCCAAGGTGAGCGACGAAGAGCCGTTGGAGCCGTGGCTGACCAGGGTGGCGATGAACCTCTCGCGCGATCGACTGAAGCGCCGCAAGCAGGAGGGCTACGTCGGCCCGTACCTGCCGGCCGCGCTGCCCGATCTGGAAGAAGCGGGCGACCCGAGCGACAGCCCGGAGGCGCGGTACGGCCACCTCGAGAGCCTGTCGTTCGCGTTCCTGCTGGCGCTGGAGTCGTTGCCTTCGAACCAGCGCGCGGTGCTGCTGCTGCGCGACGTGGCCGGGCTGTCGGTGGAGAAGACGGCGCAGGCGCTCGAGCTGACCGAGTCGAACGTGAAGGTGTCGTTGATGCGCGCCCGCGAGTCGATGGAGAGCTACCACTCGAGGCGGTTCGCTCCGACGCGGAAGAACCAGCGGCTGGCGCGCGAAGCGTTGGAGCGCTTCTTCGGGCTGATCGCGCAAGGCGAGTGGGACGAAGTCCGGTCGATGCTGTCGAAGGGTGTGCGCGGGCTGAACGACGGCGGCGGCCAGTACTTCGCCGCGCGCAAGGTGCTGGTCGGCCCCGATCGCAACCTGCTCTTCCTCAAGCGGCTGATGGAGATCCGCGGGATGCCCGACGACCTCGAGATCATCGAGTCGAACGGCTTCGCGGCGGTGAAGTTCGTCTTCAAGCAGCGCCACCCGATGGAGCCCGGCAACGCGCTCAACGGCCTGGTGCTCGGCCCCGACGGAAAGATCGACGTGATCTACTCGCTCGCCGCCGATCGAAAGGTCGATCGCGTCTTCAACCCCTCTCCTGTCAGGAGAGGCTAGCGAACCCTCAATCCTCGAACTGGGTCGACGCCCCGCCCGAAGCCGACATCTTCTTCACCCGGGGGTGACCCTTGATCTTCAGCGTCACGCCGCCCGAGAAGTCAGAATCGATGGTCTCGGTGACGGCCATGGTGCCGCTCACGCCACCCGAGGCCTCCAGCTTGGCATCAGCGACCTGAAGCGACTCGGTGTCGAGGTCCACTCCGCCCGAGGCATCCATCGCGAGCTTCTTGGCCGCGCCCGACAGCTTCACGTTGGCCCCGCCCGAGACCTCGAGCTTGAGGCCCTCACAGGCGACGCCCTTGAGGTCGATCTCCGTGCCGCCGGTGCCTTCGATTTTGCAGTCCTTGCCCTTGGGGCCGTCGCCCGAGACCTTGGTGCCGCCCGAGCCTTCGATCCCGATCAGATCGGGCGTGGTCACCTCGGCTTCGAGATGGCCGGTGTGCATGTGCCAGCCGTTGAGCGCGATCCGCAGCTCGCCATCGACCACCTTGGTCTCGACCTTCTCGATCACGTCCTGGTCGGCGCGAATGACCACCTTCTGGGGCGAGCCGCGGTGAACCTTGAGCTCGAAGCCGCCGCTGACCGACACCGCCTTGAACGCGGTGACGTTGCGCTCCTGCTGGGCCTGGTTCGCGTGGGCCAACGACAACACCAAAACCGCCGCGGGAAGGAGTGTGCTCATGCCCACCATACGCACCTTCCGCAGGCCTATTTCGCAGCATTTTCAGGCCTGTTTACAGCCAGTTAGACGACGATTTCTGTTTTCGGCGAGCTCCGGGTCCATAGCGCTGAAGTCGAACGACCAACCTGGGAGCAAACGCAATGAAACGGATTCTCGGAGCGGTGGTGATGGTGATGGTGGGCGCGGGGTGCGGGCTGGGCGCGGAGAGCGAGTTCCGTAACGGCTACCCGAAGCCGGAGTCGGTGACGATGAACGTGCCCGGCCAGGCGCAGGGCCTGACCTCCGCCGGCACCAAGAAGCAGGGCCTCGAGGGCCAGACCGCCGACATGTACAAGTTCACCCGTGGCGTGACCTCGATGGTGAACGGCGCGGGCGTGGTGATCCTTTCGCTGGTGAAGACGATCACCGACTACCCGGCGACCAAGACCGACGCGACCCACGCGATCTGGGGCCCGTGGACCGACTCGCTCTCGCCGAACACCTACAAGTTCACCGTCACCAAGAACGCGAAGGACGACTACTCCTACGTGCTGGAGGCGAAGGGCAAGAACGAGGACGACAACAAATTCCGCGCGATCCTCTCCGGCTCGCACAAGGTGACCAGCGGCCGCGACTTCGGCTCCGGCACCTTCCTGCTCGACTGGGATGCGGCGCAGACCCTGCCTGAGCACGACTCCAACGTCGGCACCGTCAGCTACGACTACTCGCACACCGCGGTGGACGCCCCGGTCGACATCGTCGCCCACTTCCGCCAGGTGAAGGACAACGACAGCGGCAAGCTGATCGACGTCGACTACACGTACCACACCGACCCCGGCGCGGGCGGCAAGTTCCAGTTCGAGACCGCGAAGGACTTCGTCACCACCACCGCGGCGTTCGAGTCGATGTCGGTCAACAGCCGGTGGAAGGAAGCGGGCGACGGCCGCTCCGACGTGCGCCTCAACGGCGGCGACCTGACCGTGGAAGCGACCGCCTCGGAGTGCTGGGACTCGAACTTCAACAGCCTCTTCCTCGGCCTCTCGTACGACCCGCAGGGCGGCTGGGGCCAGGCCAACTCCTGCGTGTTCGGCGACGCACAGTTCTCCGTGGTGGCGCCGAAGCCGTAAACTCTGGAGTCGAATGAACCGTCCGGCGCTCGAAGTCATCGATGGAGGCAAGAGCGCCGGACGTGTGTGGTTGAAGGAGCTGTATTCGAAGTACGGCGGCGCGGTTTACGGGCGGTGTCTGTACCTGTTGAAAGATTCGACCCAGGCCGAGGATGCGATGCAGGACGTTTTCGCCAAAGCACTCACCAGCGAGACCACCTTCCGCGGCGAGGCTTCTCCTCTCACCTGGCTGATGAAGATCGCCACCCACCACTGCCTCAATCACCGGCGTGGAGAGAAGGCGGGCTGGCGCGCGCAGTACGAGTCGGACGTGAAGGGCAAGGGCGAGGGCGTGGGCGGTCCGCAGCTTTTGGAGGCGCGTGACCTGGTGCGAAGGGCCCTCGACGACTTCGACAATGAGACGCGGCAAGCCGCGGTGCACTACTGGGTGGATGAGATGACTCTGGAAGAAGTGGCTGCCCTGCTGGAACGTTCGGTGCCCACGATTCGCAAGCGGCTGAAGACCTTCGCCGAAGCGACCGGGCAGAAGCTGGAGGGCGAGTCGTGAACGCCGAAGCTTCGATGCACCCCGGAGAGCTGTTGCTGCGCCGGCTGATGGCGGCGGAGACGGTCGGGGCCGATGTTCAGCAGCACGTCAAAGAGTGTGAGCGCTGCAAGGCGAAGGTGAAGTCGTTCGAAGACGAGCAGCGCAAGTTCGAGCTCGCGATTCCGTTCGACCGCTTCGCGGCGGGCGTGGAGCGGGCGCAGCGTTCTGCTTCGAAGCCGGTGCAGCGCGAGCGGTCGATGCGGTGGGTGATGGCGTTGGCGGCGAGCCTGATTCTGGTGATGGCGGGCGGCGTGACGTTGAAGATGGTGCACACCGGCCCGATCGGTCAGCCTCAGGGCACCAATGGAATCAAGGGTGGCGAGGGGATCGAGGTTCACATCGCGGCGCAGAGCGGCGTGCAGCGCATCGGCTCGCCGGAGCCGCTGCTGCCCGAGACGCTGCAGCCCGGTGACCGGGTGCGAATCGGCTACCACGACATGAAGGAGCCGTTCATCGCCGTGGTCAGCATCGACGAGAAAGGCGAGCTCACCAGCTACCCGCTGACGGGCACCAGCATGAAGGTCCTCGCGCCGAATGCGCTGCTGCCCGAGACGTTTCAATTCGACGGCACCGGTATGGAGCGGATGATCGTGTTCGCCTCGAAGGAGCCGGTCGAGGTGGAGGAGCTGAAGCGAGCGGTGAAGGTGCGCTTCGACGAGGCGCACGGCAACCTGAAGCAGATGGGCCGGCTCGAGCTGCCGGGAGAACAGTTCGACCGCACGTTCTTGAAGCCGTGAAACTCCTGGGCGCCACGCTGACCGCCGTCTGGGGCCTCGCGCTGGCCCAGCCCGCGGCGCGCCCGACGACTCCGATGGAGGCGCCGCCGGTGACCGCGCCGTCAGTGGCGATGCACCGCTTCGCGCTGATCGTCGGCAACGACGAGGGCGGCGATGGCACCCGGTCGCTCCTCTACTCCCGCGACGACGCGCGCAAGCTCCACGACATTCTCACCCGCGTCGGCGGAGTCGCCGGGCCCGACGCGATGCTGCTGCTCAACGAGTCGGCCGACGACGTGCTCACCTCGCTCAACGAGCTCGAACGGCGCGCACGCGACGCCAAGGCGCGGGGAGAGCGCACGTCGCTGTTCTTCTATTACTCAGGCCACGCGAAAGATGGCGCGCTCCGCCTCGGCAGCTCGAAGATGCCGATGGAGACGCTCAAGGTTCGGCTCGCCCAGGCGCCGGCCGACATTCGCCTCGCGGTCTTCGACGCCTGCCGCTCAGGAGCGCTCACCCGCACCAAGGGCATGCGACGGGCTCCGGCGTTCGAGGTCGAGAACGATGTCACCCGCGCCGCGAAGGGCCTGGTCATTCTGACCTCCAGCGCCTCCGACGAAGACTCGCAGGAGTCGGATTCGATCGGCGGCTCGTACTTCTCGCACCACTTCGCGTCGGGGTTGTTGGGCGACGCCGACAAGACCGGCGACGGCAAGGTCTCGCTGCAGGAGGCCTACGAGTACGCGTACGAGCGCACGGTGGCCGACACCGCGGAGAGCTCGGCAGGCCCGCAGCACCCGACGTTCAGCTTCGACCTGGCCGGCAACGGCGACCTGGTGCTCACCGACGTGGTGTTGCACCGCGAAGGTCTACGGGTGCCCGCCGGTGCGCCGGGCGGCTCGTACTTCCTGGTCGACAAGAAGGGCTTCGTGGTCGCCGAGCTGCTCAAGCCCGACGGCGTGGAGCGGTTGATCGCGTTGTCGCCCGGCTCGTACCTGGTGAAGCGCCGGCTGAGCGACAAGCTGCGGGTGGGCGAAGTGGCGATCGCGGCCGGTGAGATCACCGTGCTCGACGAGTCGAAGCTGAAAGACACCAAGTTCTCCGACGACCCGGTGAAGGGCGTCGAGCGGGTGACGCTGTACTCGCGGCACTGGAGCTTCGGGGTGGCGGGCAGCTACCAGACGGTGTTCGACGCTCCGCTCGACAAGGGAGGCTATTTCCCGTCGTCGCCGGTGGTGGGCATCGAGGGCACCTGGCACAACGCGTTCGGGCGCGGCTTCGGCTTCGGCATCGACGGCCTCTACGGTTGGCAGTCGGGGGTGCTGAACAGCGGGCTGGTCTCGCTCAACTACAACTACTCGCTGTTCACGATGGGCACGACCGGGTTCTACGAGTGGCCCGACGGCTGGTGGGTGCCTTACGTGGGCGTGCGTCTCGGGCTCGACGTGATGGCGCGTAATTTCCAGAACGGGATGGCGCCGTCGCAGTCGTTCTCGACCTTCACGCCGGGTGTGGTGGCCGGGATGCGCATTCGGCTGGGCCACAACTGGAGCCTGGGCCTGCGCGCGCGGCTCCACTACCTGCTCTACAATATCGATCAGCGGAGGAACTTCGGTTACCTCGAGCTGGCGAGCACGCTCGACTACGAGCTGAGGGATTGATCATGAAGCGAGCTCTCCTACTCATCACCCTGGCGCTCACCGGTTGTGGCAACTGGTCGAACGCCGATCTCGAGTACCTCAACGCGATGCCGACCCGCGACACGCTGCAAGCGCAGGTGAAGGGTACGCCGGCGAGCTCGGGCCAGCCGCTGAGCGGTACCGGCACCAAGAAGCAGAGCCTGTTCGGCAACAGCGGCATGCCGCTCAACGTCGGAGATCACTCAGAGGGTTACGACGAAACCGTCAACGCCTCGGTGATGTTCAACGGTTGGATCTCGTTCATCGTCAGCGTGGTGGAGTTCATCGAGACGGTGCCGCCGACCACGCGAACCGCGAGCTCGCGGGTGTGGGGCCCCTACCCTGACAAAGACCACCCGGGCTTCGATCTGCGCATCACCATCAACAAGGTCGATGAGGCGCACTTCACCTACGCGTTCGAGTGGAAGCCGAGCTCGTCGGCCGACGGCTACTTCGCGCTCGTGAACGGCGACGTCACCGCCACGGCGAACCTGCACCATGGCCAGGGCTCGATCGACATTCACTCCAAGACCGCGCGGGACCACTTCGGCGGCTGGACTGGCGTCGACGACGTGACGATCAACTACGACACCCGCGCGTTCCCGACTGCGGTCGACGTGGTCGCCACCGCAGCCGACAGTGCGGGCGAACTCGATTGGACCTACCAGAACGCCGAGGACACCTCGGGCAAGCTCCAGTACACGATCATCCCGGACATGCCGCTCTACAACGGTGGCATCGTCGAGATTAAGGCGAACAGCTATTGGCTCGCCGACGCCTCAGGACGCGAAGACGCCACCGTCACCAAGGGGACGATCGCCGGCGCCAACGGCACCGAGTGCTGGGACGCGAACCACAACGTCACCTACCAGAAGTACTGGGATGGCACGGTGCACGGCGACGAGACGAAGTGCCCTGCGATGCCCTTCAACTGAGCTTCTGTGTGGACTCCGTCACCCGGGGTGAAACGAGTTCCACACAGAACGTGAGTGGAACCGTGGTCACACTGCTGAACGGCGCACGCTGACCGGTTCGACAGGCACACCCGCGTCGTACGGCTGGCGTTCAATCGCGGGCGGAGGTCGCGAGGGCGCAGCGCAGATTCGAAGCCAGCGCCCCCTCTAGGCCGTTTTGCTCGCGTCTCAAGCACGGCGCGCCTCGGAATTTGAGCCCCTTCCGCCCTCCGGGCACCTTCCCCCGAAGGGGAAGGGGTTCACGCGTCAGCTCGCGCGCGGAGAAACAGGGTTGGGCTTCGCCTCAGCCACCTTCTTCAGCGTGGCCTTGTCGGTGTGATGAAACGGCTCACGCCCGGGCATCACCAGAATCATGTCCTGCTGGTAGCCGATCGTCCCATCTGCATTGACCGTGATCGTGATCGAATACTCGAGCGTCTTGAAGTTCTTCGCGAGGAACGGCGCGGAGCACAGCCCGTAGCAAGGGTCATCGAGCTTGGCCTTCACGGTGAAGCTCTTCGCTTTCGCCTCAGCGGTGCCAGCGGCGAGCGCCACCTGCCCGCGGGGAATCGCCACCGACTGCATCAGCGTCTTGGTCGCCGGCTCCCAGAGCCAGTAGCCGACCTGGTCGTGAAAAGTGAGCGGCTCATCGAGCTTGTTGACGTGCTGGTGGTAGCGCAGCCCGTAGAGCAGCTGCGGCCCGTTGGTCTGGGGGTCGATCAGCTCGAAGACGATGCGCTCTTTGTACGGCTCGTCTTCAGGGCCATCGGCGACCGGGTGAACGTCGGTGCCTCCGCCCTCCCAGGTGCCGGCGAGCACGGCCAGCGGCCCGAGGTTGCGCAGAGTGTCGAGGTCGAAGTCCTCAGGCTCGGTGTAGATGTCGGTCATCGAGCCCGACTCTACGTTCAGATGACAGCCAACGTCTCGCGGAGCGACTGAAGACTGCGCCCCTTGCTGAGGTCGAGGCAGCCCTTGAAGGAGACGACTGGCCCGATCGCCAGCATCGCCACGTCGACGAAGCGGGACCAATCGCCGGTGTCGACCAGGTTCCACATCACCCAGCCGAGCACCAACATCGTGCTGAAGGTGCCCAGCCAGGCGAAGCCGGGCCGGCCGGTGCGCAGCAGCCCCCAGATGCACAACAGCGGCACCACGAAGATCGCGAACGCCGCCGGCACGTCGTGGTGCCGCAGCGCAAGGCTCGCCGCCGAGACGGCCACGAACGCGGGAGCCAGCGCCAGCTTGAACGCCACCCCGATCACCTGAGAACGCTCACGCTCCTTGGCGTAGATCGCGCCGCAGCGATCGCAGAGCGACGGGTCTTTGATGTCGATGCACGCCTCGCAGCAGAACGTGCCGCAGCGCCCGCAGATCAGCTGGTGGCTGAAGCCGTGCTTCTCGCAGGTGGGCCGATCGACCGGGGCTTCGCTCTCGAACCAGCTCTCGAACGCTTCGGGCATCGGTCGAATGACAACTGGCGTGAGAAAAGGTTCCGCGCGAGGAAAAACAGCCGGTTACTAACCTCTCCTCGGAGACGGGCGTCAGCCGCTGACGCCGAACAGGCCGCGCACCATCGCCGAGATCGCCAGCGGAGTGCCGACGTTCTCGTCGTACAGGCCCTCGAGCGCGGCGGCAAAGCTCTTCGCGTCGGTGAAGCGCTCGGCGGGGTCCT
This sequence comes from Myxococcaceae bacterium, assembly GCA_047602415.1. GTDB lineage: Bacteria > Myxococcota > Myxococcia > Myxococcales > Myxococcaceae > JASGHH01. Next base: position 487,148 of record JASGHH010000001.1, on the reverse strand, counting down.
TGGCGAAGCCCTTGGAGATCACCGCGAGCACCCGCTCGGGCAGGTCGGCGCGCACCGCCTGCACCGGGTGGTAGCGGTGCTGGGCGATCGCCTGGAACACCTCTTCGGGCGTCTTGCCGGTGAACGGCCGGCCGAGCGCGAGCATCTCGTAGAGCATCACGTTGGTGGCCCACAGATCGAGTGACGGCTCGATCTTCCCCCGGAGCGCCTCGGGCGACAGGTAGTACGGCTTGCCGAGCACGTACGCATCGCCCGGCGCGCGCGCGACGCCGAAGTCGCCCAGCTTCAGATCGCCGGTGCGGGAGATGAAGTAGTTCGACGGCGAGACGTCGCAGTGCACCAGGTTGAGCGGCTGCGCGTCGGGGCCCTTGGCGTTGTGGGCGTAGTCGAGCGCCAGCAGCAGCGTGCGGGTGAGGTAGATCGCGAAGTCCAACGGGAAGCCGATGCTCCGCGCGCGGCAGCGCTTGATCAGCTGCCCGAGGTCGCGGCCGTCGACCAGATCCATCACCAGGAACAGCGAGTCGCCGTCGATGTCGACCTCGTGCACCTTCACGATGTTCGGGTGGTCGAGCCAACGGGCCAGGTTCGCCTCGCGGCCGAACGCCTTCATCGCCGCCTGATCTTTTCGCCGCTCGGGCAACAGCCGCTTGAGGGCGAACTCGTGCCCTGCCTTCGGGCCCTGGAGCGCCTTTGCCCGGTAGACCTCGGCCATTCCACCCGTGCCGAGCAGCGCGAGCAGCTCGTAGTTGCCGAGGGTACCGAGGCTCATTTCTGCTTCTTCGGCGGCTTGGCCGCTTCGATCCGCACCTGCGCCAGCACGCTCCGGTAGTCGGAGTTCTCCTTCAAGGAGTCGAGGTCCTTCTCCTTGTCGAGCGCCGTCTCGAGCTCCCGCGCGGGGATCAGCTTCGCCGCCAGCTTCAGGTTGCTGATCGCGTCGTTCGGCTTGTTCTGCGATGCGTAGGCGCAGGCGAGGTTGAAGTAGGCCTGACCGAGCACCGCGTTGTTCTTCTCTTCCTTCGCCAGCTTCACCGACTGGTTGAGCGACTCCATCCCCGAGACCGCTTCGCCCATTCGCACCTGCGCCACGCCGAGCCCCATGTAGACGAGCGAGTTGTGGGCGCCCTCTTCGAGCGCCGACTTGAAGGTCGCGTGCGCCGCGTGCCACTGCTGCTTGTTGACCTGGTCGATGCCCAGCGCGAGCAGCCGGGAGCGCTCCTGTTCACGCTCCTTCTCGGTCATCTTCTTCGAGGCCGTCGGCGGTGGGTCGGTCGTGCCGCCGGGGATCTTCACGTGCTCCTCCGGCGCCACCGAGCCGGCCGCCGACGAAAGCTCGAGCCGGTTCTCGGGGAGCGCGGGCGAGACGCAGCCCTTGGGCAGCTTCACGTCGCCGACCAGCGTGTTCTGGTACCAGAGCGCGAAGAACGGCACCCGCGACTGCGAGCCGCAGGAGTTGCCGTTGGTGCAGATGCTCAGGTGGCCGACGAAGACGTCGCCCTGCCAGGCGCCCTCGAGAATCTGCTCATCGGCCTTGAACCCACACGCGCCGCCCTTCTTGAAGCGGCCGGTGACGTCGCCGCCGGGGCCGGTGGCGAGCTGCAACTGCCCCAGATCCTTCGCGCCAAACACGCCGTCCAACGCAGGGCCAGCCCACGCCGCGGCACACAGGAGCGTTGAGGCGAGCGCGAGGGGCCGCACGGAGCACAAATCTATCTTCTTTTTCAAGCCCCAGCGTGGCTTGAAAACAGCGATTCGGCGCTTAAGATTTGGCTCGTGAAAGGAGTTTGACGGCCTGTTCCCTGCGGGGCCCGTGATGGGCAGCTGAAATTCGAACCGATACGTCTAATTCGGGTGCTGTCTCCAAGAGCCGTGTGCAAGCCCCCATGCAGTGAGGGGGAAGCCTAAGGTTCCTGACTCAGCTCCCACCTGAACCAACCGGGTTCAATGGACGTTGCACACACGGCTCATGGGCGGGGAACGCTTTACAGAGCAGAAAGCCGCGGCGAGGGCGTTGGGGTTGGAGTTGCGCCGGGCACTGACTGCTCCTGAGTTGGCCAGGCGGGGCGGTGAGACGCTGAGTCGTCTTACCGCCCTGCCGTTTTTTTCCCGCGCGAAGCACGTCGGGCTCTACGCCGGCCAGGCCGACGAGGTGCCCGCGCAGCTGCTCGCCGCCACCCTCGCCTCCCGCGCCGCGTTCGCCCGGTTCGAAAAAGGCAGCCGGGTGCTCTCGTTTCACCCCATTGCCTACGGCGCGCTCTCACCGGGCCCGATGGGCATTCTGCAGCCGAAGCGCGAAGACCCCACCGTGCCGTTGGCGGAGCTCGACGTGATCATCGTACCCGGCGCTGCCTTCACCCGCGAAGGCGCGCGGGTCGGCCGCGGCGGCGGCTACTACGACACCACCCTGGCCGCGGCTCGGCCTGGCGCGCTGCGGGTCGGGGTCTGCTTCGAGTGCCAGGTGGTGCCGTCGATCCCGATGGAGCCGCACGACTTGTACGTCGACTGGGTGGTGACCGACGCCGGAGCCTCGTACTGCCGGGCACTTGGAGCCCCAAAGCGGTGAGTTGTCTGATTTCGTATGAGTCGAAAGTGCGGTCGAATGAGTCATCACGACTCATCCGACATCTGATCTCTCACCGCTTTTGACGGGTCAGGTACCATCCCGGCCGTGCGTTCGGGCCTCCTCGCCGCGTCGTGGCTGTTGGTGATCGCCTGCACCGGCGTGATCGGGTCCGAAAGCTCGACCGGCGGGGGCGCTGCAGCCGGAGGAGGAGCGGCGGACGCAGGCGCGACCGGTGGAGGCGGCGCAGCGACGGGTGGAGGCACCGTGACCGGTGGCGGTTCGGCCAGCGGCGGCGGCGCGAGCGCCGGCGGTGGTTCAGCGACCGGTGGCGGAGCGGCGACCGGAGGCGGTTCAGCGACCGGTGGCGGCGGTTCGGCCACCGGCGGCGGTGGTGGCGGTATGACCGACGCGGGCTTCGACGGAGGCTTCGACGCGGGCGACCCCTTCTCCACCGACCGCAACACCTTCTTCGGCAGCTCGCGGTGCGCCGACGCCGGCTTCCTGCTCTGCGACGACTTCGAGTCGGGCACACTCGACACCTCGACCTGGAGCAAGGTGGGCGGAGCCGTCACCGTCGAGCAGGGCGATCACGCGCGTGGCAGCTGGGCGCTCCACGTGAAGATCACCGGCAACGGCGCGGCGTACATTCGCGAGACGAAGACCTTCCCCGCTCCCAACAACGCCTACTGGGGCCGCGCCTTCTACAAGTTCATCGCCCTGCCGACCTCGGCCGACATGAGCTACTCGCACTGGACCATCCTCGCGGCGTCGGGCTCCGTGGTCGACGGCGAGATTCGGGTCAGCGGCCAGCTGTCGAACGGCAAGAACCTGTTCGGCGTCGGCACCGACAACCGCTCTCAAGCCACCGGCACCGGCGACTGGACCTCGAGCGACAAAGACCCCAACAACATGCCGCGCGCGGTGCCGCTCAACGAGTGGGAGTGCCTGGAGTGGCTGCACGACGGGCAGAACAACGAGACCCGCTTCTTCTGGGACGACGTCGAGCACCCCTCGCTCCACACCACCTCCAGCGTCAACGGCGGCAACGGCATGCCGTACCTCCTCCCGCAGTTCACCGACGTCTGGGTCGGCTGGCAGGAGTACCAGACCGCGACCGAGCCGTTCGAGCTCTGGGTCGACGAGGTGGCGATTGACTCGCAGCGCATCGGCTGCGTGCGGTAGAGCGCTACAGCTTCAAGCGAGACGTGGTGGTCTTGCCGGCCGAAACCTGAATCTCGACCCGCTTGTCGACGCCCTTCTCGCTGTTCACCAGCCGCAGCTTCACCGGCCCCGCGGGCACCGTCACCATGTAGAGCGGCGTGGTGCCGAGGTGCTTCGAGCCCAGGTAGACCTCGGTCCACGGAGTGGTGTCGAGGGTGAGCTTGCCGACCGCGATCACCTTCTTCACCGGGTCGGCGGTGGGCGCCACCGGCGGGTCGACCGGCACCACCGGCGGAGGCTCGGGCGGAGGAGGCGGCGGCGTCACCTTCACCTGCGGAGGCTGCTGCACCTCCACCACCGTCACCACCTGCGGCGCCTCGGGCTTGCGAAACGCGACGAACCAGAGCACCAGGCCCAGCAGCGCCGCGCCGAGCGCCGCGCCGCCGATCAACAGCTGCCGCTGCCGCACCGCCGCCGGGGCGATGCGCGACTGGGTGACGTCGACGCTCGGCATCGACGACGAGCCCGGCCTCAGCGCTTGCGGCGTCTCGATGATCTGAATCTCGCCGCGGCTCGCCGCCTGAATCAGCTGCTCCTTCTCGGCGATGCGGGTGGCGAACAGCCCTTCCATCCACTTGGCGAGATTGGCCGAAGACGGCGCGTCGGTGCGGCCCTTGAGCCAGTTGTTGATCGCCTCCGACAGCTCGTGGGCGGTGGCGTAGCGGTCCTTCAGCTCGCGGGCCATCGCCTTGGAGACGATCGCCTCCACCTCGGGCGGCACCTCGGGCGCGCGCTCCCGCACCTTCGGCAGCGGCGCGTCGAGCATCAGCTTGGCGAGCTTGAGGTGATTCTTTCTCGGTGAACAGCCGGCTCTTGGTGAGCAGCTCGAACATCACCACGCCCATCGCCCACACGTCGGCCGCCTGGGTCACCTCGTCGCCCGCGATTCTGCTGCGGGCTCATGTAGGCGAACTTGCCCTTCACCTGGCCCTGGCCGGTCGACGAGGTGCGGTTGAGCGCCTTGGCGATGCCGAAGTCGAGCAGCTTCACCTGCCCGTCGTAGGTGACGAAGATGTTCTGCGGGCTGACGTCGCGGTGAATGATGTTCAGCGTCTCGCCGAGCGAGCTCTTGCGCGAGTGCGCGTGCGCCAGGCCTTCACAGGCGCGGAGGATCAACGTCATCGCGTGGGCGAGCGGGATCGGCTCGTTCTTGCCCTTCGCGGCGCGGGCGGTGATCGCCAGGTCCTCGCCGTGGAGGTACTCCATCACCATGTAGTAGGCGCCCTCGGCCTCGCCGAGGTCGAAGATCTGCACGATGTTCGGGTGCGACAGCTGCGCCGCCACCCGCCCTTCGTCGAGAAACATCTCCACGAACGACTCGTCGTTGGCGAGCGAGTCGAGAATGCGCTTGATCACCACCACCCGCTCGAAGCGCTGCACGCCCTTCTGCCGCGCGAGCCAGATCTCCGCCATGCCGCCGAGACCGACCCGCGCCAGCAACGTGTAGTTGCCGAAGGTGGACCCCGGCGTCCACGGAGGACCGAGCTTCGTCTGAAGCAGGCCGGGGTTGGTGTTCACGGTCGGGAGCATAGTGCCCACCGTGCCCCGTTGGGAAAAACGAGAACCGCACCGAACGGTACAAATGCTATGTTGCGACGCATGTTTGCAGCGTGGCTGGCCGTGGTCCTCACGGCTGATCCGGGGGCGTTGCAGCAGGCCCAATCGCTCTATGACGAGCTCAAGTACCCCGAGGCGGCCAAGGCGGTCGCCCAGGTGCGCGCCCAGTCGGAGCTCTCCCACGACGACCTGGTTCACGCGCTCTGGCTCGAGGGCCTCTGCGCGGTGTCGATGAACAAGCCCGATGACGCACGCTCGGCGTGGCGGGAGCTGGCGTTCATCGAGCCTGACTACGCCCCTTCCGGCGACCTGCCTCCGAAGCTGCTCACCCCCTGGTACGAGGCGCGCGGCTGGGCGGCGAGCCAGAAGCGGCTCGGCTTCACTGCCAAACCCGAGAACGACTCGCTGCGCTTCAGCGTCGATGCCGACCCGCTCAAGATCGCCAGCGGAGTGCGGGCGCACCTGAAGAAAGGCGAGGCGATCACCGACGTCGTGCTCGGCGCCCCGCCTCAGTCGGCGCCCGTCGACGGCGCGACCCAGTGGTGGGCAGAGCTCGTCGGGCCCAAAGGTGAAGTGCTCGCCTCGAACGGCACCGCCGGGAAGCCGAACGTGCTGGTGGCGCCCGTCGCCATGCCCGAAGCGCCGAAGTACATACCCTCGGAGCACAACCCCCGTCTGGTGCCGCTGGTGTTCGCCGGAGTGGCGGTGTTGGCCGGAGCGGTGGGCATCGGCACCGGCCTCACCTCCGCCGGCGCCAAGTCAGACTACGACAAGGCGGGCCGCCTCAACGACGGCACCATCTACACCCTCACCCAGCGCGACGCCGACGCGCTCCGCAGCAAGCACGACACCTTCGCGGTGGCGGCCAACATCTGCTTCGGCCTGGCGCTCGCGGCGGCGGCGGTGGCGGTGATCTACTTTTTGGTTGGGCCGAAGGAGACCTGGTGAAGCGCTGGGGCTGGTTGGTGTTGAGCGCGGGCGCGGTCACCCTGGTGGCGGCCAGCTGCCAGTGCGGCGGCATCGAGGTCGAAGACGCGGGCTTTCAGTGCGTCGATGACTCCGACTGCATCGACGGCTACGCGTGCGTGCTGGCGCGTTGCCGTGCGATCGGCACCGACGCGGGCGAAGACGCCGGCTCCGACGCGGGCCACGACGGCGGCACCGACGGAGGCTCCAAAGACGGTGGCACCGACGGCGGCGGGTGCGTGCTCGACGCCGGCGCGCCCAACTGCGGGCTCAGCGTCTGCCTCGGTCACGCCTGCGGCTCCAACGGCGTGGTCTGCCGGGCCGACGGCGGCTGTGCCTGCGGCGGCAACGGCGGCACGCCCCAGGCGACCGAGACCTCCTGCGGTGACGGCCACGACAACGATTGCGACGGCAAGACCGACTGCGCCGACTCCGATTGCCACTGCGAGACCAACTGCTCCGACGGCATCGACAACGACTCCAACGGCCAGACCGACTGCGCCGACTCCAACTGTCTGCACGAGAGCTGCACCACCGACGGGGGCCACGTCTGCTGCGGCACCTCCTGCGTCGACATCACCGCCAGCACCTCGAACTGCGGCGGCTGCGGGCTCTCCTGCGCGAACAACCGCACCTGCGCGAAGAACGGGCTCTCGGGCGCCTGCACCTGCTCCAGCAGCGCCAACTGCCCCGGCAGTCAGGTCTGCCAGTCGAACCTGTGTGACTGCGACGTCTCCGCCGACTGCGCCGCGGGCGAGACCTGCGGCGGCACCGTCTGCGGCTACTGACTCAGCCGCGCTCGGCGAAGATCCACGAGTAGGAGGCCTGACCGGCTTCGCCCGCGGGCAGCTTCACCGCGCTCGCCACGTCGAGCAGGCAGCGATCGAGCAGCTCGTCGCTGACCTCGAGACCGTCGCCAGCGAACGGCGCCACCGCGACCTTGGTCTGGGCGCCCGAGGCGTCGACCTGCAAGCGCACGGTGCGGCCGCCCGCGAGCCCCGCCCGGCGGGAGATCGCGTCTTCCCAGCAGGCGCTCACCTTGCGCAGCTCGGCGGCGAACGCCGACTTCACCTGGAGCGCGTCGCGGGTGGGGCCGGTGAAGCCGTGCGCGCTGTCGTAGGCCGCGGCGAAGGCGGTGTTGGGCGCCGGCTTCAGCAGGTCGCTCTCGGGCAGATCGAGCTCGTAGGGCCGGGTCGAGGGCCACTTGGTCGAGCCCAGCACCGCGAGCACGCAGCGCTCCGCGTCGGTGGAGGCCGAGCCGTGACGCCCGCCCAGCGAGAGGTGGCTCTCCAGCGCGGGCTCGAAGCCGACGGCCGCTTTGAGGCCCTTGCGAATGCCGCCGTCGAGGGTGAGGCAGCCGGCGATCAGCGGCGCGGGGTCGGTGATCGAGGCGTTGCCCGCGACCGGCATCGACACCCGCTTCACCCAGGCGAGAATCGCCCAACCGCTCGGCGCTTCTCCGGGGCTGACGGTGAGCTGCCCGTGCGGGCGCTCGGCGGCGGGAACGCTGAAGGCGATCTCCCGCATGCAGCGCGCGGTGGAGTTGGTCGCTCCGTTCTGGGTGTCGAAGCCGACGTCGTCGGCGTGCGAGAAGTCGAGAACGACCGCCGCGTTCGCGGGTGTGTTGGCCGGCCAGCAGACCGCGAACAGCCGGGTGAGCTCGGACGATGCGCTGCCGCTCGACGACGAGGTCGTCACACAAGCTGCGAGAAAGAGAAGTGCGATCGTCGGGCGTCGGTTCACTAGAAGAGCAGCCGCATCGGGTGCTCGAGGAGTGACCGCAGCTCCTTGAGATATTCAGCGCCCACCGCGCCGTCGATCACCCGGTGATCACCCGAGAGGGTGACCGACATCATCTGGCGAACGACGATCTGCCCGTCGCGCACCACCGCCTTCGGCTCGACCGCGCCGACCGCGAGAATCGCCGACTGGGGCGGGTTGATGATCGCGACGAACGAGTCGATCCCGTACATGCCCAGGTTCGAGACCGTGAGCGAGCCGCCGGTGTACTCCTCCGGCTTGAGCGCGCGCCGCTTCGCCCGGTCGGCCAGGTCGCGCACCTCGGCGCCCAGCTGCGCCAGGCCCTTCTGATCGGCGTCGCGAATCACCGGCGTGATCAGCCCGTCTTCGATCGCCACCGCGACGCCGATGTCGACGTTGGTCAGCTGCAGCAGCCGATCGCCCGCGAACTGCTGGTTGAGGCGCGGGTAGCGGCGCAGCGCCACCGCGGCGGCCTTCACCACCAGGTCGTTGACCGAGATCTTGGTCTCCAGCGCCTTCGCCTCGGCGCGAATCTGCAGCGCCGCGTCCATCTCCAGATCGACGGTGAGATAGAAGTGCGGCACGCCCGGCTTCACCTCGCCCAACCGCTGCGCGATCACCTTGCGCATGTTGGTGAGCGGCAGGTCGGCCGGCTCGACGCGCACGCCCGGCTGCACCATCGGGAACGACGGCGGCGCCTTGCCGGTGCTGCCGTTGCCGCTCGACGGCCCACGGGTGAGCGCCTCTTCGATGTCGCGCTTCACGATTCGGCCAGAGGGCCCGGAGCCCGCGATGCGGGACAGATCGACGCCGGAGTCCTTGGCGATGCGCTTGGCGAGCGGCGAGGCGCGCAGCCGGCCGTTGCCCTGCGAGGCCTGCGGCGGCGCCATCATCATCGGAGGAGGAGGCTGCGGCGCGGTCGAGCGCTGAGCGGTCACCGCGGGGCCGGGCGCGGCCTTCGGAGCAGCGGCCTGGGGAGGCGCCGCCTTGGGCGCCGCCGGAACCGGAGCTGCCGCGGGCGCCTGCGACTCAGCCGGCGCACCCGCCGAAGGAGGCACGTAGTCGACCTTCTCGCCCGCCTTGCCGATGAACGCGATCGGGCTGCCCACCGGAGCGCTGCCGCCCTCGGGGACCACGATCTTCACCAGCACGCCGTCTTCGAACGCCTCGATCTCGAGGTTCGACTTGTCGGTCTCGCACTCCGCGATCGCGGTGCCCGAGGTGATGGTGTCGCCTTCCTTCTTCAGCCACTTCGTGATCTTCCCCTCCTTCATCGTGGGGGAGAGCGCGGGCAGCATCACGGCGTTGGCCATGGGGACTTTTTCCTTTAGCGGTACAGCACCTGGTTCACCGCCGCGACGATCCGCTCCACCGACGGCTGGGTGGCGGCTTCGAGGTTCGCGGCGTACGCCATGTTGATGTCGAGCCCGTTCACCCGGTGAACCGGCGCGTCGAGCGCGTCGAACGCCTCGCGCTGAATCAGATCGACGATGTCGGTGCCGACCGACGCGTGCGGCCAGGCCTCTTCGACGATCACCACCCGGTTCGTCTTCGCGACCGACCCGAGAATCGCCGCCTCGTCGAGCGGGCGGAGCGTGCGCAGGTCGATGACCTCGGCGTCGATGCCCTGCTGGGCGAGCGCCTCGGCCGCCGGCAGCACGCACGAGGTCAGCATGCGCGACCAGGTGATCAGGGTGACGTCGTTGCCCGGCCGCTTGATGTCGGCCTTGCCGATCTCGACGATGTGCTCGCCCTCGGGCACCTCGCCCTTGGCGTTGTAGAGCAGCTCGGCTTCGAAGAAGCAGACCGGGTTGTCGTCGCGAATGGCGGCCTTGAGCAGGCCCTTGGCGTCGGCCGGAGTGCCGGGGGCGACCACCTTCAAGCCAGGAATGTGCACGTAGTGCGACTCGAGCGACTGGGAGTGCTGAGAGCTCAACCGGCCCCCTGCCCCACCCGGCCCGCGCACCACGATCGGGCAGCGAATCTGGCCGCCCGACATGTGCCGAATCTTCGCCGCGTTGTTGATGATCTGATCCATCGCCAGAATCGCGAAGTTCCAGGTCATCATCTCGACCACCGGCCGCAGCCCGACCATCGCCGCGCCGACGCCGAGGCCCGCGAAGCCGAGCTCGCTGATCGGAGCGTCGACCACCCGCGCCGAGCCGTACTTGTCGAGCAGCCCCTGCGACACCTTGTAGGCGCCGTTGTAGCGGGCGACCTCTTCGCCGATCAGGAACACCCGCGGGTCACGGCCCATCTCTTCGTTGAGCGCCTGGTTGAGCGCCTCGCGGTAGCTGAGCTCCATCACGCCGCTCCCTTCTTGGTCGGCAGCGCGGTGACGTTCTTCGGCAGCGGCTCGAGGTCCCAGGTGACGTCGAACTGCTCCGGCCACTTCGGCCACTTCACGTCGTTGGCGCCCAGCGCGCGCTCACGGGGCGGCACGTCGCGATCTCCCGGCTCGACGTACATGTCGGTGTACAGCTCGTCCATCGAGGGCTCGGGCGACGCTTCGGCGAAGGCGATCGCCTCTTCGGCGACCTTCTTCGCGTGGGCGTCGGCCTCGTCGAGCTGCGCCTGGGTGGCGAGCTTCTTCTTCAGCATCCAGTCGCCCAGCTTGGGGATCGGGTCGTTCTTGCGCTCCTGCTCGACCTCGTCCTTGGTGCGGTAGGTGGCGGCGTCAGACATCGAGTGACCGCGGTAGCGGTAGCACATCGCCTCCAGCAGCACCGGGCCCTTGCCCGCGCGGCAGTGGTCGGCGGCGGCCTTCACCGTCTCGAAGGAGGCGACCGCGTCCATCCCGTCGTAGGCCTCGCCCTTCATCGCGAACGCGGCGGCGCGCTTGTGAATCTCCGGCTCGCCCGAGACGCGGGAGATGTCGGTGCCCATGCCGTACTTGTTGTTCTCGCAGATGTAGATGACCGGCAGCTTCCACTTCGAGGCCATGTTGAGCGACTCGAGGAACGCGCCCTGGTTCGCGGCGGCGTCGCCGAAGAAGCACACGCTCACCCGGCCGTCGTTGCGGTAGCGGGAGGCGAACGCGAAGCCCGCCGCGAGGGGAATCTGGCCGCCGACGATGCCGTAGCCGCCGTAGTAGGCGTGCTCGACGTCGATCAGGTGCATCGAGCCGCCCTTGCCCTTGCTGTAACCCTGAGAGCGGCCGAACAGCTCGGCCATGATCATGCCCGGGTTCGCGCCGCGAATCAGCGGGTGGCCGTGATCGCGGTAGCCGGTGAGCACGAAGTCGGTCGGCTCGAGCGCCTCCAGCGCCCCGACCGCCACGGCTTCTTGCCCGATGTAGAGGTGGCAGAAGCCCTGAATCTTCTTCATGCCGTACGCCTGCACGGCCCGCTCCTCGAACCGGCGTACGAGGGTCATCTTCTGGTACATCGACAGCAGCTGTTGGGTAGACGGCGGCACGTTGTGGCTCCCGATTGAGGCCGGTCTCAATACCAGAAAACTAATGGCTGAGTGCACGCCGCGGCACGTCGTAAACGCCGACCGTCCCTGAGCGCCGCACCTCCAGGCGCACGGTGGAGTCCTCCGGGCCGCGTATCGCTTCTACTGCCCCGTTGAAGCCCAGCTGCGCCACGGTGGTGCCGTCGACCGAGACGATCTCGTCCATCGGCTGCAAGCCGGCCTCGGCGGCGCCTCCACCGGGCACGGCCTGAACCACCAGAATCGCGTCGGCGTCGGCCTTCAGCACCGCGCCGATGCCCACCAGCTCGACCGTCGGGTCTTCTCCCGGCTTGAGTGGGGTGAGCTGAATCTCCACCGGGGTCGACTGGCCTTCCTTCGCCACCACTCCGGAGAGGATGCGCGGGTGGTGCCCTTCGGCGGCGCACCAGAGCGACTTCGCCTTCTCGGGCATCCCCGAGAGGTGAAAGCGGCCGTCGGGGCCCGTGCGCGCCTGGAACTCGACGTCGACCGGGAGCCCCGCGCCGGGGTTGCCTTCGGCCTCGACCACCGCGCCGGCGAGCGGCTTCTTCGACACCTTGTCGACCACCAGGCCGTCGACGTCTCCGCCCTTGGGGAGCACGAAGTCGGCGCGCTTCTCTTCACCCACCTCGAGCTTGAGGTCGACCGGCGTGCCCGAGGCCAGCCCCGCCGCCACCGCCGAGACCGAGAGCTCGCCCGCCGCGACGCCGGTGAGGGTGTAGTTGCCGTTGGCGTCGACGACCGAGGTGGTCGACTGCGGCTGACGCTCGAGGCCGTGGCGGCGAAACACCATCACCGTGAAGGCCGGCACCGGGTGGCTGTTGCCGTCGATCACCCGGCCGACGATGCGGCCGCCCTTGCCCAGGGTGAGGGTGAGCTCTTCGTCGCCCACCGGCTTCACCGCCTCGGCGTACCCGGGGTGCGACGCGGTGGCGACCCGCTTCAGGTTGCCGGGAAGGTCGAAGGCGAACCGGCCGTCGGCGCGCGACACGGTGGTGAGCTCGACGGTCCAGCGGTCGACCGACTCGATCACGATCTGCGCGTCGGCCACGCCGAGGCCCTGGTCGTCGACCACGATCCCGGTGTGGTGCTTCACCGGCCCCTCGGTGCCGGCGTCGCCGCGCGAGAGGGTGATCTCCAGCCGGTGGGTGATCTCGACCTTGTAGTCGACCTCGGCGCGGTTGGTGGCGTAGCCGTCTTTGCGCGCGATCAGCACGCTGTCTTGGGGCGCGTAGAACGCGAAGCCTCCGTCGGCAGTGGTGGTCCACTTGTCGCCCGAGACGGAGGCGCCCTGGGCGGTGACCTCCACCCCGTCGATGCCGTTGCCGTCGTCGTCGACCACCGAGCCGCGGTACTGCAGCTCGGGCTCGAGGTTGAACAACAGGCCTTCGACCTTCTTGCCGTCTTCGGCGATCAGCACCAGCGGGCTCTGGCCCCACTCGGGGCGAAAGGCGCGGTGGCCGGGGGCGGTGATCTCCGCCAGCCGCCACTCCCCCACTTCGCGCGGCTCGAGCGAGAAATGTCCAGCGCCGTCGGTGACCGCGCTGAACGCGCCGTCGCCGTGCTGAAAGGTCAGCTGCGCCTTCGGCACGCCCGCCCCGGTGACCCGATCGTGCACCTCGCCCTCGAAGGTGCCGGGCTCGCCCTTGGGCGAATCGCTCGCGGTGGCCTTCAGCGGCAGCGCCTTCAGCTTCTTCGGCGGAGTCAGGTCGGGCGGCTCTTCGTGGTGCACCGGCGCCGCGAGCTTGCCCGCGGGCTTCGCTTTGACCTCGGGCCTGCTGCCTTCGGGCGGCGCGGTGAGCTGGCCTGCCACCACCGCGAGCAGGCCGAGGCCGACGGCGAGCGCGATCACGATCGTGATTCGATTGTTGAACCCGCCCGCCATGAAAGCGCTTCATACTTGAGGTCCGAATGAGCCCTCCCAAGTTTCTGCGTGACCTGGACACCCTGATCCGCGCGCGCTACCCGCTGCTGTACCTGGTGACCTGGGAGGAACAGCGCCTCGACCAGCTGATGCAGCAGGTGGCCCAGTCGCACGGCAAGGACCTCTACGAGTGGTCGGTGAACAAGGGCCTGAAGCCGATGGAGGGCACCAAGGGCCCCCGCGGCGACGAGCTGAAGAACCCGATCGACGCGCTGCTGGCGATTCCCCGGTTGCCCAACCCGTCGCTGGTGTTGCTGAAAGACTTTCACCGCCAGCTCGACGACCCCCGGGTGGCGCGCGGGCTGCGCGAGCTGTCGTTTCAGCTCAAGACCGGCTTCAGCACCGTGCTGATCGTCGCGCCGACGCTGAACCTCCCGGTGGAGCTCGAGAAAGACGTGTCGGTGATCGACGTGCCGCTGCCCAGCCGCGACGATCTGATGCACCTGTTGCGCGACATCGCCGGGGTGGTGACCCGAAACAAGCGCGCCACCGTCGAGCTCAACCGCGATCAGGCCGAGTCGCTGGTGGCGGCCGCCCACGGGCTGACCCTGGCCGAGGCCGAGAACGCCTTCGCCAAGGCGATCGCAGAGGACTCCCGGCTCGACGCCTCCGACGTTCGGCTGGTGCTGGAAGAGAAGTCTCAGGTGGTGCGCAAGAGCGGCATGCTGGAGTACTTCGCCACCGACTTCTCGCTCGACGACGTCGGCGGGCTGCTCCACCTGAAGGAGTGGCTGTCGCGGCGGCGCAACGCTTTCTCCGACTCGGCGCGAAAGTTCGGGCTCCCCGAGCCGAAGGGCCTGCTGCTGTTGGGGGTGCAGGGCTGCGGCAAGTCGCTCACCGCGAAGGCGATCGCCACCCAGTGGAGGCTGCCGCTGTTGCGCCTCGACATGGGCCGCATCTACTCCGGGCTGATCGGCTCGTCGGAGGAGAACCTGCGCCGCGCGATTCGGGTCACCGAGAGCCTGGCGCCGGCGGTGCTGTGGGTCGACGAGATCGAGAAGGGCATCGCCAACAGCGTCGGCGGCGGCGGAGACAGCGGCGTGTCGGCCCGGGTGTTCGGCACCCTGCTCACCTGGCTGCAGGAGAAGACCGCGCCGGTGTTCGTGGTGGCCACCGCCAACCGGATCGACGCGCTCCCGCCCGAATTGCTGCGCAAGGGCCGCTTCGACGAGATCTTCTTCATCGATCTGCCGAGCGCAGACGAGCGCCAGGCGATCTTCGAGATTCAGCTGCGCCGCCGCGGCCGCGACCCCGCCGGGTTCCCGCTCGAGGCGCTGGCCAAGGCGTCGGCCAACTTCTCGGGCGCGGAGATCGAGCAGGCGGTGGTGTCGGCGCTCTACGACGCCTTCGCCGACGGGGTGGAGCTGAGCGCTCCCCTGGTGCTCCGCGCGCTCCAGGAAACCCGGCCTTTGGCGGTGACGATGGCGGAAGACGTCAATCGCCTGCGAGAATGGGCGCAGCAACGCACCCGCTCCGCCTCATGACCCGATCGCGGTTCGACAACCTCGAGCACCAACGCCCGGCCAACGAGCGGGAGGTGAAGTCAGACCTCTCGCGGTTCGCCGAGGGCGACGCTCCGCGCAAGGCGTTCGAGGGCGGCGACGTCGACGCGCCCGGCCACATTCCCCAAACGGCGAACCCGATCGAGCGCTTCGCCGCCTCGGGTGACGACGGGGTGGCGCTCCAGCTGAAGGACGACAGCGAGCAGCCGTTTCGCCGCTGCCCGTCGTGCCGGCGCGACTCGACGAAGTACGAGACGGTGTGCAAGTTCTGCCAGACCGCGCTCGACTCGCCCGAGGCGGTCGCCTTCAACGAAGAGCTGTGGAAGCGGCTGCAGGCCGAGTCGCAGATCGAGCAGGCCCAGCGCGAGGCGGCGCACGCCAAGGCCTCGCAGATCACCCAGGAGCAGCACGACCGGCTGCTCGAGGCGCAGAAGAACCTGATGAAGGACTTAGACGCCCACTACTCGGGCCGGGGCGGCACCACCGGCATGAGCTGGCAGTGGCGGCTGGCGCTCGGCTTCGGCGGCCTCACCCTGCTCTCCGCCGCGTTCCGCTTCGGCGGGCTGCCGCCGATCGTGCGCATCATTCTCGGCGGGCTCGGCCTGATCACCGGCGCGCTCGCGGTGCCGCCGGCGTTCTGGCGCGCGACCAACCGCGACAGCCGCGGCCGCTACTGAGGCTCAGAGATCGAAGTTCGGCACGCTGATGATCCGCTCCACCAGCTGAACCGGCCGGCCGGAGTGATCGGTGGCGAGGTGAATCACCGTCGCCTCGGGGAACCCGTTGGCGTAGTCGTTGGCGTGGGTCGGCTCGTTGTCGAACGCGGCCACCACCTTGCCCATCTTGTGCAGCTTCTGATGGGTGTCCTTCTTGTAGGTGTCGTCGCTCTCGAACAGCTGCGGCTTCATCAACAGCTCGACCATCGTGCCCGGCGCCGGCATCGGCATCGCGCACTTCTTCATGCACTCCTCGGTGCCGGCCCGCATCGCCTCGTGGCGGCCGGTGATGTAGAGCACCCGCGCGCCGGTGGCGACCGACTGGTCGAGGTACTTCGCCGCCCCCGTCACCTGCACGTCGTCGACGCAGTACTTGCTGGTGAAGAAGCGCGAGCCCCAGAACTTCTTGATGTCTTTGTGCAGCCCCTCGGCGGTCTCGGCCGAGAGCCCGCAGTTCACCATCGCTCCGCGCAGGTCCCACCCGGAGTCGAAGTTCGACTCCTTGCACGCCATCAGCTCCTTGATCCCGCGCTCGGCGCCGAACTCGCGCACGATGCGGGCCTGGCGCGGCCGGTTGTCGAACACGGTGGAGTCGAGATCGAACACCAGCATGCCGTTCTTGCCGGCGGCGCGGGCGAGCTCGAGCACAGCGAGCAGAGACTGCTTCCAGTCGGGGCGAACGCGGTCTTTGAGGTCAGACATCGAGGGGCGCCTCTGTAGAAGAATGACGCTTTTGACGCAACCACGGTAAGTTCCGTTTTCGGGGAGCCGCATGAACGTCAAGGGCGTGGCCTTTCTTGCCAGGCAGTCCCTGGTGGTGACCGAGCGCGGCCAGGCGGCCTGGGAGTCCTTCGTCACCCAGTTTCGCAGCCGCGAGCCGGGCTTCCCCGAGCAGGTGCTCCCGGTCACCAAGATCGAAGTGCACAGCTTTCTGCGCTTCTGCGATCAGCTGAACCGCGCCTTCTACAGCGGCAAGCCCGACACCTACTGGCACTTCGGTCTGGCGGCGGGAAAGAACGCGCTCAGCGTCGGGCAGCTCAAAGGGCTGTTCCAGACCGGAGAGACCAAGAAGTTCCTCCAGTTCACTCCCCAGGTCTACAAGGGCTACTTCGACGAGGGCGCGCTCACCTACGCCGAGACGGGCGACGGCCACTGCACGGTGACCCTCACCGGCGCGCCCGACCACTACTACTTCGAAGGCGCGGTGTTCGGCTTCGCCCAGGGCGCGCTCGAGTTTCTCCAGGCGCGCTGGCCCGAGGGCCGCAAGATTCCCACCAAGGCCGGTGAGGTCGTCTACCGCTGGCGGCTGGAATAGTCAGGAGACGACGCGCACCGGCACGCCCTCGCGCTCCAGCGGAGCGAAGCGGTGCATGCGCTTGATGCCGTTGCGATCGAGCACCAGGCGAACCAGCTGGAGCGTGGTGCGGCGGTGCTCGGCGTCGTCGACCGCGAACCGGAACGCGAGATCGATGGTGTAGCTCTTGGTCGCCTTCACCTTGCCGACCGAGAAGTCCTCCAGGTCGACGTACTCGAGCGCGTGATCGGGGTCGTCCATGTCGCGCAGCAGCCGGTCGACGTTGAGGCGAATGATGTCGGTGACGCCGGTGACGATGCCGTCGGCCAGCGTGGGCAGCATCTCGGACTCGAGGGTGATCTTCTTCTGGTAGTGCACCACCGTCTCGGCGAGCTCGCCCACGCTCACGGTGACGATGTCGTCGGTGCGGCGCAGCTGCGACAGATCGGCCGGCACGTTCTTCGGCAGCCCGTAGTCGATCTTCTCTTTGCAGATGCCGACCAGGTCGCCGGTGGCGGGGTCGAGAATGCGGGTGGTGCGGTCGTAGAGGTGCCGGTTGGCGTACTGGCTGAAGATTCGCCGGGCGCCCTCCTTGATCCGGTCTTTGAACATGTAGCCGACCACCAGCACCAGAAAGAAGTTCAACGACGCCTGGGGGATCTTGGTCTGGGCGAAGAAGGCGACCGCGGTGGCAAACGCCATCGCCAGGCCCGCTGCGGCGGCGAACAGCACCTCTTCTGCGTTGCGGCGGCCGGCGGCGCGCCGAATCGAGAGGAACAGAATGTTCATGCAGAACTTCTTCAAGAAGCCCAGCCGCTGCAGATACTCCTCGTTGTCGCCCGCGGGAGAGATCACCGAGCGCAGCTGCAGCTGCTTGCGGTAGGCCTCCTCCGACAGCACCAGGCCCATCAGCTCCTTGCGCAGGTCGGTGTAGATGCCGGAGCGCGGCATCTGATCCATCTCCACCACCGTCTTGCGAATGAACTGCTCGACGCAGAGGCTCATGTACTCGTCGACCAGCCGGAGCGACGCCTTGGTGCGCTCCTCCAACGGGTACTTCTCGGCCAGCTTGTGACAGGTGACCCGGTACCTGTTGAGGATCTCCTGAATCGACCGCACCGAGGCGCGGGCGTGCTTCTCGAGCTCGCCCTGGCTGGGCGCCTCGCTGCCCTTCCCGTTCTCGGTGGTGCCGCCCTTCGCCAGCGCGGTGCAGCGCTCGTGCATGCCGCGCGAGAAGCGCCGGAGCGCGCCGCGCCACACGCACGACAGCATCTTCGCGTCGTAGACGACCTCGCCCTCGGAGCCGAGCAGCCCGAGCTGAACCCGGTCGGCCAGCTGCACCAGCGGTGAGTGCTGCCCGCCGGAGATCTCGTCGAACGAGAGCGTGGGCGTCTTCAGCCGCACGTAGTTGTGAATGTCGGCGTAGATGTTCTCCCGCGGCCAGGTGTCGTGGGAGATGTTGAGCTGGGAGGGAATGAACACCCAGGTGTCGACGAAGTAGACGCTCGCCGGGTCGAGGCCAGAGGGCTGGTACTCGAGCTTCAGCTCGAACTGCTTTCGGTCGTGAATGTCGAGCCGGTTCTCGAGGAGCGGCTGCGACGACGGCTCTCTCACACACCCAACTTACGTCACATTCTTGTCACATGGAAACCGGCTGACCGGTTCGCACAGACCTCTCCCGGCCCTTCGGGCCACCCTCTCCCCGAAGGCGAGAGGGCGTCGTGCTCGTCAATGCGCGGCTTTGCCGGGGCGGGCGTTCCAGATCAGCGCGATCAAGACCGCGCCCATCAGCGCGAAGGGAATCTGGGTGACGCCCCAGGCGCTCCAGCCGTACTTGTCGATCACCCGGCCGAGCGTCTGGGCGACGATCGCGCCCGCCACGTACTGGGCTCCGTCGAACAGGCCGGCCGCGGTGGCCGCCGCCTTCTTGCCGCCGAAGTCCATCGAGGCCGCGCCGCCCACCATACCGTGGGCCGACTGCACGAAGAACGAGACCAGGATCATCATCCACGCGCAGAACAGCGGGCCGCCGCCCACCAGCTTGAAGATGCCCAGCATCGCGGCCATGCCCAGAAACGCGAGGAAGATCACCGGCGGCCGGCGGTGCTCGAACACCGCGTCTGACAGGTTGCCCGCCACGATCCCGCCGAACACCGCCGCGATCGGCATCGCCACCGCGGCGAAGGTCAGGCAGATGGTCGCGTAGGCGACAGGCTCCATGCCGTCGAGCGCGTAGTTCACCGCGAAGGCGACCCCGACGAAGAACACCCCCACCGACGAGAACGCGGTGGCGAAGCGGCGCACCGGGGTCCAGCTCTGAACCCGATCGATGCGGCGCTTGAGGGTCAGAATGCCGAGAATCACCACCACGCTGGCCACCAGCGCGCCGGCGTTGATCAGCATCATGCGCGGGCCCTTCGCCGCCTGCCCCGCGTGGTGCACGTTGACGAAGAACTTGGGGAACCAGTCGTCGATGCCGTTGCGAACGAAGCCGATCATCATCGACGCCAGCGCGATCACCCACATCTGCGGGCTGGCGAAGACCTTCTTCAGCACGAACGCCAGCCCCGACTGGCCCTCTTCGCCGGCCACCTCGTCGCCCGTCTTGAGATCGGGGAAGCCGGCCTCCTTGGGGCTGTTCTCGACCAGCTTGTAGTTGAGCGCGATCAAGATCAGCAGGCACGCCGCCGGCACCCAGAACACCCACCGCCAGGGGAGCGCGCCGGCGATCAGCGGGCCCACCGCGAAGGCGAGCGTGCGGCCCGACTGAATCATGATCCCGAAGATGCCGGCGAAGGCGCCCCGCTCGGTCACCTTGAACCAGGCGGCGTTGATCTTCACGATCGAGAGCGCGCCGAACGACTGGAAGTAGTGATTGGCGGCCCAGATCACCGCGAACATCGCCACCATGTTGGCGGTGGTGAGCCCGCCCGAGAGCGTGGCCTCGGTCACCACCGTCTTGTGATCGGCCGACCACACCGCGTCGCTCACCAGGAAGAACGAGAGCGCGCCGAAGACCAGGTTGAAGAACGAGGCGCCCGCCGCGCCGATCAGAATCGCGCGCTTGCCGCCGATGCGATCGGCGATCGGCCCGTTGAAGAAGACCGACAGGCCGTAGCAGATCTTGCCGGCCGAGATGATGTTGCCCAGGTCGGTGTTGGTCCACCCGAACTTGTCGGCCAGCAGGGCGTTGACCGCCGAGAGGTTGTACCGGCCCATGTAGAACATCGCGTACATCAGGCCGAGGAAGACCCAGTTCTGCACCCGGCGCGCCTTGAAGCGCTCGTCGTCGAGTGAGCTCAGCTGTGCGGCAACGTCGGTCACGGCTGGGCCTTGTACGCGTTCGCGCGCAGCCTCGAAAGTGCCATCTCGGTCTTGGCGTCGGTGATCTCGCCCGACCGCAGCCGCGCGGTGAGCTCGTCTTCGGTGCGCCAGAACAGCTCGCCGCCCTCTTCCAACGGAGACCCGTCGCCGCGCGCCTCGTGCTGGGTGAGCCCGGTCACGTCGACCGCGCAGAGGTAGATCTTCTCGGACAAGATGCCCGGCGCGACGAAGAACGCCGGCCCCAGCCTTCCGATGCGGTGGGGCTCGACGGTGAAGCCGCCCTCTTCGCGCACCTCGATCGCCGCCCTCAGCAGCAGCCCGGCCTCGCCGTGGTCTTCGTTCTCGAGCAGCCCGGCGACGATCTCTTCGCAGAACAGGTTGCTCTTGCCGTCGGGGAGCACCGGGGTGCGGTCTTTGCGAAAGAAGGCCGCCGGCCGCAGGTTCAGCCGGGTGAGGAATTCGCGCACGCCGTCGATGCGGGTGCGCCACACCAGCACCGCCACCGCGTCGAGCTTGGGGCGATCAATCACGTCGACGCGGTAGACTATCGAGGCAGTGCCATCGGGCCGGCGGTTGCGCACTCTCAGGCGGCGCACGTGCAGAAACCCTTCGTCGCACTTTCCGCTCGAGGTGAAGTCCTCGACGATCTCGATCGCCGTCACACCGGTGTGACCCACTCGCCGCTCCTTTTCGAGGCCCAACTCGCCTCAAAGATCTCGCCCCCTTTACCAGAGTCGGAAGAAACCATAGGGTGCCCGCCCCGCATGGCCGCCCTGGAGCCAAACCGCATGATCCGTCGTCCTGTCCGGCTTTTGGGATGCCTCGTTTGTCTGTCGGCGTTGTCCTGTCTGCCCACCTCTCCCGGAGTCGACTACGACCTCTGGGGCCAGCAGGTGCGACTGACGTTTCTGCTCACCACCGACATTCACTCGCGGCTTCTTCCCTATGACTTCGCCCCGCTGAAGACCGACGTCGACCTGGGGCTGATCCCCGACGTCGGCCCGTTCGGAGGCATCGCCCGCATGGGCGCGCTGCTCAAGCGCGAGCGCCGCAACGCCGACCGGGTGCTGCACCTCGACTCCGGCGACAGCTTCGAAGGCGCCCCGATCTTCAACGTCAACCACGGTGAGGTCGAATACAAGTTCCTCTCCAGGGTGGGGCTCGACGCGGCCGCGCTCGGCAACCACGAGTTCGACCTCGGCGCCGCCAACTTCACCAAGCAGGCGCTCTACAACGCCGACTTCCCGATTCTGGCGTCGAACTACTACTGGGACGACCCGCGCCAGACCAACAGCAACCAGACCGGCCAGGTGGTGAAGCCGTACACGATCACCAACGTGAAGGGCGTGCGGGTCGGCATCATCGGCGTCGGCAACCTCTCGTCGCTCAACTCGATCGTCGAAGGCGGCAACAGCCTCCAGGTCACCCCGATGGAGCAGAACGAGGCCGTGCGCGGCTACGTCGAGTTGCTCCGCCCGGTGGTCGACCTGGTGGTGATCGTGTCGCACGCCGGCCTCACCGAAGACCAGGAGCTGATTCAGGGCTACGACGCCTACTTCGAGTACGGCCGCATTCAGCCGTTCCTCACCCGGGTGAACGACACCTGGAAGATTCTGGAGTGGTTCGGCCCGGAGCAGGACCCCAAGTCGGTGGTGCACGTGTGGATCCCCGGGGTCTCGGGCATCGACGTGGTGTTCGGCGGCCACCTCCACGTGGTGCTCAACCCGCCGCAGGTGCTCTCCGACCCGTCGGGCCGCCACGTGCTGCTCTCGCACAACGGCTCGTTCGCCAAGTACGTCGGCCGGATGGACATGGTGGTGCAGATGCCCGACGGCCCGGGCGCGCCGGAGGGCGCCGAGATTCTCAGCCACACCTACCGGGTGTTCGCGCTCGACGGCCTGTGGTGCGACGACGCGCTCCACAACTACTACAAGAGCCAGTTCTGGAACCCCGGCCAGTTCGCTCAAGACCCGCTGGTGAAGGCCGGGGTCGCCAAGTGCACCAACCTCGAAGACACCGACACCGCGCAGCTGCTCGCGCCCTACATTCAGGACCTCGACTTCAAGCTCAGCCTCACCTCGCTGTTCGGCTACGCGCCGCGCGACATCGCGCGCCGCAACAACTCCTCGGGTGGTGACTCGCCGCTCGGCAACCTCACCGCCGATGCGATGCGCAAGCGCAAGACGGTCGAGGCCGAGGTCGCGCTCACCAACTCGCTCGGCATTCGCGACAACCTCTACGCCGGCCCGCTCTCGCAGGAGTCGCTGTTCAACGTGTTCCCCTTCGAGAACACGATCAACATCATGTACCTGTCGGGCCTCGAGATGCAGGAGCTGCTCGACTTCAACTCCGAGAAGTCGGCGGAGCGCGGCTGCGTCAGCCAGTCGCAGGTCTCGGGCATGCGCTTCACGATGGACTGCGCGCAGGTGCAGCTCAACCAGCTGTTGCTCCCCTGCGACCCGGCCCACATCGACCCCAACACCCAGGTGGCGACCGACTGCCCCACCGACAACCGCGATGGGCGCGAGCCGTGGCAGTGCCTCACCGACGTCAACAACGTCGGCCACTGCTGGGCTCACGAGGCGACCAACATCTCGATCAACGGCGCCCCGCTCGACAAGTACGGCACCTACCGGATCGCAGTGAACGACTACATCGCCAAGGGCGGCTCCGGGTTCCGGGTGCTGAAGCGCAACACCAGCACCATCGAGACCGGCATCCCCCTGCGCGACTCGCTGATCGGCTACATGGAGCAGTTCTGCAACTGCAAGGACCTGCTCGCCGGCAACCACGACAGCGCCGGCAACGTGATCGGCAAGAACGGGCAGCTCTGCGGCGTGCAGTTCGACGGCAAGAACTGGCCGGTCGACTCGCAGTCGGTCTCGTACTGCCAGATCACCAAGTCCTATGAAGACGCGCTGCTCGCGGCCAAGTCGGGCGGCTGCAACTGCATCGACGTGTTCCGCAACACCTGCGGCAGCGACAGCGAGAAGGCGGCCTGCGCCGCGCAGCTGCCGGCCGGCCCCAGCCTGGGCAAGTGCAGCTGCAAAGACGCGCTGGTCGACAGCCCCACCTGCGGGCACGTCACCGAGGCGCTGAAGTCGTTCTGCGAGACACCGACCAGCCTCGCGGTTTCCTACGGCGTCGAAGACGGCCGGATCACCCGGAGGGTGAAATGAGCCAGATGAAGCGACTCGTCGTCTTCGCTGCCGCGCTGGCGTTGAGCGGCTGCAACTGCACCACCAGCGGCCTGCCCGACAAGCCGACCCTCACCGGGTTCAACGTCACCATCAACGGGGTGTACCTGGGGTCTGACCCGGCCACCCGCACCCCTGCCCCGGTGGTGTCGGTGTGCGCAAACAGCTTCGGCGGTCAGGCCAACGTGCCTGCCGACAAGCGCGGCACCAAGGACTGCCGTTTCGCGATCAGCCCCGGAGACATGTCGATCGATTTCACTGCCGACGCGCTCGGGTCGGACGGCAAGCCGGCGAGCACCTTCAACAACACGGTCTCGTTCTACGCGGTGCCAGGCGACCCGACCGGCCCGTACGAGAACCGCTTCTCGACCGCGACCAACGGCCGCGCCACCGGCACCTTCGTCACCCAGCACCTCTACGGCTCGGTGCAGCTCTGGGTCGCCGACGCGCCGCCGACTCCGATCGTCGACGGGGGCCTGGTGGTGCCCGGCCTGCCGGTCGAGCCCGCCCACCGCAGCTTCGTCACCGGGCTCTCGCCGGTGATGTTCTTCGAAGACCCCACCCTGGCGAAGGTGCAGATCCCCGACGGCTTCGACAACCGCGCCAGCCCGTTCGTGGGCGAGTTCATGACCATCGGCAAGAACCCCGAGTCGGGCGACCGGCTGGTTCAGAGCTGCACCGACGACCCGGGCAACAACGGCCAGCTGGTGCAGATGGTGGTCACCGGTCTCGACCCGGCCGGCTTCTACGTGCAGGACATCACCGCCTGCCGGCAGATCGAGCTCACCAAGGACTCCACCGGAGCCACCCAGGTGCGCACCCAGCAGCTGCCCGAGAGCTGCCAGGGCACGCTGGTCGCCGGCAACGAGGTGGTCACCGCCGAGAATTGGGACGGCGGCGCGCTCCAGAACCCGCTCTCGTGCGCGATCTCGCAGAAGGCCTGCGCCCACACCAGCGAGTGCTCGATCTACCTGCCGGGCACCTACGGCTCGATGTTCATCTACAACTACAGCTTCCCCGACGGGCTCGACGAGGGCGACCTGCTGTGGACGGTGTCGGGCTCGGTGCAGGAGTTCACCTCCACCACCCAGATGACGTTCCCCTCGTGGACGATCGCCGACAAGGTGCGCATGCGGCCGCCCGACCAGTGGAACATGTGGCTCGGCAAGATTCCGATCGTCGAGATCGACGAGCGCATCTGCGGCAGCGACGACACCATCTCGCCGTTCCTCACCGATCAGTCGTGCGGCCACAACAAGCGCAACCTGAAGATGGAGAGCCTCGAGTCGGCGCTGGTGAAGCTTCGCAACGTGAAGTTCCCCACCAAGTTCATCAACTGCGACTTCAACAACGACGCCACGGTGCCGTTCTTCTGCGAGCAGAAAGACGCCCAGGGCAACTGGTTCTGGGGCAGCTGCGCGTTTCCCCCCAGCCCGCCCGAGTCTGACGAAGACGGCATGGAGCGCACCTGCTGGCAGGACTGCGTCTGGGGCATGAACGCTTCGGCGAACACCATCTGCTCCGAAGAGTCGACCTTCACCAACTTCGGCCAGTTCGTGGTGGAGATGGACCCGGCCGGCGCCCACGAGTTCGGCTTCGACGAGGCCCTGCCCACCCGCACCCAGCGGGTGTCGCTCGGCGCTTCGCCGGTCGAGCCGCTCACCCCGTACGCGCCTGGCGTGGAGCTGAACTTCGGCTGCGACGCGCCCACCCACGTTCACTTCTCGGGCGACGGCTCGGGCGAGAGCGATCAAGACCCGGTGCTGCCCGCCAACATTCCCGGCAAGCACGTGCTGACCGGCGCGGAGTCGAACATCGGCTTCCTGGCGGCGAACATCAACGGCGCCGACGCGGGCCCGACGCCCACCACCCACTGCTGGGTGGCGCAGAACGCCCACTACCGGATCAACCTGCTCACCCGCGACGCGCTGCCGGAGCTGAAGCCCGACTGCCACGAAGACGACACCGACACCAACGCAGCGACCCAGTGCAAGTACGTGCACGCGGCGAGCTTCGACATCACCGGCCACCTGACCCAGATTCAGCCGTCGCGCCCGAGGTGGATGGTGACTCCGCGCGACCCAGACGATGTCTGCTGCCGCCCGGGGACCGGTTTGTCCTGTCCGACGCCGGTCAAACCCTGTAATGGCTCGCTGTAATTTTTGATTCCGTAGAGAAGGACCCGAAGTCGTTCACACCGGGGAGGGGAATTTTGTTCGGTACCGTTCGCTCCGCAGCGCTTTACGTTGTTCTGGCCGCTACCCAGGCCTTTGCCGGTGACTTCGTCGACACGCGCATCACCTTCGCGTTCGCCGACGACGACGTGCTCCACGGCTCGGGTCAGACCACTCCGAACTCGCCCAACGCGGGCTTCGGCGCCGGTGCGCAGAACACCCAGTTCTTCGACAACTTCAACACCAAGTTCACCGGGTTCGAGACCCTGACCAACGCGGTGCTCTACAAGAAGTCTCCCTCGTTCTTCGAGCACTTCGACGCCGAAGCGGCACTGGCGATCAACGTGCTCGAGCTGTCGAACGGCACCCTGGGCCTCTCCGACAACTCGTCGTACGTGCGGGTGAACTTTCGCCCGACCGGCTGGGGCGAGAACGAGAACATCTCGTTCACCGGCTTCCCCGTGTCGGCCGACCGCTTTCGTCTCGGCTACGCCTACCGGATCAGCTGGGGCGGCTCGAGCGCCTTCACCACCCGCGCCGCCGCCGACGGCGTGCCGGGCGGCAAGCTGCTGATTCAGCGCGACCGCTGGTACGCGTTCGTGGGCATGAAGACGGCGCTGATCTTCAACGACCTGATTCAAGAGAAGGAGCGCGCCTACGGTTACCTGGCGGGCGCCGGCTTCGACATCACCCGCAACCTGCGCATCGAGTTCGACGGCGGCTACTTCGGCCGCGGCATCATTCCCGCGCTCGCCGACCAGGGCGTGGTGGCGCCGGTGAACGCGGCGGGCATCTCGGGCCAGATCGTGTGGCACGTGGGCGTGCCGGTCGGCACCAGCATCGACTTTCAGCTCTACCGCAACGACCCCGACCTCTATCAGCGCTTCTTCCTCCCGGAGCAGTACCCGGGCGGGCTGTCGTACAGCATCTCGCTCGAGGGCTCGTACCTGGCGCAGACGCTGTCGAACCCCGACGTGTTCGCGCAGACCAAGATTCAGCCGGCGGAGGCCTTCGCGCTCCAGGCGCGCATGAAGTACAACTTTCTGCGCCTCGGCCTGATCGGTCTGTACCGCACGCTCAGCTACATCATGTTCGACGTGCCGGGCATTCCGCCGTACCAGGACTTCCCGGCCGGCACCAAGCTGCAGCCCGAGACGTTCGTGGCGCTGAACGCCGACTACCACTTCCCCTCGATTCACCTCACCCCGGGCCTGGTGTTCGGCGTGCAGAACCCGGCGACCTACAAGTCGCCCTCGTCGCTGCTGGGCGGCAACAACCCGCCGGCCGGCTTCACCGGCTCCCGTACCGTGGTGGTGCGCGACGCGAACGGCTCGACCAACACCCTGCCGACCAACACCGCCGCGATTCCGATCTTCTCGGCGAAGGCGACGGTCAAGCTCGACATCAGCGACTACTTCGCCTTCATCGGCGCGATTTATTACACCCGCGATCCGAACCGCACCACGTTCCGCGACTCGGTGAGCGGCGTGGCCGAGCCGAGCTTCGAGTCTCCCGACCAGCTGGGCTTCAACCTGGTGCTCAACGCCCGCTTCTGATGTCTGAGCCGAAGCCGTCGAAGGGCCTCAACCTCGCGCTGTGGGTGGTGCAGGTGCTGCTCACTCTCAACTTCGCCGGCGGCGGCCTGTGGAAGTTGCTCACCCCGGTGCCCGAGCTCGCCTCGAAGATGCCTTGGATGGGCCAGGTCTCACCCGCGTTTCTGCAGATGACCGCGGTGTTCGACCTGCTCGGCGGCCTGGGCGTGCTGCTGCCGTCGCTCACCCGGGTGATGCCGAAGGTGACGGTGCTGGCGGCCCTGGGGTGCGCGGCGCTGATGCTGAGCGCGATCGCGTTTCACTTCTCGCGGGGTGAGGCGGCGAACACGCCGTTCAACTTCGTGCTGCTCGGCCTCTCGCTGTTCGTCGCCTGGGGCCGGTGGAAGAAGGCGCCGATCGCGCCGCGCAGCTGATCGCTACATGCGCCCGAGAATCGACTTCGACTCACCGTCGAGCTCGGCCTCGCCGACCGCGTCGAGCTTGAGCGTGGCCTTCTGATTGTCGAGGGTGACCTCGGCGTGATCGGCTTCGACCTTCTCGACCTTCACCCGCTTCGCGAACCCGGGCAGCTTCACCTCGGCGCTGCCGCCCTGCTTCAGGTTCTTGGTCTCGGCCGGAGGCAGCTGCATCACCGCGATCAGCGAAGAGGTATCAGACAGCCGGGCCACCACCGCGCCCGCCGCCACCGGCTGACCGGCCTGCGCCGGCACGGTGACCATCTGCCCGCCCGAGGGAGCGATCACGCTCGCCGCCTGGATCTCGCCCTTCAGCTTTTCCTTCTCGGCGTTGAGCGCGACCAGCTCGCTCTTCGCCTGCTCGGGCCCGGTGGGCATCGCGGCGTCGGCGGTCTTCTGCGCGGCGTCAGCGGCGGTCTTGAGCAGCTTGGCCTTGTTCTGCGCCTTCACCAGCGCGGGCGTGCTCTTGCCCTTGAGCCTGGCGGCCAGCTTGTCGGCGTCGGCCTGGGCGGCCTTGGCCAGCGCGTCGGCCTTGAGCGCCGCGGCCTTCAACGCCTGCGACTTCTTCGGCAGCGGCCCCGGCGCCTTTGCCTTCTTGTCGGCGGCGGCGATCTGCGCGTCGAGCTCCTTGAGGCGCTTTTCCAGCGGCGCGGTGTCGTAGTGGGCGATCACGTCGCCCTTGCGCACCCAGCTGCCCACCGCCATCACGTCTTTCAGCAGGCCCGCGTGGGGAGCGGTGGCGTCGGCCTGCGAGATCGGCAGCAGGGTCACCTTGGCGTGCACCTGACGGGGAAACGGGATCAGCAGCACGATCACCAGCACCGCCAGCGCGCCTACCCCGGCGAACATCGGCACCCTCGAGCCCTGAACCGCCGGCGCGGGCACCGCGTCCATCTCCAACGAGGCGTGCTCGTTGGCCTCGCTCTGCCGCTCGCCCTCGTCGAACCAGGTCTTCTCGACCAGGCCGTAGACCTCTTTGAACGCGGGCGTCTTCGGGCCGGTGTCGGGCCGCAACCGCTCCATCACCCAGTGGAGCAGCTGCTGGGCCTCCTTGGTGCCGGGGGCGCGCGCGAGCAGCGTCTCCAGCCGCGACTTGGCGGCGACCAGGCGATCGGCGCGGGCCTCACGGAGCGCCTCCTGGTAGAGCCGGCGAATCTCGTCGTTCCACTCGTTGCGCGGCTCCCACGAGAGCAGGTTCGCGGGCGCCTGGCCGGGCTCGCCGAGAAACCCCTCTTTGCGCAGCCGGCGAATGAAGACCGCGAGCGAGTCGAGGCTGAGCGGCAGACCGATCTGCGAGGCGGCCGAGAGCACCTCCTCGGCGGTGCGCCGGCCGTTGAGCATGCGCATGATCGACAGCTCGAAGCCGCGCACGGTGGTCTCGCGGCCGGTCGCCGGGTCGCTCACCGTGACGGTGGTCTCACCGCGTCCGGGCGTCGGCTCTCCGATCTTCAGATCGGCGCGCAACACCGGCACCACGTCGGAGAGTTTGAGCTCGGTCATAGACCCAATTGTTTGGCGATGATCTCGTTCATGATCTCGGAGGTTCCTCCGCCGATCGGCCCCAGCCGGGCGTCGCGCCAGTGCCGCTGAATGTCGTACTCCATCATGTAGCCGGCCCCGCCGTGGAGCTGGAGGCACTGGTCGGCGACCCGGCAGCACATCTCGGTGGCCACCTTCTTCGCCATCGCGGTCTGGGCGAGCGCGTACTCGCCGGCGTCGTGCAGCTTGAGCGCGTGGTAGGTGAGCTGACGAGCCGCCTCGAGGTCGGTGTACATCTCGGCGATCTTGTGGCGGGTGACCTGAAACGAGGCCACCGTCTGCCCGAACGCCTTGCGGTCTTTCACGTACTTCACCGCGTTCTCGATGATGTCGTCGGCGGCGCCGATCGCGCCCAGGGCGAGCGAGATGCGCTCCCACTGAAAGTTGCCCATGATCTGAAAGAAGCCCTGGTCGACCACGCCGAGCAGATTCTCCTTCGGAACCTTGCAGTCGTCGAAGAACAGCTCGCCGGTGTCCGACGCCCGCCAGCCCAGCTTCTTCAGCTTCTTGTTGACGGTGAAGCCGGGAGTCTTCTTGTCGACGATCAGCATCGACAGGCCCTTGTGCCCCCGCTCGGGGTTGGTCTTCACCGCCAGCACCACGAAGTCGCAGCGCACGCCGTTGGTGATGTACGTCTTCGAGCCGTTCACCACCCAGTGATCGCCCTCCAGCCGGGCGGTGGTCTTCAGGCCGGCCACGTCTGACCCGCCGTTGGGCTCGGTGATGCCCAGCGCGCCGATCAGCTCGCCCTTGATCGCCGGAGCCAGGTAGCGGCGCTTCTGGGCGTCGGTGCCGAAGAGGTGAATCGGCCCGGTCGAGATGGTGAACTGCGCTCCCAGCCCGGCCGCCACGCCGCCGGAGCCGCACTTCGACAGCTCCTCGGTGAGCACCGCCTCGTAGAGGTGGCCGGCGTTGGTGCCGCCGTACTCTTCGGGGTAACGCAGGCCGAGAAAGCCGAGCTCGCCGAAGCGCTTGTAGAGCGAGAGGGGAAACTCCTCCGCCTCTTCCCACTGGGCGGCGAAGGGCCTCAGCTCCTTGTCGACGACGGCTTTGACGGTGCGGCGAAAGGCGTCGTGCTCCTCGCTGAAAACCCCGAACCCACTGTTCATGACCCGCCATCTTCACATCACCCTTCAATTGAGCGGAGCGAGAAATCAGGCTATGAGCCCGCGCGCAGGTGGCGGCATAGCCAAGTGGTAAGGCAAGGGTCTGCAAAACCCTCATTCCCCGGTTCGAATCCGGGTGCCGCCTTAGGAGCACGAAAGACTTGAGAGCAGCACTTCTCGTCGCGCTCGCCCTCCTCGGTTGCCAGGCCCATCAGTCGGCGTCGGCCGGTGCCGCGGGGCCTCCGGTGGTGAGCGTGGTCGAGGCCGCGCCGCCGCCCGACGCGGGGGTCGCGCTCGAGCTGCCGCCTCCGCCCTCGTTCGACGCGCCGAAGCGCAAGCTCGACTTCCACGGCGGCAACCCGGTGATCCCGGTGAAGCTGATGGAGGGCGCCAGCGAGGTGGTGTTCTCGTCGAAGAGCCGGCTGAAGATCACCCTCCCCGGCAAGATCACCAAGACGGTCGACCTGGCGCCCCACCAGGTGTGGACCGCGAAGATTCGCGACGGCAAGCCGGCGAAGATCACCGCCCGGGTGCAGCTGGTGGAGTTCGCCTTCAACGACAAGCAGGGCCTCGCCGACGCCCAGGTGGAGTGGGAGCGCAAAGGCTACAAGCTGAAGGCCCAGGTGCTGGGCGGGGTGTACGGCGTCTCGGGCAAGGTGATCGACAACCGGCGCTACCTGCTGCTGATCGACGACCCGCTCGACCCCAAAGACGCCGCCGCCCGCCAGGCGCAGCTGCTCGAGAAAGAAGGCGTGCGCACCACCCTCTACGAAGAGGTGCGCGAGCCGCCCCACGGCACCGTCGAGCTGTTCGACTCCGAGGGCGGGCTGATCGGCAGCGGCACCGACCAGCTCGAGATCGAGTCGTACGACGGCAGCGCGATCGACGTGCAAAAGGTCGAGTTCAACGTCGGCTACGACAACCACGGCAACGAAGACCGCTCCTACCGCGGCGGGCTGCAGCTGACCGCCGATCGCAACGGCAAGCTGGCGGCGGTCAACACCGTCGGCCTGGAGGACCTGCTCAAGGGCCTGGTGCCCTCGGAGATCTTCGCCAAGGCCCACCCCGAGGCGCTCAAGGCCCAGGCGGTCACCGCGCGCGGCGAAGTGCTGGCGAAGATCGGCCTCAAGCACCTCGCCGACCCGTACCTGCTCTGCAGCGAGCAGCACTGCGCGGTCTACAAGGGCGTCTCGGGCGAAGCGGCGAGCACCAACACCGCGGTCGACGCCACCCGCGGCGAGGCGATCTTCGACGAGGCCGGCAAGCTGGTCGACTCGGTCTACAGCGCGGTCTGCGGCGGCCACACCGAGAACAACGAGGTGGTATGGGGCGGCGTGCCCAACCCGTCGCTCCGCGGCCGGCCCGACGTGCTCGAAGAGAGCGAGGCCACGGTCGGCCCTGCGAAGCTGCACGAGTTTCTCACCAGCGAGCAGAAGCACATGTGCAAGCTGTCGTCGTTCGCCCAGCCCACCAAGTACCGGTGGGAAAAGAAGCTCTCGGCCAGAGACGTCGACGAGAAGACCGCCTCGCTGGGCATCGGCACCGTCTACGCGATCACGGTGATGGACCGCGGCGTCTCGGGCCGGGCGCGGCTGCTCAACCTCTCGGGTGAAAAAGGCGCCACCCAGGTGCGCGGCGAGCTGGTGATTCGGCGGCTGTTCGGCAACCTCAACAGCGCGATGTTCGAAGTGCGCTCCGAAAAAGATCCCAAAGGTAGACCGACCAGCTGGATCTTCACCGGCGGCGGCTGGGGCCACGGCGTCGGGCTCTGTCAGACCGGAGCGATCGGCCGGGCCGAAGCGGGCCAGCTGTACCGCCAGATCCTCGCCCACTACTTCAACGGGGCGCAGGTCTTCCGCGTGTACTGACGGTCGCGGTAACCGAGGGGGTTACGGTTTCACAACGCTCCAGAAACGCTCAGATTCCCGATGAAGGGGAATGTCCTACTTTTCGACAGGGGGCAGAAACAACGCGGCGAGTTTGGGCGTTACAATGATTCCGTGCCGTCGCCGTATTTTTCAAACCGTTCCCCGAAGCGGGACCTCGGTCGAGGAGTGCTCGCGTTCGCGCTCGCCCTCGTCGGTCATGCCCTCTTCGCTTTGTTGCTGTACGTGTTGTCGTTCGTTCACTTCAGTGAAGAGCCGCGTGCGCATCGCTCCAACAACCCGGTGACGCTGCGCCCAATCGGCTCGGAGCAGTGGCAGAAGAATCGAGGCGCAGATCAGAACCTGCCCCCGAGCGCCACGCCGCAGAAGCTCGCTCAGGAAGAGAAGAAGAAGCCTGAGGAAAAGAAGAAGCCCGAGGAGAAACCCAAGGGCCAGGTGGTGGCGGTGCCGCAGGGCAACAACCAGGAAGACGAGAACGCCAAGTACCTCGCCGAGTCTTCCAACAAGGTGAAGAAGGAGCAGCGGGCGAAGGCGACCACGCCGTTCTACAAGAACGCGCAGTCGCAGCGCACCGCCGACCACGCCACCGAGGCGCTCGGGCAAGACGCGGCCGAGCAGGCCAAGGTCGCGGGCAACAACGGCATGGGCTCAGACGATCGCCCGCTGCGTGAAGGCGGCGGCGGCAAGCCGGTGTTCGAGGTGCCCGACGTGAAGGAGATGCAGAAGATCGCGATGCGCGAGAGCCTGCTCAACAACAACGGCCCGGGCATCGCGGTGCAGAACCACGAAGAGAGCGAAGCGATTCAGGGCAACGGCAAGCGCTTCAAGATTCAGCCCGGCCAGCAGGGCGCCGAAGAAGAGACCTCGATGGGCAAGACCGGCGAGCCGGGCGCCCAGAACCTGCTGCCGTCGGCGGCGGTGGTCGACAAGATCGTCGGCGCGGCGGCCAACGATCACCTCCAGGACGTCGACGAGGGCGAAGGCACCTACCTCAACACCAAGGAGTGGAAGTACGCCTCCTTCTTCAACCGGGTGAAGCAGTCGGTCGGCATGCAATGGAACCCGGGCGCTCAGCTGCGCCAGCGCGACCCCACCTTTCAGATCTACGGCGGCCGCGACCGGTACACCGTGGTGCACGTGACCTTGAACGGCGAAGGCCGGGTGAAGGAAGTGTTCGTCGAGAAGAGCTGCGGCATCGACTTCCTCGACCTCGAGGCAGTGCAGGCGTTCGAGCGCGCCGGGCCGTTCCCCAACCCGCCGCCGGGCCTGGTCGAGAACGACTCCAAGGTGCAATTTCAGTTCGGGTTCTACCTCGAGATGTCGGGCAGCCCGCGCATGCACATGTTCCGCGCGAACAACTGACGTTTCGGCGGGGTCTGCGACGAGACCTCACCCGGCCCTTCGGGCCACCCTCTCCCCGAAGGGAGAGGGCCACTGCTTCAATCGCGGGCGGGGAAGCGGACTTCGAACGTGGTGCCCTTGCCGGGCTTCGACTTGCAGCTCGCCTCGCCGCCGTGCTCCTCGGCGATCGTCTTCACGATCGCCAGGCCGAGGCCGGTGCCGTTCTTCTTGCGGGCGGTGACGAACGAGCCGAACAGCTTGTCGGCGATTCTCAGGGGGAATGCCGGGCCCGTTGTCGGCGAACGAGAGCACCACGTCTTTGCCGTCGCGATCGATGCCGAAGGTGAACTTGCCGCCCTTGGGCATCGCCTCGATCGCGTTGCGGGCGATGTTGAAGATCACCCGCTTGATCTTGTTCTCGTCGAAGCGCGCGACCCCGGTGTAGTTCACCGCCAGCTTCAGCTCGACCTTGGTGTCCTTGAACGTCTGGTCGAGCAGCGGGCTCACTTCCTTCACGAACTGCTGGAAGTAGACCTTCTTGAGCAGAATGTTGCGCTCGCCCTTGGCGAACGAGAGCGTCTCGGCGGTCATCGCCTTGAGGTGCTCCAGCTGCTGGTGAATCACCTCCGACATCTCGCGCCGCACCGCGGCGTCGTTCTCGTCGGCGATCAGGTCGGCGTAGCCCGAGATCACGGTCAGCGGCGTGCGGAGGTCGTGAATCACCGACGACAGCATCTGGCCGATCGCCGCCATGCGCGCCTTGCGCTCGCCCTCGACCCGCGCCTT
This sequence comes from Myxococcaceae bacterium, assembly GCA_047602415.1. Taxonomy (GTDB): domain Bacteria; phylum Myxococcota; class Myxococcia; order Myxococcales; family Myxococcaceae; genus JASGHH01. The sequence goes on along the minus strand of JASGHH010000001.1, from coordinate 452,851 downwards.
CTGGGCCTGAATCGCGCGGCCGGCCTGGGCGGCGAGCAGCGTGGTCAGCCGCTCGTCGGTCTCGTCGAAGCCGCCCTTCTTGTTCAGCAGCTCGAGCGCACCGATGGTGGTGGCGCCGGAGTTGATCGGCACGCACAACAGCGCGCCGACGTGAAAGCCGAGCTTCTTGGCGATCGACTTGTCGTAGAACTCGGAGTCTTCGGCGTGGGTCACCCGCACCGACTCGCCGGTGGCGGCGACGTGGCCGGCGATGCCCTGCCCCACTCCCATGCGCATCGACTGGAGCGACTCGGCCTTCTCGCCGCGGGTGGAGCGGAAGTAGAGGCTGTCTTCGGACTCTTCGTTGAGCAGCACCGAGCCGGCGCTGGCGCCCACCAGGTTCATCGTGCGCAGCAGAATGGTGTCGAGCAGGTCGTCGGTGCCGGTGGCCTCGCTGATCGCCCGCTCGATCTCGTAGAGCGCGTCGAGGTCTTTCAGGCTCGACGACAGCTCCTCGCGAGCGGCGGTCAGCTTCTCGGCTTTGTGCTTCAACTGCTCGACCAGCAGCACGTTGTCGAGCACCGCGGCGATCTGGTGGGCGATGCCCTCCACCAGGTTGCGGTCTTCGGCCGAGAACGCGTCGACGCGGCGGTGGAGCACCTCGACCGCCCCGAGAATGCGGCCCGAGACGTGGCGCAGCGGCGCGGCGATCAGCGAGCGGGTGCGAAAGCCGCTCAGCCGGTCGATCTCGGGGTTGAAGCGAATGTCGGCGTAGGCGTCGGCCAGCATCACCGTCTTGCCGCTGGTGACCACATGGCCGGCGAGGCCTGCGTTGACGGGAATGCGAATCTCTTTCAGCGAGCTGCCCTTGAGCACCTTCGACCAGAGCTGGCTGGTCTTCTCGTCGATCATGAACAGCGTGGCGGCCTCGGCGTTCACCAGGGCGGCCAGGCGATCCATCACCAACGAGAGCAGCTGATCGGTGTCGCGAACGGAGGAGATCTGGGTGCCGATCTCGAGGATCGCGGTGAAGCGCTCGGCCTGCCGGGCGACCGCGGCCTCGAGCTCGGCGAACTTCTCCACCAGGCCGTTGACCAGCCCGCTCGGCGATTCCCGCGATTCACCTCTGATGACCCGCTCCGTCATGGGCGGTGGGTATACCCCAAGTCAGCCGGGAGGCAGCCCTGCGAGCGGGTTTTCAGTGGGCGTCGGCCCAGCTGTGCCCGATGCCGACCTCGACCTCGAGCGGCACGTTCCAACCGGTGGCCGCGCCTTCCATCTTCTCGCGCGCCAGCTGGGCCATCTGCTCGGCCTCACCCTCGGGCGACTCGAACAAGAGCTCGTCGTGCACCTGGAGCAGCATGCGCGACTGCAGCTTTCGCTCGCGCAGCTCCTTGTCCAACGTGAGCATCGCCCGCTTCATCAGGTCGGCGGCGGTGCCCTGAATCGGCATGTTGATCGCCGCGCGCTCGGCCGCCAGCGCGATCTGCCGGTTGCGGCTGACGATGTCGGGCATGTACCGGCGCCGGCCGAACAGGCTCTCGACGTAGCCGCGCTTCTTCGCCATCTCGATCGTCGAGTCGAGGTAGCGCTGAATGCCCGCGTAGCGCTGAAAGTACCGCTCGATGATTCCGCGGGCCTCGTCGACGGGAATGTTGAGCCGGGTCGACAGGCCGTGCGGACTGAGGCCGTAGGCGATGCCGTAGTTCACCATCTTCGCCGCCCGCCGCTGCGCCTCGGTGACCACTGCCTCTTCCACTCCGAACACCTCGGCCGCGGTGCGCTTGTGCACGTCGGCGCGGTCGCGAAACGCGCTCACCAGGCCTTCGTCGCCGCAGATGTGGGCCAGAATTCGCAGCTCGATCTGCGAGTAGTCGGCCGAGACCAGCTTCCAGCCCGGCTGGGCCACGAACGCCCGGCGAATCTGCTTACCGAGCTCGGTGCGAATGGGAATGTTCTGCAGGTTGGGGTCGGTCGACGACAGCCGCCCGGTCGCCACCGCCGCCTGGTGGAAGGTGGTGCGAATGCGCCCGTCGCTCCCGGCCATCCCCGGCAGGGTGTCGAGGTAGGTGCTCTTCAGCTTCGCCACGTTGCGGTAGTCGATGATCGCCTGCGGCAGAGGGTGCGACTCGGCCAGCTTCTCGAGCACCTCGTGGTCGGTGCTGGGGCCGGTCTTGTTGCGCTTCAGCACCGGCAGCTTCAGCTCTTCGTAGAGCACCTGCGACAGCTGCAGCGGGCTCCCGACGTTGAACTCCCGGCCGGCGTGCTTGTAGCAATTGGCGAGCAGCTCCCCCAGCTGACCGTCGACCTGGTTGGAGATCTGCTTCAGCGCGTCGAGGTCTATCTTGATGCCCGCGCGCTCCATCTGAAACAGCACCGGGATCAGCGGGTCTTCCAGCTCGCGGGCCAGCTGCCCCAGCCCCACCCCGTCGGCCTCGGTCCACACCTCGGGCTCCAGCCGGCAGATCGCCTCTGCCGCGGCGCCGTAGAAGCGCTCGGCCTCGCCCGGCACCGCGCCCACCTCGGGGGGCTCGGGAGGCAGCTCGAGCCGCAGCCGCTCGCGCGCCATGTCGGGCAGCGCGTGCTCCTTGCGCGAAGGGTTGATCAGGTACGAGACCAGCTCGACGTCGGTCGCCACCTTCGACAGCTCGATGCCCGCGCCCGAGAGCACGTGGAGCGCCGCCTTGGCGTCGTGGGCGATCAGCGCCACGCCCTCCCGCTTCAGCGCGGGGCCCAGCGTCTCGGCCAGCTTCGAGCCGACCGCCTTCACCTCGAGGTACCAGCCGGTGCCGGGCTCGTTGCGCACCCCCAGACCCAGCAGCGGCGCGGAGTGCGGCGGGCCGAAGAACGCCGGCGCCAGCGCCACCTTCTTCGCCTCGGCCATCTCCTTCACCAACTCGGCGAGCGAGGCCTCGGAGTCGACCAGCTGCACCTTCTGGGTGAGCGGGGTCGGCGGCGCCGAAGGCATCTCCTGGAGCAGCCGGTAGAACTCGAGGTCGGTGAACAGGGTGCGCGCCTCGGTGCGCTTGATCTCCCGGCGCTTCAGCGCCTCCAGCGGCACGTCCATCACCAGGTCGGTCTTGAAGCTCACCAGCTCGTAGGCGCGCTTCAGCTGCTCGGTGTTGGCCAGCAGCGCCTCGCGCACCTTCGGCTTGGTCACCTCGGCGATGCGGGGAATCAGCGTCTCCACTCCGCCGAACTTCTCGATCAGCTCGACCGCGGTCTTGGGGCCGATGCCGGGCACCTTGGGCACGTTGTCGATCGCGTCGCCCACCAGCGCGAGGTAGTCGCGCATCTTCGTCGGCTCGACCCCGTAGCGCTCCTTGCAGTCGGCGGCGGTGAGCTCCTTGTCCTTCATCGGGTCGTAGAGGGTCACGTGGCTGTCGAGCAGCTGGTAGAAGTCTTTGTCGCTGGTGACCACCTGCGCCCTGAAGCCCTCGCGCTTGCCGCGGGCCACCAGGGTGCCGATCACGTCGTCGGCCTCCCAGCCCGAGTACTCGAGGATCGGCAGGTTGAGCACGTCGGCCACCTGGCGAATCAGCCCGAACTGGCTGATCAGGTCGGGCGGAGGCGCCTCGCGGTTGGCCTTGTAGTTGGGGTCGATCTTCAGCCGCTCGACCCGCGAGTCTTTGTCGAAGCAGAGCGCGAAGTGCGAGGTCGGCCGCTCCCGCAAGAGCTTGAGCACCATGCGGGTGAAGCCGAGCACCGCGTGGGTCGGCGTGCCCTTCGAGGTCGTGAGGCCGGGGAGCGCGTGGTAGGCGCGAAAGACGAAGCCCGAGGCGTCGACCAGGGTGAGCACCGGCGGCCCTTCGGGCTGAGGCGCCGCTTCAGGCTGGGGTGCCGCTGCCGCGACCGCGACCTTCGCCGGAGCCGGTTTCTTCGAGGCGGGTACGTCGAACAGATCGCCCTGGGTGGCCATCGACTACAGGTAACACGGATTACTTGCTCGGCGCCCCGCACTTCGTCGTGTCGGGCGGCGACGGAGGACACGCCAGCTCGGCGCGCTTCTTCTCGACCTCTTCTTTGTGGCCGTCGCCGTCGACCGCGTACTCGAGCACCACGTCGAGATCGTCACAGGTCGCCGCGCCCGCCATGCGGTTCGAGGCCTCGGCGGTGCACACGTTGGTGAGCGCGCGGAGCAGGTCGGGGTTGCCGTGCCAGAAGCTGAAGCCCAGCTTCCAGATGCGGCAGGCCTGGCGGCGGTCGCCACGGTCGGCCAGCTCTTTGCCGCGGCTGTAGCTGTGCGACGCCATGTCGCGCTCGGTGTTGTGGCGGAAGTACGAGGGGAACTTGTCGATCTCGGTCTTGCGCTGGTCGGCCGGCAGCGAGACCTTGTCGGCCAGCATCAGCTTCTCGTCGAGGGTGAGCGCGTCGCAGAACGAGCTCGCGGCGCGGTCGGGCCGGTTGTCGGCCAGCTCGCTCTGCCCGTCTTTGTAGTGCTGCTCGGCGGCGTTCATGTCGTCGAACATGTTCTTCGCCACGCTGTGCAGCGAAGCCAGGTCGCGGTTCTCGCGCACCTTCTGCAAGGTCACCGTTGCCTCGCGAACCTTGCCCTCGCAGTAGTCGCCCATCGCCTCGGCGAGATCGGCGTTCTCTTTGTAGCGAACGTTGAACACCGCCCGCGCCTTGTCGCATGGCTGCTCGACCTTCTCGTTCTTGATGCAGAGCTCGCACGGCGGGCACACCCAGGGCGGCGCGCCGGGGTCGTCGTGGTACCGCAGGGTGAGGAACTTCAGATAGACGTCGTCCTTCGGGCGCCAGCCGTCTTTGCCGAGGTTCGCCTCGGGCGGCTTGAACTTCTTCAGCGCGGGCGGCTGCAGCTCCTCGCGCGACATGTTCTGGCAGGCGAAGGTCATGTAGCCCTCGCAGGCCTCCTTCGCTTCCTTGAAGTGGCGGCCGGAGTAGTACTCCTTGCAGTCCTTCGAGAAGTTCGACTTCACCTTCTCGATCGTGTCGCGCACGATCGGCAGCGCCTGGTTGTAGTAGTACGACTGCTTCGGGATCTTGGCGAACTCCTTCAGCGCCTCGACCTGCCTCAGGTTGTTGCGGTCTTTCTTGCCGCGCTCGAACGCCTCTTCGGCTTCCCGCTCCATCTTGATCTTGCCGATCAGCTGGTTGGCGTCGTCGTCGATCGGGTTGATGTCGAGGCACTTGCGGCAGGAGCTCTCGGCTTTTTCCCAGTCGGGAGGCTGCACCTCGGGCGAGCTGAACTGCCGGCAGGCCGCCAGGTACTGCTGGCAGCAGTCTTCGTCGTTGGCGCACTGAATGCCCTGCCCGCGCGGCGGCGGCCGCACCCCGCCCACCGGCCCCACCGGAGGCACCTCGGGCGCCTGCATCGCCTTCGCCACCGCGGCGATCACCACCAGGGTGAGCACCACCCCGCCGATGATCATCAGCCGCTTCGTCTTGGGCGCCATCCCCACCGACGAGAGCTCGTCTTGCGACAGCTCGGCCTCGATCGCCTCTTCTTCGCGCTGCTCCCGCCGCGAGCGCAGGCTGCCGCGCGCGCCCGCTCCACCGCCGGGGCCGCCGCGCCGGGAGAGCCGCGCCGAGCCCGCCGGAGCCTCACCGGTCTCGAACGCCACCTCGACCACGCCGAACTGAATGATGTCGCCGTTCGACAGCTCGATCTCTTCGGTCAGCGGCTGGCCGTTCACCGCGGTGCCGTTGGCGGAGCCCAGGTCGCGGAGCACCACCTTCTTGCCCTGCACGATCACCTCGGCGTGCTTGCGGCTCACCGAGTCGTCGTCGAGCTGAATCTCCACCCCCGGCACCCGGCCGACGGTCATCGTGCCCTTGAGCGAGAAGCTCTTGTTCAGCAGCGCGCCGGTCAGCCCGCGGAGCACCAGCCCCGAGCTCGGCCCCGCCTGAGGCCGGGTGCGCTTGGCCAGCGCCGCGCCCGCAGCCGGGTCGGCCTTCACCGCCTGCACCATCTTGGTGGAGCGCGGCACGCCCTTCGAGGGGCCGCCGCCGCCGCCGGCAGGCATCTTGCCCGAGGAGCGCGCGCCGGGCTTCTTCACCGAGCCGGCGCCGTTGCCCTTGAGCTTGATCTCGTAGTCGCCGATCACCACCTGCGCCTTGGCGCTCAGCTGGGTGGCGCCCTCGATCTTCGAGCCGTCGACCCAGGTGCCGTTCGCGCTCCCCTGGTCTTCCACCAGCACCTGGCCGTCTTCGACGTAGAAGCGGGCGTGGTTGCGCGACACGCCGCCCTCGGCGAGCACCAGGTCGTTGCCATCGGCGCGGCCGACGGTGAGCGACTCGGCGAGCTCCTGCTCCTGCTCGCTGCCGTCGGGGTGCTTGATGGTCAGGGTCGGCATGAGGGGGGTTACTCTTCGCGGAAGATGCCCATGTTCACGGGAATGCCACGGCGCTGGAGCTCGTCGTAGAAGCGCGGCACGAAGCCGGTGGCGACGTAGCGGCCGCGCACCTTGCCGTCTTCCGAGAAGCCCTCCTGCTTGAAATAGAAGATGTCTTGCAGGGTGACGATGTCGACTTCCATGCCCGACACCTCGGTGATGTAGCTGATGCGCCGGGAGCCGTCTGAGAAGCGGGTCTGCTGCACGATCAGGTGAACGGCAGACGCGATCTGCTCGCGAATCGCCTTCACCGGCAGATCCATGCCGGCCATCAGCACCATCGTCTCCAGCCGGGCGAGCGCGTCGCGCGGGGTGTTGGCGTGGAGCGTGGTGAGCGAGCCGTCGTGGCCGGTGTTCATCGCCTGGAGCATGTCGAGCGTCTCGCCCGAGCGGCACTCTCCGACCACGATTCGGTCGGGCCGCATGCGCAGACAGTTCTTCACCAGGTCGCGAATCATGATCGCGCCCTTGCCTTCCAAGTTGGCGGGGCGGCTCTCGAGCTGCACCCAGTGCTCCTGCGGCAGCTGGAGCTCGGCGGCGTCTTCGACGGTGATGATGCGCTCGTCTTCGGGAATGAAGCTGCTGATGATGTTCAGGGTGGTGGTCTTGCCCGAGCCGGTGCCACCCGAGATCACGATGTTCTTGCGCGCCTTGACGCACATCTCGAGAAACTCGGCCATCTGCGGCGTGACCGTCTTGTAGCGGATCAGATCTTCGATCTTGAGCGCGTCACGCTTGAACTTACGAATGGTGATGCAGGGGCCCTTGAGCGCCAGCGGCGGGATGATCGCGTTGACGCGGGAGCCGTCTTTCAGGCGGGCGTCGACCAGAGGCGTCGACTCGTCGATGCGGCGGCCGATCGGCGCCACGATTCGCTCGATCACGCCCAGCACCGCCTGGTTCGAGCTGAAGATCTTCTCTGAGAGCGTAATCTTGCCCTTGCGCTCGATGTAGATCTGGTTGGCGTGGTTCACCATGATCTCGGAGATGTCCTCGTTGGCGAGGAACTCTTCGAGAGGGCCCAGGCCGAGCGCCTCGTTGAGCACGTCGGTGAGCAGGGTCTCGCGATCGACGTCTTCGGGAATTTCTCCGTCGCCGTCCATCTGCTCGATGATGTCGCTGATCGCCTTCTCGGTGCGGCGCCAGAGCTCTTCGTCGCCCAGCCGCTCCATGTCGAGCCGGCGGAGGTCGAGGTACTCGATCAGCCGGTCGTGAATGTCTTTCTGGAGCCGGGCGTACGCTTCGACCCGGGGGTCGATCTTGTGCTTCTTGCGGGCGAGCGCGTTCGCCATCGACGCCGGCATGCGCTCGTTCTTCTTGGGCGCCTCTTCTTCTTCTTCGTACTCGCCTTCGTCTTCTTGCTGCTCCTCGTCGCCGCCGTCACCGCCCTCGTCTTCGGCGTACTCCTCCTGCTGCTCCTCGCCGCCGTCGCCCTCCCCGCCCTCGTCGGCGTACTCCTGCTCTTCTTCGTCGCCGCCGCCGCCGCCCTCGTCGGCGTACTCCTCGCCTTCGGCGGGGCCCTCGACGTTGATGATGTAGTCGCCGACGTAGATCTTGTCGGCCGGCTTCACCACCTGCGGCGCGGCGATCTTCTTGCCGTTGACGTAGGTGCCGTTGGTCGACTGCATGTCGACCACGATGTACTTGCCGTCTTTGAGGACCAGCCTCGAGTGGTACTTGGAGACGTTGCCCTTCGCGAGAACGATGTCGTTCCCTGCGAGGCGGCCGATGGTGACCTCCGGCTTGTTGAAGGTCAGCTGCTGCGAATCCCCTCCCTTTTCAGTGAGGGTAATCAGAAAAGACATGTGGGCATCTTACCGGGTGCGGGTTGTGGCTCCAAGCCATCGAAAGAACCTGAGAATCCCACCTTGGCGTCCATTTGACGTAGGCGCCCAGGAAGGAGTTATCGCCTGCTGAGAAGAAACGGTTCCGTCGAGGGAAAACGCAGGGTTCGGCGGTTCTGTGACACACCGGCCGTCGATCGGGCCGGTCAGTCGAAGATGCCGAAGTTCACTTCGCCGCGCGCCTGCTTGTACCGGCTCTTCACGTCTTCGATGATCGTGCGGATCTTGTCGGAGTCGGGGTTGACGATGCGGGGCGTGACGAAGATCACCAGCTCGCGCTTGGTCGAGTCGAACGCGCGGTTCTTGAAGAGCTCGCCGATGATCGGAATGTGGCCGAGGCCGGGCAGCTTCGAGACCGACTTCTGCTCGTCGTGGCTGAACACGCCCGAGAGCACGATCGTCTCGCCGTGGCGCACGGTGACGTTCGTCTTGACGGCGCGCTTGCGGAAGCCGGGCACCGAGGTGCTGCCGCCGATCGACACCGCGACCGACTGGTCGATCTCCGAGACCTCGGCCTCGATCTCGGTCTGAATGTTGCCGTTGCGGTCGGCGGTCGGGCGGAGCTTCAAGATCACGCCGTACGGCTTGTACTCGACGGTGAACTGGTTGTTGGTGATCAGGGGGATCGGCACCTCGCCGCCCGAGATGAACTCGGCCTTCTCACCCGAGGCGCAGACCAGCTTGGGCTGCGCGAGCAGGCGGCCGTAGCCGTCGTTCTGCTGGAAGCCGATCGACATGCCCGAGTTGCCACGAATGCCGTAGGTCGAGGTGCCTTCGGCGAAGGTGGAGGGGAACAGGTCTTTCAGAATGGTGATGTTGGCGCTCGCGGTGCCCGAAATGTCGGTCGGGTACTTGATGCCGTAGCGGTCTTTGCTGTCGCGGCGAATTTCGACGAACTGAACCTCGGAGAGGATCATTCGCTTGATGCCGACCACCAGCAGGTTCTCGACCTTCTCGCCGATCGCCTTGGTGATCAGCTCGGCCTTCTGGAGGTCCTGCTGCGACTCCACCGAGCCCTCGAGGAAGATGGTGCTGCCGACCACGTTGGCCTGCACGTTCTTGAGGCCGGCCTTCTGGAAGTTGGCGTTCAGGTTCTGGGCGACCAGCTTCTTCGCGTTGGGCGCGATCTTCACGAAGCTCTTCACGTTCGGGTACAGCCCCACCACCTGGTCGATGCGGTCGGCGTCGGCCTGGGTGTAGGCCTGACCGTCGAGGTAGATGCGATCGCCGACCATGCGCACCGAGACGCCTTCGATCTCGCCGAGCAGCTTCTTGATCTCGGAGATCACCTCGTTCGGGTCTTGCTTGCGAACGGTGATCAGGTAGCTGACCCGCTGACCCGACGACTTCCAGATCAACAGGGTGGTCTTGCCTTCGCCCTGGCCGATCACCAGCAGCTGGTTGTTGCCGATCGTCTTCACGTCGGCGATCGCGGAGTCACCGATCGCGACGCGCTGAATGCCGGGCACCGTGATCACCTTCTGGGTGCCGACGCCCAACGCGATGGTGCCTCCTTCTTGGGCGAAGGCCCCGCTCGCAAAAAGCACCGTGGCCGTGCTCGCGACGAAGAAGAGCGAACGAACGCGCATCGCTTGACCCCTCACTGTTGGACTCCCCGAAGTGAATCTACCGGCGGAAAAAAACCGATTCTAGTGCGAACCGCCCGTGCCGTCCCACCACATCGCCCACACGCTACCAAGCGCGATCGCCACGCCATAGGGAATGTGACGGGAGGCTTGCGTTTCTGTTTCTTTGGTCAGCTTGAGCTTCTTGCCCAGGCCGACGATCAGGCCCCGCAACGTGTCCCAGACTGCCCCCTGCCAGATCAGGCTCACCACCGCCTGAAGGGCCCCGGTCAGCGAGACGAACAGCAAACCGGCCATGATCAGGGGGTAGCCGAACGCCGCCCCCACCGCGGCCATCAGCTTCACGTCGCCCCAGCCGAACGACTTCTTCCAGGCGGCCAGCAGCGCGAACAGCCCCGCCCCGCCGCCCACGCCCACCAGGCCCGAGACCAGCCCGTGCTCGAGGTCGCCCAAACCCTCCTCCCACAGCCGCAGCAAGAGGCAGATCGCCATCGCCGGCCAGGTGACGAGGTCGAGAATGCGCCGGGAGGCGATGTCGGTGAGCACCGAGATCAACAGCGCCACGCCGAGCACGCCGAAGAGCAGGAACTTGAGGGGCAAAGGAGCCGCCGCTTCAGCGGAAGACGAACTTCACCTTCTCGCTGCAGATGAAGTACTCGTCGTTGTCTTCGATCTTGCGGCGCTTGATTCGCTGCTTGTTGAACCAGGTGCCGTTCGAGCTGCCGAGATCTTCGACGTAGAACTCCCCGCCGTCGCGCACCACCACCGCGTGCTCGCGGCTCACCTTGCCGGAGTTGATCACGAAGTCGCAGTGCTTGCCGCGGCCGATCACGAACCGGTCTTTGGAGATGCGATCGAGCTCGCCGCCCTCGGCCATCAGGTACAGCGCCGGGCCGGCATCGGCGGAGGCGTCTTCGACGTCGACCGCGCCCATGTCGTCGCTCGGCGCCTCGGGCACCGAGTCTTCGGCGGGCTGCCCCTTCTTGATCAGGCGCTCCAGCTCGGCGGCGGTCTCGAGCACCCGCTCGGCCACTTCACGGCGAACCGGGTCGTCGTCGAGCTTCTGCGGGGCGGGCGGCTGACGGCTCTCGCGCACCGGAGCCAGCACCGGCGGCGCTCCACCGGCCGCGCGGGCCTTGCCGTTCCCGTTGCCATTTCCATTGGCGTGCGCGCCGTTGCCATTGCCGTTGGCGACGCCAGGTGCGCCCTTGGCGCTGTCGATGAAGCCGTTCAGCCGGGCGAACATGAACATCGCCTGGTTGATCAGCGCATCGCGGTCAGATCCCATCTGTGAGGCCATCTCGTCGAAGGCCTCCCAAATGTGATCGGCGATTGCCACCTTCCGGGGCGGGCGGTTCTCAGTCATCGTGCAAAAGTGCCCGTAAGTACGAGGGAGTCTTTTAGCAGGATAGCAGCGTTTCGGCGACTGTCCAAACTACCGATAGCAAACCGAAGCGGCCGTATCGACTCCACGAACCGCGTTGGCCTGGTCGATCTCGAGCACCCCGTTGGCGGCCGGGCTGGAGACCCAGGTGCGCTGACGGGTGTTATCGAGGATCACCTCGCCGTTGTACTGGGTGTTGCAGCCGACCGCCGAGGGGTCGACGCCAACCAGGAACGGCGCGTAGTGGCTGTTGATCACCAGGGTCCACAGGGTGTCTTCGGGCACCTGGCCACCGTCGGGCAGCAGGTCGTCTTCGAACTTGATCGAGAAGACGGTCGCCTGCGGGTCGTACCCCAGCGGGCGAAAGAAGTAGGGCCGGTCGTTGCTGCTGCAGGTGCGACCGGGGCCGCACCGCAACAGGTACCCGGTGAAGGTGGTGGAGACGATGTCCTGGTCGGGGCCGGGGCCGGCGCGCACGTCGTAGCTCACCCGGCTCGGGCACGCTGACGTGACCGCCTGGGCGGTCTCGACCGAGGTGAAGCCGCCGGGGTCGACCGAGGCCACCTTGAACTCGACCTCGGAGGTGCCGTTGTTGCACTGGGCGATGATGCGGTCGCCGGCCTCCGCGCGCGAGGAGTAGTCGACCCCGTCGCTGGGGAACCGGTTGCCGTCGGTGTCGCTGGTCGGCAGGTGGAACACGCCGGGAATCACCCCGAGGTGGGTGATCAGAATGTTGTCGGAGTGCCAGGCGCCGTCGGCCAGCACCACCCCGCCGTCCCACTGGGGGCCGTAGGCGTAGGGCTGCACCACGCCCGCGTCGTCGACCATCGTCGCCTGAATGATCTCCGGCCCACCCGGGTCGGTGTCGATGTGCTGGAGCGTCGAGCCCTCGAAGTAGGCGACGGTGCCGGCCGAGCCCGCGACCGCGCCCACCACCGACAGCGGCGCGAGCAGCGGAGTGATCGCGCCCGAGAGCGGCGCCGGCAGCAGCAGCACCGAGTCGGGCGAGAGCGACAGGCCGGTGGTGAGGCTGTCGCCCAGGTCGATCGGCAGCATTCGGTTGCCGGAGAGATCTTTGAGCGGCTGGAAGCTGATCGAGTCGGCGGCGACCGCGCCCGCGCACCCCGAGTTGCCACACGACTCTTCGTCGATCAGGCCCCAGATGTGCTCGCCCGCCTCGAGGTCGTGGCCGCCGCTGGCGGTGAGGTCGCGGCGATCGCAGCCGCCGTCTTCACCGTCGCAGCCTCCATTGAAGTCCCAGCGCGAGCCGGTGGTCGGGTTGCGATCGTGAACGCCGCCGTCGAAGACGAAGAAGCCGACGTCGGTCGCCGCGTGAGAAGCGAGCCGCTTGATCGGGTAGCCGAAGTTGATCTCGGCGATCTGCAGGGTGTCGAGGTCGGCCAGCAGCACCCGGCCTCCCCTGCCCTGCATCTGCCGGGTGGCGAGCACCACGCACACCTTCTTCTCGTCGGCGCACATCGGGCTGCCGTTGAGGGTGCGAAAGTGCGAGCCGGGAATCACCAGCAGGTCGACCACCGCCTCGCCGTCGAGCGAAGCGAAGAAGTGCTGGCGGGAAGCGAGGTCTTGCGCGGTGTAGCCGGCGGCCGGCACCGGGAGCTCGAGCTGCGCCTCCCAGAGCGTGGAGCGGTTGCCATCCCACGTCGTGTAATAGAGGTGTGACTTGCCGCCGGCCGGGTTGGCGACGTCGGCCCAGGCCGCGGTCGCGGTGACCGGGCCCGCCGCGGTGAGCCGGCCCACCTCGATCAGCGCCTCGCGGGCCGACGAGATGATCGACACCTCGTTGCCGCTGGAGCGGCTGGCGTAGACGTAGGCGCCGGCGTCGTGATCCTCCAGGCCGAGCGCGAGCGGCTTGCCGTCGAGGCCGGTGCGCCCACCCCAGCTGATGTCTGAGGCGAGCCGGGTCGGCCGGGTGATCACCGGAATCGAGAGCGGCTCGATCGGGTCGGGCGCGGGCAAGAACTCGCGGGTGCCGAGCGGCAGCCCGGCGGGCTCGAGGTCGAGCACCCGCAGCTCGTCTTTGTCGGAGCTGGTGACGAACAGCATGTTGCGCACCAGCTGAAGGTCGTGCGCGCCGGTGAGGGCCGCGGGCGGAGCGCTGGTGGCGCCACTGCACGCCAGGCCGAGCGCCAACAGACAGGGAATCAGCAGCAACAGCGCGCGACGCATGCTCAGGTGCCTCCGTCGCAGGCGCCGCCGGCGGTGCCCTGGGTCATGCACAGCTGCTTGGCAGAGAGATCGGCCACGATGCGCGCCTGGTCGGGCCGGGTGAGATCGGGCACGTCGATCACCGCCACCCGGCCGTCGGTGAAGTTGGAGACGTAGAGCCGGGCCGACATGCCGTCGCGGGGGTCGACCGCGAGCGCGAACGGCTCCTGCCCCACTCCGGCGACCTGGCCGACCAGGCTGCCGAGATCGTCGTCGTAGAAGCTGACCGTGCCCACCGCGGAGGACACGATCACGATCAGATCGGAGCGGCCCGGGCGGGGAATCGCCACCAGCTGATCGGGCGAGGCCGGCAGCTGGGTGGTGTGCATGCCCTTCACCAGCGGCGAGTCGGTGTCGGCGCCTTCGATGCTGCAGACGATCAGCACGTCGGGGCTGCGGCCGGCGATGTAGACCCGGCTCTCGTCGCTCGACAGCGCGACGCCGCGCGACTCCAGCGACTTCACCGGGTTCTCGACGCCGGGGTCGATGAAGTCGTTGTCGGCGTCGACCATGCGCAGCAGGTAGGCGATCGGCACGAAGTAACGGCCGGTGGCGTAGACCCACTTCTTGCCGGCGACGATGCTGTCGGTGCCGCCGGTGAAGACGTTGATGAAGCTGTCGTTGGTGATCTGCGGGTGCTCGACGTTGATCTTCACGATGTACGCGGTGGGATCGAGCGTGGAGTTCACCGGCGAGTCGGCGTTCTGCAGGTGGGTCACGTAGGCGTTGCCGTCTTTCGAGATCGCCACCGCGTACGGCGCCGGCGCGCGGGGCAGCCCGTTGCCGACGTAGAGGTTCGCCATCGTGGTCATGCCGGCGTTGCGGCAGTCCTTCGGGTTGAAGGTGCCGCCGTCGAAGTTCTCGGGGCGCACGCAGAACAGCTGCGGCTGCTCGGTGGGAGCCGAGGGCAGCACCGCGTCGACCGCGAACACGTAGTGCCCCTCGGAGCGGGCGGGCACGAACAGCCGGGTGCCTCCGTCGGCGAGCGGCGCCGCGGCGAGGATCGCGCCGAACGAGGCGATCGGCGCCACCGCGTTGGCGCTCAGGTTGAGCGCGGTGATCTGCTTGGGGCCGGTGGGCGGCACGGGCGCGCCGAAGGGCGGCAGCCCACCGTCGGGGCCGGTGCCGACCTGCGAGAGGTTGAGCGCGACCAGCGAGCCGTTGTCGAAGCGGCGATCGAAGTTCGCGTTCACCACGAACAAGGTGCCGTCGGAGGGGCCGTTGGGGCCTCCGGGAGCGAACACCAGGCCCGACGGCCAGTAGAACTGGTTGGTCGGCGGCGGGTTGGGCAGCGCGGTGCTGTTGCACGCCGCCACCACCGCGAGCGCGGCCAACGGCAAAACGACCCAAAGGAACCGTCTGAACTTCAAAGCGGGCGCACCCTAAGTGTGGGAACCGGAGCTATCAACGACAAAGACGCGTGTTGATTTCGTGCCCCGTCACCTATTTGTCCTGAATCTCGGCGAAGTCGCCCACGCGGCGGAACAGGTCGGAGATCGACATCAGCAGGCGAACCCGGTTCTCCTTCACCTTCACGTCGTCGGAGATCACCATCACCTTGTCGAAGAAGGTGTCGACCGTGGGCCGCAGGGTCGCCAGCTTCGCCAGACCCGCGGTGAAGTCGTCTTTCTTGAACAGCGCGTCGACAACGCCGTGGAGCTTCTGGAACGCCTCGTAGAGCGCCTTCTCTTCGGCGTCTTTGAGCAGCGCCGGGTCGACCGCGCCGGCGGCCACGTCTTTGCCGTTCTTGGCGACGATGTTGGCGACCCGTTTGAAGGTGGCAGCGAGCGGCGCGAAGTCGGCGCCCTTCACCATCGCAGCGAGCGCGTCCAACCGCAGGCGCATCTGCACCAGGTCGCCGAAGTGCACCGCCAGCACGGCCTTCACCAGGTCGATGCGGGTGGTCTCGCTCCAGAGCGACTCCAAACGGCCGGTGATGAAGTCGCGCACCGGCTGGGGCTCACCGAACGGCTTGTTGTTCTTCGCTTTGGCGATGGCCTGGTGCCGGTAGAGGTTCACCGACTCGGCGAGCGCGAGGTCGAGGTGGAAGCGCAGCTTGCGGCCGAGCACCACGTTGATCACCGCCAGCGCGGCGCGGCGGAGCGCGAACGGGTCCTTCGCTCCGGTGGGGATCTCGCCGATGCCGAAGATGCCGATCAGGGTGTCGATGCGATCGGCCAGCCCGAGCAGCGCGCCGGCGTCGGTCGACGGCAGGGCGTCGGCGGCGTTGCGAGGCAGGTAGTGCTCGAAGATCGTCTTCGCCACCGCCTCGGGCTCACCCGAGGCCAGCGCGTACTCCCGGCCCATCACGCCCTGCAGCTCGGGGAACTCGCCCACCATGCCGGTGACCAGGTCGGCCTTGCAGAGCTCGCCGGCGCGATCGAGCGTCGGCCGCAGCTCGGCGTGACCGGTGTGACCCGCCAGCCAGCTGACCAGCTTGCGAATGCGCTCCACCTTGTTGGCGTAGCTGCCGAGGCCGTCTTTCCAGAGCACCCGCTCCAGCCGCGGCGTCTCGTCGACCAGCTTGGTCTTCTTGTCGGTGTCGAAGAAGTAGCGGCCGTCGGTGAGCCGCGACTTCAGCACCCGCTCGTAGCCCTTGATCGACAGCGGCTCGTCTTTCACCCGGGTGTTGGAGACGGCGATGAACTTCGGCAGCAGCCCGCCCTCGTTCTTCTCGACCGCGAAGTAGCGCTGGTGGCTCTTCATCTCCGAGATCAGCACCTCTTCTGGGAGATCGAGGTGCCGGGTCTCGAAGCTGCCGATCACCGGGCACGGCAGCTCGACCAGCATGTTCACCTGGTCGAGCAGCGAGTCGTCTTCGCGGAGCTTGCCGCCGGCCTTCTTCGCCGCGGCGTGCACCTCTTCTGACAGCTTAGCGCGGCGCGCCACCGGGTCGGCGATCACGTTCGCCTTCAGCAGCGACGGCAGGTAGTCGTTCGGCGACTTCAGCTCGATCGACGCCGGCGCGAGAAAGCGGTGGCCGTAGGTGACCCGGCCGCTCTTCACGTCGGAGTAGATCACGGGCACGACTTCTTGCCCGAGCAGCGCGACGATCCAGTGGAGCGGGCGGCCCCACGTCAGATCGACGTCGCTCCAACGCATCGACTTGGGAAAGCGAATCGCGTGCACCGCGGAGTGGAGCACCGCGGGGAGGATCTCGGCCGCCTTCTTGCCCTTCTCTTCCTTCGTCGCAGCGAGGTACTCGCCCTTGGGGGTGGTGACCCGCGACAACTTCTCGACCGATAGGCCGACGCTCTCAGCGAACTTCTTCGCCGGCTGGGTGGGAGCGCCGCTGGCGTCGAACGCCGCCTTCACGCTCGGACCGGTCACCTCTTTCTTGATGTCCTCACCGGCGTCGCCCAGGCCGAGCACGTGAATCGCCAGCCGCCGCGGGGTGCCGTACTTCTTCACCTCGCCGTACTTCAGCCGCGCCTCGTCGAGGCCCTTCTTCAACTCGGTGGAGAGGAACTCCAGCGCGGGATCGATGAACGTGGCCGGGAGCTCTTCGCTCCCCAGCTCGAGCAGAAAGTCAGCGGGCATCGGCCGCTCCTTCCTTCTTCTCCTTCGGCTGGAAGCTCAGCTTCTTCCACGCCTCCGACGCCGGCTGGCCTTCGAGCTGCGGCAGCTGATCGCCGACCGTCCACTTCGTCTTGCAGAGCGGGTAGCCGAGCTTCTCGCGCATGCGCAGGTAGCCTTCGGCGCAGAGCCGGGCGTTGTCGCGCACCCGCTTGATGTAGCCCGCGCGCTCGGTGACCGAGATCGCGCGGCGCGCGTCGAGCAGGTTGAAGGTGTGGCTGCACTTGAGCGCGAAGTCGTACGCCGGCAGCGGCAGCTGGCACTCGACGATCAGCCGCTTGCACTCCTTCTCGTAGCTGTCGAACAGCGCGAACAGCTGGTCCTTGTCGGCGACCTCCATCGCGTACTTCGACATCTCGACTTCGTTGGCGTGGAAGATCTCGCGGTACTTCACGCCCTTCACCCACTCGATGTCGAACACGCTCTCGACGTTCTGCAGGTAGGTGGCGATGCGCTCCAGGCCGTAGGTGAGCTCGGCGCTCACCGGCTTGCACTCGTAGCCGCCGCACTTCTGGAAGTAGGTGAACTGGGTGACCTCCTGGCCGTCACACCAGACCTCCCAGCCGAGGCCCGAAGCGCCCAGCGTCGGCGACTCCCAGTCGTCTTCGACGAACCGAATGTCGTGCACCAGCGGGTCGATGCCGATCTTCTTGATCGACTCCAGGTAGAGCTCCTGAACGTTCTTCGGAGCCGGCTTCATGATCACCTGGAACTGGTGGTGCTGAAACAGCCGGTTCGGGTTCTCGCCGTAGCGGCCGTCAGACGGGCGACGCGAAGGCTGCACATACGCCACGTTCCAGGGCTCGGGCCCCAGCGCGCGGAGGAAGGTCCACGGCGCCATCGTGCCTGCGCCCACTTCCATGTCGTAGGGCTGCGCGATCACGCAACCCAGAGACGCCCAGTGGTGCTGGAGGGTGAGGATCAGGTCCTGGAAGTACATGGCCCCCGTATAGCGGAACACCGGGGCGTGCGAAGCATCTCTTGAAGGCACGGCCCCGCTTGCGACGCGTAGAGGGGGCTGTCCCTCACCCGCGAGGCCCTATGGGCCTCGTCGGCCTCTCCCAAAGGAGAGGGTCGACTCTCGGCACTGCCACAATCAGGGCTGGAACGGGAGGGAGGAGACGTCGACCGCCTTCATCTCGACCGTGGCGCCCGCCTTGAGGTTCACCGAGAGAATGCGGTTCTTGCCGTCGCCGTCGACCACCCGCAGACGGTGCACGCCTTCGTCGAGCGGCACCTTCACCAGCGGAGTCGAGCCCAGCGACGCGTCGCCGTCGAAGATCGCCGCCGACGACGGGTTCACCGTACGCAGGTTGAGGTAGCCGACCGACGCCGCGGTGGCCGACTTGCGGTCGCGCACCACCTCGACCGCGTTCGGGTCGCCGCTGCCGGCGCGGGCCTTCTTCTTCGCCGCGATGCCGGTCTTCAGCTCGTTGATCTGCTTCTCGAGGTCGTCGATGCGCTTCTTCTGCTCGGCGCCCGCCTGCTTGCCTGCGATCGCATCGGCCTTGAGCTGCTGCTGCTCGGCCTCCAGCCGGTCGAGGTCCTTGATCTGCGCCTCGAGCTCGGCGAGGTACTTCTGCCGCTCGGGGTCGTTCTGCTGCGCCTCGATGTCTTTCTGGCGCTGCTTCTCGGCGGCGGCCGCGGCGTCGGCGCGCTCCTTGTCGATCAGGAACTGCGGCTTGTTGCCCTTCGGGCTCTTCGCCAGCTCCTCGAGAGATGGGGGCGGCGCGGGCGGAGGCTCGCCCTGAATCTCTTTCATCGCCGCGTCGTGAATCGGCTTGAACGGGCCGTCGCCCTTGTAGACGCCGTAGGTGAAGCCGAACGCGCCCAGCACCAACACCGCCCCGAACAGGGTGCCGAGAATGCCGCCCTTCTTCTTCTCGGGCGGCGGTGCGACGTCGGCGGGCGGCGCTTTCTTGGCCGACCCACGGGGGTCGGTCTCGATCTCCCGCAGCTCGCCGCGGCGGTCGGTCGACTGCTCCGAGACCTCTTGAATCTGGCTCGGCCTTCGCTTGGGCCCGGAGTCTTTTCGGGAGGCGTTGGTGGCGAGGTTTCGCTGCGACGGCGAGCGCACCGAGCTGCGGCTCACCGGCGGCATCGTCTCGTCGGCCACCGGCGGCAGGTTGCGCTTCGACGCGCCCTGAGGCGGCTTGCTCTTGGTGCTGAGGCCGGGGCGCGGCGCCGGAGTGGCCTTGGACGGCGCCTTGCGGCCGCGCGGGGTCGACTCGGCCTCGCCATCGGCCGCGTCTTCTTCTTCGAGCTGCTCGACCGCGCGGGTGAGGTTCGCCTTCACCTGCTGGGAGTCGTCGGCGTTGTTCGCCATCTCCAGCAGCGCGCGGGTGGTCTGGATCTTGTCGTCGAACAGCTCCGACATGATCTGGGCGAGCATCTCTTCTTCGGCCATCCCGCCGGAGGCCTGCTCGATCGCCCGGGCCATCTCTTTGCCGGTCGCGTACCGGTCCTCCGGCTTGCGGGCGAGCGACTTCATGATCACCGCTTCGAGCTGCTCGCTGATGCCGGGGTTGATCTCGCGGGGCGGAGTCACCTCGGCCTGGGCGATCTTCATCATCATCGCCGCGTCGTTGGGGGCGACGAACAGCCGCTGGCCGGTGAGCAGCTCGTGCAGCATCACCCCGGCGGCGAAGAGATCGGTGCGGCCGTCGAGCTGGCCGCCGCGCACCTGCTCCGGGCTCATGTAGCCGGAGGTGCCTTTGACGATGCCGACCTGGGTGCGGTTGAGCCGGCCCTTCGCCTTGGCGATGCCGAAGTCGATCATCTTCACGTCACCGGTGTAGGTGACCATCACGTTCTTCGGGCTGACGTCGCGGTGCACCACCGCCGAAGGCCGGCCGGCGCCGTCGACGAAGTGGTGGGCGTAGTGGAGCGCCAGGCAGGCGTCGCGCACCACCCGGCAGCTGAACTCCGAAGGCAGCAGGTACTCGCGCTTGGTGGCGCGCTTGATCACCTGCTCCAGGTTCTGCCCCGAGATGAACTCCATCGCGAGGTAGAGCTCGCCGTCGGACTCGCCGAGGTCGTACACCTGCCCGATGTTGCCGTGGTTGAACGCGGCGGTGATGCGCGCCTCGTCCAGGAACATCTTCACGAACGACTCGTCCTTCTTGATGTCGGGCAGAATCTGCTTCACCGCCACGAACTTGCGAAACCCACCCGGGCCGGCGGTGAACGCGAGAAAGAGCTCCGCCATCCCGCCCATCGAGAGGCGAGTGAGGATTTCGTATTTGCCAATTGTGCGCCCTCGATCCAGGTCCGGGGCGACCGTCGGCGGGCTCATAAGGGCGGCAAAAGCTTAGCCGAAGTTCAGTTGTGCAGGAACCACACTGCGTAGGGCCTGATGTCGGTCAGGGTGCAGGTGGTCGTTTGGTAGGTGCCGGAGGAGACGTTCAGCACCCGGTAGGTGCCGCTGGCGGTCACCTGGTCGGCGGTGCTGCCGGGGTCGATCAGCGACTCCATGCCCGGCCCCACGATGTCGGCCTTCACGTAGAGCAGCTTCCCGCAGGCGGTCATCGCGCAGCCCACCACGTCGGTCTTCCACTGCACGGTGAAGGGCGCGGTGTCGGCGGCGGTGAGAATCGCGCCCTGCTCCGCGGCGTCGGCGGCGAGCAGCAGGTTGCCCTGGGGGTCGCGAATCACCACCGCCAGGTTCTCGGGATCGTCCATCGAAGAGGCGTCGATCACCGTCACCGTCACGTGGGTGTCTTGCACCAGCGGCGCGGCGAAGCCGGGGGGAAACTGAACGTACAGCTTACCGGTGTTGCCGGTGCCGCCGTCGGCCTCGGTGAGGCTGACCACCATCGTCTGACCCTGGTAGGTGACCGAGGTGATCGTGCCGGTGCCCTGGAGCACCGGGCGGCCCTTGGCGTCGGTCGACATGTTGAAGAAGCCCTGGTTGTCGGGCGGGGTGATTCGCAGCGCCCACGACGCTCCCAGCATCGGGATGCCGTTGTCGGGGCAGCCGCTGGTGCACGAGCCGTTGAGGCAAAGCTGGTCACCACCGCGGCATTCTGCCGAGGAGGTGCAGGAGGCGCCCTTGAACGGGCCGACCTCGACCACCCCGTCGTCAGGGTGAAACTGCTTGTCTTCGCAGGTCTCGCCCTGGCTCGAGTAGGTGCCCATGCCGCGGCCACCGTCAGAGAGGTCGATGCCCTGCACCTGGGTCTGAAAGCAGAAGTGGAGGTTGAAGGTCTCGTCGCCGGGCGCGTTCTCGGGGTCGAGACAGTCGAGCTGCATGCCGTTGCAGGCGGTGCTGCCGGCGACCTGCACCACCCCGGTCCACGTGCGCGACTCGACTTCGGAGGGGCCGATCGCCCTCACGAACGGCGTGCCGCCGTCTTTGCAGTTGCACACCTGATCACAGACGTTGCTGCACGACAGGCAGCTGCAGGTGTCGGTGTCGAGAAAGCTGAACCAGGTGCCGCCGACGTTTCGCTGAACCGAGAGGCCCAGCTTGCCGTCGGTGTCGTTGACGTAAACCGGAGACGTCGACGAGTTGTTCACCCGCAGCGTCACAGGAATCGGCTTCGACGGTGAGCAGTGGCACCCTGCCCCGGCAACCAACAGAAAAATGAAGATGCTGCTCAGGAGCGGACGCATGCGCGACAATGTTGTCGTAGAACCGTTTGAGAACTGCTGCAATGCCTTGAATCGAACGGGGCCGTTGGCCGTTGAGCATCGTTGTTGCACGACTTGAGCCACCCGACCATTCTCCGGCCTTCTTTGATGCGACAAACCGCCCTACTCCTTTTGTTGCTCGGCACCGCCGCCTGCGATCGAGTCGGCGGGCCGAACGGCCGCGGCGCAGCGGTGCCCGACGTGGCGCCGCCGATCTTGTCGCCGGTGGAGATCAAGGCGCCGACGATCGATCGCAGCAACGTCGGGAAGATCGTGGTGCAGGATCCTCCGGCGGTCGACGCGACGCAGATCGACGTGCTCCAGCAGGTGCCGGGCATCGTCGACATTCTGTGGATCATCGACGACTCCGGCTCGATGCAGTCGAAGCGCGATCGCCTGGTGGGCAACTTTCAGCGCTTCCTCGACAAGCTCGAAGAGCTGCAGGTCGACTGGCAGATGGGCGTCACCACCACCAACATGGCCGACGGCGGCAAGCTCCGCGCGACGATGATGGGGAAGACGATCTTGAAGAAGGGCGACACCGACGCCCAGATGAACTTTCAGGAGCTCACCACCTTCCCGATGTCGCGCGCGCGCTGGGAGCAGGGCCTGCGCATGGGCCAGTTCGGGGTCAGCTCCCCCAACACCGACCTGGGCGGCCCCAACGACGGCCTGCTGCGCTCGAACGCGGCGCTGGCGATGATCGTGGTGAGCGACGAAGACGACAGCAGCTTCGGCACCCCCGACTACTACTCGCGCGCGTTTCACGCCTCCAAGGGCCGCGGCAACGAAGCGCTGGTGAGCTACTCGGCGATCGTCGGCACCACCCCCAACGGCTGCGTCAGCCCGGGCGACGAGAACCTCTACGGCGCCGAGGCGCAGCCGGCGTTCCGCTACTCCCAGGTCGCCACCAAGACCGGCGGCGTGGTCGGCTCGATCTGCGATCTGTCGTTCGAGGCGACGCTGGTGCAGATCGCCGAGGCGCTCAACACGCTCCACCGGGTGTTCCCGCTCACCCTGGTGCCGGTGATGGGCACGATCAGCGTGACGGTGAACGGGGCCGCGGTGCCGAACGACCCGGTCAACGGCTGGCAGTACGACGTCAGCACCAACAGCATCACCTTCCTCGGGCATTACGTTCCGCCTCCGGCCGCGGTGATTCAGATCACCTACGCGATCAAGTCATGAGAACGAGCCTTCTTCTCATCGTGCTGTTGGCGGCGGGCTGCTCCCGCACCGCGCTCAACCCCAACTGCCCCACCGGCTACCAGTTCGACGATCAGACCGAGAAGTGCGTCTGCTCCACCGACCAGGGCTGCCCGGTCGACTACCGCTGCGAGATGGGCGTGTGCCAGTGCCGCGGCGACAGCTGCTGCCCGGCCGGGTACTCGTTCTCTGAAGACGCCCAGGCCTGCGTCTGCCACGACAAGGTCTGCTGCCCGAAAGACCACAACTGGCTCGAGGCCGAGAAGAAGTGCACCTGCGGCGCTCAAAAGTGCTGCCCCGACGGCTACACCTTCGACAGCACCGCGGGCGTGAACGCCTGCGTCTGCACCTCCGACAACTGCTGCCCGAAGAGCTACGTGTTCGACGCGGTGAAGAAGCGCTGCGAGTGCCACGGCGACGATTGCTGCCCGGTCGACTTCGTGTGGAACGAAGCGGTGCAAGACTGCACCTGCGCCAAAGACGACTGCTGCCCGGCCAACCACAAGTACTCCGCCACCGTGCGCGCCTGCGTCTGCATCGGCGACGCCTGCTGCCCCACCGGGTTCCACAAAGACCCCGCCGGCGAGCGCTGCGTCTGCATCGACGACGCCTCGTGCGGAGCGAACGCCACCTGCGACCAGGCCACCGGCGCCTGCAAGTGCCTCAACGACATGGGCTGCAAGGCGGGCGACTACTGCAACTCGCTCGGTTTCTGTCAGTCGATCGCCGCCTGCACCTCGAACTTCGACTGCCCGGCGGCGTACTTCTGCGACACCACCAACAACGCCTGCGTCACCGGCGTCAGCTGCACCATCGACGCCCACTGCCCCTTCGGGCAGATTTGCAACGCGCAGACGCAGGTGTGCACCGCCGGCTGCCGCACCGACGCCGACTGCCCGTTCGACTCCAGCACCAAGAACGCCTGCGTGAACCACGCCTGCACGCCGTTCTGCCGCGACAACCAGTTCTGCCCGACCAACCAGTTCTGCGACACCTCGAACGGCCTCTGCGCGGGTCAGTCGGGCCGCACCGACTGCGCCGACTGCAGCTCGGGCCTCGGCTGCAGCACCAACGCGTCGTGCCTGCAGTTCATCTCCGAAGGCCAGACCGGGTTGTTCTGCGGCGAGAAGTGCACCACCCAGGCCGACTGCCCGGGCGGCTTCGAGTGCGGCCCGGTAATCTTCAGCTGCGACGGCAACGGCGGCTTCTGCCCCGACGACAACGGCATGTCGATCAGCTGCAAGGGCTTCATGGTCGAGAACGAGATGGGCACCGAGTTCTTCTGCACCGACACCTCGGGGCAGCCGCACACGTACTTCAAGTCGTGCGCGCCGAACTCCGGCTTCTGCCCTGCGACCGCGGCGCCGTGACGCTCTCTACGGCTTGCAGAGCTCGATCAGCTGCGGCTCTTTCTTCGGCGAGTCGATCGGCGCGGTGGCGTTGATCGTTCGCTCGGTGCCCTTCTTCTTCACCGGGCAGCGGTAGCTGTAGGTGAAGGTGCCGGGGTAGAGCCGGTGCACCACGTTCGGCGCGTACACCTTGCCGTCGTGGGTGATCACGGTGTTCGCGGGGGCGACGAACTTCACCTGGGTGAGCGCGTCGGCGCCTTCTCCTCCGCTGTGGGTCACTTCGCGGGCGGGAATGTCGTCGCGGTGGGGGTTGGCCGGCTCCAGCTTCATCGGCACCTCCTTCTTCGGAGGAGGCGTGGTGTCGCCGCCGAGCCAGTAGATCAGCAGCAGCACCACCAGCAGCGCGACCGCTCCGATCGACGCCAGCAACAGCCCGTTCACCTTCACCCGGGTGCGCACCGGCTCCATCTTGGGAATGCTCTCCATCAAGTGGGCGCGGTAGTCGGCGGTGGAGCGATCGTCGTCGGGGTCGTAGGTCGGGTTCTCGGTGCTGCGCTCCTTCACCGTCGGCTCGCCGACGTCGTTGGCGCCGCTCTCTTCGGGGAGCAGATCTTCGGGGCGAATGTCGCGCGCCATCGCCTGCTTCGGCATCAACATCGGCTCGCTCGAGATGCGCGCCAGCGGCGACTGCGACTGCACCGGCGGAGGAGGCGGCTGCGGCGGCGTGCCCCGGGTGGGCGGCAGATCGTTCACCGTCTCGTTGGTGTTGCCGCGCGGGGGCTTCACCATCACCTGCCCCGACTCGTCGACGCCGGGGAGCGACTGGTACGAGATGCTGTCGACCGAGGGGGTGAGCTTGCGCGGCTGCGAGCGCTCGGTCGAAGGGGTGAGCACCGAGACCTCGCCCGAGTCTCGCGGCGCCGGCACCACCGCGCGCGGGCCGGTGTTCTTCTTCGGCAGCGGCGCCCCGCTGGGAATCGAATCGCTGGTGGGCCGCGCGCCCGGCCTCGCCGGCATCGGCTCGGTCGGCATCACCGGAGTGAGGGTGTTGCTGTCCAGCCGGGGCGGCACCGGGATCGCGCCCGAGTGGCTGATCGCGGTCGGCTCCACGTCGTCGAGGCCGGCCAGCGGCAGGGTCAGCCCGGAGTTCTTGCGCTCGGGCGGCCGGGTCAGCTCGGGCTGGGTGATCACCGAGCCCAGCGGCATGCCGCCCTGGGCGCGGAGCAGGTCGCGCGGCCTCACCGTCTGGGTGCGGGCGACGTCTTCTTCGTTCGCCTTGGCCTCCTTGGCCACCGGCGGCCGGGGGTACGAGCCGCTCACCTTCTCGATCGGCTGGCTGGGCGTCGGCTTGCGGCCGGGGTTGGAGATCGACTCGCGCGGAGTGCCGATCGGCTTGGTGGTCTCCTCCGGCAGGGTGTTCCACGGGGCCGACGGAGTGGCGAGCACGCCGGGCTGCGAGTCGCGCGGCCTCGGGGAGTCGACCCGGGTGCGCTCTGAAGTCGGCGAGCGCACGATGCCGGAGTGCTCCTCGCCTTCGCGGCGCGCGTTCATCGGAATGAAGATGCCGGTGCGATCGTCTTCGCCGCCGAACAGGCCGTCGACGTAGCTCTGCACGCTGGCCTGGCTGGTGGGCGCCTCGCGCTTCATCCACGCTTCGAGATCGGCGAGCACCTCGACGGCCTGCTGGTAGCGCTTGGCGCGGTCCTTCACCAGGCAGCGCATCACGATACGCGACAGCTCCTGCGGGTAGTTGGGGCGAATCAGGTGCGGCGGCGCGGGGTCTTCGGCGCGAATCGCGTAGATCACCGCTTCGGTGGTGGGCTTGTGGAACGGGCTCTTCCCGACGGTGACCTCGTACAGCATGGTGCCGAGCGCGAAGAGATCGGCGCGGTGATCGATGCGCTCCTGCGAGAGCTGCTCGGGCGAGAGGTAGAGGAACTTGCCCTTGATCACGCCCGGCTTGCTGCGCTCCATCGAGGCGGCGGCCTTGGCGATGCCGAAGTCGACCAGCTTCACCTCGCCGCGGTAGCCGACCATCAGGTTCTGCGGGCTGACGTCGCGGTGAATGATGCCCAGCGAGCGGCCGTCGGCGCCGAGGCGGTGGTGGGCGTAGTGCAACCCGTCGCACAGCCGCGCGGTGAGCCAGGCGGCGGCGTACGGCGGCACCGCGGAGCCCTTCTTCTGCTCCTGCTGCAGAATCTTGCGGAGGTCCACGCCCTCCACGAACTCCATCGCGATGAAGATCGAGCCTTCGAGCTTTCCGAGCTCGTAGAGCTGAATGATGTTCGGGTGGTGGAGCTGCGCGGCGATGCGCGCCTCGTCGAGAAACATTCTCACGAACTCCGCCTCCTGGGCGAGGTACGGGAGAATGCGTTTGATCACCACCAGCCGGCTGTGCTCGTTGTCT
Organism: Myxococcaceae bacterium; assembly: GCA_047602415.1. GTDB lineage: Bacteria > Myxococcota > Myxococcia > Myxococcales > Myxococcaceae > JASGHH01. The sequence continues at coordinate 426,306 of JASGHH010000001.1, read as the reverse complement.
TTGGCGAGGTAGAGCTCCGCCATGCCTCCCACTGCGAGGCGCTTCAGCAACAGATACTTGCCGAAGGGAACGGCGTTCTGAGGACCGGAGTCTGGAATGCTTGGGACCCCCGAGGGCCCCACGATCCTAGTACACCTGCAAAAGACTCACCCGGCACTCGAAGCTGGGGTGTCGCAGATCGATGTATTCGACCTTGCCGGTGGTCTCCTCGAAGTTACCGGTGAGTGCCGAGGTGGCGAGCGCGGCGGCCAGGTACCACCAGTCGTCCTTCAGCTTCAGCTCCTGCATCGAGCGCTTGTAGACGACCTTGCCGGCGAAGGCCCAGACCGAGCGCATGCCGTCGGGGTGAATGCCGAGGCCGGCGTCGGGCGGCTCCGGCGTCAGCCCGACGCCCTCGATCGCCTGCCCCATCACCCAGCTGTCGAACAGTTTGTTCCCCGACGATTGGAGCAGCAACGAGCTGAGCAGCGCGCCCGACGGGCCCTGGCGCAGCTCCACCACCGCGACCAGCTCGGCGCCCATCTTGCCGTTGCCGAAGTCGCGTAGCCGGGCGCCCACCTGGAGCGTCTGGGCGAACTCGCGCGCCTGGGTGCTGCCGCGATCGAGCTCGCGCTGCAGCGACGAGGGCAGCTCGCCGGCCGGCATCGCCTCGGGTGAGAGGTACGGCGTGCCGGTGGCGCCGTAGTTCTTCGCCGCCGCTTTGAAGGCGGTGAGGTCGAGCTCGGAGTGCTGCTTCGCCCAGCGATCGAGGTGATCGAGGCTGAACGGCTCGACGAACATCGGCGGGTGCTCGATCGACTTCGCCAGCTCGTGGTGGAGGTCGGTGAAGTAGGTCGACACCAGCCCGTTGTCGACCCGCTGGCTGGCGAAGCCGCTCTCGAGAAAGCCCTGCACCTTCGCCCGGGCCGCCTCGCGCTGGTACTCGGCCACCACCGACGGGTCGGGCAGCTCCTCGGGGCGGTTGTGAATCAGGTGGCCGTGCGACTCGGCGGGCGGGACCGGAGCGTCGAGCCTCGGGGTCCAGGTGAGCACCCGGCTCGGGGGCAGCCCCGCCTTCGGTGCGTCGTCGGCCGGGGGCTCGGCCGGAGCGGGCTTGGGCTGGGCAGGCGGGGGAACGGCGGCCTTCGCGACCCGGTGAGGCTCGGGCGCAGGCTTCGAGGGGGCCTCTTCCGGCTTCGGAGCGGGAGGCGCCTCGGTGACGAAATCGAGCTCGATCGGCTGGCGAACGAGCTCAGCCGGAGGCGGCGGCGGGGCCGGTCGAAGCGCCAACAGCCCGAAATGAAGGGCAATCGACACTCCGAGGGGGATCAGCAGCCGGCGCACGACCTAGTATTTGTAGAAGCCTTCGCCCGATTTCTTTCCCAATTTCCCCGCCCGCACCATTTTCTTCAGCAGCTGCGGCGGGCGGAACGAGGGGTTGCCGAGCTCGGCGTAGAGGTACTCGGAGATCGCCAGCCGCACGTCGAGGCCGACCAGGTCGCCCAGCTTGAGCGGGCCCATCGGGTAGCCGTAGCCGAGCTCCATCGCGGTATCGATGTCTTGGGGCGAGGCGACGCCCTCCTCCACCATTCGAATCGCCTCCAGGCCGACCGCGAGGCCGAGCCGGGTGGAGGCGAAGCCGGGCGAGTCTTTCACCACCACCAGCGTCTTGCCGATCTTCTCGCCGAAGGCGCGGGCGGCGGCGATCGCGTCGTCGTGGGTCTGAAACGCGCGCACCACCTCGAGCAGCTTCATCAGGTGCACCGGGTTGAAGAAGTGCATCCCCAACACCCGGCCGGGGTTGCTGGCGGCGGCCGCGATCTCGGTCACCGAGAGCGAACTGGTGTTGGTGGCCAGGATCGCGTCGGGGGCGCAGAGCTTCGACAACTCGCCGAAGATCGTCTTCTTCAGCTCCATCTTCTCGGGAGCCGCCTCGATCACCAGCTGGCACTTCGCCACGTCAGAGAGCGCGGCGGTGGCGGTGATGCGGGTGAGCGCCGCGTCGCGAGCGGCGGGCTCGACCTTCTTCTTCTCCACCCCGACGTCGAGGTTCTTCTTGATCTTCTCCAGGCCCTTCTGCGCCGCGCCCTCCATCGGGTCCTGCAGCACCACCTGGTAGCCCGCGAGCGCGCAGACGTGCGCGATGCCGTGGCCCATCGTTCCCGCACCGAGAATTCCGACCTGCTTGATGTCGATCATGCGAGGGCTTCTACCCTCGGCGACGGCGCGCGAGCAACGCGAGCAGCATCCACACTCCGAGGCCGTCGATCGCGCCGCAGCCGCACTTGCCGTTGATTGGCGCCGCGCCGCCACCGCCGCCGGTGGCTGCTCCACCGCCGGTCGCCGCACCGCCACCCACTGCCGAGCCACCGCCGGCCGCCGCGCCACCACCCGCCGCGCTGGCTCCACCGCCGGTCGCCGAGCCACCGCCCGCGGCAGAGCCACCGCCCGCCGCCGAGCCGCCTCCACCGCCGGTGCCCATGCCGCTGTCGGGCGCTCCGACGTCGAGCGCCGCGAACAGCTGGTCGCGCGCCGCTTCGAGCTGCGCGGGCGTCTTGTGGCAGTCGTAGGAGTTGGAGAACAACCCGGTCGCCACCGAGCTCGCCAGCGCCGGCTGCGTCGCCGCGACCTGGGTGAGGTACTCGAAGTCTTCCATGCCCTCGCGAATCATCTTGATGCGAATCGACTCGATCGGAATGTCGTGGGTGCCACCGACCTTCGACACCAGACCCGGGTAGAAGATCGTGCCGTCGCCGGAGCCCGAGAAGTCGCACTGGCCGTTGTCGTCCCACGCGGTCGCCAGCTGGTAGACGGTCTCGAAGTAGAGCTCTCCCTGCACCCGCTCCTCGAACGCGATCCAGGGGAACGCGCGATCCTGCACCGCGGTGGAGTCGATCACCCGCTGCGGCCAGCCGGTGTAGTCGACGCCCGGCGAAGGGTCGTCGCACGAGCCGCAGCCGTGCTCGTCGCACGACTGGTACATCCACAGCTTGCGCGCCGGGTTCGCCAGCAGCCAGCTGTCGTAGTTGGCCCGCTGATCGCCCGGGTAACCGGAGCCCGGCCGCCCGTACATCTCGTCGATCACCGGCACGAAGATGTCGACCTTGCCGTTGGCGCCGCCCGAGGTGGCGTCGTCGATGGTGCTGGTGATGCAGATCTGCGCCGCGGGGTCGGCGGCGTGGAGCGCATCGGCGGAGGTGACGAAGGTGCTCCACTGCGAGCTGCTCGTGCCCGGCTCGTCGACCGGGTAGTAGAACAGCCGATCGAAGAAGCCCTTCGACTTCGCATAGGTGATCCACTGCCCGACGCTGGAGTCGTCGCCGTCGAGGCGCACCGCGGTCAGCTTCGCGCCGGGCAGCCGGGTGTTGGCGGTGCCGTCGATCAGCGGGAGCACGTGGTTCTCGAACGGCTGCTGGCTGCCACCGAACGGAGGCTGAAAGTCGGTGTCGCTGATGGTGAAGCGGTGCTCGAGCCCCGCCTGCAGGTAGAGCGAGCGAATCGCCACCGACGCGTCTTCGTCGTTGTTGCAATACGGGTAGGCGCCGCCGCAGTGGGTCAGCGGCACGGTGTTCCAGCCCATGCCGAACGCCGAGGCGAGCGTCGCGGTCGACGGCAGCGAGAAGTTGCCGACGTGGAGCGACACCGGCACCGCCGTCTGCTTCACCCCGCCCACGTCGATCTCGAGCTCCCCGGCGTAATCACCGGCGGCCTGGCCCTGCGGCACCAGCACGTCGACCCAGATCAGCCGGCTCTCGCCGTTGGGCACGTCGAACGGGAACGCGTTGCGCTTCTCCGAGAAATACGTGTCGACATCGGGCACCAGCGGGTCGGGCCACAGCCCCGCCCCACCCTCGTCGTTCGAGGCGGTGTGCACGTTGTAGTAGCGCTCGACGTAGAGCACGACGTTGCCCGCGGGAATCGGACCGCCCGGCCCCGACAGCGGCACCGAGAGCTTCGCGCTCACCGCGCTGTACGCGCCGCCGTTGCCGTAGAGCAGCACCTGAAACGCCTCGAATTCGTTGCGCGCGGCCTTCAGCGTCGCCGCCGCCGTCCCCGCCGGGTGCTCGGTGGGCCGCACCTTCAGGTTCGCAGAGATCACGCTCACGTCGAGCGAGGCGCCGAGCGCCGGCACCGCGATCAACACCGCCAGCAGGGCGCGCTTCATTTCTTCTTCTTCTCCAGAAACGCGGTCATTCGCGCCTGCTTGTCGGGCGAGTCGAACAGCACCGCCTGGCCCAGCCGCTCGACCCAGGTCGCCGCGTCGCCACGAGCGATGCCGTTGAGCGACACCTTCGCCACCTGCACCGCCAGCTGCGAGTTCTGGGCGATCTGCCCCGCGAGCTCGAGCGCGGTCGAAAGCGCGTCGGCCTCGACGAAGCGCTCGAACAGGCCCCACCCGTTCGCCTCCGCCGCCTCGGCGATGCGGCCGGTGAAGACGAGCTCCTTCGCGCGGCCCATGCCGACGATGCGGGGCAACCGCCAGGTGCCGCCCGCCGCGGGGTAGATGCCGAGCGTCACCTCGGGGAGGCCGACCTTGGCGGTCTTCGACGCCACCCGCATGTCGCAGGCGAGCGCCAGCTCCAGCCCGCCACCGAGGGCGAAGCCGTCGATCGCGGCGATCGTCGGCCGGGGAAAGTCCTCCACCTTCTGAAACAGGCTCTGGTTCACCCCGAAGAACGCCTCGCGGTGGGTGCGGGCGCGCAGGTCGGCGATGTCGGCGCCGGCGGCGAACGCCTTGCCACCCGCTCCCGAGAGCACCACGCACTTGAGCGCGTCTTCCTGCGCCCAGGCGTCGAGCTGGGCGTGGAGCGCCTGCACCATCTCGAAGTTGATCGCGTTGCGCGCCTCGGGCCGGTTCAGCTCGAGGTGGCCGATGCCGCCGGGCCGGAGGGTCGCGTTGAGAATGGGCATTCGCGCCTCATACACCCGTTCAAAACAGAAGACCCCTGCCCCGCATCGCGGAACAGGGGTCGAAGCTGCTCAACCGAGGCTGATTCGAATCAGGGCCCGGCGTCGCCCTGCAGCTCGCTGCAGTCGAGCGGGTACAGCACGTAGGTGTACGTGTTGGTGGTGCCGGGCACGATGCCCGCGTCGTGCGCCTTCGAGCAGCTGGTGCCGCCGTCGTAACAGGGCGCGTCGGTGAAGGTGTCCCAGATGCCGCCGATGCCGTTGGGGAAGGTCACGCTGCCGCCGTCGAGCACCACCTTGCGCCAGTCGCAGCGCACGCCGCCGTCGGAGGTGTCGTAGGTGAAGAGGTTGTCGACCAGAATGCCGCTGTTCTGCGACGAGCTGACCTCGAAGCCGTAATAGAGGCTGTCGTTCGGGACCTGCGAGATGCGCTTCAGCGCGCTCGGGTTCGCGTTGGTGAGGGTGAGCGGCCCGGGGATGAAGATGTGCGCCGACGAGACTTCCTTGTTCGGCCGGGTGCTGCCGCCCATCGAGTCGCCGAACGGGAGGCTGACGTTGAACGGGGTGACGGTGCCGGTGCCGGTCTTGGTGATCCACATGCCGGCGTCGGAGACGTTCTGGCAGGTGAAGCCGTCGGTGATCGCCTTACGGTAGCCGACGCGGTCGGTGTACTTCGACTCCGAGGTCACGTAGCCGACGATGGTGAGCACGTCACCCACCGCCGCCTGGTAGCTCGGGTCGTCGCCGTAGAACTGGTCGACGTAGAAGCCCTGCGACTGATCGGCCTGGTCGGCGATCCAGAAGGAGCCGCCGAACTGGCCGCCCGGGTTGTGCACGAAGCTGTTCTCGATGCCGGTGACGATCACGTTCTCGACGGTGACGTTGTCGTTGCAGAACGCCGCGCCCTTGATCGCGTTGACGGAGTGACCACCGTCCCACGCGAAGGAGCTGCCGCCGCCGGTGCCGGTGCCGCCGCCCGTCGCCGAGCCGCCGCCGGTGGCCGCGCCGCCGCCGGTGCTGGTGCCGCCGCCCGTCGCCGCGCCGCCGCCGGTCGCCGTGCCGCCGCCGGTGGCGCCGATCGCGCACGACTGAGAGACGCAGCTGCCCGAGGAGCAGATGCTGCAGGAGGTGCCGTTGGCGCCGCACTGGGCCGGGGTGGTGCCGGCCTGACAGGTGCCGCTGCTGTCGCAGCACCCGGTACAGTTCGACGGGTTGCACTTGCTGGTCATCATCGGCTGACCGCACGAGAAGTAGAGAACGCTGCCGAGCACGAGGCCAGACGCGAGGAAGGCGATGCGGGAGTTCATTGCTGCTCCTTGAGGTGTTGCGCGCGGCTCCACGCGCTCCAGGACCGGCGCGCTCTTACCGGGTCTGGATACCAGCGGCAAGCCACTGATTCGCAACAGTCATGCCGAGGCCTCACGCCCCAGTGGATTTTCGCCGCAGCCCTGGCTACTTGAGCGGCCAATGAAAGCGCTCGCGTTCAAGCGGCACGGCGGTCCCGAGGTGCTCGAGCTGGTCGACATTCCCACGCCTCAGCCCAAAGCCCGGGAAGTACGTGTGAAGGTGAAGGCGGTCGCGCTCAACCACCTCGACATCTGGGTGCGCGAGGGCTGGAAGGGCCTGATGCTGGAGCTGCCGCACGTGCTCGGCTCCGACGTCGCGGGCGTGGTCGACGCGGTGGGCGCCGAAGTGAGCGACGTGACGGTGGGCTCCGAGGTGCTGGTGAACCCGGGCCTGTCGTGCGGCGCGTGCGAGCGCTGCCTCGCCGGCCAAGACAACCTCTGCAAGCAGTACAAGATCATCGGCGAGCACAGCTGGGGCGGCTACGCGGAGTACGTCTGTGTGCCGCGGCAGAACCTGCTGCCCAAGCCGAAGGCGTTGTCGTTCGAGCAGGCCGCGTGTCTGCCGCTCACCTTCCTCACCGCGTGGACGATGCTGTACCGCCGCGCGCAGCTGCAGCCGGGCGAGACGGTGCTGATTCAGGCCGCCGGCTCGGGCGTGGGCTCGGCGGGCACCCAGATCGCCAAGCTGCTCGGCGCCAAGGTGATCGCCACCGCGTCGACCGACGAGAAGCTCGAGAAGGCGAAGTCGCTCGGAGCCGACCATCTGATCAACTACGCGAAGAGCGACTTCCTCGACGAAGTGAAGAAGATCACCCAGCGCAAGATGGTCGACGTGGTGTTCGAGCACGTCGGCGGCGCCACCTTCGAGAAGTCGGTCGCCTGCCTGCCGCCCGGAGGCCGCCTGGTCACCTGCGGCGCCAGCTCGGGCGACGAGGTGAAGCTGAACCTGAAGGTGCTGTTCTACAAGCGCATCTCGCTGCTCGGCTCGACGATGGGCAGCAAGGCCGACCTCCACCGAATTCTGCAGCTGGTCGACGAGGGCAAGTTGAAGCCGGTGCTCGACCGCACGATGCCGTTGGAGAAGGGCGCCGACGCGCACCGCCTGCTGCAGGACCGCAAGAGCTTCGGCAACGTCGTTCTCACCGTGGGGTAACCGATGGCCACCGCATTCATCGTCGACGCGTTGAGGACTCCGATCGGCCGCTACAAGGGCGCGCTGAAAGACGTGCGGCCCGACGACCTGGCCGGGGTGGTGATCAAGCAGCTGCTGGCGCGCAACAAGGTCGAAGGCTCGAAGATCGAAGAGGTGTTCTTCGGTTGCGCCAACCAGGCGGGCGAAGACAACCGCAACGTGGCGCGCATGGGCGTGCTGTTGGCGGGCCTGCCGAACACGGTGCCGGCGGCGACGGTGAACCGGCTCTGCGGCTCGGGCCTCGAGGCAGTGATTCAGGCGTCGCGCATGGTGCAGCTGGGCGAGGCCGACCTGGTGGTCGCGGGTGGAGTCGAGTCGATGACCCGGGCGCCCTGGAGCATGCCGAAGCCGGCCGACGGCTACCCGACCGGCAAGTGGGAGATGTTCGACACCTCGCTGGGCTGGCGCTACCCGAACCCGAAGCTTCAAGCGATGTTCCCGCTCGAGCAGATGGGCGAGACCGCCGAGAACGTCGCCGAGAAGTGGAAGATCTCGCGCGCCGATCAAGATGCGTTCGCGCTCGCGTCGCACCAGAAGGCGATCGCGGCGCAGAAAGAGAACCGCTTCGCCGCCGAGCTGATCCCGGTGGAGATCGCGCAGAAGAAGGGCCCGGCGACGGTGGTGAGCGCCGACGAAGGCCCGCGCGCCGACAGCACGCTGGAGAAGCTGGCGACCCTGAAGGCCGCGTTTCGCGACGGCGGCACGGTGACCGCGGGCAACTCTTCGACGCTGAACGACGGCGCGTCTGCCGTCCTGGTTGCCTCTGAGCGAGCGGTGCAGCAGCTGGGCGCCACCCCGCTCGGCCGCTTCGTCTCGGCGGGCACCGCGGGCGTCGACCCCCGCTTCATGGGCGTCGGCCCGGTACCGGCATCGAAGAAGGCGCTCGAGCGCGCGCAGTGGACTTCGTCGCAGCTCGATCTGATCGAGCTCAACGAGGCGTTCGCGTCGCAGTCGCTGGCGTGCGTGCGCGACCTCGAGCTCGACCCCGCGAAGGTGAACGTGAACGGCGGCGCGATCGCGCTCGGTCACCCGCTGGGCATGAGCGGCGCGCGGCTGGTGGCCACCCTGCTCCACGCGATGCGGGCGCGGAAGGCGAAGCGCGGCCTGGCGACGATGTGCATCGGCGTCGGTCAGGGCATCGCCGCCTGCTTCGAGGGGATCTGACGATGAGCGAGAAGCGCGACTGGACCCAGCCTTCGGGCAACACGCTGGTGGAGTACCGGGTGGCGAACGGCGTGGCGGTGCTGACGCTCAACGACCCGCCGGCGAACACGTACTCCTACGCGATGATGCGGCAGCTCGACGACGCGGTGCTCCGCGCGCGCTTCGACGAGTCGGCCCACGTGATCGTGATCACCGGCGCGGGCGGCAAGTTCTTCTGCGCCGGCGCGAGCATCCAGATGCTTCAGGAGGTCACTCCGACCTTCAAGTACTACTTCTGCATTCACGCCAACGAGACGCTCAACCGGCTGGAGCAGACGCCGAAGCTGGTGATCGCGGCGCTCAACGGGCACTGCGTGGGCGGCGGCCTCGAGGTCGCGCTCGCGGCCGACCTGCGCATCGCCGACAAAGGCGACTTCAAGATCGGCTTGCCCGAGGTGAACCTGGGCGTGCTCCCGGGCACCGGCGGCACCCAGCGGTTGGCGCGGCTGCTCGGCAAGGCGAAGGCGCTGGAGATGATGGTCGAGGGCAGGAACCTCTCGGTCACCGAGGCGCACCAGCTCGGGTTGGTCACTCGGGTCGCCTCTGGCGCCAAGCCGTTCATCGACGAGGTGCTGGAGTACGCGGGCGAGTTCGTGCCGCCGAAGCGCGCGTCGATGGCGGTGGGTCACATCAAGCGCGCGGTGCAGACCGGGCTCGAGGTCGGCTTTCAGGACGCGCTGGCGCTGGAGCGCGAGCTGCAGCAGCGGCTGTTCCAGAGCGCCGATGCGGGCGAAGGCATTCGGGCGTTCAACGAGAAGCGCAAGCCGCAGTTTCAGGGCAAGTGACGCACCGGTTCTTCCAGGGGCTGAAGGCTCCGCTGCACATCTCGCATCGCGGCGGAGCCCTGCTCTACCCCGAGAACACGATGGGCGCGTTTCGCGCCGCGCTCGAGGTGCATCGCACCGACATGCTCGAGCTCGACCTCCACCTCACCCGCGATGGTGAGCTGGTGGTCTTTCACGACGACCTGGTCGATCGGGTCACCGATGGGCACGGCGACGTGCACCGGTTCTCGCTCGCCGAGCTGCAGAAGCTCGACGCCGGCTATCAGTTCAGCCCCGATGGCGTGAGCCACCCTTTTCGCGGCAAGGGCGTGCAGGTGCCGCGCTTCGTCGAGGTGCTGCGGGCGTTCCCCGGAGTGCGGATCAACGTCGAGCTGAAGACCGCGGACACCCTCGACGCGTTCGTCTCGCTCGTTCGGGCCGAGAAAGCGGAGCTCAGGTTGTGTGCGGGCAGCGAGCGCGACGACCTGGCGGCGCAGATCGCCGAGCGGATTCCCGAGATGTGCCTGTTCTTTCCCCGCGACGCGCTGGTGCAGTTCGTGTTGCCGGTGCTGTCGGGCGAGCAGGCGGCAGATGAACCCCGCTACACCGTGCTCGACATGCCGCTGTCGTACGAGGGCGTGCCGGTGTTCACCGACGCGCTGGTCGCGGAGTGCAAGCGGCTCGGCAAGTGGATCAACGTGTGGACGATCGACGACGAGCCGACGATGCGCCAGGTGATCGCGATGGGCGTTGGCGGGGTGATGACCGACCGGCCCGACGTGCTGCGAACCGTGATTCCCCTGGCGTAGGAAACAGGGCGCGCCCGACGAATGCGGTGCCCGTGCGGCGATCGGAGCCTTCTCGGCGCCCTTCTGTGCTGAACGCGTTTCACCCCGGGTGACCGATTCCACTCAGAAGCGATAACGAGGGTCATCTCGAGGGTGAAGTGGCATCGAAAAGTGTGCGGCACCTCGAAGAACAGAGCCGCCCGCACGAGGACGTCGCGAGATCGCGGGCGGAGGGCGAGAACGCCCAGCGCCGAAACCCGAAAGCCTCACCCCAATCACGGCCAGCTGCGATCTGGATCGCTCCCACGCTCACGCGCAACCAAGGGCGGTCTCGTTCAAAGGGAGCCCAACGTGTTGCGCAAAATTCTTCTCACCACCTTCGTCCTCACCGCCGCGTGCGGAGCGGCCACCAACGGCGCCGACTCCGGCGTCGACGCCGGGCCGTGCAGCCCCAGCCTTCAATCAGGCTGCGGCTCGGGCGAAAAATGCAGCGTGCGGCCCGACACCGGCCAGCCGCTCTGCCTCGCAGCCGGCGCGCTGACCGCGTTCACCACCTGCGCGGCCGACACCGACTGCGTCAGCGGCACCATCTGCCTCAACACGCCTGCGATGAACGGCTTCGAGGGCGGCCAGACCTGCCACCCGTTCTGCAACCCCTCGAGCCAGGCACACCTCGCCTGCTCGCAGGGCGGCAGCTGCGAGCTGGTCGACACCCACGACTCGAGCATCGGCTTCTGCGTGCGGCCCGCGGCCAGCGACGGCGGCCCCTGACTTCGCGATCCATTCCGGTAACCTCCGGTGTCTCAATTTCACGGGAGGCCACAACTTGAGAATCGCCGTCTGCACCACCGCCGTGCTGCTCGCCGCTTGCGGAGGCTCCACCCCTGATCCCCACCCGGAGATCATCGCCGACTGCGACGTCACCCATCAGACCGGCTGCGACGGCGGCTACAAGTGCAGCGTTCGCATGCTCGACGGCAACACCCACTGCGTGCCGCCGGGGCCGAAGCAGGCGTACACCGACTGCACCACCGACGACGAGTGCGTGGCCGGCACCACCTGCATCAGCACTCCGGCCAACGCGATGTTCAAGGGCGGCCAGTTCTGTCACCCCGACTGCGACCCGACCACCCAGGCGCACCAGGCCTGCTCGCTCGGCGGCAGCTGTGAGGTCGAAGACTTCGCGGTCGCCACCGCGGGCTTCTGCGTGATGCCGCAGGCGAGCGACGGCGGCACCGACGGCGGGCCGTAAGCGCCCCCAACACCTCGCGAATTCGACGGCTGTCGATTTTCGGCAGGTCGAATCGATTCATCGTCGAACCCGCAGTCGAGGAGACGACGATGAAGACCGATGAGACGAGAAACCTGGTGGAGGCGTACTTTCGCGCCTGGTCGGGAGGCGACTGCGATCGCGCCCGCACCATGGTGGCCGACGACCTCAAGCTGGTCACCCCGATGAACAGCTACGACACCGCCGACGCGATGATCCCGGTGCTGAAGCAGATCTCGGGAATGATGAAGAAGTCGACCCTGCTCCGCTCGGTGGTCGAGGGCGACCACGCGGTGCTCTTCCACGAGACGGTGTTCCCCGAGCCCGCGGGCACGATGCGGAGCATGGAGATCTACAAGGTCGCGAACGGGAAGATCCGCTCGATCGACATGATCTATGACCCCACTGGCTTGAAGCTGCTGCGCACGCGCGCCGCCTGAGGAGACCGACGATGAACTACCTGGTGCTGTTGTACCGAGACGAGCAGAAGTACTTCGCGCGCTCCGATGAAGACCGTCAGCGCACCGCAGAGAACCACCGCCCCTACATCGAGATGTTGAAGGCCAAGGGCAACTACGGCGCGAGCGCCCGGCTGGTCGCGGCGAGCTCGGCGACCACGCTCCGCAACGTCGACGGCAAGGTGGTCTCCACCGACGGCCCGTTCGCGGAGGCGCGCGAGCAGCTCGGTGGCTTCTACCTGATCGAAGCGGCCGACCTCGACGAGGCGGTGCGGCTGGTGAGGGAGATGCCCGGCCTGCAGCACCTGCCGGCGGCCGAGATTCGCCCCCTGATGCCGGCGATCTGAAGTGATGGACCTGACCGCGCTCTTCACCGCCGAACGCACCCGCGTGCTGGCGGCGGTGATGGCGCGGGTGGGCGACCTGGCGTTGGCCGAAGACGTGACGCAAGAGGCGTTCGCCGCGGCCGCCGAACAGTGGAAGACGTTCCCGCCCAACCCGAAGGCCTGGCTGCTGAAGGTCGCCTGCAACAAGGCGATCGACGTCGCGCGGCGCCGGGCGCGCATTCACGAGGTCGACGACTCCCAGCTGCTCGAACACCCGGTGGCCTTGCCGGAGTCAGACGAAGAGCTCGACGACGACCGGCTGCGGCTGGTGTTCACCTGCTGCCACCCTGCCCTCGCCCCCGAGGTGCAGGTCGCGCTCACCCTCCGCACCGTCGCCGGCGTGCCGACCGCCGCGATCGCGCGGCTGTTCCTCGTCGACGAGAAGGCGATGGCGCAGCGGCTGGTGCGGGCGCAGCGAAAGATTCTCGACTCGAAGATCGCCTACCGGGTGCCGGAGCCCGAGGCCTGGCCGGAGCGGCTGGCCGCGGTGCTGGCGGTGGTCTACCTGCTGTTCACCCAGGGCCACGCCGCGGTGGAGGCGGAGTCGTCGGAGGAAGCCATTCGCCTCGCCCGGCTGCTGACCGAGCTGATGCCCGGCGAGCCCGATGTGCTGGCGATGCTCGCGTTGCTGCTGCTCACCGATGCGCGGCGGCCGGCGCGAACGGTCGACGGCGTGCGGGTGCCCCTCGAAGAGCAGGATCGCTCGAAGTGGAGCGCGGCCCAGATCATCGAAGGCCTCGCCCTGGTGGAGCGCGCGATCGGCCTCGGCGCACGCGGGTCTTACGTGGTGCAGGCGTCGATCGCGGCGCTGCACGCGCGCGCTTCGGCACCCGACCAGACCGACTGGCCGCAGATCGCCGGCCTCTACGAGCTGTTGTTGGAGGAACAGCCGACCCCTGTCGTGCGGCTCAACCGCGCGGCGGCGATCGCGATGGTGAGAGGGCCGATGGCGGGCCTCGAAGAGCTGGAGCACCTGCGGCGCTTTCTGGAGCACAGCAGCGTGTTTCACGCCGCGCGCGCCGATCTGCTCCGCCGGTTGGATCGCGCGGCCGAGGCCGGCACCGCCTACCGGACCGCGCTCTCGCTCAGCACCGACGACGCGGAGCGGGCGTTCCTCGAGCGGCGGCTCAAATCACTCTAGAGCTTCGCTTCGACTTTGATCTCCGCACCGCCTTGAAGCCGCACCACGACGCGGGCGAGCTGACCGGCGAGCAGATGTTCAGGCCCCAAATCGAACTCGAGGCCCTCAGCGGTATCGCGTGAGGGCCTCGCGGTGTTGGGAGCGTCGGGGAGAAAGACGGCTGCGGCGGCGAAACGGTCGGTGCGTACCGGCTGAACGACGAGGCGCACGCGCTGCGAACGGCGAAACACCAGCACCTTGAAGTCCTGGCGATCTTCGATCACCTGAACCGAACCGCGATCGCCAGGGGCCGCCGGCGGTTGCCCTGCAAACACCGGGTTCTGGGGGCGGTTGGGATCGTTGTCTTCGATCGCCGCTTCGGCGTCGCGCATCGCGGCGATCGCCTTGCGAAGCTCGGGGTCTTTCTTCGCCTGCGCTTCGATCAGCGCGGTTTCCCCGGGAGAAGCGAGACCGAGATCGTAACGAAACAGCTCGTCGAACCCGATCTTACGGGTACGCTTCTTGGTCACTTCGCGGTGCACCGCGGCTTCTGCTCCGGTGAGCGGGCCGCCTTCACCGAGGTGCTTCACCAATTCGTCGTCGCCCGGCGAACAGTGAGCGGCAAACCACCAGGCACGGCCACGACAGGAATCATCGAGCAGCTGGGCCTCGGAGCGCCGGTCGCCGTTCAGCCCCGACAGCCACTTCGCGCGGTGCTTCAAGCGATCGTCGGCGGCGTCGGCCTGCTTGCGAATCTTGGAGTGAATGGTGGAGGCGTCTTGGCGGCCGAGCTCGCCGAGTCGCTCCAGCGAACAGAGCGCCGACTCGAGACGGTCACGCGCATACAACCCCTGCATCGCCCAGCTGTTCCAGGTGCTGCCATCTTCGGGTGTATCGGGGAGCGCCGCCTCCACCGCTTCTTCTGCCGCTCTGGCCACCCGTTTGGCCAGGTCGTCGACGCTCACCGCTTCACCCCAAGACGTCAGCCCCGCGTTCGGCACCAACATCAGAATGCGATCGACGGCGGCGAGATCGGTCTGAATTCGCGTACTGCGTCGAATCAAGTCGCCCGCCGCCTCGAGAACTCGCCCGACGACGGGCCCGAGATCGCTGCGAAGTTTGTCGGCTTCGAGCTCTGCTCGAATCGATTCGAGCTCATCTACGCGGGCGCGGTAACGATTGACGGGGTCGGGGTTGCTCATGCAGTTCTCCTTGTGCAACCGACAGACGCGCGAGGTTCAGTCATCTGAATCTTCCTCGGCGCGAGACTGCGGTACGCCCTCCTGCTCACGGGCTTCGAGCAGGTAGAGCTTGAGATACGCCTGGGCGCGAGACACGCGCTTGTACGAGTTCACCACGGTGATGCCGAGCACACGCGCGACCTCGGTGTGATCGTCCATGTCCTGGTGGTGGTAGAGGTCCCACGCGGCGGCTTCGTTGGGGTGTTCCTTCTTCAGCCGCTCGTAGCCGATCCAGTACTCCTCTTTGGCTTCCTTCGCCGACTCCTTGGAGTCGGACTCGACGACCGCGCGCGCCTTCTCGTGCATCGGCTCGCCGGAGTCCTCCTCCTCGCCTTCGGGCGCGCCGGGATCGAGCTCTTCGCGCTGGCGGCGATAGCGATCGATCGCGCAGTGCTTCACGATGCGGAGGAAGAAGGTCTTCGGGCTGGCGGCCTTACCGGGCACCTGCTCCGAGACCCCGCGAAACTGGTCGAGACCACGAGCGAGGAACTTCCCGACGGCGTCTTGAAAAATCTCGTCGACGTCGTCTGGGGAGCCTCTCACGAACGCCCCCTGCACCCGCCGTACGACGGTGGCCGCGGGGTCTTTCCAGCGGAAAACGAGCTCGCCGAGCGGCTTCTTGAAGTCTTCGTTGGCAGAACGGCGGCGCGCGATCTCGGCGAACAGTTCGTCGTCGGTGAGCATGGGCCTAGGGGCGCCACCATACCGAAGGCAGACGACCTTGGACGGAATTCCTGACCAGCCCGCAAACATCGAGAATCGCTGGCCTTTGAAAAGCGTGTGACACCTTTCGAGCACCCGGTGTCTTTCGTTTCATGAAGGCGAAATCACCGGGAGAGAAGGCGCAGCTCGAGAAGGCGATCTTCGAAGGCACCCAGGGGGCGTGGGAGGTCTACGCCGACTGGCTCCAGTCTCAGGGCGACCCCAAGGGCGAGCTGGCGGCGCTGGTGATGAAGAAGCCGGAGCGGGTGAACGCCTGGCTGAAGCCGCGGCGCCCCGCCCTGTTCGGCGAGCTGGCGATGCTGCTGGAAGATTCGACGATCGAGGTTCGGCAGTGGCACCCGGGCTTCGTGAAGACGCTGAAGGTGAAGCCCAACCCCGACAACAACGACGATCTCGGGGTGCTGCTGACCGAGCTGTTGGCGGCACCGATCTGCACCTTCGTCGACGGCTTGATCGTGAACGACTCGGCGAGCGTGTGGGCGGGCGGCCTGGAGGCGCTGGTGAAGTCGGCGCAGGCGCAGCGGCTGACCCGGCTGGAGGTGTCGTCGACCGACGGCGAGGGCGGCGACCTGTCGAAGATTCTGCCCCGGCTGCCGAAGCTGGAGCGGCTCACCATCGACGGCGACAACATCACCGTCGCCGAGAAGAACCTGGAGCTGCCGAACGTGACCTCTCTCACCTGGTCGGTGCAGGCGCTGGGCGACGAGCCGCGCATCTTGGCGAGGGCGAAGCTGCCCAAGCTTTCGCGCTTCGAGCTCGCGGTCGGCTACGAAGAAGAAGGCGACTTCGAGATCGCCGACGAGCTGGCGCCGGTGAAGTGCATCTCGAAGCTGCTCAGCGCGGGAACGCTGCGCGAGCTGGTGCTCTCGGGGCTCACCTTCGACGAGACGCGCCTCGAGCAGCTGTTGGAGTCTGACGGGCTGACCAAGCTGCACCTGCTCGACCTCGACGCCTGCTTCGTTCAGCACGACGCGGTGGAGATGCTGCGCGAGCACGTGCCGCTGCTGCAGCGCATCGCCCAGGTGCGGCCTCCGCGGGCGGGCGACGGCGACGAGAACGAAGACCTCGAGCTCGACCTCGGCTACGACGAAGCCGGCGGGCCGGAATCCTCCGAAGATTGATCTTCGAAATTCCCCCGGTCAGAAATCGGCGGGCGCGTACGTCTTTGAGGGCAAGGCGAGCAACTCCGTGGCAACGCGGAGGATGTTCGGAAGAACATCTCGCTCGCCCCGCTCGTCGAAGTACCCGGCCGTAGAGGCCCTACACGCAAACGAAACCGTCGAAAGACAGTTCATTCGCGGCCCGAGCCCGTCAAGGGCGGAGGCCACCGTGGCTTCTACACTCGGGTGCTTGGACGAGCGGCACGCCCGGCCGATCAGGCCCCACACGCCATTCTTGGTTCGACTCCAAGATCGCTCACTTACGAGCGATTATGCCTAATGGATAAGGCACTCGATTTCGGATCGAGCATTTCGCGGCTTCCTCACTCGGGCGTGTCGCACATTTTTCATGGAGCGCGGATCTGTCCGGCTCCGCCGCGGGCTGGTCTCGCGGAACTTCAATCTTTGAAGCTTTGACGCTCGGCCGAACAGGCCCCACACGCAAATCCTCACGCTCGGTATGCGGGTTCGAGTCCCGCCGCCTCCATTTCACGGGGGTGTCGTCCAACGGCAGGACATGAGCTCCAAACGGAAATCGCGGCTTCTTCACTCGAGCGTCTCTTTTTCTCCCGGGCAGGATGAGCGATGGCGCTCAGCGGGCTGTAACCCCGTGGCCTTTGTGGCCGAGTGCTGGTTCGATTCCAGCCCTGCCCACATCATGGGACGAACGATTGTCATCGGCGACCTCCACGGTTGCCATTCTGAGGCGCTCGAGCTGCTCGACCAGGCGCAAGCCACGTCGAGCGATCGCGTCATCTTCGCCGGCGATCTGGTCGACCGCGGCCCCAAGCCGCGTGAGTGCGTCGAGCTGGCGATGAAGTACGAGTGCGTGCTCGGCAACCACGAAGAGAAGCACCTGCAGCAGCGCCACCGCGCAGACGATCGGCTCTCGCCTGATCACCTCGCCACCCGCCGCGCGCTCGGCCCCGAGCACTACGCGTACTTCGAGAAGCTGCCGCTGTTCATTCGGCTGCCCGAGCACAACGCGGTCATCGTTCACGCCGGCTGCTTTCCCGGGCTGCCGGTCGAGAAGCAGTCGGCGCACCACCTGCTCCACCTGCAGTGCATCAAGCCGCCGGCGACGAAGTCGTACTGGCCGTCGAAGGCCCCCGCCGATCACACCTTCTGGACCCACCATTGGTCGGGCCCGGAGCGGGTGATCTTCGGCCACTCGGTGCTGACAGCGCCGCTGGTGCTCGAGCACGCGGTGGGCATCGACACCGGGGCGGTGTTCGGGGGCACACTCACCGCGCTGATTCTGCCGGAGTGGAAGCTGGTCAGCGTGCCGTCGAGGCTGCAGGCGCGCGAGTCGCGGGTCGGAAGATTTCCGATTCACGGCGACGTCGCTGCGTATTCTTGAAGTGACTGCCGTCGGTTCGGGGCGCCCTCACCCGCCGCTTCACTTCGTGTCGCGAATGTTGGTCTTCACGACCTTCATCACCACGCCCTCGCGCGCGCCGAAGACCTCCAGCTTCGAGCGGTGACTGACGGCGCGCTCGGCGCAGTGGGTCACCTTCTCGTCGGTGTCGCGATCGGAGTGCATCGGGTCGTGGTGGGTGAGCGCGAGCTGCGCCACCTCGGCCTGGGCCGCGAGGTCGACCACGGTGGTCGCGCGCGGGTGGCCCCAGCCGATGCGGGTGGCGTACTCCTGGTCGGTGTACTGCGCGTCGGCGATCAGCAGGTTGGCGTCGCGCATCGCGGTGACCAGCTCTTTGGGCACCCCACGGAGCTTGTTCGGCTGCTGGTGCGCCAGCTGCTGATCCGACAGCTGGAGATCGATCTCGGAGTCGGTGGCGTAGACGATCGCGCTGCCGTCGTGTTCGATGCGGAAGCCGACGCTGCCGCCCGGGTGCCGCTGGTTGAAGCGGCGCACCACGAAGTCGCCCGCCTCGACGCCGTCACCGTGAAACGACTCTTGGGTGATCTGCGCCTTGAGGTCGGCGAAGCGCACCGGGAAGTAGGCGTTCGACATCTGGCCCGAGAGCAGCTGGTAGTTCTTCGGGTCGCCTTCGGGGCAGTAGACCTTGATCTCGGTGGTGGCCGCGTACGCCGGCCCGAAGAACGGGAAGCCCTGAATGTGGTCCCAGTGCGGGTGGCTCAAGAAGAGGTGAATCTTGATCCCCGCGGGCGGCGGGTTGCGCATCAGCTCCACGCCGAGCTCGCGAATGCCGGTGCCGGCGTCGAACACCAAGAGCGCCTTCTCGGAGCGCACCTCGACGCAGGCGGTGTTGCCGCCGTAGCGCCGGGTCTTCGAGCCCGGCGTCGGAATCGAGCCGCGCACCCCCCAAAACCGGACGAAGCAGGCGCTCAGAGACCCTCCTGGTACGCGAAGATGAAGTCGCCGATCTGCACTTCGTCGCCGTCGCGAAGAATCGCCGAGTGCACCTGCAAGCCGTTGACGTAGATGCCGTTGCGGCTCTCGAGATCTTCGACGGTGAACTCGTCGTCGAGTCGCACCAGCCGGGCGTGGTTGCGGCTCACGCCTTCGTTGTCGAGGCGAATGTCGTTCGAGAGCGCGCGGCCGATCGCCAGCACGTCTTTGTCGAGCACCACCCGGTTCGGCTCGCCGGGCCCTTCGACCCGGGTGAGCACGTGCGCCCGCATCGGCGTCGGCTTGAACCCGGGCTTGGGCTTGGTGACCTGGGTTCTCGGCTCGTCCCAGTCGTCGTCGTCTTCAGTGACGATCGGCTCGATCTTCTTGCCGATCGGCAGCGTCTGGTCGCCTCGGAGCAGCTCGACTTCTTTGGGGCTTGGGCGGGGCGCCTTGGGGGCCATTAGCGTTTACGATTGTACCGTCCGCCGCGCGTCGTTTGCACTTCCAACGAAAGGTCCATCGACCGCGCCGAGTGGGTCAAGGCACCCATCGAGACGTAGTCGGCTCCCAGCTTGGCCAATTTGGGCAGCCGCTCGATTGTTACCTTTCCGGAAATCTCCAGCTCCACCCTGCCCTTGGTGCGCTTCACCGCCTCGGCGATCCGGGCGTCGTCCATGTTGTCGAGCATCACCACGTGGGCGCCGTGCTCGATCGCCGCCTCGAGCTGGTCGAGTTCGGTGATCTCGATCTCGATCTTCACCAGCCGGGTGGCATTGGCCTTGGCACGCTCGAGCGCGTCTTTGATCGAGCCTCCGACCGCGGCGATGTGGTTGTCCTTGATCAAGATGCCGTCGAACAGCCCGAAGCGGAGGTTCTGCAGCCCGCCGTCGCGCATTGCCTTCTTCGACAGCGCGCGCATGCCCGGCGAGGTCTTGCGGGTGTCGATCACCTTCAGCTTGGTGCCCTTCACCGCCTCGGCCGCCTTGGCCGCCATCGTGGCCATGCCGCAGGTGCGCTGAACGATGTTGAGCGCGGTGCGTTCGGCGACCAGCAGCGAGCGCAGCGGGCCGTCGACGTCGCAGACGTTCTGTTTTTCGCTGGTGCGGTCGCCGTCTTGGGCGGAGAGCTTCACCGTGATCGACGGGTCGACCCGCTGGAAGACGCGGGCGAAGGCGTCGAGGCCCGACAGCACCATCTCTTCTTTCGCCCACAGCTCGGCGTGGCCTTTGAGATCGGCAGGCACCAGCGCGTTCGAGGTGATGTCGCCGGCGGCGCCGAGATCTTCGTCGAGGCAGAGGTCGATCAGCCGGTCGAGGAAGTTGTCGATCATTTCTTCTTCTTCTTCTTCGCGGGAGCGGCCTTCTTCTTGGCCGCAGGCTTCGCCTTCTTCGGTGCGGGCTTCGACTTCTTGGCCTTGGCCTTCGGCTTCTTGGCCTTCGGCTTCGGCTTCGGCTTCGCGAACCGGCTCGGCTTCGCCTTCTTCGCGCCGAGCGCCTTGGGCTGCTCCTCGGCCTCCGGCGCGTCTTCCTTCGCCTTGTTGAACTCGCGCACCGCGTCGTCCACCAGGCCCATGTTCAGGTAGGCCACGCCCAGATCCTGGCGGTCGCGCGCGGTCAGCCCTTCCTTGGTGCCCTCGCGGAGCTTGTCGAGCGCTTCCTTCACCTGGTCGTCGGGCTTCGGCACTTCGACCTGCGAGAGCTCGTCCTTCAGCTCGTGCGAGAGATCCACCGCGCCGTGCGCCGGCGGAGCAATTCGCACCTCGAGCGGCGCAATGCGGCGGTTGTTCTCGTTCAGCTTGTTCACCCGCGCGCACAGCTCGTCCACCCGGGCCCGGTCTTTCGCCACCACCTCGGCCGGAGCACGCGCCACGAAGTCGGGGTTGTCGAGGCGCTTCTTCATCGAAGCGATCTCCGCCTCCGCCTTCACGATCTCCTTGGCGATTCGCTGGCGCTCCTCCGACAGGTCCACCAACCCCGCGAGCGGCACGTAGATCTCCAGGTTGCCGGTGATCTCTGCAGCGGCCTGCGGCGGCTTGGTGCCCAGCGGCCCCACGTGCAGCGTCGACAGGCCCGCCAGCGTGGTCACGTACACCTTGTTGCGTGAAAGGCTCTGCTGCAGCCCAGCGTCGTCGGTCTGCACGTGCGCTTCGATCCGCGCGTTGTCTTTGATCTGGCTCTCGCCGCGAATGGTGCGAATCGCGCCGATCGCCGCGATCACCGGCGCCATCTCTTTGTCGGCCTGCTCGTCGTCGAGGCGGCGATCCACCTCGGGGTACGGCGCGATCATGATCGACTCGGCCGGCTTCTGCATCGGCAGCTTCTGCCAGAGCTCTTCGGTGATGAAGGGAATGAACGGGTGCAGCAGCCGGAAGATGGTGTCGAGCGAGTGCACCAGCACCGCCCGCGACGCATCGCGCGCGGCGGCGTCTTCACCCTGCAGCGCCGGCTTCGAGAGCTCGATGTACCAGGAGCAGAACTCGTCCCACACGAAGTGGTAGAGGATCGACGCCGCCTCCGAGAGCGCGAACGCCTGCAGCGCCTTCTGCACCTCGTGCACAGTGTTGTTCAGCCGCGACAGAATCCACCGGTCGTGCAGCGACAGCTTGCGCTCGGTGATGTGCTTGCCGTCGGCCTGGTAGTCGCCCAGGTAGTGGAACGCGAACCGGGTCGCCTGGAACAGTTTGTTGAGGAACTCGCGGTAGCCGGTGATGCGCTCGAGCGAGAGCTTGATGTCGCGGCCCTGCTGGGTGAGCGCGGCGAGGGTGAAGCGCAGCGCATCGGCGCCCTGCGGCTCGAGCCCCTGCTTGTACTTCTGCCGCATCTGCGGGCTCAGCTCGTCGGCCTTCGCCCCGCGCACCACGTGAAGGGGATCGATCACGTTCCCCTTCGTCTTCGACATCTTGTCGCCCTTCTCGTCCCGCACCATCGCGTGCAGGTAGACCACCCGAAAGGGCACATCCTTCATGAAGTGGATGCCCAGCATCATCATGCGGGCCACCCAGAAGAAGATGATGTCGTGCCCCGTCTCCATCACGTTGGTCGGGTAGAACGAGCGCAGATCGGTGGTCTGCTCCGGCCAACCGAGGGTCGAGAACGGCCACAACCCGGAGCTGAACCAGGTGTCGAGCACGTCGGGGTCTTGCACCCAATCGCCTTCGGGCTTCGTCTTCGACACCACCGGAGTGGCCTTCGAGAAGTCGATCGACCCGTCGGAGAGCTTGGGCGAGTTCGCCGGGTACCAGGCAGGAATCTGGTGGCCCCACCACAGCTGCCGGCTGATGCACCAGTCGTGAATCTTCCGCATCCAGGCGTCGAACGTGTTGCGCCAGGTCTCGGGCACGAAGCGGGTGCGGCCCTGCTCCACGGCGATCATCGCCTGCTTCGCCAGCGGCGTGGTCTTCACGAACCACTGCATCGACAGCCGCGGCTCCACCACCGTGCCGCAGCGCTGACAGGTACCGATCGCGAGCTTGTGCTTGTCCTCTTTGATCAGCAGCCCGGCTTCTTGCAGATCGGCGAGCACCTGCTTGCGCGCCTCGTAACGGTCGAGGCCTTTGTACTTGCCGCCGTTCTCGTTCACCTTCGCCGTCTCGTCGAAGATCGAGATCATCTGCAGCTTGGGCTCTGCGCGCAGGCCCGCGGCGTAGTCGTTGGGGTCGTGGGCGGGGGTCACCTTCACCACGCCGGTGCCGAACTCCATGTTCACCAGCTCGGCGTCGAGAATGATCGGGATCTCCCGGTTCATCAGCGGGAGGATCACCGAGCCGCCGTGCAGCGAGAGGTAGCGCGGGTCGTTCGGGTTCACCGCCACCGCGGTGTCGCCGAGCAGCGTCTCGGGCCGGGTGGTGGCCACGATCAGCTTCTGGTCGGAGCCCTTCACCGGGTACGCGATCTCCCAGATCGAGCCGTCGCGCTCCTCGTGTTCCACCTCGAGATCGGACAACGCGGTGAGGCACGACGGGCACCAGTTGATCAGCTTGAAGTCGCGGTAGATCAGCCCGTCTTCGTGCAGCTTCACGAAGGCTTCCAACACCGCCTTCGAGGAGCGCTCGTCCATCGTGAAGCGCTCGCGCGACCAGTCGAGCGACGCGCCGAGCACCTTGTGCTGCTCACCGATGCGGGCGCCGTACTTCTCTTTCCACGACCACACCCGCTTCAGAAATTCGGCACGGCCGAGGTCGTGACGAGACTTCTTCTCGGTGGCCTTGAGCTCTTTCTCCACCACCATCTGGGTGGCGATGCCGGCGTGATCGGTGCCCGGCAGCCAGAGCACGGTGTAGCCGCTCATTCGCTTCCACCGGCACAACACGTCTTGAATCGTCGCGGTCAGCGCGTGGCCGAGGTGCAGCGAGCCGGTCACGTTCGGCGGGGGCAGAATGATCGAGTACGTCGGCTTCGTCGCCGCGGCATCGGCGGTGAAGTAGCCGCGCTCCTGCCAGATCGGGTACCAGCGCTTCTCGACGTCAGTGGGGTCGTACGCTTTGGGAAGATCGATGCTCATGGCGCCTCGAAACGCGGCCACTTAAGAGGACGCGCGGGCATTGCGCCAGCTGAAAAGGCGCGAAGAAGCGAGACTAATTCTTGGTTTCGCGGTCCTTGATGAGCCGGTCGAGCTCTTCGCGAATGATCGTCTCCGCCAGCTGCGGCACGACCTCCCACGCGATCTTCTCGATCACCTCGCGCGACGCTTTCGACAGCGCATCTCGCAGGTTGGCTTCGCCGCCGTCCTTGGCGATCGACGCCTCGAGATCGAACTGCTCACGGCTCTGCGGCGGAGGAGGCGCTGCCGGAGGCGGCCGCCCCGGAGGCGGCTGCGGCTGCCCACCCAACCCGAACGGGTCGCGGCGGGGCGGCATCTGACCGGGCAGCGGAGCACCGGGAGGAGGCCGGGGGAAACCGGGGCTGGTGCCGGTGGGTACGCCGCCCGGAGGCCGCATGCCCGCCGGAGGAACGCCCGCGCCCGGAGTCATCGGCCGCATCGGCATCCCGCCGGGAGCACCCATGCCCGGAGGCGGCATGCCCTGCATCGGAGGCCGCATCACGCCCGGCTGAGTGCCCATCGGCACCCCACCCGGCGCGCCCATCGGCGGCCGCGGAATGCCCGGCTGAGTGCCCATCGGAACGCCCGGCGGCCGCGGAATGCCCGGCTGGGTGCCCATCGGCACGCCCGGCGCTCCCATCGGGCGCGGCATCCCCGCGGGAATTCCAGCGGGGCCCGGCATCGGCCGCGGCTGGCCCGGCGCTCCGCCCATCATCGGGTTCGGTACGCCCGGCTGGGTGCGCTGCGGCACGTTCGCCGGAGGCGCGATCGAGCCGGTCGACACCTGGCCATAGGTCATCACCGGCGCCGCGGTGGTGGGCATGCCGACCAGCCGCTTCACCTTGTCGAGGAACGCCTGGGAGTCGAACGGCTTGACGATGTGCTCGTTGGCGCCGGCGGCGCGGGCGCGGTTCTCGTCGTACGGCTCGAAGTTGCCCGAGAGCAGCATCACTGGAATGTGCTGGGTCGACGGGTCGCCCTTGATCGCCTCGCAGGCCTCGTAGCCGCTCTTGCCCGGCATCATGCAGTCGAGCAGCACCACGTCGGGCCGCCCGTCGCGCGCCTTGGCGATCGCGTCGAGGCCGTTGTCGACCACGGTGATGTGAAAATCTTCGGTCGAAAACACCATGCCGATGATCTTGCGCATGGTGGCGGAGTCGTCGGCGACGAGGACGGACTTGGGCATAGGCGTGACCGACAGCTTAGCGGCCGCGAGGAACCGTGCTCAAGAAAACACACGTTCCAAATCGAGCAGTTGAGTCCCCTCGGTGGCGTTTTGCACCCCCAACGCCCGGCTCGCCGACAGCCCGACCGGCTCGTCGCGCACCTTCGCCAGCACCACCAGCGCCTCTTTGGCGCGGGGTTCTCCCAGCATCGGCCCCAGGGCGTACACCGGCCACAGCTGCCCGTCGTGGAGCACCAGGCCCTCCGCCGGCCACCCATCGGGCAGCCGAACCAGCTTGTCGCCGGCCGGCACCACCTGCGCCACCTGCTCCAGGGTGAGCGCCAGCTTGCGGCCGAACGACTCGAACAGGAGGCAGCGGCCCTTGGCGTTGGCGAACGGCTCCACCACCCGAAACGCGGCGGGGGCGCGCGAGCTCTTCACCAGCGCCTCGGGGTCGAGCTCCAGCCAGAGCCGGCCCTCGTGCTCGACCGCGGCCTTCACCGTCGGCTCGAGCGCGGCGCCGAGGCGCTTCGGCAGGCGCACGCCTTTTTCGGGCGAGAGGTCGGCGACGCCGTGAACCCGGGCGACCCGAATCGCCAGCGTCGGGCTGGTGTCGAGCAGCAGCGCGACGCCGGGGCGCGCTTCGTCGGCGCCTCCCAGCCGCAGCGAGAGATCCTTGAGCGCGTGGTGACCGTGGAGCGTGTTACCGGTTGCGTCTGGCTGCGCCACCTCGAGCACGCTCGCCGCGGGCACCAGAAAACGCGTCGCTCCCGACTCGAAGAGCAGACATTGTCGACTCGCGGCCAAGCGTTTCTACGGTAGCCCACCCCACTCTGATTGATTAGTTTCGACGCCTCGCATGGCTCAGATTCTCTTGGTCGACGACGAGCGGGTGGCGCGGGTCATGTACGGTGATTTCCTCACCGGAGCCGGGCACCAGGTGCTCGCGGTGGGCTCGCTCGAAGAAGCCAAGACGGCGATGGGCAAGCAGCGGTTCGACCTGGTGGTCACCGATCTGATCTTCCCCCAGTCAGACGGCATGGAGCTGATTCAGTGGGTGCGGGTGCAGCACCCCGCCACCGAAGTGCTGGTGATCACCGCCCTCGAGAAAGTCGACGCCGCGGTGCGCGCGATCAAGACCGGCGCCTCCGACTACCTGGTGAAGCCGATTCACCCCGAGGTGCTGGCGCACGCCTGCCGCCGCGCGCTCACCACCCGCACGATGTTGAAAGAGAACGTCGATCTGCGGCGCCACGTCACCCTGTTGGAAGCCGCGCAGCGGCTGGCGAGCACGCTCGACCGGGAGCGCCTGATTCACTCCGCGGCGTCGGCGATCGGCCAGGGCAGCCGCGCGCAGGCGGCGCTGCTGATGTTGAAAGACGGCGACAGCTTCAAGGTGCAGGCGAACTGGAACGTGCCCGAGGCCGACCTCGAGAAGCTGACCGAAGAGGTCGAGGCCGAGGTGAAAGGTGGCTTCGACCCCCGCGGGCAGGAGCTGTCGGTCGGGCTGAAGAAGCCGCTCGAGACCGCGTACTTCGTGCCCGCCACCGAGGGCGACGCGACGCTGGGCGCGGTGGTGCTGCTGTTCGAAGGCGACCTGGTCGAGACCAACCTCCAAGACGCGGCGTTTCTCGGCCGCCACCTGGGGCTGGCGCTCCGCAACCTGGGCAAGTTCGCGGAGGTCGAAGATCTCGTCTACCTCGACGACCTCACCCACCTGTTCAACCGGCGCTACTTCGACCTGGTGATCGACAAGGAGTTCAAGCAGCCGCCGCCTCCGGTGGGCAAGCCGTTCGCGGTGCTGTTCACCGACCTCGACTACTTCAAGAGCGTCAACGACACCCACGGTCACGTGGTCGGCTCGAAGCTGCTGGTCGAGGTGGCGCGCATTCTCAAGGGCTGCGTGCGCGACGGCGACGTGGTCTGCCGTTACGGCGGTGACGAGTACCTGCTGCTGTTGCGCGGCACCGACTCGGGCGGCGCGCTCAAGGTCGCCGAACGAATTCGCCGCACCATCGAGTCGCACCGGTTTCTGGCGCGCGAGGGCTACTCGCTCACCATCACCACCTGCATCGGCGTGTCGAGCTGGCCCGAGCACGCGACCGACAAGGCGACCCTGGTCGACTTCGCCGATCGCGCGATGTACCGCGGCAAGAAGGGCACCCGAAACATCATCTACCTGGCGGCGTCGGGCCTGGAGGCGACTCCGGTCTCGCGGCACCAGACCGCGGCGCCCGAAGCCGAGATCGACCCCAACCCCGACATCGTCGAAGAGATCGCCGCCGACAAGACGCAGAGCTGAGCGCTACCCTGCGAGGAAGCGCGGGTTCTTGCGAACGATGTCGGCGTTGAGCTTGCTCGCGAACGCGAGCCAGCCGAGATACGGGGCCATCGCCAGCGCGGCCCAGCGATCTTTGGGCGCTACCCTCGCGGTGTAGGCCGCGGCCGAGGCACCGGTGAGCGCGAGATCGGCGAGCGCCAGCCGCGACTTGTGAGCGCCGAAGAAGATCGGGCTCCAGGCGGCGTTGGAGGCCAGCTGCAGGCCCCATAGCGCGAGCGCGGCCTTGTCGCGCTTTTTCCAGGCGCGTGCGCCCGACCAGGCGATCAGCGAGTAGAGCGCCGGCCAGACCACGCCGAACACCCACGGCGGCGGGTTCTGCGGAGCCTTGCGCAGCAACCGGTACCAGGGCCGTTTCGGCGCCTTCTTGGAGAATCGAGAACCCAACAGCGAAGCAGCGAGCGTGAGACCAAAGAACGCAATCATGGCGATCGCGTTGACTGCATCGGAGACGCCACCCGCCCTACCCCGCGCCGAATCAGGGGCCGGCGCGCCGCGTTCGTGCCCCGCTGTGGCGATTCGTCAGACGCGCTTCGGTCAGAAGCCGTCGCAGACGTGAACCTGAATCTTGCCTTCGACGACGTTGTTCTGGTTCACGTCGATGCGAATGCTCATGTCGGCGTTGATGCCCGCGTCGGCCTGCGGCGCCGAGCGCAGCTCGATGCGGCCGTCGAGGCCGATCAGGTTGTCGGGGGTGCCGCCGTCGTCGAGCACGATGGTGCCGTTGTGCTGGGTCGAGAAGTTGTAGGCCCCGACCACCCAGGGAACGATCGCGAGCACGCTGCGATCGTCGGGGGTGGAGAACGAGGTGCAGTCGTACTGCTTGTCGTAGATGTTGACGAACTTCTCGCCGCCGTCGTCATTGAACGGGTCACTCGGCTTGGCGATCGCCGACACGGCGGTCCACGGCTGGCCACCGATGGTGCCCGCGAGCGGCTGATCCTTCACCGGCACGTCCATCATCATCATCGCGCTGCTGCCACACGACAGCGCCGCGAGCACCGCGGCAGCGAACAGAATTCGACGCATTGATTCCTCCCGGGGGGCGACCGACGCTGCTTACTCCAGATCTATTCACCGCCGCTCGATTTCGGTATGCACGCGCCCATGCGCATCGTCGTCACCGGGTCGCTCGCCTACGACTACATCATGAACTTCCCCGGGAAGTTCTCGGACCACATTCTTCCCGACAAGGTTCACATGCTGACGGTGAGCTTTCTCGTCGACAGCATGAAGCGCATGCGCGGCGGCGTGGCGGGCAACATCGCCTACAACCTCGCGCTGCTGGGCGAGAAGCCGGCGGTGGTCTCGGCTGCGGGCCAGGACTTCGCCGAGTACAAGCAGGTGATGACCGAGCTGGGCATCGACTCGAAGGGCATTCGCGAGATCGCCAACGAGTTCACCGCCAGCTGCTTCATCAACACCGACAAGGTGAACAACCAGATCGTCGCCTTCTACCCGGGCGCGGTCGGCCATGCGAAAGAGGTCGCGCTCGACACCCTCGGTCTGTCGAAAGACGACTGGGTGATCATCTCGCCCACCGACCCGGAGTCGATGGCGAAGCACACCTCGGAGTGCAAGAAGCTGGGCGCGAAGTACATCTTCGACCCGGGCAAGCAGACCCCGCGGCTCAACGCCCAGCAGATTCTGGCCGGCCTCGACGGCGCGGCGGCGTTCGTCGGCAACGACTACGAGCTGGCGATGATGGCGAAGGCGACCGGCAAGACCGAGCAGGCGCTGATCGACTCGGCGCCGGTGACGGTGATCACCCTGGGCGAGCACGGCAGCCGCATTCACGTTCGCGGCAAGGCGCCGCTGCAGATTCCCGTCGCGCGCATCTCCGACGCGGTCGACCCGACCGGCTGCGGTGACGCGTACCTGGGCGGGCTGGCGTTCGGGCTCGCCCGCGGGTGGCCGATGGAGACCACCGGCCGGGTCGCGGCGCTCGTGGGCGCCTACTGCATCGAGCACAAAGGCTGCCAGGAGCACCGCTTCGACCGCGCGGCGTTCAAGAAGCGCTACTCCGAGAACTTCGGCAAAGACGAGCGCGTCGAAGCGCTCTGATCACTGAAACGGCAGCGTCAGCAGCCGAAGGTCGGTCGCCGAGGTGCCGTAGAGCGACAGCCAGGTGCGGCTGCCGGCGGCCGCCGCGGCGATCGTGATCGGCCCCGCCAGCGGCGTGCCGGTGCAGTCGGGCGGCCCGCTGCTCGAGGTGGGAAACAGCGCGACGGTGATGCTGCCCGGCGCGAAGGCGAAGGTGTGGGTGCCCGACTCGACCGGGGTGGGGTCGGTGCCGCTGGAGCTCGAGCTGGTGAGGCAGGTGCCGCCGGAGCCCAGGTAGAAGCCGCCGAGCGTGCTGGTGTGGGCGCCGCGCCAGGCGTCTTGAATGAAGACGATCGCCTTCGCCGGGTCGACGGCCGGCGTGTTGGTGGTGTCGGTCTCGTACCGGGTCTCGAACGCGGGCTGAAAGCCGGAGCCGCCGCTGGCGTTCTCGGCGTCGTTGACGAACAGGGTGATCTTGTCGCCGTCTTTCCAGCTCTGGGTGTCCTGCATGAAGCCGGCGTAGGTGCCGGTGCGGGTGGTGGTGCCCTGGTCGAAGAACTCGAGCAGGTCGGACTTCACCAGCGGGTGAAACACCGAAGAGGCCGTCGCATACGCGAGCGCCGAGACCACCGGGGTGGCCTCACGCGCCGCGCCGAGGCTCGCCGACTGCGCACGGTAGATGTCGACCGAGGGACCGGCGGCGCCCGCTCCGCCCGAGTACAGGTTCACCACTCTGATGTTGATCGCGGTGCGAACCTGCGAGGTGTCGAGGTTGTTGTTCGACCCTCCACAAGCGGTCAGCAGTGACGCGACGAGCGAGCCCACGAGGAGTCGAGGTGTCATTTGGCGGACTCTACAGCCCAAACCGCGCCGCATCACATCTTCGGAATGCCGGTCACCGGCAGCAGCGACTTCAGATCGGCGTCGGTGAAGTAGATGCCCGCGCCGACGAAGAAGTCGCGGCCCGACAGCAGCCGGTTGGTGAGCACGTCACGGGTCGGGGTGTTCAAGATGTCGTCGACGCCGACGGTCACGTAGACGTGCTCGTACGGGGTGAACCGCAGCGCCGCGCGCAGGCGCGGGTAGGTCAGCGAGGTGACCGAGAAGTTGAACGCATCGATCTTCAGCACCAGCGCGTCTTCGATCCACTTCGAGTAGTAGAAGAATTTCAGCGGCGCGGTGAAGTCGAGCCCGAGGCCACCGGTCGACTCGATGATGCCGAAGCGCAGCGTGAGGAACGAGTAGCGCTTGCCGAACTGGGCCGAGACCTTGATCTGGTCGGAGGTGATCGTCTGCTTCTGCGACGACGGCGAGCCCGCGTTCGGCGGGTTGTTCTGCACGTAGACGGTCTGCGACGAGCCGCGCGGGTCGTCGACGAACTCCAACAGGTAGAACTTGTCGGGCTTGGGGATCAGCCGCACCGACAACGAGTTCTTCGCCTGGCCCTGCGTCACCAGGTACTCGCTCTTGATCCCGACCTCGGTCTCGAGCGACGTCAGGCGGCCGGCGAAGTCGGCGACGTCTTCGATCGTGTCCGACAGCTTCTGGCCGAGCCGCTCGTTCGACACCAGCGCGCCGACCGGGCCCTTGCCCTCGTTCACCTTCTGGGTGACCTCTTCGATGTTCTTCAGCGACCGGTCGAGGCGCTCCAGCGTGGTCTTCAGGCTGGTCATCGAGTCCTTGAGGTCGCCCTCGTTGGTCCCGATCACGTTCTTCACGCTGGCGAGAATGTCGCGGGTGTCTTTGGTGATCTGGTCGATGTTCTTGAGCGCGTCGGAGACGTTGGCGCCCTGCCCTTCGGTGATTCGGCGCACGTCGTTCGACACCTGTTCGACGTTCTTCAGAATGCTGTCGAGCTGCCCTGAGCTCTCGCGCACCGTCTTGTCGATCGCGTCGGACAGCTTCACCAGGTTGTCGACGATCTTCTCGAGCGAGCCGGTGCCCTTCTCGCCGCCCAGCACGTTGCGCAGCGCGGTGGTCACCTCCTGAATGTCGGAGGTGATCTTGCCCAGGGTGTTGAACACCTGGGCCATCGCCTCGGCGTCGATCACGTGCTTGATCTCGTCGCCGTCTTTCAGCGCCGGAGCGTCGGGCGTGCCGGGGTTCAGGTCGAGCTGGTAGTCGCCCAGCACCAGCGACTCGCTCCGCTTGGTGAGCGCGGCGTTGTCGCGCAGGTTCACCGACTTGCGAATCTTCAGCCAGACCTTGGCGCGGAGCCCGTCGAGCTCGACGTTACCGACCTCGCCCACGGGAATGCCGGCGATCTGCACCTTCGACTTCTTGGTCAGGCCGCCCGCGTCGTGAAAGTACGCGTAGACGGTCACCGACTCGTCGGCCGACATCCCGCCCTTCTTCACGAAGGTGAGGAAGGTGAAGAGGATGGCGCCGGAGACCAGCACCAAGAGGCCCACCCGAAAGGGGGTGAAGATCTTCGGCACGATTCGACTCTATTCGTTCTTCCCGAACCAGGTCTGCAGAAACTGGTTCAACGCCGGCACCTGAGAATGCCGGAGCTTTTTGGGCGGCCCCTGGTCAGCAATCACGCCTTCGTAGAGGAACGCGACGTTGTCCGCCACCTTGAACGACGAGGCGATGTCGTGGCTGATCACCACCGAGGTGACCCCGAGCGCCTGCTTCGCCTCGAGGATCATCTCGTCGACGTAGTCGGTGGTGATCGGGTCCAACCCGGTGGTCGGCTCGTCGTAGAGCACGATCTTGGGGTCCAACACGATCGCCCGCGCCAGGCCGACCCGCTTGCGCATGCCGCCCGAGAGGTCGGCGGGGAACTTCTCCTCCACGTTCTTGAGGCCGACGATCGCCAGCTTGTCCTTCACGATCTGGCGCATCTCTTCTTCGCTCTTCTTGGTGTGCTCCTTGAGCGGGAACGAGACGTTCTCGTAGACGGTCATCGAGTCGAACAGCGCCGCCGCCTGGAACACCATCCCGAACTTGCGGCGCATCTTGGCCAGCTCTTCTGCGCCCATCGGCACGATGTCTTCGCCGTCGACGATCACCTGGCCTTCGTCGGGCTTCAGCAGGCCGATGATGTGCTTCATCATCACCGTCTTGCCGCTGCCGGAGCCCCCGAGGATCACCAGGGTGCTCCCGGCGGGCACCACCAGAATCGATGCCGCGGAGCACGTGGTGGTCGCCGAAGTACTTGTGCAACCCGATGACCTGAATCATCGGGCGATCGCCGGTCGCCATCAGTGCAGAATCACGCCGACGAAGTAGTCGAGAATGAAGATGCCCAGCGCCGAGCTCACCATCGCCTGGGTGGTGGCGGTGCCGACGCCCTTCGCGCCGCCCGAGGCGCTGTAGCCCTTGTAGCAGGCCACCAGCATCACGAAGAGGCCGAACACCGCGCCCTTGATCAGGCCCTCGCCGATGTCTTCGGGGTCGAGCCACTCCTGGGTGCGGGTGATGAAGGTACCCGCCGAGCCGCCCTTCACCGTCACCGCGACGAAGTACCCGCCCGCCAGCCCGGCGAGGTCGAACAGCATGGTGAGCATCGGCACCATCACCAGCCCGGCGGTCACCCGCGGCACCAGCAGGTACTGAATCGGGTTCACCGCCATCGTCTCGAGGGCGTCGACCTGCTCGGTCACCCGCATCGTGCCCAGCTCGGTGCACATCGCGGAGCCCGCCCGCATCGTCACCATCAGCGCCGCGAACACCGGCGCCAGCTCACGGGTGACGGTCAGCGCCACCGTCGGGCCGACCAGGCTCTGGGCGCCGAACATCTCGAAGGCGCGGGCGCTCTGCTGGGCGAACACCATGCCGGTGAACACGCCGTTGAGCAGCACGATCAGCGCCGAACCGACCCCGACGAAGTCGAGCTGCTGAAAGAAGATCGTCATCCGGTACGGGGGGCGCACCGACCACTTGGCGACGTCGAGCCCGGTGAGCGCCAGGCCGCCCAGATCGTTCACCGCGTTGATCAGGGCCTTGCCGACGCTCTCGACCATCAGCACCGCCCAGTGCGGCGGTGGAGGCGCCGGCGGCGGCCCCGTCTGGGTGGTGTCGGTGCTCGCCATCTGGCGGCCCACTATACAAACACGGCGGGCTTACTGGTGTTTTCCGGTCTTGCAGGCCGAAGTGACCGGGTCGTGAGGCGGCTCCTGGCCGCGCTCGTACTCGACCACCACCGGCTCGGGGAGCTTGCAGGGCGGCGGCGGGGGCCTGGTGCAACCCATCGCCAACAGCCCTGCGAGCATCAACCAGCGCATACCTCTCTATATGCGCCCCGACTTACGAAGGTTTCACCTTCCGCCGGCGCCGGGCCAACAGCACCAGCGCGCCGAAGACCAGCAGCGGATCGCCTGAGCCGGCCGAGCAGGCGCACCCGTCGTCGATCGGCTTCTTCATGCCGCCGCCACCACCGGTCGCGCTGCCGCCTCCGGTCGCCGCGCCTCCGCCGGTCGCTGCACCACCGCCGGTCGCCGCGCCACCACCGGCTGCCGCGCCACCACCGGCCGCCGAACCACCGCCCACTGCCGAGCCTCCACCGGCTGCGGAGCCACCGCCGCCCCCTGCCCCGCCACCGGTACCACCGGCATCGGGCACGCCAGAGTCGGGCTCGCCAGCATCGGGCGTTCCAGAGTCAGGCGCTCCGGCATCGGGCACTCCGGCGTCGGGCGGAGAGACCGCGCCGCCCAGCGACCCGTCGTAGCGGAGCCGGTGCAGCATGATGTCGTAGGCGTGGCACTCGGCGACGATCACGCCGTCGTTGCTGGGCACCAACCACGCCTCGTCCTGGGCGTTGCCGGTGTCGCTCTGGGTGATCTGGAACAGCGCGTAGCTGATGCCGCCGTCTTGCCAGAGGAGCGCGCCGTTCTGATCGAAGCGCTGCGCGCGCTGCGAGGTGGTGAGCTCGGGGAAGATCGCGACGTAGGTGCCGTCGTTGGCCCGGGTCACTCTCGCCCAGCCGTTGGCGTGGGTGTTGCCGAGCACCAGGCCGGGCGCGGGCCACATCAGCTGACCGGTCGAGCTGATTCGCTGCGCCATCGCCACGTGCTGGGTGCCGACCAGGGCGTGCCAGACGATCACCGCTCCGCCGGCGCCGTCGGTGACCGCCGAAGGCTGAATCGAGCCCGCGCTCTCGGCGCCGTTGTCGTCGCCGGCGATCACCCCGCCGTCGCCCGCCCAGATCGGCCCCGAGGTCTCGCTCATCTTCTGAATGTGCACCTCGCGAACCATGTTTCCCGGCTGCTCCCACACGATCAGCGGCTGATCGTCGGCGCTGGTCACCATGTCCATCGAGAGCGCGTTGCCGCCAATCTGAACTCCGGTGGCGCCGTAGCTCCTGGCGCCGGTCGCATCGAGCACCTGGGCGCGGAAGATCGCGCTCGCGACGTAGGTGTTGGTGCCGGCGACCAGAATCTTACCGTCGGCAAAGGTCGCCACCTGGTACCGGTACTGCCCGTACGCGTTCATGCCCGCGAGGTAGAACGGCGACGCCGCCGGCTGGGTGTCGCCGAGCGGAGTGACCGCGACGTCGATGGTGTTGCCGGTGCGGTTCATCAGCCAGGCGCCGCCCGACGGGTTGGGCACCAGCCGGTTCCACCACGACTCCTCGGTGGCGATCTGCACTCCGCCGTCGCCCCAGAGCGGCACGCCGTCGGGATCGAGCCGCTGAGCGTGGCCCGCCAGCGGGTAGCCCATGTCCGACCAGGCCGCCCAGGCGCCGCCTTGTGGGTCGCCGAGCACGGCCATGAACGAGGCGGTGTTGTAGTTCGAGTTGGTGCTGAACACGTTGGAGCCCGAGGAGCCCCAGAGCGGGTTGCCGTTGGAGTCGAAGCGCTGCACCTGAAAGTCGTACGGCGGGCCGCTGGTGTTCTGCTCGTGCCAGATCACCAGAATGCCGCCGTCGGGCGCGCTCGCCGCCGCGAGGTCGATGCCGTAGCGCCCGGGGGTGTTCACGACCAGGCCCGCATCGGCGTAGAGCGGCCAGTGATCCTGCGCGAACGCCACCAGCGGCATCAGCGCCGCCAGCACCAGACTCCGTCGAGACATTGCCCCTCCCTCAGACGAGCAGCCGCGGAACGCGGGCCCCTACCGAGCAGAGGATCTCATAGTGGAGCGTTTCGGCGAAGCGCCCAAGCTCTTCGGCCTCGACCCGCTCGTTGCCCTGCGAACCCAACAGCACCACCTCGTCGTGCATCGCCACCCCGGGCACGTCGGTCACGTCGACCATGCACATGTCCATCGTCACCCGGCCGACCACCGGCGCACGCCGGCCGCGAATCAGCACCTGCGCCTTGCCGGAGTACACCCGCGAGTAGCCGTCGGCGTAGCCCACCGGCAGGGTCGCGATCAGGCTGCGGCGCGGCGCGGTCCAGGTCGCTCCGTACGAGACGGGCGTGCCGGCCTCGACCTGGTGGAGGTGAATCACACCGGTCTTCCACGCCATCACCCGCGAAAGCTTCACCTTCTCGGCCAGCCAGGGCTCGGGCGCGATGCCGTAGAGCACCAGGCCCGGGCGGGCGAGGTTCACGTCGAGGCCGTCTTGCGCCTCACCGTGCGCGAGCAGCCCGGCGGAGTTCGACAGGTGGCGCCACTTCGGGTTGAAGCCGGCGTCGCGCACCGTCTTCAGGCCCTCTTTGAAGCGCTGCAGCTGCAATGGGGTCAGCGCGCTGTCTTCGACGTCGGCCGACGAGAAGTGCGACAGAAAGCCTTCGACCTCGATCGCGCCACGGGCGCCCCGCAGGAGGGTGAGAAAGCGCGGCAGCTCGGCCGGCGCCACTCCGAGCCGCGACATGCCGGTGTCGAGCTTCAAGTGGGCGGTGGCCGGCTTGCCGGTCTTGTGGGCGGCCTCGACCAGGCCCTTGATGTGCTCCTCGCGAAAGAGCGTCGGGGTGAGGCCGTGCTCGACCATCAGCTGGTAGCCGCCGTGGTAGCTGCCGCCCATCACCAACACCGGGGTCTTCACCCCGGCGTTGCGGAGCTCGAGGCCCTCTTCGATCAGCGCCACCCCGAGCATCGAGACGCCCTCGTCTTCGAGCACCCGGGCGACCTGCACTGCGCCGTGGCCGTAGGCGTTGGCCTTCACCACCGCGAGCACGTCGGCCGGTTTGGCCAGGGCGCGAATGGCGGAGAGGTTGTGACGGAGCGCGGCGACCGAGATCTCGGTCCGGGTCGGGCGAATGACCTGGTCGAGGGCGCGGCGGCGGGGGAGCTCGAAAGACATCGGGTCAGCGGTGTGTGCGTGCTCGCGGGTGAAGCGCCACGGGGCGCGGGTCAGGGACCGCGCAGAAGAAGCCGAAGTAGTGGTGGTCATGGCGTGAGTCAAGAGACGACGGTAAAGCTTGCGTCAGAACCGAAGACGATTCACTTATTGGGCCAGATGACCACCACTCCTCAGAACATCCGCGTCGGCGGCGAGATCGATTCCTTCTGCACCAAGTGCAACATGAACCTGGCGGCGACCATCCTCGCGATGGTCGGCCCGAAGGTCGAACGGGTGAAGTGCAACACCTGCGGTACCGACCGTAAGTACCGCGGCGCTCAGCCGCTGGTCGAAGCGCAGTCGTTCGCCCGCAAGCGCCCCAAGAAGGAAAAGGCCGACGGTGAGGCGACCAGCTCGCGCTCCGTCACCTCGTGGGCGGCGCGGGTCGAAGCGAAGATTCCCGCCTCGGCGAAGAAGTACGACCCCAAGACCACCTACGCGCTCGAAGACCTGGTCGACCACGGCGCGTTCGGCCTCGGCATCGTCAGCGCGGTTCGCGGCGACAAGGTCGACATCGCGTTCAAGGCGTTCGAGAAGACGCTGATTCACGCCAAGGGCGCTCCGCCGCCGGTGCAGGCTCCGCCGCCGAAGGACCGTGCGCTGAAGCCGACCAGCACCGGCGTTCAGGCCAACCGGCTGCCGCCCGCCCCCGCGCCCGACGCGAAGGACGACGCGCCGAAGAAGCCCGCCGGCGCCTGAAGCTTCGTTTCGCACCGGCTGGGTCTGCGACGAGACCTCCTCAGTCGCTCCGCGACAGCTCCTCCCCCGTCGGGGAGGAGCAAGTTCTCGAGCACGACGGCGGTAGCCCTCTCCCTGACGAGGGAGAGGGTGGCGCGAAGCGCCGGGTGAGGTCTCGTCGCAAACCCGGCCGGTTCGAAACGGTCTCGACGACTACTCGAGCAACGTATCTTCATCGATCTCGTCGATCGACTTGAGCAACCCCTGCCGGGTGAGCTTGTGCAGCGTTCTCAGCGCATCGAGCTCGCGCTGCTGACTGGCGAGCACCAGCGCCGAGACGTCCCACCGGCCGTTGATCAGGCCGGCGACCTGGCGCTCCTCGGGGCGCAGCACCTGGAGCGCCTCGTTGGAGGCGATCAGCACCGGCACCATCATCGGCGGCAGCTCGCGGTAGAGCTCGGCCACGTGCTCACGCTCGACCATGCGGGCGAACTCGCGCACCCGCCGATCAGACGGGTCTGACTGCAGCAGCGAGCCGAACAGCAGCGCCGCGCCGTCGAACTGCCGCTCGCGCAGCAGCACCGCGCCCTTCTCGAGCATCTCGGCGATCGGGTCTTCCTCGAGCACCCCGTCGCCCTCCATCTCGACCATGCGGGCGCGCAGCAGCTCCCACACGCCGCGGGTGACCAGCCCGCGCTGCAGCCCGAGCACCAGCCGGAGCTTGCCCAGGTTCACCTCGTTGCGCGCGGCGTGGAGCAGCAGCCGGTGCACGGTGTGCTTCACCGCGCTGCCCATCGCAGTGGCGCGAACCACGGTCGAGTCGAGCGGGAGCGCGCGCTCGACGTCGGGCGCCTCGTCGATCCACCTCAGCGACTCGAACAGCAGCGCGCGAATCGACAGCTCGATGCTGACCCACTCGTCGCCGCCGCGATCGGGATCTTCAGAGAAGTGAAACTGCCCCGACTGGGCCTGGGTGAGATCGGCGACCGCACCCACCAGCTCCGCGGTCGCCAGCTCGCGCACCGCCAGCTCCGAGGCGGCGTCGAGCCCTTCGACCGGCCCGCCGGGCACCTGCTGGGTGACCTTGCGCAGCGCCGCCATCACCGCGTGGCCATCGGCGACCCCGCCCTGGTGGAGCGCGTGCGCCAGCCGCTCGTGCATCGCCGGCGAAGCGGTGGCGACGATCTGCCCGGCGAGGATGAACAGCTTTCGCTCGCCGGCATCCCACGAGAGCGCGAGCGCGCCGGTCTTGCGGGCGCCGTCGAGCCACTGGAGCAGCTCGGGCAGCGGATAGCTCGAGAAGTCTCCGTGAAAGGCCATCTGAACGCGCGAAGGTAATACAGTTCGCATTCGTGCGGGTTGCGTTGCTCTTCACCGATGGCGTCGGAGTCGGCGTTCGCGACCCGGCCAAGAACCCGCTCGCCAAGGGCGACTTTCTGCTCTCGCACTTCAAAGACGAGCCCGCTCCCCCGCTGCCGTTCGGCGGCGTGCGGGCGCTGCTCGACACCACCTTCGGCGTCGAAGGCCGCCCGCAGAGCGCCAGCAACCAGACCGCGCTCTACACCGGCCTCGCCGCGCCGAAGCTCTGCGGCGAGCACATTCTCGGCTACCCCGACGAGCGCCTCGCCGCCCTGCTCGCCGAGCACTCGATCGTGAAGCGCCTGCTCGCCGCGGGCCGCAGCGCCACCTTCGCCAACGGCTACCCCAAGGGCTACCTCACCGCGCTCGGGCTGCCGCACGACGAGACCGCGCCGGCCGACATCACCATTCCCGACGATGCGCTGCGGTGGCTGAAGCCTTCGGCGTCGACGCTCTCGTTCTCGGCGGCGAAGGTGAAGCTGCGCTCGTTCGCCGACATTCACCGCGGGCTGGCGATCACCCACGACGTCGACGGCGCCGGAGCGGCCAAGCGCGGCATGGTGCTCCCGCTGCGCACCGCAGACCAGGCTGCGGAGATCTTCTGGCGGGTCGCCCACGACTACACCCTGTTCGAGCACTACCTCGCCGACGAAGCGGGCCACCACCGCGACGAGCCGGCCGCGCTGGAGGCGCTCGGCAAGTTCGACGCCTTCGCCCGGGCGGTGCTCGAGCGGCGCCCGGCCGACGCGCAGGTGCTGATCGTGAGCGACCACGGCAACGTCGAAGATCTCTCGACCCGCAGCCACACCCGCAACGACGTCGCGCTGCTCTCGTTCGGGCCCGAGCCGCTGCCGGAGGTGAAGAACCTCGCCGAGGTGGGGCAGCTGGTGCTCCGCTGGTTGGGAGCGCAGGGGTGAGGTTCGCGGTCGCCCTGCTGCTGCTGGCCGGCTGTGCCCACCCGCTCGCCGGGCTCACCGAGCGCACCGCGGTGAGCACCACCGAAGGCGCGTTCGAGATCGCCTCCGCGCCCGCCTGCACCGCCGACGTCGCGCTCACCACCCACGCGGTGCAGCACGCGGCGCCGATCCTCCTCAAGTGGGGCAAGGCGGAGTCGAAGGTGACCATCTACCTGGCGCCCAGCCACGCGGCGCTCGAAGAGGCCGTCTGGCGCTACGACTACGACTGGCTGCGGGCGTGGGCGCGCTACGACGACGTGATTCTGCAGACGCCCGCCTCGTGGGCGAAGCCGGGCGCGACCCAGGCCGACCTCGACGAGCTGCTCACCCACGAGCTCACCCACTGCGTGATGTACCAGAACGCCGGCGCGGTGAACGACTGGGAGGCGCGCAAGATCCCGCTCTGGTTTCGCGAGGGCATGGCGACCTACACCGCCCGGCAGGGCCCGCGCTTCCCCACCCTGGAAGATCTGGCGCGCTGGTACGACCAACACCCCGGCGACGACCCGGTGTTGAGCCCCGACGGTCTCTACCAGAAGCACTCCGAGATCGTTTACGCGGCGGCGCACCAGGCGTTCGAGTTCCTGATCCGCCGGCACGGAGAGCCGGTGGTGGCCCGGCTGCTCCACTCGATGCGGGTGGGCCGCACCTTCTCGCAGGCGTTCTACGACGTGCTGGGCGTCGACGAGCAGGCGTTCCTGCTCGACGTGGTGCACTACATCAAGTGGCGCGGGTTCAAGGGCCGCGCCCACCTGGCGACGCCGATTCAGGCGCCGCCGCCCAAGCCGTAGCGCTACGGCTTGGGCAGCAACGGCGGGCGGTCTTTGCCTTCGATCACCCGCTGGAGCTCGATCTCCTGCAGCAGCGCGGCGGGGGCGATCGTCGACACCGGCACCATGCCGCTCTCCGCTCCGCAGAAGCCGTTGAACACGCCTGGGGTGTTGCCGGTGGCGATCACCTTGTTCACTGTGCTCAACGGAGTGCCGACGATCTCCACTCCGCGCACCAGCGTCTCTTTGCCGTCGCGCACGTCGACCCGGTAGACCATGCGCGGCACGCCCTTGAACGCCTGGTAGCCGAAGCTGGAGGTGTTGGTGTTGCCGCCGTTGATGTCGCGAATGATCAGGCCGTACGGCTTGCCCTGGCGCTTCGCCTCCGCGATCAGCAGCTTCTTGAGCTCGTCGTGGCTGACCTGCTTCTTCGACTCCACCAGCAGATTCGCCATGCGCGCCACCGGCTTGCGGCCCGACGCCGCCCGGCCGTGGCCGTTCGAGCGGCTGAAGCCCTCGGTCGGCTTGCGCGAGAGCAGAAAGTTCCGCAGCACGCCGTTCTCGATCAACGTCACCCGCTGCGCCTTCACGCCCTCTTCGTCGAACAGGTAGTTGCCGTTGAGCGGCTCGCCCTTGAACGCGCCCAGCGTGGGGTCGTCGTAGATGGAGAGAAACGCCGGCAGCACCGGCTTGCCGATCTGCCCGCGGAAGGTCTTGCCCTCGCTCTCGCCTTCTTGCCGCTCGCCCTCCAGGCGATGACCGACCGCCTCGTGAAACAGCACCCCGGCGGCGTCGGGCTCGAGGATCGCCGGCCCGGTGTAGGGGTCGATCGCCGGCGCCTTGCGGAGGTCCGAGAGCTCCTGGGCCATCTGCGCGGCGGCCTGGTCGAGCTTCGCGTCTGACGGCAGCTGGTCTTCGGTCGGGGCGTAGAAGTCGCGCTGCGCCTCGAGCAGCTGCCCGTCGTCGGCCCGCGCCACCCCGGTGAGGTGCACCGCGTAGAGCGTCTCGAAGGTGACCAGCCGGGCGCCTTCGTTGTTCACGAACCAGCGCGCGTTGTGATCGGCCGAGACCCGCACCTCGGAGTCGAACACGTCTTTCGAGGCCGAGAGCTTCGCCGACAGCGTTCGGGTGAGCGGCTCCCACTTCTCTCTGGTGAACGGGAAGTCGATGCGCTGGCCGAGGTAGATCTCGGGGGCCTCTTTCGAGAACGAAGGCGGCCGCTTCGGGTCGTCGACGGTGTAGACGTCTTCGCCCTTCTTCTTGAGGAAGTTGAACAGCGCGCTCTTGTAGCGCTCATCGGTGATCAGCCAGAGCGCGGTGCGCAGCGACGGTATCGAGCCGTCCAACGGCCCGCTCTTGCGGGTGATGTAGCTGTTGCCCTTGAGCGAGAAGTTGAAGTCGAAGTCTTCGCTCACCGAGTTGTCGTAGGCGTAATCGCCCACCCGCACGTCGGCGAAGATCCTCCGGTCGCGCCACTGGCTCGACTGGTAGAGCGCGCCGTAGCGGCTGGCGACCTCGCGGTTGTCGTGGTCTTTGAGCTGGTAGCTGATGAAGTACGGCGCCGGGTTCTCGCCCAGCTTCAGCTCCTTGGTGCTCCGGTTGAGCTCGAGCACCATCGCGTCGAGCAGATCTTGCCGCTCGTCGGGAGGTGGCTTGGCACACAGCAGCACCGCGACGGCGATTCCGATCATCGGTTCCTCACGGGCTCAGGAGCCCCAGTCGGCCACTTCCCAGCCGTGGCGGCGGGCGTGACGCTTCAGCCGCACGTCGGGGTTCACCGCCACCGGCCGGCCCACCGCCTCCAGCACCGGGAGGTCGGAAAAAGAGTCGGTGTAGAAGCAGCAGGCGGTGAGCAGCACGTGGTGGCGCTCGGCCTCTTCGCGCGCGTGCACCAGCTTGCCCGGCCCGTAGCAGAGCGGCCCGACGGTGCGGCCGGTGAGCAGGCCGTCTTCGACCTCCAGCCGGTTGCACAAGATGCCGTCGAGCTTGAGCTCGTCGCTCACCAACTGCGCCAACAGGTGGGTCGACGAGGTGAGCAGCACCACCCGATCGCCGGCGCGCCGGTGGGCTTCGATCTGCTTCAGCGCTCCGGGGCGAAACAGCTTGCGCACCGTCGACTGGTAGAAGCTGTTGGTGCGCGAGAGCAGCGCCGGGTAGGAGGCGCCGCGGCCGGTCTCGATCGCCTTGGCGACCAACTCGATGCCCGACAAGCCGAGCCGGTACTGGAGCAGCCAGGCGGCGGCGGTCAGGGCCATGCGGTGCGACAACTGCCCGAGCGCCACTTCTCGACGAACCCACAGTCGGCCGGAGTTGGCCGAAAGCACGGTTTGGTCTAAATCGAAGAACGCAATCGCCAAGGCCCAACGAGACTAAGGGGCCGCAAACGCCTTGGCACCACCAAATTATGCCGCGCACAACACTCCTCCTGATTGTCGGTCTGCTTGCGGGCGCGGGGCTTTCGTTCGTCAGCTGCGGCCAGAAAACGTCGTGCCGGGTCAGCAACTGCAACGGCTGCTGCGACGCGAACGGCCAGTGCCAGCCGGGCAATGACGTCACCGGCTGTGGCATCGGCGCGGCGATGTGCAGCTACTGCCAGCCGATGACCCAGGGCTGCTTCAACGGCGTCTGCGAGATGCTGCTCCCCGACGGCGGTCACACCGCGGGCGGCGGCGCCGGTGGCGGCTCGGCGACCGGCGGAGGCGCGGCCACCGGTGGCGGCGCGGCGGGCGGCGGCTCGGGCATGTGCGGCGGCGCGGCGTGCAACGGCTGCTGCGATTCGACCAACACCTGCGCGGGCGGCAACACCCTGCAGAAGTGCGGCCTTCACGGAGCGGCCTGCATGGCGTGCCCGAACGGCCAGGCGTGCATCAACAACGCGTGCGCGCCGTTCGCCTGCCCGACCTGCAAGGACAACTCGGGCACCTGCGTGGCCGGCAACCAGAACACCAACTGCGGCAACGACGGCGGCACCTGCACGGTGTGCGGTTCGGGCCAGCAGTGCATCAGCGGCGCCTGCGTCACTCCGGCGTCGTGCACCGCGGCGAACTGCCCGAACGGCTGCTGTGAGGGCACCGTCTGCAACATGCCGTTCACCGA
This sequence comes from Myxococcaceae bacterium, assembly GCA_047602415.1. Lineage (GTDB taxonomy): Bacteria > Myxococcota > Myxococcia > Myxococcales > Myxococcaceae > JASGHH01. The sequence goes on along the minus strand of JASGHH010000001.1, from coordinate 383,282 downwards.
CATGAAGTGCGGCACCGGCGGAGCGAACTGCGTGGCCTGCACCGGCGGCAACACCTGCCAAGCCGGCTCCTGCCAGGCGTCGGGCACCGGCGGCGGCAGCGGCAGCGGCGGCGGCGCGGCGGGTGGTGGCAGCGGCGGCGGCGGCGCGTTGGGCACCGGCGACTGCAACCTGTTCAGCTGCAACGGCTGCTGCGACGGCTCGAACGCCTGTCACCCGGGCAACGCCGACACCCAGTGCGGCGCGGCGAACGGGTCGTGCAGCGACTGCACCACCGAGTCGGGCCTGTTCCTCAACAAGTGCGTCGAGATCTTCAGCGGGTTCTGGGGCTGCATCTAGCGCCCAGGGCGCCGGCGGCGAAAAAACCGGATCAGAATCGGCGGTTTCTTCCCTCTGTCGAGGAAGAAAAAGTGATCGCAACGATCTGAAAACTTGAGAGCGTGATCGGGAGGATCACCATGGCCCGCATGAGCGAGCCTTCGGTGAACGTCACTTTCTTCCTCTGCCAGACCTACTCGAGCGACGAGACCCGCACCGGGAAGATCGGCGCCGGCCCGTCGAGCACGGTGGCGCCGCAGCCGTACAAGATCGTCTTCAGTTCGCGCAAAGCATCTTGATCGCGATCGCGCGGTCGTCTGCGCGGCGCTTGCAAGATGCGTTGAAGTGAATGCGCCCGGGCTGACCGGCCGTCGGCGCATCCCACGTGCCGAGCCCGCCGTTCGCCTGGGTGCAGAGCTGCACGTTGCCGTCGGCGCGGGTGATCGCCATCTGCAGCATGCGCGGGTCGGGCACGCCGTTCACCTCGAGCACCTGGGCGATGTTCGCCAGGTCGGCGAGGTTGATCAGGGTCTGCACGTAGTCGGGGTTGCCGTTCACGTCGAGGCGGCAGATCGAGTCGAGGTTCTGCAGCGAGGGGTCGAAGTTCTGGGCCATCGCGAAGTGGCGGTAGGCCGGCGCATTCGAGGTCGGGCAGTCGATGTTGCGAATCTGGTTCGGCGGGTTCGGGTCCATGAACGTGCCGGGCATCTTGTTGACCGTCGACACGGCGGCGATTTCACCCCAGATGATCTCGCGGGTGTTGCCCTGGGTGTCCTTGGCGTCCTGGGTGAAGATGCGGAAGTACTCGCTCACCGGCGTCTCGCTGTTCTGCTGATCGAGGCAGTCGTCGACCGACGGGTCGTCTCCGATGTGCACCAACGGCGGCCGTACCTCTTCGGAGCAGTCGTCTTCGTCGGAGAGCACCACCACCAGCAGCCGCGCGCGGTCGCGGAAGAACCCTCCGTTGCCGCCCTGCTCGAGGGTGATCTGACTCTGGTCGATCAGGGCCAGACGAACGGCCTCGTACGGCGTCTCCTGGCCGGAGCCGTGGGTGCCCTGCTGCACCAGACGCGACAGCTTGGGAATCAGGTCTGGGTCGGTGCCGAGCAGCATGCGCTCGTCGGTGAGCGGAATGCCGCCGTCTGCCAGCACCAGAATCCCGCCGTCGGCGGAGCCCTCGGGAACCGGGCGCAACTTGCCGTTGTGATCCGAGTAGTACTGGAGGTGGGAGATGCCGTTGATGAGCGTGTACTGGTAGACCGAGGTGTCGATCACGCCGAGGTGGAAGTCGGTGGAAACACCGCCCGACTTGGAGACCTCGGTCATGAACGCGACGAGGGCTTTGGCGACGCCCTGCTGCTCCTCGATCATCGAGCTCGAGTTGTCGATCACGAACAAGATGTCGAGTTTCTGGGGAGCGATCAGCGGGTCGGTCTTCGAGCACGCCGAGGGCAGGTTCGAGTTGCTGTCGTCCACCGGCGACTTGCAGCCGAGGCAGCCGTTGCAGGCCGACATGCCGGCGAACGCCAGCACCATCCAGAAATAGGGTCGCACGGCCGGAAGGATACCCCTACCCTGCTCGGTAGGGGAAAAACCCACCGGGTTACCGTTGGGTCAATTCGCGCAGAGCAGATTCACCGACACCGCCTTGTCGTCGGCGAACCGCTGGCACACACCGCTGAAATGCAGCTGCGCGGCGTCGGCCTGGGTGGGGGCGCTGTAGCTGATGCCCCCGTTGCCCACCGTGCACAGCTGCACCTTGCCGTCGAACCGGGTGAGGCTCACCTGCAGCAAACGCGGGTCGGGCACCCCGGTCACCGCCAGCGTCTGGGAGACGTTCACCAGGTCGGCGAAGCCCTTCAGCATCTCGGTGAAGCTGGGGTTGCCGTTGAGGTCGGTGCTGCAGATCGAGTCGAGGTTCTTCAGGGTCGGGTCGAACAGCTGCGCCATCTGCACGTGGCGAAACCCGGGCGCGTTGGAGGTCGAGCAGTCGATGTTCTGAACCTGCGCGCCCGGCCCCGCCTGAAACACCATCGCCTTCTTGTCGATCGTCGACACCGGCGCGATCTCCGCCCAGACGATGTCGCGCCGGCGGCCCGCGTTGTCGCGCGCCTCCTGGGTGAAGAGGCGGAAGTACTCGCTCACCGGGGTGAGCTGGTTGGTCTGCTCGAGGCAATCGTCGACGTCGGTGCGGTCGCTCACGAACACCGTCGGTGGGCGCACGTCTTCGGAGCAATCGTCTTCGTCGGAGAGCACCACCACCAGCAGCCGCGCCCCGTCGCGAAAGAAGCCCCCGTTGCCGCCCTCGCTCAGCGGGGTCGCGTTCTGGTCGAACAGCGCCAGGCGCACCGCCTCGTAGGGCGTCTCCTGGCCAGAACCGTCGGTGCCCTGCATCACCAGCCGTTGCAGCTTGGCGACCAGCTCGGGGTCGGAGCCGACCAGCATGCGCTCCGGGTCGGGGCCGAAGGTCCTCACCACCTTGTCGCCCACGAAGGTGGCGGTGTCGGGCACCGGCTGGAGCTTGCCGTTCGAGTCGGGGAACAGCCGCAGGGGGAACTTCTGGCCGGCCTGCGACTCGAAGCTCAAGTACACCGAGGTGTTGATCACGCCGACGTGGAAGTCGGTCTCGACGCCTCCGCCCTTCTTGATCTCGTCGATGAACGCCACCAGGCCCTGGGCGACGTTCTGCTGGTCGTCACCCATCGAGCTCGAGTTGTCGATCACGAACAGAATGTCGAGCTTCTGGGGCTCGGTCAGCGGCTGGGTGGCCGAGCAGGCGTTGGGCAGCTGCGAACCCCTTGCTCCGACTGGGGAAGGGTTACCCAGGCACCCGTTACACCCCACCAAACCAGAGACCGCCGCCAACGCAAGGAGGTGAGCGCGCATGACCCAAATCGTACCTCCCCGATGGGAGGGGTGAAAATCGCACTTTGGGCCGTGGCATCGAGCGAAAGGGTTGCTACTTTAGGCGTATGTCCGACGAAAAGAAGAAGCCCCAGGGAGCCTCCGCGCAGCCGATGGCCGCGCCGATGACTCCGCCCAGCCTGATCAACCGCGAGGACATTCCGCAAGTCCTGCCGATTCTGCCGCTCCGCAACTCGGTGTTCTTCCCGGGTGGAGTGCTGCCGCTGGCCGTCGGGCGCGCGAAGACGATCGCGCTGATCAAAGACGCGGTGCGCGACGACCAGGTGATCGGCGTCGTCACCCAGCGCAAGGCCGAAGAAGAAGATCCCGGCGCGGCCGATCTGTACTCGATGGGCACCGTCGCCAAGATCGTCAAGCTGCTGAAGATGGGCGAAGACAACTACTCGCTCGTCGTTCACGGCCTGGCGCGCTTTCGCGTGCTCGAGCTCGTTCAGGAGGCGCCGTACCTCAAGGCCCGCGTCGAGCCGGTGGAGGACAAGACGGCGGCAGAGAACGTCGAGGTCGAGGCGCTCGGCATCAACCTGAAGAAGCTCGCCCGCGAAGTGATCGAGCTGATGCCGGAGCTGCCGGCGGCGGCCACCGAGCTGGTGGAGTCGATCACCCAGCCGGGTCACCTGGCCGATCTGATCGCCGCCAACGTCGACGTGCCGATCGAAGAGAAGCAGGCGGTGCTCGAGACCGTCGATCTCAAGGCCCGCATGAAGCTGGTGCTCGAGCTGCTCAACCGCAAGCGCGAGATCCTGAAGCTGTCGAACAAGATCGACTCCGCCGTGAAGGGCGAGATGTCGAAGACCCAGCGCGAGTACTACCTGCGCCAGCAGCTGAAGGCGATCAAGGAAGAGCTCGGCGAGATGGGTGAGGAGGAGGAGGAGCTCGACGAGCTCGCGGAGCGGCTGAAGAAGGCCGGTCTTCCCCCCGAAGTGGAGAAGGTCGCCAACAAGGAGCTCAACCGGCTGAAGACGATTCCCGCCGCGTCGAGCGAGTACACGGTGGCCCGCACCTACCTCGACTGGATCGCCGATCTGCCGTGGTCGAAGCAGTCGGAGGACAACCTCGACATCGAGAACGCGCGCAAGACGCTCGACACCGATCACCACGGCATTCAGAAGGTGAAGAAGCGCATTCTCGAGTACCTCGCGGTGCGCAAGCTGAAGAACGACATGAAGGGCCCGATTCTGTGCCTGGTCGGTCCTCCGGGCGTCGGTAAGACCTCGCTCGGCCAGTCGATCGCGAAGGCGGTCGGCCGCAAGTTCGTTCGCCTCTCACTGGGCGGCGTGCGCGACGAGGCCGAGATTCGCGGTCACCGCCGCACCTACGTCGGCGCGCTCCCCGGCCGCTTCATTCAGTCGATGAAGAAGGCGGGCATGCGCAACCCGGTGATGATGCTCGACGAGATCGACAAGCTGGGCGCCGACTTCAGGGGCGACCCGTCGGCCGCGCTGCTCGAGGTGCTCGACCCGGAGCAGAACAACACTTTCGCCGACCACTACCTCGACGTGCCGTTCGATCTGTCGAAGGTGATGTTTATCGCCACCGCCAACCAGCTCGACCCGATCCCCGGGCCGCTCCGCGACCGCATGGAGATCATCGAGCTGTCTGGCTACACCTTCGACGAGAAGGAGATGATCGCGAAGATTCACCTCATTCCCAAGCAGCTCAAGGAGCACGGGCTCGCCGCGGATCACGTGACCTTCGAAGACAAGGCGCTGCACATCATCATCACCGCGTACACGCGCGAGGCCGGTGTTCGTAACCTCGAGCGGCGCATCGCCGACGTCTGCCGCGCGATCGCGGTGGAGTACGCCTCGGGCAAGACCGACAAGCAGAACATCACCGAGGCGCGCGCGATCGAGATTCTCGGCCCCGAGCGCTTCTACAACGAGGTCGCCGAGCGCACCGAGACGCCGGGAGTGGCCACCGGCCTCGCCTGGACGGCCGCGGGCGGAGACCTGCTCTTCATCGAGTGCACCAAGATGGTCGGCAAGGGCGGCCTCACGCTCACCGGTCAGCTGGGTGACGTGATGAAAGAGTCGGCTCAGGCGGCGCTCTCGTACCTGCGGTCGAACGCCGATCGGTTGGGCATCAACCCCAACTTCCTCGAGAAGACCGACATTCACCTGCACTTCCCGGCCGGGTCGATCCCCAAGGACGGTCCGTCGGCGGGCGTGACGATTCTCACCGCGCTGACCTCGCTGATGACCGGCATTCGGGTGCGGTCTGACACCGCGATGACCGGCGAGGCGACGCTGCGCGGCCTGGTGCTCCCGGTCGGCGGCATCAAAGAGAAGGTGCTCGCGGCTCACCGCGCCGGCATCAAGCGGGTGCTGCTGCCCGAGCGCTGCCGCAAGGACCTGGTCGACGTGCCGGAGCAGGCGAAGAAGGAGCTGGAGTTCCACTTCTGCACCCGCATGGATGAGGTGCTGAACCTGGCGCTCGAGTCGAGCCCGTGGAAGACGGCGCCCGCCGCCTCCACCGAGGAGCCGAAGCCCGAGCTCCGCGCGTAAGCCAGCCTGACCGAAGTACCTTCGGCGTCGCGGTCGTGCAGCCCTCTGCACAGCTCGCGGCGCCGAAGCCGTTGATGGGCCTCGGGCCGCGCGGGCACGGCCGATGCTGAGCGTGGGGCGCGATGCGAGCGCTCCTCCTGTTGGCAGTGGGGCTGTCGGCGTGCACTCCGCCCGGGTTCAGCGGCGACGCGGGGTCGATCTACTTCACCACTCCGCTGAGCCGCGACTACCAGTCGTTCACGCCCTGGCAGCCGATCGCGCAAGGCTCGCACCTGACCTTCAAGGCCGAGCAGGTGATGCCGTACAGCTTCATCGCGCCAGTGGTGCCCAACGCCAACGCCACCGCGAGCGGCGACGCGCTGACCACCGACATCACCCTGCCGAACCTCTGGTCGGGGTGGGCCACCGCGGCTGGCACCGGCGTGGTGAGCTGGAGCGGCCGGGTCGACGACGCGTACGCGCTGACGGTGGCGCCGGCGAAGTCGATCGAGCTGGTCGACTCGCTCGCGTACTACGCCGACGAAGGGTACACGCCGCACCACCAGCCGTTCGCGGCGGTGGGCCACGAGCTGGTGGTGGCGCCCGGGGGGTGGGTTTTTCTCGAGGCGGTGCCGCGGAGCGAAGGCGGGGTGGCGCTCGCGTACGAGCCGGGGTGGCTCACCGTCGATGCCGATGGCGGCTTCATGGTCGGCGCCGGTGGCCACGGGGTGAACATCGTCGCGCCCGCGAGCGGTCCGGCGACGAGCACGTTCACGCTCACCGCCGGTGACTCGGGTGTGTCGGAGACGTTCACCCTGACCGCTCCTGCCGACCCGTCGGCGGAGGTGGCGCGTCTCGAGCTCAGCGTGAACCAGGTCTTCGTGACCAACCCTTCGGCGATCTTCGTGGTGGTCGCCACCGCCTACCGGGCTGACGGAGGGGTGCTCTGGGTGCCGCCGATCGAGTGGACCTTGTCGCCCGGGCTGGTGGATTTGCAGACGAAGAACAACCCGGTGTTCGAGATCACCCTGCCGCGGAGGAACGACGTGCGGGTGGTCGCGGCGCGCACCAGCGTCAATACGGTCAGCGCGAGCTATGCCGGGCTCGATGCGTCGGTGACGTTGTCGGTACCCGGCCTCGACGTCGACGCGGGCACTCCCCAGGTCGCGCCTCCGGCGCCCGGCTCGGCCCCCACCGGTGGATGCGGGTGCTCCAGTGGTTCTGGAGCGCTGGCGGCGCTGGCGCTGTTGGTGGTTGGCGTTCGCAGACGGCGTGTTTAAGTTTGGCGCATGTCGAGCAAGACGCTGGCGGAGTTCATCGCCGAGCACGAGCTGTTCAGGTTCGAAGAGGCGGTGGCGGCGCTGAAGAAGCACACCACCGCGGCGTCGATCGCGGTCGGGTTGAACTACCACGTGGGGAAGAAGCACCTGGTGCGGCTGCGCCGCGGCTTGTACTGCCACGACCCGCGGAAGATCGACGTCTGGCAGGTGGCGAGCAAGGTCACCAGCGACGCGGTGATTGCGTACGACAGCGCGCTCCGGTTTCACTTCAGCCCCGGCGCGGTCGGGCACGAGTTGCAGGTGCTGAGCGAGGAGCGGCTCAGTCACTTCGTGTTCGACGATTGCGTGTTCAGGGCGATCCGGTTGCACAAGCACCGGCTGCGTCACGAGCTGAGTGACTATCCCGCTGGCGAGGGGATTCTCGACGTCGAGCATCAGGGGATGAAGGTGCGGCTGGTGTCCCGCGAGCGGGCGTTCGTCGATTGCCTCGACCGGCCCGACCTCACCGAGGGCCTGGAGGACGTGGCCGCGCTCTTCTTCAAGCAGCGGAACCTGCGGCCTGATGCGCTGTACTACGCGGCGTACGCGAACAAGTCGGCGATCTGCGCTGCGCGGCTGGGGTTATTCATGCAGAGCCACCGGCAGCTGCACATGGCGGTGTCGACGATCGAGCTGCTGATGAAGCTGAAGCCGCGGACGCCGACGGTGTTCGATCCAGCGCACAAGAGCGGGCTCTGCGCGACCCATTGGAATGCGATCTTGCCCGACTGGTTCATCGAGCTCAGAGGCCATCGGCATCACGTCGAGCCGCGGCTGCTTTGATTGGGGGCGCTGGGGTCCGGTTCGCGGCAGCGCCCTCGCGTGGGTCCGCCCGCGGTTGAGGAGCCAGCCGTGCGATGCGGGTGTGCCTCTCGTGCCATTGGATCTGGCGACGGTCGTTCTGATCCAGCGAGGTCGCCCCGCCGGCAAAAGGAGGGGTCCTGTTCATGCTTGATACGCTTCAGAATTATATGAAATCGATTTTTGTGTAATCGGCGGTGATGTCAAACATCGACGGGAGGTCGTCCTTCGCCGCCGGGGACACCCGAACACCGATGTCCTGATCGGTACGCATACCCGCGGCGCACGGCTGGCCCCGAAGTCGCGGGCGGAGGTCGCGCGCAGCAGAGTTGCGAACCAACAGCCCCTCACCCCATCAATGCTGTTGTCGGCGCTACTTAGGGCCGTAGTACTTCGCGATCGCGTCCCGGATCGCGACCTCGGATGCGACAACCGGCTCGATGTTGAGACCAGTCACGTACTTGAGATCGTCGACGGCGTAGATGTTCGAGGGATCCGCCATCGCGACAATCAGCGAACGCTCGCCTTTGTTCACCGGAAGAATCGCGTACTTCTCCGCGATATCGCGCGGGACGAGCTTGATGACCTCCGGCGCAACGTCAAGGTCCGCGAGGTTGATCGTGGGAACGCCGTACTGCCTGCTCAGAAAGTCCGTGAGCGTGGAATCGTCCACAGCACCGGTTCGAATCAACGCTTCACCAATCCGAATGTGGGACTGTTGCGCAATCCGGTGCGCCTCTCGAACCTGCTCCTGCGTGATGAGCGGGTCCTTCACCTTGGTCCGGAAGTACTCGATCGTCGGCTTCAGCCCCTGCTCGAGCGACACCTTCGGCTCCCAGCCCAGCAGCGCCTTCGCCCGGGTGATGTCCGGCTTGCGCTGCTTCGGGTCGCCCTTCGGCAGCGGCTTGAACTCGATCTGCCCTGCCCCACCCGCCGCCTTCCGCACCGCCTCGGCGAACTGCAGCAGCGTCAGCTCCTGCGGGTTCCCGATGTTCACCGGGTCCATCTCGTTCGAGAGCGCCAGCCGCATCAGCCCCTCGACCTCGTCGTCGACGTAGCAGAACGATCGCGTCTGCGACCCGTCGCCGAACACCGTGAAGTTCTCGCCGCGCAACGCCTGCCCCACGAACGCCGGCACCACCCGCCCGTCGTTCAGCCGCATTCGCGGCCCATAGGTGTTGAAGATGCGCACGATGCGGGTCGACGCACCCCGCTCCCGGCGGAACGCGGCCACCATCGCCTCGCCGTACCGCTTCGCCTCGTCGTACACCGCTCGCGGCCCGGTCGAATCGACGTTACCGAGGTAGTCCTCGCGCTGCGGGTGCACCAACGGGTCGCCGTAGATCTCCGACGTCGACGCCTGCAGAAACACCGCCCGCTTCGCCTGCGCCAGCTCGAGCCCGTGCTGGGTACCGAGCGAGCCCACCCGCATCGTCTCCAGCCACAGCTTCGCGTAGTCGAACGGCGACGCCGGGCTCGCCAGGTTGAACACGTAGTGCACGTCGCCCGCGATCTTCAGCGGCTCACAGACGTCGTGCTTCACCAGCTCGAAGCGCTTCTCGCCCGACTGCCCCGCGTGGTTCGACTCGCTGCCGGTGCAGAGGTTGTCGACGGAAACCACCCGCTCGGCGCCCTCGTCCAACAGCCGGTCACACAGGTGCGAGCCGAGGAATCCCGCCCCGCCCAAAACGACGATCGACTTTGATCGAAACCGGCTTCCGGTGGACACCAATGGGCGCGGCTATAACCTACAGGTCTTCGAAAGTCGCCTGACCCGGAAGCTTGTCCTTGTACTTCTCCAGCACCAGATCGATGCCCTCCCGAATGTACTCGGCGACCGCCACTCGGGTTCGCCCGTGCAGCGCTTTCAACGCCTCGTTCTGCTCGGGAGTGATGTAGATGGTGGTGCTGATCTTCTTGCGGGCCATGGCCACATGTGACGGTATGTCGAGTGTCACGGAGGGTCAAAATGACCACCATGTTTAAGCTGCTTCTGGCCGCTACCGCCCTGTCGCTCTGCGCGTGCGGAGGCGGCAAGTCGAACACCAAGTCCGACGGGAATGGCGGCGAGAACGGCGAAGCCCTCGCCGAGAACATTCACCAGAAGACCGCCAACGGCGAAAAGGTCACCGAGTTCGACCTCAACGGCGACAAGAAGCCCGACGTGTGGACGTACACCGTCCCCGGCAAGAGCGCCGACGGCCGCGACATCGACAAGCTCGTTCGCAAAGAGCTCGACCTCAACTGGGACGGCAAGGTCGACGTCGCTCGCTGGTACGACGACAAAGAGCAGATCGAGAAAGAAGCCCTCGACCTCGACTTCGACGGCAAGATCGATCAGGTCAACTACTACGAGAAGGGCGTGATCGTTCGTAAGGAGTCCGACCTCTCCTCCGCCGGCAAGCCCACCCTCTGGAAGTTCTACGAGAAGGGTCAGCTCGTTCGTAAAGAGCGCGACACCAACGGCGACGGCAAGGTCGACTACTGGGAGTACTGGGAGAACGGCCAGGTCGATCGCGTCGGCGAAGATCTCGACGGCGACGGCCAGGTCGACAAGTGGACCAAGAACCCCAACTCCGAGGGGTAAGCCGCTCGTCTTTCAGTCGCTGACTCTGCTAGGGGCAACCCAATGAGTCGGCTCCGTCTCGTTCTCGCTCTGGGCTTCGGCCTCGGCTTCGCGCTCGCGGCCTGCGGCACCCACCCGCCGATGTGCAGCGCCTCGAACTGCGCGCTCGGCTGCTGCGACGGCAACGGCACCTGCCAGGTCGGGAACTCGCCCGACGCCTGCGGCCGCAACGGAGCCACCTGCTCCGCCTGCCTCCCCGGCCAGATCTGCCAGCTCGGCGGCTGCACCGGCAACAGCCAGGGCGGCGGCAACGCCACCGGAGGCGGCTCCGCCACGGGCGGTGGCTCTGCGACCGGCGGCGGCGCGGCGACGGGCGGCGGCTCGGCCACGGGCGGAGGCTCCGCGACCGGTGGCGGCGCGGCGACCGGCGGCGGCTCCGCCACGGGTGGCGGCTCCGCGACCGGTGGCGGCGCGGCGACCGGCGGCGGTTCAGCGACGGGCGGCGGCTCTGCGACCGGCGGCGGCTCGGCGGCGGGCGGAGGCTCGGCCACCGGCGGCGGAGGCTCGACCACCTGCGGCCCGAACAACTGCCTCGGCTGCTGCATGAGCAACATGTGCTTCAGCGGCGCCAACAACGCTGCCTGCGGCCACAACGGAGATCCCTGCGTCGGCTGCGGCAGTGGGCTCACCTGTGTGAACGCGGTCTGCACCTCCGGCGCGGGCGGCGGCGGTGGCAGCGCCGCTGGCGGAGGGAGCGCGACGGGTGGCGGAGGCTCCGCGACCGGCGGAGGCTCGGGCACCGGCGGCGGCACTGGTGGCGACGGCGGCACCGTCGATGGCGGCTGCGCGGTCAGCTGCCTCGGTTGCTGCGACGCGCTCGATCAGTGCCAGAGCGGCGACATCGACACCCAGTGCGGGACCTTCGGTCAGGCGTGCCAGAACTGCGTCGGCACCGGGTCGTTCGGCGTCTGCTTGATGCTCACCCAGGGCTTCTACGCCTGCTTCTAGAGAAGGCGTTGACCGCGATCAGTTGTTGGTGACGATCGCGTCGATCGACGTCTCGCGCTTGAAGTCGGTCAGGTAGCGGCTGGCGGCGTCGCGCGAGCCGAACCGGCCCATGCGCACCCGGTACCAGACCCCACGGCCGGGCACGTTCGCTTCGACCACGTACGGCGCGTAGCCTTTGTCGCGCAGGTTGGCGACCTGACGGTTCGCCTCCGCGCGGTCCTGATACGCCGACAGCTGCAGCGTCCACTGGCCGTCGGGGTTCGTCTCCGCCGGCTTCTGCGCGACCTCGGCAGGCTTCTGCGCGCTCGCAAACGCCGCCTTCAACGTCAGCGCGCCCGCGTCGCTGGTGCGGGTGAGCACGGGAGCCGGCGCCGCCACCGGCGGGCCCGCATCGTCGGACAGCTTCGCGACCTCGACCGGCTTCTCGGCCGGCTTCTCCACCGCCGCGACCTCGACCGGTTTCTCCGCCGGCTTCTCGGCGACGACCGGCTTCTCAGCGGGTTTCTCGGCCGGCTTCTCGGCGACCGGCTTCTCCACCGGCTTTTCGGCCGGCTTCGCCTCGGGCTTGTTGTCGACCACCCGCACCGGCTCGGCGATCACCGTCGGGCTGGGGGTCTTCTTGGTCAGCTCTTCCTGAAAGGTGAGCGACGCGTCTTTCTGAACCGCGTCGAGCGCGGCAGAGCGCTGATCGAGCGCGGTCAACAGGTCGGGCGCCTGGGCCGTCTTCTCGTTCGACGACAGCCGCTTGCCCACCATCACCCCGAGCATGAACACCCCGCCGACCACCACCAGACCGAAGATGGTGAGGCTGACGATGTGGCTCGAATCGAGGGAGACCTCGAACTTCTCTTTCATCTTGTGCAGGTCGCGCATCGCTCTTTCGCTTCGAAGAATCGCTACATCACGGTAGCCGGTTGGATCCCTGCGTCAAATTCAGCGCAGCGAGAGATCCAACGGCCCATCGAGCTTCACCGTTCCATTCGGCAGCTTCAGCTTCGCCTCCGCCCCGTCGGGCAGCACCAACCGCACCGTGCGGCCGAGCTGGTAGGTGTGATCTTCGAGCAGCGCCGCGGTCGCCAGATCGTCGGTCTCGGCGAACGCGACGTCGTCGGTCACCTCGAGCAACGGCCCGTTCTCGCCCAGGTCGGCGGCGTGAATGTGCGGCACCTTCGGCCGGTTCGGCGGTGGAGGCAGCCCGCGCGGCCCCTCGGGGATCGGCTCGCTCGCCAGCTTCTCGAGCCCGTTGGGAGTGAAGAACGCCACCATGTACTGCCCGGTGGTGAAGTCCTTGCCGCTCTTCAGCGCGCTCTCGGGGGTGAAGCGGTTGTCGGTGTAGCGCGCCTCGACCGTGCGCCGCATCGCCACCAACTCCTTCAGCGTGTCGCCCTCGAGCTTCTTGCGGGGAAAGTTGGTCGCCTCGATGTGCGCGGCCTTGAGGTCGTTCACCATCACCGCGTCTTTGTGGAGCACCGCCAGCGCGCCGCCGAAGCACTCCACCAGCGCCCAGCCTTCGGCCTTCATCGCGTCGTTGCCCGACAGCCGCGCACCGACCCCCAGCTGACGGCTCTTCTTGTCGAGCTCGACGGTGACCGGCGCCGAGGCCGAGTGCAGCCCGCACACCGGCCCGATGTTCTTCTTTTCGGAGCACCCGAGCGCGACCACCAACAGCCCGACGCTCAGCACCTGCTTCACGCGATCCAGCCTCCGCCGAGGACCCGGTCGCCATCGTAGAACACCGCGGCCTGTCCTGGCGTCACCGCCCGGGCGGGAATCTGCAGCTCGACCCGCACCCCGTGCGCGCCCTGCTTCAGCCGCGCCGGCGAGCCGAGGTGACGGTGGCGAATGCGAACCTGGAGATCGCGATCGACCGGCGCCGCGCCGTCGACCCAGCTCGGCTTCAAGAGCGCGAAGTCGTGCTTCTCGGTCTGCTCCACCGGGCCGACCTGCACGGTGTTCTTCTCGGCGTCGATCGCGGTGACGTAGCGCGGCTCGGGCGTCGAGAGGTTGAGCCCGCGCCGCTGGCCGACGGTGAACTTGTGCACGCCCTCGTGGCGCCCGAGCACCTGGCCGCGCTCGTCGACGATCGCCCCACCCTGCGGCTTGCCGCCGACCTTCTCGACGAACTTCGCGTAGTCGCCGTCGGGCACGAAGCAGATCTCCATCGACTCCGGCTTGTGGGTGGTCGGCAGCTGGTGCCGCTCGGCCACCGCGCGCACCTCGGCCTTGGTCATCCCGCCGATCGGAAACACGATGTCCTTCAGCTCGTCCTGGCCGAGGGTGAAGAGGAAGTACGACTGGTCTTTCGCCGCGTCGACCGCCTTCTCGAGGCTGAAGCGGCCGTCTTTCTCGGCGATGCGCGCGTAGTGGCCGGTGGCCAGCCTGGCGCCGAGCGCCCGCGCCCGCTCGAGCAGAAAGCCGAACTTCACGTCCTGGTTGCAGGAGACGCAGGGAATCGGCGTGCGGCCGTTCAGGTAGCTGTTCACGAACGGGGAGACGACCTTCTGCTTGAACAGATCTTCGACGTTGGCGACGTAGAACGGGATGCCGAGCTTGTCGGCCACCGCCCGCGCGTCGTCGATGTCGTCGGGGCTGCAGCAGCTGCCGCACTTCGCCTTCGACTCGTAGCTCCACACGCGCAGAGTGATGCCGAGGACCTCGTGTCCCTGCTCCTTCAACAGTGCCGCGGCCGCCGAAGAATCGACGCCGCCGCTCATCGCCACCACGACGCGCATTTGTCCTGTAGATGCCCGAAAACGGCCCTTCCTGAAAGCTTTCCCACAGGCGTCCCACATGAGCGCACTCGCGCTCCTCGACGGTTGTTTCAAAGTCGAAACAGCCGGCGAACCGGCCTAACCCATTGAATCGCCGTGTATTTCCGGCTTCTCCACAAGCGATTGTGGGCGAGTTGGGTGCTCTGTGGAGAGCGGGAACGCCCTCTCGGCTTCTCTGGTGTTGAGAACTCTGTGGAGAACCCTAGGCGCTGAAATTTTGCAGCAACACCGTAAGAGTTTCGGGGGTATTGCGCGACGGGTCCTCCAAGACCGCGTCCATCAGGTAGCGGGTGGCTTCGCCGATGCGCGGACCCGGACCGATGCCGAGCGCTTTCATGATCTGGCCGCCGTTGAGCGCGAGCTGCTTCGGCACCAGGGGGTCTTTCGCCGCCGCGCGGGCGCGTGGGGCGATCGACACGTCGTGGCCGAGCGCCGCGCTCACCAACAGCTGCTGATCGAGCTGCTCGGGGCCGCTGTCGCGCACCCAGAGCCGCACCTCTTTGTCGGTCGCGCTCGAAGGCGGAGGCCGCTGGTGCTTCACCAGCACGCACGCCCGCTCGATCGCCCGGGTCGGCAACTTGAGCCGCTCCAGGTTGGGCCGCGGGTCGGCCGCGTCGGCCATCAGCACCGCCAGCTGCGCCTCCAGCTCGGGGGTGATCGCCGCGGCCGCGCCGAGCCGCTTCGGGTTGGCGTCGGGGAGGATCTCTTTCAACAGCCCGGTGCGCGCGAGCAGGTCGAGGCCCAGCGCCCGGCCGGGCGCGGCGAGCAGCTTCGACAGCTCCTGGAGCACGCGCTCCATCGCCACCTTGCGAAACACCTGGAGCGTCTGGCCGATCGCCGCCTCGGTCAGAGGCTCGATGGTGAAGGCGAGCACCGCCGCGAACCGCACCGCGCGCAGCGGGCGCAGCCCGTCTTCGGTGAAGCGCTCCATCGCGTCGCGCACGCAGCGAATCGTCTTCGCGGCGAGGTCGGCGCGGCCTCCGAACGGGTCGACCACGTTCGCGTCTTTCGGGCGAAACGCCATCGCGTTGATGGTGAAGTCGCGGCGCGAGAGATCGGCCTCGATGTCGGTGTGAAATTCGACCGAGGTCGGCCGCCGCCCGTCGACGTAAGCGCCTTCGATGCGAAAGGTGGTCACCTCGACGTGCTGGCCCTTGTGCACCACCGTCACCGTGCCGTGCTGAATGCCGGTGGGAATGGTGCGCTTGAACACCGCTTGCACCTGCTGCGGCGTGGCCGAGGTGGCGAGGTCGAAGTCTTTCGGCGTCTGCTCGCGGAGCAGATCGCGCACGCAGCCGCCCACCAGGTACGCCTGATGACCCGCGCTCTCGAGCTGCTCGGCGACCTCGCGCACGGCCTGGGGAACTTTCGCCAGATCGATCACGGGGAGAGCACCTCGAGGTGCTTCAGCTTCGCGCGCAGCTCCACCAGCAACGCCGCGGGCCGCGAGTGCTGCATGCCCTCGAAGTGCAGGCGCTTCAGCGTCGCCATCGACGGTGCGGTGGTGAGCACCTTGACGTATTCGGCCGGTGTCTCCGGCCCGTGCCGGTGATCGACGGAGAGTTGGAGCTCTTCGAACGGGCCCCCGTGCTCGGCGACTTGCGCCAGGCCCTTGCCGGTGAACGGGTTGTGCTGCAACCACAGGCTGCGCACGCCCTTCAGCGCCGGTGCGAGGGTGGTGAGGGACCTGTCGTCGAGCCCGTTCATGCTGAGGATGACGACATCGAAGCGGTGAAACGGAAGCGCGGCCAGTTTCTTCTCGGTCTCGCGGCGCTGTTTGCCGATCGCGGTCACGCTGAGCATCAGGCGCGGGCCGGCTCTCGCCACCTGTTCGAAGCCCTCGATCAGCTTCGCTGCCTCGCAGGTGACCAGCTCCGGGAAGCCGGGCACCAGGTCGGAATCGAGCCAGCTGCGGATGTACGGCCGCGCGGCCCCGAGCCATTCCCCACGGTGGCGCTTCAGCAGCGTCTTGGCACGCTTGCGCTGCTCGTCGGTGGCATCGCGGAGCAACGAGAGCTGAATGTACTGACCGCGGGTCTCTCCGCCGTGCTCACACAACCAGTCGGCGTACACGCGCAACGCCTGCTCGTCGTCGGGGTCGGCGAAGATCTTCGCCAGCAGCTCGTCGGCCTGGGCGAGCTCCTCCGGAGTGGCGGAGAGCGCCTTGGGCCCCTTGGGTGCGGCGCGCTTCTTGTCGGCGGGCGGCGCCGACGCGACCACGTCGGTCAGCCGCGCGAAGTCGTAGAGCTCGAGAAAGCCGCCCGCCGCGGCCCAGAAGCCAGACGGGTGCGGCGCCCCGGCCTGCAATGCCGTCGCGCGATCTCGACGAAAGCCGCCCAGCCGCTTTTCGCGGGTGTCGATCAGCTCCACATCGGGACCGGTGGAGCGCACCAACGTGTTCGCCGCCGGCCCCCAGGAATAGACGTGTGCCGGCTGGAACGAACGGGTCAGCCGCAGCTTCGCCTCGTCGAACAGAAACGCGGGGCGGAGCGCGCCGTATGGGCGCCACGAGAGCAGCAGCTCTCCCTGCGAGCGGGTGATCGAGGTCATCGCGCCCCAGTTGGGGAGCTCGCAGCCGACGAAGCCGCTGCTCCTTCGCGAGCCGAGCGGGAAACGGTGAATCGCGGTGGTGGTGAAGACGAGCAGCTCCTGATCACCCTCCGCGAAGGTGACGCCGATCAGCGGAGTCACCTGGCGGATCGACTGCACGTGCTCGCCATCGGCGGTGAACACGTCGACCAGGGTGCTGCGATTGCCGTGGTCGCGCGCGATCGCGAAGTGGCGGCCGTCGGCGCTGGCGGTGATTTCGTTCGCCCGCACCTGGGGGTCGGGAACGGCGAGCACCCGCCGGGCCTCGAAGGGCTTGCGGCTGAAGATCGCGAACTGAGGCTGACCGAGCACTGAGTCGTAGGTCGCGGCGGCGATCGACTCGTTGCCCAGCAGCGCGGCGGCCGAGGTCCATTGAGGGTGCTCGGCCGACCAGCGGTACTTCTCGGTCTTGCCGGTGGCCCAGCGGTGAACCACCACCTTGTCGTGAGCGAAGACGACCACGTCGCCGTTGGCGTCGACCTGGAGCGACTGAGCGCCGCCGAGGTTGAACGACTGACGGGCTGGCCGTTGCTTCATCGGTCGTGCTTTATGCTGCGTCGCGTGCGCCGAGCCAAGCCGATCATTCGAGTGGTGACCGCGATCGTGATGACGATTGCGGGTGCGTTGCACTTCATCGCTCCCGAGCCGTACCTGCGAATGATGCCGTCGTTCCTGCCGTGGCACGAGGCGCTGGTGGCGATCTCGGGGGTGTTCGAGATGCTGGGAGGCATCGGGCTGCTGATCCCTCGCGTTCGCTGGGTCGCGGCCGTCGGCCTGGTGGCGCTGTTCATCGCGGTGTTCCCCGCCAACATCAACATGGCGGTGAACCACATCTCGCTCGACCCGGCGCACCCGATCGCGCCGTGGCTGCTGTGGGCGCGGCTGCCGCTGCAGTTTCTGTTCATCGCCACCGCGTGGTGGCTACGGAAGCCAACGTAGCGGCTGGCTCTGGGTGTTGCGCTCGGTGAGCTCGATCTTGTGCGGCCCGATGCGGCTGCCGTCGCGCTGCACCAGCGTCACCTCGTGCGAGCCCACGGTGAGCTCGAGCTGCTTCGGCGCGAAGCCCACGCTCTGACCATCGACGAGGATCTCGGCGCCGAGCGCTTTTGCTCCGCCGATCGCGAACACGCCCTGCGCCGTGGGCGCCGCCTTGGGCCGAGGCTTCGCCTTCGGCTGCGGTGGCGGAGGCGCCGGCTCGACCTTCGCCTGCTCCACTGGCGTCGGAACCGCCAGAACGGGAGCCCCCTCCCCCACCGAGGGGGAGGGGGTCTGAAGGGCGGGAGGGGCGTCACTCTTCGGAGCCGCGACCTCGACGGGCTTTTCAGTCGGCCACAGGAACACCGCCGCGATCGAAGCCGCAGCGATCAACAACACCCCGCCGCCGATCAAGGGCGCCCGCGACGACTGCTGTTCGACCAGCTGCGCCGGCTGATCTCCGTACTTCTGGGTGAGGTCTTTGCCGCCGTACATCAACGTCGGTTGCGGCGGCGCCACCACCGCCACCGGGGTCGCCTGGTGCTCGACGGAAGGCTCCACGCCCAACATCGCATCGAGCGCCCCACCCGCCTTCTTCGGCGCCGGGCGCATCTTCGTCAGGTAGGCGCTCAACACCCGCCGCGGGTCGTCGCTGATCTTCGAGTGGCGGAGCTTCGCGAGCGCCTCGGCCATCTCATCGGCGGACGCGTAGCGCTCGATCTTGCTGCGGGAGATCGCCTTCGCGATCACCGGCGCGATCTCCGCCGGCACCAACTCGTGAATCGGCAGCGGCTTCCCTGCGAGGAGCTCGGCCATGCGGTCTTCACCGGCGAGCGGCGTCACCCCGCAAAACAGCGCGTGCAGCACACAGCCGAGCGCGAACACGTCGGTGCGAGCGTCGACGTCGCCGCCGGTCGCCTGCTCGGGCGCCATGTACGAGGGCTTGCCGACGGTCGCACCGGCGAGGGTCTCGTGGGACCGGTCGCGCGCCTTCGCCACTCCGAAGTCGGAGAGCTTCACGTCGCCCTGCCAGCTGATCAGCACGTTCTCGAGGCTGACGTCGCGGTGAACGATGTGCATCGGCACGCCCGCTTCGTCTTTGGCGGTGTGCGCCGACGCCAGCCCATGCGCGACCTCGACGCAGAGGTGGAGCGCGATTTCCACCGGCAGCTGTTCGCCCTTCTGCCGCGCGAGCTCGTACAAGCGACGCGCGTCGATCCCGTCGATCAGCTCCAGCACCTGGAAGAACTCGCCGTCGGCGGCGCCGAAGTCGAACACCGAGACGATGTTGGCGTGGTGCAGGCGGCTGGCGATCTTCGCCTCGTCCATGAAGCGTCGCTCCCAGGTCTCACCGCCCTGGGCCTTGAGGCGCTTGATCGCGACCCGGCGCGCGAAGCCACCCTCGCCGGGCAGCTCGCCTTCCCACACCTCTCCCATGCCGCCCTGGCCGATGCGACGCACCAACCTGTACTTGCCTAACTGCACCGCGCGCATTCTATTCGCGCGCCGATGGCCTTCGCTGCTCTCGTCTTGCTGATCGCGACAGCTGAACCGGTGAAGCCATCGGTGACGGTGGTGGTCGCGCGCGGACATGCGCCTACCGCCGCCGACCTTGCCGCCTCCAATGCCGACGTGGAGCTGCGGCTGGCCGAGCTGCCCAACGCTCCGGAGCCGAGGCCGGCCGCGCCCGCCCTGCCCCAGGAGCGGGTCGCCGCCGCGCGCACCGCGTATGTGAACGCCGACTTCACCAAATGTCTCGACGAGGTCTCCGACGAAGCGGCGCTGACCGCGGCGCTCGGCCAGGGCGATCGCGCCACCGCGGCGCGCATGCTGCTCTGGCAGGTGGCCTGCAACGTGGGCGCGAACAAGCTGGAGCCGGCGAGGCGCGCGGCGACACAACTTGTCGGGTCGAGCCTGCAGGTTCCAGCCGAGGTGGGGTCGGTCAGCCCCGAGGTCGAGCGGGTGATCGCACAGGCACTCAAAGCCGCGTCACAGCAGAAGCCTTTGCCGATCGAAGTGAGTGGAACGCCAGACGCGCAGATCGAGCTCGATGGGCGGCCCAGCGGTTGCACAACCCCCTGCACGCTCGAAGCCCAGGAGGGCCTGCACGTGTTGCGGTTGGCCGCGGATGGACATGAACCGGTGGTGCGCACGGTGCGGCTCCAGGCCCCTTCGATGAAGGTGTCGGTCGAGCTGCCCGATGCTGCGCCCGAGCTCGCCGCCGCCCAGTGGAGCGCGCGGTTCCGGTTGGCGCCCGATGCCGATGGTGATCGCTCGGTGCGGCTGCTGTCGACTGCGCTGCGGGCGAGCCGGCTGGTGCTGCTCGCGGTCGACGACACTGCTCCGGGGAAGCTGGACGCGGTGCTGGCGGTCGATGGTGCGATCACCGCGCGTGCGGAGCGGATTGGCGCGCCGGCCCAGCAGCTGAGCGGGCTGATGAGCGACCTTTTGGTGCGCGGTCAGCTCGTGGCGCCGTCGGTGCCGATCTACAAGCGCGCGCTGTTCTGGGTGGCGATCGCGGGGGCGGCGGCGATCGCCGCGGGCGTCACCGGCGGGATCATTGCCGCGCACCGCACCGAGACCACGGTGGTGGTGCGATGAAACGGCTGCTTCCCGCGCTGTTTCTGATCGGCTTCGCTTGCGTCGATCATCGAACCGTCGGGGTGACCTTTGGCAGCGATGGCGAAGGGCTCGACGGCTTTCTCTGCAAGGACTCGAGCGGAAAGATGGTGCTCGACCGCCTCGAGCCCGATGGGGGCGGCATCGATGGCGGCCTCCAGCCTGCCAGCCTGGTGACCGACTTCATTCGCCTCGGTGGGCTGCCGGGGTGTCGCACCGGCCAACTGATCGACTGGTGCGGAGATCACACGTGCGCTCCGATTGATTCGACCCGGGTTTGCACGCCGATTTCGCTCCCGAGCGGTGTCACCGGGACTCCACGGGAGACCGTTCGCGCCGAGGTGAAAGCCGCGCTGGCACAGACACTCACTGGCCACGAGGTGATCGCCCAGGCCCCCGACGAGTTCGTGATGCTGCGAATGATCGCGACCCGTCAGCCCTGCGCCGATGTGATGCCCAACCAGTCGGGCCAGCTTCCGCCTTACGACCAGACCCAGCTCGTCGGCTGCGCCTACTCCTGCGTCACCAACTTCAACGAGGTCGATCAAGATGTGTACATCGGCTTCGACTCGCTGACCGCGATGTGCGAGCAGGGCCTGCGCACGTGCTCTGATCACGAGCTTCACTGGCAGCCCTGACTGTCCCCTCTCCCACGGGAGAGGGTGGCCGAAGGCCGGGTGAGGGGTGACCGAACGCATCCGGTCCCGTCACTGCCGGCGTTCGAATACCCCTCAACCGCCCCTTCGGGGCACCTTCTCCCGTGGGAGAAGGATCACTTCAGCGAGTGGCGCTTCAGCATCTCGATCAGGTGCGAACGATCCATCCGCGCGACCCGCGCCGCCTCTGAGACGTTGCCCTTCGACTTCTCGATCAACCGCGTCAGGTACGCCCGCTCGAAGACGTTCAGAGCCGACGCCCGCGCATCTTTGTAGGTCGTCAGCGGCCCTTCGGCCTGCGCCGCCGGCTCAGCGCCACCCGCAGGCGCGGCCACCGAATCCAGCGGAGGCGTCTCGCCCATCGCCAGCGTCGCCTCGACCAGGTTGCGCAGCTCACGCACGTTGCCCGGCCAGTAGTGCTTCTGCAGCGAGTCCATCGCCTTGGCCGAGACCAGCTCTTCCACCTGCCCGTCGAACCCGGCCTCGCGGAGGAAATGCTCGACCAGAAGCGGAATGTCGTCGGCGCGCTCGCGCAGCGGCGGCACGTCGAGGCGCACCACCGCCAGCCGGTAGAACAGGTCCAACCGGAAGGTGCCCTTGTTCACCTCGCTGCGCAGATCGCGGTGCGTCGCCGACACCACCCGCACGTCGACCTGCACGTCGTCGGTGCCACCCACCCGCCTGAACTTGCGCCGCTCGAGCACGCCGAGCAGCGTCGACTGCAGCGCCGGAGGCAGCTCGCCGATCTCGTCGAGAAACAGCGTGCCCTTGTGCGCACGCTCGAACGCGCCGATGTGCCGGCGGTCGGCGCCGGTGAAGGCGCCCTTCTCGTGGCCGAACAGCTCGCTCGCCACCAGGCCGGGCGCGAGCGCGCCGCAATCGACGGTGATGAACGGCTCCTTCGAGTGCTGGCTGTGCTCGTGGAGCGCGCGGGCGATCAGCTCCTTGCCGGTGCCCGACTCGCCGTTGAGCAGCACCGCCACGTCGCTCTGCGCCACCTTCTGAAGCTTGGTCATCAGCCGCCGCATCAGCTCGGTGCGGCCCTTGAGCGGCCCCAGCGCATTCGACGGGTGCAGCTCGAGCTCGAGCCGTTGACCGTCGCTCACCTTCAGCGTGGTGCGGCCGATCTTCAGCAGCGTTCCCGGCGCGACGGTGCCGACCGAGATCGCCACCTGACCGGCGAAGGTGCTGTTGGTCGAGCCCACGTCTTTGACGCCCACCCGATCGCCCGAGCGCGACAGCTCGAGGTGGTAGCGCGACACCGAGGGGTCGGTGAGGCAGAGCTGATTGTCGGTGGCGGTGCCGACCGAGAGCACCTCGCTCTCGGAGCTGCACTGCTTGCCGGCGTCGGGCCCTTCGGCGACCTCGACCAGCAGCCCTTTGAGCGGAAGCCCGGCTTGTACGAGACGGTGCGTTTCTTCAGCCATTTCGCGCCGACCGTAGACCGTTCCGAGCCTCGGCCCAACACCTGTCGGCTCCAGCCTACAGGCCCGCGCCTGCGATCGGCCTCTCGCCAGACGAGACGGGTGTGGCTCGACCCTTGCGATGGAGGGGCTGGCCGAAAGGAGACCCATGCGACCCACACTGATTTTCACCGCGGCAGCGGTCCTGACGCTTGCCGGGTGCGGAGGTAATGGCGGTAATGGCGGAGGTGGTGGCAGTGCAACTGGCGGCGGCGCCGCGACTGGCGGAGGTGCAGCCACGGGCGGCGGTGCAGCGACCGGCGGCGGCGACGCGACCGGTGGCGGTGCGGCGACCGGCGGAGGCGCGGCGACCGGCGGCGGAGCAGCGACCGGCGGTGGTGCAGCGACCGGCGGCGGAGCAGCGACCGGCGGTGGCGCGGCGACCGGCGGCGGTGCAGCGACCGGCGGCGGTGCTGCGACCGGCGGCGGCGCAGCGACCGGCGGCGGCGCGGCGACCGGCGGTGGCGCGGGCGGCGGCGGAGGAACCTTCACCGGCCCGGTGCTGCTGAAGCCCTCGCGCAGCTCGGCGATCGCGATCACCTCGGGCAACGGCACGACCGGAACCCTGAGTGACGCCCTGGTGCTGGCGGTGAACCCCGACAACGATTCGTTGTCGATCATCAACACCGCGAACAACATGAAGGTGAACTCGGTCAGCTTCGCCGGCGGCAACCAGCAGCCGGTGTCGGTGGCGATCGCTCCCGACAACGACACCGCCTACGTGGTGCTCCGCAAGGCGCAGAAGCTGGTCAAGGTGACCGGCATCGGCGGCGCGACGCCAAGCGTGGCCAGCTCGGTCGCGGTCGGCTCCGAGCCCACCGGCGTGGCGCTGTCGCCCTCCGGCCTCAAGGCGTTCGTGGCCAACTTCGGCGACGACACCGTCTCGGTGGTCGACACCACCGCGATGTCGGCTCAGTCGATCGTCGTCGGGGCCAACCCCCGCGCAGTGGCGGTCACCAACAACGTCGACCAGAACGACAACGACGAGACCGCGCTGGTCACCTTGTTCTACGGCTCGGTGAACACCGCCTCGGTCGAAGGGGCTGACGACAGCCGCATCGGCCACGTGGTGCCGATTCCGCTCGGCACGCTCACGCCTGGCGCGGCGATCGCGCTCAACCCGATCGCCGACACCGGGTTCTCGCCCAACGCCGGCGCGAACGTCGGCTGCTCGCCCAACCAGCTGTTCAACATCGCGATCGACGCCAACAAAGCGTACGTCTCGAACGTGTGCGCGTCGCCTCACGGCCCGCTCAACCCGCTCACCAACCTGTTCGCGGCCGTCTCGGTGATCGACCTCACCACGATGACCGAAGACACCAGCACCAAGGGCACCTACGCGCTCTCCAGCCTGCTGAAGGCGCAAGAGGCGACCGCGGGCAGCTCCAACCTGCTGGGCGTGCCGATCGAGCTCGACTTCAAGCTCGGCGCTCCGAACGTGGCGTACGTGGCGTCGCAGGCGGGCGACATGGTGCAGCGCATTCAGTACTCGGGCGGCACCCGTAACGGCACCGCGCTCGACGTGCTGTTGGGCAACACCCAGGCGTTCCAGCAGATCGACCTGCACGCGGGAGCGATTCGCGCTCCGATGGGCATCGTCACCGCCAACTCGCAGGCCAACCAGCGCGCCTACGTGAACAACTGGATCGACCGCTCGGTCTCGGTGATCGACCTCGGCTCCAACCCGCAGACGGTGCTCACCACCATCGCCTCGGAGACCAAGCCCACCGCGGGCACCTCCGACGCGAAGGTGCTCACCGGCAAGAGCCTGTTCTTCACCGGCACCGGCCGCTGGGCGACCCGCAGCGTGAACAGCTGCGGCAGCTGCCACCCCGATGGTCTGTCGGACAACATCACCTGGATCTTCGCCGCCGGCCCGCGGCAGACGATTCCTCTCGACGGCACCTTCTCGAAGGCGGCGGGCGCGGTCGACCAGCGGGTGCTGAACTGGACCGCGATCTTCGACGAGATCCACGACTTCGAGCTCAACACCCGCGGCACCGCGGGCGGCAAGGGCGCGATCGTCGACGGCGCCGACGCACCGATCAACCTGGCGGTGGCGCTGTCGCCCGACGGCGGCTCAGCTCCGGGCGCGCAGGACTTTCTCGCCGGCTCGACCCGGCAGACGGTGCTGTTCCTCTCGTCGAACCAGGGCTGGGAGGCGATCGAGGCCTACGTGAAGACGATCACTACCAACCGCGCGCCCAGCACCCTGGTGGCGGCTGACGTCACTGCCGGCCGCTCGCTGTTCACTCAGGGCGGCTGCGACAAGTGCCACGGCGGCGCGAAGTGGAGCGTCTCCACCGTCGGCTACACCCCGTCGCCCGAGAAGAACGGCACCCGGGCGCTGGCGACCGGCTGCGGCGCGGGCGGCACCTCGGCCTGCACCGCGAGCGGCCTGCGCACGGTGGCGTTCGACGGCGGCACGGTGAACCCGCTCGACACGCTGAAGATTCAGGCGGAAGTCGGCGTGGCGATCGAAGACGGCGGCGTCGGCAACGTCGGGCCGGAGCGGGTGGTCTGCGCGATTCGCGGCGTGGGCACCTTCAACCCGCTCAGCCTGCTCGAGCGCAAAGCCGACGGCACGATGGCGCAGGGCGGCCACGGCTTCAACCCGCCCTCGCTGTTCGGTCTGGCGACCACCGCTCCGTATCTGCACAACGGCGCGGCGGCCACGCTCGACGACGCGCTCGATCAGAACAAGTACGGCCAGCACCTCTCGGCCGGTAACCCGAACAACAACTTCAGCGCGGCGCAGATTGCTCAGCTGAAGGCGTTCCTGCTGTCGATTGACGACTCGACGTCTGCTCTCCCCCTCCCGGCGGGTCAGGACATCTGCAGCGGGTACTGAAGTAGCAGTCGCAGTGGGTTGCAGTGGCGCGGTGCGATCGTCAGGCCCGATCGCACCGCGCCTTTTTTTCGTCTTCAGGGGTCCGGCCGATTGTCACAATCAGGTCACAGGCGTAGAAGAGATCGGGTGCAGCACCTCGATTGGATTCTCTTCGCTCGCATTGCACTCGGAGCAGCTCTCGGTGGAGTGATCGGCTTCGAGCGGGATCTTCACGGCAGACCGGCCGGCCTTCGAACCCACATGTTGGTGGCGCTCGCGGCGGCGACCTTCATGGTGATCTCCACCCGCTTCGTCTACTACCAGGGCTACTCGAAGGAAGACCTGGTGGCGGCCGACCCTTCGCGCATCGCCGCCTCGATCGTGACCGGGATCGGCTTTCTCGCCGGCGGCGCGATCTTGCGAACCGGCATGTCGGTGCAGGGGCTGACCACCGCGGCGGGGCTCTGGCTGGTGGCGGCGATCGGCATGGCGGCGGGCGGAGGGATGTATTCGGTGAGCGTGGTGGTCACCGTGCTCGGCGTGCTCGCGCTGACGATCCTCCGGCGCTTCGAAGACAAAGACATTCTTCACCGCACCATCTCGCTGACGGTCGACTATGGCGTCTCGCTGGAGCAGGTCACCGGGCGAATCGCGTCGCTGGGCGCGGTGATTCACATGGTGCGGCTCGACCGCGATCTGCAGGCGCAGATTCAGTCGGCGATCTACGACCTCCACGTGCCGCAGGCGGTGGGCGTCGACAAGGTGGTGCACCTGCTCGAGGCCGAGAAGGGCCTCAAGCAGCTGAAGGTGGAGGTGACGCGATGAAGGGCCTCGACAGCGTGGTCTCGTTCGTGAGCGCGGCGGTGCTCGGAGCGACGGTGAGCGGGAGTGTGGCGCTGGTGCGGGCCGGTCAGGGTCAGGCGCCGAGCGTGGTCGCGGTGACGATGGCGATCGTGTGGGCGGCGCTGATCGTCTACCTCTCGGTGGAGTTCCTCTCGCGGTCGTTGTCGCTCTCGCTCGGCCCGGCGTCGTGGTCGCGGCACCTGGCGGCGCAGGCGGCGGGGCTGACTGCTTCTTCAGTGACGGTGCACCTGGTGCTCACCCACCTCGCGGGCGTGAAGCTGGTGGAGTGCCCGGGGCAGTTCGTGAACGACGCGGCACTCTCGATTCCGGTGCTGGCGATCGCCTGGTCGGAGGTGCTGAAGAACCGGAAGGCGGCCGCCCTGCTCGGCTACGCGGCGGTGGTGGTGATGGCGTTCTACGCGGCGACCCGCAGCTGGTGGCACTTCGATCCCTTCCCGGGGGCGGCGGTGCAGCAGTTCGTCACCGTGGAGGGGATCAGCACCTGCGCAGCGCTGTGGGTGTTCAGTATGCTGCGCACCACCCGGTGAGCGCTCGAACCACCAAGCTGCGTCTGCTCCCTTCGGCGCTGGTATTCGCCGCTTGCAGCTCGTCATCGATGATCGACGCCGGGCCCGATGCAGGCCCCAACCCGTGCCAGGACTACGACGCCGGCCACGACGACTCCGGCGTGCGCTGCTTCTGCACCTCGGAGCTGTACGAAGGCATGTGGCAGTTCGAGCAGTGCTGCGATCACGACATCGGCAACCCCTGCCCGGTGTGCTGCGACAACCCGCGCGAAGCGGACGGCGGCCGCCAGTACTACCCCGACGGTGGCCCTCCGGTTTGTTACTGTTGATGACGCGCCCGCGGCCCGGTCGGGCCGCCCGTTGATGAACGCCCTGCTCGCGACGCTGTGCTTCGCCGCTGCTCCTCAAGACCTTCACGCGGTGGCGCAGCAGGCATTCGACGAGCGCCACGTCGCGGGAATGGTGGTGGCGGTCGAGAAGGACGGCCAGCTGCTGCTGTCGGAGGGGTTCGGCTTCGCCGACGTCGAGCGCAGGGTGAAGGCGGCGCCGGGCACCGTGTTTCACTACGACTCGATCACCAAGCAGATCACCGCCGCGGCACTGCTGAAGCTCGCCGAGCAGGGCAAAGTGAAGCTCGACGACGACGTGCACAAGTACGTGCCGCTCGGCGATGCCACGCCGGTGCCTTTGCGCGCGCTGCTCAACCACACCTCGGGCCTGGTCTCGTTCGACACGCTGCCCGAGTTCGTGAAGCACGAGCGGGAAGACGTCACTCCCGCGCAGCTGTTGGCGATGCTCGAGGGCCAGCCGCGGTACTTCAAGCCGGGCGAGAGCTTTCGCTACACCAACACAGGCTTCTGGCTGGCGGGCCAGGTGATCGAGAAGGCGTCGGGCGTGAGCTACTCGGAGTACGTGCGCACCAACCTCTTCGCGCCGCTGAGGAAGAAGGAGCCGCAGGGACCGGTCACCGCGGGAGCGGCCGGCGCGACGCCCGCGCAGGGTTACCTGTCGAAGGGCAACGGCTTCGTGAAGGCGCCGGCGTTGAGCTGGGTGCCGGTGTCGTCGGCCGGAGCGGTCACCGGCACCGCCGGCGATCTGCTGCTCTTCGAGGCGGGGCTCGACACGCTGCTGAGCAAAGACGACCTGGCGGCGATGCGAGCGCCGACCAAGGTGCGCGGGATGCCGGCGGTGGACTACGGCCTGGGTACGCGGCTCGGCCAGCTCGAGCACCACAAGATGACCGGCCACACCGGCAGCGGAGGCGGCTACACCACCGCCGCGCTGCGTTTTCCCGACGAGAAGCTGACGGTGGTGGTGTTGATGAACACCGAAGGAGGCTCGGCCTCGATGGTGGCGACCGCGCTGGCGCGCGCCGCGCTCGACCTGGGGCCGATGAAGCAGCCGGCCGATGTGCCGCTGACGGCGATGGCGGCGAATTGGCCCGGCACCTACACCTCGGAAGAGGTTCGGGTGGAGGTGACGCTGAACGAGGGCCGCGTGTTCGCGACGCCTGCCGGCGCACCCGGGCCATTGCCGATGATCCACCTGGGCGATGACGTGTTCGCGTTCGGGCCGGGCCGGACGGTGCGCTTCGTGGGCGGGGTGAAAGGCGCGGCGGCGACCGTCTATGCTGACGGGCTGATGGTCGACTACGCGCGGAGGGGCAACTGATGCACTCCGTGCTCGCGGTGACCGTCGCCTTCGCGCTCGCCGCCGAACCGATGGTGCCGGCAGCGGAACCGGAGTTCGAGCCGGGCCATGGCCCGGCGTGGACGATCGCCGGCTCCTTCGCTGGTGCGGCTGCGTTCGCCACCGCGGGCCTCGACGTGGGCATGGTGCTCACCAGCGGCAAGCTCAGCGGCGATCGCGGAGCCGGCGTCGCGCTCGGAATGTCGCTCGCCGCGCTGAGCGGCGCCGTCCTCGGAGGGCTGATCGGCTCATGGTGCAACGAGCACCCGGGGGCGCGAAAAGGCGTCGCAGGGCTCGGCGGCCATGCGTTCGGGCAGTTGATCGCCGCGGGTGTATTGCTGGTGTTTTTCTCGCTCGCGTTCGGAAACAACCCGCGCTGAGCGCTGAAGTGACCCCGGTGCGAATCGAACGCACGGCCTGCGGTTTAGGAAACCGCCGCTCTATCCAACTGAGCTACGGGGTCTTGAGAGGCGCATCTAGAACAGGTTGGACGCGAAACCCAACCCGTTCCTGAACGGTCAAGGCGGGTTGGGCGCCGAGGGCACATCGCCCTGATGGCAACCCACGCAGTTCATCGTGCTGGCGAACATCGTCTTCCGCTCGACGGGAATCTGGTCTTCCGGCTGGCGAAACAGCTGCGCGTTCTCGTCGATCTGCTCCAGGCGCTTCTCGAGCACCTCGCGGAACGGCCACAGCGCGTAGGTGCTCGACAGCTTTGCGTTGGCGTACATCACTTTTGCCTGCTCCAGCTGGCCGGCCTTCACCAGCAGGTCGCCGAACGCGAGCGCGAAGCCCTCGTGGTTGTGCGGCGCGATCCACCCGTTCCAGCAGACGCGCTTGGGGCCGGTGGTGGTGGCGAGTGACATCAACGGCGCGTAGTCGGGGTGCGCGTGGTCGAGCTTGCCGTCGAGGCAGTAGTCGATGTTCGCCCAGAAGTCGGCCAGCCCCTGCTTGAAGCGCTCCGAGTCGACCGGCTGGGTCACCGCCGAGTACGAGCGCGCAAAGAGGTTGAACTCGGGAAAGCGCGAGACCGCGTCTTTCATGCGGAAGTAGCCCTCACGCACCTTGCGCTCGCTCTTGAACACCGTGCCCACCGCGAGCTGAGAGCCGGCGAGGAAACCCTCGAAGCGCGGGTCCTGCGTCATCTCCACCGCGTCGTGGAAGTAGTACTCCGACAACACCAGGTCCTGTGTGATCACCGCCCGGCGCTCGGTCGATCGCGCGCGCTCGCTCACCCGCCAGATGTGCGCGAAGCCGAGGTGCGCGGCGCTCTTCGCGTCGGTCGGGTCGGTCACGTAGGCGCGCTGCAGGTGCTCGATCACGTCGGGCAGCTCTTCGTAGCGGCCTCCGTGGAGCGCCGCCCAGAAGTGCTCGTTCGCCTGCAGCGAGAAGTCGCTCTGAACCGGGTTGGCCTGCTTCTTCGGCGCCGCGTTGATCGCCATCGACGCACAGCCACACATCAGCAAGAGCACCACAGAAGAACGCATCGTCACTGATTAGCAGAAGCCGCTTGCGGCAAATCAATGCGATCGCCCCGGCCCATTCGCTGGGTGGCGAAGAGCGCGAACGCGATCTGCGGCCAGGGTGGCAGGCCTTCGGCGCCGTCGCCTTCGAGACGAACCTGGGCCGGGTTCCCGAAGGAGCCGTCGGGGTTCTTGGTCAGGGCCTGTTCGGCCAGGCCGTCGCCATAGACCACGCGGTCAGCGCGAAGCTCCCAGTGGTACTTCAGGTGGTCGAGCTCTGCGTCCATCACCAGCGCGTCGCCTTCTGAGACGTCGAACGCGCGAATGCGATGCGAGCCCTGCCGCACCTCCGTCAGCTTCTGGCTCTCGAGCCGGCGCCCGTTCACCGTCACTTCGATATCCCAGCCGAACAGGGTGCCGTACCAGCTGCCATCGGTGCGCTTGGTCATGTTCACGCGCGGCCCGCGCACCCGGCAGTCGTCGTACTCGGCGACCCGGTCGCCGTTCATCACCCGCCCGGTGGGTTTGAAGGGGCCGCTCGCCTCGGGCACCGCGCTCGGCATCAAGGTGGCGCAACCTGCGATCAACCAGGTCGCAACCGCGAACGAAGAGAGTCGAATCACGCGAGACATCAGCAGGAGATACCACGCGCATCACTCGTGACGGAGCGCCTCGATCGGGTCGAGGCGAGATGCCGCCCACGCTGGGTAGAAGCCGGAGATCACGCCCACCACCACCGCGGAGACCACCGCCAGCACCGGAGCGCCCGCGGGCACCGAGATCGGCGCACCGATCACCTGACTCAACGGCCCGCTGCCGCCGATGCCGAGCGCGAGGCCGAGCACCGCGCCGAGAAGACTCAGCGTCACCGCCTCGAGCAGAAACTGCATCAACACCGACGAGACCTTCGCGCCCACCGCCATTCGCACGCCGATCTCGCGGGTGCGCTGCGCGGCCGACGCCAGCATCACGTTCATGATCCCGATGCCGCCGACCAGCAGCGCGATCAACGCGATCGCCACCATCAGCAGCGTCATCGTGCGGGTCGCCTCGGCCTGCGCCTTGAGCAGCTCGTCGGGCCGGCGAATGTTGAAGTCGTCTTCCTGGCCGGCGCCGATGCGATGGCGCTGGCGCATCAAAGACACCACCTAATCGATCGCCGGAGCCACCTGCTCCGGCGCCACCGCGGAGCAGAAGATGTCGTCGAGGTAGTCGAGCTTGGCCGCGCGCAGCCGGCGCATCGCGGTGGTGTACGGCAGCAGCACCCAGTCGTCCTGGTCGCGGCCGTCGGGCGATTGCCCCTTCGGAGCCAGCACGCCGATCACCTCGTATGGCTGCCCGAGCATTCGCACCGTCTCGCCGAGCGGGTTGGCGTCGCCGAACAACTTCTCGCGCACCGTCTGCCCCAACACCACCTTGCGCGCGGTCTGCTCGACGTCGTCGGCGCTGAAGTTCATGCCCAGCGCCACCACGTTGCGCCGAATCGAGGCGTAGTCGGCCGAGCCGCCGCGAAACCGGGTCATCCAGTTCGCGGTCGAGCCGACCACCTGCACGTTGCCGTCGACCTGCGGCGAGACCTTCGCGATCAGCGGCACTTCCCGCAGAATCGCCTCCGCGTCGTCGACGGTGAGCGTGGTGGCGCCCTTGGTGCCCGAGCGCACGCCGCTCACGGTGCGCGAGCCCGCCTCGACCCAGACCAGGTTCTCGCCCAGCTTGGCGAGCTCCGCTTGAATCCGCTCCGCGCCCGAGCTGCCGATCGCGATCGCCAGCACCACCGCCGCGACTCCGATCGTGATCCCCAAGGTGGTGAGGCCCGAGCGGAGCTTGTACCGAAGCAGCGCACGCAGCGCTTCGAGCAGGAGCACGGAGACCACGGCCTTCTCATACTTGAAGCCGGGCGCTTGAGTTAGGTTGCCCGCGTGACGTCACTGGCTGACCTCGTACCCGCCGCTTGGCGAACCCTGTTGGCGCCTGCGATCGCGGCTCCGGCGTTCATCGGCCTCGACGCGTTTCTCGCCGCCGAGCCCGCGAACGACGTCTTCCCCCCGCGGGAGCAGCTGTTCGCGGCGCTCGCCGACACGCCTCCGTCGAACGTGAAGGCGGTGATCATCGGGCAAGACCCCTACCCCACCCGCGGCAACGCCAACGGTCTGTGCTTCTCGGTGAGCCCGGGCGTGAAAGTGCCGGCGTCGCTGCAGAACATCTTCAAGGGCCTCAACGCCGATTCTCGGGCTGCCGATCTCCAAGAGCGGTGACCTGAGCGCGTGGGCGAAGAGCGGCGTGCTGCTGCTCAACACCGTCTTGAGCGTGCGCGAGGGCGAGCCGAACTCTCACAAGGGCAAAGGCTGGGAGTCCTTCACCCGCGCGGTGCTCGAGCAGGTGAATCAGCTCCCCGGGCCGGTGGTGTTCTTCTGCTTCGGAAAGCCGGCGGTGGCGATGGTGGAGAAGCTGGTCGACGCGAAGAAGCACGCGGTGTTGATCGCGCCTCACCCTTCACCGCTCAACGGGAACAAGTTCGTCACCTGCGTCACCGACGAGAAGATCTTCACCCGCGCGAACCAGATTCTCACCGCCGCCGGCCGCGCGCCGATCGACTGGTCGCTGCCTCAGTAGTAGGCGCCGATGTCGACCGCGGTGCCGTTGGCGGTGCCGTCGGAGCGCCCCGCGCCCTTGAGGGGTGACGATGCCTGGAGCGTGAAGTCGCCTCCGGCCGCATCGACGAAGCCGAACGCGCTCCCGGCGAGCTGATTGGAGTGGGTGTCGAAGCCGGTCGCCGTGAAGCCGCTCAGCTGCGGGTAGCCAGTACCGCCGTATTGAAACGTGCCGGTGCTGTAGGCGTTGTAGTCGCTCCGGCTGAAGGTGCAGCTGGTGCCCGCGCCGTCACCGAGAAAGAGCTGCTGGCCCACGGTTCCGTAGAACGCGTTGTTCCAGCTCCCGATGCCGTGGCAGACGCCGGTGCCCGGGTGCGTCTCTTCGAAGCCGAAGCCGAAGCCGACGAAGGTGTTGTTGGTGAAGGTGACGTCGGTGATGTTGCCGTCTTCGAAGCGCACCGCGCCGCGCACCCCGGGCGTCTCGGAGACGCAGAGCGTGCCCGAGAACACCGAGCCGGTCGCGCCCTCGACCGTGTACGGCCCACCCGGCGTCTCCTGGTTTTCGATGCGGAGGCAGAGCGAGACGTTACGAACCTCGTTGCCCGTGAAGGTGTTGCGCACGCAGTCGGCCTTGCAGTCGATGCCCATGCCCGCGTACCCCGCCGCGTCGGAGGGAATGTTGATGATCGAGTTGTGATCGAAGCGTGAACCCGCGGTCTGGAACAGCTTGATGCCCGAGCGTGACGGCTGGACGCCCGGGTCGGTGATGCCGCTGAGGACCACGTCGTGAATCTGGTTGCGGGAGAAGTCGCCGTCGAGCTGCCCCTCGAGCCAGAGCGCCGACCAGTTGCCGTCGTCTTTGGTGCTGTAGCCGAGCTCGATCTCGGTGCAGGTCACCGCGTTGCCGTGCGCCATCGCCGCTTCGGTCGCGCCGTCGTCGTAGAAGATCACCAGGCCGTGGATGTGCAGCCCGAGCGTGCTCGGCTGCGTCGCATCGGACGGGCAGCTGTCCGAGGTCAGGTGAATGTATTCCTGACCGTTCGCGGTGATCGTCGCCCGGTTGCACTGCGCGAGATCGGCGGTGCCCAATGCGCACGCGGAGAGATTCGGGCGCTCACCCGTCTTGTTGTGGATCACGATCGGAGCTGCCGCGGTCCCGGAGTGCGTGATCGCGAAGCCCGACGCCGTGGTGTAGCCGTTGCCGTTCGAGGTGATGTAGCCGGCGCCTGCGTAGACGGTGAGATCGTCTCCTGCTTGCAAGGCGTCAAAGGCCGTCTGGAGATCGTTGAAGCGCCCGGCCGCTCCCGCAGATGCCGCGCAGCTGTCGCTCGTGCCAGTGCCGCCGAAGGAGCAGGAGCTGTCGACGAAGTAGGCGGTGCCGATCACCGTGCCGCCGCCGCCGGTGCCCGAGCCGCCACCGACCGCTGAGCCGCCACCGACCGCTGAGCCGCCTCCGACTGCTGAGCCGCCACCGACTGCCGAGCCGCCACCGACTGCTGAGCCGCCGCCGACTGCCGAGCCGCCACCGACCGCCGAGCCGCCACCGACTGCCGAGCCGCCACCGACCGCCGAGCCGCCGCCGACTGCCGAGCCGCCGCCGACTGCCGAGCCGCCGCCGACTGCCGAGCCGCCGCCGACCGCCGAGCCGCCGCCGACTGCCGAGCCGCCGCCGCCTCCGCCGCTACCCCCGATGCTTCCGCTGCAGGAGATGACGGTGAACGCTGCGAAAACCAGGGTGACGGTGCGCATCTCGATGCTCCACAGTCTTCCCCTTTCGACGGCGATACTCCTTAGATTCCGCACCTACCGAAGACGATCCATCAACGAGATCGGAGGCGTGACGCCCCGGGAGGGGTTTCGCGTAAGCGCGCACCCGATTGTGACAATCGCGTAACGTGCGGCGCCGATGCCCCTCGATAAAAAACACCTCGCGTTGTCGCTCCTTCTCGCAGCCTGCGGAGGCGAGAAGATGACTCCCGACTCCGGAGTCCCGCACCTGCCCGCGCTGTCCGACGCGGTGACGACCGAGACGAAGACGCTGTTCACCACCGACGCCACCTTCGTGCCCGCCTTGATGGGGCCATCGTCGACCCCGCAGGTGCTGCTCGGCTGGACCGACGCTGGGTATGGGGACGAAACCGAAGGCCCGGGCGAACCGCCGATGCCGCAGCAGCCTCCGATGATGGTGGCTCCGGCGCCGGGCGCGCATCCGAAGCGGTTGGTGCGCTTCGTTCACCTCCCCGACACCCAGCTCGCCGACGACGAGAGCCCGAACCGCGTCGTCTCGCTCGATCAGCCCGGCCAGACCAACGCTGCCTACCGCCCTCAAGAAGGCATGGAGTGCCGCATTCTCAACGCAGCGGTACGCACCATCAACGCGCTCCACCGCAAAGACGCGATCGACTTCGTGCTCACCGGCGGAGACAACTCCGACAGCGCGCAGCACAACGAGGTCGCCTGGTTCATGGCGATCATGGACGGTGCGGCGCGGGTGAAGTGCGACTCCGGAGCGCCCGACGACCCCGTTCCCGGCCCGTTCAACGACGGGAAAGACGAGTTCGCGCCGGAAGGCCTGGCGATGCCCTGGTGGTGGGTGACCGGCAACCACGACGTGCTGGTGCAGGGAAACTTCGCGGTCACGATGGACTCCGACATGCAGGCGGTCGGCACCAACGCTCCCGCGGGCACGCGCAACGACGCCAAGCCCGGCGGTCCTGCGTTCATGGGCCCGGTGGTGGCCGACCCGGAGCGCTCGCTCAACACCCGCGCGAAGCTGATGGCGCAGGTCGGCGCCGACAAAGACGGCCACGGCATCGGCGCGACCCAGATGGCCAGCGGCAAGGCGACCTACTCGTTCGACGTCGCCGGCAGCCCGCTGCGCTTCATCATCTTCGACACCTGCGACGAAGACGGCGACTCCGAGGGCATCATTCACCAGGCCGACATCGACAGCACGATCAAGCCGCTGCTCGACGCGGCGAAGGCCGAGAACAAGCTGGTGGTGATCGCCTCGCACCACTCGAGCTCTTCGATCGACGACGGCAGCGGCTTCGCGGGCAGTGGCGTTCACGCCGACGCGCTCACCCCGGCAGCGTGGGTCGCGTTCCTCACCGGCTACCCGAACATCGTCTTCTCGGTCGTCGGTCACAGCCACCGCAACCAGCTGCGCTGGATTCAGGGCGCCAGCGGCGGCTTCTGGGAGGTGATGGCGAGCGCGCTGGCCGACTACCCGAGCCAGTTTCGCGTCGCCGAGATCTGGGACGACGACAACGGCTGGCTGCGCATGCACACCGTGGTGGTGAACTACTCCACCGACGGCGACCCGGTGGCGGCGCAGGGCCGCACCCTGGGCGTGATCGACGTCGTCTCGGGCTGGGGCCCGTACGGCGCCGGCCTGGTCAGTGACCGCAACGCCGACCTCTACATTCCGAAACCCTAAGACGCCTTCGCTTCGGGCGGAGGCCCCTGGGGCGGCACCGGCGGCCTGCCGAGCACCTCTTCGCGGAGCGACTCGTTGTCCCAGCCGGCGTCGTGATCGACCGCCTTGCCGGTGAGCTCCGACTTCATCGAGTTCTCGAAGTTCTCGAGCGCCTTCTTCGCCTCGTTCATCCACACCGACTGCTCCTGGCCGGCGAACTTCAGCATCTCGGCCAGCGCCGCCTCGTCGTGGTCAGACCAGCGGAGCGCGATGCGGTGTGCGGTGTGCGCGCGCACCCCGAGCTTTCGCAGCGACGCCTCGCCCATCTGGAGCGAGCTGCCCATCGTCTCGCGGAAGATCTGCTCGATGCCCAGCTTGCGCAGCCGGTAGTAGTGCCCGCGGTTTCGGGCGCGCGCGAGGATCGGCACGTTGGGGTAGTTGCGCCGCACCAGCTCGGCGACCTCCACCGATTTTTCGGGGTCGTCGATCGCGAGCACGAACAGCTTGGCGTTGGCGATCCCCGCCGAGACCAGCAGGTCCAACCGAAGCGCGTCGCCGTAGTAGACCTTCTGGCCGAGGCGCCGGAGCATGTCGACGATCGCCGGGTCGAGGTCGAGCACCGTCACCCCGAAGCCCGACATGCGCAGCATTCGGCCGACCACCTGCCCCACCCGCCCGAAGCCGGCCATCACCACCTCGGCGCCGTCGTGAGACACCGCATCGTGCGCGCGCGCCTTCTTCGCCTCGGTCACCCGCGGCAGCACCACCCGCTCGAGCAGCACGAACAACCCCGGAGTCGCCAGCATCGAGAGCGCGGTCACCGCCACCAGCGTGCGCGACAGCTCGTTGCCCCAGACGCCGTTCTGCTCGCCGAACGAGATCAGCACGAACGCGAACTCGCCCACCTGCGCCAGCCCGAGGCCGGTGAGCCACGCGCCCGAGCGATCGAGCCCGAACACCTTCGAGAAGCCGTACATCGAGGCGGTCTTCACCAGCAGCGAGCCGAACAACAGCCCGGCCACCAGCAGCGGCTTCTCGACCAGGAGGTGAAAGTCGATCTCCGCGCCGACCGAGATGAAGAACAGCCCGAGCAAAAGCCCCTTGAACGGCCCGATGTCGCTCTCGAGCTCGTGGCGGTACTCGCTGTCGGCGAGCACCACACCGGCGAGGAAGGTGCCCAGCGCCGCCGACAACCCGACCAGGCCCATCAGCCAGGCGATCGCGATCACCAGCAGCAGCGCGAAGGCGGTGAACACCTCGCGCAGCCGGGTCTCGGCGAGAATGCGAAACACCGGGCGAATCACGAAGCGGCCCGCGAGCACGATCGCCGCCACCGCGCCGATGATCATCAGCCCCTGCATCCACGCCGGGCGCGCCGGCTGATCGTTCTGCGCCACCGGAGCCACCGCGGCGAGAAACGGAAACACCGCCAGAATCGGGATCACCGAGAGGTCTTGAAACAACAGCACCGCGAACGACGCCTGGCCTCCGGCGGTCTTCAGCAGCCCCTTCTCGCCGAGCGTCTGGAGCACGATCGCCGTCGACGACATCGCCAGCACCATGCCCACCGCGAGGCCGACCTTCCAGTTGACGCCGAACACCAGCGCGACGCCGGTCACGATCGCCGCGGTGCCCGCCACCTGCAGCCCGCCGAGCCCGAAGATCGGCTTGCGCAGCTCCCACAACAGCGAGGGCTTCAGCTCCAGGCCGACCAGAAACAGCATCATCACCACGCCGAACTCGGCGAAGTGCATGATGTGGCCCGCCTCGCCGACCAGGCCGAGCACGTTGGGCCCGATGATCACGCCGGCGATCAGGTAGCCGAGCACGCTGCCCAGCTTCAGCCGGTTGGCGAGCGGCACGCAGGCCACCGCGGCGCCCAGGTAGATCAGCGCCTGAAAGAGAATGGAGTTCGTCACGCGCGCGCTCCTTCGGGAACCTTGATCAGCTGCTCGAGCTCGTCGTTGAGCCGCTCGCTCTTCGCCGCCCGCTCGAGATCGAAGCGGTCGTCTCGCAGCGACTCGAGAATGCGCCGGTAGTCGCGCACGTAGGGCGCCACCTGCTCGTCGGTCTCCAGGCGCAGCGAGCCGTGAATCACGAACGGCGCGATGAAACGCATTCGGCACAAGTGCGCGGTCTGATCGTACGGCGCGAGCAGCTGGCGAATGGTGAACCGGTTGTAGCCACCCTCCCGGTACGCCGCTTCGGGGCCGCCGGTGGTGAGCGCGTTGAAGGTGACCTTGCCCTCGAGCTTCTTGCCTTTGTTGCCGTAGGCCCAGTTGTGCTCGAGCACCAGGTCCTGCCACTCCTTCAGAATCGCCGGCGTCGAGTACCAGTAGAACGGGTGCTGAAAGACGACCACGTCGTGGCTCTCGAGCAGCGACTGCTCACGCTTCACGTCGATGTGAAACGACGGGTACGCCTCGTAGAGGTCGTGCACCGTCACGCCTTTCAATTCGTTCGCCATCGCCACCATTCGGCGGTTGACGCGCGAACGCTCGAGCACGGGGTGTGCGAGGAGCACCAGGATACGGCGTTCAGTCATGGCGCAACCCTATCGCGATCAGCACTGGCCCTCGCACCGCACTTACGGGTAGGTCTGGTCGTCGCTTGAGTCAGGCCCGCACCAGCGTTTCGGCCGCAAAACGTCGCGCCGCGGCCCTCGAGTGGCTGAGCCGGCAAGACCCCACCCGGCCGCTCTACGTGATCGGCCACGATCGGGAGAGCGCCGCCGACCTGGTGCGCGCCTCGGGCCGCTCGGCGTTCGGCTGGCAGCGAATCACCCTGCTGTCGCTGGCGTCGCGGCTCGCGCGGGAGGGACTGCTGAAAGAAGACCGGGTGCCCGCTTCGCGGCTGGCGCTCGACGCGGTGTGGGCGCGGGTGACCCAGCAGCTGGCGGCGAAGAACAAGCTCGGCCGGCTGCAGCCGATCGCGGCCCGCCCCGGCCTGGCGCTCGCGCTGGCCGAGTCGGTGGAGGAGCTGCGGCTGCAGCGCGCCGAGCCCCCGCCCGAGACGCCCGAGCTGCGCGCCGCCCTCGCCGAGTACGAGGCGACCCTCGAGGAGCAGGGCCTGTCGGATCACGCGATGGCCTACGAGCGCGCCTGCGACGCGGTGAGCGAAGGCTTCGCTCCGGTGCTGCTGCTCGACATCACCCTGAAGCACGCGGCCGAGCGCCGCTTCGTCGAACGGCTCGCCGAGCGCTCCACCGATCTGTTCGCCGTCTTTCCGACCGCCGATCGCGCCACCGCGAAGACCCTGCGCGCGCAGGACGACGAGGTGACGGGAGACACCGCGCTCGAGACGCTGCAGACCGAGCTGTTTCGCGAGCGGCCGCCGCGGGCGAAGCACGCGTGGACCGATCTCGATCTCCGCTCCCGGCGAAGGGCGCGAGTGCGTCGAGCTGGTGCGGATCATTCAGGAAGAGGCCTCCAAGGGCGTGCCCTACGACGCGATGGCGGTGCTGCTGCGCTCGCCGGGCGCGTACCGGGTGCCGATCGCCGCGGCGCTGCGTCGCGCGGGTATTCCCGCCTGGTTCGCTCATGGAATGCCGGCGCCCGATCCCTCGGGGCGAGCGCTGCTCTCATTGCTGCGCTGCGCAGAAGAGCGGCTCTCGGCCCGGCGCTTCGCGGAGTACCTGTCGCTCGGCGAGGTGCCCCGCGATCGGGCGGGGAAGCCTCCGCCCGCGCCGCCGGCGTCGGAGCGCTTCGAGCCCACGGAGCCGGAACCCGAGACGGAGACCGAGGCCGAAGAGACGGCTTCTCCCGAGGCTGCCGTGGTCGGCGGCACGCTCCGCGAGCCCTGGCGCTGGGAGAAACTGATCGTCGACGCGGCGGTGATCGGCGGCGCAGATCGCTGGCGCACCCGCCTCGCGGGCCTTCGCGCCCAGATCGAGCAGCGGCTGGCCGCCCCCGACATCAGCGAGTCGGAGCAGAAGCGCCAACTGCACCGCGCGAAGAACCTCGAGGCGCTCACCGACTTCGCGATGCCGCTGCTGGAGGACCTGGGCGCCCTGCCCGCCTCCGCCACCTGGGGCGAATGGCTGGAGCGGCTCACCGCGCTGGCCACCCGCGCCCTCCGCGATCCCCGCCGGGTGCTCGAGCTGCTGCAGGAACTGGCGCCGATCGCTCCGGTGGGCCCGGTCGAGCTGCGCGCGGTGCGGAGCCTGCTCGAGCCGCGGCTGCGCGCGCTCACCTGGCCTCCCAAAGGCGATCGCGGAGGCAAGGTCTTCATCGGCCCGATCGACGCCGCCCGCGGGCTGAGCTTCGAGGTGGTGCTGGTGCCGGGGCTGGTCGAGCGGGTGTTCCCCCAGCGGGTTCGCGAAGACGCGCTGCTCCCTGATGCGCTGCGCGAGCGGCTCGGCCTCACCACCCAGCACGATCGGGTGCAGGGCGAGCGCCTGTTGCTCCACCTCGCCGCCGGCGCCGCCCACCGCCGAGTCGTCTTCTCCTACCCGCGCCTCGACGCCGAACGCGCTCGCCCGCGGGTGCCTTCGTTCTACGCGCTCGAGGTGGTGCGCTCGGTGGAAGGCGAGCTGCCCAGCTACTCCGAGCTGCGACGGCGCGCGCAAGACGCGGTCAGCTCCCGCCTCGGCTGGCCTGCTCCGGCCGATCCCGCCAAGGCGATCGACGAGACCGAGTTCGATCTCGCCACCATTCAGGTGGCCAGCCGCTCCGCCAGCTCTCGCAAAGGCGCGCTCGCCTACCTGCTGGAGACCAACCCGTTTCTCGCCTCCTCGCTGCGCGGCCGCTGGGCGCGCTGGGTCTCGCGCGACTGGACCCGCTGGGACGGGATGGCGAAACCCGAGCAAGCCGGCCTCGACGCGCTCGCCGCGCACCAGCTCGACAAGCGCCCGTTCTCGGCCACCGCGCTGCAGCACTTCTCCGCCTGCCCGTACCGCTTCTTCCTCGACACGGTGGTGAAGCTGAAGCCGCTCGACGAGCCCGAGGCGGTGGAGCAGCTCGACCCCGCCGAACGCGGCTCACTCGCGCACCGGGTGCAGTTCTCGCTGCTCACCGAGCTGACCAAAGCCGGCGTTCGGGTGACCCCCGACACGCTCAGCGACCTGCTCGATCGGCTCGACGTGCACCTCGCCGAAGCGGAGCAGAAGTTCCGCGGCGATCTCGCGCCCGCGATCGAGACGGTGTGGAGAGACGGCATCGATCGCCTCAAGGCCGACCTGCGCGAGTGGCTGCAGCACGTGGCGCAGGACTCCGACTGGGAGCCGTGGCGCTTCGAGCTCGCCTTCGGCCTGGAGACGCCGCGCGACGAGGCCGACGCCGCCAGCCAGAGTGCCCCGGTGGAGCTCGACATCGGGCTCAAGCTCCGCGGCTCGATCGATCTGGTCGAAAAGAGCGTGCACGGCACCGTGCGCGCCACCGACTACAAGACCGGCCGCGCGCGGGCGACCGAAGGCACCGTGGTCGGCGGAGGGCGCTACCTCCAGCCGCTGCTCTACGCGCTGGCGCTGGAGAAACTGAACGTCGGAGCCAAGGTCGAGGCCGGCAGGCTGTTCTACTGCACCCAGCTGGGAGGCTACCGCGACGTGCGGGTGCCCCTCGACGCCGCCGCGCGCGCCACGGTGCAGAAGGTGATCGACACCATCGGCCAGGCGCTCAAGGTGGGCTCGCTCCCGCCGGCCCCCGACGAGCGGGAGTGCCGCTACTGCGACTTCCTGCCGATCTGCGGGCCCAACGAAGAGCACCGGGCGCGCCGCAAGCCGCCGGTGCCCGGCCTGGTGGCGCTGAGGAGGCTCCCGTGAGCGCCAAAGATCCCGGAGACAAGGCGCACCGCGATCGGCTGCTGAACGAGCTCGATCAGTCGTTCATCGTCGAGGCCGCCGCAGGCACCGGCAAGACCACGGTGCTGATCCGCCGGATCGTGGCGGTGATCGAGACCGGGCGTGCGCGGCTCGGCCAGCTGATCGCGGTCACCTTCACCGAGAAAGCGGCCGGCGAGATGAAGCTCCGGCTGCGCGAAGAGCTCGAGAACGCGCATCGCCGCACCGAGGGCGAAGCGCACGCCCGGCTGGCGGGCGCGCTGGAGGAGCTCGAGCTGGCGCGGGTGGGCACCATTCACGGCCTCTGCGCCGAGCTGCTCCGCGAGCACCCGGTGGAGGCCGGAGTGGACCCGCGCTTCGAGGTGCTCTCCGACGAGGCGATGCTGCCGCTGCGCAACGCCGCGTTCGATCGCTGGTTCGAGCGCACCCTCGAGGCTCCCCCCGAGGGCGTGCGGCGGGTGCTGCGGCGGCCCGGCTTCGGCGACACCGCTCCGCGCGACGAGCTGTTCCGCGCGTTCACCCGGCTGATCGAGCACCGCGACTTCGAGCAGGCCTGGCAGCGCCCGGTCTTCGATCAGCACCTCGAGGCCGAGCGCGCGCTGGGCCCGGTGTGGGAGCTCGCCTCGGTGACCCAGGGCATGCGCAACATCGGCGACAGCTGGACCGGTGAGCTGCTCGAAGACGTGGCGCGCTTCGTGGGCGACCTCGAGCACCGCGAGACGATTGCCGAGCGCGACTACGACCACGTCGAGGCGCAGCTGCGGGTGCTCGCCGGCCGCTCCGGGTGGGACAGCCCGAAGTTCAGCTCGCTCTCGTTCCGCCCCGGCCTGAAGCCGGCCGACGTCGAGAAGCGGCTCTCGGCCGCCCAGGATGCGTTGAAGCGCTTCGTGCGCCAGGCCGACGCCGACGTCGCCGGGCGGCTGCACGCCGAGCTCAAGCCCGCGATCGCCGAGTACGAGCGCGAGAAAGACGCGCTCGGCTCACTCGACTACGTCGATCTGCTGCTCCACACCCGCGACATGCTGCGGCGCTCCTCCGAGGTGCGCTCCGCGCTCCAGCGCGCGTTCACCCACCTGTTCGTCGACGAGTTCCAAGACACCGACCCGGTTCAGGCCGAGATCCTGCTGCTGCTGGCGAGCGACGACCCGAAGGTGGCCGCGCCGCTCGAGGCGGTGCCCACCGAGGGCAAGCTGTTCATCGTCGCCGACCCGAAGCAGGCCATCTACCGGTTCCGCCGCGCCGACGTGCAGTTCTTCCTCCAGGTGAAGGCGCACCTGCTCTCGCGCGGCGTGGCGCTGGAGCACCTCTCGACCAGCTTTCGGAGCACGCCCGGCATTCAGGCGGCGGTCAACGGCGCCTTCGGGCTGGCGATGGTCGGCGAGCACCAGGCGCAGTACGTGGCGCTCGATCAACACCGGCCGGCGACGCCCGATCAGCCGTCGGTGATCGCGCTCTCGGTGGCGAAGCCGTACAGCACCCGCGGCACGGTGACCAAGGGAGCGGTCGAAGAGTCGGTGCCCCAGACGGTGGCCGCCTTCATTCAGTTCCTGGTGCGCGACAGCGGGTGGAAGGTCTGCGAGCGCGAGCAGCTGGTGCCGGTCGAGCCGAAGCACGTCTGCATCCTCTTTCGGCGGTTCGTGCGCTTCAACGACGACGTCGCCCGGCCCTACGCGAAGGCGCTCGAAGATCGCGGCATTCCCCACGTGCTGGTGGGCGGCCGCTCGTTCCACTCCCGGGAAGAGGTCGCCGCGCTGCGCACCGCGCTGAAGGCGATCGAGCGGCCCGACGACGAGCTCTCGGTCTACGCCACCCTGCGCGGCCCGTTCCTCGGCGCCACCGACGGCGAGCTGCTCGCCCACCGCGCCGAGCACTTCCGGCTCCAGCCGGGCAAGCTCCCCAAGGCGAAGCCGGGGCTGGTCACCGAAGGCCTGCGGTTGATTCAGCGACTCCACTTTCGCCGCAACCGCCGCCCGGTCGCCGAGACCGTGCACGACTTTCTCGAGTCGGTGCGCGCCCACGCCGGCATCGCCTTCTGGCACGGGGGAGATCAGGCGCTCGCCAACGTGCTCCAGCTCGCCGACATCTGCGC
This sequence comes from Myxococcaceae bacterium, assembly GCA_047602415.1. Classification (GTDB taxonomy): domain Bacteria; phylum Myxococcota; class Myxococcia; order Myxococcales; family Myxococcaceae; genus JASGHH01. The sequence continues at coordinate 339,565 of JASGHH010000001.1, read as the reverse complement.
CCGCTACGAGCGCGCGGCGGGCTCGTTTCGAGGGGTGGTTCAGCGGCTCGAGCACGAGGCCAGCTCCGGCGACGCGCCCGAAGCGCCGATCGTCGAGGAGGGCTCCGACGGGGTGCGAATGATGACGGTGCACAACGCCAAGGGCCTCGAGTTCCCGGTCGTGATCCTCGCCGAGCCCACCTACAACGCCGCGCGCCGCGACATGTCGCACTGGGTGAGCGGCAACCTCTGGGCCGAGACGATCGCCCACTCCGCGCCGCTGGAGCTGCTCGAGCACGAGAACGAGGTGCGCCAGCGCGACGCCGAAGAGAGCGTGCGGCTCACCTACGTCGCCGCCACCCGCGCCAGCGACGTGCTGGTGGTGCCCGCGGTGGCCGACCGCCAGTTCGCCGACACCTGGACCGAGGTGCTCTACCCGTCGCTCTACCCCGACGCCGGGAGGGCGAAGGCGCCCAACACCGCGCCCGGCACGCCGATCAAACGGGGCGACACCGTGCTCGACCCCACCGAGGCGAAGCAGCGCCCCGACGAAGCGCCGCGCGCGGGGCTGCACCTGGCCACCACCGGCAAGAACCGGGTGGTCTGGTGGGACCCGTCGACGCTCGACTTCGAGGCCGGCGCGGTGAAGGGGCTCGACCGCGACGAGCTGCTCCGGCCCGACGACGGCTCGGCGACCGCCACCGAGGGCAAGGCCGCCTGGTCGAGCTGGGCCGAGCAGCGCGCCCAGCGCCAGCAGACCGCGGGCGTGGCCCAGGTGACGGTGGTGACGATCAAGGAGCTCACCGGGCCCAAGGTGGCCGGGGTGATCCCCGTCGAGCAGACCCAGGCGGTGAAGCCGGGGCGGCCGGGCGGGCGCCGGTTCGGGGTGCTGGTGCACGCCGCGCTCGCCCGGGTGGAGCTGAGCGCGAAGCCGGCTGCGGTGCGCCGGGTGGTCGAGCTGGAGGCCGCGCTCACCGCATCGACGCCCGAGGAGATTGAAGCGGCGGTGGTGGCGGTGAACGCTGCGCTCGCCCACCCGCTGCTGAAGCGCGCCGCCGCCCTGCCCGCGGCCGACGTTCGCCGGGAGGCGCCGGTGGTGCATCGGCGGCCCGACGGCACCGTGTTCGAGGGCGCCTGCGATCTCGCCTACCCCGACGAGGGCGGCTGGCGGGTGGTGGAGTTCAAGACCGACGAGGAGCTCGACTCCCACCGGGCCCAGTACGAGGCACAGACCGAGGCCTACGCGGCCGCGATCGAGGCGGCGACCGGCCTCCCCGCCCGGGGAATCATCCTCCGGGTGTGAGCTGCGGGCGGGCAACACCTCAAAGCAGCGTCGAGTGCATTGAAAATCACTTCAGGAATGAATCAGCAGTGCCGCACCGAAAATCGCTCTTCGTCGTTGCAGGACGGCGCATCGTCAACTAGCAACCCGGTCCACGGCACTGCGACGTGGCAGTGGAGGGGCCTCACTTCAACCAACCATAGGAGCGTGTGGATTCGAGTCGCTCGCCTCCCGACTCGATCCCGCGAGAGATTGATGAAGACCAAGACCCTGCTTGTTGCTGCACTTTCGATGTTCGCGTTCGGCTGCGCGACCGCGGCCATGAAGACCAACCCGGCCGCCACCTTCCCGATTCCCGCGTCGGAGGAGACCCCGGCGTTCCTGTTCCCGATCAACCTGAGCCACCTGGGCTCGGGCGGCGACCCGCTCGCGATGGGCGTGACCGTCAGCGTCGGCGTTGCGAACCACTTCGGCAAGACGGTCGTCTCCGGCCAGCAGCTGTTCGACCTCGTCGGCAACCTCTCGTTCGAGCTCGCCGAGGCGATCCAGGGCCAGGCGAACTCCGGCAAGTGGCAGATGGACGGGTCGGCTGAGCAGATCGCCACCCAGCTGTCGCAGATCATGGAGAAGATCATCGGCAAGCTGGTCGAGCTGAACCTGCTGTCGAAGCCGATCAAGTTCAAGTACGTGATCGCGCTGCACTCGCACGGCTCGGGCGGCATCGGCGGCGTCACCCTGAACGTCGAGAGCTGGGGCGGCATCTACGACACCGAGACCAAGCAGATCAGCGACTACATCGTCTCGAAGGACACCTTCGCGAACAAGCCGGAGACCGTGATGGCGCAGCTGCCCTCCGTGTACAACGGCATCATCGAGAAGCTCCTCGCCGGCTCGGCCAAGGTCGAGGAGAAGAAGGAAGAAGAGAAGAAGTAAGTCGTCTCTTTGGCTCGCCTACCCGGCGACCGAACCCAACTGATCGGGTTCGGTCTTGGTCGGCTCGCTGACTCGGCCCGGTGATCGAAAGGTCGCCGGGCCGTTTCTTTGCGGGCTGTCCCAACCGGAGGACAACCGGAGCGCGCCAGCGCGGGGCGGCCGCGGCTTGCTTCGGTGGCGAGACGGGCGGTTGGCGCTGGCAGGGCGCTTGTAGTGAGCCCCACCATGCGCACCCTCCTCCTCGTCTCGTTCGCGGTGATCTTCCTCGCTGGCTGTGGCGTCGGTTCGCCAATCTGCGCCGGCACCAGCTGCGACTGCACCATCGGCAACTGCTCGTTCGACGGCTGCAACTCGAGCACCACCAGCTGCCGCTACGACTGCGGCCCCAACACCACCTGCACCGGCACCTGCGGCCCCGACTGCCGGATCAACTGCCAGGGCACTTCGTGCAGCCACAGCGCGGGACCGGGCTCTCACGTGGAGTGCGTGCACGGCGACTGCAACATCACCTGCAACGGCACCTGCACCGCCGAGGGCAGCCAGGGCATGCTCCACCTCACCTGCGTGGGCTCGACGATGGGGCCGACGGGCTGCGAATAGCCCGCTAGAGTGCGCGCCCGGTGAAAGCGGGACGCGCCAGCCGCACCTCGGAGTACGTCTGCATGGGCCGGGCGATCGCGCACGGGCGCACCCTGCCCGGCCGGTTCTCCGACCCCACCGCGCTGCCGCTGTTGGCGGCGGCCGATCGCGAGGTGGTGGAGCGCATTCGCCGGGGCGAAGGCACGCTCCGCCCGCTGAAGGCGATCGGCAAGGCGTACCTGCTGCGCCAGTCGCTGGCGATGGTGGCGCGCACGGTGTTCATCGACGACGCGATTCGCGAGGCGAACCACCCGCAGCTGGTGATCCTCGGAGCGGGCCTCGACGGCCGCGCCTACCGGCTGAGCGAGCTGGCGCAGACCACGGTGTTCGAGGTCGATCACCCCGACACCCAGCGCGACAAGCTCGAGCGCGCCCGGCCGCTCACCGCCGTCGCCCGCGAGGTGAAGCACGTGCCGGTGAACTTCGAGCGCGACTCGCTCGACGACGCACTCGAGAGCGCCGGGCACGATCGCGCGCGGCCCACCACCTGGGTCTGGGAAGGGGTGGTGATGTACCTCGACCCGAAAGACGTCGAGGCGACGCTCGCCAAGATCGTGAAGCGCTCGGCGCCCGGCAGCCGCCTGGTGGTGAACTACCACCAGCCGCTCTGGGTGCGGGCGGTGCTGGGCGTGTTCTTGAAGCGGGTCGGCGAGCCGCTCAAGTCGAGCTACTCGCCCGACGAGATGCGCGCGCTGCTCCAGCGGCACGGCTTCACGGTGCGGCGCGATCAGAACGTCTACGACATTCTCTGCGGTCTCGACGCCCAGCTGGGCGAGCGGCTCCGCGGCATCTCACACCTGCGCCTCGCTGTCGGAGACCTGACATGAATCCCCTGCTGTCCGATCGGTTCGTCGATTACCTGCTGTTCGACGTGCTCCACTGCGAACAGCTCTGTGAGCTGCCGCACTTCAAGGAGCACTCCCGCGCCGCGACGCTCTCGCCCTGGCTCGACGCCTGCCGCCGGCTCGGCCGCGAGACGCTCTGGCCGACCTACCGCGCGATGGATGAGGCGCCCGCGCGTTTCGAGCGCGGCGAGGTCACGCTCCACCCGCTGATGAAGCAGCTGTGGCCGAAGCTGGCCGAGCTGGGGGTGATCTCCGCCGGGCGGCCGATGAGCGTGGGCGGGCAGCAGCTGCCGATGACCTTCTTCAACTTCGGCATCGCCTACCTGATGGCGGGCAACCTCTCGGCCTACGGGCTGGCCGGGCTGACCACCGGCGCGGCGCACCTGATCGAGGCGTTTGGCAGCCCGGAGCTGAAGGCGCGCTACCTGGAGCCGATGTACTCGGGCCGGTGGACCGGCACGATGGCGCTCACCGAGCCGCACGCGGGCTCGAGCCTGGCCGACCTCACCACCTCGGCGACGCCGTCGGGCGACCACCACAAGCTGAAGGGCTCGAAGATCTTCATCTCGGGCGGCGGGCAGGATCTGACCGAGAACATCGTGCACCTGACGCTGGCGCGCATCGACGGGGCCCCCAAGGGCACCAAGGGCATCTCGCTGTTCGTGGTGCCGAAGCTGCGGCCGCGCGCGCCGGGTCAGGCCGGCCTGGAGCCGAACGACGTGCAGGTGAGCGGGCTGATCCACAAGATCGGCTGGCGCGGGCTGCCGTCGGTGGCGCTGGCGCTGGGCGAAGAAGGCGACTGCCATGGCTGGCTGGTGGGCGCGCCCGGCCAGGGGCTGAAGCTGATGTTCCAGATGATGAACGAGGCGCGGCTGGTGATCGGCGTCAACGGGGCGGCCACCGCCTCGGTGGCGTTTCACGAGTCGCTCGCCTACGCGCGCGATCGCAAGCAGGGCCGGCCCTTGGGCGTGACCGACCCGGCGGCGCCGCCGGTGGCGATCATCGAGCACCCCGACGTGAAGCGAATGCTGCTGCGGCAGAAGGCGATCGTGGAGGGCAGCCTGGGCCTGCTGGGCATCGCCTCGCGCCACGCCGATCTCGCCGAGCACTCGCCCGACGAGGCGCAGCGCGCGCGCTCGAAGCTGCTGCTCGATCTGCTCACCCCGCTGGCGAAGACCTTCCCCGCCGAGAAGGGCTTCGAGTCGAACACCCTCGCGCTCCAGATTCACGGCGGCTACGGCTACTCCAGCGAGTACCTGCCCGAGGCGTGGCTGCGCGATCAGAAGCTCAACACGCTCCACGAGGGCACCACCACCATTCAGGGGCTCGACCTGCTCGGCCGCAAGGTGGTCGCCCAGGGCGGCGCGGCCCTGATGGCGCTCAACGAAGAGCTGGAGGCGACCTTCGAGCGGGCCGGCGCCGGCGAGCTGGTGACCTCGATGCGCGCCGCCGCCGAGCGGGTGATGTCACTCACCGCGACCCTGGGCGGCCGCGGCGCCGAGGGCGATCTGGAGGGCATGCTCGGCCACTCCGCCGACTACCTGGAGCTGATGTCTGCGCTGGTGCTCGGCTGGGTGTGGCTGGAGCTGTCGGCGAAGGCGCCCGACGACGACTTCGGCCGGGGCTTGAAACAGGCAGCGCAGTACTGGATCCGCACCGAGGTGTCGCGGGTGCCCGAGCTGGCGGCGCGCTGCGAGTCGGCCGAGCGCAGCTACCTCGACCTGAAGCCCGAGTGGCTCTAGCTACCGCTTGATGTCGCGAACGATCAGGGTGTTGGTGCGCTCGTCGACGGTGACGGTGCCGCGCTCGCTCAGCTGCGCCTTCACCAGCGGCGCCATCTGATCGGCGCTGGCGTAGCTGACCGGGATGAAGGTGGTCTGAAGCTCACCGGCGATCTCCTGCTGGTGAACCAGGTCGGCGCGCGCTTTCGCCTCCTGCGCCAGCCGCTCGATCGTCGCCACCCGCACGATCGTTCCCTTCGTCTCGACGCCGAGGCCCTGGGAAGCGAGCACCGCGTCGAACGCGTCGTCGGCGGTCACGTTCACCAACCGGAGCGTCACCCGCCCCTGCACGTCGTCGGCGACCATCAGGTTGACCTTCTTCACCTCGGCCAACAGCCGCAGTACTTCGTGCACGTCGGCGCGCTGAAACTCGAACGTCACCTTCTTCTTCTGTGCGCCGAGAGCAGTCACCGCGACCAGCACCACCGCCAGAAGGAAAGTGCGCATCGCCGAAACGTACCGCCTGAGCCCGATGTCGCAGCAACGGGGCGCCGTCACGACATCTCCGCCTGCCCGTCACCAGAAACTGGCATGATGTGAGGCCGCGGTGCTGGGGCAACTTGGAAAATACGAGCTGCTGCGCGTCCTCGGCGTGGGAGGCATGGGCGAAGTGCTGCTCGCCCGCCAGACCGGCCCCGCGGGCTTCAAGAAGCTGGTGGTGGTGAAGAAGATCATCGACTCGCTCGCCACCGAGCCGGCGATGGTGAAGATGTTTCTGCACGAGGCGCAGCTGATCGCCCACCTCTCTCACCCCAACATCGTGCAGGTGATCGAGCTCGGCCAGGACAAGGGCCAGTACTTCATGGTGATGGAGTACGTGCACGGGCAGACGCTCCGCACCCTGCTGAAGCGCGCGAAGGAACAGGGCACCCTGCTGCCGCCGGTGACGGTGGCGCTGATTCTCGCCCAGGTGCTCAAGGGGCTTCACCACGCACACACCGCTTCCTCTGCCGAAGGTGAGCCGCTCAAGCTGGTGCACCGCGACGTCACCCCCGACAACATCATGGTCGGCTACGGCGGCACGGTGAAGCTGCTCGACTTCGGCATCGCCAAGGTCGACACCGTGGTGGCCGAGAAGACCCAAGACGGCATTCTCAAGGGCAAGGTCGCCTACCTCTCGCCCGAGCAGCTCGAAGGTGAGCCGCTCGACGGCCGCGCCGATCTCTTCAGCGTCGGGGTGACGATGTACGAGGCGCTGGCGGGAGAACGGCCGTTCGTCGCTCCCACCAACGCCGCGATCGTGCACCGGGTGCTCGAGGCCGAGCCGACCCCGCTCACCACCCGGGTGCCGCAGGTGCCGGCGGTGCTCGAAGCGCTCACCACCCGGGCGCTGGAGAAGAAGCGCGAGGCCCGCATTCAGACCGCCGAGGAGTTCGCCCGCGCGCTCGAAGACTGGGCGTTGTCGATGCGCGACACCAGCCCGGGCACCTCGATCACCGACTACCTCGCCCTCACCTACGACGACGCCACCCGCCGCACACCGAGCTTCAACGATCTCCAGCCGACCGGCTTGCTGACCGTCACCCCGGCGCGCGGGTTCGATCCCGCGACCCAGAGCAGCGACCCGGGAAAACGGCGCTTTCCCCGCTGGCCGCTGATCGCCGGTGCCGGCGCGCTGGTCTCGGCGGCGATCGCCTTCATCGCCTGGCCGAAGACTCCGCCGCCGCTCGAGCCCAACCCGCACGTTCAGCCGGCGATCGTCGGCGCCGGGCCGCAGCTCAACCACCCCGCGCCGCCCACCCCGGTGCCGGTGCCGGTACAACCCGAGAAGCCGCCCGAGCCCCCGGTCGCGGTGGCGCCGGCGAAAGACCCCGAGCCGGTCGAGCAGAAGAACGGCCGGGTCGACCTGCGGGTGATTCCCTGGGGAGAGGTGTTCGAGGGCAAGCGCCGCCTCGGCCTCACCCCGATGCAGCCGGTCACGATGGTGCCCGGCTCGCACACCCTCACGATCGTCAACTCCGACATGAACAAGAAGAAAGACGTGCGGGTGGTGGTGCGCGCCGGCCACACCACCGCGCTCAAGGTCGACCTGCTCCAGTGAGCGTCAGTTGGTGACCAGGTAGACGATCAGCGCGGTCACCAGCGCCGCCGCCGCCACTCCGAAGCAGATGTTCGCCACCAGCGCGTCGGTGGTCGCCCGGGTCGCGAGCCGGCCCGACTCGTCTGCGAAGAACGCGGCGTGCGAGTCGCTCTCGGCCTTCTTCGCCAACAGCCCGAACACGACTCCACCTGCCACCGCGGCCACCCCGGCGACCCCGAGCGTGATCGGCGCGGCGAGGTGCTTCGGCGGCGGAGCGGCAGGCACCTGTGGCGGCGGAGGCACGCAGCGGTTGTTCACGCACAGCTCCAGCGCGGAGCAGTCGGTCGAGGCGCGGCAGCTGCCCGGCTCGGGCCGATCGTTCTTCACCTCTTTGAGATCTTCTTTCGGCGGCGCGACTTCTTCCGGCGCCGCAGGGACCTGGGCGCGGAGCTTCTCGAACAGCTCCTTCACCTTCGGGCTCTGCATCCGCGGCAGCTTCGCCTTCGGGTCGAGCCGGAGCGCCAGCTCCCATGAGCCCATCGCGCCCTTCTCGTTGCCGAGGCCGAACTGGCAGAGGCCCTGGTAGAGATCGATCTCCGCCAGCCGCTGGTTCGAGACGCCCTTCTTGTTGGCCTGCTCGAGGCGCTTGAGGCACTTCTCGAAGTCCTGGCCGAGCGCGAACACCCGGGCCTGGGCGAGAAAGGCGTCGTCGGGGTCGAGCGCGGGTCTCGGCTCGGCTGCCAGTAACAACAGCGCCAGTCCCAGCACGATGTAGACCGTAGTGGGTAGACCGGCTCCAGCAAAGAAAATCCGCGCGGGGCTCCAGAGCCGGGTGAGAATCACGCAGCCTTTTCCGGGGGAAAGGCCTCTTGAAATCACCCACGGGTTTGGAGTGCGGTTTTGATTTCCGGGAGCGGGAACCTTCTCGAATGGTTGGGCTTCGGCGCGCTCCTCTTTGGGTGCGTGCTGGTGATGTTCATCTTCGCGCGCCGTCGCACCCGCCATGAGCTGGCGTCGGTCGCGGCGCTCGAGCTGGCGCACAAAGAAGGCCGGCACCTCCCGGCCACGCTGCACCCCAAGATCAACCCTGAGCGCTGCATCGGCAGCCTCGCCTGCCTCACCGTCTGCCCCGAAGGCGACATTCTCGGAGTGATCGACGGCAAGGCTGCGCTGGTGAACCCCTCGGCCTGCATCGGCCACGGCATGTGCGCGGTGGAGTGCCCGGTGAACGCGATCAGCCTGGTGTTCGGCACCAGCGAGCGCGGCGTCGATCTCCCCGAGGTGTCGGAGTTCTTTCAGTCGTCTCGCAAGGGCGTCTACGTGATCGGCGAGTTGGGCGGCATGGGCCTGATCAAGAACGCGATCAACCAGGGCCTCCAGGTCTCCACCCACCTGGGCGAAGCGCTCAAGGGGCAACCCCAGCAACAGGGCGTGGTCGACGTGGCGATCATCGGCGCCGGGTGCGCGGGCCTCGCCGCTGCGCTCGGCCTCAAGCAGAAGGGCGTCTCGTTCCGGGTGCTGGAGCAGGACTCGATCGGCGGCACCATCGCCCACTACCCGCGCCAGAAGGTGGTGATGACCACCCAGGTCGAGCTGCCGTTCGTGGGCCGCTTCGGCAGCAACCTGATCAGCAAGGAAGACCTGCTCACCGGGTGGCAGCGCGCGCTGAAGAAGGCGAACGTCTCGGTCGAGACCGGGCAGAAGGTGCTCCGCATCGACGGCGACGACGGCAACTTCGAGGTCGTCACCGAGAAGCAGAAGGTGCGCGCCCGCAAGGTGGTGCTCGCGATCGGCCGTCGCGGCACTCCGCGCGCGCTCGAGGTGCCGGGCGACAACCTGCCCAAGGTCACCTACCGGCTCACCGACGCCTCTCAGTACGAAGGCTGCCGGGTGCTGGTGGTGGGCGGCGGCGACGCGGCGCTGGAGGCGGCGATTCAGCTGGTCGACGAGACCGACGCCGAGGTCTCGCTCAGCTACCGCCAGGCCAACTTCGGCAAGGCGCGCGAAGCGAACAAGCGCCGGTTCGCCGAGCTGGTCGAGCAGGGCCGGCTGTTCGCCTTCATGGGCTCCACCGTGAAGCAGGTGGTGAACAAGCAGGTGCTGGTCGACCAATCGGGCAAGGCGGTGCAGCTGCCCAACGACTACGTGATCGCCTGCCTGGGCGGCGAGCTGCCCACCGCGTTCCTGAAGAACAACGCGATCGAGATGAAGCGGCTGCACGGCGAAGAGCTCTCGCCCAGCGCACCGCGCCGCGGGTCAGCGCTCGCCGACGCCGAGCACAAGGCGCAGCGGCGGCTCAACCGGGTGCTGTTCGTGGTGGGCGCGCTGATCGTCGCCGCGCTGTTCGTGGTCGGGCAGGACTACTACCGCCTGCCGCTCAACGAGCGCTCGCACCACCCGGGCCACGCGTTCTTGAAGCCGGCCGGGGTGTGGGGCCACGGGGTGGGCATCGTCGCCACCTTGTTCATGATGTCGAACTTCCTCTACGCCGCGCGCAAGCGGCTGGAGCTGCTCAAGGGCAAGGGCTCGATTCGCCGCTGGCTCACCTGGCACCAGTTCATCGGCTTCATGAGCCCGCTGGTGATCGCGTTTCACGCCGCGTTCCGCTCCAACAACACCATCGCCACGATGACCTCGATCTCGCTGGCGATCGTGGTGCTCACCGGCGTGATCGGCCGCTACATCTACCAGCTGGTGCCCTCGCGCGACGGCAAGGCGCTGCGCCGCTCGGAGCTGCTCGCCACCTGGGAACGGCTGAAGACCCGCGCCCAAGACGCGATGACCCAGGTCACCGACCACATGGGAGTGGAGCAGATTCTGGAGCGGGCGCTGGTGCCGGTCGACGCGCCGTCGCTGGCGGCGTTCGTGGCCCGCATACCCGCCGAGCGCGCGCGTGACGAAGCCGACCTGCGCCGCATCAAGCGCTACTTCCCCGACAAGCCGTCGTACCGGGAGTTCAAGACCGCGTTCACCACCATGCGCAAGGTGTCACTGCAGGTGGGCTTCTACGAGAACCTGCGCCGCTTGATGTCGATCTGGCGGGTGTTCCACGTGGTGCTGGCGGCGCTGTTGGTGATCATGATCTCCGCGCACATCGGGGTGTCGCTGTATCTGGGCTACCGCTGGATCTTCAAGTGACCTTCGCCCCGCGGCGCGCACTGCTGTTGGTGCTGCTGTGGGGCGCGGCCGCGCACGCCGACATCTTCTCTCCTGGAGAGCTGGCCAAGCCGCACGCCAACCTGGAGGGCTTGCCCAACTGCACCAAGTGCCACCCCGCGGGCTCGCAGCTGTCGCAGGAGGCCTGCCTCGCCTGCCACGGAGAGCTGAAGCCGGAGATCGGCAAGAGCCAGGGCTTTCACGGCCGCATCAACGACGAGAAGCGCGCCTGCGAGAACTGCCACCACGAGCACCAGGGCCGCGAGCTGCAGCTGATCGACTGGGGGCCGAAGGGCCAGGCCGGCTTCGAGCACCTCCGCGCCGGCTGGGCGCTCAACGGCGCGCACGCGAAGACCTCCTGCGACAAGTGCCACGAGAAGCGGCTGTTCACCGACAAGGTGGCGCTCAAGCTGCTCGAGCGAAAACCGGTCACCTGGCTCGGCCTCTCCAAGGGCTGCGAGAGCTGCCACTTCGACGAGCACCGCGGCCAGCTCGAGGGCAGCTGCGCCGAGTGCCACGACGAGAAGGCGTGGAAGCCGGCGCCGAAGTTCGATCACGCGAAGACCAACTACCCGCTGGAGGGCAAGCACAAGGCGGTGAAGTGCCTCGGCTGTCACCCTGCGCAGAAAGACGCCGAGAAGCACGGCTTCCCCGCGCCGGTGTCGGAGGTGTTCTTCAAGGCCGCGCCGGTGGAGCACGACAGCTGCCTCGACTGCCACAAAGACTTCCACAACGGTCAGTTCGGCCGGCGCTGCTCGAGCTGCCACACCGTCGAAGGCTGGCGGATCATTCGCAACGCCGCCCAGGATCGCGCGTTTCACGACAAGACCCGGTTCCCGCTCAAGGGCGCGCATCTCGACGTCGCCTGCAAAGACTGTCACGGCCCCTGGCCCGGGCAGGCGCCGAAGTTCAAGGGGCTCAGCTTCGAGAAGTGCTCCGACTGCCACCCCGACGCGCACGAAGGCCAGCTGGCCGACCCGAAGAAGAAGACGATGCCCGACTGCGACGCCTGCCACGGGCTCGACGGCTTCACCCCGGTGAAGTTCGGCGTCGAAGAGCACAAGGCCACCCGCTACGCGCTGGAGGGCTCGCACACGGTGGTCGCCTGCGACGGCTGCCACGAGAAGAACCCGCAGCTGTCACGGCAGATACCCAAGCCGATCGAGCTGATGCTGAAGAAGAAGCGCCGCAAGGAGCTGTTCAGCTTCACCCAGCTCGCCTTCTCGAAGACCACCGACAAGTGCGAGAGCTGCCACGCCGACGAGCACAAGGGGCAGTTCGCCGACGAGAAGAAGGCCTGCTCGGTCTGCCACCAGGTGACGAAGTGGGCGGCGCTGAAGTTCGACCACGACAAAGACTCGCGCTACCCGCTCACCGGCAAGCACGCGCAGGTGCCGTGCTCGCAGTGCCACTGGGCGCCGCCGGGGCAAACCGCGAAGTACCGGCCGGTGGAGACCGCCTGCAAGAGCTGCCACGAAGACGTGCACGCCGGGCAGCTCGGCGCCGAGTGCGAGAAGTGCCACCAGACCAGCGACTTTCGAAAAGTGAGCTTCGATCACCGGCCGCCCAACACCCGCTTCGCGCTCGACGGCAAGCACGCGCCGCTCGCCTGTGACGCCTGCCACAAGAGGGTGCTGCTGAAAGGCGGCGTGGGCGCGGTGCTCTACAAGCCGCTCCCGCTCGGCTGCGAGGGCTGCCACAAAGACTTCCACCAGGGCGCCTTCAAGGGGTTCGAGCCATGAGGGCCGCGCTGGTGTTGCTGATGTTGGCAGGCGCACCTCCCGACGCGCCGAAGGCGGCCCGGCTGGCGCCCGCTCCAGCGAGCGAAGGCGACACCAAGTGCGGCGCCTGCCACGTCACCGGCGATTGGAAGGCGGTGAAGTTCAACCACGACAAGACCGGCTTCCCGCTCAAGGGCGCGCACGCCACCACCGGCTGCAAGGAGTGCCACGCGGTCGACTTCGAGAAGCCGATTCCCCGGGGGTGCGCCGGCTGTCACACCGACGTGCACCAGGGCGAGCTCGGCGCGCGGTGCGAGGGCTGCCACGACGAAGAGACGTTCCGCTCCCGAATGGACGTCGACGCCCACCGGCGCACCGCCTTCCCGCTGTTGGGAGGGCACGCCGCCCTGCCCTGCACCCAGTGTCACCTCGAAGCCGGCACCCGGCAGTTCAGCCGCGCCACGGTGGAGTGCGGCCAGTGCCACGTCGCCGACTACCAGCGCACCCGCAGCACCGCGGTGAACCACGTCGCGCTCGGCTTCGACACCCTGGAGTGCCGCAACTGCCATGGCGCGGTGGCGTTCAAGCCCGCCCGCTTTCCCACCCACGACCGCTGCTTCGTGATCAGCACCGGAGGCCACGCCGGCATGGCCTGCCAGCAGTGCCACGGCAACAACCTCACCGCGCTCGGCCCGCCGGGCGGCTGCAACCTGATGCCGATCACCTGCACCGGCTGCCACGCGCCGCCCAACGAGCACGCCTGCTCCGGCCCGAAGGGAATGACCCCGACCGATCTCATTCACATCAACAAACAGGTGCAGGGCTACTCCTGCACCGACGCCCGGTGCGCCCAATGCCATCAAACGCTCTGAGGGCGGCGTTGTTGTTGGGCCTCTGCGCGCTCGACGCCGAGGCGGCGCGGGCGGCGAAGAAGCCACCCGCGGTGAAGAAGCGCACCCCCACCGGCGCAGCGGCCAAGAGCGGCACCGGCGAGGTGCAGTTCGTCACCGCGTTCGCCGCCTACCTCGATCGCGGGAGCGCCGACGGGCTGAAGCCGGGCGATCGGCTCACCCTGATGCACGGCCAACGTCAAGCCGGCACCTGCGTGCTGCAGGAGGTCGCGGAGCACTCCGCCACCTGCCCGCCCGGCGCGCTGACGCGGGGAGACACCTTCGCGCTCGGCGCCGCCACCCCGCCTGCGAAAGACGCGCCTCCACCGGTCGCTTCGGCAGAGGAGATTCTGCGCCGCAACGCCGAGCTGCAGCACCAGCCGTTCGAGCTGGTCGACTTCTCGGGAGCGGCGGGGAGCATCGGGCGGCCGCGGGTGACGGTGGCGCTCACCCAGGCGAGCTACTCGAACTTCCTCTTCTACGGCGGGCCGTACCAGCAGCAGACGATCGACGCCCGGGTCTACGACGTCGATGTCTACAAGGGGCTCCACGTCTCGCTCGACCTGTCGGTGCTCAACTTCAGCCGCTCGCCAGCGGCCGATCGCGCGGGCCCGGGCGGGCTCACCTCGCCGGCGCTGCTGGTGCGCCAGGCGGAGATCTCCTTTCACCGGGCTGACGTGCCGTTCTTCGGCGCGCTGGGCCGCACCTGGCTGCGCGCGCCCGGGCTGCTCACCGTCGACGGCGCCCAGGCCGGCTGGCGCTCGAGCGCCGACGGGCTCACCCTGGGCGTGTTCGGCGGCTTCTTGCCCAGCCCGGTGAACACCGCGCCGCAGTTCGACCAGTTTGCGGCCGGCGTGTTCGGCATCGGGCGAATCGACGGCAAGGCCTCGCAGGTGGAGCTCGACGTGCGCGCCAACTGGGCCAACCGGCTATTGGGAGGCCGGTTCGAAGCGGCGGTGGGAGCGCACGCGTTCGTCGGCAAGACGTTCGACGTTCACGCCGCGGTGGAAGCCGGGCTCGGCGCGGGGCAAGGCCGCTTCGGGCTCGACGCGGTGCGCGTCGACCTCGGGCTGCGCCCGGCCGAGACGGTGCAGATCTACGGAGGCGTTCGCTACATCGGCGTCTCGCCCACCGACATCATCGACGTCGGCGCGGCGAGCGCTTACCTGCAAAACAGCCTGCACGCCGACCTCGGGCTGCGCTGGGAGCCCACCGCGTTTCTGTGGGTCGGGCTCTCGGGCACCACCTCCAACGATTCTCGAAGCCACCCACCAGGTGCTCGCCGACGGCTCCACCCTGCTCCACTCGTTCACCGACATCGGGCCCGACCTGACGCTGCCGTCGTTGCTCGGCCCGCTCGGCGGCGCCACCGTCGGCTACCGCGAGGAGTTCGGCTGGTTGCGCGGGCGCTCCGGCTTCGTGCAGCTCAACCTCAGCGTGGCGCGGCGGCTGCGGTTGCTGGCGCGGGCGAGCTGGTACCAACAGGCGCCGGGCGGCAACAACGATGGGCTGTTGGGCCACGAGCTGGGCGCGACGATCACCGCCGATGTGACCCTGCTGCGGTGGCTGTGGGTGCGCGCGGTCGTCTCCGGCCGCAGCCAGCTGAGCTCCAGCACCGACCCCAACTCCAGCCTCACCGGCGGCATGGCCTCGATTCAGCTCGGAGGGACGCTGTGACCGATTTTCGCAGCCTTTTCCCCACTCGGGGCCTCCACCTCGCGATGCGCGCATCAGGTCCCATCCTGGGCGTTCTCTCGATCGCGCTCGCCGCGGGCTGTTCCGGCAAGGGCAACGGGAGCCGCGACGCCGGCGGCATCACGCCCTCCACCCACCATTGGTTCCCGATCGCCACCGGAGTGCATCAGATCGGGGGCAACTCGCAGGGGGGACGATCGCTTGCGAGTCTTGTCACCCACCGGAGGCGGCCAGCTTCGCCACCTTCACCTGCACCAACTGCCACGAGCACGAACAGGGCATCACCGGTCAGCTCCACCAGCAGACCGCGATGTACCGCTACACCGACGAGGGTTGTTACGCCTGCCACGCCGCGGGCGACTGCACTCCGTTCGATCACGCCGGCGTCACCCAGGGCTGCGCGGCCTGCCACGACGTCAACCAGGCGTTCGCCGCGCTCCCGGTGACCGGCTTCACCCACCCCGACATGCTCGGCAGCGACTGCGGCGCCTGTCACACCCCGTCGACCAGCTGCCACCAGAACCTCGGCTGGCCCGACGCCGGCAACGCGGTGAACAAGAGCGACCCGGCGCGCGACTACTCCGCCGACGAATACCTGCCGACCTGGGCCGGCACCTCGATCGTCTCGCTCACCCCGCAGACCGAGGCGCTGCCGCAGCTGATGAACCACGGCACCACCGCGCTGCCGATGGCGGTCACCGGCACCTGCACCACCTGCCACCTCGACGCGCCGGTGGTCTACTACCCGGGCGATCTCCACTCCTCGCTCGCCAACGCGGTGCCGCCGATCGCCGAGCCGGCCAGCTGCACCGACTGTCACGCGGTCTCGATGCCGGCCGGTTTCGTCGGCCCGTTCGCCACCAGCCCGGCGCGCACCCCGCCTGGCCCGGAGATGAAGCACGACGCGGTCGCGTGGGCCAACGGTGCGCCCGGCACCACCCAGCTGGTCACCCAGGACTGCGCGGTCTGCCACACCAGCCCGTCGGCGGCCTTCGACGCCACCTGGGCGCTCAACCCGGCGGCCACCGGCCCGGCGGTGTTTCACGCCTCGCTCGCGCTCGCCTCGCAGCCACAGCCGGCCTCCTGCCTCGACTGCCACGCCAACACCCGGCCCAGCGGCAACGTCACCTCGGGCGCGATCAGCTTCGACCACTCGCTGCCCGCGGCGAGCGGAGACTGCGCCGCCTGTCACGCCGCCTCCGCGCCCGGCTTCACCGTCTGGAGCGGCGGTCTGTTCCACGCGGTCGCCGCCACGACGCCCACCACCTGCGTGCCGTGTCACGAGGGCGAGCGCCCGGCCACCACCGCCGGCTGGCTGAGCTCGACCTACCAGCAGTCGCCGTTCGACTACGGTACCAACGGCTCGAGCATCGTGCACGGAGACGGCCAGGACTGCGCGCTCTGCCACTCCGGCTCGACCTCCACCTGGGCCACCGGGCACCTCGATCACGCCAGCGCCCAGGTGACCCAGACGACCTGCATCGCCTGCCACTCCACCCAGCGCCCCGACCTGGTGATCGGCCGCGCCGCCGCCGACGCGGGCCTGAACTTCGACCACTTCCTCGACGGCACCGGCGACTGCTTCGGCTGCCACCAGGCCACCGTCACCGCCGGCACCTACGTGAACTACTTCAAGGCGGGCACCAGCGTGCTGCCCGGCGGCGATTGGCAGGGCGGCCAGAAGTACCCGGGCGCGGTGCTGGTGAGCGCGCCGAGCCAGTTCATCACCTTGAACGAGATCACCCTCCAGCGCGGCTCCAACAACCTGATCACCGGGATGACCTCGCAGCAGACGACGCTCTACAACGCGATGCTGCACACCTCGGCGGCGATCCCCTCCCAGGTGTCGCCCGGCCCGGCCGGCGCGCCCGACCTGAACAGCTGCTGGCACTGCCACACCAACACCGCCGGCACCGTCACCTCGTACTCCAACGGCCAGTTCCACTCTTCGCTCACCAACTACCGCGCCACTCCGGGCGGCACGGTGATGATGATTGGCCAGCCGATGAGCGGCTGCACCGACTGCCACAGCCAGATGCGGCCCAACGGCATCGTGCAGCTCGCGGGCGCGTCGATTCAGTCGATGGATCACCACGCCCCGATGAACGGGCTCACCCTCGACACCCTCGACTGCTCGACCTGTCACGCCGGCGCGGGCACCACCTGGGCCAACGGCAAGCTCCACCCCAACCTGGGCTCGGCGACGCCGGTCGACTGCGCGGTCTGCCACTACCCGTTGATGGCCGACGCGGCGAAGGCCGACGTGGCGCAGACTACCAACTTCACAATGAAGCACCGGTCGGCGCAGATGACGATTCAGAAGTGCGACACCTGCCACACCACCGCCTTCTCGCAGGCGAAGAACACGCCCACCCAGTCGACGCTGTGGGCGACCGGCGCGTACCACGTCTCGCTCTCTGCCCAGCCCACGCTCTGCAACGACTGCCACCTCGCCTCCGAGCCGGCGGCGAACGCCAGCACCCAGAGCAGCGTCACCTACGCGTTCTCGCTCGGCGGCACGGCCACCAACGGCGCCCAGTGGATGAACCACGGCTCCACCTTCGTCGCCGGCAAAGACTGCTCGGTCTGCCACCGAAACGACGCCAAGGCCTCGGGCAGCCAGTGGCTGAAGAGCGACACCTTCCACTCCCAGGTGGCGAACGTGACCGCCTGCCAGGTGTGCCACGGCCTCACCAACGGCGGCAGCTCGACCGCCGGCAACAAGAACAACCTGCCCGGCGCGATCACCAACTCGTCGTACCTCACCACCGCCAGCCAGGACTCGACCACCGGAGTGCCGGCCGGCACCCACGATCAGATCGATCACACCGACGTCAACGTGACCGCCCACGACTGCAACTTCTGCCACACCCAGGTCGGCCCGGGCTCCGGCAGCGAGTGGGCACAGGCGGCGTTCCACAAGAACTTCAACTCCTCCAACCCGCTCAACACCAACGGCACCACCGGGCGCTGCAGCCACTGCCACCTGAACGTGAAGCCGGGGACCGGCTTCACCGCTCAGGCGCACGCCGCGTTCACCAACGCCTCCGGCAGCACCGACTGCGCGAGCTGCCACTCCTGGCCGGGCACCGGCGGCACCAGCTCACCCAACTGGCTGGGCGCGGTGGGCGGCGCACCGGCGACGATCTCGGTGGGCGGCTTCACCGTCACCAACCCGCCGGCCAGCAACAACACCACCGTGCAGGCGGGCATCGCCAACCTGCCCCACCCCGCCGTCGGCTCGCAGGCCTGCTCGGTCTGTCACACCGGCGGCGTCGGCGGGCGCCCGGCGATCGGCTACGACCACGCCTCGACGCTGATCAACAACCACTGCAACTCCTGCCACGAAGACGGCTCCGACCTGGTGGGCACCCCGTGGAACGGCACCACCGGCAACACCCGCCCGTACAACTTCTCTCCGGTGGTGGCGAACAAAGGTGGAGACCACTGCACCCTCTCCAACAACTACCAGCACTTCTACCCGACCGACTGCTACCAGTGTCACGGGGCGCCGACGGGCACGGTGAACGCGACGACCGGCACCACCTACACCACCCGGTGGAAGTTCAACCACACCGAGAGCCGGATGACGAACTCCGCCACCTGCAACTACTGCCACGGCTCGGCCAACCACTGCCCGAAGTGAGCCTTTGAATTTTTCGGCCGAAACGCGGTCAAATGGCGGTCATGCGCACGCCCCTACGACCGATCCTGGCGGTTTGTCTGGCGTGGTCTGCCGTCGCTTCGGCTCAGACGGTCTACGAGTGGACCGACAAGTCGGGCGAGGTTCACTACACCGACGACAAGACCACCATTCCCAAGGGAGCGAAGGTTCGCACCACCGAGGGCGAGGCCTTGGCCGAGGTGAGCACCGACTCTCCGCCGCCGAAGGTGATCGCGCCGGCTCCGAGCGCGGCGCCGTCGGGCCCCCAGCGCCCCTCCGATGCGGAGCAGTATTGGCGGGGCGAGTACCACCGGGTGCGCGAGAACATTCGCCGGATGGAAGACGAGATTCAGGTCGACAACCGCAAGGTCGAAGACCCCACCGGGCTGCCGCTCAATCACATGCAGTGCGGCCTGGCGGCCACCGGCTTCGTCGGCGGAGTGCCGGTGACCGGCCAGATGGGCTGCTACTACCTGCCGAACCCCGAGTATCAGCGCACCCGTGATCGCCTCGAGACCAACAAGAAGGCGCTCAAGCGCGCGAAGGAAGAGCTGCAGGAGCTCGACCGCCGCGCCGCCAACGATGCGATCCCGCTCGAGTGGCGCCGCTGATACAGTTTCACGGGTGAATCGACTTCGGGGGGTCGTCTGCACCGCGGCGTTGCTGCTCGTCAGCGTCAGCGCCTGCACCGTCGACGTCACCACCTCCCCGCTCTGCAAGCGCTGCGACGACACCCACGCCTGTCCCTCGCCGTTTCAGTGCGTGAACAACCAGTGCGTCACCGACGGCCAGTCGTGCCTCGACGGCGCGGGGGGCGGCGGAGGCGGCGGCACCGCGACCGGCGGCGGGAGCGCGACCGGCGGCGGCAACCAGGCGCCCTGCCCGAGCTGCACCGGGTGCTGCAACAACGGCCGCTGCGAGTTCGGCACCACCGACGCGCTCTGCGGCCTCGGCGGCCAGGTCTGCCAGCAGTGCCGCGCCGACGTCGGCAGCCGCTGCAGCAGCCAGGTGTGCACCGGCTGCACGCCCCAGAACTGCGCCGGCTGCTGCCAGGACGGCGTGTGCAACTCGCCCACCAACGAGCGGTGCGGCGTCAACGGAGGCATGTGCTCCGACTGCGCCTCCGCCGGCGAGCAGTGCTCGCTGGTGAGCGGGCCGACCGCGGGCACCTGCGGCTGCGGCAACGGCGGGCCGTGCGGCGCCGGCACCACCTGTTCCAACGGCGTCTGCGTCTGCGACGCGAGCTCGGGCTGCAGCGGGTGCTGCATCAAAGGCTCGGGCGGCAGTGACGACATCTGCGTGCCGGTAGCCGCCCAGACCGACGCCTGCGGGGTCAACGGCGCCCTCTGCGCGGGTTGCAACGCGCCCAACGCGTGCTCGGGCGGCACCTGCGGCTGCGGCAACGGCGCGGCGTGCACCAACGGCACCGAGTGCGTGCAGGGCAGCTGCCGGTGCACCTCCAACTCCTGCGACGGCTGCTGCCAGGGCGACACCTGTCTGCCGGGTGATGCGGGCAGCGCGTGCGGCACCGGAGGGGCGACCTGCGGCAACTGCGGCGCGAGCAGCTGCGTCAACGGCCAGTGCTCCAGCTGCGCGGGCTGCAACGGCTGCTGCAGCAACGGCGCTTGCGTGAGCGCGGTGAGCGCCACCCAGTGCGGCGACGGCGGGCTCACCTGCCTCAACTGCGGCGGCACCGGCGACTCGTGCAACGGCGGCAGCTGCCACTGCGGCGACGGCGGCGCGTGCGGCAGCGGCAAGGAGTGCAAGAACGGCCTCTGCGTGTGCGACTCCACCAGCTGCCCCAACGGCTGCTGCAGCTCGAGCAGCGGCAGCTGCTACACCCCGACCACCGTCTCGCACTGCGGCGCTCCCGGCGGCAGCTGCAACGCGAACTGCAGCGGCACCCGCTCCGACACCTGCACCGCGGCCGGCGCCTGCAGCTGCAGCACCAACTCGGCCGGCGGCTTCGCCCAGTGCCCGAGCGGCACCCGCTGCACCTCGAGCGGCTGCGTCTGCGATCAGAACTCCAACTGCAACGGCTGCTGCTCGCTCAACCAGTGCCTGAGCGGCAACTCCGCCGACGCGGGTTGCGGCGCGAACGGCGCGGCCTGTCAGATCTGCACGCCGCCCGACACCTGCCAGTCGGGCACCTGCGGCAACTGCAGCACCTCCAACTGCCCCGGCGACGGCGGCACCATCGGCTGCTGCCAGGCCGGCGCCTGCCAGCTCGGCAGCAGCAACAGCGCCTGCGGCGTGGGCGGCGGCAGCTGCCACTACTGCGGGTCGCGCAGCAGCGGCTGCGACGGCGGCGCATGCACCTGCGGCGCCGGGCCGCAGTGCTCCGACGGCAACCGCTGCACCAGCTTCAAGTGCGTCTGCGACGTCGGCAACTGCAACGGCGGCTGCCCGGCCGACGGCGGGCTCTGCACCACCGGCAGCTGACCGCTACTCCTTCAGCGCGGCGTCGATCGCCTTCTTCAGCTCGGGGCCGTCGGGCTCGACCTTCGACTCGAAGGCGCCCTTCACGGTGCCGTCTTTACCGACCAGGTACTTGTGGAAGTTCCATTTCGGCTCGCCGTGCTTGGCGGTGAGGAACGCGTAGACCGGCGACTGACCCGCGCCGTGGGTGACGACCTTGTCCATCAGCGGGAACTTCACCTTGAACTTGAGGTCGCAGAACTTTCGAATCTCCTGCGCGCTGCCCGGCTCCTGCTGGCCGAAGTCGTTGGAGGGGAAGCCCAGCACCACCAGGCCCTCGTCTTTGCGCTGCTCGTAGAGCTTCTGCAGCGGGGCGTACTGCGGGGTGTAGCCGCACTCCGAGGCGGTGTTCACCACCAGCACCACCTTGCCCTTGTACTGCGAGAGATCGACGTCTTTGCCTTCGAGCGACTTGGCGTGGAGCTGGTGAAACGAAGTCACGGGGCCTCCTTCGGCTAAAGCCAGAGCGAACAGGGCGAACAGGACCATGCGCCCTTCTTGCTACTTCTTCAGCTGCTCCGCCAGCGGGTGCTTCTCGAAGTCGACCGCGAGCCGAAACCCGACCGGCTTGACGTGAATCAGCCGCCCCGCGCCCCAGTCGACCTCGCCGGTCTTGCCGTCTTCGTCGGGCTGCGACTTCACCACCTTCTTGTCCTCGGCCGTCTTGCCGATGGTGAACACGACTCGCGCTTCGAGGCCCAGGCCCTCTTTCTCGGCGAAGCTCTTCGCCTCGGCCGCGGTGTCGAACGGGAGGTTGAACCACACCGGCTTGGCGCGCCACACGGCCTGGGGAGAGACCGACTCGGCTTCTTCTTCGGTCGGCCGGTGGGTCTTCGCCGGCTCGCCCCACGCCAGGCTCAACAGCCCGAGCTTGTCGAAGCACTCCATCGCGCCGTCGACCTCGACCGGGAGCACCTTCTTCTTCGGGTTGTACTTGCCCAGCGTGACCCCGGTGCCCTGGGGGAGGATCGCGTAGAAGGTGGTGCCTTTGATCTTCTCGGAGAGCTCGGGGCGCTTCTTCTCGTTGGCGTCTTTGTCGGGGCCTTCACCCGGGGTCTCGGGAAACAGCGCCCACATGCCATCGGGGCACGGCTTGCCGGTCTGCACCTTCACGAAGTCCGGCCCGTCCCAGGGGGCCTCCAGCTTGGCGCGATCGATCTTCGGCGCGGAGGCCTTCTTCTTCGCCTCTTCCTTGTCGAGCTGCGCCTGCTGCGCTTCGTCGCGCGCCTTCTGCTTCTCGAGCGTCTTCTTCTTGTAGTCGGAGCAACCGAACAGCAGCGCCACCGCCAACAGCGTCAGAGCCCCCGTGCGCATGTGCATGGACTCTAGCTCCAGTTCCCGATTCCTGAGAGCATCGCGAAGCTTCGAAGTGACATCGGCCGGCGGGCGGATGGAAACCCCTCAACCGCGGATGGTACTCGATGAGTCAAATGAACTTGCGCACCCTTCGACTCCTGGTGGTTCCCGCCGCGGTGGCATTGGTCTGGGCCTGTGGCGGCACCCAGATGAAGGGCGACCTGTGCGCGAGCGTGCACTGCCTGTCGAACGAGAGCTGCGACAGCACCACCGGCACCTGCAAGTCGGTCTGCCCCAACGCCTGCGTGGGCGCGACGCCGATCTGCAACCCCAACTCGCACGCCTGCGTCACCTGCCTTTCCCCGCGCACCGGCTGCGGCGGCGAGACCCCGGTCTGTGACACCAGCGTGCTCGGCGGCCGCTGCGTCGGCTGCCTCTCCGCGAGCGACTGCGGGAGCCACATGACGTGCATCAACGAGCATTGCGCCGGCAGCGCCACCGGAGGCGGTAGCGCAAGCGGAGGCGGGAGCGCGGCGGGCGGCGGCAGCGCGGCCGGCGGTGGCAGCGCGACCGGCGGCGGCAGCGCGACCGGCGGCGGAGGCAGCGCGACCGGAGGCGGCTCGACCGGCGGCAGCGGCGGCGGCGTGACCGTGGGCGGCGGCAGCGGCACCACCGGCGGCGGCACCGGCACCACCGGTGGCGGCACCGGCGCGACCGGCGGCGGCACCGGCGTGGGCGGCGGCGGCGTGTTCCCGCTCGACGGCGGCGTCTGCGTGGTGCACGACGGCGGCGTGGTCGGCTGCACGGTGGAGTGCGGCACCGGCTTCCACTGCGAGAGCGGCGTCTGCGTGCTCAACGGCGGCAACGGGCCGGTGCAGATCACGCTCCGCTGGGGCCAGGGCGAAGACCTCGACCTCCACGTGCTCGAGCCGACCACCAACGGCCCCTGCGAGATCTATTACGGCGACACCAACGCGGTCGACGCGGGCGCTTCGCCGTCGAGCTGCGGCGCGGTCGGCTTCCTCGATCTCGACTCCAACCCGGCCTGCAGCCTCGACAACGTCGACATCGAGAACATCATCTACCCGCCGGGGCCCGCGCCTCAGGGCACCTATACGGTGCTGGTCGACTACTACGAGAACTGCACCGCCACCGGCCTGGTGCCGTTCGAGGTCGACATTCGCTCGCCCGCGTACAACGGCGGCTTCTGTGGCTATTTTACCCCGACCGATGCCGACTTCGGCGGCGCGGGCTCGGGCGTGACGATCACCACCTTCGTCGTCCCCTAGTGTAAGGGGCTCTCCGGGATGTCTCTCCGGGGCTTGATCGCCGTCGTCTTCGCCGCCGCGGGCTGCGCGCGGGTGGTGCCCGCCGGTGAAGGCCAGACCAACGCGCTGGCGGCGGTGAAGTTTCGCGGGCTCGCCGAGGCCGGCCGTCGCCAGGCGATGGAGGCCGCGCTCACCACCGCCGACGCGCGCCCCGACGACCTGCGCGCCCAGCGCAAGGCCGCCGAGCTGGTGCTCGATCAGCTCGAGACGCTGCGCGACTCCAACGAGCTCGCCGCGCTCTACCGCCGCGCCCAGCCGATGCTCGCCCGCCTGGAGTCGGGGCCGGAGGCGTGCACCACCCGGGTGGAGGCCGGCCGGGTGCGCGGCGCCGCGGAGGATCGCGAGGCGGCGGTGCTCGACTTCGTCACCTCCACCAAGAGCTGCCAGTCGCTCCCGGCGTTCATTCAGGCCGGCTACTCGCTGCGCTCGATGGGCCGCTGCGCCGAGCTGATCACCCTGGCGCCGCCGGTGTTCGCCGCCACCGATCAGAACCACTGGATCTCGGTGTTCGACGTGGTCGCCTCGTGCAGCAACGCGGTGTCGCTGCGCGGCAACCTCTCGTTCGCGCCCGAGCAGGCGGTGAACGACTACTTCGCGCTGATGGTGACCCGCGAGCAGCAGCGCCGCGAGGCCGCCGAGCGCGCCGAGAAAGAAGCCCAGAGCCGGATCGCGGTCGAAGAGAACCGCTCCAACTGCGCCGCCGCCTGCGACAAGACCGCCCAGCTGTGCGAGTCGACCTGCGGCATGGCGAACGCGGCCTGCCTGAGGCGCTGCCGCGGCGACAAGCAGATGTGCCGGGCGGGGTGCACCTGATGCGCGCGGCGGTTTCTTCGCTGGTGCTGGTCGCGTTGATCGCCCACGCCGCCGAGCCGGCGCCGGTCACCCCGCCGCCCGCCGCTCCGCCGAGCGCCCGGCTGCTGCCGCCGCTCACCGACGTGCCCGAAGGCGGCCAGCTCGACGCCGACCTGGTCGCCGCGGTCGACGCCGCCCGCGCCCAGCTCGACGGGGGCGACCCCACCGGCGCAGTGCAGAAGCTGATGGCGCTGGTGTCCTCCAACGACCGGTTCACCCACGCCCAGCGCGCGGGGCTGGCCGAGCTCGCCGCCAAGGTGCTGCGCGACGCGGGCAAGGCGCTCGCCGCCCAGGGTCACCTCCAGGAGGCGGCGCAGGCGTACGACTCGGCGTGGACCGCCACCGGCCGCAAGAGCGACCCCGAGTACGCGGTGGTGCTGGTCGACTGGGCGAGGCAGCGCCGGTTGGCCGCGCCGAAAGAAGCGCTCTGGATGGTGCGTCGCGCCCGGGCGGCCGACCCTGCCAACGCCGCCGCGGGTGAGCTCGACTTCGACTGGTCTCACAACGGGCTGCGCTGGCCCGCGTGGCTGAGCATCGGCTTCGGGGTCGCCTCGATCATCACCGGCTTCGCCACCTGGCAGGTCGGCGACACTGCCAAGAAGCACATCGACGAGGCGGTGCTGCTGCCGCGGGCGCAGCTCGACGGCTACCTCACCACCATGCACCAGATGGGCGTGGTCTCCACCTCCGCCAACATCCTCGGAGGCGCGCTGGTGGTGCTCGGGCTGGTGCTGATGTTCGTCGGCCAGCCGATCGCCGGGCCGCTCTCGCCCGACACCCTCCCCGCGCTGGAGGGGCGATGAGAAAAGCGGTGCTGGCGCTGCTCTGCTGCGGCTGCCTTCAGGGCGTGCCCGACAACATCAACTGTCTGGGCGACGACACCTGCCCGACCGACTACTACTGCAGCGACAACAACATCTGCGTCGCGCTGGCCGACGGCACCCCGCCGGCGCTGGTGTTCAACGGCGTCGGCACCGACCCGGGCGCCGCCACCGGTCACCAGCTCAACGTGCCGCTCACCGGGCTGATGTTCTACGTCAACGTCAGCAACAGCGGCACCCACGACGCCAACAGCGTCTCGTTGAGCTTCGACGGGCCGGCCTGCGCCGACCTGCGCACCCCCGACTCGGTGCCGGCGGTGCCTGCCGGCCAGGGCACGGTGGTGGGGGCGATGTCGAACAACCCGGTGCTCCCCTGCCCCGACGCCGACTACACCGCGATCCTCGACGTGAAGCAGGGCAACTCGCTCCAGCCGTTTCACCGCGTTTCGAGCGGCACCTTTCGCGTGCACGTCGGGCCCTGATAAGGGGCCCACTCGATGTCGCTGGATCCCGACGACCTGAAGAAGGCCACCCACCTGTTGGAGGCGATCGCCGCCGATCGCTCGCTGCTCGCGTCGCTGGGCGAAGACGAGCGGATCGCCTTTCTCGCCGCCGCCGGCCGGGTCGCCAACCCCGAGCGCGACGCGAAGGCGCGCCTGGCCAAGAAGGTGCGCTGGGCGCTCCAGCGCACCCGCCGCGAGAAAGATCGCGAGGCCCGCGCGGCGAGCGAGATTCGCACCCTGCGCTCGGCCACCGTGTTCACCGCCCCGGCGCTGCCGCCGCCCGCGGGAGAGAAGAGCGCGCCCCGGCGAATTCTGGAGAAGCCGCGCCACTGCTACGTCTGCAAGGCCGAGTACACCGAGCTGCACTTCTTCTACGACACGATGTGCATCAGCTGCGGCGACTTCAACCACGCCAAGCGCTTCTTGCGCGCGCCGCTCGAGGGCAAGACCGCGCTGATCACCGGCGGCCGGGTGAAGATCGGCTACCAGGCGTCGTTGATGATGCTGCGCTCGGGCGCGAAGGTGATCGTCACCACCCGCTTTCCCCACGACGCCGCCCGCCGCTACGCGCGCGAGCCCGACTTCGAGGCCTTCGGCCACCGGCTGCAGCTGCACGGCCTCGACCTGCGCCACGCGCCCTCGGTGGAGGTGCTCGCCGAGCACCTGCTCGCCACCGAGCCGCGGCTCGACATTCTGATCAACAACGCCGCCCAGACGGTGCGCCGCCCGCCGGGCTTCTACGGCCACCTGCTCCCCGGTGAAGTGGCCCCGGTCGAGAAGGAGCTGAAGTTCCTCCTCACCGGCCGCGAAGAGCTGATCTCGCGGTTGAACGACGTGTCTCCCGCCGACGCCGCGCTGGCGCCGCGCTGGGGCTCGAGCGACGCCGCGCTGGGGGTGCGCTCGTCGGCCGCCCTCTCGCTGGTGCCCTACGCGATGGAAAAAGAGGGCGAGGTCGAGAAGCTGTTCCCGCTCGGCCGCTACGACGCCGACCTCCAGCAGGTCGACCTGCGCCAGGTGAACAGCTGGCGGCTGAAGCTGGGCGAGGTGGCCACCGCCGAGATGCTCGAGGTGCACCTGGTGAACGCGGTGGCTCCGTTCATTCTCTGCGGCAAGCTGCGCCCGCTGCTGATGAAGAACCGCGCCGAGCCCGGCCACGTGGTGAACGTGTCGGCGATGGAGGGCTCGTTCTCGCGCGGCACCAAGACCGACAAGCACCCGCACACCAACATGGCCAAGGCGGCGCTCAACATGCTCACCCTCACCTCGGCGAGCGACTACGCCAAAGACCGGGTGTACATGAACGCGGTCGACACCGGCTGGGTGACCGACGAAGACCCGGTGCAGCACGCCACCCGCAAGCAGGAGGAGCTCGACTTCTCTCCTCCGCTCGACATCGTCGACGGCGCGGCGCGGGTGATCGACCCGGTGTTCAGCGCGATCAACACCGGGCAGTTCGTGTTCGGTCAGTTCTTCAAGGACTACCAGCCGACGAAGTGGTGAGGCAGGCTGCCCAGCCGTTCGCAAAATAGTTTGAGCTCAAACGAATTGGCGGGAAGCTTCTCTCGACTCCAACGTTGAGAGACGACCATGGACGCCAAGCTGGTGTTGCTCGCCGAAGATCACCCCGCGGCGCGCACGATGATGCGGGAGGTGCTCACCCAGGCCGGTTGGCAGGTGGAGGCCTACGCCACCGGAGATCAACTGCTCACCGCGCTCACCTGGCGCTTCGACCTGCTCGGAACGCCCCCCGACGCGGTGGTGACCGACGTGCGGCTCCCCGGCTGCACCGGGCTGGAGGTGGTCGCCCGGCTGCGGCGCTACGACCCGGTCACCCGGGTGGTGCTGGTGACCGCGTTTCCCGACGCAGAGATCGAGCAGCGGGCCTGGGCGCTCGGTGCACAGCTGCTGCCGAAGCCTTTCGAGCCCGATCAGCTGACCCGTGCCACCGGCGGCCCATGAAGCTCGCACACCAGCTCACCCTGGCGCTCACCCTGTCGATCGGCTGCACGCTCTGCGCGGCCGGCGCCTGGCTGGTGCACCGTGAGTCGGCCGCGATTCACCGCGATCTCGAGGAAGACCTGCTGGTGATGGGCAGATCGCTGAGGTCGTCGTTCGTACATACCTGGCAGCACGAGGGCGAGGACACCGCGATCGACCTGTTCGACAAAGAAGGCCGGCGCGCCGAGCGGTTCGACCAGGTGACGGTCGACTGGCTGCCGCTCGCCGCGGTCACCGACCCGGCGGCCCAGGCAGAGTTGGAGCACGACCACACCTGGCTGAAGCACAGCGACGACGACGGCGGAGTGCTGAAGCTGTGGGTGCCGGTGCAGGCCGAGGGGGTTCCCAGGGGGGCGCTGCTGCTGCAGCGCACCCTGAAAGACCAACGCCGCTTTCTCGCCCAGAGCGTGACCCAGGTGCTGGCGATCGTGCTCGCGCTCGCCGCGGTGCTCTCGGGGGTCGTGCTGCTGTCGGGGCGGCTGCTGGTCACCGCCCCCCTCGAGCGTCTCGAAGCGCTCGCCCACCGACTGTCGTCGGGCGAGCTGACGGCCCGGGCCGAGCTGAAGCGGCCGGCCGATCTCGCCCGGGTGGCCTCGGCGCTGAACGAGATGGCGGCCTCCCTTCAAGCTGCGCAAGAGAAGACCGCCGCGGCCCACGCCGCGCAGCTCGCCACCCTGGAGCAGCTTCGGCACTCCGACCGTCTCGCCACGGTAGGCAAGCTGGGCGCGGGCATCGCCCACGAGCTGGGCACGCCCCTCACCGTGATCATCGGCCGGGCGAAGATGATCGCCAACGAGGTCAAGGACCGGCCGGGAGCGGCCGAGAACGCTCGCATCGTCGCCGACCAGGCGCGCCGGCTGGTGGAGTTGGTGCGTCAGCTGCTCGACTTTTCCCGCCGCGAGCCCGGGGTGAAGTCGCCGAAGGATCTCTGCGCGCTGGCGAAGGAGAGCGCCCGGCTGCTCGAGCCGATGGCAGCGAAGAAGTCGCTCACAGTGGCGCTCGAGCTCGACGAACCCTCGCTCTCGGCGCCGGTGGTGGAGACCCAGATTCGTCAGGCGCTCGAGAACCTGCTGCTCAACGGGGTGCACGCCAGCAAGGCGATGGGCACGCTCACGGTCGAGGTTCACCGGGAGCACACCACCCCGCCGAAGGAGGTCGGAGCTCCGGAGGGCGACTACGTTCGGCTCTCGGTGCAAGACCAGGGCTGCGGCATCACCCCAGAGGTGCTGCCGAAGATCTTCGACCCTTTCTTCACCACCAAGCCCGAGGGCGAGGGCACCGGGCTCGGCCTCTCGGTGGCGTACGGCATCGCGCGCGATCACGGCGGGTGGATCGACGTGAAGACGGAGCCCGGCAAAGGGAGCCGCTTCTCGATTCATCTGCCCACCGCGTAGCAGTGCGCCCTACCCGGGCACGTGTGGCGAATTTGCCCCGGGAACATTCCTCCCCTGACGGGGAAGTCCGAGAGGCGCCCCATGTTGGGGAAAGGCATGCTCGAGACCGAAGAGCCCGTGGGAGAGCGCACCGAGGCCGCCGGCCCGACGGTGCTGATCGCCGAAGACGACCCCGAGCTGCGCGCGATGATGGCCGAGAGCTTCGCCGACCGCGGCTTTCAGGTGGAGAGCTACTCCGACGGCAACCAGCTGCTCGACGCGCTGCTGGTTCGCTTCGATCAGCTCGGCGCCCCGCCCGACCTGGTGGTGACCGACGTGCGCATGCCCGGCCGTACCGGGCTCGACGTGATCTCCCAGCTCCGGCGTTTCGACTTCGTAACCCGGGTGATCGTGGTGACCGCGTTCGCCGATGAGCCGACCAAAGGCATCGCTCGTGCACTCGGAGCGAAGTTGTTTTCGAAGCCGTTCGATCTCGACGAGTTGATCGCAGCGGCGTCAGGAGTCACGGAATGAGCAGCGACCACGAGCACGACGATGACCGCCCGCGGTTGTTGCTGGCCGAAGACGACGACGAGCTGCGCTCGCTGCTGGAGCTGGCGCTCTCGGAGGACTTCCACGTGGTGTCGATGGAAGACCGGCTGGAGCTGCTCGACTACCTCGAGCTGTCGAGGGCGCGGCCTCCGCGGGCGAAGCCGCCCGACGTGATCCTCTCTGACCTCTGCATGCCCGGCGGCGCGGGGCTGGAGCTGCTGGAGCAGATTCGCGAGCTCGGCTTCTCGGGGCCGATCGGCCTGATGAGCGCGTTCGCCGACCCCGAGACCGCGCGCCGCGCGATCTCCAAGGGCGCCAACTTCTTCGTCGACAAGCCGCTCGACGTCGACGACCTGATCGTCAAGGTGAAGGGCCTGCTCGAGGTGCGCCGCGCTCAGGCCGGCGCGAGCGACGAGGCCGAAGCCGCCGGCAGGTGAAGGGCGAAGGTGCTGCCCTTGCCCTTCTCGCTCCGAACGTCGATCCACCCGCCGTGGTCGCGGGCGATGCCGTAGGCGACGGTGAGCCCCAGCCCGGTGCCTTCGCCGAACGGCCGGGTGGTGAAGAACGGATCGAAGATGTGCGCCAGGTTCTCGGGCTCGATGCCCGGCCCGTCGTCGCTCACCGACAACCGCACGAAGTCGCCCTCGCGGGCCTCGGCGCCCGGCGGCGGCGCGGCATGCTCCTTGTGCACCGTCACCACCAGGTGCCCGCCCGACGGCGTCGCCTGGAGGCCGTTCACCAGCAGGTTGGTGAGCGCCTGGCCGACCTGGGTCTCCACCGCGACCGTCTGGCCCTCGCCATCGCCGAGCTCGAGCTCGACGTGCACGCCCTTCTTCTCGGCCATCGGGGCGAGCATCTTCACGCTCTGCTGGGTGAGCGCGCAGAGATCGGTCGGGACCCGCGGGCCCGGTTGATCGCGCGAGAAGTCAAGCAGCTGCCGAACCAGCTTCGCCATTCGGGCCGCCTGCTCGCCGATGATGCGGGCGTGGTCTTTCACCGGGTCGGCAGGGCCCGAGAGGTTGGCGATCATCTTCGCCCGGCCGGTGACCACGGTGAGCGGCGTGCCGAGCTCGTGGGCGATGCCTTCGCCGAGGCGGGCCGCGGTGGCGAGCCGATCGGCGTGGCGGAGCTTCTCGAACGCGGCGAGCCGCGCGGCGTGCTCCTTGTCGAGCTCACCCAGGGTGCGCACCAGCACCCGCTCGCCCTTGCGGCCGATCACCAGCACCACCGCCGCGAGCGCGAGCGAGAGCGCGACCGCGGCCATCGCCACCCCGCGGGCGGTCTGGGCGACGAACGCCCGCTCCGGCTCGATGTCGCGAATCAGCTGCAGCGCCCCCACGGTGCGCCCGTCGAGCTGCACCGGCAGCCAGAGGGTGTACCGGCCGCCGTTGTCGGCGGTGGTCTCGGTCGAAGGGAAGCCGGCGGCGAGCTGGGAGCGAACGTCGAGCCCGGCCTCGAGCGCCTGGAGCGACCCAGCCGGCGCCTCGAGCTCCACCCAGTGCACGGTGACCCCGTCGAGCCGCTCGGCGTGGGCCCCGCGCGAGTCGACCCGATCGATCACCGCGTCGCGCCCTTCGGTCTTCAGGGTGTCGATCACCGAGGGCCTCAGCTCGGAGGCCACCACCGCAAGCTCCTGGTGCACCTCGCGTTCGAGCAGCGCCTGGTCGCGATGCACCCAGAAGACGCCGGCTCCACCGGCGACTGCCATCACCATCAGGACGGCGAGGACTACGAGTTGGTGGGCCAGCTTCATGCCGCGACGGGAGTCTCGAAACAGTTAACCCCAGCGCGAGTGACCGCCATCCCGATCGCTTCAGGCGCAGTCTTTCTGCACAAACGCCACAGCCGGGGGGTCAGTGCGGCACACCCGAGGGGGAGGACGAAACGATGAAGAAGATTCTTGCCGCCGTGCTGTGCCTTGCCGCCGCGAGCGCCTGGGCCGAGAACTGCAAAGACGCCGCGAAGAACATGGGCCCGCTGATGGCGATCGCGATCAAGGGCATGGAGGCCAAGGAGGCGGAGCTGAAGTCGACCGCCGCTGAAGCCGAGAAGAAGTGGGCCGCCAAGTGCGCTGCCGCGCCCGATGCCGACAAAAACGGCAAGGTGGTCGCGTGCCTTGCCAAGGCGAAGACGCTCGGCGATTTCGACAAGTGCAAGGCCTCGAAGACGCCGCCCGACAAGTGGGCCGACGACGTCGTCGCCGAACTGAAGAAGTAGTCAGCGAAGCCGCTGCCTATTTCTTCAGCTTGATCGACAGCAGCGCGCGCAGCCCGGGCGACACCTGGGTGAACTCGATGCCCATGCGGTGCCACAGGCTGTACATCGGGTTGCCCGGGCGCACCCACTGCACCCGGCCCTGCCACGCCAGCTCCTTGTCACCGAACAGCACGTAGCCGCTCACCTCGTCGCCGGCCGAGCGCAGCGTCGGCGCTTCGAGGCACACGCCCTTGGCAGAGACGTCGGCGCTCAAGGCGGCGCGCTGCCCGACCGAGACCGGGAGGCACAGCGAGATGCGGTTGTTCTTGCGATAGGCCATGGCGAAACGGTCGCACGGCCGGGATCGCGCGCAAGTTTGTGGCCGTCAGCCGCTGACGAAACTCTCCATCTTCGCGATCAGCTGATCGCTGGGGAGCATCTCGTCGAGCTCGGCGACCTTGCCGGTGCCCGGGTTGAACAGGCACATGCCCTTGCTGCAGTGGTGGGCCAGGTAGTCGAACGGCTCGTTGCCCTGGGTCTGCACCATGCCGCCGGTCTGGAAGATCACGTACCGATCTCCGAAGTGGGCCTTCACGTCGGGCAGCGTCTGCGCTGCGTGCGCCGCCCAGGGACAACCAGGAGGCACCGCGAGGAACAGCAGCGGCTTGTTCTCGCCGCGGGCCTTGTTGATCTCCGCGAACTGCGAGGGCCGCTCGAGCGCCGCCTGAAAGCGCGCCTTCTCGCGGTACTTGAGGAAGCCCAAGCCAGCGCCGATCGCCACCAGGGTGATCACCAGGTTTCGCATCGGCCGCGAGTCTACCCCGCCTCGGCCCCGCGTCTTCGCCGCCACGTGGCCCATCTGCTTTCGCGCGGTTGAGCGCTGGCGCGGGCGTTGCCAGAGCGCGCGCATGCTCGAGACGCTCACCGCCGTGCTGCTGTCGTCGATCCCCGCGCCCTCCCCTGCCCCGGCTCCTCCCCCGGTGAAGGTGATGGCGTTCAACGTGCTCTACAAAGGCGCCGACGATGCGGCCTCGGTGAAGGCGATCGCGTCGCGCGCGCCCGACGTGCTCTGTCTGACCGAGCTCACCGACCCGTTCGTGAAGGCGTTCGACGCGAAGCTCGAGAGCGACTACCCCTACCGGCACTTCGAGACCACCCAAGGCACCTGGGGCGTCGGAATCGCGTCGAAGTTTCCGATTCTCAGCGTCGCCTCGACGCCGGTGCCGCCGCTGAAGTTGCCGGCGATGGAAGCGCAGCTTTCGGTGCGCGGGCAGACGCTGGCGGTGACCTGCGTGCACCTCAACCCTCCCGCGGGCAAACACAAGAAGAGCGACAGCTTCACCACCACGCTGGAGAAGAACGCCGACGTTCGCGAGAAGCAGGCGCAGTGGCTGGTCGAGCGCTACGCGAAGCTGACCCAGCCGCTGCTCGTGATCGGCGACTTCAACGAAGAGAGCGTCGGCCGGGCGATGAACACCTTCGCCAAGGCCGGGCTCGCCGACGCCTGCGAGTCGGCGCACAACGGAGGCTGCGGCCCCACCTTCCCCGGGCCCGCCGAGCCGTGGCCGGCGGTGTTCACCATCGATCACCTGCTCGGCCGCAAGGTCTGCTTCACCCAGGGCGAGGTGGTGCGCGCGGGCGGCAGCGATCACTACCCGGTCGCCGGTGAGCTGCAGCTGGGCGCGTGCGCTAAGGCGCGGTGAAAAACGCCGCGCTGCCGGCGGGGAGATCGACGTACCAGGTGTCGCCGTTCGACGGAGGCGAGACCGGCGAAAGCGCGCCCGACGGGAGGCCGTCGGTGCTGCCGCTCCAGGTCTGCGCCCCGAAGGAAATCTGAGTGGTGCTGTCGAGCGCCACAGCGGTGAGCGCGTACGCCTGCGCGGCGCCGGCGTGCATCGGCACGGTGATCGCCACCCGCACCGCGCTCGCGAGGTCTTCGTTGATCACCGCGGCGCGGGTCACCCCGTCGCTGCCGATCGTCGACCAGGCGCGCACCTGGTGGCTCGAGCTCACCGTCGCGTTCAGCCAGCGGCCCTGCTGCGCGGTGGCGTGAGAGAACAGCAGCATGCCGTAGTAGAGGCCGCGCACTTCCAACGCGCCGGTGCTGTCGAAGTCGAACACCGGGTACTTGCCCGGGCCGTGAACGTTGACCCCCGCCGCGCCCACCGACGCGAGCTCGAACATCGCGTCGGCGCCCCAGAGGCCGGCGGCGAACACGTCGCTCACGCCCGGCACGCCGCCGCAGCTGATCGAGTTCATCTCCGCCACCCGCAGCTTCAGCCCCGCGGCGCTGCAGGTCTGCACCACCGGCGCGAAGGTGGTGGCGAAGTCGGTGGTCGCCTGCGCGGTGAACAGCGACGCGAGGGTGGGCGTGTTGAGGCCGGAGCACACCTCGTACGGGTAGTGGTGCACCGTCACCAGGCTCAGCCGCCCGCTCTCCGCGGAGAGGAAGCCGGAGAGCCAGCTGAACCAGGTGGTGCCGTAGACCGCGGGCGCCGCGAACAGCGGCTGGTTCGACGCCGCGGTGGAGAGCGCCGGGAAGTAGCCGTCGAAGTCGGGCTGGAAGAGGTACTGCGAGTAGTAGAACGGCCGCGCGCCGGTGAGCGCGTAGAGGTCGGGCTCGTTGCCCACTTCGAACGCGTCGATCGAGCCCGCGGGCAGCGCAGCCAGGGCCGCGGTCACCAGCGCCGCCGCGTTCGCCGAGTCGTTGCGCGCCAGGTTGAGCCCGAGCACGTAATGCGCTCCGGTCGCGGTGGAGAGCTCCGAGAGCACCCCGAGCTGTGAGGCGTCGAGGCTCACCGTCGCGCCGGAGGGAAGCGCGCCTCCACTCGGGTTCCAGTACGCCTGGTCTTCGCTGTTGCCGCCGATCCGCAGCACCAGCGTGTGCCCATCGGCGGCGAAGTTCTGGAGCAGCTGCACCACGGTCGCGCGCGGGTGGCCGGTGGTGTCGCCCAGCACGTCGTTCACGTGCGACCACTCCACCGAGAGCCCGAGGAAGTCGGAGGGCACCGCCGCGCCGGGGTTCGCCACGTCGATCGTCACCACCGCGTCGATCGTTCCGGCGTCGAACGGCAGCGTGCCCGCGTCGAAGCCTGCGTCCACCGGGCCCGCATCGGCCTCGCCGCCGTCGAAACCCGCGTCGATACCGCCGTCGCCGTCACCGGCATCGCCACCGCCTGCATCGGTGGTCCCGGCGTCGAAACCGGCGTCGAAGCCGGCATCCACTCCCGCGTCGAGGCCGGCATCCAGGCCCGCGTCCGTCCCCGCATCGGTGCGCTCACCGGCATCGGAGACCGAGGCATCGGCGACACCCGAGTCGGGCTGACCCGCGTCGTTGCCCACACCTGCGCCTCCGCAGGCCGTGAGCAAACACAAGGACAGGAGGAGCGAGCGCCGCGACAAGGTGCGGCGTCTCTAGCGGGGTTTGCCGAGCCGCTGCAACGCCCGCTCAGGGCATCGCGGTCATGAACTCCACGCCGCTCACGTCGGCCCCCGCGACGGTGATGTCGAGGTGGTCGGGAGTGAAGGTGTAGCCGTCGAGCACCGGCGTCAGCCGGTAGATGCCATCGGGGAGCCCGTCGAACGCGAACGCGCCGTCCTGGTTCGCCTGGGTCTCGGTGGTGAGGCTGTAGCCGATCAGCCCGACGCTGATGGTGAAGCCGGGCGCGTGGGTGATCACGCCCGAGATCCCGTGGGCGATCGCCATCGGGAACGAGAGAAAGTTCTGCTCTTCGACGTTCTTGCCTCTGACGGTGAACGACACGCTCGCGGGCTGAAACCGGTAACCGGTCTTCACCGGCGTCACCTGGTAGGTGCCATCGGCGAGGCCGTCGAAGCGAAACGAGCCGTCGGCGGCGGTGACCGTCTCCTGAGTCGAGGTGCCGCTGAGCGACAGGGTCACGCCCTGGCCCGAAGACCCGGCCACCACACCTGAGCTGCTGTGCCCCGCGGCGGCTTCGTCGATCTCGTGGGCCTCGCGGGAAAGCCGCGCGTCATTCGGGCTCAGCGTGACGTCGTGCCGCGCCAGATCCACGTCGGAGATCGCCGGGGCGGGGCCACAAGCGGCGAGGAAGAGAACGGCCAGTCGACACAGCAGCGACAACGACCTGACGGAGCGCGGCATTGGGAGCCTCCGCTCCCTCGCTGTTGCACGCGCGATGCCGAGCCGTTTTGTAGGTGCGCACCGCGCACGGCCCTACTTCAGGAAGTCATGGTGGTACTGCAGCTTCGCCATGAACTCCCGGCCGGGCCCCGGCAGCGGGTTCACGCCTGCGTTGTAGGCGGGCGCGAACTGGTACCCGACGCCGAAGATGTCGTGCACGCCGAGCTGGAGATCGAGGCCGGGCGTGCCCACGTCGCGAATCAGCACGAACAAGTCGAACAGCACCGACGGCTCGAGGTGAATGACCTGCGGCGGGTCGGCTCCGCCGGCCACGTTCGCGTAGCGCTCGGAGTAGACGACCATCGACGGGTTCACACTCACCGTCGAGGTCATCTTCAGGCTGCCGCGCAGAGTGAACTTGTGCGCGGGAATACCGGCGTGGAGATCGGGCCGGCCGGGGATCTCGTACTGCGGCACCTCGTCGCTCTTGAACAGCGAGCCCGCCCGGTAGAACGAGTAGCCGAGGTTCAGGTAGCCGACCTCGCCCTTGAGGCGCACCTCGGCTTCGAGCCCGTGGGTGCCGGTCGGCCCCGCGTTCACGTAGTTCGACGCGGGAACCTCCTGGTAGATGATCGGGTTGTTGATGCCCTGGCTGAACAGGTTCAGCCCGCCGTACAGCCACGAGAACGGCTGGTAGCCGGCCTCGAGCTCCATCACCGTCGCGGTCTCGGGCTTCACCCCGGGGAAGTAGCTGATGTTCTCGAAGGTCGGAGTGCGGAACGCCTGGCTGAAGAGCGCCTTGGCGTGAAAGTGGCCCACCTCTTTGGTGAGCGCCACCCGCGGCACGAACGAATCGCCGTAGACGTTGTGGTGGTCGTAGCGGGCGCCCGCGGTCAGGTTCACCACCGGAGTGAACGCCACCACCTCGGCGAAGCCGGCCACGTTGTTGAACGCCAGGGTGCGGGTCGGGTCGCCGTTGGCGTTGTAGTACGTGTTGTAGGCGTCGATGTCGGCGTCGCCGCTCTTCGGAATGTCGCTCTGATCGTGGGTGAAGGTGGTGCCCAACAGCACCCGCACCTGATCGATCGGCTTCACCGTCACCATCGCGCCGGCGACGAACCGGTCGATCGGCTTGTCGCTGTAGTACTCGTAGACCACCGAGAAGTGATCGGTGCCCTCCCACGGGTTCTGGTGCTGGTAGCGGCCGAACACGCTCACGGTGATGTACTTGCCGAGATCCTGCTGCCACTTCAGCGCGCCGTAGAGGTTCTTGTGGTGCTTGGTCAGCGCCTGGCTCTGGTCGTCGTAGACCGCCGAGTCGTTGCGGTAGTCGTCGTAGATGAACTGCGCCGAGAGGCTCTTCCACTCCGCGCCCAGCGAGAGGTTGAACGCCTGAATGGTGGAGAACTCCGCCATGTTCACCGAGGTGCCGGGCAGCACCTCGAACGGCGCGTCGGAGCGGACCCCGGTGTTGGCGAACACCGAGCCGCGGAGGTGAAAGTCGCCCACCGTCTTGCTCACCTGCGCGCTGCCGGCGAGCAGCCCCAGGGTGCTGGGCAGCTGGCCGTAGTTCGCCGAGGCGACCACCCGATCGACCGGCACGTCGGGGTGGGTGACCACGTTCACCACCGCCAGCTCGGCGAAGCCGCCGTACACGGTGGAGCCCGGGCCGCGAATCACCTCGACCCGCTCGATCAGATCGACCGCCTCGCGGTTGCCGAACAGCGCGTTGCCGTAGGCGAGATCGTTGAGCGGCATGCCGTCGATCATCACCAGCGCCTTGCCCTCGAGCGCGCTGATCCCGCGCACCGCCAGGCCGACCGAGCCCTCGACGTCGCTGGTGAAGTCGAAGCCGGGAACGAACCGCAAGATGTCGATCAGATCGCGGGCGCCCAGATCGCGAATGTCGTCGCGGGTGATCACGGTGACGATGCCCGGCGCCTCCGAGGTCTTGGTCACCGCGCCGGTCGCGCTCGCCACCGCCACCGGCACGTCGAGCAAATCTTCGAGCGAGAGATCGGCGATGTCGGTCTTCGGCTTCAGCAGCGAGGTGCCGCCGTCGGCGCCCTCAGCGAGCGAGCCTCCGTCGCTCTGCGCGAACGCAGCCGATGACAGCAACAGCAGCGCGGCAGCCCACGCCCCACCCTTCGACATTCTCGTCGCCTCCCCGGAAGACCCCATTGGAGCACGAACCCCCCGCGCGTGGCATCAACGATCGAAGACCAACCAACGATCGTCGCACTTCAAGCAGGCGGCGACGTGGCGATCATCGAAGGCGTGAGCGACGAACTTCTGCCCACAACACTGGTGTGTACGGTTTCGTACAACCAGGTCGTGAGCGTGGGGTGCGATCTGAAAGATGCGCAGCAGGCCGATCACGTGCGGCTCGTTCCACGGCCCGCGCCCGAGCCAGAACTCGCGGAGGTGCTCGACGTGCAGGCGCAGGTCGCGCTTCTTCAGCTCCTGCGCCAGCAGCGCGATCGACTCCCGTGCAATCACCCGATCGAGCGTAACTGAACAAATTTTCAGTTACGACTTGATCGGCGGTTATTGAACGGTCGCCATCAGCTCGAACGTGCCGCCCACGAAGTCGAACGAGTCGACCACCACCAGGTAGTCGCCCGGCCCCACGTTGCTCAAGGTGAGCGTGGAGGCGGTGCCGACGCCCGGGGTGTCGTCGCCGCAGCCGAGCGCACCGAGCGAATCGTCGGGGCAGCCCGCCATCAGGTAGACGGTGGTGTCGAAGTTGGTCGCCGGCCGCGCGGTGGTGAGCACCAGGGTGTTCGCGGTCTGGGTGAGGCGCACGGTGACCACGCCCTCGGGCCGGCCGGTGGGATCGTTGGAGGAGCAACCTTCGGGCGCGTCCCAGAGGCTGACCGCGCCGGTGACGCCGATCACGGTCGCGCCCTCGGCGGTGGGCACCAGCACCGGCGCCGCGGCGCAGATCGGCGCCCGCAGCTTCGAGGCCTGGGTGCAGTTGTTCGCCACTCCGATCAGGCCCGGCGCGCAGGCGAGCCCGGCCGCGCAGGCGTCGAAGCCGAGCGGGTCGCAGCCCTGACCGTTCTGCCTCACCGGCAGCGCGCTGGGCGCGGCGATCTTCGGCGTGCCCTGGTGGCCCGCCTGATCGATGCCCTGCGCCACCAGCTTGGGCACCTGGCCGTCGAGGCCGACGCCGGCCTGGAGGCGAATGAAGAAGGTGCCGTCGACCGACGCGCCCGCCGCCGGGTAGTCGAACGAGGCGAGGTCGGGGGTGCCGTCTCCGTCGGAGTCGATCTGAATCGGCTGACCCGACGAATTCTCGAAGGTGAAGTGAATGGTCGCCAGGTCGTCTTCGGGCTCGGTGCCCTCGACCAGAATCTCGGGGCCCATCGGGTTGGCGAAGAAGCCGAGCTTGGTGATCGTCGGCGGCAGGCCCTCCTGGCAGGTGGCGGGCATGCCGCGGCAGCCGAGGCCGGTGGAGCAGCGATCGACCTCGTAGGTCGCGTCGCACTTCTGGCCGAGCATCTTCACCTGCTGGCCGATCATCGCCACCTGAATCTCGGCGGTGCGGTTGTTGTGCGCGTCTTGGAGCGCGACGCCGACCTTGGCCAGGTCGGGCGCGGCCTCGAGCATGCGGGTGAGGGTCGCGCTCGCGGTGAGCTGGCCCATGGTGACCTTCACGTTCGAGAGCGTCACCGCGCCTTCGGCCGAGTCGGGCACGCCGTCGGCGTTGGAGTCGAAGCCGTTCAGCGGGGCGCCCTGGGCGTCGAACAGCCGCACCCACGCGCTCGCCACCGTCTTCTTCGGGTCGGTGCCCTTGAGGTTGAGAGAGATCTTTGCCGGAGCGGCCCGACTGCCGGGCCTCCACCGAAGTGAGCGACGCCATCGCATCGCTGCCACCGTCGCCGCCCGTACCGCCGTCACCGCCACCCTGCCCGCCCTGCTTCTGCCCCGAACAAGCGGCCAACACCACCACGCACGAAACCCAAATCGCGTTCTTCACCGGGAGCTCCTGCTTGAAAAGAGAAGAGCCGGGCAGCACTGCAACTCAGCGCTGCCCGGCGGAAAGTCACTTCAAACGATCACAGCTCGCAGTTCAGCGCCGCCACCGTCGGAGCAGTCGCGGTGGTGAAGATGTCGCTGCCGTCGCCGCAGTCGATCACGTCGGTCGCCAGCGTGCCCTCGATGAAGTCGTCGCCACCGGAGGACGAGATGGTGTTGACGCCGCCGCCGCCCCAGATGTGGTTCGACGCCGCGTTGCCGACCACGGTGCAGGCGTGGGCGCCGGTCGGGCACTTCACGTTCTCCATGTCGGTGTTGATCTTGAAGGCGGGCGAGGTCGAGACGGTGTTGTCCATCACGATGGAGATCGCCGAGGTGTAGGCCGAGAAGTCGATCAGGTCGTTGCCGGTGCCGCCGCTGAAGGTGCTCGCGCCAGCGCCGCCGGGGGTGAAGGTGTTGTCGAGCGCGTTGCCCGAGACCACGCAGGCGACCGCGGCGGTCGGGCACTTCAGGTTCTCGACGTCGTCGCGAATGTCGTCCTTCTGGCCGCTGGCGCCGTCGTTGGCGACCTTGTCACCCATGGTGACCGCGATCGCGACGGTGGTGGCGGTGTAGTCGGCGGTGTCGTTGCCGTTGCCGCCGTAGAACGCGTGGCCGACCGGGGTGACCGCGCTGTCAGAGAAGAAGATGTCGTCGCCAGAGCCGCCCTTGACCACTTCGACGTCGTTCATGATGTCGTCGATCTCGCCGTCGTTCGCGACGCCGTCGCCGTCGGTGTCCTCACCGTCGGCCACCACGCCCGGGACCGCCGCGGTCGCGCCGTTCGCCGGCACGCCGTCGAGGGTGAAGACCAGGCCGTGAGTCGCGCCGCGGCTCGAGAAGTCGGCCGTGTCGGTGCCGCCACCGCCCGAGAAGGTCTTGTAACCGGTGCACGAGCCGGCAGGAGCGATCATCGCCGCGCCCGCGTTGAAGGTGTCGTTGCCGAGGTCGCCGTAGAACACGTCGTCGCAGAGGCCACCGCGGAAGACGTCGTCGCCGAGGCCGCCGTAGACGGTGACCGAGTCGGGGAACGCGGTGGAGCCGGTGCCGAGCTTGGCAACCGCAGCGGCCGCGTCGCCGTTGAAGGTGTCGTTACCGCCACCGAGCGAGAAGGTGTAGGTGACCGCGCTGCCGAGGCCGCTCAGCACGATGTCGGCGAAGGCGTCGGTGTTGAACGCGAACGCGTGCGAGCCGCCGTTGTTGACGCCCGCGACAATCGCGTCGCCGGTGGTGGCCGAGCCACGAACCTTGAACGCGTCGGCGCTGGTGCCGCCGCCGAACGCCACCGTGATGCCGGGGGTGGTCGAGGTGCCGGGGGCGAAGGTGCCGTTGGCGAAGTCGAGGATGATCACGTGGCTGGTGGTGCCGGCCATGGTGACCGCGATCGTCTTCACGTTGGTCGCGGTGGCGAGAACCGGGGTGGCCGCCGCGGTGTACGAGGCGACGTCATTGACGAGGATCGCGCCCGAGACCGGGTGCTTGGAGATGACGGCGATCTCGGTGTCGGCGATCGGGACCGTCAGCGCGCCGGAGGCGAACGTACAGCCGGTACCCGAGGGGCAGCCGGCCAGCGCGGTCAGCGGCGCGTCGAGCTCCTTGATGCCGGAGGTGTCGCCATTGTCTTTCGGTTCAACTCCACAACCTACGACCGCCATCGCGAGCGCGGCCCACTTCCACGGGGTTCGAGTCATCTGTGAATCCTTCGGTTTTGAGCGGGGTCGCGCCCTGCTCGACGGACGGCATGTCGCGTCGGGGAACGTGTTGAGCAAATGGCGATCCACCAGCCAGGTGCGCGCGATCACGGGGAGATCGCCCGCGAGGGGGTGGGTCATCAGCTCACCGGCTGTTTGTGAACCCTGGGTGAAACCCGCGTCAGAAATCAGACGGCCGCCGGCGAACGCCCGTTATGCTGAACAGCGATGCTCGTCGTCGAACCGGCCGGAGATCTCTCCCAGGCGTTCTGGATCGATCTGGTCGACCCCACCGCCGAAGAGGCCCAGCAGGTCGCCGCCGCCACCGGGCTGCGGGTGCCTTCGCGCGCCCAGCTGAGCGAGATCGAGACCTCCAGCCGGGTCTCGTTCGACAACGGCGCCTTCTACTTCAGCAGCCCGATGGTGGCGCCCGAGCGCCCCGACTCCGGAGCCGCCCCCGCCGGCTTCGTGGTCTCGAGCAAGGTGCTGGTGACGGTGCGCTTCGCGCAGCTCCCCTCCTTCGATGCGGTGCACGAGGCGGCGCGGCTCCACCCTCACGGGAGCGGTCACGCGTGCGGCAGCGCGCCCGACGCGTTCTTGAAGCTGCTCGAGGTGATCGTCGACCACTTCGCCGACGCGCTCGAACGCGCGGGCGCCGACTGCGAGGCGATCTCCAGCGGCACCTTCAACCTCCGCAAGGGCCAGACCGCGGTGCTGCGGTCGAGCCTCAACCGCATCGGAGAGGTCGCCGACCGCACCTCCCGCATTCGCGACGCCCTGCTCGGCCTCGGGCGAATCATCGCCTTCGCCACCGAGCCCGGCCTGGAGCACGCTCCCGAGCTCCACCGTGGCCGGCTCAAGGCGCTGCACGCCGACCTGGTGTCGCTCACCGACTACGAAGGCCACCTCGCCAGCAAGATTCAGTTCCTGCTCGACGCGACCTTGGGCTTCGTGAACATCGAGCAGAACGAGATCGTGAAGACGCTCACCGTCGCCTCGGTGGCGGGCATTCCTCCGGTGCTGATCGCCGGCATCTACGGGATGAACTTCAAGGTGATGCCCGAGCTTTCGTGGCCTTTCGGCTACCCGTTCGCGATGGCGCTGATCGTGGTGAGCGCGCTGATCCCGGTGCTGTGGTTCAAGCACCGCGGGTGGATGTAGCGCCGAGCCTCAGCCGCGGCCGACGGTGCTCTCGAGCGACTTCATCGCGTCGACCACGAACGCGGAGCCCCAGGTGAACGGCTGCTCCGACTTGTAGAGCAGCGTCTGCTTCGGCTTCAGGCTGTTGGGGTCGTAGATCTCGCCGATGTTGCCGTCGCGCGACGCCATCGTCTCCAGCCGCCCGACGATCGCCTTCGCCTCGCCGGTGTCGCCCATCTTGCCGGCGACCTTGGCGGCGAGCGCCATCTCCCAGCTCCAGTAGAGCTTGTCGTGGTACGCGCCGATGCCGACGAACTTCACCATCGAAGCCTTCTGGTCCT
The DNA here is from genome assembly GCA_047602415.1 of Myxococcaceae bacterium. Classification (GTDB taxonomy): domain Bacteria; phylum Myxococcota; class Myxococcia; order Myxococcales; family Myxococcaceae; genus JASGHH01. The sequence goes on along the minus strand of JASGHH010000001.1, from coordinate 296,269 downwards.
CCGGGTACGGCGGCCAGGTGGTGAAGCCCGGGCCGTTCTTCTGGCTCCAGAGCGGGCTCTTCTTCAGCGACTCGTAGAGCGCCTTGCCCTGCGCGCTCTTCGGGTCGACGTACCCGAGGTCGAGCGCGAGCAGGTTGCCGTCGAGCGAGGTCTGCGGCCCGGTCGCCATCGAGCGGTACAAACCGCTCTGCGGGTCCTTGAAGGTGGCGTCGATCTTGGTGCGCAGCGCCGCCGCCTTCTGCGCCGCACCGGGGAACGCGGGATCGCCCGCGACCTCCTCCAGCACCTTCGCGTAGACCATGTTGCTGTAGAAGCTCTTGCCCTCGCGCTTGACGCTGTCCTGCCAGTCCGAGAACGGCGGCTGCACCAACAGGCCGTCCTGCATCTTGTTGTCGTAGAAGCTGAGCGCCTTCGCGAGCTCCGCCTTGTGCGCGTTCCAGAACGCGGTGTCTCCGGTGGCCGCGACGTATTGCTTCGCCGCCAGCACCGCCATCATGTTGCCGTCGAAGGCGAGCTGGCCGTGCTGGTCGATGTACTCCGGCTTCAGGCCCTTGCCGATCCCGAGCGACTCGGGAATGAACGGGAGCAGCTGGTGCGCGGTGGCGAGCGCGACCCGGAACTTGGTGTCGGTGGAGTCGAGGCTGCGCGGCAACAGCCCGTCGCTGGGCCGCATGTTCTTCAGCAGCAGCTCGAGCTGGTCCTTCACCACGTCGGGCCGGCCCATCGCGATCAGCCCCCGCGCCGACCAGGCGAAGTCGCGCGTCCACAGGCCCTTGAACTGCTGCGCGCCCGCCGACGCGTAGCTCTTGCCGCCGATCTCGTGAATGTTGTTCGCCAGCGACTTCGCCGCGATCTGCTGCAGCTTCGCGAACGCCGGCGACACCGTCGGAGCGGCCACCGCGGCGGTCTTCACGCCGGCCTTCCAACCGGTGGGCGCGGCCGGCGCCGCCGCAGAAGTCTTGGAGGGGGCGACGTCGTTGTTGGTGCTCGGAATTGCCGGGGTGCGCGGAGCTCGGTCGACCTTCACCCGAACCAGCCTATCGGATATGTCGCCCAGCCACATGCGATCGCTCCTCGTGCTGTGCGTTCTCGCGCTGACGGCTGGCTGCAACTGCGGTGACTCGAACGGTAAAGACGGCGGCTCCGGCGGCGGAGGCAGCGCGACCGGTGGCGGCGCGGCGACCGGCGGCGGTGGCGCAGCGACGGGCGGCGGTGGCGCGGCAACGGGCGGCGGCGGAGCAGCGACGGGCGGAGGTGGCGCAGCAACCGGCGGCGGCGGCGCGGCAACTGGCGGCGGTGGAGCGGCAACGGGCGGCGGCGGCGCGGCAACTGGCGGCGGTGGCGCGGCAACGGGCGGCGGAGCAGCAACCGGCGGCGGCGGCGCAGCAACCGGCGGCGGCGGTGCAGCAACCGGCGGTGGTGGCGCGGCAACCGGCGGCGGCTCGGGCACCGGCGGCGGAACTCCCGACGCAGGCCCCTGCTGGACCACCCCGGTGGTCCTGAGCAACAGCGCGCACCCGGCGTACCTGGTTCGCGGCGCGGTCGATGGCCAGGGCAACGCCTACGCCGCCTGGTGGGAGGTCGACTCGACGTCGAATACCAACTCGCTCTGGGTTTCGCGCTACTCGCCGGGCGCCGGCTGGGTCGCGCAGGCGATCGAGCCCGACGCCGGCTACCTCAACGTCTACAAGGGCATCGCGGTCGCCGCGAACGCCGGCGGTGAAGCGGTGATGGGCTGGGTGGAAGACCCGAGCAACGCGAACCAGAACTACGGCGTGCACGTGGTCGTCTACTCCCCGGGCAGCGGCTGGGGCGCGCCCACCACGATCAGCGGCGCGCAGATCGCGCCCGCGCAGGAGCTCTCGCTGGGCATCGACGACAACGGCCGCATCGTCGCCACCTGGTCGCAGCCGCTGTTCGTCGCCGGCAACAACCAGCTGTTCATCGCCTCCGGCCACACCGATGGCGGCTGGGTCGGCCCGCGGCAGCTCAACAACCCGAACGACGGCCCCGCCGCGGGAGCCTCCGCGCTCTCGGTGAACGGCGCCGGCGACGTGCTGTCGACCTGGCTCGGTGGCAACAACAACCTCAACTCCGCGTTCGCTGCGGTCCCGCTCACTGACGGCGGCTGGGACAGCGTGGGCCTCAATCTCTCGTCGCTCAACAAGGCGAACATCGTCAACGCGCTCGGCTCTTCGGGCACCGGCGCCACGCTCTGGCAGCAGTACCACGGCACCGGCTCGCTCCAGGACTGCGCCGCCGAGACGTTCCAGTCGGGCACCTGGAGCATGACCAACGTGATCGACGACATCGACGCCGGCTACGTCGCCAACATCCAGCTGTGCGCCGGCGGCCCGAGCAGCTTCGGCGCGGTCTGGAGCCAGGTGAACTCGGTCGTCTTCGCCACCTACGACGGCGCCAACTGGAGCGCGCCTCAGGCGATCGCCAACAACGGCGGCGAGTACGCGTACATCGGGTCGAACGACAACGGCGTCGGCGCGCTCGTCTGGGTGCTCAACAGCTCGCTCGTCGCCGAGAACTTCGGTCCCGCTTTCACGCTCAGCGGCACCCAGACGCCCTTCACGCCCGGGAGCACCGGCGGCGATCCCGTGGTGGTTCGCGCCAGCCCGAATGGCACCCGGTGGATCATCTACCGCGGCAGTGTTCCACCGATAGGCTACCCCGCCGCCCTCGCCACCTACTGCCCGTAACGAGTTGATTTTAGAGAGACTTCGAGACACTCAGCACACATGTCTTGACGGGGATATTCCATATTGGTTATATACGTCACGTGGAATCCTCGTTCTCCATCGTCGCTGAGCCGAATCGCCGGGCCATCCTGAGCTTGCTGCTCGAGTCCGAGCGCTCGGTTGGGGAGCTCGAGAAACAGCTGCGGCTGTCGCAGCCGTCGGTCTCCAAGCATCTCAAGGTGCTCAAGGAGGCCGGCTTCGTCGAATCACGGGTCGAGGCGCAGCGGCGTCTCTACCGCCTCAAACCGGAGCCCCTGATGGAGCTCGATGCCTGGCTCGTTCCCTTCCGCCGCTTCTGGTCGAAGCACATCGATGCGCTGGAGCAGCACCTGGAGAAGATGAAATGAACCCTCAAACCCAATACACGCCCGGGCCCGCGTACGCCGAGGTCCGCAAGGAAGGCGACGTCTGGACCCTGGTGCTGGTGCGCGATCTCAAGCACCCGCCCCAGAAGGTGTGGACCGCGATCACCGAGCCCGAACACCTGAAGCAGTGGGCGCCGTTCGACGCCGACAAGAGCCTCGCCACCCAAGGCGCGACCGCGAAGCTGTCGACGGTGGGCGCGCCGGTGGTGGCCGAGACCAAGGTCGAGCGCGCCGAGGCGCCCAAGCTGCTCGAGTACAAGTGGGGCGGCTTCAACATGCGCTGGGAGCTCGAGCCGCAGGGCGCGGGCACCCGGCTGACCCTGTGGACCAACATCGCACGGCCGTACATCGCGATGGGGGCCGCCGGCTGGCAGGTCTGCTTCGACGTGCTCGATCGCATGCTCGACGGCAACCCGCTGGGCCGCACCGTGGGACCTGCCGCGATGCAGGTCGAGGGCTGGCAGAAGTTGCACCTGGAGTACCAGAAGAAGTTCGGAGTGGAGACCCCATCATGGAAATGAAACCTTCGAAGGCAGTGACGATCTCGTTCTGGATCTTCACCGTGTTGTTCTGTCTGCAGATCGGCTTCACCGCCTACGCGCAGCTCGCGCTCCCGCAGGTGGCCGAGGCGTTCAAGCACCTCGGCTACCCGCCCTACTTCCGGGTCGAGCTGTCGTGGGCGAAGTTCCTCGGCATCGCGGTGCTGCTCGCGCCCGCGCCCGCGCGGCTGAAGGAGTGGGCCTACGCCGGCTTCGCGATCACCCTGGTCTCGGCGCTGATCGCGCACTTCGCGGTCGGCGACGGCCCCGAGGCGTGGGGCTTCGCCGCCGGCACCGTGGTGCTCTGGGGCCTGTCGTATTTCTTCTGGCGAAGGCGCGCGGTTCAGGGCCCTGCGTCGGTGCCCGCGTCGTCGCCGCTGCCCGCGTCGCTGACGCCCGCGTCGGCGCGGTGACACTCGACCTGCGCCTCGAGCGCTTTGGTGGAGCTGGCCAGAATCAGGTCGCAGGTGGCCTGTGCGAAGACCAGCTCCCCATTGTCCTTGTTGCTCCAGGCCCAGCCGCCGTCGCCCTGGGAGATCGGCGTGCCGTCGAGCGAGATCGCGATCAGCGAATCGTCGGGCGGCACCGAGCCCGAGAGGTAGACGCAGTTGCCGACCTGATCGCGAATGTCCGACAGCGCGGTCACCAGGTCGTCTTGTGAGCTCACCGCGTAGAACGACTCGGTGCCTCCGGCCTGCGGGTGGCCTCCCGCGATCGCCAGCGCGTTGAGCACGTTGATGTCGGTCTGGCTGGTGTTCTGAATGCCGATCACCCAGGTCGGCACGCCCTCGGCGCGGGCCTGGGTGACCTCGACCACGCTCTGCTTGTCGTCGAGGCAGAGCACGCTCTGATTGCAGCGGCCGGGGCTCGCGCAGGTGCAGGTGGCCGGGTCGAGGTTGGGGTTGCAGTTCGGCGCGCCGTCGGTGGCGAGCACCATCGCCCGCGCCTGGGTCGCGGTGCGGGCGTTGAGCAAGGCGCCGGCCGCGGCCTTGATCGCCATCGCGGTCGGCGTGCGGCCGCCCGGGCCCGAGTTGTCGAGCAGTTGGGTGAGCGCGTCGACGTTGTGCGGGGCGGGCGAGAGGTCGGGCGCGCCCGGCACCTCGCAGCTGTCCCCTCCTCCGCTGGGGAAGATCAGCGCCCCCAGGCTCATCGTGTCGTCGACTGGAGGCAGCACGTCGGCCAGCGCGGCGGCGAGCGAGCGCCAACGGGTGCTGTTGCCGTTGAAGCGGTTGTTCATCGAGCCCGAGCGATCGAGCACGAACATCACCACCGGCTGGGCGCGCACCAGCGCCAGGTCTCCCGGCACGCAGCCCACCTTCACCCCCGCATCCACTCCTGCATCGGGGTACGGCACGATCGACCCGCCGTCGTAGCGGTAGACGTTCGAGCGGCCACAGCCCACTGACACCGCGCAGAGGGTGGCGATCAACGGCAGACGGCGCATGCGGGACCCTGGTGTAAACCAGCGGTCGAAAACGATCACTTCGGCTGCTTATGCTGGGGCGATGAGCACCCGAGGGCCCTCCCGGCGCTGCGCCTGCGGAGAAGCGGTGGCGCCGTCGAGCGTGACCACCAACAAGAACGGCGGGGTGCAGCGGGCCCACTACCGGTGCGCGAAGTGCGGCGCCACCTTCGACGCGGCCTCCGGCGATCACCTCGCGTCGGCGATCATCGTCGCGGTGGGGTGCTCCGGGTTCGCCGGCGGGGCGTTCTTTCTGCCCAAGCTGCCGTTCGAGCTCGCCCTCGGCGTCTGCGTCGCGCTCGGAGGCACGGCGCTGTTTCACCTCGTGCGCGCGGTGCGCTGCGTGCAGGTGTGGCGGGCCCACCCGATCGTGGGCTAGCAACCCGCGCGGTGCAGCTCTTCCTGCTCGCGTGCCGTTTCCTCGGCTCCTGGTTGCTGGTGGCGGGGCCGGTGTTTCAGGCCGCGCTCGAGCTCCAGGGGCTCGACTTCGAGTGGGGCCGGCTGCGCACCAAGATGAGAGAGCTGGCGCCGCCCAAGGTCTCGCCGCTGTGGTGGCTGGTGCCGCCGGTGAAGCTGATTCTCGAGCGCCGCTACCTGAGGTCGGCGCGCGAACGCCTCACCGCCACCCTCAGCGCCGAAGAGCTCGAGGGAATGATGGAGTTCACCAACAAGAGCACCGGCTGGTTCTTCGTCGCCGGCGGCGGCCTGCTGCTGGCGATCAACGCCACCTGGGAGGTCGCCGAGCACTTCAAGCTCCCCTCCTGGCTGTTCGTGGTGCTCTGCGTGGTGTTCGCCCTGCTCTGCGCGCTCAACACCCAGGCGCGGCTGTGGCGCACCCACGCCGATCTCGAGAAGAAGCGCGGCGAGTCGGCTTCAGCTTCGTGAGCCCTTCTTGCGGGCCGCGGTGTCGAGCAGCAGCTCGGCCATCGCGCGCGCCTCTTTCGGCGCCGACAGATCGCGATCCATCGAGGCGGTGATCACCGCGCCGTCGTAGAGCTGGTTCAGCCGCTGGCCCAGCTTCCCCGGGTCGGCCGCGCCGAAGTCTTTCGCCAACCGCACGAACAACGCGCGCACCCAGGTTCGCGAGCGCACACAGACGTCGCGCACCGGGCCGTCGGGGTCTCCTTCGGCGCTGGCGTTGACGAAGGCACAGCCTCGGTAGTTGTTCTCGGCGGAGATCTCTCCCAGCAGATCGAAGATCCCCAGAATCTGCTCCCGCGGCTTGTCGTACTTGCCCACCCGGTCGGTGAGCCGGGCGTGCCGGCGCTCGGCACGGCCCTCGAGGTAGGCGACGATCAGGTCTTCCTTGCTGTTGAACGAGGCGTAGAGCGAGGCCTTCGCCACCCCCGCTTTTTCGATCACCCGATCGATACCCACGGTGTGAACGCCCTCCGCGTAGAAGAGCTCGTTGGCCGCGGCGAGGAGTCTTTCCCGAGCGGTTCCCTGGGGTTTGGTGATCGGCGTCGACATGCCGTTGACTATACAGACCTGTCTGTTTAGTTTCAAGCCCACCAGACAGACCTGTCTGGTCGATTTTGGAGGGCACAATGAAGCTGACTCCCGGTTTGGCGTTCGCACTGCAGATCTCGATGGTGATCTCGTTTCTGGCCGGCTCGAGCGCGCCCACCCCGCTCTACCCGACCTACCAGGCGGCCTGGGGCTTCAGCCCGGTGATGCTGACGGTGGTGTTCGGCACCTACGCGGTGTCGGTGCTGGGAGCGCTGCTGGTGTTGGGCACGCTCAGCGATCACGTCGGGCGGCGGCCGGTGCTGCTGGTGGCCGCGGTGCTCCAGGCGGCGACGATGGTGCTCTACGTGACCGCGACCGGAGTCGAAGGGCTGATCGCGGCCCGCATTCTTCAGGGCATCTCGACCGGCGCGGCGGCGGCGGCGGTGGGCGCGGGCCTGCTCGATCTCGATCGTGAAAAGGGAGCGCTCGCCAACGCGCTCAGCCCTCCGATCGGCACCGCCTCGGGCAGCCTGGGCGCGGGGCTGGTGGTTCAGTTTCTCCCCGCTCCGACCCAGCTGGTGTTCGCGCTGCTGGGGATCGTGTTCGTGATTCAGGCGGTGGGCGTGTGGATGATGACCGAGACCGCGCAGAAGCGGCCGGGTGTGTGGCAGTCGCTCCGCCCGAAGCTTCAGCTCCCGGCGCAGGTGCGCGGCCCGATGCTGATCGCGGTGCCGGCGCTGGTGGCGGCCTGGGCCCTGCCCGGCTTCTACGGCTCGCTCGGCCCGTCGCTGGTGCGCAAGCTCTCGGGCACCAGCTCGCCCACCCTGGCCGGCCTGGCGCTGTTCGTGCTCGCCGCCACCGGAGCGATCACGGTCTACGCGGCTCGCAACCGGGCCTCGCGTGAGGTGCTCCAGTGGGGCACCGCCAGCCTGATCGCGGGCGTGGCGCTGACGCTGGTGACGGTGGCGCAAGGCGCGTTCGGCGGCTTTCTGATCGGCACCGCGATCGCGGGCGCCGGCTTCGGAATGACGTTCCAGGGCGCGGTGCGCAGCGTGCTGCCGCTGGCGGCCGCTCACCAACGCGCCGGAGTGCTCTCGCTGCTCTACGTCGTCGCCTACCTGTCGATGGGCACGCCGGCGGTGATCGCCGGGCTGCGAGTGCTGCACGGCCGCGACGTGGCGGGCGCGGCGCAGGAGTACGGCGCGGCGGTGATGGCGCTGGCCGCGGTGGCGTTCGCCGGGGTGTGGGTGCGGCGCCCGGCGCCGGTGGCGGCGACCAACCCCTGAAGCACGGCGGTATGCTGCGACCAGGTGCGACTCCACGTCTTGCTGTTGTCGATGGCGGTGACCTCCGGCGCCTGCGCGGGCTGTGACGACGACCACCTGATCGTTCACTTCGAGATCGCGGGCGACCCGAGAAACGACTCGATGGTCGCCCGCTTCGTCGACGGCGACGGAGGCACGCTGTCGGACTCGAAGGTGCGGGCGGGCCGGTTCGCGCAGAACGGCTCGGTGGAGCTCGATTTTCACGTGCCGCTCGAGGTGCCGGTGCGGCTGCAGTACTTCGTCGACGAGAACGGCAACAAGAAGTGGGACGGCCCGGTCGCGACGGGAGAGCCCTCGTGGGACCGCGCGCTCACGATCAAGCCCACGCCCGACGGGGTCGAGCCGAAGCTCTTCATTCTCTGGCAGACCGACTTCGCCGCGGTGCCCGACGACCTGGTCGCGCCCTGATCGAGGCAACAGCACCAGACGGTAACGCGGCAGAGGGAATCAACGCAGGTCGCAGGCCAGGCACTGACGCGCTACAAGTGAACTGAATGGCTCGACACAAGAAGCCGACCCTCCTCGCGGTCGATGACAAGTACGCCAACCTGATCGCGCTCGATGCGGTGCTGGGCAACGAGTACGACATCTTGTTCGCGCAGAGCGGCAGCGAGGCGATCTCGATCGTGCAAAAGCACCCCGAGGTGGCGGTGATTCTGCTCGACGTGCAGATGCCGATCATGGACGGCTTCGAGACCGCGACGCGGATCAAAGAGATTCCCGCCGCCCGCGAGATCCCGATCGTGTTCGTCACCGCGGTCTACTCCGAAGACCCGTGGGTGAAGCGCGGCTACGAGGCCGGCGGCATCGACTACTTCAGCAAGCCCTACGACCCCAACCTGCTGCGGCTGAAGGTGGGCGTGTACGCCTCGCTTCGCCAGCGCACCGAGCTGTTGCAGGAGCGCGAAGAGCGGCTCAGGCGCTCGGAGGAGCTGTTGCGGGTGGGCCGAAAGCTCTCGACCGCGCTCGACGGGCTGCAGGTCGGCGTGATGATCGCCGACGGCTCCGGTGCGATTTGTCAGACCACCGATCAGGCGGAGCGCATTCTGCGTTCGGTCGACTCCACCAACAAAGGCGCGTACGGCGCGCTGCTCGACTGGTGGGAGTCGGCGGGCCGCGAGTTCAAGGAAGACGGCGGGCCGCTGAAGCGCGCGATTCGCGACGGAGCCTCGTCGCACAACGTTCGGGTCGACGTCGGCTGCATCGACGGCACCCGTAAGGCGATTCTGGTGTCGGCGGCGCCGCTGCGCGGGCTCGACTCCGCGATCATCGGCGCGGTGGTGATGATTCACGACCTCACCGAGCCCGCTCGCATCGGCGCCGACCTGGAAGACCGGATCGCGAAGTTGGTCGAAGCGGGCGTCGAGCTCGAAGAAGGCGTCGCCCGCAGCCACGTAAACCCCTGAGACGACGCGAGGTTTATCCCGGTAAATGCATTGTCGATCTGTGGCCGGTTCATCCAACGAGTGGTCGAAGGCGGCAATCGAGCCGGCCTGAACACGAGGAGTCGAAGATGCGAGTGCTGGTTTTCGTGAAGGCGACCAAGAACAGTGAAGCGGGCATTCTGCCGAGCGAGAAGCTGCTCAGCGAGATGGGCAAGTACAACGAGGAGCTGGTGAAGGCCGGCATCATGCAGGCGGGCGAAGGGCTGCACCCGAGCTCGCGCGCCAAGCGAATCGACTTCAAGGGCAGCAAGCGCACCGTGATCGACGGCCCGTTCGCGGAGGCGAAGGAGCTGGTGGCGGGCTTCTGGATCTGGAAGGTGAAGTCGATGGACGAGGCGGTCGAGTGGGCGAAGCGTTGCCCCGACCCGATGCCGGGCGAAGAAGGCACGCTCGAGCTGCGCCCGGTCTACGAGATGGAGGACCTGGGCGACGCGTACACGCCCGAGCTGCGCGAGCGCGACGCGAAGCTGCGCGCGCAGATCCCCAATCGGTGAGCGGCGCTCACGGCGGCGTGTAGAGCCAGGTGTCGGGCACGCCGCCGTACATCTTGCCGGCGTAGCCGACGAACTGACCCTGGGCCGGGTCGTAGGCGAAGTGGAACTCGCCGTAGATCGCGGCCGCGGTCGGCGGGTTCGCCAGCGGGAGCCAGTTGCTGCCGGTCCACTCCCAGGCGTCCCACGGGTAGAGGCCGCTGCCCCCGAGCAGCCGCAGGCGGCCGCGGTTCGGGTCGAACACCAGCGAGGCGCGATCGCGCGACGCCGGCGAGTAGGTGGTCCACGCGCGGGCCCACTCGGCGCCATCGAAGATCCAGGTCTCGCTCGAGCCCGACTGATCGTGGCCTCCGAAGAGCACCATGCAGTGGTTCACTTCGTCGTAGCCCATCGCGGCGTCGATCAGCGGCGGCGGGCTGACCTGCGGGTGAAGCTGGGTCCAGTCGATGCCGTTCCACTCCCAGGTGTCGGAGAGCGTGCCGGTGTCGTACCAGCCTCCGAACAACACGGTCACCCGGCGCACCGGGTCGTAGGCGAGCGCGGTCGCGCCTCCGCGCGGGAGCGGCGAGTGTTGCGGAGTGCGCTGCGACCAGCTGGCGCCGTCCCACTCCCAGAGCGTGTTGACGACGTCATACGAGTAGAAGGAGCCGTCGTTCAGCAGTGCGACCAGCGCCTGACGGGAGCTGTCGTAGGCCACCTGCTGCAACACGCTGGTGGTGGGGCTGTTGGTGGCCTGCACCGGCTGCCAGGCGCCGGAGGTCCACTCGAAGATCTGAAGCGCGCCGGTGGGGTCGACGTCGTGATCGTAGCCGACCATCAGCGCACGGCTGCCCGCGGTGACGAGCGCCGAGAGATCGAGCGACGGCTCCGGTGAAGGCACCACCATCGACCACGAGGTTCCGTCGAACTCCCAGGTCGCGCTCGGGCCCTGCGTCAACGCCACCAGCTTGCCGGTCGCGTCATCGTGCGCGGCGCTCATCACTCCCACCGGAGGCCAACCGCTCGAGCGCTGGTTCCACTTGCCGCCGGTGAGCTCCCAGAGGCCGTCGCTCAGCATCACCACGTTCTGACGGGCGGGGTCGAAGTACATGATCGTCGGGTCCAACAGCGCGTACGGCGCGCTCAAGAAGGCGCCGCCGCTCCAGGTCGAGCCGTCCCACTGAACGGTGCCGTTCAAGAACAGCACCTCTTGTTCGGTGACCGGGTGGTACACCATCACGCCGCCGCTCCCCTGAACCCCGGCGGAGCGCTGGGGAATGCGGAGGGTCCAGTCGGTGCCGTCGTACTCCCAGGTGTCGCCGAGGTTGCTCCCGTTGGCGCTGCCGCCGAACAGCGTCACCAAGTTGCGGATGGGGCTGAAGGCGGCCGCTGGGGCACAACGCAAGCCGGGCGAATGCGGGGTCGGGACCTGGGTCCAATCGTTGCCATTCCACTCCCAGGTACCGTCGGGGCTCCAGCCGTCGAAGAACACCGACACCTTTCGCACCGAGTCGTAGGTGAGCGCGGCGCAGACCGCAGTCCCCGGCGAATGCGCCGGAGCGCGATCGAGCCACTGGGTACCGTCCCACTCCCAGGTGCTCCCCTCTTTGCTCGAGAACATCACCACCCGCTGGCGATCGGAGTCGTAGGTGGTGAGCGCTGCGTACTGCGACAGCATGAACGGGTGCGACCAGCCGTCGGTGCAGGCCGCTACGGTGCGCGTGCGTTCTTCGCAGCGGCCTCCGAGGCAGATGTGTGCGGTGGCGCTGTTGCAGGGGTCGGGGCCGCACGGAGTGCCGTCGGTCACCAACGAGATGCCGCAGCCGGCTTGATGGTCGCAGAACGCGGCCTCGCACGGGTTGCGGGGAACGGCGCACTGCTGCGCGGCGTGCAGGCAGCCGCTGGTCTCGTCGCAGGAGTCGACGGTGCAGGCGTCGCCGTCGTCGCAGCCGTTGAAGGCGCCGCGGCACTCGCCCGCCTGACAGGAGCCTTTCACGCAGACCGTCTCGCAGGCGGTGCCGTCGGTGCGATCGCTGACCACGCAAGTGCCCGCGTCGGCGTCGAAGGCTGAGGTGCTGCAGAGGCTGGAGACGCACTCGGGCGGCTGTTGCGCGTCGCCCTCCAGCGCGGCGCTGACGGAGCCGACGATCAGCTCGCCTGAGTGATGGCCGGCCTCGCGCGGGTGGTACGAGATCACCAGGCGCGCCACGCCACCCGCGGGGGCCTCGAGCGACGAAACGTCTGTGCTGAACGGGCCGGTCAGCGTCACCTCGCCCTGTTCGTTCGCGGTGCCGCGGTTGCGCACCTCGACGGTGACGGTGCGGGTGAAGCCAACCCAGCCTTGAAACACCACCGGCGAAGGCGTGAGCGACAGGTCAGGCGAGGCCGGAGTGAGTCTGCCCTTGCCGCACGCGGCGAGCAGCGCCAATGCCAACCACACCCGCCTGCCGTCGAGCATCGTGTGATGGTGCCGAAATTTGAGCCCCGCGTCGTCCGGCGTTCGACCGTCGGTCAACAGGAGGATACGGGCGCTCAGCCCTCAAAGTTCCTGATGATCTCTTTGCGGCGCTCGCGGAGCTTGTCGAGCGCCTTGTCGGTGGCATCCATGTGCTCATGGGCGAGCGAGCGCACGGTGGCGGCCTGCTTGTCGGCCGGCAGCTTCTGGAGCCACTCGTTTCCGAGGCTCTCCTTGAAGTGCTGGATCATCTTCGGGTCGCTCATCTTGCTGAGGCCCTCGAGCGCCGCCTGCTGACCCTGCGGCGAGAGACTCTTGAAGTTGGGATCGCTCTTCACCGAGTCACGCAGGTCTTGAACCGAGGGCGGCTTCGCAGGGCCCGCCTTCTTCGCGGCGTCGAACCCGTCTTTGGCGGTGGGGTTGGCGGGCGTTGCAGGAGGAGCCGAGGGCGCGGGCGTCGCCGCAGGGCCCTTCACGCCGGGAAGCCCCGACGGAGGCTGCGCATCGCCACCGACGCGAAACTTCATCAAGTCGGGGTGCTTGTTGTTCGCCATTCTGAAGGAGCTCATGCCCACCTGATGAGCAATGGGCGGACCAGACGGCCGGCATGTCGATTTGAGGGGTTACGCCCGCCCCCGGTCATTTCGTCACGAGACAGTCCTGAGACAACGTAGTTCCTCAGGCAACACGCCGGCGTCCAGTTGCCCCGGGAGCGCGCCGCCCAGGCATCGACAATCTCTTCGTCCTTCCACGGAGAAATCGATGCCGGTCAATTGGCCTGATGCCCCGCGAGTGAACCTCCCCCGCTCCACCCAGCTCCCCGCGGTTCAGAAACAGAGCAGCTCGGAGACCAAGGGCTTCGAGTACGGCGGCCTGAAAGACGAGTTCAGCCCGGCGCGCAGCAACCCGGGAGCGACCCAGGGCTTCGACATCGAGCAGCGCAAGGCGAACTCGGGGTTCGAGTACGGCGGCCTGGCGACGCCGAAGAAATAGTGCGCTGATGGGTCGCCACTTACTTCACGACCTTCAAGTGCGACTCCCGATCTTCGAGTGCCCACTGGAGATCCTCGATGCGCTCCATTACCTGCATGATCCCGTTTACGACAGGCCAGTCCGCTGATGCTTCCGGGTTGTCGATGTCGAACTCCGTGAATCGGTCCATCAGGTCCTTGGCCTTGGTGAACATGTCGGCGAAGGCGTTGTGAAGCACGTACTCTTTGGTGCCTGGAGTCTCGAAAAGTCGCTTGTCGTCGGCCATCTCGGCGCGAGCCTAGCTCCGCCGAATCTCATTGCGGCCCCCAATGGTCCACTCGCGGCGGTTGAGCTTCGCCGGGACAACTGAAGACCTCTGTTTGCTCTCATCGGGACCGACAACGGTGCAGTAGAGGTGGCAGTCGCCTAAGGGTCCGCGCGCTACCAGTCCTTCGCGGTGATCGAAAAGAACTTCTCCCAGAACTCGATCAAGTTGTTCACCACCGACCCGGCTGGCCCGCTACTCACGAGGTTGGTGATCATCACGTCTTCGCCCTCTTGGATGTAGACGGTGTGGCCTTCGCTGTGGTTCGGGAACAGGAAGTTCACTCCATCCATGATCATGCCTTGCGACGTAGTCGGTCCGGTGTCGCGCGCGTGCTTCACACCGTTGACGATGTCGCGAACCAACTTCGCCTCACCGCACCGTTTCTCGACCCACTCCTGGAAGTCTTTTTCTGGCTCCGGTTTTTGCTGACAGGCCCAGTGGGCACCGACTCCGAGCGCAGCCTTTCGCACTTCGTTGCCGTTCACCCAATGCCGCCACACCCAATCGGGAACGTGATTCAACATCACCAGCGCGTTCGCGAGTCGCCGGTCATCGGGCGCGGACTCGTACTCAGCCAAATTCTGCTTCGCAAAGTCGAACATCACCCGTGGGTTCGAAAGCCCAAGTGCATGAGTGGGCACCCAGACCCCGGGACGACCTCTCGCGCTCGTTCTTCAGCCATGGCTATCCCTCTTCCGAACAGCACTGCTCTTCACGCCCCCAATGAAGCCGGTCACAAGGGCTTCCACCAGAGGCCGAAACAAGATGTCCAGGTGGCGCGCAGCGCTTTGCCAAAAACTTCGGCCCGGCCGCCCAGGGAAACCTGAGCGAGGCCGGGCCGTCGTCGTTGTGGGCGCACCAGGTTTCGAACCTGGGACCCCTGCCGTGTGAAGGCAGTGCTCTACCGCTGAGCTATGCGCCCTGAATTGTGAAAAGCGCGGGTCTTCTGCCACCCGCGCGATTCGACGTCAACGACTACGACGCGTTCAGGCGCACAGCCCTGACTTCACCGGTGACGGCCGCCGAAGCCGCCGAAGCTCGGCCGGGACGGCGCCTGGTACGCCGGGCGGGACGGAGCCGAGAAGCTCGGGCGCGACGGCTGCGGCTGGAACGACGGCCGCGACGGAGCGCTGAAGCTGGGCCGGCTCGCCTGATTGAAGCTCGGCTGCTGGAACGCCGGGCGCGACGGCTGGCTGAAGCCCGGCTGCTGGAACGCCGGCCGCGACGGCTGGCTGAAGCTCGGCTGCTGCATCACCGGTCGCTGGGGCGCGGGCGCGAAGCTCGGCTGCTGAAACGCGGGACGCGACGGCTGATTGAAGCTCGGCTGATTGAACGCCGGCCGCTGCGGGTCGCTGAACGCCGGGCGCGACGGAGGCGCCGGGCGCGCGGTCTGCGGCGCCACGGTGCCGTGGTTCCCGTTGTTCCCCTGCCCCTCGTTGAACATGCTGTGGTTCACGCCTCCGGTGACCGGCGGGTTGGAGCGCACGCCGAGCAGGCCGCCGACTCCGATCACCTGGTTGCCCGGCACGTTCGACTGCCCACCGAACGGGTGCGCCACGCCGTGAAACGGAGGCGCCACCACGTTCACCGAGTGCCCATCGAACCCGGTGTGCGCGCCGGCGATCCCGCTCGCGGAGTGAATCGGCACCGACGTCACCTGGGTGCCCGACCGCGACGACACCGTGCTGCACGGAGGACCGTACGCGCGCCCACCACCGACTCCGAACACCTGCGCCGGCCGCGTCGACACCCAGACGTTCGCCCGCACGTACGAAGGCGAGTAGATCGAGTTGCAGAGGTTGTAGTTCACCACCGACGGCCCGACGTAGAACGAGCCGTAGCTGACGAACGACCACATGCCGTAGTCGGGCGCGTACTCGTCGTACCAGCTGTCTTCGTACCCATACCCCGGCCCCAGCGGCGCCCAACCGACCGCGTCGGCGCCGAACCGAAACGAGACCCACGCCGGGCCCCAGGTGTAGTCGGGCATCCAGCTCCAGCCGAGGCTCGCGATTCGAACCCAGCGCCCATAGTGATACGGCGCCCACGCCCACGGCTCGTTGCCCACCCAGGTCCAGCCGTAGGCGGTCCAGATCCACCGGCCTTGCGTGTACGGCCTCCACGACGCCGAGACGCCCGCCGGCCGCCACACCCTGCCGTAGCCCGGCGCCTCGACCCACTCTCCGTACGGCGAGAGCGCGTTCTGAAACACCTCGAAGTTCACGTCCTGCTGCTGGGGCGCCTGCCCGTACGCCTGCGGGTCTTCGTACTGCTGAGGCTGCTGCTCCGGCTGCTCGGGGTACTGCTGGTACTCGTCGCCAGGTTGATACTCCTGAGCGTGCGCCACTGCGCCGGTCAGGCTCAAAACCGCTGCGAGAATTCCAATCGGCGTCTTCATCGCGGCACCTCCTGTGCCATGCGACGTTCGACGCACACCGCCCCCGCTTATTCGTGCTGGGGCGAACCGCCTCCACTCATGCTTTCGCGAGCTTATCGAGCTTCGACTCGAGGTCGCGCACCCGGCGGCGCAGCGCCGAGACCTGCTTGCCGATCTCCTTGAAGTCGGCCCTGGAGGCGAAGTTCAGCTGGTGCATCACCGCCACCTGACCGCGGTCGATCGCCGCCTTGCCCTTCTGGAAGGTCCCGATCGCGTTGGCGATCTGCGTGGCCCGCTTCTCGTCGGCGAACAGACGCTCCATCGCCTTGGCGGAAAGGCCCATCGCGCGCTTCTTCAGATCTTCGGTCAGCCCCATTGGTTCAGCCCCCGCGTTGCTCATAACCGCGCGAGCACGACCGGAGCAAGCGCTCAGCCGAGAAAGCGCTTCTTCAGTGACGCAAAAAGTCCCCCGGCCTCGGCCGCTTCACGCTCGGCTCGAGCCGATCGCTTCGCCGCCTCTTCTGCCAGCATTCGCTTCAGCGTCTCGGGGGTGTCACGGGTCGCCAGCTTCACCTCTTTCGGGTCGCCCGCCTCTTCGACCCAGACGTGGAGCAGACACTCTTCGTCGAGCTTGAAGTCGACCCGCTTGCCCGCCGCCGCCGCCGGCACCCGCACCGTGCCGACGAACTCGTTGTCGACGATCAGCTCGGAGTCGCCCTGAAAGATCTCCATCTCGATGAACGGGTGGTTCGGCTCTTTCGGAGGCGGCAGCCGGAAGCTCTTGGTCGTCGGAATGGTGTGGTTCTTCTCGATGATCTTGCGAAACCGCCCCGACGGGAGCGCGTAGCCAATCGGCATCGAGAGCGCGTCGATCAGCGTCACCGAGTCGATCTGCCCGAACGAGTCGCCCAGCAGCGCCGCTCCGAGCGCCACGCACTCGTCGGGGTGCACGCCCTTTCGCGGTGGCCGCCCGAAGTGCTCCTGAATGCGCTGCTGCACCAGCGGCATGCGGCTCTGGCCACCGACCAGAATCACCTCGTCGATCTGCGAGCGCGCGATGCCCTTCTCGGTGAGCACGTCGTCGCAGATCTCGAAGGTGCGATCGACCAGGTCGCGGGTGAGCCCGTTGAGCAGCTCGCGCGAGAGCGGCAGCCGCAGGTCGATCGGCTTGCCCTTGTGCTCCTCGATGTAGGGCAGCTCCACCGAGACGTTCGACATCAGGGTGAGGTCGATCTTCGCCGCCTCGGCCGCGTTGCGAATGCGCTGCATCGCGATCGGGCTCTTCGACAGGTCGACCTTGGTGTCGGAGCGGAACTGCTCCAGCAGGTACTGAATCACCCGGTTGTCGAAGTCGACGCCGCCCAGAAAGGTGTCGCCCCCGGTGCAGAGCACCTCGAAGATGTTGCCGGTCACCTGGAGGACCGACACGTCGAAGGTGCCGCCGCCGAGGTCGTAGACCAGCACCTTCTGCTCCAGCCCACGGTTGAAGCCGTACGCCAGCGCGGCCGCGGTCGGCTCGTTGACGATGCGCTTCACGTCGAAGCCCGCCAGCAGGCCGGCCTCCTTCACCGCGTTGCGCTGACCGTCGTTGTAATAGGCGGGCACGGTGATGATCGCCTCTTCGACGGTGCCGCCGAGCGACTGCTCCGCGATCTTCTTCGCGTGGCTCAGGATCATCGCCGAGATCTCTTCGAGCGCGTAGACCCGGCCTGCGAGGTTCACTCCCGTCTCGCCCTCGGTCGCCTCCACGATCTCGTAGGGGAACCGCGGCTTCATCTCCTGCACGATCCGCGACTGGAACTTGCGGCCGATCAGCCGCTTCGCGCCCCACACCGTGTTCTTCGGGTTGGTGACCGCCTGGTCTTTGGCGACTCCGCCGACCAGCAGATCGCCGCGGGCGTTCAGCGCTACCACCGAGGGAATCAGCAGGTTGCCGCGCTCGCCGGGCACCACCTTGGGCACCCGGTTCTTCACCGAGGCCACCAGGGTATTGGTGGTGCCCAGATCGATGCCGACGATACGACGCTTGTCTGCCATGGAGCCGCGCAGAGGCTAGCACGCCTGATGCTTCCGGCCGGATTCTTGAGGCAATCGAGCCTCGTGCTTGATTCGAGCGACCCCCGTGCTGAACGGAATCTTCGTCTTTCTGATCGCGGTGGCGGTGATCACCGCCTCCTTCACCGGCAAGATGCCGGAGGTCACCGATGCGTCGCTGGCCTCGGCGAAGTCGGCGGTCGAAATCGCGATCGGCCTGATCGGTCAGATGGCGCTCTGGCTGGGCCTGATGGCGGTGGTGCGCGAGGCTGGGCTGTTGCGCTCGCTCGGCCGGCTGCTGCGGCCTTTGATGGTGCGGCTGTTTCCCGACGTGCCGCCCGATCACCCCGCGATGGGAGCGATGATCCTCAACATCTCCGCCAACCTGCTCGGGCTGGGCAACGCGGCGACCCCCTTCGGCCTCAAGGCGATGACCGAGCTCAACAAGCTCAACACCCGCCCGGGCGTCGCCACCAACGCGATGGCGCTGTTCCTGGTGCTCAACAACGCCGGCATCACTGCGGTGCCGCTGAACGTGATCGCCCAGCGCGCGTCGTTGGGCAGCAAAGACGCGGCGAGCATCGCGATCCCTTCGCTGCTCGGCACCATCGTCACCGCGGTGGTGGCGGTGCTGGTGGCGAAGACGCTGGCCCGCTCCGCGCGGTTTGCCCCCGAGCGTTACCCGGCGCTGGAGGCGGCCGCTCCGGCGACCGCCGCGGCGGCGCCTGAAGAAGGGCCCGACCCGAAGGCCGCGCCGCTGCAGTCGACGCTGGCGCTGGTGGCGACGGTGGGGTTGTTGATCGGCCTGGGCGTGACCGTGCATTCGTTGGCGGCGACGATGAAGCCGAGCGCGATCGCGTGGGAGCTGCTCTCGCGGTGGCTGTTGCCGATGGTGATGATCGGCATCGTGCTGGTCGGCTACGGCCGGCAGGTGAAGGTCTACGAGGTCTTCGTCAACGGCGCGAAAGAAGGCTTTCAGATCGCGGTCACCATCATTCCCTTCCTGGTGGCGATTCTGGTCGCGGTGGGCATGCTGCGCGCCTCGGGAGCGCTGGGCGCGTTCGTCGACTTCCTGAAGCCGGTCACCACCGCCACCGGGTTCCCGGGCGAAGCGGTGATGATGGCGCTGATTCGGCCGCTCTCGGGCCAGGGCGCCTACGGGGTGATGACCGACGCGATGAAGACCTACGGGCCCGACTCGCCGTTGGGCTACCTGGTGTCGTTGCTCAACGGCAGCTCCGAGACGACGTTCTACGTGCTGGCGCTCTACTTCGGCTCGATTCAGGTGAAGGCGATTCGGCACACCCTGCTCGCCTGCCTCGCGTCAGACGCGGTGGGTCTGGTGGTCACGACGATCACCTGGCGCGCCTTCTACGGCTGACCGTTTTCGCTTCCGTTTTCGTCCTCCGCGCTGCCATCGTCCCTCGCCGGAGGGGAAAACATGAACATCGGTCCTGGTGGCATTGGCATGCTCGTGATCGCGCTCGCGGGTGCGATCTTTTTCTTCTGGTTGATCACGCGGTGGATCGTGAACGTCGGCCCGACCGAGATCGCGATTCTCGAGCGGCGGTTCTTCGGCAAGGAGCTCGCTCCGGGCCGGGCGTTCGCGCTCCCGGGAGAGGTCGGCATTCAGGCCGATTACCTCGCGCCCGGTCTGCACTTCGTCGCCTGGCCGTTCGTACGGGTCGACCGCAAGGCGCCGTTCATCACCATCGGCTCCGACGAGCTGGGCGTGGTGACCGCGCTCGACGGCGCCTCGATGCCCGCCGGCCGCATCTTCTCGGAGGACCTCGCCGGCGAATACCACGACAACTTCCAGAACCCGGTCGGCTTCATGACCCACGGCGGCGTGCGTGGAAAGCAGCTCCGCTTTCTCACCAACGGTACGTTCAAGATTCACCCGCTGCTGTTCGAGGTGACCAAGATCGCGAAGACCCAGATCCCCGAAGGCTCGATCGGAGTGGTCACCGCCGCCGACGGCGCCGCGCTCAGCCAGAGCCAGCTGCTCGGGCACCGGGTCGACTCGCACGACAACTTCCAGAAGGCGGAGGTGTTTCTGCGCAAGGGCGGCCAGAAGGGCCCGCAGATCGACTTCTTGCGGCCGGGTACCTACAACATCCTCACCGACATGTTCGAGGTGGAGGTCGCGAAGGCGGTCGCGATCAAGGAAGACCAGCTCGGCATCGTCGACGCGAAGGACGGCCAGGCGATGTCGAAAGACGACGTCGTCGCGCCCACGCCCGACATGAAGCTGCACAACAGCTACCAGGACGGGCACGAGTTTCTGACCAAGGGTGGCCAGCGTGGCCCGCAGCAGGCGGTGTTGCGGCCCGGCACCTACTACATCAACCCCTACCTGTTCTCGGTGAGCACCCGGCCGTTGACGGTGATCGCACAGGGCTCGGTCGGAGTGCTGATCTCGAACATCGGCGAAGACCCGTCGGCGCACGACTACCTCGATCACGACAGCGACGTGCCGAAGTCGCCCGATGAAGACTCACACAAGACGCGCCACGTGGTGCCCGAGGGCTACCGCGGCATCCAGCGCTCTGTGCTCGGGCCCGGCAAGTACAACCTCAACCCGCTGGCGTTCACGGTGATCATCGTGCCGACCACCACCCGCTCGGTGGAGTGGGCCGAAGACGGCGACGACAAGATGTTCGACCCGTTCAAGGTGGTGTCGCACGACGGCTTCGAGATGCAGGTCGAAGTGCGCTGCCAGTACCGAATTCTTCCCGAGAACGCGCCGTTCGTGGTGCAGAAGCTCGGCTCGGTGCAGGAGCTCGAGCGCAACGTGATTCACCCGCAGATCGACGGCATCTTCCGGGCGCAGGTGTCGAAGTCGCCGGCGATCGCGTACCAGCAGAACCGCGCGGTCGAGCAGGCGGCGGCCGAGCAGGCGGTGCGGGCAGACCTGTCGAACTACAACGTCGAGGTGGTGTCGGTGATGATCACCAACATTCACCTGCCCGAGGCGTTGATGAAGACGACCCAGCAGAAGAACCTCGCCGAACAGGAACAGTCGATGTTCGACGCCAAGAAGAAGGCCGAGGAGCGCCGCATCGAATACGAGCGCACCCGCGCGCAGGCAGACCAGCAAGCCCAGCTGATGAAGGCGCAGGTCGGCATCGAGATCGCCGACCACGAAGCGAAGCAGGCGCAGAAGCGCGCCGAAGGTGAAGCGGCGCGCATTCGCGTCACCGCCGCGGCCGACGCCGAGCGCACCAAGGCGGTCGGTGATTCTGAAGCCGACGTGATTCGGTCGAAGGGTGAAGCCCAGGCGAAGGCGTACCGCGATCAGGTCGCGGCGCTCACCGCGCAGGGCGTGACCGCGGTCGAGGTGATGAAGGCGATCACCTCGGCGGGGTTGAAGATCACTCCCGACATCATGGTCGCCGGTGGCGGCGACGGGCAGAACAGCGGCGGCGGCTTGGTGCAGCTGCTGCTGGCGAGAATGCTCCAGCAGCCAGTGGCTGCTCCGGGTAACGGCGCGCCGAAGACGTAAACCTCTCCTGACAGGGAGGCCGACGGGAGGCGAAGCCGACCGCGGGTGAGGTTATCGCCCGCGGTTCCTAACCTCACCCGGCGGACGCTGATGCGTCCGTCCGCCCTCTCCTGTCAGGAGAGGGTTCTACTTGGACAGCTGCTCCCTGAGCGCGGGCGCGGGCTCTTTGTACAACGCCAGCTCTTTGATCTGCGCCACCTGCGCCGCGGGCCTACTGACCAACTGCGCATAGGCTTCGCTGCGCTTGGTCTCGGCGTCTTTCAGCCGCGCGCCGACCTGATCGTCGCCGCACTTTCGTGCACCCGGGTTCTGCTCGAGCAGCTTCAGCTCGGCGTCGCGCAGCTTCGCCTCGGTCAGCTTCCGCGCGTCGGAGGCGCGCCGGGAGAACTCGACCAGGTCGTCGGGGAAGTCGGTCTTCTGCGCCTGCGCCTCGGCGATCGCCGACTCGGCGTAACGCGCAGCCTCGGCCGCGGCGCAGAGCGTGCGCGCCGTCGCCAGCGCCGAGCCCTCGGCCGACACCGTGGTCACCGACGCCACGTCGCGCGCCCACACCGCCAGCTGCCGCGCCGCCACCGCCTCCGAGAAGAACTGCCGCCGCTCGCGACGAATCGCCGCCCACCGCCGCAGCACGACGGGATCGGGAGCGCCCGGGTCGTAGCCCTTCTGGTACTCCCCTGCCGCGCGCTCGAGCTGCCCGAGCAGGTCGAGCAGCACGCCGATGGTCAGAAACAGCTGCGGGTCAGACGCGTTCGCCTGCATCACCTCGAGCCGCGACGACACCTCGTACTCGGCCACCGGCCGCGGCAATGCCCGCAGCACCCGGCCGAGGCTGTCGAACGCCTTCTGCCGAACCAACGGCTGCCGCGCGATGCGAAAGGTGTTCAGCAGCGGGTCGATCGACTTCACCGTCACCCAGTCGCCCAGCTCCTCCGCCGCTTCCCAGCGATCCATCGGGTCGGGCGCCTCGAGCGACTTCACCACGTCGTCGAAGCTGCGCAGGTAGTAGTCGGGCAGCGCCCGCTTCAGCTGGTCGTCGCCCTTCGACGCCATCGTCAGAAGCTTCTCGAACTTCGCCACCCGGTCCTTGAACTGCGGCAGCTGCGCGCCCAGCGGGTTCTTCTGCGCCTCCGCCTTCGCCTCCGCCACCTCGCCCGACACCAGCAGCCCTTCGATCTTCAGATCGAGCAGCCGAACCTTCGCCTGGTCGCGGTGCGTGCCCGCGGGAAACTCGCGCAGGTACGCGTAGAGAGCGCCGGCGGTGGTCGAGCTGGCGAACGCCCGGTCGTCGAGCTTCGCGGTCGCATCGGAGCCCTTCGCGTCGTCGGGGTGCGCCTGCACCATCGCCCGCAACGCCTTCGGGTCGTCGAGGAACTCGAGCTCCTTCGCCTCTGCTGCCGCCAGCAAGGTGCTCGCGTCGTCCTTGTGCTTGCCGTCGGGGTGATCGCGCAAGAACTGCCGCAGCGCCTGGGCGGTGCCCTTCTCTTTCGCCGCGTTGAAGCGGAGCGCCTCGATCAGCGCCTTCGCCTTCGGAGCCGGCACGGTGTCGCCGAACTCCTCCAGGAAGCGCTTGTACGCCAGCACGGTGTGAATCTTCTGCGCCTCGCCCAGCTCCAGCTCGGCCAGCCGCTCCCGCGCGGGACCCGCCTCTTCGTTGTCGGGGTTCTTCTTCAGAAAGTCGCGCCAGCCGTCGATGGTGTCGCGCTTCGACGCCGTGTCGTACGCGCTGTTGCGGCAGGCGCACACCGCCAGCAGCACGAGGAAGAGCTTCCGGGTCACCCGGGCGGGCTTACCACGGCGGGTGCGTTTTTTGACCACCCTGGCCTTCAGCGGCACCCTAAGCGACATGGCGCTACAGCGGCTGATGCTGATCGCCCCGTTACTGGGTGCTTGCGCGACCGGCGCACCGATGGGCTCGCGCTTTGCGATGCGCGACTCGGAGTACGTGCCGTTCAGCCGCGCCGCCGCCCCCCGCGAAGCCCCTGCCCCGCCCGCCGTCGCCGAGGCCCGGCCGCTCTCGCTCCCGCTCAACTCCCGCAGCACCGTGCTCACCGCCGCTCAGAGGCTGATCGGTCACAAGCAGGTGGTGATCAACGGCGTTCGCTACGGAGACGACTGCACCGGGCTGGTGCGCGGCGTGTTCGCCCAGCTCCACCTCGACCTGATGAAGGAAGCCAAGTTCGAGGACAACGGCGTCACCGCGATCTGGCGCTTCGCCGCTTCACACGGCCGGCTGTACGACGGTGGCCGGCCGGTGGCGGGTGACCTGGTGTTCTTCAAAGACACCTACGACCTCAACAAAGATGGCCGCGACAACGACGGGCTCACCCACGTGGGCCTGGTGGAGTCGGTCGACGAGGCCGGCACCGTGGTCGTGATTCACCGCGTCGCCAAGGGCATCGTTCGCTACAAGATGAACCTCGCCCTCAAGGACCGCGCGGTCGGGCCCGACGGCAAGCTGGTGAACGACTACCTGCGGGTGGCGGGACCGAAGGGCAAGCCGCTGCTGACGAGCGAGCTGTTCGCGGGCTACGCGACGATTCTGCCGCTCGAGCCGGTCGCGAGCCGGTAGGGCTCTAACCTCACCCCGGAGCGCTTCGCGCTCTCGGCCCTCTCCTGTCAGGAGAGGCGTTCTACTTTTCCTGCTCTTCCTTCTTCTCTTTGATGTCGCGCTCGTGCTGCGCCTTCTCTGAGCGCATCACCTTGATCGCGTCTTTCAGCTGGTTGGCGACGTCGTGCTTCGCGTTCACCGCCAGCAGCCGGTCGACCTGCGCCTCGGCCTCGTCGAGCTGGCCCTTCTGCATGTGAATGCGCGCCTCGAGCGTGTACACCCGCATGAAGGTGCCGTCTTTGGCGCGGAGGCCCTCGAGGTCCTTCATCGCCTGGGCGATCGTCGCATCGGTCACCTTGGCGTTCACCGCGTACTCCGCCGCCACCAGGTCGATGAAGCCGTCGCCGTCGTTCGGGCCCAGCGCGCGAAAGTCCTTCAGCATCGTGAGCGCTTTGTCGCTCCCGCCGTACGCCTGGTAGAGCGCCTGCGCCCTCAGCGCCGCACGCTGCGCCTCCAGCGTCGCGTGACCGGCCTGCTGCGCCGCGCTGGCAAACCGCCCGTACTCCGCGCGCAGCTGCCCATCGACGTTCTTCTCGTCGCCCACCAGGGTGGTCAGCTGGTCGTTCAGCTTGCGCACCTCTTCTTCGAGCTGCTTGCCGCGGGCTTCCCAGTCGCTCGGCTGCTTCTCCTGGTTGTACTTGGTGATCCGGTTGTTCTTCTCGTTGCGCCACTTCTCGAGGCGCAGCGCGTTCTGCTGGAGGTCGTCGAGCTGCAGCACGTAGGCGGTCACCAACGCCGCGTGGCCCTCGACGTAGGCCGGGTTGTTCGCCACCAGCGTCGACAGCCCCTTGATCGCCGCCAGCTTCGAAGCGCTGTCGTCGGCCTTGAGCTTGATCTGCTCGGTCTCGAGCTGCTGCAGCACCACCGGCGCCACCTTGGGCGCCATCAGCTGATCGCCGTACAGCTTCCACGCCGCGGCGGCGAGCAGGCCGATCACCACGATGCCCACCACCACCAGCGCGATCACCGTGCGCCGCTTGCCGCTCGACGCCAGCGCCAGCGTCGCCTCGTCGTCGCCCTGATCGCCCGCTCCCTGGCGCACCGGCTGAAGCTCGGGGCCGGTCGACGGCTGCTGTTCGTCGGGGTTGAGGGTGGTCGAGTCGTCTTGGTTGCGGAGCGACTCGGGGATCTCGTCGCCGATGTCGGGCAGGTTGGGCGAGGTGACGTTGTGGGAGAAGTCTTTGCCCTGCATCGGCACCGGGCCGCCGATCGCGTCGCGCACGTCGGCGCCGCTCGGGTCGGTCGCCACGTCGCGGTTGGCGGGCGGCAGATCGAGGTTCTTCGGAGCAGCCGGGTCGGCGGCGCCGCCGAAGATCATCGTCCTCGGCTGAGCACCGGTGTTCCCGCCGCGCTTCGGCTTCACCGGCTCCAACGGCTCGGTCACCGGCGCCAGCGGCGGCGCGTCGTTGAGCGCGAACATCTGGGTCTTCTGGTGGCGCGCCGAGACCGAGTCTTCCTTCGCGCCCTCGGGGATCGGCTGCGGCGAGGTGGGCGCGTTGTCGGTCAACGCGAACATCTGGGTCTTCTGGTGCCGCGCGGGCTCTTCGGTGGCCGGCTTCGCGGGGGGCGCACCGCTGGCGTCGGAGTATGCGAACAGCTGGGTGCGGTCGCGACGCGCCTGGCCGGGGTCGGTCTGCTCGTCGGGCGGCTTGGCCGAGTCGGAGTACGCGAACAGCTGGGTCTTGTCGCGCCGCGCTTCGCTCGCGCTGGCCGCGTTCTCGTCACCGGTCGGGGTGACGCTCTCGGGCGGCATCGCGTCTTTCATCGCGAACATCTGGGTCGCGTTGTGCCGATCGGGCGGCACCGCCGGCGAGCCCTCCGAGGGAGTGGTCTCGGTGCCGCGGCCGGTGAGCTCGCGGTGCTCCTTCAGCATGCGCTCGAGATCTTCGGGCCCCACCCGCACCGTGGCGTCGCTCTTGCCGGCCTTGGGCGTCGAGCCCGGGCCACCGGCGCCGAAGATCATCGTCGAGCGCCCCGCGGCTGAAGACCCCTGGCCGCTGCCCTGCTTGCCGAAGTCGATGCTCTGGGGCGCGCTCTTCTGCGTGGGCGGCTCGGCGCCGATCGCTCCGAACATCTGGGTGGAGTTGGCCGGCTTCGAGGTGCCCGCGGCGTTGGGCGCCTGAGGCGACAGCGCCCCGAACACCTGGGTCGACCGCGGCGCTTCGTCTTTCTTGGAGGAAGAGGCGGGCGTGGGGCCGAGCGCGCCGAACATCTGGGTCGAGTTCGAGGCCGGCTTGCCGCCTGCCGGGTTGGGCGACTGGGGGCCCAACGCGCCGAACATCTGGGTCGAGCTCGAGGCCGGCTTGGAAGACGGCGGCGGCGTGGTCGAGCCGGGCGCTCCGAACATCATCGTCTGACTGGCAGGCGCGGCTGGAGGCGGGGTGTTCGCCATCGACGCCGGAGGCACCGCGGTGAACACGTGCTGGCACCGCGTGCACTGAACGGGGGCCCCCTGCGGAGGGATCAGGCGCTCGTCGAGCACATAGGTGGTGCCGCAGTTCTCACACGAAATATGCACCCGTCCCTTATAGCCCGGGCCCTAGCGGATCTCACACATCTGCTTGAGCGCTTCGAGCTTGGCCGGCCCCACCCCCGCCACCTCGTCGACCTGCTCGAAATTCTGGAACTTGCCGAGCTGTTTTCGGCGTTCCACCAGAGCGGCCGCCAGCGTCTGGCCGATACCTGGCAGTTCGGCCAGGTCGGCTTCGCTCACGGTGTTGAGATCGGCTTTCTGCCCCACGGTGAGGCCCTGCGCCGCGGTGAGCGGCTTGCCGGGGCCGCAGCGGGCGACTCCATTCTCGTCGAGATGGATTTCGGCCGGCGCACAGTCGAGCTTCGGCGCGGCCCGGTCGCGGAGCTTCAGCCACGCCCCACCGGCGATCAGGCCGACCACGAGGACCGCGAACAGCCCTCGCAGACGAGGCGTCACGCGGCGCGATCGAGCCCGAACGCGGTGTGAAGCGCGCGCACCGCCAGCTCGGTGTACTTCTCTTCGACCACGCAGCTGACCCGAATCTCGGAGGTGGAGATCATCTGCACGTTGATCCCCTCCTTCGCGAGCACGCTGAACATCTTCGCCGCCACCCCGGAGTGGTTGCGCATGCCGACGCCGACGATCGACACCTTGGCGATCTTCTCGTCGGTCTCGACCTTGCCGGCCTTGATCGCCTTGGCGACCTTGGTGACCACGTCGCGCGCCTTGGCGAGGTCGGCCTTGGTGACGGTGAAGGTGAGATCGGTCTTCGCCTTCACCGACGCGTTCTGAACGATCAGGTCGACCACGATCGCCTTCTCGTCGAGTGCACCGAAGATCTTCGCCGCCACGCCCGGCGAGTCGGGCACGTCGTGAATGGTGATCTTCGCTTCGTTCTTGTCGTGAGCGACTCCGGCGACCAGCACGTCTTCCATCGATGCGTCCTCCTCACCAATCAGGGTACCCGGGTCGTTGCCGAAGCTCGTCTTCACCCAGAGCGGAACTTTGTACTTCATCGCGAACTCGACCGACCGAATCTGGAGCACCTTGGCGCCCAGCGAGGCCAGCTCGAGCATTTCTTCGTACGAGATCTTGTCGAGCTTCTTCGCCGCCGGGCAGATGTTCGGGTCGGTGGTGTAGACGCCGTCGACGTCGGTGTAGATCTCGCAGGCGTCGGCCTTGAGCGCGGCGGCGATCGCCACCGCGGTGGTGTCGGAGCCTCCGCGCCCGAGCGTGGTGACGTTGCCCTTCTCGTCGACGCCCTGAAAGCCGGCGATCACCGCGATGTGGCCCTTCTTCAGCACGCTGAAGATCGCGTCGGCGTCGATCGACTTGATGCGGGCCTTCGAGAAGGTCGAGTCGGTGACGATGCGGCACTGCGAGCCGAGAAAGCTGGTCGCCTGCCCCTTCTGCTCGTGAATCGCGATCGCCACCAGGCCGATCGAGACCTGCTCGCCGGTGGCGACGATCTGATCCTGCTCGCGCTCCGAAGGCCGCTCGGAGATCTGGGAGACCAGCTTGAGCAGCCGGTTGGTCTCGCCGCTCATCGCCGAGACGACCACCACCACGTCGTTGCCGGCCTTCTGCGCTTTCAACGCACGGGCCGCGACGTTCTTGATCCGCTCGGTGTCGCCGACGGAGGTGCCGCCGTACTTCTGAACGATCAATGCCATTTCGGCGCGGCGGCTTAGACGGGTCGCGCTCCGATGTCACTCGTCAAACGGCGACTGTCACCCTCGGGTGGCTCGCCCCTGAGCGAGAACAGGCCGATCACGGCCCAGAGCGGCAGCGCCAACGCCAGCGCCCAGGCGAGCACCCATCGCTTCGGGCGGCGGCGCAGCGCGACGTGAAGCCACCCGGCGACCGCGCCACCGAACAGCGGGGTCAACGCCACGAACACCCATTCGCTCCCCGGCAGCGCGTGCAGCACTTCGCGCTCGAGCACCACCAGCCCGGAGCAGAACAGGTACGCCGCCACCAGCCCGGCCGCCGAGACGCCGAAGAAGCTGAGCCACGAGTCCTCCTTGGTGCGCGCAGGCTTCTCCGCTCCGGGAGGCAGGGGCTTGCGAGCGACGATGAACCCGATCAACGCCGCGAAGCCAGAGGCCACCGCGCCGCAGAAGATCAACGGGCCCAGGTGGAGGCCGGTGTTGAACAGCAGAAAGAGCCATTTGACGGCGGTCATCGCGGCGGAACCCTCGTATCAGGACCGGATCGGTGTATGGAGTCGGCCATGAATCAAGTACTCCTCGACGGCGATTCGCTTTCACTTCAGGACATTCGGGAAGTCGCCAGGGGCCATAAGCAGGTCGGCGTGGCCGAGGCGGCCAAGGCCAAGGTGCAGCGCGCGCGCGATCTGGTCGAGAAGAAGGCGCAGGCCGACGAGCCCACCTACGGCATCAACACCGGCTTCGGCACCCTGGCCGAGGTGCGCATCGACAAGGGCGACCTGAAGCAGCTGCAGCGCAACCTGATCCTCTCGCACGCGGCCGGCGTGGGGAACCCGCTCAGCGTTCCCGAGGCGCGGGCGATGTTGCTGCTGCGCGCGAACGTGCTCGCCAAGGGCCACTCCGGCGTGCGGCTGTCGACGCTCGAGCTGCTGCTGCAGATGCTCAACCGCGGCGTCACCCCGGTGGTGCCCGAGCGCGGCAGCGTCGGAGCCTCGGGCGACCTGGCTCCGCTGGCGCACCTGGCGCTGGTGTTGATCGGCGAGGGCGAAGCGTTCTTCCACGACGCGCGCATGCACGGCGCCGAGGCGCTCAAGAGGGCCGGGCTGCAGCCGCTGGTGCTGGAGGCGAAAGAGGGCCTCACCCTGGTGAACGGCACCCAGGCGATGTGCAGCGTGGGCGTGCCGGCGCTGCTGCTGGGCGAAGAGCTGGCGGAGCTGTTCGAGCTCGCGGGTTCGATGACGATCGAGGGCCTGTTGGGCTCGCACAAGCCGTTCCGCGACGAGATCGCCCAGGTGCGGCCGCACGGAGGCCACTCGCTGGTGAGCTCGCGCATGCGCAAGCTGCTGGCGAAGTCTCAGCTGGTCGACACCCACGCCAACTGCGCCAAGGTGCAAGACCCCTACTCGCTCCGCTGCATTCCACAGGTGCACGGCGCCGCGGCCGACGCGCTCGCCTTCACCCGCAAGGTGCTCGAGGTGGAGGTGAACTCGGCGACCGACAACCCGCTGGTCTATGCCGAGGCCGAAGACGTGGTTTCGGCGGGCAACTTTCACGGCCAGCCGGTCTCGCTCGCGCTCGATGTTCTGGCGATCGGCCTCACCCAGCTGATGTCGATCAGCGAGCGCCGCGTCGAGCAGCTGGTGAACCCGGCGCTCTCGGGGCTGCCGCCGTTTCTGGCCAAGAACTCGGGGCTCAACTCAGGCTTCATGATCGCCCAGGTCACGGCAGCGGCGCTGGTGGCGGAGGCGCGCATTCTCTGCCACCCGGCGAGCGTCGACTCGATTCCCTCGTCGGCGGGCCGCGAAGATCACGTGTCGATGGGCATGACCGCGGCGCTGAAGGCCCGCCAGGTCACCGATCACGCCAAGCACTGCGTGGCGATCGAGCTGCTCGTCTCGGCGCAGGCGCTCGATCTGCGGCAGCCGACCAAAGCCGGCGTTGGTACGCAGGCGGGTTACGAGTGCATTCGCAAGCACGTCTCCCACATGGATCAGGACCGCGAGATCCACAAAGACATCAGCAAGATCACCTCGCTGATCGACTCGGGCGAGCTGTTGACGGCGGTGCGGCGCGCGACCGTCTGACGACATCTGGGGCTGAATTTTCGGGCCTTTGCGGGGCGTTTCGAGTCCAATACGGCCCGCCATGAACGATGCCTCCCCTGGTGCCTCGGGCAGCGATCAGCCCCGTACGTACTCGACCGCGATTCCCGCAATTCCGATGCCGCAGTCGCAGCCGGCCGGGCAGACCGAAGACGAAGCCCGCGCGCGAATCGCCCAGCTCGAGCGGGAGGCCAAGGCGCTCGGCCCCGAGCCCGCCGCGGCGATTCTGTTCCACGAGATCGGCCTGCTCTGGGAGAGCCCGCTCAAGCACCCGCGCAACGCCGCGGTCGCCTACCAGGCGGCGTACAAGCTCAACCCGCTGCTGGTGGCCAACATTCGCGCCGCGCGGCGGCTGTTCTCGGAGGTCGGCAACTGGGTGATGGTGGTGCAGCTGCTCGACGCGGAGATCGCCGCGGTCGACTCCGAGCGCGCCCGCGCCGGCCTGTTGTTCGAGAAGGGCGTGGTGTTGGAGAGCCGGCTGTCGCGCGAAGCCGACGCAATGCTGGCGCTGGAGCAGTGCCTCTCGCGCGAGCCCGAAGACGTCACCCTGCTCTGCCAGCTGGAGCAGCTGTTCGGCGAGAAGGGCGACGCGGCGGCGATGGTGAAGGTGCAGAAGCTGCTCGCCCGGGTCGCCACCGAGAACAACGCCAAGGCGCACTACCTGACCTCGGCCGGCCTGCTGCTCGAAGATCGAATCAAGGACTTCCCCGCGGCGGCGCAGTGCTTTCGCGAGGCGTTCGCGCTCGATCGCCGCGACACCCTGCTGCTGTCGGCGATGAAGCGGGTCGCCCAGCGCGAGAACACCCCCGAAGACGAGCTCGCGGCGCTGGCCGCCGAGGCCGAGGGCCAGGGCGCCCACGCGGCTCCGACCTTCTTGCAGATCTCGAAGGCGTACGAGCGGCTCGGCCGGCCCGAAGACGCGCTCGCCGCGCTCACCGCCGCCCGCCGGGTGGCGCCCAACGACCCGCTGGTATTGAGCGAGCTGGCGCGCATCTTCGAAGCGCGTGAACGCTACGAAGAGCTGGCCGACGTGCTCGCCGCCTGGGTGAAGTCGATCACCGACGAGAGCGAGTCGGTGGCGCTCAACCTGCGGCTGGCGTCGCTCTACGAAGACTCGCTCAAGCGCGATGGCGACGCGGTCGCCTGCTACGAGGCGATTCTCGAGCGCGCGCCCGGTCACCCCACCGCGCTCCAGGGCATGGGCAAGCTGCACGCCCGCATGAAGAACTGGCCGGGGCTGCTCGAGACCTACCAGGCCGAGGCGAAGTCGATCGACGACCCCAAGCAGCGCGCCACCCGCATCTACAAGGCGGGCGAGGTGCTGGAGGAGCGGCTCGACCGGCCCGACGAGGCGATCGCGAAGTACAACGAGTGTCTGCTGCTCTCGCCCGGGTACCTGCCGGCGCAGAAGGCGCTCATTCGCCTGTTCGAGAAGCACAACCGCTGGGCCGACCTGGTGGCGATGTACGAGCAGGATCTGCTCCAGACCACCGACCGCGAGCAGCAGGTGCAGACGCTGAACCGCATGGCCGGCATCTACGAAGACCGGCTCACCGATCTCACCCGGGCGATCGACTGCCTCAAGCGGGTGCTCGAGGTGCAGCACGATCACCTGCCCACCATTCACAACCTGCAGCGGGTGTACGAGCGCTCGGGTCAGTACAAGGAGCTGATCGAGCTCAACGAGGTCGAGTCGACGCTCTCGGGCGACACCCGCCAGGTGGTCTCGCTGATTCACCGCAACGCCGAGATCCTCGAAGACCAGATGAAGGATCGCGCGGGCGCGATCGCCGCCTACGAGCGGGTGCTGGCGCTGTCGCCCACCTACCCGCCCGCGCTCAAGGCGTTGGGCCGGCTGTATGCGACCGACGGCAAGTGGGCCGAGCTGATCAAGATGTGCCGGGCCGAGGCCGAGATCGCTCCGTCGACCGACCAGGCCGCGGGTCTGATCTTCCGCGTCGGCGAGCTGTACGAGCAGAAGCTGAAAGACGACAACTCGGCGATCGCCAGCTACCAGGAAGTGCTCACCCTGGCGCCGAACTACTTCCCCGCGGTGCGAGCGCTCGCGCGCATCTACCGCACCCAGGGCGCGTGGGAGTCGCTGATCGAGATCTTGCGGGCCGAGGCGGCCAACCGCTCCGACCCTTCGGAGCGCGCCAACGCGATGTTCCAGGCAGCGGCGATCTGGGAAGACCAGCTGAAGAAGCCCGAGAAGGCGATCGAGGGCTACAACGAGGTGCTCCGGCTGGCGCCGAACCACCCCAGCGCGCTGCAGCAGCTGGAGCGCATTCTCACGACCGGCGACGACGTGAAGGAGCTGATCGTTCTGCTCGATCGCCAGGCGCAGACCGGCGCGCCGCGCACCCGGGTGTCGTCGTACCTGAAGCTGGCGCGGCTCTACTTGGACCGGCTGAACGAGAACGGCCGTGCGGGCCAGTGCTGCGAAGCGGCGCTCAACCTCGAGCCCGACAACCTCACCGCGCTCAAGCTGCTGGAGCGGGTGAAGAGCGGCGACAAGACCCGGCGCGCCGAGCTGCGCGCGCGCATCGCCCAGGTGATGGGCGACCCGAAGCTGGCGGCGGCGATGCGGCTGGCCTCCGACGAGGCGGCAGCGGCGCCTCCGGTGGCGGAGCTGAAGTCGGCGTGGCTGGCCGACCCGGCCGATGAGGCGTTGGGCGCGCTGCTCGAGAAGGCGCTCCGCAAGGCCGACGACTCGCGCGGGCTGATCGAGCTCTACGAGCGGCGGGCGGCGCGGGCGGGCGAGGCCGACAAGGTCGGGCTGCACCTGCGAATCGCCGAGCTGGCCGAGAACCGGCTGGGCGACTGGCCGCGGGCGGCGCAGGCGTACGAGTCGGCGCTCACCGATGATCCGTCGCTCTACCCGGCGCTGCTGGGCCTCTCGCGGGTGTTCGTGAAGATGAACAACCCGGGCAAGGCGCGCCACGCGCTGGAGGCGATCGGCAAGAGCGCCCGCGACTCGGCCTCGGCGATCGAAGCGCTGATGGCGGCGGGCAAGGTGGCGCGCGATC
Organism: Myxococcaceae bacterium; assembly: GCA_047602415.1. Classification (GTDB taxonomy): domain Bacteria; phylum Myxococcota; class Myxococcia; order Myxococcales; family Myxococcaceae; genus JASGHH01. The sequence goes on along the minus strand of JASGHH010000001.1, from coordinate 262,911 downwards.
AGATGCGCGACGCCGACGGCGCGGCCGGCTACTTCCGGCTGGTGCTGGAGAAGCAGCCGCTGCACCCCGAGGCGGGCACCGCGCTCGAAGACCTGCTGGCGTCTCGCGGCGGAGCGACCGACCTGGTGGCGCTGCACGAGCGTCGCGGCGAGGCGAAGGCGGCGATGAACGACCCGCACTCGGCCGCGCGCGAGTTCTTCTCGGCGGCCCGGGTGGTGTTGGAGCAGCTGAAAGACAAGGAGCGCGCCTCGGCGCTGCTCGAGCGGTCGCTGATGGCGAACCCGACCCAGCCCGACGCGCTGGAGCTGAAGGGCGACCTGGCGCTCGACGCGCAGAACTACCCCGAGGCGGCGGCGGCGTACGCGGTGCGGGTGCAGCAGGGCGGCGATGCGCGCGCGTTGGCGGGCATTCACCTGAAGCTCGGCGCGCTCTACCACGACCGGCTGAACGACGCGGCGCGGGCGGCCGGGCACCTGTCGACGGTGCTCTCGAGCGAGCCGAACAACCTCGAGGCGCTGGAGCGGCTGGGGTCGATCCACTCCGGCTCGAAGAACTGGACCGGCGCGGCCGACTGCTACAAGCGGCTGCTCGAGGTCGAGCCTGATCCCGTGCGGCGCTCGCGGTTCGCGCTGGCGCTGGCGCGGGTCTACGACGAGGGCTTCGCCGATGCGGGTCAGGCGGCGGCCAACTACCGGCTCGCCCTGCAGCTGGCGCCGGGAGACTCGACCACCCTCGACCGGTTGGTGGAGCTCTACGAGAAGCTGGGCAACCTGCCCGAGCTGGTGACGGTGCTGGAGCAGCAGGCGATGTCGGCGCCCGACGTGCGGCGTGCGATCGCGCTGAGGCTGCGCATCGGCGAGTTGTACGCGCGCCCGCTCGACAACGCTCCGAAGGCGATCACCACCTTCCGCGGCGTGCTCGACCTCGACACCAACAACACCGCCGCGCACGCTGCGCTCGCCGATCTGTACGCGCGCGACGGAGCGGGCACTGCGATGGCGGTCGAGTCGCACCGCTCGCTGCTGCGGCTCGATCCCACCCGGGTCGACAGCCTCCACGCGCTGTTCCGGCTGTGGGAGAGCGTGAAGCAGCTCGACCGCGCGTTCTGCGCCGCCGGCGTGCTGACGTTCTACAAGGCCGCCAACGACGTCGAGACCGCGTTCTACAACGAGCTGCGCGGGCGGCTGTCGCAGGACCTCAACGGCCAGCTGTCGGAAGGCGACGTGGCGATGCTGCACCACCCCAGCGCGCGCAACCCGCTGGTCGACGTGCTCCGCGCGGTGGGCGATCAGTTCGGCAAGCTCTACCCGCCCCAGTGGGAGCAGCACGGGATGGACCGCAAGGCCGACCGGTTGAAGAGCGACCACGCGGTGTATCGCGCGGTGAAGACGGTGGCGCAGGTGCTGGGCGCGACCGACCTCGAGGTCTACCAGGCGAAGCGCGGCCTGGTGTTCCTCGAGACCGGTGAGCCACTGCTGGTCTGCATCGGGCAAGACGTGGTGCGGCGGTTCAACCTGCGCGAGCAGCGGTTCTTGATCGGCCGGGCCGCGCTCGGGCTGTACGACAAGACCGCGGTGCTGCGGCGGCTGTCGACCGGTGAGACCGCCGATGTGTTCGGCAACTCGGTGCGCATCCACTTCCCGCAGTACGAGGGGCTGGGGCGGCGCAACGACGACCACAGCAAGGCGCTCCGCAAGGCGTACTCGCGCAAGTCGATCAAGCTGCTCGAGGAGCCGGCCGGCGCGGTCGCGCGCGGCGAGAGCGTCGACGTGAACGCCACCGTCGAGGCGCTGGCGTTCTCGGCCGATCGCGCGGGCCTGCTGTTCGGCGCCGACATCGCGCTCGGCCTGGGTCTGCTGGTGAAGGAAGAACTGCCGCCGGGCACGCAGCGCGCCGAGACGCCTGACGCGATCTTCGCGCAGCTGGGTCAGCGCAGGGATCTGCGTGAGCTCGTTCAGTTCGCGGTCAGCGACGACTTCTTCCGGCTGCGCCAGCGGTTGGGTCTGTCGTTGGGCTGACGCTGTGCTTCAACCCGCTGCGCGCTTCACCTGCCCCGGCGTCACACCGAACTGACGCCGGAACCAGCGGGTGAAGTGCGACTGGTCAGCAAACCCGACCTGCTGTGACACCGCACCGAGCTCGGCGCCGGGCTTCTCGAGCAACAAACGCGCGCGCTCGAGGCGGCGCGAGAGCAAGAACCGGTGTGGGCTCGCTCCGGTGCTGCGCTTGAACTGCCGCGCGAAGTGAAACGGGCTCAGCCCGGCGACCTGGGCCATCTCTTCCAGCGACAGTGACTGATCCAACCGCGCGTCGATCAGCTCGAGCACGCGCTTGATCTGCAGCGGAGTCAGCCCACCGCGCACCGTCTGTTGCCGCCGCGGTGCCGCGCCGAAGCGACGCGCGAGGTGATGCGCCAGAGTGGTGATCAGCGACTGCGAGTACGCCAGCCCACCCGGCCCGCCGCTCTCGACCTCGGCGCCGAGCGCGCGCACCAGCAGGTCGAGTTGGGGATCATCGACCCCCGCCGCCGGCGTCAGACGCACGCCGTGGTCGCCGGTCAACCGGTCGAGCGCCTCCGGCTGCAGCCCGAAGCGGGTGAAGGCCAGCCCACGCGCGAAGTGATGCTCGAACGGCAGGTCCGCCGGGCCGAGCCAGTACTGCCCAGGCCCCAGCTCGACGGTCTTGAAGCCGCGCCCCTTACGGGTCTGAAACTGCAGCGGCTCGCTCGCGCGGTTCACCAGCAGCTGGTGGGCAGGAACTCCGGTGGTCTGGTCGGAGCTGATCGCGCACGGACCGCTGCTGCCCGCGAACAGCTCCGCGCCGGTCCAACCCAACGGAGCGCTCGACACCCGCAGCTCGACGCCTTCGGCCTGGCGAACCTCGACCCCGGCCTCGCCTTCGAGGCCACACGGCCGGCTGGGGTCGTCGGCGGTCACCCCGACATTCTAACCACCGCAACCGGGCGGAAACACGCGGGCTCCCAGAAGACAGCAAGAACGTTCCAAACGACGCCGCAAGGGGCTGCCAGACCCACCCGCGCGCGGTCCGTAGCTTTGCCGGCGAAGGCTCAACCGAAAGGACCGCCATGAAAACCGTCGCCGTGCTCGCTGCCCTGATGCTCGCCGCCCCTGCCCTCGCCGAGGAGCCCCCGAAGGATTCGCCTCCGGCCGAGGTGCAGAATCAACCCGAGCCCAAGCCGCTGGTTCGGCTCAGCGTCGAGGTCGACCCGCTCGACTACACGCTCTACAAAGGTTGGGGCGTGTTCGTCGCCGCGCGCGTCGCAGCGCTGCCGCACTGGCGCTTCCGCATCGGCGGTGGCGCAGCGTCGATGCCGTCGTTCATCGTCGACACCACGCCCGAGAACAAGGGCTGGTCGTTCCGGTTGGATCCGGTGATCACCTTCGCCGCGCACTACACGGTGTGGAACTTCCACAACGAGCGCGGAGGCCTGTTCGTGGGGCCGGTGGTCGGTTGGATGCAGGGCGTGTTCGGCGCGCCGTCGGGTGGCACCGCGACGATCAACACCGCGTTCATCGGCGGTGACGTCGGGTTCAGGTGGTACCCGTTCTCGAAGCTGGGCCTGGTGATCAGCCCACACTTCGGGTTCATCGCCACCCCCGGCGCGAAGACGCCGACGGTGAATGGCCAGAGCTACAAGGTGCCGCCGATCAGCCCGCAGCCGCAGCTGTTGATCGGGTACGAATTCGATCTCGGCAAGAGCGCGAGCTGAGGAGGCTCAATCTCTCCGAACGATCGAATCGGAAGGCAGCTGGGCCAGCAGCAGCCCCATCACGAGCTCGACCGCTTCACGCTTCGCGTGCTCGACGGTGATCTTCGTCTTGTACCCGGCGTCGGGATCAAACGTCGGGTAGCTGCCGATCGCGACCTCCGGGTGCGCCAAAGCAATCGCATCGAGCACCGGCGCAATCGGAGGCTCAGGCAGGGTCAGGTACAGCACGCCCAACACCACCGGAGCCGCCTCGAACCGGCCGATCACCGACTCCAGCTGCAGCTTGAACAGCTCGGGCACGCCCGGGAGCATGAACACCCCTTCACAGGCGACCACCGGGTACCGCGCCGCCGGGTGCTCGATCAGCTCGGAGCCCTCGGGGGCCTCGGCCAACCGCAACGCCTGCGGCGTCAGCCGGTCGCCGTAGTGCGCGCGCACCGCGGCTTCGATCTCGGGAATTCGCACCACCTTGCGGCCGAGCGCCAGCGCCACCGCCCGAATCGTCACGTCGTCGTGGGTGGGCCCGATGCCGCCCGAGGTCACCACCCACCGCGCGCGCCGCCGCGCCATCATCAGCGTCTCGACGATCTCGTCGACCTCGTCGGCCACCACGTGCACCGCGCGCAGCGGCACTCCGCGCTCGCGCAGCCGCCTGATCATCCACGCGCCGTTGGCCTCGGTGACCTTGGCGGTCAGCACCTCGTTGCCGATCACCAGGCCCGCGACGCCGAAGGGCTGCATGGGGAAAAGTCTACGCCAGCCGCAACGCGCGCAGGTGCGCCAACGCCGCCTGGGTGACCTTCGCTACCGGTTTGGAACCATCGAGCTCGACGATCCTCTCGCCCGCGCCCATTCGCAGCGCGATCGCCTTGCGGTACGCCTTGGCGACCTTCTTCTGCTGCTCGCTCGACTCGTACAGCTCCTCGCGCCCTCCCCGTTCGCCGCGGCGCTTCTCTGCCACGCGAGGGTCCACCGCGAGAAACAACGTCAGATCGGGCACCCGGGCGCGCGAGTTGATGCTGCTCACCCAGCTCAACGGCAGGTCCGCTCCCTGGTACGCCAGCGACGACAGCAGGTACCGGTCGGAGAGCACGATCGCCCCCGCGGCCAGCGCCGGCTCGATCTCGGAGGCGACGTGGTCGACCCGGTCTGCCGCGAACAGCAGCGCCAAGGTCGCCGGGGTGAGCGGCTGGCCATCGGGCAGCTTCATCCGGTGGCCGAGCGCCTGGCGAATCATCGTGCCCACCGGGCCATCTGACGGCTCGCGGGTGATCACGCAGTGGTGCCCTTCGGCCCGCAGCCGCGAGGCGATCGCCGCGCATTGGGTGGTGGTGCCCGCGCCGTCGAGCCCCTCGAGCACTATGAATGCGCCGCGCTTCTTGGGCTCCACGTGAGCCTCTCCTCAGCGGGGGAGCAACGCTTCGGGGTCGTCGAGCCGCAGCTGCTCGCGCAACTGCTTCACGTGCGAGAACAGCTCGAGCTCCTTCACCAGCTCGCGGCGGCCGAGCATCCAGTGCACCAGCCCGTACGAGAGCAGCACCGCGGCGGCGATCGCGGCCGGAGTGGTGAACTCGACCAGCTCCAACCGGAGGTCCCACAGCATCTTCCCGGCGGCGCCGGCGCAGATCAGCGCCCACACGATCGCGACCGCTGCGCGGGCGAAGTGCGAGATGCTCTTGCGAGAAGCCAGCTTCGCCTGCATCGAGTCGAGCTCTGCGCGTCGGGGGTCGGCCATGGCGGCCGCACGTATAGACGACTCAGTCGCCGGTCGGCAACGGCCGCCCACACTCCTTGCACCGTTCGTCGGCGGTGGTGTTCGGGCAGCCGCAGTAACGGCACCGAATGCCCTGAGCCGCCGGCTTGCGAATCTCGGCGATCTGGGTGGCGCTCGCGCGCGGCAGCTTCATGCCGCACTTGTCGCAGATCATCCCCGAGGCCTGCACGTTGCGGCAGTAGCGGCAGGTGATCGAGCCCTCGCTGACCGCGGGGGTGCGAATGCCGTCGTCGGGCACCCGATCCATCGCCAGGTCGGGCATCGGCTCGACCGGCACGTCGCCCACCATCCCCGAGGCGATCTCCAGATCGGGCACCTTGTCGACCTGCACGTCGCCCACGTCGAACGACGAGGCCTCGAGCGAGGGGTCGCGCTCCACTGGCACATCTCCCACCCGCTCGCTCACCGTGGCCTCCAGCCCCGGCACCTGATCGCCACCGCTCGGAGGCGGAGGCCCCAGACCGTCGAGGCCGTCGAGGCCATCCAACCCGGGCAGGCTCCCCAGGCCGCCGAGGGCCGACAGGTCCTTGCCGCAGACATCACACTCCAGGCCCTGCGCTTGCTGGTGCTCGCAGACGGGACAGACGATCATCGGCGGGCAGCTTAGCAGCACTGCTACGCTCCCAACGTCGATGAGCGACCCCTTCGTCGGCCGGGCGAAAGAGCTGGAGGTGCTCGGGCGGCTGCTCGGCGACGCGCTGGCCTCCCGCACCCGCTTCGCGCTGTTGAGCGGCGAGCCCGGCATCGGCAAGAGCCGGCTGGCCGAAGAGCTCTGCTCCCTGGCGGTCGAGCGCGGCGCGGTCACCGCCTGGGCCCGTGCCTGGGAGGGCGAGGCCACTCCCGCCTTCTGGCTGGTGCGGCAGCTGCTCAAGCGGCTCGAGAAGCACCCGAAGACGAAAGACACGCTCCAGCGGCTCACCTCCTCCGACGAGGTGCTGGCGGCGATGGTGCACGGGGCCGGTGAGCGCTCGCGGCTGCCCGAGCAGGCGCGGCTCACCCTGTTCGAGGCGGTCGCCGACGCCCTGGCCCAGCTCGCGGCCGCGGCGCCGCTGGTGCTGGTGCTCGACGATCTGCACGTCGCCGACCTCGGCTCGCTCTCGCTGCTGGCCTTCGTGGCGCGACAGCTGCGCGACGCGCGGGTGCTCCTGGTCGGCACCGCCCGGGACGCGTCGTTTCACCCCGGCCCGGAGACCTCGAAGCTGCTCGCCGACGCCGCCCGCGACGCCACCGTGCTGCCGCTGTCGCGCTTGAAGGAAGCCGAGGTCGGCCTCTGGCTCCAACAGACCGCGCCCGCGCGATCGGCCGAAGCGAAGCGGCTCCACGAGCTCTCCGAGGGCAACCCGCTCTTCGTGCAAGAGCTGCTCGCCGCCTCCTCCAACCGGCTGCCGCTGGGCATCGCCGGCGCGCTGCGGGCCCACCTCGATCAGCTCTCCGCGCCGTCTCGCGCGCTGCTCCAGACCGCGTCGGTGCTGGGCCGCGACTTCGATCGCGCCGGGCTGGAGCGGCTCGCCGGCGCCGGCGACGCGCTGCGCAGCGCGATCGACGAGGGAGAGACGAAGAGCGTGCTGGTGGCGGAGGGCGACGGCGGGCTCCGCTTCTCTCACGCGCTGCTGCGCGACGCCCTCTACGCCGAGCTCGAGTCTTCGCGCCGGGCCGCGCTCCACCGGGCGGCGAGCGCCGGGAGCTCCGACCCGATCGTCGCGGTGCACCACGCGCTGCTCGGCCTGCGCCCCGAAGACGCCGAGGGCATCGCCCGCCGCGCGATCGACGGCGCCCGCCAGTACACCGCGCGGCTGGCGTTCGAAGACGCCGGGCAGCTCGCCCAGCGCACGCTCCAGGCGCTGGAGGCGCAGCTGCCGCCGAAGCCCGCCGCCGAGCTCTGGCTCTGCGTGGGTGAGGCGCAGATGTTCGGAGGCGACCCGCGCAACGGCCAGGCCTCGTGTGAGCGCGCGGTGGAGTTGTTCGATCGCGCCCAGGACTTCGAGTTGATGGGCCGCGCCGCGCTCACCGCCGGCAACGAGTTCTCGATGCTCCGCCAGGAGAACGTGATCGTGCTGCTGCGGCGCGCGCTCGAGAGACAGCCCAGCGGCGACTCCGAGGTGAAGGCGATGCTGATGGCGCGGCTCTCGGCGGCGCTGGTGCCGCCCTTGCCGCCCGAGGTGGAGGAGCAACGCCGCTTCGGCGACGAGTCGGTGGCGATGGCGCGGCGGTTGTCGAGCGAGCGGGCGCTCTTCTACGCGATGCGGTTCACGATCATGAACTTCCCGCTCACCGTCTCGATTCGGGAGCGGTTCGCGATCAGCAGCGAGCTGATCTCGCTCGCGGTGCGCCTCGGCGAGGCGGGGCGCGTGGTGACCACGATGAGCAACCAGGTCACCAACTGGCTCGAGCTGGGCGACCTCGCCGGCGCCGAAGAGCAGCTGCGCAGCAACGAGCAGCTGCTCGCGCCCTACCCCCAGGTGCACTACCGCTGGCGCCCGCCGCTGCAGCGCGCGGTGGTGGCCGCGGTGGCCGGCCGGTGGACCGAGGCCGACGCGTCGAGCCGGGAGGCGCTGCGAATCGCGCGCGAGGGCGGCGATCGCGAGGGCATCACCGTGTTCTCGCTCTTCCGCCAAACCGGCGCCTACCTCCGCGGCGACGCCTGGGGCTGGGAGGAGTTCGAGCCGCTCTCGATGGAGATGCTGGCCGCCAACCCGCTGGTGAAGTTCTTTCGCTCGATCGGCGACTCGCTCCTCGGCCACCACGATCGGGTCGACCAATCGCTGCGTGCGTTTCGCGAGCGTGGCATCGCCGGCGTGCCCGGCCCCTGGGCGATGGCGTGGCCGTGCGTGCATTCCGGGCTGACCGAGTACGCGCCGTTCTTCTACGAGCTCTGCCAGCGCTTCGCCGATCGCATGACGTTGATCGTCGCCCCCGCGGGCTACGGAGTGATGGGGCCGGTGCAGCTGGTGCTCGGGCGGCTGGCGCTGATGAACGGAAACCCCGGCGCCGCGAAGGAGCACCTCGCGCAGTCGCTCGAGTTGGGCCGCAAGCTCGGCTCGCCGCCGATCGTCGCCCAGAGCCAGCTGTGGTGGGCGGAGGCCGGCGAGACCGCCCGCGCGGAGGAGGCGCTCGAGATCTCCACCCGCCTGGGGATGAACGCGCTGGCCGAGCGGGCAAAGAAGCTGCTGGGTGCGGCGCCCGTTCGCTCCGCGCCGTCGGCGACCGCGGCCACCACGCGAGCCCTGTCGGTGACCCGAGACGGCGAGGGCTGGACCTTGAGCTGCGGTGCCGCCCGGCTGTCGCTGAAAGACGCGCGCGGCCTCGGCTACCTCGAGACGCTGGTGCGCGCTCCGCACGAGGAGCTGCACGTGCTCGAGCTCGAAGGCCGCGACGAGCAGGCCGACGGCGGCGTGCTGCTCGATCAGCAGGCGAAGCAGGAGTACCGCGCGCGGCTGGAGGAGCTGAAGGAAGAGCTCGAAGAGGCCGAGCGCTTCAACGACCGCGGCCGCGCCGAACGTGCCCGGCATCGAGCTCGACGCGATCGCCGCCGAGCTCGCGCGCGGGGTGGGCCTGGGCGGCCGCGATCGCCGCGCCGGGTCTTCCGCCGAGCGCGCCCGGGTCAACGTGCAGCGCCGCCTTCGCGACGTGGTGAAACGGGTGAAAGCCCAGGACGAGCTCCTGGGCCGCCACCTCGAGCTCAGCCTGAAGACCGGGCTCTACTGCATGTACGCGCCTACCTGGCCGACGCAGTAGCAGCCTGCGCCTTCGGCACCGCATGACGAATCGGCGGCGCGGTGCGGAGCGCGGCGATCACCGCGTCGATGTCCTGAGGCACCATCTGGGCGAACACGGTCCACGGCATGAAGTAGAGCGGCCGCGCGTCGTGACCCAAGCCGAGGGTGAGCGCCTGACGAAGCTGCTGGTCGGTGAAGCCGCCGATTCCCGTCTCGGGGTCGGAGGTGAGGTTGGGCGCGTAGACCTTGTGACCGTCTGACGACTCGAACAGATCGCCGCCCGCCAGGTACATGCCGTCGATGTCTTCGTGGTGCTTGCCGTGGGTGCTGTGACAGGAGGCGCAGTTGCCGATCAGCATCAGCCGTTTGCCGCGCTCCACCGGGTCGTCGGGCAGCTTCGGCGCGGAGCCCTGGTGGGCCTTCGGCGCCGCGCGCACCAGCATCGAGAGCGGGAAGTCGATCTCGATCGGCTTCGCCTCGCTGTGCTTCGCCGGCAGCGTGCGCAGGTAGGCGATGATCGCGAGCGCGTCGTCGTCGCTCATCGCCTTCGAGAGGTTGGCCGCCGGCATCATGAACAGCGCGTGGCCATCTTTGCCGACGCCCTCCATCATCGCGCGAAAGATCTCGCCGTCGGTGTAGCCGCCCAGCCCGGTCTCGACGTCGGCCGTGAGGTTCTTGGTTCTGATGTGACCGGGAAAGTCTTTGATCTCCACGAAGTCACGCCCGGTGAACTCGGTGCCGACGTGCACCGGCTGCCCCGGCACCTCGGAGTCGCAGGGTGAGTGGCACTCCACGCACATCGCCACCCCGGTCGCGAGGTACTGGCCGCGCGCGATCGCCTCCGGAGTCGACGGCGCCTTCAGCTGCGGCGCCGGGCGCACCACCGGGTTGAGGCCGTAGAAGTAGACCGTCACCCCCGCCACCAGACACACCACCAGCCCGAGGACCGCCAGCCCCACCCGCTTGACGATCTTCATGATCAGGACCGGGTGTTGGCGATGATCTGAACGACCTGGAGCGACTCCATCGCCACCCCGGCCTCTTTGCTGCCGCCGTTCTGGCGCACGAAGGCCTCCAGGCCCTGGGCGTGCTCCAGGGTGTCGAAGACCACGAAGCTGTGGCTCTTGCTGGAGGCGGTGTCCTCCGACCAGTAGCCCGACACGAAGCCGGGCTGGTGGCTCACCATTGGGACGATCCGCTCCCGCAACTCCTTGTTTTGCATCGCAGACTTGCTGCGATCCATCTGCCAGACGCCGATCAACGCGAACATTTTCGACTCCTTTTCAAAGGGTTCGAAAATGAGGCGTGCCGTGCGGCGGAACGACTGTTCCGTGTTTGCTGGCTACCAGTGAACGACGAGGCCGACGTTGCCCGCCAGGCCGATCACGTCGGCGTTGGTGCTGCCGCCGCCGAAGCCGCCGCCCTCGAAGTGGGCGTGGCCGTACTCGAGCAGCACGTCGACGATCAGGCCGATGTTCTTCACGAACAGCCACTCCGCGCCGGCGCCGCCGAAGAGGCCGACCAGGTAGTTCGCGTTGCCGCTCGCGGGCGAGAGCAACCCGAAGGTGAGCCCGCCCTCGACGAACAGGTTCACCTCACCCTTCTGGAACGACGAGAAGTAGTGGCGGAACAGCGGGCTCAGCGAGAAGGCGACGTTGGTGCCGGGGCCGAAGCCGAGCAGGCCGATGTTCACCAGCACCGCGTTCTGACCGAAGCCGAAGCCGATCGCCGCCGAGGGGCTCACCACCGCCGCGGCGGTGCCGGTGCCGCTGCCACCGGTGGAGAGCACGCCGAAGGTGTTGCCGAACGAGTTCACGCCCAGCACGTCGAGCTCGAGGATCACTCCGTTGCCCGCGGCGGAGCTGCGCGGCTCGTCGATCGGCCGCTCGGGCGGCGGAGACGGCGGCTCACTCTGCGCGAAGGCAGTGGCAGACAGAAACAACACGGCGAGTGCGAGACGTTTCATTGTGTGAATCCTCCCGGTTCTGTGCACGAACGGTGTGCCAAGGCTGCCGCCGAAACTCCAGCGCGAAAGTTCGCGGCGCCGTCCCGTTCGGTACACCGGTTCAGCCGACGCGCGCGAGCCGCAGCCGGCCTTCCCAACGCTCTTCGAGCGCGCGGAACAGACGCTGGTGGTCGGGCAGCAGCAGCTCGGGGTCGTGGGCGGCGATCGAGCGCGCTTCGTCTTGCGCCTCGCCGAGCAGCGCCTGATCGCGGGCCAGGTTCGCCACCGCGAGCTCGGGCATGCCGCTCTGCCGGGTGCCGAGAAACTCGCCCGGCCCGCGCAGCTCGAGATCTTTCTCGGCGATCTTGAAGCCGTCGCCGGTGTCTTCCATCACCTTCAGCCGCACGTCGCCCTCTTCGCTGCGGGCGTAGCCGGCCATCAGGTAGCAGTAGCTCTTCGCCGCGCCGCGCCCCACCCGCCCGCGAAGCTGGTGCAGCTGCGAGAGGCCGAAGCGCTCCGCCGATTCGATCAGCATCACCGACGCGTTCGGCACGTCGACGCCGACCTCGACCACGGTGGTGCAGACCAGAATGTCGAGCTCGTGCTTGCGAAAGTGATCCATCACCGCGTCTTTTTCTTCGCTGGTGAGCCGGCCGTGGAGCAGCCCCACCCGCGCCTTGGGGAAGGTCTCGCTGATCTTGGTCGCGCCCTTGGTCGCATCCAACAGGTCGACCTTCTCGCTCTCTTCGACCAGCGGGTAGACGACGTAGGCCTGGCGCCCGGCTTCGAGCTCCTTCTGGAGCGTGTCGTAGGCGCGCGGCCGCGCCTTCTCGACGAACACCTTGGTGAAAATGGGAGTGCGGCCCGGCGGCAGCTCGTCGATCACCGAGACGTCGAGATCGCCGTAGAGCGTCATCGCCAGGGTGCGGGGAATCGGGGTGGCGGTCATCACCAGCACGTCGGGCGTGCGCGGCGCGCCTTCGGGGCCTTCCTTGGCGCCCTTGGCCATCAGCGCGTGCCGTTGAATCACCCCGAAGCGGTGCTGCTCGTCGATCACCGCCAGCCCGAGGCTCTTGAAGTCGACCCCTTCTTGAATCAGCGCGTGGGTGCCGACCGCGACCGCGTACCGCCCGGTGGCGAGGCCTTCGCGCTGGCGCAGCCGCTCACGGGAGGTGCCTCCGGCGGTGAGCAAGGTGACCTGCGCGCCCAACGGCTCCAGCCAGCGGGTGAAGTTCTTGAAGTGCTGCTCGGCGAGGATCTCGGTCGGCGCCATCACCGCCACCTGGTAGCCCGACTGAATCGCCAGCGCCGATGCGATCAGCGCCACCGCGGTCTTGCCCGAGCCGACGTCGCCCTGGAGCAGCCGGTTCATCGGCTCCGGCCGGGCCATGTCGCGCGACAGCTGGGCCACCACCCGCTCCTGCGCGCCGGTGAGCTTGAACGGGAGCAGCGCGCGGGCCTTCTGCATGCGCTCGTCGGTGACCTCGAAGGCGATGCCCGGCTGCACCTTGATGCCCTGCCGCTTCAGCGCCAGGCCGAGCTGCAAGAAGAACAGCTCGTCGAACGCCAGCCGGTGGTGCGCGGGCGACTGGTGCACGTTGAGGTCGTCGATCGACAGCTCGGGCGTGGGGAAGTGCAGCAGCCTCACCGCGTCGGCCAGCGGGAGCAGCTCGTGCTTGGTGCGAACCCCGTCGGGGAGCGGCTCTTCGATCGCGGCGCTGAACTTGTCGACCACCTTGTAGGCCAGCTCGCGGAGCGCCCGCTGCTCGCCGCGCTCGAAGCCCGGGTAGATCGGCACGATGCGGTTGAAGTGAATCGGCGAGTCGAGCACGTCGTCGGCCGGCTCGATCTCGGGGTGCGCCATCTCCCAGCCGTGCGGGCCCTGGCGAAGCTCGCCCGAGACCACCAGCCGCTTGCCGAGCGGGAAGCGCGCCTTCAGCCACGGCCCGGTCTGAAAGTACGTCGCCGCCAGGGTGCCGGTGCTGTCGCCCAGCACCGCCCGAAACGTCTTGCGGCCGCCGCGGGTGCGCACCTCTTCGGCCCGCTTCACCTCTCCGATGAAGGTGCCACGCTCGCCGGCGATCAGCTGGGCGATCTTCGACAGCTGCCGCCGGTCTTCGTACATGCGCGGGAGCAGGAAGAGAATGTCGCCCACCCGGGTGACGCCCTTCTTCTTCAGCAGCCCCATCAGCCGCGGGTTGACCCGAAACGGCAGCTTGTTGATCGGCTGCGCCAGAGGCCCCGAGACCGGCGCGATCGACAGCAGCCGGGTCTCGGTCTCGCCCTGCTCGTTCTTGCGGCGGCGAATCAGGCTCTTCGGCTTGGGCGCCTTCTGCTTGGTGGGCGGCTCCGGCTCGGGCGGCTGGTAGGGCGCGATTTGCGGCACCGCCGCCTGCAGCACCAGCGCGGGGCGCGGCGCCGGCGCCTGGTCGATGAAGTCGAGATCGAGCCCCTCGGCCTTGAGCGCCCCGAGCACGTGGAGGAGCGCGTTCTTGCGCACGGTGAGATCGGCGTGATCGACCCACTCGAGCTGCGAACGGAGCGCGGCCACCGTCTCGGGCTTCAAGGTGGGCGCCAGCCGCTCCAGCGCCGCGGAGATCGGCGAGCGGAGGTCCTTCACCTTGGGCAGGTTGTGAAAATCGCGGCTGCAGGCGAACCGCAGCGGGCCGACCAGCGCGGCGAGCGGGTGGCCCTGCGCGTTGCTAATCGACGTCCTCGAAGGTGATCGAGGTGATCTCGTACTCGCGCGCGCCGGCGGGAGACTGCACGGTGGCGGTGTCGCCGATCGACTTGCCGATCAGCGCCCGGCCGACCGGGGTGGTGACCGCGATCCACTTCTTCTTGATGTCGGCCTCGAGCTCGCCGATCAGCCGGTAGGTGACCTTCTTGTCGGTCTCGAGATCGAGCAGCTCGACGGTGGCGCCGAAGACGACCTTGTCGGAGCCCTTGAACTTGGAGACGTCGATCACCTCGGCGTGGGCGATCCACCCGTTGATGTCCATGATGCGGCCTTCGATGTGCGACTGCTTCTCTTTGGCCGCGTGGTACTCGGCGTTCTCTTTCAGGTCGCCGTGCGCGCGCGCGACTTCGATCTCGGCGCTGATCTTCGGCCGCTCGACCGACTTCAGGTGCTGCAGCTCTTCCTTGAGCTTGCGCAAGCCGGCGGCGGTGATGGGCATGGTGTCTGCCATGAAGGTTCCCTCTTAAAAGGCGTACACTTTGGTCGAAACCCGGTTTTGGGTCTAGCGTTCGAGCGCAGAGTGCTTCCGGTCAAAGACCTCAAAGGAATGGCGTCGAAGCTGGGCAAGGTGCCCTTCGAGCAGCAGCTGGGGCCGTTCGTGTTGCTGGAGCGGCCGCCCAACGTGCTCACCCAGCAGAAGGCGATGAAGCTGGGCGCCAAGCGCACGATGGTGATGAAGGCGCCGAGCACCGACCCGGTCGACATGCTGCTCGAGCTCGACGACCTGATGGTGGCCACCCTGCCCCCGCTCGACTCCACCGAGATCGAGCTGATCGTGGGCCGCTCGCCCGACGCCGACGTGGTGATCGACGACCCCTCGGTGTCGAAGCACCACGCCAAGCTGATCTGGGACGGCAAGCGGACGCTGGTGGAAGACCTGAAGAGCTCGAACGGCACCTGGGTGAACAACGATCGGCTGCACGTGGGGCTGGCGCTGCACGACCTCGACACAATCCGTTTCGGCGAGGCCCAGTTCTGCTACGTGATCACCCAGACGTTGTTCACCCGCCTGACCTAGAGGCCCACCGTGTTGTCGATCAAGGAGCTGGCGCACCTGGGGGCCAGCCTCAAGCCGAGCGAGTTTCGAAAGCAGCTCGGGCCGTTCGTGTTGATTCAGCGGCCGCCCGAGGCGAAGGCGAAGAAGGTGGGCGGCACCGACGCGATGGGGCTGCCGAGCAACGAGCAGGCGACCCAGATGGCGCGGCCCGAGGCGGTCTCGACCGGCACCCTGGCGCTGCTGTTTCAGTTCGACGATCTGCTGATCGCCACCCTGCCCCCGCTGCATGGCGTCGACGAGCTGTCGGTCGGCCGCCAGCCCGACTGTGACCTGGTGGTCGACCACCCGTCGGTGTCGAAGCAGCACGGCATGCTCCGGTGGGACGCCAAGCTCGCCCGCGCCACCTTGCAGGACCTGGGCTCGACCAACGGCACCTTCCTCAACGCGTCGATCAAGATTCGCCGGGAGGCGATTCTGAAAGACGGCGACATCATCTCGTTCGGCGAGGTTCAGTTCTGGTACCTGCTGACCGAGACGCTCCACACCCGGCTGCAGCAGGCCAAACAGGCCAAGCCCCAGTTCCGTGGGGTGTAAATCAGGAACGCATTTCTTCCGCGTCCTCTCCGCATGTCCTCCAATTCTGGGGCTCTGCGAATGAGCCCAATCCGCCGCCTGAGCGCGGGGATCGCCGAAGGCCTGCCTCCGATCTACTGGTTCTTGTGGGGCGGCACCCTGATCAACCGGCTCGGCACCTTCGTGATGCCGATGCTGACCTTCTACCTGACCCAGGAGCGCGGCCTGTCGCTGGAGGACGCCGGCCTGGTGGTCAGCAGCTACGGCGCCGGCTCGCTGATCGGCGTCAGCGTTGGCGGTGAGCTGGCCGACCGCCTCGGCCGCAGGCGCACCATGATCTTGAGCCTGGTGGCCGGTTCGGTGGCGATGCTGCTGCTGGGGCAGATGCGGCTGTTGGTGGCGATCGCCGGCATCGGCTTCTGCCTCGGCGCGTTCGGAGACCTCTACCGGCCGGCCTCGCAGGCGCTGATCGCCGACGTGGTCGCGCCCGAGAAGCGCATGAAGGCGTTCGGGCTGCTCTACTGGGCGATCAACCTGGGCTTCGCGGGCGGCACCAGCCTCGCCGGTTACCTGGCCAAGAGCGGCTACCAGGTGCTGTTCGTCGGCGACGCGATCACCACCCTGGTCTACGCGGCGGTGATCTGGCGCTTCATCGGTGAGACCAAGCCGGCCGGCCACGAAGACAAGCCGGGCGGGTTTCTCACTCCGTTCACCGATCGGGTGTTCCTGCCGCACCTGGTGCTGTCGTTCCTGCTGGTGCTGGTGTTCTTTCAGCACCTGGTCGCGCTGCCGGCGCAGATGATCAAGAACGGCCTCGACACCTCCGACTACGGCCGGGCGATCGCGCTCAACGGCGTGCTGATCGTGCTGGTGCAGCCGTTCACCACCAAATGGTTCGCCAAGGTGCCCCGCTCGTGGACTTTGGCGATCGCGGCCACCCTGGTGGGCATCGGCATGTGGGTTCACGGCGAGTCGTCGACCCTGAGCGGCCACCTGCTCGCGGTCTCGGTGTGGACCCTGGGCGAGATTCTGATGGCGCCGGTGAACGCCAGCATCGTGGCCGACCTGTCACCTGCGCACCTGCGCGGGCGCTACCAGGGCGCGTTCAGCCTCACCTGGTCGGCGGCGACCATGGTCGGCCCGATCGTGGGCCCGCTGGTGATCAAAGCCGGCTCGATGAAGGCGCTCTGGGCGGTGTGCCTCGGGCTCGGCCTCACCACCGCGGTGGGCCAGCTGCTGCTCGGCCCGGTGCGCAAGAAGGCGCTCGCGGCCGACTGATCTTCGCCTCAGCCGTTCGAGGCGAAGATCGTGTAGCTGGTGCAGGTCGGCGCGGTCGACATCGTGCGGTACACCTTGATGATGTAGTCGGAGCTGTCGTCGGTGCCGAAGCTGCCGTCGTCTTCGTAGTACCGGTTCTGCGGGCAGGCCTGGTTCGAGAAGAAGCAGTCCGACTGGTGGCCGCCGTTCTTGTACACGCACATCGAGATGCCGGGGTCGGCCGAGTCCAACCTGATGCGCACGTCGTAGGCGTCAGAGAAGAAGCCGGTCTGGTCGTTGCCGAAGAACCGAATCAGGTCGACGTCGTCGGCGGTGGGAATCAGGCCCTGGTAGGTGGTCGAGTCGCCGTCTTCGTCGTTGAGGGTGCCGAGGTCTTGCGCGCCCATGCAGAACTCGCCCGGGTCGTTGCCGATCTCCTGGCACTCGCAGCCGTCGGCCGCCTGACCGTCGGTGTCGTACCAGCCGACGTTGCAGGTGCCGACCGAGCACACCCCGCCGGTGCAGCTGGGGGTGCCGTTGGTGATCGGGCAGCCGGTGTTGCAGTCACCGACCGTGCCCTTGATGTTGGCGGTGACGAAGTTGTTCACCGGGTCGTCGCTCTCGACCGACACCTGGGCGGTGAACATCGCCTGGGTCTCGGCGCGGAACTGCACGTCGACCGCGAGCTGCTGATCGCGCGCCAGCGTCGCCGGGAGCGCGGGAATGTTGGTGAGCGTGAACAGCATCGAGCTGCCGGCCACGAACTGGAGGCTCTTCACCTTCAGCGAGCCGTAGCCGGTGTTCTTCACGTTGATCGTCTTGGTCACCACCCAGCCCTGCGGCACGGTGCCGAAGTCGATTGAGGTGGGGTTCACGGTCGCCTGCGGCTCGGTCACGGTGCCCTTCACCGTCACGTCGAGGTACGGGTTGCCGGGGTCGTTGCTGGTCAGCCGCACCAGGCCCTGAACCTCGCCTGCGTCGCGGCCGTTCAGGGTGATCGTCATCGGCCCGCGCTGGAGCGGCATCAAGGTCCACCCGGCGTCGGCCGCCGAGAGCGAGAGGTTGCCGGTGGCGTCGGTCAGCTTGGGCGCCATCACGTCGAGCTCCGCGCCGCCCTGGTTCACCAGCTGAACGGTGTTGGTGCGCGACTGGCCCTTGGGCACTTCACCGAAGTCGATCAGCGCCTGCGGCTCGACGCCCAGCTGCGGGCTCGAGAGGCTGGTCGCCTCGACGTGCAGAATCGCCGGCGCCACCGTGTCGTAGGTGGCGGGGATCGCGATGTCGGTCGAGAGGTACTCCGACGAGGTCGGCTTGAACGTC
The DNA here is from genome assembly GCA_047602415.1 of Myxococcaceae bacterium. Lineage (GTDB taxonomy): Bacteria > Myxococcota > Myxococcia > Myxococcales > Myxococcaceae > JASGHH01. Next base: position 244,859 of record JASGHH010000001.1, on the reverse strand, counting down.
ACCGGCACGTCGATGCCTCCGTCGGCGCCGAAGGAGTGATCGGGCGGGAGCACGAAGATGATGTCGGGGGTGCCCGAGTCGGGCTGCGCCAACTCGAGGGTGACGTTGCCGAAGCCGACGTTCTCGGCCCTGATCGGCATCGTCTTCTTCGCGCCGGGGAGCACCGCTCCGAACGAGAGCGTGGCGGGGCTGACCGCGAGCAGCGGCTGGCCGACCACCCGGCGAATCAGCGGCACCACCAGCTCACCCGGCATCGCGCGGTCGGGCGACTCGTCGGGCGAAGCGTCGGTGTAGGTGACGTGCAACCCGATCGCGCCCGGAGCAGGCGCGCCCTTCGGCTTGTACTCGACGTCGACGGTGAAGGTGCTGCCCGGGCCGATCACGAACGGCGCCTCTTGCGACGGGGTGGCGGTGAAGTCGCCTCCGACGTCGCCTTCGATCAGCACCCGCTTGATCGCCAGCCGGCGGTTGCCGTTGACGGTGATGGTGGTGGTGATCGTCTTGTCGCAGCCCGGGGTGACGCAGGTGAACGCCAGCTGCGCGGGCGAGCCGTAGAGGCCGGCCGGCTTGTTCGACATCGCCGGAGGCTTCGAGCCACAGCCCCAAGCCGCCACCGCGAGAACCAGAGTGAGCGCGCGTTTCATGGTCATTGCACCGTGAAAGCGCCGTTGGTGCGAATCAGGTCGACCGCGTAGCTGCTGTCGCCCTTCTGCCCGAGCGTGACCGTCTTCTCCGTGGTCAGCATGCCGTTGATCCACACCCGCACGGTGGCGTTGGAGGAGCTGTGATCGAGGCAGGTCTGCTCGATGTACATCGCGACCTGGGAGGGATCGAGCTGGGTCGTGCCTCCGCTCAGGTAGCCGACCAGCACGTCGACGCTGATGCCCAACAGCCCGGCGAGAATGCCGGTGGGAATCGAGCTGCAGTCCTCCAGGTAGTTCACCTGCACCCGGAAGGTGCCGTCTTGCATCACGTTGTCGAGGATCACCCGCTGCGGCTCGTTCTTCGGGGGGAACGAGATCCACTGGGCCTGGCCGTAGGGCGCCCAGCCGGTGGGCGCGGGGTTCTGCTGGTTGCAGACCAGCCCGTACGGGTGCTCGAGGGTGAGGCCCACCTGGCGCAGGTCGCTGTCGAAGACGCCGTCTTGCCCGTTGTCGAACACCATCTCGACCTTGATCACCTCGCCGCCCGCGGCCGCGATGCCGGTGCCGGTGACGGGAATCGTGATCGACGGGTTCATCGGGTCGTTGGAGTCGATCACCAACAGGCCGTTGACGATGCCGAGCGACGACGCGGTGTAGCTGACCTGCAGCTGGGTGTAGGTGCCTCCGACCACGGGCGGCAGCTGGTTCGGCGTCGCCCAGAGGTCGGTGTTCTGCATCATCATCATCGGGCCGGCCCAGTGGTAGGTGACGTTGAGGTCGGCGCCGCCCATGTTGTTGATGGTGAGCGGCAGGGTGTTGGTGCTCCCGAGTGGCACCTGGCCGAGGTCGATCATCATCGGCGCCACCGAGATCTTCGGCGGGGTCATCGCGTTGCCCTTCATCGGCACGTGCACGATGCCCTGGTCGGTGGTCACCAACAGCTCGTCGGTGTGCACCGCGGTGGAGCGCGGGGTGTAGTCGAGCTCGAAGGTGAGCACGTCGCCACCCGAGCCGACCGGCTTCAGCACCTTGGGGCCCATGAAGGTGAAGCCGTTGCCGAACTGAAAGTCCATCGTGTCGGGCGCGATGTCGAGCGCGGTGACGGTGAGCGGAGCGACGCCGGTGCCGAGGTTCGCGATCTGCATCGCGATCTTGCCCTCCGCGCCCATCGGCACGTAGCCGAAGTCGACCGGGTTGGGCTGCACCGAGAGCTTGGGCACGCCGAGGAAGTCGACCGAGAGCGGCACCTCGAGGGTGGGAAACTCTTTGTCGTCGGAGAGAATCGAGATGGTGTCGTGCGCGGGCCCGACCTTGTTGGAGTTGAAGCCGACGTTGAAGGTCTTGGAGCGGCCCGGGAAGATCTCGAGCGGGAACTTCTGATCGCAGAGCTCACAGGTGAACGGGCTGCCGCCGTCTTTGCCGAGCAGGTCGGCCTCGAACAGGGTGAGAGTGCAGTTGCCGATGTTGTCGAGGGTGAGGGGAATCGACGCGTCGGGGGTGGAGAGATCGGCGAAGTCGACCGAGTACGGGTCGGGCTGAAGAATCGGGTTGCCGTTGGTGACCACGTCGCAGGCCTTGGTGGCGCCGTCGACGCACTGGTAGTTCTCGCAGAGGGTGCCGGTGGGGCACTGATCGTCACGCGAACAGGGCGCCGCGATCAGCTTGGGCTTGCCGCACGCGAACGCGGTGGCCAACAAGAAGGCCAACCACAGGGCGCGGCGCCAGGGTGCGCTCATCATTGAAACTCCTTCGTGCAGCGTGCCGGCCCAGGACCGCCCGGCGCGTTTTCCACTGCTCCTTCGTCCCCTACTTGGTGCGACTTGCTGGCGGCTTGTACCACCCGTCGAGAGCAGGCCTCAAGGAGCGGCGCCCGCAGGGGATTTTGGCCCAAACCGGCAATTGTCGAAATTCGCGGCAGAAAGTTGCGTGGTTTCAAGGGCAGCGGTGTCGCCTGGCGCGATCCCTCAAGGCCGTTTCGGCCGGGCGAGACGCCGTCGCAGGTTTACGAGCAGCAGCAGCGCGCAAATCGCCAGCCCTGAACCGCTCGCGCAACTGCAGGTCACGTCGGGATCGACGCATCGATCGTCGAGCCCACCGATGGTGAGCTGATGCTCGCAACCACCGTCGAGCAACGTACGACACCAGACGTCAGTGGGGACTCCGACGCCAGAGCAGACGAACGTGCCGCCATCGTCGGCCAGCAGGTGCCCGATGCCGTTCGCGTCGACCACCAGCAACTGACCGGCACTGATCGCGTCGTCGCTCGCCACGACGATCGAGCTGCCCGCATCGGGCGCACCATGGCCGAAGGTCTCGAGTACGGTCGCGTGGCTGGCATCGGTCGCGCGGGCGGTCACCACCCACGCCAGGAAACCGGTGCAACCACAGAGCTGTGACGGAGTCGCGCACTTGGCCAGCGCGTCGGCACCACACAACATCAGCACCACGGCGAACAGCCTCATTGCCGCCGCCGCCTCCAAAAGAGGATGAGAGCCAGGAGCGAGCACCCCACCCCGACACCGGAGCTGGTCGAGCAACCCAGAGGACCGCGGTCATTGCAGTCGGGCTGCTTGAAGCTGTGACTGTTCAGAACGGTGCCGCAGGTGCCGCCGGCGACCGCGCGCGCCCAATCATCGGCCGGCGTGTCGACGTTCCCGCAACGAGCAGTCTTGCCGTCGTCGACGAGCACGAAGACGGTTCCCAGGTCGTCCATCAAGACGACGTCTCCGGTCTTCGCGGGGCTGAACCCGCCGAGCGAGATCGTGGCCCCGACGGTGGGCGGCGACCCCGCATCGGGCACCGTCGCGCCGGTGAATACTTCGGCGACGGTTCCTTCACTCGCCGAGGTGGCGTTTACCTTCGCGACCCACTGTGGCGTGACGTCGCAAAGGCAACGTGGCGCCAACAAACGGCACTTCGCATGCGCGCCGCCCGCCCACGCGAGCAACACGAGCGCAGCGAGCCTCATCACCTTCATCTACCGGCGAAGATACTCCTGCAGTGGGCGCACTTCGAGCGGGCCACGCTTGAGCGCCTCGAGCGCGTCGACCGCCATCCGCGCGGCCTGCACGGTCGTGTAATACGGAAGACCGTGCATCAGTGACTCGCGGCGAATCGAGAACGAGTCCGAGATCTCCTGCCGCCCAAAGGTGGTGTTGATCACCAGCGCGATCTCGCCGTCGACGATCTTGTCGACGATGTTGGGCCGGCCCTCGGTGACCTTGAGCACCGCCTCGTTGGGAATGCCCTTGCCCTTCAAGTAGCGGTGCGTTCCACCGGTGGCGATCAGCGAGAAGCCGAGCGCCCGCAGCCGCTTCGCCAGATCGACCAGCGCCGGCTTGTCTTCGTCTTTCACCGAGAGGAAGACGTTGCCCTCTTTCGGCAGCTTCACGCCGGCCGCCAGCTGCGCCTTCGCGAACGCCGCGGGGAAGTCGTCGGCCAGGCCCATCACCTCGCCGGTCGACTTCATCTCGGGCCCCAGAATCACGTCGACGCCGGGGAAGCGCGCGAACGGGAACACCGACTCCTTCACGGCCTTGTGCGAGTAGTCGAGATCCTTCGGGTAGCCGAGCTCGCTCAGCGTCTTGCCCACCTGGCAGAGCGACGCGATCTTCGCCAACGGCACTCCAGTCGCCTTCGAGACGAACGGCACCGTGCGCGACGCACGCGGGTTCACCTCGAGCACGTAGATGCTCTTGCCCTGAATCGCGAACTGCACGTTCATCAGCCCGACCACGCCGAGCTCTTTGGCCATCGCGGTGGCCTGGTCCTTCATGCGCTCCACCAGGTCGGGCGCGAGCGAGTGTGGAGGCAGCGTCGCCGCCGCGTCACCCGAGTGAACGCCGGCTTCCTGAATGTGCTCCAGCACGCCGCCGATCATCACCTCGCCGGTGCGGTCGGCGACCAGGTCGAGGTCGACCTCGATCGCGTCTTTCAAGAACCGATCGATCAACACCGGGTGCTCGGGCGACGCCATCACCGCCTCGCGCATGTACCGCTCGAGCGAGCCCTGGTCGTACACCGTCTGCATCGCGCGGCCGCCCAGCACGTACGAGGGCCGCACCATCACCGGGTAGCCGATGCGCTCGGCGACCCGGTACGCCTCTTCGGGCGAGCGGGCGACGCCGTTCTCGGGCTGCTTCAACTTCAGCTTGTCGATCAACGCCGCGAACCGCTCGCGATCTTCGGCCCGGTCGATCGCATCGGGCGAGGTGCCGAGGATCTTCAGGCCGGCTTTCTCCAACGGCACGCTGATGCGCAGCGGGGTCTGCCCACCGAACTGAACGATCGCGCCGAGCGGCTTCTCTCGCTGGGCGATCTCGAGCACGTCTTCGATCGTCAGCGGCTCGAAGTACAACCGGTCGGAGGTGTCGTAGTCGGTCGACACCGTCTCGGGGTTGCAGTTCACCATCACCGTTTCGTAGCCGGCCTCGCGCAGCGCGAACGACGCGTGCACGCAGCAGTAGTCGAACTCGATGCCCTGCCCGATTCGAATCGGGCCCGACCCGAGGATCATCACCTTCTGCTTCGCGGTCGGAGGCGCTTCGTCCTCCGACTCCCAGGTCGAATAGAGATACGGCGTGTACGCCTCGAACTCGGCGGCGCAGGTGTCGACCCGCTTGTAGTTGGGCCGCAGGCCCTCGGCGTGCCGCTTCGCGCGCACGTCGCCCTCGCTCGCGCTCAGCATTCGGCCGATGTACGCGTCGGAGAGCCCGAGCGCCTTCGCGTCGCGCAGGGTCGCCTTCGGGAGATCCTTCAGCCCGCCCTTGAGCGCATCGGCCTTCCCGACCGAGTCTTTGATCCGCTCCAGGAACCAGGGGTCGATCGCCGAGAGCTGGTACACCTCTTCGACGCTCATCCCCTCGCGAAACGCCTGGCTGACGATCCACGGGCGGTCGGGCCGCGCCACCCTGAGGCCCTCTTTGATCGCCATCGTGCGATCGGCGCCGGCGGGAGGCAGCTCGGGCGGCTGAAACTCGCCGCGCCCGGCCTCCATCGAGCGGAGCGCCTTGGCGTACGCCTCCTGGAAGGTGCGGCCGATCGCCATCACCTCGCCCACCGAATGCATCGAGGTGGTGAGCTCGCGCTTCGACCCGGGGAACTTCTCGAAGTTGAACTTGGGAATCTTCACCACCACGTAGTCGATCGTCGGCTCGAACGAAGCCGGCGTCTCACGGGTGATGTCGTTCTTCAGCTCGTCGAGCGTGTAACCAATCGCCAGCTTGGCGGCGATCTTCGCGATCGGGTAGCCGGTCGCTTTCGACGCCAGCGCCGACGACCGCGACACGCGCGGGTTCATCTCGATCACCACGATGCGGCCGTCTTTCGGGTTCACCCCGAACTGAATGTTGCTGCCGCCGGTGTCGACGCCGATCTCGCGAATGATCGCCAGCGAGCACTGCCGCAGCCGCTGGTACTCCTTGTCGGTGAGCGTCTGCGCGGGCGCGACGGTGATCGAGTCACCGGTGTGCACGCCCATCGGGTCGAGGTTCTCGATCGAGCAGATGATCACCACGTTGTCTTTGCGGTCGCGAACGACCTCCAGCTCGAACTCCTTCCAACCGAGCACGGACTCTTCGACCAGCACCGTCGAGGTCGGGCTGGCCTTCAGCGCGCCGCGCACCAGCGTCTCGTACTCGTCGGAGTTGTAGGCGATGCCGCCGCCGGTGCCGCCGAGGGTGAAGCTGGGCCGCAGAATCGCGGGGAAGCCGATCTCTTCGATCACCTTCATCGCTTCGTCGAAGGTGGTGCAGTACGCGCTCTTCGGCAGCGGCACGCCGATCTTCTGCATCGCCTTCTTGAACAGCTGGCGATCCTCGGCCTTGTTGATCGCCTCCAGGTTGGCGCCGATCAGCTCGACGCCGTACCTGGCGAGAACGCCGCCCTCGGCGAGCGCCTTGGCGAGGTTGAGCGCGGTCTGGCCGCCCATCGTCGGCAGCAACGCCTGCGGCCGCTCTTTCTCGATGATCGCGGTGGCCGACTCGACGGTGATCGGCTCGACGTACGTCCTCGAGGCGAGCTCGGGGTCGGTCATGATCGTGGCCGGGTTCGAGTTCAGCAGCGAGACCTCGATCCCCTCCTCGCGGAGCGCCTTGATCGCCTGGACGCCGGAGTAATCGAACTCGCAGGCCTGCCCGATGACGATCGGTCCCGACCCGACGACGAGCACCTTCTTCAAATCCTTACGTGCTGGCATCGGGAGATCGCGTGTAGCAGGTCGTGTGCAGATCACAAGGCGCGCCGAAACGAAGTAGAGTTCGCCGCGTATGGTGACCGCACTTCTTCTGGCCGCGGCGCTCGCTCAGGCCGATCAGACTCAGCCTCCGCCCGACCCGGCGGTGCCCAAGGCGTTGGTCGAGCCCGATCAGACCGGCACCGCGCCGGCCCCGAAGCCCAACGAGTTCGGCACCCGGCCCAACGACGGCACCAACCCCAACACCCCGCAGGCGATTCACCGCGTGCCGGCGACGATCGAAGAGGTCAACCGTCAGCTCGAGCGAATCAAGAAGCTCCAGCCCAACGATCTGTCGAACGCGATCGATCAGTACCGAAAGCTCGGCCCCAACTCGATCGCCCAGCCCGCCCCCAACCCGGCCGAGAACCCCGAGCCACCGCAGCCCTACGGCCTGATGCTGGCCGACCCCGATCAGGTGAAGGCGCTCGCCCACGCGTTCTTCAACGACGTGATCTCCGGCGACGCGCGCTCGATCGTGCTGCACTCCGGCTACCCGTTCTACCTGGAGGATCGCCGCCTCGAGCTGCCCGACGAGCTTCACGACGAGTGGCTGAAGAACCTCCGCTCCAAGCGCACCGACCTGCTCACGCTCTACGACATCGAGGTGCTCACGCCGCAGGAGATGGAAAAGAAGTACGGCAAGCCGCCCACCCGGCTGAAGAACCTGCCCTGGAACAGCGGCCACACCTTCATCGCGGTCGGCAACCTGTCGGGCCACGCCTGCATCGCCGTCTACCGCGAGTCGAACGGCCCCCACCGCTGGCAGATCGTCGGCTATACCGACTAGCGCGTGCTCGCGCTCCTCCTCGTCTCCGCCCTCGCAGCCGATCCACCTCCCGTCGCTCCGGAGGAAGCCCGCGAATCTCGCGAGCAGGCCGAGCCGTTGCAGTCGGTCGAGCCGCCGCCGTCGAAGGTGCCCACCACCACGGTGACCGAGCCGCACGTGTTCGGCGACGATCAGAAGGTCGGCCCCTACCGGCAGCCGGAGTGGACCGAGACGCGCCACTTCCCCGGCACCCGGGTGTTCGTCGCTCCGCCGAGCGCCACGTTCGAGTGGTGGCTCGAGAACAAGACCCCGTTCGACGGCGGCGACATGCGCTGGCGCTCGATGTGGGAGATGTCGTTCGGCCTCGGGCACCGGCTGCAGCTCGACTTCTACCTGCGCACCGAGCAGTTCGGTGAGAAGCCGGCCTACCTCGAGAGCGAGCGGGTCGAGCTGCGCTACGCGTTCGCCGACTGGGGCAAGATCCCCGGCAACCCGACGCTGTACCTGGAGTGGATTCGCCAGGAGACCGGCCCGATGCGCGGCGAGGTGAAGTTGCTCTTCGGAGGCGATCTCCACCGACCGGCTCTACTGGGGCTTCAACCTCTTCTTCGAGCGCGATTCTCTACGGCCCCGCGCAGGGCCAGGAGTACGGCCTCAACGCCGGCATCTCGTACGCACTGCTCGAGCACACGTTGTCGATCGGCGCCGAGGTGCAGGTCGAGCTCGAAGACGCCAAGCGGCACCACGGTGACCCCGACTCGATCGAGGTGCTGCTCGGCCCGTCGATCGTCTGGCACCCGGTGAAGCACGCGCACGTGCTGTTGGTGTGGTTCGCCGGCCCGGCGTTCGAGCGCGGGTCGCCCAGCGAGGCGCGCACCGGCCACTCGCTGATGCAGCCGACCCTGGTCGCCGGCTGGCGCTTCTAGGCTCCATTTCTCAGCGGGCGAGAGTCCGTCCACTCGACCGATTTGTCGGTGATGCGGGCGCATTGACCCCGCCACGCCGCAGGCCCACTATTCGCGCCATGCGCGCCCGCTTTTCGCGTCCCAGCGTGAGGACGCTGTTGTTCACGTCTGTGGTGTTGCTCGCTCTCGACGGTTGCAAGTGCGGCAGCACCATCTCCACCAGCGCCGGAGGCGGCGGTCAGTCGGGCGGCGGCAGCGCGAGCGACGGCGGCACCGGCGGCGGAGGCGGTTCGGGAGGCGGCAGCTCGACCGGCGGAGGCAGCGGCGGTGGCGGCAGCATCACCATCGACGCCGGCCCGACGATCACCGTGATCGACCCGCACGGCTTCAACCTCGACGCCGGCTTCACCGACGGCGGGCTGAACGAGGGCGGCAACGGCGTGTCGATGGGCCCCGACGGCGGCATCACCCTGAACACGTCGAGCCAAGAGTTCTACTTCATGTGGATCGCCAACAACTCGATGGGCTGGGTCTCGAAGTACGACACCCGCACCGGCAAGGAGGTCGGCCGCTACTGGTCGGTGTTCCCGAAAGACTGCTGGTCGGCCGCCGGCACCGTCAAAGGCCCGCCCTGCAGCCAGGGCCACACCAACGCCAACATCACCCTCGACGTGCCGAACAACCCGTCGCGCACCGCGCTCGATCTCAACGGCGACGTCTGGGTGGCGAACCGCGCGGTCGGGCTCCAGGGCTCGGTGACCAAGATCGCCAACGACGTCTCGAGCTGCATCGATCGCAACGGCAACGGCACCATCGAGACCAGCAAAGACCTCAACGGCGACGGGCAGATCAGCACCAACCCGGCCGACGGCGAGATGATCATCCCCAGCAACTACGCCGACCCACTGCAGTACGACGAGTGCGTGCTGTTCACCACCGAGATTGGCACCAACGGAGCCGACGTGGCGGTGCGGGCGATCGCGATCAGCCTGGGTGACCTCGAGAGCAGCGCGGGCTGGGTGTGGGCGGGCGTCTACCGCGACGCGCAGATGCACAAGCTGTCGACCGTCGACGGCCAGCCGCTGGCGGTGAACACCAACGGCGACATGGTGATCCCGATCAGCTGGGGCATGTACGGCGCGATCGTCGACTCCAAGCAGCGCCTCTGGCTGGTGAAGCCGGGCGAGGCGCACCTGGCCGAGATCGACACCGTCACCGGCACGCTGTTCTCCGACAACATCATTCCCCCCGCGGGCACCGACTGCGGCGCGTACGCATTCGGCATCGATGCCAAAGATCGGGTCTGGCTGCCCGGCTTGAACGCGGGCCCGATCGCCTGCCGCTTCGACCCCAACACCAACAGCTGGACCCGGTTCGACTTCTCGGCCGCGGTCAGCAACATGGGCACCAAGCTCGGGCGCGGCCGCGGCATCGCCGCCGACGTGCAGGGCAACGTGTACATGAGCGCCGACTACGACCCGGGCACCAGCACCTACGTCGGCCAGCTGATTCGCTTCGACGCGGAGACCGGCGCGGTGAAGCCCTACCCCGGCGGCGACTTCATCGACGTCACCGACTCCAACACCAACACCTCGATCGGCGTCGGCATCGACGGCGACGGGCAGCCGTGGGTGAACATGTACAGCGGCAACGCGGTGAAGTTCGACAACACCTCGGGCACCGTGCTCCGCACCGCGCAGCAGCCGGCGGGCCTCTACACCTACTCCGACTTCACCGGCTACGAGCTGCGCAAGTTCACCGCGCCCAAGGGCACCTACTACAAAGACTTCACCGGCTGCGACCCGATGAGCTCGTGGGGGCCGCTCACCTTCACCGGGGTGACTCCGCCCGGCACCAGCATTCAGGCCTTCATCAAGGTCGGCAGCTCGATCGCCGATCTGAACAACCCGGCGGTGATGACCTACGGCCCGTTCACCACCTCTCCGGTCGACCTGGTCGCCGCGGGCGTACCGAAGGGTTTGTACGCCCGGGTGAGCTTCGTGCTCCAGACCAGCAACCCGCAGAACGCTCCCACGCTGATGAGCTACGCCCTCAGCTGGAAGTGCTCCGGCGAGATCAATTAGCCGGCTTCTTCACCGTCAGACCCGCGGGAGGATCGACCGGGTCCATCGCCTTCAGCTCGAGCTGGAGGTGCGCCTCGACCTCGCCCTGCCCCTGCATCAAGAACGGGTTCTTCTCGAACTCCGCTCCGGCGATCACCTTGCCGGCGGCGTCGAGCCCGTACATGCAGATGAAGCCCTTGGTGCCCTGCGGCACGAAGATCTCGAGGAAGAAGTGCGAGTTGGTCGGCACGTCTTGCCCCATCACCCTGGCGTCTTTCGGCACCGGCAGGCACGGCACGTCGAGCACGGTGAGGTGCACCGAAGCGGGCTTGGTGGTGCCGGCCGAGTAGTCGCCGCTGATCTCCACCTCGGCGAGGTCTGCCCGCGCCTTCGGCAGGTGCGGCTTGGCCGGCTCCTCCGGTTTGGGCGGAGCGTCTTTCTTGCACGCCACCAGCAACAGCAACGCCGCGAGCGCGAACCTCACTTCAACACCGCGGCGAGCTCCGCGATTCGCTTCAGGCCCTTCTCGATGTTCGCCCGCGAGGTGGCGAACGAGATGCGCAGGTAGCCCTCGGCGCCGAACGGCTCGCCCGGCACCGCGGCGACCTTGGCCTTGTCGAGCAGCAGCTCGCTGAACGCGGTGGAGCCGTTCACCGGCTTGCCCTCGAAGCTCTTGCCGATCAGCTCGCCCACGTTGGGGAACACGTAGAACGCGCCTTCGGGGCTGCGGCAGCGCACCCCGGGAATCGCGTTGAGGCCTTTGACGATCAGATCGCGGCGGGCTTTGAACTCGGTGACCATCGCCTCCATCTCGGCCTTCGGGCCCGCGAGCGCGGCGAGGCCGGCCTTCTGGGTGATCGAGTTGGGGTTGGAGGTCGACTGATCTTGAATCAGCTGCATGCCGGCGATCAGCTCTTTGGGGCCGGCGGTGTAGCCGAGCCGCCAACCGGTCATCGAGTACGCCTTCGAGAAGCCGTTCACCGTCACCACCCGCGGCTGCAGGTCGGGCGCCACCATGCCGAGCGATTGAAACGGCTGGCCGGTGTAGAGCAGCTTCTCGTAGATGTCGTCGGAGACGATCAGGCACTCGTGCGAGCGGAGCACCTCGGCGATCTGCAGCAGCGCGTCTTTCGACAGCATCGCGCCGGTCGGGTTGCACGGGTAGTTGAGGATGATCGCGCGGGTGCGCGGTGAGAGCGCCTTGCGCAGCTCTTTGGGGTCGACCGCGTAGCCGTCGGCCTCGGTGGTCTCGACGATCACCGGCTCGCCGCCCGCCAGCCGCACCATGTCGGGGTAGCTGACCCAGTACGGCGAGATCACCACCACCTCGTCGCCCTCGTTCAGCAGCGCCTGAAACAGGTTGTAGAGCGAGTGCTTCGCGCCGCAGCTCACCAGCACCTGCTCCGGCGTGTAGACGAGCCCGTTGTCGTTCTTCAGCTTGTCGGCGATCGCCGCCTTCAGCTCGGGAATGCCGCCGGTGGGGGTGTACTTGGTGAAGCCCGCATCGAGCGCCGCCTTGGCCGCGTCTTTGATGTGGTTCGGCGTGTCGAAGTCGGGCTCGCCGGCCGCGAAGCTCAGAATGTCTTCGCCCTTCGCCGCAAGCGCCTTGGCCTTCGCGTTGAGCGAGAGCGTGGGAGACGGTTTGACGGCCTTCAGTCGCTTGGCGAGCTGCATCGGGGCTCTCCTACTTCTTGGAGTACTTCGTCTTCAGCGCGGCGAGCACGTTGGGAGGCACCAGGCCTTCGACGTTGCCGCCGAACATCGCCACTTCGCGAACCAGGTTGGAGCTGACGAAGAAGTAGTCTTCGCCGGTCATCATGAACACGGTCTCCACCTCGGGGTGGAGCTTGCGGTTCATGTTCGCCATCTGAAACTCGACCTCGAAGTCGCTCACCGCCCGCAGGCCGCGGAGCACCACGTTCACCTTGCGCTGGTGGGCGTACTCGACCAGCAGCCCCGAGAACGAATCGACCTCGACGCGCGGGTCGGGCAGCGCCTCTTTGATCAGCTGCTTGCGCTCGTCGACGGTGAAGGTCGGCGTCTTCTTCGGGTTGGTGGCGATCGCGACGATCACCTTGTCGAACATCTGCAGCCCGCGCTGAACGATCGACAGGTGGCCGTTGGTGAGCGGGTCGAAGCTGCCGGGGTAGATCGCGAACCTCATCGCCGGTGTGCAATAGCACGGTGACCGATGACTGAGCAGCTGATCTGCAGCCGCTGCGGGACCTTCATTCCCGATCGGCATCACCTCACCTGGGCCGATGACGGCAATCATCTGTGTTACCCGTGCCGCGAGCGGATCGACGAGGCGCTGAAGAAACGCCGCAAGATCTTCACCGGGCGGGAGGAGATCTACTTCTCGCTGGTGCTGGCGAGCTTCGGGCTGGTGGGAGCGCTGTACCTCGGGTGGGCGTTGCTGTTCGCGGTGCCGACGTGGAACCGCGCGCGGAGCCGGTTCATGAAGTCACGGGCGGACCCGGAGATTCGGGTGGCGCTCGGCACGCACAGCCTGGTGATCGCGATCTGGTTGGTCGGCACGGGGATCGTCGGCGCGGCGCTGATCGCGTTTTACGCGGTGAGCCTGTTCCAGGTGGCGCAGCGGATTCGATGAAGCGGCTTTGAGAGGGGCGCTCGGGTTGGGTTTCGGCTGTGCCGTGCCGCGCGGGTGAGTAACTCGGCCGCCCTCGGCTGCGATCATCGTGTTCTGTGGCTACTTTTTGCGGCGGTATCGTAGTTTTTAGGCTCAGAAGCACATCGGCCGTAGACCAGCTGGTCAGTTTTCAGCGACTGATGGGACGCATGCAGCAGACCAGACCAACAGGCTGACAGGCGATCGCGAGCGTCGCCCAAATCGTCGTCGCCGATGCGGCAAGCAAGGCCACGCAGGTCATCGTCAGTGCGGCTTTCTGCAGCCGTGAAGACACGAGCGCTACCGATACTCCGACGAACGCGATCGCCGCAGATCCGAGGATCCAGAGCGGCGACGCAACGAGATCGGCGCGAGTCACGAGAACGCCCATTTCATCGAACGCTCGCTGAGCCGGCGAGGCCACCAACCGCGACCATGCGCTGATGAAGAGCAGCGCGCCCACGACGCAATAGCGCCACCGGCCACGTGGAAGGGCAAAGCGCTTCATCGCGGATAAGGCTAACGCAGCTCAGGTGGTCGGTGCTGGCGCGGCAAAGATCGAGATCACCGTATCGCCCAGCTTGCGCTGATCCACCCGCGTCAGCACTCCCGCGGTCTCCGGAACATCCTCTTCGCGCCGATCATGTTCGATGCAGACGCGCGCACCCGGCTCGAGCAGCGCGCCGTCGCCGAACGCCGCCGCGAGCTTCGCCCCCGCCTCCAGCGCATACGGAGGGTCTGCGAACACCAGGTGAAACCTGTCGCCCTTCTTCTTCAGCCGATCGATCGCCTGGAACGCATCGGACGAGACGATCTCGACCTGCGGCAGCACGCCCATGCCTTCGGCGTTCTCTCGGCACAGCTTCAACGCCTCGCGGCCCGAATCGACCAGCACCGCGTGGGTGGCGCCGCGGGAGATCGCCTCCAACGCCAATGCTCCGGTTCCCGCGAAAACGTCGAGCACCCGCATGCCCTCGCACCATTGCCCGAGCACGTCGAACAAGGTCTGCCGGGCGCGGTCGGAGGTCGGCCGAAGGCCCTCGCCCTTGGGCCCTTTGAGCGCCCGCCCCCTCGCCTTTCCCGCGACAATCCGCACAGGCGGCGAATACCAGTTTTCGGGCACCTGTCTTCAGTTCGCGCAGACTTTCCGCACATCTGCGCCTGTCCACCCTCATCGCCCCACTCGCAAAACAGGACGATTAAGCGTAGGACTGTCTTCTTCCGCGTCGGTCCCCCCTCAACGCACTGCACAATTCGATGGAATTCGAGCGCTATCAGAATCTCCACACCATCGTGATGCTCCGCGACATTTTGCGGAAGTGGTACGGCACCGAGCTGTCTTTCGCCAACAACGACGGCGTGGTGGTGGCCTGGCAGAAGGGCGACATCGTCGCTCCCCCGAACGACTTCTGCCGGCTGTCGCTGTTCAGCAAAGAGGGTTTTCGCCGCTGCAGCCAGTCGGTGCGGGTGCTCCACGAGAAGTTCAAGGCCTCGAAGAAGCTCCGCCGGTCGCAGTTCCACGACTGCCACCTGGGCTTCACCGTCGTCGGCGCCCCGCTCTACATCGCCGGCGAGTACGAGGGCATGCTGTTCGTCGAAGGCTTCGCCCGGCAGGAGGTCAGCCCCCGCGAGGCCGACGTGCTGAAGGCGAAGATTCGCGAGCTCAACAACGGCGCCACCGATCTGGAGCGCGCGGTCGAGCGGGTGCCGCAGATGGCGCCCACCGAGGTCGACAAGGTCTCAGACCTGCTCGAGTTCGGCGCAACCGAGATCGCCAACTACGAGGCCGAGCTCGCCAAGAAAGACGAGACGATTCAGACGCTCTCCTCCGAGCTGTCGGAGCGCTACAAGTTCGAGAACATCATCGGCAAGTCGGGCCCGATGCTCGAGGTGTTTCGACTGCTCGAGAAGGTCTGCAACTCCGACTCGACGGTGCTGATCAACGGCGAGTCGGGCACCGGCAAGGAGCTGGTGGCGCGCGCGATTCACTACAACGGCCCCCGCAAGGACAAGCCGTTCGTGGTGCAGAACTGCTCCGCCTTCAACGACAACCTGCTCGAGTCGGCGCTGTTCGGCCACGTGAAGGGCAGCTTCACCGGCGCGCTCCGCGACAAGAAGGGCCTGTTCGAGGTCGCCGATGGCGGCACCTTCTTCCTCGACGAGGTCGGCGACATGTCGGCCGCGCTCCAGGTGAAGCTCCTGCGCGTGCTGCAAGAGGGCACCTTCATTCCCGTCGGCGGCACCGCCACCCGCGAGGTGAACGTGCGGGTGATCGCGGCGACCCACAAAGACCTCACCGAGATGGTCAAGAAGGGCGAGTTTCGCGAAGACCTCTACTACCGCATCAACGTGATTCGGGTGCAGGTGCCGCCCTTGCGCGAGCGCAAAGACGACATGCCGATTCTGCTCGATCACTTCATGCGCAAGCACCGCCGTGAAGGTCAGCGCTGCCGCGCCCTGTCTCCCGAGGCGCTCGCGGTGCTCCAGGGGTACCACTGGCCCGGCAACATTCGCGAGCTCGAGAACGAGATCGAGCGGCTGCTGGTGTTGGGCTCTGACCTCGAGATCATCCCCGCCGATCTGATCTCTTCGCGCATCAAAGACGCGGTCGCGCCCGCGGGCGGCGGTGGCAGCGTGAGCGTGATGCGCAGCCCGCTGGCGCTGGGCGGCAAGCTCAACGACGCGGTCGAGTCGCTCGAGCGCGAGATGATCTCGCAGGGCCTCACCCGCACCCGGCACAACAAGAGCCGGCTGGCGCGTGAGCTCGGCATCTCGCGGTCGAACCTGATCTTGAAGATCGCCAAGTACCAGCTCGAGAAGCCCGGCACGGTGAGCGACGAGCCCGAAGACGTCGAGGTGTCTGCCTGAGCTCGAACGAGGGGGCCGGCGCGGCGTACTTCCGGCAAGACTTCTACACCACCCAAGACGGCGCTCCGCTCTGGTTCCAGGTGCAGGGCGACGGAGAGCCCGCGGCCGTGCTCTGCGACG
Organism: Myxococcaceae bacterium; assembly: GCA_047602415.1. Taxonomy (GTDB): domain Bacteria; phylum Myxococcota; class Myxococcia; order Myxococcales; family Myxococcaceae; genus JASGHH01. The sequence goes on along the minus strand of JASGHH010000001.1, from coordinate 228,629 downwards.
GGCTGGGTTGCGACGGCTTCATCTGGAAGTACCTCACCCCGATTCTGCGCGAGCGCCGGCGGGTGATGCACTGGCACTACCGCGGCCACGGCCAGTCGGGAGTGCCGAAAGACGACAAGCGCATCGGGGTGGAGTTCATCTCCGACGACCTGATTCACATTCTCGACCACGTCGGGATCGAGAAGGCGGTGGTGTTCGGCCACTCGATGGGCGTGCAGATGGCGCTCGATTTTCACAAGCGCCACAAAGACCGCGTCTCGGGCCTGGTGCTGCTGTGCGGCAGCTACGGCACCCCGCTCGACACCTGGCACGACCACTCGATGCTGGGGCGGGTGTTCCCTTACCTGAACCGGCTGATCGAGTCGGCGCCCAACGTCGCGCGCAAGGTGGTGCGCACGTTTCTCAACACCGAGCTGGCGATGGAGATCTCGGTGCGCACCGAGCTCAACAAAGACCTGCTCGACCGGCGCGACTTCTGGCCCTACCTCGACCACCTGTCGAAGATGGACCCGGTGATGTTCGTGCGCACGCTCGACTCGCTGAAAGACCACTCGGCGTTCGATCACCTGCCCCGGGTCGACGTGCCGACGCTGGTGGTGGGCGGCGAGATCAATCGCTTCACCCCGGTCTGGCTCTCGGAGCGGATGGCCCAGCGCATTCCCACCGCCGAGTACCTGTTCGTGCCCGGCGGCAGCCACACCGCGCCGCTCGAGCGCCCCGGCCTGGTGAACAACCGGATCGAGCGGTTTCTGCGCGAGCGCGTCGAGGCGACGCCGGCGCAGCGCCGGGCGGGCTGACCCTAGATTCGGGCCAGACGAGCAAACGCATCGAAGTCGCTGTCCCGGTCGAACAGCACCAGATCGTGCTGGGTCACCAAAGCCGCGATCCAGAGGTCGTTGGTCGGGACAGGGCGGCCCCGTTTGCGCAGGCCCGAGTAGAGATCGGCATAGATGAAGGTCGTCTGCTCATCGGGCGCGACGACCCGCACCCGCTCGGAGTTCAGAAAGCGCGTCAGGGTACGTTCGTTGGCTTCGCGACGGCTGCCGTGGGCGTAGCCCGCTCGAAGCTCCGCGAGCACGATCAGGGGCATCCAGAGCTGCTCTGCCGTGCTGATGACCTCTACGGCACGTTCGTCTCCGCGGCAGAAGTCAGTGTAACGGTTGGTGTCGAGCGCGACTCTCACTTCCAAAGCTCGGGGTCGATGGTGCGCTGCTTCGCCACTTCGCGCTCCATTCGCCTGGCTTCCGTCGAGTCCATCGTCCCGATCATGAAGTCGAGATCGTGGTACCGATGACCGGTCGCGGTCCCCGCCTCCAGGGCTTCCAGGGCCACCTGGTTGACGCTCTTGCCCTGTTCACGGGCGCGACGGCGAAGCTCCTGGTCGACGCGATCGGGCACGCTCCGAATCGTGTACTGGCGAACGTGCGTCTTCCTCATGCCTGCATTGTATGCACCAGGTGCAGGCACTTCAACCTGGCCCGGCCTTTTGGACTATCCTGCCGTCGTGCTCACCCTGCTCGCCCTGTTGGCCGCCACCCCCACCTTCGGGCCAGACGACCGCCAGCTGTTGCTCAAGGTCGGAGGCCCCGACGGCTGGGCACAGCTCGACTACCTCGGTGAGTCGGCCGACGGAAAGGTCGCACTGGTGATCGAGCAGGGCGAGCACGGTGCCGGCAGCGAGCTGAAGATCACCTTCTTGATCGCCGATTCCACCGGCAAGACCGCGCCCGAGAAGATCGTCTGGTCGACCACCGAGGGCGACGCGCTCGACCCCGACCTGGCGTGGAAGGCGCGCGGCGCGCAGCTCCACCAGGCGCTCGAGCGCGCGGGAGTGAAGGCCGGCTTCAAGCGCTTCTCTGCCGACGAGGCCAAGAAGCCGAAGGGGCTGAACATCGTCTACGGCGACCCGAGCGCGGCCGGCCCGGTGAAGGTGAAGCTGGGCGGCAAAGACTGGTTCGAGACCCGCCCGCTCGACAAGGCGCGGTTGGAGTGGAAAGGCGCTCTCACCACCTCCAAAGGGGTGCTCCAGCTGTTCCTGTTGCAGCGGCTCGGCAACGGCGCCGGGCCTGAATACGACTACTTGGCCGAGGCTCTTCCGATTGCTGGCGGTTAGCCAACCGATCAGCTAAGGGGCCGCAGCCTTTATGTTTCCCCGAGAGAGAATCCGCAACGTCGCGATCGTCGCCCACGTCGACCACGGTAAGACCACGTTGGTCGACTTCATGCTCCGCCAAGCGGGCGTGTTTCGCGCAAACGAAGTCCTCACCGAGCGGGTGATGGACAGCAACGACCTCGAACGCGAGAAGGGCATCACCATTCTCGCCAAGAACACCGCGGTCAGTTACCGCGATCACCAGATCAACATCATCGACACCCCTGGCCACGCCGACTTCGGTGGCGAGGTGGAGCGTGGGCTGCGCCTGGTCGACGGGGTGCTCTTGCTGGTCGACGCCGCCGAAGGTCCCCTCCCCCAGACGCGCTTCGTGCTGTCGAAGGCGCTCGGGCTGGGCCTGAAGACAGTGTTGGTGATCAACAAGATCGACCGCAAAGACGCGCGGGCCAAAGAAGTGCTCGATCAGGTCTACTCGCTCTACATCGACCTCGGCGCCGACGATAAGCAGCTGGAGTTCCCGGTGCTGTACGCGGTCGCTCGCGAGGGCCGCGCGTCGACCGAGCTCGAAGGCACCAACAAAGATCTGAAGCCGCTGTTCGAGGCAATCTTGGGGCACATCGACTGCCCCAAGGCCCCCGAGCCCGACGCGCCCACCCAGCTGCTGATCGCCAACCTCGACTACGACGACTACGTCGGCCGTCTGGGCGTGGGGCGAATCAGCTCCGGCCGCCTGGCGGCGAACATGCCGGTGGCGGTGATGCAGGAAGGCAAGACCGTCAACGGCAAGATCTCGAAGCTCTACGGGTTCGCCGGCCTGAAGCGCATCGAGATCGCCGACGCCGGCCCGGGCGAGATCGTCAGCGTCGCCGGCATCGAAGAGCTGGGCATCGGCGACACCCTGTCTGACCCCGAGAAGCCGAAGGCGCTGCCCCGCATCAAAGTCGATGAACCGACGATGATGATGATCTTCAAGGTCAACGACGGCCCCTACGCCGGCCGCGAGGGCAAGTACGTCACCTCCCGCAACCTGCGCGAGCGGTTGACCCGCGAGGCGTTTCGAAACGTCGCCATTCGCATCGAAGACACCGAGACGCCCGACGCGTTCAAGGTGGTCGGCCGTGGCGAACTGCAGCTGGCGGTGATCATCGAGACGATGCGCCGCGAGGGCTACGAGCTCACCGCGTCGAACCCGGTGCCGCTCACCAAGGAAGTCGACGGCGTGAAGCACGAGCCGGTCGAGCTGATGGTGTGCGACGTGCCCGAGACCTCGGTCGGTGTGGTGACCGAGCGGCTGGGGCCCCGCAAGGGCCGCATGGTCGACATGGGCTCGGTGTCGTCGGGCCGCACCCGCCTGCAGTTCAGGGTGCCCTCGCGCGGCCTGGTCGGTTTTCGCAACGAGTTCCTCACCATCACCAAGGGTGAGGGCATCATGTCGAGCCAGTTCGATGGCTGGGAGCCGTGGTTCGGCATCATTCCCCGCCGGTCGAACGGCGCGATGATCGCCGACCGGTTGGGCCAGACGATCCCCTACGCGCTGTTCGCGATTCAGGAGCGCGGCAAGCTGTTCGTCGGCCCCGGCGTCGACGTCTACGAGGGCATGATCATCGGCGAGCACTGGCACCCGTCGGACCTCGACGTGAACGCCTGCCGCGAGAAGAAGCTGACCAACATTCGCGCCGCCGGCCGCGACGAGAACGTGATCCTCACTCCGCCGATCGAGATGTCGCTCGAGAAGTCGCTGGAGTGGATCGGCGACGACGAGCTGGTCGAGGTGACGCCGAAGTCGATTCGCCTCCGCAAGCGCATGTTGGACTTCAACGCGCGCTACCGCATGGGCCGCGACAAGAAGCGCGAGATGATGAAAGAAGACTGATGGCGCTGCTGCGCGCATTCGGGCTCACCCCCGATTTTCGGTCGCAGACCTTTGGTTTGCCCGAGCGCGGCCAGGCGATCGTCGGGAGGTTGCAGGAGTGCGCGGTGTGCCTCCCGCACATGTCGGTGCGGGGGCAGCACTGTCACCTGCGCTTCGAGAACGGCGGCTGGAGGCTGTACGACCTCAGCCGCGGTCAGGGCGTGTTTCGCAACGGCGAGCGGTTGGATCGGCCGACCCTGCTGATGCACGGCGATCTGCTGATGCTGGGGCGGGTGTCGCTGGTGTTCCTCGAGGGGCATGAGGCGCGCTCGACAGAGCTCGAGGCGGCCGTCGAGGCGTCGCCTGGCGATCGGGCTCCGTTGTTGGTGTGGGCCGATTGGCTACAAGAGCAGCGAGACCCGCTGGGCGAGCGCATTTCGCGGGCGGTGGGTGGCGCCGAGCTCGCCAACGAGCCATGGAGCGAGGGCCTGTGGCGGGAAGAGAGCGCCGGGCAGCTCGAGCTGGAGTGGAAGAACGGGCTGATCGCCGGGGTGACGCTGCGGGTTTCGACCAAGCCGTACGACTGGCCGCTGGTGCTGACCCGGGCGTTGGCGCTGCGGGCGGCGCGGTTTCTCGAGCGGCTGTCGATCGACGTCGTCGCGCTGAGCGATCAACAGCCCGACCTGCCTGCGCACGCGGAGAGTGAGCTCGATGCGTCGAAGACGATGTTCGCGGTGGCGGCGGCTCCGATTCCCCGCACCCTGCGGCGGCTCGAGCTCGGCTACTCGACCGAGGCCGGTGAGCGCGACGTCAGGCTGGAGCAGCTTCGCGAGCGGTTCCCTCGCCTCGAAGACGATCGCATCTTCATCGCGGGAGCGAAGCTGGCATTGCGCCGCGCCAGTGCGGCCGACGGGCTCGCGTTCGATCCCGACGTCGAGGTTCAGCCGCTGGTCGAGGGGCTGCGCCTGCGCGCCGATGCGAAGACGGTGCGATTCGAAGCCGCGGATCCGCTCGGGACTCCCGGCGTCGCGGAGTTCCGCACCCGAAATGGGCGGTGGATGCTGACGCCAGGTTCGGCGCGGGCGGTGCGGGTGAATGGCCGCCTCGAGTCGGAAGTGATGCTGATGCCTGGCGACCGCGTCGAGATCGGTGGCGCCACGTTTCGCGTCGAGCTCGGTTGAGCGTGCCGGGTGGAGCCCCGAGGTCGCGGGCGGAGCCGGCCAACGGCACTACCGACGCCGACCCGCCCCACCTCCGACATCAATGCTTTTCAGAACGTCACGCCGACGCCGACCAACGCATCGAGGTACCCCGGAGGCCCCACGCCCAGCAGCTGCGTCCACGCCAAACGCGCGGTGATGCGACCCGCGAACGTCGCCTCATGCCCGCGCGGCAGGTCGTACGAGAGCCCGAGGCCCGCGGTGAGCCCGGTGCGGTGATTCACTCCGTCTTCGCTCAGCCCGAGCACCGAAGACACCGGGTGCGCCTTCGCGTCTTCGAACCCGGTCTCATGGTTGTGCGCGAGCGCGAGCCACAGCAGCGGCTTCAGCCGCGCATCGGTCGGCCACACCAGCTGGGTGCCGATTCGAAAAGCGGTCACCAGAATCATTGGGCGCCGAGTACGCGCCGAACCCGACGATCACCTCCGGCTTGAACCACCGGGTGAGCGCGACGTTGAGCCCCACCAGCCCCACCCCGCCCGCGCCGACCGAGGCCTCGGGTCTGGCGCCTCCCATCGCACCGGCGAAGATCTCGAAGCGGTTGAACTTCGACTGCGAGGGAGCCGGCTCGGAGACCTCACCTGAAGGTGGCGTCTGCCCGGCCAGAGCGGTGCACAACAGGAGCGCGATCATGCCGCTTCGTGGCGGCGTAGCCCCGCGACATTCTGCGCGAATTTCGAAATGGATCGCTTTTGCGCGCGCGAGCAACAAACCCGCGAGCGGGATGTTTCAGCCCCGCTCGAGCCGCGGCGCGAGGTAGCCCAACGAACGCTCGAACCGGTAGTTCACGTTCATGTGGCCGTCTTCGTATTCCTCGTGGAGGACCTCGATGCCGCCGTTCTTCAGCTCCTCGACCACCATCCGGGTGCCCCAGCGGAGGTTGAACTCGTCGCGCGTGCCGCAGTCGATGAAGATCGACTTCAGCTTCTTGTAGGTGGCGAGGTGCTTCGGCACGAACCGCACCGGGTCGTGCACCAGCCAGCGGTTCCAGACGTCGATCTTCAGCCGGCCGTTCGACAGATCCACCGGGAGCTCGAGGTTCAGCGGCTCGCCGCGCTTCGGGCTGTACGCCGCCGACATCGCGAGCATGTTGATCACCGCGTGATCGTCGTTCTTCATCTTGGTGGCCTGGGCGCGCTCACGGAACTCCTTGAACCAGCCCTCCACCCCCCCCATGCGCGAGATCGGCCCCAGCGCCTGCGGCAGCTCGTGCAGGTAGCAGAACTCGAAGCCCGAATCGCCCGAGTGCACGCCGATGTGCGCGAACACCTCGGGGTGATAGCGCGAGACCACGAGGGCTCCGTACCCGCCCGAGCTCTTGCCGATCAGCGCCCGCGCGCCCGGCTTGGGAATCGTCTGCAGCGTGCGGTCGGCCCAGTTCACGATGTCGCGCGCCACGTAGTCGCGGTACCGCCCGATGCCTTCGGAGTTGATCCACTGGCTGCCGCCCAGCGCGGTCCACCCGTCGATGAACACTCCGATGCAGGGCGGAATCGAGCCGGTCGAGATCAGGTGATCCAACCGCTCCGGCACGTTGAGGGTGAACGCCGAGACGTTCAGCCACGACGGCCCCGACCCGGTGAACCCATGCAGGAAATAGACGACCGGGTACCGCGCGTCTTTCTTCTCCGCGTAGCCGGGCGGAAAGTAGACCGGCGTCGGCCGGGTCGAAGAATCACCGAGCGGGTTGCCTTCGAGCGAGCCCGCGAACACCTGAAAGATCTGCGTCGACCCCTTCATCGAGGTCGACGCATTAGCACCGCTCAGAGGCCCTGTCCGCCAGAGACCTCGATGCGCTGCCCGTTGATCCACTTCGTCTCGCCCACGAACAGCGCCGCCACCGCTCCGCCGACGTCGTCGGGCTTGCCCACCCGGCCGAGCGCGGTCATCGAGGCGACCATCTGGTTCAGCTGCGCGTTGTCGCGAACCATGCCGCCGTTGAAGTCGGTCGCGATCGCGCCCGGCGCCACCGTGTTGACCGAGATCTGCCGCGAGCCGAGCTCCTTGGCCTGGTAGTGGGTCAGCACCTCCATCGCACCCTTCATCGCCGAGTACGCCGAATACCCGGGGAAGGTGAAGCGCGTCAGGCCCGACGACACGTTGAGCACCCGGCCACCGTCTTCGATCAACGGCAACAGCTTCTGGGTGAGCAGAAACGGCCCCTTGAGGTGCACCTGGTAGAGCTCGTCGAGCTGCGCTTCGGTGGTGTCGACGAAGCTGGTGTGTAGACCTTCGCCGGCGTTGTTGAACAGAAAGTCGAAGCGCTCCCGCTGCCACGTCTTCTGGAGCGCCGCCTTCACCTGACCGGCGAAGTCACCGAAGCTGCCCGCCTTGCCGACGTCGAGCTGGAGCGCCACCGCTTTCGCCCCGGCCTTGCCGATCTCGGCGACCGCCTTCTCTGCCTCCTCCTTGTTCCCGCGGCAGGTGATGATCGAACCCACGCCCGCCCTCGCCAGGTGAACCGCCGCATTACGGCCCAGCCCTCGACTGCCGCCCGTGATCACTGCCACTCGGTTGGTGTTGGTCATGGCGCAGAAATAAGCCCGTGGACCGTGTTGGACAATTGCCTTTCGATTGGATGCACTGTTCAAATACGAAGAACAATGGATCGACTGCAAAGCCTGACCGTCTTCGCCCGGGTGGCCGAGATGGAGAGCTTCACCGCCGCCGCCAACAGCCTCGGGGTGCCGAAGGCGACCGCCTCGCTCGCGGTGCAGCAGCTGGAAGATCGACTCGGCGCCCGGCTGCTCCACCGCACCACCCGCCGGGTGCGGCTCACCAACGACGGCGCGGCGTTCTACGAGCGCTGCAAAGATCTGCTCTCCGACGCCGACGAGCTCGACACGATGTTCAAGAACGCGGGCGAAAAGCTCACCGGGCGAATCCGGGTGGACATGTCGACCCGCATGGCCCGCTTTCGGGTGATCCCGGCGCTGCCGAAGTTCCTCGCCGAGCACCCGGGGCTGGAGCTCGAGCTCGGCTCCACCGACCGCTTCGTCGATCTGGTGCGCGAGGGCTACGACTGCGTGGTGCGCGTCGGCGCGGTCACCGACTCGGGGCTGGTGGCGCGAAAGCTGGGCACGCTCCCGCTGATCAACTGCGCGTCACCCAGCTACCTGAAGGAGCACGGCCGGCCGCGCACGCTCCGCGACCTCGAGAAGCACTGGTTGATCGGCTACGCCGGCACCCTGGGCCAGAAGCCGTTCGGCTTCGAATACCCCGACGGAGGCGAGTTCAAAGAGCTGCCGATGCAGACGCGGGTCACGGTGAACAACGCCGAGGCGTACACCGCCGCCGCGGTGGCCGGGCTTGGGTTGATTCAGGTGCCGGTGCATGGGCTGTTCGAGGAGCTGCGGGCCAAGCGGCTGGTCGAGGTGCTCCCCAACCTCCGCCCGCCAGCCGATGCCAGTGAACATCATCTACCCGCACCGCAGGCAGCTCTCCCGCCGGGTGCGGGTGTTCATCGAGTGGTTGGAGCAGGTGCTCCAGGTTCAGAAGTAGGCGGCCGCGAGATCCTCGAGCAGGCCCTTCTCAGTCGGCTGCCAGCCGAGCAGCGCGCGGGTCTTCTCGCTCGAGGTGGGCACGTTGTTGGCGAAGAACGGCCCCAGCCACCCGAAGTGCTCGACCGGCTTCGACTCCACCGGCACCTTCAGGCCCTTGCCGATCGCGGCGGCGATCTCGCGGGTGGGAATGCCCTGCTCCGCCACCGCGTGTACCCGAGAGCCCGCCACCGACTTCTCGATCGCCAGGCGAAACGCGCGCGCGGCGTCGAGGCGGTGCACCGCCGGCCAGACGTTGGAGCCGTCGCCGATGTAGCCCGCGACGCCCTTCTCTCTCGCGATTCGAATCAGCTCGGGCACGAAGCCGTGGTCGCCCGCGCCGTGCACCGTCGGCGGCAGCCGCACCACCACCGCCCTCACCTCGCGCTGAGCGAACGGCATCACCGTCGCCTCGGAGCGCCGCGGGAAGTTGGGATCGGCCGGCACGTCTTCGGTCGCAATGCTTCCCGGAACCTTCAACGTGCCCGAGGTAACCACCAACGCCTTGCCGGACCCGGCGAGCGCGTTGCCCATGGTGTTGATCGCGCGGGTGTCGGCCTCGACCGAGGCGGCGTACCTGGTGAAGTCGTGAATGAACGCGGTGTGAATGACGCCGTCGTTGTCTTTGGCGCCGCGGGTCAGGCTGTCGAGATCGTCGAGCGACCCGCGCAGCACCTTCGCCCCGGCTTTGCTGATCGCCTCGGCGTTCGCGTCTGACCGCGCGAGGCCGGTGACCTGGTGGCCGGCCCTCAACAGCTCTTGAACGACCGCGCTACCGACGAACCCCGACGCACCAGTGACGAAGATTTTCATCGGCCAAAACTATCGGGGCCACGCCGGCTGGGCTTGGGTGTTCTTGGCGAAAAATTGCCCGGGCGTCATTCCGACGGTCCGGCGGAAGTGCCGGTTGAGCTGGCTCTGGTCGTACAGACCGACCCGCGGCGCGACGTCTTTCGGCTTCACGCCCGCGGCGAGCAGCTCCCGCGCATGCAGCACCCGCAGCTGCGTGAGGTACGCGTGCGGAGGCATCCCCACCTGGGCGCGAAACGCGCGGCAGAGGTGAAACTTGTCGAGACCGGCGTACTCGGCGAGCTCGTCGAGCGTGAGCGCCTCGGCCAGCCGCTCGCGCATCAGGGCCAGCGCCCGGCGCACCGGGCGGGTCGGCTCGAACCGCGACTCCTCGAGCTGCCCCAGCGCGGCGATCGCCTCGGTGAGCGCGCATTCGAGGGTGAACGCATCGGCGCCGGCCGCCACCGCGTCGTGGAGCCGCTGAAACGGCAGCCCGCGCGGGTCACCCTTCGCCAGGCACGACTGCAGCTTCGGCGAGAGCGGGATCGGCGAGGAGAAGCCGATCAGCTGGTAGGTCACCGCGCCGTCTCGCTTCAAATCGCGGTGCACGTCGCCGGGCTCGAACACCACCACCGAGCCGGGCGCTCCCGTCCAGGTGCGGCCGTGGGTCCAGAACTCCGAGCGGCCCGCCTCCATACGGCTCAGCATGAAGGTCTGCTTCACCCCGGTGTACCACTCGTCGGTCGACAGCTTGACCGCCTGAACCCCAGGCAGCGAAACCGAGAGCGATTCGACGTGCCGGGCCATCGGCCGATGATAACGGCCTCGCGCCGGCCGCACTTGGGCAATCTTGGCGGCTCAGCCTGCGGCGACGTGGAGCACCAGGTCGACGCAGAAGTGGGCCACCATCGCCCACTCCAGGCCGTAGCGGCGGAACAGCGCTCCGAAGACGATGCCGCAGCTGCCGTTCAAGACGATCGCGCGAATCACCACCGCCGTGCTGAGCGGGACCAGCGCCGCCGTCGCCGGGAGGTGGCCGATGCCGAACAGCAGCGCCGAGAGCACGTTGGCGAGCCAGAACGCGGCCGAAGGGAGCGCGACCTCCCGGCCGGCCCCCGCGAGGCGCCCGAGCGCGCGTACGCCCAGCGCCAGCAACGACAGCAGGCCGAGGCGGAGCATCACCTCTTCGTCGATCGCTCCATAGAACGACGCCATCAGGCCGAGCAGCCGGCCCGGCTTGGTGCCCGGAGCGTCGGCGGCGTGCATCAGCGCCTGCACCGCCGGCAGTGGAGCGAACACGAAGTGATCAGCCGCCACCAGCGCCAGCCCGCTCACCAGGCCGACGCCGGCCGCGATCGCCAGTGTGCCCTTCGGTGGCGACGGCGCGCGGGTCAGCCAGGCGGTGATCAGCGGCGTGCGCAGCTCGAGCTTGCTCGCCGCCCAGAGGCCGCCGCTCACCAGCACCGCGACGTAGATCGAGGTCTGCAGCACCGAGATCGCCAGCAGCGCCGGCACTGGGAGGTGCGATTTCTCGGCGGCGAGCGCCAGCTTGTCCTGCTGCAGCGAGGTCGCGTACGGCAACACCAGCACCACGCCAACGACCGACGCGCCCCACAACACCGCCGCCGTCTTCCAGAACAGCCGGCGGGGAGAGTCGCTCACAGCTTCCCGAACCGCTTCATCACCTGCTGCAGGTCGGCCCAGGCGAGCTTCTTGTCCTCCGGCGTCCTCAGCAGGTACGCCGGGTGGTAGGTCGGCATCAGCGGGATGCCTTCGTACTCGCGCCACTGCCCGCGCATCCGGCTGATCGCGCTGGTGTCGCGCAGCAGCGTCTGGGTGGCGAACTTGCCCAGGCAGACGATCACCTTCGGCTGAATCGCCTTCAGCTGCGCCTTGAGGAACGGCTCACAGGCGAGGATCTCGTCGGGCTCCGGGTTGCGGTTGTTCGGAGGCCGGCACTTCACCACGTTGCAGATGTAGACGTCGTCGCGGCGAAACTTCATCGCCTCGATCATCTTGGTGAGCAGCTGGCCTGCTTTGCCGACGAAGGGAATGCCCTGCGCGTCTTCGTCTGCGCCCGGGCCTTCGCCCACGAACACCAGCTCGGCCTTCGGGTTGCCGCTGCCGAAGACGATCTGGGTGCGGCCGTTGCAGAGCTTGCACCGCTTGCAGTCGCCCAGCTCGGTGCGCACTTCGTCGAGGGTTTTGATCGGTCCGGTCGGTGCCGGCTTTGCGAGCACGGCGGGGCTTGGGTGTGACGCCCCTCCGTTACTTCGTGACACCTCCCCCGTTGGGGGAGGACGTGCCGTCAGTGGCTGAGCGGTGGTGGAGCGAAGAACGGACTTGTCCGGCTCTTGCCATGCCAGGTGCTTGCGCAGCTCGCGCGCGATCTCGGCCGCTTCGTCGCTCATGACTTGTTCCCCAGCACCACGTCCCAGATGCGGCGGGCCACCTCGCGCTTGTCGCCCTGCGCCTCGGTCACCTGCCCAGCGGAAGAGACCACCTGCACCCGATTGGAATCACCGCCGAAGCCCGCGCCCTGCTCCGCCACGTCGTTGGCGACGATGAAGTCGAGCTTCTTGTCGGCGAGCTTCTGCTTCGCGTACTCGAGCACCTTCTGCGTCTCGGCCGCGAAGCCCACCAGCACCGGGCGCTTCTTCGCCGCGTGAACCTTCTGCGACGCGGTCAAAAGCACGTCGGGGGTGCGCACCAGCTTCAGCTCACCCGCCGCCTCGCCCTTCTTCACCTTGTGCTTCGCCACCTCGGCCGGCCTGAAGTCGCTCACCGCCGCGGTCGCCACGAAGTAGTCGGCCGCGTCGACCCGCGACAGCACCGCGTCGAGCATCTCCTGCGCGCTGACCACGTGAACGATCTCGAAGTCGTCGGCCGGCTTCTCCGCGGTCGGCCCGAGCACCACCGTCACCTCGGCGCCGAGCGCACGCGCCACCGCCGCCACTGCCAGCCCCATCTTCCCGCTCGAGGGGTTCGACAAGAACCGCACCGGGTCGAGGTGCTCGCGCGTCGGCCCCGCGGTCACCAACACCTTCTTCCCCGCCAGGGGACCCGAGCCCGCCAGCATCGAAGCCGCGGCGACGATCTTGTGCAGCTCGGCCAACCGGCCCGCGCCCACGTCGCCATCGGCGAGCGGCCCCACGTCAGGCCCCACCACGTGAAAACGCTTCTCGGCCAACAGCGCCTTCACGTTCTCCTGGGTGCGCGCGTCGTCCCACATCGCGGTGTTCATCGCCGGCGCGAGCAGCACCTGCCCCTTGAACGCCAGCAGCGAGGTGGTCACCGCGTCGTTCGCCATTCCCGCGCGAATGCGGGCGATCAGATCGGCGGTCGCCGGAGCCACCAGGTACAAATCGGCCCAGCGCGACAGCTGCAGGTGCCCGAACGAGCGCTCCTGGCCGGGGTCGAAGTAGTTGGTCAGCACCGCGTGCCCCGAGAGGCTCTGCAGCGTGAGCGGAGTGACGAACTCCAGCGCCGCGGTGGTGGTCGCCACCCGCACCGTCGCCCCTGCCCGCTGCAGCTCGCGGATCAGAATCGCACGCCTTGTACGCGGCAATTCCACCGCCGACGCCGAGCGCGACCCGCCGGCCCTTCAGGTAGCCGTGATCCACGCCGCTTCCCTTAACCCAGTCAGGGTTCGTTCGCGACCGCATGCTGCGGGGCAGGCTCCAGCGCCCCCTGCCCGGAGGGATCACGAATGATCTCGGGCTGCGCCAGTGGCTCGGTCACCTCCACCAGCAGCTCCTGCGAGCGCACCTGCACCACCTGCCGCGCGGTCTCGGCGTTGAAGCTGGCGAACAGGGTGTATGTGCCGCAGGTCAGGCCCGCCGCGCGCACCCGGCTCGCGCCGTAGGTCTCCATCACCACCGCGCCGGGCTTGTTGTCGGCGGCCAACAGGTCTTCGTCGTTCGCCTCGCCCGGCAGCAGCACCACGCCGGTGAGCGGCCCATCGGCCTTCACCACCACCCCGCAGGTGCCCGGAGGCGCGCCGAGCGTGATCTCCTGCGACGCGCCGGAGATCTGCATCAGCTGCCCCGCCATCGAGATGCGGGTGTAGAAAACCCAGGGGCCCGACGCGAGATCGACCGCGAAGTGTCCGTCGCTCCCCGCCTCCACCTTCACGCTGTTCGCCTCGACATCGCGCGCGGTCACCACCGCCGCCACCGGCTGACCCTTGGCGTCGATCACCCGGCCGGTCACGTGGGTGGCGCCGGCGAGCGAGATGCGCAGCTCGCGCCCCATCTCCAGCGGCACCGAGCCCTTCATCTGCCCGCGCTTGGCGGTCACCGTGTCGGCGTCCTCCACCAGCTTCAGCCGGAAGGTGCCGTTCACCCCGGTGGTGACCGACGACTCGCCGCTCGACGGCGAGACCACCGCGCCGCTCACCGGCTTGCCCTCCTGGTCGACCACCACGCCCGACACTTCGCGGGCGCCCTCCAGCAACACGTCGCCCAGGTCGGGCTTGTACGGGCCCTCGTAGCTCCAGGTCTTGTGGTCTTTCGCGCTCACCACCAGGAACGTCTGCCCGTCGCTCACCCGCGCCGGCACCGAGAACCGGCCGTCGGCGGCCTCGATGGTGTTGCCTTCGATCTCGAAGCTGTTGAGCACCGCGCCGCGCGAATCGACCACCCGGCCGCTCACCTTCGGCCGGCCGGTGAGCACCACCTTCAGCTGCTGGCCGGCCTTGAACATCACCGGCGCCGCGGTGGTCATCGCCTCGTCGGAGACCTCGAGCGTGTAGACGACGTTCGCCTCCAGCGAGTCGAGCTCGAAGCGCCCGTCGTCACCGCTCTCGGCGTTGCCGGCGATCGGGCTGGTCATCAGCGAGATGTTCTTCACCGGCTTGCCCGTCTCGTCGACCACCACCCCGGTCGCCTTCAGGCCCGGGTCGATGGTCAGCGTCGCCTCCGCGGTGCGGCCTTCGTCGAGGGTGAGCTTCTTCGCCGGCGAGGTCATTCGGCGGCTGATCGCGGTCACCTCCACCTCGCCGGGGTCGAGCCCCGCGAAGTGCGCCTCGCCGTTCTCGTCGGTCTGGAGCGCGCCGTCCTGGCTGTTGCGCCGGGTGACGATCACCATCGCGTGCTCTTCTTTGTTCTCGGGCTGAATCACCTTCACCTTCAGCCGCGCGTGCGGGAGCAGCTTCACCACCACGTTCGAGGCGGGCGCCGACACGTGCTGCTCCGCCCGGCCGCGCTCCGACTGGTTCACCTTCAGCTCGACCGGCCCGGCCTCTTCGATCTCCAGCTCGAACCTGCCTTCGGCGTCGGTCGACGCGCTCGCCGGAGCGTTCGGCGGCACGTGCGCCTCCACCGTCGCGCCCTGCACCGGGTTGCCCGCCTCGTCGAGCACCACGCCTGAGACGCCCGACGACTTGTGCAGAATCACCTCGACCGCGTTGTCGCCCGGCTTCAGATCGAGCTGCCGCTCCACCAACCGGTAGCCGGTCTTGGTGACGTTGAGGGTGTAGCTGCCCTCGGCGACCGGCCCCATCACCACCACCTCGCCCTTCTCGGTGCTCTGGGTCTGGAGCGAGTCGTCGTCGCTGTTGAGCATGATCGACGAGTCGATCGGCTGGCCGCCCTCGTCGAGCACGGTGAGCAGCACCCGCGAGCCGGAGCGCAGCTCGAGGTCGAGCTCGGTGAGCTCCTGATCGAGGCTGACGATCTTCTTCGACGAGGTCAGCCCGCCCAGCGTCGCGGTGACCTCCAGCTCCCAGGTGGTGAGCTCTTCGAAGCGCGCCTCGCCGTTGCGGGCCTTGAGCGACTTCGGGTGGCCGTCGGCGGTGAAGCTCACCGTGGCGTCGACCGGCTTGCCGCCCGAGCTGGTGCGCACCAGCAGCGAGCGCGCGGGCATCAGCCGCACCTCCGCGTCGCCCTTGCGCTCGCCGTCGTCGCCCGCCTCGGTCTCCACCAGCGGCACCACCTGCTGACCGAAACCCTTCGCCTCCGCGAACACCCAGAGGCCGGCGTTGCCCTCCAGCCCGTTCACGCTGGCGAAGCCGGAGGAGTCGGCGAACACCTCGATCCACCTCAGTGAGTCGCGCGAGGCGACGAACAGCTTCGCGTTGGGCACCGGCTTGGTGTTGTCCTCGTTGCCCGAGAGCACCTTCAGGTGGGTGACACGCATCGGCTCGACCGACAGCTCGAGCTCGTCTTCTTCGTCGCCGAAGTCCATCCACCCGTCTTGGGAGCCGGTGTTGGCGTAGAGCGTGGTCTCGCCGGTGGGCGCCTGAATCTCGAACTTGCCGTCGGGGCCCGAGACCGTCTCGGCGATCACCTTGTGCGAGAGCTTGCCGCTCTTGATCGCCTCCATCAGCTGGCGCGCGACCTCGGAGTCGGTGTCGTCGATCAACGCCGCGTTGCAGACGCTGCAGTTGGTGCTCAACACCGGCGGCTCGCGCCACACCTCGACCTTCGCATCGGCCACCGGGTTGCCGGCGTGGTCGACCACCCGGCCGTGCACCGTGCGCCGCCCACCGTCACCGGGCTCGGGCGCGTCTTCCAGCGCGGCGAGCTGCTTCGACACCGCGCTCTTCTCGGGTGCCTCGTCGGCGGTCTTGCCGTCGTCGGTGCCGTCGCTCGAAGGCCAGGCCGCCCAGACGATCACCGCCAGCAGCAACAGCCCGGAGGCCGCCAGCAGCACCTTCTTCATCAGCGCACCAACGACACTTCAGAAGACGAGGGAACTCCGACCACCTGCACCACCGGCCCGCCCGACGACTCGGCGTGAAAGCTCGCCCACACCAGGGTGTAGGTGCCGGCCTCGAGGCCGCTGAACGACACCCGCTCCGAGGCGGGCTGGTAGACCAGCTGCGCGTAGCTGGCGTGGAGCAGCTCGAGCGGCGGGTTGCCGACGTTGTCGAGCGCGCCCTTCACCAGCCAGAGCGCGTAGCCCCGCTGCGGGTTCACGTGCGCCACCACCGACGAGGTGCCCGGCGCGGGGCCGAAGTTGAGCTCGCTGCTGCCGTCGATGTCGGTGATCACCGCGAGAGGGTCGAGCCCTGCTCCGGCGCCGCCGAAGGTCGACGCCGAGACCACGAAGCGCCAGCCGCCGGGAGAGACGTCGAGCGAGTAGCGCCCATCGGGGCCGGTGACCGCCGAGACGGTCTCGCTGCGCTCGGTCTGCACGCCTTCGACCTCCACGCCCGACGCCGGCCGGCCGTCGTTGCGGTACACCGCGCCGGTCAGGGTCGCGGCCGGCTGGAGGGTGATGTCGATCGCCCGCGCGCCGGTCTGCACCGTCTTCGAGCCCGAGCGCTTGCCCTTGTGGGCGGTGACCACGAACTCGTGCACGAACGCCGGCGAGGCCAGGGTGAAGGTGCCGTCGGTCGCGGTGCGCACCGACTGCTCGCAGGTGTCGCAGCCGACGATCGCGTCGGCGACCGGGTTGCCCTGCGAGTCGTTCACCGTGCCCGAGAGCGAGGGCGCCTTCTTCAGGGTCAGGTCGCCGAGGTCGGGCGTGGGCGGGCGGTCGACCAGCAGCGGCTCATAGCCGGTGGACTCGACCGAGAAGATGACCCGCTCCTTGGTCGCCGGTAGCGGGAGCTCGAAGCGGCCGTCGCCGGCTTCGACGTCGTGATCCTCGATTCGAAAGCGCGCCACCGGCTTGCCGTCTTCGGTGATCACCCGGCCGGTGAAGACGGGCTGACGCCGCACCACCACCTTCACCGGAGGACCGCCCGCCTGCGCCAGCACCCGATCGACCTGGTCGACGCCGCGCTGGGTGACGTGGAGCATGTACGTCTGCTCCGGCCGCAGCGGTGAGAGCTCGAACTTGCCCTGGGCGTCGGAGGTCGAAGGCTCGGCGCCGCGCGGGAGCACGTTGATGGTCACCCCCGCCACCGGAGCATCGAGCTCATCCACCACCGTACCGGTCACCTTCGCGCCCAACTTCAGCTGCGCTTCCAGTTGCAGCAGCGTGCCGTCCGTTAGCGTCACCGGCACCCGCTCCGACGGGAGGTAGTCGGGGTGCGAGGCGACCATGAAGTACGAGCCCGCCGGCAGGCCGCGCATCAGCACCACCCCGTCGGCGCCGGACGGACGATCGTTGCGAAAGCTGCCTTCCTTCTCGATGTAGAGCACCACGTTGGCGCCTTCGACCCGGCGGCCTCCGGCGATCACCGTCACCGCGGCGCCCGAGCGCGGCTCGAGCTGGAGGTCGACGTTGCTGGCCGGCGCGGTCACCTTGATCTGCCCGCCGCCCCAATCGGAGTGGTGGGCGTGCAGCTCGTACAGACCCGGCGAGGGCACCGCGGCGTCGAAGTGGCCTTCCTGATTCGCCACCACGGTTTCTCCGGTCGGGCTGATCAATACCGAGACACCCGGCGCGGGGCGGCCGTACTCGTCGAGCACCCGGCCGGAGATCAAGGTGCCCTTCTGCATCGTCACCTGGAGCGCCTGGTCGGTGTCGCCCACCTTCACCGGAGTGTTGGAGGTGCTGAAGCCGGTGGCGACCGCGCGAACGTTGTAGTCGCCCTGCCCGACCGGCCCGAGCGCCGCCGCTTCTCCGGTGCGCGCCTTCTTCTGCATCACCACTTCGCCCGAGAGCGTGAGCAGCGTCAGCTCCGGGTTCGGTACCGGCTGCTCGTTCTCGTCGACCGCGGTGACCTGAACCAGCCCACCGGGCCCGAGCTCGAGGTTCACCCGGGTCACGTTGGCGGTCAGCGTGAGCGACTGGGGCACCGAGCAGAGCGGGCCCGACACCGCGGTGACCAGCACCCGATCGGGATACAGGCCGGCGAAGCTGGTGGCGGCGCCCTTGGTGTTCGCCTCGCGGGTGAGGTGATCGCCGGTGAGCCGCACCGTGCCTTCGAGCGGCTTGCCCTGCGAGCTCAGCGTCACCTCGAGCTTGCGCGAGCGGTTGAGGGTCAGCTTGACGATGTCGGGACCGGCGTCGACCTGGTTGAGCGCGGCCGGCACCATGCCCGGCGCGGAGGCGATCAAATAGAACGGCCCTTCGCCCAGGCCGCGCACCTCGAACAACCCGTTCTGATCGGAGGTGGCGGTGAAGAAGCGGGCCACCCGCCGCGAGATCGCGCGCACGGTGCCGTTGACGACCGGCTTGCCGTCTTCGTCGACCAGCCGGCCCATCACCGCGCGCAGCGGAGGCAGGAAGATCTCCACCGGGTCGCCGGGCGCGGCGCGCTCCTTCACCCCATCGCCGAAGCCGGCCGCGTGCGACCAGAGGGTGAACGAGACGCCCCGCAGGTGCTCGAAGCGGAACTTGCCGTCGGCGTCGCTCTTGGTCTGGGCCGCGGGCGAGAGCTCTCCCCGGTTGGCGGCGAGCAGCGCCTGCACGCTCTCCGCGGTCTCGCGGGCGCGGCACGACAGCAGCGGCTCGTTGCACACCGGGCACTTCAGCGAGTGCACCGTGGTCTGCGCCGACGACGAGAGAAAGACCTCGGCGTTGGGCACCGGCTTGCCCGCCCCGTCTTTGACGATGCCGGTGAGGGTCAGCCCTTCGTCGGGGGCGCGAACGTCGACCTGCTCGAACTCCGCCAACGGCTGGGCGTCGGCGACCGTGTTTTCAGTGGGTTTCGGGTCGCCGCTGGGCCGCAGAAACACCCAGGCGAGGGCGCCGATGACAGCGACGACGACCCCGATCAGTACAACGCGGCGCATGGGCGAAGGCTAATCGCAATGACACTCGGGGAGTAAGGGGTGTTCCCGAGTGTGGGGCCCGCCCGTTCGACCGGGCGCTACGGCGCCGGAACGTTGATGCTCACCGAGGTGCCGTTGATGGTGCCCACCACGGTGGCGACGCCCTGCGGGCCGGTCGAATCCCAGGTGACGGTGACGTTGCCGGTGGCCGCCCCGCTCAGCGTCAGGGTCGCGGTGTTGACCCCTCCGTTGGGGTCCACCTGCATCGGGCCCGAGATCGCGAGATCGGTGGTGAACTTGGCGTTGGTGAAGGTGATCTTGGTGCCGGCGTTGTTCACCTTGAAGGTGCCGCCGCGGAGCCCGGAGCCGGAGGTGATGTCGAGGTTCCACCAGCGGCTGTACGAGTCGCCCGCGGTGAGCACCGCCGCGCGCGCCGCCCGCTGAATCGCGTTGGAGCCGTTGCCGGTCACCCCGCGCAGCGGCACGTCGTTCACCGTCAGCGCGTACGACGGCACCAGCCTGAACGCCGGGTTGGCGCCCGCCACGCAACTGGTGTTCGCGTGCCCTCCCGAGGCGACGAAGTCGTTCACCACGCCCGAAATGCAGCCCGTGGGGTCGACGATGCCGGTGACGTGCACGCCGTTCTTCACGATCACCCGCTTCACGGTGGAGAACTCCGCTGCCACCTGGTCGCCTTCGCCCACCGGAGTGACGGTGTCGAGATCGCCGGTCAGCACCAGCGTCGGCACGTTGGGCATCACCCCGCTCGGCACCGGGTTGCCCTGCGGGTGTTGGGGCGACGACACCGGCCACTGCAGACAGGTGGGGGTGATGCTCCAGTCGAGCGCCTCCGAGAGGTACTCGTCGATGGTGAACGGGGCGTAGATGTTCGGGTCTTTCGCCTTCTGCGCGGCGAGCGCGGCCTGCCAGCTCGCGTCGCGCTGCGGCCCCGGAGGCAGCGTCATGTCGTAGGCGGTCGGCCCGTCTTGGCAGGTGACCGCGAGGAACATCCCGATGCTGTAGTCGACCGGCCGGCTCCCGACTCCGCCCGACTCGATCGGGTAGGTCTCGTTCACCAACCGCACCATCGGCACCGTGTCGCCCGCGAGGTACGCGCGCACCGCGGGGTCGAGCTCGGAGTAGAGGTTGTACTGCTCCGCGGCGACGTTCATCAGCAGCGCGACGTCTCTCGGAGCGAGCGGCCCGAGATCGCCGTTGCGGTTCACGGTCGGAGCGGCGTTCGGGTTGGCGCGCAGCGCGTTGAGCAGGTTGCCGATGCGGGTGACGCTGTTGCCGCTGCAGTCGGGCGAGCGATCACAGACGTGGTCGAACGCAGCCGACATGCCCGCGCCCTGCGGAGAGAAGAACGGGTCGGCGTGCAGCACCGGGTAGGCGGCGTCGAGCACCAGGGTGCGCAACCGGCTGGGGTGGCGCCCGGCGAAGATCTGCGCCGAGTAGGTGCCGTACGAGTCGCCGTAGAGGTCGATCAACCCCACGCCCAGCAGCTGCAGAATCGCCTCCATGTCGTCGGCGGCCAGGTCAGAGCCGTACAGATCCGACTTCGCACCGAGCTGCGCGCCACAGGCGGCCACGTCGGCCTGGGTGAGGTTGTTGTCGCCCTGGGCCACGTTGCAGTTGATCGCCGAAGACTTGCCGCTGCCGCGCGCGTCGACCAGCAGCATGTCGCGTTGGGAAAGATCGAAGCTCTCGAGGTACTCGTCGCGCGACTCGCACGAGCCGTAGCCCGGGCCGCCCTCGATGGCGACGATGGTGCCCACCGCCGCGCCCGAGCCGGTGTGCGGGTACCACTCATAGTGAACGCTGATGTTGCCGTGCACCACGCCCGACGGGTCGAGCGGCCGCGAGAGGTCTCCGCAGTAATAGCTGGCTCCCGCCGCGCAGCGGGTGAGGCTCGCGCCTCCGACGGTGAGGGCCTCGGTCGATTTCGCGACCGCGCCCGGCGGCGGTTGAAAGTCCTCCGGGCCACAAGCTGAGAACGCCACCACCAACAGCGGCAAAGCTCTGCGCAGCAATCTGGACCCCCTCGAAAGCGTGAGCCCTTCAGGGTAGCCGAGTCGCGCGAGAGGGCTCAACGTGGGCGCCCGACCCACCTCCACCCGCGGCGCTAGAAGTCGTAGCGAACCGAGGCGGTGAGCCCGTACACGGTGGCGCTGTACTTGTACGCAGGCACGCTGTCGGTGTCGGCCTTCTTCGCTTCACGGCCGAGCAGAAACTGCCCCTGGGCGGCGAGGTCGATGTGCACCGGCGCCTGGAAGATCTCCAGCGGGTCGTCGATCGCGAAGCCCATGCCGGCCGCGATGCCGACGGTGTCGCAGTCGAGAATGTTGGTGCCCTGGGTGTCCTGCTTCGGCACCGGGGTCGGCTTGTAGAAGCCGCCCAACCGCGCCGCCACCCGCTCGGTGATCCGGTACTCGGCGCCGAAGCGCGCGTTGAAGGTGTCTTTCAGCCCCGGAGGCTGATCGGGCGAGTTGATGTCGAACGCCTTGTCGAGCCCGAGCCCCTTGAGCACCTCGCCGTTCAACCCGATGTGGAGGTTGGTGTACGGCGTCGGCATGTCGCTCCACTTCTGCCACTCGCCGTCGAGCGACAGGGTCAGCTCGGGCAGCACGTCGACCGCGGCGCCGAACTGAATCGTGTGCGGCGAGTAGAGCGTGGTGCCGGTGATGTTGAACTGCAGCGTGCCCACGCCGATCAGGTTCACCGACGCGGGGATCTGGTACAGCAGCGCCATCTCGCCGCGGTAGGTCGCGCCGAAGCGCAGCCAGGGCATCGGCTTGATCGCCAGGCCGAGCACCGGAGCGATTCGCGTCGCCAGGTGCGAGTCGAGCGTCGCGTTGGTGACCTGCTTGTTGAACAGGTCGACGCTCACGTCGGCGCCCTTGCCCACCAGGTCGGCCAGCGCCTGCACGCCGATGCCGAGCGACACCTGATCGACGATCTTGATCCCCATCGAGACGTTCAGCACCAACCGCTCGGGCGAGGAGTTGTAGTTGAGCCAGAACGGCTGATCGCGCGCCGGCGCCAGCACCCGCAAGAGCCGCGTCTCGGGCGCGTAGAGCCCGATGCCGATCGCCACCCGGTTGCGCACCCGGCCGCCCAACGGGAACAGCAGGCCGAGCGAGAAGCCCACCTGGTCTTGTGCCGCGCAGTAGGTGCAGTCGAGATCGCGCGCGAGATCGTTCTGCTGCACCGTCGCGTTCATCCGGTTCCACTGGAAGTTGAACCCGAAGTTCACGTCCTTGTGGTACGGCATCAGCGCGGGGTTGTAATAAACGCCGGTGTAGTCGTTGGCGTCGGCGGTCTGCGCGCCGCCCATCGCCGCGGCGCGAGGCCCGAACCCGAACGTCTCGAAAGTGTCGGCGACCGCGGTGAGGGACAGCAGGCCCACGCAGAGGGCCAGTACTCTCCGCATTCTCACTCCTCGGCGAACGGCTGCACCGCGTGCGCGACGGCGAGCTCCTGGCGCGCCTCCGACAGCTCGGAGTTGGTCGCGCGCAACCGATCGGAGAGCACCTGAACGAAGCTCCACAGCATCTTCACCGCGAGAATCGCCTCGCGCTTCATCAGGTTCATCAGGTCTTGCCGCGCGATCACCATCACCCGGGTCGGCTCGGTCGCCCGCACCGTCGCCGAGCGCGGCGCGTTGTCGATCAGACCCATCTCACCGAAGTGGCCGCCGGCCCGGAGCTCGGCGATCTCCACGCCCGATTTTTCGATCGCGACCCGACCGCGAATCACCACGAACAGCTCTTCGCCCGGCTGGCCTTCGATCACGATCTCGCGGCCGGCGGGGAACGTACGGGTGGTGGCGATCGACAGCACCGCCGTCTGCTCTTTGTAGGTGAGGTGGCGGAAGAGCGGAATCTTCCGCAGCGCCTCCATCCGCGACTGGGCTTCGGCTGTCTCTTCCGAGACGGTGGCTCCGTCGCCGGCGACCTTCAGCACCACCGCGGTGATGTTGTCTTTGCCGCCGCGCTCGTTGGCGAGATCGATGAACCGCTTCGGCAGATCGCCCGACGCGACCGACGCCACCAGCGGCGCGACCTCGTCGTCGGCCAGGTAGCCGTGCAGACCGTCGGAGCAGAGCAGGAAGGTGTCGCCCGGGAGCAGATCGACGATCAGGGTGTCGACCTGAACCGATTCTTGGATCCCGACCGCGCGGGTGATCACGTTGCGGTAGTTCGACGCCGCCGCCTGCTCGCGGGTGATCGTGCCCGCCTTCAGCTGGGCGGCGATCAGGGTGTGATCTTCGGTGAGGCGGTGGCACTGCCCGCCACGCACCAGGTAGATGCGCGAGTCGCCGACGTGACCGATCACGCCGCGGTTGCCGGCCACCACCAGGCACACGAAGGTGGTGCCCATGCCGCGCTTGGTCGCGTCGGAGGTCGCCTGACGGTAGATGTCGGCGCAGGCGCGCTGCACGGCGACTTCGACCAGGGCCGCGGCCGCCGCCCGGTTCGCCTGGGTCGGGTCTTTGCCGAGATCCTTGAGGATGTTCTTGTTCGCCTGAATGTGCTGCTTCACCACCTCGACCGAACGGGCCGAAGCGACTTCACCGGCGGCGTGACCGCCCATGCCGTCGGCGACGATGTAGAGACCCAGCGCCGGGTCGACCAACATCGCGTCTTCGTTGTGCTGGCGCTTGCGGCCGACGTCGGAGAGCCCAAACGCTTCGCTGGACAAGGGAGTACCGGACACGAGACTGGAAAACTTAGGCCTCAGGATCAGTGGCGCGCAACATGAAACACCGCGTCATTGGCTCGTCTCGCGGTGTCATTAACGGCCTTTAAGCAATTTGAGGAATCCCGAGGCAGACAGAAAAGTCAGCTCCAGCTGCCCCACCCTCACCTTGTTGCCGCTCGCCAGCACCACCGCCTTGCGCGGGGTGAGCCGCTCGCCCGACAGCAGGGTGCCGTTCTTCGAGCCCGCGTCGGCCAGGGTCCAGTCTCCGCCTGCGTCGCGCTCGAACCAGGCGTGAAACCGCGAGACCGAGTTCGACTCGATCACCACGTCGTTGTTCGAGGTGCGGCCCAGGGTGATGCGCCGCTGAAACGCGTTGTCCTTGGTCTTCTCGAGGTACACCACCAACGGCTCGCCACCGCCCAACGCCATGTCGGTCTCGCCGCTGGCGGTGCGAAAGCGAAAGGTCGACTCGTCTTCTCCGGCCTTCGGCTCCGGGGGCTCCTCGGGCGGCTCGTAGAGCAACACTGAGCGGCCCTTCAGCCGCTTCTCGAACGAAGCCGGGTCGTCATGAAATTGTTGCAATACCGACAGCAGCGGCTCCGCCACGCCGCGATTGTCACCCGAGCGCGGCCTTGGACTCCAGTAATGCGCGACACTGCTGGTGCAGCGCGGGGCGGGCCTCCGCGACGAACGGCAGCTCGACCACCGCCCGCAGGTAGAACGGCGACTGCTTGCTGAAGTAGACGGCGCGGCCGAGATCGTCGAGCACCTGGGAGTTGAAGCCCATCTGCGCCGACGCCGCCGCCCGCACGAAGTGGAGCGCCGGCGCGTCGGAGTACCGCTCCAGCGCCCCCCTCAACCTTCGCTTCGAGGCGAACACCGCCAGCTCGAGGTTGAGCAGCCCGATGCGCCGCTGCAGAAAGAGGTGCTCGCGCAGGTAGACGCCGGCCGCGGTCGACTCCGGCTCGGCCTCGAGCTCGTCGAGCACCGCCTCGGGCTGCGACCGCAACCGCGACAGCTTCGACAGCCACTTCGCCTCGCCGCCCGAGAAGCCCGCCGGCTCGAAGCGCGACGCTTCGATCTTCTCGCCCGTCACCAGCGCACAGAGCAGCGCGTGCCGCGCGGCCCCGTCGTCGGGAAGCTGGGAGAGCAGCCGCGGGGAGGGCCCACCCTCGGCCGGTGAAGGGCTCTGCGCCGCGCGCGCCGGCCCCGAAGGGAGCAGCCCGTCGAGCAGCGCATCCCAATCGAGCCAGCGGAGGGTGGGAAAACCGCCCGCCGCGCGGCGCATGCGAAACACGTTGAAGCGGTGCGCGCCGAGCAGCCCCGAGGCGTAGGCCGTCGCCACGCCCGCGGCGACGATCAGCGAGCTCACGACAGCGACTCGTCCTCGTCGTGCGACACCGGGCCGGTCGGCTCGTCTTCGACGTCGGCGTGCCCGACGGGAATGCGGTACTCCTCGCCCAGCCACTTACCGAGATCGACCGCCCGGCAGCGCGCGCTGCAGAACGGGTACTCGGGGTTCTTCTCCTTCGGCAGCACCGGCCGTTTGCAGGAGGGGCATCTGGCGCTCATCGTCACGGGTTGTCTTATAACCAAAGCCGTGAGGAATTTTTCGCTCGTGACTCTCGCCGTGGCACTCGCGGCCTGCGGCGGCAGCAAGATCCACCACCCGCCTCCGCCCGACCCTCCGCGCTGCGGCGACGGCAACATCGACGCGGTCAACGGCGAGCAGTGCGACGGCACCAACCTGGGCGACGCCACCTGCGAGACCCAGGGCTTCGACCGCGGCTCGCTCGGCTGCAACGCCACCACCTGCCAGTACGACACGACTCTTTGTGAAAAGCACTGCGGCGACGGCACGGTGAACTTCGGCGAGGCCTGCGACGGAGACGCGGGGGTGATGGTCTGCCCGAGCTTCGGCTTCAACGCCTGCAAGGCCGACTGCACCATCGACGTCAGCCACTGCGTGGCGACGCTGCTCTCGGCGGGGCCGGGGCTGACGCAGGTCTCGGGCGGCTCGAGCGAGCTGGGCGACGTCGACCCCAAGGGCCCGGGCGATCTGGTGATGGTGGTGCCCGGCTTCTACCGGGTCGAGACCTTCGCCTACGTGATGGGCCAGGGCTTCCCCACCTCGCGCAAACTCTCGTTCCTCCGCACGCCGGTTCAGGCGATTCCCGGCGACCTCGACGGCGACGGCCACCAGGACGTGGCGGTGCGCAACGACGACGGCTCGCTCGACGCCTACCTCTCGGGCTCGAACCAGTTCACGTTGGCGGCCTTTCCCGACGCGGGCTGCGGCTTCTCGAAGCTGCTCGGCGTCGACTCCACCGGGCAGGTGGTGGGCGTGGGCTGCGCCGACGGAGGCGTGAGCGGCGCCGGGTTGTTCGCCCACGGCCTCGCCAACGCGCCCCGGCAGGTGACCGCTTCAGCGACCGCCGCCACCGCGGCCGACTACGATCACGACGGCACCCTCGACCTGCTGGCGGTGAGCGCCGGCGGCGGGCTGACCGTCGACCCGGGCACCGCGGGAGCGCAGAAGTCGCTCACCCTGCCCTCGGCTCCCAGCGAGCTGTCGGCGGGCGACTTCGACGGCGACAACGATCTCGATCTGCTGGTGATTCAGGGCGGCGCCGCGCGCGCGTGGGAAAACACCGGCCTGGGCTTCGCCGAGCGGCAGAGCTTCGCCGGCACCAACCCCACGCTGCCGAAAGTCGTCGACCTCGATCTCGACGGCCTGCCCGACGCGCTGTGGATCGAGAACGGCGGGCTCCAGGTGCGGCGCAACAACGGCAACTTCAGCTTCGCCAGCAGCCAGTACCCGCTCGGCGCCGGCACCCCGTTGAGCCTGAACGTGGGCGACGTCGACGGCGACGGCGACCCCGACGTGGCGGTGACGTTCTCCACCGGCGGGAGCGCCACCCAGTCGTATCTTCTGCTCAATCAGGTGCGTTGACGCTCGGCGTCGTTGTCTGTTACGTGCGCGCCGCTCGTCTGTGCAGTTCGAGCGCCGACATAGCTCAGCGGCAGAGCAACTGATTCGTAATCAGTAGGTCCCCAGTTCAATCCTGGGTGTCGGCTTTTCGCAGTACGCTGGGCGGCGTGCCACGCGCGCGCAACTGCCCCGACTGCCAGATCGCGATGCACTTTCTGATCGTCGCGCCCCACGGCAAAGACGTGGAGCTCGATCGCTGCGTACAGTGCAGCGGGGTGTGGTTCGACGCCGGCGAGGTGGAGCAGGTCTACGGCAAGGCGTTGCCCTTCGAGCCGTTCGAGCACGAAGCCGAGCGCGCCTGCCCGGTCTGCGCCCAGCCGCTCCAGGCCGGGGTGCTGAAGAGCGCGGTGCCGGTGGAGCGCTGCGGCAAGTGCCGGGGCGTGTTCCTCGACAAAGACGACCTCCAGCTGCTCAAGCTCAAGCTGACCGATCGCCCGCGAAAGGCGACCGTGGTGAACGGCTTCGTCTGCGCGAAGTGCGGCGGCCGCTTCCCCTACGCCCAGGGCAACGGCACCAACAAGGGCTTGATGTGCAAGGCGTGCGTGGTCAACCCGGCCACCGAAAAGCTGAAGCCCGGGGAGCACACCGGCACCCTGCCCCGGTTCTTCGACGCAGACGACGACGACGACCCGATCGGCTCGTTGTTCGATTTCTTCTTCGACTGATTCGAACCGTTTCAAAACGCCTCATGCTGACGCATTGCGCTATCAGTTTCGCGTTCCCGTTCTGGTGAGCGCGACGCTATACACGCGCCACCTTTCAAGGAGATCGCAATGGCCGAATCGACGTTCATGCGGGCACCCGCGCCGCAGCCGAAGAAGACCCTCTACACCGAGGCGATGGAGATCTTTCATCACGCCGCCGACGTGATGGGTCTCGATCCGCGCGTGCGGCTGGAGCTGGAAGAGCCCGACTACGAGCACATCTTCTACGTCACCGTGAAGCTGAAGGACCGGTTGGTGCCGGTGCCCGACGCCGAGGCGAAGGCGTACAGCGAGCTGCAGGCGCTCAAGCTGCGCGACCCCGCCGGCCTCGAGCACCTCTCCGACGGGAAGATCATTCTCAACGGCAAGGCGCTGCTCGGCTCCGACGTGCAGATCAAAGACGGCCACCTGCGCCTGCCCGACGGCAAGGTCTACCACCTGGTTCCCGGCGACACCCAGCGGTTCAAGGCGTACCGGGTGCAGCACAACCAGGCGCGCGGCCCGTACAAGGGCGGCATTCGCTACCACCGCGAAGTGAGCCTCGACCTCTTCAAGTCGCTCGCGGCCGAGATGACCTGGAAGACCTCGATCGCCGAGGTCCCGTTCGGCGGCGGCAAGGGCGGCATTCAGATCGACCCGCGCCAGTTCGGCCGCGAGGAGCTCCAGGCGATCAGCTTGCGCTTCATGTACAAGCTGAAGAACCTGATCGGCCCGAACGTCGACATCCCGGCGCCCGACGTGGGCACCAACTCCGAGATCATGGCGCTGTTCCTCCGCCAGTACTCCGACGGCGAGCGCGAGCGTCACAACAGCCGCGGCGTGATCACCGGTAAAGACGTGCGCATCGGCGGCTCCGAGGGCCGCACCAAGGCGACCGGCCAGGGCGTCGCGTTCTGCATCGAGGACTACTACGCCGACAAGGGCGAGAACCTGAAGGGCAAGACCTTCATCGTTCAGGGCTTCGGCAACGTCGGCAGCTGGGGCGCGGTGATTCTGCAGAACATGGGCGCCAAGCTGGTGGCGGTGAACGACGTCGACGGCTGCATCGCCAACCCGAACGGCATCGATGCCGGCGAGCTGATGCGCTACGTGCACGAGAACCCGAAGAACCTGAAGCGCTCGGTGCTCGGCTTCCCCGGCGCGCAGGTGATCTCCAAGTCTGACTTCTGGGAGATGCCGGCCGACATCGCGATGCCCGCGGCGCTCGGTGGCGAGATCACCGCCGAGATCGCCGAGAAGATGAAGGTGAAGGTGGTGGCGGAGGGCGCCAACGGCCCGACCACGCCCGACGCCGACCGGGTGTTCGAGAAGCGCAAGATCGACATGATCCCCGACATCATCTGCAACGCGGGCGGCGTGACGGTCAGCTACTACGAGTGGATCCAGAACAAGCGAATGGAGATCTGGACCGAGCAGGACGTCGATCAGCGGCTGGAGCACGCGCTCAAGCGCAACTACCGCATCATTCGCGACATCGCGCGCAACACCCCGCGCCGCACCGAGATGCACGACTCGCGGCACTACACCGTGGGCAAGACGGTCGACACCCGCACCGCGGCGATGATCCTCGCGCTCAAGCGCATCGAAGCCCACTACATGCTGGAAGGCTTCTCGCAGTAATCCGCGCTGCGAACTTGTAGAGTGCGCCGGGTGCGAAACCTCTTCGCCCCGGCGCTTCTCTTTTGTGCGCTGATGTTCGGCGCGTCGTGCAGCAGCACGGGCAAGTGCGGCCCCGACACCTGCTCCGGCTGCTGTGACACCGGCGGCAAGTGTCAGGCGGGCACCGACGACAAGGTGTGCGGCCAGGCCGGCGCGGCGTGCGCTGCGTGCCCTTCGGGAACCACCTGCTACTTCCGCGTCTGCGCGATGGGCGGCACCGGAGGCGGCAGCGCCTCGGGCGGCGGCTCGGCGACCGGCGGCGGCAGCGCGACCGGCGGAGGAGGCGGCAGCGTGGCGCCGAGCAGCCACTTCGGGCCGCTCTTGCACTGGCCGGTGCCCGACAGCACCACCGCGGCGGGCTTCTACGCGCCGAACGTGGCCAACGCCGCCAACCAGTGGTCGCTGATCGATCTCGACGGAGACGGCAAGCCCGACCTGGTGCAGACCGCCGACCCCGCCAGCACCGGGCCCACTCCGTTCGGCGCCGACGCCGGCACCGCGTCGTGGCGCTTCTTCAAGAACACCGGCTCCGGCTTCTCGCTCACCGCCACCGTCTGGAACCTTCCCAAGCAGGCGAACCCGACCGAGTTCAACGCCGCAACCGGCGGCGACGGGAAGACCAACTGGGCCACCGTCGATCTCGACGGCGACAAGGCGCCCGAGCTGGTGCGCACCGTCGACCCCGACGGCGGCGGAGCGCTCCCGTTCGACGGAGGCGAGATCTCCGACGGCGGCGAAGGCTGGTACTGGCAGACCTTCGCCAACAGCGGCAGCGGCTTCTCGGGCACTCCGGGCAAGTGGGACGTGCCCGAGAGCGGCTCGGCGAACGGCTTCAACGCGCTCAACTCGGGGTCGCCCACCGCGCGCTGGTCGGTGTTCGATCTCAGCGGCGACGGGCTGCGCGACCTGGTGCAGACCTCCGACCCGGCGAGCTCCGACTCGGTGTTCACCAGCGGGGGAATGAGCTTCTGGAAGGTGTACCTCAACACCGGCTCGGCTTTTTCGGGCACCCCGAGCACCTGGGTGGTGCCGAACACGCCGACCGCGGGAGGCTTCTACGCGCCGGCGGTCACCAGCTCGCTGCGCAACTGGGCGCTGTTCGATCTCGACGCCGACGGCGCGCCCGAGCTGGTGCAGACCAGCGACCCGACCACGCTCAACCAGGTGTTCGGGTACCTCGCGCCGCCGACGGTGTGGCAGGTGTACCTGAACACCGGCACCGGCTTTCTGCCCACCGCGAACGCGTACCCGGTGCCCGACAGCGCGACCGACGGCGGCTTCTTCGCGCCCAACCTCCGCGCCGCCAACTTCGTCTGGTCGGTGGCCGATCTCACCGGAGATCGCCGCGCCGATCTGATTCAGACCGACGACCCCAAGCGGGCGAAGGGCGTGTTCGGCCAGGATGCGGGCATGCCCTACTGGAAGCTCTACCCCGCTTCGGCTTCGGGCTTCGGCGCCGAGGTCGACTTCCCGGTGCCCGACGCCGGCCTCGCGAGCGGCTTCTATGCGCCGAGCGGCGCCGGCGGCGCCGAGAACTGGGTGCTGGTCGATCTCGACGGCGACGGCCGGCTCGACCTGGTTCAGACCGGCGACCCGGCGGCGATGAACACCGTGTTCAACGCCTCGGGCAGCGCCGAGTGGCACGTCTGGCGCGGCGTGCCGTGAAGATCAGCTGAGGTGTACGCGTCGGTTCAGTGCAGCACGCGTTCACGATCGACGAGCAGAAGCGGGTGGTCCTCTTTGGTCTCGTAGGCAATGATGCGCAGTCCCACTCCCCTGCTCGAGGTCTTCGATTGGCCGTCAATCGCCGCGTAGTTGAGCGCGACCTGGTAGCGCACCTCGCAGAGGGCGGTCATCTCGTTGCCTTCGTCAGAAGCGAAGGTGACGCGCACCTGCCCGCCCAAGGGCATCGGCTCTCGCGTCTCGACGAACAGGCCGGCGGCGCTGATGTTGCGCCCGATGCCTCTCGTCATGCCGTCGCTGGAGGTGAGGTAAACAGTGAAGACTTTGTCGAAGCGCAGGCTCGATCGTCGTTCCATGTGATCGAGAGCGTAACGGGTAGTCTGATGTAGGCAAATTATCCACCCAATCGCACACCGGAGTTTCCATGTTTCGAGTGTTTGGAGCGATCGTTTCTCTGCTGCCGCTGTTGGCGATGGCCGACGTCGATGCGCGGTTCGCCAAGCTGCGTGACGCGGCAGACCCGATTCAGTCGCTCGGCTCGTTCCTCGACAAGTACCTGGGCGACGACTGCGGCTCGGTGCTCGAGGGCGGCGGCGACTGCAAGAAAGCCGCGGAGGCATACCGCCAGAAGTCGAACGGGAAGAAGTACTACATGATGATCACCGAGGACTCGTCGGCGATGTTGTCGCTCGGCGCGGCGGCTCCCGGTGGCGACGTGACGATCAACCTCACCCCGTTCTTCCCCGCTTCGAACTCGGCGGTGACCGCGGGCGCTCCCTCGCACACCGACGCGAACGGGAACCCGGTGATCCCGTTCATCGCGCTCAAGGGCACCCTGCCCGAGGGTTGGAACCCGCAGATGATGGGGCGGCAGCTGCAGGCCGGCGCGATGCGGCTGCAGGTGGTCTTCACTCCGCAGGGTCAGTGGGCGATGTCGAAGAAGGGCGGCGGCACGATGAAGGGCGTGAAGGCGCACATCGACGCGGTGCTGGTGACGATCGGCCGCACCGGCGAGACGATCGCGGTGTGGATCAACAAGTAGTCGCGCCGAGAATCAGTGCGGCTTGAGCGCGACGTAGCGCGCGCGATCGTTGCGCTGCAGCTTGAGCAGAATCGTCTGGGGAGGCACTTCCTTCATCGCCTCCTGGAGCGCGGCGAGCGTCGCGGGCTCGCGGTTCACCTCGACCACCACGTCGCCTTCGAGCACGCCGCCGAGCTCGGCCGCGCTGCCGGGCATCACGCCCTCGACCAGCAGCCCACCCGGGAGCGCCAGCTTCTGCGCCACCGCCGGAGGCAGCTCGCGCAGCAACACCCCGATGCCCTCGATGCGTGAGGCGGGCGCGGTGCCGCTCACCTCTGCCGCGGGCCGGGTCTGCAGCGTGGCCGAGAAGTCGTAAGACTTGGTGTCGCGCAACACCTTGAGGCGCACGGTGACGCCCGGCGCGAGCAGGCCGATGCGCCGCAGGAGCCCGAGGTACGAATCGACCGGCTTGCCGTCGACCATCTCGACCACGTCGCCCGGCTTCACCCCTGCCTTCTCGGCCGGGCTGCCCTTGTACACGTCGACCACCACCGCGTGGTGATGCTCGTCTTGATCGCGCACGTTCAACCCGAGCCAGCCGCGCTCGAGCTTGCCGTTGTGGAGCAGGTTGGGCAGCAGCTCCTTCACCAGGTTGATCGGCGCGGCGAAGCCGATGCCCTGCCCCTGGTTGAGAATCGACGAGGTCACTCCGACCACCTCGCCGCGCACGTTGAACAGCGGGCCGCCGGAGTTGCCCGGGTTCACCAGCGCGTTGGTCTGAATGAAGTCGTCGAAGTCGCCCAGCCCGAGCACCCGCTCGCGCGCCGAGACGATGCCCTGGGTGACCGAGGTCTCCAGGCCGAACGGGTTGCCGATCGCCACCACCCAGTCGCCCACCTCGAGCTGATCGCTGTCGCCCAGGTACGCGAACGGGAGCGAGCCCACGCCCTCCCCGGTCAGCTTGAGCAGCGCCAGGTCGGTGGTGGGGTCTTTGCCGACGGTGATCGCGTCGAGCTCACGGCCATCGCCGAGCCGGGCGCGAATCGCCTGGGCCTTGTCGACCACGTGGTTGTTGGTGACCACGTACCCGTCGGCGTTGATCAAGAACCCGGAGCCGAGCGACTTGCTCGAGCTGCCGTTCGCCATCGAGAGGTTCACCACCGTGGCGCGCACCGCCTTCACCAGCGGCGCCCAGGAGCCGGGGGCGTTGAACTCGGGAATCGGCTTCGGCGCGTGCTCCCGCCAGAGCGGCTTGGCGGCCGGAGCCTTCGCCTTCGACGCGGCCGCGGGCGTGCCTGCGTCTTGCGCCGACGCGACGAACGCCCACAGACAGAAAAGCAACGCCTCCCGTTTCACGCGCGAGGGTGTTTACCGCTCTTGGGCGCGCGGGATCTAGGCCTGTGCGGGCTGGAGGTAGCGGCCGACGCGAACCTGGGCGGGCCGAATCACCCGCTCCTTGAGCACGTAGCCGGCGCGGGTCACCTGGGTCACGGTGCCGTCGTGCGCCGGGCTGGTCACCAGCTCGGTGTCGGCGGCCTCGGCGAGGTTGGGGTCGTACGGCAACCCTTTGAGCTCCAACCGTTCGACCCCCGAGTCGGCCAGCTTCTTCACCATCGAGTCGCGCACCAGCCGCACCCCGTCGGTCATCGGGCCCGGGGTGGCGGCCGAGAGCACCAGGTCGAGCTGGTCGATCGCCTCGATCACCAGCAGCGCGGCGTTGCCGCGGTCGACGTCGATCATGCGCTCGCGCTCGCGGGTGAGGCGCTCCTTGAAGCGCTCGGAGTCGGCCTGGCTGGCCTGGTACGCGCGGGCGAGGTCGTCGATGCGCTTGCGCGCGGCTTCGAGGTCTTTTTCCAGCTGCTGCATGTTTGAGTCTCGCGAGTGATGCGGTTCGGGCGTCACGGTGGCGGGCGACACCACATCGTCTCTCGACTCGGTCTTCGGTTCGGCCGGTTCACTCATGACCTTCCTCACGTAACCATTGGCAAAGACGTGTCAACTCGCCGATCAGAAAGAGCGAGCCGGCCCCTAAAACCAGGGCGTTGGGTGCGGTGGCTGCCGCACGCGCCGCGGCGAGCGCCTGGGCGGGGCTGTCGTGGGCGGTCACCTTGGGCCCCAGCTTGAGCGCATCTTCGAGGTACTTCGCGGGGTCCAGGCTGCGCGGGCTGGGCAGCGGAGTGAGGTGCACGGTGGTGCACCTGGGGAACAGCGCGCGAATCATCGGCCGGTGGTCTTTGTCGGAGAGCACCCCGAACACCAGGTGGATCGGCCGGCCCGGGTAGACCGAGTCGAGCGCGCGAACCAGCGCCTCGACGCCCATCGGGTTGTGCGCGCCGTCGAGCACGATCGGCGGCGTGCCGGGCAGCTCCTCCAGCCGGCCGGGCCAGCGCGCCTCGCGCAGCCCCTTGCGAATGTTCGGCTCGGAGGTGGTCAGCCCACGCTCGGCGAGCAGCTCGAGCGACGCCAGCGCCACCGCCGCGTTGTCGGCCTGGTGCGGCCCCCGCAGCCCCAGCTCGAGGCCTGGCACGGTGCCGCGCGCGCCTCGAAACACGAAGCCGCTCCCCACCGGCTGCATCGAGAACTCGCGATCGAGCAGCCGCATCGGCGCGCCGAGCTGCCGGGCGGTGCGCTCCAACACCTCGAGCGCCTCGGGCGGCTGGCGGCCCACCACCAGCGGCACGTTGGCCTTGATGATCCCCGCCTTCTCGCCGGCGATCGCGGCCAGGGTGTGGCCGAGGTACTCCATGTGATCGAAGCCGATCTGGGTGATCGCGGTGACCAGCGGCTTGCACGCCGTGACCGCGTCGAGGCGCCCACCGAGGCCGGCCTCGAGCACCGCGACGTCGATCTTCTCCTGCGCGAAGTGCCAGAAGGCGACCACGGTGCCGAGCTCGAAGTAGCTCAAGTCGAGCCCTTCGGGCAGCTGGTCGAGCACCTCGAGAATGCGCCGGCCGAACAGCTCGTCGGAGATCGGCTCGCCGTCGATCTGAATGCGCTCGTTCACCTTCACCAGGTGCGGCGAGGTGTAGAGGCCGACCACGTAGCCCTGCTCCGAGAGAACGTTGGCGGCGAACGCGCAGGTGCTGCCCTTGCCGTTGGTGCCGGCGACGTGGAGCGCGGGCCAGCCGGCCTCGGGGTGCTTGAGCGCGGCGAGCGCCTCGTGAATGCGATCGAGGCCGAGCCGAATCGCCGACGGCGACAGCTGTGAGAGGTATTGAATCGCCTCGGCGGGCGTCTTCGGCATCACTCGAGTCAGGACATCAGCGCGATCAGCTGCGACATCTTCGCCCGCAGCTCCTTGCGGGGGACGATCGCGTCGACCATGCCGTGGTCGAGGAGGAACTCGCTGCGCTGGAAGCCCTCGGGCAGCTTCTGGCGAATGGTCTGCTCGATCACGCGCGGGCCGGCGAAGCCGATCAACGCCTTCGGCTCGGTGAGGATCACGTCGCCCAGCCAGGCGAACGAAGCCGCCACGCCGCCGGTGGTCGGGTGCAGCATCACCGAGATGTACGGGCGCTTGATCGCGCGAAACCGGGCGATCGCCGCCGAGGTCTTCGCCATCTGCATCAGCGAGAAGATGCCCTCCTGCATGCGCGCGCCGCCCGACGACGAGAACACGATCGCCGGCGACTTCAGCTCGATCGCCCGCTCGAACACCCGGGTGACCTTCTCGCCCACCACCGAGCCCATCGAGCCGCCCATGAACTCGAACACGAACGCGCCCACCGACACCGGCACGCCGTCGATCTTGCCCACGCAGGAGACGAACGCGTCGTTCTCGCCCAGGTTCTTTCGGGTCGACTTCAGACGGTCGCGGTACTTCTTCGAGTCGGAGAACCCGAGCGGGTCGACCGGGGCCAGATCGGTGTCGAGCTCCTCGAAGGTGCCGGGGTCGAGCAGGCCCTTCAACCGCGCGCGGGCCGGCCACTGCATGTGGTGGTTGCAGGCGGGGCAGACGTTGAGCTGCTTCTCCAGGTCGGCGCGGTAGAGGATCTCACCGCAGGCGTCGCACTTGACCCACAGGCCCTCCATGCGGGACGGCTGCACGTCCGTCTCGGAGGGCTCGTTCTGACGAATGCGGGGCTTCTTTGCGAACCAGGCCATGGGCGCTGCGTAGCGCCCCTACGCCGTACCGGCAAGCGCTTCGATCTCTGCCCGCTCCTTGGGAATCGCCTTGGTGAGCACGTCGGCGCCGGTGGCCGAGCAGTAGACGTCGTCTTCGATGCGAATGCCGCCGAAGCCCTTGCCCTTGTTGCAGGTGAGAAACTGCTCGGCCTTCTCGAAGTCGACCTCGCCCTTGAACTGATCGCGGAACTTCTGAGAGCGCAAGATCGCGGGCACGAAGTAGACGCCCGGCTCGATGGTGAAGGTCATGCCCTCGGCGAGGTCCATGTCCATGCGCAAAAAGCCGGTGCCGAACTGAGGGCTGCGCTGCCGGCCGGGGTACAGCACCCGATCGCCGAAGGTCTCGAAGTCGTGCACGTCGAGGCCGAGCTGGTGGCCGACCCCGTGGGGGTAGAACAGCGCGTGCGCGCCCGACTCCACCCGCGCCGAGCCGGTGCCCTTGAGCAGCCCGAGCTCCACCAGGCCGTCGGCGATCACCCGCGCCGAGAGCAGGTGAATGTCGCGGTAGCGAACGCCGGGCTTCACCGCCGCGATCGCCGCCAGGTTGGCCGCCAGCACCAGCTCGTAGACCGCGCGGCCTTCGGGCGTGAACGGCCCACCGACCGGCCAGGCCCGGGTGACGTCGGAGCAGTAGCCGCTCTTCGCCTCCGCGCCGGCGTCGAGCAGCATGATGTCGCCCGCCTCGAGGGTGTACTGCTGGCGGTGGTTGTGGAGCACCTCGCCGCGCACCGAGCAGATGGTGCCGTACGCGGGCGCGCAGCCGTGGCGGGCGAAGGCGCCCTCGACGAGGCCGGCGATCAGCTCTTCGGTGGCGCCCGGCCGCGAGTGCTTGATCGCGTCGACGTGGGC
This sequence comes from Myxococcaceae bacterium, assembly GCA_047602415.1. GTDB lineage: Bacteria > Myxococcota > Myxococcia > Myxococcales > Myxococcaceae > JASGHH01. Next base: position 191,768 of record JASGHH010000001.1, on the reverse strand, counting down.
CTGGCGGGTCACCTCGGAGGTGGCCTTCATCTGGGCGAGCTCCTCCGGGCCCTTCTTCAGCCGGAGCGACACGATCGCGTCGACCAGCTCGGCAGAGCCGACCCGGGAAGGGTCGTCGAAGTCGGCGTCGGCCCCGGTGATCGCGCGGGCGCGGCGGGTGGCCTTGGCGTCGGCGACCGCCAACGTGTCGACGGTGCGGCCGTGGGCGAGCTTCAGCACCTGTTCTTCGAGCTGTTCGACCGCGAGCACCTCATCGACGCCGTGACGGGCGCGCGCTTCGGCGAACGACTCGGTCGCGCCGTGCCAGAGCGCGTCTTCGACGGTGCGCTCGGGCAGGAACAACCGCACCTTGCCGTCGGCGGGATCGAGCCAGGCGGCGGAGCCGGCCTCCGGCTCGGCGAAGAAGTAGAGGAAGTTCGAGTCGGCCCGAAACGCGAACCAGTTGGCGGGGTAGTTGCGCGAGATCAAGCCGCCGGCGAACAGCAGCACCGGGCGCTTCAGCTTCTTCATCAGCTGTGCACGACGCGTGGCGAAGACGCTCATGCGGCATATATACCGCTCTCGTCATGCGCGCGTACGTCACCGATTTCGAAGGCCCGCAGGGGCTGAAGCTCACCGAGCGACCGTCTCCGAAGCTGGGCCCCGGCCAGCTGCGGATCAAACTGAAGGCGACCGCGCTCAACCGCGCCGACCTGCTCCACACGATGGGCCTCTACCCTCCTCCGCCGGGAGTCGACGCTTCGATTCCGGGCATGGACTACGCGGGCGAGGTGATCGAAGCCGGCCTCGGCGCGAGCCGCCACAAGGTCGGTGATCGGGTGATGGGCATCGTCGCGTCGGGCGCCTGGGGCGAAGAGCTGATCGCCGAAGACGCCGAAGCGATGACGGTGCCCAGGTCGCTCGACTACGCGGCCGCGGCCGCGATCCCCGAGGCGTTCATCACCGCCTACGACGCGCTGTTCCTCCAGGCGGGCCTGAAGATGGGCCAGTGGGCGTTGGTGCACGCGGTCGGCTCGGGCGTGGGCTCGGCGGCGGTGCAGCTGATTCGGTGGGCAAAGGCGAAGTCGATCGGCACCGCCCGGAGCGCGCACAAGCTCGACCAATGCAAGCCGCTGGGCATGGACCATGGCATTCACGTCAACGGCTCGCCCGCCTTCGCCGACGAAGTGAAGAAGGTCACCAACGGCGGCGTGAACGTCACCCTCGACCTGGTGGGCGGCGACTACTTCCCCCAGACGCTCGAAGCGACCGCGTCGCGAGGCACGGTGATGCTGGTGGGGCTGACCGCGGGGCCGATGGCGGAGGTGCCGCTGGCTTCGATTCTGTCGCGCCGCATTCACTTGATCGGCACCACGATGCGTTCGCGCGGCCCCGAAGAAAAAGCGCAGGTGGCGCAGACCTTCGCCGAGCGCGTTCTGCCGGGCTTCGAGTCGGGCGCGTTGAAGGCGGTGATCGGCGCCACGAAGACATTCGAAGAGCTGCCCAAGGCGCTGGAAGCGATGCAGTCGAACGAGACGTTCGGGAAGGTGGTGTTGACGGTATGAGCTTCGACCCCAACGCAGCGGCGCAGCCCGGCTCGGGCGTGTACGGCCTGCCCCACTCGCCCGAAGAGGCGAAGGTCGTGCTGATCCCGGTGCCGTTCGAGGCGACCTGCAGCTACGGCGGCGGCACCGCCGACGGCCCCGAGGCGATCTACGAGGCGTCGAAGCAGGTCGACCTCTACGACATCGACACCGGCAAGCCGTACGAAGCCGGCATCTCGATGCTGCCGATCCCCAAACAGGTTCGGGAGTGGTCAGACCGCGGCCGCGAGCTGGCCGAGCCGATCATCGAATCGGGCGGCGACGCCGACCCCAAACAGCTGGCCGAGGTGAACGCGCTCTCCGAGAAAATGAACGACTGGGTCTACACCGAGACCAAGCGCTGGCTGGGCCAGGGCAAGCGGGTGGGCCTGATCGGCGGCGATCACTCGACCCCGTTCGGCTGCATCAAAGCGCACGCCGAGAAGTACCCGGGCCTGGGCGTGTTGCACCTCGACGCGCACGCCGACCTGCGCAACGCCTACGAGGGCTTCACCTGGTCGCACGCGTCGATCATGTACAACGTGGTGCACAAGGTCCCGCAGGTGGGGAAGCTGGTTCAGGTCGGCATTCGCGACTTCGCCGAGTCCGAGATGAACGAGATCGAGCGGAGCAACGGCCGAATTCACACCTACTTCGACGCGCGCATGTCGGCGGAGCAGGCCGAGGGCATGAACTGGCGGGAGATCTGCGACAACATCGTCAGCCACCTCCCGAAGCAGGTGTACCTGAGCTTCGACATCGATGGCCTCGACCCGACGCTCTGCCCGAACACCGGCACTCCCGTTCCGGGCGGTCTGAGCTACCCGCAGGCCTGCCAACTGATCGCCGCGGTCGCGCGAGCGAACAAACAGATCGTCGGGCTCGACCTCAACGAAGTGGCGCCGGGCCCCGACAGCGAGTGGGACGGCAACGTCGCCGCCCGTCTGCTCTACAAGATGATCGGCTGGATGCTGAAGACCTGAGCCGGTTACTCCGCGTTCCAGTCCGACGCGGGCAGAATCTTCCAGCCGGTGTCGAGCTTGCCTGCCTTGAAGCGCAGCACGCGCAACGGCCACTCGCGCTGAGTCTTGGCGGGCCCTTCCTTGGTCAGCACCGTCCACCGGTACATGTCGAGCGTGTACTTGCCGCCCTGCGGCTGCGCCTTCGCCAGCAGCGGCCGCATCGGGTTCTTCGGGTGCCAGTACACCTCTTTGCCGACGCGGGTGACGTAGGCCAGCACCGGGTGCGCCTTCTGAAACGCGAGGGCCTTCTCGGTGGTCGGCTTGAGCAGCTTCTCCGCGTCTTCCTTCGAGACCATGGTGACCTGGAGGTCGTCGCCCACCCGCTCGGTGCCCATCAGCTTGGTGAGCGCCTTGCGGCCGGCCTTGTCGAGGTCATTCATCATGCCGACCGCGTGAACCAGGTCGGCCTCCTCGTGCTTGGTCTCGAGGTTCTTGAGCTCGAAGTTGTCGAGCGTGAACAGCTGGGCGTTCATCGTGACGCCGCCCAACAGCAGGTCTTTGCCGGCCTCATCTCCCGAGCCGGTGAGTGCGTTGAGGTACGTCTCGGCGACCTTCTTGGCCTCCGCCGCGTCATCGGCAAAAGCGGGCACGCTCAGCAGGAAGAAGACGGCGCCAGCGAGTGTTTTCATGGCCGCCGTTATACCGCACCGGCTAAAGGTCACCCATCGCCATGAGCACAATGCTGGCAGTCGCGCTGAGCCTCGTTACCACCGATGTCAACACCCGCCGCGACGCCGTGGTGGAGGTCGTGCAGCGCGTCTCGCCGGCGGTGGTCTTCATCGGCACCGTGCAGGTGGTCGAGGGCCGCTTTCACCCCCAGAACATGATTCAGCAGTTCCTCTACGGCGACCTGGAGGAGCGGCACGCGGTGGAGGGCCTGGGCTCGGGCGTGATCGTCGACCCCAACGGCACCATCGTCACCAACGAGCACGTGATTCGCGGAGCGGCGGAGATTCACGTGGTGCTCGCCGACGGGCGCCAGGCGCAGGCCGAGGTGATCGGCTCCAACGCCGACAACGACCTGGCGGTGCTGAAGGTGAACGTGAAGGGCCCGCTGCCGGCGGCGAAGCTGGGCACCAGCTCCGACCTGATGATCGGCGAGAAGGCGGTCGCGATCGGCTCCCCGTTCGGGCTGAAGAAGACGGTGACGGTGGGCGTGGTGTCGGCGGTGGGCCGCAGCTTCAAGGCCGAAGACCGCACCTACGACGACCTGGTGCAGACCGACGCCTCGATCAACCCCGGCAACTCCGGCGGGCCGCTGCTCAACATCGACGGCGAGGTGATCGGCATCAACTCCGCGATCGTCGCCTCGGCGCAGGGCATCGGGTTCGCGATCCCCGCCGACAAGGTGAAGCGCATCGTCAACGAGCTGACCCAGTTCGGCAAAGTGCGCCCCTCGTGGATCGGGATCGACGTGCAGGAGCTGACCCCGAACCTGGCCAAGAAGCTCGGCTGGGATCGCACCTTCGGCGCGATCGTGGCGAGCATCGAGGCGGGCAGCCCGGCCGAGACCGCCGGCGTGCAGCGCGGCGACATCGTCACCCAGGTGGGCACCACCCAGGTCGAGAACGACGAAGACTTTCGCGAGCGCATGAAGGGCTACCCGGCGAAGACGCCGCTCCCGCTGACCATCTTCCGCAACGGCGCCACGGTGAACGTCAGCCTCAACCCGGTCGAGTTCCCCGCCAAGCTGGTCGACTCGCTGGCGTGGGATCGCCTGGGCCTGCGCATGAAGTCGGCCGGCAAGGGCGGCATGCAGATCACCGCGGTGCGCCCGGGCAGCTCGGCGGCCCGCATCGGCCTCGAGCCCGGCGACGCGGTGCTCCGGCTCAACAACCTCCCGCTGGAGTCGGCCGACGCGTTTCGCGACGCGCTGATCGCCGCCCGCTCCGCCCGCTCGGTGCTGCTGATCGTGAAGCGCGGCAACGCGGGGTACTACCTGACCCTCCCGTTCCGCTCCGATCGGGGCTGATACAGCCCTGTCGCATCTTCGAAACTTTGTTGACCCTGGCGTGAGCCCACCTAACTTCGGTTTCGAATGACCCGCCGCTACCAGGCGCTGGGCCCGCTGCTTTCAGGCGAGGGCTCGCGCGCATTTCTCGGACTGTCGATCGACGGCGATGGAGCGGCCGAGCCGGTGGTGTTGGTGTGGGTGCCCGAAGGCGTCGAGGGCGACCCCGCGCTGCTGGCGAAGATTCGCAAAGAGACCGAGCACGCCGCGATTCTCGAGCACCCGCACATCGTTCGGGTGTTCGGCTTCGCCCACCTCGACGAAGGCCACGCACGGGTGGTCGAGTTCGCCGACGGCGAGTCGCTCCGCAAGCTGCTCGACGAGGCGAAGAAGCTGCCCGCGAACATCGCCGCCAAGATCGTCGCCGACGCGGCGATCGGCGTTCACTACGCCCACCTCGCCGGCAACGACGACGGCACTCCGCTGGTGCACGGCGACGTGCGGCCCGAGACGCTGCTGATCTCGTTCAGCGGCGTCACCAAGGTCACCGGCTACGGCGCGCTCGCCTTCGCTCCCCGCGAGATGGGCGGCCAGCGGGTGAAGGGGCGCCGGGTGCACACCGCTCCCGAGCAGATCATCGGCGGCCGCGACGCCTACCGCCTCGAGACCGACGTCTACCTGCTCGGCCTCACCCTCTCGGAGTGCCTCACCGGCGTGGTGCCGTACGCCGACCAGGGCGACTTCTTCGATCACGCGGTGCTGACGTTGCCGATGCCGCCGCCTCCTCCGGGCGAAGTGCCCGAAGAGCTGCAGAAGGTGATCGACAAGGCGTGCGCCAAGAAGGTCGGCGACCGCTACCCGACTCCGCTCGCGCTCAAGGAGGCGATCGAGAAGGCGGTGGGCGGCGCGCTGATCTCCGACGAAGAGCTCGGCACCTACCTGAAGGAGCATTTCCCCGACAACGACAAGGTCCGCGCGGGGCGGCGCCAGGCGCTCGACGCGGGGATCGCCGATCTCGCCCGCCGGCAGTGGGCGGAGCGCAAGACGACGACCGTCGAGACCCCGGTCGCGCGCACCGGTACGCCGGTGCAGATCCCGATCTCGCCGACGCCGATCTCGGTGCCGGTGGTGCCGCAGTCGCCGGTGGTGGAGCTGCCGCCCAACCCGAAGCCGATCGTCCCACCCTACCCGCCCGCGCCGCCGACCCCGGTCGCCGCTCCCGCGCGCCGCGCCGCTCCCGAAGAGCCGCCGCCCGAGCCCGAGAAGGTGAAGGCCGGGCTGCTGCCGATCATCGGAGTCACCGCGGTGGTGGCGCTGGTGTTCTTGCTGATCGTCTGGAGCCAGAGCGGGCCCAAGGAGCTGCCGCCTTCGATGAAGGCCGCGATGGCCGCCGACGCCGGCTCTTTCACCAAGGTGACGCCGCCGGTGGTCGCGGTCGAAGTGCCCGACGCGGCGGTCGCCGAAGTCACCGGTGGCGCCGCGGTCGATGCAGGCCCGGCTCCGGTGGTGGACGCGGGCGCGGTGGCGAAGGTGGTCGACGCCGGTGTCGCGGCGCCCGCCTCGGCCGACGTGCGGTTGGCGATCGACGTGAACCCCGACTGCGAGCTGACCATCGACAACAAGCCGGCGGGCAAGACGCCGTGGAAGGGCGCGCTGGCTCCCGGCCGCCACCTGGTGATCATCGCCAACAAGGACCTCGGCATTCGCACCGCGCGGTCGATCGTGGTCACCGCGGGCGAGCAGAACGACGAGTCGTGGACGATCGGCAAGGGCTCGATCACCATCGGAGCGCCCGAGGGCGCCCAGGTGTTCATCGACGACCACCGCATCGGCTCGGCGCCGATTCGCGGCGAGGTGCCGGTCTACGAAGGCAGCCACCGGATTCTGGTGAACGTCGGCAAGGCCCACTGGAGCGACAACTTCAACATCGAGTCCGGTGGGAAGAAGTCGTTCAACGTCGAGATGCAGTAGCAAACCCCTCTCCTGAAAGGAGAGGGCCGAGAGCGCGAAAGCGCTCCGGGGTGAGGTTAGAGCCCTACCCCTGTCGTTGTCTGATCAGCGCGTCGTAGCTCCTGCCCACGCTCTGGCTCAGAATCAGCAGCTCCCCGACATCGGGCGCGGTCAGCTGGTCAGGCCCCTGATCCAGATACAGCAGGTGCACCACCCGCTCGCGCACCAGCATCGGCATCATCACCGCGGTCTGCGGGAACCCGCCGCCGAGCAGCTTGAAGAACACCGCGGTGCCCGGCGTGCGCTTCAGCGGCCCCACGAAGTGCGAGCGGGTCTGCGCCACCAGCCTGAACGTGTTCTGTTCTCGCAGCGAGATCCCGATGCGGCGCACCGCCTTCTCGCGCACGCCCTGCCCCGCTCCGCGCCAACCGAGCAGCAAATCTTTCTGCACCGACAGCAGCAGCGACCGCTTGAACTTGCCGACCGCGAACCGCAGCAGCACCCGGGCGATGTCTTCGCGGCCCACGCTGGTGGCGAGCAGCTGCTGCGCCTCGGCGAAGGTGATCGGCTGCAGCGGAGGCTCGGCCTTCGCCACGCCCACCGGCAGCACGCCGATCGGCTCGATGATCCGCGGGGCCGAGACGGCCGGGTCGTCGACGGTCTCCGAGAGCACCAGCTCGGGCTCGTCGTTGCCCATCGCCTGAGCGTAGAGCTGGGCGAAGTCTTCCTCGTTGATCAGGTCTTCGACCTTGGCGGGCGCCTGGGGGCCGGTCTGTTGCTTGCGCTGAGCCAGGCCGCCTTCGACGTCGATCGCCCTCGGAGGCCGGAACGCGTCGCAGTACTTGCGGAGCAGCTGGTTGATCCTGAACTCGGGCACCACCACCGGCACCACCCGCTTGCCGACGCGAAACGAGAGCTCGTCGAGCACCTGAATCTGCGACGGGTTCATCACCGCGAGGTGGAGCTTGGTGGCGTCGATGCGCATCGGCACCAGGTCGTGCTGATCGCAGGTGTTGGCGTCGACCGCCTCGAGCGCCTTCGGGTCGGGCGTCATCTCTCCGCCGGCGGAGGGAATGCCGTACTGCTTGCCGAGCAACCGCACCAGGTCGGGCTCCTGGAGGAAGCCGAGCTCGACCAAATTGGTGCCGAGGTGGCCGCCGTGAACGACCTGCGCCTCCAGCGCTTCCGCGAGCTGGGCGTCGGAGATCAGCTTCTCCTCCACCGCCATCTGGCCGAGCCGGGTCACCGAGGGCACTCTAACCGCTCGTTCAGTCGTGGGGGTGATGACTGAGGCCGGCGCGGTTACCCGCTGGGTCGTAAAAGTACATCGTCCACCGCGACTGGTACTCGACGGTGACGTTGCGCGCCTTCAGCCCCTCGAGAATGCGCGCGCGATCTTCCTTCGAGATTCTGAGCGCGATCATCGCCGGGCCGTAGGGGTGAGCGGGGTCGTGCGCCTCGACCGCGAGAAAGCCGTTCGCCGCGCCACCGCCCGGCTCGAGCGCGAGCCACACCGAGCGCACCGAGCCGTCGTCGCGGCGAAAGGTGGTGATCTCCTCCAGGCCCAAGACCTCGCGCCAGAAGCGCGCGACCGCTTCGACGCCCGCGGTGCCCGCGCTGATCGCGATGTGGTGAAGCCCGGAGGTGTGCACGCGGCGCTTTTACCGTAAGTAGCGCGCGTGCTCACGCTCGCCCTGCTGGGGCTCCTCACCGCGCACGAAGGCGAGATGCCCGAGCCGATTCTGGTCGAGAGCATCACCGACCTCGACACCAAGGAGGCCGGCGAGCTGGAGCTGGAGATCGGCACCTCCACCCTCAGCACGCGCGGCACCTGGGCGACCCGCCTGGAGGCGGAGTGGCGCTTCACCGGGCACCTGGGGCTGATGCTCGAAGCCGGGCTGACCACCCTTCACAACCCCGACCCCAATGTACGGGTGGGCGCTTCGTTCGCGGCCTTCCACGACGACGCGCTCGGGCTGCACGCCCAGGTGCTCGCCTTCGCAACCCTCCACGGCGCGGAGGACGAGAACGCGCTGCTCGACCCCGCCGAGCCGGCCACCGACTTCGCGCTCGGCGCCCACGCCGGCTGGCATCGCAACTGGTGGACGGTGCGCGCCGAGCTCACCGCCGGCTTCGGTGGCCACGTCTCTCACCTGCCGGTGCGCGCCAACCTCGCGCTGCTGGCGGGCAACCACCTGGCCTTCTTCGGGGTCGAGTCGCTGCTCGACTTCGCCCGCTTCGACCCGTGGACGATCGCCGCCGAGGCCGAGCTGCGCGAAGAGGTCGGCGAGCTCTCGGTGCGGCTGGCGATCGCGATTCCCTACCGGCCGCGCACCGACCGCAAGGAGGTCGCGGTGATGCTGCGAGTGCTGGTGGGCCTCGACGATTGACTGTATGCAGATGGGTCGATGGCCTCGCTGCTGATCGTCGAAGACAACGTGGAGCTGGGAGCGCTGCTCCAGGCCGCGCTCGACGCCCGCGGGCACACCACCACCGTGGTGCACAGCGGCAAGGAAGGCATCGCCGCCGCGGCCTCGAAGCCCGACCTGGCGATCGTCGACCTGATGCTGCCCGACATCGCCGGCGCCGAGGTGCTGCTCGAGCTGCGCAAGCAGGGCGTGAAGTTCGTGGTGATGAGCGGCGTGTACAAGGGCGCCCGCTTCGCCCAGGAGGCGCGCGAGACCCACGGCGCGATCGCCTTCTTCGAGAAGCCGTTCCCGTTCAGCGATCTCACCCTCTGCATCGAGGCGATCGTCGGCCCCGCCGCTCCGCCCGTCTCCGAAGAGCGCGACATCGACGACGTCACCGTCGACGTGGTGGTCGAGCCGGGCGTCGAAGAGCCGGCCGGGCTGCCTCCGCTCGCCGAGTGGGAGCAGATCTGGCGCCGCCCCGCCGGGGTGCCGCGCCCCAAGCGCCCCGAGCTGGCGAAGTCGGGCTCGCTCAAAGACACTTCGGTGCCGCGGCTTCTGAACGCGTTCTGGCAGGCGAAGCACTCCGGCGAGCTGGTGCTCCACAAGGCGCCCGCGGTGAAGGTGGTGGCCTTTCACGAGGGCCGGCCGATCTACGCCGCCTCGAACCTCGCCCACGAGCGGTTCGCCCGCTTCGTCGCCCGCCGCGGGCTGCTGCGCGAAGACGATCTCCAGGCGGTGGCCGAGCTGGCGCGCGAAGAGAAGCTCCGCACCGGCGTGGCGATGGTGCGGCTCGGGGTGATCACCGAGGAGCAGCGCACCGACCTGCTCAACCAGCAGATCCGCGAGATCATCTGGTCGACCTTCACCTGGACCGAGGGCGACTACACCTTCACCCGCGGCAAGCCGCTCAAGCCCGACCTCAGCCGGCTCGACGTGTTCCCGGGCGATCTGATCCTCGAGGGCATCGCCCGCGAGCCGCTGATCGCCCTGCGCGCCCGGCTGCCCGCGGGGCGCCGGCTGTTCCCTTCGGCCAATCCGCCGTACCCGCTCGAGAAGTTCAAGTTCAACGGCCAGCAGGCGTCGCTGATCGCCGGCACCGACGGCACCAAGACGATCGCCGACCTGCTCGCGCTCTCCGATCTCTCGGAGCGCGAGGCGCTCGGCCTGCTCTCGGGCCTCGAGCAGCTCGGCTTTCTCGAAGAGCGCAAAGACCGCTCCCGAAAAGTGAGCTTCGGTTTCTGACCGCTAGGGAATCTGGAACACGAACCCGTCGGGAGTGACGGTGCAGTTCTGTCCCGCGGGCGGGCTGGCGAAGTTCACCGTGCCCACCACCCACATGTCGCGGCTCTTGGTGAACGAATGGGTGCCGGTATAGGCGAGCGTGCCTCCGCAGTAGACCTTCACCGTGTTCTTCACCGTCGCCGGGCTCGCCACGTACGAGAACATGTGAACGCCGATGGTGTACACGTGCGCGGTCGACGGCGTGTTGATGCGGGTGTTCTCGGGGCCGGTGCCGGTGATGTCGTCGCGATCGAGCGAGGGGTCGTCGGCGGTGCCCGGGTTGTCCCAGCTGGGCGTCATGTTCAGCCAGTAGCAGTCGTAGGTCTGGTTCCAGCCGGCGACGGTGTGGCTGTTGCCCGCGGCGGGCTCCTGCAGGTGCAGGTCCATGTCGTTCGGGTGATCCCAGGTCAGCTCGATCCACAGATCGCCGAGCGGGTTCACCGTGATCGACACCGTGCAGGTCGAGGTGACGCCCATCGAGTCGGTGGCGGTGAACTGCAGCGTGTGCGTGCCCACCACGTCGGCGAAGTAGGTGCTGCTGGCGCACGAGGTCTGCGAGCCGAAGGTGCCGCTCGAGGTGGCGGGCCGGCTCACCACGCTCCAGTTGCAGGTGAGCGCGCGGCCGACCGGCGAGGTGGCGTTGGTGGTGAGGGTGACGGTGGTGTTCGGGTTGACCGTCTGGCTCGCGGGGCAGACGTTGGTCGGGCCGCAGGTGCCGTTGTCGATCGTGCCGTTGCAGTCGTCGTCGATGCCGTTGCAGGTCTCGGTGGTCGCGGAGCCGGGGGTGCAGGTGTTCGACATGCCACTCACGCAGGCGGCCACGGTGCGGGCGCACGCGCCCACGCCGCACGACTTGTTGCCCAGGCCTTCGTCGGTGCTGCCGTTGCAGTTGTCGTCGATGCCGTTGCAGGTCTCCGCGCTCGGAGAGCCGGCCGTGCAGGTCTGCGCCATTCCACCGACGCAGGCCGCCACCGTGCGCGCGCAGGCGCCGGTGCCACAGCTCAGGCTCCCCAGACCGTCGTCGACGGTGCCGTTGCAGTTGTCGTCGATGCCGTTGCAGGTCTCCGCGCTCGGAGAGCCGGGCGTGCAGGTCTGCGCCATTCCACCCACGCAGGCCGCCACCGTGCGCGCGCAGGCGCCGGTGCCGCACGAGAGGTTGCCGAGCCCTTCGTCGGTCATCCCGTTGCAGTTGTCGTCGATGCCGTTGCACGCCTCCGACGACGGGTTGCCGGGCACGCAGGTCTGGGTCGCTCCGTTCAAGCAGGCCTGCACGGTGCGGGCGCAGGCGCCCACGCCGCAGCTCATCGTGCCGAAGCCTTCGTCGGTGCTGCCGTTGCAGTTGTCGTCGGAGCCGTTGCAGACCTCGGTGCTCGGCAGCACCTGGCCCACGCACGCGGCCCAGTTGCCCATCACACAGGTCTGGGTGCCGCCGTGGCAGACGCCCACGTTCTGGGTGCCCGCGGCGCCGGAGTAGCAGGAGCGGGTCGCGCCATCGATGCAGTTGCAGCCCTCGTCGACCACCCCGTTGCAGTTGTCGTCGAGGCCGTTGCACGCCTCGGTCTGCGGGTTGCCGGGGGTGCAGGTCTGCGGCACGCCACCCACGCAGGCGGTGACCGAGCGCAGGCAGATGCCGACGCCGCAGGTGATCGAGCCCAGCCCTTCGTCGGTCATCCCGTTGCAGTTGTCGTCGACGCCGTTGCAGATCTCGGTGGTGGGCGTACCCGGCACGCAGCTCTGGGCCTGGCCGTTGGCGCAGCTCGAGACGGTGCGGGCGCAGGCGCCGACGCCGCAGCTCAGCGTGGGCAGCCCGTCGTCGACCTGGCCGTTGCAGTTGTCGTCGACGCCGTTGCAGCTCTCGGGCGTCGGGTTGCCTGGCGTGCACACCTGGGTGATGCCGTTCACGCAAGCGGCCAGGGTGCGCGCGCAGGCGCCGACGCCGCAGTTGAGGTTGCCGAGCCCTTCGTCGATCTGCCCGTTGCAGTTGTCGTCGGTGCCGTTGCAGACCTCGGTGGTCGCGCCGCCGGGAATGCAGACCGACGGCTGCCCGCCGGTGCAGGCCGCCACCGTGCGCGCGCACACGCCGGTGCCGCAGGTGATCGACGGCAGGCCATCGTCGACCAGCCCGTTGCAGTCGTCGTCGACGCCGTTGCAGGTCTCGGTGGTGGGCGTGCCCGGAGCACAGGTGTTGGCCACGCCGTTGGAGCAGGCGACGATGCTCCGCGCGCAGGCGCCCTTCCCGCAGGTGAGCGAGGCGAGGCCGTCGTCGACGGTGCCGTTGCAGTCGTCGTCGACGCCGTTGCAGACCTCGGCGGTCGGCGAGCCGGGCGTGCAGGTGTTGGGGCCGCCGTTGGCGCAGGCGGGCACGCTGACGTGGCAGGCGCCGACGCCGCAGTCGACCGGCGGGAGGTTGTCGATGATGCCGTCGCAGTCGTTGTCTTTGCCGTCGCACACTTCAGAGGTGGGGCCGACGCTGCCCACGCACGCGCTCATGCCCCAGCCGCCGTCGCTGTCGGGCGAGCAGGTCGAGGTGCCGAGCTTGCACTCGCCCAGCTTGGAGGTGCCGCAGCTCTGCACCTCGTTCGGGTTGCAGCTCGGCGCGGTCATCACCGTCATTCCCGCGTCGTCGACCTTGGCGAGAATGCACTGCCCGTTCGAGGGCACGCACTGATAGCCCTGAGGGCAGTCGCGGTCGCGGGTGCAGAAGAAGCCGGCGTCCTGGGTGTTGGCCTTCACCGAGCCGCACTGCCCGTCGTTGCACGCTTGCCCGAGGGGACAGTCGGAGTCGGCGCTGCACTCGGGCCCGGTGAGATCGGCTGCGTCGGGGTGTTCAGTGAAGCGCGCGGGCGTGCCGCAGGCGCTGAGATACACAACCGCCAGGATGGCGAATCGACGTCCGGCCGTCATCGGTTCGAGCTCTCCCCTTTGACCGGTCGAGGAACCGGTCGGAGGCGCAACCTACCTTGAGCGGCGCCTGAAAAGGAAACCCGCAAGGGTCAGCAGTAACACCGAGGCGTCAGGGAAGGCTCCGCAGCCGCACTGACGGGTGCTGGCCGAGCCTCCAAGTGGCGCCGTCACGTCGTACTGGCACGCGCCGCCTGACGTCAGATTGCACGACACCCGCGAATCGGGCTGCGGCCGCACCATCACCACCGTCCCGGAGGGGTGCGCGTGACTCAGGAGCGGCACCCGGGCCAGGTAGGTCACGTGGGCGGTGGCGTCTGCCTCCAGCGCGAGGCCGTCGATCGACAGCAGACCGCCCTCCACCCGGGCGTCGGCCTTGCGACCGTTCACCCGCACCGAGTCTTTGACCAGGGTCAGGCCGTTGAGCTGCTCGCGAACGCCGATGCCGCTGACCGCGCAGAGGGTGGTGTTGTGGAGCAGCAGCTCGATCCCCACCGGCTCTTCTTCGCTGGGGATCACCGGGTTGGGGCTGCGCTCGACGGTGATGAACTTGTCGGGGGTGATCAGCACCGGCGCCTGGCCCGAGGCGGGGTTGGCGGTGCCGTCGGCGATCACGATCTCGACGTTGGCCACCGTTCCCGCGAGCGCGTCGAGCTGGTTCGCCTGGAAGGTCAGCTCGGCGGTGTTGCCGGCGCCGGCGTCGACGCTGAACGAGCCCAGCGCCTGCCAGCTCAGCGCCTGAGCGCAGCCTCCGTCGATGCGGGCGGTGACGTCGCCGCGGCCTCCGTTGCAGCTCAAGGTGACGGTGCCGTCGATGCCGTCGACGCTCGCCTTCTGGGTGGCGGTCAACGTCACCGGCACCGGCATCGCGCTGACCGAGCCGCCGAAGCGCAGGTCGGTGAGCGTCGAGTTCACCAGGTAGTTGCCGGAGCAGCTGCCCGGCACCACCAACGACCAGTTGCCGAGCGGGAAGCCGCCGTCGGCGATGGTGTTCGCGCCCTGCGTGAGGGTGACGTCGTTGCGGTAGTCGCGCTGCGCCGCGCAGGCGACGCTCGAGACGGAGCCACAGCCGCCGGTGATCAGTCCGCTCATCGCGCTGGTGACGGTGAAGCTGTAGGTGACCGTGCTCGGCAGAGGGCCCGCGTCGGCGACGAAGGTCACCGTGAGCGTACCCGCGTCGGAGTACTGGGTGTCGGAGGCCAGGTTGCCGACCGCCGCTTCGAAGACGGAGCGTTGGTAGTGCACGATCAAAGCGCCGCCGTCGGCAGAATCGGTGCACGGGTCGGTGGAGGTGACGGTGACGTCGAGTGGACCGGCGTCGACGCTCACTGCTGCGCCGAACGGGTTGTTGAGCGAGAACACCGTGCCCACCGTGTTCGCCGCCGCGCCGCAGACGTGATCCTGGCCTGCCGGGTAGCTGACGGTTGCGCCTGCCGGCTGCGCCACCATGTTCGAGGTGAACACCGGGTCGAGCGGAGGACCGTACGGCTCGATGTAGACCGGCACCGGGAAGTACAGCTGGCCGCCGTCGATCGCCAAGGCGGCCGCGGAGATCGTCATCGGCTGCTCGATGCACGCGTTCGTCGGAGGCGTCACCGTGCCCATCGGGGTCACATTCACGCCGCCGTCGAGAGAGATGAAGGCGTAGCTTTCGCCGCAGAGCGAGTTGATGCCCGCGTCCTGCGGCGGACCGCCGGCGCGCACGTACAAGATGGGCGGCACTGGCGGAGCGACCTGATCCCACGCGACGTTGAAGGTGAACGAGTTGTCGTTCGGCTTCCAGCCGTCGGCGGCAGTGAGAGTGACCGGCAGGCCCGAGTTGGAGCACCCGGTTTGATTCGAAGGTGACGTTCGCGGAGGTGCCACCGTCGAACGCCAGGCTGAAGTTGACCAATGCGCCACCGTCAGCGGTCACCCACAGTGGGTCGCCATCGAGGTCTGAGACGTTGATGAGAAGTTGCTGCGTCTGCGCCCCTGGAGGGATGACCACCGTCGCCGCGCCGCTGAACGTCGGTTTGTTCGCGTTGCTGTAGATGAAGACGTTCTTCGCCGAGTCGAGCAGCACGCAGAAGCTGGGATCGGCGCAGCTGATGTGAACCACCGGCGCCACCAGGCCCGCGGGCGCGCTCCGCGGCACCCACTGCGTTCCCGGCGACCCGGGATTCGGCACCGGCCCGAGGATCGTCGCCGCCTCCGCGAGCAGGCCGAAGCCGAGGCCGTTCGCAGAGCCGTTCGCCTGGGAGTAGTCGATCGCCGTCATACCGGTGCCGGTGCTGAGCACGCTAAACCCGGCCCCCATCACGTCAGCCGCGCGCCAGAGCTGATCTCCAGCCGAGCTGATCGCGAACGCGCCCAGAGTCGGTCCGTTATCGAACAGCGCCAGCTCGGTCGGCACGCCTGAGCCTGCCAATGGAATGTTGATGGAGCCCGCCACTCCGGCATCTGCCCGGTTGAGCCACACGACACTGGACTCGTCGAAAGCAAACCAGTCGCCGCCGTTCCAGGAGAGCGTGGAGAAGCCTTCGCGCAATGGATTCAGGCCTGGAGCACTCTTCTTCTGCCAGGCACCTCCTCCGATTTGCGCGTCGACGAAGAAGTTCGATGTGTCGTCGTAGCTTGCCACTGCAACTCCGACTCGCGGTGCGCGCAGGTGGTGGCCGATGAAGGTCGCTGCCGCTGGCTGCGACATCGACGACACGCCGCCGTCGCAACCGGGCCCGTTGAACGCTTTCAGCGTGCTGAAAGACGCCGATACCGCCTGGAGCGCCGTCAGACAGCCCGGCGTCAGCATCGCCGCGCCAGCGAAGTCGCCGCCGTCGACACCATCGACGAAGGTCGAGGTCACCCCGTTCCATTGGTAGCCAAATGCGTTCCCAGTCGCGCCACCGATGGTGACCGTGAACAACCCACCGTCGTACGCCTGCACGTCGATCGGCGTCGTGCCCGGCACCACCGGCCCGTTCGTCCAACCGGCCAGCGCCACCGCCGGCAGCGCCACCACCATCGCGAAGAGCGCGCGCATCAGTACGCCACCTCCGCCCGCAGGTAGACGCGGTCTTTGGTGCCGGTGGTTCCCGCCGGCTCGAGACCCGTCACACCCGACCAGCCGATGAAGTTGAAGCCCACGCCCACCATGAAGCGATCGTCGAAGCGCCAGCCGACCTCGGCGCGCACCGCGTTCAGCTCGCCACTGCCGTCGGGCGCCACCGAGCGCCGCGCCACCTCGGCGCCGAGCTCCAGGCCGCCCACCACCCGAACCGAAGGCCGCAGCGACGCCGCCAGCAGCACCTGCCCGGTGCCGTCGAGCGCGACGTGGCCTCCCGCCGCGAGCGAGAAGCGCCTGCCGAGCTTCAGCGTGGGCAGCAGCGACACCAACTGCAGGCTCCTCTCGGCGAACGCTCCCGGCGCGAGCTCGCGCTGCAGAGTGTAGCGCGCCACCACCATCCCCCACCCGGTTCGCCAGGCCAGCCCCGCGTTACCTTCCAGCAACCGCGCAGTCAGCTTGCTGTCGGTGGTGGTGTGGCTGAACATCACCCGCGCCGTCGCGCTCAAGTCGTCGCGCAGCCGCGCCTCGCCGCCGCCCAGCGCCAGCACCTGGTTCACGTCGGGGCCCAGCCCGCGGTCGTTGCGCGCTTCACCTCGCGCGAACAGCTGCACCCGCTCGCTCACCCACCCCAGCGACGCCGAGGCCGCGTCACGCGAGCGCACCGGCTGCTCGTCGAGCAGACGCCGATCGCCGCGCTCGTACCGCAACGACACCGAGAGCGACTGCGACAGCTGCTGCGACAAGCCGACCGCGCGGCCCATGCGCAGCTGGTTCTGGTCGTGCGCCGAGACGTCCTCCACGTAGACCGCGGAGCTCTCCGACAGCTGCTCCTTCACGCCTGCGACCGAGCGCTCGCCCAGCTGCGGCGCGTCGGGGTCGAAGCCGTGGCCCGCGTAGTAGGTCTCGTTGCCCTTGGTGTAGCTGCCGGTGCCCCACGCCATCGCGCCCAGCGCCGGCCCGTAGCCCGCGTGCACGCCGAAGGTGGTCGCCTCGGTCGGAGCCAGCTCCACGCCCGCCTGCGCGAAGGTGTCGTCGTAGTTGCCGATGCCTTCGCCGCGGTGCGAGACGTTCACCCGCGCGCCCGCCTGAAGATCGAGCCACGGCAGCACCCGGTAGTGCGCCAACAAACCGGCCGAAGTGCGCGCCCCGGTCAACGAGTCGGCGGTGGTCTCGACGTCGCGGCCCTCCACCCGAACGCCCCAGCTCTTCTGCTCGAAGCCCGCGAAGCCGCCCGCCACCCGCATCGCGACCGACGCGGTGCCGTAGGGATCGCGGGGATCAGGCCCGGTGCGATCGTCGAAGAAGCCGCCCAGCCGCACCGGCCCCAACGGCTGCGCCGCGCGCACCGAGATCTGCTGCATCAACACCTGCGCCGCGTGCTCCGAGTCGGAGTAGCCGCCGGTGCGCCGCCGGAACGACACGTCGAACGCGCCCTCGCCGTAGATCGGCCCCCGCGCGCGAAAGTTGAGCCCCCAGCCGTCGCCTGCCGCTGCCCTGGTCGCCTCGGTGAAGCTCAGGCCGCCGTCGTCGCTGAAGGCCAGCCCCGGCATCAGGCCGCTCGAGTGCGCGACCTCCGCCAGCAGCGAGTAGCCCTTGAACGCCGCCGACGCGCGGCCCGCGAGCAGGCTGTAGCCCGGGCCGTCTTTCACCGCCGAGCCTTCGATCGTCGCCGGGCCGAGCCGCACGCCCACGCGCCCACCCGCGGTGCCCGACTCGCCTCCGCCGATGTTCAGCCGCTCGTAGTCGGCCACCAGCACCTGCACCGCCGCGCCGCCGTACGGGCTGGTGGCGAAGAACGCCGCGCCCGCGTTCATCGACAGCGGCTGAGAGAGCAACACCCGCCCGCTCAGGTAGTCGACCGAGTAGTCGCGCCCGCGCAGCAGGTGCCGCTCGGCGAGCACCACCCCGGTCATCGGGTCGGTGATCTCCACCCGCAGCCAGTCGCTCCCCTGCACCACCGAGCCGTGCGAGAGGTAGAACAGGCTGCCTCCGGTAGCCTCGAAGCGCTCGTGCGCCGGGAGCCGCGAGTAGCCGCTCACCAGGTCGTTGCTGGTCGGAGCGCCGAACGCCTTCACCGCCACACCGAAGTCCTTGTCCTTCGGCGTCTCGAGGTCGAGGTAGCCGCCGAACAACGCCCGGTGAAAGCGCCCCACCTCCCCGTCTTGCATCACCGCGCGGTAGTCGCCGTAGCCCGCCTTGCCGAGACCGGCGCGAGAGAGCTCGACGCGCACCCTGCCCTCCGACGGGTTCGCCGCCACCGTCGCCGAGTCGTCGCCCATCGGCACCGCCGTTCGCAGGGGGTCGAGCGAGCGCTCCGAGACGTCGATTCGCCGGGGCACCGCGAGCGCCAGCGGCTGACCTGCGTGGAGCGCCTCCACGTCGGTGTCGCGCAGATCGAGATCGAGCGCGAGGTCGAAGCCCCAGCGGCTCGCCCGCACCGCCGCCGCGCCCTGCCCGTAGAGACGAAAGCCGCCGGTCTTGAGGTCGTAGCCGCCCTCGAGGTCGAGCAGGCCGGTGGCGAACACCGAGGCGCCATGCGGCACCGCGATCGACTCGGTCACCTTCTCACCGCTCGACTCCACCGTGAGCGGCGCGCGCTCGCCGTCGACGCCCTCCAGCGGCAACACCGCCCGGCCCGACGGCCCCACCTGCACCGTGCGATCGCCCAGGGTGATCACGGTGCCCTCGGGAGCCTCCAGCTGGGCGTTCGCCTCCGCCCCCAGGCTCGACGGCAACCGCACCGTGGCGAGCGGGTGCGGCTCGCGCGGCACCACCAGCGCTCCACTCTTGCGCTTCACCACGTCGACCTCGCGCTGCTCCAGCCGCGCCACCCCGTCGCCCTCGGTCACCACCAACAGCCGGTGATGCCCCGGAGCGAGCTGCACCTCCAGCGTCCACGCGCCGTTCGCGCCGGCCACCGTGCGCAGCTCACCCATGCGCACCGCCGCTCCCGCTTCGGCCTGGCCGGTGATCACCAGCCGTGCGGCGCCGGCCGCCAGACGCGCGTCGGCCACCTGGGGAGGCGTCGCGCTCGCCGCCTTCGGCGTCTGCATCGCGAAGTCGACCATCGCCAGCGCGCCGAGCGACAGCTCCACCGTGGCACCGTCGGGCACCACCTTCGCGCCCGCGGGCAGCGCGCGGCCGTCGACCTTCACCCGGTGGCGGCCGGGCAGCTCGCGCACCACACCCGCAGGCAACGGCTCGAACGAGCGCGACTGCATCGCCAGAAAGTGAAACCGCCCCTGCGCGTCGGTGACCGCTTCGAGGCCGGTCTCGGTCAGCACCCGCACGCCCGCCACGCCCGGCTCGTCGGTCTGGCAGACGCCGTCGTCGTTGAGATCGCTGCACACCCGCCCGGCGATCGCGCCGTCGTTGGTGTAGCGGCTGTAGTCGGCTCCCACGCCGGTCTGAGCGAGCGCCGCGGCGAGGAGCGCGTGAATCACCTGCCCACCTCGACCAGCGCCATCACCGAGGTCGCGCGATCACGCACCGAGAGCGAGGCCGGGCCCTTCACCTCGCAGCGGCGCACGCCGTCTTTCTCTTCGGAGGGAACGCAGGCGCCTTTGGGGCTCACCTCGACCTCGCGGCCCTTCAGCCGCTCGCCGGCGGGCGTCTCCACCCAGAACGAGAGGGTCGAGCGCTCGACCTTCACCTTCACGTTCACCGGCACCTGCGGAGCGGCCTCCACCGGCAGCGCGGTGGGCGCGCTCTGAGGCCGCTGCCCGAGCGGGAACACCCACTTGCCGCCGTCGCGCACGTGCACGGTGGTGCGCAGGCCCGGCCAGAGCGCGTGGGTCAGCGTGAAGTCGCCGTCGCCCAGCTCGCGCGCCACCGTGATCCCGGTCTCGTTGGTGGTGAGCGTCTGCGCGCCCAACAGCAGCTGCTGCTTCGGCACCGGCAGGCCGGCGAGGTCGGTCACCGCCGCCCACAGCTTGCCGTTGAACGGCCAGGCGACGATGCGCGCCGGCTCTTCGCCGCCCGGGCCCCAGGCCGCCACCTCGAACTTCGCGTCGAGCGGCGTGCCCACCGGCAAGGTGAACAGCGCGTCGAGCTTGCCGGGCGCGGTCTCTTTCGCCTCGTCGAGGCGCACCCCGGTGAGCTCCAGGTGCGCGCCGGAGCGCGGCCGGCCGAGCGCGTCGAACACCTCCAGCGACGCTTCCCCGCGGCTGCCCTCGAAGACGGTGGCCTCTTCCATCGTCACCTTGAGCGCGGTCGCCGGGCCCTGCAACAGCTCGAGCTTGATCTCCTCGCGCGAGGTCTGCTTCCCCAGCTTCGACGACGCCTGGAGCACGTCGGGCTTGCCGGGCAGCGTGCGCGGGGCGGTGTAGGTCCACTCGGTGACGCCGTTGTCGAGGCTGCGCGGCGCCGACAGCGTGCCGTTGGTCGCGCTCAGCTGCACCTTGGCGCCGGTGGCGATGTTGCCGAACGGGTCTGAGGTCGCGCAGAGCACCCGCGCGTGAGAGACGCCGTCGGCCGGCAGCCGCGGAGGGCTCGCCACGCACGCCAGCTGGTCGGTCGGCGGCAGCTGGAGATCGACGGTGACGTTGCGGCGGTTGCCGATGCGGTCGACCGCGATGCCCTGGCCGGTGCCATAGCCGGGAGGCACCACCACCGGGATCTTGAAGCGCCCGTCGGCGCCCGCGTGCACCGGGCCGAACTTCTGCCCCGCGATCACGATCGAGAAGTCGGCGTCGTGCTCGGTGTCGCCGGGCAGCTCCACCGCGCTCGCCAGCGGCACCCGGAGCACGCCGAAGCTCCCGTGCACCGACTGCGGGTGCGGCCAGGCCGAGAACCCCACCACCTCGGCGACCTCCGGGTAGCGGGTGGTCGGCAAGGTGTAGATCGCGCGGTAGCGGCCGGGCCCGGTGCGCTCGAGCTTCTCGATCGTGCCCACGTTGCAGCGGAGCACCGGCGGCGCGGAGTCGGGGTCGGGCTTGCCGTCTTCACCCAACACCTCCACCACCAGCTCGGCCGACTGATCGCGGTTCTTCACCGGGTTCGCGCCGCTGAGCTTCAGCACCACCGCCGACGCCTTGGGCCCCACGTCCCAGGTCTTCGAAGGGCCGCCCTCCACCTCGAGCTTCACCGCGCGCGCCTTCGCCTTCGGCACCACCCTGAACGACTTCAGCGTCGCGGGGCCGGCGATCGGCGAGAGCTCTGCGTCGACGCTGACCAGCTTCGCCTTCTCGGCCCCGGCGCCGAACAGCGCCACCTCGAAGCCGTCGGGAGACACCAACCCTGAAGGGCCGAGGAGCTCGAGGGGCTCTGCCCAAGCGCTGGCAGCGAGCAGCAGCGTGAGACTGAAGGGAGCCAACCCACGCATCGCGCGCGAGAGCATAGCGTC
The DNA here is from genome assembly GCA_047602415.1 of Myxococcaceae bacterium. Taxonomy (GTDB): domain Bacteria; phylum Myxococcota; class Myxococcia; order Myxococcales; family Myxococcaceae; genus JASGHH01. Next base: position 170,300 of record JASGHH010000001.1, on the reverse strand, counting down.
GGCCTCGAGGGTTGAAACGCGAAACCCTCCTCGTACAGCTGAGGAGGGCCCACGCAGGTGCGCTTCAGATCTCTGTTGGACGCTACTTGCGGGTCTTCACCGGCTGCGCTTGCGGCTTGCGGCTGCCGAACGCGATCAACACCAGCGCGACCAGCACCAGCCAGGGCGCGCCACCACCGGTGCTGCAGCCGCGCGCGCCGTTGTCGGTGCTGGCGCTGAGATCGTCGTGGTGCTCGTGGTGATCGCCGTCGTCGCCGTCGTGGTGGCCGGTCCAGTGGTGGCCGTTGCCGTGCCCGTCGCCGCAGTGACCGTGGCCGCCGTTGTGGCCCCAGCCCCAGCCGTGGTGGTGCTCTTCGTGGCCGTGGTGGTGGAAGTGCCAGCCACCCTCGTTGTGGTGCCAGCCGTGGCCGCCCCAGTTGCAGCCGCCGCCGTCGTCGCCGTGACCGTCGCCATCGCCGTGGTGGTGGCCGTCGCCGTCGCCGTCGTCATCATCGTCGCAGTCGTCGCCGCCACCGCCCGAGCCGCCGCCGTTGGAGCCGCCCATGCCGCTGCCCGCGCCGCCACCCGCTCCGCCGCCGCCGCCCGCGCCACCACCGGTGCCGCAGCCGACGCCACACGCGACCGGGAAGGAGATCGTCGCCGCGTAGACGTGGGTCTGGCTGGCAGACAGCTCGGTGTTCTCCCAGATCAGGCGAACCGAGCCGTCGGCGAGAATCGTCGCGTCGTCGAGCAGCTCGTCGAAGGAGGTGTTGGTCACCTGATAGATCGTGTTGGTGGTGACATCGTAGAGGTAGACGTCGTAGTTGCCGCCGGCGTTGCTGGCGAAGGCGATGAAGTTGCCCGCCAGCGCCGGAGCGCTCTGCACGCCGGTGACGTCGATCTCGGTCTCCACCGAGCCGCCCACCGCGCGGTAGAAGATGTCGCCCGCGCCCGCCGGCCGATCGGCCGAGTAGGTGATCAGGCTGCCGTTGGTGTCGGGGAAGGTCTCGTTCGAGGGGTCGGCGCTGGCGACGCTCACCGTCCAGGTCGAGCCGCTGCGCACGGCCTGCCAGATGTCGCAGTGGTTGGTGTCGAGCTCGCAGTGCTCCCAGACCACCGTCGAGCCGTCGGGCGAGACGCTGGGGTTGAGATCGGCCGCGGTGTCGTTGGTCAGCCGGGTCGGCACGTTGGTGGCCATGTCGTGCATCACCAGCTCACCGTTCGCCTCCAGCGAAGTGTCGATGTACGCGAGCTGGCCGCCGCCGAGCGAGCCGTCGAACCGGCTCACGCCGGGCGCGGGGTCGATCTCGGTCGCCACCATGGTGTTGGTGTCGAACACCCGAATGCTGGTGGTGAGCCCGCTGACGTGGCTGTAGACGACCAGGTTGCCGTCGGTGTCAGAGAGAAGGTCCTGCTCGCCGCTCGCGTGGGGAATCGCGGAGTCGACGCCGGTGGAGAAGCGGTAGAAGTGAATCGCGTTGCCGAGGCCGTCCTTGTTGTCGTGGGTGTACGCAGCGATGTCGCCCGACACGTGCGGGTCGAAGCTCGAGCCCGCGCCGTTGTTGACGGTGACCTGGGTGTACGCGGGCGTCGAGCCGGCCACCGGCGTCACCGCCATGGCTGCCACCGCCCATCCCACCGCTGCGACTACGGACCAGCGCAACATCGCCGTTCCCCTTTTCCCGCGCCCATTACAGGCAACGAAAAGCCCCACGACCTGAGATCAAGGAGGTGGGGCCTAGGACAACGGCAGCTGCGGTACTGCTTCCCACGGCGACCACGGCCGGCCTTGCTTCGGGCCCCGCGGTTTTGCGCACCAAAGGTTTCCCTCTGGATTGCCCTTGTACAGGTTCGCTTCCACTATTGTACGAGTACGCAGGACCGAGCGTCAAATTCATGTCTCTGCGTAAAACGCGAGCTATGTGCACGTAGCTCGCATTTTGTGATCTTCGCGTTTTCAACTCCTCACATGTGATCCGATCGGCGATTCGCCAAGTGTTCGCGATCGTTCGATCGGCTTCGGAGCACCGCGCGTCAGCGTGGGGGATTGACGAAAAGCACTCCCCTCGCGGATCACGAAAAGAAGTTGCGCGTGTGGTTTGAAAAGCCACCTGCCCGATTCGCGAAAAAACGCCCGCGCCCCCCGGCCGATGCTCTGCGTTGGTGACCTGGGCCAAACGATTGATCTGCATCGGAGCTGTGGTGCTGTGTGGGTGCAGCGGAAGCCCACCGGCCGACGAGCCTCGACCGGAAGAGGTCTTCGAATCGACCCGCCAGGGGCTGGTGACGTGCAACCTCTCGAGCGACACCGGCTACGTCAGCGGGCAGCCGTTCACCATCACCCTGGTCGACGCCGACGGCAAACTGGTCGAGCTCGCCACCGCGAACGCGTACGCGGTGATGCAGGCGGCGGCCGCGAACGACGGCATCAACCTCGCGGTGGTCTCCGGCTTTCGCACCATGGCGGAGCAGCAGTACCTCTACGCCTGCTACGTGAACTGCAACTGCAACAACTGCAACCTCGCCGCGCAGCCGGGCTACTCGAATCACCAGAGCGGCCACGCGCTCGATCTCAACACCTCGAGCGGCGGGGTCTACAACTGGCTGGCGAACAACGCGGGCAACTTCGGCTTCAAGCGCACCGTGCCTTCCGAGGAGTGGCATTGGGAATGGTGGGGCGGCGGGCCCGGCGGCGGCCCGTGCGGCAACACGCCCGACAACTGCACGCTGCAAGAGGCGCAGGGCTGCGGCGGGTACGGCTGCGGGTGCGCCGATCACCAGTGCTCCGGCGGGGCCTGCCCGGGCAGCGGCTGCTCGGCGCAGCACGCACAAGACTGCGGCAACTTCGGCTGCAACTGCGCCGACGGCACCTGCGCGGGCGGCTTCTGCCCCGGCACCGGCTGCTCTGCGAAGGAGACCAACGACTGCGGCGCGTTCGGCTGCGGCTGCGTCGATCACCTGTGCTCCGGCGGCGCGTGCCCGAACAGCGGCTGCACCGCGAAAGAGACCACCGACTGCGGCAACTACGGGTGCGGCTGCGCCGACCACCAGTGCTCGGGCGGCTTCTGCCCCGGCTCGGGCTGCACCCTGCGCGAGACGCTCGACTGCGCCGCCGCCGACGCCGGCTGTGTGGGCGCGAAGTGCGTCGCCAACCCCGAGCCCGACGCGGGCGCGCCCCCGGTGGTGGTGGTGGAGCCGCCCGATGCCGGTGGCGCTCCCGGAATGGGCCGCGCCGGGCCCGACGAGAATCGACCCCTCGTCGACCACCCCGCCGGTCAGCGAGGCGGTGAAGAAGCTCGAGCCGGTGCACGGAGGCTGCTCGGCCTCCCCCGGCCCCTGGGCGCTGGCGTTGGCGATGGCCGCCGCCGCCCTGAAACGTCGCCGCCGCTAACCATGGACAGCACCGTGCGCGGTGTCGTAAACGCGCGTCGCCGTCAGCGATGATGGTGCAGTGTCGTCTTGGGCAGTACGGCCAGGTAGCTCAGCTGGTTAGAGCGGCGGTCTCATAATCCGCAGGTAGTCGGTTCGAGTCCGACCCTGGCCACTTCGAAGCGATGAGAAAAGCTCGAGCTCGGTTCGGCGTGCTCGTGGCGCTCCTCGGCCTCGGGTACGCGGCATTCCGTGGCGGCGGCTGCCTCGCCTTTCAATCTCACCCCATCGGGAGCACCACCGCGCCGTACGGCTTCGCCGAGCTGGTACCTGGCCAGCCCGGCCCGCGCCCGCTGGTGTTGGTGCTCCATGGGCAAAGCGGCTCCGGCCCCGGGAACGCTCCGCTCACCGCGGTCGACCGCCCGCCGATGCGCACCCTCGCCTGGCGCAAGCTGCTCGGGCAGCCGTCGGTGGTGATCGACGAGGGCGCGCTGGTGGTCGCTCCGCAGTCGCCCGGAGACTGGGAGCCCGCCAAGCTCGACCTGTTCGTCACCTGGCTGCTGGCGAACCGCCCGGTCGACCCCGATCGCGTCTACCTCACCGGCCCGAGCATGGGCGGCTGCGGCACCTGGCGCTACGCCGCGGCCCACCCCGAGCGGCTGGCGGCGGTGATGCCGGTCTGCGGCAGCTGCGCCGCCACCGGGGCGATCGCCGAAGGGCTGAAGACCCTGCCCGTGCGCGCTTTCCACGCCTGGGACGACGAGGTGGTGCCGAACGACTTCTCGGCCACCTGGGTGGCGACGATCGCCCAGCTCCGGGGCAGCCCGGCGGTGGAGCCGATGAAGAGCTACCCCAAGGAGACCGAGGCCACCTTCGACGGCACCACCCTGGAGTGGAAGCCCGGCACCGAGGCCTCGGGAAACCTCTCCCTCACCGAGTACTGGACCGGCGGCCACGGGATCTTCAACCGGGTGTACGCTGACGAGGCCTCCTGGCGGTGGTTGCTGGCGCAGCGGCGATCGAAAAATTGACCCGCGATCGGTTGGCTCCACAATCGGCTGCAGGCCTGAAGCGGCCTGTAGCACCCACGCTTTTCAAGGAGCCTTCATGGACGCCAGCACCCTGGGCATCACCAGTCAGCCGTCGACCGTTTCAGACACCAAGCCCGCCGCCGACAAGGAAGCCGACGTGGTGTCGACCCACGTGCTGGTCGCCGAAGATCAGGTCGAGAAGCTCCGTGAGCTGTCGCGCCGCACCCGGGTCGCCCAGAGCGAATACCTCCGCGAGGCGGTCGACGACCTGCTCGCCAAGTACCGCAAGCTGGGGAACGGTCAGTGACCCGCACCGCGACGGTGGCGGTGGTGAAGAGCCGGCTGGACACGGTCGCTCGCCGGGTGCGCTGGTTCGACGCGCAGGGCAAGGCGATCGTGATCAAGAAGGAAGAGCCCTTCGAGACCGAGGGATCGCAGATCAAAGACGCGATCGTTCGCTGGCTCGAAGAGAAGAAGTAACGCTTTACCGGTTTCGGGGCTCCCGGCGTGCAGCGCCCCTCACCCGGCCAGAAGCGCTTCGCGCCTGGCCGACCTCTCCCGTGGGAGAGGTTTCACGTTCAGGCTACGGGCCCGGCGGAATCGGCGGGAGCCAGCTGCAGCTCGCCGAGACCTGACACGCGTCGAGCGGGAACTCCGCTCCGTGGGTCGCGATGAACCGCCCCACTCCGTAGGTCAGCAACGAGCCGAGGTCGAACGGCGCCGACGGGTCGGGCGGGTCGAAGCCGTGGCGGCCGGTCGCCTTCGCCATCGGGAACAGCACGCCGGAGGTGCCTCCGATGCGCTGCGAGGGGCCGACGTCGCGCAGCGGTGGGTTCAGCCGCGGCACGTCGAACTGGTCATCGGCGCCGACGATGCTGGCCATGTTCTCGATGTCCATGTGCACGTCTTCGCCCTTCGAGTTCTGCCAGCGGCCGGTGCGCTCGACGCCTTCGATGGTGCCGGTGTCGATCAGCAGCCGGTTGACCGTCTTGTTCCACCGCGGGTCTTTCTCGTAGAGCTCGATGAAGCCGGCGGCGCGCGCCATCGCGGTGCCGGTGGCGATCGGCACGTTCATGTCGCCCATCGAGTTGATGATCACCACGTTGGTGCGCACCTGCTCGCCGGTGCCGTAGGTGAGCAGCCGCCGCTCGAAGTTGGGCGCGAAGTTCGCCGGGTCGCCCGGGTCAATCGCCATCTGCGCCAGGGTCATGAACTTGCGCATCTCGGGGTGGTTGCGGCGGAGCCCGAAGCCCGCGCCGTACGCCTCGATCGGGTCGCCCTTCTTGTGGTTCACCTGCCGGTTGCCCGACGAGTCGAGCGGCGCCTGGAACGAGACGTCGTAGCCCAGGGTGGTGAGGCTGAAGGCGGGCTTCGACGACTCCGGCACCGAGCAGCCTTCGGGCGTCTTCGCCGGGAGCGGCCCCGGGTAGATGTCGACGGTGAGCGCGTCGCCCTCGTCGGAGGACACCGCGGTGCGCAGCCGCTGCTTGTCCCCCACCCGGCCACACCGGTACTCGCCGGTGCGAACGTTGGTGACCACCACGGTGTCGCCGGCGTTCAGCTGCTGGGGAATCGCCGCCAGCTTCACCTTGCCGGTGTCGTTGCAATCGGGCAGGAACTCCCAGAGGTCCATCATCGCGCCGTCGGGCTGGGTGCTGGGGTCGACGTCACAGCCACCCGTCTGCGGGCACGAGATCAGCAGCGGCCCCATCATTCGCAGGTTCACCGCGTCGGGCACGCCACCCTGAATCGAGCGCACGCCGATGTCGATCAGACCCGCGCCGCCCGAGACCGGCACCGCCGCCTCGAGCTCGGGCTCCGCGCCCGCCAGAATGGTGGAGAGAATGCCGCCCAGCGAGCCGCCGGTCATGTTGATCGGCGCCGAGCCGCCCACGTCGACGATGCCGTCGCCGTCGAAGTCGCCCGCGAGGTCCTTCACCCCGTCCTTGTTGACGTCGAACTGCCAGCGCTGCGCGCCGTCGAAGCCGCGCATCAGCTTGATCAGCTGCATGTAGTCGACCACCGACTGACGAACCATGTCGCGGGTGTGGAAGATGAAGCTGGTCCAGTAGTCGGCGCCGGAGTCGACGATGCCGTCGTTGTCCCAGTCGAGCGCGCGCTGGTGGTTCACCGCCGCGTCGAAGAAGCCCTCCAGGTGGTAGTTCTGGAACAGCGCGCGGGCCAGCTGCTTGTCAGACTCGGCCAGCCCGATGCCGTGGCTGGTGCACTCCACCCCGATCGCCGCGATGCCCTGGCGCGCCATGAAGCCGCCGTAGATCAGCGGGTCGAGCTTGTTGCCGGTGTAGCCGTGGCCCAGGATCACCGCCGGCGCCGGGTGCCCGTTGCGGTTCTTCGGCACCGTCATCCACACCGTGATCTCTTCGGCGCGCGCCGCGGGAGCCGCGCCGGTCACCGGGTCGACATCCCAGGTCTGCTTGTAGAGCGGCAGCCGGGTGCCGTCAGACGCGTCGCGGGGGAACAGCTGCGGCGAGTTGAACGAGAACACCACGTGGTAGTCGATGAACTTCATCGAATCGAGCACCTGCTGGTACGCCGGCGTGATCGTGCCGCCGTTCATCGAGCCCAGCACGTCTTTCGCCGCCGCGCGAAAGGTGTCGCCCGGCACGATGTTCACGTTCACCGTGCCCTGGTTGTTGTTGAGCGTGTAGAGGTGGGTGATCGTCGCCGGGTACTGATCTTTCAGCCACGCCATCGGCCCCAGCCCGTAGATGCCGTCGCGCACCGCGACGTAGTGCTTGCTGATGCTCTGGGTGGTGAACGACCAGACGAACGCCAGATCGCTGCTGGCGAGGTCGTACTTCGGCAGGCACTTCATCAGCGGCTTGAGCTGCTGGGTCTGCGAGGCGTGGTTGACGAAGGTGAACGGCGAGCGCACCGGGCGGCCGTCTTCGTCGAGCACCCGCCGGGTGATCACCGCCGCGTAGGTGGTCGCCTCGCGCATCGGCATCACCGGCTTCATGATCAGGGTGTTGGTCTGACGCTCGTAGTACGTCATCACGTCGAACTTGTTGTCGCCCGGGTAGCGGTAGTTCGGGTGATCGAGCTCGCCGTCCATGTCGAGGTCTTCGCCGAGGTCGAGCTTGCCGTTGTGGTTGGTGTCTTCCTCGAACTCCTCGAAGATCATCTGCTGCGCGGTGTTGTGAATGTCGTTCGGGTAATAGACCTGCTTCTCGAGGGTGAGCGGGAAGTTGCCTTCGCCCATGTCGAGCGGGATCGCCTGGCAGAAGTCGGGCGAGTCTTCGGTGACGTCGATCAGGTACACCGCGTCGTTCGAGAAGTCGTAGTCGTCGCCCACGTGCCGCGAGTAGAGCGAGTTGGGGTCGAGCGGCTTGTCGAAGGCGACCGTGAGCGCGCCGTAGGTGCTCCAGCCGTCGAGCTTGTCAATCTCACCGCGGGTCACCACCTCCCAGTCGGTGGTCGCGACCTGCGAGGCGTTGACGCGCCGCTTGGTGGGCGAGCCGGGGTCGTAGCGGGTGGCGATGTCGTTCGGCAGCGGCACGTCGGGGAACGGCCGGGCGTACATGTCGAACTTCACCATCGCGCCGGTGCCGTCGGGGGTGACCGCCAGGCCCGAGGGCTCCGGCGACGAGCAGCCGGCGACGAGCACGAAACACGAGAGGGAAAGAATGAGCGTGCGCATGAAAGTTCCTCTCTTACAGATTCGCTGAAAGACGAATGCGGCCCAGGCCGACCGGTCCCATCACGCCGCCGACGCCCATGTTGAACGCGTCGCCGGGGAACAGTACGCCGCCCTCGAGGGTGCCGCTCAAGGTCAGCTGCGGCACGGGGTGAAAGCGAACCTGGAGGCCCACGTCGAGCTCGGTGCCCAGGTAGTCGCCCGGGTGCGCCCCGAGGTAGTTGATCGAGGTGCCGCCGCCGATCTTCGAGTTGAACGGGTCGGTCAGCTTCGCGCTGGTCCACGCGAACATCGGCCCGCCGTAGACGTCGAGCCACTCGCGCACCCCGTAGCGCACCTTGGGGAACAGGTAGACCGCGCCGGTGAACGCGCCCTGGGTCGGCACCAGGTTCACGCCCTCCGGAGGCCGGCCGAGCAGGTTCGGGTCAGACGCCCGCGCCGCCGCCCGCGCCGACTGGTAGCCCAGCACCTCGTTGAACAGCACCAGGCCCACCGGGTAGTCGCGGTTGAACTTGAACGCCTCCTGCTTGGCGTCGTTGGGGTTCTGGTCGCCCGAGGCGTAGCCGAAGTCGAGGTACACCTGCCCGTTGCCGTAGCGGTACGAGGCCTTCACCGCGGCGCCGAACTGCCGCACGTCGTACTGCGGCGCGGTGTCGGTGCGGCCCAGGGTGGTGGTGCCGGTGATGTACGCGCCCTCGAACCCGACGTAGAGGTCGCGCCAGTCGTTGTGCATGAAGTGCCACTTGCCGGCGAGGTCGAGCACGATCACGTCGGCGGCGCGCGAGCCGTCGTTGACGTTGACCGCGGTCTGGTGCCGGTACACCGCGTAGAAGCCGAGGTACTTCTCGGCGTCGGCGGCGAAGCGGAGCGCGAACACGCCCTGCACCGCCCGGTCTCCGTCGGCGTAGTTGGCGGTGCCGTCGCGCACCACCAGGTCGACGGCCAGCGCCGGCTCCAACGCCCGCCAGGCGCCGCCCAGGTTGAAGAACGGCCGGCCGGCCAGCAGCGCGCGGTAGGCCGAGTCGCCGAAGTGGGTCTGGCCGAAGTCGCCGGCCTCGGGGTCTTTGGCGCCCGCGTTGGCCACCATGCCCAGGCCCCACTGCGAGGTCTGCTGCCCGACCCGGAAGATGCCGGTGCGCCACTTGTACTCGAGGTACACCTGCCGCATGTCGAGCGGGTTGAACGCCGGGTGCGGCGTCTGATCGACGATCAGCTTGTCGTCGGGGTTGCCCAGCACCGCGCCGGTGGCGGTGTCGGCCTCGGCCAGAAAGCCGAACCCGCGGTAGTGCACCTCGGGGATCACCCGAACCCGGGTCTCCATCGGGCCGGGCGAGAAGGTGGTGCCGGCGTTGTCGGCGGGGAACGAGCTGTCTTTCTGGTACGAGAAGCGCAGCTGGCCGCCGATGTGCCCGGTGACGCCGTCGTCTTCGACCAGCACCGAGCGCGGCGTGGCCGGGGCGCCGGTGTTGGTCGGGGCCGGGCCCTGAACCGCTTCTTCTTTCTGGCCGGGCTTCGACGGGTCGGTCGGCGGGGTGTTGTCTGCCGCCGGGGCTGGCTGGGCGGCCTCGTTCGAGGTGCCCGCGGGCGCCGCGGTGGCGCCGTCGGGCAGGCCGGAGCTGCGCTGCAGCTCGGCGGCGCCCTCGGTGGCGGGGTTGGCGGTCTTGCCTGCGTCAGCCTGGGCGAACGCGGTCAGCGGAAAGATGAGTGTGAGCAACCACCCGTTCAGGGCTCTGCTTTTCGACATGTCCCCTCTGGTCCCCGTAGGTACGAAGTGCGCGGAATACCTGGGGGCGACTAGCACGCTTGACTCAGTGATGGCCACCCCTTAGAAGCCCCGCCTCCACTCATTCTGGGTGGAGATCAGCAGCACCCTTCCCGCTCCGGGACGAAGCATGAATCCGGGGCACAACCCATGGGGAGCAACATGGCAGAGAAGCAAATCGCGCATCTGCGCGAGTACGAGACCGTCTTCCTCGTGAAGCCGGATCTCACCGATGAAAACGTCGACAAGGTGAAGGAGCGCGTGCGCGGGATCGTCAACCGCGACGGCGGCAAGCTGCTGCGCTTCACCACCTGGGGCAAGAAGAAGACGATGTACCCGGTCTCCAAGCAGCCGCGCGCGATCTACGTGCACGCGAGCTACCTGGGCCCGTCGGCGCTGGTCGCCGAGGTCGAGCGCAACCTCCGCATTCTCGACGAGGTCAGCCGGTACCTCTCGGTGAAGATCGCCGACAGCATCGACCCCGAGAGCCGCCCGGTTCTCGAGGACCTCAAGCTCTCGGGCGACGTGGACGACAACAAGCCCCTGGGCGGCGCCGAGCGCGACGCCTTCCGCTCCGATGAGGGCGGCTTCGACGGTGGCTTCGACGACCGTGAGGACGAGTCATGAACGGCAAAGAGCGTGGTGGTGAGCGGTACGGTGATCGCGACGGCGGCGGTGGTGGCCGTGGCGGCAAAGACGGGATGGACGGCGACGAGAAGCGCAGCCGTGGCTTCGGCCGTCGCAAGGTGTGCCGGTACTGCGCCGACACCAAGGTGAAGGTGGACTTCAAGGATCAGTCGGCCCTGAAGTACTTCGTCACCGAGCGCGGCAAGATCATCCCCCGCCGCATCAGCGGCAACTGCGCCAAGCACCAGCGGCAGATCGGCAAAGCGATCAAGCGCGCCCGCGGCCTGGCGTTGATCCCCTACCTGGTTCTCCAGGGCTGAGGCGACCATGCGAGTGATCCTGAGAGAAGACGTGTACAACCTGGGCCGCTCCGGTGAGCTGGTCACGGTCAAAGACGGGTACGCCCGCAACTACCTGCTCCCGCGCAACCTGGCGATGCTGGCGAACGACGCCAACGTTCACCAGCTGGAGCACGAGAAGCAGGTGATCGAGCTGCGCCAGCAGAAGATGAAGGGCGGCGCGGTCGAGCAGGGCAAGAAGCTGGAGGCAGTCGCGGTGAAGATCGTGCGCAAGGCGGGCGACCAGAACAAGCTGTTCGGGTCGGTCACTGCGCTCGACATCGCCGAGGCGCTGGCGGCCGCGGGTCAGAAGATCGACCGCCGGCTGATCCACCTCCCGGAGCCGATCAAGGCCGTGGGCCAGTACGAGGTCGAGGTGCGCCTGCACCGCGAAGTGACCTCCAAGGTCAAGGTCGAGGTCGCGGCCGACGCCACCGCGGCGAGCTGAAGTTCGCCAACGAGGCAGTGCGATGGGCTCCGGGTGGTTTTCCGGAGCCCTTCGTCGTTCTAGATTCAGCATTGGGAGCGGCAACGTGATTGGACTCGAAGATCTCGCGGCGGAGCGCGCGGTGTTGGGCGCGATCGTCGGCAACAACCAGCTGATCTCCGAGGTGGCCGAGATCGTCCACAGCGACGACTTCGCCAACCTGGGGCACCAGCAGATCTTCCAGGCGATGATCGACTTGGATGGCCGGGCCTCGAAGGTCGACCCGCTCACCCTCGCCGAGGAGCTGAAGACCAAGGGCCACCTCGCGTCTGCCGGCGGCCCGGCGTACCTCGCGCAGCTCGACGCGGGCATGCCGTTCGCGCAGAACGCGCGCGAGTACGCCACCATCGTGAAGGACCGGGCGGTGCGCCGGCAGCTGGCCACCGTGGGCCGCGAGATCGCCGAGCTGGCGGGCCAGGCGGCGGGCCGCACCGAAGACGTGGTCGACGACGCCGAGCGGCGCATCTTTCAGATCGCCGAGAAGAAGCGGGTCGGCGACCTGACCCAGATGGCCGACCTGATGGACCCGGCGCTGGCGATGCTCGACAAGATGCGCGGGAGCACCACCGGCATCACCGGGCTCTCCACCGGGTTCATCGACCTCGACGAGAAGCTCACCGGCCTGCACGGCGGCGAGCTGATCGTGCTCGCGGCGCGCCCCGGCATCGGCAAGACCTCGCTGGCGATGAACATGGCGCTCCACGCCGCCTCGAAGGAAAAAAAGGCCGTCGCGGTGTTCAGCCTCGAGATGCCGTCGGTGCAGCTGGTGATGCGTCTGCTCGCCTCGGCCGCCAAGGTCGACATGAAGAAGCTCCGCGGCGGGCGGCTGAGTGAGCTCGACATGGAGAAGCTGCAGGAAGCAGCGCAGGAGCTCTACGAGCTGAAGTTCTACATCGACGACACCGGCGCGCTCTCGAGCTTCGACCTGCGCGCCAAGGCCCGCCGGCTGAAGCAGCGCGAAGACAGCCTCTCGCTGATCGTGATCGACTACCTCCAGCTGATGCACCAGAAGGGCAAGGTCGAGAGCCGCCAGCTCGAGGTCTCGGAGATCAGCCGCGGCCTGAAGCAGCTGGCGAAGGAGCTCAACGTGCCGATCGTGGCGCTCAGCCAGCTCAACCGTAAGGTCGAAGAGCGCAAGGGCGGCAAGCCGATGCTCTCCGACCTCCGCGAGTCGGGCGCGATCGAGCAAGACGCCGACGTGGTGATGTTCATCCACAAAGAAGACGAAGACGAAGAAGGCGGAGGCGACGCCTCGTTCCGCTCCACCATTCCGGTGGAGCTGATCATCGCCAAGCAGCGCAACGGCCCGGTGGGGTCGGTCGACCTGGTGTTCCTCTCGGAGTACACCCGCTTTCAAAGCGTCGATCGGCGCTACTCGAGCGAAGGTTGACCACCAACGAGCGCCTGATTCTGGTGGTCGACGACGACGACCACACCCGCGAGCTGCTGCAGAACCTGTGCGAGTCGGCCGGCTTCAAGGTCGCGCTCGCCGAAGACGGGCAAGAGGCGCTCGACAAGATTCACGAGCTCTCGCCCGACCTGGTGCTGCTCGACCTGATGATGCCGAAGCGCGACGGCTTCTCGGTGCTCCAGGTGGCGCGCGAGAACCCGGCGCTGACCGAGCTGCCGATCATCGTGCTCACCGCGATGGGCGACATCGAAGGCAAGATTCGCGGCATGGAGCTGGGCGCCGACGACTACGTCACCAAGCCCTTCAAGCTGGTGGAGCTGCAGACGCGCATCAACTCGGCGCTGTTGGTGCGCGACTACCGCAAGCGGCTGGTGGCGGCCGAAGAAGAGCTCTCGCAGTACCGCGCGCTCGACCCGGTCACCGGCGCCGGCACCTACTCGCAGCTGAAGGCGAGCCTCGACTCCGAGCTGGCGCGCTCACGCCGCTACGGCCGGCCGGTGGCGGCGCTGTTCGTGGCGTTGGAGGACTTCAGCTCGATTCGGCAGAAGAAGGGCAAAGACGGCACCGACCAGCTGGTGGCGAAGCTGGCCTCCGAGATCAAGAACGCGCTCCGCGGCGCCGACCGCTTCTTCCGGGTCGACTCCGACGAGTTCGTGGCGCTGCTGCCCGAGACCGACGCCGCCGGCGCGCGCATCGCCGGCCAGCGGTTGCTCGAGGTCGCCAAAGCAAACGACGTGGTGGTGCGGGTCGGCGGCGCGGTGTTCCCCGACGAGAAGATTCGCAGCAGCGAAGATCTGTTGCGCGAGGCGAACCGCAGCTACCGCGCACTCCAGGGCTCCAGCAGGCTCTTCTAGAGGCTTCGACGAGACGGCCCCTCCGTGCGACGCGCGCGCAGGGCTGTCCCTCACCCGCGAGGCCCTATGGGCCTCGTCGGCCTCTCCCAAAGGAGAGGGTCACCGCGCGGTCAGTTGATGCCGCCGGAGCAGCTGCAGGTGCTGGCGTTGCAGATCTGCCCTGCCGGACACCCGCCGCAGTTCGGCTTGCAGACGCAGCTGCAGCTGTTGCCATCGGCCTGGTAGGTCGAGCCGCAGTTGAGCGCGGCGGTGTCGCAGACGCAGCCGCAGATGCCTCCGCCGTTCTGGAACTTGTAGCCGACGGCGCAGGTGGCGGTCTGCAGACACTCGCAGGTGCACGAGGTGGTGTTGCACTGCTGGAACCCGTTGCAGGTGCCGCCGCAGTCGGAGGTGCAGACGAAGTCGCAGACCAACCGGTTGGTGTCGCAGACGTAGCCGGGGGGCGCGTTGCCTCCGCAGTTCGACGGACAGATGCAGACGTTGGTGCCGAAGTCACACGTCAGCTTGCCGGAGCAGAAGTCGGGGTCGTTCGGGTCGTAATAGATGTCGGTGCTGCACGGCGGCGGGTTGCCGGCCGGGTTCGGGGTCAGGTCGATCCAGTACCGGTACGAGACCGCGGCCGAGGTGGTCGCGCCCGAGGGGCGGCAGTCGCCGAAGAACGACAGCGTGCGGTTGATGCCGTCGAAGTCGAAGCCGTTCACCCGGCTGCGGGGAATGTCGTTGATGTTGCAGTTGGCCGCGTTGAGCACCGCGTCCATCGCCACCTTCACCGAGGCGCCGATCGGCGGCTTCTGCATCTTGTAGCCGGCTGCGGCGATGGTCGCGTTGACGATGTTGGTGACCGCGGTCTGAATCGAGGTGGTGTTGCCGATGTCGCCGCGAATGCCGCCGGTGGCGGTGATCACCGTCGCCTCGCGGTTCGGGGTCGACTCGGTCTCGCCGTTGCAGCTCTGGCCATCGGGACAGATGATCCCGTGCACGGTGATCTTCACGCCCAGCTTGTTGTGGGTGTTGGTGCCGGTGGCGGTGAAGAAGTCGACGAAGTGCTGAACGTCTTCGCACCCGGTGTTGGTGCAGCCGCCCGACACCGTGGTGTAGCCGGAGGTCTGGTCGTCGGCGTCTCCCAGAAACACCACCACCAGCTGCGCGTCGGAGCGCACCTTGTCGACCTGCGGAGTGGTGGTGCCCGGGGTGATGTCGTCGACCGCCTTGCGGGCCGCGCCCAGCATGCCTTCGGAGCCGCTGCCGCTGATGCTCACCCAGCAGCCGCCGTTGGAGCCGTTGGCCGCGGTGCCGTTGCTGTCACAGAGCGGAGTCGCCGCGCCCAGGCCCGAGCACTCGGTGTTGCCCGCCAGGGTGCAGTTGCTGCCGTTGGTGAGCCACGACTGGAACTGGTTGATGTCGGTGGTGAAGCCGCGCCGGATCGCCGAGTTGGTCGAGCCGGTGATGTGGTAGTCGGTCTCGACCATCGCCGCGCGCCAATCGAGCGTCGAGTTGCCGAGCGCGGTGGCCATCGCGCTGGCCGCGGTGGCGAGCGCGGTCTGCGACGAGGCCATCGAGCCGGAGTCGTCGACCACGAAGAGGAAGTCGACCTTGCCCGACTGCGGAGTGAACTTCTCGCACTGCACCGCGTTGTAGTCGCCGAACTGCGCCACCGCCGAGCCGCCGGAGGTGTCGCTCATCGTGAACAGCGGGGTGTTGGCGTAGTTGCCGATCGGGGTGATCGCCGAGATCACCACCACCGAGCCGTTGGTGCGGTGAATCACCTCGGTCTGAACGCGGAACGGGCCCGTCGCCGTGCCGCCGGCCGAGAGGCTGCCTGCGCCGGAGCCGACCAGCGCCTCGGCGAGCGCGTTGGTGCGCGCCTTCACGTCGCCTGCTCCGGCCTGGTCGTAGAACGCCTGCAGCGCCGGGAGCGCGTCCCAGGTGTTGAAGGTCTGGGTGGTGACGTTGGAGACCGCGCCCACGCCGTTGAAGGTCGGGCGCAGCGCCGCTTCATCGCCGGTCGGAGTGGTCGAGCCGCCGGGGGCGTTCTGCTTCCACGCGACGAAGCCGACCTGGTTGACCGCGTCGAAGCCGATCAGGCCCTTGTTGGTGCCGCCCGAGGCCATCACGTTCACCTCGGTGAAGCTGGCGGGCAGACCGAGCTGGAGATCGGAGTCGAGCTGGAGCTTGAAGAGCACCGGCCGCAGGTTCATCGCGGTGCACACCTGGCCGGCCGGGCCGGTGCCGTCGGCGGGGTTGTTCGGGTCGAGCTCGCCCGGGTCGACCTTGCCGTTCTGGTTGGTGTCTTCGGCGCCGTCGGGAATGCCGTCGCCGTCGCTGTCGGCCTTGGTCGGGTCGGTGGTGGTGCCGGGGTCGGCGTCGACCGGCACGTTCGTGCAGCCGGTCGGGTCGGCGATCTGGGCGCTGGTGATCCCGCGCTCCACGCCGTCGGAGATGCCGTCGCCGTCGGTGTCGAACTTGCGCGGGTCGGTCTCGCCGGTGTCGACCAGGCCGTTGGCGTTCTGATCTTCACCGATGAAACCGCCGGCGGTGGGCCCGTCGATCAGGCCGTCGCAGTCGGAGTCTTTCTTCAGCGGGTCGGTCTCGCCGGGGTCGAAGATGCCGTTCTTGTTCGAATCTTCGATCCCGTCTTTGAGGCCGTCGCCGTCGGTGTCGGGGTTGTTCGGGTCGGTCTCACCGGGATCGACCGTGCCGTTCATGTTCTTGTCTTCGATCTTGTTCGGGAGGCCGTCGCCGTCGGTGTCGGGGTTGTTCGACGGGCCGCAGTCGGTCGGGTTGTGCGGGTCGGTCTCGCCGGGGTCGACCACGCCGTTCTGGTTGAAGTCTTCGGCGCCGTCGAGGCAGGTGTCGCCGTCGGTGTCGGGGTTGTTCGGGTTGGTGAGGGTGACGTTGATCTCGACGCCGTCGTTGATGCCGTCGCCGTCGGTGTCTTTCTTGCGCGGGTCGGTCTCGCCGGTGTCGACCACGCCGTTGGCGTTCTGATCTTCACCCTTCACGTTGCCCTTGTCAGGGCCGTCGATCAGCCCGTCGAAGTCGGTGTCGGGGTTGGTCGGGTCGGTCTCGGTCGCCTCGGCCTTGCCGTCGTGGTTGGTGTCTTCGATGCCGTCGGGAATGCCGTCGGCGTCGGAGTCGGTCTCGGTGGGAATCGTCTTCGTCGCCGGGTCGGCGTCGCCCACGAAGTTGGTGCACATCGGGTCGACCGAGCTGGTGCGGCCGGCCTCGACGCCGTCGGGAATGCCGTCGCCGTCGGTGTCGGGGTTGTTGGGGTCGGTGCGCTTGCCGCCGGGGTAGACCACGCCGAACTCTTCGGCGTCGTTCAGGCCGTCGCAGTCGGTGTCTTTGTTCGGGTTGTTGAGGTCGTTCGGGTCGGCGCCGCCGCCGCCGCTGCCGCCGCCCACGTTGCCGCCACCGCCACCACCGACGCTGCTGCCGCCGCCGCTGCCACCGGTGCCGCCGCCCTGGTGGCTGCCGCCAGTACCTCCGCCGCCGCCGTCGGTGTTGGTGTTGGTTCCACCGCAGTCACAGCCGCTGAACGCCAGCGTGACCAGGCTCGCGGCCAGAAGAAGGCGAGTCGCGGAGCGAACGGGATGCATCGTCGATTTCATGGAGGTGGGCTCCAAAGGATGAACGGCGGCCCTTCGTTGCTACGGCCCTATGAGTATAGGCCTGCTGAGAAATTTTCTGACCAGCCGTTTTGCGGCAACGGTCGCGTCGCCGATCGGGGCTCCCGCGGCGAGGCCGCACGCCACGGCAGTCGCGAAGCGGCAACCGGTTCCACGGTGAGAAGGTGTGCGACGAAGTGGGCGCCCGCGAAACGCGCGCTCGCCTTCAGCCGTGAAAAGACGGTCGACTCCTGTTTCGCCACCCTTCACCACCACAGCCCTGTAGCCGGAGTCGAGCAGGACCCGGGGACCGCCGAGCCACTCGGCCTCGGCCGCGTTGGGGGTGATCACCGAAAAGTGACCGGCCAGGCGGAGGAAGTCGGCCGGCCGGAGCTTCGACAGCCGCTCACCGCGCGACGAGAAGGTCACCGGGTCGACCACCACCGGCACCCGCAACCGCTCGAGCGTACCGACCAGGACAGCCAGCGACGCGCGGTCGGGAATCATGCCGAGCTTCACCGCGCCCACCGGGCCGTTGCTGAGCGCGGAGTCGAGCTGCGGCTTCAAGAAGCGCGCGTTCGATTGGAGCGCGAAGCGTTTGCCCTGAGCGGTGAGCGCGGTGATCACCAGCCGCGCGCCGGCCTTCAGTCGAGTGGCGGCCCAGAGATCGGCGAGCGCGCCGGCGCGCCCCGAAGGGTCGAGGCCGGAGCAGATCAGAACCGAGCTCAGCGACGCGCCTCGCGGGCGCGATTGACGAAGCCGCGGTACAGCCCGAGGTTGGGCGGCACGTTGTCGATCAGCAGCTCGGGGTGCCACTGCACGCCGACCGCGAAGGCGTAGTTGCGCGACTCGACCGCCTCGATCACCCCGTCGGGAGAGGTGGCGCAGACCACCAGCTTCTCACCGCAGGCGTTCACCGCCTGGTGGTGGGTGGAGTTCACCATCAGCTGCCCCTTGCCCACGCACTCCGCGAGCACGGTGCCTTCCTTCACGTCGATCGGGTGATGCGGGTGGGTGCGATCGTGGGTCTGCTGGTGCGGCTTGGCGTTGGGCAGCTCCTTCGCCATGTCCTGGTAGAGGGTGCCGCCGAGCGCGACGTTGAGCAGCTGCATGCCGCCGCAGATGCCCAGCACCGGCAGGTTGCGCTGGAGCGCGCCCTTGAGCAGCTGGATCTCGAAGTGGCTCCGCTCGGGCTTGAGCGGGCCGAGGCCTTCGCGCGCGGTCTGGCCGTAGAACTCGGGGGGCACGTCGAAGCCGCCGCCCGAGATCAGCACGCCCGAGACGCGGTCGAGGTACGACTCCACCACCATTCGATCGTCGGTGTACGCGAGCACCATCGGCAGGCCGCCCGCGCGCAGCACCGCGTCGGCGTAAGCGGTCTTCAGCTCGTACTTCGGCTGAGGCGCCTCGGGCGTGACGTTGGAGATGTCGGGGGTGATGCCGATCGAAGGGCGTCGAAGGTGATTCTTCACTTCGCCGTCGAGGCTAACACGAAGGCCTGGGAAAGCACGGCCGCCTCCGCCTTCAGGTCGGGCGCGGTCAGCAGCGCCGAAGCGACCGCCGCGCAGCGGGCTCCCGTGGCACCGACGCTCGCGATGTTGGTGCGGTCGATGCCGGCGATCGCCACCACCTTCAGCGGGCTGTCTTTCACGATCGCGCGCAGGCCTTCGGCGCCGAGCAGCGGGAAGGGAATCACCTTGGTCCCGGTCTTGAAGACCGGGCCCAGCCCGACGTGATCGGCGCCCTGCTCTTTCGCGCGCGCGATCGAGGCGAGGTCGCGGGTGGTGGCGCCGATCAGCTTCGAGGGCCCGAGCAGCCGCCGCGCGTCGGCGATCGGCAGGTCGAGCTCGCCCAGGTGCACCCCGTCGGCGCCGCTCACCAGCGCGAGGTCGACCCGGTCGTTGAAGATCACCTGCACGCCTCTGGGCCGGGCGGTGGCGATCACCTGCCGGGCGAGCGCGAGCGCGTCGCGGTCGGGGGTCTTCTCGAGCCGCAGCTGCAGCACCGCCACCCCACCCTCCACCAGCTGGGCCGCCGCCTCGGCCAGAGGCACCCGGCAGGGGACCGAGTCGTCGAGCAGCGCGTAGAGGCCACCGTTCAGGCTGGGGGACTTGTCGGCCATGGGCTTGGCCGCTATATGCGAAACCATGTCTGAAACCATCGACCCCAAGCACCTCGATAAGCGCACCGCGGAGCGCTACATCCAGTCTGGCCTCCTCGACGAGAAGGTCTGGGACAAGTACCTGAAGAGCCTCCCCGACGTGGCCGAGAAGGCCGCCCCGGTCGAGTCGACCGTCAGCGGCGAAGAAGACTTCGACGACGACGACGATCAGGAGTGACCAATGGCCGAGCGCCGGGGCGACGGTTTCGTTCTGGGTGACGCCGATGCACCGATCTCCTTCTCGACCTTCGTGCTGGGTCTGGCGTCGACCGCGCTGATCCACCTGGGCGAGAGGCCAGATCCCGAGCGCAACGAGACCGGCGTCGACCTGGTGTTGGCGAAGCAGACCCTCGACCTGCTCGAGCTGCTCCAGCGCAAGACGCGGGGCAACCTCGACGCGGAGGAGGATCGGCTGTTTCAAGCGCTGCTCACCGACCTGCGGTTGAAGTTCCTTCAGAAGAGCAAAGCGTGAGCGCTCCGCTGCCTCCCAGAGTGCGCTGGGCGACGATGTTCGCGATCGGGCTCTCGGCGATGGTCGGTCTCGGCGCCGCCGGGTCGATGGCGGAGGTGATCGACCTGGAGCAGATCGTCGAGGCCGGGCCTCCCAAGTCGGTGCCCTTCGGCGAGATGTTCTATTCGAAGCAGGCGCTGGCGGCGCAGTACCACGCGCAGATTGGCGCCCTGGAGTCGATGCGCACCTCGCGGGTCGCCGTCGAGGTGCTGCTGTCGACGCTGGCCGCGATGTCGCTGGTGTCGGCCATTCGGCTGCTGAGGCCTGCCGGCGTGCCCCGTGAGGGCGTGAGAAAGATGCTCGGGCTCACCGCGCTGGGCTGCGCGATCATGCGCACCATCGATGGGGCCCAGAGCACGGCCCTGGCGAAGAAGGTCGGGCTCGCGATCGACAAGGCGATGGTCGAGAGCAACCCGCCTGGCGGCTACGTCGATGGCGTCGCTTCGGTCGCTGCTCCGATGATGTCGATGGTCTTCACCGTGATCTTCGTGGTCGGGTTTCTGGCGGTGTCCGCGTACTTTGGGTCAGCTGGGGTGCGGGCGATCACCGCGCAAGAGGCGGAAGAGTAGCGGTTCGTTGAGGGGCGGCCTCACGAAGGGGCGGCCCCGCTTGCGACGCGTGGGTTGAAGGCTGTCCCTCACCCGCGAGCGCCTATGGCGCTCGTCGGCCTCTCCCAAAGGAGAGGGTCGAGCTCGGGGGCCTTTACCCGGCGGCGAGAACGACCGGGCGGCGCAGAGCGGCGACCAGGTTCGGGAACAGCTGCCAGAGCGGCTGCGGAGACGACGGCCGCGAGAGATCGATCAGCGCGGTCTGCTGGCGGGCGATGCGAATCAGCTCTTCCCGGTTCACGCCGAGCACCCGGCCCAGGTGACCGAGCGGCCACTTCGCCTTCGCCTTCTCGAAGCTGGTCTCGTCGTCGTCTTCGGGCAGCTCGGCGTCTTCGTACTTGAGCACTTCGCCGCCGACCTGATGCCCGTTGCCGTAGCTCACCACCTGCTCGAGCTCGTCGGGGTCGAACACGTACGCGTGCACCGTCTCACGCAGGTGCTGCGAGAGCTTACGGGCCAGCGCGTGGTGATCGAGGTACCAGCGGGCGCCCCGGCGGCCGTAGGTGTGGCCCGCGTCGTAGGCGAACCGAACCACCTTCGCGCCCGGGAGCACCGACACCAGCAGCCCGGCGTCGGTCACCTCGACGTGGTCTTCGTAGAGCGCTTGACGAGCGACCTGCTGCAGCCAGGCGACGTCCACGTCTTCGAACCGGCACACGTAACCACCATGCGCTTCAACCACGGGCACCCCCCAGGACTGCGCGATACATCGGGGACAAAGTGGGGGCGGCTCATACGCGCTTCCACCTCACCCGACAAGGGGTGAAATGAGAAAAACGTATGAAGTTCCTGGGGCTTCTGGCGCATTGCGTCATGGGCACGATTCGTTTCCAGGACGTCAAACCGTGACCGATCGGTCTGGCACACCGGTTGCGCGACGCGTTTTCAGACTTACCCTGTTCGCATGCGGATCGAAAAGTTCACCCTCAAGGCGCAAGAGGCGATTCAGGAGGGCCAGTCGCTGGCCCGCCGGGCTTCCCACCCCCAGTACGAGCCCGAGCACCTGCTCTCGGCGCTGCTGACCCAGCAAGACGGGATCGTGGTGCCGATGGTGCAGAAGATCGGCGCCGACCCCCGGCTGCTCACCCAGCGGGCCGAGGAGGCGGTGGCGAAGCTGCCGGTGATCAAGGGCTCCAACGCCGGCACCACCCTCTCGAACCGGTTGATGACCACCTTCGACCGGGCCGAAGACGAGGCCAAGCGCCTGAAGGACGAGTTCATCTCGTCGGAGCACCTGCTGCTGGCGCTGGCCGGCGACAAGGGCGCGGCCGGTGAGCTGCTCAAGGCCTCCGGCGTCACCCATGAGCGGGTCGGCTCGGCGTTGAAAGACGTGCGCGGCACCCAGCGGGTCACCAGCCAGGACGCGGAGGGCACCTACCGGGCGCTCGAGAAGTACGGCCGCGATCTCACCGAAGCGGCGCGGGCGGGAAAGCTCGACCCGGTGATCGGCCGCGACGAAGAGATTCGCCGCACCGTGCAGGTGCTGTCGCGCCGCACCAAGAACAACCCGGTGCTGATCGGCGAGCCGGGCGTGGGCAAGACCGCGATCGTCGAAGGGCTCGCCCGGCGCATGGTCGACGGCGACGTGCCCGAGAGCCTGAAGCGCAAGCGGCTGATCACCCTGGACCTCGGCGCGATGGTCGCGGGCGCGAAGTTTCGCGGCGAGTTCGAGGAGCGCCTCAAGGCGGTGCTGAAGGAGGTGGTCTCTGCCCAGGGCGAGATCATTCTCTTCATCGACGAGCTCCACACCCTGGTCGGCGCGGGCAAGGCAGAGGGCTCGATGGATGCGGGCAACATGCTCAAGCCGGCGCTGGCGCGCGGCGAGCTGCACTGCATCGGCGCCACCACGCTCGACGAGTACCGCAAGCACATCGAGAAAGACGCGGCGCTGGAGCGGCGCTTTCAGCCGGTGATGGTGGGCGAGCCCACCGTGCAGGACACGATCTCGATCTTGCGCGGCCTGAAGGAGCGCTACGAGCTCCACCACGGCGTTCACATTCAAGACCCGGCGCTGGTGGCGGCGGCGACACTCTCGCACCGGTACATCTCCGACCGCTTCCTGCCCGACAAGGCGATCGACCTGGTCGACGAGGCGTCGTCGCGGCTGCGCATCGAGATCGACTCGATGCCGACCGAGATCGACGACGTGCGGCGCAAGATCACCCAGCTGTCGATCGAGCGCGAAGGCCTGCGCAAAGAGACCGACCCGCACTCGCGGGAGCGGCTGGGCACGATCGAAAAGGAGATCGCCGAGCTGAACGAGAAGTTCGCCGGCCTCAAGGCGCACTGGGAATCCGAGAAGGCCGCGATTCAGTCGATGCGCGGGATCAAAGAGAAGCTCGAGCAGGCGAAGAACGACGAGGCCTCGGCCGAGCGGCGCGGAGACCTCAACAAGGCGGCCGAGCTGCGGTTCGGCGTGGTGCCCGGCCTCGAGAAAGAGCTCCAGGCGCACACCCAGAAGCTGGGCGAGCTGCAGAAGCGCCAGCGCTTCCTCAAAGAAGAGGTCGACGCGGAGGACATCGCCGCGGTGGTCGCGAAGTGGACCCACATTCCCGTCTCCAAGCTGCTCGAAGGCGAAGTTCAGAAGCTGGTGAAGATGGAGGCCCGGCTGGAGCAGCGGGTGATCGGCCAGCGCTCGGCGATCGAAGCGGTGTCGAACGCGGTGCGCCGCGCGCGCTCCGGCCTGCAGGACCCGAACCGGCCGATCGGCTCGTTCATCTTCCTGGGCCCCACCGGCGTCGGTAAGACCGAGACCGCCAAGGCGCTCGCCGAGTTCCTGTTCGACGACGAGCAGGCGATGGTTCGGATCGACATGTCGGAGTACATGGAGAAGCACTCGGTGGCGCGGCTGATCGGCGCGCCTCCCGGCTACGTCGGCTACGACGAGGGCGGGCAGCTGACCGAGGCGGTGCGCCGCCGGCCCTACGCGGTGGTGCTGTTCGACGAGATCGAAAAAGCGCACCAGGACGTGTTCAACGTGCTGCTGCAGATTCTCGACGAAGGCCGGCTGACGGACGGCCAGGGCCGCACCGTCGACTTCAAGAACGTGGTGCTGATCATGACCTCGAACCTGGGCTCCTCGGTGCTCCAGGACGGGCTCGCCAACGGCAAGCCGCTCGACGACAAGCTCCGCAAGCAGGTGATGGAGGTGGTGAAGGAGCACTTTCGCCCGGAGTTCCTCAACCGGGTCGACGAGATCGTGCTCTTCGAGCCGCTCCGCCAGACCGAGATCGCCAAGGTGGTCGACCTGCAGATGGCGCGGCTGCGCAAGCTGCTGCTCGACAAGCGGCTCACCCTCGAGCTCACCGACTCGGCGCGCGCGTTCCTCGCCAAAGAAGGCTACGACCCGGTGTACGGCGCCCGGCCGCTGAAGCGCGCGATCCAGAAGCACCTCCAGGACCCGCTGGCGATCAAGAATCCTCTCCGGCGAGCTGGCGCCCGGCGACAAGGTCACCGTCGACGCGGCGGTGGGCGACGCGCTCACCTTCAAGAAGGCTTAGGCGGTTCGGCCGGTGGAGCCTGCACGGGCTCCAGCGCCGGCGCGATCGGCGTGGCGTCGCGCTTGTCGGCGAACGCGGCCGACTGCTTCAAGAACTCGTCGTACTCGCTCTTGCGCGACTTCGCCTTCTCGAGCGCTTCGGCCTCGGCCTTGGCGGCGGTGAGCTTGGCGCGCTTGCCGGCCGAGATGGAGACCAGAATGCCCGCCACCATCGTGCCCAGCTGGGTCACCAGCGGTACGAAGTCGGCGAACACCGCGTCGAGGCCTTTGCTCGCCACCGGGATCGCGAGCATGAAGAGCTCTCCGGTGAGCGCGGCGATGATCGAAGTCGCGATCGGCCGCAGCTCGAGGAACCGGCAGCAGATGTAGACCAGGCCCGGCAGCACCACCAACACCCAGAAGCCGCTCAGCACCGCGCCGGCGACGAACAACACCGCCGGGCTGCCGGTGGCGAGCAGCCGCTCGTGCGCGCGCTGACCGAGCGCCGCGGCGAGCAGGTTGCCCGAGACCACCGCCAGAAAGCCGAGCCCGCTCATCAACAGCAGGTGGCGCGCGCGGGCCTCGAGCAGCGCCATCGGCTTCACCTTCGGCTTCGGGCTGACCGCGGGATCCGTCACGCGAACGGGAGCGTAGCCCACTCACTCATCGTCGTCGTCCCGCTCGATCTTCGAGTGCGGCCCGGTGCCCATCATCACTTCCTCGAGCGTCAGCCCGTGCGCCGGGGCGGTCTGCCCGGCCAGGGTGCGGTCTTTCGCGTCGAGCACCTGCTTCACCCACTGCGGCGGCTGCTTGCCGCGGCCGACCTCCACCAGGGTGCCAGTCATGTTTCGAACCATGTGCTTGAGGAACGCGGTCCCCTCGAACGTCAGGGTCACCTCGTCTCCCGCGGCGCCGCCCACCTCCGCTTGGGTGAGCTTGCGGTTGGGGTGCGCCGCCTCGCAGTTCGAGGCGCGAAAGGAGCTGAAGTCGTGCTCGCCCACCAGGTGCACCGCCGCCTCCCGCATCGCCGCCAGGTCGAGCGGCTGGAAGAGCTCCCAGTGGGTGAGGCGCCTCAGCGGCGAGCGCAGCGGGCGATTGCTGATTCGGTAGACGTAGCGTTTGCCCTTCGCCCAGCGGCGCGGGTCGAACGCGTCGGGCACCTCTTCGAAGCCGACCACCGCGACGTCTTCGGGCAACAGCCCGGTGAGGCCCTGGGTGTAGGCACGCGGGGGCAGCTGCTGGGCGGCGTCGAAAGCGATCACCTGCCCGCGCGCGTGCACGCCCGAGTCGGTGCGGCCGGCCACCACCACCGGGGTCTTCTTGCCGAGCAGCTTTTCGAGGGCCTCTTCGACCACCGCCTGCACCGAGACGCCATTCGGCTGCACCTGCCAGCCGACATAACGCGTGCCGTCGTACTCGAGGGTGAGCTTGATGCGAGGCATCTGCAGAAAGGCGTATCATGCGGCCGCCAGCAGTACGGGGGGCAATCGTGATCGACGTCAGCGGCTGGAAAGCGATCGGCAAGTCCGACAACGCCGACTTCTATGAGATCGAGCCGGGCGTGCTCGCGGTGGTGCCGCGCGAAGGCGCGCTCGACGACGAGAGCACCGCCACCCAGAGCGTGAAGGTGCAGCTCGACTACCTGAGGCCGACGGGAACGCGCGCCTCGGTGGTGGTGTTCATGGACCCGGTGCTCGAGCAGACCGCTTCGGCACGTAAGGTGTACCGAGACCTCCCCGACCCGGCGTTGATCAACGGCTACGCGCTGGTGGGTGGCTCGCCGTTCGGGCGCGCGGTGGGGTCGATCTTCATCGGGCTGTCCCCTCCTCCGGTGCCGACCCGCTTGTTCGGCAGCTACGAAGACGCGCTCGGGTGGGCGCGGAGCCTGAAGGTGAGCGCGTGAGCGACGGCGGCATTCCCGAAGCGCTGGTGGAGGGGCTGCTCAGGCTCGCCCAGGGCGACTTCAAGCACCGTCTGCCGCGCACGATGAGGCGCGACGAGGCCGACACGATCGCGTTCTTCATCAACTCGATCGCCGAAGAGCTCGAGCGCATTCTGGTGACCTCGAAGTCGCAGGAGCAGCGGCTCTCGGCGCTGGTCGATCAGCTGTCGAAGGCGCTGATCAAGGTGACCGCGGGCAACTTCTCGGTGCAGGTGGCGCGCGACTTCACCGGCGACAGCGCCGACGTGCTCGCGTTTCTGGTCAACAACACCATCACCGAGCTGGGCAAGGGCGTGACGATGTCGAGGCGCCGCGCCGACGAAGACCGGCTCCGGCTGGAGCGGCTGGTGGCCGAGCGCACCGCCGACCTGGAGCGCCTGGCGGTGACCGACAGCCTCACCGGGGTGGTCAACCGGGGGAAGATCTTCGAGCTGGCGGCCGAAGAGGCGCTGCGGGCGGCGACCCTGAATCAGCCGCTCTGCCTGGCGATGCTCGACCTCGATCACTTCAAGGAGATCAACGATCGCCACGGGCACGTCACCGGCGACGAGGTGCTCCGGAGGGTGGCGCAGTGCATTGCCCGGGAGCTGCGGCCGGCCGACCGCATCGGGCGCTACGGCGGCGAGGAGTTCCTGATTCTGCTGCCGGCCACCGCGCTGGCCGGCGCCCTGACCGCGCTCGAGCGTGTGCGCAACGCCGTCTCCCAGCTGAAGATCGAAGCGATGCCGGGCATTTCGCTGTCGATCTCCGCCGGGGTGGTGGTGCACGTGAACGACGCCGAGCTGCAGAACACGGTGCGCCGGGCTGACGCGGCGCTGTACCGGGCCAAGGCCGACGGCCGCAACCGGGTGGTCGCCGAGTCGGCCGTCGTCAAAGTGGCCTAGCCCTCTCCCCCGGGGAGAGGGTGGCGCGCAGCGCCGGGTGAGGTCTGTCGGAACCGTTCAGCCGGTTGTCAGAACCGTTCAGCCGGTTGTCGGAACCTCCCAGCCGGTCTCGTTGTCATACCGGGCCGACATGCCTCCTGACGTCTTTCTGGTGCTGGCTTCGAGCGGGATCACCCTGGTGGCCTCACTGCTGTTCCTGGTCTCCCATGAGTCGCCGCCGAAAGACCCCTTCGACGACCCGAGGCTGTGGGTGAGCTTCTGCGACCCGCCGATGTTCATGGGGCGCCCTCCCCCGCTGCCGAAGCGGCAGGAGTGCTCGGTCAGCGTTTCGACTCCGGCGCTGCACGGGCTGTTGACCCTGGCGCCCGCGGGCGACGAGTGGATCGTCACCCTCGACACCTCGCCGCTGGAAGACAGCGCGGCGATGCAGGTGCGCGGCACAGACGGGGTCGGAGCGGTGACCGATCTGCGCTGGCACGGCCGGGCGGGGCTTGCTCGCCCAGTGCGCCGAACCTGGCGGCAGAAGCCGGGCCAGGCCTGATAAAAGTCGCGGCATGCCGCGACTCATGGGCGCGCTCGCCGCGCTGACGCTGTTCGGCTGTGTTCACACCTACGACTACCCGAAGCTGATCGAGCGGCCGGCCTCGACCCCTGCGCGCATCGTGTTTCACGACGTGCGGGTGTTCGATTCGGTGGCCGGCACCGCGCTCGAGCACCAGGACGTGGTGGTGGAAGGCGAGAAGATCGCCTCGGTGACGCCCACCGCCGCCGCTCCCGCCGGAGCGACGGTGATCGAGGGCGCGGGCAAGACGCTGCTCCCCGGCTACGTCGACATTCACACCCACGTCGAGCTGAGCGCCTCGGCGCCGTGGGCGATCGCGCTGCCGAACGCCGATCACGCCGGCCGGGCGCTGTTGCGATCGGGCATCACCAGCGCGCTCGACATGGGCGGCGACCCGGGCAAGCTGGCCGACCTCGCCAAGCGGCAGGCCAAGGGCGAGTGGCTGGGCCCCCGGCTCTGGTACCCCGGCAAGATCATCACCCCCAAGGGCGGCTACCCGGCCAGCTTCGTGCGCATGGCGATCGGTTGGCCGCTGGGCGACGTGGCGGCCGACGACACCTCGACCGAGATCGGCTCCGCCGCTGAAGGCGTGAAGGAGGTCGACGATCGGGTGAACGCCGGCGCTCACCACCTCAAGGTCGCGGTGGCGCAGGTGCCGCTGGGCACTCCAGTGTTCGACCTCGCGGAGCTGAAGCCGATCGTCGACGAGGCGAAGGCCAAGGGGCTGTGGACCGCCGCGCACGTCGACACCGCGGAGCACATGCTGCTCGCCGCCCACGCCGGGGTGATGGTGATGGTGCACGGGGTTCACCTGGGCGAACTCACGGTCGATCAGGCCAAGGAGCTGGCGTCGCTGGGGGTGAAGGTCGCGCCCACGCTCGACGTCTGGGATCGCATCGAGCAGGTTCGGGAATACCGCTACCAGCCGACCGAGACCGAGCGGCACCTGTTTCCCGAGGGAATTCTTCACGAGTTCGACCCGGTGGTGGTGCACAAGCAGTCGCTCGACCCCAAGCTGATCGAGTGGATGAACGCGCTGCAGGCGTCGCACGCGAAGCGAATCGCCGCGGTGATGACGCTCCACGATGCGGGCGTCGAGCTGCTGGTGGGCGCCGACGACAACGGCTCGGCCGCCTGCTGGGCGGGTGGCGCGTTTCTCGATGAGCTGCGGCTGCTCCACGAGGCCGGGTTGAGCAACGCCGAGGTGCTCTCGGCGGCGACGCTTCACGGCGCGCGGCTGGTGATGCCCGAGCCCGACTTCGGCGAGGTCGCGGTGGGCAAGCGGGCCGACCTGGTGCTGGTGGAGGGAAATCCCCTCGACGACATCACCGCGACGTCGCGCATCGCAGAAGTGATGCAGGGCGGCGTGCGAATGAAGCTGGAATAGGTGGGGCGGTAACCTCACCCCGGAGCGCTGCGCGCTCTCGGCCCTCTCCTGTCAGGAGAGGGTTCGCATCAGCGGTACTTGAGCCAGCTGCCGACCACGTCGCGCAGCAGGCCGTTGACGCTGACGCCGTTGCGCTTGGCGATCGCCGCCAGCAGCTCGACCTCGCGCGCGCCCAGCGACACCTGCAGGGTCTGCGAGCCGGCGCCGTTGCCGCTCGAAGCCGGCGCGGGCAGCTCGGCGCCCGACGAGATCGCCTCCACCGAAGAGATGATCTCTTCTTCGGCCTCCAGCGGCAGCTCGTCGGGGGTGCTGACCCGCGAGGCCTGCGCCAGCCGCTCCTTCTCTTCTTCCAGCTCGTCAGAGAACAGCTGCTTGAGGAAGTTCGAGAGGTGGATGTTCGACGGCGTGAACTCGTACTGCGAGAGGAACTGGTCGAGGTCGTACTGCATCTCCCAGGCGGTCTGGTACCGGCGGTCGCGATCCTTCTCGAGCGCCTTCATCAGAATCGCTTCCACCGCCTCGGGGATGTCGGCCTTGAAGTAGCTGGGCGCGTAGATCTTGCCCTCGGTGATCGACTTCAAGATCGCCACTTCAGAGTCGCCGGTGAACAGCTTGAACCCGGTGATCCACTCGTAGAGCACCACGCCCAACGAGAAGATGTCGGAGCGCGAGTCGAGCGACTTGCCCATGCACTGCTCGGGGCTCATGTACGAGAGCTTGCCCTTGATCTCGCCCGCGCGCGTCTGCTCGATCTGGTTGGCGGCCTTGGCGATGCCGAAGTCGAGCACCTTCACCGTGCCGTCGAAGCTGACGAAGATGTTCTCGGGGGTGACGTCGCGGTGAACGATGTTCAGCGGGTTGCCGTAGATGTCGACCTTCTGGTGCGCGTAGTAGAGGCCCTCGCACACGCTGGAGGCGATCTTCAGCGCATAGACCATCGGGAACGGAATCCCCATCTGGTCGGCCTTCGGGATGATGCGACGCATGTCGCGCCCGAAGATGTATTCCATCGCGATGAAGTACGACTCCCCGATTTTGCCGAGGTCGTAGATCTGCACGATGTTGGGGTGGTTCAGCTGAGCCGCCAGCTTCGCCTCGTTCAAGAACATCTTTACGAACGAGGCCTGCTTCGACAGGTGCGGCCGAATGCGCTTGATGACGATCGTCTTCTCGAAGCCCTCGAGCCCGGCCTGCTTGGCGAGAAAGATCTCGGCCATGCCGCCGACCGCGATGCGATCGATCAGCGTGTATTTGCCGAAGCGGGTCGCCGGACCCTTCTTGGCGCTGTCAGCCATTGGAGGCGCTCAATAGCAGCTTTTAGCGCTCTGCCGCAGCAGAGCTGACGTTCTGGCCAAACTGGAGCTTGTCGTTCTCCCAGTGGCCGTTGA
The DNA here is from genome assembly GCA_047602415.1 of Myxococcaceae bacterium. Classification (GTDB taxonomy): domain Bacteria; phylum Myxococcota; class Myxococcia; order Myxococcales; family Myxococcaceae; genus JASGHH01. Next base: position 140,255 of record JASGHH010000001.1, on the reverse strand, counting down.
ACGTGTAGGTGACCCGCTGGGGCTCTCCGGTGAAGTTGAAGCCCTTGGAGAAGCGGTTGGTGATGCAGATCGCGACGCCCGGGTTGTTGGGCTCGGTCTTGGTCTCGGGGTTCACCGCGGAGCCGTCGGGCTTCAGGGTGACCGCCAGCTGGCCGTCGACCCTAAGGCCCTTGCCGAGGTGCTCTTCGAGGCACTTCTCGGAGCCGCCCTTGACGAAGAACAGCCGCACCCGGTCAGACAGCACCGGCACGTCGGGCGGCGCGGGGGCCGTCTCAATCGCCTCACCGCCGATTCGGGTCGCCGGAGGTGGCCCGTCTTTGAACACGTACGGGCTGCCGAAGTACCAGGCACACAGCAGCACCACGCCCAGCACCCCGAGCCCGACGAACATCTTCCCCGACATCGCTTCTTGTTCGGCCAACGGTGTCTCCCGTGGGACTTCTTAGCCTCAGGCGCCGTACGACTCCAACGGCGGACAGGTGCACATCAGGTTGCGGTCGCCGAGCGTATTGTTGATTCGGCCGACGTGGGGCCAGAACTTGTGCTCCCGAACGTGCGGGGTCGGGAAAGCGGCCTTCTCGCGCGAGTAGGGGTGTTTCCACTCGTCGGCGGCGATCACGGCCGCGGTGTGCGGCGCGCCCTTGAGCAGGTTGTCGGTCTTCGACGCCTTGCCCGACTCGACGTCGCGAATCTCGTCGCGAATCGCGATCATCGCGTCGCAGAAGCGGTCGAGCTCGCCTTTGTCTTCAGACTCGGTCGGCTCCACCATCAGCGTGCCCGCCACCGGGAAGCTCACCGTCGGCGCGTGAAAGCCGTAGTCGATCAGCCGCTTGGCGATGTCGTCGACCTCGATGCCGGCGCTCTTCAACTTGCGCGGGTCGAGAATGCACTCGTGGGCGACGAAGCCGTTCTTGCCGCCGTAGAGCAGCGGGTACGAGTCTTTCAGGCGCTTGGCGATGTAGTTGGCGTTGAGGATCGCCACCTTGGTCGCCTGGGTGAGGCCGTCGCCGCCCATCATCTGAATGTAGACCCAGCTGATCAGCAGAATGCTCGCGCTGCCCCAGGGCGCCGCGGAGATCGGGCCGACGCCCTTCTCGCCGCCGACCTTCGCCAGCGGGTGGGTGGGCAGAAACGGCGCCAGGTGCGCGCCGCAGCAGATCGGGCCCATGCCGGGGCCGCCACCCCCGTGGGGGATGCAGAAGGTCTTGTGGAGGTTGATGTGCAACACGTCGGCGCCGAACTGGCCCGGCTTGCAGAGGCCGACCTGGGCGTTGAGGTTCGCGCCGTCCATGTAGACCTGGCCGCCGGCGGCGTGGACCGCGTCGCAGATCTTGCGAATGTCTTCTTCGAACACGCCGTGGGTCGACGGGTAGGTCACCATCAGCGCCGCGAGCTTGTCTTTGTGCTGCTGCGTCTTCGCCTCGAGATCGGCGACGTCGATGTTGCCGTGCTCGTCGGTCTTCACCACCACCACCTCGAAGCCCGCCATCACCGCCGAGGCCGGGTTGGTGCCGTGCGCCGACTGGGGAATCAGGCAGACGTTGCGGTGACCCTGGCCGCGCTCCTCGTGGTAGCGGCGAATCACCAACAGGCCCGCGTACTCACCCTGCGAGCCGGCGTTCGGCATCAGCGAGCAGGCGGCGAAGCCGGTGATCTCGGTCAGCAGGCCCTCGAGCGACTTGAAGATCTCGAGGTAGCCCTGGGTCTGCGCGGGCGGCGCGAACGGGTGCATTCGCGAGAAGCCGGGCCAGGTGATCGGGGTCATCTCCGAGGTGGCGTTGAGCTTCATCGTGCACGACCCGAGCGGGATCATCGAGCGGGTGAGCGAGAGGTCGCGCGCCTCGAGGGTGCGAATGTAGCGGAGCATCTGGTGCTCGCTGTGGTGCCGGTTGAAGACCGGGTGCGACAGGTAGCCGGTCTTGCGGCGCATCGGCTCGGCGATCGACGGCGGCGGGTTGCCGAGCGAAGCGAGCGTGAAGTCGACCTTGCGGCCGCCGGCGAACACCTGGAGCAGCGTCTCCAGCTCGGCCACCGAGACCGTCTCGTCGAGCGCGACGCCGAGGTGGGTGGCGTCGACGCGGCGGAGGTTCATCTTCTGCGCGCGCGCCGCGACCTCGATGCCGTCGGCCACCTTCGCGTCGCCGACCGCGACCGAGAGGGTGTCGAAGAACGACTCGTGCGAGAGCGCGAAGCCGAGCTTCTTCAGCCCGGCGGCGAGCGTGCGCGCCAGCCCGTTTACCCGCTGGGCGATCGCCTTCAGCCCGTCGGGCCCGTGGTAGACGCCGTAGAAGCCGGCCATCACCGCCAGCAGCACCTGCGCGGTGCAGATGTTGCTCGTCGCCTTCTCACGGCGAATGTGCTGCTCGCGGGTCTGGAGCGCCATGCGGAGCGCCGGCTTGCCCGACGAGTCTTGCGAGAGGCCGATCAACCGGCCCGGGAGCGAGCGGGCGAACTCGGTCTTGGTGGCGAGGAACGCCGCGTGCGGGCCGCCGAACCCGAGCGGCACGCCGAAGCGCTGCGCCGAGCCGATCGCCACGTCGGCGCCCAGCTCTCCCGGAGGGGTGAGCAGGCACATCGAGAGCAGGTCGGTCGCCACCGCCACCAGCGCCTGCGCGGCGTGAGCCTTCTCGATCACCGGCTTCAGATCGCGCACCGCGCCGTCCTGGCCGGGGTACTGGAGGATCACGCCGAACACCTTCTGCGAGAAGTCGAAGGCGAACGGGTCGGCCACCACCACCTTGATCCCGAGCGCCTTGGCGCGGGTCTTCACCACCTCGATCGTCTGCGGGAAGCAGTGCTGCGACACCAGCAGCGCGCCGTTCGACGGGTCGGCGTGCACCGAGTGCATCAGGTGCATCGCTTCGGCCGCCGCGGTGCCTTCGTCGAGCAGCGAGGCGTTCGAGACCGGCAGGCCGGTCAGGTCGCTCACCATCGTCTGGTAGTTGAGCAGCGCCTCCAGGCGGCCCTGGGAGATCTCCGCCTGGTACGGGGTGTACTGGGTGTACCAGCCGGGGTTGAGCAGCACGTTCCGCAGAATCACGCCGGGGGTGATGGTGTCGTAGTAGCCGAGGCCGATGAAGCTGCGGAACACCTGGTTCTTGGCGGCGATCTGCTCCAGCTCGTCGAGCAGCGCGAACTCGGTCTTCCCGGTGGGAATCGCGAGCGGCTTCTTCGACCGGATGCTGTCGGGAATCGTCTTGTCGATCAGCTCGTCGAGCGACTTCACCCCGACCGTCTGGAGCATCGCCTCGAGCTCCTTCGAGTTGGGACCAATGTGCCGGCGGGGAAACGTATCGACGAACTCGAGCATGGCGGGCTTCTAGCGAAAACGTTTCCGCTTCGCCACGACCCAAAGGCCAGGCTCGAGTACCGCTATAAGGCCGCAAATTCTGCGTTATTTCGCCGCGGCGACCAGCGCTGTATAGGCGTCGGCGTCGAGCAGGCCGTCGTACTCGGAGCCGCTCGGCTCCAGCTCGATGATCCAGCCTCCGCCGTAGGGGTCGGAGTTGATCGTCGCCGGCTCGGTGGAGAGCGCGTCGTTGACCTTGGTCACCTTGCCGCTGACGGGGGCGTAGAGGTCGCTGACCGCCTTGGTCGACTCGACCACGCCGAACTGACCGCCCGCCTTCACGGTGGCGCCGATCTTCGGCAGCTCGACATAGACCACGTCACCCAGCTGCTCCTGCGCGTGCGCGGTGATCCCGACGGTGATCTTGCCGCCGTCTTTGCGCGCCCACTCGTGGTCCTTGGTGTACTTGCAGTTCTTCGGGTTCTCAGCAGCCATTTTTTTCGTCCTCGCTTCGCTGCGGTCACCCGCGCTTGTAGAACGGCGTCTTCACTACCTTGGCAGCCGCAGGGCGGCCACGGATTTCAACTGCAAAGGTCGAACCTTCGGCGGCGAGCGCGGTGGGCACGTAGCCGATGCCGATCGCCTTCTTCACAGAAGGCCCCATCGTGCCGGAGGTGACCTCGCCCACCTTCTGCCCGTCTTTGGTGATCGGGTAGTGCGCGCGCGGAACGCCGGCGTCGAGCAGCTCGAAGCCGACCAGCTTGCGGGGCACGCCGCCGGCCTTTTGTTTTTCCAGCGCCGCTTTGCCGATGAAGTCGGCCTTGTCGAGCTTCACGATCCACCCGAGCATCGCTTCCAACGGGGTGTGCACGTCGTCGATGTCGTTGCCGTAGAGCGCGTACTTCATCTCGGTGCGCAGCGAGTCGCGGCAGCCCAGGCCGGCGGGCACCAAATCGCCCTTCCCTGCCTCCAGCAGCGCGAACCAGAGCTTCTCGGCGTGGTTGGGCGGGCAGTAGAGCTCGAAGCCGTCTTCGCCGGTGTAGCCGGTGCGGCTGATGATGCAGTCGACCCCGGCGACCTTGCCGGTGGTGAAGCGGTAGGTGGCGACGCCCTCGAGCTTCTTGTCGGCCAGCCCCTGCACCAGGCCGAACGCCTTCGGGCCCTGCACCGCCAGCTGCGCGTAGTCGTCGGAGCGATCGACCGGAGTGACGCCCTTGGCGCGCTCCTTCATCCAGGCGAAGTCCTTCTCTTTGTTGGCGGCGTTGACGCAGATGAAGATGTGCTCCGGGCTGAACCGGTAGGCGACCACGTCGTCGACGAACCCGCCCTCGTCGTTGAGCAGCCCGGCGTAGAGCGCCTGGCCGTCGGTGGCCTTGGAGAGATCGTTGGTGATCAAACGATTCGCGGTCTCCAGCGCGCCCGGGCCTTTGAACTCGACCTCGCCCATGTGCGAGACGTCGAACATGCCCGCCTTGGTGCGCACCGCCTCGTGCTCGGCGATCAGCCCGGTGTACTGAACCGGCATCTCCCAGCCGGCGAAGTCGACCATGCGGCCGTTGAGCTTCTTGTGGGCGGCGTTGAGCGGCGTGGCTTTCGGCATGAGGCGCTTCCTAGCAGAGCTTTGGGCTGCACGATTTCGAAAGCTGTGGTGTCACCACCCCATGGGCGTCTTCGATTACCGCTGCGCATTGACGGGATTACCGATTCGCGGCGGCCGTGCGATGGGCTTCATGGTCTGGCGCTCCGGCAAGACCCAGTGGACCAACGCGTCGCTCCCGGTGCGCGGCACCTACGACAGCTACGGGCGCCTCGAAGACATCGACGTCGACTTCAACACCCGGCTGCTCGAGTCTTCGTGGGACGAGGCGGTCGAGTCGGGCCACCTCACCGTGGGCCGCGAGGCGCAGTCGGAGTTTCGAAAGTCGGAGACCACCACCTGGTCGCGGCGCCCGCGCACCGGGATCGAGAAGATCTTCGCCGGGCTGGAGCGCGCCACCACCGTCGAAGTGGGGATGGTGAAGTTCGCCGGCGCCCCGCTCTGCCAGATGATGGTCGACGAGGGCGTCTACGAAGAGGTGCTCGCGAACGCGCCCGACGTGCCGGAGCCGAAGATCGACGAGCTGTTCCCCAACGTGCTCGGGCAGACGATCTACGCCGAGCTGGCGCGCGCTCCGGCGGCGAAGGGGCGCCTGCAAGAGCTGGCGAAGTTTTCGAAGTTCTTCACCCAGCACGTGAAGTGGAGGCCCGGCTCGGCCGACGACATGATCGGCCAGTACGGCCGCGAAGACGAGCTCGCCTGCTGGCTGGAGGCGCGCCGCACCTTCGTGAAGTCACCCTGGCTGGTGGAGGCGCTCCGGGACGAAGCGATTCGCCGGGCCGACGACCCGGGCGATCGAGATCAACGAGGAGTGGTACGCGAACGCCGAGCCCACCGCGAGCTGGCTCGGGCTCTGCGCGGGCGGCGCCTTCACCGCCTGCAGCTCGGTGGCCGCGCTTCGGCAGGAGGTCGAAGAGCAGGTGATCGCCGGTGACCCGAAGGCGCTCCAGGCCGCGCCGCTCTACGTGCTGGCGGTGAACGGCGGCCTGCTCCACCAGGAGCTCGACCTCGGGACGCTCGCCCGGCTGCAGCGCGGCGACCAGCGGCTGCCCTGGGCCGACGAGCTCGCGCCCGCGTTCCTCGCCCGGGAAGGCGAGCCCGCGACCGTGCTGCTGAACTGGGACGAGATCGAGCTGAAGCTCCCCAAGCTCGACGAGCCGTTGGCTCCCACCGGCACCCTGCGCTTTCTTCCCAACCCCACCCGCGACGCGAAGTGGCTCCCGGCCAACGATCGCTGGCGCAGCTCGAATCGACTTTGGGGCCGCCCGGTAACCGATCGGCTTGGTGAAGCGGGTTGACACTTCGGCTCCGGCGCTCTGTGCTCCCGCCCCGGAGGTAGTCTGATGGGCGCGCATACGGTCGACTTCGACATCAAGGGCTTCGACCAGGCGATTGCGAAGGGCGGTACCGTATTCGTCGACTTCTGGGCGTCGTGGTGCGGCCCCTGCCGCGCCTTCGCGCCGATCTACGACTCGGTCGCCGGCAAGCACTCCGACGTGGTGTTCGGCAAGGTCGACACCGAGGCGCACCAGGAGTTCTCGGAGCGGTACGAGATCGAGTCGATTCCCACCCTGATGGCGTTCAAAGAAGGCGCGCTGGTCTACCGGCAGTCGGGCGCGATGCCCGCCGCCGCCTTCGAGGCGCTGGTGAACCGGGTCGGGAAGATCGACGCCACCAAGGCGAAGGCCGCCGCCGACGCGCGCGCCAAGACCGCCCGCGGCGAGCGCCCCGACGGTCTGCCCGCCAACGCGGAGTGGAACGAAGAAGACGCCGAGTGGGCGGCGGGCCCGAAAGACGGCGACGGCCACAAGCACGGCCAGTGGAAGTACTGGCGCGCCGACGGCACCCTCTGCAACGAGTGCCCCTACGTGCACGGTCAGGCGCACGGCCCGTTCAAGCGCTTTCACGAGTCGGGCGAGGTGTCGCAGGCCGGCCAGTTCGTCGAAGGCGAGCTGCACGGCACCCGCACCTGGACCGCGACCGAGGAGTTCACCACCGAGCAGATGCACGAGAACGGGGTGTCCACCAAGGTGCGCCGCACCGAGATGGACTACGACCATGGGCGGGTGGTGGCGATTCGGCACTTCGACGGCGCCAACCGCCGGGTGCTGCCGACCACCGGCGAGCCCTACCCCGATCGGCCGAAGGGCGTGCCCGACGAGGCGGAGTTCATCGAGACCGAAAACCACTGGGCCTGGGTGAAGGTCGACGGCGAGGGCAACCGCGACGGCTTCTGCCGCTTCTGGAAGCCCGACGGCAGCTTCGAGATGGAGGCGCAGTACGACAAGGGCGAGCGTCACGGCCCCTACGCTTCGGTCACCAAAGACGGCGAGTTCTCAATCTCGGGAGTGACGCTGATTCGAGGCGCCTGCGAGCACGACCACGCGGTGGGCAAGTGGCTGCTCGAGAACGCGAAGAAAGAGGTGATCGCCTCCCGCGATCTCGGCCTGCTTCAGACCGAGGAGCAGATCGCCGACTCCACCGTGCTGTCGAGCGTCTCGCTCCCGGCCGAAGACTGGCGCGCGTTCGCCCAGAAGTGCCTCGACGAGAAACACCCGGGTGAGGCGGTGCTGGCCTTCGCGCGCGCCACCGCCACCGACTACGACTTGAAGCCGTTGATGCAGACGCTGTCGCGCCACGCCCTGCCCCGCTCGTACCCGGCTGGCGCGCAGGTCGCCGCCTCGCTCGCCGACGTCGAGGGCTTCTCGCCCTACGTGAACTCGCTTCTGCGCGGAGGCGACGCTGCACAGCTGCTCCGCGGCATCGCGATTCAGCTCGACCAGGGCAACCGCCCCCGCGCTGCGCTCGACTTCATCAACGCGGCGATCCTGCTCGCGCCCGAGCGCACCAGCTACCTGTTCACCCGCGGCCTGGTGTTGATGTCGCTCGGGTTGGATCGCCACGCCGCGCTCGACGCCCAGACGCTGGAGAAGAGCGAGGCCGATCGCGGCCGCTTCCTCGACCACTACGTGCAGGTGCTCTTCCCCACCTTCGACTTCTGGGCAGCGAAGGAAGCGCCGGAGACCACCTACACCGGGCTGCCTGACAAGCCGGGCCAGGACCTCGGCGCGGTGCAGCGGGTGGTGCAGAAGTACGCCACCCGGCTGCAGATGCTGCGCGCGCGCATGGTCGAGTTTCTCAAGCAGGGTGTGTCGATGCGCTGGCTGCCGCCCGACCTCTCGCACCTGCTCAAAGAGGGCCCGGTCGACCTCGACACCGAGGAGCTGGAGCAGGAAGAAGGCGACCCAATCGCGATCGACGAGACGCTGGAGATCGAGAACGCCCAGCTGCCCGACCTGCTCCGCATCGCCCGCGCCGACTGGCACGCGCTCAACTGGCTCTGCTGGGCTTGCGGCCTGTCGGAGGTGGTGATGCCGAAGAAGCTGGTGCCTCCGAAGACGTTCGGCCAGGCGGCGGGCATGTCGGCGCAGCGGCTGTGGCGTTGCCGCGACCGGCGCATCACCGGAGGCCAGGCCGCCCGCGGTCAGGGCGCCAAGGGCTTCTTCTGGGAAGGCATCGACATCGACTCGCTCGAGGGCCCCCTGGTGCCGATCGCCGAGATGCAATACGCAGAGACCCAGGCGATGTTCTACTGGCTCTCCGACGCATCGAACATTTCACCCTGGCAGGACAACCTGAGGGGCAGCTGATGAAGAGCACCCCGAAGACGGTGCACATCTCCGAACCGCTCTGGCGGGCGCTCGAAGTGATGAGCGAGCAGATGGGCATCGACAAAGATGCGCTCCTCAACCAGGCGGTCTACGCGCTGGCGCGCGCCAACGGGTTCATCACGCCGCCGCAGATCAAGGTGGCCGACGAAGCCGCCCACGCGATCGACGCGATTCCCGACCCGATGCCGTCGATCAAGCCCGGGCCGCCGGTGCCGACTCCGCCCGAGCCTGCGCCCACCGTGCCCGAGCGCGATCGCGGGCCGCTGCCCTTTCCCCCGGTGGTCGACCCGGTGCCGCCTCCCGTGGTCGCCGCTGCACCGCCGCCCGTCGCACCGAAGGCCGACCCGTCACAGGGCCCGAGCGAAGCGGAGCGCGCCGAGCTGCGCGCCCTGGCGATCGAGCAGATGAAGGCGGTCGCCGCCGAGGTCGAGCGGGTGGTCGCGACGCAGGCCGACGCGCCGATCGGCGGCAGCGACGACGCCGAAGACGCAGACGACGACGAACAGGACGACGCCGACGAGTCCGACGAGTCGGAGGAATCTGACGAGTCCGAGCAGGCCGAGGAGTCGAGCGAAGCCAGCGAGGCTGACGAGGCTGACGGGGCTGAGGCTTCCGGCGAGTCCGAGGAATCCGAAGACGACGCGGCTGAGGCGTCGGGCGAAGAAGACTCCGACGACTCGAACGAAGAATCTGAAGAGGAGCCGCCGGAGCCGCAGACGCCAGCCCACGCCCAGCAGATGAAGAGCGACCTCGAAGACCTCGGGCTTGGCGAGGGCGAGGAGCCGAAGAGCGACCTCTCTCCCCTGCCCGAAGAGCTGCGCGATCAGAGCGAGAGCATTCCCACCGCGTTGGTGAAGCCGCGCGAAGCGCTCAAAGAAGCCGGGCTGGAGTCGACCGCGCTGCGCCCGAAGGTGAAGAACGACGACCGCTCGGGCATTCCGACGATGGGCGTGCACGTCAACGTGCCCGACCGGCCCGACGGCGCCGAAGAGATCGACGTCACCGGCCAGGTGCGCCGCCTCGGCCTGAAGATCGCGAAAGACGACGAGCCCGAAGAGCCGCAGGAGCGCACCCAGATCGTTCGCAAAGAGACCCCACGCCTCTTCATCACCCGCGCCGGTGAAGACCCGGTGGAGATCACCGTCGCCCGCTTCGTGATCGGCCGCGGCCCGCACTGCGACCTGGTGATCGAGTCGAACCGCGTCTCGCGCGAGCACGCCGCCATCTTCCACGACGACGAGCAGGGCTTCATGGTCGAAGACCTCGGGTCGTCGAACGGCACCTGGTTCAAGGAAGAGCGCATTCAGAAGCACCTGATCAAAGACGGCGATGAGGTGTTCTTCGGCAACGAGGCGGTGCGGTTCAACGTGCAGACGCCGGGCGCAGCGGCGAAGCGCGGCGCTCGACGCGACGGCCGCGTTCAGGCATAGACGTTCACCTTGTGAAGATTCGCAACCGGCTCAACCCCTCGAAGCCGTGCTTCTCGTTCGAGTTCTTCCCTCCCAAGACGCCGGAGGGCGAAACGAACCTCTGGAGCGCGCTGGAAGACCTCAAGGCGCTCGAGCCGGGCTTCGTCTCGGTCACCTACGGCGCCGGCGGCAGCACCCGCGAACGCACCATTCAGCTGGTGAGCCACATCAAGGAGCGCACCGGGATCGAGGCGATGGCGCACCTCACCTGCGTCAGCCACACCAAGGAAGAGCTGATCTCGATCGTCGAGTCGCTCACCGCCGCGAAGATGGAGAACGTGCTCGCGCTCCGCGGCGACCCGCCCAGGGGTTCCACCGAGTTCAAACCGGTGCCGGGGGGCTTTCGTCACGCCTCCGAGCTGGTCTCGCTGATTCGCGAGCACTCCGACGGGCTGTGCATCGGCTCGGCCTGCTACCCCGAAGGCCACCCCGAGAACCCCTCCCGCGAGCAGGACCTGAAGTTCCTCAAAGAGAAGGTCGACGCGGGCCTCGACTTCCTGATCACCCAGATGTTCTTCGACAACGCGTTCTATTTCGACTTCGTCGAGCGGGCGCGCCGGCTGGGGATCAACGTGCCGATTCTGCCGGGCATCATGCCGATCACCAGCTTCGAGCAGATCGATCGCATGACCCGCATGTGCGGCGCCACCGTGCCGGTGCGGCTCCAGATGCAGATGGAAAAAGTGAAGGACGACCCGATGGCGGTGACCCAGCTCGGCGTCGCTCACGCCACCGTGCAGTGCCTGGAGCTGCTCCAGCGCGGCGCTCCGGGCATTCACTTCTACACGCTGAACAAGAGCTCGGCGACGCGCATGATCCTCTCCGCGCTCCGCGCCCGCTACTGAACATGGAACAGACGATCGACTCGGGGTCGACCGCGTGGATGTTGGCGAGCTCCGCCCTGGTGCTGCTGATGGTGCCGGGCCTCGCCCTCTTCTACGGCGGCATGGTGCACCGCAAGAACGTGCTCTCCACGATGATGATGAGCTTCGTGGCGATGGCGGTGATCGGCGTGCAGTGGATCATCTTCGGCTACGCGCTCGCCTTCGGTGAGACCCACGGCGGGCTGATCGGCTGGAGCAGCGACCTGGTGGGGTTGAACGGCGTCGATCACCTCAAGCTCTATGCCGACAAGGCGGTGCCCACGCTGGTGTTCGTGATGTTCCAGGGCAAGTTCGCGATCATCACCCCGGCGCTGATCTCGGGTGCGGTCGCGGAGCGGATGCGCTTCAAGACCTACGTCGCCTTCATCTTCATCTGGGCCACTCTGATCTACTGCCCGCTCGCGCACTGGGTGTGGGCCGACGGCGGCTGGCTGTTCAAGCTCGGGGTGCTCGACTTCGCCGGCGGCACCGTGGTGCACATCTCGGCCGGAGTCTCGGCGCTGGTGCTGGCGCTGATGATGGGGCCGCGGCGCGACGTGCGCTCGGGCCGTGGCGCGGCGCTGCCCAACAACCTGGTGCTCACCCTCACCGGCGCCGGGCTGCTCTGGTTCGGCTGGTTCGGCTTCAACGCCGGCAGCGCGGTGGCAGCCGACAAGCCGGTCGCGGGCGGCGTGGCGGGGCTGGCGTTCACCACCACCCAGTCGGCCGCTGCTGCCGCCGGCCTGATGTGGATGGTGATGGAGCGCTGGAAGCACGGCAAGGTCACCTCGCTCGGCCTCGCCTCCGGCATCGTCGCCGGCCTGGTGGCGGTGACTCCGGCCGCGGGCCACGTGAAGCCCTGGGCCGCCCTGGTGATCGGCGCGCTGGCGTCGGTGGTCTGCTACTTCGCGGTGCAGCTGAAGAACCGGTTCGGCTACGACGACTCGCTCGACGCCTTCGGCGTGCACGGGGTGGGCGGCATTCTCGGCGCGCTGCTGACCGGCGTGTTCTGCTTCACCCCCGCGCAGGGGCTGCTGCTGGGCAACCCTTCGCAGCTCGGCAAGCAGGCGCTCGGCGTCGGCTGCGCGATCGTCTTCGCGGGCATCGGGACCTTCGTGATCGCCAAGGTGCTCGACGTGGTGATGGGCTTGAGGGTGCCCGACACCGAAGAGCGCGACGGGCTCGACGTGATGGTGCACGGCGAGCGCGGTTACCACTTCGACCAGACCTGACCGGTGCGACCATGAAGATGATCATCGCCATCATTCGCCCCGAGCAGCTGGAGCCGGTGGAAGACGCGCTCAAGGCGGTGCTCGACGAGGGCGACAACTTCCGCCTCACCGTCGACACCGTCGAAGGCCACGGCCGCCAGGAAGGCGAGGTCGAGCTGGTGCGCGGCCGGCAGGTTCGCGTTCGCCGGGTGCAGAAGAGCCGGGTCACCCTCTGCGTCAACGACGCCTACGTCGAGAAGACGATCGACGCGATCGTGAAGGCGGCCCGCACCGGCGCGGTGGGCGACGGCAAGATCTTCGTGCTCCCGCTCGAGGAGTCGGTGCGCATTCGCACCGGCGAGCGCGGCGGCTCGGCGATTTAGCGGCATCCTCCCGTTGACCGACCGTCATCGGGAGGACCCTCCTCCTGTTGGCCGACGAGGCGCGCGCCCGGCGCAGGCACCATGTCTTCAGTGCATCTCACACTGGAGACACGATGAAGAAATGGCTGAAGAGAATCTCGATTGCAGCGCTGGTGGTGGTGATCGCCGCCGTCGCAGCGGCCACCCTGTTCGCCGACAACCTTCGCAAGATGTTCGGAGCGAGCGCCGACTCGCTCGCCGGCACCGACAACGTCTCGATGCGGGCGCACGTCTCGAGCAACACGCTCGAGATGAAGAAGATGATGAACTTCGCCCAGAACAACGCCTACGGAGACGCGCCGTCGACCGGCAACACCTACGCGCCGCTGCCACCCTCGCCCACCATCGACACCCGCGCCGACCGCTTCTCGACCTTCGCAATCGACGTCGACACCGCGTCGTACTCGCGCTCGCGCCGGGAGATCCTCGAGGGGCGCTGGCCGGCCAAGGGCGGGGTGCGGGTCGAAGAGTGGGTGAACGCGTTCAAGTACCAGCTCGACGCGCCGCCGAAGCAGCCGTTCGCGATCTCGGTCGAGGGCGCGCCGTCGCCGTTCACCGAAGGCCACACCCTGCTCAAGGTCTCGCTCCAGGGCCGTCAGGTCGCCAACGCCGACCGGGCCACCGCCCACCTGGTGTTCCTGGTCGACACCAGCGGCTCGATGAGCGGCCCCGACCGCATCGAGCTGGCGAAGAAGTCGATGCGCATTCTCACCGAGAACCTCAACCCGCGGGACACCGTGTCGATCGTCACCTACGCCGGAGGGGTGAGCGACGTGCTGCCCCCGACGCCCGCCGAGAACAAGCAGCGCATTCTCGAGGCGATCGACTCGCTCAACACCGGCGGTGGCACCGCGATGCAGAGCGGCATGGCGATCGCGTACCGCCACGCCCAGGAGCTGCGCGCGCCGGGTCACGTCTCGCGGGTGCTGGTGTTCACCGACGGCGACGCCAACATCGGCTCCAGCACTCCAGACCAGATCCTCGCGTCGGTGCGTGACGAGGTGAAGTCGGGCGTCACCCTCACCGCGGTCGGCTTCGGCATGGGCAACTACCGCGACGACATGATGGAGCGGCTCGCCGACGCCGGTAACGGGCAGTGCGTGTACATCGACTCGATCGACGAGGCGAAGAAGGTGTTCCAGACCAACCTCTCGGGCACCCTGCAGGTGATCGCGAAGGACGTGAAGGTGCAGGTGGAGTTCGACCCCGACGCGATCCGCTCCTACCGGCTGCTCGGGTACGAAGACCGCGACGTCGCCGACAAAGACTTCCGCAACGACGAGGTCGATGGCGGCGAGATCGGTGCCGGCCACAGCGTCACCGCGCTCTACGACGTGGTGCTCACCGGCAAGGCGTCGTCGCTCGGCACGGTGCGGGTGCGGGGCAAGCTGCCCGAGGCCTCCGAGGCCTTCGAGGTGGCGCGCGCGGTCACCAGCCGCGACCTCACCGGCGATCTCGATCGCGCCTCCACCGAGCTGCGCTTCGCGGTCGCAGTGGGCATCGCGGCCGACGTGGTGCGCGGCAACGCGGCCGACCCGCAGGCGATGCTGGCCCGGGCGATGCGCCTGGCCTCCGACTCGACCCGCAACCTGCCCGAGCGCCGCGAGTTCATCGCCCTGCTCGATCGCCTGGTCGAGCACGAGCGCGTCGCGAGCCGCTGAACGGAGTGAGGTTGCGAACCTCGGGCGTCTATTTCAGCCGCGCGCGGGCTGCTTCGACGGTGTTGCTCATCAACATCGCGATCGTCATCGGCCCCACTCCACCGGGGACGGGCGTGATCCACGACGCCCGTTCCCTGGCGACCTCGAACTCCACGTCGCCGCAGAGCTTGCCGTCGGCGCCGACGTTGATGCCGACGTCGATCACCACCGCGCCGGGCTTGATCCACTCGCCCTTCACCAGCTTCGGCTGACCGACCGCGGCCACCACCAGGTCGGCGCGGCGCACCTCGGCGGCCACGTCGCTCTTGGAGTGCGCCAGGGTGACCGTGGCCGAGGCGTTGGTCAGCAGCGCGGCCATCGGCTTACCGACCAGCACGCTTCGCCCCACCACCACCGCGTTTTTGCCCATCGGGTCGAAGCCGATGTCCTTCAACATCACCATCACGCCCAGCGGCGTGCACGGCACCAGCGAAGGCTTGCCCTGCACCAGCTTGCCGGCGCTGATCGGGTGCAGCCCGTCGACGTCTTTGGCCGGGTCGATCGCCTGTTGAATCAGCGCCGCGTCGATGTGCTTGGGCAGCGGCATCTGCACCAGAATGCCGTCGACCATCTCGTCGCGGTTGAGGTGCTCCACCAGCGCCAAAAGGTCGCTCTGCGAGATCGTCGCGCCCCGGTGGTGCTCCCAGGAGCCGAAGCCGAGCTCGAGCGCGGTCTTGTTCTTCGAGGTGACGTACTTCTTCGAGGCGGGGTCCTCCCCCACCCGAACCACCGCGATTCCCGGCGGGCGGCCCCGCTTGTTGGAGATCTCCCAGGCCTCGGTCTTGAGCCGCTCGCGAACCTTGGCCGCGATCACCTTGCCGTCGATCAGCTGTGCGCTCATCGCGGGCAAACTATGATCATTCGACGATGTTCGGGAAGGTTCTCGGAGCGGCGACCGGCGCCCTGATCGGCTTCTTTTTAGGAGGCCCGGGCTGGGCCATCGTGCTCGCCACCATCGGCGCCGGCGCCGGGCACATGCTGTTCGACCGGGTCGAGATCCCGAAGAGCGACGTGCCTCCCAGCCGGGAGCAGCTGCTGGGCGACGAGCCTCCGCCGAAGCCCAAGAAGCGGCCGGTGATCCCCGAAGCCCCGCGGCGCCGGCTCCCGAAGGCGCAGGCGACCCAGGAAGAAGCGCCGCTCACCTCGGCGCTCTGCCCGCTGATGATCGGCATCGCCCGGGCCGACTCCGACGTGACCCAGAGCGAGATTCGGGTGATTCGGGAGTTCTTCGAGCACGACCTCGCCTTCAGCGAAGCGGGCATGGAGACGGTGCGAATCGCGCTGAAAGACGCGCTCGCCAACCCGCTGAAAGACTTCGCCGAGCACGTGAAGTCGATTCGCGCCCAGGTGAAGCCGGCCCAGCGGCTGGCGGTGGTGAACGCCTGCTACGAGTTGGCTCTGGTCGACGGCGACCTCAAGAAGGCCGAGCAAGACGCCCTCAAAGAGGTGGTCGCCCACTTCAACCTCTCCGACGAGCAGCTCCGGGAGATCACCAAGCTGCAGATCGGCGACGGCGAGAAGTACTACGGCGTGCTCGGGCTCGACGACCGGGCGACCGACGACGAGCTCCGCGCCGCCTACCGAAAGCTGGCCACCGAGTACCACCCCGACAAGGCCGCCACCCTCTCGCCGCTGGAGGCCGAGTCGATGACCGAGCGCTTTCGCGCCATCAACGAGGCCTGGCAGGAGCTGAAGAAGCTTCGCGGCCTTTGACGGCGAGGGCCTTTCGTGGAAATAGCTCGCCATGGCACGTGAGCTGATCGACCTCCACATCCACGTGGGCGGAGCGGTCGCCCCACACATTCTCTGGGCGATCGCACACCAGCAGGGCTTCAAGCTGCCGGTGAAGGACTACTTCGAGTTCGTCGAGCTGATCACCTCCCGACCCGGGAAGGTGGGCAGCCTCGAGGACTACTTGAAGATCATGCACACCTGGACCGAGAAGATTCAGTCGTCGCCGATGGCGATCGAGCGCTCGGTCTACGAGGTGATCGGCAAGGAGTACCGCGGCAGCCGCTGCACCCAGATCGAGCTGCGCTTCAACCCGATGAAGCGCAACCTCCACTCCGAGCTCGACGTCGACCACATCATTCATGCCGCGATCCGCGGGATGGACCGGGCGGTGCTCGAGTACGGCGTGAAGGCCTGCCTGATCTTCTGCCTCGCCCGCGAGTGGGACCACCAGCTCAACTCGATCATGATCGAGAAGGCGATCAAGTACCGCCACCGCGGCGTGCTCGGCATCGACCTGGCCGGCACCGAGAAAGACGCGCTCGAGCTCAAGCCGGCCGTCGTCGCCCAGTACGAAGACCTGTTCGACCGCGCGCGCAAGGCGGGGCTGCGCTGCACCGTGCACACCGGCGAGACCCACGGCACCGGCGCCGAGGGCGTGGTCGCGGTGGTCGAGCGCTTGAAGCCCAACCGCATCGGCCACGGCATTCGCGCCGCCTACGACGAGCCGGCGATGAAGCTGCTCAAGGAGCGCGACGTGGTGCTCGAGCTTTGCCCCACCTCGAACCTCCACACCCGCGCGGTCGATGGCATCAAAGAGCTCGAGCACATCATGCGCACCTTCTGGGACCGGGGCGTGAAGTTCACCATCAACACCGACGGCCCGTACCTGCTCGACACCGACATGAGCAAAGAGATCGCGCTGGTCGAGAACAACCGCATTCTCACCCCCGACCAGGTGAACCAGACGCTGGCCTGGGCCCGCGAGTACTCCTTCATTCGGCCGTGAACCCCTACGCGCTGCTGCGCCCCCTGCTGTTCCGCTTCGACGCGGAGTCGGCGCACCACGCGGGCATCTTCGCGCTCTCGCTCTTCGACGGTGCCCCCGAGCTGGCCCGGCTCTGGCGCCGTCGCGCCCGCGCCGACCGGCCGTCGCTCTCGGTCGAGCTCGCGGGGCTGAAGTTCGGCAACTGCCTCGGGCTCGCCGCGGGCCTCGACAAGAACGCGGAGGCGGTGCGCGGGCTGTTCGGCGTGGGTTTCGGCTTCGTCGAGGTCGGCACGGTGACGCCGCGGCCCCAGCCCGGCAACGAGAAGCCGCGGCTGTTCAGGCTCCCGGAGCACCAGGCGGTGATCAACCGCATGGGCTTCAACAACGAAGGCGCCGCCGCGATGGAAGGCCGGCTGCGCGAGCTCGACTGGCGCCCCGGCCCGCTGGGGGTCAACCTCGGCAAGAACAAAGACACCCCGCTCGAGCGCGCCCACGACGACTACGCGATCGCCGCCGAGCGGCTGGCCCCGTTCGCCGACTACCTGGTGGTGAACCTGTCGTCGCCCAACACCCCCGGGCTGCGAAAGCTGCAGGAGCCGGAGGCGCTCGCCCGCACCCTCTCGGCGGCGAAGCAGCACGCCCACGGCAAGCCGGTGTTCCTGAAGATCGCACCCGACCTCACCGACGAGGCGGTCGACGCCGCGGTCGACGTCGCGCTCTCGGAGCAGGCCGCCGGGCTGATCGCCACCAACACCACCCTCGCCCGCCCCGAATTCCACCGGCTGAACGGGGAGGCCGGGGGGCTCTCGGGCGCGCCGCTGCTCACCCGCTCCAATCAGGTGGTGGCGCGGGCGTGGAAGCGCGCCGGGGTGCGGCTGCCGATCATCGGAGTGGGTGGCGTGTTCAGCGGTGCCGACGCGATCGCGAAGATCCGCGCTGGCGCCTCGCTGGTGCAGATCTACACCGGGTTCATCTACGGCGGCCCCGGGCGGGTCTCGCGCATGCTCGACGAGATGGAGGCCCTGGTGGCCTCGGCCGGCGCCAAGAACGTGCTCGAGCTCAGAGGTTCGAGCTGAGGTCGTTGTAGATGCGGTTCTTGAGAGTATTGAAACCCTCGGCCGCCTGCTTGGTGATCAGCGTCGACTGGGCGACGTCTTTGGCGAACAGGTTGTCTTCCAGGTCTTTCGCCACCGACGCGTCGGAGGTCCACACGTTGGCCTCGTCGTTGTTGTGCAGCGACCGCGCGTCGAGGTTGGAGCTGCCGATGGTCGACATCTTGCCGTCGAAGGTCGCGACCTTGTCGTGGGCCATCGGCGCGCCGGCGTACTCGTAGACCTTCACTCCGGCGCTCACCAGGCCGAGGTAGTTGGCGCGCGAGGCGTTCTGCTCCGCCGCCATGTCGTTGGTCGCCGGCACCACCACCTGCACGTCGACCCCACGCTTCGCCGCGTTGGCGAGCGCCTTCATCACGTCGGGGTCCGAGAAGTACGGGTTGGCGATCTTCACCGAGGTCTGGGCGGTGTCGATCGCGCGCAGGTACGCCTGCTTGATGTTCTGATCGGCCTGGCCGCCGTGCCCGACCACCCGCGCCGAGGTCTCGGCCACCGGCATCAGGTTGGGCATCATCTTGTTCACTTCGGCCGGAGTCACGGTGCCGCCGTCGCCCTTCCACTGCTGAATGAAGAGCTTCTGCAGCTCGGCCACCGCCGGGCCTTCGACCTTGGAGTGCACGTCGTGCCAGAGGGTCGAGTACTCGTCGCCCACGTTCATGCCGCCGGTGAACGCGGTGTTGCCGTCGACGACGGTGATCTTGCGGTGGGTGAGGTGCCCGGCGAGCGCGGTCGGCTGCTGGGCGATCACCTGCACCCCGTGCTGCTGCATGAACTTGTAGACGTCGTCGGAGGTCTTCTTCCCGTTCGACTCCTTCGAGCCCATCGGGTCGTAGATCACCTTCACCGGCACGCCGCGATCGGCGGCGGCGGCGAGGTGCTTCGCCATCTCCCAGCCGGTCTTGTCCGACTGAAAGCAGTAGACCGAGAGGTTGACCGAGGTCTTGGCGCCGTCGATCGCCTTGTACATCTCGGGGAACGCCTTGCTCCCGTCGATCAGCGGGGTCACCTTCGAGCCGGGCAGCGCCTTGGTGCCGGTCGCCTGGTCGAGGAACTTGTCGAAGCCCTGCCAGTCGCCCGGCTTGGCCTGGTTCGCCCCGAGCAGCTTCTCGAGCTGGGCCTTCGCCGGGCCGGTCATGTGGCTGCAGGTGTCGTGCAGGTACGGCAGCTTGCCCATGATCGCCGCCATCGCGCCCGGGTCGGTGCCGTGGGCGGTGAGCAGGCGGAGCGCCTGGGTGCTGCGATCGGTGCCGTTGGCGCCGAACAGGTGATCGGCCAGCGTGGGGTCGAGCAGCTGGTGCGCCATCGTGGCGAGCGAGCTGTCGTCGAGCTTCGACAGCTGCCCGTCTGACAGCTGGCTGACCTTCTGAAACGCCGCCTTGTCGGTCTTGAAGTCGAACGCGTGGGCGATGTCTTGCCCGAGCGCCGAGAGCACCCCGTTGGAGCTCAGCCGAATGGTGTCGGCCTTCATCGTCAGGTCGTTGGCGATCGCGCCGGCGACGTTCTCGACCTTGTTCAGCGCCGCGTTGCCTGCGTTCTCGACCTTCTTCAGCGCGGCGTTGCCGTAGCTCTCTGCGGTGGTGAGCGCCTTGGCGCCGGCCTTTTCGGCCGCCTTGAAGCCGTTCTCGATGCCCTGCTCGGTGTTCTTCAGCGCCTTCTCACCCGCCTGCTCCGCCGACTTGAGCGCGTTGGCGCCCATGTGCTCCGCGCTCTTCACCGCGTCGGTGACCTTCGACAGCCAACCGCCCTGTTTGGCGGGCGCGGGTGCGGGCGAGGGCTGCGGCGCGGCGGGCTTGGCCGCGGCGTCCGCCTTCTGCGGCGTCACCGGACGGCTCGATGGATCTCCGACTTTCGTCATCGCTCTTCCTAAGGGCGGCTACAGATGGTTGCTCACTGCTTCGGCGGTCTCGTTGATCAACGTGCGGTAGCCGTCGGCTTCTTTGGCGGTGATCTGGTGGCTCTGGGTCTTGTCGAGCGCGAACAGCTGCTCGTTCAGCGTGGCGGCGACCTTCGGGTCGTCGCTCCACACGTTCGCCTCGTCGTTATTGCCGAGCGAGCGGGCGTCGAGGTTGGAGCTGCCGATGGTGGCCAGCTTGCCGTCGAAGGTCGCCACCTTGTCGTGCGCCATCGGCCGGCCCGCGTACTCGTAGACCTTGATCCCGCCGGCGATCATGTCCTTGTACATGGCGCGCTCGGCGTCTTGCTCGAACTTCTGGTTGTTGGTCTTCGGCAGCACCACCGACACGTCGACCCCGCGCTTCACCGCGTCTTTCAGGTGGGCGACCACGTCGGGGTCCGAGAAGTACGGGCTGGCGATGTTGATCTGCTTCTGCGCGGTGTCGATCGAGCGCAGGTAGGCCAGCTTCATGTTCTGGTCGTCGTTGCCGACGTGGCCGACCATGCGGGCGCTCGAGGTGCCCACGTTCGACAGCGGAGGGAAGAACGACTTCTCTTCCTGCGGGGTGACCTTGCCGCCGTCAGACTTCCACTGTTCGACGAACAGCTTCTGCAGATCGGCCACGCCCTGCCCCTGCACCATCGAGTGACAGTCGTGCCAGAGGGTGGAGTAGTTCTCGCCGCAGTTCATGCCGCCGATGAAGCCGGTCTTGCCGTCGACCACGGTGATCTTGCGGTGGGTGAGGTGCTCGGCGAGCGGGCCGGGCTGCTGGGCGATCACGTTCACGCCCGCGTCTTTCATGTACTGGTAGATCTTCTGGTCGGTGGGCGCGCCGTCGGTCTTCGCCGAGCCCATCGGGTCGTAGATCAGCTTCACGTCGACCCCGCGCTTGGCGGCGTCGGCGAGGTGCTTGGCCATCTCCCAGCCGGTCTTGTCCGACTCGAAGGCGAACACGGTGTAGTTGACCGACGACTTCGCGCCGTCGATCGCCTCGTACATCTTGGGGAACGCGTTCTGGCCGTTGATCAGCGGCGTCACCGTGGTGCCCGGGCGGTTCACCGTGCCGGTCGCCTTGTCGAACCACTGCTGCAGGCCCGACCAGTCGCCCGGCTTCGGCTTGTTGATCGCCTCCAGCGACTTGTACTGGGCGGCGGCCGGCCCGCTCAGCTCCTTGCCGGGGTCGCGCAGGTACGGCAGCCTGGTGGCGATCGAATCCATCGAGCCGGCGTCGGTGCCGTGCGCGGTGAGCAGCCGCAACGCCTGCTGCGAGCGCGCGTCTTGCGAGGCGCCGAACAGCTTCTCGGGGATCGACGGGTTGAGCAGCTCCTGCGCCGTCTTCGCCAGGTCGTCGTTGCTCATCGACGCCAGCTGCTGCGGGGTGGCGGCGGAGATGTTGCGAAACGCGTTCTGGTCGGCGCGAAAGTCGAACATCTGACGCAGGCCCGAGCCCACCGCCTGGGGCAACCCGGTGGTGAGGTTGGTGACCGTGCGCATGCCGGCGTCGGCCAGGCTGTTCACCTTCTCGCCGACCTTGCCGACCTCCGATTCGACGTTGCCGAGGAGCCGCGCGCTCTCTTTCTGGGTCTGCGCGAGCAGCTTCTGCGCGCCCGCCTCGGTGTTGCTCACCAGCCTCGACGCGCTCGACTCCGCGTTGCCGAGCAGCTTCGACGCCTCGCGCTCCACTCCGCCCAGCAGGCCTCCCAGACCGGTCTTGGCAGCGGCAACCGTGGAGGCCGTTTTGGGCCCCCAACCCTTCGATGGAGCCGGAGCCGCGGGAGCCGCCTGAGTCTTCGGCTTCTCCTCCGTCTTCGAAGGCGTCAGCGGGGCCGCGCGGGGCCCCGTGCCGATGCGGTTGTCGCCCATGTCAGATCACGCCCATGTTCTGGAACGTGGTGAGCACCGAGTCGGTCATCCCGCCGGGCTTCCAGTTCTTGAAGTACTCGGGCCCGTGGTCGTACGGCACGGTCACGCCGGTGACGCCCCAGTGGCCGATCGCGTCGGGCGGCAGGTCCACCGCGTGGGGGATCACCGCCTCCAGCTTCTGGTTCTTGAGCGAGACCTCGTAGTCGTTGTCCTGGCCCAGCTGCTGGAAGAAGTTGAACAGCAGCTTCTGGCTGTTCGGCACCAGCTCCTGCTCGCGCTCCTGGGGAATCGAGCCGACCGAGTTGAGAATCGCCACGTTCTTCACGTTCTTCTGCAGGTTCGGGTCGGTCATCAGCTGGCCGCCGTAGTCGGTGGTGAGCGACTTGAGGCCGCCGTCGACGTACTTCTGGAAGAACGGGCTCATCGTCGGGTGCCGCAGCCACTCGGCCGGGTTGTCCTTCAGCGCGTCCATGAACGGCTGGAGCGCCCCCGCCACCGCCGCGCCCGCCTTGCCGCCGTGGGCCTTGATCATGTCGTCGATCTTGGTGCCTTCGATCGCCACCTTCATCAGGCCCTTGTTCACCTGATCGGTGGTCGGGGCGTGAATGCCGATCTTCGCCAGCAGCGGCGAAGCGAAGTTCTCGAGCGCGGTGATCGCCTTGCCGGAGTCCTGAATGCCGGCGCGCAGCGCCTTCATGCCGCCCTGGAACACGGTCGCCGCCGAGTCGGGCAGGTGGAGCGTCTTCGCGGTCGCCTTGCAGTAGGCGTCGACCAGCGCCTGCTGGTGCGGGTCGAGCGGGTTGGGGCTGGTGAGGTACTGGCCCACGGCGTACGCGCAGTCGGCCAGATCGCTGCCGCGCGCCGCGCTGTGGATGTCGTGAATGCCGACCACGTCTTTGGTCAGGTCGCCGTACTTGTGATCTTTGTCGCGCATGAACGCGTAGACGTTGGTGTTGCCCTGGCTGTAGCCGACCAGCAGCACCTTGGCGTTCGGGTTGCCGACCATGTCCTTCGCCTGCTTGATCGCGGCGGCGATCGCCTCGGCGTTCTTGTCGGGGTCGATGAAGGTGCCGGTCTCGGCGCGGGTCGACGCGATGCCGTCGTCCATCGCCTCGTGGCGCATGTCGGTGAACTCGTTGTTGGTGCGCACCACGCCCGGCGCGAACACCATCACCACGTCTTTGCGCACCTCGGCGGTCTTGCCCTCGATGGTGACGCTGGTGGTGGGAATGCCGCGGGCCTTGGCGCTCTCGATCGACGGCTTGCTGCCGAGCGGCGGCACGTCGAGCAGCGGGTTGTCGGCGAGCACGCCCTTCGCGGTCTGGCCCTTGGTGGCCACGCAGTCGGAGGCGATCTTCGCCTCCACCGCCTTGGAGTACGCCGCGCCCGGAGTCTTGATCAGCTCGGGGGGAATGTTGTTCTGGAGCACCTGCGCCTGCTCCGACTTGGAGGCGAACGACTTCACCGCCGGGTCGCCGAGTTGGCCTGACTGCACCAGCTTCTGCACCGAGCCCTGCCAGGTGGCGTAGTCGGCCTTCAGCTGGGTGTACGCCTTCGCGGCCTGGGCCGGGTCGGAGATCTGCGAGAGCGCCTTGGCGCCGTTCATCACCGTGGCTTCGTTCTTCTGCGCGGTGGCCGACATCTGGGCCACGTCGGCGGGGGTGACGGTGGCCGCGTTGCTGGCGCGCGCGGTCTGCATCGCGGCGATCGACGCGGGCGGCGCCGACGGAGCCGCAGGAGCAGCCGGAGCGGCGGGCGCGGCAGCCGGAGCCGCAGGGGTGGCCGGCTTGGCGGTGAGCGGCTGAGCGGCGCCGTCGAGGTTGGGGCCGGTGCGCGGAGGCTTCGCGCTGCCCATCGAGAACCCGTCGCCCTGTTTGCCGGGCACGGTCTTCATCGGCAGGTTCAGCACCCAGCCGGTGATGATCTTGTCGGGACTTTTGATCTGAGGGTTCGCCTTCATCAGATCGCCGACGCTCACGTTGTTGCGCGCCGCGATCGAGCTAAGCGTGTCGCCCTGCCGAACCTTGTAGCTCAAGCCATCCTCCGAAAAAGTGACACGGGTCCCCATGAGGGCTGGGCCCCTAATGGGTATCGTGACACGCATTCTCCCGTTGCTACGCAAGGCGGACAAGTGCCCAGCGCTAAAAAGTGACTCTCAAACATCGAGAAAAACTAGCGAAAGTCAGGTGCCAGACACTTTTCAGGAGAGCAGCGCGGTCAGGCCGGCAGCGATAAGCCCGCACAAACACAGGAGCGGAGCGAGCACCGCCACCACCGCCTGCCCCGTTGTGACCCGCTGGAGCTGGCGAATGGCGAGGAAACGCAGACCGATCGCCCAGATCGTCGCCACCGGAGGGCCGACCAGGGGAAACAGCCCGAGCATCATCGCCGACTCCGAGAGCGCGTGGGCCTGGAGCGCGCGGCGAAAGGTCGCCTGCCGTTGCCGCATCAACCGCAGCGCCAACCACTCCGCGGCCGAGGTCGACACCAGCTGCAGCATCAACAGCGCGAAGCCTCCGGCGCCGTAGGCCAGGGTCGCGATCACCGCCACCACCGGGTTGGGAAACGTTCGCGCCATCGACGCGAAGTAGAGGAACACCATGCTCGGCAGCAGCACGCAGCCGTAGGAGATCGCCGCGAACAGCAGCGCGCTCGCGGGGCCGGCCTCTTGGGTCACCTGAAGCGTCGCGCGCGGCGCCCGGAGCAACCGGCGGGCGCTGTCACCATACGAGCGAAAGGTGCCCAGCTGGCGGCGCCGGTCCCACTCCAGCCCAGCGATCAAACCGGGATCTCGCCCTCGACCGGGAGGGTGAGAATCTTCGCCGCCTGCACGCTGGTGTCGCGCACCCAGGTGCGGCCGAAGTCGTTCAGCCAGCTCTGGAGCACCCGGTCGACCATCGTCTTCACCTCGGCGGCGTCGCCCCCGAGCACCTTCACCGCCCGCTGCCCCGCGCTCGCGCTCAGCGCCTCGGTGCCCAGCGCGCCGGTGAACAGCCGGCCGCACAGCTCCACCAGCCGGGTGCGTGAAAACGGTTGGACCTCCAACTTTTCGTCTGCCTCGGCCCAGGCCACCGCCGCGCCGAACAGCCGCTGCGGCGTCAGCTCCGACAGCTTCACCCCGAAGCGCGCCACCACCTCGGCCGGCGACGGGCCGAGCAGCGCGTTGAAGAGCTGCCGCTGCAGCCGCACCCGGGCGAACATCGACTCCATCTCCGAGAGCTCGCGCTTGAATCGAAACGGCACCGGCTCCGCGCCCGGCACCTTGAGCGCCTTCATCGGCCGCTTGCGCATCAGCGCCTGCAGCGCCACGGTCTCTTGATCCATCGCCAGCAGCGTCTCGCCGAAGCGCGCGTTGGGCTCGCCGCACAGCTTCTCGGCCTGCCGCTTCAGCTGCAGCGTCAACGAGAAGCCCACCTGGAACACCCGCTTCAGGGTGTTGTCGCGCACCGCGTCGGCTGCCTTCTCGGGCTCACCGCCGCTCAGGTGCTCGAGCCCGAGGTTGAGCCAGTCGCGCGCCTGCTCCGACACCCGCCGCAGCGCCTGGGGGTCGCCCGGCTCGGCGCCTTCGGCCACCAGCGCGGAGTTCACCAGGTAGCGAACCTCCTGCTCCATCACCTGCCGCTCGTGGGCGTCGAGGCCGCGAAAGGCCGACTCCACGAAGACCGCCCCCGAAGGCAGCGACTGCGCGGTCAACGCGGTGGAGGCCGGTGCGCCCTTCGGCGCCACGCTCGCCGGGTCGACCCAGGCGAACAGCTTGGCCGCCTCGTCGAGCGGCGGGAACCCGAGATCCTCCAGCCGCGCCGAGCGGAACTGGTGGGCCGACTCTTCGAGCTCGGTGGGCAGCTCCCAGCGCACCGCCTCCAGCAGCCGGCCGAACTGAAACGCGTCGTCGGTCACCAGGTCGTGAATCAGCCGGCGCATCGACGCCAGCTCGTGCCCCTCGATGCCCACCAGCTCGATCAAGAACCGCCCTTCGGGCGACTCGACGGGAATCCCCTCCACGTGCGGGTCGGGGTTCTCTTCGAGGTCGTGAATCACCGCCACCTGCTTGAAGATCAGCTCGAGGATCTCGAGGTCGAGCAGCTTCACCTTGCCGATGAACGACTCGTCGTCGTCTCCGCGCGCCGCCGCCAGCCAGCGCAGCACCTCGCGCGGGTCCATCCGGTCGCGGCTCCAGGCGGCCAGGTCGACGAAGGTGCGAAACTGCTCCGGGCTCGCCAGCTGCACCACCTCGGGCGCGTCGGCCAGGCCGACGTCGACGATCGCCGCGTACACGTCTTCGGCGGGCACCGAGCGCACCAGCGCCTTGCCGTCGACCTCTTCGAGCATCGCGTCGAGCCGCTGCTTGGGCGCCAGCGCGGTCAGCCTGCGCACCAGCTCCACCCTGCCCGCCTTCACCTGTTCAGGCTTTGGGTTGCTCACGAGTCGACGGGTTTAATACCCGACAGCAGCGCCTGCCAGACTTCGGTCACGCCCATCTGCTCGGTGGCCGAGAAGCCCTGAACTGCCCCTTCGGGCAGCTCGAGCGCCTTGCGAATCTGCTCGATCTTCGGCTTGCGCGCGGCCTTGTTCAGCTTGTCGATCTTGGTGGCGGCGACCAGGATTCGCGGAGGCAGCCCGGCGCAGAAGTCGATCATCGCCCGGTCGTCGTCGGTCGGGCCCACGTAGGCGTCGACGATCACCACCACCACCCGCAGGTCGTTGCGCGCCGAGAGGTAGCCTTCGATCATCTCGGCCCACTGGGCGCGCTCGGTCTTCGACGCCTTGGCGAAGCCGTACCCGGGCAGGTCGCAGAGGCGCACCCGGTACTTCTTCTGCCCATCGCGCAGCGCAGCCTCGAAGAAGTTCAGGGTGCGGGTGCGGCCGGGCGTGTTCGACACCCGCACCAGCTTTCGCCGGTTGACCAGGGTGTTGATCATCGACGACTTGCCGACGTTGGAGCGCCCGCAGAAGGCGACCTCCGCCATCAGGCCTTTGGGCCATTGATCGGGCTTCGTGGCGGTGGCGACGAAGTCGGCGGCGTCGATCAGAATCACTTGTCGGTCTTCGCCGGAGGCGCCGCGGCCTTCTTGGCGCGCTCCGCCGACCAGTGATCGATCGCCTTCAGCTTCTCGACGAAGTCGAACGGCTTCAGCGACGGCGACGAGGCGTCGTGGCAGGTGCGGCAGCCCTTCTCGCCGGGGTCGAGCAGGCCGGTGAGCCGCGCCAGCTCGGGGTCTTTCATCACGTTGCGCGCCGCGTAGTACTGGCCGCCGCCGTGGCAGGTCTCGCACGACACGCCCACCACGCCCTGGTCCTGGTTGGGGGCATGGCAGCTGATGCACCGGGCGTCGCGCTGCGACTGGGGGCTGAGCGAGTCTTTCGCCCGCGCGTGGGCCGACGAACGCCAGGCCGCATACGCCTCGGCGTGGCAACCCTGGCAACCTTCAGGGCCCAAGAAGTCGTACGCCAGCGCTGGGGTGACGAACAGCGCGATGAATAACCCGAACCGCCAACTCATCGAAACGGCGTGGTTAGCATATGATTTCGACGATGACAGCACGCGCGTTCGCCCTCGTTTGTCTGCTCGCCACGCCGGCGCTGGCCAAGCCGTGGCAGGGCATCAACCCCGGCAGCAGCAAGAAGCCCGAGGTCGAGAAGAAGCTGGGCAAGCCGACCAAGAGCCAGACCGAGAAGGGCAAAGAGATTCTCGTCTACACCGGCATGCAGGCCCCTCAGGGCGCGCGCCAGGCCCAGGTGAAGTTCGACGAGAAGGGCATCGTGGAGCGGATTCGACGTGTTCCCCGCGGTCGGCCTGCTCAAAGAAGACGTCGAGAACAACTACGGCGGCTGGTGCCAGGCCGACGAGCCCACCGACCCCTGCTACCAGAAGAAGAACGCCAACAACCGGGAGTACTGGCTCTACACAGAGCTCGGGCTGGCGGTGTTCTTCCTCGATCAGAAGGTCGACCAGCTGGTGTTTCTGCCTTCGAAGAAGAAAGCCGCGCCCGCGCCTTCGGAAGAAGAGTGACGTGAAGCTCTACGGCCTCACCGGGGGCATCGCCTCCGGCAAGAGCACCGTCGCCAAGATGCTCGAAGAGCACGGCGCGAAGATCATCGACGCCGACAAGGTCGCCCGCGAGGTGGTCGAGCCCGGCCAGCCCGCGCTGGCAGAGATCTCCGCCCGCTTTCCCGGGGTGGTGAAAGACGGCGCGCTCGATCGCAAGGCGCTCGGCGAGCGCATCTTCAACAGCGAGCCCGAGCGCCAGGCGCTCAACGCGATCATCCACCCGCGGGTGCAGGGCCGGGTGCTCGAGCTGTCGCAGCAGTACGCCGAGGCGGGCGTGCGGCTGGTCTTCTACGACGTGCCGCTGCTGTTCGAGAACGGGCTCGAGAAGACGATGGAGGCCACCGTGCTGGTCGCGGTGCCGCCCGAGGTGCAGCTGAAGCGCTTGCAGTCGCGCGACGGCTACGACGAGGCGCAGGCGAAGGCGCGCGTCGCCGCCCAGATGAGCCTCGACGAGAAGCGCAAGCGGGCGACCCACGTGATCGACAACGGCGGCACGCTCGAACAGACCCGCCGGCAGGTCGACGCCCTGTGGAACAAGCTGCTCACTTAGGGCATACCGGCGAAGGCGTGAGCACTCCGGCCACCTACTTCGTCACCGGCTACCCGGGCTTCATCGGCAAGCGGCTGGTGCGGCACCTCGCCGAGCACGACCCCAAGGGCCACATCTACCTGCTGGTGCAGCCGAAGTTCCTCAAAGAGGCGACCCACTACGTCGAGAAGCTCAAGGGCGCGCCGATCGAGCTGCTCACCGGAGACATCGTCGACATGCACCTCGGCCTCTCGGGCGAGGAGTGGCGACGGCTGACCTCGCGGGTGACCCAGATCTTCCACCTGGCGGCGATCAGCTACCTCGGCATGCCGCGCGACATCGCGATGCGGGTCAACGTGCACGGCACCGAGAACGTGCTGGAGCTGGCGCGCGAGTGCGAAAAGCTGGAGCGCTTCACCCACTTCTCCACCGCCTACGTCTCTGGAGATCGAATCGGCGTGATCGCCGAAGACGAGCTCGACGTCGGCCAGAGCTTTCGCAACGCCTACGAAGAGACCAAGTTCGAGGCCGAGAAGGTGGTCTCGAAGGCGTCTGCCTCGGGCATCCCGATCACCATTCTGCGGCCGCCGACGGTGGTGGGCGACTCGAAGACCGGCGAGATCGATCGCTTCGAAGGGCCCTATTACATCGGCATGCTGCTGGTGCTCTCGCCGCTGGTGGTGCCGCTCCCGCTGCCGGGCAACGGCGTCGCGCCGCTCAACGTGGTGCCGGTCGACTTCGTGGTCGAGGCGGCCTGGGCGCTCGCGCACATGAAGGAAGCCGCGGGGAAGACGGTGCACCTGGTCGACCCCAACCCGATGAGCGCGCGCCGGGTGTACGAGCTGATCGCGGAGCGGGCGAACAAGAAGCTCCCCCGGTTGAACCTGTCGGCGCGGGCGGCCGATGCGCTGCTCCGGCTGCCCGGCCTCGAGCGTCTGGCCCGGCCGCAGCGGGCGGCGATCAACTACGTGAACCACCTCGCGCTCTACAACTGCCACAGCGCGCTCGAGCTGCTCCACGGCTCGGGGGTGAAGTGCCCGCCGCTGTCGACCTACCTCGACAAGCTGATCGACTACGCGCGCGAGTACTACCGGCAGCGCAAAGAGCGCGACGAGCTGGAGATCGAAGACCCGCTCGACCGGTTGCCTCCCGCCTGATAGTCGCGGGCCATGACTGCGAAGACCTACGCAGTGGGCGACAAGTTCACCCACGTTCGCGAGTGCGACAAGTACCGGCCGATCTACTACGCGGCCGCCGGCGGCGACTTCAACCCGATCCACATCGACAACGAGGTGGGCCAGGCCGCGGGGCTGGGCGGGGTGATCCTCCAGGGGCTCTGCTCGCTCAACTGGGCGCTGGAGGGCTTCGTGAACTACCTCGGCGACCCGACCAAGGTGTCGAAGGTGCGGGTGCGGTTCTCCAAGCCGGTGGCGATCGGCGACGTGATCACCTTCAGCGGCGAGGTGGTCGAGATCGCCAACGGCAAGCTGAAGGCGCAGCTGTCGGCCAAGAACCAGAAGGGCGACGACGTGCTCAAGGGCACCCAGGTCGAGGCGAGGGTCTGACGATGGGTCTGGACAAGAAGTTCATCGGCAAGAAGTACGGCCCGACCACCTACCAGGTGGGCGTCGAGAAGCTGCGCGAGTTCGCCTACGCGATCTCCGGCGGCATTCCCTCCCACGGCTGGGGCGGGCACCCGCCCGACGGGCTGCACCCCTGGCTCTACGACGAGCAGGCGGCGAAGGCCTCGCCCACCGGCGGCGTGGTCGGCTTCCCCGGCTTCGCGGTGGCGTTCGCGATCACCCCGTTTCACGAGGCGGTCACCGACCCGGCGATCGGGATCAACCTGCTGATGCTGGTGCACGGCGAGCAGGAGTTCGAGTTCGAGGAGCCGATCAAGCCCGGCGACGTGATGACCACCACCGGCGAGATCGTCGAGATCTACGAGAAGGCCAACATGGACTTCTTCGTGGTCACCACCGAATCGAAGAACCAGCACGGCAAGGTCGCGGTGAAGGGCCGGTGGATGGCCGTCATTCGGCGGTAGCGGGCGGTGTCTTCCACACCGAGACCGGCCCGTCTCGAGAGACGAGCTCGGCCTGGGCCGCCAACCGCGCGCACTGCCCGGCGTCGAGGGGAAAACACTCGCGCTTCTCGGCGGTGATCAGCCACTTCGCGTCGCCGCAGTCGGGGGCGAAGCGCAACTTCAGGCTCGGCGTTCGGTGCGGCGCGATCGCGTTCTGCACGCACACCGGCTCGTCTTCGCCGATCGCCCTCACCGCGCGCTCCGCCGCCAGGCCGCCCTCGACCCGGTCGAGCATCATCGGCCGCGGGTGGGCGCAGAGCGCGACCGCGGCGACGAGTAACGCCAGCCGCTCCCCTGCCCGCTCTTGCACCCGTCGCACCGCTCCCAGCACCGCGGGAAAGCAGAGCATCACCGGCAACACCCCGTAGTACGAGCCGAGCTCTGCCTCGAGGCCGTAGCTGCTCGCCAGGTGGGCCCAGAGCTCGGGCAGCGCGGCCACCAGCGCGAACGGGTCGAGCAGCGCGACGAAGCCCACCGAGCCGAACAGCTCCAGCGCCGGCCGGGTCACCAACAGCCCGAGCAGGTACCCGGGCCTCAGCGCGACGTGGAGCGCCATCTCGGAGAACGAGCCGCCCAGGTGCGCCCACCGCCAGGCGAGCACGTGACCGCCCGCGGCGTCGACCGTGGCGGGCCTGAACGCCGGCATCACCCATCGAAAACAGATCACGCCCCAGGCGACGCTCACCGCCAGGGTGGCGAGCGCGAACGGCCAGCGCCTCCCCTCCCCGCGCAGCACCAACAGCGCGAAGCAGGCCATCACCAGCGCCATCTCTTCTTTCACGCTCAGCGACAGCGCGACCGCGATCGCGAAGCGCAGCCAGCGCCTTCGAAGCGAGCAGTCGAACGCCCAGAACACGAACAACGGGGCGAAGCTCTCGGGGTGAAAGTCGACCGCGTGGGCCTGCCAGGCGGCCGCGTTGACCAGCCAGGCGCCGCCCACCACCGCCGCCGGAGCGTCGAGCAGCCCGAGCGCCTTGCCCGCCCGGTACAACGGCACCGCGGCCAGCGGCACCGCCAGCGCCTGGGCGAGCATCAAGGTGAGCGACGAAGACGCGAGCCGGTAGAGCGGCACGAACAGCAGCACCACCGGCTCGAAGTGCTCGCTGAAGAGCGACCGGCCGAGCAGCAGCGCGTGGCTCCCGCGGCCGTCGAGCTCGCTGCGCAACACCGACTCGAAGATCGTGAGGTCGAACGCCACCGCGTTGAACGAGTAGTAGCGGCCCAGCTTGTAGAGCACCGAGTAGGCGACCGCGGCGGC
Organism: Myxococcaceae bacterium; assembly: GCA_047602415.1. Classification (GTDB taxonomy): domain Bacteria; phylum Myxococcota; class Myxococcia; order Myxococcales; family Myxococcaceae; genus JASGHH01. Next base: position 108,523 of record JASGHH010000001.1, on the reverse strand, counting down.
GACCGCGCCGGCGAACACCCGGCCCGCGCTCCACTTGGGCGGGCGCAGCCAGAGGCCCGCCGCGAGCACCAGCGCCCACCAGCGGAGCGGCTCGAAGCTGGTGACCCGAAGGCCCGGCACACGAACGCCGCCTGCGCACGAGGCGGCGAACAGCAGCAGGCAGCCCGAGGCTCCGATGATCGTCAGCGCGAGGCCGAGCCGCGCGCGGGTCACTTGGAGATGACGCCCTCTTCGAGCAGCTGGGCGAGAATGCGCGCGGTGTCGAGGCGCGACATGCCCGAGACCGCGAACAGGTCTTCGTAGCTCACCGTGCCGTCGATCTGCGCGAGCACGAAGCCGGCGCGGTGATCGAGGTTGAGCCAGATGATCTCGTCTTCTTTGAGCTTCACCCGCGGCATGTTGTTCAGGTCGCCCAGCTTCGACTCGAACATCGCCTGGAGCGTCTTCTCGCTCCGCTCGCGCATCGCCTTCACTTCGCCGTCGTCGGGCGCCAGCTCCTGCGCCTTGACGATCAGCTCCATCGCGCCTGAGTGGTCGTCGAGGTCGAGCAGGTCTTTCGCCCCGCGCAGAAGCGCCGCCGCCTCGCTCTTGCGCTGATCGGCGCTCACCTGTGGAGGCACGGTCGGCTTGGGCTCGATCGTCTTCACCAGATCGAGCACGTTGGCGAGATCGGGCGCCGCGTCTTTCAGCTCGATGCCCGGGTTCGACGCGCGATCCCAGCCGCTCTTGGCGCCCTGCATCAGCGCCGCGGGCGACGCTCCCGGAGGCGCCGGCACCTGGGGCACCGGGGTGTCGAAGATCGGAGGCAGGGCCTCGGCCTCGATGCCGCCGAACAGCTCGGCGGCGCGGTCGCTCACCGGCATCACCGCCGGGCTCGCCGGCGAGGCGGGCATCGCTCCCAACGGAGGCGCCACCGGCTGCGCGTACACCAGGGTGTTCGACTTCGGCTCGTCGAGGCCCGCGCCCGGCATCGGCGGCGCCACCGGCTGCGCGTAGACCAGGGTGTTCGACCCGGCGACCGGCGCCACCGGCGGCGGCATGCCGGGAATCTGCATCATCACCATCGTGCTGCTCGACACCGGCGGCGCACCCGGCCCCGGCGGGGCGTCGAATTGAACCGGCGCCACCGGCGGCACCAGGTTGGGCTGGCCGGCGAACACCAGGGTGTTCGACCCGCCCGCAGGCTGCTGCGGGTTCTGCGCGTTCTGCCCCGCGAACACCATCGTGTTCGAAGGCGGCGGGCCGTCGACCGGAGGCGCGAACGGCGACACCATCGGCGGCACCGGCCGCGACGGCGGCAGCGAAGGCACGTGATCGGTCCACGCCTCGGGAGCCGTCGGCGCCTCGGGCGGGCCGTACGAAGGGTGCCCCACCTCGGGCCCGATGGTGACGTCGCCTTCGATCGGCACGTCGAACACCGGAGGCGGCAGTGGCTCGTGCGGCATCTCCACCGGCGGCAACGACGCCGGAGGCCGGGGCGGCTCGGGCGCGTCGAAGCCGGTCGCGCTGCCCCAGTCGAGATCCATCGCCGCGCCCACCCCGGGCGGTGAAGCGGCCGGCGCACCGGAGGGAGCGTCGAGCAGCTGCTTGGCGCGCGCGTTCTCGGGGTCGAGCTTGAGCGCCTGCTCGAACAGACGCTTCGCCCCTTCGTGGTCGCCCGAGAGGCGAAGCCACAAACCCGCTTCGACCAGCTGTGCCGCGCGACCTTTGCTCATCGATTCCCGATGCGCTGCAGTACGCCCTTGAAGAGGTTGAGGGTGCGGTTGAGGGTGTCGACCGAGTCCTGCACGGTCGCCAACGAGCCACCGTCCATCGCGCGCTTCGCCGCCTCGATCGACTTGACCGCCTTCGCCACCGCGTCGACCCCGAACTCCGAGCCTTCGGTGAGCTTCTGCACCTGCGGCAGCAGACCGTTCACCTCGCGCAGCACCCCGTCGAGCTCCGAGCGCTTCGACTTCAGCTCGTCGCCCATCTTCGCCTCGAGCAGGTAGTCGCCCTGCTCTTCCATGATCTTCTTCAGCTCCTGCTCGGTGAGGCCGCCCGAGGCGGTGACGGTGATCGACTGCTTCTGACCCGTCTCTTTGTCCTTCGCGCTCACCGAGACGATGCCCTCGGAGTTGATGTCGAAGGTGACCTCGATCTCGACCTCGCCGCGCTTGGCTTCGCGCAGCCCGGTGAGAATGAACTCGCCCAGCAGCTCGTTCTGGTGGGCCAGCTCCTGCTCGCCCTGGAGCACCATGATCTTCACCGTGGTCTGGTTGTCACGGCTGGTGTTGAACATCTCGGTGGTCGAGGTCGGCACCGTGGTGTTCTTCGGGATCAGCGTGCGCACGTAGCCGCCGGCGATCGCCACCCCCAGGCTCTGCGGGGTGACGTCGAGCAGCAGCACCTGCGACTCTTCGTGGGTGAGCGCGTGCGCCTGCACCGCGGCGCCGAGCGCGACCACCTCGTCGGGGTGCACGCCCTTGCATGGGTCGCGGCGAAAGTAGCCCTTCACCGCTTCGACCACCGCGGGCATGCGGGTCATGCCGCCGACCAGGATCATCTCTTTCAGGTCGGCGACCTTCACCTTCGCCTCGCCCATCACCTGCTCGCAGATCTTGATCGCCCGCTCGACCAGGTCTTTCGTCAGCTCCTCCAACTTGTCGCGGCTGAGCGTCTTCTGGAGGTGGAGCGCCGCGCCGCCGCCCGGAGGCGTGCAGATGAACGGCAGGTTGACCTGGGTCTCCTTCGCGGTCGACAGCTCGATCTTGCCCTTCTCGGCCGCGTCCTTGAGGCGCTGGAGCGCCATTCGATCTTTGCGCAGGTCGACGCCGTGTTCCTTGGCGAAGTCGAACACCAGGTGCTCGATGATCCGGTTGTCGAAGTCTTCGCCGCCGAGGAAGGTGTCGCCGCCGGTGGCGATCACGTCGAACACCCCGTTGCCGACCTCGAGCACCGAGACGTCGAGGGTGCCGCCGCCGAGGTCGAAGACGGTGATCTTGCCGTTCACCGTCTTGCCGAAGCCGTAGGCGAGCGCCGCCGCGGTCGGCTCGTTGATGATGCGCAGCACGTCGAGCCCGGCGATGCGGCCCGCGTCTTTGGTCGCCTGGCGCTGACCGTCGTTGAAGTACGCCGGCACCGTGATCACGGCCTTCGAGACCGGCTTGCCGAAGTACGCCTCGGCGTCGGCCTTCAGCTCGCGCAGCACGTAGGCCGAGATCTCGGGCACCGCGACCGGCTTGCCGCCCAGGCTGATGCGAATGTCGTCGTGCTCGCCGCAGACCACCGAGTACGAGAGCACCTTCACCGAGTCCTGCACCTGCTGGTGGCTGAACTTGCGGCCGATCAGGCGCTTGGCGGCGTAGACGGTGTCGGTCGGGTTGGTGATCGCCTGGCGCTTCGCGATCTGCCCCACCAGGCGCTTGCCGGTCTTCGACATCGCCACCACCGACGGGGTGAGGTTCGAGCCGGTTCGGTTCTTGATGACGACGGGCTGGTTGCCCTGAACCGTGGCGACCACGCTGTTGGTGGTGCCCAGGTCGATTCCAATCACGGGCTCTTTGTCGGACATGGCGAAGTGACCCGGAGCCTACCCCAGGGGTGTGGATTCTAGGGGGCAAACCGCCCGGATTTCAGCGATGTAGGTGGGTCAGAACGGCCACCGCCCCTTGAGCCGTTTTTTGGCCTCGGGGTGCTCGGGGCTGAGCTTCAGAATCTCTTCCCACTGACGTTTGGCGAGCGCCTTCATCCCGCCGATTTCGAGCGCCTGGGCCCAGATCACCCGCGGCTCGAGCTCCTTCGGGTTGGTCTCCACCGCCCGCTGGGCGAGCGACGCCGTCTCTTTCGGGTCGCCGTTGGTCTGGAAGAGGATCTTCGCCGCCATCCAGTTCGCCTTCGGGTGGCGGGGGTCGATCGCCAGCGCGGTGCGGAAGAAGCCGAGCGCCTTGCCGGGCTCCATGTCCATCTGCTCCAGGCCGCGCTGGGTCTCCTGCTCGGCGCGCTGGGCGTCGGCCTTGCGGCGAACCTCGGCCAAAAGCGACTTCGCCTCGGCGTTCTTGTCGTCGATGCGGGCGGCCTGGTTGAGGTCGTTGAAGGCGAGGCTGTACTCGCCCTTCGCCATCAGCTCGCGGGCGCGCTTGAGCAGGTCGCCCACCTTGGTGGTCTTCGACAGGTACGGGTGGTGGGCGAGGCGGGCGCGGCGCTCGGCCTCGCGGCGCTCTTCTTCGGGCGTCTTCGGGCGCGCAGGCTCGGGCGGCGGGGCCGACGGCGACGGAGCGTTCGCGCCCGGCTGCGCCGCGGGAAAGGTGCCGGTCTTGCGCTTCAGAAACGGGTTCTGATCGAGGTAGTTCTTTCGCTTCACCTCGTCGGTGAGCACGTTCTGCGCCTCGGTCATCTTGCGGAAGATCTTCTCGATGCGCGGGCGAAAGCTGCCCAGGTTCTTCCCGAAGTAGCGGTCGGGGTGAAACTTGCGCGACAGCTCGTAGAACGACTTCTTCACCTCTTCGGGAGGCGCGCCCGACTCGACCGAGAGAATCTCGAAGAAGTGGGCGGTCTCGAGCTTCTGCTCCAGCTCGAGAATCTCTTTCTTGCGGGTCTCGTCGAGGTCGACCTCTTCGAGCACCGCCGCCGACTGGGTGGCCGCCACGTGCTGCACCTTGGCGGGAATGATCACGCCCTTGGCGCGCATCGACAGCAGCAGCGCGATCGCCTTCGGCTCGGGCAGGCCGCTCTTGCCGAGCACGTCGCCGATCTTGGAGGCGCGGCCGATCTTGTCGAACAGCGCCCGCTCTTCGGCGGTGAGGGTGCCCTTGCGCGCGTCGGCGGTGGGCGACGGCGCGACGTGATCGTCGCGGGTACCCAGACCCGTGATCGCGTCGGCGCTCACGCTTCGCCCCCGTTCGACATCGCCACAGCACTGTATGGTTTAGACGTCTTCAGAGCGATTTTTCAAACAGGTCCAGCCCCTCGGCGAGCTGGGCATCGGTGGCGACGAACGCGGGAGCGAAACGCACCGTCTTGTCACCGGCGGCGTTCACCAACAGACCGTTGGCGCGGCAGCGCGCGATCACGTCGGCGGCGGGCTGCGCGGTCTCGAGCCCGAACAGCAGGCCCTTGCCGCGCACGTCTTTGATCTTGTCGGAGTGACGCTTCATCAGCGCGCGCGCGAGCTCGAGCACGTGGTTGCCCTTGCGCTCGACCTCTTTCAGGTTCTCTTCGCTGCAGGCGAGATCGAACGCCACGCAGGCCGCCGCCGCAGCCACCAGGTTGCCGCCGAAGGTGGAGCCGTGGGTGCCCGAGGGCAGCGCCTTGGCCGCTTCGCCGGTGCACACCATCGCGCCGATCGGCAGGCCGTTGCCGAGCGACTTCGCGAGCGAGAACCCGTCGGGAACGATGCCCTCGTGCTGAAAGGCGAACACCTTGCCGGTGCGCCCGAAGCCGGTCTGCACCTCGTCGATCAGCAGCAGCATCTTCTTCTCGTCGCACAGCTTGCGGAGCGCCTTGAGGAAGCCGGGCGGCGCCAGCTTCACCCCACCCTCGCCCTGAATCGGCTCCACCAGAATCGCGCCGGTGTTGGGGCCGATCGCCTTCTCGACCGCGGCGAGATCGCCGTAGGGCACGTGCTTGAAGCCGGGGGTGAGCGGCTCGAACCCCGCCTGGTACTTCGGCTGGCCGGTGGCCGCCACGGTGCCCATGGTGCGGCCGTGAAAGCTGTTCTCGAAGCAGATCGTCTCGAACCGCGGCTGCTGGTGGCGGCGCGCCAGCTTCAGCAGCGCCTCGTTCGCCTCCGCGCCGGAGTTGCAGAAGAACGCCCGCGCGCCGGGCAGACCCGAGGCGGTGGTGAGCCGCTCGGCGAGCGCGATCTGCGGCTCGGAGTAGAAGACGTTCGACACGTGCCACAAGGTGGCCATCTGCTTCTGCGCCGCCTCGACCACTTTCGGGTGGCAGTGGCCCAGCGCGCAGGTGGCGATGCCGCCCAACAGGTCGAGGTACTTCTTCCCGTCGGCATCCCAGACGTAGCAGCCCTCGCCTTTGGTGAGCACCACCGGCTGCTGCTTGTAGTTCTGCAACAGCGACTTCTTGGCCCGCTCGATGATCGCGTCGTTCGACATGTTCATGGTCGCTCCCGCCTGCGCGTGCTTCGCACGCTCCGGTCGTTTCGCTCGGCGTTGCCTCGCTTCACTCGTCCGCTCCTGGTCACCCTTAGAGAATGTACCGGCTGAGGTCCTCGTCCTTCACCAGGTCCTCGAGGCGCCTGCGCACGTAGGCGGCGTCGACGTGCACCTTCTGGCCCGACATCTCGTTGGCCGAGAAGCTGACCTCGTCGAGCAGCCGCTCCATCACCGTGTGGAGCCGCCGGGCGCCGATGTTCTGGGCGCGCTCGTTCACCTGCTGGGCGATCTTGGCCAGCTCGAGCACCGCGTCGTCGCCGAACGACAGCGCCACGTTCTCGGTCGCGAGCAGCTCGGTGTACTGGCGAATGAGCGAGTTCTTCGGCTCTTTCAGAATGCGCACCAGGTCGTCGCCCGAGAGCGCCTCCAGCTCGACCCGAATCGGGAACCGGCCCTGCAGCTCGGGAATCAGGTCGGCCGGCTTCGACACGTGAAAGGCGCCCGCGGCGATGAACAGCACGTGGTCGGTCTTGATCGGCCCGTACTTGGTGTTCACCGTGCTGCCTTCGACGATCGGCAGCAGGTCGCGCTGCACGCCCTCGCGTGACACATCGGGGCCGCCCGAGGTCTTGCCTTCGCGGCTGGCGATCTTGTCGATCTCGTCCAAGAAGATGATGCCGTGGTTCTCGGCGCGGGTGATCGCCTCGCGGTTCACCCGGTCTTGATCGACCAGCTTGGCCGCCTCTTCCTGCTCGATGATCTTCAGCGCCTCGGGGATCTTCGCCTTGCGCTTGCGGGTGCGGCCGCCCATGCCGGGCATGTTCTTGAACAGGTCCTGGAGGTTGACGCCCACCTCCTCCATGCCCTGCCCCGAGAAGTTCTTCAGGAAGGTGAGCCCGTTGTCGGCGACATCGACCTCGACGTAGGTGTCGTCGAAGGTCCCTGCCCTCAACTGGGCGCGCAGCTTCTCGCGATCGGCGTCGCTCATGCGCGGCGGCGACGGAGGAGCGCCTCCGAACAACCCGCCGCTCGGCGCCTTGCCGGCGTTGCCGAGCAGCTCGTGGAGCCGGTCTTCGGCCGCCTCGGTGGCCTTGCCCTTCACCTTCTCGGTCTCTTCTTCGCGCACCAGGGCGATCGACGCCTCGGCCAGGTCGCGCACCATCGAGTCGACGTCGCGGCCGACGTAGCCGACCTCGGTGAACTTCGAGGCTTCGACTTTGACGAACGGCGCCTGGGCGAGCTTGGCCAGCCGGCGGGCGATCTCGGTCTTGCCCACGCCGGTGGGCCCGATCATCAGAATGTTCTTCGGGTGAATGTCGTCTTTGAGCTCGGAGCCGACGTGCTGGCGCCGCCACCGGTTGCGGAGCGCGATCGCCACCGCGCGCTTGGCCGCGTTCTGACCGACGATGTACCGGTCGAGCTCCGAGACCGTCTCGCGGGGAGTGAAGGTCTTCGGCACGGCTTAGAGCTCCTCGAACGAGAAATTGGTGTTGGTGTAGATGCAGATGTCGGCCGCGATCTTGAGCGACTCCTCGCAGATCTGCTTCGCCGACAGGGTCGAGTGCTGCAGCAGCGCGCGGGCCGCCGCCTGGGCGTAGGCGCCGCCCGAGCCGACCGCCGCGATGCCGTAGTCGGGCTCCACCACGTCGCCCGCGCCCGAGAGAATGAAGGTCTTCTCTTTGTCGGCCACGATCAGCAGCGCCTCCAGCTTGCGGAGGTAGCGGTCGGTTCGCCAGTCCTTGCCGAGCTCGACGCAGGCCCGGGCGAGGTTTTTCTGGTGCTCCTTCAGCTTGGCCTCGAAGCGTTCGAACAACGTGAACGCATCGGCGGTTCCGCCAGCGAAGCCGGCGATCACCTGGCCGTCTCCCAGCCGGCGCGTCTTCTTCGCGTTGCCCTTCATCACCGTCTTGTCGAAGGTGACCTGCCCGTCGCCGCCCACCACGACTTTGCCGTCGCGGCGCACGGACACGATCGTCGTCCCGTGGAACATGGTGTGGGTGTTTAACCCATCGAGGTTAGCGGCGCAGCAGCACGTAGAGGGCGCCGTAGCCCCCGTCTTGCGGCCGGGCGGTCGCGAACCCGAGCACCTTCGAGGCGGCTCTCCCCCGGGTCAGCCAGCCCTGAACGCTCTCTTTCAGCACTGGAATCTGGTCTTTGGAGTGCAAACCGCGGCCGGTGACCACCAGCACGCAGCGGTGGCCCGCCTTGGCCGACTCGGCGAGAAACTTCTCCAGCGCCGCCTTGGCCTCGGGCTTCTGCAGGCCGTGGAGATCGAGGTGGGTGCGAAAGGCGAAGTCGCCCCGGCGCAGCCGCTGCATCACCCGCGGGTCGAGCCCCTGCACCGCGCCCTCGACGAACTCGTCGGAGTCGGCGGTCTCGAACGGCCCCTCCCCGCTCACCAGCTCGGCGAGCGCCGCCAGCGCCTCGGAGTCGTCGTTCTTGATGTTGAACTGGTCGATGGTGGGCGGCTCGCCGGGAGACACCCGGGTGGGCTTCGACTTCGGCTTCGCGACCTCTCCGACCGCTTCGAGGAACATGCGCGCCTCGTCGTCGAGTGGGGGCTCGGGCGCCGGCTTCGGCTGCGGCGCGGGCTTCGCGGGCGCCTTCGGCTTCTCAATCTTCAGATCGCCGAAAGGGTTGTTGAATGGAGCGGGCTTCTTCGACACGCTCGGCAGCTTAACGCCGGAGGGGAGCCGATGGTTGCGCAGGCGATGCTGGTGGCGTTGTCGTTGTCGCAGTCGATGCCGCGCCAGACCGGCGGCAGTGGGGTCTGCCTCTGGCAGCCGGGGCGAGCTTTCACCTGGGCGATCGACTTCGCAGACGACCACGACTTCGACGCTGGCCCCGGCCTGGCGGCGCTGACGAAGGCCCAGGCGGCCTGGTCGACCGCCGCCGCCGCATGCAGCGGGTGGACCTTCGGGGCACCGCTGCAGATCTCCGACGCGGGGGTCTCGAACGACGGTCAGAACACGATCGTGTTTCGCGCCGTCAGCTGCAGCAGCGTGGTGCCTCAGAACGACCCCTGCATCAACGCCGGCAACTGCGGCACCGTGTACCGCTGCTGGGATCACCCCTCGACCGCGCTGGTGCTGCCGACCATCACCTACGATGCCACGACCGGTGAGATCTTCGACGTCGACGTCGAATTCAACGGAGCGAACTTTCTCTTCACCACCGTCGACTCGCCGCCGTGCGTGTCGCCGAACTTCAACCCCGGCTGCGTCGCCTCCGATCTCGAGTCGGCGTTCACCTCGTCGACCGGGTTCGCGCTCGGCCTCGCCTATCTGCCCGACCCGGGCTCGGTGATGCGGTCGAGCAGCCCCCCTGGCTCGCTCAATCGGGTCGTCGATGCGAACAGCGCGCAGGAGCTCTGCACCATCTACCCGCTCGGCCAGCCGGCGACCGACTGCAACGGCAACCCGGTCGACGCAGGCACTGGCGGCGGCGGCGGTGGCAACGGCGCCGATGCGGGCAGCGACGGAGGCACCGGAGGAGGAGGAGGTGGAGGCGCAGGCGGAGGCTCGGCCAGCGGCGGCGGCGCGGGCGGCGGCTCCTCCGGCGGCTGCGGGCCCGTCACCTGCGCCGGGTGCTGCGACGCGAACGGCGTCTGTGAGCTCGGCCAGGCGCAGACCTCCTGCGGAGCACACGGCAACCTCTGCAGCGCTTGCGCGGGCGATCAAACCTGCTCGGCTGGCGTCTGCGCCGCGCCCCCGAAGACCGGCTGCGGGTGCAACACGGGCGAATGGGCGTTCCTGCCGGCGCTGCTCGCGCTCGCCGCGCTCAGGCGTGCGGGTGGGCGGAGTCGTAGAATCTTCTGGAGCTGCTCGAAGCTGACCGCGGTGTACCGCTGGGTGGTCGAGAGACTGGCGTGGCCGAGCAGCTCCTGAATCACCCGCACGTCGGCGCCGCCCGCCAACAGGTGGGTGGCGAAGCTGTGGCGCAGCGCGTGCGGTGAGACGTTGCGATCCAACCCCAGCTGCTGCACGTAGCGCGCGAGGTGCCGGGCGACGCTGCGGGTGGTGAGCCGGCCTCCGCGAAAGTTGAGGAACAGCGCCTCGGGCACCGGCGACTTCGACTTCGCCAGCACCAGCGCGCGCGCGGTCATCCACCCGTCGATCGCCGCCAGCACTCCGTCGTGAATCGGGCAGAGCCGCTGCTTGTTGCCCTTGCCCCGCACCCGCACCACCTTGGCGTGGCGATCGAGGTCGGTGAGGTCGAGCCCCACCAGCTCGGCGACGCGCAGGCCGCCGCCGTACATCGTCTCGAGCATCGCCCGGTCGCGCAGGCCCAACGTCTTCTCTTCGTCGGGCGCCTCCATCAGCGCGAAGGCGTCGTCGACCGGCACCGCCCGCGGCAGCCGCTGCGGCAGCTTCGGCGTCTTCACCCGGCGCGCGGGAGACGCGGCGATCTCGCCCCGGCGCACCATGAACTTGTAGAGCCCCTTCACCGCCGCCAGCCGGCGCGCCCGGGTGGTGGCCGCCTTGTCGGTGGCCTGCACGCCGAGAAAGCCGCGCAGGTGCAGATGGTTCGCGTCGCGCACCGGCACGTTCTGCTTCGCCAGGTAGTCGCACCAGATGCGCAGGTCAGACGCGTAGGCGCGCAGGGTGTGCTTCGACACGCCCTTCGACACCTCGAGGTTGCGCAGAAAGTCGGCGACCGGGTCTTGGCTCACGCCCCCGACGCTACCTCAGGGCACGTCGGTGGCGAGATACACGCCCGACTTGCCCTCTTCGGCGACCAGGTAGGCCACCTTGCCGCCGTCTTTCTGCACGAAGAGCGGCGGCAGGCGAATGAACTGCTCCAGCGTCTTGCGATCGTTCTTCGCCAGGTTGAACACCGCCACGTCGTAGAAGTCTCCCATCGCGCGCGCGTAGGTGATCAGCACCCGGCTGCCGTCGTCCGACAGCTTGAAGCCGTGAATCGCCTCCACCAGCTTCTTGGGCGGCTCCTTCGGCTTGGTCATGTCGAGCAGCAACAGGTCGCACGAGCGGCCCTCGCGAATGCAATCGCTGCGAAACAGCAGCTGCTTGCCGTCGGGGGTGAACTCGTAGTCGTAGGTCCACTGCTTCACCTTGGTCGCTTCTTCGTCGCCCAGCCGCCACACCGCAAGGTCGACCGACGGGAGCGGCTTGAGCACGTGGTAGGTGAACGCCACCTCGGTGCCGTCGTCGCTGAACGAGTAGGCCCGCGCCCGCTTGAACAGCTTCTTGGTCTCGCCGCCGGGCAGCTCCGCCACCGTCAGCTCGCCCTCGTTCTCGGAGTAGTTGTCCCGGAACGCCATGCGCTTGTTGTCGGGCGAGAAGATGAAGTCGACCACCCGGCTGCCGATCTGCTTCGCCTCGCCTCCGAGCAGCGGCACCACGAACAGCTCCCGCGGGTCTTGCGGCGAGGGGCCGACGTTGTACGCCAGCCACTTCAGGTCGGAGGAGAAACGAAACGAGAGCACGTTGGGCGCGACCTGCTTCGCCTTCAGGTTGGCGGTGTCGGCCATGTAGAGGTCGTAGCCGATGCTCGCCGGGCTCGGCCGGGTCGCGTACGCCACCCACTTGCCGTCGGGGGTGAGCTTGAAGTCGCCCACCTGGTCGGCGAGCCGGCGGGGCGGCTTCGCCTCGTCGACGCTGGTGACGTACAGCCCCCCGCCGACGGTGATGCGGCGGCGAAACCAGAGCGAGCTGCCGTCGGGCGACAGCTCGGCGCTCGACACGTCGGCCGCCACGTCGCGAAACGGCCCCTTCGGCAGCGGGCCGACCTTGAGCGAGCCTTCGTCGATGAACGCGACCTTCTTGCCGTCTTTCGAAGGCAGCATGTAGCTGACCCGGCCGCCGAGCCGCTCCGGCTCCGACTTGGGGTCGTCGAGGTCGACGCCGCGCAGCTCGCCGGTCTGCTCCGCCGCGTTGTAGCCGACCAGAAAGAGCACGTACCGGCCGTCGGCGCTGAACAGGTAGCCGCCCGGCATGTTGGTGACGCCGTTGCCCAGCTTGCGCGCCGCGGCCTTGCCGTCGGTCGCCACCGACCACAGCTCGCCGATGCGCATCAGCGGAGGCACGCCGGTGATGCGCGGCTTCTCGGCCTCCAGCAGGTAGGTGACGTACTTGCCGCCGGGCGACGCGCGAAGATCGACGCCGATGCCGTCGGCCACCTTCACCCCCACGTGACCGACGCCCGCCTCGCCCCGGAGCACCTGCTGGGTGTCGATGCGGCTCTCGTGCAGACCGGTCGGCTGATCCTCCGGCTTTCGCTTGCAGGCCACCGCCCCCAGCAACGCCACCAACAAGACCTTCTTCACGCCCGAACCTCCGTCACCACCGTCTGAGGCACCGCCGCCGGCGACAGGTTCAACGTCGCCGCCCACGGCTCGAAGTCGCCCTTCGCCCGCTTCGCGTACGCCGCCCGCTTGTCCTGCTTCTTCACCCGGCCGGGCAGCGGCGGGAACAGCGCGTAGACCACGTTGGTGGGCTGGTACGGCGCGCCGGGCGGGTGCGCTTCGCCGGTGACGTGCCGGTAGAGCGCGCCCAGCGCACAGGTCGCAGGCGGAGACGCGAACGTCGCTCCGGTGAGCCGCGCGTGGAGCGAGAGCGCCACCAGGTAGCCGCACGCCGCCGACTCGACGTAGCCCTCGACGCCCGAGATCTGCCCGGCGAAGAACAGCCGCGGGTCGGCCTTGAGCGACAGGTCGCTGGCCAACAGCCGCGGCGAGTCGATGAAGGTGTTGCGGTGAATCTGCCCCATGCGCAGCCACTCGGCGTTCTTCAGCGCGGGGATCATCTGGAAGATGCGCTTCTGCTCCGGCCAGGTGAGCCGGGTCTGAAAGCCGACCAGGTTGTAGGCGGTGCCGCCGACGTCTTCGAGGCGCAGCTGGAGCACCGCGTGGGGCCGCTTGCCGGTGCGCGGGTCGGTGAGCCCGACCGGCTTCATCGGGCCGTAGGCGAGCACGTCGTCGCCGCGCTCCGCCATCACCTCGACCGGCAGGCAGCCCTCGAAGTACTTCGGCTCTTCGAACTCGTGCGGCTTCACCTTCACGCCGTTGCGCAGCTCGGTCACCAGAGAGCGGTACTGCTGCTCGTCGAGCGGGAGGTTCAGGTAGTCGTCGCCGCCGCCCTTGCCGTAGCGGCTCGCCTTGAACACCTGGTCCATGTCGAGCGAGTCGGCAGAGACGATCGGCGCGATCGCGTCGTAGAAATACAGCTTCTCGCCCACCAGCGGAGCGAGCGCGGTGGTGAGCGCGTCGGAGGTGAGCGGCCCGGTCGCCACCACCACGGTCCCCTCGGGCAGCGCGGTGATCTCGCCATCGACGCGCTCGATCAAAGGGTGCGCGAGCGCGGCCTTCACCTTGGCGCTGAACGCCTCGCGCTCGACCGCCAGCGCGTCGCCCGCCGGCACCCGGGTGGCGTCGGCGGAGGCGAGGATCACGCTCCCCACCTGGCGCAGCTCGGCGTGGAGCATGCCGATCGCGCTCTCGGGGTTGTCGCTGCGGAGCGAGTTGCTGCACACCAGCTCGGCCGGCCCGTCAGACACGTGCGCCGGCGAGCGCTTGAGCGGCTTCTGCTCGCACAGCCGCACCCGGTGGCCGCGGAGCGCCAGCTGGTAGGCGCACTCCGAGCCCGCGAGGCCGGCGCCGATGACGGTGATGGAGCTCATTGGCCGCACATATGCCACGCGTGGAGATCGGACACCACCCGCGGCGCTGTGTTCCAGAAGAGGGCTAGTCGCCCTTCTGCAGCACGACGAACCGGTAGTTCTCGAGCTCGGCCTGACCCGCCGTGTAGAGCACGGTGAGCAACAGGTCGTAGGGAATGCGCTTGTCGCCGATCACCGACAGCTCGTGGGTGAACGGAGCCGACGGGTTGCGCGCGGCGATGTTCTTCTGCTTGTCGACTTCCTTGTTGAGCGCGTCGAGCACCGGCACCACGGTGCGGCCCGACATGTCGCGCGGGTCGACCTTGCCGTTCACCAGGTGCGCCTTCACCTTGTCGCCCACCAGAATCGCCTTGGTGGTGATGGTGATCGGTATGGTGTCTTTCGGGGTCAACCGGGTCGAAGACGCCGGCGGCTTCAGGTCTTCAGAGGCCGTCACGGTGACGTTCGACACCGCGTACGACTTGATCAAGAACACCAGGATGATGGTCATCATGTCCATCATCGCGGTGATGTTGAGCTCGCGAATCTCGCCTTCGGCCTCGCGCTCGTTGCGCTTCTTGCGCGCCAACGCCTTGCGAAACCGCATGCGCTGCTGGTCGTCTTCTGAGATCTCGACCGCTGCGGGTGCCGGCTGCTTCGCCATTTAGAAGGTCCCCAGGGTGACGTCGGGGAACAGCAGCTGGTGGTTCTTGTTCTCGCGCACCGCGTCCATGGTGCCGATCAGCTGCTCGTACTGGGTGTCGACCTCGGCGGCGAGAATCACCTTCGAGTCGTTCGGGAAGTTCGACTTGATCTCCTGCATCTTCGCCGTCAGCGCGTCGAAGTCGTAGGTGCCGTCGGCCTTCTTCGCGATCGTCGGAGCGCCCTGCCCCGGGGCCGGCTGCGCGGGCTGCTCACCCGCTCCGAGCACGCCACCGGTCGCGGCGACGTAGAAGCCGTCTTTCGCGATCGCCACCGTGAGGAGGAGCGGCGGCTTGTCGGGCTGCTCTCCAGGCCCGCCGGCGTTCGAGTTCGGCGCCGACACGTTCAAGATGCCGAACGTCGCCAGACCCGTCATCGACAGGAGCATGAAGATGATCAGGTTCATCAAGATGTCGAGGTACGGGATGATGTTCAACTCACCCTGATGCTCTTCATCAGACGGCCGGATCTTCCGTTTGGAAAAATGGAAAGCCACGTTGGGTCTCTTGAAGGGGTCCGACACCCGGGGGCGCCGGAAGTTCCCGTCTAGCCAGCCTTCTCGAAGTCCATCGCCGAGGTCTCACCGGCCTGGCGGCGGGCGAGCAAGTTCTCGAGCTTCATCGCGTTCAGCTCGACGGTCTCGATCATGCGCTTGGCGTACGCGGTCAGGAACAGGTGGAAGACGATGCAGGTCACCGCGATGATCAGACCGAACGCGGTGTTGTTCATTGCTTCCGAGATACCTTTCGAGAGCAGCGCCTGCTTCTGGTCGGCGGCCACGGCGCCGAGGGAGCGGAAGGTTCGAATCAGACCGACGATGGTACCGATGAGGCCGAACAGGGTGGCGACGTTGGCCAGCGACCACAGCCACTGAATTCGGGCCGCGATGTGCGGGTTGTTCTCGAGGATCGACTCCTCGACCGCCTTGGCGACTTCGATCTCACCGCGGTTGGCCCGGGTGAGGCCCGCGCGAATCACCTTCGCCAACGGAGCGTTGGGCGCCGCGCCGCAGAGCTTCACCGCGCGGTCGACGTTGCCGGTCAGCACCAGCTTGGTGACCTGCTCCATGAAGGGCGGAGCGTTCAGGTTGTAGCGAAACATCAAGGTGATGATTCGCTCCACGATCACCGCGAGCGCGCACGCCAACCAGAAGATGTTGATGTACATGAAGGTACCGCCGGCCTTGAAGAACTCGACCAGCGTGTCCTTGAAGCTCTCCTCGTGGGCGGCGGCGGCCTGATTGAGGACCAGGTCGACCACGTGGTGAACCATCATCGGGGCAGACATTGAGGGCAATTCCCTTTCGTCGGCTGGACCTTCCGATCCAGCGCAGTCGTCCGAGTTTTTAGTTGGGGCGGTTTGAAGCGTCAAACAAACAGTGAACAACGCGTGATCGCCACTTCAGGGCTTCTTCAGACCCGGGCGACGTACGTCTTCCCGGGGCATTCCACCACTCTGCCCGAAAGCTCCAGCTCGACGAAGCAAGACATCAACGCCGAGGCGCCCAGACCCGACCGCTCCAGCCAGAGGTCGAAGTCGAGCTCCAGCTTGCCCAGCGCGAACAGCGCCTGCTGGGCCTTCTTCGAGACCGGGGCCTTGGGGTCGTACTTGATCGGGTGCTTCAGCAGCACCGCCGCCTGGAGCCCGAGCGCCACCAGCACGTCGCGCGCCGCCAGGCAGGGCCGGGCCCACCCGTCGCGTATCAGCGCGTTGGTGCCCATCGCCTGCTCGACGGTGATCTCGCCCGGCACCGCCAGCACCGGCCGGCGCCACTCGAGCGCCTTGTCGACGGTGTAGAGCGCGCCCGAGGCCAGCCCGCCCCGGGTGACCAGGGTGACATCGGCCATCCACGCGATCAGCCGGTTGCGCCTCACGAAGTGCGACTTCTCGGCGCGCACCCCCGGCGGGTAGTCGCTCCACACCGTGCCGCCGTGGGTGAGCAGGTAGTCGGTCACCTTTCGCGGGTGGGGGTCGATCTGGTCGAGCGAGCTGCCCAGCACCGCCCAGGTCTCGCCGCCCGCCAGCAGCGCGCCCCGGTGGCACTCGGTGTCGATGCCCATCGCCGCGCCCGAGATCACCCCGATGCCCTGGAGCGCGATGCTCTCGGCCAGCTGCTCGCTGGTGCCCCTGAAGTTGTTGTCGGCGTGCCGGGTGCCCACCATCGCCACCCGCCGCTTGCCCGGCACCTCGCCGACGCCCTGAAAGAAGAGCAGCGGCGGGTGGGCGCGCACCTCGCGCAGGGTGGCGGGGAACTCGGGGTCGTCGAAGAACGCCACCTTCGCCCCGGTGCGCCGGGCCGACTCGAGCAGCGCCTCGGAGCGCTCCACCAGCGTGGGCCCTTCGAGCGAGAGCTTCTGCTTTCGCTTCAGCCGGGTGCTGCTCAACCACTGGAGCGGCGGCGCGGCGGCGATCTGCTCCAGGCCGACCTCGTTTCTCAGGTACGCGATCGACTGCTCGCCGATGCCCGGCACCGACCACAGCCCCGCCAACGCCGCCCTTTCGCCCGTCACCGTCACCACTCCTCTTCTACCAGCCACCCCTGACATCCAACCCGGGCGGGTCACGTTCGCGGCCGCCGCGCCTATTTCGGGGGCGCCGCGCTTGGGCGGCGAAACGAAGGCCTGAAAAGAAGGAGACGACACGATGAAACGTTGGAAGCGGTGGGCTCTGGTGGCGTTGGGAGTGCTGACTCCGGCGGCGGCGTTCGCTGCCACCCATGCAGTCAACAGCTCGGGCTGCGGCTGCCCGTTCTGCAACTGGTGAACCCGGGCGGGTGAACGTCTCTCGCGCAGAGCTGCAGCAGCTGATGGTTCGGCTCGCCGACGGCGATCGCGGAGCGTTTCACCCGCTCTTCCACCTGCTGTGGCCGAAGATCTCGGCGTTCGCCCACGCGCAGCTCGAGCGCGACGCCGAAGACGTGGCCCAGCAGGCGCTGTTCAAGCTGTTCGAGCGGGCGAGCGACTTCGACCCCGAGCAAGACGCGCTCGCCTGGGCGCTCGGCATCGCCGCCTGGGAGGTGCGCACCGCGCGCAAGAAGAGCCTGCGCCGCGCCGAGTCGGGCGACGAAGCCCTCCGCGCGCTGCCCGACGCCGGGCGCGACCCGGAGCAGCAGGCGATCTTCGCCCAGCTGTCGGGCTGTGCCGCGTCGGTGTTCGGCGCGCTCTCTGCCGAAGATCAACAGACGCTGCTGCTGGTGGCGCGAGGTGAGCGGCCCAAGGGCGCGACCTTTCGCAAGCGGCTGCAGCGCTCACTCTCGCGGGTTCAAAACCTGTGGAGGACCACCCATGGTGAATGACGTCGAAGCCCGCGCGCGGCGCTCCTACGAGTGGGGCCGCGCGTGGTTCGCGCTCCGCCACGGGCTGCTGGTGCTGCCCCTGCTCGGCTGCTCGCTGTTCGGCTGCGGCAAGCCGGCGTGGGCGGCGGCAAGCGGGCTGGCGCTGTTCTCGCTCGTCTCGCTGCTGCAGTACAAAGGCGGCGCGCTGGCGAAGGTGGTGGTGCCCTCGGTGGCGGCGGGCCTGGTGCCGATGACGCTGCCGATGCTGGCGAAGCTCTCGGGTCACGTGTGCGGGGGCATGCTCTGCGGCGCCTTCACCTCCACCTGCGCGGTGGGGGGGGTGCTGGCCGGTGCCTGGGTGGGCCGGCGGCTGGCGCACGCCCAGAGCCTGAAGGCGATCGGCGCGGGCCTGGCGTTGGCGGCGCTCACCGGCGCGCTCGGCTGCGCGGCGGCGGGCCTCTCGGGCGTGCTGGGTATGGCGCTGGGGTTGGCGTTGGGCGCCACCCCGGCGGTGCTGCTGGCCCGGCGCGGTTAGCGCGAGGCGGCCGGGCCGCCCTTGCCGGTGCGCATGAACCAGCGGTCGCCGCGCACGATCTCGTGGAGCGAGCGCACCAGAATGCAGACCGAGGCCTTGTTCTTCACCTCGATCGCCATGCAGGTGCCGACCTCTTCGTCGGGGTAACCCTCTTCGACCTCCTGCGGGGTGATGGTGGCGTTCGGGGTCGAGCCTTCGAGCGCGCGCACGATCGACATCGTGTTGCCCGGCTGCACGCCCGCCTCGGAGCCCTTGTCGATGATCAAGAACTCGTGCTCGCCCATCACCGTCAGCCAGGGGCGCGCCGACGACACCACGTAGCCTTTGACCTCTTTGTCGTTCGGGCGCTGGTTCACCCGGCGCATCAGGTCGTCGTTGAGCGGCCCGATCAGGTCGCCGCGGCGCACCTCGTCCCAGGTGGCGGCGATCTGCACGATCGACATCTTCTTCTCGATGCGCTGCAGCTTCACCGTGCCCACCAGGGTGGTCTGGTAGCCGACCCGCTCACCGGTGATCGGGTGGAGCACCTCTTTGCCCGGCCGGAACACCACGTAGGTGCCGCCCAGGTGCGCGTCGCCGTCTTTCTTGAACTTCACGAACGCGGTCTGGGGGAACGTCAGCATGTTGCTCTCGGACGACGAGCCCGAGATCACGCCCGATTCTTCGATCTCTTTGTCGGTGACGAAGCCCGGCGAGCGCACGTGCACGCCGTTCTTCGGGGTGTAGCCGATCTTGCCGACGGTGCTGACCCGGTCTTCGTCTTCGACGATCACGCCCGGCTCGACGTCGTCGGGGCCGTTGCCGACCTCGACCTGGGTGGGCACCTCTTCGCCGCTGCCGACGAACTTCACCACGTTGCCCGGGTAGATCCAGTGGGGGTTGGCGATCTCGGGGTTGTACGACCAGACCTTCGGCCAGTACCAGGGCGAGCCCAGGTACTTCTGCGACAGGTCCCAGAGGGTGTCGCCCTTCTCGACGGTGTGGGCCGTGCTGTTGCCCCTGTCTTCACCGCCGCCGCGGCCGGCCTCCATCGTGCCTTCGGGTGCGCCGCCCTCCCCTTCGTCGCCCGATTGATCGGCGCCCTTGTTCGCGTCGCGCGCGCCCTTCGCGTCTTTCAATGACGCCTCGAACTGGGCGTTCGCCGTCAGCGGGAGCGCCACCAGGCAGGTCAACAAGAGCGATCGCATCGTCTTCTCCTTTACTGCGTAACCATCACTTCATCGCCGCCAGCGCCGCCTGCGCCTGATTGGCGGCCGGCGACCCCGGGTAGTCGGAAAGAATCTTCTGGTACATCGCCTTCGCCTCGCCCTTCTGCTTCAGGCGGGTACGGCACTCGGCGAGCTTGAGCATCGAGTCCTGCACCGCGTCGCCCGCGGGATATTTCTGGAGCACCACCTCGAACGCCTTCGAGGCGCCCTCGAGATCGTTCATGCCCATCATGCCCAGGCCGGTCCAGTAGATCGCGTTGTCGGCCTTGGGGTGCTTGGGCTGATCGGCGGCGAACCGCTGCAGCTGCTCGATGCCGCCCTCGACGTTGCCGGTCTTGAGCGCCTCGACGCCCTGATCGAAGAGCGTGTTGCCGTCTTGGGGCTCGGGGCCGTCTCCCGCCGCGGCGCTCTTGTCGGTCTTGTCGGCCCTCTCGGCGATCGGCGTGGTCTTGATCGCCTCGAAGGTCTCGACGGTGGGCTCGACCACCGCGACCTGGGTGGCGATGCGCGGCGCGGGCTCGTGCTTCGGCTTCAGCTTCACCACCGTGAGCTGCGGCATCGCCGGGCTGGAGGTCTGCGACGGCGTGCTCGAAGAAGACGACACGTGCTTCGACGACGGAGCGCCGAGCGGGCCGGCGGTCTCGAGGCGATCGAGCCGGGCTTCCAGGCGGGCGTTCTCGACGCGCAGTGCACGCACCTGTGACATCAGCTCCTCGAGCTCTTGTGAACGCGGGTTCGCGGTCGCGCAGGCGAGCAGCGCGATCGGACAGATGAGCAGCACAGTGCGAATGGCACGTCGAAGTGTAGGAACCCGGTTGGAACCGGGTCAAGAAATCGCCTGGGCGGCCGCTACAGGGTTGTGGCGCCCCGCCCGCGTGGGGCTTCAGAAGCGGTGGGCAATGAAGCTCAGGTGTCGTCCAGTGACGCCCTGATCGCGGCGGTGAGAATAGAAGCGCGGGTCGCAGCTGGTGCACTCCGGGCGAAGCTCGATCTGCGCCTCGGGCACCCCCTGCTTCAGCAGCGACAGCTTCACCGCCTCGTTCAGCTTGAGGTGGGGCTTGGCGCCCGGCACCACCACCGTGGGCCCGAACTCCCGCTCGAAGCGCTCGCCCAGGTCGGCGCCGACCTCGTAGCAGCACGACTGAATCGCGGGGCCGACCGCCGCCACCACGTCTTGGGGCCGGCTGCCGGCGGCGAACAGCTGCTCCAGCGCCCGCTCGACGATGCGGGCGATCGTGCCCCGCCAGCCGGCGTGCACCGCCGCCACCCGCTTTCCCCTGGGATCACAGAGGAGCACCGGCAGGCAGTCGGCGGTCTTCACTCCCACCGCGGTGTTCGGCTGGCCGGTCCACAGCCCGTCGGCCTCGGCGATCGGCGGAGGCACGCCGTGGCCGCCCTCGCTGCCCAACACCTCGATCACGGTGTCGCCGTGCACCTGCGAGACGGTGAATAAAGACGTGTCGCTCACGGTTGCAGCTGCGGCGAGGAGCTTCAGGTTTTGTTCGACGTGTGCGCGATCGTCTCCGGTGTTCAGCCCCGCATTGAGCGAGCGCCACGCCCCGGCCGACACCCCGCCCTCCCGGGTCGGGAACCCGTGGGGAACCGGAATCAGCTTCGAGGTGATCAGCTCCATTTGGCTACAAGGTACTCCATCTGCTGTTTGACAATAACGTTCCGAGACGCGATTTGACTTAAGGGGGTTTCACGCACGTGAGGTCGGTCGCCACCAAGCTTCTGCTGATGACACTGCTGCCTTCATTGGCCGCGGGCTCGATCGGCTTGTGGGTGCTCTACGGGCTGACCGATCGCACCGTGCGCGACGCCACCCGCCGCGACTCGGTGCAGATCGCCGACCTGATCTCGACCAGCTTCAACTTCACCCACAAGACCGACGGCTCGCAGCCGCGCGAGGCGCACCCCGCGGTGACCGCGCTGATGCGCAGCGACTGGGTGAAAGACTCGTCGATCTCGGGCCTGCGGGTGATCGATCGCAACGGCATCGTGCGCTGGTCGATTCAGGTCGAAGAAGAAGGCCACCCGCTCGCCGACGCGGCGCGGCTGCTCCAGGCGGCGCCGGGCACGGTGAGCTTCGAGGAGCCGATCATTCCCGGCCGCGGCCACGGCGGTGAGGTGGTGATGCCGCTGGGCGGGGTGGCGTGCGCCGGCTGTCACTTCGGCGAGTCGACGATGCGCGCGGGCGTGCTCCAGCTGCAGGTGAGCGAGCAGGAGCTGCGCGACCAGGTCTCGGGCACCTTCTTGAAGGCGTTCGCGATCATGCTGGCGCTGGGCGCGATTCTGCTCGGCTTCACCGCGCTCAGCCTGAGGCTGTTCCTCCGCAACCCGCTCCAGCGGCTGGCGGTGGCGATGAAGAAGGCCGAAGAAGGCGACCTCTTGGTGCGGGCGCGCGAAGAGGGCGACGACGAGGTGGGCGCGCTCTCGAAGGCGTTCAACCGGCTGCTCGCGCGGCTGACCGAGATGAAGGCGGAGGAGATCGATCACGAGCGCGACATGGCGCAGGCGCGCCGCGAGCTCGAGCTGAAGTCGAAGTTGGAGGATCGCCTCACCGAGCTGTCGACGCTGTACGACATGAGCCGCGCGCTCAGCTCGACGATCGACCTGAACGAGGTGCTCACCCGCATCACCGAGCTGGTGCCGGCGAAGCTGCTGGTGCCGAAGTTCTCGGTGATGTTGCTCAACTCAGAGGGGCTGCTCGAGGTGCGCAAGTCGCTCCCCGCCACCGACCAGCAGCTGACCTTCGCGTTGACCGAGGGCGTGTGCGGGCGGGCGGCGACCGATCGGCGCGCCTCGTACGTGTCTGACCTCGCCACCGACCCGCTGTTCAAGGTGCGGGCGGAGCGCGACGAGAAGGTGCGCGGCTCGCTGCTCGCGGTGCCGATGGTGCACGGCGAAGAGCTGCTGGGCGTGCTCAACTTCGAGCGGTTCGAGAAGGCGGCCTTCGCGGTCGACGAGATCGAGTTCTTCACCGCGGTGGCCGATCAGGCGGCGATCGCGATCAAGAACGCCAAGCTGCACGAGCAGACCGTCAACCTGTCGATCACCGACATGCTCACCGGGGTGGCGAACCGGCGCTTCCTCTTCCAGCAGCTCGAGCTCGAGATCGCGCGCGCCAACCGCTTCGGCACCCAGCTGTCGATGCTGATGATCGACATCGACTTCTTCAAGAAGCTGAACGACGCCGCCGGCCACACCGCGGGCGACGTGGTGCTGAAGCAGGTCTGCACCCTGATGAAGAACACGGTGCGCAAGGTCGACACCCTCGCCCGCTACGGCGGCGAGGAGTTCGTGGTGCTGCTGCCGCAGGTGACCAAGGCCGAAGCGCTCGAGGTGGCCGACAAGCTGCGGCGCATCGTCGCCGAGTCGCCGATCGACTACCGCGAGGTGCAGCCGACCGGAAAGGTGACCATCTCGGTGGGAGTCGCGAACCTGCCGGTCGACGCCACCGAGCAGCACCACCTGGTCGACTCCGCCGACGCCGCGCTCTACGCGTCGAAGCGCGCGGGCCGAGATCGGGTGACCGGGTTCGCCGCGGGCATGGAGGTTCACCCCGGCCGCGAGCGTGGGCCGAACGCGATGAAGCGCCGGGCGACGGGCGAGATCCCCGTGGTGGCCGAGGCGTCGAAAAAGTAGTTCTCAGTGGGTCGCGAAGCCGACCAGATCGAGCAGCTTGTTGAAGTCGATCGGCTTCGAGAGGGTGAGCGCGACGCCCTTGCGCATGCCCTTGTCGGCGATCTCGTCGGTGTGCCAGGCGGTGATCAGAATCACCGGCATGTCCTTCCACTTCGGCTGGCTGTGAATCTGCTGCGCGAAGGTGATGCCGTCGGCGTGGGGCATCATCAGGTCGGTGATCACCAGCCGAATCGACTTGCTGCTGAGAATCGGCATCGCCTCGGGAGGTGAGCCGGCGGTGAACACTTCGTACCCGTGCTTGCCGAGAAAGCGGGCGATCAGCTGGGCCTGGGCAGCGTCGTCGTCGACGACCAGAATCTGCACGCCGGAGCTCACCCAACCATCTTACACTCTTGAGCGGTGACGCCTACTGACGCCGAGCATGGAATCGTCGACGCCGAAGACGCGGTCACCGAAGGCGACTACGAGCGGGCGCTGTCGATGGCCGAAGACGCGCTCGGGCAAGACCCGCGCTCGACGGAGTGGATCGAGCTGAAGGCGGAGGCGCTCGCCGGCCTCGACCGGTTCGAAGAAGCGGCCGACCTGTACGCCGAGCTGTCGGAGAAGAGCCCCAAGGACGGGCGGCTGCAGCTGATGACCGCCGACCTGCTGGTGCGAACCCAGGATCCCGAGCTGGCCCGCGACGCGCTCGATCGGCTGGAGCGGGCCGAGAAGAAGGCCAAGGGTCAGACCGAGCTGTTCGTCGAGCTGCTGCGCATTCGGGCCGAGGCCCACGACGTGCTCGAGGAGCCGCACGCGGTGCTGCAGGCGCTGGAACAGGCGTGGAAGCTGATGCCCGACTCGCCCGGCCTGCGGCTCGACCGCGCGCTGGCGATGTTCGAGACCGCGAAGTTCGACGAGGCCAGGCGCGAGCTGACCGGGCTGGCGGCGACCGAGCCCCTCGACGCCTGGCCGCACCACTTTCTCGGGCTGATCGCCGAGCGCCGGGGTGACGCCGGCACCGCGGAGCGCGAGCTGGAGCTGGCGCGCAAGCTCGACCCCGAGTCGTTTCCCAAGCCGGTGAAGCTGTCGGACTCGGAGTGGAGCCGGGCGGTCGCCCACGCGATCGACGCGCTGCCCGAGCACGCGAAGGAGCTGATGGGCAACACCACCGTCACCTTCCTGCCCTTGCCGGCCGACCAAGATCTTCAGGGCGGAGATCTGTCGCCCACGATGCTGGGGATCTTTCGGGGAACACCGATTCCCGAGCGCAACGTGCTCGAAGCGGCGCACCACCTGACCGCTGAGATCGTGCTGTTTCAGAGGAACCTCGAGCGGGCGGTGCGATCGAAGGACGAGTTGTTCGAGCAGATTGATGTCACCGTGCTTCACGAGGTCGGGCATCTGCTCGGGTTGGATGAGGAAGATTTGTGGGAGCGCGGGCTGGACTGACGCGTCGTGCCCAGGACTCCTCCGGGCATATGCCGATCAGCAAAACCGGGACCGGTTGTTTCGCCGTTCAGCCGCGGACCTTCACCGCTCGCGCCAACGCGTCGACGACAGCATCGAGCTCTGCCTTGGTGGTGGTGCGCCCGAACGAAAACCGCAGCGACTCCTGCGCCTGCGTCGAGCTCAACCCCATCGCCAGCAGCACATGGCTCGGCTTGAGCGATCCCGACGCGCACGCGGCCCCGCTCGAAACGCAAATGCCCTCGAGGTCGAGCGCGATCAGCACCGCCTCTCCATCGGCTCCCTCGAACCTCAGATTCGAAGTGCCGGGCGCACGCGGGGCGCCCTCCCCGTTCACCGACACCCTCGCCACCCTCGCCCGTACCTGCGCCTCGAAGTACCCGCGCAGCTCGTCGAGTCGAACACCTTCGGCCGCGACCTCGCGCTGAGACAGCTCGAGCGCGAGCGCGAACGCCTCGGCCATCGCGACCGCCTGGGTTCCACCTCGGCGCCCATCTTCCTGATGGCCCGGCACCAGCGAGGCGACCGGGAGCGCGCGCCGGCCGATCAACGCTGCGCAACCGGCGGGGGCTCCGAGCTTGTGCCCCGACAGCGACAGCAGATCTGCGGGGACCTCCTGCAGCGTGCAGCGAACCCTGCCCGCGGCCTGTACTGCGTCGCAGTGAAACGGCACCCCGCGCTGGTTGCAGGCCCGGGCGACCTCGTGAACCGGCTGAATCACCCCGGTCTCGTTGTTGACCCACATCAACGTCGCCAGCGCGGTGCCGGCGTTCACCTCGGCGAGAAACGCGTCGGCGCGAACCTGGCCGTCGGCTCGGGGCTTCACCCGAATCACCTCCGCGCCCTCGCGCTCGAGCTGCTCCAGCGCCGCCATCGACGACGGGTGCTCGATCGCCGACGACACGATGCGCCGCTTCGAGACGTCGGCGCGCGCCGCCCAGGCGCCCTTGAGCGCGATCGCGTTCGACTCCGAGCCCGAGGCGGTGAAGGCGACGTCTTTCACCGGGGCTCCGACCGCCCGCGCCACCTTCTCGCGCGCTTGATCGAGCCGCAACCGCGCCGCCCTGCCCGCCCGGTGCACGCTCGAAGGGTTGCCGGTCTCGACCTCGAACGCGCGCTTCAGCAGCTCGGCCACCTCGGGCCGCACCGGAGCCGACGCGTTGTGATCGAGATAGATCACTGCTGCGGCTGCGGGAGGTTGAGCAGCGAGATGCCGCGCTCACCCTCGACGTTGAAGGCCTTCTTCAACCGCCGGAGCACTTCGTTCTTCAGCTGGGTGCGCTGCGCCCGGGTTCCCGAGAGCGGAATGCGCGCGCCTGCCATCGAGCCGTGACCGCCGGCGGTGCCCGGCAAGCCGTCGAGGGTCTCGCGAATCAGCCGGCCCGCGCGCATGCGCTTGTCGGAGACCCGGAGCGACAAGTACATCTGGCTGCGAAAGCTGCCGTGCGCCAGCGACCAGCGCGGCCCTTCGAGAAAGCTCAACCGCTCGGCGACCTCGGCCACCATGTCGGGCGAGTAGACCTCGCCCAGATCGGTGATCACCGCGTCGGAGTAGACCTTCGCCTTCTCGATCGCCTGGTGGTACAGCTGAAAGTACCGCGCCGGCAGCTCGGGGTGCTCGATCGCCGACAGCAGCTCGCGGTTGATGCGCGGGAACAGCCACAGGTAGCTGTCGATGTCGGGGTCGGCGGTCTGCCGGTCGAGATCGCGGGTGTCGGCCTTGATGCCGTAATAGAGCGCGGTCGCCAGCTCGGTCGACGGGTCGATGCGCGCCGCCCGCAGGTACTCCACCAGCAAGGTCGAGGTCGCGCCGTAGTCGCGCCCCACGTCGGAGAGCGGCGGGTGAACCTGATCGTCGCGCAGCGGGTGGTGATCGATCACCACGTCGGCGGTCTGGGTCGGAGGCAGCGAGTGGTTGCCGATCGACTGCTGGGTGTCGACCAGCGCGATCAGATCGAACTCGTCGAACACGACTTGCGACACGGGGACGACCGGCAGCCGCAGCACCTTCACGAACGCCAGGTTCTCGGCGCGGCCGATGATGCCGCCGTACGCCACCCGGGTCGGCAGGTGCGCGCGCTGCTCGAGAATTTCTTTCAGCGCGATCGCCGCTGCCAGCGAGTCGGGGTCGGGGTTGTCGTGGGTGAGAATCAGCGCCGCGTGCTTGCCCTTGGCGACGCGCAACAGACGCTCCAGCTTCGCCTTCGCGGGCAGCGAGGCGACGTTGGAATTCTTCTGGTCGACGGCACCCATCGGTTCAATTCACGGTCCGGTACTTGCGATCGAGATCCTTGAAGTACTTGAGGCCGTTGTCGATCGAGTTCTCCATCGCGTCCATCAGCAGGTTGGCGAAGCCGCCCACCGTGCCTCGAAACCCTTCGTAATAACGCTGACGATCGATCGCGTGCACGACGCACGGGAAGAGCTTATTCCGCATCAGGATCAGGTTGGTCAGCATGCGGCCGACTTTTCCGGAGTGCTCGGTGAACGGAAAAATCTGAATGAACTGATGCTGCACCCTCGCCGCCTGAATGATCGGGTGGCCTTCGCGAAACTCCGCGGTGGTGGTGTAGTCGAGCAGCTTGTCGAGCGCCGGCTGAATCTTCGAGGGCTGCTGAATCTCGTGAAAGTAGGTGCGGTGGAGCGGCATGTCCTTGCGGAAGCCGGCTTTCTCGCGCTCCTTGGCGATCTCTTTTTCGCTCCGCTCCCGGCGCTCGACGGCCGCGCGGGCCGCCTGCGCCTCCGGCGTGTTGCCCGAGAGAAGATCGTGAATGCGGCGAACCGAGGCCATCGTGATCGCCTGGTTCTTCTTGTTGTAGTTGCGCGCTTCTTCGCGAACGTGATCGAGCGCCGACTTGTGGTTGCGAATCTCGAGCACGATCGGCATCAGCGAGGCTTCGGCCGCGATCGCTCCCGGGCGCAGCGCGGCGAGCAATTCTTGCTGGGTGTAGACGACGCCCTCGAGCGCGTTGTCGTGGTACACCCACGACATCTCGAAGCGCTCGAGAAAATCCTGAACGACAGGAACCCGCTTCGACAGAACGTGCTGAAGCCGCTCGCTCTTTTCCTGAATCGCTTCGTAACGTTCCTTCACCGGGCGCACAGTACGTGGTTTGCGCGCAACACGCTACGCACTATGACGTAACCTCATGATGCGGCAGACGAATTTGTGGGTGGGATGGAATGCCACACTTTCGCAAAGCAGCCGGTTTGAGAATCGCGGAGCCCACGTGCAATAGGCCGGTCGAAACCTTCGCGGTCGATCGGGGTGTACCGATGCGTGCGGTGATGATGCTGGGAGCGGTGCTGTTGCTGGGAGCGTGCGATCTCACCGTGCACGCGGGTGGAAAGTGCAACCCGAACAACTGTCAGGGCTGCTGCGACGCCAGCGGGCAGTGCGCGGTCGGCATTCAGAGCCAGGCGTGCGGCATGGGCGCAGCGATGTGCCGCGACTGTCTGGCCGGTGGAGAGGTCTGCTCGCTCGGCGCCTGCGTTCCCGCGAGCGCTGCGACCGGCGGAGGCTCGGCGACCGGTGGCGGCTCGGCCGCGGGCGGAGGCAGCGCGACCGGCGGTGGTTCCGCGACCGGCGGTGGTTCCGCGACCGGCGGTGGTTCCGCGACCGGCGGAGGCTCGGCGACCGGCGGAGGCTCGGCGACCGGCGGAGGCACCGGCTCGACGCTCGACGGCGGTGAACCCGACAGCACCTTCGGCAGCTACGGCACCTTGTCGATCAACTTCTCGTCCACCGAAGAGGCATGGGCGATCGAAGCGACCGACAACGACACCCTCACCATCGGCGGCGACTACTCGTCTTACCCGAGCTACCCGGCGGTCGCGCGCGTGCTCTACGACGGCGGGCTCGACCCGAGCTTCGGCACCGGAGGAAAAGCGAGCGTCGCCCTGGCCGACATCTACAACTCGAACGGGAACCTGCTGCTGAAGGCGCCGCAGGGCGCGGTGGTGATCGCAGGCGCCGTGAAGCGAGACAACGGCTCGGGCGTCTGCGGCCTGTTCGACGACGTCTTTCTGGCCAAGCTCGACGCCAACGGAGCGCCGGTGTCTACCTTCGGGACCGGCGGCAACGCGTACCTCTCGCTCACCGACTTCAACCACCCCTCCTGCGTCGCTCCCAACCTCGGCGGCGTGGCGGTCGGCCCGCAAGGAGACATCTACGTGGTCACCGACGCGGTGACCGACCCGACGCCGTTCGTGCTGCGCCACTACTCCGCCTCGGGTGTGCTCGACACCTCGTTCGGCACCGGCGGCACCGCGACGGTGAACTTCCCCTTCGGGCTGTTCGCGCAAAACTACGACCGCCAGCCGCCGATCGGCCTGGTGGCGGTGCAGAGCGACGGCAAGCTGGTCGCGATCGCCAACACCAACACCTACCAGACCGGAGTCGGCACCCCGAGCTCGACGGTGGCGATGCGCTTCACCTCCACCGGCGCGCTCGACACCAGCTACGGGACCAACGGCAAGACCACGCTGGTGCTGGGGCCCGACAACACCGCCGCGGTCTCGATCGCGCTCGACGCTCAAGACCGGCTGGTGATCGCGGGCTACCGGCAGTCGACCTCGGGCACCACGGTCGACGACTCGAAGTACGACCTGGTGGTGAGGCGCCTCGACTCCACCGGCCAGCCCGACTTTCTGTTCGCCGGAGGCAGCGGGGAGCAGCTGGTCGACGTCGCGCAAGACACCGACATGCCTTCGCGGGTGCGAATCGACTCACAGGGGCGCATCGCGGTGGTCGCCCACTCGAGCAACGGCCGGCCGCCCGCGGTGGGGCCGTTCTGGCATCGGGTGGTGATGCTGCGGCTCGACTCCGGTGGAGCGCTCGACCCGTCGTTCGGCAACAACGGTCTCGCGCTCTGGCAGGCGAACGGGCTCGACAAGGAGTGGGCGTGGGACGCGGCGATCTGGGATGACCGGCTGGCCGTCGTTCACGCGTACGGCGGGTACCACGACGGGTTCGACGTCAGCCGCTTCGGCTGGTGACTAGACCGCCGGCGCGATCACGTGCCGCTCCAAGAACGCCAATGGAGCGTTCGCCAGAGCGAGCCCGGCTCCGAGCGCCACCGCGGTAAAACCGATCGGCCCCACGGCCTGCTCGAGCATCGAGAGGCTGAAGCCCAAGGTTCTGAGCGCGTAGATCGCCAGGTCGCTGGTGAGCTTCATGCCGCGGCTGCAATTCAGACTCCGTGCCGAGCTCTTTTTCGCCCGTAACCCACCGAGAACAGGTCGCTGCGGGTGTCACATCGGCCGAGGTGTGACGGTCGCTGTGTCAGGTCGAAAAGTGTCTGGCACCTTCGAAAAGTGTCTGGCACCTTCGCTGGCGGTCGGTCTTCCTGATCTGGTGACAGGCTCGGTCTTCAAAACCGATGAGAGGCGATGCGAGTCGTCTCTGGCGAGTTCGATTCCCGTGGCCGACCGTTACTGCGCCACCACGCCGTCGACGGTGACCCCGGGAAAGTCGTTCTCGTCGCGCTGAACCCTGCCGTGCTTGAAGAACCCGACCCGCTGCACCGGCACCCGCTCGGGAAACGGCGCCGAGAGCGGCGGAGCGTCGACGCCGAGCGTGATCGCCGGGTACGGCCCCTCCGGCGTCATCGGAAGGTGGGGCGGCGGAGGAGACGGTGGCGGGCTGCCTCCGGTGGTCACCGGCGGCACGCTGACGTTGCGGTTCCAGAAGTCGTCGTCGCGCGGGGTGGCGTGACGGTAGATGCGCCCGCGCCGCGACATGCTGTACGAGCGCTCATTCGGGTTCGACGGCGCGAGCGCGGGGTGCTCCCCCATCGCCAGACCTTCCGGCGGCTCACCCTTCTCGGGCGCCATCACCGAGTCGATGCGCTCCGCGTTGGTGTCGCGCACCGGCGCGCTCGCACAGCCGATCACCGCGGTCGCCAGCACGGCCCATCGAACGCTCATGCTGCGTTCGACGACCCCTCCCCGGGGAAAATTCATTGAAGCTCCGGCCGGGTTTCGGCACTTCTCGTGGGGCGATGCGCCACGAAACGGTCCTCCTGTCGCTGGTGGTGCTCACCGCGGCCTGCGGGCGCACCGAGACCTACCCGGGCATCGTCGACACCGTCGCCGCGCTCGACGCCGGAGAGCCCCACTGCGATCGCGACGGAGGCGTACCCCAGCTGCTGGTGCTCTCCCCTCCCGGCGGTGACCCGGCGCACTGGGGCAGCCTCGACGCCTGCATCAACGTCACCTACGAGCTCGAGGCCGAGCCGGTGCTCCCCGAGCTGCGCCAGGCGCTCGCCGACTGGACCTACCCCTCCTGCACGTGGATCTGCTTCACCGCCCCGATTCCCCAGGAAGACCGGCCGGTGAAGCTGAACCATCGCCGCATTCACCTGGGGCTGTTGAAGCCGACCGACCACGCCCCCGACTCCGAGACCGCCACCACCACCGTGCAGCTCGACCAGGGCGAGATCGTCAACGCCACCCTCCTGATCAGCGACGACCTCGACACGCCCGGCAAGGCGCCGCTGCTGGTGCTGGTCGGTCAGGTGCTCGGCTTCGAGCCCACGCCCGGGGTCGACTCGGTGCTCAACCACCGCGATGACGTGCCCTTGTCGCTCACAAAAGCCGATGAACAATCGGTGTGCGCGGCGTACCCCACCTGCCGTTGAAGAGTGCTAACTACGCCGGGCCATGAACCCCGGTTTCACGTCGCGGTTGGATCAAGAGCTGGAAGGCATTCGCAGCGCGGGCACCTTCAAGAGCGAGCGGGTGATCGCCACCCCGCAGTCGCCGGTGATCAAGGTCGAAGGTGGCCCGGAGGTGCTGAACTTCTGCGCCAACAACTACCTCGGCCTCGCCGACTCTCCCGAGCTGATCGCCGCCGCCAAAGAGGGCCTCGACAAGTACGGCTACGGCATGGCGTCGGTGCGCTTCATCTGCGGCACCCAGACGGTGCACAAGGCGCTCGAGGCCAAGCTCGCCCAGTTCCTCGGCACCGAAGACGCGATCCTGTTGAGCTCCTGCTGGGACGCCAACGGCGGCCTGTTCGAGGTGGTGCTGGGCGAAGAAGACGCCGTGATCTCCGACGCGCTCAACCACGCGTCGATCATCGACGGCATTCGGCTCTGCAAGGCGAAGCGCTTTCGCTACGCCAACAACAACCTCGACGACCTCGAGGCGAAGCTCAAAGAGGCCCAGGCGGCCGGCGCGCGCACGATGCTGATCGCCACCGACGGCGTCTTCTCGATGGACGGCGTGATCGCCAACCTGAAGGGCATCGTCGCCCTCGCCAAGAAGTACGGCGCGCTCACCATGGTCGACGACTCGCACGCGGTCGGCTTCACCGGCGAGGGCGGCAAGGGCTCCCACGAGCTCAACGGCGTGCTCGGGCAGATCGACATGCTCACCGGCACCTTCGGCAAGGCGCTCGGAGGAGCGGCCGGCGGCTACGTCGCCTCCTCGAAGCAGGTGGTCGGCCTGCTGCGCCAGCGCGCGCGGCCGTACCTGTTCTCGAACACGGTGATGCCGGCGATCGCGCACACCACGCTGAAGTGCGTCGAGATGCTCGAGAAGTCGGGCTCGCTGCGCCAGAAGCTGCGCGAGAACTCGGCCTACTTTCGCGAGCAGATGGGCAAGCTCGGGTTCAAGCTCGCCGGCGCCGGGCACCCGATCATTCCCGTGATGCTGGGCGACGCGCGGCTGGCCGCCCAGTTCGCGGAGGGAATGCTGAAAGAGGGCATCTACGTGATCGGCTTCTCGTTCCCGGTGGTGCCGAAAGATCAGGCGCGCATTCGCACCCAGATGTCGGCGGCGCACACCAGAGAGCAGCTCGACCGCGCAGTAGCGGCCTTCGGAAAAATCGGTAAACAACTGGGAGTCATCTCGTGAGAGCACTCGTCAAAGCGAAGCGTGAGCCAGGCCTGTGGATGCAAGACGTGCCGGTGCCCGAGGTGGGCCCGAACGACGTGCTGATCAAGGTGCGCAAGACCGGCATCTGCGGCACCGACCTCCACATCTACAACTGGGACGAGTGGAGCCAGAAGACGATCAAGACGCCGATGCACATCGGCCACGAGTTCGTCGGCGAGATCGCCAAGCTCGGCTCCGCGGTCACCGGCTTCGAGGTGGGCGAGCGCGTCTCGGGTGAAGGCCACATCACCTGCGGTCACTGCCGCAACTGCCGCGCCGGTAAGCGCCACCTCTGCCGCAACACCGTCGGCCTCGG
Organism: Myxococcaceae bacterium; assembly: GCA_047602415.1. Classification (GTDB taxonomy): domain Bacteria; phylum Myxococcota; class Myxococcia; order Myxococcales; family Myxococcaceae; genus JASGHH01. The sequence goes on along the minus strand of JASGHH010000001.1, from coordinate 75,801 downwards.
CGTCAACCGCCCCGGCTGCTTCGCCGAGTTCGTCACCCTCCCCGCCTTCAACCTGTTCCGGGTGCCGAAGACGATCACCGACGACATCGCCGCGTTCTTCGACCCGCTCGGCAACGCGGTGCACACCGCGCTTTCGTTCGACCAGGTCGGCGAAGACGTACTGATCACCGGCGCCGGCCCGATCGGCCTGATGGCGATCCCGATCTGCAAGCACGTCGGCGCGCGCAACGTGGTGGTGACCGACGTGAACGAAGACCGGCTCGCGCTGGCGAAGAAGCTCGGCGCCACCGTGGCGGTGAACCCGTCGAAGACCACCCTGCCCGAGGTGATGAAGCAGCTCGGCATGACCGAGGGCTTCGACGTCGCGCTCGAGATGAGCGGCAACGGCCAGGCGATGCGCGACCTGTTCAAGAGCATGAACCACGGCGGCCGGGTGGCGATTCTCGGCATTCCCGCCAAAGAGGTGTCGATCGACTTCAACGACATCATCTTCAAGGGCCTGATCGTGAAGGGCATCTACGGCCGGGAGATGTTCGAGACCTGGTACAAGATGTCGGCGCTGCTCCAGACCGGCCTCGACGTCTCGGGCGTGATCACCCACCGCTTCAAGGCCGAGTCGTTCATCGAGGGCTTCGAGGCGATGAAGTCGGGCCGCTCGGGCAAGGTCGTCCTCGACTGGACCTGACCTTCACCCATGGCGAAACCGAAGAAGCAGGCCAAGAAGCGCTTCATCGCGATGGCGGGGAACATCGGCGCGGGCAAAACCACCGCCGCGAAGATGATCTCCCAGCGGTTCGGCTTCGAGCTGTTCGACGAGCCGGTGATCGATAACCGCTTCTTGAAGGTCTACTACGGCGACATGAAGCGCTGGAGCTTCACCCTTCAGCTCGAGTTCCTGATTCGCCGGGTGGAGCACCACGAGCTGATCCACACCGTGCCGAAGAGCTGTATTCAAGACCGCACGCTCTACGAAGACCCGGAGATCTTCGCCAAGTACCTCCACGGGTTGGGCAACATGACCGACACCGAGCTGGAGCTGTACTTCGAGTACTTCAAGAAGCTGTCGACCACCATCGCCCAGCCCGACAAGGTGATCTGCTTCGACGTGCCCAAGGTCGAGGTGCTGCTGGGGCGCATCAAGAAGCGCGGGCGCGAAGAAGAAAAGGGCATCGCCCCTTCGTTCCTACGCGGGTTGAACGGCTACTACGCGACCTTCCCGATGGTGCTCAAAGGGAAGTACAAGATCGACACCCTCACCTTCGACGTCACGGAGCTCGACATTCGCACCGGCAAGGGCCGCGAAGAGTTCCTCGACAAGGTGTCTGACTTCATCAGCGCTTGAGTCACTGCTGGTAGGGCACGTCTTCGCGCGACTCCTCCATGCCCTCGGCCTGGCAGGTGTCGAGCTGCACGTTGACGGCAGCGACCGGCTTCGCCCCCCACGAGTAGCACTGGAGAAAACCCATCTTCCGATCGAGCTCGGGAGCGGCCGAACACTCTCGGTAGTGCGCGAAGCCTCCGTCGGGGGCCAAACCGCCGTCGCTCAGAGGCCATGGCCCTCCGTCGGCCGCGAGCACGTAGCCGTCGAAGTCGGGCGGAGGGGGAATGCCGCCGGCGTCGAGCACCTGGTAGCGCCAGGTGTACGACGGGTCACCCGCCGCCTTGTCGTACGACGAGTCGAGCGGCTTGCACTGAATGGCAGTGGCGACGATCACCCCGCTGGCACAGGCGTCGTCGAACCGGTAGCGCACCCGAACGCCCTTCGCCGGGCAGCCGGCGCCGCCGCAGTCGCAACCGGCGAGCGACATCGACGCCAGGACCGCCAGCGCCAGCAGCCACCTCGGAAATTTCATGCGAGTAGCGTAGACAAAGCGTCGCCATGGCGCTCGAACCGAAGTCACCCGCGGAGTCGTACGTTCAGATGTCGCAGCTGCTGCTCCCCGGCGGCGCCAACGCGCTCGGGGCGGCGTTCGGCGGCCAGGTCACTTCGTGGATCGACATCGCCGGAGCGATCAGCGCTCAGCGCCACTGCCGGCAGATCGTGGTCACCGCCTCGATGGACGATCTGCACTTTCACGCTCCGATCAAGATCGGCTGGCAGGTGAACCTGAAGGCCCGGGTGATCGCCGCCTTCAAGACCTCGGTCGAGGTCGGCGTCACCGTCTACTCCGAGAACCCGATCACCGGAGAGCGCGCGCTCTGCACCACCGCGCTGCTCACCTTCGTCGCGCTCGACGCGGCCGGCAACCGGCTCGAGGTGCCTCCGCTGCAGCTCAACACCCCCGAAGAGCGCCAGGCAGCGCACCGGGCGCAGCAGCGGCGCGAAGAACGGCTGGCGAAGAAGGGCCAGGCCCAGGAGTGGATCAAGCTACTCTGAGAGGTTCAGCCGCGGAGTGGTCGCCGAGAGCACCACCTTCACCACGTTCTCACCCCGCGCCACCTCGATCTGCTGGGTGCTGACGCCGATCGTGTTGCCACCCGAGACGATCAGCGCGGTGTAGGTGCCGGGCTCGATCGCCTCGAAGTGGCCGCTCCGGCCGGTCGGCTTCAGCGCGGAGGTGCGCAGCTGAAAGAAGGCGTCGCGGGTGAGCGTGCCCGGCAGCACGCCCTGCACCAGCCGCACCTGCCCCAGCAGCTCCTCACCCGAGGTGTCGAACAACCTGACGTCGAGGCTGGCGGCGTTGCTCATCGCGCGCAGCTCCACCACCGCCGGCTTGCCCGCCTCGAGCTTCACCGGCCTGGGCGCGAAGGTCAGCTTGTGCTCGGAGTCCTCCGCCGAGAGCGTCCAGTTGCCGGGGCTCAGCCCGGTGAGCTGAAACCGGCCGTCGGCGCCGGTGCGCTGGTACCCGCCTTCTCCTTCGCCCATCGCCTGCACCGCGGCGTGCGCCACCGGGTTGCCCTTGGCGTCGACCACCCGGCCCTCGAGCGGCTCGCCCGGGTCGAGCCTGGCCTGCACCGTCGCCGCGCCCGGAGGCACCGTCACCGAACCCGGCAGGTACCCTTCTTTTCGGAGCGCGACGCTGAGCTCGGCCTCGGGCACGCGAGACAGCGAGAGCACACCCCGCGCGTCGCTCGAGGCTCCGTCGGTGGTGTCGTCCATGCCGTTGCCGGCGAGGTACTCGCCCGACGTCGAGACGATCGCGCGCACGCCCTCGATCGGCGCGGCGGTGCGTGCGTCGGTCACCTCGACCTCCACCGAGCGGCCGCGAGAGAGCACCACGGTGCCGAGCTCGAGATCGTTCTCGCCCTCGGGCACCTCGAGCACCGACGGCGCGAAGCCCTCGGCGACCACCACCAGCTTCGCAGCGCCTTCGCGCGCGATGTCGAAGTGGCCGGCCGGGTCGCGCACGTCGATTCCTCCGACGTAGAAGCGGGTCACCGGGGCGCGATCGGGCCCGGCCACCTTGCCGGTCATCCGGGGCAGGCGGCGCAACACCACCCTCACCGCGGTGTCGCCGGTCTCCAGCTCGAGCGGCGGCTCGCCCTGGTAGCCCTCGGCGTAGACCGCCAGCCGCACCTTGCCGTTGGGCAACGACTTGAAGAGGAACTTGCCGTTGTCGTCGCTCTCGCCGTTGCGCGAGGTGGGCCCGGTGAGAATGTCGGCGACGTCGCGGTGGCGCTTGTCGCTCTGATCGCCGCGCCGCGCCGGGGTCCAGATCACGTCGAGGCGCACCCGCGGCACCGGCTTGCCGTCTTGATCGGTCACCACCCCGCCCAGCGGCAGCCCCGCCTCGAACGTCAGCTCGACCGAGTTGGCGCCGTTCGACACCGTCGCCTGCGTCATCGTGGTGCGAAAGGTCGGTTGATCGCGGCCGGTGAAGAGGTAGCTGCGAGGCTCGACGCCCTCGAGGCGGTAGCTGCCGTCGCCGCGGGTGCGGGTCTCCTTCACCTCCACCAGCGAAGGCCCGCCGTTGCCGTGCATGTCGATCTTGTCGTCGGGCACCGCCGCCACCCGGCCGCCGATGACAGGAGCGCCGTCGGCCTCGCGCAGGTGGCCTTCGACCGTGGCCCCCGCTTCGAGCTTCACCTCGAGCTCCGTCGACGGCGCCTCGACGTCGACCCGCTTGAACTGCCACGCCTCGTGCTTCACCAGCAGCGTGGTCTTGCCCACGTCGAGCCCTTTCAAGAGGAAGCGCCCGTCGGGGCCGGTGCTGGTGGAGTAGCGCGCACGCGCCCCGTGCTTCTGGCGAACCACCGAGTCGTTCTCCGACACCGAGGCCCCCACCACCGGCCGGCCCGACGGGTCGACAACGACGCCCGAGACCACCGCGCCGCGCGACAGGCTGATCGTCACCTGCTGGGTCTGGCCTGCCTGCACCTTCAGCATCATCGGGTCGCGTTCCAGAAAACCTTTTTGGATCGCCTGAAGCTCACCCAACCCCGCGAGCCCGAGGAGCTCGAAGTGACCGTCGGCGCCGGCGCGGGTGTCCTGGCTCCCCTGCTCCGGCAAGGTGAGCATCACCAGCGCCCCTGGCACCGGCCGCCGCTCCTCGTCGACCACCGTGCCTTCCACCCTGCCGGCCGGCTTCAGCTCGAGCACCAGCCCGGTGGGCGCTTCTTCGTCGTACAGCCCCACGGTGGCGAGCTCGAAGCCCTTGGTCGCGGTGAGGTGCAGCATCGGCACCGACAGCCCTTCGAAGCGAAAGCTGCCGTCGGCCGCGCTGGTGACGCGGAGGAGCGCGTCGTTCTGATCGTTGCCCGCGATCACCGAGGCGCCCTCGACCGGCTGGCCCTGGCGCACCACCTTGCCGGCGATCGCCTTCGGCGCGTCGAGCGTCACCCGGAGGTCCAGGGTCTCGTCGGCGTCGATCGCGCTCACGTCGCTGAGGTAACCCTTCAGCGAGGTCACCACCCGAAACGCGGTGTGCGGCAGCCCGCCGCGCTTGAAGGCGCCCTTGGCGTCGGTGACCGTCTCGAAGAACCGGCTGGAGGGCTCGGCGATCACTGTCACCAGCGCGCCCGCGAGCGGCTTCTGGGTGGTGTCGGTCACCGTGCCGGCGAGCTCGACTGCGGGCGCGAGAATCAGATCGGGGTGATCGCCGAGCAGCGCCTTCTCCAGCACCGCCACGCCGAGCACCGGGTGCTGGGCCCAGAGCGCCACCGGGGCATCGGGCAGGCCCGAGAGCTCGAAGCTGCCGTCGCTGGCGCTCTCGGTGCGCGCCAGGAGCATCGGCTCCCCTTCGCGGTTCGCCACCGCCGCGATCAGGGTGTCCTGCTCGCAGGGGCAGCCGGCCAGGCTCTTGCCCGGCACCAGCTCGTCGCCGCAGTGACACGCCCTCGCCGAAAGCAGGTTGCCCTCGGCTTCGACGGCGATCACCGCCACCCCGGGGGCCGGCTTCCCGTCGCTGCCGATCACCCGGCCGCGCAGCGTCGCCTGGCCCTTGGCCACGGGCGGAGGCGCGGTGAAGGGATCGGCCGAGGCCCGCGGCGCATCGGCCCTCGCGGCTGCGCCCCCTGAAGACGGCTCGCACTGCTCGTACGCCGCGCCGACGATCACCGCGCCGAGCGCGAGCACCGCGATGAAGATCGGCACCGCGCGTTTTTTCACGGCGCGGCTCCTATTTCTGGGTGCCCCAGTCGATCTTCACGCTCGTCTTCTTCACCGTGCTGTCGACCTCGATCGCGTGCTTCGAGTCGGCTTCTTTGCCGCCGACGCCGCGCGCTTTGATCTCGATCGCGTTGTTGCCCTCGGTGAGCAGGAGCGGAATTCTGAACTTGCCGGTGCGGTCGGCGATGGTGGTGTGGCCTGCGATCTCGACCCAGGTGCCCGGCTCGGTGACGCCGGTGACCTGCATCTTCGGCTTGTTGGTCAGCTGCCGCGACGGCAGCGCGACCTTGAGCAGCAGGCTGTTGGGAATCGCCTTCGGCGCCGACGGCTCTTCGTTGGCCTTCGCGATCGACTGCTCGCCCGCGCGCACGATCACCACTTTGCCTTTGCCGGCGAACTGCACCTCGCCTTCCTGGGTGCCGACCGCGACCGTGCCGTTGCCGTCGTTCGACACCGTGAAGCTACCGTTGGAGGTGCTCGCCACCGCGTCTGACCTGGTCGAGCGCACCTCGAAGGTGTGCTTGCCGGCCTTCACCTTCGCGCGCGCCATACCGGAGCCGAGGAGGATCTTGCTGATCGAGTCTGACAGCTCGCCGACCTGCACCTCGGTGCCGGGCTCCATCTTCACTTCCCAGTACTCGCCGCCGGCCAGCACCGCGTAGCTGCCGTCTTCGGTGCGAACGCCGTCGCTCTCCGACAGCGCGTCGCCGGCCTTCGCCTCCACCCAGGCGCCGTCGCCGCGCTTCACCGTCACCTTGCCGGTGACCTCCGACAGCTTGAGCTCGGCCTTCTTCGGCCCCGCGTCGATCACCTGCTGCGCCACCGGCTTGGGCGGCGGAGGCGGCGGCAGGCCCTCGTCGCGCCCGAGCAGCAGCCAGTAGGCCAGCGGCAACAGCGCGAGAATCGCCAGCACCCCGGCGATGAACGGCAGGTTGGAGCGCTTCTTCGGCTCGCTCACTTGACGATCCCCAGCCCGGTGCCGCCCACCGTGGTCGGCTTCGCCGACTGGGTCGCGCGCTGCTGATGCACCGCCGGGTCGTACTTCGGCAGGTGGAGCACGAACCGGCTGCCCTGGCCCACCGTGCTGTCGACCTCCACCCGGCCGTCATGCTCCTTCGCCACCCGGTACACCACTGACAGCCCGAGGCCGACGTTCGACCAGATGTCTTTGGTGGTGAAGAACGGGTCGAAGATGCGGGTGAGGTTCTCGGCGGGAATGCCCTTGCCGGTGTCGGTGACCTCCACGATCCACTCGTTGCCCTTGGGGAAGGTGGCGAAGGTGAGCCGCTTGGTGCCCGACTGCAGCATCGCGGTGCGCGCGTTGGAGCACAGCTGCTGGAGCGACTGCGCCAGCTGCTCCGGGTCGGCCCAGGTCATCGCGGTGCCGGGCGCGAGCACCTGGCCGACGTCGATCTTCGCCTCGTCGTTGCGCGGCTTCTCGAACGCGAGCGTGCCGCGAATCAGCGCGTTGATGTCGGTCGGCCGCCGCTCGGCGCGCCCGGCGCTCTGCGAGAAGCGGAGCAGGTTCTGGGTGATGTCGCGGCAGCGCTTGGCGCTCTCTTCGATCTTCTTCAGAAGCTCGAAGTCGTCGTCGTCGGCTTCTTTCTCCAACATCAAGAGCTGGGCGTTGCCGAGAATGCCGCAGAGCGGGTTGTTGATCTCGTGGGCCACGCCGGCTCCGAGCTGGCCGATCGCGGCCAGCTTCTGCGCTTCGATCAGCTGGCCCTGCGCCGCCCGCAGATCGGCCGTCGCTTCATCGACGCGCTGCTTGAGGTCGTCGTTCCACCGCAACAGCTTCGACCGGGCCGTCTCCAGCTCGGCGCCCATGCGGTTGAAGGTGGTGCCCAGATCGGTGAGCTCGTCTTGGCCGTCGATCTCGATCCGCTTGTTGAGCTCGCCCTTGGAGTACGCGTCGGCCACCGAGGCGACCTTGCCGAGGCGGCGGTTGAGCCGGCCGGTGAAGGTGAGGCCGGCCAGAATCAGCAGCACCAGCGTCACTCCGATGCCGGCCAGCACTGAGCGGCGCAGCGCCACCACCGGCGCCCTCGCCACCGCCGCGGGCAACGACACCACCGCCTTCAAGCCGAGCGGCCCGGGCACCGCCGCCCACGCCACCCACTCACCAGTCGAGGTGCGCCCCACTTCGGCGCCGTTCAGCTGCGCGGCGCGGCCGGGGTCGAGCGGCTCCAGCACCGTGCCGCCCGACGAGCGCGCCAGCACCCGGCTGTCGGAGTCGATCAGCTCGATCACCAGCGGCGCCTCGGCGCGCGCGGCGAGCTCCTTCTGCAGTGCGCCAAGGGAGAGAAACGCGACGATGAACGCCGCCTTCGAGCTCTTCGGCGAGACCTGCACGCCCACCGGGAGCACCGGGCCCGAGGCGTCGAGCGCGGTGCCGACCGCCACCTGGCCTTTCTCACCCCGCTCGCCCAGCGGCTCGAACGGGAGCGACTTCAGCAGCGCCGGGCCGTCTTTGGCTTCGTCGAACGCGGCGTGGCCTTCACCGCCCGGCATCGGCGCGGGCACGTCGTCGCGGTTGGGGTCGACCAGCGCCACGCCGCTCACCAGGTCCGACTGGCCGGCGAGCAGGCCGAGGCCGCCCGAATCTCTTCCGGGCTGGCGGTCGCCCAGTCGATCAACCCCGCCGAAGACTCGAGCGCGTTGAGCGCACCCGAGAGGCGGTAGCCCGCGGCTTCGGCTGCTGCCTGGGCCTGGGCACGTTGAGAGGCGGCGAGGCGCGCCGACAGCTCCGCCTCCGACTGCTTCAGCAGCCAGAAGCCGACCACCGCGAGCGGGAGAACCGCCGCCGCGAGGACGAAGAGCACCAGCTGCTGGGACAGGCGCATCGAGGGAGCCTCGATGCTACTGCGAGACGAGCCCTCAAGGGCGCTTCACGAAGACCGGGTTGCCGATGAGCCCCGGGAAGGCGGTCAGGCTGATGAAGTCGCCCGCCGCGGTGTAGCTCGCCGGCTGGGGATCATTTTGCCCACACGTCGGGGTGATCAGAATCGTCCCGCCGTCGGTGGTGAAGGTGGCGTTGATGCGCACCGTGTCGCTGGTGGGGGCTGAGGCTCCGGGGGCCGGTGGAAACGAGCTCGAAGCCGCCGTCGGCGATCACCAGGGTGGCGTGCGAGGGGACCATCGAAATCGCGCCGCAGGCAGACTCCCAGAGAATGTCCTGCGCCGCCCGGTAGGTGCCGTCGGCGATGGTGCCGCCATCTCCCGGCAGCAGGTCGCAGCCGGGGCAGTTGCCGGTGCCCGGGCAGCCGGGAAAGTAGGTCGTCGAGTCGTCGGCGACAGTGTTGCAGCTGGCCTGTCCGCCTCCGCCCGCGCCGCCTCCCGACGCAGCGCCACCACCCGCTGAGCCGCCCCCCGACCCGCCTCCACCTCCGCCGCCCGAGCCACTGCTGCTGCCGCAAGCCGCGAGAAACACCAGTGCCAGTGCGAGTCGCATGACCGTTCGACACTCCAACCCGGCCCGGTGGGACATCACCCTAGGCGGTTTCTGGCACGGCCTTCAGCGGCCGGTCACTCCGCAGGTAGACGCTGCCGGCCACCGCCTTGGCCGCCTTCTTCAGGTCGGCGGCGTGGCGGGCGAGGTCGGAGTGCCCCCCGCCCCGGCCATCGGTGATCACCGCCACCACCGACACGCTCATGATCGGGAACTTTCGCCGCTGCCCGAAGCGATCGTCGGCCTCGATGTACCCGCGCTCGCGATCGGCACGGTCGTAATAGAGGGGAATGATGCGGTCGAACGTCTCCACCGCGCGCTGGCAGATGCGATCGACGCTCTCTTGCGAGACCACGAAGACGAAGTCGTCGCCGGCCACGTGGCCCAAGAAGTCGCCCGGCGCGCCGTGGAGCGCGAAGATCTCGCGGAGCAGATCGCCGGTCTGGCGCACCACGCCGTCGGCCTTCGCGAAGCCGTAGTAGTCGTTGTAGGCCTTGAGGTTGTCGAGATCGAGGTAGCAGAAGGCGAACGGCTGCCGCGACTCGTAGCGGCGCTGCACCTCCTTCTCGATCATCGCCGAGCCCGGCAGCAGCGTGGTGGGCGACGACGCCGCCTCCTGGCTGCGGCGGCGGAGCACCGTCTCGACCCGCGCCCCCAGCTCGAGCGCGTCGAACGGCTTGGTGAGGTAGTCGTCGCCGCCCAGCTTGAGCGCCCGCACCTTGGCCGAGGTCTCGGTGCGCGCGGAGATGAAGATCACCGAAAGCGGCGCCGAGGCGCGCTCGGCCTTCAGCTCTTCGAACAGGGTGAAGCCGTCGCCGTCGGGCAGCGAGACGTCGAGCAGCAGCAGATCGAAGCGGGCGGTGCGCATCGCCGCCTTCGCCTGCGCCACGCTGCCGGCCTCCACCGCGTCGAAGCCGAGGTTGTGGAGCACCTCACCGCAGATGGCGCGAATCTGGGCGTCGTCGTCGACCACCAGCACCTTGCCCTTGCGGTGCGAAGAGCTCGACAGCAGGCCGTCGACCGAGGCGAGCAGCGCGTCAGACTGAATCGGCTTGAGCAGAAAGCCGCGCGCGCCGACCCGCATCGCCGCTTCTTTCTCGTCGAAGCCCGAGACGATCATCACCTGCGCGTTGCGGGTCTCGGGGTCGTGGCGAAAGATCTCGGCCAGCTTCAGCCCGTCGACGTCGGGCAGCTTCACGTCGACGGTGATCACGTCGGGCTTCTGCTTGCGCGCCAGCGCCAGGCCTTCGTCGGCGCTGCCCGCGATCGACACCTTGTAGCCGCGGGTGAGCAGCATCGCCTTCATGATCCAGGCGATCTCGGGGGTGTCTTCGATCACCAGCACGTTGCCGCGCGAGGGCTTGGGGCCGACGTGCTTGTCTTTCGGCTCGGCCGACGGCTCCAGCACCGCCAGCGGAGGCTCGACCGGGAGCACCGCCACGAAGCGCGCGCCGCGGGTGGCCGGCTCGGCCCAGATGCGGCCGCCGTGGGCCTCGACGATGTTGCGGCAGATCGACAGCCCCAGCCCGGTGCCGCGAATGCTCCGCTTGCTCTTGGTCGCCCGGGCCTGCTCGAAGCGGTCGAAGATGCGCTCCAGGTCGTCTTCGGCGATCGGGTCGCCGTTGTTCGACACCGACAGGGTGACGAAGCCGGGGGTCTGCTTCTCGGCCTTCAGCTCGACGGTGACCTCGCCGCCCTCGGGAGTGAACTTGGTGGCGTTGGTGAGCAGGTTGTTGAGCACCTGCTCGAGCCGGTTGGGGTCGGCGAGCACGTTGACGCCTTCGACCACCCGCATCACCGGCGCCACCTGCTTCTCGGCGAACGCGGGGCCGTACTTGTCGACCGCCTTCTTGACCAGCTGATCGAGGTGGGTGAACTCGAACGCCATCTTCAGCTTGCCCTTGGCAAACTTGGAGAGGTCGAGCAGGTCGTCGACCAGCGCGTTGAGCTTCTCGGTCGACTCGCGCGCCATCTCGAGAAAGCGCTGCTGCTTCTCGTTCACGTCGCCGGTGATGTGGTTGAGCACCAGGTCGAGCGCGCCGGTGATCGAGGTGAGCGGCGTGCGCAGCTCGTGGCTGACCATCGAGACGAACTCGTCTTTGCGCTCCTCGAGCAGCTTCTGCTCGGTGACGTCGCGGAGCACCAGGGCGACGCCGCGCAGGGCGTCTTGGTCGGCGACCGGGGTGACGGTGAGCGCGATCGACCGCTCGAACAGCTTCAGCTCGTCGTGAAACGCCTTCTGCCCGCCGTACTCCCAGCCGCGCACCATCTCCCAGGGCGAGAAGCCGAGCTTTTCTTTCAGGTGGCGGGCGGTGAGGTGATCGGGGTCGTCGCCGAGCTTCAAGATCGCGCGGGCGGCCGGGTTGAGCACCACCACTTCGTTCTTGTCGTCGAGAAGCGCGACGCCGTCGTCCATTGACTCCACCAGCGCCTCGATCTGGCGCCGGCTGCGGTGCTCGGCGGCGCGGAGGTGATCGATCGCGTCGGTGGTCTGGTTGACCAGCAGATCGAGCAGCTCGCCGTCTTCGGAGTTGTACGCGCCCTGGGAGGCGAAGATCGACAGCGTGCCCACCGTCTGACCGCCCGAGATCAGCGGCACCGAGAGCGCGTGCGGGAAGGTGGCCGGCGCGTTGGAGTCGGGGGTGGTGTTGCCGGCGATGCGGGTGAGCACCCGCTCTTCGGGCAGCAGCACGCCGGCCGACTTGCGGTGGGCGGCGAGCACCGACTCCTTGACGGTGAGCAGCGTCTTCTCGCTCAGCACCGAGCGGCAGCGAATGCGCAGGCTCGCCGAGCGGCCCTCGGCGGTCTGGAGCAGCACCGCGCTGACGTCGTGCGGCAGCACCCGGCCGACGACCGAGAGCAGGCGGTCGACCACCGCGTCGAAGCTGTAGGCGTCGTTGGCGGCGCCGCGGCTGACCTCGTAGAGAACGTTGAGCGCCTCGATTCGCTTGTGGAGGCTCTCCATCAAGCGCTCTTTTTCTTTTCGGAGCGTCGCGTAGTCGACCGCGTTGCGAACGGTCTGCGAGAGCTCCTGCAGATCGAACGGCTTGGTGACGTAGCGGTACACCTGGCCTTCGTTGATCGCCGCGATGATGTCTTCGGGGTTGGTGTACGCGGTGAGGAGGATCGCGGTGATGTCGATGCCCGCTTCGCGCGCCGCTTTGATCAGCTCGATGCCGGTCATCTCGGGCATGCGCTGATCGGTGATCAACAGATCGACCGAGCGGGTCTTGAGAATCTCGAGCGCCTCGAGACCGGTGCTGGCCTTCAAGACTTCGAAGCGCTTTTCGAAGGTTCGGGAAAGGAGGTCGAGGACGTTCGATTCGTCGTCGACGCAGAGCAGAGTGTGACGTTGCGGCAAGACGGGATCAGTCTGAGATCCGCTCGGCGCGGCGCAGAAAAACGTGTGGGCGGCGGTGCTACATGCCTGTCGCGGTTTCAGCGTTTCTTCACTGGTGATCAGGGCAGCGAGCAATGCAGCCGAATGCCCCCTTCGAGCTCGGAGCAGAACCACTCGCAGTTCCACTTCGTCGGCGGCCAGACCTTGAACTGGCTCAGCAACGGCTGAAGACAAGCGCAGTCGAAGGGTTGCGGGCAGGCGGCGAGCACCTCGTCGGGCAGCAGATCGCAGGTGCTCTCGGGCGGCGCGTACAGGGCGCGTCGTGCCCCGAGGTGACGATCGGCAGGCAGTTGCTGTTGCCGCAGGTGGGAAGAAACGCCTGGTTCATGCCGTCGTCGGCGATCACCACCTCGTGATCCCAGCAGGTCTTGCAGCTGACGTCGCCGAGCTGAGGGCCAGGGCCGCAGACCGGCACGTGGGTGGTGACGTCGCCGTCGGGCGGGTCGCGCTCGAGGCCGGTGCGCGAGCAGGCGGCGAGCAGCAGCACGGCGACGAGTCGTATTGGGGAAGAATACCCGGGTTGCGTCAACGGGTCATCGCAACAGCTCGACGACGTCTGTTAGCAGGCCGGAGCGTTGCGCGTCGACCCGCGCCGAAGCGCCGGCATCATCGGCGCGGAGGCGCGGCCCTTATGTGGTGCTCGATTTGTGAGTTGTTTCTGAGCGCTGCTGACAGCTACGCCGCTTTGTCGAGCAGCTCTTGCAGCTTCTCAGCCGGCGTTCGCCAGCCGAGCGTTTCACGCGGGCGTCCGTTGAGCTTCCGCGCCACGCGGTCGAGTTCTGCCTCGGTGTGCTTGCTGAGGTCGGTCCCCTTCGGGAAGTACTGGCGCAGCAGGCCGTTCGTGTTTTCGTTGCTGCCGCGCTGCCACGGACTGCGCGGGTCACAGAAAAACACCTGCACCCCGGTCTCGATGGTGAATTTCGCGTGTTCGGCGAGCTCGCTTCCCTGATCCCATGTCAGGGAGCGCCACAGCTCTCGCGGCAGCTCTCGAATCTTCTTCGTCAGCGCCTCGCGGACGTGTTCGGCCGTCTTCCCGTTCTTGAGGTGAAGCAACATCACGTAGCGGGTCGACCGTTCCACCAGCGTGCCGATCGCCGACTGGCTCTTGGGGCCAACAATGAGGTCGCCCTCCCAGTGGCCAGGAACAGCTCGGTCGGCCGCTTCCGCCGGTCTCTCCGAGATATTCAGCATGTCGGGAATTTTGCCCGCCAGCTGCTTGCGCGCCCTCGGACGTCGGTGCGGCCGAGCCTGGCGGAGGTGCTTCGCAAGCTCCTTGCGGAGCGTGCCGCGTCCCTGGATGTAGAGCGCCTTGTAGATGGTCTCGTGAGACACGCGCATCGCTGGGTTGTCGGGATAGTCGACTCGCAGGCGCCTCTCTATCTCCTTCGGCGACCATTCGTTCAGTAGCCCCTTCTCGACCTCCTTCACGAGGTCAGGCGATGCGGCCAACTTGCCCGGCCTGTTTCGAGCCATGAGCCGTTCCGCGCGCTCGTCACCCCGCCAGGCGCGGTAGCGGTCGGCTCCTTGGGCCTTCACCTCGCGAGAGATCGTGGACGGGGCTCGCTTCAGCCGCTCAGCGATGCTGCGAAGAGACTCGCCCGCCTTCAGACCGAGCGAGATCTCTTCACGTTCCGCCGGCGACAGACGCAGTGGGTTGCGCCTGCGCGGCGGCCACGGACTGGCTTGCAACCACTTACAGACGGCCGTGGGCCAGCAACCAAGGATCGCGCCAATCCGCGGCATGCTCATCCCGGCCCAATACAGCTCTTTGGCTTTCCTTCGCTTCTCGATGCTCATCCGCAACGGCATTCAGCGCTCCTCGAGCTGAATGTCCGAGTGCGCCGGCACCCGGTGCGATGACCGTTAGAAACCACCCCGTCGCCGGCGCCCCTATTCTTCCCCATCACCGTCACGAGACCGCCTTTGGGTCTGCGTAGAAGCGAAAGCCGCCCGACTGCATCGGCGGCGCGTCAGTCAGCCGCCCGAGTCCCGCGCGAACGAGGCGAGCGCCTTCGGCAGTCAGGCGGTACTGCGTGCGTAGGAGCTCGCGGCGGGCCGCCTTCTTCGGGTCGGGGTTGATGCGGGCTTCGACGTAGCGCCCACCTTCGAGCGCGCTCCAGGCACGAATGCGGTCGAACATCGTGAGGTCACCGTATTCGAGCATCAACGCCTGACCGCTCTCTGCGCGCGCCACCAGCTCCAGCAAATCGCGCCAGTCGGTTTCGCTCAGCAGCCGCAGCGTGCGCTCGTCGAAGACCGACAGGCGCGTTCGCGAACCGCGGCGCCGAGGGAACAGCTCCCAGAACGACTCGGGGATCTTGCCGAGCCATTGGGCGCGGCTGAGCTGCTCGGCCAGCTCGCTCACTTCTGCTTCGATTGGTTCTGCGCGGGCTTGCCGGTGCTGTCGAGGTTCTCGCCGTTGCTGATCGAGAACCGCACCAGTTCCCGGAGCACCTTGTTGCGCTTCACGTTGCCGAGCACCTCCTTGAGGTCCTCGTACACCGTGGGGTCGTAGATGATGCCGCCCAGCGAGCCCTCGCCCGACTTCACCTTGGTGGTGATCGCCTTGATGTCGGCGGCGGCGGAGCTGAGGTCGCCGATCATCTGCTTCGAGTCGCCGTACACCAGCTGGTACACCGCGCCGTCTTTGTGGGTCTTGGCGTCTTCGATCACCTGGGCCAGCTGCTCGGCGGCGTCGCCCAGCTCGGTGACCGCCTTGGCGGTCTTCTTGTCGTAGATGATCGCGTGCATCGCGCCGTCGCCGGTTCGAATGTCGGCCAAAAGCTGCTGCACCTCGGTCGCCGAGCCGTCGAGCCGCTTCGCCGCCGACGACGCGTTCGCCAACAGCTCCTTCAGCTGCTCGCCCGACTGCTTGTCGTAGACCGCGGTGTGGAGCGCCCCTTTGCCCTGCTCGATCTCTTCCACGATCGATCGCGTCGAGTGCAGCAGCGCCGCCACGTCGGCCCGCATCTCGGGCGAGGTGTACGCGGTCACGCCCTGCCGCAGGTCGCGGGTGATGCCCACCGCGTTGTCGATGATCTCGCCGGTGGCCTTCAAGAGCGAGCTGATGTCGCCCGAGGTGCCGGTGGCGAGCTCGCCTCCGTTGGGAATCTGCGGCTCGTTCGGTGAGCCCAGCGACACGTCGACCGCCTTGTCGCCCAGCACGCCGCGGCCGGTGATGCGGGCGACCGAGTCTTTGCGAATGCGCTTCTCGAACTTCTTCGCCACCTCCATGGTGACGACGATGCGCTTGTCCTCCAGGTTGTCTTCGAACTTGATGTCGGTCACCCGCCCCGCGTTCAAGCCGCCCAGCCGCACCGGAGCGTCGAGCGTCAGACCGTCGACGTTCTCGAACGCGCCGACGTAGCGGTTCTGCTTGTCGAAGAACATGCGCTCTTTACCGACCAGAAAGATCACCACTCCGGCGAGCGCCAGCCCCAAGCCCACGAAGAGACCGGCGCGTACGACGATGCGCCGCTCCCGCTCGTCGGGGTTCATTTTTTCCTGGCCGTCCATGGCAACCTCGCATCGAAGAAAGCACGCACGTCTGGGTGGGTCGACGCTTTCATTTCAGCGACCGTCCCCTGCGCCACGATTTTGCGGTGGGCCAGCATCGCGATTCTGTCACTGACACGAAACGCCGAGTCCATGTCGTGTGTCACCACCACCCCAGTGCAACCGAGCTCGGTCTTCATCTTCACGATCAGCTCGTCGATCACACGTGTCGAAATGGGATCCAAACCCGTGGTCGGTTCGTCCCACAGAATCACCTCGGGCTGGGTGGCGATCGCCCGCGCCAGCCCTACCCGCTTGCGCATGCCGCCCGACAGGTCCGACGGCTTCATGTTCTCGATGCCCGCCAGGTTCACCCGCTGAAGCTGTTGCGAAACCCGATCCTGAACCTCGCTCTCGGGCATCTCGGGGTTCTGCTCCCTCAAGGGGTAGGCGATGTTCTCGCCCACGCTCAACGAGTCGAACAGCGCCGCCCCCTGAAACACCATCGCCACCTTGCGCCGCACCTCGAGCAGCTTGTCTTCGTCGAGCGTGACCACGTCTTCGCCCTCGAACATCACCTCGCCGCGGTCGGGGTAGAGCAACCCGATCAGGCACTTCAAGAGCACGCTCTTGCCGGTGCCCGAGCCGCCGATGATGGTGATGTTCTCGCCCTTGCGAATCGCGAGGTCCAACCCGTCGTAGATGCGCTTCTTGCCGAACGCCTTGAACAGGCCCTTGTACTCGATCAGCGTGTCGCCGTTGGTCGCGCTCACAGGGCCAGGAGCAGCTTGGTGAGAAAGAAGTCAGACAGGCAGATCGCCACCGACGCTACCGCCACCGTCTCGGTGGTCGCCCGGCCGACGCCCTCGGTGCCGCCCTTGGTGTTGAAGCCCTTGTAGCAGCCGACCACCGCGATGATCAGGCCGAACACCGCCGCCTTGACGATGCCGGAGAAGAAGTCGGAGAACGAAGCCGTCTCCACCGCCGAGCGGTAGAACTGCTTGAG
This sequence comes from Myxococcaceae bacterium, assembly GCA_047602415.1. Classification (GTDB taxonomy): domain Bacteria; phylum Myxococcota; class Myxococcia; order Myxococcales; family Myxococcaceae; genus JASGHH01. The sequence continues at coordinate 58,904 of JASGHH010000001.1, read as the reverse complement.
CGGAATGTCGTACTGAAACCAGACCACCGCCGAGCCGGCGATCATGCCGAACACGTCGGCGAGCGCGGCCAGCACCGGCAGCACCACCGTGCAGGCGATCAGCCGCGGCGCGACCAGCTTCTTGATCGGGTCGGCGCCGAGCGCCTTGATCGCGTCGATCTGCTCGGTCACCTTCATCGAGCCCAGCTCAGCGGTGATGCCCGAGCCGATGCGCGCGCCCACGGTGAGCGCGGTCAACACCGGCCCCAGCTCGCGAAACAAGGTCAGCACCACCACCTTGCCCACCGTGTGCTGCACTCCGAAGCGCGCCAGAAAGAACGCGAACTGGAGCGAGATCACCAGCCCGGCGAAGGTGGCGGTCAGGGTGGCGATCGACAGCGAGCGCACCCCCAGCTGCACCATCTGATACGCCAGCTCGCCCAGCCCGAACGGAGGCCTCACCGCCCGGCCGACGCTGCGCAACAACAGCAGCAGCATCGCGCCGAACTCTTCGAAGAAGTGCCGCACCCGGGCGGTGAACGGCAGAATCGCTTCGAGCTCCTGCTGCACCACTTCGAGCAACTCGGTCTGCTCCGAGGGCTCCAGCTGACCGGGACCACCTGGGTTGGTCTGGCCCGGGGTCATCGGTTGGCCATGCCGCTCGCGCCGGTGGTGAACGAGCCCAGCAGCTTGTCGAACGCCACCTCGCCCTCTTCGAAGTGACCCTTGGGCGCGATGTACGAGAAGTCGTAGACGCAGTCGTCTTTCTTCATCACCGCCACCTGCAGCTCGACCTCCACCCCGTCGAGCTTGGCGTCGTACCGGCTCACCAGCGCGTCGCGGCCGTCGAGCGGCTTCAGGCTGCGCTCTTTCAGCCACTTGTCGGTGAAGCCCATCAACAGGTGGTTGGTGAGTACCTCCAACGACGGGTCGCCGGTGTCTTTGCAGGTGGCGTTCATCGCCAGCACCTGGGCGGTGTCTTTGCGCACCCAAGCCAGGTCGTTGTCCGAGAAGTCGACCTTCTGCCAGTCGCCTTCGAGCGTGGCGACCTTGTAACGAACCCCGTCTTTGACGAAGTAGCCGTCTTTCAAGCCCGCGTTGCAGGCCACGAAAGCGAACAGCGTCAGCGGGAGCCACGCGCGCATCTCGAGCCTCAACAATGCACACCGCAGACCCATTGCGGTACAAAAGTTGACTCTACACATGCGTTCAGGTTTCATGCGATCACTGAACACCCTTACACCCCGTGGTCTTGGGAGCCTCACTTGGACGAGCTGACCGACCGGCAGAAAGAAGTGCTCACCTTCATCCTGAAGGAGACCGAGGTTCGGGGTTTTCCCCCCACCATTCGCGAGATCGGTGAAGAGCTCGACATTCACTCCACCAACGGGGTGAACGACCACTTGAAGGCGCTCGAGCGCAAGGGCTACCTCACCCGCGGCGAGCAGCAGAGCCGCTCGTTGGTGCCGACCAAGCGCGCGCGCATGGTGCTCGGCCTGGGGGCGAAGAAAGACCCCAACCTGGTCGAGGTGCCGCTGCTCGGCCGGGTCGCCGCCGGCGCTCCCCTGCTCGCCACCGAGAACGTCGAAGACTCGGTGAAGATCGACTCGTTCTTACTGGGCGGTAACGGCCGCGAGGTGTTCGCGCTCAAGGTGAAGGGCCAGTCGATGATCGACGACGGCATCTTCGACGGCGACTACCTGTTCGTGCGCAAGGCCGCCTCGGCGCACCCGGGTGAGATCGTGGTGGCGCTGATCGAAGACGAGGCCACGGTGAAGCGCTACTTCCCCGAGGGCGACCGCATTCGATTCCAGCCGGCGAACAAGACGATGGAGCCGATCTACGTGCACAAGGCCGAGTTCAGGCAGACGATGATCCTCGGCACCGTGGTCGGCGTGTACCGCAAGATGCTGGGCGGCAAGTAACTCAGGGGCACTTCTTGATGCCGGCGTCGGTCTCCATCGCGAGATCGCACGCCCGCTTCGCCCGCGCCTTGTCGCCGCTGTCTTTTTCCCACTGCGAGATGCGCAGCTGCCACGCCCAGTCGTCGCGCAGCTCGGGTTCTTCGCCGGCGGCTTCGATCAACCTCAGCGCGTCGGCCTTGCGGCCCACGCTGTGGAGCAGCTCGGCGAGGTCCAGCGTCTCGCGCAGCTCTTCGCCCGACGAGGTGGTGAGCGCCTTGTCGAGCTCGGCCTTCAGGCAGGCGTCGTCTTTCTTCTTCTGGCACATCCGCGCCAGCGCCACGTGCACCACCCCGCGGTCTTTCACCTTGAGCGACTCGGCGTAGGCCGCCTGCGCCTCGGGCAGCTGATCGAGCTTCACCCGCAGCTCGCCGACCAGCTCCCACAGCGTCGGGTCTTTCGGGTTCAGCTTCGCCGCGGTCTCGTACGCGCTCGCCGCCTCGGCGAAGCGCTCCGCCTGCACCAGCTTGTCGCCCAGGTCGTTCCAGATCTCGGGTGAGACCGTGCCGCCGTCGACCCGCGCCTCGAGCACCGCCAGCGCGTCGCGCCAACGGTCGCGCTTGGTGAGCTCGTCGGAGATGCGCTCCACCACCTCGGCCGCTTCTTCTTTCGGCGCCACGTCGGCCGCCATGCCCAGGTGCTTCACCGCCGCGTCGAGGTCGCCCTGGCGCAGGTCGAGCTCGGCCCGCGACTCGAGCGCGTTGTAGTCCTTCGGGTTCTTCTTCAGCGCCTTCTCGAGCGAGATCGCGGCGTTCTCGTTGTCGCCCAACAGCTGCTGGATGTAGCCGATCCGGCTCCAGGTGGTGGCGCGCTCGGGGTCGAGCTTGGCGGCCTCCTGGAACTGGGTGAGCGCCTCCGAAAGCTTCACCTCGCGCAGGTAGACCTCGCCCTCCGCCGCCGGCAGCCGCGGGTCAGACGGGTTCAGCTTGCGCACCTTGTCGAACAGCTCGTGGGCCTGCTTGAAGTCGCCCTTCAGGTAGACCGACTGCGCCTGCAGGTAGAGCCCCTCGGCCTCCTGCTTGGGGTCTGGCGGCTGCTCCTTCGGCTTGCAGGAGCACCCGGCACACAGCACGGCGACGGCCACGATCAGTCGGGTCTGGGTCATGGGTTTTCAGAAACGGTACATCACCGCGAGCGAGAAGCCGACGTCGATGCCGGTCTTGTTGGTGTTGGCGAAGCTGAAGGCGAGGCCCAGCACGTCGACGTTGGCCTCCAGGCCCACGCCGATCGGGTCGACGATGAACCACCACACCCCGCCGCCCAGCACCAGCGACGGCCGGGTCTTGCCCTGAAAGCTGCCGATGGTGCTCGAGATGCCGAGCGCGGTGGAGACGACCGGCTGAACGCTCTTGTTGTCTCTGAAGTGGTACCGCAGGCCGATCACCCCCGGCACGATCGTCGCGCTGGTGCTCTCGGTGGAGGTGGCGAAGGTGATCGCGGTGCTGATCTTCAGGAACAGCGCCCAGGTGCGGGTGATTCGGTAGCCGATCTCGAGATCGATCAGCGGCGCCAGCTGGGCGATGCTGGTGATCAGCTGGCTGCCGAGGCCGAGCGCGAGGTTGAACCCGTAGCCCGAGACCGGGCTGAAGAACGGCCTCGTCTTCGGCCCGAACCCGAAGTGCTGGGCCACCTCGTCGGCGGCGGAGTCGGCGGCCGCCGGCAGCTCGCTGGCGCCGTCGGCCTCGCGCTTCACCTTCAGCACCGGCGACGAGCTCTTCATCTCGAGCACGGTGACGTTGAGGCTGTACTTGTCGCCGTAGCGATCGACCCGGCCGTTCACCATGAAGCCGGCGTTGAGCGCGTTGCCGAGCTCGAGCATGCAGGAGCTGGCGTCGTCGGAGCAGGTGCCGAGCAGCTGCTTCTGCCGCTCGATGCCCAAGATGCGGGTCACGTCTTCCTGGGTGCGAACCTTGAGCCCGTCTTCTCCGAGCCGCTGAGAGAGCGACTGGCCCAGCCCGGCAGCGAGCTCCGCCGCGGCCTTGTTCGACTCCAGCCCGCCGAAGAGAAAGACCGGTGCCTCGGCGCCTGCGTCGGGAGCGGTCACGCCGGGGGCGGTCACCCCAGCGTCGGCCTCCTGGGCGAAGGCCGAGCCCGCCCAGGCGAGCGCGACGAACAGAGCGGCTCTCCCCGTGGTCACGCAAGACAACTTAGCTTCGCTGCCCCCTACTTCAAGGACAGAGGACGCCGCCGCGCCAACACCACCGCCAGCACCAGCAGCCCGAAGATCAGGTTGGCGTTGGTGCTGCTGCAGCCGCAGCCGCCGGTGTTGACCGAGCCGCCGCCGTGGCCGCCGTCGGTCTTCGGGTGGCCCATCATGCCCGCGTCGTCGGTCTGGCAGAACGCGCCGCAGTTGCCGCCGCCGCCGCCCGCGCCGCCGCCGGCCCCCGAGCTGATGCAGTCGCCCTGAAAGCACATCAACCCCACCGGGCAGTCGTTGACGCTGGTGCACTGCGGCCGGCAGACCGAGCCGCTCCCGGTGGGCAGGCACTGGGTTCCGGGCGCGCAGCTGCCGACGCCGTTGCAGTCGCGCTCGCACACCAGCTCGCCGGTCAGCAGCGGGTGGCAGCTGGAGCCGGTCGGGCACACCGCGCAGCCGCGCGAGCAGCCCTGGGTGCACTGCTTTTGAAGGTGGGTGCTGTCGAGGTTGTTGCAGACCTGCCCCTGGCCGCACTGATCGTCGGTGGTGCAGGGGTCGCCGATGCGCGCGGTGGCGTTCTGTATCGCCACGCACAGCCCGTCACAGACGCGGCACGAGAAGTTGGTGGTGTCGCCGCAGTCTTTGTCTTCGTAACAGATGGGGATGCAGACGCCGCCGTTGACGGTGAGCGCGCAGGCGTAGCCCTGGCGGCAGTCGGCGAAGCCGACGCGGCAGCTCTCGAGGCAGCGCAGATCGCCGCCGCCCACGTCGGTGCAGGCGGAGTTCGCCGGGCACGGGGGCTCGGTGGGCCGGCAGGTCTGGTAGCAGTAGCCGTCGCTCCACTGCGGGTGCATGCCGATGGTGACGTCTTCTTTCTGGCACACGCCCAGCGCCGAGGCGCAGTCGGGGGAGTTCTGACAGGGCGCGCCGACCAGGGTGACCGAGTTGTCGGGCCGCAGACAGGCGCCGTTGAACTGCGGGCTGAACAACGTCGAGCCGGCGCACACCAGCGGCAGGTCGCAGACCGCGCCCGACCCGGTGGTGCAGCCGTTGGTGCAGAACGAATCGGTGACCCCGTTGATGGTCTGGGTGACGCACTGGAGCGTCGACGCGCCGCAGCTGCCTCCCGGAGTGCAGGGCGCCCCGACCGCGTTCTGCGACGGGTACCACTCGCACGCCGCCTGCACGTCGACCGGGGTGAGCACCCGGCGCTGCCCTCCGACCGGAATGAACGGGTTCATCACCACCGTGGCGTCGAGGCTGCCGAAGTGGTCGAGCCCCATGCAGTGGCCGTTCTCGTGAAGAATCGCGGTCTGCACGTCGACCGCTCCCTGCGGAGTGATCGAGCCGACCGACCAGCCGTAGTCGACCCCGTTGAAATACGAGTCGCAGGTGGTGAGCACGCCGGCGTACGAGGTCGGCACCGAGAGCGCGATGGTGTCGGTGCTGCCGAACAGCTGGGTGTACATCGGGTCTTGAATGCTGGTGACCCAGGCGCCGCTGACGCTGAACTGATCGTACGCATCTTCAGGGTCGGCGATCACGCCCATGCTCCCGCCCTGATCGGCGGCGCGAAAGCTCGAGCACGACACCGCGTTCCAGGTGCTCCAGGCGGTGTTCACCTCTTGCTGCACCAGGGTGAGCGACAACCCGATCGGCATCTGGGTGCGCGCGTCGGTGTAGTACTTGTACGGGTTCGAGGTGTCGTGGAGGTTCTTGAAGTTCAAGAACGCCGGCATCCCCATGTCGCCCGAGGCGACCAGCGAGAACAGCGCCACCGCCACCACCAGGGCGCGGCGGTTCATTTCACCACCTGCTGGGCCTGCGGCGCCTTGGGCGCCTGGGCCGCGGGCATCGCCGGCAGCTGCTTCAGGTGCGCGATCAGCGGAGCCACCTTCTGCTTGCTCCACGCGTTGTTGAACATGTCACGCACGAAGACGTCGTCGCCGTTCACCGAAAGCTTGGCGTCGGCGAGGCCGGCGAGGCGGCAGGCGCCCTGCGGCAGGCACTTGAGCAACATCACCGCGGTCTCACCGGTGACGAACTTCGCGTCTTCGGTGACGTGCTGCTCCCACAGGCCCCACTTGCCGCCGATCTGCAGAACGTCGAGCTCGGCCGGGCCGGTGCCGCGAATGTCCTGCCCGATCAGCACGTGGTGGTAGGTGACCAGCTTCGGCTTCTCGGCGGTGCCCTGGTTCTCGGTGCGCGACGACACCACCTGCGCGAACACCACCCGGTCGGCCATGCGCGCGCGCTCGTCGAGCGAACGGGGCACCATCGAGGAGGCGAGCGCGGCTGTGCCGGCGCAGGCGAGCAGCAACGAAAGGCGTCTCAAGCGGCTCTCCTGAAAGACGAAATCGGCCCTGAGTGGAGTCTACAGCTTGTCGAGGATGAACGCGGCCAGCAGGTCGGCCTCGGGCGAAATGGGCTTCTTCTTCGGGTCGGGGCCCTTGGCCTTCACCTCGGCGGGGACCTCGGTGAGGTAGCCGGGCTCGACCTCGTATGCGGTCTCTCCGAGAATCACCGAGTCGGCCATGTGCTCGGCGCCGAGCTCGTCGAGCTGGGACATCGACTTCACCCGCCCGACCAGGTTGTTGGTGTCGTTGCCCGAGACGACCTTCACGAAGTGCACCCCGGCGGAGACCGGGTGGCTGCTCTTGGGGTCGCTGACGACGAGCTTGCCCTCGGAAAGGTCGGCCTTTTCAGTCGACGACCACTCTTCGAGGATCCTTTGGGGAAGAAAGAGCTTCACATGTCTCCTTGTACCAATCTCTCATACTAGCGCCGAGCGTTGCGGCGCACCACGCCACACGTTAAGCGATGCATCTTCCTTGGAGGTTTCTACCGTGGCGAAGGATTCTTTCGAAGTCACTGATGCCGAGTTCAAGTCGCTGGTGCTCGACTCCCCCGTACCGGTGCTGGTCGACTTCTGGGCGACCTGGTGCATCCCCTGTAAGGCGATCGGCGTCTCGTGCGACGAGCTGGCGACCGTCTACAAGGGCAAGGTGAAGGTCGCGAAGGTCAACGTCGAAGAGAACCAGGGCACGGCGTCGCAGTTCGGCGTTCGCTCGCTCCCCACCCTCCTGATGTTCAAGGGCGGCAAGGTCTTCGAGCAGCTGGCCGGCCCGGTGCCGAAGTCGAAGATCGAGGAAGCCTTCAAGCGCGCGATGTAGTCTCCCGACTCGCCGCTTTTGGCGCGAGGGCCCCGACGTGCTCGGCCACTTTCTCAAACCCGAGTACGAGGAGCTGATCGCCAAGAAGGACTGGGAGTCGTTGCGGGTCGCGTTCGAAGACCTCGACCCTCCCGACATCGCCGAGATTCTCGACGACCTGCCGCCCGAAGACTCGGGAGTGATCTTCCGGATCCTCCCGCGCGACAAGGCGGGCGTCGCGTTCGAGTACCTCCCGCTCGACCAGCAGGCGGAGCTGATCGGCACGCTGTCGAGCGAGCAGCTGGTCAACATCCTCAACGAGATGGCGCCCGACGACCGGACGCGCCTGTTCTCGGAGCTGCCCGCGGAGGTCACCAAGAGGGCGCTCACCACCCTCAAGCCCGACGAGCTGAAGGTCGCCCGCCAGCTGCTGGGCTACCCCGACGACACCGCCGGCCGGTACATGACGCCGGAGTACCTGGCGTTGACGCCGCAGATGACCGCGGCCCAGGGCATCGAGCACGTGCGTACCAACGGGCGGGGGTTGGAGACCCTGAACGTCGTCTACCTGGTCGACGAGCACGGGGTGCTCCAGGCCGACGTGCGGTTGGGCGAGCTGGTGCTGGCGGCGCCAGACCAGAAGGTCAGCGACATTCCCAAGCGGCAGCTGGTGGCGCTCACCGCCACGATGCCGAAGAGCGAAGTGGTCGCGGCGTTCGAGAAGTACGACCGGGTGGCGCTCCCGGTGACCGACTCGAACGGGGTGATGCTGGGCATCATCACCATCGACGACGTGCTCGACGTCGCCGAAGAAGAAGCGACCCAGGCGATTCAGAAGATGGCCGCGGTCGAGGTGCTCGAGGCGCCCTACCTCGAGATCGGCTTCCTCGAGATGGTGCGCAAGCGCGGGGTGTGGCTCGCGATCTTGTTCGTCTCCGAGATGCTGACCTCCACCGCGATGAGCTACTTCGAGGGAGAGATCTCGAAGGCGGTGGTGTTGGTGCTGTTCATTCCCCTGATCATGTCGTCGGGCGGCAACTCGGGCAGCCAGGCCACCTCGCTGATCATCCGCTCGCTGGCGATTCGCGAGCTGACCCTGGCCGACTGGTGGCGGGTGTTGTTGCGGGAGCTGCGCTCGGGCCTCGCGCTCGGCCTCTTGCTCGGCACGATCGGCTTCTTCCGCATTTCGCTCTGGCCGTACCACACCCGGTTGTACGGGCAGCACTACCTGCTGGTGGCGGCGACGGTGTTCTTCTCGCTGATCGGGGTGGTGCTGTTCGGCTCGGTGGCGGGCTCGATGCTGCCGTTCATTCTGCGGCGGGTGGGGCTCGACCCCGCGAGCGCCTCGGCGCCGTTCGTGGCGACCCTGGTCGACGTCACCGGGTTGATCATCTACTTCATGGTGGCGAGCGCGGTGCTGCTGCGCGCGCTGGTGCCGGCGGCCGGCTTCACGGTGACCGCGGTGCACCCGGCGGGCGACGGGCAATACGAAGACGCGCAGCGGCTGGCCGAGACCCAGGCGTGGCACCAGGCGTTCGCGCGGTGCGGGCCCGAGGCGATGCGGCTCTCCGACGCCGACGCCGACCGCGGCGACACCACGGTGACGGTGAAGATGGAGTTCAAGTGCCCCGACGGGTGGGACGCGGTCGAGCGCGCGAAGACCGCCGAGCTGGTGATCGACGGCATCGTGCGCGAGGTGGGGCCCGCCCCGTCTGACGGCCCCAAGGGCTGGCGTGCGAAGGTGGAGGTCGCGCGCACATTGAAGGGCGCGGCCAGCGGCGAGCTCGAGGTGGCGCTGCCCGAAGGGGCGACGCTCGCTCCCGGGCACCCGGCGGTGCTGATGCTCCAGCGCAACGGCGACGGGTGGAAGGCGCTCACCACCGCCGACGTGCGCAGCGTCGAAGTGGTGCCGGTGATTTCGCCGCAGGCGAAGTGAGACCCTTCTCCCACGGGAGAAGGTGGCCGAAGGCCGGTTGAGGGGCGCCCTAATGCATCCGCTCTCGGGCGTGCTCCCAGATCTTCATCAGTACGCCCTCGAGGTTGTTGATGGTGTCGTCAGTGGTGAACCGCAACGTCGTGATTCCGGCTCGCGCGAGCGTCGCGTCGCGGTACGCGTCGCTCTCCCGCCGCTCGGCGTGCGGGTCTCCGTCGAGCTCGATCGCGAGATTGATGCTCGGCGCAAAGAAGTCGAGCGTGTACGGCGGCCAGGGGTGTTGGCGTCTGAACTTGATGCCTTCGAAGCGACGGCCACGCAGCAATCGCCAGAAGAAGTCTTCGCCACTGGTGCAGCTGCGGCGCAGCTCGCGCGCGTTCTTCAAGACGTTGGGATGGAGCGGGTGATGCAAGTAGGTGTCTGTCATGCGCGGCAGGGTACACGCCGGGTCTGACATCAGACTGCCGTCGATCGCGTGACGCCCTCACCCGCCCTTCGGGCACCCTCTCCCGTGGGAGAGGGATTTACCGCAGCACGTGCAGCAGCAGATCGGGGCCCACCGGCTCCACCGTGAGCGCGCCCAGCGTGATCGCCTTCGACATCTCCGACACGCCGAGGCGCCCGCTCCAGGTGAGCCCTTCGTGGCCGGCGAGCTTGGGGGCGACGAACAACAGCAGCTCGTCCCACAGGCCCGACTTGAGGAACGACGAGTGCAATTCGGCGCCACCTTCGACCAGCAGGTGGAGCATGCCTTCGTCTGCCAACCGCTCGAGCACCGCGCGGAGGTCGACCTGCCCCTTCGCTTTCGGGTCGCGCGCGATCTTCCACACCTGCGCCGGCGCGTACCGCCGGGCCGCCGCCGACGCGGCGCTCTTCGCGGTGGCGATGATCGTCGGCGCCTCCGAGCGCTGCCGGTAGATCTGCGAGCGAGGAGACGTCGACAGCCGCGCGTCGAGCACCACCCGCGCAGGGTCGCGGCCCTTGGGCGACAGCCGGGTGGTCAACCGCGGGTCGTCGGTCTTCACCGTGCCCGCCCCGACCATGATCGCGTCGACCCGATCGCGCAGCTCGTGCGCCATCGTGCGCGCTTCGCCCGAGCTCACCCAGCGCGAGTCGCCCTCGGAGGTCGCCAGCTTGCCGTCGAGCGTGATCGCCGCCTTCAACGTCACCCAGGGCAGCCCCGAGCGATGCAGCTTGAAGAACGGCCGATTGAGCGCCTCGGTCTCCTGGCGGAGCACCGGGCCCTTCACCGCCACCCCGCCCCGCCGCAGCTTGCGCAGCCCGGCGCCGTTCACCTTCGGGTTGGGGTCGAGCGAGCCGTACACCACCCGCTTGATGCCGGCCTTGAGGATCGCGTCGCTGCAGGGCGGCGTGCGGCCGTAGTGATTGCAGGGCTCGAGCGTGGTGTAGAGCGTCGCGCCCTTCGCCTTCTTGCCCGCTGCCTTCAGGGCGACGATCTCGGCGTGGGGCCCACCGGGCGGCTTGGTCCAGCCGCGGCCGACGATCTGCCCCTTCGACACCACGATCGCGCCGACCGCCGGGTTCGGGTGGGTGCGGCCGAGCGCGCGAATCGCCTCCGCCATCGCCAACCTCATGTACGCGGCGTCGCGTTCGGCTTCGGCGCGCTTCACTTGCGCTTGCCTTCCTTCTCCAGCAGCTCCTTCAGCTCATCCATGAACTCGGCGAGGTCTTTGAACGAGCGGTACACCGAGGCGAACCGCACGTAGGCCACCTCGTCGAGCCGCGAGAGCCGCTTCATCACCTCTTCGCCGATCAGGGTCGACGGCACTTCCTTCTCGCCGGTCTCCTGGAGCTTGCGCTCGATCTCCTGCACCGCGCCTTCGATCTGCGGCATCGACACCGGCCGCTTCTCACAGGCCTTCTTCAAGCCGGCGAGCAGCTTCTCGCGATCGAACGCTTCGCGGCGCCCGTCTTTCTTCACCACCAGCGGGTTGAGCTCTTCCACCCGCTCGTAGGTGGTGAAGCGCCGCTTGCACTGAGGGCACTCACGGCGGCGGCGAATCACGGTGCCCTCGCTCGCTTCGCGCGAATCGAGCACCCGGGTGTCGTCGGTGGTGCAGAAAGGACAGCGCATTCAGACCAGGCGCGACTTGTAGAGCGGGAACGAGACCGACAGCTCGCGCACCTGGGCCTTCACTTTCGCCAGGTGGGCGTCGTCGTTGGCGTGATCGAGCGCGTCGCCGATCAGCTTGGCGATCTTCGCCATCTCGGGCTCCTTCATGCCCCGGGTGGTGATCGCCGGAGTGCCGATGCGGACCCCCGAGCTCACCGTCGGCTTCTCGGGGTCGAAGGGAATCTGGTTCTTGTTCACCGTGATGCCGGCCTTGCCGAGCACCTCTTCGCCCGCCTTGCCGGTGACCTTCTTCGGCCGCAGGTCGACCAGCATCAGGTGGTTGTCGGTGCCGCCCGAGACCAACCGCAGCCCCTGCCCCTTCAGGCCCTCGGCGAGCGCCTGGGCGTTGGCGACGATCTGCTTCGCGTAGGCCTTGAACTCGGGCCTGAGCGCCTCGCCGAGCGCGACCGCCTTCGCCGCGATGGTGTGCATCAGCGGGCCACCCTGAATGCCGGGAAAGATCTGCGAGTTGATCGACTTGGCGTACTGCTCCTTCATCAGGATCATGCCGGCGCGCGGGCCGCGCAGCGTCTTGTGGGTGGTGGTGGTGACGATGTCGGCATACGGCACCGGCGACGGGTGCACGCCCGCGGCGACCAGCCCGGCGATGTGGGCCATGTCGACCATCATCGCCGCGCCCACGCTCTTGGCGATCTCGGCGAAGCGGGCGAAGTCGAACACCCGCGGGTACGCCGAGGCGCCGACCACCAACAGCTTCGGCTTGTGCTCGGCGGCGAGCTTGGCGACCTGGTCGTAGTCGACCGTCTCGGAGTCCTTCAAGAGGCCGTAGTGCACGGCCTTGTAGAGCTTGCCCGAGAAGTTGAACGCGGCGCCGTGGGTGAGGTGCCCGCCGGAGTTGAGATCCATCGCCAGCATGGTGTCGCCCGGCTTCATCAGCGCCATGTACGCGCCCATGTTCGCCTGCGAGCCGGAGTGCGGCTGAACGTTGGCCGCCTCGGAGCCGAACAGCTGCATCGCGCGATCGATCGCCAGCTGCTCGACCTTGTCGACCTCTTCGCAGCCGCCGTAGTACCGCTTGCCCGGGTAACCCTCGGCGTACTTGTTGGTGAGCGGAGAACCGACCGCCTCCAGCACCGCCGGGCTGACGAAGTTCTCGGAGGCGATCAGCTCGAGGCCTTCTTCCTGGCGCCGGGTCTCGGCCTGAATCAGATCGAAGACGGCGCGATCGGCATCTTTCAGCGGGGTGACGTTCTCCATGAACTGGTGCTGTTAGCCAAAGGGTGCCCGACAGGCAACGCTACTTGTGCGTCGCCCCGGCGGACTTCACCTCCACCAGCACGAACGCCATCGTGTCCTTGCCGACGTTCTCTGACGTGTGCGGGCCCTCGGCTTCCATCCAACCCTGGTCGCCCAGCTTGGCCTCCCAAATCTCGCTCTTCCCGTCGGCGTGCACGACCTTCATCTTTCCGGGCTTGGTGACGTAGAACCACCCCGCCGGGTGCGTGTGGGTCGGGTCTTTTTCTCCGGGCGCGAGCGTGTTCTCCACCACCCGCACGTTCGGGTTGTCGACCAGCACTTTGTAGTGGTTCTTCGCGACCACCAGCGCGTCTTGCGCGAAGGCGGGCACAGCGAGCACGGCACACATCGCGAGCGACAAGCGCAGCATCGTTTTCTCCGGTTTGGGGTCCACGCCTCGGGACTGATTGCTCCGAGTCGTACCAGTTTCCGGCCACTTAGGGCGGCCTCGACGGTGCACCACATGCCCCCATGCCCACCCGCTCCCCTGCCGTCTTGTTGGTCCTGCTCCCCTTCGTCGCCCTGGCCCAGAACATCTCTGGCACGTTCTCCGGCTCGTTCACCGGCTTCGACGCCTACGGAATCGCCAGCGTGCACATGGACCTCTCGCTCCAGTGCTCCTTGAGCTGCCCGTCGTCGGCGCCGGCGCTCCACTACGGCTACAACGGCAGCAAGACCGAGATGGAGGCGAACCCGATGCTGTCGCCCGCGGTGATGGTGGCGTACGTCGACTCGGCCACCGGTCAGGCCAGCTGGGACGCGAAGGCTCCGGTGGGCAGCAACTTCACCGCCACCGTGAAGAGCGCGAGCTGCTGGTGCGGCAACATCACCGGCGAAGGCGGCTTCATCGATCTCACCACCACCCCCATTCAGGTGCCGCCGTGGTTTCACGTTCTTTCCAAGACGGTGACGGTCGGCCACGACCCGCTGATTCTGCTCGAGGCCACCCCGGTCAGCACCGAGCTGGTCAACGTGCACATCTCGGGCGGCGGCGTCGACTTCGCCCACAGCTACACCGCGGCCGACTTCAAGACCGAGACGTCTGGCAACGTCGCCAACAAGAGCATCTCGATCCCGATCGTCTTCGCCTCCGCGGGCACGGTGACCCTGACGGCCACCGTCGGCGACGGGCCGATGCAGGTGCAGACGATCACTGTGACCGGCTCCGGCTCGACCGGCGGTGGCACCTCGAGCCCCGACGCGGGTTCAGCCGGCCCGGGCGGTTCGAGCGGTTCGAGCGAAGGCTCCGACGGCGCGGCTGGGTGCGCCTCGGCGCCGGGGCTGATGATCTTCGCCGCGATGTTGCTGCTGCTGAAGCTCCGCGTCAGGAAGTGAGCCCGTCGAGCGGGCCCTTGCACACCGAAGCGTTGCCGAAGGTGCTCGCGCTCACGCCCATCAGGTTCGCGAGCTTCACGAACAGATCGTTGTGCGCCAGCCCGTTCGAGTACATCGGCCAGGCGTTGGTGTTCGGAGTTCGCGGGTAACGCACGTAGCGGCCCTGGCTCAAGCCCGCGCTCGCGCCGCCGATCAGCACGTAGGGAATGTAGTCGAGCGAGTGATCGTGGGCCGCGATCTGCTGGCACCAGACCACGATGGTGTTGTCGAGCAGCGTGGTGCCGTCGCTCTCGGGCACCGCGTCGAGCAGCGTGAGCAGCTTGGCCAGCAGCGCCGACTCGGCGATCTGGTAGTTGTTCATCACCGCCTCGGCGCCGCCGTCACCCGCGAGTGGAGCGTTGATGCCGTTGGTCTTGTGACCGAGGTCGTGAATGTCGGTGGTGCCGTTCATGCCCGCGACGTACCCGTAGTCGGCGTCGGGAATGCTGTAGCCGTCGATGTCGATGCTCACCACCCGGGTCAGGTCGCACGCCAGCGCCACCTGGGTGAGCTGGAACATCACCTGCGCGTGAGCGTGAAACGAGTTGGTGCCGCTCTGGCCCTGCACCTGGGCGATGATCGACGCCTCGTCGGGCTCGGTGCACGAGATGTTGCTGCCGATACCGATGCGGTTCTCGAGATCGCGCAGCATGCTCGCGTGCGCGTCGAGCCGGGTGCGATCGATCGCCCGCTGCTTCGCCTTCACCCAATCGAAACGGCCGGCGGCGAAGTCGAGCACGCTCTGCTGCTGCTTCACCTGCTGCGCCAGCTTCATCTGGGTGGCGGCGTCGAGGCCCGCGGTGGGCCCGTTCGGCAGCAGCAGCTCGTAGGCGTGCTTGGGGTTGGTCGCGAGGGGAATCGGCTGACCCGACGAGGCGTAGTACGGCGCTCCGGTCGTCTGCTGGGTCTCGTTCTCGTACGGGTAGCTGTCGCTCGAGACCGCGAGGTTGAGCGACGGGAGCGCGGTCACCGGCGCCGGCATGTTGAGGCCGTTGGCGATGAACTGATCGATCGAGATGCCACCCGCCAGCGAGCCGCTGGAGCGGTTCGCCGCCACCAGCGCGTGCGTCGCCCCGCCGATGTGAGCGTTGTCGGCCGACATCGGGTCGGCCTCGGCAGAGAGCATGTCGAGCCCGTCGAGGAACAGCATCTTGTTCTTGAACGCGGCGAGCGGTTGGTGCGCGGCCTGAAGCGTGTGCTGGGTGGTCGACCACGGCGTGTTGATGGCGTGAAAGTCGGGCGCGTTCGGGGCGGTGGGTGCCCACCACGACTTCAGCGAGGCCGGCTGCGAGCCATTGGCGATCACCTGGCGAAAGCTGCCGCCGGCGTAGAAGAACAAGATGCGCTTCGGCACCGGAGCGCCGGCCCGCGCGGTTCGGGGCAGCAACGTCGCCGCGCCGGCCATGGTCAGCAGACGGGTCAGCTCTCGACGGCTCAGCTTCACGGGGCCTCCACCACGCGGGTGTTGAACGCGTCGCTCTGAATCACGGCGATCACGAACGCCTCCAGGGAGTCGTTCTGCGCGTTGGCGGCGGTGACGATCGGCGCCAGCATCTGTTTGTCGACGCCGGTGTGGCCGACGCCGAGCGCGTAACGCAGCCAGTTCTGCGCGAAGCAGCGCTGCACGGTCGGGCTCTTGGCGAGCTTCTGGCCCAGCTGAACCGCACCGTCGAAGTCACCGCTCAGCTGGTCGTCGTACTTCGCGGTGAACCAGCCGGTGGAGTCGACCTGCAGCCCCTGATCCTGAGTGCGCCACTTGCCGATCGCGTCGTAGCTCTCGAAGCCGAAGCCGATGCCGTCGATGGTGTGGTGACAGGAGGCGCAACCGCCCTGCTCGTGCTGAGTGGCGAACTCCTGGCGGGTGGTCATCACGCCGCCGTCGCTCTGCGCGGGCAGCGAGGTGTTCACGCCCGCGGGCGGAGGCGGGAGCCCGGAGCACATCACGTTGTCGAGCACGAACACGCCGCGGAGCACCGGCGAATCGGAGGACGGGTGCGCGAACGCCGCCAGCAGCGCCGGGTGGGTGAGAATGCCCGAGCGCTGAGTGCCGTCGACCTGCACCAACTGCAGGCTGGGCCCGGGAGAGGACACGCCGTAGATGTCGGCCAGGGTGTCGTCGACGTAGGCATGGTCGTCGGTCAGCAGCGAGGCCAGCGTGCCGCCCGAGAAGAACTGGTGGTCGACGTAGAGCTGGGCCGACTGCTGCAGATGCGTCACCGTGCTGGCGTCGAAGTTGGGGAACAGCACCGGGTCTTTCGTCTGACCCTGGAGCTTGTCGAGCTTCAGCCACTGGCGGTGAAAGCGCCCCACCGCGCCCTGGGCGCGCGGGTCGGCGAGCAGCCGCTGGGCCTGGGTGGCGAGGCCCTCGGCGGTGTTCAGGTCACCCGACGCGGCGGCGGCGAGCAACGCGTCATCCGGCATGGTGTTCCACACCAGATACGAGAGCCGGTTGGCGATCTCGTACGGCGTCAACTGCACCCGATCGGGTTGCCCGGTGATCGGCGCTCCGAGCTCGACGCGGTAGAGGAAGTCGGGAGACTGCAGCACCGCCTCGATCACCAGCGTCATCGCGGTTGGAAAGTCGGTGGTGCCGTCGCTGCGGAGCTGCGTGTAGAAGCCGCCGTACGCGTCGCGCTCATCGGTGTCGACCGGGCGCCGAAACGCCTTCGGCAGGAAGGTGGCGATGAACTGGGTGGCGCAGGCGTCCTCCGCCGCGCGGTTCGCCGGGGTGCAGCCGAGGACCGCGCTCGGCGCCGTCATCACCGCCTCGGCCACCGACTGCGCGCTCTGCTGGTAGGCGGTGATCAGCGCCGCGCTCGGAGTCTGAACGGTGGTGTTGTTGTCGAACGACTCGATCACCACCTCGCCCGGGAGCTGCTGCGGCGCGACGGCAATCGGCGCGAAGAGGTCTGCCAGGGTGTTGTTGTACTGGGCGCTCGTCAGCCGGGGCAGCGGCGCCGCCACCGCCGGAGGACCGGGATCTTCCGGCATCGGCATCGGCATCGGGTCGGGGCCGGGGGTGGGCGCACTTTGGAGCGGCTTCGGAAGCGAGATCGAGCCGGTGCACCCGAGGCACAACAGCGAGATGGCCAGCGCGCGGGCACACCACTTCCCCATGGCGTGGACAGATGCACGGGCTGGCCGCGGAAGCTCACGCGAAGAACACCCACATCTGCACACGCCGTTTCGAACTGTGCTGGAGTGGCGGCGTGCTGAAACCTGCGTGGGGACTGGGGATCATCGCGTGCGTCGCGCTCGGCTGCAGCGGTTCTGTCGGGGGCGGTGGCGGCGGCGGAGCATCGAGCGGCGGCGGTGTCGCGGCAGGCGGTGGTTCAGCCTCCGGCGGTGGAGTCGCGAGCGGGGGTGGATTGGCCGGTGGAGGCGCAGCGGCGGGCGGTGGTTCGGCCTCAGGGGGCGGCGTCGCGGCGGGCGGAGGCGCGGCGACCGGCGGCGGCGGCTCAGCGACCGGAGGTGGCGCGGCGACGGGCGGCGGTGGATCTGCGACCGGAGGTGGTGCGGCGACCGGCGGAGGCGGCTCAGCGACCGGCGGCGGTGGTGCAGCGGCTGGCGGAGGCGCTGCCGCGGGTGGTGGCTCGGCGACGGGAGGCGGCTCGGCCGACGGAGGCGTGTGCTACTCCACCCTGTTCGACCTCACCGAGAACCCGATCTCGGAGGGCGGCCAGTGGAACGCCTGGGGCAAGACCACCGGCGTGAGCTGGAGCGACGTGCAGACGGGCAACGGGATCGCCTACGGCACTCAGACCGGCTTCAACGGCTACGACGATTCGCTCGCACTGCTGAACGGCTGCGGCACCAACTACCGGCTCTCGGCGGTGATCCACTTCACCGGTACGCGCGACGCCAACACCGGCACCCACGAAGTCGAGCTGCTCCTGCGGGGCAGCTTCACCAGCCAGACGCAGCACCTCTACGAGTGCAACCTCGGCTACGCCGGAGCGAGCGGCTGGTACGCGCAGATCGTTCGCCAGGACGGCGTGATCGGCGCGTTCACCGACATCACCAACGGAGTGAACTCGGTGCCCGACGTGCACGACGGCGACGTGTTCACCGCCGAGATCGTCGGCGACTCGATCACCACCTCGCTCAACGGCCTGGTGTTGAGCACCGCCACCGACTCGGCCATCCCCACCGGAGCGCCGGGCATCGGCTTCTTCTGGCGCGGCACCGAGAACATCGACGACTACGCGTTCACCAGCCTCACCGTCGAGGGTCTTTGACCCGCGGCTGAAACCAACGCGACGGCTGCGACACTCTGCAGTCGATGAGCACGAGACTGCTGGCAGTGTGGGCGCTGTGCTTCGCGCCGCTCGCGATGGCCGATGAGCCGGAGCACCATCACGGGCACGACTGGAACGCGGTCTACGAGAAGGGCACCGGCTTCAGCCACGAAGCCAACGCGCTGCTGGTTTCGGTCGCCGGCAAGGCGAAGCCCGGCAAGGCGCTCGACGTCGGCATGGGCCAGGGTCGCAACGCGCTCTGGCTGGCCCGCCACGGTTGGGACGTCACCGGCTTCGACCCCGCCGAAAAAGGCGTCGAGCAGGCCAAGGCGACCGCCGTGGCCGAGAAGCTGAAGCTCACCGCCACCACCGCCGACAGCGAGCACTTCGACTTCGGCGCTGACAAGTGGGACCTGGTGGTGTTCGCCTACGCCGGAGGCACCGACGAGGGCCCGCAGGTGGTGAAGGCGCTCAGGAAAGGCGGTGTGGTGGTGATCGAGACCTTTCTCAAGAGCCCGTCGGCGCCGTTCGGCGTCGCCCCCGACGAGCTCGCGGCGGCGTTCAAAGGCCTCGAGATCGTGCAGAACGAGCCGGTCAAGGCGAAGGCCGACTGGGGCCTTCGCGAAGACCAGCTGGTTCGTTTCGTGGCGAAGAAGAAGTGATCAGAACGTCAGGCTGATGTCGACGCCCGACCCGCTCCCCTGGTCGGGGACCAGGTGCATCTGCAGGGTGCCCGACGCCTTCGAGAACGTCGCCAGGCCGGCGTTGTTCTGGTGAATCGTCGTCATCGAGCTCAGGTTGATCGACACCGTGCCCTGCGCCGTCTTCGAGCTGCCGTCGCAGCCCTTGTCCATCACCATCTGGTACAGCTTGCCGTTGCTGAGCCCGATCGCGAAGCCGCCGCAGAGCAGCGCGCTGGTCTGGTCATAGGCGGTGCCGGTGGCGGGCGCGGAGCTGAACCCGAGCGTGTTGATCACCTGCAGCACCGTGGCGCCCGACGGCGCGGTGACGGTGATGCCTGCGGTCATGTCGTTGTCGTCGTAGGCGAGCACCGAGACGAACACCGGCGGCGGAGGAGAGCTGCGGCTGCCGATCTCGACGAACGACATCGCGAAGCTGCCGGTGACCTCACCGCTGAGCGAGCCGGTCGCCGCGTTCTTGTAGATGTCGGGGTTGGAGTCGCCGTTGCCGCCGGTGCCTCCACCACTGCCGCCGCCGCTGCCGCCCCCGGTGGCGCTGCCGCCCCCGCTGCTGCCACCCCCTCCCCCACCACCTGAGCTCGAGGAGCTGCCACACGCTGCGAGAGCGAGAAGAACGACGATCGAGAAGGTTCGCATGGCCGCTGATCCTCGCGGCCAGGTGCGCGCCGCCTCAAGAATCTTCCGGCGATGGCACGTCAGCGAACACTTTTGGCGCGTTTCGATCGCGCCAGGCGGTGGGCGTCTCTCCGTTCGCCCGGCGAAATGCGGTGGCGAAGTGCTGCACCGAGGCGAACCCGAGCTCGCCGGCGATCCACTTCATGCTGCGGTCGCCCGAGGTGAGGAGGCCGCGCGCCCGCTGCATGCGCCCCGCGTTGAGCTCGGTGCGAAAGGTGGTGCCCGCCGCGGCGAGGGCGCGCTGACAGCTGCGGCTGCTCATGCCCAACCTGGCTGCGAGCTCGCCCAGGTCCTTGCACGGAGACGAGGCGAGAATCTCACGCACCCGGCGCACCAGCGGGTCGGTGGCGTTGGCGGCGGCGCGAATCGACTCCAGCTCGGAGATCAGAATCGGCGCCCATCGCCGGGTCGAGGCCCAGCCAGTCGATCGCCTCGCCGACGTCGCCGAACACCCGCTCGGGGTAGCTCAGCCGCGCCACCTGGCCGAAGCCGGCGATGATCGCGCCGATCACGCCCGGCGGCCTGATCTGCACCTGCTTGACGATCTTCTCCTTCAAGGCGGCGCCGTGCTTACGGGTGTACTCGACGAACTGCATGAAGGTGCGGGGGTCGATGAACTCCAGCGCCCGCAGGTCGACGATGAATTTGTGTGGCGGCGCGTTGGGGCCGACGCCGATCTCGGCCAGCCGGAGCAGCTCGCGCACGTCGTCGACGTCGGGGCTGCCCCACGACATCAGCCCGAGCAATTCGGGGGAGTGGGCGAACATCGCGGTGCGCCGGCCGGCGAAGTAACGGCCGTACGGGTCAGCGAGAAAATCTTCGGGGCTCGAGGCGGGCCTCATCACTCGACGGCCGGCTCACAGTCTGCCGAGACCGACGGGTGGCAGGCCTGAACCTCCGCCAGCCAGAGCGTCTGGGCGCTGCGCTCGCAGGTGCCCATCATCTCCAGGCACGAGGCCGCGGTGTCGATCAGCTGGTAGTCGTCGTTGGTGCACTGGCCCGACTTGTCTTCACAGCGCTTCTGGTTGAACTCGGTGAAGGTGAGCGAGCAGTTGCCCTGCTTGCCCTTGAGCGAGGCCTCGGCGTCGTGCAGGTGCTGACAGGGGCCGTTGCCGCAGGAGCAGGCGCTCAACCAGAACAGCGGCACCGCGCACAGCCACTTCAGGGAAGGAGCCACGCCGTGCATTCCAGATCGGTCGGCGGGCCATCTTTCTTGCCGATGGTGTGGAGCCAGCGCATCGAGCTCATCGCGTCGCCGCCCTTCTCACAGACGGCTTTTCGGAGCGCGGCGTAGGTGTCTTCGTCGTTCGCTTCGCGGGGCACGCTCACCGCGCCGAGGTTCTTCGCGCCCTCGGGCAGGTCGGAGGACTCGGGAAAGTCCTGCACGCTGCACTCGTGAGGGCCGGCCTCTTCGTACTGCACCTCGTGCTTCACCGGCTCCGACTTGATCTCGGATCTCGGGGTGACGCAGGCGACGAGCCCCAGGAGGGACATCGACACCAGCGAGGCCTTCGGGCTCATGTCACTTAGTGTACCGCTTCAGCACCAACACGGCATTCGTTCCGCCGAAGCCGAACGAGTTCGACAGCGCCACGTTCACCCGAACCTCGCGGGCGGTGTTCGGCACGTAGTCGAGATCGCACTCCGGGTCGGGGGTCTCGTAGTTGATGGTCGGGGGCAGCACGCCCCGGGCGATCGCCAGCGCCGAGATCGCGCACTCGGCACCGCCGGCGGCGCCCAGCATGTGGCCGGTCATCGACTTGGTCGACGAGACCATCAGCTTCTTGGCGTGGTCGCCGAAGACCTTCTTGATCGCCTTGGTCTCGTTGGCGTCGTTGAACTGGGTCGAGGTGCCGTGGGCGTTGATGTAGCCGACGTCTTCGGGGTTCAACCCGGCCGACTTCAGCGCCAACCGCATGCAGCGCACCGCGCCCTCGCCTTCGGGAGCCGGCTGGGTCTCGTGGTAGGCGTCGGCGTTGGAGCCGTAGCCGACCAGCTCGGCGAGGATCGGAGCGTTGCGCTTCTTCGCCGCTTCGAGCTCTTCGAGAATGACCATGCCCGCGCCTTCGCCCATCACGAAGCCGTCGCGGTCTTTGTCGAACGGCCGCGAAGCCTTCTCGGGCGCGTCGATGCGCGTCGACAGCGCGCGCATCGCCTCGAAGCCGCCGATGCCCATGCCGGTGATCGCCGCCTCGGAGCCGCCCGCCACCATCGCGTCGCACTCGTCGTACTTGATCGCCTTGTAGGCCTCGCCGATCGCATGCGCCGAGGTGCTGCAGGCCGACACGGGACCCCAGTTGGGGCCCTTCAAGTTGTACTTCATCGAGATGCGGCCGGGCGCCATGTTGGCGATCATCTGCAGAATGAAGAACGGCGAGAGCCGGTCGTAGCCCTTCTGCAGCGCCTTCTGGTGGCTCTCCTCGAAGCTGGTGAGGCCGCCGATGCCAGAGCCGACGATGGTGCCGACCCGCTCCGGCTCGTAGCCTTGCGCGGTGTCGGACTTGATCGGCAGACCCGAGTCTTTCATCGCCATCTCTGCGGCTGCCAGTGCGTACTGGCAGAACAGGTCCATGCGACGCGACTCTTTGTGCTCGATGAACTGGCCAGCCTCGAAGTCGTTCACCTGACCGGCGAAGTTCACGGTCAGCTTGCCGGGCGCGAAGCGCGTGATGCGCCCGATGCCCGACTTGCCGTTGACCAGGCCCTGCCAGGTTTTATCCAGGCCGGTGCCCAGCGACGTGATCAACCCCGTTCCGGTGATGACGACTCGGCGAGACATGGGTCAGCTCACTTCTTGTGGGTCTTGATGTAGTTGATCGCGTCGCCGACGGTCTTGATGTTCTCGGCCTCTTCGTCGGGAATCTCGACCTCGAACTCCTCTTCCATCGCCATCACCAGCTCGACGATGTCGAGGCTGTCGGCGCCGAGGTCTTCGATGAAGCTGGACTCGAGCTTGATCTCGTCTTCGCCCACGCCGAGCTGGTCGGCGATGATCGACTTGACCTTGCCTTCGATGTTGTCTGCGGACATTGCTTCTCGTCCCTTCCTAGCTGCGAGTTGCGGGGAGCGTGCTCTATCACACGCCCCCGGTGTCACATGTACATTCCGCCGTTTACTTTGAGGACTTCCCCGGTGATGTAACTCGCGTCGTCGGAGGCCAGAAACGCGACTGCCTTGGCCACCTCCTCCGCCGTGCCCAACCGCTGCAGAGGCACGATCTGCAACAAGCCCTTCTTCATCTCTTCGGGCAACCCCGCCGTCATGTCGGTGGTGATGAAGCCCGGAGTCACTGCATTGACACGAATGTTTCGCGAAGCGAGCTCGCGCGCGAGCGACTTGGTGATGCCGATCAGGCCGGCCTTCGAGGCCGCGTAGACGCTCTGGCCGACGTTGCCCATCTCACCGACGACCGACGAGAGGTTGATGATCGACCCGCCGCGCTGCTTCATCATCGGGCGGCACCCGGCGCGAATCAGCGCCCAGGCGCCGCGCAGGTTGGTGTCCATCGTCTTGTCCCAGTCTTCGTCGCGAAACCGCATGATCAGCCCGTCGATCGAGATGCCGGCGTTGTTCACCAGCACGTCGAGGCGGCCGTATTCTTTCATGTGATCGTCGACCGTCTTGGTGCAGGCCGCGGTGTCGGCGACGTCGAGACGCACCGCCTTGGCCTTGCCGCCGGCGTCGACGCAGGCCTTCACGGCTTCAGCGGCGGCCGCTTCGTTGCCCTGGAACGTGAGCACCACGTTGGCGCCGCGCCGCGCGAGCTCGACGGCGCAGGCGCGCCCGATGCCTCGCGAACCGCCGGTGACCAACGCGACTTTGTCTTTCAGCTGCATGCGTTCCTTTTTCTAAGCGCTCGGTGCGCTGGCCAACGCCTTCTCGAGGCTGACCGGGTTCTCGACGTTCGCGCACTCAATCGCCTTGGCGATGCGCTTGTTGAGCCCCGAGAGAACCTTGCCGGGGCCGAGCTCGTAGATCTTGGTGACGCCCTCACGCTCCAGCGCCTGAACGATCTCCACCCAGCGCACCGGCGCGGTCACCTGCTTCAGCAGCAACGGGCCGATCTTCGCGGGGTCGGTGTTCGGCGACGCCTCGACGTTGGTCACCACCGGCACGGAGGGCGCCGAGAAGTGAACCTTGGCGAGCACCTCGTGCAACCGGGGAACGACCGGCTCCATCAGCGAACAATGGAACGGAGCGGATACCGGGAGCGGCACCACCCGCTTGGCGCCGGCGGCCTTGAGCGCCTCAGACGCGCGCTCGACCGCGGCGGCGTGGCCGGCGATCACCGTCTGGTTGGGCTCGTTGTAGTTGGCGGGAGCGACCCACTCGTCTTGCTTGGTCTGCTCGCAGATCTCGCGAATCTTCGCCGGGTCGAGGCCGAGCACGGCGGCCATCGCGCCCTTCCCCGCCGGCACGGCCTCCTGCATGAAGGTGCCGCGGGCGCGAACCGAGCGCACCGCGTCGGCCAGGCTCATCGCGCCGGCCGCCACCAGGGCCGAGTACTCGCCGAGCGAGTGACCGGCGACGAACGCCGGCTGCACCGGAGCGCGCTTGCTGAACACCGCATGGGCGGCGATCGAGGTGACCAGAATCGCCGGCTGGGTGTTGGCGGTGAGCTTGAGCGCCTCTTCGGGGCCTTCGAAGCACAGCTTCGAGAGCTTCTCGCCGAGCGCGTCGTCGGCGGCGTCGAACACCGCCTTGGCCTCGGGGAAGGCGTCGTAGAGCGCCTTGCCCATGCCGACTTCCTGACTGCCCTGCCCGGGGAACACCCACGCGGTCTTCATCGTCACCACCTCACCATCGCGGAGCCCCACGACATGCCGGCGCCGATCGCCATCATCGCGATCAGATCGCCCTCTTTGATCTTGTTGCCGCGCACCGCCTCATCGAGGGTCATCGGCAGCGAGGCCGACGAGGTGTTGCCGTACTTGTCGATGTTGAGGAACACCCGCTCCGGAGGAATGCCGGTGCGATCGAGCACCGCGTCGATGATGCGGGTGTTCGCCTGGTGCGCCACCAGGTGGTGCACTTCTTTCGCCGAGACGCCGTTGGTGGTGAACGCCTCGTTGAGCGCGTCGGTGAGGGAGCGCACCGCGAACTTGAACACCTCGCGGCCGTTCATCGACACCTTGTGCAGCTTCTTCTTCAGCACCTCTTCGCTCAGCGGGTGGAGCGAGCCGCCGCCGGGAATGCAGAGAATGCCGGTCTGCGAGCCGTCGGTGTGGAGGTGGGTGGAGAGCACGCCGCGTTTTTGATCGGAGGAAGGACCCAGCACCATCGCGCCCGCGGCGTCGCCGAACAGCACGCAGGTGTTGCGGTCTTCCCAGTCGATTATGCGGGTGAGCAGCTCGACGCCGATCACCAGCGCGCGCTTCACCTGGCCGGTGGCGATGAACTGGGTGGCGACCGACATGCCGTAGAGCGAGCCGGCGCAGGCAGCCGAGAGGTCGAAGCAGAAGGCCTTCTTGGCGCCCAGCTTGTGCTGCACGAACGCGGCGCAGGCGGGCATCGGCATGTCGGGGCTGATGGTGCCCACCACGATCATGTCGAGGTCTTCGGCCTTCACCCCGGCCATCTCGAGCGCCCGAATCGCGGCCTTGGTGGCCATGTCGGAGGTGACTTCACCTTCGGCGGCCATCCGGCGCTCGCGAATGCCGGTGCGCTCGACGATCCACGCGTCGGAGGTCTCCACCTTCTTGGAGAGCTCCTCGTTGGTCACGACGCGCTCCGGCGCATAGCTGCCGGTGCCGATGATTCTGGCGCGATTCACGGGCGGGCTATTACCGCTCCTGCTGACGCGTGTCACTGCGTATGGTTATTCGCAGTGCGCAGCCGATTACCCAACGGTGACGGAAGGATAGACGTGTCCTGCGGGGGCAGGATTACCTGTCCCTCACCCGCGAAAACCTTCGGTTTTCGCCGGCCTCTCCCAAAGGAGAGGTTTCGCCACGAGCGGGCTCAGTCGTCCTTACCGGCGGCGACCTTCTTGCCATCGTAGAAGCCGCAGGCGCCGCAGACCCGGTGGGGCAGCGCAGGAGCTCCGCAGTTGGCACAGGCGATCACCTGCACGGCGGACTTCAGCTTGTTGTTGGCCGCGCGACGGCGATCGCGGCGCATCTTCGAGGTTCGCTTCTTGGGTACGCCCATGGTTGCCTCAGTTCTTGTTCAACTTCAGATCCTTCAACTTCGCAAAGGGGTTGAGCGGGTTGCCGGGCTTGTGGCCGCAGTCACGCTCGTTCAAATCCTGCCCGCACTCCGGGCACAACCCTTTGCAGTCCTCCTTGCACAGCACCGATACCGGAAGCGCCAGCAATACCTGTTCACGCACGATCGGGTCCAGATCGATCGTCTTTCCGTCGAACGGTTCTGCGTCGACGGCGTCGAGGTCGAAGCTGCCCGCCAGGTCGGCCTGGCCGTCGTCGTCGCCGTCTTGATCGTCTTCTTCCCCACGGCGGGGCGCCTCTTCGGTCACCATGCGCAGCTGAAAGCGGAGCGGCACCTTCACCGCCACGTCTTTCGTGCAGCGCTTGCACGGGCAGGTGACGTCGACGTCGAGCGAGCCCTTGAGGTGAACGCGCCCCGAGACCTTCTTGAACTCGGCCGAGAGCTTGCCCGCGCCGACCAGCTTGAAGCCTTCGGACTCGGCCAGTGCTTCGGAGAGGACGTTGGGTTTGAGGGCCTCGGTGACGACCAGCCCTTTGTCCTGAATTTCTTCGACTTTGACCTGCATGGAGACGCCTTCGCCCAGAGCGAAAAGGGCGCGCGGATATACCGATGTGTGACCTCCCCGTCAAACGGCCGCGTGCTATGGAGCGGCGCTGAATGAAAAAGGGGGCCATCTTCGCGCTGGTGCTGGGGCTTTTGTCGCTCCCGGTCTGGGCCCAGCCGGTGCCCAAGCTGCCGGAGCTCGAAGAGGCGTCGTCGCAGGTCGACTCGGGTGACTTCGAGGAAGCCGTTCGCACCCTGACCAAGGCGCTCGCCCAGCCCGACCTCACCGACGACCAGCTGGTGGAGGCCTACCGGCTGCTCGGCCTCGCCCACCTCTACCTGGGCAACGAAGACAGCGCCCGGCTGGCCTACGAGAAGCTGCTCCAGGCGCGGCCCGACTACGAGCTGCCCAAGTCGGCCCCGCCCAAGATTCGGTCGCTCTACGCGCGGATCAAGGAAGACGTGCGCAAGCGGCGGGTGAAGCCGGTGACCCTGAGCTTCGAGGCTCCGGTGGAGGTGCCGGGAGGCCAGCCGCTCCGGCTGCCGGTGCACATCGAAGATCTCGCGCTCGGCGCCAAGCCGCGGCTGTTCTTCCGCCGCGCCGGCAAAGAGGCGTACAGCAGCGTCGACCTGGTGAAGGACAAGGGCACCAAGACCGAGTTCACCGCCAGCGTGCCGGCGTTCGAGCTGCCGGAGGAGAACGAGGGCTACTCGGTCGAGTACTACCTCGAGGTCGCCGACGCCGCGCAGCGCCGGCTGGCCGGCAAGGGCGATGCGTTCAGCCCGTCGAGCTTCAAGGTGCGCGCCCGGCAAGAGGTCGCGGCCGCGCCTGCGGTGGAGGCCAGCTCGCCCTGGTACAAGAGCCCGTGGCTCTGGGTCGGGCTGGGCGTCGCGGTCGCCGCCGGAGCCACCACCGGGGTGGTGCTGGCGACCCAGAATCAGACCGGCACCCTGCCGATCACCGTGCGCATTCAGGGGCAGCCGTGAAGCGCGCGCTGCTGGTGGTGCTGGCGGTGCTGGCGCTGCCTGCCTGCGGCCCGGAGGCCACCGAGGGCCAGGGCTTGAAGTTCGACTTCACCATCGCCGCCGGTATTGGCGACACCACCTCGGGCCTGCAGGTCACGATCGTGAACCGCGGCATGTCGCTGTCGTGCGCCGACGTGCAAAACAACTGCCTGGTGGACCAGGTCAGCCGCGATCGCTTCGTTCAGGTGCGCGACAAGAACGGCGATACGCATTTGGCGCTGACTTTTCCGCTCGCGCTCACTGCGGGCAACCCCAGCACCCAGAATGTGTCGGTCGGAGGCATTCAGCCGGGCACCGATTACGCGGTGGTGATCGAGGCGCTGTCGAAGGACTCGCCGCCCAAGCTCGCCGGCAGCTCGTGCAATTACGTGAAGCAGATCTCCGCGGGGAACAATGCGCAGTTGATCGCTGCGACGATCGTGCCCCCGGCCATGGCGGTGGGTTGTGACCCGAGGGTCGAGAAGTAGCTGTCGCTCCGTACGACACGGCCCCGCATGCGACGCGCGGGTTGAAGGCTGTCCCTCACCCGCGAGCACGGTTATTTCTTGGGGATCTTGACGGCCGGGATGCCGGTCTTCGAGTTGCGCGCGGCGGGCTTGCTGCCGGAGGTGCTGACGCCGCGCCCCGAGTTCTTCGGCGACGCTTTCGGCTTCTCTGCCGGCACCGGAGGCGCGGCGCGGAGGTGAAAGTCGATCAGCTTCTGAATGCGAACCCGGTCGGGGTCTTTCAGGTTGATGAACGAGACGCCCATGCCGAGCTCTTTGGCGTTCACGATCTCGCCGTCGCAGACGATCTCGTGCGCCTCGCCGGGCAGGCTGAACTTGAGGGTGACCTTCTCGCCCACCGGCATCGGCACCGTCTGAACGAAATAGGCTCCGCCGACCGAGAGGTTGGAGGCCCGCTGGAAATACAGCTCTCCGGCGCGCTCGGCCTCGATCCAGATCTCGACCGGGATCCGCTGCTGCTTTCGCTTGTCGTCGTCGGTCGACATTTTTCGTGGCGTATATGCCACGAGCGCGATTCCAAAATGAAGTAGGAACGAACCGATGGCCCGCATCCTGGTGATCGAAGACGAGCCCGATCTGGGCTCGCTGCTCGAGTACAACCTCAAGGCCGATGGCCACGAGGTGGTGGTCGCCACCACCGGCGCTGCAGGCCTGTTGCGGCTCCGCGAGAAAGCGCCCGACCTGGTGCTGCTCGATCTGATGCTCCCCGACATCTCGGGCGCCGAGGTGGCGCGCACGATCAAGCGCGACGCGGCGCTCAAGCGGGTGGCGCTGATCATGGTCACCGCGCGCGGCGAAGAGACCGATCGGGTGAAGGGCCTCGAGCTCGGCGCCGACGACTACGTGGTGAAGCCGTTCTCGGTCAAAGAGCTGCTGCTGCGGGTGAAGAACGTGCTCAGGCGCGGCGACTCCCACGCCGGCAGCACGGCGGTGCTCACCGCGGGCGACCTCGAGCTCGACGCCGATCGCCACCAGGTCACCGCCGGCGGCAAGGCGATCACCCTCACCGCGCTGGAGTTCAAGCTGCTGCGGCTGTTCCTCGAGCGGCCGGGCCGGGTTCAGACCCGCGACACCCTGCTCTCCGACGTCTGGGGCATCGAGGCCGACGTCACCACCCGCACCGTCGACACCCACATCAAGCGGCTGCGCGAGAAGCTCGGCCCCGCGGGCGACAAGATCGAGACCATTCGCGGCGTCGGCTACAAGCTCGAGGTCTGATGCTCCGGGTCGCGCTCCTCTTGATCGTGGGCGTGGGTGGCGCGCTGCTGGTGTTCGGCGTCTCTCCCCTGCCGGTCGCGGTCGGCGCGCTGCTGGCCCTGGCGGTGAGCGCGTTGATCCCCACCGAGGCGGCGCCGGCCCAGCTGCCCGCTCCCAAGGACCCCGGTGAGCGCGACAAAGAGGCCCGCGAGCTGCGGGTGCTGCGCGCGGTGGTGGAAGGCATGAGCGACGCGGTGTGGATCACCGACGCCGACGGGGTGGTGGTGCAGCACAACGCCGCGCTCAAGGAGCTGCTCTTCACCGGCACCGAGCTCAACGGCAAGCAGCCGATCGAGCTGATTCGCAGCGCCGAGCTGGCCGAGGCGGTCGGGCGCGCCTGCAAAGAGAACCTCCCCTCGATGCTGGAGGTCGAGATTCAGGGCATTCGCCCGCGCACGCTGTCGGTGCACGTGTCGGCGCTCGGCAGGGAGCTGGGCGGCTCGGCGGCGGTGTTCTTCGACGAGACCGAGCTGCGGCACCTCGAGACGGTTCGCAAAGACTTCGTCGCCAACGTCAGCCACGAGCTGCGCACGCCGATCACCGCGATTCGCGGCTACGCCGAGACGCTGCAGTCGGGTGCGCTCAGCCAGCCCGACACCGCGAGCAAGATGATCGACATCATTCACCGGCAGTCGGAGCGGCTCTCGGCGCTGGTGGAAGACCTGCTCGAGATCTCCCGGCTCGAGAGCAAGGAGCTCGCGCTGGCGTCGGCGCCGGTGGAGGTGAACCGCGCGGCGCAGCGGGCGATCGAGACGGTGCGGCCCAAGGCGGAGGCGCGGCGGATCTCGATCTTCACCCGGCTCCCGGTGCCGTTGACGGTGAAGGGCGACGAGCGCGGGGTGGAGCAGGTGCTGCTCAACCTGCTCGACAACGCGGTGAAGTACACCCCGCCGGGCGGCGAGGTGACCCTCGCGGGCAAGGCGCTGGAAGACGGCGTCGAGCTCTGGGTGAAGGACACCGGAGTGGGCATCGAGCCCAAGCACCAGCCGCGAATCTTCGAGCGCTTCTACCGGGTCGACAAAGGGCGCTCCCGCGAGATGGGCGGCACCGGCCTCGGGCTGTCGATCGTGAAGCACCTGGTGAACGCGATGGGCGGCGAGGTGCGGGTGGAGAGCACGCCCGGCTCGGGCAGCACCTTCTTCGTCACCCTCCCCGGCCCGGCGGAGCTGGCGCCGTGAGCTTCGGAGCGTTGGGGCCGGTGGTCTGGGTGTTCGGTGCGATGACGATCGCCCTGGTGGCGGCCACGTTCTGGTCGCTGGTGCTGCGCCGTCGCGGACCCTACGTGCCGCTGGAGAGCAAGCTGAACATCGCCGCGATGTTGATCGCGGTGGCCTTCCCGGTGGTGGGGATGGCCGGAACAGTGCTCGGGCTGACCCGATCGTTCGACGCCGTCGGGCAGGTCTCTGCCGAGCACAAACAGAAGCTGCTCTCGGAGGGCATCTCGCAGGCGATGAACGCCACCGCCTTTGGGCTCGGGCTCGCTTTTCCGGCCGGGCTCCTCGCGGTGGTGATGCTGATTACCGGGGCAAAACGGGTCCCAAAGAAGCAGCCGAACCCCGGTTCGCGCTAAGCTCACCGCAGGTTCATGCGCGTCGCGATTCTGGCCGACATTCACGGAAACCTGCCTGCCTGCGAAGCCGTGTTGGAGGACATCAAGCGGCAGTCGCCCGACTACATCGTGGCGGCCGGCGACCTCTGCCTGCGCGGCTCACACCCGGCCCAGACGCTCGATCTGCTGGTCGATCGCTGCCACTCGATGCTGGTGGGCAACACCGACGCGTACCTGACCGGCTCGTACCTCGGCGGCGCCTACAAAGAGCGCGAGCACTGGAAGACCGACCTGCTGGAGTGGACCCGCACCGAGCTGGGCGCGGAGCGGCTGAAGAAGCTGTCGGTGCTGCCGTTCTCGGTGCGCTACTCGCCGCGCCGCGGGCAAGACCTGTTCATCTGCCACGCGAACCCGCGCAACCTCGAAGAGTCGCTCGAGCCGACCCTCGACGAGCAGACGGTGCGCCGGTACCTCCAGCACCTCGATGCGTCGGCGGTGGCGTTCGGGCACCTCCACTTCCCCTATCGCCGCCGGGTGGGAAGAGTCGTGATCGCCGACGTCGCCTCGGCCGGCATTCCCCGCGACGGCGACCTCCGGCCGGCGTGGGGCCTGTTCACCTTCACCCCGCGCGGCTGGCGGGTTCAGATTCGCCGGGTGCGGTACCACGTTCGGCGCGCGACCCAGGCGTTGGTGGAGCGCAAGGTGCCCGGTGCGCCGCTGCTGGTGCACAAGATGATCGAGGCGCGCTACCGCAACCACTTCGCGCTGGTCGAAGCCGCGCGGCGGCACTCGGGGCTGCCTCCGCTGCCGCCGCTCAAGCCGCCGCCGGGCGCCAACCTGGCGGCCGCCAACAGCCTGCCGCCGTTGCCTCCGCCCCCGCCGCCGTCGGCACCGACGCCCGCGGTGAGCGACCCGCATCAGGCGCCGGCGCCCTCGTCTCCCTCGGGTGATACCGCGGAGCACGTCGCCCACGACGCGAACGAGCCGCTCGACACCCACGCGAGCGCCGACCCCGCCGAGCCGATGCCCTCGCCGCCGACGTCGCTGCCCGAGACGGGCTAGCGAAGTCGAGGGGTGGCGGCCGTCACACAGTCGTCACATTGCGACACACAAACGTGACCTCGCGTTCACGCGCCGTTGACGGGCGATCGGTACTCATCATGCCCGGAGATGGCGATGATCTTGATCGTCGACGACGAAGCCGACCTCGCAGGGCTGTTGGATTTCAACCTTCGGCAGGCGGGCCACGAGACCGCCGTGGCCGACACCGGCGAGAAGGCGCTGGCGCTGGCTGCGTCGAAGCAGCCCGACCTGGTGCTGCTCGACGTGATGCTGCCCGACATCTCGGGCCGCGACGTCTGCCGCAAGCTCAAGTCGATACCCGGGCTCACCGAAGTGCCGGTGGTGATGCTGACCGCGCGCGGCGAAGAGCACGAACGGGTCAGCGGCTTCGAGGCGGGCGCCGACGACTACGTCACCAAGCCCTTCTCGGTGCAGGAGCTGCTGCTCCGGGTGAAGGCGGTGCTCCGGCGCTCGGCCACCAAGGGCTCGGGCGCGCACCAGAAGCTCACCGTCGGGCGGCTCACCCTCGACCTCACCGCGCACCGCGGCTACTCCGACGACGAAGAGCTGGTGCTGACCGCGCTCGAGTTTCGTCTGCTCAAGGAGCTGATGGTGCAGCGCGGCCGGGTGCTCACCCGCCAGGCGCTGCTGAAAGACGTCTGGGGCCTGTCGAGCGAGCTCGAGACCCGCACCGTCGACACTCACGTGATGCGGCTGCGCGACAAGCTCGGCGCGGCGCGCGACCAGGTCGAGACGGTGCGCGGCGTCGGCTACCGCATGGCCGACCTGCCTCCCCACCGGGATTCCCTCAAACAGAAGAAACGCTAGGAGACACCATGAAGAAGCTCGCGTTGTTCGTTTCACTGCTGCCGTTCGCCGCGATCGCCGGAACCCTCACCGTGAAGGGCTCCGACACGATGGTGGTGATGACCCAGAAGCTGGCTGAAGAGTTCATGAAGAAGAACCCAGCCGCCAAGCTGCAGGTGACCGGCGGAGGCTCCGGCACCGGCATCGCCGCGCTGATCAACGGCACCACCGACATCGCCACCGCCTCGCGCCAGATGAAAGACGAAGAGAAGGGCAAGCTGAAGGCGCAGCCGGTCGAGATCCCGATCGCGAAAGACGGCGTCACCTTCTTCGTCAACGACAAGAACCCGCTCCAGTCGCTCACCGCGGAGCAGCTGAAGGGCATCTACACCGGCGAGATCACCAACTGGAAGGCGGTCGGCGGCCCCGACGCGAAGATCGTCGTCTACTCCCGTGAGAACAACTCCGGCACCTACGTGTTCGTGAAGGAGCACCTGCTCAAGAACGAAGACTACGTCGCCGAGGCGCAGACCCTGCCCGGCACCGCCGCGGTGGTGAACGCGGTCGCGAAAGAGAAGAACGGCATCGGCTTCGGCGGCATCGCCTACGCCAAGGGCGTGAAGGCGCTCAAGGTGAAGGTCGGCTCGGAGGAGATCGTCGGCGACGAGGCGAACATCAAGAGCGGCAAGTACCCGCTGTCGCGCCCGCTGTTCTTCTACCTGAAGGAAGCGCCCAAGGGCGACGCGAAGACCTTCGTCGACTACTGCCTCTCGGGCGACGGCCAGAAGGTGGTCGCCGAGGTCGGCTTCTTCTCGATCAAGTGAGCGAACCGGTGCGCGACGCCATCTCCACTGCTCCGGCCCCGGCGATGGCGTCGAGCGCTTCGAAAGTCCGGCTCCGGCAGCTCCGCGAGAAGGTGATCGAGTACGTGATCACCGGCGCGGGGTTGACCGGCGTGATCGCCCTGCTGCTGATCGTGGTGTTCATCGGCCGCGAGGCGCTGCCGCTGTTGTTCGACGACGAGCAGAGCAAGATCGCGTCGCTGGCGAAGATGTTCCTCCCGCAGGTGGTCAAGGCGGGCAAGCCGGCCACCTTCGTCTGGCAGCCGGTCTCGAACATTCCCAAGATGTCGATGATCCCGCTGTTCGTCGGCACCCTGAAGGTGACGGTGATCGCGATGATGATGGCGGCGCCGGTCGGAGTCGCCGCCGCGCTGTTCTCGTCGGAGTTCGCGCCGCGCAAGCTGAAGGAATTCGTGAAGCCGGTGGTGGAGCTGCTGGCCGGCATTCCCTCGGTGGTGATCGGCTTCTTCGCGCTGATGACGATGGCGACCTTCTTTCAAGACACCTTCGGGCTGCAGTACCGGCTCAACGCGCTGGTGGCGGGCGTGGCGATGGCGATCGCGATCGTGCCGGTGGTGTTCACGGTGAGCGAAGACGCGCTCGCCACCGTGCCGCGCAGCTACCGGGAGGCCTCGCTGGCGCTGGGGGCGACCCGCTGGGAGACCGCGTGGCGGGTGGTGTTGCCCGCGGCGGCGCCAGGCGTGCTGGCGGCGTGTGTGCTCGGGTTCGGCCGGGCGATCGGCGAGACGATGATCGTGCTGATGGCGTCGGGCAACGCGGCGATCGTCTCGGCGGGGCTCACCGACTCCACCCGTACGCTCTCGGCCACCATCGCGGCGGAGATGGGCGAGGTGGTGGTCGGCTCCGCGCACTACTCGGTGCTGTTCTTCATCGGAGTGCAGCTGTTCGTGGTGACGCTGGCGCTCAACCTCTCGGCCGGCAGCTTCGTGCGGTGGACGCTGCGGCGCCTGGGAGGCAAGCAGTGAAGGCCGGCACCTCGACGCTGCGCCGCAAGGTGCTCGGTCAGCTGTTCGGCGGCCTCACCGGGGTGTCGATCGGGCTGATCATTCTGATGCTGGTGGTGATTCTCGCCGACGTGGTGCACGGCGGCTGGAGCACCTTCTCGTGGGCGTTCATCACCCAGGACCCGACCGACGGCATGACCAAGGGCGGCATCTTCCCCGCGCTCTACGGCACCGCGGTGCTGACGCTGATGATGACGGTGGTGGTGATGCCGCTCGGCGTGCTGACCGCGGTCTACCTGCACGAGTACGCGCCCGCGGGCTCGAAGCTGCCGGGGCTGATTCGGGCCGCGATTCACAACCTCGCGGGCGTGCCGTCGATCGTCTACGGCCTGTTCGGGGTCGGCTTCTTCATTCACTTCGTCGGCGAGCACATGGACAAGGCGATCGGCGGGCCGTTGAAGTGGGGCCAGCCGTCGTTGATCTGGGCGGCGCTCACCCTCGCCCTGCTGACGCTGCCGGTGGTGATCGTGGCCACCGAAGAAGCGCTGCGCTCGGTGCCGGCGGAGCTGCGCGCGGCGTCGCTGGCGCTGGGTGCGACCAAGTCGCAGACGCTCGAGCGGGTGGTGCTGCCGGGTGCGCTGCCCGGCATTCTCACCGGCGCGGTGCTGGCGATCTCGCGCGGCGCCGGCGAGGTGGCTCCGATTCTGCTCACCGGCGCGGCCTACTACCTGCCCGAGCTGCCGAAGACGCTGTCGTCGCAGTTCATGCACCTGGGCTACCACACGTACGTTCTCGCGACGCAGAGCCCCGACGTCGAGGCGACCCGCCCGCTGCTCTACGCGACGGTGCTGGTGCTGCTGCTGCTGACGTTCGCGCTCAACCTGGTGGCGGTGGTGATTCGCTCGCGCACCAGACGGAAGGTGGCGGTCTGATGGAAGCGGCGTTGAAGATGCAGGCCAGAAACCTCTCGATTCGCTACGGCGAGAAGGTCGCGATCAAAGACCTCAACATCGAGATCACCGATCGCTCGGTGTTGGCGCTGATCGGCCCGTCGGGCTGCGGCAAGTCGACCTTTCTGCGCAGCCTCAACCGGATGAACGAGCTGATCCCGGGCGCCTGGCACTCCGGCGAGGTGCTGCTCGACGGCAAGAGCATTCACGAGAAGGGCCTCGACGTGGTCGACCTGCGCCGCCAGGTGGGCATGGTGTTCCAGAAGTCGAACCCGTTTCCCAAGTCGATCTACGAGAACGTCGCCTACGGCCTGCGCATCGCGGGCATCAAGAACAAGGCCGAGCTCGACAAGCGCGTCGAAGAGAGCCTCACCCAGTCGGCGCTCTGGACCGAGGTGAAAGACCGCCTCCACGACTCCGCGCTCGGGTTGTCGGGCGGGCAGCAGCAGCGGCTCTGCATCGCCCGCGCGCTGGCGGTGGAGCCCGAGGTGCTGCTGATGGACGAGCCGGCCTCGGCGCTCGACCCGATCAGCACCGCGAAGATCGAGGAGCTCGTTCACGAGCTGAAGGCCCGGTACACGATCGTGATCGTCACCCACAACATGCAGCAGGCCGCGCGGGTGTCGGACCAGACGGCGTTCTTCTACATGGGCGAGCTGGTCGAGGTGGGGAAGACCGAGAAGATCTTCACCACCCCGGTCAACAAGCGCACCGAGGACTACGTGACGGGGAAATTCGGGTGAGCGCACATACCGACAAGACGTTCGAGAACGATCTCGCTCAGGTGCGGCAGCAGCTGCTCACCATGGGCGCGCGGGTGGAGTCGCAGATCTCCGGCTCGGTGAAGGCGCTCTCGGAGCGCGACGCGGCGCTGGCCGAGCGGGTGATCGAAGAAGATCAAGACGTGAACCGGCGGGAGGTCGACGTCGACGAGCTCTGCCGGAAGATCCTCGCGCTGCGACAGCCGGCGGCGTCGGACCTGCGGTTGATCACCACCGCGTTGAAGATCGTCACCGACCTCGAGCGCTGCGGCGACCTCGCGGTGAACATCGCCGAGCGCGCGAAAGATTCTGTCGCAGGCCCCTGCCCTGCCCTCGTACGGCGACCTCGAGCAGCTCTCGAACCTGGCCCAGTCACAGCTGCGCAAGGCGCTCGACTGCTTCGTGGCGCAAGATGCCGACAAAGCCAAGGCGCTGCTGGAGCACGACGAGCTGCTCGACGCGTTGTTCTTGAAGCTGTTCAACGCCCTGCTCGCGCTGATGATGGAAGACAGCAAATACATTCGCCGGGCGACCAGCCTGATGTTCGTCGCCAAGCATCTGGAGCGGATCGGCGACCACGCGCTGAACATCGCCGAGATGGTGATCTACATGGTGAACGGCACCGACGTGCGTCACCCGCGCTCGCGCCATCACCACGTGGCATAAGCTTCAGGCGTGCCCACCGAAGCGGCGTTCGGCTGCAACCTCTGCGAAGCGCTGTGCGGGTTGAAGGTCACCCTCGAGGGCGACCGGGTGCTCCAGGTGCGCGGCAACCCCGACGACGTGATCTCCCAGGGGCACATCTGTCCCAAGGGCGTGGCGTTGAAGGAGCTGTACGAAGACCCCGACCGGCTGCGGCAGCCGATGCGGCGCGTCGCCGATGGCTCGTTCGAGCCGATCGGTTGGGACGAAGCGATGGCGCTCGCGGGCAGCCGCCTGCGGGAGATTCGCGACCAGCACGGGAAAGACGCGATCGCGCTCTATGCGGGCAACCCGTCGGCGCACAGCCACCGGGCGGCGTTGGGGGTGCAGACGCTCACCACCGCGCTGGGCACCAAGAACCGGTACGACGCCAACTCGCAGGATTCGGCGCCACGGCTGTTCGCCAGCGCGCAGATGTACGGCAACCCGCTGATGGTGCCGGTGCCCGACGTCGATCGCTGCGACCTCTTGGTGATGCTCGGCGCCAACCCCGCCGCGTCGAACGGGAGCATGGTGGTGCTGGGCGACGCCCGTAAGCGGCTGCGCGCGATTCGCGAGCGCGGCGGAGAGATCGTGATCATCGACCCGCGGCGGAGCGAGACCGCGGCCTGGGCCGACCAGCACCTGTTCATCAAGCCGGGCAGTGACGCGGCGCTGCTGCTGGCGCTGATTCACGTCGCCTTCACCGAAGGGCCGGTCGACCGGCTGCAGATCGATCAGGTCGCCACCGGGCGCCAGGAGCTCGAGGCGCTGGCGGCGAGGTTCAGCCCCGAGCGGGTCGAAGGCGTCACCGGGATCTCCGCCGCCGACATTCGCGCGCTCGGGCGCAAGCTGGCGCGCACCCGGCGGGCGGCGGTCTATGGGCGCATCGGCACCTGTCAGAACCGCTTCGGGCCCACCGCGAGCTGGCTGATCGACGCGCTCAACCTGGTCACCGGCCACCTCGACACCGAGGGCGGCTCGATGTTTCCGTCTCCCGCGGCCGATGCGCGCCCGCTCGGGCAGTACGTGGTGGGCGACAAGTTCGGCAAGTGGCGGTCGCGGGTGCGCGGGCTGCCGGAGTTTCTCGGCGCGCTCCCGTCGGCGGTGATGGCGGAGGAGATGGAGACGCCCGGCCGGGGGCAGATTCGCGCGCTGATCACGGTGGCGGGAAACCCGGTGATGTCGGTGCCGAACGGGCCGCGGCTGGCGAAAGCGATCGAGGGCCTCGACTTCGTGGTCGCGGTCGACCCGTACCTCAATGAGACGACCCGGCGCGCGCACCTCGTGCTGCCGCCCCGCCACGTGTTCGAGACCGGCAGCTTCGAGTTTCTGCTGCTCGGCTTCGGGGTGCGCAACTGGGTGCGGTACAGCCCGCCGATTCTTCGCGCCCACGCGGGCACGCGCGACGACTGGGAGATCTTGTTCGAGCTGTCGGTGCGCTACAGCACGGGCTCGGCGCTCGCCGGGCGGGTGGCGCAGCGGCAGGGCGCGGGCATTCCCGATCGCATCATGGACGCGCTGATGCTGGCGAGCCGCAGCGGGCTGACGATGAAGAAGCTGGCCGCGCTGCCCAACGGCGTCGACCTCGGCGCGATGAAGCCCGGGCAGCTGCGCAAGCTCCCGACCTGGGACGGCAAGGTGCAGCTGGCTCCGAAGGCGGTGGCAGACGACGTCGCCCGGCTGCAGCAGTGGGTCGATTCACGGCGCGCAGCCGGGCTGGAGCTGATCGGCCGGCGCGATTTGCGGAGCAACAACTCGTGGATGCACAACCTGCCGGTGCTGGCGAAGGGGCCCGATCGGTCGCGGCTGTTCATTCACCCGGCCGATGCGAAGGCGCGTGGCATCTCCGACGGCGACCCGGTGAAGGTGGAGAGCCGCGCAGGCGCGGTGATGACACACGCGCACGTCACCGACGAGGTGATGGCAGGCGTGGTGTCGCTGCCCCACGGCTTCGGCCATCAGGAAGTGAAGGACTCGCTGCGCGTCGCCGGGTCGCTCGATGGTTCGAGCGCGAATGTGCTCACCGATGAAACGTTCGTCGAACCGGTGATCGGGACTTCGATCTTGAACGGAGTCCCGGTCGAGGTGAGCCGCGCGTCGGAGGCGTGAGCCTGCGCTCAGCGAATACGGATCGACGCGATCGGCCCGTAGTGCTCGCGGTCGAGCACGATCGATGCGCTCACCGGGCCGAGCTCTTCGAGATCGCGCTCGGCAGAGTCGACGTGCACCACCTGCCGCCCCTTGAACGCGGTGCCGAGGTGCAGCGTCACCGGGCCGGGCGTCAGCAGCACCCGCACCACCACGCCCGCGCCACGATCGGCCGGCTTGATCGCGCTCACCACGCCGTCGCCTTCGAGCGACAACACCTGCCCATCGAAATTTCCGGTCAGGTGAGTGGGCGCATCGACCTGCACACCGACCACCGGCCGGTTGAACGCCTGCGCATGCTGCATCGCCACCGTGGGCGTGTCGGCGCGCACCAGCTCCCACTCGATCCGGTGGACGTCGGGGTCGGTGCCCACGCCGCCGAGCACGTCGCAACGCTCGACGCCCGCGTCGCGCACCGCCATCACCTCGAGGCCGCCCGCAGGGTCGAAGCGCACCCCGGTCGACTGCCGCAGCAGCAACGCCCACGGTCCACTCGACACCCACTCCACCGCCGGCCACCAGGTCGGGGTGTAGACGCGATCGGCCCCGGGGTCGTGGTAGCCGCCGGCGAGCGACACCAGATGGGTGCCTCCGTCGGCGGACAACGCGAAATTCACGTCGCGGGTGATGCCTGCCCCCGCGGCGCTGGTGAACGCCAGGTTGAGCCCGTAGCCGCCGGTGTCGAGCCACGCCTCGCGCGTCGAGTCGCCGCCGGCGAACGCGATGCGGGTGCGGTAGCCGCTCTGCTCCAGCACCTGCACCGTCTCGGAGGTTCCCGCGTCGGGGTCGGGCGTGAGCTCGGTGGTGGTGCAGCCGCCCGCGGCCATCTCGTGGCCCATGCGGTAGAGGCCGCCCTCGTCGCGGTAGTCCTTCGGCAGAAACGACGGGCCGTTGAGCGCCTCGGCGCCGTCGATCACCACCGAGGTGAGCGCGAACGGGCCGTTCTTGTCCCACTGGGCGCGCACCCGCTCGTTCTGCAGCACCACCCGCACCGCGCCCGCAGCGCTCACCGGCTGGCCCGCGGCGTCGAGCAGCGACACCGTCACTCCGGGGTTGAACGTCATCGCGCCCGGCTTCAGCTCGATGGTGCGCCACGAGAACGGGAGCAGGTTGTCGACCTCGATTCGCATCCCGCCGTCGATCAGCCCCATCGGCACCACCTGGCCGGTGTAGGTCTCGGCGTGCACGATGCCTTCGTGCACCGGAGTGTCGACCACGCCGTTGATGGTCTCGCTGGTGGGGTTCAGCAGCAGCACCCGAGCGGTGCCGTTGAAGTCGGGGAGCGTGTCTCCCAGCGCTTTCGCGACCGCGATCAGCTCGGCGTCACCGGCCTGCTGCGCCTGGGTCAGCCACGCGCGCTGCTCGCTCTGGGTCACCTCGTCGCTGGCGGTGCCGGTGATGAAGTCGTGGTGGTCGGCGCGGGTGAGCAGCTCGAGCGACGGCTGGTTGGCGGCGATCAGATCGGCGCCCGCCTGCCCGAGCACCGATGCGAACGGCTCGGCCGAGAAGAAGCCGCGCGCCGCGTCGCGGGTGCCGCGCTTGATGTCGGGGCGGGTGCCGTAGAAGCCCATGAAGTATGGCGTCGGGTCGAGCGCGAGCTGCGGCGTCGCCTCGGTGTGCGCGGCCATCAGCGTCTCGTAGTCGTCGAAGGTCGCCAGCGCCGCCCAGACGTGGGTCTTCGGGTACTGCCGCTGGTTGTAGCCGTCGAGGTACCCGAGCAGCTCGCTCTTCGCCTTCTGAAAGTCGCAGCCCACCGGCACGAAGAGGTACGGCGTCTTCGAGAAGTCCTGCAGCGCGCCGACGTAGGAGTTGATCTTGTTGTCGGTGAACGCCGGGTCGTCGCCGTGAAAGATGCCGAGGTCGTGGCCGCCCGGGGTGGCGATCGGCTCGTCGTAGTCGATCGAGTCGCCGGTGCAGTACAGCCCCGACGCGATCCAGTGGGCGAGCACGGTGGCGCCGCCCGCGCCCTGCCACTGAAAGTCAGCGGTGCCGAGGCCCTTCAGCTTCTCGGCCGACGAGCCCGGGTGAAACGGCGCGGCCGGGTTCTGAATCAGCTCCGCCGGAGTGAGCGCCCCGTCGATGCGCGCGAAGCCGACGTTCTTGAAGCCGAGCGCGGCGAGCACGTCGGGCGCGGTGGGCGAGTGACCGAACGAGTCGGGCAGCCAGGCGGAGCGCGGCCGGGCGCCGAGCTTCTCCTCCGCGAACCGGAGGCCGTAGAGGTAGTCGCGAATCAACAGCTCGGTCTCGGGCAACAGGGTGTCGGGGCTGGTCATCCCTCCGCCGACGATGTGCAACTGGTTGCGGGCGACCGCGGCCTTGAGCTTCTTCAGCTCGTCGGGGTGCTCCTGAACGAAGCGCTGCAGGTACGCCATCTCGGCGACGCTGTAGTAGGCGCGCGGTTGGTCTTCGCAGAGCTGGCGGCCGGAGGTGAGCACCCCGTCGACCCAGGTCGAGTAGTAGTCGTCGAAGGTCTTCTGCCAGTCGATGTCGAGGTGCGACGACTGCGAGAAGATCAGAACCTTCTGCGCGTCTTTCGGAATGCCGAGGCGCCCGCGCAGCTCCTGCTCGGGTGACAACGGGGGAACGTTCTTGGTGGAGCAGGCGGCGAGCAACAGCGCCGTGAGGCCGAGGGCACGGAGCACGTGGGCGACATAATACACTCACCCCGTGCGTTCGACCGCCCTCCTCTGCCTGCTCGCGGCGCTGCCGGCACACGCGACCTGGTCGGTGATCGCCACCGACACCCGCACCGGGCAGGTCGGCGCCGCGGTCACCTCGTGCGTCGGCGCGCTCGACCTCACGATCGCGATCTCCACCGCGCCCGGCTTCGGAGTGGTCGACGCCCAGGCCACCTTCGACCCCTCCTTCAAGGGCCGAAACCTGGCGGCCGAGAAGCTGCGCGCAGGCGAAGCCCCGGCCGACATTCTTCGCGACATCACCGACGCCGGGTACGACGACGACGCGGGCGTGCGGCAGTTCGCGGTGGTCGATCTCGCCGGCCGGGCCGCCGCCTTCACCGGCAACGCGACGCTGAGCTGGTCGGGCGATCGCCAGCGCAACGACGGCCGCTACGCCTGGTCGGCGCAGGGCAACATCCTCACCTCCGAGAAGGTGGTGAACCAGACCTCCGACGCGTTCCAGGGCTGCGACCTCGCCGC
The DNA here is from genome assembly GCA_047602415.1 of Myxococcaceae bacterium. Lineage (GTDB taxonomy): Bacteria > Myxococcota > Myxococcia > Myxococcales > Myxococcaceae > JASGHH01. The sequence continues at coordinate 16,937 of JASGHH010000001.1, read as the reverse complement.
ACGCCTGATGAACGCGATCGAGGCCGGTCAGGCGAACGGCGAAGGCGATCGACGCTGCACCCCGAACGGCCTCAGCGCCGACAGCGCGATCCTCGAGGTGCTCGCGCCCGACGGAGGCCTGTTGATTCACCTCGACGTCACCGCCACCTCGCCGTCGAGCGCAGTGACGGTGATTCGGCCGCAGTTCGACGCCTGGCGCGCCCAGCACCCCTGCCCGCTCGACCGTGTTCCCGAGACGCTCACGCCCGCCCGCGGCTGCTCGAGCGCCGGAGGCCTGGCGACGCCCGCGCTGCTGCTGCTGCTCAGTGCGCGGCGGCGGTGTGGGTCGCCTGCTCGGTCGCGGCGGCGTCGAGGTCGTCGGCCTTCTTCGGCACCTTGGCGATCATCACGAACAGGCACGGCACCAGGAACAGCGCCAGGGTCGTCGACGAAGTGAGCCCGCCGACCACCGCGAGCGCCAGCGGCCGGTTCGCTTCGGCGCCGTGCTCGAGACCGAGCGCGACCGGCAACAACCCGATCACCGTGGCGAGGCTGGTCATCAGAATCGGCACGAAGCGCTCGCGGGCGCCCTGGAGCACCGCCTGGGTGCGATCGAGCCCGGTGGCGAGCGCCTTCTGCGACGCGTCGACCAACAGAATGCCGTTCGACACCGCGATGCCCACCACCATCAGCACACCCATCAGCGCGGTGACCGAGAAGCCCATGCCTGCAGCCATCAACGCCACCGCGATGCCGACCACCGAGACGGGAATCGCCAGCAGCATCACGATCGGCAGGGTGAAGCTCTTGAACTGCGACGCCATGATCATGAACACCAGCAGCAGCGCAAGCACGATCGCTCCGCCGAGGTCGCCGAAGGTGGTGCGCATCAGCTCCACCTGGCCGACGAAGTGCCAGTCGAGCTTGTTGGTGGTGGCGCTCTTCTTCAGCCGGGCTTCGAGATCGGCCGCCGCGGTGCCGACGTCGCGCCGCTCGGTCTGCATCAGCACGTGGGCCACCCGGCGCAGCGCGTTGCGCTCCACCGCGATCGGGCCCAGCGCACGCCGCACCTTGGCGTAGGCGCCCAGCTGAACCACCTTGGCGCCGGGCGCCGCGCGCGCGGGAAGCTCGGCGAGCGCCGCGGGGTCCTGCACCCGGCTCTGCTCGTAGCTGGTGACCACGTAGTACGACTGCCCGTTTCGGGAGTCGACCCAGACGCCGGGGTTGTTGATGTTGCCGAGCGTCGCCTCCAGCGCCGCCTGACCGGTCGAGCGCGCGCTCACGCCCACCAGGCCGGCCTCCTCGCGCTTCAGGTCGACGCGGAGCTCGGGGTAGTCGTTCTCGAGGCTGACCCGCACGTCGCGCACACCCGGCACCTCGCGGGCGAGCTCGGCCACCGCCTCGCTGTCCTTCAGCAAGGTGTCGAGGTTCTCGCCGCGCACCTCCACCACCAGCGGAGAGAGGTAGCCGTTGGCGAACACGTTGGCGACCAGCCCGCCCGGCGCCTGGAGGAACTCCACTCCGGGATAGTGCTCGACGAGGATCTTGCGCATCTCGTCGGCGATCTCGCGCTGGTCCATCTTGCGCTTCTCGGGGTCGGCCAACGAGAGCGCGATGTAGCCGGTGTGCGGGCCGGTGTTGGGCGAGGTCATCGCCGAGCGCGCGTTGTTGGGCGTGCCCATGTTGGTGAGCACCAGGTCGACGGTGCCCTTGGGCAGCTCGTCGACCAGCAGCTTCGCCATCGCCTCGACCTTCTTCGCCGCGTCTTCCAGCGAGGTGCCGGGCGCCATGCGCACGTAGACAGTCTCGATCGACTCGTCGATCTCGGGGAAGAACGTCGACGGCAGCCGGGTCATCCACGCCACCGCGGCCACCACCATCACCAGCACCGCGCCGATGTAGAAGCCGCGCCACGGCAGCAGTGCCGTCAGCGCCCGCAGGTAGCCGTCGCGAAACCCTTCGACGAACTTCGCCGCCCGCGCCGCCAGCTTGCCGTGGCTCATCTTGGTGAAGAGGAACCGCGCCGCGACCGGAGTGACGATCATCGAGACGATGAAGCCGGCCACCATGCCGGTGGCGACGGTGATCGCCAACGGCACGAACAGCTTCTTCGCCAGACCGGTGAGGAGCGCCACCGGCAGCAACACCGCGTTGGTGGTGAGCATCGCCGAGAACGCCGGCAGCGCCACCGCCTGGGTGCCCTGCAGCGCCGCCGCCACCGCAGACAGACCTTCTTCGCGCTTGCGGTGAATCGACTCGACCACCACCACCGCGATGTCGACCAGCGGGCCCATCGCCAGCGTCAGGCCTCCGAGGGTGAAGGCGTTGAGGGTCTGCCCGGTGGAGTACAGCACCATCAAAATCACGCCGAAGCTGATCGGGATCGAGATCACCGCCGCCAGCACCGCGCGCGGGCTCTGCAAGAACACCAGAATCACCAGGCAGATCAGCACCAGCGCCTGGAGGATCTCGCGCTGCAGACCGTCGTAGGCGGTGCGCACGAAGAGCGACTGGTCGAACACCGCCTTCACGGTGACGCCGGGCGGCAGGTCGGCGAGCTTGGCCACCGAGGCCTTCACCTGGTCGACGATCTGCAGGGTGTTGCCGCCGGGCACGCGCAACACCGACAGGTACACCGCGGTCTTGCCGTTGACGCCCACCCACTGGCTCTCGGGGCTGCCGGAGTCCTCCACCTTGGCGACGTCTTCGATGCGCACCATCGCGCCCTGCTTGTTCTTCACCGGCGCCTCGCCGATCGCCTTCACCGCCTCGGGAATCGCGTTGGTGTAGACGTTGGCGGTGAAGCGCGGCGCGAGCATCACGCCCGAGGGCAACAGCGCGTTCGCCTGCGCCACCGCCTGGCCGATGTCGGTCGAGGTGACGCCGCGCGACTGCGCCGCCACCGGGTCGACCACCACGTTGATCTGCCGCTGCTTGCCGCCGTTGGGCGCCGCCGAGGCCACGCCCTGAATGCCCTCCAGCACCGGCTCGATGTCGTTCTGGGCGTAGTCGTAGAGCTTCTCGGGGCTGACGCCTTCACCCGAGACCACCACCTGCACCACCGGCGCGTTCGACGGGTCGTACTGAAGAACGAACGGAGGCAGCACGCCGAGCGACTTCGGCACTGCCGCCATCGCGAACGCGGTCTGCTGCTGCACCAGCGACTGGGCGGCGTTGAGGTCGGTGCCCCACTTCAGCCACACGTAGACGACCGAGAGGTTGTTGCGCGAAAGGCTCTCGACGTGCTCCACGCCCGGAGTGGCGCTGACGTACTTCTCGAGGCGCCAGCTGATCGTCTTCTCCACGTCTTTCGCGCCGAGGCCGGGCGCGAGCGTGCCCACCACCAGCACCGGCGGGGTCAGCTCGGGGAAGGTGTCGACCGCCATGCGCGGCACCACCACCGCGCCGAAGAGCACCATCGCGATCGCCAGCATCGCGATCGCGATCGGGTTGGAGAGCGCGAGCTTCGTCACGGCGCTTTCTCCTCGGCCATCGCCACCCGGGCGCCCTCTTTCAGCAGCGCGCGGCCTTCGGTCACCACCTGGGCGCCGGCGCCGAGCGCGGGGTCGAGGTACACCTGACCGTTGGACTCACCGAGCACGTCGAACGTCTTCTGGTGCGCCACGTCTTGCGCGATCTCGAACAGGGTGGCCTTGCCGCCGCGAATCGACGCCGCCACCGCGGGCAGCGACACCGCGGGGATCGGCTGGCCCACCGAGATCTCGATCTCGGCGGTGCTGCCCACCGGCAGCTCGTGCTTCGGGTCTTCGACGTCGGCCTCGAAGTGAATGGTGCGGGTGTCGGGGTCTGCCACCGGGCTGCGCCGGGCGATCACGCCGGTGTATTCCTTGCCGGAGGCCAGCGAGCGAAACTTCACCGGCTCTCCCGGCGCGACCGACTCGAACTCCACCTCGGGCACTTCGGCGGTGAGCCGCAGCACGTGCCGGTCGACCACCGTCGCCACCGGGTTGCCGGGCCGAACGAAGGCGCCCGGGTCGAGCTGCCGCACCGCCACCTCGCCGTCGAAAGGCGCGCGGAGCACGCAGTCGCTCACTTCGAGCATCGAGCCGGTGAGGCGGGCGCGCGCGGCCGAGAGCTGGGCGTCTTGATTGGCCGACATCGCCAGCTTCTGCTCCACCTCGTTGGCAGAGACGAAGCCGCCGTCGAGCATCGAGCTGATGCGCGACGCCTCGCTGGCGATCGCGCGCTGCGAGGCTTCGAGCGCGGCGGCGTTCATCGACATCGCCTGGTGGGTGGCGGCGACGTTGCGGCAGTCGAGGGTCGCCAGAATGTCGCCCTTCTTCACGCTCGAGCCCGGGCGCACCAGCACCGTCTCGAGGTAGGCCGAGACGAACTGGGGGCCGACCTTCGCCTCGGTCCACGCCTCGAGGGTGCCGACGTGGCGCTTGGTCTGCTGAAACTGGGCTTCCTTCGCGCGCACCACCGTCACCGGGTGGGGCAGCTCCGAGAGCGGCACCGCCGGCGGGGTGCTGGTGCGCACGTAGAAGAGCGCGCAGCCGAAGAACAGCACCATCACGGTACCGGCGGCGATCGCGAACGGGGTGCGGCGAGACCGCGCGCTGGGCGCCTCGGTGATCTGGGTGTCGGGGTTCTGCTCCATGTTCACTTCTCTCCTGCCGGAATACCGACGGTGCGTTGCAGGGCGCTCGACGCACGGGCGAGCTCGAACTTCGCCAACACCAATTGAATCTCCGCTTCACTTCGAAACGACTCCGCCTCGAGCAGCTCCAGCGTGCTGCCGAGACCGGTCTTGAAACGCGCGTCGGCCTGCTCACTGGCGGCCACCGCGGCGTCGCGCTGGCGCTCCACCCGGCTCAGCACCTCGCGGGCGGTGGTCGCGGCCAGGTACGCCTGACGCACCGACGAGAGCAGCTGGAGCTGTGCCTCGCTCGACACCGCGGTCAGCTCTTCGGCGCGGGCGGTGGCCTCGTCGGCGCGCTTCAGCTGCACCGGGTCGAACACCGGCCAGGTCAGCACCAACCCCACGTCCCAGTTGGGCACGATCGGCGCCCAGCCGCTGCCCCACGGGGTGGTGCCCGACGACGGAGGACCTCCGCCGGCGCGGGTGTTGAGCCCGGCGGTGAGGCCGAGGTCGGGGCGCCAGAGCGAGCCCTGGAACTTCGCGTAGCGCTGGGCCGACTCCGCGTCTTTGCGCACCTGCGACAAGCGGGGGTACTGCTGCTCTGCCTGCTGCAGCAGCTGATCGAGGCCCGCCGGCGGAGGGGTGACCGGCTCGTCGCCTTTGGCGTCGACCGATTCGGTGAGGCCGATCGCGGCGCCGAGCACCGCCTGCGACTGTTGCAGCCCGGCCTCGGCGCGGGCGAGCACCACCTCGGCGCGCGCCACCTCGGCCTCGGCGCGAAGCAGGTCGACCTGGGCGCGAACGCCCGAGGTCACTCCGGCGCGGGTGAACTCCTGGTGCAGCTTGGCCCGCTGGAGCGCGTCGTTGGCCGAGTCGACCAGCGAGTGGCCCGAGCGGGTGGAGAGAAAGGCGAGCTCGACCAGCGCCGAGACCTCGAGCCACTCGGCCTGCTCACCGAACTTCGTCGCGTCGAGGTGCGACTGCGCCGAGTCGCGCTCCAGGCCGATGCGCCCGAAGTCGAACACCTCTTGAAGCGCGCCGATGCCGACGAAGGTCGAGCCATAGGGCGTCCAGTTGGGGTCGGTGGTCACCTTGCCCGAGCCGATGCGGGGAATGTCGAGCACCGAGCGCCCCGCGTAGGTGGCGGTGGTGTTGTTCTCGGAGGCGGCGAAGATCTGCGCGCTGGCGCCGGCCTTCGGCAGCCACTGGGCGCTCACCCGGTCGACCGCGAACGCCGCCTGGCGCACCCGGGCCTGGGCCTCGGCCAGCCGGGGCTGCTTCTGCTTCGCGATCGACAGAGCGTCGGGAAGGGTCACCACCCGCAAGGCGGGCTCGGTTTCTGCAGCCGCGGTGACGGTGATGAACACGGCGGCGAGGGTCGGAGCTGAGATCACGCGGGCGAACGCTCAGCAATATCCGCGCCCTCGTCCCTCCCCCGGTGAGCACCGGCCCGACTGGGAACGGCTCCATCTCGGCGAAGGCCGATTGGGAAATTTTCCCACTGCCGGTTTCGCCGTTACTTCCCCTGGTGAGCGAGGAGTGACACGTTGAAGCCGCCCATGTCGAAGCGCCGGCTCGAGCTGTCGATGGTCGCCGCGGTGGCGGTGGTGGCGGCCCTCGCCTGGCTCGACGCCCGGCAAGACTCCGACGGCGCGCTCGACGACTTCGCGGTGCAGCAGGCCACCCACCTGTCGACGGTGGTCAAGCTGGCGCAGGAGAACCCGCGTTGGCAGACCGAGCCGGCGGAGGCACTGAAAGACGTCGGCGTGGTGGTCGACCGCATTCAGTCGTCGAAGCTGATCATTCGCGGAGAGACGGGCTTCACCGACGGCATGGGCCGGCCGATCGCCGAGCTGGAGCAGGCGATCGACGCGCCGCGGGCCGTGGTGCAGCGCGATCGCGCCGAGCTGCTCGGCTTGCCGGCGCGCATGGCGGTCGGCGTGGTTCGCAGCGTCGACACTCCGAAGGGCGAATTGAAGGTGGCGTTGATCGCCTCGGCGGCCCGGCTGCGCGATCGCGAGAAGCGCACCACCTGGCGGCTGCTGCTCAGCGTGCTGGCGGGCGCGGGCATCGTGCTCGGCTTCGGTCTGGCCGCGCTCCGCCGCCAACGCCTCGAGCTCGAGCTGGCCCACGAGGAACAGCTGGCGAAGGCCGACAAGCTCGCCACCGCCGGCGCGCTCGCCACCGGGATCGCGCACGAGGTGTCGACGCCGCTGTCGATCATCGTCGCGCGCGCCGAGCAGCTGAAGAGCGCCGCGGGCGACAACCCCCGCACCCAGAAAGCGGTCGACGTGGTGCTGGAGCAGGCGAGCCGCATCGGAGCGATCATCCGCGGGTTGCTCGGGCTGATTCGCGGCGAGCCGGCGGGCTTTCAGACCGTCGAGCCGCTCGAGCTCTCGCAAGAGGCGAAGGCGCTGGTCGATCACCGCTTCGAGCGGGCGAACGTCGCGCTGGAGCTGAAGGTCGAGCCGGGGCTGCCGGCGCTCCGCTGCGACCGGCTGCTGTTGTCGCAGGCGCTGGTGAACGTGCTGCTCAACGCCTGCGAGGCCTGCAGCGCCGGCGGCCACGTGACGCTGACCGCGGCGAAGCAAGACGCGCTGCTCGCGCTGTTCGTCGACGACGACGGCCAGGGAATCAAAGAAGAGGTCGCCAGCCGCGCCACCGAGCCGCTGTTCACCACCAAGGCCGGAGCGGGCACCGGGCTCGGCCTCAAGATCGCGAGCGAGATCATCAAGCACCACCGCGGGCAGCTCTCGCTCTCGCCGCGCGCAGGCGCGAAAGGAACCCGAGTGACGATCACCCTCCCCTTCGCGCTGGAGAAGATCGATGCCGCTGCTTGATGCCAAGGCGCGGGTGCTGGTGGTCGACGACCACCCGCAGATGGCGGAGACGCTCGCCGACGGATTGAGCGAGCGCGGCTTCGACGCGGTCGGCCTCGCCTCCTCGGTCGACGCGGTGAAGGTGCTCGAAGAGCAAAGGGTCGACGCCCTGGTGACCGACCTGCGCATGCCGAAGGTCGACGGCCTGGAGCTGCTCACGGTGTCGCGCAAGCTCGACGCGCGCCGGCCGGTGATCGTGATGACCGCGTACGGGCAGATCGACTCCGCGATCGAGTGCATTCGAAACGGCGCGCACCACTACCTCTCGAAGCCGTTCAAGGTGGAGGAGCTGGCGCTGTTTCTCGAGCGCGCGCTCGACGAGGCGAAGCTCCGCCGCAAGGCGAGCGCGCTGGAGGCCGCGCTGCACGAGCGGTTCAAGGCCTCGAACCTGCTCGGCCAGAGCGCGGCGATGGTGCAGCTGAAGCAGAGCGTCGAGCGGGTGGCGCAGTTCGACACCTCGGTGCTGATCGCGGGCGAGACCGGCTCGGGCAAGTCGCTGGTGGCGAAGACGATTCACGCGCTGAGCGAGCGCGCGTCGCGGCCGTTGGTGACGGTGAGCTGCGCGGCGATCCCCGAGAACCTGATCGAGAGCGAGCTGTTCGGCTTCGCCAAGGGCGCCTTCACCGGCGCGGCCGCTCCCCGCACCGGGCTGATCGAAGAGGCCGACCAGGGCACCCTGTTCCTCGACGAGATCGGCGAGCTGGCGCTGAACCTCCAGGGCAAGCTGCTCGACGTGCTGGAGCGCAAGCGGGTGCGGCCGGTGGGCGCCAACGCCGAGCGCGCGGTCGACGTGCGGCTGATCGCGGCCAGCAACCGCGACCTCCGGGAGATGGTCGAAAAAGGCACCTTCAGGCAAGACCTGCTCTACCGGCTGGAGGTGGTGACGCTCGAGCTGCCGCCGCTGCGGCAACGGCGCGACGACGTACCGCTGTTGGTGGAGCACTTTCTCGCCGCCCACAAGCAGCGCCACGCCCGCTCCCCGTTGGAGCGCATCGACCCGCTGGCGATGAAGCGGCTGGTGGAGCACGACTGGCCGGGCAACGTGCGTGAGCTCGAGCACGTGATCGAAGGGCTGGTGACGCTGGCGACCGGGCCGGTGGCGACGATCGGCGAGCTGCCTCCGCGAATCGCGGCAGTGAAGAAGGAGCAGCTCGAGATCAACGGGCCGATCGTGACGATGCGCGAAGCCCAGAAGGCCTACGCGGCCTGGGTGCTCGAGCAGCTGGGCGGCAAGAAGATGGCCGCCGCCGAGAAGTTGCAGATCGACCCGAAAACGCTCGCCAAATTGCTCGGTTCCGACTGAGCGAACCGTTTTCGGCGGCACCTGGCTCTCACCGGCAAACACCACCGGGAGAACCGCGATGAAGCTCTTTCCTGCCAACGAAAGCACCGCCGACCGGGTGATTCGGGTCGTGATCGGGCTCGCCGTCACCAGCCTGTTCTTCGTCGGGCCGCACAGCGCCTGGGCGTTGCTCGGCCTGATTCCCCTGATGACCGGCGTGTTGGGCAGCTGCCCGCTCTACACCCTGTTCGGGATCTCGACCTGCTCGGTACGGCCGCAGAAACCGAAGACGGTGAGCTGAGCGCTCAGTCGTCGTCGTCTTCGTCGTCGCCGCGGGTCGGGGTGATCTGCAGCTTGATCGACACCGGCTTCTTCTTCGCTTCGGGCTTCGGCTGCTCGGGTTTGGGCGTGGTCCCCAGGGGCAGCACGGCCGGAAGCTCCGGTTGGCTCTCACCCGCGCTGAACACGAGCTGCCACATGGGTCGCATGGTGCGCCTTTCGTGGGTGACGGCTCAAGTCACGTTCTCGTGACGGGCTAGCGCTCGACCTGAAGCGTCAAACCGCGGCTGAAAACCTCGCGAAAGAACGGGAGCTCGTGGTCGACGTCCCACTGCTCCAGGTCGATCGGCTGACGGGTCTTCACCCTCACCGCGACGGTGCGCCCCCGCAGTGAAGCGCTCAGCCGCTGAATCGGCTGGCGGTGGCTGCGGTCGAGCGAGTCGGCGATGCGGAGCAGCGCGGCGCACTTGCGCACCATTCGAACCTCCGAGGCGGTGAGGCCCGACATCGCCTCGTGCTCGGGGGTCGGCGTGGACCGGCGGTGAAAGCGCGCGATGGTGCCGGTGATCAACCGCTCGCGATCAGACAGGCCGGGCAGATCGCTGTTCTGAATCAGGTACTGCGAGTGCTTGTGGTGGCGCTGGTAGCTGACGGTCTGCCCGATGTCGTGGAGCAGCGACGCCACCTCGAGGTACGGGCGCGCGGCGGCCGGCAGTTGGTGAACCAGGGCGAGGTCGTCGAACAGCTCGAGCGCCAGCCGCGCCACCTGCACCCCGTGGGCTTCGCCGAAGCCGTGGCGCCGGCCCACCGCCAGCGCGGCGTCTCGCAGCGAGGTGTCTTCGCGGTCGATCTTGCGCCGCCGCACCAGGTCGTAGAGCACGCCCTCGCGCAGGCCGTTCTCGACCGCGGTCACGCTCTTGAGCCCGAGGTGGTCGAGCACCGCCTCGAGAATGACCGCGCCGCCCACCACGATGTCGGCCCGGCGGGGGTCGAAGCGCTTGCGGCGCTTCTGGCCGTCCATCTTCGCGAGCGTCTCCACCGCCTTCTTCACCTGCTTGGTGGTGGCGTGACCGACGCCCTCTTCTCGCGCGAAGCCGACCAGCGCCTGAATGGTGCCCGACGAGCCGAGCGCGGTGTCGGGCGCGCCCTTGAGCCGCTGGGGAATCGCCTCCTGCAGCGCTTCGCGGGCGAACTTGCGCATCAGCTTCAGCTGCTTCTTCGGCACTTCACCCGACACGCCGAACAGCTCCGACAGCCGCACCGCGCCGAGCGAGATCGAGATCAGATCGCGCGGGTGTTCGCCGAACGCGAACACCACCTCGGTCGAGCCACCGCCGATGTCGATCAACAGCGAGCGCTTCAGCTGCGGCGTGCCGTGGAGCACCCCCAGCGCGATCAGGCGTGCCTCTTCGCGGCCCGACACCACCTCGAGGTTGAGCTGCGCCTCGCGCCGGGCCCGCCGAACGATCTCGTCCCGGTTGCGGGCCTCACGCACCGCGCTGGTCGCCACCGCCCGCAGACGGGCCCCGTACCGCCGCGAGAGCGCCGCATACCGCCGCAGCGTCGACATCAGCCGGTCGGCCACCTCGCGCTTGATGATCCCGGTCTTGAACAGGCCCTCGCCCGGCCGAACCGGGTCGCGCTCCTGGTGCAGCGTCTCCAACGAACCGTCCGGTAACACCCGGGCGAGCTCCAGCCGCACCGCGTTGGTGCCGACGTCGATCGCCCCGATGATGTCGTCGAAGGGCTGTTCAGACTGCACTTTGGCCATCGGTAGGGCGAAGAGTACCCGACGAGTGGTCACAAACACGTGAAATCCCAGCGGGTCCCCGTTAGCTTTTTCTTCTGGAACATCAATGACTTGTCGTGGTTAGCAGGCGATCAGAATTGTGACATGCCCGTGACCGCGCTCCGTGCCATCTTTGAACCTGTGGTCGACCTGAATGACAGGCAGTTGTTCATCAACCGCGAGGCTTCGTGGCTGGCGTTCAACGAGCGGGTGCTGTCCGAAGCCCGTAACACCACCATCCCGCTCCACGAGCGCATCAAGTTCCTGGGCATCACCGCCTCGAACCTCGACGAGTTCTTCATGGTGCGGGTGGCGGGCATCAAGCAGCAGATGCAGCAGGGCGGCGTGGCCGAGCTGTTCGCCGACGGGATGACCCCGGGCGAGCAGCTGCAGGCGATCTCCGAGCGCACCCACACGATGGTGCACGAGCAGTACAAGTGCTGGCAGCAGCTGTTGCCGCAGCTGGCGGCGAACGGGCTGTTGTTGCTGTCTCGCACCGAGCTTTCGGCGGAGCAGAAGACGGCCGCCAAGACCTGGTTTCAGAACCAGGTGTTCCCCGCGCTGACGCCGCTGGCGGTCGACCCGGGCCACCCCTTCCCTCACCTGAAGAACAAGTCGCTCAACCTCGCGGTGCTGCTGCGCCGTGAGACCCGCCGCCGAAAGAAAGAGGTCGGCGGTGAGACCGCGCTGGCGGTGGTGCAGGTGCCGGCGGTGATGCCGCGGCTGGTGGCGCTGCCGTCGCAGTCGGGCCAGGCGTTCTTGCTGCTGGAGGAGCTGATCTCGCTCCACGCCGGCGACCTGTTCCCCGGGTTCGTGGTCGACAGCGTGAGCGCGTTTCGCGTCACCCGTAACTGGGACCTCAACGTCGACGAAGAAGAGTCTGAAGACCTGCTCTCGTCGATTCAGCAGGAGCTGCGGCGGCGCGACCGTGGCGCGGGCGTGCGCCTGGAGATCGACGAGAAGGCGACCAGTGCGCTCGAGGGCCAGCTCGCCGCGGCGCTCAAGCTCTCGGCGGCCGACGTCTACCGGGTGGGCGGCCCGCTCCAGCTGCAAGACATGTCGTCGCTGTCGGACTTCGACCCCAAGCCCGAGAACCGGGTCGAGCCGTTCGTTCCCGCGACTCCGGCGCAGCTGCGCGACATCGACTCGATGATCGCGGCGGTGGGCCAGAAAGACATTCTGCTCCACCACCCGTACGAGTCGTTCGACCCGGTGGTGCGCTTTCTCGAAGAGGCGGCCGACGACCCGAACGTGCTCGCGATCAAGCAGACGCTCTACCGCACCACCGGCGACAGCCCGATCGGCCGGGCGTTGGTGCGCGCGTCTGAGAACGGCAAGCAGGTCGCGGTGCTGGTCGAGCTGAAGGCCCGCCTCGACGAGGCCAACAACATCATCTGGGCGCGCCGCATGGAGGACAACGGCGTGCACGTCGTCTACGGCCTGCTCGGCCTGAAGACGCACTGCAAGGTCACCCTGGTGGTGCGCCGCGAGGGCACCGGCATTCGCCGCTACGTGCACCTCGGCACCGGCAACTACAACTCGCACACCGCGCGGCTCTACACCGACCTCTCGTACTTCACCGCCCGGCAGGACATCGCCGAAGACGTCACCGCGCTGTTCAACCACCTCACCGGCTACGCGACTCCGCCGGCGTGGAAGAAGCTGGCGGTCGCGCCGACCACGCTCGCCAACAAGGTGCTGGAGCTGATCGAGCGGGAGACCAACAAGGCGAAGAAGGGCGAGCCGGCGCGAATCATCGCCAAGCTGAACGCGCTGGTCGACCCGGCCACCATTCGCGCGCTCTACGCCGCCTCGCAAGCCGGCGTCGAGATCGACCTGATGGTGCGCGGCATCTGCTGCCTGCGGCCCGGCATTCCCGGCGTCTCCGAGCGAATCCGTGTCACCTCGGTCGTCGACCGTTTTCTGGAGCACTCCCGGGTCTGCGTGTTCGGCACCGGCAACAACCCCGACGTGTACCTGTCGAGCGCCGACTGGATGCCGCGAAACTTCCTCCGCCGGGTCGAGGTGATGTTCCCGATCGACGATCCCCAGCTGAAGGCGCGGCTGCTCGACGAGGTGCTGGGCATCGCGCTGAAGGACAACGTGAAGGCCAAGGTGCTCAACCGCGACGGCGTCTACTCGCCGGTGCCGCTGCAGCTCGACGGCCAGGCGATTCGGAGCCAGCAGGTGCTGCTCGAGCTGGCGCGCAAGCAGGCCGAGCTGCGGCCGGTCGAAGCGCAGGTCGTGCGGCACGTCGCCCCGCCCACCACGGTGGCCGAGAAGGTCGAAGTTCCACGCACTTCGCCCGGCACTGGTACCAGCGGTTAACACCCTTGTCGCAGCGGCCGGTGTCTTCTAAGCGCGGGAATCTGCGCAGGTGTATGCTGTTCGCAGACGTCCCCTAGAAGGAGCGGCTCGTGTTCGGTCTGAGACCCATGGAAATCGTGCTGATCGTCGGTTTGGTGCTGCTGCTGTTCGGCGGCACGAAGCTGCCTCAGCTCGGCAAGTCGCTCGGCGAGGGGATTCGCAACTTCAAGAAGGGCTTCACCGGCGAAGACGAGAAGGTGGCGAATGCGCCGCCTCCCGCGTCGTCGGGTGAGAAGCTCGCGTCGGGTGGCAGTGGTGATGCCGTCGACGCTGCGAAGTCGAAGCAGGCGTAAGGCGATTCTCTAACCTCACCCCGCGGACGCTTTCGCGTCCGTCGCCCTCTCCTGTCAGGAGAGGGTTTCACTCCATCGCTTTGCCGGCGTACATCGCGTCCAGCTGGGCGGCGTACTTCTGCGAGCAGAACTTCCGCTTCACCTTCAGCGTCGGCGTGAGCTCTCCGCTCTCCTGGGTGAAGTCGTGGTCCATCACGGTGAACTTCTTCAGCGTGTTGTACGGCGGCTGCTGACCGTTCACGTCGTCGAGCACCTTCTGCACGGCCGCGGCGATCTCGGGGCGCTTGGCGAGGTCTTCGTAGCTGGCGGCGGTGATGCCTTTGTCCGAGAGCAGCTTCTTGGCGTAGTCCTCCGCCACGCAGATCAGCACGGTGAGGAAGGCGCGCTTGTCGCCGTAGACCATCGCCGACGAGATCAGCGGGTAGGTCTTGAGCAGGTTCTCGAGGTTCTGCGGAGCGACGTTCTTCCCGCCCGCGGTGACGATGATGTCCTTCTTGCGGTCGGTGATCTTGAGGTAGCCGTCGGCGTCGAACTCGCCGATGTCGCCGGAGTGGAACCAGCCGTCGGGCTCGAGCACTTCGCGGGTCGCGGCCTCCTGCTTCCAGTAGCCCTTCATCACCCCCGGGCCCTTGAGCATGATCTCGCCGTCGGGGTTGATCTTCACCTCGGTGCCCGGCACCGCCTTGCCCACGGTGCCGATCCGGCTCTTGCCGGGCGGGTTCACCACCGTCGCCGCCGAGGTCTCGGTCAAGCCGAAGCCCTCGAGGATCTCGTAGCCGAGCAGCTCGAAGAAGAGCCCGATCTTGCGCGAGAGCGGCGCGCCGCCCGAGATGAACAGCCGCATCTTGCCGCCCAGCCGCTGCGACACCGTGGCCGCCACCTTCGAGAACACCAGCCGCTTCGCCAGCGACCAGCCGAGCGAGTCGTAGGCGCGCCCTGCCCCGCGCGCGTCGGCCCACTCGTCGAACAGCCTGAACGCCCAGCGCGCCAGCGAGCCCTTGAGGCCGGGCGCCGAAACCGCGGTCGAGTACACCCCGTTGAACACCTTCTCGAACACCCGGGGCACCGACGGCAGAATGGTGGGGTTGGTCTCGGCGAGGTTGGGGATCAGCTTGTCGATCGACTCCGCGATCACCAGCCGAAAGCCCATGCCCAGCCACGACGCCTTGATCACCTGGGCGAAGCTGTGCGCCAGCGGCAGAAACAGCATCACCGCGTCGTTGGGCTCCATCATCCCGACCTGCCGGGTGGCGTGCGCCTCGTAGGCCCAGTTGCCGTGCGAGAGCATCACGCCCTTCGGGTCGCCGGTGGTGCCGGAGGTGTAGATGAAGTGGCACAGATCGTCGGGGCCCACCTGCTTCACCCGTTCGTCGTAGCCGCCCGCGCCCTCGCCCTTCTTCAGCAGGTCGGCGAGCGGGGTGACGCCCTCGGCGGTGCCTTCGAACAGCACCACCGTCTTCACCTCGGGGCACTCGGCGATCTTCTGCTTCAGGCGGGTGAGCCGGCCGGGCTGCTTGGCGTCGGGCGCGTCGTCGTCGACGAAGCACATCACCGCGCCGGAGTTCTGGAGGATGTAGCGAACCTCGCCGGGGGTGTTGGAGGCGTAGATCGGCACGCAGACCGCGCGGGCGCCGCTCAGCGCCAGGTCGGTCACCAGCCACTGGAGCGAGGTGGAGGCGAAGATCGCCACCCGCTCGCCCGGCTTCACGCCCCAGGCCACCAGCGCGTTGGAGAGCGCCTCGACCTTCTGGCGCAGCTCGGCCCAGCTCACGTCGGTCCACTTGCCGTTCAGCTTCGCGGTGGCGGCGGGAACCGTCGCCTCACGCACCCGCCGATCGAGAATCTCGAGCAGGTTCTTTTCGGAAGACGACGCCGCAGCCGGAACACTCACCACATTGACCGCCATGACTCACCCCCGTGTTGATACCGCTTCTTTTCACTTCAGCTCTTCGGCGAGGGGCTTGGCCCAGGCCTTCACCCGGCGCGCCTCGGGTGGATCGTAAGAGGCGTCTCCGTTGATCGCCTTGTCGATCGCCTCTTTCGCCTTCTTGTCGTCGCCGTCTTTCTTCAGCGTGTCGGCGAGAAAGTACTGGGTGCGGAGCGCCTCGGGGCTGCACTTGACCGCCTTCTCGAGCATCTCCTTCGACTTGTCCAAGTCGCGCTTCGGCCACGGCAGCTCGAAGTAGTAGCGGCCCTTGGCGCGGTACGGCCCGGCGCGGTCGAAGCAACCGTTCTGCTTGATCGCGAAGTCGAGGTTCTCGTTGAACTGGCCCTCGAGGCCCTCGGAGAGCGCGGTGAGCACGCCGACCGCCTGGCTGTAGGCGCCGATCGAAAGCGCCTTGTAGTAGTGGCCCTCGAAGCCGTCGCTCTTCGCGCGCAGCGCGCGATCGGCGTACTCCCAGGCGGCCTTGGCGACGCCGCGGCGTTTGGTGTCGTTGGGCATGCCGTCGGCGGTCCACCAGCGGAACCGGGCGGCGCGCCAGAGAATCTCGTAGCTCGACGCGTTGACGGTGAGCGCGTCGGTGATCGCCTCGTTGGTGGCCTTGATCGAGGCCGGGTCGTCGCGCGTCTTCCAGAGCTCGTCGAGCCTGGCGGCGTAATCGACTGGAGCCGCGGCCGGCGGAGCGGCAGCCGCGGCTTCACCCGCGTCCTGGGCGAACGCGGTGGAACAGACCAATGCAGCGGCCAGCGAGAGGCGGAGCATGCCGCCTCCATAGCGAGCCGAGGAGTCGAAGTCGAGGCGCCAGCCCTGAATCAGGCCGCGTGCGGAACTTCGTGCTCGTCGAGGTTGAGACCTTCCTCGTCGGTGTTGAACGCGTCGAGGTACCGGGCGAGGAAGCTCTTGGTCTTCAGCTCGACCTGGCGAACGCGCTCACGAGAGACGCCCCAGCGCTGACCGAGCTCTTCCAGGGTGCGCGGCTTGTCCTGCGTGAGCCGCTCCTGGAGGATGTCCCAGCCGAGATCGCCCAGGCGCTTCTTGACCTTCTCGAGCGCCGCGTTGACCTCGGTGTCGCGCTCCTTGCCGATGAAGGTGTCATCGGGCGCCTCGCTGTTGTCCTCGAGGCGGTCGAGGTAGGTCGACTCGGAGTCGTCCTCAATCGGAGTGTCGAGGCTGAAGTCGCTCATCGAGAGACGCTCGGCCTCACCACCGCGAACCTGGCTGCGGTTGTCCTTCAGGTAGCGCGTGATGTACGCGCGAATCCACCAGACGGCGTAGGTGGCGAAGCGCACGTTCTTCTTGGGGTCGAAGTGCTCGATCGCTTTCATCAGGCCGACGTTGCCCTCCTGAATCAGGTCGTCGAGCCGCGCGCCGCGGGACGCGAACTTCCGCGCGACCGCGACCACGAAGGGGAGGTTGGAAACCGCCAGGATTCGCTTTGCCTCTTCGTCACCCGTCCGCGCCCGTCGACCCAAGGAATACTCTTCCTCGCGAGTCAGCTGCTTGTGGCCGCCCAGGTGACGCAGA